>NZ_CP137861.1:1205000-4402513 GCF_050920675.1 Novosphingobium rhizosphaerae
GGCACGGTTGAACAATTCCTCGCACGCCGAATGGACCAGCATCGGCAAGCCCGCGCCGCCCCATTCGGTGGCGCCTTCGAGCGTGGGCCAGCCCCCTTCGACAAAGGCCTGCCAGGCCGCATGGTGGCCAGGGGCGAGTCCGACGCGGCCCTGGTCAAGCGTGCATCCCGCGCGGTCTGCCTGCAGGTTGAACGGGGCGATCACGCCTTCGGCCAGATCGGCCGCGCCGCTGACGATTTCGGCCAAGGTCGCTTCATCCAGCCCGGTATCGGGAAACAGCGCCTGGACGCGGGCAAATTCGGGCAGCGCCAGGATCTGGGCAACGATCGTACCGGCAGCGGCGGCGTAGGACATCGGCGTTTCCTCTCTCAATACGCTACCGTATGGTGAGGCGCGACGCCCCGGTCAAGACCGGTTCTGGACGCGCTGCTGCCGTCGGCCTAAGCCCAGGGCATGACGCAAGCCGCGCCCCCGCACCCAAACCCGCCTGCCGCCAAGCGCCTCACGCGGTCAGACTGGATCGCCGCCGCGATCAGCGTGATGGCCGACAGCAGCGTGGAGCAGGTGCGGGTGGAAAAGCTGGCCGTGGACCTGGGCGCGTCAAAGGGCAGTTTCTATTGGCATTTCAAGGATCGAAGTGCCTTGCTGGCAGCGGTTCTGGAAGAATGGCAGGCGCGGTCGACACTGGCGGTGCAGGACCGCCTGGTCCGCGAGGAGCCCGACGTGCGGCAGCGCATCCTGCGCCTGATGGAACTGCCGTTTCATTCGCAGGCTGCCGCTCGCGCTGCCGATCTCGAACTGGCAATCATGGGCTGGGCGCGCCGGTCGGACGCAGCGCGCACGGCGGTGGCGGCGGTGGACGACGCGCGCACGGCCTATCTGGCGGACTTGTTCGCCAGCCTTGGCCTTGGTCAGGAGGATGCCGCCTGGCGCGCGCACCAGGCCTATGCCTTGCTGCGCTATGTGGCCCAGCGCACCGATCTGCCATTGGCCGAGCGCAAGGGCATGGTGCGGCGCCTCCATGCGCGGCTGACAGAAGGCCATGCGGCCTAAGGGGCCTGACGACCGCGCGATCATGGCACGCGGTGGTGTGGGGCGGTAGTAGCAGCCCAGCCAGAGCTTTAGGCGCGCGTGCGACCGGGCTTATCCCGGCCCACGCGCGCCGATACAGGGGAAATGCTGTGGGCGGCGAAGCAGTTATTCGCCCTGCCAGCCTTCCAGCAGATCACGGAATTCGTCGGCGTGGTCTTCTTCCTGGGCCAGGATGCCTTCGAGCATGATCCGGGTGGTGGAATCGCGATCGCCGACATAGGCGATCAACTCGCGATAGGCCTCGACCGCGATGCGCTCGGCGATCAGGTCTTCCTTGACCATGTCCTTGAGCGTCTTGCCCACCTGGTATTCGGCGTGGCTGCGATGGGTCAGCGTGGCGGGATCAAGGTCGGGCTCGCCGCCAAGCTGCACGATACGCTCGGCCAGCTTGTCGGCATGGGCGCGTTCTTCGTTGGCGTGCTCAAGGAAATGGGCCTTGATCGGTTCGGAAACCAGGCCTTCGGCGGTGTAGTAGTGGCGCATGTAGCGCAGCACGCAGACCCATTCGGTGGCCAGCGCCTTGTTCAACTGGGCGATGATCACTTCGCGGTCCTTGGGGAAGGACTGGGTGACGGGCCCCTGGTCGATATGCTTGCGGGCCTGCGCACGCAGCGTTGCGGTGTCGGTGAACGTGGCGTCGGGCGGGGTCGTCGGCTTGGCAATGCTGGCGGTGGCCATGGAACATGCTCCTGCAATGGGGCGGCATGCGCGCGGGGCCATGCCGTGTCATCGGGCAAATGATCGGGCTGCCTTGCGGTTCCAATGCACCTTTGGGGCCAGGGCGTTTGCGGCATGCGGATCGATGCCGCCGGCGCGATCGCTCTGCCGGGCAATCCGGTCCGTCGCCGTTCGGATTGCCTTCCCCTGATGAGCGGGACTGCTATAGCCCCCTCACGATGGACCTTGTGACGACTCCGCTGCGCATGCCCGCAGACTGGCGCGATTTCTTTGCGCTGACCAAGCCGCGCGTGATGACGCTGGTGATCTTTACCGGCCTGTGCGGCCTGTTGGCCGCGCCCGGAGAGATACACCCGGTGCTGGGCTTTGCCGCGATCCTGTGCATTGCCGTGGGCGCGGGCGGTGCCGCCGCGCTCAACCAGTGGTGGGAAGCCGATCTGGACGCGGGGATGAAGCGGACGGCCAAGCGGCCGGTGCCCGCGGGCCGGATGGAGCGCGAATCGGCGCGCGATTTCGGCTTTGCCCTGTCGGGCGGCTCGGTCGTGGTCATGGGCCTGGCGATCGGATGGCTGGCCGCCGCGATCCTGGCCGTCTCGATCTTTTATTATGCCTGGGTCTATACCGTGTGGCTCAAGCCGCGCACACCGCAGAACATCGTGATCGGCGGTGGGGCCGGGGCCTTTCCGCCGTTGATCGGGTGGGTGGCCGTGACCGGGCACATCACCTGGATGCCGGTGGTGCTGTTCCTGATCATCTTCTTCTGGACGCCGCCACACTTCTGGGCACTCGCCCTGTTCGTCCAGACCGACTACGCCAAGGTCGGCATCCCGATGCTGCCGGTGGTGGCCGGCGAACGGGTGACGCGGCGGCAGATCCTGCTTTACACGCTGCTCTTGGTGCCGCTCAGCCTGGTGCCCTGGGCGCTGGGTGGTACAGGGCTGGTGTTTGGCGTGGCGGCGGCGCTGCTGGGCTTGGGCTTCCTGGCGTTGGCGCTGCGCGTGGGGCTGCGCCAGAGTGTGCCGAACGACACGATGAAGCCGGAAAAGCGGCTGTTTGCCTATTCCGTGCTCTATCTGTTTGCATTGTTCGCCGCGCTGGTGCTGGATCGGTTTGCCGGGCTCCATGGGTGGGCCTGACGGGAGAGGACGAGACGTGGGCAAAGACCCGGAACAATTTGATCTCAAGGCTTTTCGCAACCGGCAAAAGGCGCGCAACCGTGCGCTCGGCGTGCTGCTGGGCGCGCTGGTCGTGCTGTTCTTTGCCATCACCATCGTCAAACTGGGCGTGCAGGCGGAACATCGCCAATCGGCGCAGCGGCCGGCCGGCGCGAGCCATGCCTGAAGCCACGAGGCGGGCCTGAAGGCTCCATAACGGGAGAATGACGATGGCAGCGGCAATCGAGAAAACCGCCCGTGCCAATCGCAAGGTGGCAGCCATCGCGGCAGGCGTGGCGCTGGGGATGCTGGGTCTGGGCTATGCGGCCGTGCCGCTTTACCGCATGTTCTGCCAGGCCACCGGCTTTGCCGGCACCACCCAGCGCGCCACGGCGGCCCAGGCGGCGGCGGTCAAGGCCACGCTGCGCCCGATCACCATCCGCTTCGACGCGAATGTCGCGCCGGGCCTGCCCTGGACGTTCAAGCCCGAACAGGTGACCCAGGACGGGCGAATCGGCGAGCGCAAGATCGCCTTCTTCACCGCACGCAACAATTCCGACGCACCGATCGTGGGCCGCGCGGTGTTCAACGTGACGCCCGAGCAGACAGGCGCCTATTTCCACAAGATCCAGTGCTTTTGCTTCAACTATCAAAAGCTTATGCCTGGTCAGGAAGTGCGCATGCCGGTGGTCTACTACGTAGACCCCGCTATGCTGGATGACGCGAACACGCGCAACGTGCCGGAAATCACGCTGAGCTATACGTTCAACAAGGCCGCAAATTGACTGGACCGGCAGTGCGCAGGCCGATAGACGTTGCAACCATCACAAAATTGGCTCCCGCTGCGCAAATGGCGAGGATGCCAGGCAAGCCTTGGGGGAAGTAGACGATCATGGCCGGTGCCAAGAACCACGATTATCACATCCTGCCGCCCGATATCTGGCCACTGATGGGGGCTTTGTCCGCCCTGGTGATGACCAGTGGCGGCGTGCTGTTCATGCACAAGATCACCGGCGGCACGCAGATCATGCTGCTGGGCCTGCTCGGCGTGATCCTCACCATGTTTTCCTGGTGGGGCAAGGTGATCAAGGAAGCCCACGCCGGCGATCATACCCCGGTGGTGCAGTTGCACCAGCGCTATGGCATGATCCTGTTCATCGCTTCGGAAGTGATGTTCTTCGTCGGTTGGTTCTGGGCGTTCTTCGATTTCTCGCTGTTCCCCAGCAAGATCAACACCGACGTGATCGGTGGCGTCTGGCCGCCCAAGGCGATCGAGGCGGTGATCAACGCGTTCGACCTGCCGCTGCTCAACACGCTGATCCTGCTGTGCTCGGGCACCACGCTCACCTGGGCGCACCATGCGTTGATCCACGGCGATCGCAAGAGCCTCAAGCAGGGCCTTGCTGCCACGATCCTGCTCGGCCTGCTGTTCACCTCGATCCAGGCCTACGAATACGTCCACGCGCCGTTCGGCTTTGGCCAGAACACCTATGGCTCAGCCTTCTTCATGGCCACCGGCTTCCATGGGTTCCACGTGATCATCGGCACGATCTTCCTGATCGTGTGCTGGATCCGCGCCGAACGCGGCGAATTCACCCCGCGCCAGCATTTCGGTCTGGAAGCGGCGGCCTGGTACTGGCACTTCGTCGACGTGGTGTGGCTGTTCCTGTTCGTGGCAATCTACGTGTGGGGCAATTGGGGCGCGGTGGTCGAATAAACCAATGCTTTTCCGCACCGCCTAAAAAAAGGAGCGCCTTCCAGATGAGGAAGGCGCCCCTTTTTTTTGCCTGCGGGGGAAGGCTGGCTGGCCTCCCCCGCTCAACCGTTACTTCACAGTGGCGAGTTCGGCAGACAGCCCGGCCGCGCGCTGGTCTTTGAGCACGGCGCAGTCCTGCACCCGCTCGATCGCGCGATCGAGTTCCAGCGCACCCGAGTTGTTGGCAAAGCGGGGCCGCCACGCAACAATCGCCTTGGCCTTGTCGGCCGAACAGAACCCGCTCACCACCTGCGGCAGGCTGCGTGCCAGGAAAATGCCGCCGCCGCTCGACAACAAGCTGTCGAGATGCGCATCGGCCCAGGCAAAGGCCTGATCCGCCGTCTTGGGGGAAGCGATGGCCAGCGAAATGCCCATCAGCTTTTCCGAAAGGCGCAGGCGCTTGTCGGAAAAGTCCTCGACCAACCACTTGGCCACGGCCGGATCGTTGCTGCGGCCCACGGCGCGGAGCAGGGCCGGGCGCAGCACCGGGTCTTCCGAAGACAGCGCCTTCTCCATCAGCGTCTTGGCGCCGGCCAGTCCATGCGGCTTGAGCCAGGCCTTGAACGCGCTGTTGTAGAAGGCAGGATCGAGCGCCTTGGCATCGCCCGCCAGCATGGCATCCACCGCGCCCGCCAGCTTGGTGTTGAGCGCAGCATCTTCTGCGGTGTCGGCCAGTTCGGCGACCAGCGCCACGCGGCGTTGCTGCGTATCGGGATCGTCGCCGGCATGGGCGCCTGCGCGCGGATCGAAGCCCAGCTTGGCCAGTTGGGGACCGCGCACTTCGCCCACCAGGCGGCGCAGTCCATCGTGCGCGGCAGGCGTCAACAGGCCCTGGGTATCGAACGCGATCAACTGGCCGGTGGCGCCATCGCTGGCATAGCTGTCGGGATTGGCGGCAAAGCTGCGCGCGGCGGCCACCAGTTGGGCCGGGGTGGCACGGCCGGCCATGAAGCTCGCTTCCAGGCTGTCGATCGTGGCCAGTGCTTCGCCGCCGGGCAAGCTGGCCCCTTGGGCGATCAGGCTGTCCCACTGCGCGGCGGGCAATTCGAAGCGGTAATAGCCGGTGCCGCCGGCATTGGGCACCAGCGCGCCGGTCCCGGCAATCGAGACCGTGGCGGTCTGGTCCACCAGCAACTGGCAGGCGCGGGCGTCGCCCTGGCGCAGGCACAGCGGCACGCCCCAGGTTTGGGTCGGCGCCTGGGTGCCCAGGCGGACATAGCGGCTTTGCGTCACCGTCCACTTGCCCTGGCCCGCCGGCGCAAAGGTGACGAGTGGCACGCCCTGCTGGTCGGTAAAGCTTTGCATCGCGGGCAGGATACGCGGATCGCCGGCAGCATCGGCCATGGCGCCAAAGAAATCGGCGGTGCTGGCATTGCCGTACTTGTGCTTGGCCATGTAGCCGCGCACGCCGTCGCGGAACTTGGTATCGCCCATGAACGCGGCGATCATCGATACGACGTGGCCGCCCTTGCCATAGGTGATCGTGTCAAACGCCGCATCGATCTGGCTGTTACGCGTGATCGGCTGGTGGATCGGCCGGCCAACGAGCAGGGCATCGGTGCGCATCGCGGCAAAGCCTTCTTCCAGCGCACCGGCGCCGATGTTGAGATCGGGCCGCCATTCGTTGCCGATGCGGAAGCCCATCCAGTTGGCAAAGCTTTCGTTCAGCCAGATATCGTCCCACCAGGCCGGGCTGACCATGTCGCCAAACCATTGGTGGGCCAGCTCGTGCGCCACGACCATGCCGAAATTGCGCTTTTGCGACGTGGAGGCCTTGTCATCGAGCACGAGGAGCGAATCCTCGTAAAGATCGGCCCCGGCGTTTTCCATCGCGCCTGGCATGATCGGCGCGGTGATCTGGTCCAGCTTGGGGAAGGGGAAGGCCTGGCCGAAATAGTTCTCCAGATGGCTGACGATGCCCTTGGTGCCATCAAGCGCGAAATTCAGCTTGTCGGCATTGGGCCGGGTGGACACGACCCGCAACGGCAGCGGGGTGGCGCGCTGGGGCGTTGCCGGCACGGTGCCTTCCACGCTCACGAACGGCCCAGCCATCACCGCCACCAGATAGCTGGGCAGCGGCAGGGTTTGGGCAAAGCGGTGCACGGTCTGGTTGCCGCGGGTTTCGGTCGCCACTTCGGGCGCATTGCTCACCGCGCGCTGGCCGGCGGGCGTGGTGATCGTCACGGTATAAGGCGTCTTGAAGCCGGGCTGGTCGAACGATGGGAAAGCACCGCGCGCATCGATCGATTCGAACTGGCTCCAGCTGTACCACTGGTCGCCCACGTGGACGCGGAACAGCCCGGTGGGGCCATCGTTGAAGCCGGCGTCATAATCGAACACCAGCGTTGCCGTGCCGGCGGGAAGGGCCTGCGCGAACGTGACGAGCGCAACACCGGTATCATCGGCTTGGCTGAACGTGCCGGCAATGGTCTTGCCACCCACTTTGGCAACCACACGCTTCACCCCCAGGTTCAGCCCGTGCATCCACACATAACGGCCGCCCTCGTTCACGGTCACGTCGATCTCGGCATGGCCAGAAAAGCGCGGCTGGGCCGGATCGAGCGTGAAATCGAGGCGATAGGCCTTTGGCACCACTGCGTTGCCCAGCTTGCCTACCGGCATGGTGCCTGCGGCGGCGGGAATGGCCTTCGCCTCGGAAGCGGCGAGCGTCGGCGTAGCGGCAAGAGTGCCCGCCAGCATGGTGGCAGCAAGAAGCAAAGCGCGCATGGGATCCTTTCACGCGAAAAAGAGCATGCCCGCGTGCTTGCGCGCGCTTTGTTGCAGGGGCAACCGGTTTCGACGAACCGCAGGCAACGATCTGCCAACGGCATTGCCCAGATCCTCCCCCGCCACGCGGGGGAGGTGGCAGCCCGAAGGGCTGTCGGTGGGGGCATGGTTAGCCGCGGCGCAAGGCGGGCCACCTGCAGTCCGGCTCCAGGTCGAGGCTTGGCAAAGCCCGCCGATGAGAGCGCGATGCTTCCGACTGGACCCCGGATCACGTCCGGGGTGACGAAAGGAACAAGGCCGGTGGTAAATGGTAAGCCGGGGCTAGACTGTGAGGCCTGCTTGATCCTGCGGGCGCAAGGCAGCGTAACCCACGCGAAGTCCAGGCAGGAACCCAAGGCTTTGGTAAAAGCTATGGACGCGCGGATCTGCTCTGCCGCTCTGCATCAGGACGTGGTGACAATCTGCCGCCCATGCGTACTCGAGTGCAGCGCGCACCACGGCACGACCGAATCCCTGTCCGCGCAGGCGTGGGTGCGTGACCACGTTTTCCAGAAAGCCGTGCTGACGGCCATCGCGCAACAAGTTGGGTGCCGTTATCAAGGTGCACGTTGCCACCAGGCCGCCACACACCTCGACAACGAACACCGCAACACTGTCGCTTGCCATCGTACGCTGCCAGATTTTCTCAGCCTGTTCACGGGGCTGCACTGCGGCGCTCACTTCAGACTCAGCGAATAGCGAGAGCATCTCGTCCAAGTCTGAAGGGAGTGCGAGCCGCGCGACCGGCATCATCGTCCTACCGCAACAACCCGCCCAGCAGGCCGCGGGCGAAGCGACCCAGGGCTTCGCCGCCCAGGCTGGTGGCGATGGAGCCGACCACGGCGCTCACCCCGCTGGCCACCGGCGAGGCGCGCGATTTCTTGCCGGCGATTTGCGCCGCGATCATGGCCCCTGCAGAGGAAGCGACGGCGCCCGCTGCGGCCTTGCCGGCCTTGCCCCACAGCGAGGGGGATTGGCGCGGCTGCGCGCGTTGCGCGGCTTCGCCCTGTTCTGCCGCCACTTGCGCGGCGGCGGCGGCATCGGCGGCCTTCTGGGCCAGCACTTCGGCGGCGCTTTCGCGGTTCACGGAGGTATCGTACTTGCCGCCAAACGGGCTGGCCGCCTGGATCGCGGCGCGTTCGGCCGGGGTGACCGGCCCCAGGCGCGAGCGTGGCGGCGCGATCAGGGTGCGCGCCACCATGCCCGGTGCGCCTTCGGCGTCGAGCGTGGAAACCAGCGCCTCGCCCACCTTCAGTTCGGTGATGGCCTGGGCCACATTCAGATCGGGGTTGATGCGGAAGGTTTCTGCTGCCGCGCGGATCGCCTTCTGGTCGCGCGGGGTGAACGCGCGCAGGGCGTGTTGCACGCGGTTGCCCAGCTGGCCGGCGACCTTTTCGGGAATGTCGATCGGGTTCTGCGTGACGAAATAGACCCCCACGCCCTTGGAGCGGACGAGGCGGACGACCTGCTCGACCTTGTCCATCAAGGCATCAGGTGCATCGTCGAACAAGAGGTGCGCCTCGTCGAAGAAGAACACCAGGCAGGGCTTTTCCGGGTCGCCCACTTCGGGCAGCGCCTCGAACAGTTCTGACAAGAGCCACAGCAGGAACGTGGCATAGAGCTTGGGGCTCTGCATCAGGCGGTCTGCGGCCAGCACGTTGACCAGCCCGCGCCCCTGTTCGTCCACGTGCAGGAAATCGTTGATCTCGAACGCCGGCTCGCCAAAGAAGCGATCGGCCCTCTGGCTTTCCAGGCCCAGCAACTGGCGCTGGATGGCGCCCACGCTGGCCTTGGTCACGTTGCCATATTTGGTGGCAAGCGCACCGGCATTTTCCGCGCAGGCGGCGAGCACGGCCTGGAGATCGGCCAGGTCCACCAGCAGCAGGCCGTTGTCGTCGGCATAGCGGAACGCGATGGTCAGCACGCCTTCCTGCGTTTCATTGAGGCCCATCAGCCGGGCGAGCAGCAACGGCCCCATTTCCGAAATCGTGGTGCGGATGGGGTGGCCCTGGTCGCCATAAAGGTCCCAGAACACCGCCGGATTGTCGGCATAGGCATAGTCGGCAATGCCCAGGTCCCTGGCGCGCTGTTCCAGCGAAGCGGCATGCTTGAACGTGGAGCTGCCAGGCATGGCGATGCCCGAAAGATCGCCTTTCACATCGGCCAGAAACACCGGCACGCCTGAACGGCTGAACTGTTCGGCCATGCCCTGCAGCGTCACGGTCTTGCCCGTGCCGGTGGCCCCGGCGACCAGGCCATGGCGGTTGGCCCGGCCCAGCAGCAGCACTTCGCGTTCGCCCTTGTTGCCCAGGCCCAGGAAAATCTCGTCCATCGCCGCACTCTCTCGTTTTGGTTTCACCCGTGTTTAGGATGGCGCGCGATTGCCCGCGAGGGCTTTTTGCATCCGCATCGGCTTGCCGCTATGCGCGTGGGGCCATGACACGCGCCCCCTTCCTTTTGCTGGACGATGCCCGCCAGGGCGATGCCGGCTCTGCCCGGCTCTATACCGACCCGCGCGAGATCGTGATCGCCCGCCGCCCGGAAGAAGTGGAAGCGGCCTTGGTGCGGATCGGTGCCACGCCGGGCCGGTGGGCCGGGGCGCTGGCTTATGAAGCCGGACTGGCGCTGGAAGAGCGACTGGCGCCGCGCGCGGCGGCGCGCACCGGGGCGGCCGGTCCGCTGGCGTGGTTTGCCCGCTTTGCGCAAATGAAAGCACTGACCAGCGCGCAAGTGGGCGCCTGGCTGGCGCGCGAAAGCAGCGCGCCTGGGCGGCTTGGGCCGCTAGGCCCGGCGCTTTCGTCCGGCGGCTATGCCCGCGCCTTTGCCAAGGTACAGGAAGCGATCCGCGCGGGAGACATCTATCAGGCCAATCTCACGTTCCAGCTGGCGGGATCGTGGTCCGGCGATCCGCTGGCGATCTATGCCGCGCTGCGCGAGGATGCGCGCGGTGGGCACGGCGCCGTGCTGTGGGATGGTTCGCACTGGCACCTGTCGGTCTCGCCCGAACTGTTCTTTGAGTGGCAGGGAACGCAAGTCACCGTTCGCCCGATGAAAGGCACTGCCCCGCGCGGCCGCACCGAAGCGGAAGACGCCGCGTTCAAGGCCGCGCTGGCCGGCAATGCCAAGGACCGCGCCGAAAACCTGATGATCGTGGACCTGATGCGCAACGACCTGTCGCGCGTGGCGGTGCCCGGCACGGTGAAAGTGCACGATGCCTTTGCCGTGGAAACCTATCCCACCGTGCACCAGATGGTGACGACGGTGACGGCGCAAGTTGTGCCCGGCACGGCGGCGGCCGATGTCTTGCGCGCGATATTCCCCTGCGGATCGATTACCGGCGCGCCCAAGATCCGCGCGATGGAATGGATCGACATGGCCGAGCGCGATGCGCGCGGGCTCTATTGCGGGTCCATCGGCTATGTCGATGTGCCCGATCCTGCCGGCAGCGCGGATGCCGAAACACCGGGGGCCGATACACCTGGGGCCGCTACACCTGGGACTGGCAGCGCGGCGTTCAATGTGGCAATTCGCACCGTGCGCCTGGTGCCAGACCATCCCGGCGCGGCCGGGGGGCGGGCGACCATGGGGGTCGGTTCGGCCGTGGTCGCGGATTCGGCGATGCTGGGCGAATGGCGCGAATGCGTGGTAAAGGGGAATTTCTTGCGCCTGAACGCCGGCAGTGCCGACCTGATCGAGACCATGGCCTTCGATCCCGCGGCGGGCATCCCGCTGCTCGAACGCCATCTCGAACGGATCAAGCAAAGCGCGCAAGCCTTGGGCTTTGCGTTTGACCGGCACGCCGTGCGCAATGCCATCCACGCGCTGTGTTTCGATCTCGATGCGCCGGCCAAAGTGCGGCTGGTCGTGGCCAAGAGCGGTGCCCATGCGCTGGAAGCGGCGCCTTTGCCCGCGCCGTTCGATGGCGCGGCGGTTTGTGCGGTGCTGCCCTTGCCGGTGGAGGCTGGCGATTGGCGCCTGCGCCACAAGACCAGCGATCGCGGCTTTTATGAGGCCGGCCTCAAGGCCGCGCGCCGCGCCGGTGCGCAAGAGGCCCTGCTGCGCCGCGACGACGGGCTGCTGACCGAAGGCTGCTTTACCAACCTGTTCGTGCCGCGCGATGGCGTGCTCGTCACTCCGCGTGCCGAGCTTGGCCTGCTGCCCGGTGTGCTGCGCGCACAATTGCTCGATGATGGCCGCGCGGTGGAAGGCGATGTCACGCTTGATGACCTGGCCCCGGGCTTTTTCATCGGCAACGCCCTGCGCGGCTTGATCCCCGCCCGCCTGCTGGGGCAGGGCTGACCCGCCATGGACAGCCAGAAAACCAGCCAGGCGCTTGGGCGCATCTCGCCCTCGCGCACCAATGCGATGACCGACCGCGCGATCGAACTGCGCGCGCAGGGCAAGGACATCATTTCGCTCTCGGTGGGTGAACCCGATTTTCCCACGCCGCCCCATGTGATCGAAGCCGCCAAGGCCGCGCTCGATAGCGGCCAGACGCGCTACACCGCCGTGCCCGGCACCCAGGCCCTGCGCGAAGCCGCGGCGCTCCATTTCCGCCGCGACCTGGGGATCGTGGTGCCGCCATCGCAGGTGATCGTCACGGCCGGCGGCAAGCAGGCGATTTTCGAAGCGCTGCTGGCCACGCTCGACGCTGGGGACGAGGTGCTGATCCCTTCGCCCTGGTGGGTCAGCTATCCCGAAATCGTGCGCTTTGCCGGGGCCACGGTGGTCGATCTGCCGACGCGCGCAGAGGGCGGCTTTCGCATCACGGCGGAACAACTGGAAGCGGCGATCACGCCCGCCACGCGCTGGCTGTTGCTCAACAGCCCTGGCAATCCCACCGGCGCCACCTATCCGGCGCACGAATTGCGCGCGCTGGGCGAGGTCTTGCGCCGCCATCCGCGCGTGCTGGTGCTGTCCGACGATATCTATGCCCCGCTGCGCTATGGCGGGGGCGCCCATGCCACGCTGGCCGTGGAATGCCCCGATCTGGCGACGCGCATCCTCACGGTATCGGGCGTTTCCAAAAGCCATGCGATGACCGGTTTCCGTATCGGCGTTTCCGCCGGGCCGGAATGGCTGATCCGCGCCATGGCCAAGCTGCAATCGCACAATTCCGGCAATCCCTGCTCCATCGCCCAGGCGGCGGCGACAGCGGCGCTGGCCGGGCCGCAGGATTTCCTGCTCGATTGGCGCGAACGCTTCCGCGCGCGGCGGGACAAGGTCGTGGCGGCGATCAACGCCATTCCCGGTCTCTCCACCCCGGTGCCCGATGGCGCATTCTATTGCATGATCGACGCTGCCCCGCTGATGGCGCGCTTTGGCGATGACGAGGCGCTGGCGCTGCATCTGCTGGAACATGGCGTGGCGGTTGTGGCGGCCTCTGCCTTTGGCGGGGCGCAGGGCTTCCGCATCTCGTTCGCGGCCGACGATGCCGTGCTGGACGAGGCGCTGCGGCGAATTGCGGCAGCGCTGGCCTGACTCCTTCGACAAGACGGGCGCAAGCGGCTAAGGGGCAGCCAACAACCCCGTTCGTGCTGCGCCTGTCGAAGCACGCCAGCGCAAGGCATCACCCGAATTCATGATTGAAATCCCCATCCTGTTCGAAGACGGCGAAGCGCTGGTCATCGACAAGCCTGCCGGCCTGCCGCTCGACCGGCCCCGCGCTGGCGGCATTTCGCTGGAAGACCGCATCGAGGAACTGAAGCTCGGTTTCCAGCGCCCGCCGATGCCGGTGCACCGGCTGGACCGCGATACCTCGGGCTGCCTGCTGCTGGCCCGCAACCCCAAGGCGCTCAAGCGCTTTTCCGCCGCGTTCGAAGCGCGCCAGGTGGAAAAAGTCTATTGGGGCGTGGTCGCTGGCGACGTGGAAGGCACGGCGGGCACCATCGCGCTGAACCTTTCCAAGATTTCCAGCGCCGCTGCCGGCTGGCGGATGATTGCCGCGAAAAAGGGCAAGCCCGCCGTCACCCACTGGCGCGTGCTGGCGCGCCTGCCGGGCCGCACGCTGGTGGAGTTCCGCCTGGAAACCGGGCGCACCCACCAAGTGCGCGTCCACGCACTGACCGGCCTTGGCGCGCCGCTGCTGGGCGATCCGGTCTATGGCGATGGCAAGGGCGCCGCGCGCACGCTGCTCCACGCCACGCGCCTCGTTATGCCGCGCGAAGGCAAGGACGCGATCGTGGCCGAAGCGCCGATCCCGGCCGACATTGCGGGCCTGGGCTTTACCCTGTGAGCGACACTCCCGAGGCAGTCGTGGCCCGCGCCATGGGCCTTGTGGAGGAAAGCTTCATCGCCGCCGCCGGGCCGGGCGGGCAGAACGTCAACAAGGTGGCGACGGCGGTGCAATTGCGCATCAACGTTTTCGCCCTGCGCCTGGCCCCGCCGGTGTTCCATCGCCTGAAGGAACTGGCGGGCAGCAAGTTCACCAGCGGCGGCGAAATCGTGCTGACCGCACGCCGCTTCCGCACGCAGGAGGCCAACCGCGAAGACGCGCGCGAACGGCTGGCCGAACTGCTGCGCGACGCGTGCAATCTGCCCGAAAAGCGCGCCAAGTCCCGCCTCAACCGCGTGGGCAAGGTGCAGCGGCTGCAAGGCAAGAAGATCCGCGGCGCGGTGAAAGCCGGGCGCGGCAAAGTGCGGCTGGATTGAGCGGCGCTGTGGCGCTTCACCTGGCACAATAATACAACGTCACCCCGGACTTGATCCGGGGTCCAGCTTTTCTTCGAGCGGTGGCGCAAGGCGTCCAGAACAAGCGGGACCCCGGATCAAGTCCGGGGTGACGAAGGAATGGGGGCGGAGGGGTTACTCCGCGATCACCCCGAACAGGTCGTGCGCGTCGGCCTCTTCCACCAGCACATCGACGAAATCCCCGGCCTTGAGGCTTTCGGGCACGTTGCGCAGATAGACCGCGCCATCGATTTCGGGGGCATCGGCCTGGCTGCGGCCGGTGGCGCCGATGTCGCCGTCTTCGTCGGGCTCGCCCACGTCGTCGATGATCACGCGCAGGGTGCGGCCCACCTTGGCGGCCAGGCGCGCCGCGCTGATCGCCTCGGTCTTGGCCATGATCCGGGTATAGCGCTCTTCCTTCACCGCGTCGGGCACGGGATCGGGCAGAGTGTTGGCCGCGGCGCCTTCGACGGGTTCGAACCGGAACGCGCCGACGCGATCGAGCTGCGCTTCATCGAGCCAGTCGAGCAGGTACTGGAAATCCTCTTCGGTCTCGCCGGGGAAGCCGACGACGAAGCTGGAGCGGATGGCCAGATCGGGGCAGATGTCGCGCCAGGCCTTGATCCGGTCGAGGACCTTGGCTTCGTTGGCCGGGCGCTTCATCGCGCGCAGCACCTTGGGGCTGGCGTGCTGGAACGGGATGTCGAGATAGGGCGTGAGCAGCCCTTGCGCCATCAGCGGGATGACTTGGTCGACATGCGGATAGGGATAGACATAGTGCAACCGCACCCACGGCACCTGGCCATCGGGCGTGCGCAGCTGGCCCAGCTCGCGCGCCAGATCGGTCATGTGGGTGCGCACTTCGCGGCCCTTCCACTGCCTCGTTTCGTGGCGCACGTCTACGCCATAGGCCGAGGTATCCTGGCTGATCACCAGCAGTTCGCGGGTGCCCGCCGCCACCAGCTTTTCTGCCTCGCGCAGCACGGCGTCGATCCGCCGGCTGGCCAGCTTGCCGCGCAGATCGGGAATGATGCAGAACGAGCAGGCGTGGTTGCAGCCCTCTGAAATCTTGAGATAGCTGTAGTGGCGCGGGGTGAGCTTGACGCCGCCCATGTCGTCCAATGCCTGCGGGATCAGGTCGAAGTATGGCCCCATCGCCGGTGGCGCGGCCTCGTGCACCGCTTCCACCACGGCTTCGTACTGGTGCGCGCCGGTCACGGCGAGCACGTCGGGGAAGCGGGCGCGGATCACTTCGGCTTCGTTGCCCATGCATCCGGTCACGATCACGCGGCCGTTTTCGGCAATCGCCTCGCCGATCGCGGCCAGGCTTTCCTCCTTGGCGGAATCGAGGAACCCGCACGTGTTGACCAGCACCACGTCGGCCCCGGCATAATCGGCGCTCATGGCATAGCCATCGGCGCGCAGGCGGGTGAGGATGCGTTCGGAATCGACCAGCGCCTTGGGGCAGCCCAGGCTGACCATGCCCACGCGCTTGGGCTCGGGGGCGGGGGTGGCGGAATTTTCGCGGGAATCGGGGGGAAGTGTGGCCATTGTGGGCGCGCCCATACGCGCAAATCGCGGCCACGTCATCCTATCATCGGTTTTCCCCGGCGGCACGCCGATTGCTGCGATGGGGCGTGAAGGGAAAGCGATGACTTCCTGATGCATGTTTGCGCTTTGGCGCTGCCGGGTCTAGGCACTGCGACATACGGGGGCGCCGCACAGGAAAGAGGTGCAATGGGTCCGGTAAACTGGTTGGCAGTCGTAATGGCCGTGGTGGCGGCCTTGGTGGTGCAGGGCCTGTGGTATGGCCCGCTGTTCGGCCGCGCGCGCCTGGCGGAAGTGGGGCCCGGCGGCCTGGGCCTGCGCGCCGCGCCGGGCGCACCCTGGCGCTCACCGCCGTGCTGCTGCTGGTCACGTCGTCGATGATGGGCCACATGTTCGCCCGCGTCGGTGCCGGCACGCTGGCGGTCAAGCCCTGGCTCTATTTCATGATGTCCGGCGGTCTGGCCGGCGCCTTCGTGATCCCGTCGCTGTGGATCAGCTATACCCAGCAGCGCGTATCCACCCGCCTGGCCCTGATCGATGCCGGCTGCGTCATGCTGTGCTACCTGGCAATGGGCACGGTGTTCTGGCTGCTGGGGCATTGAGGCTGGCTTAGGTCTTCCGCCAACACAACATCCTCTCACAAACCTCTACAACCGCACCGGCAGGTAAGGCGCGGGATCGCGCGGCACGTTGTCGCGGCGCAACTCGAAATGCAGCGTCGGCTTTTTCGCTTCGCCGCTCTTGCCGATGCGGGCGATGGCCGCGCGCGCGGCAACCTGCTGGCCTTCCCTGACCTGCACTTGCCCGAGATAGGCATAGGCGGTGACCCAGCCGCCGCCATGATCGATCAGGATCAACTGGCCAAAACGTTCGGGTTCGGTGCCGGCAAAGATCACGCGGCCGGCCGCGGCAGCGTGGACGGTGGTGCCGGCCAGTGCGGCCAGGTCGATGCCGTTGTTGGGCCGTGTGCCGGTGCGGCCGGTCACCGGCACGCCATAGCGGCCCATGATCGCGCCCGATGTCGGCCAGGCCAGGCGCGGGGCGCCGGCCTCGCGCGCGTGGCTGGGCGCAGGCGTGGGCGCCGGGCGAGGCGGCGGCGCAGGGCGGATCACCGGTGGCGGGCGGCGCACGGGTGCCTGGGCCGCGACCGGCGGTGGCGGCGGAGCAGAAGCCGGGGAGGGCCGGCGCAGCACTTGCCCCTGCGCAATCAGATAGGGCAGCGGCACGCGATTTTCTGCCGCCAGCGCTTCCATCGAAACGCCCATGCGCCGGGCGATCGCGGCAAAGGTATCGCCCGGCTGGACCACATAGGTCCAGGCGATGATCGGGCTCTCATAGGGCGGGGGCGCGCTGGCCTTCTGCGCCGCCAGCGGCGCGGCGGGCAAAAGCAGGGCCGGCAGCAGCGCGCGCAGCAAGCCCTTACCGTGCCGCCGCGCGCCCGCCACGATCAGGCCTGCGGCACCAGGCGGGTGATCCCGCCCATATAGGGGGCAAGCGCCGCGGGTACTTCTACCGAGCCATCCTCCTGCTGGTAGTTTTCCAGCACGGCCACCAGCGTGCGGCCCACGGCCAGGCCCGAACCGTTGAGCGTGTGGACGAATTCGGTGCCTTTCGCGCCTTCCGGGCGATAGCGCGCGTTCATCCGCCGCGCCTGGAAATCGCCGCAGTTGGAGCACGAGGAAATCTCGCGATAGGCATCCTGCCCCGGCAGCCACACTTCCAGGTCATAGGTGATGCGCGCGGTAAAGCCCATGTCCCCGGCACAGAGCAGCATCTTGCGATAGGGCAGGTCCAGCGCCTGGAGCACGGATTCGGCCGCCTGCGTCATCCGCTCGTGCTCGGCCGCCGAATCCTCGGGCTTGCAGATCGTGACCAGTTCCACTTTGTCGAACTGGTGCTGGCGGATGTAGCCGCGCGTGTCGCGCCCGGCGGCGCCCGCTTCGCTGCGGAAGCACGGGGTCAGCGCGGTCATGCGCAAGGGCAGGGCGCTTTCGGCCAGGATCTGTTCGCGCACGGCATTGGTCAGCGAGACTTCGGCCGTGGGGATCAGCCAGCGCCCATCTGTGGTGCGGAACAGGTCTTCGGCAAACTTGGGCAGCTGGCCGGTGCCGAATACGGCCTCGTCCTTGACCAGCAAGGGCGGCGCGCATTCCACGTGGCCGTTCACACCGGTCTGGTGATCGAGCATGAATTGCGCCAGCGCGCGCTGCAGGCGGGCCATCTGGCCACGCAGAAAGGTGAAGCGCGCGCCCGAAATCAGCGCGCCGGTTTCAAAGTCCAGCCCCAGCGCGGGGCCAAGGTCGGCATGTTCCTTGGGTGCGAAGGCAAACTGGCGCGGGGTGCCCCAGCGCGCCACTTCCACGTTGCCGGCTTCGTCTTCGCCTTCCGGCACGGCGTCGGCGGGCAGGTTGGGCAGCGCGGCGAGGGCGGCGGCGGCCTGGGCAGAAAGCTGGCGTTCTTCTTCTTCCAGCGCGGGCAGCGTGGTCTTGAGCGCGGCCACTTCGGCTTTCAGCGCTTGCGCGGTGTCCTTGTCGCCCTTGGCCATGGCCGCGCCGATCAGCTTCGAGGCTTCGTTGCGGCGGCCTTGCGCTTCCTGCATGCGCGTGGCCACGTCGCGGCGCCGCGTGTCGAGCGCCAGCAGGTCGGCAGAGGCAGGGGCCACCCCACGGCGGGCGAGGGCGGCGTCGAAGCGGTCCGGGTTTTCGCGGATCAGGCGGATATCGTGCATGGTCGGGCGGCTATGCCCGCAAGCCTGCGTCGATGCAATCGGGCGGATGCGATCAGGCTTGTCGGCAAGGCGCGAATGGGGAACAACGCGGCCATGACGCAGACCCGCCCTGGCCTGGACATCCAGGTTTCCGAACCGCTTGGCATCATCACCCTGGCCAACCCGCCGCTCAATTTCCTGTCGGTGGACCTGCTGGGCCAGATTGCCGATGCGGTGGATGCGTTGGATGGCGATGCCCGCGTGCGCTGCATCGTGCTGCGCGCGGCCGGCAAGACCTTTTGCGCCGGGGCCGATCTGGTGGGGGGCGCTGCGGGCGAAAGCGGCGCGCAAGGGCTGGCCGCGATCCGCCGCCTTTATGACCACGCCGCGCGCCTCTTTGCGCGGGCCAAGCCGATGATCGCGGTCATCAATGGCGCGGCGGTGGGGGCTGGACTGGGCCTGGCGCTGTCTGCCGATTTCCGCATTGCCAGCCCGCTTGCGCGCTTTTCGGCCAATTTCGTGGCGTTGGGTTTTCACCCCGGCTTTGCCATCAGTTGCACCCTGCCGCGCGTGGTGGGCGCGCAGCGGGCGGCGTGGATGATGCTTTCGGCCGATCGGGTCAAAGGCGAACAGGCCCTGGAATGGGGCCTGGTCGATCGCCTGGCAGCGCCCGAGGCGCTGGACGAAGCGGCCTTGGCGATGGCGCGCCAGGTGGCGGCCAACGGGCCGCTGGCCCTGGTGGAGGTGCGCGCCACCATGACGCGCGGCCTGGCGCAGGACGTGGCCGTCACACTCGATCACGAACTGGCGCGGCAGGCGGTGCTGCGCGAAACGGCCGATTATGCCGAAGGCGTGGCCGCAGTGTTCGAACGGCGCGAGGCGCGCTTTACCGGCCGGTAGCAGGGTGCACCCCGTCGACGGTTTGGCTGATAGTATCAAATATACCAGATAATTTCGTGCGCTGCTATGCACGTGTGGTCAACGCAACGCACCCGAGACGGTGTGCTCACGCGGTCGAAGGTGCTCGTCAACTCGGACTTAATCATATAGAAACAAAGGATTATATGGCGATGTGTGCGCCAGTCCTGCAATTATGCCACCGGTAGCACGGCGAAAAATGGATTAAAATATTGATTAACATACATAAAAATCCATTTCCCAGCTTCTTTTTGTCCGATTTATCCGTCACGATATGATATCGTATAATATATTTGACTCATATTCTGAGATATGATGGATTGCGCCCCATTCAGAACATGAGGGGCAAAACATGCGATCGAGATCTCACCTTTTCCGGGGTTCGGCGGGCCTTGGCGCGCTGACGATGGTGCTGCTGTCGTCGGCTGCGGCGGCGCAGGACTATGTCGCGCCGCTGCCAGCCAATCCCGCCGTTTCGCCCGACGCCTCGGACGGTGCGATCGTCGTCACCGGCACACGCATCAAGCGGGCCGACCTGCAAAGCAACAGCCCGCTCAGCGTGGTGAGCGCCCAGGAACTGCAATACCAGGGCAACACCAATGTCGAAGACGCGCTCAACCGCATGCCGCAGTTCACCGCCGACGCGAACGACAACGTGTCCAACGGGTCGGACGGCACGGCGCAGATCAACTTGCGCAACCTCGGCGCCAACCGCGTGCTGACCTTGCTCAACGGCCAGCGCATGCTGCCCGGCCAGGCGATGGACATCAACTTCGTGCCTTCGGCGCTGATCGAGCGGATCGACGTGGTCACGGGCGGCGCATCGGCGGTCTATGGCTCTGACGCCATTTCGGGCGTGGTCAACTTCATCCTGCGCGACAAGCTGGAAGGGCTGCGCGTCGATGCCCAGGGCAGCATCAACAACCATCACAACAACAATGCCTATGTGCGCGGCCTGCAATCCGCGCGCGGCTATGAAACCGCGCCCAACTGGGTGACCGACGGCGGCAAGGTGGATGTGAACGGCGCCTTTGGCCACAGCTTTGCCGGCGGGCGCGGCCATGTCACGGTCTATGGCGGCTATCGCAAGACCAACCCGGTGCTGCAATCCTCGCGCGATTATTCGGCCTGTGCGCTCAACCAGGCGGACGATGTGGGAACGGGGTTGGCCTGCGGCGGTTCGTCCAACACCACCTATGGCACCTTCGTGCCGCTGACCGGGCCCAGCGCCGGATCGGGCTACATCACCAATGCCAAGGATGGCTCCAAGACCTGGGTGCCTTACGATTCATCCTATGCCTATAACTACACCCCCACCAACTACATCCAGCGGCAGGACACGCGCTATACCGGCGGTGGCTTCCTCAGCTTCGACGTGTCGGATGCGGCCAAGCTCACCGGCTCGTTCATGTACATGGACGACCAGACCCATTCGCAAGTGGCACCCTCGGCCCTGTTCCTGGGCACGTCGTTCAACATCAACTGCGACAATCCGCTGATGAGCGCGAGCCAGGCGACCGCACTGTGCGGCGCGGCGGCGGGCACGAGCCAGACCGAAAGCACGCTGATCGGCTATCGCCTCAACAACGATTTCTCGCGCCGCGACGATCTGCGCCACAAGGACTATCGCTATAACCTGGGGGTGCAGGGCGATCTCGGCCACGGCTTCAGCTATAACGTGGACTACATGTTCGCCCTGGTCCGCTACAACGAGACCTACAGCAACAACGTGGACAACGTGAAAGCGCAGCGCGCGCTCAACGTGGTCAATGTCAACGGCACGCCCACCTGCCAGTCGGTGATCGACGGCACCGATCCCGATTGCGTGCCGATCGACGTGTTCCAGGCCAACGGCATCACCTCCGCCCAGGCCAAGTACCTGTTCAGCAACAGCAACACCGCCAGCCGCAACAGCCTGCGCCAGGTCACCGCCGGGCTCAACGGCGATCTGGGCACGTTCGGCATCAAGACGCCTTGGGCCAAGAATGGCGTGGCCATCGCGCTGGGCGTGGAAAACCGCAAGGAAACCCTGCTGTTCACTGCCGATGCCGTGGCCAAGCAGGGCGGCACCACCGACGCCGATGGCGAAATCAGCGTGTGGGAAGGCTATGGCGAAGTCGAAGTGCCGATCCTGGAGGACGTGCCCTTTGCCCACCGCCTCACGCTCAACGGCGGCCTGCGCTATTCGTCGTACACCAACGACCAACTCTCCAGCGGCAATCATTCGGCCTATCGCGTGTGGACCTACAAGGGCGAACTGGCCTGGGCGCCCGATACCACGGTGCGCCTACGCACCAGCTACAACCGCGCCATCCGCGCGCCCAACATCACCGAACTGTTCGGCTCGCAAAGCGTGGGCAATGTCTCGCTCAGCGATCCGTGCGCGGGCACCGATCCCACCGCTTCGGCCACGGCCTGCGCGGCCACCGGTGTAACCGCCGCCCAATATGGCACGGGCGCGGTGATCCAGTGCCCGGCCGATACCTGTTCTCAGCTCTCGGGCGGCAACCCGGCGCTCAAGCCGGAAAAGGCCGATACGATCACCGTGGGCCTGGTGCTGACGCCTGCGGACTTGCGCAATTTCTCGGTCTCGGTGGATTATTACCACATCAAGGTGAAGGACTATATCTCCACCATCGATCCCTCGCTGATCGTCTCGCAGTGCGTGTCGACGGGCGATCCCTATTACTGCGGGCTGTTCCACCGCGATCCGCAATCGGGCGCGATCTTCGGCACCAACGGCTATATCGTCTCCACCACACTCAACACCGGCTCGCTCAAGACCGACGGCATCGATCTCAACATCGATTACATGAGCGATCTGGGCCGGATCGGCCGCCTCAGCTTCAACTTCGCCGGCACGTTCCTGCTCAGCCAGGTGAACGAGCCGCTGCCGGGCCTGGGCACCTATGATTGCAAGGGCTATTTCGGCTATACCTGCGGCCAGCCCAACCCGGAATGGCGCCACAATGCCCGCCTCACCTGGTCGGCCCCGCGCGAGGTGGCCACCGTGTCGCTCGCCTGGCGCCACATCGGCGGTACGCGCCTGTCGAGCACGTCGAGCAACAGCTTCCTCACCGGCACGGGCAGCCTGATCAACGGGCGCATCAAGTCCTACGACTATATCGACTTGGCGATGACCGGGCGGATCAACCGGGCGATCAACGTGCGGGCAGGCGTGAACAACCTGTTCGATCGCGATCCGCCGGCGATCGCCTCGGGCATCCTGTCCTCGTTCGGCAACGGCAACACCTATCCGGGCGTCTATTCGGCGCTGGGCCGCAACCTGTTCGTGGGCGCCACCCTGGCGTTCTGATCGCTGGCCAACGCAAAGGCCCTGGTCGCTGTGCAGCGGCCAGGGCCTTGTTCATTGGGGGCAGGGGTGGTTCAGGCGGCCAGGCCGAATGGATCGTCGATCGAATGGGCTGGCTGGGTGAACCATGCGGCGCCGGTTTCGGTGACGTGGAAATGGTCTTCCAGGCGGATGCCAAAGCGTTCGGGCAGCACGATCATCGGTTCGTTGGAAAAGCACATGCCCGGCGCCAGCGGCGTGGTATCGCCGCGCACCAGATAGGGTCCTTCGTGGATCGACAGGCCAATGCCGTGGCCGGTGCGATGGGGCAGGCCGGGCAGGCGATAGTCCGGGCCCAGCCCGGCGCGCTCCAGCACGCGGCGGGCGGCCGCGTCGATCGCTTCGCAGGCCACGCCCGGCCGCACCGCATCGAAGGCCGCCGCTTGCGCCTCGCGCTCCAGGTTCCAGATGCGGCGATGCTCGTCGCTGGGTGTGCCGAACACATAGCTGCGCGTGATGTCAGACGTATAGCCCTGCACATAACAGCCGGTGTCGATCAGCACGACATCGTCCTGCTCCAGCCGCCGTTCGCCCGGCAGGCCGTGGGGAAACGAGGTGCCCCGGCCGAATTCGACGATGCAGAAACTGTTGCCGGCCGCACCCAGCGCGCGGTGCGCTGCCTCGATGAAGCGGGTCACTTCGCCCGCCGTGATGCCGGGGTGCAGGATGCGGGCCACGCGGCGGTGCACTTCCAGTGTCATCTGCTTGGCCTGGGTCATGATCGCCAGTTCGGCGGGGGACTTGATCGCGCGGCAAGGCTCGATGATCGGCCCGCCATCGGCCAGGGCCACGCCCGGCGCGGCCGCTTGCAGGCGCAGCGCCATCTGGAACGGCAAGGCCGGATCGATCGCCAGACGCGCCACCCGCCCGCCCGACAGCAGCGCGGCCATCAGGGTGTGGGGGTTTTCGTGCTCTTCCCACGCGTGGATTTGCGCAGGAATGGCCAGCTCTGCTTCGAGCGAACCCAGCTCAAAGCGCGGCGCCACGATCTGCGGGTTGCCTTCGGGCAGGATCAGCATGGCCACCAGTCGCTCGCTGGCGCCCCACGGCACACCGGCAAAATAGCGCAGGCTTGACCCGGCGTTGACCAGCAGCGCGTCGACGCCCTGTGCGGCCATCAGGCCCCGCGCCTTGGCCAGGCGATCATGATATTCGCCTGCGGTGATCGGCGCGGCACGCGCTGCCCAGGGTTGCAATTGCGCCAGTTCGGCTTGTGCGGTGGAGCCACCGATACCCAGCGTGGTCATGGTCATGATCCTTTGGTGAAAGCGGAAAACGGGTCAGGCAAAGCGATCGAGATCGAACGGCGCCAGATCGATCGCGGGTGCGGTGCCGTCCACCAGGTCTGCCACGATGCGCGCGGTGGTCGGCGCCAGGGTCAGCCCCAGGTGCTGGTGGCCAAAGGCATAGACCAGGTTGGCGGCGCGGGTGCTGCGGCCAATGGCGGGCAGGTAATCGGGCAGGGTGGGGCGCGCGCCCATCCATTCGCGGTGCGTGGTCTCGAACGGCAGGTTCAGGGCCCTGATGCGATGGCGCAGCGCTTGCCATTTGCGCGGGTCCGGGGGAGAATCCGGGCGGGCCAGTTCGACAAAGCTGGACGCACGCACCCCATCGGCAAAGCGCGTGACGATCATCGCATGGTCCTCGAACACTACGGGCGGCAGTTCGGCTGGCCAGTGTGCGCCTGCGGCGTGGAGGTGATAGCCGCGCTCGGCAATCATCGGCACGGTATGGCCCAGGGCCTGCGCCAGCGGGCGGGATCCGATCCCCGCAGCCAGCACGACGACGTCGTCAGGGGGGCTGCCCACCACCCGGCAATGGCCCAGTGCCGTTCGCTCCAGGCGCGCCGGGCCATCGCGCCAGCGGCCGCCGGCCGCGGCAAAGGCTGCATGCAGCGCGGCAAACACTGCGGCGTGCCCGACGATGCGCCCGCTGCCGATGCAGCGGATCGCCCCGGCCGGACGCCGCCCGATGAGCGCGGCGATTTCTTCCAGTTCGCCTGCGTCGGCAGGACGAAACCGCGCGGTCGGCGTGTCGAGTCCCAGCCAGCCCGCCGCGCCTGCCTTGGCACGGGCGGGATCGGACCACACGACCAGGTGGCCATCCTGGCGCAGCAGGCCCGGCGCGTCGAGCCGCTGGGCGAGTGCCTGCCAGGCCGGCATGGCATCGGCCATCAGGGCGGCAAGCGCGGCGCGCCCGGCGGCAAAGCGGCCGGGGGTGCTGGCGGCCAAGAGGCGCAGCCCGAACGGCAGCCACGCCCCCGCGTCGCGCGGGGGCAAAGACAGCGCGGCGCCCTGGCCCCACAACCGGCGCGGCAGGGCGTGCAACGCGGCGGGGGAAGCCAGCGGCTCTACCTGCTCCACCGCAATGTGCCCGGCATTGCCCCACGATGCCGAATGTCCGCGTCCGGCGCGCGTGCCGCTATCGGCATCATGGATGGTGACAGCATGGCCACGGTCTTGCAGCGCCAACGCAATGGTCAGGCCAACGATGCCGCCGCCGATCACGGCGATGGAAGCAGGGCGGGAAGAGGCAGGCATCGCTGAAATCCAATAGAGGTTGCGATCGGGCGCGCAAGCTCAGCGCGGGGTGAGCGTGAGGACGGTGGGCCCTGTTCCCAGCGCCAGGGCGGTGGCGCCGCGCTCGGCCGTGCCGCGATCGGCGGTATAGCGGCGCCCGGTGGCGGTCGTGGTGGCCAGCACGAGGCGGGCCTGCGGTTCGTTGGGCCCGGCCGGATCGAGCGTGAGCTGCACTTTGCCGCTGGCGAGGTCATAGCGCGCGCGGGCGATGCGCCCCGCTTCCAGCGTGATCCACAGGCCGGCCGGGGCAATGAACAGGCGGCGGCGTGCGCCATCCTGTGGAACGATGGCGATGGACCGCTGCCCCGGCGTCACCGCCCCGCCAAACCCCAGCCAGCCCAGGCGATCGTCATGCACCAGATAGGTCGCCGCGGCGATGGCGTGGCCATAGAAGCCCATGCCGTAATCGCCGCTATAGGCATCCCAGCGCATCATGTCGGGCCAGCTGTGGAATGCGGCCGAACCAAAACCCTGCTGGTCGATATTGGTGATCCCGCCCATCAGCCCGCCATAGGCGACGCGCAGCAGGTGCAGGTCTGCCGGATCGCGGCGATAGGCATCGAACAGCGGCACGGCATTGAGCGTGGAGCCATAGTGGTGGATCTGCCGCTCGATCCGCGCCACTTTGCCGCCATAGAGGAAATCCCAATAGCGGCGGGCATTGCCGTTGTAGCCCCAGCTGGGGATCGTGGGGTCATAGCCCAGGATCACTTCGCGGGTCTGCTCGGCCTGGCGGGTCTGGCCGAAATGGCGCATCCAGGCGTAGACTTCGGCCTGGCCGGTGGAATCCCAGGCCATCTCGCTGCCGAATGGATAGGCCAGGCTCTTCCAGTGGTCGGCCCGCGCGCGCATTGCCGCTTCCATCGCATCGGCTTTGTCGGTCATGCCTTCGTGGCGCAGATCGGCCAGGATATCGAGGAAGACATCGCCCTCCATCTGCCCGAACTGCGCATATTCGGGCGCCTCGCGCACCATCGCCATGCTCGTGCGCCAGGCCCAGTCGAGGTAGAACCGCCAATCGTGGCGCGTGACCAGGCCCGCCTGGTTGCGCGCCAGGCGATAGAGCACCCAGTGCCCGATCGCGACGTGGGGATAGTTGTAGGATCGCCCCAGGTCTTGCGCCTGCGCCTTCGACCACGATGCCCAGGTGTGCCAGTCGATCTTGGGGTCATAGGCCTCGGGCAGGGCAGCGGGATCATAATAGAACAGGCTCTTGCGCACGCCGCCGGCCTGCGGGCCGCTGTCGACCTGCAAGTGGCCCAGCACCGTTTCATCGACCAGCCGCTCCAGCTTGGCCACTTCGGCGCGGTTGGGGTTGTCGAGCTGTTTGGCGATGGCTGCCACCCAGCTGCCCGCGCCGCCTTCATCGCTCATCCCCGCGATCCACACCCGCGCGTCCTGCGTCACCACGTGGTTGGCCTCGCGGTCATAGGTCAGGATCGCGGGGTTGCGGTGGAACGGGTCGGATGCCGGTTCGAACCATTGCGCCGTGGTGGAAAAGTGGCCCAGGTCCGCCATGACCTGTGGCAGCGGCTTGGTGATGAAATAGCTGACGGTCTGCTTTTGCCCGTCGGCATAGGCGATGGTCAGCCGTGCCTGGCCCCAGCCATGGGCGGTCACGCGATAGCGCGCCCAGGGCTTGCCCTGCTTGCCCGGCCCGCTGCCATCGCGCCGGGCCACCAGCGCGCCCTTGGGCCAGGCAGTGATGCTGGCCACCGCGCTGTGGCTGTTGAGAAACAGCGTGGCCACCTGGTCGGTCGGCACGACATAGCCGGGAATGCCCACCGCCACCGGCCGGCCCTGCTGCACCAGCGTATCTTCGATCGCGCGGATCGAGGGGGACAGGGCAAAGCGCAGGCCCACCTGCCGCCGGGCGCCCGGCGCCAGGGTGAAGCTGGTGGGCGCGTTCCATGGCGTGCCGGCCCCGGCCCATTCGCGTTCGGCCAGGGCCTTGCTCGCGATGGTCCAGTCATAGAACCCTTCGGATACCTGGCTGCGCGGGCTCTTTTCGGTGAACGCCGTGCCCGCCGGCGCCTTGGCCGCTTCGGCCAGCGGCACATAGGCTTCCAGCGGGGTGCCGCGTTCGGGCAGGACCAGCAGCGCGGGGCCGGCGCCGTTGAGGCGCGTCACCTGCACATAGCCGGCGTCGCGCCCGATATAGGGATCGGCAAAGCTGGCCTGGGCATGGGCCTGTTGCAGATCGCGGTCGGCGATGATGTTGTCGAACACCATCGGCAGGCCCAGCGCGCCGATCTCCACCGGCAGGGTGCCGGTGTTGACCAGCACGAAGCGCAGCGCAGGCGCGCCATCGACCATGGCCCAGTGCCGCTCCACCCGGATCGGTAGGCCAGCGCCCAGGCTGGCGGAAATATCGGCGGCGGCCACTTCGCCGGGGCGCGTGGGCAGCGGGATTATCGCCTGGCGATGGCGGGCCGAAGCGTAATCCTGCCAGGCGCCGCCGCCCACCCGCAGGCGCAAGTGGATATCGCCCACGTGGTTGTACCCATCGCCCGCCCGCTCGCCTTCGCGCCCCGCCGGCACGAAATCGAACGCAGGGTCGCTGCGGGGTGACAGGCGCGCCAGCGTTTGCGTATCCTGGCGCAGCGCCATCAGGAACGCGGCCGTGTCGACCGGCATGGTGGCCGGCAGCGGCGCTTGCCTGGCGGGTGGCGTCGGTTCCGCCCAGGCGTCGGGCGCCGTGGCGAGCAAGGCCAGCGTGGTGGACAGGAACAGGTAAGGGGAGCGGATCATCGGGCAGGGTCCATCATCCGGCAAAAGCGCGGCAGCCACGGAACGGTGGCGTCAGGACGACGGCTTGTCAAATATAATATACGATATAATGTGTGGGGCTCATTCCCTGGTCGTCAGGCCGTCACCCCTACGAAAGTTCTGCTCCATGAAACTCAGCCGGCGCGCATGGATGGCCAGCACGGGCATCGGCATCATCGCCTTGGCGCAAGCGGGCCGCGCCGTGGCGGCACCAGCCGATCTCGCCGCGTCCCGCATCCGCCCTCTGCCGCTCGACGCGGTGCGCCTGTTGCCTTCTGACTATGCCCGCGCGGTCGCGGTCAATCGGCAATACCTGCTCGCGCTGGAGCCTGATCGCCTGCTGCACAATTTCCGTGCCTATGCCGGTCTGGCACCCAAGGCGCCGCTTTATGGTGGCTGGGAAGCCGATACCATTGCCGGCCATACGCTGGGCCATTATCTTTCTGCCCTGGCGCTGATGTGGCAGCAGGTGGATGATGGCGAATGCCGCCGCCGCGCCGACTATATCGTGGCCGAACTCGCCGCCGCCCAGGCCGCGCGCGGCAGTGGCTATGTCGGCGCGCTGGGCCGTCGCACCAAGGACGGCAAGATCGTGGATGGAGAACCGATCTTCCACGAAGTGATGGCCGGGAAGATCACCTCGGGCGGGTTCGATCTCAATGGCTCGTGGTCACCGCTCTACACCGTGCACAAGGTCATGGCCGGGCTGCTCGATGTCCACGCCGCCTGGGGCAATGCCCAGGCGCTGGCCGTCACGCTCGGCCTTGCCCGCTATTTCCAGAACGTCTTTGCCGCGCTCGACGATGCGCAGATGCAGACGCTGTTGGGTTGCGAATATGGGGGCCTCAACGAAAGCTATGCCGAACTGGCCGCGCGCACCGGCGATGGGCAATGGCTGGCGGTGGCGCAGCGCCTCCATGACCGCCGCGTGCTCGATCCGCTTGTCGCCGGCAAGGACGAGCTGGCCAATTTCCACGCCAACACCCAGGTGCCCAAGGTGATCGGCCTGGCGCGCATCCATGATCTGACCGGCAAGGACGAACCGGCCCGCGCCGCGCGCTTCTTCTGGCAGGCGGTGACGGGCCACCATTCCTACGTCATCGGCGGCAATGCCGATCGCGAATATTTCTCCGCGCCCGATACCATCGCCGATCACATCACCGAGCAGACCTGCGAGCATTGCAACAGCTACAACATGCTCAAGCTGACGCGGGCGCTCTATCGCTGGCAGCCCGACGCGGCCTGGTTCGACTATTACGAACGCACCCATCTCAACCACGTCATGGCCGCGCAAGACCCGGAAACCGGCGGCTTTACCTATATGACCCCGCTGATGAGCGGCACGGCGCGGGAATATTCGACGCCCGATGACGATCCGTTCTGGTGCTGCGTGGGCACCGGCATGGAAAGCCACGCCAAGCACGGCGATTCGATATTCTGGGAAGACGGCGCCACGCTTTACGTCAATCTCTATATCCCCGCCCAGGCGCGCTGGCAGGCCAAGGGCTTGGCCCTGCGCCTGGAAACCGCCTATCCCTTCGAACCCGAAGCCACGCTGACGCTCGATACCGTGTCGCGCAAGGCGGCCTTTGCCGTGGCACTGCGCGTGCCGGGCTGGGCACGCGGGCGGGCGCTGGTTTCGGTCAACGGGCAAACGGTGCGGCCGGTGGAGCGCGACGGTTACGCCATCCTGGCGCGCCCGTGGCGCAGCGGGGATCGCGTGGGCCTGGTCCTGCCGCTCGACCTGCGGCTGGAACCGGCGGCCGGCGCGCCCGATACCGTGGCCGTGCTGCGCGGGCCGCTGGTCATGGCCGCAGACCTGGGCGCGGCCCAGGCGCCGTGGACTGGGCCCGATCCGGCGATGGTCGGCGAAGCGCCGCTGGCCGCGTTCCGGGCGGTGCCCTCAGCCCATCCGCGCTATGCCACCAAGGGCGTGCTGCGCCCGGCAGATCTTTCCTTCGTGCCGTTCTACAGCCAGTATGCGCGGCGCAGCGCGGTCTATTTCAAGCGCTTTTCCGATGCTGCGTGGAAAGACCAGGAGGCCGCCTATCTGGCCGAGCAGGCCCGCGCGCGCGACATCGCGGCGCGGTCGGTCGACGTAATGCACCTGGGCGAAATGCAGCCCGAACGCGATCATGCCCTGGCATCGGAACTGTCCTATCCGGTCACCTATCGCGGCCGCAACGGGCGCGATGCGCGCTCGGGCGGCTATTTCGAGTTCACCATGAAAGTGCAAGCCGGGCCGATGCGACTCCAGGCCAGCTATTGGGGCGCTGAGCGCCGCCGCGTGTTCGATATCCTGGTCGATGGCACGGTAATCGCCACCCAGACGCTCGACATGGATCGTCCCGGCCAGTTCATCGATGTGGAATATGCCGTGCCCGAACGGTTGACCGCCGGCAAGGCCAGCGTGCGCGTGCGCTTTGTCCCCCATGCGCGCGAAAGCGCCGGGCCGGCGTTCGGGGTGCGCATGATCGCGCCCGCGCCCGTGGCCAATCCGGCCGGCACGAACAAGGCGTGATCCGGGGGTTGCCATTTGATGGAATATAGTATACGAAAACCGACAAGATTTCGGAGGAACGATAAATGACCATTGCCAAGGCGTTGTGGAAGGGCGTCTATCCCGCCGCCACGACCCAGTTCGCCGCCGATCTGTCGATCGATTATGATGCCACGCAAAAGGTACAGACCGCGCTCGTCGACGATGGCGTCAACGGCCTGATCCTGCTGGGCACCTGCGGCGAGAACAATTCGCTCGAATCCGATGAAAAGCGCAAGGTGCTGGCCGCCGGCGTGGAAGCCGTGGGCGGCCGCGTGCCGCTGGTGGCGGGCGTTTCGGAATTCACCACCGCGCGCGCCATCGACTATGCGCGCGATGCGGAAAAGCTTGGCGTCGATGCGCTGATGCTGCTGCCCGCGATGGTCTATGTGCCGACCACCAACGAATTGCAGGCCCATTTCCGCGCTGTGGCCGAGGCCACCTCGCTGCCGATCATGCTCTACAACAACCCGCCCGCCTATCGCGTGAATGTCGATTTCGACACGCTCGATGCGTTGCAGGACGTGCCCAACATCGTCGCGATCAAGGAAAGCGCGCCCGATACCCGCCGCATCACCGATGTGATCAACCGCTTTGCCGATCGCTACACCGTGATGGCCGGGCTGGACGACGTGGCGTTCGAAGGGCTGTTGCTGGGCGCATCGGGCTGGGTTTCGGGCCTGACCAGCGCGTTCCCCGAAGAATCCGTGCGCCTGGTGGCCGCGCTGGACGAAGGCCGCATCGATGAAGCGCGCGATATCTATCGCTGGTTCATGCCGCTGCTGCACCTTGATGCCGAACACGATCTGGTCCAGTCGATCAAGCTGGCCGAACAGATCATGGGCCGGGGCAGCGAGCGCGTGCGCATGCCGCGCCTGCCGCTGACGGGGGCGCGCCGCGCCCAGGTGACCGCCTGGGTGGAACAGTGCGCCGCCACGCGTCCCTGCCTCAAGGCGGCCGTCGCGGCCTGAGGAAAGACCGCATGCGCCATCACTTCTTCTGCGTCGATGGCCACACGGCCGGGAACCCCGTTCGCCTGGTGGCGGGCGGGGCGCCCCTGCTGCGCGGCGCAAGCATGATCGAGCGGCGCCAGGATTTCCTGGAGCGGTTCGACTGGATCCGCACCGGGCTGTGCTTCGAACCGCGCGGGCACGACATGATGTCGGGCGGGTTCCTCTATCCGCCCACGCGCGCCGATACCGATTGCGGCATCCTGTTCATCGAAACGTCGGGCTGCCTGCCGATGTGCGGCCATGGCACCATCGGCCTGGTCACCTTCGGGCTGGAACATGGCCTGATCCAGCCGCGCGAGCCGGGCTTCCTGCGGATCGAAGTGCCCGCCGGGGTGATCGAGATCCACTATGGGCAGGAGGGCCAGCGCGTGCGCTGGGTGCGCATCCGCAACGTGGCGGCCTATGTCGCGGCGACCGGCATCGCCATCGATGTACCCGGCTTCGGTCCGCTCAGCCTCGACATTGCCTATGGCGGCAACTTCTACGCCATTATCGAGCCGCAGGGCGCCTATGCCGGGCTCGATGACCTGGGCGCCGCGCGCATCGTGGAATTGAGCCGCACCGTGCGCGAACTTGTGCGCGCACAGATCACGCCCGTGCACCCGCTCGACGACCGCATCCAGGGCGTGAGCCACGTGCTCTGGGCCGACAAGCCCAAGGGCGAGGGCGCCGATGGGCGCAACGCGGTGTTCTATGGCGAGCGGGCGATCGACCGCAGCCCTTGCGGCACCGGCACCTCGGCGCGCATGGCGCACCTGGTGCACAAGGGCGTGCTCGCGCCGGGCGACCGCTTCGTCCACGAAAGCTACATCGGCAGCCGCTTCATCGGCCGGGTCGAGGAAACCACCGATCTTGCCGGCACGCCGGGGATCATCCCCTCGATCGAGGGTTCGGCGCTGGCCACCGGCTTCAACACCATCTGGATCGACCGCGAAGATCCGTTCTGGGCCGGCTTCACGGTCGTCTGACAAAAGGGCAGGGCATGAAATCGCTGTTGGGGCCGCGCAAGCCGGTCGTACCCGAGGCTGGCGACACCAGCGGTTCGCATCGGCTGAAAGCCACGCTGTCCTGGCCGCACCTGGTCGCGCTCGGCGTGGGCGCCATCGTCGGCACAGGCATCTATACCCTGATCGGCGTGGGGGCAGAGCGCGCCGGGCCGGCGGTGATCCTGGCCTTCCTGGTGGCGGGCGCGGTCTGCGCCTGCGCTGCGCTCGCCTATGCCGAGATGGCCACGCTGATGCCTGCGGCCGGCGGCGCTTATACCTATACTTACGCGGTGCTGGGCGAAACACTGGCCTGGATCGTGGGGTGGAGTCTGATTCTGGAATATTCACTGGCCTGCTCCACCGTGGCGGTGGGCTGGTCGGGCTATCTCGTCGGCTGGCTGCAATCGGCGGGCATCCACTTGCCGGCGGCGCTGCTGGTGGGGCCGCACGCGGGCGGGCTGGTCAACCTGCCGGCGGTGGTGGTGTCGCTGGCGATCGCCGCCATGCTCACGCTGGGCACGCGCGAAAGCGCCACGCTCAACATCGTGCTGGTGGTGATCAAGATGGTGGCGCTTGCCGCCTTCGTCGCCCTGGCGCTGCCCGCGTTCGATGCGGCCCATTTGCACCCGTTCATGCCCTATGGCTTTGCCAGCCATGTGCAGGGCGGCGAAACGCGCGGCGTGATGGCGGCGGCGGCCGTGGTGTTCTTTGCCTTCTACGGTTTCGATGCCGTGGCCACCTCGGCCGAGGAAGCGCGCAATCCCGGCCGCGACCTGACGATCGGCATCGTCGGCTCCATGGCGCTGTGCACGCTGATCTATATCCTCGTGGCCGTGGCCGCGATCGGCGCGCTGCCGTTTACCGCGCTCGGCCAATCGGCCGAGCCATTGGCCTTGGTGCTGCGCACGCTGGGCCATCCGCTCGCCAGTTGGGCCATTGCCGGGGCGGCGCTGGTGGCGCTGCCTTCGGTCATCCTGGTGATGATGTACGGGCAAAGCCGCATCTTCTTCGTCATGGCGCGCGACGGGCTGCTGCCCCCGGTGCTGGCGCGGGTTTCGGCCAAAAGCGGCACGCCGCGCCTGGTGACGATGATCACCGGCCTGTTCGTGGCGGCGGTGGCCGGGTTCTTCCGGCTGGACGAGATTGCCGAACTGGCCAACGCCGGCACGCTGCTGGCGTTCATCGCGGTGGGCCTGTCGATGATGGTGCTGCGCCGCACCGCGCCCGATCTGCGCCGCATCTTCAGCAGCCCCGCGCCGTATGTGGTGGGCACCTTGACCGTGCTGGGCTGCCTCTACCTGATGGCCTCGCTGCCCACCAAGACCCTGGTGCGCTTTGCCGAATGGAACGCCATCGGCCTGGCGATCTACCTGCTTTATGCCCGCGGGCGCAGCCTGGCGGGCCGCACTTAAAGCAGGTTCAATTGCTGGCGCAGGTCGTTGAGCGTGCCGGTGATGTGCGCGGCGGCCAGTTCCTGTGCCCGGCCGGCATTGCGCGAAAGCCACGCCTGCAGCAGGCCGTTGTGTTCGTCATGCGCGCGGTCGCCGCGCCCGGCCGGCGCCAGGTGTGCCACGGTATAGCGTTCCGACATGATCTGCAGCCGCTCGATCAATTGCATGGTCAGCGCGCGGCGGCAGGGCCGGGTCAGCGCCACATGAAACTCGCGGTTGCGCATGGCCACCAGCTCGGCCTGGCTGGTGGCGGCTTCGTCCAGCGCCTGCATCGCGGCAATGGCGGCGGCGCGTTCCTCGTCGGTGGCGGCCAGCGCGGCCAGGCCCACGGCGGCCGGCTCCACCGCCAGGCGCAGGGCATAGATTTCCTCGGCCTCGTCCGCGCTCATCGCGCGCACGAAATAGCCGCGGTTGGCATGGGAAACGAGCAGGTTTTCCTGCTCCAGCCGGGCCAGCGCCTCGCGCAGCGGGATCTTGCTCACGCCGAATTCGGCGGCCAGCGCATCCTGGCGGATCGGCTGGTCCTCGGCCAGTTGCCCGGAAACCACTTTCTCGCGCACAAGGTCGAAAATGCGATCGGCCAAGGTACGCACAACAAGGCTCATTCCTGATCACTCCCGAAGCCGCAGCCCTGCGGCAGATGCCGCGCCCGCCCCGCGCGGTGACCATATACGGGCGGGGCGGCCATCCGCAATGGCGCGCTCACTCCTCGTCCGGGTAGGGGCCTTTGCCGCCCTGCGCAATGAAGCGATCGACCGCCGCATCGAGCACCGGCAGCGGCACCGATCCCAGTTGCAGCACGGTATCGTGGAAGGCGCGGATATTGAACTTGGGCCCCAGCGCCTTTTGCGCGCGGGCGCGGGCCTCCAGGATCGCACGTTCGCCCAGGTAATAGCTCAACGCTTGCCCCGGCCAGGCGATGTAGCGGTCGGTCTCGGTCTCGATCTCGTGGTCCGACAGTGCGGTGTTGTCGTGCAGGAACTGCTGCGCCTGGGCCCGGCTCCAGCCCATGGTGTGGATGCCGGTATCCACCACCAGCCGCGCCGCGCGCCACATCTGGTACGACAGCATGCCAAAGCGTTCGTAGGGCGTGTGGTACATCCCCATGTCCTCGCCCAGCTTTTCGCAATAGAGCGCCCAGCCTTCGCCAAAGGCAGAGATGTAGGAATTCTGCCGGAACGGCGGCAGGCCCTTGTTCTCGGCGGCCAGCGGCATCTGGAACGCATGGCCCGGCGCGCTTTCGTGCAGGGTCAGCGCAGGCAGCGAATAGAGCGGCCGTGAGGGCAGGTTATAGGTGTTGACCAGGTAGACCCCCGGCCCGCCGCGCCCGGCGGTGTAATAGGGGGCGATCGCATCGGGTACCGGCACGATGGCAAAGCGGCGGCGGGGCAGATGGCCGAACCAGTCGGCCGCCTTCCCGTCGAATTCCTTGGCGATCCACGCTGCGCGGTCGAGCAGGGCCTGGGGTGTCTTCACATAGAACTGCGGGTCGCTGCGCAGGAATTGCAGGAACGCGGGCAAGTCTCCCTGGAAATGCACGTCCTGCATCACCGCCTGCATCTGCCTGCGGATCTGCGCCACTTCGTCCAGCCCGATCTGGTGGATCTGCGCGGGTGTCAGGTCCAGTGTGGTGTATTCGCGGATCTGCGCCTGGTAATAGGCTTGGCCATCGGGCATCGAATAGGCATCGAGCCGAGTGCGGGCGCGCGGGATGTAATCCGTTTTCAGGAATTGCAGCAGGCGCTGGTGCGCGGGCACAACCGCTTGCGCCAGGGCGGCCCGGGCCTCTTCGCGCAAGGCCGCCTGGCGATCGGCGGGGATCGTATCGGGCATCGCCACGAATGGCGCGTAGAACGGATTGTCTTCCACCTTGGGCGCGGCGGTTACCGGCAGGACCGTGTCGTCGCGCCCCTGCAGGGTGATTTGCGGCGGGGTGAAGCCACGCGCCAGGCCGGCGCGCATATTGGCGATCTGCTGGTCGAAATAGCGCGGCACGTCGCGCAGCATGGCGATATAGGCGGTGTAGTCGGCCTCGCTGCGCAGATGCGCCTCGCGCGCGCTGTCGGCCAGGTCGCCCCAGAAATTGGTATCGGCGTTGAGCGGCTTTTCATATTCGCGATAGCGCTGCGCGGAAATCAGCGTGCCGATCTGATAGCGATAGATCGCTGCGTTCACCTGGTTGGCCGGGGACAGTCGCTTGGCCTCGATCCTGTCGAGTTGGGCGCGCACGTCTTCCCACTTGCGCAGGCGCGCGGCCTGGGCGGCGGCGCTCACGTCGGGCAGCCGGGGCACGCCGTGGATACCGCTGTCCTCGTCATCGGGAAACTGGGTCTTGCGCCAGGCCCATTCCGCCGCCGTCAGCGCGGCGAACCGGGCATCCTCGCTGCTTGCGGCTGCCTTGCCCACGGGCCGGGCCATGGCGGTGGTGGGCAGCACCGCCGGCGCAATCGCGCTGGCAAGAAGCAGGCCTGCAACCAGGTCGCGGACGGGGGAGCGGCGCCAGGGGAAGGGCATCGGGGGTTCCTTTGTTGCAGGTCTCGAAAAGGGATTAGCGCGGCGCAACCGGCAGGGCGAGGGGGCGGCGCAGCGCCAGCGCGGCCAGCGCGCCAGCGGCCGCGATCGCGCCGTTGCCGGCCCAGAACGCGCTGGCGCCCCAGCTTTCGTAAAAGCGCGCGAGCCATCCGGCGGTGAGATTGGCGGCGAACAGCCCGGCATAGACGCCACCGATTAGCGTGGCGGTGAGATGGGGCGGTGCCGCGCGGGCCACGGCCGCCAGCAGCACGGGCATCACGAAAAGATAGGCCGATGACGCCAGCAGGAAATAGGCAAAGCCGGTTAGCGGCCCCAGCGCGTGGGCTTGGGGAAAGGTGTGGGCCAGCCCGGCCAGCAGCGCATCGGCCGCCGCCAGCATGGCGCAGCCGATGCCGATGCGCGCGGCGGCATCCGGCAATCGGCCGGCTCGCGTCTGCCGCGCCCACAGCGCCAGCACCACCGGTGTTGCCAGCACGGTGATCAAGCCGTCGCTGGCCAGATACCAGGCCACTGGCATGTCCATGCCGCCAATGCGGCGGTCGGCGGCATGGTCGATCCACAGGGGAAAGACATTGTAACTCTGCCCCACGGGAATGTTGTAGAACAGGCTGAGCGCGATCAGGCCCAATAGCACGCCCAGCCGCGCGCGCGGGGCGTTATCCGCCGTGCCGTCGGCCAAGGCAGCCGGCCCGTCTGCGGGCAGGTGGCGCCAGCCGGCCACATAGACCGCCATGCCCACGAGCATGCCCACGCCCGCACAGGCAAAGCCCAGGTGCCAGCCCGCATCCTGCCCCAGGAAGCCGCAGACCAGCGGCCCGGCAAAGGCGCCGATGTTGATGCCCAGGTTGAACCACAGATAGGCCTGGTCGCGGCGCTGGTCGGCCGGGGCATAGAGCCGCCCCACTTGCGTGGCGATATTGCCCTTGAGGCAGCCCGATCCGGCAATCAGCAGCACCAGGGCCACCAGGAAGAATGGCTGCAAGGCCAGCAGCAGGTGCCCCATCGCCATCAGCCCCGCGCCGATCAGCACGGTGCGCCGCCCACCCAGCAAGCGATCCCCGATCAGCCCACCGGCCAGCGGCGTCAGATAGACCAGCCCGGCATAGAGCCCGAACACCTGCGAAGCGAAGGCCTGGTCCGACATCGGCCCGACCACGGCCGAAAGCGCCTGGCGCAAGCCGGCTAGCCCCAGCACCCGCGTCCCGCCATCGCCGCGCGCCTGGGGCAGCAATTGCGTGGTCATGTAAAGCATCAGCAACGCCTGCATGCCGTAGAACGAAAAGCGCTCCCACGTTTCCGTGGCGGCAAGCACCGCCAGACCGCGAGGATGGCGCAGCGGCGGCGCAGCGGTCATCGCCGGCCCCCGGTTGTGAGCGCAAGGCAGGCAGGGCGGGACGCGCGGATAACGTGCATATATGGTATTTTGTATAATATCTTTGCGGATGTCCAGCCCGCATGCGCCAAGCGATTGCCGCCAGGGCGCACGGCGGCACAATGGCCGCAAAGCCTGTCTGTGGCGATGGCGAAGAAAGGGGATATCCGTATTGGCGCGTCACAAAACGCTGCCGTCATCCCGCCTGGGATGAAACCATAACCTCTTGATGTTCAGGAGATCATGGTGGGCGCGACAGGGATTGAACCTGTGACCCCACCCGTGTGAAGGGGAATTGCGATTTCGCGTAAGTATCTTGAAATTACGCGATAAAATCGGGGCTCCAAAATTGCCGTGTACGAGCTTTGTACGAGGGTCTCTCTTGTACGCTCTACCTGCGTACGCGGAGGCTCTCTGTGCAAGGGCCCTGGCAAACATTACGCTCCGTGTCTTGCCCAAACATGATCCGGGTGAGGGGCCGCCGTCAGGTCAGCAAAAAACCGCTGAAAGGGCGGCAACCTTTCGCAGCGGCTGTTGGAATAGCTGTTCGGTTATGGCGGAATCCTATCGCTCCCGTGACTCGGTGGCAAGCGCCATTGGTGGGGGAGGGGCGCTATGAGTACCACCCTTTCCCATAGGGGCCTGCCATCAGGCGTTGGCAGGTTCGATCTGCTGCGTCTGTTTGAGCAGGTGGCGAGGCCAGGCTTTGGGCTCTCTTCGACAGCCGTAGCTTTGGTTCGGCACTACGTCCTCAAGACGATGGATGGCGACTACTTGTCGGGCCGCATCTGCGCGGTCTGGACGCAAGCCTGCCGCTTTGCCGAAGCCTTGGGGCTGACGCCACGGTCGATCAATTCCGCCGAGCGGGAGTTGGAGAAGGTAGGCTTCATCGTCCGCAATGCCGGCATCAACGGCGAGCGCGCTGGCGACCGGCAGGACGGGATCGTGGTCTGGGCTGCGGGCATCAATCTGGCCCCGCTGGTCGAACGCTTTGCCGAGATGCAAGCCAAGGCCAAGGCGCAGGAATTGCAAGCACGCTCCATTCAACAATGTCGTGCCGAGATCCGCCAGTTGGGCCAGCGCATCCGCGAGGCGGGTGACGATGATCTGCGTGAGCGGGCCGAGACCATCCTGCCAGACGGCCGCACGGCGCGGATCAGCAACATCGACCGCCTAATCGCCATCCGAGAGGCCTTGTCCGCCATGCTCGCAGCCATCGAACATCGTTCGGATTCTGGGCCGGAACCCGATCCCCGTGCACTGAAAACTTCCGACGCGCCGGAAGAAAATTGCGCACCCAATATACAGAACCAAAACTCACCACGAAAGCGTACCGCGCCAGCACGCGATCCACTCGAGCGCATCCGGCCCGTGACCGCGCTGGTGGTGGCCACCGAGAGCTATCGTGGCATCGTCGAGGCGCTGGGCAGGCCGACCTGGCCCAACCTCGTCGAGGCGTCGTGGCGCAGTTGTGGTCGGCTTGGCATCGCCCAGAGCACCTGGGGCCGGGCTTGCCAGCAGTTCGGCCGGGAACGGGCAGCACTTAGTGTGTTGCTGATCGACCGGAATGCCGAACTGCCGCCGGGCCATCGCTATCGCGTGGGCTCTCCAGCGCGCTGCTTGGCGGGCATGGTGCGGCGGGCGGGCTCGGCAGGCGTGAATCTCGCTGGTCTGTTCCGTGTCACCGAGCGCAGCGCCCAGCAGGCGCCATCACAATCCCCTGCGCCTAAGCAGACTACCGAGCCGCAGGCTGGCCCAATGGCCCATCTGACCGCGAGGCTGATGGCCAGCGTGGAGCGGCGCGTCACACCTGACGGGTGATGCTGTCCAGCCTCTCACCTGTCCAAACGTCCACATGTGAACGGGCAAGGAAATCCCCATGACCATTATAGCCATCGTCAGCCAGAAGGGCGGTTCGGGTAAGACCACCCTTTCCGTGAACCTAGCCGCCGCCGCTGAAGCCGCTGGCGCCGTTGCCCTCATTATTGACACCGATCCGCAGGCCACTGCCAGCCAATGGGGCGCATGGCGCGCCGACAAGGCGCCTGAGGTGATCGACAGCGCCCCGCCACGTATCCAGGCTAAGGCCGAGGCCGCCCAGCGCCAAGGCGCGACCTTTATCGTGATCGACACGCCGCCCCATGCCGATAGCGCAGCCAGCAGAGCGGTCGAGGTGGCCGATCTGGTGCTAGTCCCTTGCCGTCCCAGCGCCTTTGATCTGGCAGCAATCAAGACCACGGTGAGCCTGGTGCGATTGTTCGACAAGCCTGCCTATGTGGTCTTTACCGCTGGTCCGCCTCATGCACCGCGCATGTATGAGGAGGCGGTTGAACTGGTGCAGGGTTTCGGCATCAAGGCTTGCCTGTACATCCTGCCGGACCGGGCTGTTTATCGCCATGCCAGTGCAGCGGGCGCTTCGGTGATTGAGTTCGAACCCAATGGCAAGGCTGCTGCCGAGATCACCGCTCTACACTTGTGGACCATCACACATGTGACAATGTCCACCGCCGCACATGAGGGAGTGTGAGCAAATGAGCCGCTTTGCGAATCTTGCCGACAAGCCAAAAGCCAGTCCAGAGCCGGAATCTAAGGTCGATGTGCTTGGCATTGGAGGGGCTGGCGCTACATCCATACCGACCAACACCCCAGCCAAATCTAACAGCCGCACAGGTCGCAAGGCCATAGCTGCCTACTTCTCGCGCGAAATGTCGCTATCCATGCATGTCTGCGCCCGCAGACATGGACTTAGCCTTCAAGAACTGATGGCCGAGGCTTTCGATGATGTGCTGCGTAAATATGGCCAAAGCCCGGTCGGGGAATGATTGTATCAGGCGCATTCAGTCGTTTTCGGCGGCGCCAAATGGTTGCTTTCACGGTTAGAGCGCCTGCTCCAGCCCGATGAACATGCTGCGCTTTGCGCTCCATTGCAACTGACTGCCGCCAAGGCCAGCGCGCCACGCAACAACAACCGATCCGGTAAAGCGCTGGTCGGCATTGGTGGCGATGGTGTGTGCCGAGGCCCAGGCCAGTGAGGCGGCAGAAAAGGCCGCCTGACCGCTGATGATCTGGCGTTCGTCTGCCTACGCAATTGGCAGATTGGAGCTACGATCATATTGCCCAATGAATGGGCGGTGCAGCCCATGGCCCAGAACGCGAACGAGGCTGGCGCGGTTATCAAGGACAGGATTTGCGCTCGCGCTGGTAGACCTTAGAGGTATTTGGCCAGCTCCGACAATTGCGCGAGCTTGTCGCGCATGTCCGGCGAGAGATCGCCCAGCGTCTCGGTCAAGTGATGCTCGATATGATGGGCCACCAGCTTGCTCTTGGCCTTGTCGAGCGCGGCGATCACCGCCTGCAATTGCTGCGCGACATCAAGCGCGCTGCGGTTTTCCTCGATCATGGTAACGATGCTGGCAAGGTGACCATTGGCACGCTTGAGGCGGTTGACGAGATCCTTGTCGGTGGCGTGGCTCATGGCACCAGTCAGACCAGATGGCGCGCCCCGTCAAGCGCGACGATGCATCCGATGACGAGGATCACTGCGCCAGAGATCAGCGGTGCCTTGCGCACCGCCTCACCAAAGCCGCTCCAGCGCTTTTCCAGATGACGCAGGGACAGCGCCGCCAGCACGCCCGACGTGACCATGGTCAGCGCCAGCCCCACCGAAAAGCCGGTGACCAGCACCGCCCCCAGCGCCACCTGATGGAGTTGCAGGCACAGCATCAACACGGTGATCGCCCCCGGGCACGGGACAAGGCCACCGGTCAGGCCGAAGATCACGATCTGCCCGGTGGTAACCGCACGCCCGGCGAAGCGTTGGCGGATATCCTCTGCATGCGCCGCTTCGTGAGCATCGACATATCCGCCCGTGGCGAGTTCCAATTCGTGGACGGTCTCTTCGCTGGCTTCATGGTTGTGGTGGTGATCGTGGCCATGGTCATGGTCATGATGATGGTGCCCATGCGCATGGGCGGCATGCAAATCGGCCCGCGCGCGCCATAGCATCCACAGGGCCATGCCGACGATCACCACGCCCGAGGCCAACTGGAAATAAGGCTCTGTGTCTTCGGCACGGAAGGATCCGAAAGCCCACATGCCCCCCATCGCTACCAGCCATACCACCAGCGTGTGCGACAGCGTGGCTGCCAGTCCCAGCAGCACTGCCTGACGCACCGTGCCCTTCACCGCGATGATGAAGGCGGCCATCATCGTTTTGGAATGGCCTGGCTCCAACCCGTGGAGTGCACCCAGAACGATGGCGCTGGGGATGAACAGCCAGCCATTAGCGGTATTCTGGGCAAGCAGGGCGGTAAGATCAGTCATGGTCCCCGCATATCCCCCAGGGGGGATGTGGCAAGCGCGACGATACCGCCCACAAGCATATTCAGGTGATGTGAAGCGCGATCAGCAGCCCGGCAAAACCCGCATGAAGCCCGGCCATGCTCGCCAGCAGCCAGCGCGCGACATAGCCGCGCCGAAACGCCAGATACATCACGCCAATGGCCAGCATGGTGGCCCCGGCGGCCACCAGCAGCGGCGTGCTCAGATGCCAAGGGGTGAAGAAAATGCCGAAAGCGGTGGGGATCGTCGCCTGGATCATCATCGCGCCCGAGATATTGGCCAGCGCCAGCGGATACTTGCCCTGCCGCACCCAGATGATCGCGTTCATCGTTTCGGGAAGCTCGGTGGCGATGGGGCTGAGCAGCAGCGCCAGCAATTGCGGCTGAAGCCCCAGCGCGGGGCCAAGATTTTCCAGCTGTGAAAAAAACACCCGCGAGGCGACAAAGATCACCAGCAGCGCGGCTAGCGTCTGGGCCAGCGCCATGCCGGTAGTGGGCACCGCGCGGCCGGGCTGGAACTTGAGCGGTTCAAGCGCCTCGTCCTCGGTGTCGCCGGGCGCGGCCATTTCCTGCCGTACATAGAGCGCATAGGCGGCAAGGAAGGCGAGGCCCAGCCACGGCTTCCAGGCGAACACGACAAGGCCCAGACCGATCTTGGCCACGAAGACCGCCATAAACCAGCCCTGATCACGCGAGAAGGCGAGGCTGAGTTTCGAGAGGTGAGCGGACGAGAACACCGTAGCGTGAGGAACGTGATAGCGCTCAAGATGGCGGCGATATCATACAGGCCGCAGCCGACGGCCGCGCCGAGCGCGCCGGTCGCGCACAGGCTGGCCGCAGTCGCCGTGCCCGACGGCCTTGCTGCCGTTCTTCAGGATCGCGCCACCGCCAATGAAACCGACACCCGTAATCGGCCCTTCGAGAAACCTGGCTTGCGCCGGAGACGTGCGGCTGAGGATCGCGATGCCCACCAGCACGAAGCCGCAACTGGCGATGGCAACCAGCGAGAACGTTCGGATGCTTATGCTGCGAACGTCCCTTTCGTGATCCCAACCAACCGGCAGGGCTAGCGCGTACGCAACGGCGAGACTGACGATATGGGGCATCATCTCCTAGAATGAGCTTTCAAACATGCCGCCTGCCTATTCTACGCGCCTGATCCAGATTGGAGGCTGAAGGGGATATTCGGGTCGACGGACATGAGGGTTACAGTCTTATCCACCGATGCCGGTCGCTCGCTTTCGGGAAGCGCGCCATAGAGGTCGATGGTGAGCAAGGTCATGCCGTTTTCCCCACCGGGTCGCGGTAGGCGAGCAGCCTGAGCGCATTGATGACGACGAGCAGCGTCGACCCCTCATGGACCGCCACCGCTGGCCCAATGCCGAGGCCGAGGATGGTGGCAGGCACGAGGAAGACGACCACACCGAGGCTGACGAAGACGTTCTGCCGGATGATGCCGCGCGTATGCCGGCTGAGGCCGACCGCGAACGGCAGGTGGGTCAGATCGTCGGCCATAAGCGCGACGTCGGCCGTCTCCAGCGCCACGTCCGACCCCGCCGCGCCCATCGCGATGCCGACCGTAGCGCTTGCCATCGCCGGGGCATCGTTCACGCCGTCGCCCACCATCGCGACCTTGTCCTCGCCGGCGAGTTTCTTGATCGCGGCAACCTTGTCGTCCGGCATGAGATCGCCCCACGCCTCGTCGATCCCGACATCGTTGGCGATCGCTTCGGCGACCTTCTGGTGATCGCCGGAAATCATGATCATCCGCGACACGCCCATCTCGTGCAACCGGCGCAGCGCAGTCTTGGCGGCTTCTCGCGGCGTGTCCATCAGGCCGATCGCGCCAAAGTCGCGGTCCCCCTTGCGGACCACCATCGTCGTGCGGCCGTTCTCGCGCAGTTTCGCGATCGCGTCCTGCGCCACCTGCCCCAGCGCCGGAATGCCCTCACGTCCAAACATCTCGGCCTTGCCGATCCACACCGTCTCGCCATCCACGCGCGCGATGACGCCCCGACCGGTCAGGCTCTTGAGGTCGCCGGCAGTCGGCACGGCACGATCGTTCAGACGTTCGCGGCCGTCCTTGACGATCGCCTGGGCCAGCGGATGGTCGCTCAGCGCCTCGACGGCGACGGCCAGCGCCAGCAACTCACCCTCGTCGGTGCCATCGACGGGCACGACATCAGTGATACGCGGACGCCCCTCGGTCAGCGTGCCCGTCTTGTCAAAGGCGATCGCCTTCAGCGATCCGAGGTTTTCGAGCGGCGCACCGCCCTTCACCAGCACGCCGCCCCGCGCTGCACGGGCAACGCCCGACAGGACTGCGCTCGGCGTTGCGATCGCGAGCGCACACGGGCTTGCTGCCACAAGCACCGCCATCGCACGGTAGAAGCTGTCGCGGAACGGCTCATCGACAACCACCCACGCGAACAGCAGCAACACCGACAGGATCAGGACAGCGGGCACGAAGATCCGTTCGAACCGGTCGGTGAAGCGCTGCGTCGGCGACTTTTGCGTCTCCGCCTCGCTCACCATCTTCACGACCTTGGCGAGCGCGCTTTCATTGGAACGGCGCGTCACCTCGATCTCGATCGCGCCACCGCCGTTGATCGTCCCAGCGAAGACTCGGCTCTCCGCATCGATCGCGTCGGGCTTGGCGCGCGCCGCCGCGGTGTCAGCGACCGGCATTTTGTCGACCGGGATGCTTTCGCCTGTCACCGGGGCCTGGTTGATCGCGCTGGTGCCCTTGATGACGAAGCCGTCGGCAGGCAGGCGCTCGTTCGGGCGGACGATGGCAATGTCACCAACGACCATCTGTTCGACCGGGATTTCGCTGGTCTGCCCGTCGCGCCGTACGGTCGCGGTTTCGGGCGCGAGCTTCGCCAGTGCCTCGATCGCCTTCTTGGCGCGGCCCATCGCATAATGCTCAAGCGCATGGCCGAGGCTGAACAGGAACAGCAGCAGCGCACCTTCGGCCCATGTGCCCAGCGCAGCCGCACCGGCGGCTGCGACCAGCATCAACGTGTCGATCTCGAACTTCTTCAGCCGGAGATTGTCGATCGCCTCACGCAGCGTGAAGAACCCGCCGAAGAAATAGGCCGCGATATAGCAGGCGGTCGGCAGCCAGTCTGGTGCGCTGGCAACCAGCCTCTCGATCGCGTAGCCGATCCCCAGCAGCGCGCCGCAGGCGAGTGCGAAGATCAGCTCGGTATTGGGACCAAGAAACTCGGCATGGCTATGGTCGTGGCCATCGCCGGGGTCGTGCTTCTCTTCGCCCGCGCCGTGGCCCCCGGGGCCGTGGTCGTGGCCGGCATGTTCATCGGCAGCGACCCGCTTGCCCACCCTCACCTTCAGCTTGCGAAGCGCAGCGCGCACCTCCTCTTCGGTGGTTTCGCGGCGATCATATTCGACCCGGACAGACCCGCTGGTGCTGGCGCTTGCCTGGACCACGCCGGGCAAGGCGCACAGCGCATCGCTGACCGTGCGCGCCCGACGTTCGTGGTTGATCCCCGTCACCTGCCAGATCGCATGGCCGTAGCGCTCGGTGATTTCGGCACCTGCGGCGCGCACCATTTCGCGCAACCGTGGCAGCGGCAGCTTGGCGGCATCGAAATGGATGCACAGCGCCGCTGGCGTGTTGCCGTCGAGACAGATCACATGCGCCCGCTCGACACCTTCGCGCTTTGACAGGGTTGATACGAGACGGTCCAGGCAGGCATCGGCCGCGTCAGGAAGGTCCGGCAACAACACTGGAATGTCGAGTTCGAGCTTGTCGTTCATGACGACCTCCTTTCGCTTTTCTTGGTTTCGGCGCGCGCGTCGCGCAGGATTTCGACACCGCCCTTGATGGCGATGATGGCGGTGGCGAAGCCGACCAGCAGGTCCGGCCAATTGGTACCCAACCACAGCACCAGCACGCCGGCGATCAGGATGCCGCCGTTGGAAATGAAGTCGTTGAAGCTGAAGGTGGTTGCGGCCCGGAGATTGACGTCCGGATCCTTGAGGCGCTGGAGCAGCCGCAGGCAGAGGTAATTCACGACGCCGGCGATCGCGGACATGACCATCATGGTAGGTCCGATGGGCTCGCTGCCCTGCACGTAGCGCCGTCCGACATCGATCAAGATGCCGCCCGCGAAGATCAGCAGCATGACGCCCGAAGCGACCGCGGCGCGTGTCTTCCATGTCTGGCCCCGGGTGAGCGCCACAAGGCTCAGCGCATACACAGCCGTATCGGACAGGTTGTCGACGCCGTTGGCGATCAGCGCGCTCGAGTCCGCGAAGAAGCCGGAAACGAAGAAGCCCGCAGCGATCGCCGCGTTCAGCAGCAGGACGATCCACAGTGTGCGGCGCTCCTGCCCGCCATTGTTGTCGTTGCCCGGGATCATCCCATCATCTCCTCAAGTGTCAGCAGGGCCAGGAAGCCGACGAAAAACATCGAGCTGATGAGCGGGGTGTCGGGTTTCTCGTGCGCCTCGACCAGCAACTCCTCCGTGACGAGGTAGAGCAGCGCCATCAGCCCGAAGCTGAGGAAGCCGGCGATCATCACCGGCGACAGCGCGGCGACCGGCACGGCAGCGAGCGCGCCGATCGGCAGCAGCAGGGCCAATGCCGAGACGATCACGATGATGCGCAAGCGCGAGCGATAGGTTTCCGCCAGCTCGTCGGTCAGCGTCAGTCCCAGAAATAACACTTCCAGAGTGAGCGCGATCGTCAGCAGGAGACCTGCCTTCTCGCCCGCCACGAAAGCGAGGCCGAGCACCAGGCCGTCGACCAGAATGTCGATGCCGATCGCGGCGAGTAGCGCCATCGGCCCCTTGAAGCGGGCCTCAAGAGCCTTGAGCCCCAGCATGGTCGCGACGCCCGCCGCCCCGCCGATCAACGTCGCGCTGGGCGATGCCTCATGCTTGACCTGCGGCAGGATTTCGGTCGCTGCCGCCGCGAACACGACGCCGGCAGCGAGATGCTGTAGGCCCGCCACGAGGCCAGGTTTCAACTTGGTGCGGCTCGCGACAATCGCGCCGAGCACGACCGCCAGCACAGGCGCAAGCGTATAGAGCAGTGCCTGCATTTCCTAGGACTCCTCCGGGGTTCGGTGGCAGACGCGGATCTTCCCGCGTCGCGTGAACGCGATCGATCCGCCCGCCACGACAGCCCGCGAATGGTCGCCGCGAAACTCGTCACCGGTTCGCTGCGCGCGCAGGATCTCGGTCCTGCCCTTCGGCAGCCAGGTGACGGCCATTTTCAAGCCGTCATCGATGAAGTCGACATCGGCGCGTGTGCCGTCGTCGCAGTACATGATGCGCTGCGCGATTAGTTTCGACGTCAGATGCTTTTCATGCGCCGGCTCGGTAGGCTGGGTCGGCGCTGGATTACACGCCCCTATAACCGCCCCGGAGACGAGAACGACGCCGAGGCGCGCGATCGCCAGACCGGCCCGATTCAGGCCGCACAAGGTTGTCACATTTGAAATCGACGTGTCAGACATCGGTCTCTTCCGACGAAGCGCCCTGTGGCGTTCGAAGGCAGGGCAGTTCATCGCGTGCCTTCCCGCTCGCAGATCCGGGTACGGCCATCGCCTTCCACGATGGTGAGCTGCGACCCCTTGAAGGTCGCGGTGGCTGTTTCGCCGACATATTGCAGGCCCTGCGCTGGCGCGGTCAGCATCATCGGCGGTCCCCCGTTGGAGCGCCGCAAATCGATCTGCAGGCCGTTGTCCTTGTAATCGACGAACAGCGGTTCCCCGTCGGAACAGCGATATCTATGCCGCCCCATTTCCCCGGTCGCCACGGCGCTGTCGGACGAATGGATCTGCTGCTCCGTTGGCGGGGCTGGCGGCTTTCTTTCCGAGCACGCCGCGAGCCCGACAACGAGGATGACGGCGGGCAGCACCCGCTTACAGTGCATCATCATCGCGCCTTCCTCCTGTAGCGGAAGGGGACGCGCTGACGATTGATAGCCCGGGCAGGCTGACCTACCCGCCAGCGGAGATAGGTTGCGAGGCGATCGTCAGATTCGACCATCAGGGATCGCAGGCGGCGCAACATCATCGCCGCGAACGGCAGGGAGAGCGCCCCGCGCAGCGTGCAGCTATGCGTTAGCCTGGTGCCGCCATCGTCCCCCGCCAGCTCGTACCGCTCTTCGAGCGTGAACAGATAGGGGATGCCGCAGGACCAAGCGAAGGCGTGCGGTTTATCGAATCGATCAATCCGTGCTGGCGTCCGAATTGGCCGGGTGATGCCCTGGATCGCAAAGGTGCATTCTGTGTCGCCGAGCCGGGACGGATCATCGAGAAATACGAGCGGACTCCACGCCCGGCGATGATCCGGATCGGTGAGTGCCGACCAGATGCGCAGTGGCCCGCCGTGAAGCATCGAGCTGGTTATGGTGCGAGGCATATCCCCATCTCCCAGAGATGGGCGGGGCGATCGCGGATCGCCCCGCCCATCCATCAGGCCAAGTTGTTCACGAAGGTCTGACCGTGGTCGTCCCCTTCATGCTCCTCATTGTAGTGCTCGGGTTTCTCGATCACTTTCTGCCCGAACCGGGCATAGAGTGTCGGCAGCACGAACAGCGTAAGAAGCGTCGCCGAGATCAGACCGCCGATGACGACCGTCGCCAAAGGCTTTTGAACCTCTGCGCCGGCGCCTTCGCCCAGCGCCATCGGCACGAAGCCGAGGCTGGCGACTAGCGCGGTCATGATGACGGGTCGCAGACGCTGCATCGCGCCAACATGCGCGGCTTCCTCGCGGCTCATCCCTGATCGGATCAGATCTTGGATCGAGCTGACCATGACGAGGCCGTTGAGGACCGCGATGCCCGAGAGGGCGATGAAGCCCACTGCCGCCGAGATCGAGAAGTCCATGCCCCGCAGGAACAGCAACAGGACGCCGCCCACCAGCGCGAAAGGCACGCCGGTGAACACGATCGCGGCGTCGCGGACCGATCCCAACGCCCCGTAGAGGAGCAGCAGGATCAAGATGAAGCAAGCCGGAATGACCAGCTTCAGCCGTTCGCTCGCCGATTGCAGGTTTTCAAATTGGCCGCCCCATTCGAGATAGGTGCCGGCAGGCAGCCGAACCTGGCTGGCGATCGTTGCCTGCGCATCCGCAACCACCGATCCAACGTCGCGGCCACGCACGTTGGCTTGCACCACCACACGCCGCTTCCCGTTCTCGCGGCTGATCTGGTTGGGGCCATCGATGACCTTGATGTCGGCGACGCTGGAAAGCGGCACATAGCCACCCCCCGCCAACGGCACCTGCACCTGTTCGAGAAGGCCGATGTCCGCCCGTTGCGCTTCAGAGAGCCGTATCACGACCGGAAAGCGCCGATCGCCCTCGAAGATCTGGCCCGAGGTGCGCCCGCCGATTGTCGCGGTGACAATGTCCTGCACATCTTGGGCAGTGACCCCCAAACGTGCCATTGCGTCGCGATTGACGCGAATGTCGAGCATGGGCAGGCCCGTCGTTTGCTCGACCTTCACGTCCGCTGCGCCCTGCGTCTTGCGCAGCACCGCAGCAACCTGCTCGGCCGTCCGGTTCATTTGTGTGAAGTCATCGCCGAACACCTTCACCGCGATGTCGCCGCGAACGCCGGCGATCAGCTCGTTGAAGCGCATCTGGATGGGCTGGGTGATCTCATAGGCATTGCCCGGGAACTTCGCGAGATTACCCTCTATCCGACTTACCAGCTCCTCCTTGGGAAGGTCGGGGTTCGGCCAGTCCTTCCGCGGCTTCAGGATGACGAACATGTCGGTCGCGTTCGGCGGCATCGGGTCGGCCGCCAGCTCGGCGGTGCCCGTCTTGGAATAGACGAACGCCACCTCCGGCTGCTTCGACATCATCTGCTCGATCGGCACCTGCATCGCCTGACTCTGCTGGACCGACGTTGCCGGGATGCGGAGCGACTGGATGAGCAGATTGCCTTCATCGAGCTGCGGCAGGAACACCGAGCCGAGCGTGGTGAAGGCAAGCGCCGCCACCACAAGGCTCGCGACACCCGCCCCGATCGTCAGCGTCGGGCGCTTCATGGCCCGGTCGAGACCGGGTTCGTAGCGCTTCTTCAGCCACGTGATGATGCGGCCGTCCTTCTCCTCGACCTTCTTCGACAGCCAGATCGCAATCATCGCCGGCACGAAGGTGAGAGAGAGGATGAAGGCGAAGGCGAGCGCGATGATGACGGTCAGCGCCATCGGTCCGAACGTTTTACCCTCCACGCCGGTCAGCGTGAGCAGCGGTACGTAGACGAGGATGATGATTGCCTGCCCGTAAACCGAGGGGCGGATCATCTCGCGAGCGGCGGCTGCCACGGTCGCAAGCCGTTCCTTGACGGTCAGCAAGCGACCTTCATGATGCTGTTGTTCGGCAAGCCGCCTCAGCGCGTTTTCAACGATGATGACGGCGCCGTCGACGATCAGACCGAAGTCCAAAGCCCCAAGGCTCATCAGATTGGCCGAGACCCCAGCGCGCAGCATACCAAAGCCTGTCAGCATCATGGTGATCGGGATGACCAACGCCGCGATCAGGGCCGCACGGAAGTTGCCGAGCAGCAGGAAGAGCACGACGATGACCAGCACCGCGCCTTCGGACAGGTTTTTCGCGACCGTCTTGATCGTCGAATTGACCAGCTCGGTGCGGTTCAGCACCGGCTGAATTACGACGTCAGGAGGCAGCGAAGCGTTGATCGTCTTCAGTTTCTCAGCGACCGCGGTCGACACGATGCGGCTGTTCTCGCCGATCCGCATGATCGCCGTGCCGACGACGACTTCGGTACCGTTCTCCGATGCCGAACCCATGCGGATCGCCTGACCCGTCTTCACAGTCGCAACTTGTTCGACCGTGATCGGCACGCCGTTACGTGTCGCGATCACGGTCCTGGCCAACTCGCTGGCATTGCGAACGAGCGCATCCGAGCGAACAGCCAGACCTTCGCCATTGCGATTGACGAAGCCACCGCCGACGCTGGTGTTATTGCGCTCCAGCGCATTTCCCAGGTCCGTCAGCGTGATGCCGAGCGAGGCCAGCTTCTGCACGTCGGGCACGACGAGGAACTGCTTGGCGTAACCGCCAATCGAGTCGACACCGGCGAGGCCCGGTGTGGTCTTCAGAAGCGGCGTCACGATCCAGTCCTGCGCGGTGCGCAGGTAGGTCGCCTTGTCCTCTTCGGTCGTCAGTCGCTCGCCCTCTGGCGTGATGTAGCTGCCATCGGGCTGTTGGCCCGGTTCACCGGGCTTGTGCTTGTCGTCCTCGCGATGATCGAGACGAACGGTGTACATGTACACCTCGCCCAGGCCTGTCGCGATCGGACCCATTTCAGGGTTCACGCCGTCGGGCAGATTCTCTTGCACGCCCCGCAGACGCTCGCCCACCTGCTGGCGGGCGAAATAGATGTCCGTCGCGTCCGAAAAGACCGCCGTGATCTGCGCGAAGCCGTTGCGGCTCAACGAGCGCGTATATTCCAGGCCGGGGGTGCCGGCGAGCGCGGTTTCGATTGGAAACGACACCTGCTTCTCGACCAGCTCGGGCGAGAGGGCAGGCGCGCGGACGTTGATCTGGACCTGATTGTTGGTGATGTCCGGCACCGCGTCGATCGGTAGCCGGTAGAGGGAAAAGGCGCCGATGGCGGCGACGATGACGGTGAGGAGCAGGACTAGCCAGCGCTTCTCGACCGCCCAGGTTACGATACGGGCGATCATGGCTTAATCCTCGTGGCTCGCTTCGCCCTTGCCGATCTCGGCCTTGAGCGTGAAACTTCCGGTGGTGGCGATCTGTTCGTTGCCGGTCAGGCCCGACCGGACGATCACCGTGTCGCCCGACGCATCGCCGAGCTGGACCGGGGTCGCCTTGAAGCCGGTGGGCGTGCGCACGAACACGACCGACTTGCCCTCGAAACTCTGGACCGCCGTCGTCGGCACGCGGACCGCCCCGCTCCCGCCGCTGCCCGTGAGCTGCACGGCTGCCGTCACAGGCTCGCCGACCCGCCATTCGCCACCGCGATTGTCGAGGGTGGCGAGCGCAGGCACGAGCCGCGTCTGCGGATCAAGCGCCGGCGACACGAAGGTCACGCGGGCGGTCGCCTGACGGCCTGCCGCCTTCACCAGCACCGTATTGCCGGGACGCACCCGGCCCGCATCCTCGGGCTTGAGATTAAGCGCGATCGACACCTGGCTCAGGTTGGCGATGCGATAGAGTTCGGCATCCGCCGCGACCGTTTGTCCCAGCGTCACGGGGCGCGCAATGATCTGGCCCGAGATCGGCGCGGCAATGCCGAGCCGGTTGAGCCCGCCGCCGCCGACACCCGCCGCCGAAACCATGCTCTGCGCCTGCGTCAGGGCGATCCGCGCCTCCGTCGCCGCTGTGCGGGCGGCGATCAGATCCTGTTCAGGGGAGACTCTCTGCGCGAACAGCCGCTGTTCGCGCGCGAGGTTCGAATTAGCGAGCTGAAGCCGCGCCCGCGCCGCCTCGACCTCGCCCTTGATCTGCGCCGCCTCGCGGCTTTCGATGACCGCAATGGTCTGGCCGCGTCCGACCGATTGGCCGAGGTTACGGGTGAGCGCGACCACGCGTCCCGCAATTGCGGCCGAGACGACCTGCGTTCCCTGTGGGTCGCCCTCGATGATCGCGGGCAGCTCGATCGTCCCGGCCCCGCCGATGATCGGCCGTCCGACCTGGACGCCCGCTGTGGCGATCTGGTCGGCACCCAATGTGACGACGCCTTCACCGGCATGACCGCCTTCAGCACCGCCCTTTTCCGTGCCCGCTGCCGTCTCATTGGCAGCTGCGCCTTCGGCAGTTGCCTCGTTTCCGCCATCCTTGCCGCCGCAGGCAGCCAAGAGCAGGGCGAGCGACGCCGCGCCCGCGAGATAAAAGCTCTTCATCACTGATTCCCCCCATTGGGCGCACGAGCGGTCAGTCGCTCCACTTGCGCGCGGGCATTCTGGTAGTTGGCGAGCGCGTCGATCGCGGCGACCCGCGTGTCGGCGAGTGTGCGTTCCGCATCGAGCAATTCGAGCTGGCCGAATTTGCCTTCGCGATAGCCGATCCGTGCGATGCGGGCGGCCTCCTGGGCAGCCGCGAGCGCTGGCCCCGACGCCGCACGAGCCGTCGTTGCGGCATTGGCCGCCTGCGCCTGCGCGTCCGTGATCGCCTGTTCGATGTCGAGCGCGGTCACGCGGCGCTGCGCATCCGCCTGGGTCCGCTGCGCGGTCGCCTGTGCGATCGCCGCGCGACCATTGTTGAACACCGGGATCGGAATCGACACGGTGAACACCGCCGCCATGTCGTTGGTGGCTTCCAGGCGGCGGATCGCAGGACCGACATTGAGGTCAGGCACGCGATTGGCGCGCGCGAGCCGCACACCAGCTTCTGCGATGGAGAAATCCGCGTTCGCAGCCGCCAACGCCAAGGTGCCGGTCGTATCGACCGGCGCCACCGGGCCGTAGACGTTTGTACCCGGAAGCCGATCGAGCAGCGTGTCATCGAGCGCGCCGTCGATCGGCCGACCGATCCGGCGCGCCAGATTGGCTCGCGCCGCTTCCGCCAAACGTACCTGCCGCTCGACATTGGCATCAGCATTGATCCGAGCGACGTCAGCACGCTGTTGTTCGAGCGGGGAGGCACGCCCCGCCTGCACGCGGACACTCGCGGCGCGCAGCGCGTCGCTGGCAATCCGGGCCTGGTCGCGTGCCGTCGCCACCCGTCGATCGGCCGCGACCGCCTCGACATAGAGCTGTGTCACCTGAAGCCGGACGTCCGCCGCGATGATCGCGGCCTGAATCTCGGCCCGGGACAATTGCGCGTTGGCGACCGCGACGCGGGCGCCGCGCTTGCCGCCTAGCTCGATCGGGATTGCAAAGCCGACCGTGGATTCCGCGCTGCGGACCCCACGATACGGCCCCGAGCCCATGACGTTCTCGACCTGGCCCTGGACAACCGGGTTGGGCCGCAGTCCGGCGACCGTGCGGCCCGCACGGGCCGCATCGATCGCGGCTGTCGCCGCTTCGGCAGCAGGGGCCGAACCGCCCGCTGCACTGACCGCTTGGTCAAGCGTGTAGACCGGCGCGTCCTGCGCAGAAGGCGCGGACGGTCCGACCTGCGCATGCGCCATAGTGGCGCACGACGCTGCGGCCAGCATGGCCGCGAGGATACGATGCATATAAATGAAACTCCTGACGATGATCGAAAGGGGCGCGCCAACGCGCGCCCAAATCGGACGTCAGGCTTGAGGGGGCCTCAAATGAACCATGCCAGTGCGGCCATCGAGCGACGCAGAGGTGGAGATTGTCGGCTTGGGCGCCGTGAGTACGTGGGTCTGTTCCATCGTCGTGCGCGCAGGGGTACCAACGTCATGCCCATGACAGTAATTGTGATGGTGCGGGACGTTCTTGTCGGAATCCGACGGCACCTCGTCGATGTCCCCGGCGGTATGAACGGTAAACTCAACGCCCGCGATGCTTCCCCCCGCCAAATCGGCAGCATGAGCCATACCGGAGAAGCTGGTGAGGACCAGCATCAGGCATGTTAGAAGAGGCAAAAAGGCTCGCACGATTCATATTGTTACCACGGAGAGGTTTCCATGTCATTGCAAAAACTCGCGAGCCGGTGCCTTTGTGGCACGCCATGCCGGCCAGCTTTCCCGCAACAAGCGCCATGCCGAGCGCAGGAAGATCACGGCGATCAATCCTCCGATGATGTTCGGCCAAGCCAAGCCGGTCAGGCCGACCAATTCGGCAGCGGCGAGAACTCCGACGTTCGACGCGACATCACTGCGCGAGCACTCGAACATGCTCAACATGTTCACATTTCCGCAGCGGAAGCACCAGAGCAGCGCCAGGCAAATCAAGTTCGCAACCAGCGCGGCGCTGCCAAATCCGAGCATCAGGCCCGATGCCAGAGGAACGCCATTCGCAATCTTGTCGGCGATCTCGAAATGACCGCGACGCCGAAAGCCAGGATGATCCGTCCTTCGCCAGCGCCGCGCCCGCTTCCCTGCGCGTGCCCTGCGTTTTGCTGAATGACAGACTGATGCCGCGCGCATTGGCGCCCATCTAGCTAATCGGCCGAGCGTGGTGCTGATGAACCCACCCTTTGCTCGCAATGTTGCCGGGATGGATGATCCCACCACGGCAGTGCGGCACCTGGCCGCCGCGCGGAACTGTTCCAGCGCGCGTTGCAAGGCGCGAGCGTGGCCTTCCATGCCCGGCTTGAGGGAGCCTTTGCCAAACAAGGCACCTCGATCGCGGTGTGCCTGCTGGTGATCGACAAGCGCGCCGGTCCCAAAAGCACCGCCGTGATCAACCGGGCTACTGTTGCTGATCTGGTGCCCCTCCTCTCGAAGGTTCCACCGCGCCGTCGGGTCGCAACTGAATTGGCACTCGTGGCCACACTTCCAGTTTCGCCTGCCAAAATCACGCCCACCTTACTGGGCGGATTCCGCTCAGCCGCACCGAAACTGGCCGCAGCCAATTGCACCAGCGATGCCACTGACGCCATTTCTCTGGCCTACACCCATCGCGACACAATCGCCGATGCCGAACAGGCGGTAGGCGTCTATGTCGCCTATCGGCCCCAGCGCCTGATCTTCGAGAATGCGGCTGACCATCCTACTCAATTGGTGGAATCGGCGGCCATGGCCTCGGTGGCGCTGCCGGCCCCGAACTATGTCCCCCAGCTTCCAGCCAAAGTGGTCCGTGGCCATGTTCTCAGCCGCGCCCAGCTTGAAACGCTGGTCCACGCGCTCGATGCGACATCGTCTGATCTCCCCGGCCGCTATCGCGTGCCAGAACGTGGGCTTGAGCTGGTGCCGGATGCTGATGGCGCCAATTACCGGCGCGGCTTCTTCCTCGGCGACGGTACGGGTGCTGGCAAAGGCCGCCAACTCGCCTCGATCCTGATGGATCAATGGCTGCGCGGCCGCCGCCGCCATCTCTGGATCAGCGAGAGCAATGCCCTGATCGAGGATGCCCGCCGCGACTGGCAGGCACTGGGCGGCATTGCGCTCGACATTCAGCGTCTTTCCAAAATCAAGCCCGAGGCTAGGATCAGGCAGGCTGATGGCATCCTCTTCGCCTCCTATGCCACGCTGCGCAGCGGCACCGGCGAGAAGACCCGTCTCCAGCAATTGCTGGAATGGCTCACCCCGGATTTCGATGGCGTGATCCTGTTCGACGAGGCTCATGCGATGGGCGGTGTCGCAGGTGGTGAAGGACGGTTCGGTGCGACCAAGGGATCGCAGCAGGGCATCGTTGGCGTCGAATTGCAGAACCGCCTGCCGCGCGCCCGGGTTATCTATGCCTCGGCTACGGGGGCATCCGACGTGAACAATCTGGCCTATGCCGTCCGGCTTGGGCTGTGGGGCGAAGGCACGGCGTTCCCTGATCGCAACTCCTTTATCGCCCGCATCCGCGAGGGTGGCATTGCTGCCATGGAACTGGTCGCCCGCGAATTGAAGGCGATGGGCGTCTATACGGCGCGCGCGCTTTCCTACGCTGGCGTCGAATATAACATCCTGGAACACGCGCTAACCCCGCGCCAGATCGCGGATTTCGATGCCTATGCCGATGCCTGGGCGATCATCCACCGCAACCTTGAGGCTGCGCTGGGCGCGTCGGGCGTCACCGATCCGCTCGAAGGCAAGACCCTCAATGGCCAGGCGCTGTCGGCAGCCCGCTCGCGCTTCGAGAGCTCGAAGCAGCGCTTCTTTGGCCAGCTCCTACTGTCGATGAAGCTGCTCTCGCTGCTGCCCGCTATCGAGGAGGCGCTGGCTACCGACCACAGCGTCGTCATCCAACTGGTCTCGACCGCCGAGGCCTTGCTCGACCGCCGCCTGGCCGATCTCTCCGCCGAGGACCGTGCCGAGATCCTGCTCGACCTTTCGCCCCGCGAGATCGTGGCGGATTATCTCGACAATGCGTTCCCGACCCGCGCCATGGAAAGCTACTGGGACGAGGACGGCAATGAGCGTTCACGCCCGATGGTCGATGAGGCGGGCAATCCGGTGCATTCGCAGGAGGCCTTGCGGATCAAGGCTGAAACGCTGGAACTGCTGGGCGCACTGCCGCCGATCGTCCCCGCGCTCGATGCGATCATCTCTCGCTTCGGCACCGATGCCGTGGCCGAGATCACCGGTCGCACGCGCCGCCTGGTGACCTTGCCCGACGGCAGCCAGCGGCTTGAATCGCGCACCGCCAACCAGTCGCTTGCCGATGCCAATGCCTTCATGGGTAGAGCCAAGCGCATCCTCGTCTTCTCAGATGCCGGTGGCACGGGGCGCTCCTACCATGCGAGCCTTGATGCCAAGAACCAGCAGCGCCGGATGCACTTCCTGCTAGAGCCGGGCTGGCGCGCCGACCGCGCCATCCAGGGGCTTGGCCGGACCAACCGAACGCATCAGGCGTCGGCTCCGGTGTTTCGTCCCGTCACCACCGATTGTCGTGGTGAACGGCGTTTCATCTCGACCATCGCCCGCCGATCCAGCGCTGGCTCAACCGTATTCTGGCGCTGCCCATCGCGCTCCAGAACGCCGTCTTCGATGAATTCCTGGGGCTGGTTGAGGCGCGGATCGATGCGGCTCGCAAGGCAGGCACCTTCGATGCCGGCGTCGAGACCTTGGTGGCCGACAAGCTGGCCATCATCGAGGAGCGGATCCTGCGTGAGGATGCCAATGGCGCCTTGACCCAGCTTCTGACCCTCGAAGCGCAGTGGGCGCCCAAGGTCACATCGCTTGCCGAGATCGTGAAGCGCATCGGCCCCAAGACCCGGCTGCTGCGCAATGGCCGCTCTTCGCGCGTGGCGCTGTTGATGCCAGATCGCACGCGCCTGATGGACGATGGCACACCAGTTGCCAGTTTCACGCTGCATCGGCCTAGTGGGCGAAGCTGGCTCACCGCCGACGAACTTGCCGAGAGCCATTGGGACGATTGCGAGCGTGAGGTCTTCGAGCAGTCTTGGCAGACTGAGGCCGATGATCTGGCGGCCAAACCCTATACCGAGCGCTTCTATCTTGCGACCGGCCGCCTTCTGCCGATCTGGAACCTGCTGGGCGATGAGGCGCAGGTCCGCCGCCTCGTCACCCAGGATGGCCGGTCTTTGCTCGGCCGCATCGTGCCCGCCGAGGCGGTCAACATGCTGCTCGACAAGCTGGGTATCGGTGATCGGATTGCGCTGTCGCCCGACCAACTGGTGGAGGCCGCGCTGGCAGGTAAGGTGGTGCCTATCGATGCCTTGTCTGGCACCAGCCTCAAGCGTTCGCGTGTGAATGGCGAACAGCGGCTTGAGGTCATCGGCTTTGATCCCCGCGCTTTGCCTTCGTGGAAGGCCAAAGGCTGTTTCACCGAGATCATCGCCTATCAGACCCGGCTGTTCATGCCGGTGAACAGCGCCTGCGACATCGTGGCGGCACTGGCGGCTTAGCGGCTGCTCAGAGAGAAGCCTTCAAGCTGCGGCGTTGCGCACGCCGCGCTTGATGCGCTTGCCAACAGGTAATGCCGAGCCTTCGTGCCGCGTATCCTGCGCAATGGCTTTCGGGGCCGTCATGCGGAATGATCGCAGAGTTGCGACCTCCTCAGGATGACGGGCCAGAATTTCGATCAGGCCTACCGCCGCGTCGCTCGGCGGCGTGCGCCCGCTTTCATACTTCTGGAACGCCCGCTTGCCGCCGCCGATGATGACGCCAGCCTCTTCCTGGGTCAGGCCCAGCTTCTTGCGCACGGTCTTGATGCGGGCGGCATAGGCCTCGCGCAGTTCCTTGAACGCTTCGTTATAGGCACGCAGATCCTCGCCACTATGAATGGCATCGCCATCGCCTTCGGGATACCAGCCCGGCACCTCGACGACGCGCGAGAGCGAGCCGACGCACACCGTCTGCGGGCGCGTGTCGCGGCGCAGTTCCTGCCCCGTCTCGGGGTGAATTCGCGTCTCGCTCATCTCAAACCTCCTTGAAGGATGTCAGCACGACATCGATCAGCGTCTCGCCGGCAAACTTCAGATACAGCCACAGGCCATCGCAGGGGATGTTGTAGGTGTCGTGCCACAGCCGATGGTTCGGCGGGTTGTGCGCTGTCTCGGACTTGATGAAATCGCCCGGTTCCAGCGCCTGCACGACATCGACAATATCCTCGAGCGAATAGCCGATCTTCTGGGCATCGCGGGCCGCCTTGCTCGTGATCTCAAGCGTGTCCACATCGGCGAACTTGGCCTGGATCGCTTTGAGGTCATGGTGCGGGGTCCGCTTTACCGGCATCTCTAATACACCTTAAAGGTCATTTTTCAAGAGGCGCATTTGCAAGGCTGCACGGGGGAATCGGCCATACAAACTGTTCGGATTGCTGCCTTAGCGCCCCACGCGCCGTGAGGAAACAAACGCCCAGAGAAAAGGGGAAAGCCATGGGGGCGAGGCCCCCTGGAGGCGAAAGCGTCTCCATGATCCGGGCCTCTCGACCCCAGCGCGGGAGACCCTATCATGCAGTCCACCACCCTGACGCACGCCAAGCTGCGTCTTTCCGAGAACAATGTTCGCAAGGCCAATGGCGACGCGGGCCTTGAGGCCCTGGCCGCCAGCATTGCCGAACACGGCCTGTTGCAGCCGCTGATCGTCAGCCCCTCGGCGGGTAAGAAGACGCTCTACGATGTCCATGCCGGTGGCCGCCGCTGGCGGGCAATCGGCCGGTTGATCGAACGCGGCGTGCTTCCCAAGGATTACGCCATCGACGTGCGTCTTTGCGAGAACGAGGATGCCGTCGCGCGCGAAATCAGCCTCGCGGAAAACCTGATCCGCGAAGCCATGACGCCGGCGGATGAGGCGCGGGCCTATCGCGACATCGTCGATAGCGGTGCTGATGCCGAAGCTGTGGCGCGTCGCTTCGGCGTCACCGTTCGCCATGTGCAGGGCCGCTTGCGCCTTGCCGATCTGGCCGAGCCGATCTTCGCGGCGCTCGCCGATGGTGACATCACGCTCGATGTCGCCATGGCCTATGGTTCGACCGGCGACCGCGAGCGGCAGGCAGCGGCGTGGGAGCGTCTGTCGACGAGCTGGCAGGCCGACAATCCCCAAGCGATCCGCCGCGCGATTGCTGAGGAAAGCCTCTCGGCCGATCATCCCATCGCGCGCTTTCTCGGTGAGGCCGAGTATGTCGCTTGCGGTGGCCGGATCGAGCGCGATCTTTTCGCCGCGGAGGGCGAAGGCTGGTGGCTCGATGGCGATCTCGCCATGGACCTCGCCGCCAAGAAGCTGGCGTATGAGGCCGAGGTCGCCGAACTCGGCTCCAAGCTCGCCTGGGTGAAGCCCACGCTGGCCACCCATGTCACCTATGACGAAACCAAGGATCTCCATGCCTATTGGCCGCGCCGGGCCGAGCCCAGCGCTGAAGCACAGGCCCGCATGGACGAAATCTCGGATCGGATGACCGAGATCGCCGAGATCCTCGACGCGCCCGATGACGGCGATGATGTCGAGGCGCTGGAGGCGGAATACAATGCGCTCGATACCGAGCATGATCGGCTTGCCGACACCGAATTGCTCATCCCCGAAGAGGACAAGCCCAACGTCGGCACCTTCCTCGTGCTGGGCAAGGATGGGCAGCCGCGCCTCCTCGAAACCTACTACACCTCGGCCAAGCCCGCGCGGCGGCCCTCCGCTTCGGGCGAGCCCGTGGGCGGCGACGAGATCGAGGGCGACGAACTCGCGCCTTCGGCCAGCCTGCCACGCTCGCTCGAAGAGCAGATGGCCAAGGATCGCCGCGACGTGCTGGCGCTCCACATCGCCCATGATCCGGCGCTGGCGCTCGATCTCGCGATCTTCAGCCTGGCCCGCGACCACGCCGGCCATTTCGGCCATTCGGACACGGGCTGCACCATCCGCATCACCGACCGCAACGAGCCATCGGGCCTGACCGGCATTCCGGCGGGCCCCGCTGTGACCGAACTCGAACAGCAGCGCGCCAGCCTGCCCAATGACTGGGCGAGCGAGGAGGACAGCTTCGCCTCCTTCCTCGCCTTCCGGTCGCTGGACGATGGCGTGAAGGCGGGTTGGCTCGCCTATGCCGTCAGTCAGAGCCTCAAGGCGAGCCTTGCGAGCGGCATGCACGCCTGCACCTTCCAAAGCCGCTTGGGCGCCGAGATCGGCATCGACATGGCCCAGCACTGGCGGCCGGGTGCGGAAAACTTCTTTGACCGGATCAAAAAGGCGCAGATCCTTAGCATCCTCGGGCAGTTCGATCCCGAAATCGCCCTGCGCTATGCGGCGGCGAAGAAGTCTGAACTGGCGACGGCTGCCGCGCGCCTGTGTTCGGGCGACACGATCATCGAGCCGGAGATCAAGGCCAAGGCGCTCGCATGGGTTCCCGATGCGATGCGCTTTGACGGCGTTGCGGGTGATCTGATCGACAGCGGGATAGCCCTCGACGACGGGTATGAGGATGCCGGGGACATGCCGCTCGACGCGGCCAACCAGAACGATGTCGACGACCCGCTCAATCAAGCGGCCTAACCCTCAACCTCAAACAGTCACCGAACCGATCCTCCATCCGCGTCAGAGCGGGAGGAGGATCGCTTGTCCGTGAGCACAGCTCGGATCAGGAGGAGAACATTCCATGAAGCCCCGTCACGACATTTACGCCACCGTCACCGCCCAGCTTGTCGCCGCGATCGAATCCGGCGCGGGCGAATGGCGAATGCCCTGGCACCATTCCGGCGCGCCGGTCATGCGCCCGACCAGCGTGGCTGGCCGGCGCTATTCCGGCATCAACCGCCTTGTCCTCTGGGCCACGGCCGATGCCTGCGGCTATGCCTCGGGCATCTGGGCGACCTATCAGCAGTGGCGCGCCCATGGCGGACAGGTTCGAAAGGGTGAGATCGGCACCCACGTCATCCTCTGGAAGAAGGTCGAGCGCGGCGATGCCGCCGTGGAAGCTGGCAGCGAAGGCGACAGCCGCGCCCGCTTCTTCGCGCGCAGCTTCGTCGTCTTCAACCTCGATCAGGTGGACGGCGCCGAGGAGGCCACCGAGCAGGAGGTCGCGCCCATCAGCACCTCGGTCGCCGATGCGCTGATCTTCCTCGAAGGGCTCGGCGTCCCGGTCGAATACGGCCTGCACGACGCCTATTATCGCCCCGACATCGACAAGGTCTTCATGCCCGAACGCACGGCTTTCGACCATGACCTCGACCTCGTGTCCACACTCGCACATGAGGTCACGCACGCGAGTGGACATGTGGACAGGTTAGCCCGTGAGACGCTGCGCGATTATCATAAGGAGCGCAGCATTCGCGCGCGCGAAGAACTCGTGGCCGAGCTAGGCGCCAGCTACCTGATGGCGGATCTGGGCATCACTTATACGCCTCGGCCTGATCATGCCGCCTACCTTGCAAGTTGGCTGAGCGCCTTGCGTCACGATCCCAAGGCAATTTTCAACGCCGCCGCGCAGGCGCAGGCCGCCGCCGACTGGATCCACGCGGCGCACAAAGCTGCGATTGCGCCTCTGGCGATTGCTGCATGAGGCGGGCTACAGCGCCCGCGCGCCTCTGGCCCGATGGCGCACAGGTTGCTTGTCGTCCATTGTCAGGCATTCCGCCTGCCGAATGGCTTCGGGCCTACACAGCCATGGTGGCGTCGATCCGCACCGGCATGGTTCGAGAGATGCGATCCTTCGCGCCCGTCCACCGCTGGCGCGGGACGGCGCAAAGGGTGCTGCTGCGCAATCCCTATGCCGACATCGGCCTGACCTGCTTCGACAAGCAAGCCGCTGTCTGGATCGGCGAGCGGATCGACCGTGACTACCGCATCCGCTGCGAATGGAGCGATGTCTCTGTGCCGGCCCGTCACTGGCTCGCCAGCATCGCGCCGACTTTTGCGGCCTGCGCCGAGCGCCTTGGCTTTGTCCCCATCGACACACCCATCGATCAGCCTTGGCTCGAAGCCGCCTGATCGCGTTCCTTCAGGAGATCCCTATGTCCCCCCGACTGCCTACCTCTGGCAAATGGCGCGAAGGCAGCCTTGGCCGCACCACTGCTGACTGGCCTTTCGATTGGGTTGCCGAAATCACGGCGATCGACCCTTTGACCCACAGCTACACCTGCATAGCCACGGTCCGGCAGGCCGGAACCCGCCGCTACGACGAGGCGCTATCCAACCTGCGCCTGATGACCCGAGCGCCCGCCATGTTCCGGATACTGCAAGCTGTCACCCAAGTGCTAGACATGAGCGATCCAGACCACGATGCCTTTGTCGATAGCGCCGCGGATTGCCTTGATGCGCTGCTTGAGCAGCAGGAACCCTTGCGGGCTCTGCTGAACGAATTCAGGACTGTGCAAGTGCCTGTGGCAGTCAATGATGTGAGTGACGCGTCATGCGACTCCGATTTGCGTTAGCCGTCAATCGCTACAGTCAGTTTCTTGCGCCGTGTTGCCTTCGGTTTGGGTGCAAGCGCAGACGCGGTTTCGACCACCGCCTTCGGCTTGCGGCCAAGCCCGATCTTCACCGCCAGTTCCTTGCGCTTGGCGGCATAGTCGGGCGCGACCATGGGGTAGTCGGCGGCCAGGTTCCAACGGGCGCGGTATTCGGCCGGGCTCAGGCCATGATCCGTCGACAGGTGCCGCTTGAGCATCTTCATCTTCGCGCCGCATTCGAGGCAGGCGATGGCATCGGCCTTGACCGACGAGCGCACCGAAACGGCAGGCTCGCGTTTCTCCTCCACCGGCGCGGGGGTCTGACCCAAGCCCGCAAGCGAGGCATAGACCGACTGGATCAGCAGGGGTAGTTGGTCAGCCGCAACGGCATTGTGGCTGACATGGGCGGATACAATATCGGCAGCCAGGGTCAGCAGCGTTTCGTCGGCCATAAAAATAACGCCCTCATCCATTCGGTGACAATTGTTTCATAGCGCAACTTTATGTGATCGCGATGATCCGGCATCCAGAAATCCCCCATAAATAGATTGGGGTTCCTCTCGAATTGATGGACCAATCTGCGCTTGCACCCTTTCTCGCAAGGTGCGTTCAATCCGCCGGACAATCAGGGTGTCAAAGAGTGGAGGTGGAGGCGGCGGTGCGAGCAATTCCGCTCGCCCGAAAGGTTACGCCTCATGCTCACCGACAGCGAACGCTTCGCCTTCACAGCCCGGCGCATTCACGGCTTTGCCAGCACCGGTAATGCCTATGACGCGACCCAGACCGATGATCGGATCTCCAGCGGCGACACGCTGCTGATCCTGCCCGAGGGCGTTGTCGGCGTGGCCCATTGCTGGCCCTTCGCCGTCACGCAAATGACGGGCAAACTCCACGGCGTTCAGCCGAAGGCGCATGAAGCGCTGGGCGATTTCGCTGCTGCTTTCAACATCAACACCGCCGACATCGAAGCCGCCATTGCGCTTGCCATGGCGCTCGGCTTCGCCATCGATCCCGCGCTGGCCGCGCTCATCGCGCCCATCGCCTGACGCCCATCCACCGGAGAACCATCATGCTGACCACCGCTACGCCGGCGGGCGCTGACGCGCGCCTGGAACAGATTGCCCGGCTCAATGACCGCACCCGCCTTGGCCTCGACCGCAGCGCTCGCGTAGTCATCACCCGCAATTGCCTCGAACGCCTGGCTGAGGCCGAAGGGGCGCCCGAGGAGACCATTGTCCTGCAAGCCCGCCTGATGGCGGCCTTTCGGCATTGCACCTTCTCGGAAGACAGCCCCGAGCGGGACTTTGCCGCTATCGAGTTTCTCGGCCGCAAGGTGTGGATGAAGATCGATTATTACGACGCGGCGATGGAGTTCGGCTCGGAGGATCCTGCCGATGCCTCGATCACCACGCGGGTGATGACCATCCTGCTTCCCGAGGATTACTGATGTGCGGGCAGCTTGTCGTTGACCGCGCCCACGAAAGGTTCGGCGCCGAGGTCACCATCGCCGACCTCGCGCGCCATTCCTTTCCCGACTTCAACTGCAACATCGTCCACATCTACGAGGTCTGGGCGCGACTTGAGGAGGACTGGCGTTTCGAGCTCGATCGCGATGCCAGCACGTTGGAATATGCCACGGGTGTATCGGCGCGCTTCAAGGACGGCTCGACCCTCCACATCAGCGCCTGGGCCGATTGCTGCGACGGCTCTGGCTGCCGCCATTGCCGCGGCTGAGCCTATCCTTTCAGGAGCCTTCGATCATGCGCTTTCAACCCACCGCTGAGACGCTGGCCATCGTCGCCCGCCTCGGAGGTCATTGGAATGGTCGCTATGCGCTGGTGCCGTGCCCGGCGCATGAGGATCGCACGCCTAGCCTGTCGATTCGGCAAGGGCGGCATTCGATCCTCGTCCATTGCTTTGCCGGATGCGATGGCGCGGATGTCATGCGGGCCGTCCGGCATGTGCTGGGGCATAAAGTCGGCAGCCAGCGGGCCTTGCCCGTGCCAGCCAATGACCGGCCCGCGCCGTTTCAGCACCTATGGTCCGAAGGGGTGGCGATCGAGGGGACACTGGCTCACCGCTATCTGTTCGAGATCCGGGGCATCAGCTTGAAGCCGCCTGATGTGCGGTTTCACGCTGCTTGCCCGATGGGGCGCGGCCCATCGCCCAGACGCCTGCCAGCCTTGCTGGTCGGCGTCTTCCGAGCGCAGCGCCTGATTGCCATTCAACGCTTGTTTCTGGACCCTGCAACTGGCCAGCGCACGCATCGCATGATGCTGGGCAACTCGCGTGGCGGAACCTGGCCTGCCAGCTTCGCGGGCGACACCATGCGTATCGCGGAGGGTTTTGAGACAGCCTGCGCCTATCGCCAACTTACAGGCCGCGAGGCTGGCACCTGCTTTGGTCTGCGCAACTATGCTGGCTTCGCCGTCGGTTCTGGCATCCGGCAGGTCGTCCTCCTGCCTGACAACGATCAAGAGGGAATGCAGGCGGCAGGCGCTGCGATCGCGGCGCGGCAATCGCCCCAGCAGCCCTCCAGGCTTGAGCGCTGCCCTTCTGGTTTCAACGATTGGGCGGATGCGCTTCGTCTGGGTGGCGGAGCCAGGACTGCGGCCTGACCATCAAGTCAAATTTGCCGCTGGCGGTAATCGCCGCGGCAGGCACGCATGGCTTTGCCGATGGCTTTGTTGGTCGCCTCAAGGTCGAAACGCTCTGGATTAAACTTCTTGCCGGCCCAGAGACGCATGGCTTTGTGCTCTTCATGCTCGGGGTCAAGCCATGCCTCCAAAAAGTCGGCATAGCCGGGGTATCCGCCCACATCTTCTGGCGGGCCTGCCCGCTCGCCGGTGGTGCAGCGCGGATACTTGACGCCGTCTTCCTGCTCGGCCCGGCACAATACGAGCTTGTGCTGCCAATCGTCGCCAAAGTCGTACTGGTAGGTGATCGTGAGTGTCGCATCGACCTCATAGGGAAAGGTCAGATCCTTGAGCTGGACTTCGGTCGCCTCGAACACCCGAGGGCCGTAGGAGGAATCCTCGATGGCCTCGGGCGCGCCGATGGTCAGGCCCCCGACATGGAACTGATGCAGGTGGCTGTCGGTCCACCCGAAGGCTGCCTGCAACACCTCGTGAAGCTGCGCAAAATTGAGATCACTAGCCCGGCTTATTCATGAGCCCGCTGCACTGGGGCGTGCCGGGTTTGATGTGTCGGTGGCCGCGTGATCCGGGCGCGCGGTTTCGGCGGCGTTTTTCGCCGCAGCAAAACCGATGGCTTTTCGAGGTTGATGGGCGATGGCTCGGGCTTTGTGCGGCACAGCCGCGCTGGCTATGTCGGCGCTGGCCGGAGACTGGTGGCGATGGCTTTGAACACGCCGGCGTCGGGGCATGCTGACGCGAAGGCGACACGGATGCGCGAGGCGGTCTCGATGACGCGGGCGGCGACCTTGAGCAGCCGCAGGCGCAGCGTTGCGAACTCGGCAGTGGCCAGAGAGGTGGCCTTGGGGATGGCCTGCTGGACGCGCCACATCAGCCAGTAGGCGGCGGTATGCAGGATGAGGCGCATCTGGTTGGCATTGGCCGAGCGGCACGAGGTGCGATCGCTGGCCAACTGGGTCTTGTGGCGCTTGATCAGGTTTTCGGCTTGGCCGCGCGCGCAATAGAGCGTGTCGTAAATGTGCTCGGGCGAGCCTTCTGTCAGCGAGGTGACGACATAGCGGATGTCCATGCCCAGCGTGCTGGCCTCAATCCGGGCGACGACGCGGCGTTGGCTCTTCCAGCTTTTGGCGCCGTAGCGGGTCTCGACATAGTTGCGCAGGACCGGATGTTGGGCCTGGGCCCGCTTGACCGCGCAGGCATCGGCGACGGCAACGATGGCCGGATCGGCCCGCAGCGCGGCGTTGGTCGGCAAGCCGAACACGTAATCGACCCCGGCCGCCTCGCAGAACGCCATGATCTCGGGACGGGCGTAGTGCCCATCGCCGCGGATGGTGATGTGGGTATCGGGCCAGTGCTGGCGGATATGACGCACCAGGCGCCGGATGTGGCCGGCACCTTCGGCACCCGACGGCGTCTTGCCAGTGCGCAGCAGCATCGCCACCGGCCGCCCGCTCGCGGTATCGTACACATGGATCGGCAGGAAGCAGCGCTCACCGTGATGTCCGTTCCAGAACGAGAGCTGCTGATAGCCGTGCACGACATCACACGTGTCATCGATATCCAGCGTCACCGCCGCCGGTGGGGCCGGATAGCTGGCACAGTAAACGCCGATCATCGCGACCATCATCCGGGCCAGTTCACGCGTGGTCGGTGCATTCTCCCAGCGGCTCATCGTCGGTTGGCTGGCCAGCCCCGCGCCCGATCCCGGCAACTTGCCCAGCGCCAGGCGGAAGCCCGGATCGTCGCGCAGGGCATCGAGATCATCGGCGTCCTCATAGCCACACGTGATCGCGAACACACGGGCACGCAGAATGTCATCGAGGCGATGGATCACCCGCGTCGGGTCACGCGGATCGGCGATGCACGCAGCAAGCTGCCGGCAGATCCCCATCGCGCGCTCGGCCTGCGCCAGCAGCAGAACGCCGCCGTCAGAGGTCAGCCGGCCACCGTCGAACGCGGTTGTGACCTTCTTGCCGCCAACCGCTGGAAACGAAAATCCCGGTGCGCTATCATCGCTCCCGGCGGGTGTGGTCCGTGGCATAAATTGCCTCGCTGAAGGACTGGTCTAGACACCCATTTTCCTACTGCAAAGCAATCGCTTACGCCACTCCCGCCAACCCTCTCACCCGCCGCGGTGAATAAGACAGGCTAGGCAATTCCAGCGTGCGAGTGATCTCGGGCTCGATGCCGACAATCCGGGCTTCGACGCGAATGATGTAGGCGTAGGGATCATAAGGCTTGGACATAACTCAACATTGCCTGTGGCTGGCCATTGCTGCAAGCATGATGCGCAGCAAGCGCAGACCATAGAAAATACGCCCCTTTTGGCCTAATCTGAAAAACTATGGAACCCGACCGCCCCCTATCTCCACTGACTTGGCATCGCGGACCGAGATCGCAGTTCAATCTCGATCACGACCATGGACTTTATGCGCTGTTCTTACGCAACGGTGCTGAACTGAAAGGCATCACCCCCGGTGAAGAGGGCTTGCTCTACATCGGTCTTGCAGCGAACCGTAAGGGCCTCAAAGGTCGCTGCCATTTCAATGCGTCGACACGAAATCACTCTCCGCGAAAGAGCTTGGCGGTTCTGCTCATGGAGAAATTGACGCTCGAGCCTGTCTTGGTAGTGAAGCCCGCTTCTCGAAACACCTGGAGCTTGGCGCCGGCCTCCGAGCAACGGCTGACGGCTTGGATGCTGGAGAACCTGGAACTGGCGCCTTACCACTGCTCTTACCCGGAGCCCCTCGAGACAGAATTGATCGGGCGCTTTGCCCCACCGCTTAACCTGTCTTATTCACCGCGGCGGGTGAGAGGGTTGGCGGGAGTGGCGTAAGCGATTGCTTTGCAGTAGGAAAATGGGTGTCTAGACCAGTCCTTCAGCGAGGCAATTTATGCCACGGACCACACCCGCCGGGAGCGATGATAGCGCACCGGGATTTTCGTTTCCAGCGGTTGGCGGCAAGAAGGTCACAACCGCGTTCGACGGTGGCCGGCTGACCTCTGACGGCGGCGTTCTGCTGCTGGCGCAGGCCGAGCGCGCGATGGGGATCTGCCGGCAGCTTGCTGCGTGCATCGCCGATCCGCGTGACCCGACGCGGGTGATCCATCGCCTCGATGACATTCTGCGTGCCCGTGTGTTCGCGATCACGTGTGGCTATGAGGACGCCGATGATCTCGATGCCCTGCGCGACGATCCGGGCTTCCGCCTGGCGCTGGGCAAGTTGCCGGGATCGGGCGCGGGGCTGGCCAGCCAACCGACGATGAGCCGCTGGGAGAATGCACCGACCACGCGTGAACTGGCCCGGATGATGGTCGCGATGATCGGCGTTTACTGTGCCAGCTATCCGGCCCCACCGGCGGCGGTGACGCTGGATATCGATGACACGTGTGATGTCGTGCACGGCTATCAGCAGCTCTCGTTCTGGAACGGACATCACGGTGAGCGCTGCTTCCTGCCGATCCATGTGTACGATACCGCGAGCGGGCGGCCGGTGGCGATGCTGCTGCGCACTGGCAAGACGCCGTCGGGTGCCGAAGGTGCCGGCCACATCCGGCGCCTGGTGCGTCATATCCGCCAGCACTGGCCCGATACCCACATCACCATCCGCGGCGATGGGCACTACGCCCGTCCCGAGATCATGGCGTTCTGCGAGGCGGCCGGGGTCGATTACGTGTTCGGCTTGCCGACCAACGCCGCGCTGCGGGCCGATCCGGCCATCGTTGCCGTCGCCGATGCCTGCGCGGTCAAGCGGGCCCAGGCCCAACATCCGGTCCTGCGCAACTATGTCGAGACCCGCTACGGCGCCAAAAGCTGGAAGAGCCAACGCCGCGTCGTCGCCCGGATTGAGGCCAGCACGCTGGGCATGGACATCCGCTATGTCGTCACCTCGCTGACAGAAGGCTCGCCCGAGCACATTTACGACACGCTCTATTGCGCGCGCGGCCAAGCCGAAAACCTGATCAAGCGCCACAAGACCCAGTTGGCCAGCGATCGCACCTCGTGCCGCTCGGCCAATGCCAACCAGATGCGCCTCATCCTGCATACCGCCGCCTACTGGCTGATGTGGCGCGTCCAGCAGGCCATCCCCAAGGCCACCTCTCTGGCCACTGCCGAGTTCGCAACGCTGCGCCTGCGGCTGCTCAAGGTCGCCGCCCGCGTCATCGAGACCGCCTCGCGCATCCGTGTCGCCTTCGCGTCAGCATGCCCCGACGCCGGCGTGTTCAAAGCCATCGCCACCAGTCTCCGGCCAGCGCCGACATAGCCAGCGCGGCTGTGCCGCACAAAGCCCGAGCCATCGCCCATCAACCTCGAAAAGCCATCGGTTTTGCTGCGGCGAAAAACGCCGCCGAAACCGCGCGCCCGGATCACGCGGCCACCGACACATCAAACCCGGCACGCCCCAGTGCAGCGGGCTCATGAATAAGCCGGGTTAAGCTATTGATAAAATGTGAGGGATATGGATCATCCCGTTCGGCAAGCTCCTGGACATACTGTTCGAGAGATTGCTCTGGAGGGGGCGAATCTGGGCTTGATGCAGTCACTACGATACCCTTTGTTTCTTATATGGAACACAGTTCCATCGATAAGTGCTTTAGTTCCGGCCTGTTTCTAGACCAGTCATTGGGCTGCTATCTTGTCGTTCCAAGTTTCACTTGGCAATCAGAAACAGCCATAAAATCAGCCCGCGAGTGAAGCGGATGGAGGATGAGTGTCATGGGCGCAGGCGCCCAGAGACGCATCCAACCCTGCGGCCCACTGGAATGTAAGACGGGGCCCTTGCTAAGAGCCCGCCCCGAAAGTTGTTGAGCAATACCAGTATGTTGTGATTCACGCCTCTTTGCGAAGAGATGGAGTGAACGATGGCATGGACTGGTATTGCCCGGCAGGAGCATAGCCGAAAAGGATTGCGTTATTCCAGCGATATGACCGACCGGGAGTGGGCTTTGGCAGCGCCGTTCATCCCTGCGGCCAAGCGGGGAGGTCGGCGCCGGACAACAAACATGCGCGAAGTCCTGAACGCCTTGCTCTACATTGCGGCGAGCGGTTGCGCGTGGCGGCTTCTGCCCAAATGCTTTCCGCCGGTTTCGACGGTCCAACGCTACTTCTACGTCTGGCGCAACGCAGGCTTGCTCGAGGCGATGAACACGGTACTGGTCATGAACCTGCGCGAGATCGAAGGACGCGAGGCAAGCCCAAGTGCCGGTGTGGTCGACAGCCAGTCGGTCAAAACCACCGAAAGTGGTGGCCCTTGCGGCTATGACGCAGGCAAGAAGATCAAGGGCCGCAAGCGGCACATCCTGACCGACACCTGCGGCTTCCTCATCTTCATTCTCGTGCATACCGCCGATATTCAGGACCGCGATGGCGCCGTCGATGTGCTCAAGGCCGTGCGGCGGCGCTTCCCCTGGCTGCGCCATGTCTTTGCCGATGGCGGCTATGCGGGCGACAAACTCCGCGATGCCATCGCCGGTTCGGGCCAGTGGACGATCGAGATCATCAAGCGGTCCGACAAGGCCAGGGGTTTTCAGGTTCTGCCGCGCCGCTGGGTAGTCGAGCGCACCTTCGCATGGCTCGGTCGATGCCGCCGCTTGGCCAAGGATTGGGAAACAACCATCGCCTCGTCCACCGCCTGGGCCACAATCGCCTCCATCCGCATGCTCACCCGCAGAACCGCAAGATATTGCTACGCTTGGTGATCTTTCGAGTCAGGCACTAAAGGAAAACCTGCATGAACATCGGCACCATTCGCGCTAACGATCGCGGCGCGCTGACCGGCAGCATCACCACGCTCACCGTTGCCATGAGCTTCGGCCTGCGCGGCGTTACCTCGTACCATCCCAATGCCCCGCTTTACGAAATCTACACGCGCAGCCCAGCGGGCGCCGCCGTCCAGATCGGCGCGCTGTGGGAGCAGACCTCGAAGACGACCGGCGAATGCTTCCTGCAAGGCCGGATCGATGATCCTTCGATGGCGCGGCCGCTGCCGATCAGCGCCTTTCGCCAGAGCGACGGCAGCTACAGCGTCGCCTGGCTGCGCCCCCAGCGCCGTTCCGGCTTTCGTGTGTCGGCCTCGGCGAACGACAATCCCACTTATCTCGACGCGGCCTGACGGCTTGGCTGCGAAGCCTCGGGCGATGTTCGCTCGGGGGCATCATTCTCCTGCCTGCGGCGCTTGGCGTCATGTCGGGTTGCAGGCCTTGCTCGGCTCCGTCGGCGCGGCGCTGGGCGGCCACCGGGCGGGGAGGAGTTGAGGGGATTGAGGATGGGTGTCTGGGGCCAAGGGGCCAAAGACGCGAACCAACCTTCGGCACCCAGGACGCAAGAGGGTGTCGGGCCAGAGGAGAATACGGCCATGAATATCGGTGAACTGAAGCTCAACGGCGCTGGCGTTTACATGGGCAAGATCCAGACCGCTACGCTCGACCTCGTGGTGGGCTTGCGCCCGGTCAATTCCAGCAACGCCGCCGCCCCCAAGTATGACGTGATGGTCCGCGCCAAGAATGGCCAGTTCATCCCCGTCGGTGGCCTGTGGGAGAAGACCGCGAACAATGGCGGTGACACCTTCCTTCAGGGCCAGATCGATGATCCCAGCTTTGAAGCCCCGCTGTCGATCGCGCTCTTCTCGCAAGCCGATGGCGCGCTCAACATCGCCTGGTCGCGCCCGCGTCGTCGGGCGGAGGCTGGCTTCGCCGAAACGGCCGTGATGGGCGCAGCCAATGATGGCTTTGCCGCCGGTGCGGATGACCGCCGCGACGCTTCGCCCTTCGGCGATCTCGAACCGGGTTTTGCCAAGGCGGCCTGACGCCAACCTCCAGGATGCTTGTTCCTATGGGCGGCCCGTCTCACGACGGGTCGCCTATTTTCGTTCAATGCTCGGTGGGATCTTCGAGGTCGGGGCGAACCAGATCGACATGGCTGACGCCCAGCGCCAAGGACAGCTCATAGAGCGTGATGACGGTCGGATTGCGCCGTCCACGCTCCAAGCTGCTGAGATATTGCTGGCTGAAGCCAGAACGCTCCTCGACCTGCTCCTGAGTCAGACCTTGATCCCGACGCAGGCGCGCGAAATTCCGGCCAACCAGTTTACGCATGTCCATGCATGCAAGGATCGCGATTTACACACTTTGAGTTTATCAACTATAATATGTAATCAAGCCTCTCTGGGCATTTCGTCTCATCACGGGCCGACGATCATCATCAGCTCCGCTTGCGCAAGTTTTGTCACGCTTGTCTGATAACCGGTGTTTCCTCGACCGATCTGCCAAAGGCATCCTTCAATGACCGATCATCTTCAATCGCTTGACCGGGACGAGTATCAGGCGATTACCGCGACACTGGCCGAGATCAAGGCACGGCTCTTGGACGCCGGAGATCTGCTGGCAGCCATGCACATCGATCATGCTCTGCAATGCCTTGATCCCGAAAACCCCCTCAACCAGCAGGCTGCCGCTCAGGCCTGAACGATCAGCACTCAGCTTATACGCCTGTTGTGGCGGGTCCGCTTCGTCTCGAATGAGTGCAGCATCGCCGGTGACAACCAGTCGCCCTGCGGTGGCTGGCGAACGCCTGCCGGACTCTACGCCGTGGGTGTAATCCTGTGGGTCGGAGCCAAGCCATGCTCTGGACCTCTTGCCTGGCGACCATGAAACGGTGGCATGAAGCGAGTGCGGGCAAGCAGGCCCTTGGCAGCGCCAAGCAAGGCACCTGATTTCAGGGCGGCCCGACAGCCAAACACAACCTTGGTCGAACATCTCCGGGCAATCTGACCGGCAAGCCATCCCGCCAGAAAAGGGATGAACACTACGCCCGCGCGGGACCGTCGCAACCCCCAATTGTCGACCGAGTTACCTCCCTGCGGTCGGCGCCCGCACCACTCGAAAAATGGAGGTTTCCCTGCGCTGCGCTCCGGTGCGGCGGCCCCTCAATCGCGGGCTGCGCTTCAGTTCATCCCGGCGGGAAAGGCTCGCCGGTAAGATCTGGAGACATCGAAATGAACAAGGTTTTCCTGTCCGGCCGCATCACCTCCGACATCAGCCGCTTCGGCACCGACAGCAAGGGCGGCGTCAGCTTCACCCTCGTCACCAGCAGGCCGGTCATCAAGGACGGCCAGGTCGTCAAGGGCGACGATGGCTACGCCGAAACCTACGACCAGTTCCACACCATCAAGGCCTTCAACGGCCTCGGCAAGTCGATCGCCAACCACAAGAAGAAGGGCGACAAGCTGATTGTCACCGGGGAGATCCGCTACACCAGGAACGAGAAGGACGGGCGGACCTACTACAACACCGAGATCGTCGCTGACGAGATCGAGTTCATCTGACCCAGACGGGCGGGCCGCCCCAGCGATTTCGCAGAAATCGCGAAACAATGGCGGGCCGCCCCCAAAAATCGGACAAGCACCTTTCGGGAGCAAGCCCATGTTTTACACCTCGGCCTTCGATGAATTCGCCTGCGTCCCCTGCGGCATCACCGTCACCAACCCCGCCATGGTCGCCCGCATCCGGGCGCAATCGGCTCATCTCACCGATTACGATATCGCCGCGCATCTCGGCAACGCCATAGCCTCGTCCACCGACGCCGCGCACGGCCTCGCCTGGGAACAGAGCCAGTTCGGCGAAGCTCGCGCCGAAACCCTTGTCGATGCGGAATATTTCGACGACCTGGTCGCCGCCTGGAGCCTGGTGGCCAGCGAGCGCGGGATCGACAGCCTCGACGGTTTGCTCATCGATGTGGTGGTGCATTGAATGCTGATCGGTTGGGCACCGACAGGTGCCCAACCTACTTCCGTGACGGCGTTGCCACACCTTGTTCGAGATGTCCTCGCCGAGCTCCAGAGATTTGCGAACGCCTATCCCAGCTTGCGCGTGACCCGAAACATGCCATGTTCAACCGCTGCATCTGGAGGGTATTATGGAACCGCAATGGCTAACCTTTGGCAAGCGACTTCAAGCCATCGCATCGACGGGGATCCATTACTCACGTGATGAGTTCGACCGAGAGCGGTATGAAGAGATCGCTCAGATTGCCAATGAAATGCTTGCCACGCTGGGCAATGTTCCAGTCGAGCGGATCGAGGGGCTGGTTTCGGATTTCGCGCGAGGCTACGCGACACCGAAAGTTGATGTTCGCGGCGCGGTGATTGAAGATGATTCAATTCTCCTGGTCCGCGAACGTAGCGATGGGTTGTGGACCTTGCCCGGCGGTTTCGCCGATGTTGGCCTTTCCCCCGCTCGAAATGTCGAGAAGGAAATTCTCGAGGAGGCAGGGCTGCAAGTTGCCGCGCGAAGGCTCTATGGTGTGCGGCACAAGGCCGGATTGGGCTATCCGCCGGATGTTCGCGATTTTTACAAGATGTTTTTCCTGTGCGATCGGAATGGCTACGGCGATACCCGGCCGGGCGCGGAAACCGTTGAGGCTCGCTTCTTCGCCATTGACGATTTGCCACCACTCTCGCGGGCGCGGACCATCGAGAGCGATATAGCAGCAGCCTTTGCGTTCTCAGCGGATGCGGCGAGGCCGGCATTTTTCGACTAATAGCGGCAAGGCGTGAATGTCACTAGCCCGGCTTATTCATGAGCCCGCTGCACTGGGGCGTGCCGGGTTTGATGTGTCGGTGGCCGCGTGATCCGGGCGCGCGGTTTCGGCGGCGTTTTTCGCCGCAGCAAAACCGATGGCTTTTCGAGGTTGATGGGCGATGGCTCGGGCTTTGTGCGGCACAGCCGCGCTGGCTATGTCGGCGCTGGCCGGAGACTGGTGGCGATGGCTTTGAACACGCCGGCGTCGGGGCATGCTGACGCGAAGGCGACACGGATGCGCGAGGCGGTCTCGATGACGCGGGCGGCGACCTTGAGCAGCCGCAGGCGCAGCGTTGCGAACTCGGCAGTGGCCAGAGAGGTGGCCTTGGGGATGGCCTGCTGGACGCGCCACATCAGCCAGTAGGCGGCGGTATGCAGGATGAGGCGCATCTGGTTGGCATTGGCCGAGCGGCACGAGGTGCGATCGCTGGCCAACTGGGTCTTGTGGCGCTTGATCAGGTTTTCGGCTTGGCCGCGCGCGCAATAGAGCGTGTCGTAAATGTGCTCGGGCGAGCCTTCTGTCAGCGAGGTGACGACATAGCGGATGTCCATGCCCAGCGTGCTGGCCTCAATCCGGGCGACGACGCGGCGTTGGCTCTTCCAGCTTTTGGCGCCGTAGCGGGTCTCGACATAGTTGCGCAGGACCGGATGTTGGGCCTGGGCCCGCTTGACCGCGCAGGCATCGGCGACGGCAACGATGGCCGGATCGGCCCGCAGCGCGGCGTTGGTCGGCAAGCCGAACACGTAATCGACCCCGGCCGCCTCGCAGAACGCCATGATCTCGGGACGGGCGTAGTGCCCATCGCCGCGGATGGTGATGTGGGTATCGGGCCAGTGCTGGCGGATATGACGCACCAGGCGCCGGATGTGGCCGGCACCTTCGGCACCCGACGGCGTCTTGCCAGTGCGCAGCAGCATCGCCACCGGCCGCCCGCTCGCGGTATCGTACACATGGATCGGCAGGAAGCAGCGCTCACCGTGATGTCCGTTCCAGAACGAGAGCTGCTGATAGCCGTGCACGACATCACACGTGTCATCGATATCCAGCGTCACCGCCGCCGGTGGGGCCGGATAGCTGGCACAGTAAACGCCGATCATCGCGACCATCATCCGGGCCAGTTCACGCGTGGTCGGTGCATTCTCCCAGCGGCTCATCGTCGGTTGGCTGGCCAGCCCCGCGCCCGATCCCGGCAACTTGCCCAGCGCCAGGCGGAAGCCCGGATCGTCGCGCAGGGCATCGAGATCATCGGCGTCCTCATAGCCACACGTGATCGCGAACACACGGGCACGCAGAATGTCATCGAGGCGATGGATCACCCGCGTCGGGTCACGCGGATCGGCGATGCACGCAGCAAGCTGCCGGCAGATCCCCATCGCGCGCTCGGCCTGCGCCAGCAGCAGAACGCCGCCGTCAGAGGTCAGCCGGCCACCGTCGAACGCGGTTGTGACCTTCTTGCCGCCAACCGCTGGAAACGAAAATCCCGGTGCGCTATCATCGCTCCCGGCGGGTGTGGTCCGTGGCATAAATTGCCTCGCTGAAGGACTGGTCTAGACACCCATTTTCCTACTGCAAAGCAATCGCTTACGCCACTCCCGCCAACCCTCTCACCCGCCGCGGTGAATAAGACAGGCTAGGCGCCTGCCCGCGCCCGCGCCTGCGGCACGGTCACCGCGCTCTATTCCGCCCGCAGGCGGGCTCCACCGAGCCCCGTTTGGGTCTCGGCCCATTCGGGTGACGATCGACTGGCGCGGGGCGCTTGGGGCACCGTAGCGTACCCCTGAAACCAACAATCTCTCTCTCTCGTAGTCCGAGTCTGGCAAGCTGGCCGGGCGCTTGTGCAAGGATGCGCGGTGCCCCCAATTTTGCGGCGGGCCAGCCCACCACAAAATCGGCTCCCCCACGCCCCGCTGGCGCGGCGTCAACCGGGGTCTGGCAGCGCTTTGTGGTCGCATCGCTGATGCCAAAAACCGGTTCCCACTTTTTGGCGCGATGCTCCGGCGCAGCCAGCTTCCCGGCCAACGTCCCTGACAAGCTGGTCCAGCTCGCCCCCTGACCTCCCGTCATCACGAGGATGACGAACAAGAAGCCTTCTGGAGGTCACCATGACGCAAGCATTCGCCAATTTCGAAGCCCTCTCTGCCTTCTACCGTGAGCAGATCGAAGTCCCCGGCTTTGACACTGCCTTCACCGAGCAAGGCAGCATGGCGCAACTCTCGGTTCACGACGAACCCGCCGCCACCGACATGCCCGACCCGCAGGCCGCGCGCGGCGCGATGGAAATGGTCATCGGCACCGTCTTCGATCTCTTCCGCGGCACCCGCATGGAGGAATTCGGCCAGGACATCGTATGGGGCATCGTCAACAGCTTCCACGTCACCTCCCAGCGCATCGAGAAGCGGGAGGACGAAGCCACCAGGAAGCTGGGCGACATGGCCCGCGCCTTTGACCCTTCCGAAATCTACGCCGTCGAACTGGAAGAAACCCAGCGCATCGCCCAGACCCTGATGGACTGCCGCGAGGCGATGGAGGCCATGCGCGACTACGCCGGCGAGATCTACCGTGTCGAAACCGGCCGCCCGTTCTCGACCGTCAAAGGCACCCGCGTTTCCTCCGGCCTGACCGCCAGCCAGATCGAGGCCCGCGATTTCCTCGCCGCCCGCGCTGCCAAGCGCCGCGAAGACCACGCGCCCACTGGCCCGGTGGTGATCTTCTCCGGCGGCACCGACTGGCACGACCACGAACTTCTCTGGCAGGCTCTTGATGAAACCCACGCCCGCGTGCCCCACATGCTCCTCGCCACCACCGCCCAGCACAAGGGTTGCGACCAGATCGCTCACGCCTGGGCTGCCGCGCGCGGCGTCAAGACCGTCCGCTTCACCCTCAACCGGGCACTGGGCAAGCGCGCAGGCTTCGTTCGCAACGAACAACTGCTGAATTTGAAACCGGTCCACGCCATCATCTGCGAAGGTTCGGGCCTCCAGTCCAACCTCTTGAGCCGCGTGCGTGAGGCAAACCTGCCCCATCACGCTTTCGCCCAGCGTCACCAGCGCGCCGCTGCCTGACGTTTCGCCAGTAATCCGGGGGAGGGCGCCGCATCAGCGGCGTCCTCCTTCTCTTTTTCCGATGGCAGGAGGCACGCGGACGTAGGGGCGGGGCAAGCCCCACCCCGGGCCCACGCGCCTGATCGTGCGATCAAAGCAGCAGGACAGGGACCCGGGAAAGGCCTTTGGCGCGTTTGGCCAGTTTACGGTCAAAGGTCACAAATTCGCGGCAATGACCAGACCTTGCCAGATGGAGAGCATCGGCAAAATCCATGCCTTGTTCCAGTCCTTCAAGCGCCATGGCAACCTGTTCCGGCTCTTCCATGGTCAGGCCCGGAAGCCCGCCCAGCGCGCGCAAGGCGTCCACGATCTGCGGAGCGGTAAAGTCATATCCGGCACGCAATACCCATTCTGTCTCAAGCACAACACTCACGCCCAGAAACGTCTCTCCACCCAACACAATCTGGCGGGCGGCTTGAGCCTGATCAGCATCGTCAGCCACCAGCAGGCGCACCACGACATTGGTATCAATCGCGCGCACGCCGTTTGGCCTCCTCGGCAATCACGGCATTCATATCGTCAACCGACAAAGCAGGCTTGCTGGAATGCAACCTGCCAAAAACATCCTCGATGCTGGTTGTCGCGAAAACCGGCATGGATTTTAGCAGAACCCCGTCGGGCGTATCCTCGACGATCAGCTTGGTACCAGCGGACCAATACCGCTGGTCACGGATCGCCTTGGGCAGAATAACCTGCCCCTTGGTGGACACGGTGGTCGTAATCCGATCCTGTATGCCCATGGCATTATCCCTTGGTAAGACGAAAGTAAGATAGATGATCTTGCCCCATTCCGCAAGCCACCTGAACTCTTGTCGAGGGCCAGAGGTCTATCCGTGCGGCGCGCCTGATCCAAATCTACTGGTGATGAGGCTGGCCACAAACCCACATTTGCGGTAATGATGCTTTGTTGTAGCCGCCAAGAGGTCGTCATGAGCCGCCTGACCATCGACATCACCAGTCAACAGCATCAGAGCCTGAAGGCGCTGGCTGCCCTGCAAGGCAAGACGATCAAGCAATATGCGCTCGAGCGTCTGTTCCCCGCTGATGCGAGTGGCGATCAGGCTTGGCGCGAATTGCAGACGCTGCTGGGCGAACGCATCGAGCAAGGTTTGGCTGGTCAGACCTCGGCCTTGAGCATCAGTACCATCGTCGATGAGGAACTGGGCACGAGCCAAGCCTCTTGAGCCACGGTTACGTCCTGACAGCGGCGGCCGAGGCTGATGTCCGGTCGATCGTCCGCTACACCCGCCAGCATTGGGGCGATGCGCAAGTTCGCGCCTATATGGCCAAGCTCGAGCAAGGCATCGCTCGTCTCGCGCAAGGCTTGGGCTCCTACCGTGACATGAGCGATATGCATCCCGGCCTGTGGATGGCCCGCTGCGAGCATCACTATGCCTTCTGCCTTAAGCGCGACATCGATCCACCGCTGATTGTCGCCATCCTGCACGAGCGGATGGACCTCATTCAACGGCTCGGTGACCGGCTGTCCTTGGTCTGAATTGCCATGATGCGGATGGCTGGTCGGCGCCTAGGCCGCAGCCAGGAACCCGGTGACCAGCAGACATCCTCAAGCGTCCACGGACAATCTTGAATGCCCAGTTCCTGATGGAATTTTGGGCACACCCTACGCGGCATGCCGAAAAAAAATATGGGCCACACATTTCGAAATTAGCAATGCAATTCATGTGCTTGATTGGTCATTCTCAATCGCGAATGGAGAATTGTCATCATTCGCGATGACGAATTACGAACCAATCCCGGCAATAACAATGTGGAATAACGAATAATATTTATAAGACCATGATTTTAAGTCGAATTTCATATTCGCTATGAGGAATGGGAATCGAGCATGGCGAGGAGCAACTGGGCGTCCCTCCGATTGCATTTTTGGTAATTTGCGATAGTTTCGTTGGGCGATAACCGGACCAGGCTGCTCATTGTCAGGAGCAGTCATGGCTAGATTAGTTCAATTCGGCCTCAGCATCACCCGTGCTCAGGATGATCGTCTGAAAGCGATCGCAGAGCGTGATGGGTCTTCGCGTGCTGAGGTCGCCCGACGTCTCATCGAAATCGCATTGCCCTTTGTTGATGGCGGGCTCGGAATCGACTTCGCGCGTCTCGTCACCATCCTCGAGTTTTGCAGCCTAGCTCAGGACTGCATCATGCAGAAGGTCGCGCCGGAAGAGGCGGACCGACTGTTGGCGCTCGCCATCACCAACGCGAAAAAATATCATGCCGCGCAACGATGACATCCGCTTCGACCGCCGCCCGGTTGCCCTCGAACATGCCTCGGCCCGTGGCGAGATTGTTCGCAACGTCGGAGCCTTCACCCGCGGATCTCAACTGATCCGATTGCGCTACATGATGATGATGGAGGGGTTGCGCTGGCCGGTTCTCGCAGCTCTTGCCAGTTTCTCTATACTGCTGATCTTGCTGCTGGCGATTGCCATGCACGAGCATGAGGTTCAGCTTGTCGAGATGCACCTCTTCGCGGGCTTCTGGAGCCTGGTCGATCTGGACCCAAGCCATTCAGTCAACCTGACCCTGACAGATGGCTCTCTGGTGCCGATGCAGATCGGAGATGTGCAGGATTATCCAGATGTCGCCCAAGCATGGACCAAATTCGTCCGCTGCTTGATCGTCGCCTTCGCTGGCTCGCTATTCTTCAGCGGGCCACTGGCCACCTGGTTCGTCCGCCTGTCCCAGAAGATTGGCGTCGATATCCTCAAGGAGCGCCATGAGCGCGGCGCGATGCTGGTTGGCACAGATGTTCTGATCCGAGAGATCAATGCCCATAATGCAGCCGAATTCGCCGCCGAACTGGAGACCGCACACACAACTCTTTCGCCTGACAGGGTTGTCGCTCTGCCGGTCGCCGAACGGGCGGCGATGGGCCTCCATGTGCCATATTCCATGGCGGGCATCGCCTACCCTTGGCGCCTCGAGCAAACTCACGCCATGCTGATCGGCACGACAGGTGCCGGTAAGACCACTCAATTGCGCAAGATGGTGCTAGAGGCGCGCGAGCGGGGCCATCGCTGCGTGGTCTTTGATCTCACCGGCGCTTTCGTTGAAGCCTTTTACGAGCAGGGACGCGATCACATCCTCAACCCGATGGACCTTCGGTGTCCACCGTGGACGATCTTCAATGATTGCGAAAACTATGCTGATTTCATCGGTGCGGCGGCCGCCCTTATCCCCGGCGAGGGAGGCAATGCCGAGCCGTTCTGGGCGCAGGCTGCTCGCACACTCTTCGTTGAAATGTGCATCAAGCTCGCTGAGCGCGGCGAGACAACCAATGGCGCCATCGCTCATCATCTGATGTCGGCCGACCTCAAGGCTGTCCATGATCGTCTACAGAACACGATCGCAGCGCCTCTGACGGCCGTTGAATCGGCGCGCATGGCAGAATCGATCCGATCCGTATTTAACACCAACGCGCAGGCTTTGCGCTTCTTGCCGGATCCCGTTCCCGGCGGGCCACCCCCATTTTCCATTCGGCGCTGGGTGCAAGAGCAGCCGGTTCCAGGATCAATCCTCTTCATCACTTCGACCCACACTGACCTTACCCTCAACAGATCCCTCCTGACGCTTTGGATGGATCTGGCAGTCAACGCATTGATGGGCATGCCGCGCACTCGCGATCTGCGCATGTGGTATCTTTTTGACGAAGTTCACGCGCTCCATCGCTTGCCAGCGATCGAGCACGGCTTGCAGACGGCGCGGGGCTTCGGCGGGGCCTTCGTGCTTGGAATGCACAGCTTCGACAAGCTCGCTGAAACCTATGGCGAGGAAGGCGCGATCAATCTGGCTTCGCTGGCTCGCACCAAACTGATCCTGGCAACCGCAGACAAGAATACCGCCGAGGTCTGCTCGAACTTCATAGGCTTTCGCGAGGTGCGCGAGACGGATGAAGCCTATTCGATTGGAGCGACAAGGTCGCGTGATGCCGCGACCATCACGCCGCGAACTGAGGTTAAACCCTTGGTCATTCCGGATGACATCATGAACCTCCCGTCACTGCACGGCTTCGTGAAGTTTCCCGAAGGCTTCCCCGCAGCCCGAATTCGCCTTGAATGGCGGGATTATCCAGCAATCGCTGAACCATTCCTGCGCACACCCCATATGCGTATTGCGGCTTATAGTCCGCCGGTCGAGCAGAGCCGGCGCGAGAGTGCAGAAGGTGGTCCTGCCCCTAGACTCATCGAAGCGGATAAGCCGGAAAAGGCGCCAAACCTGGCAAAGGATGCCGAGGTCGAACGGTCGCCAGAGCTACCGTTCGGTGACCTTCAGATTGGTTTGGCGCGCAGTGCACACTTCGATGTTGTGCCGGGAAGAAGGGCGGACGACGCGGATCCTGAGAAGCAGGCCAATGCCGCGACGGTCGCTACAAGCACGGAGCACCGTCGAGCTATGGGAATGACCGAAAACATCTATTCCCAATTGACGAGGGAGGAAGCCGAGCGTTTGCCGGCTTTCAATCTCACACGCACGCCCAGTCGTGAACAGCAGATCACCGTCGAGGAGAGAACTGGACAGGCCTATTTAGACCCGGCTGAAAAATCCGAGCAGCATCGTCATCATGATCACAGCGTGCCTGATTTGGCTCCAGACCGAAGCGATGACATGGACATGGGATATTGAGCGATGCTTTCGGTGGCATCGGTTCGGTCGGCAGGTGGCGCGGCAAACTATTTTGCCAAGGATGACTACTATGTTGGCGAGCACGCCAGCGAAGTCAGTGGTTGGGGCGGTCTGGGCGCGACCGAGCTCGGCCTATCCGGTGAGGTCGCCAAGCAGGCCTTTGTGGATTTGCTGCGGGGCAAGCTCCCGGACGGCGAGCAGATTGGCGATCCCGATCGTCGCAGAGCAGGCATTGACCTGACATTCTCCATGCCCAAGTCAGCCAGCGTGCTTGCCTATGTGGGGGGCGATGAGCGCATGCTTGCAGCCCATTTGCAAGCGGTTCGCCAGACCATGGGCTGGGTCGAGAAGACCTTTGCCGAGGGGCGAACCTATACCGAAAATTCCAAGGGCGATCCTATCCGCACTGGGCATCTGACCTATGCCTTGTTCCAGCACGACACGAGCCGCAAACTGGACCCACAGGCCCATATCCACGTGGTTGTCGCCAATCTCACCCGTGTGGGCGAAACGTGGCGTGCCCTGCACAACGATGAGCTCTGGAAAAACAATTCCATTATCGGGAGCGTCTATCATGCAACCTTGCGAAAAATGGTCGAGGACCTTGGCTATCAGACCAGACAGTCCGGTAAGCATGGCCAATTTGAAATCGAGGGTGTTCCCAAGGCGGTCTTGAGCGCTTTCAGCCAGCGCCGCGAAGACATTCTCGCCAAGGCGGCCGAGATCGGCGTTTCCACGCCTCAAGGCCGCGACGCGGTGGTCCTTCGCACGCGCGACGCCAAGATCAATCTCGATGATCGGGAGGCACTTCGCGCGGAGTGGGCGGAGCGGGCCGCTGGCTTGGGCTTTGATGGTTCTGCGCTGGTGAGCCGCGCCCGTGAACAGGTTGTTCAAGCCGAACGCAGCCGGACCGGGCTCGACGTGGTAAGGCAGATCGTGGATGTCGCCTCGAACTGGGCCGAGATGCTCAAACAATGGCTTCGGCCAGGCGATCCTTTGGTTACAAGCGGGATGGCGCGCTGGTCGATGTCGTCCCACGAAATCGGCGCAGAAATGGCCGTTGCCTCAGCTATTCGGATCCTTGGACAGCGCGAGGCCGCTTTCCCGATCCATGAGGTCTCTCGCACCGCCTTGGATCTGGGTATCAGGGGGGTAACGATCGAGAGTGTCGAGGCCCGTGTTCAGGCCTTGATCGACAAAGGGCAATTGATCACCGGATCCTTGGGGCGCCCGGAAGGAGCCAAGACCCATCTCACGACTCCGGACCATATTGCCGAAGAAAAGCGACTGTTGGACGCCATCGATGTCGGCCACGGTGCAAGTGAGGCCCTCCTGTCACCCGATCAGGCCGCGCAACAACTCCAGGAGAAGGCCGTCGGCCGACAGTTGGGAGCTGAGCAGCTTGAAGCCGGCATTCTGGCCTTGTCGAGCAGTGATCGAACGGTGGTAATCCAAGGGGTTGCCGGTGCGGGAAAGACAACGCTGATTGCGGCAATCGCTGGCAGCGCAGAAGCGGGTGGCAAACGGGTCTTGGGGCTTGCTCAGGCCAACACAATGGTTGCCATGTTGAAGGATGAGGCCGGAGTTCCAGCCCAGACCGTCTCCGCTTTCGTGAATGAGCATATCCGCGGCGCATTGGCGGGCCATGGCGAAGCATTCGAGGCATCCAAAGCGCATTTGAAAGACACCGTGCTGATTCTGGATGAGGCATCTCTCGTCGCCAACAAGCCCATGAATGATCTGATCACCATCGCCAATATGCTGAGTGTCGATCGGTTGGTGATGATCGGTGATCGGGCGCAGTTGCAGCCGATCGATGCCGGCAAGGCATTCACGCTCGTTCAGCAGCATCGACCGGCAATGGCGGAGCTGACGACCAGCCACCGCCAACGCACCGATGAAATGAGGGCCGTCGCGGCGCTGACGCGCACAGGCCACTTTGCCGGCGCGTTTAATGTGCTGGGTGAGAAGGTCGTCAGCGCCGGCACTGATTTTCGAGAGGCGGCAGCTCGAAAGTGGCTAGAACTGTCAGCAGAGGACCGCGCCCGGACTGCGCTATACGCGTCGGGCCGTGAAACCCGCGGAATCCTCAACGCTCTTGTTCAGGATGGGCTCAAGGCCGACGGCGTTTTGAAAGGGGAAGGACTGACCCTCACCCAGTTTGAGGGGTTGAACCTGACCCGCGAGGAACTGCGCTATGCCAAGAATTACCATCAGGGCCAGGTTCTCGAGGTTCACGGCCGTGGCAAGCCGGGGGCTTAGAGCGCGGCACATACGATGTGCTACGGGTTTCGGCCAAGGGCGTCGTAACGCTTCGAGATAGCGATGGGCACAAGCATCAGTTTCGGCCAGCCAAGCTCGATCCGGTCGACACGCGCGACGCGTTGGCCCTTTCGGCACGCGAGACTATCCAGATTCATGAGGGGGAGCACATCCGTTGGACGGCCAACGACAAAGCCCGTGGACTGCTAAATTCTGCCGCCGCCGAAGTTGTCGGCATCACACGTGACGGTGTGGAGGTGAGGACAAGTGAGGGTGTGAACATAGTGCTACCCCATGGCGACCACATGCTGTCTCGGCTCGGGCTGGCCTACGCAATCAACATGCATCAGGCCCAGGGTATGACGACCGATCAGGGCATTGGCGTCATGCACTCCGCCGAACGGCATTTGTCTAACCAGCGGTTGACCCACGTGATGGCGACCCGTGTCCGTGATGATTTGCTGATCTTCACCAACGATCGTGATGCCTTGCTGCGATCGATTGAGGCCAATCCAGGTGACAAGGCCAGTGCGATGGATCTGGTCGGCGGCAAGAAGGAAGCGGCTGGCAAGGCTCCACAGGAACACCAGGAACCAAGGCCTTCTAATCCATTCGAGATTGATCCTGCGACGTTGCAGGGCGATGTGAAACCCAATGAGATCGGGCGCATTCCTCAACGCATAAATCAGCCGGAAAAAGTGATCGATTTGAGCCTGTAGCCCAATCACCTTCGCAAATCGGGGACAGCTTGGGCTGCGGCCATCCTGAAGCGGAGCTCCAAGACGGCCGCGCTGCGCATTGTCAGGCCGCCCGGCTCACAATGTCCATGAGCTTCGCATAATCGGTCACGACGTCATATTTGACCTTGTCATCCGTCACCTTGCGGCCGATCTCGTCAAAGAATTTTCGCGCGCAGGCGATCTTGGTATTCTCGATCTCGCGCAGCTTCATCGACGACATGGTGCCCTTCGTTTCCGCCACAAAATAGATATGGCGGACGCTTCCCTCCTTGAAGGAGATTGCCCAGTCTGGGTTGTAATCTCCGACAGGCGTCGGGATCAGGAACCCGCGGGGCAGCTTGGCGTAGACGACCACCTCATCGCTGGTGTCCAGCTCCGCAACGAACCGCTTCTCGACTTCCGAATCCGTTACCACATAATCGTAGACATGGTTCTTCAGCTTCGCGCTGGCCTTCGAGAAATCCTGACCGGTCTGATTGGCCGTGAAAATGTCGACATCATAACGCTCGGCCAGCCCGTCATAAGTCAGGCGCTCGATCACCATGGTTGCCTTTTGCTCGGCGATGATCCGGGATGCCTCTGAGATGAAATGCTCCGGATTTTCCTTGAATTGCCCGAATACAGCAGGCGCAATCCCGGTCAGGATCTCAGCCACCGTGGCCCGAGTAAGCTGGACCAACTCACCGATTTTCCCAAGCAGATCATACTTTACGAGCGAGTAGACCGAGCCTCCCCGCTCCGTGGACGTGCCGGTGATTGCAAAGCCGTCGCCCGCCCTGAGTTGCTCGTCCGCGATTTGCTCGGCCTGGATACCGATTTGAACCGTGTACTGTAGCGGCGTTACCCTAAGCTGGCTGTCCAAAGCGCTGACGCATTTGTGAACCAGCTCTTCAGAATCGAACTCAACTCGATAAACAGCCTTCTGGTTGATCCTCGACCAAAGCGCCTGGAACTCCTTCTTCTCGAAATTCGCGTTCAGGGGATTGGTCTTTGGTTTACGGCCGTCGTCGATCTTGGGCAGTTGTGCATCGCTGAACACACTGTCGATGAGCTGGAAAACCTCATCGGCGTAGGGTTTCAAATCATCAGGTAGTTCCGCCAGCGTTCCTGTCTCTCGAGCTTCATGATATTTCCCAGCAATGCTCTTCTGCCGGTCCACATAGCCATTTTGCACGAGGTAGAACTCAATGCCGGCGGCCATGTCAGCGGAAACCTCTACCTTGCCTGTCTCTGTGTCCAGCACCTTGCCCTTGAAGTACGCTTCGTTCGCGAGCCGGGGGCGAGCTGACAGCGTTTCCGCGATCTCTTTCTGAAGGCCCGCGACAAAGTCCTTGTAGCTTTCGCTGGCCACTACGGTCAGCACATTGATGTCATGCACGATGGAGGGCTGATCCATCCTGTCGCCCTGCTGGTTGACCGACAGGCGCAAGCCACGCCCCACTTCCTGCCGGCGCGAGATTGTGTTGTCGCTGTGCTTGAGCATGCACATGACGAACACATTAGGGTTGTCCCAGCCTTCGCGCAGTGCCGAGTGGGAGAAAATGAAGCGCACTGGCTCAGCCTGCGAGAGCAGGCGTTCCTTGTTTTTCAGGATGAGGTCGTAGGCATCGGCGTCATCCGACAGGCCTTTGTCCTCGCCGGTTTTCTTGATGTCCGGATCGACTAGGCGCTTTTGCTTGTCGATCGCAAAATAGCCTTCATGCACCTTGGCTACAGGATCGCGCTCCAAGAATGCCCTGTACTTGTCATTTTCCAGTGGCAATTCCGCCAGATATTCGGCTTTGAGAAGTGCATACTCCTCTTCGAAGACCCGAGCATATTCGCCTTTTTCATCAGCCTGGCCGTAGTCGCGATATTTGACGACCTCATCGATGAAGAACAGAGACAGCACCTTGATGCCTTGGGCGAAGAGCTGCTTTTCCTTGTCGAAATGGGCCTTGATCGTCTCGCGGATCTGGATGCGCCGAATGTCGCGCTCCGACACATCGCCGACAGCTTCGCCAGCCTTCAACATGATGCCGTTGGTGAACTCGACAGTGTCGTTGTTGTAGTCGATCTGGGAAATGGTGAAGCCGTCGCGGTACTGGTCCAACTCGCCAGACTCTGAAAACAGATCATCCCTGAACTCCAGGCGCTTGATCTGGCGCTTGATCTCACCCGATTTCAGCCGCACCTCGAGCTCAAGGCGAGCCACGGGGGCCTTCTTCGAGATCTCGATTCCTTCCAGATAGAGGTAGGCGTTAGTACCCGCCAACCCGCGGGTCTGGATACCGCGCACGGCAATTTTCTTGACCAGCTTCTGGTTGTAGGCGTCGAGGGCATCCAGACGATGAATGCGGTTGTGCTGGGTCTTGTGCGTGGCCGAGTAGCGCAGGATCATCAGCGGTTTGAATTTCGGCAAGGCCTCCATCGTGGCCTTGCCTTCCATCTTCTGGGGCTCGTCGAGAATCAGGATTGGTCGGTTGGACGCGATAACGTCAATCGGGCGGCGCGATTGGAAGTCGTCCAGCTCATCATAGATCCGTCGATTGTCAGCTCCTTTGGCAGCGAAAGCCTGGATGTTGATGACCATGACGTTGATACCAGCATCGGAGGAAAAGCTTTCCAGCTCATGCAGGCGCTTGGAGTTGTAGATGAAGAACCGGGCCTTCTTCCCATAGGTTTCCGTGAAGTGGTCGGCCGTGATCTGCAGCGACTTGTACACGCCTTCGCGGATCGCGATCGAGGGCACCATGATGATGAACTTCGACCAGCCAAACCGCTTGTTCATCTCGAAAATCGTCTTGATGTAACAGTAGGTCTTGCCGGTGCCAGTCTCCATCTCGACGTCGAGATTGAACTTGCACCCAGCGCTGACCACTAGCCCGGCTTATTCATGAGCCCGCTGCACTGGGGCGTGCCGGGTTTGATGTGTCGGTGGCCGCGTGATCCGGGCGCGCGGTTTCGGCGGCGTTTTTCGCCGCAGCAAAACCGATGGCTTTTCGAGGTTGATGGGCGATGGCTCGGGCTTTGTGCGGCACAGCCGCGCTGGCTATGTCGGCGCTGGCCGGAGACTGGTGGCGATGGCTTTGAACACGCCGGCGTCGGGGCATGCTGACGCGAAGGCGACACGGATGCGCGAGGCGGTCTCGATGACGCGGGCGGCGACCTTGAGCAGCCGCAGGCGCAGCGTTGCGAACTCGGCAGTGGCCAGAGAGGTGGCCTTGGGGATGGCCTGCTGGACGCGCCACATCAGCCAGTAGGCGGCGGTATGCAGGATGAGGCGCATCTGGTTGGCATTGGCCGAGCGGCACGAGGTGCGATCGCTGGCCAACTGGGTCTTGTGGCGCTTGATCAGGTTTTCGGCTTGGCCGCGCGCGCAATAGAGCGTGTCGTAAATGTGCTCGGGCGAGCCTTCTGTCAGCGAGGTGACGACATAGCGGATGTCCATGCCCAGCGTGCTGGCCTCAATCCGGGCGACGACGCGGCGTTGGCTCTTCCAGCTTTTGGCGCCGTAGCGGGTCTCGACATAGTTGCGCAGGACCGGATGTTGGGCCTGGGCCCGCTTGACCGCGCAGGCATCGGCGACGGCAACGATGGCCGGATCGGCCCGCAGCGCGGCGTTGGTCGGCAAGCCGAACACGTAATCGACCCCGGCCGCCTCGCAGAACGCCATGATCTCGGGACGGGCGTAGTGCCCATCGCCGCGGATGGTGATGTGGGTATCGGGCCAGTGCTGGCGGATATGACGCACCAGGCGCCGGATGTGGCCGGCACCTTCGGCACCCGACGGCGTCTTGCCAGTGCGCAGCAGCATCGCCACCGGCCGCCCGCTCGCGGTATCGTACACATGGATCGGCAGGAAGCAGCGCTCACCGTGATGTCCGTTCCAGAACGAGAGCTGCTGATAGCCGTGCACGACATCACACGTGTCATCGATATCCAGCGTCACCGCCGCCGGTGGGGCCGGATAGCTGGCACAGTAAACGCCGATCATCGCGACCATCATCCGGGCCAGTTCACGCGTGGTCGGTGCATTCTCCCAGCGGCTCATCGTCGGTTGGCTGGCCAGCCCCGCGCCCGATCCCGGCAACTTGCCCAGCGCCAGGCGGAAGCCCGGATCGTCGCGCAGGGCATCGAGATCATCGGCGTCCTCATAGCCACACGTGATCGCGAACACACGGGCACGCAGAATGTCATCGAGGCGATGGATCACCCGCGTCGGGTCACGCGGATCGGCGATGCACGCAGCAAGCTGCCGGCAGATCCCCATCGCGCGCTCGGCCTGCGCCAGCAGCAGAACGCCGCCGTCAGAGGTCAGCCGGCCACCGTCGAACGCGGTTGTGACCTTCTTGCCGCCAACCGCTGGAAACGAAAATCCCGGTGCGCTATCATCGCTCCCGGCGGGTGTGGTCCGTGGCATAAATTGCCTCGCTGAAGGACTGGTCTAGACACCCATTTTCCTACTGCAAAGCAATCGCTTACGCCACTCCCGCCAACCCTCTCACCCGCCGCGGTGAATAAGACAGGCTAGCTTGTCGGACAGCGGCAGGTTCTGACGCTTCTGCACATCGCGGATGTTGGCAAGCACCTGCGCGTCGGGCAATGCCAGATCGGCGTTCTTGAAACCTTCCTCGAAGGCGCTTGCCTGCGGGTTACGGCCAGGATCCATCCTGTAGCTGGTTCCGGTCACCAGAGGCTGACCAGCGAAGCAATCGACAACCGATTCCACGGCATAGGTCTGGTAGGGCTGAACCTTGAATTTGAGTTTCATGGCCATGACCTCAAATTGCCTTCACATCGGTGCCAGGCGACAGCTCCCGAAAGATCTGTTCAACATTGATTTTCACGGCGTCGGAAACGAATCCATTGTCGCGGAATACGATACGCAGCGGGTGCAGACCAGCCAGATACTTCACCAGGTCCTCGGTTACACCTGCGTCAAAGCAGGCGGCCAAAGCATTGTCGTCAACAAAGAAGATGGTCTTGCCTTGGACCACCTCGCGCCGGATCGGCAACGTTAGGTCGATGCCCCAGTCAACGAGCACTTGGAAAAGCAGATCTTCAGATGTTCGGTCAGACTTGGTATTATCGACGGCCGACAGGAGGTCTTTCTGGACGATATAATCTGGCCGATAGTAGACATCCTGCATATTTGATGTGTCCACCTTGAGAACCCGAAAGCCGACGTCCTGATTCCAATTCGAATGGCATTGACCAGATAGAATTTTTTTTCCTGCTCGCCGAATACGCTCCTTCGAAAGATCGGAAATTGTTTTATATCCTTCGCTCCGCGCCGTAGAACCTTCCGGCGTAGATTCGGGTAGCTGGACCATTATGAATTTTCTATTCGATCCTTCAGTCGCGTTAATATTCATCAGCGCGTGAGCGGTCGAAGAAGATCCGGCAAAAAAGTCCAAAACAATATCGCCATCATTTGAGCCGATTTTGATAAGCTTTTCCAAAAGTGCTGGCGACTTTGGGAAATCCATCACTGCTTTTCCAAAAAGTTCTTTCACCGACGATCGGCCATAATCGTTCGTAATCTCTTTGTCAGTCCAAAGAGATTTGGCCATAGTCTTTGCTGTTTCTCCATCTTTATTGAGGTAGTCTTTGCGATATACCCTCCACTCCCCTCTAGATTCTTCAGCAATGAGTAAGTCGCCTTCTTTGGCAACTTTTTCCTTCCCCCACGTCCAGCACGTTTTTGTACCGTCGGGAGTGTCCGGCCAGACCTCATCCGTGAAGGAATCGTCTTGTTTTGTTGATACGGCAAGATTCTTAGGGTTGACATAAAGGGGGAAGTAAAGATTTGGGCGCGTTACTGGATTGAAGGCCTGATTCCGATTACGAAGACCCAAAAGTCGGTAAGCGCCATTGCTGTCGCTGCGATTATACTCGTCCGCCATGCGGCCATCTTTCTCCAATCCGCCAACGCAGTTGGAGTTTAGGCCATCACGAACAAAAATAAGGATGGATTCGTGCGTGTTAGGGTGAAAACCCAATCAACCTATTGAAAATTGGATGAGAGGTTGATTCAATGGGCTTCCACGGCAGATGGAAGCCCTACGCGATGTCTCGTTCATTGTTCTGGTTGTCAGATGAAGCTTGGTCGGCGATCGTGCCGCATTTGCCGAAAAATCAACCCGGAGCTCAGCGCGTCGATGATCGGCGAGTGATCTCCGGCATTTTCCATGTGTTAAAGTCAGGCTGTCGCTGGTGCGATTGTCCGGCGGATTACGGCCCCTCGACCACAGTCTACAACCGCTTCAACCGCTGGTCGCGGCGCGGTTTCTGGACGAAATTGCTCGACGCTTTGGTAGAGGCGGGCGCAGTCACGAAGAGCACCTCGATCGATAGCACCTACATCGAGGTCCAGCGCTCGGCCTTCGGTGGAAAAGGGGGCACCAGGCGCAAGCGATCGGACGTTCTCGCGGTGGCTGGACAACCAAGGTCCATGCCCTGACAGATGTTCTGGGGCGGCCCTATGCCTTGATGCTCACTGCAGGCAATATCAGCGACGTGAAGGCTGCTCCGACATTGCTCGAACGCGCTGGTCGCATGCGTTACTTGCTCGGCGACAAAGGGTATGATTCCAACAGTTTGCGCAAGATCCTGCGTGAGGGCGGCACCAGTCCTGTCATCCCTGGCAGGCGGAACCGCAAGCGCGCCGTTCGCTATGATCAGAAGCGCTACCGCGATCGCCATCTCATTGAAAATGCCTTCTGCAGAATCAAGGACTTTCGCCGCGTAGCCACTCGCTACGACAAGCTCGCCGCAAATTTTCTGTCAGGCGTCGCCCTCGCAACCGCGCTCGCCTTCTGGCTGTGATTGTGGATCGAGCAGCCACGTTGGCCCTCATTCGTTGCGCGACCAAGCCTATGTGGGCATAGTCAGCATATTCGGTGGCAATGGCCGATCGCGAGGGGGGTGGGGATTTTCATGACGGCATATCGGGGCGCGTGCCATTGCGGCGCGGTGCAGTTTTCGATTGTAACTGATCCAGACTATTCGGTGCGCTGCGACTGCTCGCTGTGCCGGCGACATGTCTCGGTCATGCTGCGCTGTGATGAGAACGACTTGAAAATCATCTCCGGGCAGGCCGCGCTAACTACCTATCAGTTCAACACTCGGGTAGCGGTCCATTATTTCTGCCGCCATTGTGGCGTCTACACATTCCACAAGATGCGGAAATTTCCTGATAAATATGGCATCAATGCTGGCTGCATCGAGGGCATTGATATGTTCGCTCTCCGCCCGATACTGATCGAAGGATCAAAGGTGTGAGGTCGTGGGATGCCTATACCCTCAGCCATGATTGAGTCTCAACCCTAGCAATAAATCTATCAAGGTGCCGACCTCGTGGATTTAGCTGAACGGCTAGTTGCACAACGAAATTTTCATCTCCAAATATCTCTCTTCCAATTTTTATCAATGAACTGGCTTCATTATCATCTATACTGATGAAGACTGCCCCATCTGGTGTGAGGAGGCTTTTTGCAAGGCGAAGTCTCGCGTACATCATGCTGAGCCAGTCTGAGTGAAATCGACCGTTCGCAGTCGTGTTGGCGATTAGCCGATTTCCCACTTCATCCTTTTGGTTGGATCGCTCTAAAAAGTGTGCCGTACTTTCCGAAAAGTCATCGTCATAGACGAAATCATTTCCCGTATTGTACGGAGGGTCGATATATATCATTTTCACTTTGCCGAGATAACTTTCCTGAAGAAGTTTTAGGGCTTCAAGATTATCTCCTTCAATAAATAAATTTTTAGTTTGATCAAAATTAACGCTTTCCTCGCGCCACGGACGCAAAGTCTTGGCAATTGGTGTGTTTGCAAGCGCCAAAGCTTCACGCTTGCCGGGCCAGTCAAGTCGATACCTTTCTTGAGGCCCTTCTACGATATGATCACTCAATTCTTGGCGAAGTTGATCAAAATCAATCGCTAAACGTAGTTGTCCTGTCGCCTCGTCACGCGCCTCAGTCACGCAATAAGGAAACAAATCTCTGATTTTAGCTACACTCTCTTGGCTCAGGTCAGGGCTGTGCATCTTCAGCTTATCCATCGTCACTTCCTTTTACTCGCTCGCAGCCGACTGGCGGTCGTCCGCGCCAGCGAGCTTTTCCCGCTTGAGTTCGGCCAGTTGGAGCCTGGCCGCGCGTAGCTCTGCATTGATCTCCACGCGCTTGTTAAACTGCTTTTCCCGATTGAGGCGAAGCGAGATGCGCTCAACCTCTCGCGTTTTTGCCCGGATCGCCTCCATCCTGGAAATACGGGCTTGAATGTCCTCTTCGGAGCCCAGTTGGTCAGGCATCAGCGCGCTGAGAATCTGTTCGTAAAGCCCGCCGAGGTTGAGCGCGATGGGTAGAGGCTGACGCGCAGCACCATCGTCCATCCAATGGGTCTCGAAATATTCGCTCACGACCCACTTCGTAGAGTCCGCCTCGCTGGGCCGCTTGAAGGCTGCGACCACTTTGCGCTTACCCGACCAGGTCAGCTCGAAAATGAGGGGAAATGGAATGGCCCGGTCGATGGCTCGCAGAACATCCAGATCCACTTCGGCCCTACGCAGGCTGATAGTGAAGACCTGAATCTCCGACACCGAGCGCGTCGGGGCCAGATTGATAGTCTCTTGAGCGAGCTTGAACTTCCATACGATCTGATCGACCTGCGTGATGAACAGGTCTTTCAATGCCGTGCTGGCGCCGGCGTGCTCATAAATCTTGTTTTTGGGCACGACGCGACCGAACGCTGCCCCTTTGGGATAATCGAAAAGCGGCGTCATTCTGTGGATTCCTCCACGACCAAGAAGGCAATCAGTTCAAAGTCATCAAGACCGGCGATTGTGTGAACCAAAGCCGATGTCCGCCCGCCACTGAACAGGCTGTCGAGGTCTTTTTCCTCTTTCACATCGATCATGGAACGGATCGCGGCGCTCAGCAGGTTTGAGCACAAGTCCATCTTGCGGCCGTCCTGAGTCCTCTCGTTGAACAAGCGGCACACCGAGGCGACTGGTTCGGATATGCCTTTGCAGCTTGAACGGATCAGGTCGAGCAGGCGCTTGACCTGGGTGTGATCGACCACGATCTCGCCATCGTTGCCGATGTAGACGAGATAATAGGGGTGCAGGCGGTTCTGCTGATTGACGTTCACGCTGTCGTGAATGTTCCGCAGCGCAAAAATTACGCCTGGCATCAGGCCGACTTTGGCATTGGCCGGTACGACGGCGTGCATGCCATTCGGCAGGTTATCCAGCTCGCCATTGGCCTTGATGTAGTTCAGCAAATCCATCCTGAAATCGTTGAGCCCGAGGTCCGTGATGGAGATGCCGGTCCGAACGTCTTCAAGCTCGATCACTTCATCCTGCAAGCGCTGAAGCTGCTCCTTGCGATACGCAATGTCGCTACTCTTGGCCGTCAGAACATTGTCATCGCCCGTTGCGGTGACATCCGCGATCATCATTCGATTTTCGACGCGTTCTTTCAGATTGATGTATTCATCAAGCGAGATGTCTGGCCAATAATTGACCAACTGGATCTGGCTGTTGGGTGAGCCAATACGGTCGATGCGCCCGAAGCGTTGGATGATACGCACCGGGTTCCAGTGAATGTCGTAATTCACGAGGTAGTCGCAATCCTGCAGGTTCTGGCCTTCCGAAATGCAGTCCGTGCCGATCAGGATGTCGAGCTCGGCAGGCTCCTCCGGCAGGATGAGGTGTTTTTCCTTGGACCTTGGCGAAAACAACGTCAGCACCGATTGGAAGTCATAGGCCTTTTTCAGCGTAGTTTTCGGCGCATCCGACCCGGTCACTTTGCCTGTGTGAATGCCGTTTGATTGCAAAAGGGCAGGCGCCAGATTGGCATAGAGGTAGTTGGCCGTGTCGGCGAAGGCCGTGAAGATGATGACCTTCCGGTTCCCCGGATTGAGCGGTTCCGCCAGCTTCTTGGCGATGATGCCCTTCAAATGCTGGAGTTTGGCATCATCATCGGGACCGACCAGTTCCATCGAGGTGGTCAATTCGCGGATCAGGAAAAGGTCGGCTTCCAGATCATGCTTCCACGACGGCACGTCCATGTCCGCCAGGCTGATCTGCACCTTCTTGCCCACGGTAAATTCGCCCACGCCGCCGAGGTCATCATCCTCGTCGTCCAGCGAAACGTCAGCCAGGTAGTCGCTGACGGTCTGGGTTCCGCCGGATCGTTCGAATTCAGCGATGGCGTCGAGGGTGCGGGTGATGTTGCCGCTGAGCGCCCGCAGCGTACGGCGGAACGCCTCTACAGAGCTTTCAAGCCGCTTCAGCAGATTGGTGGTCATCAGCGCCTGCAAGCTGCGCTCACGATCGGCTTGGCGGAGTTTGCCGCGCCCGCCCTCGACCTGTGTGTCGTAGATCTCTTCGTATTTTGCCAACCGGCTCGGCAGGATGTAGCCAATCGGCGCATATACGGCCAGCTTGAGCACCGAGAGCCGGGCAAAGATGTCGTTGAGCCCCAGCACGTCTTGCCGATGGGTGATCGGGCACTGATAGGACAATGGCTTGCGTCGTTGCGGAAACTTGCCGATGTCTTTGGTGTCGTAGAAGGTCTCGATATGCTTGCGTGACCGCGCAATCGTCACCGCATCGAGCAGCTCGAAAAAGTCGAAATCTAGGGCCTTCAGGATGGCTGCTGCGGTCCGTTCCTCGGCCGGAAGCTCGCCCCAGGCATTGAACGCCTTTTGCGCGCGGCGGAAAATCTCTTCGACCCCAGTATTCGACTTCAGATTGCGGCTGAGAGATTCGGATTCCCCCTCGTAGCCAAGGGCAAGCTGGTTGCGCAGGTCGTTGAAGCGGTTGTTGACCGGTGTCGCCGACAGCATGAGAACCTTGGTCTTCACGCCGTCGCGGATCACCTTGTTCATCAGCTTCTGATAGCGGGTTTCCCGGTCCTTATAGACGTCATTGTTCCGGAAATTGTGGGACTCGTCGATCACAACCAGGTCATAGTTGCCCCAGTTCACGCGATTGAGCGGAATGCCAAACGACTCCCCCGAGGTCCGGGAAAGATCGGTGTGGCAAAGTACGTCGTAGTTCAGCCGGTCCTTGGCAAAAATATTGGTCTTGAGGTTGGTGTTATAGTTACGCCAGTTGTCGGCCAGCTTCTTGGGGCACAGCACAAGGACGGAACGGTTGCGCAGTTCGTAGTATTTTACGACCGCCAACGCGGTGAAGGTTTTGCCCAAGCCGACGCTATCAGCCAGAATGCAGCCGTTGTGCGTTTCCAGCTTGTTGATGATGCCAGTGACCGCATCGCGCTGGTAGTTGAACAGCTTGTTCCAGACCTGACTGTCCTTGTATCCGGTCAGATCGTTGGGCAGGGCATCCTGATCGAGGTCTTCGAGGAAGTCCTTGAAGATGTTGTACAGGATCTGAAAATACAGACGTTCTGGCGAGTTTTCCTGATAGACTGACTCGATATGGTCGCAGATGGCCGATGTGACATCCTTCACCTTTTCGGTGTCATTCCAGATCTGGTTGAAGAGCTGGAGGTAGACATCCGTGTGGCTGGGATCGTCAACGCGGGTGACCAAGTTCGATACTGCGCTGCCCTTCTGATAGCCGAGGTCAACCGCCGTGAAGCCGCTGATCGGCATATAGGCAGCCCCACCGCCATCAGCAGCGACATGCACGAATTGCTGCATGGCAGCACTGGTCGAATTCGACTTGAAGCGCGCCTTCTTCCTGATCCAGTCCGCGCATTCGCGCGCGATGGCGCGCTGCGTCAGCTTGTTGCGCAACTGGATCTCGAATTCAGTGCCGTAAAGGCTGGCCTCACCGCTCGCCTTTGGGATGAAGAATTCCCGGCGCTCCTTGCGAAGCCTGTCAGTCACTTCGGTTGGCACGAAGGTCGGGGACGTGAAGATGAATTGCAGGCTATCGACCTTCGAAAGCTCTGTCTTCAGGGCCTCGAAAGCGTAGATTGAAAAGCAGGATGCAGCGATTTTCAGCCGAGAGCCTCTACCAAGAGTGGCCTTCAGATCGTCACCGAGTAGCTGTGATGTGTTGTCGATAATTTTCATCTCAGCCCCACAAACAGGAAATTGGTGCGGCGGCGAGTTTGTCGCCAAACGGCACAAGGTCAGTGCTGTCGTAAAGCACGACCCCATAGGCGAAACGATCCTTGCAGGCTTCCGCCAGCGTCCGCAGGCCGCCAAAATCAGAAGCCTTCACAGTTGCCGACGCCTTTATCTCGATCCCTACGATCATCCCGTCGTCGCGTTCGAGAACGATGTCCACCTCACGCATCTGCTGATCGCGGAAGTGGTATGGAGTCAGCCTCAAGTCCGATGCCGTCATAAGTTTCATGACTTCGGCAAACACGAAGCTCTCGAGCAACGCGCCGAAGACCTCACGACTTGCCTTAACCCGATCGAAATTCAGCCCACGCGCCGTTGCCAGCAAGCCGGGATCGAGGAAATGCAGCTTTGGCGTTTTGACAAGCCTCTTCAGGGCATTGGTGTACCAAGGTTGCAGGGTCGCGACGAGGAAGACCTGCTCAAGCAAGGCAACATAACGCTGGCCGGTTTTGTAGCTGACATTGATGCTGGAACCGAGCTGAGAAAAATTCACCAACTGCCCTGAATGCTCGGCCAGCAACCGCACAAATTTGGGCAGTTCCGCGATTTTCTCGATCTCGGCGATGTCCCTTAAATCACGGGTCAGGACCGAGGTTAGATATGACCGAGCCCAGTCCTGTCGGCGCCGCTCGGTTTCGCGTGCAATTGCTTCTGGATACCCCCCTAGCAGGGCAAGACGGACAAGATCATCGCCAACGATGGCTTGCTTGTCGCCCTGCAGTTTGCCGTCGAACAAGCGCTCAAGGAAGGTAGGCTCAATTCCCTCGATCTCCGCTCTCGACAGCGGGAGCATATCAAGCGTTTCCATACGCCCGGCCAAACTGTCGGCGACCCTTGGAAAGGTCAGAACATTGGCGGAGCCTGTGAGCAGGAAACGTCCAGGGCGATAATCCTCGTCGACCGATTTTTTGATCGCGAGCAGAAGGTCAGGCACGCGTTGAACCTCATCGATGATCGCCCGATCCAAGCCGCGAACAAAGCCGCTGGGGTCATTTCGGGCGGCTTCGAGGGCTGTCTGATCGTCGAGCGTGACGTAGGTTCGCCCGGCCTCGCCCATCTTCCTGACTAGCGTCGTTTTGCCAGCCCGGCGAGGCCCAGTCACCAGAACCACTGGGGTATCTGATAGTGCTTCCTCGACCCTGCGCTCAACCAGACGTGTGTACATGACCGCTCCTGACAGACAGGAGTATCGTTTATGATAATTAGAAGTCAATGGCCGGGAGATTAGAAATTTTTCCACTGCAAAATAGAGGGCGTCCCCCTGTCGCAGCTTCAGCAAGGCTATGATCTGGAAGCTTTCAGGCTTCGTCGATCAAGCGTTGAATCTTTCCGATAGGGGTGTCGTCGATGGGACGGATCGTCTCGCCACAGCTTGGGCACTCAACCGTCCGCTCAAGACGCATAGTCTTGTAGGCGATGTTCAGGGTGCCGCCGCAGACCGGACAGCTTGTCTGAGCCATGATATCGTCAAGTTCATGAGCCATAGAAGGCATTATATGCGTAAATTGTCCCACGGCGAAGCTCAAAGCGTGGGCATCAAAGCGAAGATCTCAAATCGGGCCAAATCCCCATTTATGACCAAGCGACTTAAGTCTGAAGTTATGGTTTTCCGATTGTCAGCCCACCAATCTGTTTGAGTTTTGTTCTCCTTTGAGCTAGATTTCCGGTATGGATAGTCAGCATGAAATCGCCCAACTCAAGGCTCAAGTCGACCAACTGACGGCTGAGAACGCAGCCTTGCGCGAGGAAGGCTTTCGAGGCTCGAAGGCCGAAGCGCTGATGGCGCTAGAGTATGACCGCATCCCGACCTTCATGAAGAGCCAGCAGGCCATTGCTTGGCAGCGGAAGATTGCCACCGCAGTCATGATTGTCGTGACTTTGATCCTCGTTGCGGTTGCTGTGTTTGGGGGGCTGTATGCTTATCGGGACCATCAGCAGTTGGAAGAAATGAGGCGACTTCAGGCAAACGTTGAGCACGATTTCTGGAAGGATCCTGCCTTCAAAGCGAAGAAATAGCTGAGCGCTTCAGGGCTTCTCGTCGACATCTTTTTTAATGCCCTCATTTCGTGGCGCCCGCTCCGTAGCCTTTTGCTGAAACGTTTGTAGGGCGGCCAAATCATCCCGAGCCACCTCAGCCGCCCCCCTCTGAATTGCCGCTCTAGCGGCGTCATCGCCCGGGGCATGATGGGCCGCTCCCGATGCACCATCCGAGCCTTGCGGTGCATGGCGGGGCGCTGATCCTGCGCTGCGGCGGCCCTGCGGCCGCGGCGCTGCCGATGGCATGGAAAACTCAGCCGGCCCTCTCACCGTCCCCATCGTCGCACCGGGATCCTGCAAGCCAGCCTGAACAGGCGCCATGCCATCGGCCGCGTATTGCTCAAGGATCTTGCCGACGATCATGTTGCGGACTTCGCGCTGATGGGGGGACGGCGTGGTGTTGGTGAGTGATGGCGCGCCCAGATCGCGGAACTCGGGGCTTGCCGCCATTTCGGCGTAGCGCGAGGCAATGACCTGGCTCATGTCGTCGGAGATCTGGTAGCCGTTGCTGCGCGAGATCGAGGCCATGCGTTCGAGGCGTGCGCCGACCTCGTCCGAACGGGTGGCTTGCCGCTCAAGCGATTGGGCCTCTGAAAAATCGCGCTCGATGGCGTGGCGCTTTTCCGAGAAGTTCTCGACCCGGTGGAAGGTGCCATCGCGCCAGTAGCCACCATCGGTGAGCGTGATGTCCTGCCCATTGGCATGATAGTGCGCGACATTGCTGCCCTGGCTTTGGCTCAGGCTGTCGCTGGCGCCATGGGCTTCCTGATCGCCGGTGGTCTTGGTCCACTTGTGGTCCCACGACCCGCCTGCCGATCCGCCCACATCAGCGCCCAGAACCTTGCCGCCGACACCGGCCTTGACGCCTGCATTTATCCCGAATGTGTTGGTCTCGGCGTGGCCCAGCGAGCGGCCGGAGGTCAGGTTTTCGCCGATCATGCGGTTCGAGCCGGTCTGCTGCTTAGAATCGGTGCCCTGCCGATCGAACTGGCTGGTGGTGTTACCACCCTGACCGCCCGTCGCACCTTCGCTGCCATTCGCACGGCGCGAGCCCGAGGAGAGGCTGTCGAGGGTGCGCATACCATGGCTCCAGCGCTCGGCCGAGGTTTCGCGCATGGCATTGGCGCGCGTGTGATATTGCGCGCCGCTCTGCTGAAGGTTGCCGGTGACGCTCTGCATTTCGCTGGCCGAGAAGCCGAAGCGACTGATCGCGCCGCTCGTGTTGTAGACCGTGGAGCCGTCAGGCATGGTTGAGGTGATCGTGCCATTGTCGCCGCGCATGTTGACCTGCGGGACGGAACTGGCCGCCACATTCCAGGTGGGCGCGGTGTTGACCTGATGGCCGGTCACGTTCTGGAATTGGCTGTTGCCATAGGCATAGTTGCCCGTGGTCCGCTCGACGGCCGCGGCCTCGGCCGCGTGCATCGCGGGAGCCAGCATGGCGGTCGTGTTCGAAGCGATCGACATGGCACCTTTGGCCATGCCGGCGGCTATCACGGGCACAAACATCAGCAGGTAGCCCGCCAGCGTTTCCATGTTCTGGTTGACGGAATCGATGCCTGCCATCGTCGCCATGGTCATGCCAGTAGGTGCCAGCGCGGAAAGCTGAGCCGCCGAATATTGCGTGATGAACATGTGGAGCACCGCATAGATCGGCCCCCAGGAGGCGAGGTAGAAGAAGCCCGTCAGATAGCCCTTGAGCAGAGCCGGGCCCGTCTGCGGGAACAGGAAGAGCGGGAAGACCACCGGGAACATCGCGTAAAAGACGATGGTGAGGACAAGGTTCAGCACCGGCACCCAGGTCATCGCCTGCCGCGCGGCCGAGATATAGCTGTTTTGCGCCTGCACATCGGCGTGGAGCGCGGCGAAGGTGTCACCGCCGCCAGAGCCGAAGTTGGCCCGCGCCTCCATGAAGGCATTCACCAGGGAGCGCTGCTGGAAAATGGTCTGGGCGCTCATCGAGGTGCCGCCATAATAGGCCTGCGCCATCGTCGGCAGGTCGTTCTTGAGCTGGGTCACGGCGCTGGCTGCCGGAAGGTTGGGATAGAAGGACGGCGCCGCGGCATTAAGGCCAGCGGTGGTCAGAGCTGGAAAGGCCTGCACGATGGCCAGATAAGCGCTCTGGCAGCCGATGATCGAGGCGGTGCCACCGCCAGCGGGGATCCAGGTCGTCGAGCGCGCTGGCGAGCCCGGGCCGATGGCGGAGAGCAGATCGGGGGAACTCGCCAGCGTCGACCAGCCATTCCCCTGACCGAGCAGGATGTCGTAGAAGGTGCATTGCGCCAGATAACCCTCGATGTTGGCCTTCATTACGGGATCGGCAATCGTGAACTGGCTGGTGAGATCGTTGAGGCGCGTAGGGTAAATCATCCCGCCCGCACTGTAGGTCAGCGCCGAAGGCATGGTGAAAACGCTCTCAGCCGTCTTGGTCAGCCAGTTGTTCACTTGGCTCGAGAAGCTGGCGACCATGGCAAGGCCGATTGGCACATTGGCGACCGCGCCATTGCCCACCGTCGGGTTGATCGTATCGGAAACGACCACCGTGGTCGTGGGCACGATCATGCACATGTACATGGCGGTGGCCGATAGGAACCAGTGGAACAGCACCCGCCAATTGAGCGAGAAAGCCATGACCAGCAGGCTGTAGCCCAGGCCCATGACCATCACGACTTGGAGCAGTGAACGGAAGCCGCCGCCACCTGTCCAGGCGGCGACGGCGTTGAGCACGTTGACGATATACTGACCGCCCCCGCTGGTGATGACATTGACGGTCATGCGGCTCTTCTCACTGAAGCGAATGCTGGCCGAGCGACCTCTCGAACTGGAGCGCGGCAGTCATCTGGGGGGACATGGTGTTGCGAAGCGTGGCCTCGATGCGGATCGTGCGTTCGACGATATGCTCGGTGCGGGTCAGGCGCTCGGAATTGTGGACCACCTGCGCATCGAGCGTCTTGGTCACATCGCGGAGCTGGTCCTGCCACTGCTTCAGGGTCAGCGGATCGGCGTTCTGGAAGGAGGACTGGCCGTCGGTCACAAGCCGGTAGAACTGGCCGACGATGGTCTCGAGCAAGTCGACCGAGGTGATTTCGGCAAGGCTGGAGATGTCGGCCGAGTTCATGCCGCCAAAGCTCGCAGCGGCATTCACCACCATGATCTTGTAAAGCGGGATCGTGGTGGCACCGAGCAAGCCGATCTCCTCCGAGGTCAATTGCTGGTTGCCCTGGATGCGACCGGCGATGTCGATCAGCAGGTTGTAGACGCGGGTCTTGAGCGCATTGCCGGTGCTGACCGACAGGCTGGTCTGCGTCGGGTTGAGGCACTTGTCAGTGGTGTCGCAGGCATAAACGCTGGCGCTGTTGCCGCCATCGAGCAGCGCGGTGATGAGCGCAGGATCGCCCTGGCCCAGAAACTTGAAAGTGGGGCCTTGGGAGTCGCTGGTGCCGGGCTGGTAGATCACCGTGCCGACAAGGCTCATCAGGTATTGTTTGAAGGCGGTGTCGAAGCTCGGGTATTTCTGGCTCAGCATCGACCAGGTGTAATTGTAGGGGCCAGCGGGGATCGTGCTGTCCGAATTGCCCTTGATCGTCGAGGATTGGCTGCCGCCGGTGCCGCAGCCCTGTTCGGATGAGGCCCAGTCCGAGAAGACGCCCTGGCTGTTGCCGATGATCTTGCAGAACTGGCTGTCACGCGCGCCGACCATGCCGGCGAGCCCCGCTGCCACCTGCTGGCCTGCCTGACAGGCATCAAGGCTGTGCTGGGTGAATTGCTGCACTTTCTGCATCATCTTCTCGATCGAGGTGCCGATCTGCGAGGAGATGGCGTTGATCGCGAGGTCGAAGACGAAGGCCAGCGCGCCATTGGCGGCCGCCTTCATGGCGGCGACGATCTGGTCGGTGTTGATGAACGAGAAGCCGCCGGTGAAAATGTCGATGCCGCCGCAGCCGGCCTTGACGCTCGGCATCTGGAGCGAGCCCAACTGGTAGGTCGTTTGCGCGGGGAAGCGAACCCAGAGATTGCCGCCCGAGTAATAGCCGCCCTGCTGGCCATTATAGGCGACAGGGCCAGTGGCATTGGCCGCCCCGCCGAGGTTGGAGAAAAACGAATTGAGCTGGCCGTTCACATCGGCCTGCGCCGTTTGGACGCAGAGCAGATTGCCCAGCGCCAGCACGACGAGGATGCGGGCCAGCCAATGGCGGATCGCGTGGGGCCAGCGCATCAGAAGTCGCTCCCCGGCTTGACGCTGGTCAGATAGAAGATGCGTTGCAGCACCTCATCCTCGGCCATGATGCCATAGCCGATGGGGATCGGCTTTTTGAGGTAGGTGTCGAAGAGCACAAGGGCCGGCACCTGGCCGCCTTCAAGGCCCATCTTCTCATACTGGCCTTGGTTGACGACATAGCGCGGAAAGGCGGGCGTCGGGCCGCCGTCCATCGAGACCGGCAGAACCGAGAGGTGGTACTTGTCCGAGAGTGAGCGGACGATGGGCGAGAAGACCTCACACGCCCCGCAGCTTGAGGAGTAGAAGAAGAACAGGCCGTAGCGTTCCGACAGCGAGGCGATGACGGTCTCACGATCGGTCTTGCGCTGGGCAAGCCATGCGGTCTTGCCCAGCGTGCTGACCGGGCGCTGGAGCGTGTAATCGAGATCGGGGTGCTGCCAGATCGCGCGTTCCCACACATCGGCGAAGGTCGAGGCGCGGTCGAGCTGTTCACGCTGATAGCGGACATAGGCAATGATGTTGTCCGAGGTCGGCTCGAGGATGGCCTTGGCCTTCAGTTCCTCAAGCCGCGCGCCGATCTTGTCGAGTTGCTGGCGGTAGCTGGGCGATGCGGCACTGGCGGTGGCGCTGGGATCGGAGGGCTTGGCCTTGGGGCGCTCGCAATAGAACCAGGTGCCGAGTTTTCGCTCGCCGCAATAGAAAGGATCGCCGGTCACTGTGGACGTGTCCACATGTTCACCTGTGGTGCTGTCCACTTGTCCACCCGTGGACGGGTCCACGTTCTCACGATTGGACATGTCCTCTTGTTCCAGCGTGCTGCTGGCCGGAGGGCTGTCCATGGCCATCAGCGGGTTGGCGGTGACGAGGCTTGCGCTGGTCAGCAAAGCGATCAGCGTGGCGGCGATAGGGCGTGAGGCTTGGCGCATGGCGTCAGGATCCTTGACCATGGGTTTGATAGTAGGCTTGAACCTTCTGCTGGATCTGGGCCGAGGTCTGGAGAGAGGCGGGCAGCGAGACGGCGCTGGTGAAGTCGGCAAAGACCTCTGAGAAATCCATCTTGGACAGGTCGAGCTTGGAGAACTGATCGACGGTGAAGCCCGTGCAGGTCGGCGACTGCGGGCTGCCAAAATCCAGCCCCAATTGGGCGCGGCCCTGTTCCTGGATCACGCGGGCGAGTTTGGACTGGTAGCAGCAGTAACTCTTGCGCTCAGTGGTGCAGACAAAGAGCGCCTTTTCCGAGCAATATTCGCCGACATAGTGGCACAGGCCCATGCGGTCCTTGACGTCGAGTTGCATCTCCTCGCCAGAGCACATGAAGAGCGGCAGGAACTGGGTCACAAGGCCAAGCAGCATGGCAGGGTTGCCTGAGGCGAGCCCGATCGCGGCGGAGGCCGCCGCTGCGCCGGTCAACAGGCCGGAGACCTTGCCTGCGCAGCAATTGACGAGGCCGAAGAGCGGCTTATGGCAGCCGGTGGCATCGCCGTCGAAGATCGTCAGCTTGTTGGCGTCGAACTGCTGGTTGGCATCCTTCATGGCATTCATGGCCACGAGCGCATTGGCCAGATCAGGGGCTGGCGATGTCGGAAGCTGGGTGCAGCTCCCGTCGATGCAGTAGACATCGCCGCTGCAGGAATAGGCTTGGCTTGTCTGCGTTGCGGCAGGCGTCGTGCATTTATAGACCTCGCTTTTGACCTGACAGGCGCCCGTCTGTGGGCTGTCGAGGCAGACCTCATGGTCAAAGCTGCAAATGCTCTTGGCTGACAGCGTGGCGCAGTCATTGGCGCTCGAAAGCGTGCTGCACTGATAGGTCGCCTGCCACTGCCAGCAATCGTGAGTGACCGCGACACCGTTGATGGTGCGGGTGGTGGGTGATGCATCCACACAGACCTGTGTGGGTTGCAGGCAGGTCTCGCCGGTTGGCAGGGCCTTCAGCTTGGCCTGACAGTCGGCATTATCGACGGTCGAGCCCTGATAGGTCTGGATCTGCCCGACATAGGCAGCACCGGGCACTCCGGGCGCCTGATCCTGCGGGGGTGGCTCAAAGCACAAGGTCGTGTGGTTGATGCAATAGGTCTTCGACGCGCTGGCCCCATAGTTGGTCTGCGCGCCGCAATTGTAGGTTGTGTCGGTTTCGGTGAAGATGACCGCGATCCCCGCGCCCGGAGGCCAGGTCGTTTGGGGTGTTTTCTTGGTCTGGCTGACCTGCGTGCAGGAAGACTGAGTCGCGAAACTGCCGCAATCGGAAACGTCGCCCCAGAAAAATGTCAGGTTGTTGTTGGGGTTGTAGATATCCCATTCCGAGTCGTGGCAGGTGTACTGGTAGGCGTTGGTGAACTGGTTGGCCCAACCAACGGTGCAGGTGAAATTGCTGTCGGCCTCGGCCGTGCCGATCTGGCAGGAATCGTAATAGATGCTAGCTGTCCCGCTGCTCGCAGGGATTGGCTGGCAATTGCCCTGCGAACTGCCCGCAATGCCGGTGTAGCTCGTCGGGCTGCTTTCAACCTGCTTGGCGCTCGAGAGGCCAAGCGTCGAGGGATCGACTGTCGGTCGGTTAGGATTGGTGACAATGGCATAGGGCTGCGAGGTCACCGCTGCGACCGCGCCATCGCCGGCGAGGCTGTTGGGGTTCGACAGATATTGGCCCTGCGGCAGATCGGCGCCGCCATAGCCCGGCACGGCATTGGGCGCGGATTGGCTCGTGACATTGCCAGTGACCTGGCCCTGCAATTGGCTGGCGATCGCGCTGGCCGTGGCCTTCGGGTCAACTGTCTGGGCGGCAAGCGGTGTGCTGGTCAGCAGGGCTGCGGCAACCACTGCACCGGACGCCATTCCGCGAAGGAGGATCGAGCGCGCCCTCATGGCATGCGCTCCAGATTGGCCAGCGCCTGGCTGGCCACCGGCGCGCCGGGGCCGCGACCCTGCGCGATCGTCTCGAGCGCGAAATGCGTCGTCACATTCCCGGCGATGCGGTCAAACGGTGTTGGCTTGCTGGCGCAGTCCTCACCAGAGCACAGATCAAAGCTGGATGATGCCGCCACATAGGTGGGAACCGCCTCGATGCCATAGGCCCGGAAAAGCCGAGGATCGATGCTGACATGGGCGCCAGGCGCATCGCCGATGGCCTCATGCAGCGCGGCCATGAAGGGCTTGGGGCCACCGGGCGAGAAACCGCGAAAAACCACCATGCCGCCCGCCTTGGAAACATCGGCGATCATGCGCTTGAGGGATTCAGGCGGCATCGACAGGCTGGCAAAGGCAATGAGCATCGGGGCGGATTGGGGCGAAGGCGCCATACTGCGCCCCGCGTCCGCAACCAGCGCATCGAGATCGACCGGATCGCCTGTCGGGTTCGCCTTGGCCCGCGCTGCTGCCTCGGCTTTCACCTTGGCCTGCGAACCCTCGACCAGTGCGGCCATGTCGTCGGCAAGGTCGGCGTTGGCCTCAGCTTGATGGCCAAGCACCTGATCGACGAATTGACCCAGATTGCGGGCATGAGCCTGCGCCGCCTTGTTGATGGCATCGAGATCGAGACCATCAACCTGCGTTTGCGCCAGCACGGTGCCGACACCGCCAAGAGCGACCAGTACGCCCAGAAGCAGGAGAGATTTGCGCATCTTTGACCCTCCCGTCAGAGTAGAGTAAGACGTGGGCGCGGCGCGGTGTCTCCACCGCCCGTTTCCCACGCCTTCTCTCCGAACCGGACTTGCACCTTTCGTTGTGCATCCGGCTCTCCAGAAGCCTTGGCGAACTCGGGTTTCTTCATCCATTTGAGATCGAACCTCCGAACAGGCACGTAGCTCATCAAGAACTGCTCTGTGCCGCCTTCGGCCCAGACCGAGTTGCCCGGATGAGCGGTGCTCGGTCTGCGCCACGATGCGATTTTCCGTCCGGGGACACGCTTGTGTTTGGCCCGCAGCCACAGCCAGAGGCGTTGGCGCACATGCCAGTCGAGACTGGCAAGAATGCGCTTGGCCCCCACGCAGTAGCGGTAATAGGCGGACCATCCCCGGAGGTATGGATTGAGTTCCTGAAGCATGGCCGTGAGTGAACGCCGAAGCGTCTGCCGCCGGGCCAGTTGATTTACCCGTATGCGGAAGCCGTTGATCGGCTCGCGCGGGATTTCGATGCGGGCATGAAGCCCGTACCGCTTGTCCCACTTGAGCCGCACGCGGCATCCCAAGAACCGACAGCCCTTGGTCAGCGCAGTGATGCGCGTCTTTTCGGGCGAGAGCGTCAGACCCATCGCCTCGTGCAGGTAAGTCGCCAGCGCCTGCTTTTCGGCAAGAGCGTCAGCTTCCGTCCCCGACACGAAGATAAGGAAGTCGTCGGCATAGCGGACAGGGTAGAAGACCGTTCGACCGGCCTTGCGATCCTTGTCGCGCTTGATCGCCGCGAGCCTGATCCCATCGGATTTCAGCTCCGGGCTTTCGGGGCGGCGCACCCAGTCCCGATACCGTTCCTCGATCACGCTGAGCGCGATGTTGGCCAGTAGCGGTGAGAGCACGCCGCCTTGAGGCGTGCCGGTGTCGGTGGGGCTGTACGTGACATGCTCCAAGACTCCGGCCTTGAGGAACTGCACGATCAACCGGTTCACCTTGGGGTCCGCGACGCCGTGGCGAACGCGTTCCATCAGGGGATGATGACCGATGTTGTCAAAGCAGGCCTCAATGTCGCCTTCGATTACCCATTGGTACGGCGCATTGTGTCGGTAGCCATCTGCCGCAGGCTTACCCCGCGACTGGATGGTCACACGGATATGTTCGAGACAGGCCTGACTGCCGCGTCCGGGCCGGAACCCGTATGAGACAGGCCAGAACCGGGCCTCGAAGATCGGCTCCAGAACTTGTTTGACCGCGCACTGCACCACGCGATCCCTGACCGTAGGGATACCAAGGGGTCGGAACTTCCCCGGTTTGCCCGGCTTTGGAATCCACTTCCTTCGTGCAGGAGACGGACGATAATCGCCCGCCCGGAGCTCCTCGCGGAGTTCATGAAGGAATCTGTCGACACCAATCCCGGCGGCAATTTTCTCTACGGTCGCCCCGTCGATCCCCGGAGTGCGCTTGCCGCGATTACCGGCAATCGTCCTCCAGGCCATGTACAAGTTGCGGGGATCGGTCACCCAATTCCACAAGTCGCAGTATGGTTCTTCGGGGTTTTCCCGACTCCACTGGTAGAGCTTTCTCTGAACGCCGAGGAGCCAAGCCTGTGGGGCTTGATTACCAGAGTCCACTGGTAGTTCCTCCGTCATGACAGCCCACCGACTTCCTGCCCGCCTTCGCCATGTGGACGGCTTTCCCGTCCTCGGACTACTACGCAGGCTCCGCCCCACCAGCGCCCATCCCCGGTCTCCGCGGCTAGCCTACTCCGAAGCAGGCGGACGATGATGGTTCCCGTGTTCCGGCGATCAACCTTGGACCCGTAGGTGCGACGCTTAACCCCTTGCGGCTCGGGCGTGCGGGCAAGAAAGGACGACCCGCACACGAATGCTTTGCAAGCATTCACCAGAAGGCAGCACAACAAACCAACCGGTTCACACCGCGATCTCCCCACCCCGTCAGGTGATCGGGAGTTCAACTGTAAATAAAGAGGCTTTAGACACGTCATTCGCTTGTATCTCACCTTAGGCCCTGTGGTAGCCCGACCTGCGGCTGACGGGCCGCATCCGGTACATTTCAGGTCTCCTGCTCTGAGGCCGACCGCCGGAACGTGGCAAACCTTGGAGACCCCCTTCCGCCCCGACTCCTTCCGCCGGGTGGGGTGGCATCGCAGCCACCGGTCGATCGTCAGCAAGACGATCGAAAGGAACATGATGCTGAATTACATACATATTTCCTTTCTGCGCCGTCACGGCGCTCACGCGCAGCAATTGCGCTTGCGCCACAGGAGATAGCCCACGTCCTCGCCCACCACCGGATAGGTGTGAGAGGTGAGCTGGACGGCTGTCGATCCACCAGGCGGTTGGCAGGCGTAGCGGCCGGTGGTGGCCGCCACGGGATTGACCATTTGCAGCCGGTATTGCTGCTTGCGCATGATCGGCATGATGTATTTGCCACAAAGGCCCTGATCACCCATCGTGCCCCAGGCGAGCGCGGTCCGGTGCATCTTGAAGACCATCCGCTCGGCCGCGAGCCGCATCGACTGGTCCATCGTGTCATTGTTCCCGATGTTGCCGGTCATGGGATACATCGAGCCATTGCAGCCCGCGCACCAGAAGAGCTGGTCGAGCGGCAAGGCGGCAGTGGCGGCGACGCAATCGGCAGCACAGGCGACCTGCGCCAGCGGAAAGTCGAAGACGACGGTCTCGGGATAGACCAGCGCGGCGAGCGTATCGTCGTTCCAGGTCGGGTCGATCTCGGTCATATAGGCCAGATCGAACGAGGCCTGCTCAAAGCAGATGAAATCGCCCAGCAGCTCAAGCAGATAGAACAGCGGATAGACGTAATAATGCGCCTGATACTGGGCAGACATCTGGGTGTTCCCACCCTTCTGCGAGGGGGCCGAAACGTGGCCGTTGCCGACATACATGCCCGGGTTGATCGTCAGCCCGCCAAGGTTCGGGAAACAGAAGGGCTTGGTCGTCACATCGATCAGGCGCACCGGTTCCCAGAAGCCAAATGACAGGCCGGGCCGGATCCCGCACAGGCAGACCGGCAGGCTGGGGTTTCCGGGATCGGGCTTGTCGCTCGGCCAGAGGTCAAAGCCGCCGATCGAGAGCGGGAAGAAGCAATCCCAGCAGATGTCGGTGATGGGATTGGGGAAATGGCCGTGGCAGGTGGGCGAGCCCAAGTTCGAGACATTCTGTGCCTGCGCTACTTGCGCCGAGCCGAGCGCCAGACTGGCAACGACCATGGCCCAGAACCGGCGGGCGCGGCGCCGTCGGGGCGCACCTTTGCCCGACCGGAGCCCACGCCCGAAGCGTTTCCAGAACACGGGGCGGATGCGCTTCATCGGCGTTCTCCTGAGTGTTCTCCGTTTCGGGCAAGCGCCACTTCGCGGATGTCGAGATGGTCGCCCTGCTGGACGAGCAGCGCTGGGGTGTGGGCGATGCCGAACTTGCCCGTCAGTGCGCCCATCTGATCGAAATAGAACCGCCGCTGGGTCGCCTTCATGAGGTCAGTGGGCGAGCCCTTGACCAGCACGATCCAGAGCTTGTCCGGCGCGCCCTGCCGCAAGGCCCAGTCGCGCTCTTCTGCGCTATCGCCATCAATGAAGGCGAAGCTATGCGCGAGGTTCAAATGGTTCAGAGGATTGAAGCGCTGGCCCTGCGCGGCGATCAAATGCCCGCGAGCATCACGGATGTCCTGCGACAGGGTAACGCTGGGGTCGAAGCTCCAGCGCCGGTCGCTGGTGGCAGGCGTGATCCCTGCGACAGCATGAGGACGCCGCACACTGGCCTCAGCCGCTTCGACAAAGCGCTGGTTCATGGCATCGAGCTTGCCGCTATGCCGGGCGGCCTCGAGCCGAGCCTTGATGACGGCCAGCAGATCGGGCTCGGCAATCGACCAGGTCGGGCCAAAGGTGCCGAAATCGCGGGCGCTCGCCATCATCGGCACAGACGAAAGCCCGAGTGCGGCAAGCAGGATCGAGGCGGGGCCGGCGCGCATCACAGGATGGGCGTCCCGATACCGATCAACCGATCGCGGCAGACAAAGCCGATCGCGGCATAGCGGCTGTCGAACCCGTCCTTGTGCGGGCTTCCGGCAAAGATGCAGCCCTGAGGAATGGTGCCGGTGGGACCGGGCAGCAGATCCTCGCCCTGATGGGTCTTGGGCTTGAGGTGACCAACAGCCTGGCCGTTGACCAGCACATCGGCGCCTTGACGGCTCACCACATCGCCCGGCACGCCATAGGCGATCTTGGCGAAGGGCTTGGGATTGGCCCCGAAATGCCGGACTACAAGGGGATCATGGCCGGGCGCGAAAACGACATAATCGCCGCGCGCCGGAAAGCGTCCCGTCTCGACCAGCAGCGCCCAGTTCGGCAGCGATTCACTGGCGTTGATGAGGAAGGCGTGATGGTCGTGCCAGTCCTTGAGCGCCGACCAACTGAGCGCGGCGCCGCCGATCAGCGCGATGCCGCCGAGCTTCAGCCGCCAGGACGCGCGGCGCGGAGCGGCGACCGGCGCGCTCTCACTTGCCGCTGCCATGATCGGCTCCCTTGGTATCGAAGAACTGCTGCATTTGCGCTGAAGGGCTGGCGACGGATGGTGCTGCTGCGCCGCCTTGCGGCTTGGCGAGGCTGGCATAGGTCTCGTCGCGGATGGTGGCGGTGATGTCGGGGACATCGCCCGCAACGACGGCGTTGCTCAGCAGCAGGACTTCGCCTTGCGCGGCATGGCGCGCGACGGCGAGATTGAGGGCCTTGAGATAAGCGCCGGTTTCCGCCGTGATCTGGTCGGGTGCAGCGCCGCTGCGAGCCTGTCCTTGCACATACTCGCGAACGAGATCGGCCAGCGCCACTTTTCGGATCGTGGTCACGCGCTGCTCGAGGCCGAGCAACTTGTGCGTTGTCCAGCTTCCCCAGAGCAGGCAGGCACCGGTGAGGCCCATGGCCAGGATTTGACGACGATGGCTGGCGAGGAAGGTCAGCAGCCTGCGGCGTTTCCCAGGGACGACGACAGCAGTGGAAGCCGTGTCCATCCCCAAAGGCAGTTCGCCCTGCGGTTGCGGGGTGTCGTCATGCATCGGTGGAATCCTTGTTGCCAATGGGGTCTTCAAAGGCCCGGGCGAAGCCACTGCGACGGAAGAAGGCGACCAGCAGCAGGATCGCGAAGAAGCCGATGAGGACCTCTTGGTCGAACTGGTCGCGGCGGATGGCATTGGCCGCGACGTAGCGATCGGCCAGGTTGGCGAGCTGCGTCATGGTGATGGGCAACGAGAAGTCGCCGATCGCAAAGAGGATCAGCGCCATGACGCCGGCAGCGGCCAGCACATTGACGGCGAACCAGCCCATGAGGCGCAAACCGCAGGCGGTGACGGCACCCCAATTGATTGTGGATGCGCGCCGCGTCATGGCCGCGCTCCCTTGGGATTGCGATCCAGCCCATAGGCGACGCATTCGATCGCCTCGGCCATAGTGGCGCCGCGCGCGACTTCGGCCTCGATCCGGGCATAGATGGCCGGGCTCGACGAATAGAGCGTGCCGGAAAAGGGATCGAGCACGAGGCGGCAGACTGTCTGCGTGTCAGGGCCGCGGATCAGGAGATCGGAATATTCGGTGCCATTGCGCTTCAGCGAACGCAGCAGGGCATCGGTGAAATTGTCCATCTCGAACCGGTCGGACTTGCGGAAGTCCGCGATGGTTTCCGGCTTTTGCTGGAGGACCAGCATCCAGTCGGAGTTTTCCAGCGCTGCCTTCGAGCCGCCCGACTTGTAAAAGTCGTTGATCGACTGGGTCGCGGTGATGAGCGAGGCGCCATATTTGCGGCAGGTGCGCGAATAGGTCTCCACGAAATCCGCCATCGCGCCGCCTTTCAGCATCGCCCAGGCCTCATCGATGATGAGCGCCTTCGGGATCTGCCGGTCGAGCTTCCTCATCGTCTGCGAGGCAACGAACATGATCGAGGTCAGGACCACGCTGCGCAGTTCCTCGCGTGAGGAAAGGTCCGACAGCTCGAAGACTGTCAGATCGGCTGAGAGGTCAAGATTGGTGTCGCCAAGGAAGAACGGCCCGTAGGTGCCCGCCTCCGAGAAGGGCAGCAAGGCCGTCGCCAAATCGTCAGCCTGCGGGTGACCGGCGGCATGCAAGGCTGCGATAATGCCATCGACAGTGCCCTCACGCGCCTTCTCGTTCCACACCGCGTTGACCGCCGCATCAATCAGCCCGCGCTCGGTGTCGTTGAGGCGGTTCTCGTGGCGAGCCATCTGGCTGATGATGGCCTTGAGCATGGCGAGGCAGTCGACGAGATAATCCTCGTCACCTGCCGCAAGATCGAGGTCGATCATGCGGAACGGGTTGATCGAGATCCCCGCCGACAGTTTGAACTCGGTGAACGTGCCGCCCAAGGCTTTGGCCATATGCTCGAAGGAGCGGCCATCATCGATAACGATGGTCTTGGCGTTCACCCCGGCAAGGCTGGCAGTCAGATCCTGAAGCAGCACCGATTTGCCCGAGCCCGACTTGCCCGCGATCGCGACATTGTGGTTGCCGGCATTGTTCTGGAAGGGTGACCAGAACTGGGGCTGGCCGCGCCGCCCGATGAACAGTAGATGCGGGATGGCCCCGCCATTATACTCGCCCTGGACCGGCGCGAGGGCCGCAACATTGGCGGAGAGCACGGTGCGGAAACGCCGCATCCGCATGAGATCCCGCGATAGGCCATCGGCCAGCGTCAAAGGAAAGGACGCCAGCAGCCCGCCGGTCTGGAGATAGGTCTCGTCGATCAGATCCCAGCCAGCGGCCTTGTAGATGGCTTTGAGCGTCCGCTCATTCACATCGCCCCGACCGAGCGGCGACACCATGGTGACGCTGTAGTAGATCTGGACCAGTTTTTGCCCCAGACGCACTTGCGCCTGCACATGCTCCCACTCGGCCGATTGCGTCTTGAGGGTCGGCACAAGGCGCGCGGCCTTGCCATCGGCAAGTGCGGTGGTGCGGGTGAACTTCCAGCCTGCCTTGGCTTCGGAGGTCTCAGCCGAGGGGATGATCCCGGCGATCGATTGGAGCACAGGGCAAGGCAGACAGAGCTTGGGATTGAAGATGTCGCCGATGACCTTCTGCGTGTCCCAGGGTGCCCAGCGTTCGGGGAAGTAGCGCACCGACATGGTCCGCACATCGAACTCATGTGGGCTCATTTCGGCCATTTCCGGGGTGCCATCGATCACCAGCCCAGAGGGGCGCAGCGATGGGGCATCAAGGATGAGCCGATCCTTCTCCACGCGGGTGACCAGATCGCGGCGGATGCACTGCTCGTTGATCGGGTCGAAGGGGCTGTAATCGGGCGCATCATCGCCAGCGCCCGTCGCCGGGCAGACCACATCGTCGATGAAGCGGATCAGCTCGGTCGGGCTGAAAATCCGGGTTTTGACATTGATCGAGTCAAGCGCCGAGGTAATCCCGTCGCGCACGGCGAGCAAGGTCTCGGTATCGACGCCCGATCCCGTGCCAACGCCCACGGCAAGCAGCACGCGGAACTGGCGCAGATGGAAAGGGCCATCCGTGGCGAGCGAGGTCCAGGCGCCGCCGCGCAGCAGGTCGAGCCGATAGCGGGCGAGCTTGTTGAACACCGTGCCTGCCCGGATGCGGGGCAAGGCCCATTCTTGCAGCTTCTCGGCGATGCGGGGTGACGCATAATTGATGATCTGGAATTCGCAGCCCGCAACCAGCACATCGGAGATGATCGAGGTCAGGATGTCGCCGATACGCTCGTCAGCTCCCATAAGCGGGGCGAGTTCAAGGATGAAGCCCTTCGAGCGGGTCAGATGGAAGATCTGCGTCTCGGCGGCATAGGCGCGATAGCCAAGGAAATTGGCGAGCATCGGCACATCACGCGTTTGCGCGCGGTGTTCGGGCGTTTCGCTGTCGCCAGTGACGAGTTCGATGAGCCGGGAGAGCATGGCGCGTCAGTTCCCCTGCGGCGGGAAGGTGGCCGCGCCCGCTTTGGTCTCACCAGGCTTGGCTGGATCGACTTTGATGGGGGCAGCGACCTGCTTGGGCTGGTTCAGGATCTCCTTCACCTGTTCCTTGATCGCCGCCGTCGGATCCGTGGGCAGCACTGGAGCTAGCTTGCCTCCGTCCGGCACTTTGGCTGGCGCCGGTGCCATCAGCGCCATGTCGGGAGCCATTTCCGCGAGGGTGAGCAGGCTCATGTCTTGCCCGGCACCCATGGCTTTCGCGTCCAGCGGAGCGCTGGACGCCTCGGCAAGCTGCGTTGCGTCGATGGGGATAAAACCTGTGGTGCGAGGGTGGAGGCGACCCGTTCCATCGCGCCAGGGCATATAGACGATCTTGAGCACCGGCCGAGCAGGGCCGACAAAGGTCCATGCCTTCTTCTCCTTGGGATTGGTGGATGGGTGAGATCCGTTGGCAGCGGCTTCGCTATCGGGCGCTGGAGCGTCCTTGGCTTCGGCCTCGGCGTCGATCGCATGGATGGCGCTGTCATCGATCGTGGTCGATGGCGCGCAGGTGCCGCGCGGTGCGCTGCACACGAAACCGCCTTTGACGTTCGAGTGGAACAGCGAGCAACCGGCCAGCGGCATCAGCCCGAGCGCGGCGATGATGGGGGAAATGCGCATGGTTCAGGCGCCTCCCTTCAGCCAGCTTTCGAGGAACTCTCGCGGGCGAAAGCCCAGCAGCACAGCGCCATCCTCGCGGACCAGCACGGGCGTACCGGTGAAGCCATGGGCGCGGGCAAAGGCCTCGTTGGCATCGAGACCGCTCGTTTCGCAGGCGCGTTTTGCGATGTCCTGATCGCTGTAAGCCCGCTCCACGGCCGCGGCCTTGTCCTCGGCGCAGATCACGCTTTCCGAAATCGCGCGCGTGCCGAGGATCGAGATCGGCCGTTCGGTGACGCGCACGCCCATAGCCTTGAGGGTCTGGTGCAGCGCGCGGCAGTAGCCGCAGTGGAAGTCGCTGAAGACCGTAACGCGAGGGGCGTTGGGGATGCTCGCCCCCCATTCAATGGCGCCATTGGCCGGAAGGCTGGCAAGGCTCACCTTCTGCGCGGGCGCCGAAGCGGGCGCAGAAGCGGGCCCTGATGCCGACTGCGGATGCGAAGGGGCAAGACCCGCGCTCTCCGTCTCTTGCGCCTTTGCCGTGGCGGCCGCGCCGACCAGCATGTCGGGATTGATCGCCAGCAGGCGCGCGGCGGTCAGATCCTGATGCGTCTCCATGTCATAGATCCGCCCGACGATCAGATAACGGGCCGAGGGATCGATGTAGAAGAGGTTGGTGCCAGCCTGGACCTCGCAAATCCCCGGCACATGGCCGCAATCGACTTTGGTGACCGCAGTACGCGGCAGGCGCTGGGTCAAAGCCCGCATGGCGGCGGCATCCCGCGAAACGACGGGACGGGCGCGCGTGGCCGCCGCAGCACGGGCATCGGCGATGCTCGGCAAAGTACCCAAGGCGAGCCCGAGAATGGGCAGCAGGCGCAGAAGTGAGTGGCGGTGAGACACGTGGGTGGGTTCCCTTCAATTGCGGATGAAGACGCCGTCGAGGAACACCACCTCGACATCGAGGCCGGTCGGCATTTCCACGACTGGCTGGTACTGCTCGGCGCGCTCGATCAGATATTTGGAGACCATGTCGCCGGACTGGGCGACGCCTTGGCCAAGCCCGCCCTGGGCGATGTCCGAGGGCGAGAGCGTCGAGCGCTGGCCGTTCACGCTGACCGTGGGCGAGGTCAGATAGGCCGAGGAATTGGTCGAGAAGCCGCGGCCGAACCCGCCCAGCACGCCGGCGATGAAGGCCTGGCCCACCAGATTGCCCGAGCGATTGACCACGCGGCCACGCACGCCGGTCTTGCCGCCAAAGGCAATGAAGCCTTTGACTTCGCTCACCGCGACTTTGCCGCCCGGCTGCGGACAGGTCATGCGCTGGAGCTTCACATAGACTTTCTCGGACGAGAGGTCGGCGAGCGCCGCGCCATTGACCATGCAGCCCACGATGTTGGTTTTGAGCAGCTTGCCAGCCACATAGACCGAGCGGGCGGGCCCCGTGATGCGCAGCACCACCGGCAGCGGATCGGTCTGGCTCTTGGTGTTGGTCGTGGCATCGACGCCCACCACCACTTTGGCTGTCGCGATCGAATTGGGCGGAAGATAGTTCTCGCTGTCGGTGAACTGGGTCGTTTTGCCTGGCACCATGCGCGTGCCTGTGCCGCCGGCATCCCCGCCGAAGGAGAGCAGCTTCACTTCGCTTGAACGCGGCGCGCTGGCCGGATCGATGGCGGCGCGGGCGGGATCACCGGAAGGCTGGGCCAGCGGCGAACCGCTGGGGACCGAGGCAGAGCGCTGATATGTCGGCGGGGCGCCAGTGCCATAGAGTGCGCTCGGCCCGGCGGTGGCGCGCTGCATCTGGGTCGAGAGCGCCGAGATCTGCGAGCGAAGCTGGTCGTTCTCGGTCTGATACGCCGAGAGCACCTTCGATCCATCACTCTTGAGCGCCTGGTTCTGGCCCTGCAAATCCTCGATCTGCTTCTGGAGTTGATCGAGGCGGACGGAATCGCCTTGCAACGTCTTGATCTGGTTGCCCTGCGTGGTTAGCTGGTTCTCCGACAGCGCCATCCATTCCTTGTCGGCCATCGACCGGTTGACCATGTCATCGGTCGAGATCTTGATGGCCTTGGGATCGTCTTTCTTCTCGGCGGCGGCATCCTTTGGTGTGGGCGAGGCAATGATCCACCACATGCCCGCCATCACCAGCACGCCGCCCAGACCCCACATGGCGATCTGCTGATTGCGGCGGGTGGTGGCGTTGCGGGCGAGATCGTCGGTTGTCGATGCGGGCACCGATGACGGTGCTGCGGGGCTGCCCTGTGTGCTCGGCGCGTTCATGGCTGGCCTCCGGCATCAGCGCTGCGCTGGACAATGAAGGCGGTGGTTGCCTCGCCGGGGGCCAGACGGGGGTTGGTAATGCTCACCGCGATCGCGTCAGCAGGCGCGACCTTGTCCTCGGCCAATGTCGCCGGCTTTGTCCCGCGATTGGTGATCTTGATGAGCTTGCCGGTGTAGCTGGCCCCGACATATTGCCCGACCATCTGGACGACGAGCGTATCGATGTTGACCGGCACCAGCGCGCGCCAGGTGATGTCGAAACCCTCGACCGGCTTCTGGGCATACATGGCAGCGATCAGACGCGCCGAGGCATCCTGCGGCGACAGGCCGGTGGGCCATGTCTCACCGACCGGGCGCGGGTGCTCGACATCGGCATTGGCGATGAACACCTGCCGCGCATCACTGCCGCCCACGGCGCAAATGAATTTGTAGACGAAGCCTTTGCGGGTCGTGCCGAAAAAGGAGATTGTGGGCTTGGAAAAGCCATTGGCGACCGACAGGTAGATGTCGCCGCGCAGGGGTTCATTGACCACCTGGAAGTCATCGGCGGGATTGGGCGCCTGCACCTTGGAGACCGAGGCGAACTGGTCGTCCTTCAGCGAAATGCGGGTCAGGTTCTTCGCCGAGGCTTCGCAGCGCACAGTGCCATTGTCGGCAACAAGCAAGGTCTGATCGGCATAGGCTGGCGCGGCCGTGGCAAGGCCAGCGCTCACCAGCGCGATGCCGAGGGCGCGTTCCGCCCACCACAGGCGCGGGGCAAGGCTTGCCCCCGCCGACAATTCCAGAATGGCCATGAAGGAAAACCCCTGTGTGAAGAGGCCGGGCAAGGAAGCGCTCATGGCGTCTCCTCCGGCTTGGCAATCATCCCGAAGCCTTTGAGCTTCAGCGAGATGCCGTTGTAGGTCCAGGTGAAGCGGAAGGTGCGATGCTCGGAGGTCACCTCCTTGGAGGCGACCACGGTATGGAGCGTGCCGCCGACCGTGCTGGTCAGATGATCGGGATCGACCTGCATGCCATCGGGCGTGAAGAACTGGGTGATCTGCGAGCTTTGCTGCTCGGCCACCACTTTCATCAGCGCCTTTTTGACTTGCCCACGCGCCTGTTCGTCAGTCACCTCAAGGATGGAATCCATCCAGTAAGTCAGGCTCTGGGGCGAGCGGTTGAGGGCGACCAACGCCACATCGCGGGTCACCATCTCGAGATAATCGGGCGAGACCTTGGCGCTGGTCAGCGTGACCGGTGCGCGCAGGGTCGGGACGAGCACGACCTCGCGGTCCTTGCGACCGGCTGAGACCACACTGCCGACCGCAACGAGGCCGAGAACCAAGGAAAGCAGCGCCAATCCGTTGCGCTGGCGCAGGACGCGTTGCGATTTGTCGTGGGCGAGATCGATGTCCATCTCAGCCCGCCAGCACGCGAAGATGGGACGGCGGGAAGCTTTTCATGGCGAAAAACTCGCCAGGAAGGTGCCAGTATCCAAAATGCAGGATCCAGGACATCGAGCGTCCGGCGCGGAGTTTGCGATAACCGAACCAGGCCACGGTGGAGAACACCAGCCCGATGACGATATGCGAAGCCAGAATGCCCCAGATGAAGGGGGTGACCATCACCAGGAACTCATCCAGCGTCCAGAACCCGATGAGTTCGGGATCATCCAGATGTTTGGGGATCGCATAGCGTTCCATCGCTGCCCGCCGTCACAAGAGTTGATGGGGGATCGGGCCGGTCTACGCGGGGCTGTGGAAGGGGCGATTGCCCGCGCAGCCGGCCTTCTCGTCAGATGGTGGCGGTGACCATCGCGGTGACGATGGGAACGCCCGTCCCGGCGGCGACACCCGTGCCGACCGGCACGGCGACCTGCGCCAGCGAGAAGCGGCCCGAGGCCAGACCGACGATGCCGCCAGCAAGGCTCAGCACGGTGATCACCTTGCCGCCCGAACCGGACAGGAAGTTGGTGAACTGGGTGAGAGCGGTGTTGAACGAGGTGTCGGTGCCGGCAAAGGCGGCGCCCGGGCCTAGCCTGTCTTATTCACCGCGGCGGGTGAGAGGGTTGGCGGGAGTGGCGTAAGCGATTGCTTTGCAGTAGGAAAATGGGTGTCTAGACCAGTCCTTCAGCGAGGCAATTTATGCCACGGACCACACCCGCCGGGAGCGATGATAGCGCACCGGGATTTTCGTTTCCAGCGGTTGGCGGCAAGAAGGTCACAACCGCGTTCGACGGTGGCCGGCTGACCTCTGACGGCGGCGTTCTGCTGCTGGCGCAGGCCGAGCGCGCGATGGGGATCTGCCGGCAGCTTGCTGCGTGCATCGCCGATCCGCGTGACCCGACGCGGGTGATCCATCGCCTCGATGACATTCTGCGTGCCCGTGTGTTCGCGATCACGTGTGGCTATGAGGACGCCGATGATCTCGATGCCCTGCGCGACGATCCGGGCTTCCGCCTGGCGCTGGGCAAGTTGCCGGGATCGGGCGCGGGGCTGGCCAGCCAACCGACGATGAGCCGCTGGGAGAATGCACCGACCACGCGTGAACTGGCCCGGATGATGGTCGCGATGATCGGCGTTTACTGTGCCAGCTATCCGGCCCCACCGGCGGCGGTGACGCTGGATATCGATGACACGTGTGATGTCGTGCACGGCTATCAGCAGCTCTCGTTCTGGAACGGACATCACGGTGAGCGCTGCTTCCTGCCGATCCATGTGTACGATACCGCGAGCGGGCGGCCGGTGGCGATGCTGCTGCGCACTGGCAAGACGCCGTCGGGTGCCGAAGGTGCCGGCCACATCCGGCGCCTGGTGCGTCATATCCGCCAGCACTGGCCCGATACCCACATCACCATCCGCGGCGATGGGCACTACGCCCGTCCCGAGATCATGGCGTTCTGCGAGGCGGCCGGGGTCGATTACGTGTTCGGCTTGCCGACCAACGCCGCGCTGCGGGCCGATCCGGCCATCGTTGCCGTCGCCGATGCCTGCGCGGTCAAGCGGGCCCAGGCCCAACATCCGGTCCTGCGCAACTATGTCGAGACCCGCTACGGCGCCAAAAGCTGGAAGAGCCAACGCCGCGTCGTCGCCCGGATTGAGGCCAGCACGCTGGGCATGGACATCCGCTATGTCGTCACCTCGCTGACAGAAGGCTCGCCCGAGCACATTTACGACACGCTCTATTGCGCGCGCGGCCAAGCCGAAAACCTGATCAAGCGCCACAAGACCCAGTTGGCCAGCGATCGCACCTCGTGCCGCTCGGCCAATGCCAACCAGATGCGCCTCATCCTGCATACCGCCGCCTACTGGCTGATGTGGCGCGTCCAGCAGGCCATCCCCAAGGCCACCTCTCTGGCCACTGCCGAGTTCGCAACGCTGCGCCTGCGGCTGCTCAAGGTCGCCGCCCGCGTCATCGAGACCGCCTCGCGCATCCGTGTCGCCTTCGCGTCAGCATGCCCCGACGCCGGCGTGTTCAAAGCCATCGCCACCAGTCTCCGGCCAGCGCCGACATAGCCAGCGCGGCTGTGCCGCACAAAGCCCGAGCCATCGCCCATCAACCTCGAAAAGCCATCGGTTTTGCTGCGGCGAAAAACGCCGCCGAAACCGCGCGCCCGGATCACGCGGCCACCGACACATCAAACCCGGCACGCCCCAGTGCAGCGGGCTCATGAATAAGCCGGGCTAGTATGGCGGCCGCCACCACGGCGACGCCGAGATAGGGCAGGATCGAGGCGCGCTTGGGCGCCGGCAGAGCAAGGGACGTCATGGGGTAAGTCCTTTCGAGAGGGCCAGGACGCGACGTGTTCCTGTGCCGATCCGAAGGCTCCGCCAGTCGGGGACTCACCGACAAGTCGGCTCCCGCCAAATTCGAGCTAAATCAAGTAAAATTCCAAGGCCGGGCGTATGCTCGACTCGATTCGGCCCAACAGGTGTGTGGGAAGCGCCCAGTCGCGGGCGAAACGAGACGGGGCTTGTTTCAATCTCGCGCACGGGTGGGCGCTCAGCGCCCATTATCGGGCTGAAATCATGGGGCAACAGGAGGTTGATATGGGGGCAGGCCATGAAAGAGGATCAGACAAGCGATAATCATCAGCCGCGATCTCAAACCGCACATCGCCTGAAAATGAGCCCGGCGGCGTTTCGGGCGCTAAGCCTGGCGCTGCACAATCTTTCGTCACGTGAGCTTGAGCTTTGCTCGCCCAGACGCCTGCTGACCACAGTGCTGTCCTCAGCGAAGGGAGAAATATTTCATATACCTTTGAGTGAGTTGGATGGCATTTGTCATCACGACGCGCTGGTTGGCGAGGTGGCGATCAACATCCGGGTCGATTCCACGATCAATGATCGCATGCGTGATTTTCGTGACGATGCGGGCCGCAGGCTCGGTAGATCGGTCAGCGTGATGGAGGCGATCAACGCTTGTGCCCATGTGCTGAACGAGGGTCTTTGAGCCAAAGCAACGACATTGTCTGCAACTTGACAAAGGTCACCCTCCCGCGCCGGTATTGGTTAACGCCGCAGCGCGCCGAGGAGTATTATGACTGAGCCCATCACTCCAACCACTGACTATACTTTAGTATCCCAAGATGGCGCGGCCTCCGAATGGGATGCCCCGTTTTCTGAAAGCTATCGCGCCTTGCTTAGTGAATGGATTGAGCGAGATAGTCGATCATTAGCGGAAATCGCATCACTGGCACGGATGAGCCGACGTCAGCTTGGCCGTATCATCGCAGGGCAGAAGCCACTACGGGTCGTCGATCTCCGGCTGCTTTTCGACATTCTTGGGCTTAACGCGGCACGAGCCGTTATTGCCATCGAAGTGATCGGTGACTGGAGTGCCTATGACGATCCGATGTTGGGAATCCTGATCGGGATGCTGGCACCGGTCTTCAAGAAGGTTGACACCCGTGCGGATTTTCCGATGGAACCTTTGACCGATAAGGCGCAGGAAGAGTTAACAACCTGGCTTGCCGAAACGCTCGTCACCAACCAGGCACAAATCCGCCAAAGGCGGGATAAATTCTTCAGTTCCACAACGCTCTGAAATGCCCTCGGCCTGCAAAGCAAAGGCAAACGGCTGCATTCCCTTCGGGTCGCCACAGCCGCAATGAAATGAGGGGCGCCAGGGCTATTCCCTGAGTGGCGTGGGCGCGGAAAGCTGCCTTTGCATCGTCACCAGAATGCTTGAGACGTAATGGATCGTCTCAGTGATGCGTGGCACCCGGCCAGTTGCCCGCACGCGCCCTGCACCAGCATTGTAGGCGGCCAGCGCCAGATCAAAACGGCCGAATTCATCGAGCAAAGCGCGAAGGTAGCGCGCGCCACCGTGCATGTTCTCGCGCGGGTCCAGAATGTTGCGCACGCCAAGGATACGGGCGCTGGCAGGCATGAGTTGCGCGAGGCCCGTGGCACCCTTTGGGCTGACAGCGACCGGGTTGTACCGGCTTTCCTGAATGATGAGGGCGTCGAACAGGTGAACGGGCAAGCCAGCCTCGCAAGCCGCTTCTGCCATGGCCGGATACCAGATGGCGCGGCGCTGCTCGGCCGCTGCGGGAAGTCGAGGGCTCGGGGCATAGCGTGGGTAGTCGCATCCATCGCGCAGACGAGCAGCATCGAAAGTTGAGGAGACGGAGGCAGGCTTAGTGCCCTTGGCCATCGTTTTACCGCGATGAACTGTGGTGTCCGACTGGGCCCGGGATTTCTCGGTTTCAAATGCGACGAACTCGTTGAGCAAGCCATCAAAGGCATCGGGCCTAAGCTGGTTTTCCCTAGGGTACGCCCCTGTTACTAGGAGTGAAAAAGGTTGCTGAACATCGCCAGCAGGGGTGAACGCCTTCAGATCTACCTGCTGAGCATAAGCGCCGGGAATCATTGCCAACGAACAGGCGTTGGCTAGAAGCAATTTTGATATCATGGCTCAATTCCATGGACGCGGCGGGCTCGGTTATCGCTCAGCTAACATGTGAGTTCGTCCAAGTTTTGCAAGTCTGAGCAAAACCAAGCGGATAAATGGCAAAGTCAGGTAACACGCACCATGTCTCATGGATATCGATGGTGCACATGCGGGATCGTGCCCGATGGCGTGGTGTATCTTATCGGAGGCATCGCCGATTTCGGCATCGGTTTGAGCCGATCATGCGCCTAGCACAGCCGAAAGATCGGTGCGGTCGAGCTGGAAGGTGAGGCGCAGTGCCCAAGCCCTAGAGCCACGAGTGGAAACCTGCAAAACTGGACACAGCCCTTCGACAGGCCAGTGATCGCTGTGCTCATCCACGAAGGCAAACCTCACGATTTTTGGCTCGCAAAGAACTGCGTAGCTTCCTAAGAAACAGTCATCTCTTGCTCATCCGGCAATTCCTTCAGCGCAATGCCAAAGGCCTTTGCGCGCCGCTGCAGATTGCTAATCACGCGACTGCGATAGCGCTCTTCGTACTGAGCTGCGTCTGGATAATGATGTACCATAACAATAAAGGTGAATTGGCTGGTGGCAAATGAAGTGACATCGCCTGACCGTGTCTAATGCCCCATCAGCATGCGCCGTATCGCTTCGAGCATTTATTTAAATTGATTATACATAAAAGAAAATGAAGCGGGCTGGAGCCTGGTCTCCAACCCGCTTCACCATTGAGCACGGCATGAACTATGGGAGAGAGGATGAAGTGCCCATGCCGGGGCTCACGATGTTCAAGGTGCTTCGATTTTTAAGCCGAGATGCGCTCGCCGGTTTCTTGTTCGTGAAGCGCGCCGAGCAGGCGACGCGTCTGGTTGACCGCACCGTCGCTGGCGATACCCACGAAAGCACGCAGCGGATCATCATCGATTCGCTTCTGCTGGGCATCCAGCGTTTCCTCATCCTCGGTAATCGTGTCGAAGAACTGAGAGAACAGCACTTCGGGAACGCCGCTGTCACGCGGAGCCGTGGTGCAGATCGTCCAGAGGTAATGACTGGTCGTGTCGGTTTCAGGCGTGATGAAGTGGTTGTTTGCGAGCATGAAACCGTGATCGCGTTTGCCTTCGTAAGCGCCGGTGCCAGCATCGCACCCGCCTGCGTTCACACGGCACGTCATGCCATGCGTTGGATCGAAACGAACTTCCTGCCAGCGGTCAACGCGCCCCTTAAAACCGCCTGCGTCAATGTAGGACTTGGGAGGAATTGAATTGGGCATTTTGCGCAGCAGGGTCACTTTTCGACCATCGAACTCCACCTTAGTGTCGGCCCCATAATGCTGTTCCGGATTGCCGCCGATGGTGCGTGCATGGATGTACGGCACGTGCGTCAGGTCCATGATGTTGTCGATGATGAGTTGCCAGTTGGCCTTGACATGAAAATTGTAAGGCTTCCAGGTCCAGCGTGGGTCATCATGCTCGGGATTGTCGATAATAGTCGACGGATCGGCCAAAGCGGCTTCGCCCATCCAGATCCAGATCAGGTGATCCTTCTCGACCACCGGATAATGGCGGACATTGGCGGCAGGCGGGATACGCTGCTGGTTGGGGATACGGGTGCAAGTGCCTTTCCCGTTGAATTCCACACCGTGGTAGCAGCAGCGGATGATGTTGCCGTCGACATGACCGGCGCTGAGAGGCATGGCCCGGTGGCTGCAACGATCCTCCAGCGCCGCGATTTCGCCGTCCTCAGTACGGAAAAGGACGACCGCTTCGTTCAGGAATTTCCGTCCCAGCGCTTTGCCCGGAGCGACTTCATCGGCGAAAGCCGCGACATACCATGTGTTGCGAATGAACATGTAGCTCTCCCAATATATAGCGGCGCGGGACGCTTGTGCTCCCGTTGTGCTCTGGTCTGTATTCCTTTCCAGAATATATCCGGTGCTGTCTGCCAGCCAATCGCATTCTCATAACCCCATAAAAAAAACGGAATGGCCTTTCCGTGGCGTTTGAATGGTGAATGCGATTGGCCAAGATTGCGGTCAGCGAAGGTAAAGGCCGCCGTTCATGTCCAGTGTGGCACCGACGAAAAATCCGCCACGGTCAGAGGCCAGCAAAGCAGCGGCCGCCGCGATTTCGCCGACTTCCATGAATCGACCGATCGGCACTTCGCCTTCTACACGGGCGATCTGATCGCCGCTGAGGCGCGTCTTGGCTGTATCGATCGGTCCGGGAGCAATGGCGTTCACTGTGACGCCGGAACCGGCCAGATAGCGCGCGAAGTATTTTGTGAGCATGATTGCGCCTGCCTTGGACGCGGCATAATGGGGCGATGCAACCGTCCCGCCGTTCTGCCCGGCCAGCGATGTGATGTTGACGATGCGGCCATAGCCGTGCTCGCGCATATGCTCGGAAAAGATCTGGCAGCTCAGGAACACACTGCGCATGTTAATTTGAACTATCTCGTCAAATTCTTCTGGACTGATGTCTTGCGTTGGGGTGCGCTTGGCGTAGCCTGCATTGTTTACGACAATATCTACCCGGCTCCAAGCATTGACAAGCCTGTCTCGTGCGGCCAGGAAATCGTCCTTGCTGCGGACGTCCAGCGCGACGGCCATGGCAGTGGAGCCGGACGAATCAAGGGAACGGGCAACCGCCTGCGCGGCCTCAAGGTCGACATCGCTGACGGCGACCTTGCCGCCGCCGGCATGTATTTCCCGGGCGATGGCTTCGCCCACGCCACGACCACCGCCGGTGACGAGCGCTTGACGCCCCTCGAATGAGAAGCTGCCGTTCGCGGGTAGGGTAAAACTTTCGGTCATAAGTGGCTCTCTTGATGATGAGAGGCAAGTTGCCTCTTTCGGGGAAATGTCGGGGCACAGCAGGGCGGACAGGCTGCCGATCGAAGAGCTTGCAGTGGACCATCAGCCGAAACATGCGAATTTGAAATCAAGGCAGGTGAAGGCCCGATTTCCGCATTTCTTGCCGTTTTTTGAGCTCGCGCCTTATCGCATTGCAGCGTTGCGGTTATGTCGTTGCGGGTGAAAATGATCGACTGAGGCGGGACGCAAACTGGGCGTAGGCAGTTGGTGCAGCAGGCCCTTAGCCGCGCTTCGGATGGGGAACCTTGCCCCATAAAACAGGACATTTTGCCTGACATCCGAAAACTCTCTCCATATCATCTCGCAACCTGACTGTCGCTTCGCGTCGGACAAAAGCAGCAAAGTAGCGATGGCTTCAAGCACATCGTCCCGAATTTTGAATGGTAAGACCTTATTCCGATTGGGGCGGAGGAGAGCACGGTATTATTGACGTCGACACAAGGTCACAGCCGGGCCGGCCAGCGCTCCTAACTGGAGTTGCCCTGCCGGACTCGCCACCAACATGAGGAAGAGCCTGACAATGCAGTCTAATGACAGTATCGATCTGACCCGGGTGGGGCCCGGCACGGTCATGGGCGAGTTTATGCGCCAGTACTGGATACCAGCTTGCCTATCGTCGGAAGTGACGGTCGATGGCGATCCGGTGCGCCTGATGATCCTGTGCGAAAAGCTCATCGCCTTTCGCGATAGCTCGGGCAGGGTGGGCATTATGGACCACCGCTGCCCGCACCGCTGCGCCTCGCTGTTCATTGGCCGCAACGAGGAAAACGGCATCCGCTGTGTGTATCACGGTTGGAAGTTTGACGTTGACGGCAAATGTGTGGACATGCCTTCGGTGCCGGCGCGGCTGGACTTCAAGGAAAAGGTGCACGCCAAGGCCTACAAGACGCATGAGGCCAACGGGCTGATCTGGGTCTATATGGGGCAGGATCAGGCCAATCCGCCCCCGTTCCCCGAGATCGAGGCGGCCATGCACCCCCAGGCCGAGATTTGGTGCCTGCAACGCGACTGCAACTGGCTCCAGGCGCTGGAAGGCGACATTGACACCAGCCATGTCGGCTTCCTCCATGTCGGCTCGATCGAGGCGGATGATCTGGACGAGGACCACCCGATGCGCCCCACCGTTTTGGACCGTGCGCCCGAGTATGAGGTCGCCCAGTCCGACTGGGGCGTGATGTATGGCGCCCACCGCCCCAATGATGACGGGCAGAAGTCATGGCGCGTGGCCCATTACATGTTCCCCTTCTGGACGCAGACCCCCAACAACCGCTTTGCCACCCGCGCCATCGCCCGCGCCTGGGTGCCGATGGATGACGAGCATTCGATGCTGTTTGACATCACCTGCGGGGTGGATGCGGGCAATCCGGCCTATACCTCTACGCTGAAGGACGGTACGCCGCTGTTCGACAAGATCAGCTATGCCCCCAACACCACCGACTGGTATGGCCGCTGGCGCTCGACCGACAGCGAGGCCAATGATTGGGCCATCGACCGCGACAGCCAGCGCAACGGCACGCAGTTCACCGGCATCCCCAATATTACAATGCAGGACCAGGCGGTGACCGAAAGTATGGGTGCGATCACCGATCACAATTTCGAGAATCTGGCCCCCACCGACCAGATGATCGCCCGCGTGCGCCGCCGCGTGCTCTTGGCGGCCCGGGCGCTGGCCACCAAAGGGACCGTGCCGCCGGGCGTGGAAGATCCCTCGATCTTTTACCGTGCCCGAGCTGGGTCGTTCCTGCATAATCCGGACGATACCCTGCAACAGGCCTATGATGTGGCCCTGACGAAGGCGGTTCGTTGGCCCGATAAGATCGAGGCCGCCGAATAATCGAATAGGAGCCGGCGCGATCCATGCGCCGGCTTTAACAAAATGAACTGATCGGGTGACGAAACGCATTCTGACCAGATACGCTGCCGATCCATGGTGAGCGGGTTTGGTCAAGACAGGCATCGCACCGCAGGGAGAGTGTGATGCAAGTAAGACTGAAGGCGATCCGCTGGGAAGCCGAAGATATTCTGTCGTTCATTCTGGAGCCGCTGGGTGGCGGCCTGATGCTGCCTTTTGATCCGGGTGCACATATCGATGTTCACCTGGCTCCTGGTCTTACGCGTAGCTATTCGCTGGTCAACGATCCGGCGGTGCGCGGCCATTATGAAATCGCGGTCCATCTCTCGCCGACCAGTCGCGGAGGGTCGCGACATATTCATGAGCGCTGGCGTGCGGGTGACATCGTCGAGATTTCAGCGCCCAAGAACAATTTCCCGATGGTCGAGGATGCGGTTCATACGGTGTTGATCGCCGGGGGTATTGGTGTGACGCCCATGCTGCCGATGATCGCGCGGCTCAGTCGCCTCAAGCGCAGCTGGGAACTGCATTACGTTGCTGCCACGCCCGAGCGCGCCGCTTATGTGCAGCATCTTGAGGGCTATGATGGTGTTACCGTTGCTTTCGACGGCGTGCCCGGCGGCCAGCGTCTCGATCTCAAGGCGATCAGCGATGCGGCACCTGAGGGGGCGCATCTCTATTGCTGCGGCCCGACCGGCATGCTCGATGCCTTTGTTGCGGTGAACGCCGGCAAGCCGAAGGACCATGTTCACATTGAATACTTCAGCGCCGAAACGGAGGTCGCGACCGAAGGCGGCTATACGCTGGAACTGGCCCGGAGCGGCAAGACAGTCGAGGTCGCGGAAGGCGAGACGATGCTCGATGCGCTGCTCGCAGCCGGCGTGGATATCGGTTTCGCCTGCGGCGAGGGGGTCTGCGGAACATGCGAGGTCAAGATCCTCGAGGGCATCGCTGACCACCGCGACCACTTTCTGAGCGACGAGGACAAGGCTGCAAACACCTCGATCATGGTTTGCTGTTCGGGGGTGAAGTCTCCACGCATGGTTCTGGATATCTGATCTTGCGCCGCTCCCGACCAGGGCGGCGTAACCATTCGGGCAAGCGGCGGCATAGAGAACCGCCCTGTCGGAGAGGAGATGGTTTTGGCCTCAGGTAAAATGCAGATGGCGGTTGGCGACCCGGGCAAGACCGGCCTCTATCGCGTTGGCGTGGTGTTGCTGGTCGCCATAACTGTCGTGCTCGATGGGCTCGACAATCAAATGCTCGGACTGGCTGCACCAGCTCTTCTTCGGGAATGGGGGCTGGAGCGAAGCGTGTTGGGCGGCATCTTTGCCCTCGGCTTTGTCGGCATGGCCTTCGGCACGCTGGCCGCCGGCCACATTGGGGATTCGTTCGGTCGACGCGCAGCAATTCTCCTGGGTGTCGCAGTGTTCGGGAGCGCTACTCTCGCGACAGGATTTGCCGGATCAGTCTGGCAACTCGCGCTGCTCAAAGCGTTGGCTGGAGTCGGCTTGGGAGGTGTACCGGGAACAGCGGCAGCCATGATCGCAGAATTCACGACAGCCCGCTGGCGGAGTTTGGCCGTGACCTTTGGGGTGGTTTGTGTTTCGATCGGCGGAATCCTTGGAAGTACTGCTGCAGCCTTGATCCTGCCCGCCCTAGGTTGGCGCTGGCTTTTCTGGGTAAGCGGGCTCGTAACGATTGTGATCGTTGTCTCGCTGATCCGCGTCTTGCCTGAGTCACCTGGATTCCTCGTCAGACATCCTTTACGCCGGTCAGAGCTTGATTGCTTGATGCAGCGGTTGGGAGATGATCCACCACCAAAGGTGCTGCGCGCCCTTTCCAAACCTCCGATGACTGATCTGATAACGGGAGACCTCGCTCGCGACACGCTGGGCCTTTCGACCGCGATGTTTTCCGGAATGTTCCTGGTCTATCTGATGTTCAATTGGGCGCCGACAATGTTGGCCGGCCAAGGATTTACGCTGAGAGATACAAGCCTCGGCCTTACCTGGTACAACATCGGGGGCACCACCGGCGCACTCATGGCGGCGCTGGTGATCATGGGGCTGGGGTCACGGGTTACGCTGCCGGCACTTGCCGGGCTTGCGGTCCTAGTATGCGCCATACTGGCCTTTGCGCCGATAGACCCGGCAGGACATGGTCTTCCGATTATGATTGGACTCGCGGTATTGGGATTGACGGGGAGTGCAGCCCAATCGGCAATGTTCGCATTAGGAGCTCATGCTTTTCCCCTGCCGCTGCGTGCGCGAGGGATGGGCCTGATGGGAGCCGCCGGACGCATCGGAGCCTTGGTCAGCGCTCTGGCCGGATCATGGTTGGTTGCCGGGAGAGGCGGATTTTTCGGCATGCTCAGCCTGCTTATGCTCATCAATATGACAAGTTTTCTGGCCGTTCGCGGCCATATCCCCCGGCTGGCCCGGGGCAGAACCGAGGATTTCTGAAGGTGAACGACGCATTCGACTATATCGTCATCGGTTCAGGTTCAGCCGGAAGCCTGATGGCCAATCGCCTCTCCGCCGATCCCGCAATGCGCGTCGCGCTGATTGAGGCTGGACCATCGGACCGCCAATGGCCGGTCAACATCAAGACGATCATGCCGGTGGGTAACATCTTCCTTATCCCGCACGCGCGCTACAACTGGAAGCATACGCTTTCCGGGAATGCGCAAATCGGCGGACGCAGCATCAACTTTCCGCGCGGCAAGCTAATGGGCGGCTGCAGCGCGATAAACGGGGGTGTCTATATCCGTGGCCAGCGCGAGGATTACGAGGGCTGGGTCAAGGCAGGTAACAAGGGCTGGGGCTACAGCGATGTGCTGCCCGCTTTCACTTCAATCGAGAATTATGAGGGCCCCAACAAGCCATGGCACGGAAAGGGTGGCGAACTGGATGTGCAGCAACCGCGCTCCTTCAACCCGATCACTCACGCCATCATTGAGGCCGCGCAGCAGGCCGGACACGCCCATAACCAGGATTTTGCGGGAGAGAAACAGGCCGGTTTCGGGACCTATGACCTCAACCAGCGCCGAGGTACGCGGCTGTCGAGCGCACGTGCCTTTCTTCATCCGGTGCTCAAACGCCCCAATCTGACGGTGCTGTCTGACACCCTGGCGCGCCGCATCCTCTTCGATCGCGGGCGGGCCAGCGGCATCGAGATCGAGGAGGCGGGACAGCGTCGAACCCTTGAGGCGCGGCGTGAGGTGGTGTTGTGCGGCGGCGCGATCAATTCGCCGCAGTTGCTGATGCTCTCGGGGATCGGTCCAGCGGCGCATTTGCGCGAAAAGGGCATCGAGGTACTGCACGATCTGCCCGGCGTAGGCGCGCATCTGCAGGATCATCCGACGGTCCATCTCGCGATGGAAAACCCTTCGGCCGAATCCTATGCGCTCTCGCCGCGAACCTATGGCCGCATCTTGCTCAGTCCCTTCCGCTTCCTTCTGAACCGAAAAGGGATGCTGGCGAGCAATGTTGCGGAGTGCGGCGGTTTTCTCTGCACCGACGGCTCCGGGCGGCCGGATATCCAGATCACGTTCCTAGTCGGCTTAAAGGCCAACGCTCGCGTCATCCCCTCAAACCACGGCTATATGGCTTTGATCCAACTGTTGCGTCCCAAGAGCGAGGGCTCGGTGCGTTTGGCTAGCAACCGGCCTGAGGACAAGGCGGTGATCGACCCCAACTTCTTTGCCGACCCCTATGATATGCGCACCTTGATCGCCGGGTTTCGCGAGGCACGGCGCATTTTTGCCCAGCCCGCGCTCGCCCCGATGACCGGTGCGGAAATCGAGCCTGGTGCCCATGCCCAGAGCGATGCCCAGATTGAAGCTGAGCTGCGTAAGATCGTGAACACCGCCTATCACCCGACTGGAACCTGCAAGATGGGGCCGGACAGTGATCCGATGGCGGTGGTTGACGACCGCCTTCGTGTTCGCGGTGTATCGGGGCTGCGCGTCGTCGATGCTTCGGTGATGCCCGAGATCATCAGCGGTAACACCAGCGCCCCAACCATGATGATTGCCCAGCGTGCAGCAGCCTTTATCCTTGAGGATACTGCACGGTCCAACATTGCCGCGTAACCCCCAATCAAAGATATCTGGAGAGACCTGCATGGAGACCACATTGGTTCGCAACCGCCCCGCGATGCTCGATCGTGTGGAACAGGATATGCTGATTGACGGAAAGCGTGTTCCAGCCCTTTTTGCCAAGCGCTTCGAAACCCGCAATCCGGCGACCGGAGAGCTTCTTGCCCAGGTTGCCCAGGCTGGAGCCGAGGATGTCGACCGCGCCGTCGCTGCCGCACGTGCGGCATTTGAGGGGCCCTGGCGGCGTATGAAGCCCGCAGAGCGTCAGCGTATCATGCTCCGTCTCGCCGACCTGGTCGAGGAGCATTACGAGGAGTTGGCACTGCTCGACACGCTCGACCTCGGCGCCCCGCTTTCGCGCACGGTTCTCGGCAAGGCCCGCGCTGGCGGACTGTTGCGCTATTATGCCGGGCAGGCGACCCTGCTCTCCGGGGACACGCTGCCCAATTCGGCGGCGGGCGATGTCTTGTCGCACACGCTCAAGGAGCCAATCGGCGTGGTAGCCGCGATCAACCCGTGGAACGGCCCCATCGGCATGTCCGTGTGGAAGGCCGGGCCGGTTCTGGCCAGCGGCTGCACGCTGGTTATGAAACCTGCCGAGCAGACGCCGCTTTCGGCGTTGCGCTTTGGCGAATTGTGCCTGGAAGCTGGCGTGCCTGCTGGTGTGATCAACATCCTGACCGGGCTGGGTGATGCCGGGGCGGCACTATCCTCGCATCCGGGGATTGATAAGATCGCCTTTACCGGTTCGACCGGGGTGGGTGAGAAGATCCTGCATGCCGCCGCCTCGACCATGAAGCGGGTGAGCGTGGAACTGGGCGGCAAGTCGCCCAACATCGTCTTTGCCGATGCCGATTTGGACAAGGCTGTGCCTGCTGCCGCCATGGCCGTTTTCGCCAATAGCGGACAGATTTGCAGTGCGGGAACGCGACTCTTCGTCCAGCGCGAGATCCATGATGAATTCATGGCTCGACTTGCTGATTTTACCCGGACTATCCGCGTGGGCGATCCGCTGGACCCGGCGACCCAGATCGGGCCTGTCGTTTCCGCGACGCAAATGGACAAGATTCTGGGCTTCATGCAAGGTGCCGGGCAGGAAGGTGCGCAAGCGCTGGTAGGCGGTGCGCGTATGGCGGGCGCGGGGCTGGAGGATGGCTTCTTTATCGAGCCGACGATCTTCACCGGCGTGACTGACGAGATGACCATAGCACGCGAGGAAATCTTCGGTCCGGTGCTCAGCGCCTTTGCCTTCGATACTGAGGAGGAGGTGTTGAAACGCGCCAATGCCACGCCTTTTGGGCTTGGTAGCGGGGTGTGGACGCGCAACCTTTCCACCGCTCATCGCATGGCGCGTGGTATTCAGGCGGGTTCCGTCTGGATCAATTGCTACCAGATGCTCGATCCCGGCGTGCCCTTCGGCGGCTATAAGCTTAGCGGCTTCGGGCGCGAATCCGGCCCGCATCACATCGAGGAATATCTGGAGACCAAGGCGGTCTGGATCAATCTGGACTGACAGACGCCCTAGACCCAGCCTGAGTTGCGCTCCTCAGGCTGGGGAAACTCCAGCCGCATGACTGCTGCGGCCTGCTCGAGGCAATTGAGGAAATGGCGCTGTGTGGCCGTTGGCCGCCAGCTACGCCGCGTGGTGATACCCATCATGCGGCGGCTACGGTCTAGGGGCGCGCCAATCTGCGTGAGAAGGCCGCTGCGGATCTGTAAGGCAACCTGATCGGGTGAGAGCAAGGTCAGGAAATCGCCCTCCGGCAGCAACCGGCTGATGATCATCACCGAACCGCATTCGATTGGCGTTTCCGGCGTGGTTGTGCCATTGAAAACCCGTTCCCATTGCTCGCGCAAGGGGGAATTGGTAGGTGGCACGATCCAGCGATAAGCGGCCAGTTGCTCCAGAGTCGGCTGTTCCACTCCAGCAAGCGGATGTTTGCTTCCGGCAGCAACAACCAACCGATCTTCGTAGAGCGGCATTTGATAAAGGTCGGCGATATCGAACGGACGAAGAGCACCGACAATCATGTCGATCTCGCCGTCGCGCAGCGGCTCAACCATTTCCTTCCAACTACCCTCGAGCACCTTGAAGGCTGCGCGGGGATGAGTACGAGTCATGCTCCCCATGGCCGTGGGCACGAGATAGGGGCGAGATAGCGGGAGGGCACCGAATGCGATCTGCTCTCCACCGCTATCAAATCCCATGTCGGCGACAGCTGCGGTAATTTCAGTTGCGGCTAGGCGGGCACCCCGCGCAAGGCGCTTGCCCGCCGCATTGAGCCATATGACTCGCCCGCGTCGTTCAACCAGTTGCCCGCCAATCATATGCTCCAGATCGCTGACTGCACGATGCACTGCGGTCTGGGACATGCCACTTGTATGGGCGGCAGCGGAAAATCCACCAGCTTCGGCTAGTGCGAGAAAAGCGCGCAACTGGGTCATAGTCATCAAGCGCTCGGGAAATTGAAAGACGGCCGAAAGGCCCTTCGCGGCATTGGATAGATGGTCGAGCGCTGCCCGCGTGCGTTCGATGACGATGACGCCCATCGGCGTAGGCACCATCCCCCGGCTCGCCTCTCAAACATTGAATAACCAAACTGTCGTTCCAGCTTGGCGAGGCCCTGCGTCAATGCGGGTTGGGAGAGGCTCACGCTTTCAGCAGCCGCAGTGATGCTGCCCTTTTCAGCAATCGCCAGCAACGCTCGCAGATGACGCAAATTGAGTTCGAAAGGATCGGCGGCCATGACTCCCTTGTACCCAAAAGGGCAGTCTGCGCCAATGCTGATTTTCAAATGGACAGACCTTTTGCTAAATGGTAGGACCATTTTGGATTGAGCGCCGTTGCGCCGCGATCGTTTCCACAGGAGAGACCTCATGGATTTTGAACTGCCCGACGAAATCGCCGAATTCCGCGAAGTCACGAAACAGGTCGTCAACGGCCTGCTGGCGCATGAGCGCGCCTTCCATGAAACCGGCGAGATCGACCCGATCGTCCGCAAGACGCTTGTCGACAACGGTTACTTCGCCATGGCCCTGCCTGAGGAATATGGCGGTCTCGGACTCGGTGCCCTCGCGCAGGCGGTTGTGCAGATCGAGCTGGCCCGTCTTCCTCCCCAGTTCTGGACTGAGTTGCGGCCGTTGATGGGGCCGGCGGCCAAGAACATCATCCACCACGGCAGCGAAGAGCAGAAAGCTCGCCTGTTGCCCGGCATGGCAACGGGTGAGATCGGGATCGCCTTTGCCCTGACCGAGCCCAACTCCGGTTCCGATCCCGGATCGATGCGCACAACCGCAGTGCGTAATGCCGACGGCTGGCTCATCAACGGCAGCAAGACCTATATTTCCAACGGTAAGAAGGCGAAGTACGTCATCGTCTATGCCTATACCGACAAATCTGCAGGATCACGCGGTGGCATTACTGCCTTCCTGATGCCCGCCGATACGCCGGGCTTTTCCGTGACGGGCACGATCGAACTGATGGGAACGGCTTCACCCGGCGTCTATGAACTGGCTTTCGACAATTGCCAGTTGCCGGTCGATGCTGTGATTGGCGAGGAAGGTCGCGGTTTTCATTATGCGCTGGAAGGCCTCAATGAGGGGCGCATGAACGTCGGTGCGACCGCCGTCGGCATGGGCGAATATGCGCTGGAACTGGCGATTGCCGAGTCGAAGGTGCGTCCGGCCTTTGGCGGTGTCATTTCGGATTTCCAGGCCATCCGTCACTATATCGCCACCATGGCGACCGACATGCGCGCGGCGCGCCTTATCCTGCTCGACGCCGCTTGGCGCTATGATCAGGGTGAGAAGAAGCGCGAACTCGCCTCCATGGCCAAACTCTTCGCAACCGAGGCCGGCAGCCGTACCGTGGACACTGCCCTGCAGATTTTCGGTGGTTCGGGCTATTGCAAGGGCTTCGCTATCGAGCGGCTTTATCGCGATATCCGTATCACCCGTATCTACGAGGGCTCCTCGGAAATTCAGCGCAACACGATCGCGCGCGAATTGCTGCGATAAGGTTCGGGCCGGGGCGTGATCGCCCCGGCCTTCCCTGTCAGAGTAGGTTTCCTGCAGCGCGCAGAGCGGCCAGTTCGTCCCCGGTCAAGCCAAGTTCCTCTTCAAAAACCGTGCTGCCGTCGGCTCCGAGTGCCGGCACCTGATTGCGGGCGCAGGTGCGCGAGGCGCTCATGCGGAACGGCGGATTGGTAACCTTATAGGGACCGGCACCATCGTCGATGTCGGCAAAGGCGTCACGCGCGGCCAGTTGCGGGTCTGCTAGAACATCTTCCATTCCCCGGTAAAGTGCACAAGGAACGCCGTGTGCCGCCAGTGTCGCCTCGGCTTGCGTGCCTGAAAGGAGGCAGGTCCATTCCTCGACCAGCCCCAACAGCGTGGCCCAATTGGCGTTGCGGTCCGAGACGCTGATGAAACGTGGATCTTGCTGCCATTCGGGGTGGCCGACGGCCTCGGTCAGTTGCTCGAAATTGCGGGGGCTGGTGGGGGCGACCATGATGAAGCCATCGGTGGTGCGCAACGGTGTATAGAGCGGGCGGCGTGCATCGCCGGGAAACTGCGCGGCCTGGGTTTCATAGACCAGCATGCCGACCATCGCCTCCAGCATCGAAACGTCGATGAACTGACCCTGGCCGATGCGCTCGCGCTGATAAAGCGCTGTCTGGATCGCTCCGAAGGCATGGGTGCCTCCGAGCACGTCGGCAATGAAAATGCCGCTGGCGGCCGGACGGGTCGTGTCGTCCTGATAATGTAGGTTGACCATGTCGAAGCCGCTGGCAGCATGAATTACAGGAGCATAGGCTGGGTGATGAGCCTTGGGACCATTCTGCCCATAACCCGAAATCGAGCAGTATATTAGCCGGGGGTTGATCTTGGCCAGCGTGGCGTAATCGAGCCCGAAACGAGCCATGACGCCTGGACGAAAGTTTTCGATCACCACGTCGAAGTTTGCGATCATACGGTAGATGAGATCCCGGATCGCAGGAGCCTTGAGATTGCAGGCCAGGGAGCGCTTGCCCGCGTTCAGATGTCCGAAATAGGCGCTCTTGCCATCGCGGACAGGCGGGCGTGCGCGGACCTGATCTCCCTCGAGTGCTTCGATCTTGATGACGTCAGCTCCCAGGTCGGCCATCATGCGGGAGGCAAAGGGTCCCGCCATCACGCTTGTGAAATCAAGCACGCGGACGCCTGCCAGGGCATCGCGCGTGGGATCTGCGCCAGGATAGGACATAGGCTCTCCGTTATAAAAGTATAATGGTCCTACCTATCGCATGATGTCGACAGAGGGTCAATCGCGCTTGGCGCGTCAATGTGTGGGAGATGAAAAGAATGCTGGGCTGGGTCAGGCGACCTGGGCGCCCCGGACTTTCAAAGTCTTGCGGACATGGCGATGAAGTCGCTCAAGATGCTTACGCATTTCCTGGGCAGCTGCTTCGGCGTCGCGTTTGCGCAGATGGCGGATAAGCCGCAGCCGCGAATCAATCAGAGTTTCCTGCAAGGTCTCGTAATCGGGACCCTGAACGAACTCATGCAGGATCGAAGCGAGCGAATTGACGAAAATGCCGTAGATACGGTTTTTCGTTGCCCGGGCCAGCGCCTCGTAAAACTGCGCCGCGCATTCATAGCGCGCCTCGACCCCGGTCACTTGCTTCGTTCTGGCGGCAATGGCTTCCAGTTCCGCGAGATCGCTCTCGCTAGCTCTTTCGCATGCAAGGCGTACGATGATATCGAGCGTAGCCAGGCGAGCTTCGGTCAGTTCATCAAGGGTAACATTGCCCAGATGTACATAGTCTTGCATGGCCTGGACGATGCGGTCGGGCTCGGCTGCCTGAATGAAGGAGCCGCCTTTCACTCCCTTGGTGTTGCGGATGATGCCCGCCACCTCAAGGCTGCGCAACGCCTCGCGCAGAGCACTGCGGCTGACTTGGAACTCAATCGCCAGCTCGCGCTCGGCTGGCAGCTTGTCTCCGGTCTTGAGCGTGCCGTTCGCCAACTGGCCGCGAATCTGTTCGCAGATCGCTTCGAAGGCGCGCTGGGTCTTGATCGGGGCGAAATTAGGCTTCTCTTTGGCGCTGGGCATGACCTGCAACTCTGGAACGGAACTGTCACTGCTATAGCGCTTGCGTAAAAAGGAGCAATGGCCAGACCGCGCCGTCTTGACACCGCCTTCGCCCTGCATAATGGTACGACCATTCAGCAAGGATGCCAATCATGAAGATTCTCGTGCCCGTTAAAAGGGTGATCGATTACAACGCCAAGCCGCGTATCAAGCCCGACGGCTCTGCCGTCGATCTCGCCAACGTAAAGATGAGCATCAACCCATTCGACGAAATCTCCGTCGAGGAAGCTGTCCGCCTGAAGGAAAAGGGCGTGGCAAGCGAAGTGGTTGTCGTCTCGGTTGGGCCGGCGAAATCTGTTGAAACGCTTCGCACGGCGTTGGCTATGGGCGCGGACCGTGCAATCCATATTCAAACCGACGAAGCTGTTGAACCGCTGGGTGTCGCCAAGATACTCAAGAGCATCGCCGATGATGAGAAGCCTGCCTTGGTTATCTTGGGCAAGCAGGCGATCGATGACGATAGCAATCAGACGGGGCAGATGCTTGCTGCCCTCATGGGGCGTCCTCAAGGTACCTTCGCTTCTGTTGTTAACGTGGATGGCGAGCATGTCTTGGTTACGCGCGAGATCGACGGCGGACTCGAGACCCTGCGTCTTGCTCTGCCCGCGATCATTACGGCTGATCTGCGCCTGAATGAGCCTCGCTATGCCAGCCTGCCCAATATCATGAAGGCCAAATCCAAGCCGCTTGTGACGAAGACGCCCGCCGATCTCGACGTGGATGTCACGCCGCGCCTCGCCACGCTGAAAGTGGCGGAGCCGCCGATGCGCAGTGCCGGCATCAAGGTTGCCGATGTCGATGCGCTGGTGGCCAAACTCAAGGACATGGGAGTAGCCTGAGATGACGAGTCTGGTCTGGGTCGAACACGATAACAAGTCTGTGAAGGATGCCACCCTGTCCGCGGTGACCGCTGCGGCACAATTGGGTGATGTTGTGGCGCTGGTGGCAGGTCAGGGCTGCGACGAAGCGGCGCAGGCTGCTGCGCGGATTGCGGGCGTCACGCGCGTTCTGCTGGCTGACGACGCTGCATACGGCCATGGTCTGGCCGAGAATATCGCCCCGCTGGTCGTCGGCTTGATGGGCGATTTTGATGCGTTCATTGCTTCAGCCACCACGGCGGGCAAGAATATCGCGCCGCGCGTTGCTGCGCTTCTTGATGTCATGCAGGTCTCGGAAATCCTCTCGATTGAGGGGCCCAGGACGTTCACCCGCCCGATTTATGCGGGCAACGTCATCGCAACAGTTGAAAGCCGCGATGCCAGACTGGTGGCGACTGTCCGCACCACCGCCTTTGCCAAGGCGGCCGCCACAGGCGGTTCGGCTGCGGTCGATAGCGTGACCGGGCATGGGGATGCCGGTCTTTCAAGCTTCGTGGGCGCGGAGATCGCCAAAAGCGAACGTCCTGAACTTACCAGCGCCAAGATCGTCGTCTCGGGCGGGCGGGCGCTCAAGGATGCAGCCGGCTTCGAGGCGATTATCATGCCGCTGGCAGACAAGCTTGGTGCAGGCGTGGGCGCCAGTCGTGCGGCGGTCGATGCAGGCTATGTGCCCAATGATTATCAGGTCGGCCAGACGGGCAAGATCGTTGCGCCAGAAGTTTATATCGCCGTCGGCATCTCCGGCGCGATCCAGCATCTGGCTGGTATGAAGGACAGCAAGACCATCATCGCTATCAACAAGGACGAGGACGCGCCGATCTTCCAGATCGCTGACATTGGTCTGGTGGCCGACCTGTTCGAGGCCGTTCCGGAACTCACGGCCAAGTTGTGAACGGGGGGAGGAGCCAATGAGCGAGCGCGAGGCCATGGACTATGATGTCGTGATCGTGGGGGGCGGCCCTGCCGGGCTGTCCGCTGCGATCCGGCTCAAGCAAGGCAATCCGGATATCAGTGTCTGTGTGCTCGAAAAAGGCAGCGAGATCGGCGCACATATTCTTTCTGGGGCAGTGATCGATCCCCGATCACTCGACGAACTGATACCTGACTGGCGGGAACGGGAATGTCCGCTAGCTGCTGTACCTGTCAGGGACAATCAGCACTGGTTCCTGACCGGGAAGGGCAAGTTCTCCGTGCCTCACTGGCTGACGCCAGGCTGGATGCACAACAAGGGAACCTATACCGGATCGCTCGGCAATCTGTGTCGCTGGCTTGCGAGCGAGGCCGAGGAACTGGGTGTCGAGATCTTTCCGGGCTTTGCTGCTGCCGAGGTGCTTTACGATGAGCATGGCGCGGTTTGCGGCGTGGCAACCGGAGACATGGGGGTCGGACGTGATGGGAAACTGAAGCCCGACTACCAGCCGGGCATGGAGCTTCACGCGCGCTATACGCTCTTTGCGGAAGGCGCGCGCGGGCATCTCACGAAGCAGGTCATCGCTCACTTCTCACTCGACGCGGACTGTGCCCCCCAGGTTTATGGCCTTGGACTGAAGGAACTGTGGGATATCGCGCCAGAAAAGCATCGGCCGGGCCTTGTGATCCATACACAGGGATGGCCTCTCAAGGATGCCTATGGCGGGGGTTTTCTTTATCATCAGGCCGACGGACAGGTCGCTTTAGGCTTCGTTGTGGGGTTGGGCTATCGTAACCCGAACCTCTCGCCCTTCGGCGAATTCCAGCGCTGGAAGCAACATCCGCAGATTCGAGCCTTCCTCGAGGGCGGCAAGCGGGTGTCCTATGGCGCTCGGGTCATTAATGAAGGAGGATGGCAAAGCATCCCCAAGCTGGTTTTTCCCGGCGGTGCACTGATCGGCTGCGCAGCCGGCTTCGTGAATGTGCCGCGCATCAAGGGCACGCATACTGCGATGAAATCGGCGATGTTGGCTGCGGATGCAGTCCTGGGGGCTTTGGGCGCCGGTCGTGGCGGCGATACGCTCAGAACCTACGATACAGCCGTGGGCAGTAGCTGGCTGGCGAACGAATTGCGCATGGTGCGCAACGTGCAGCCCCTCATCGCGCGCTTCGGCGCGGTGCTTGGGACTGTTCTGGCCGGTGCTGAGATGTGGATGCGCACGCTGGGCATCGGGCTGCCCTATACTTTGGGTCACCATTCTGACCGAACATTGCTTCGCAAATCGCAGAGCCGGCCGATAAGTTATCCCGCGCCGGACGGTGTCATCAGTTTCGACAGGCTTTCCTCGGTCTTCGTCTCGAACACCAATCATGAGGAGGATCAGCCGGTTCATCTGAGGCTTGCCGATTCCGAGGCCCCGATCGCATGGAATCTGCCGCTCTATGACGAGCCGGCACAACGCTATTGTCCAGCAGGAGTCTATGAGATCACCGATCGCGAGGCCGGAACGCCGCGCTTTGTGATCAACGCGCAGAATTGCCTTCATTGCAAAACTTGCGATATCAAAGACCCGGCCGAAAACATCAACTGGGTGGCGCCTGAGGGTGGCGGTGGCCCGAACTATCCGAATATGTAATAAGGCCACCAATGGGTTTGAGAGATCCAAACGATACGCCGTTGCGGATGCCTTCCTGCCAATCGGCACGCTTTTAATATACAGGCCGATCATTACTCTGGTCGGCCTGCGAAAGCTCCCTTCAATTCCGGCAGATCCTGTCGTGGTTTCCTGAAGCCGGTAGTTGAGCGTGGAGAAGGGCGGTCGCACGCGGGTTCGGGCTACCGCCCTTCCAGATTCAGAAGGTAGTGATGACGCTGCGTGCGATCGAGCCGCCCTTCAGTTCGGTATAGGCCTCGTTGATTTCCTCGAGGCTGATTTCCTTGGAGATGAGGTCGTCCAGGTTCAGTTTTCCTTGAAGATAGAGACTTGCATAGAGAGGGATGTCATTCTTGATATTTGTCGATCCCATGTAGACCCCGCGCACGTCGACCTGCCGGGTCAACAGGTCGATCGTCACATTCAGGTCGATCGTCGATGTAGGCGAATGGACGCCGATCAGATAGGCGCCACCACCCTTGCGTGCCATCTGGATCGCCTGCTCCGAGGTTGCCTTGAGACCAACCACCTCAAAGGCATGATCGACGCCACCACCGGTCAGCTCACGTATTTTGGCAACTGAATCCACCTTCGATGCATCGATGAAGTCTGTGGCACCGAACTTGCGGGCCAACTCTTCCTTCTGTGGCTGACGATCGACCGCGATGATTCTCGCTGCCCCTGCCAGTTTGGCGCCGGAAATGACATTGAGGCCGACACCGCCGATGCCGATCACGGCAACCGTCTCGCCGGGACGGACCGAAGCGGTGTTGATCGCGGCACCTGCGCCGGTGATCGTTCCGCAGCCCAGCAGGGAAGCCTGCGCGAAAGGCATCTCCTTGGGGACGGTCGCCAGCTGGTTCTCGTGAACGAGCGCGCGTTCGGCAAAAGCCCCGGTGCCAAAAACCTGGGATACGCCGGCCCCGCTGCGTGTCAGTCGATGGGGATGGTCGTGATCATGATCCCCTCTCAGCGTTTCCTCGGGATGGAAGCACTGATAGGTACGCCCGCCGATGCACGCCGGGCAATGCCCGCAAAACTGGATGAGCGACCCCACCACATGGTCACCGACGGAAAATTCCCTGACTTCAGGGCCGATTGCAACGACGATACCGGCAAGCTCGTGACCAAGCACTGCTGGAAGCGGTACGCCGAAATCCTGCTCGGCGAAATGCAGGTCGGAGTGACAGAGGCCTGATGCCTTGACCTCCACCAGCACTTCGCGGCCGCGCGGTTCGTCGATATCGATCTCCTCGATCTGAAAGGTACCGTCGAGGTGGTTGAGAACTGCTGCCTTCATCATCTTCTCCTGAGCAAAATCAAGGTATCACGCACGCGAGAACCTCGTGTATGTCGGGGACTTTCTCCATCTCGCAACACAGGCTGATCAGCCGGTCGAGTTTCTCGTAAGGGAGGGGGGCTGCTGCGAAAGCGGCGCAACGGTGTAGCTTCTCGGAGAGATCCTTCCAGCCCATCGGATTGCGCGTATGACCCTTCACATAAGGGGTGACATGGTTGAAGCTGCGACCATCCCTGAGCGTGATCTTAACGCGAAAGCCCGCGAATGGGTCAGGGTGATCGGGATCCGAGGTGATTGAAACACGGCGCATCAGATCTCGCCGGTCTTCATCGAGGATGGCATCGATCCGCAGATCATCAAGAAAGAAGCCACCAGTCATCGCGGCGGTGGCGATGGTATAGGGCGCGCTGAACATCGCCTCGGGGACGCTTCGCGGGTTCCATTTGGCGGCTGCCGGTTCGTAGGTCATGCGCGAACTCTCGCTTCCCACGCAATCGATGCGCTCGATGCCGCGATGGTCTAGCCCTTGGTCGGCCATGATGGCGAGGGTGCTTGCGATGAAGCTGTGTGTGAACTTGCAGGCCGAATAGCGCTTCATCGAAAGCCCCTCGGCAAGCTGCCAATGACGACCAAGCCCCTCAGTCAAGAGCTCAGGCTGAACATCATCCCAGGCGATATGGCGCAGAATGCCGCTTGTAACGCCCTGGAAGATGCCGCGCGGCGCTGTAACACCCAATCGGGTCAGCAGGACGGACTTGACCGCGGTATCTCCGGCAAAGCTATGCTGCACCCGCGCCATCTGGGTGCCCTCGGAATATTTGTCGTATTCAGACATCCCATGGACCGTGTAGGCTATGCCCATGGCATTCCAGGTTCCGTCGCGGTCAAGCCCAAGCAGCCTCGCGACCGAGGCGGTTGCACAAAGCCGACCGTTCCATTCGCCAGGCATGCCCCATGTCGTGTGGTAGCGTACGAGACTGAGCGCCGCGCTGGCACGCACGCCAACTTCGGCTCCCACAATATAGGCGGCGAGGAAAGCTTTCCCGTCGATCGGCGCGCCCGCGATCCCCAGCACGGAGAGCATCGCGGGCACGTTCCATTCCGTGACATGACCGCCGGTTTCATGGACGTCACCCATGTCGATCGCGCGGGCCATCGCGCCATTGGCGAAGGCTGCCATGGGAGCTGGGACCCTGTGTCCATGGACGAGCACCGTCGCCCGAGGCGTACCACCCCACTCGACGACCTGAGCGGCGATCGCGGGGCTGACCTCCCATCCTGATCCGGCAAGCGTTACTGCCAGCGTATCGAGAATCGCCTTCTTCGCCAGATCTACTACTGCGGCAGGGATATCTTCAAAGCGGGTTGCTGTAACCATGCCAGCAAGCGCTCCGGCAGGATCGTCTTGCGGGAGCACCGGATTGTCGTGTTTCAAGAGGTGTCTCCCTGCCGCATGCCGCACTCTTTCAGGCGTTTGCCAGCATAGAGGCGATTGAAGGCAGCTCGGAGCGATCCGGGTCCAGTTGATTGGCTTGGAACCAGATGCGTTCACGCCGGGCGTGGCGCAGTGCATATTCGAGCACCGCCTCGCTTGCCGCGCGGGAAAGGGGGCGATGATCTTCTCCACCCAGTATGGTCATATCGACGGCTTGCCCGAGTATTTTGTTGGCGTCTTCCAGGGCATCGATGCTGCTGTGGTCGCAGGTTGCGGTTTCCTTCAATGCGCTTGTCAGCAGGCGCTGCTGCGGCTCTTCGACCAGCTCCGCCAGATCACGGGCAAGGGCAGCAAGCTCCTCGAACGAGATTTCTTCATAGCGCAGCGCGGTTTTCCATTGGCCGCCCAGCATGCGCAGATGACCGATGACCAGTCGCACTTGGTCTCGGGCAAGGCGCTGGCTGGCGGGAAGGGCCGGCAGGATCACTTGCTCGAGCGCTTTTACCAGATTTCCGATACGCAGATCGATATTGGGCAGCATGTTTCAGGCCTCCCGCATCATTGTGACAAGTTGTTCGAGAAAAACGCCGCCTGCCGAACCGAGCCAGGTGAGAACAATATCCTGGTGACTGTTGCCCTCAGTCGCGGCGCGCATGGCTTGCCCCAGATCGATCACCGCGCATTTGTAGGCGTTGAGAACCTCATAATAGCGCAGTTTCACTGGATCGATGCGATTGCCTGAAAGTTCCTCGTAGACGCTTAGAAACTGCGCACGAGGGATCAGACCGCTGACAAGAAATTCACCACCATCGTCCCAGGTGCCGAACAGGCGCTGCATCGACCAGGCCAGATCCTCGTGAAAGTCGCCGATATGGGCCAGTTCCCAGTCGAGGACGGCTGTGAATTGGCCGCTGGGTTCCTCGAACATGAAGTTACCGAGCCGCAGATCGCTGTGGCACATTACCGGATTGTCGCAGATGGGAGCATTTTCCCGCAACCAGCGCTCGGCATAGGCCATGATCGCCACGGGTTGGACAGCACCATCCCACCACACGCGCGACCACCAGTTGACTTGCCAGATTGCCGCTTGCCGGGTTCCGGGTTCCGGGGCCGCGAAATAGGAGAGGTCCGCGCTGCGCCAGTCGAAGCGATGCACTTTGGCGAGTGCGTCGAGGAATTGCGGGGCCAGCTTGCTCGCCCACTCCTCGAAATGCGTGCCGATGCCCGAGATGCCGTGCCCCTTGCCTTGGGTGGGCTCGGTAACACCATGAACATAGCCCAGAATGATCGCCGGTTGACCAATAAGGTCTCCGTCAGCATCCAGGCTGCGCACGGGGGCCACCGGTAGGATGTTCTGGAAAGCCCGGTGGACCTGGGCTTCGCGCCCCCGGCAAGTCTGTGCAATCGCTTCGAGCGGATCCATCCGCAGAACGAGGCGTTCACCCTCAATATCTCCTGCACGGCGAAGCGTGAACGCGAACTGCTCCTTGGAAGCACCTCCGGACAGACGGGCGACATCGACAATCTCAATCGGCACCGTGCTTTCTGAAGCAAAATGACGCTCCAGCATGGCGATCACCTCGGTATCGGTCTTTGCGGCGTAGGGGCCCCTGGCCCGATCGCGGAGCGTGCGATCCAAAAGATCCTTGATGCGGGGCTCGATTTGGTCCCTGTCCCAAATGTCGACCCGGTCGATGGCGGGGGTAGTCCGAACTTTAGCCATATCAGTTACCATTGCCTTCCCAGGGGAAGCGGAATCCACCTTCCCCCATGCCGTAGCCGATGGTCCCGTCGCTCAGGCGGAATTCCATCATCTGCTCAACCATGACGAATGTGTCGAAAGGAAATTGCCAGCGGAACAGAGGGGTCCCGGTAAACTCCCACAGGCGGTCTTCCTCGTCCCAGGCCTTCCACTGGACGAACTTGAATCCCATGTCGTCGGGTTCGAACTCGATCTCTTCCTCGAGCCTCCCGATGCTGTGCCAGCGCTCGCCATCGTGAAGGATCTTCTGATAGCTGTCGCCATGCTCGGTGATCGCGTGAACGGCGACACAGGACATGCCATTGTCGAAGATCGGCCACGCAAGGCGATAGTGGCGCACGCCGGCCCAGTTGCGCGGGCCACAGCTGATGTCGCGGAAGCCCCCGTCTTCGATTGGGATGGTTTTGCCGTCACGCAGCCGTATCGTGCCTGTGACATTGCAGACGCCCTCAAGATGCACGTAGGCCAGTTCACGGGCGATCGCATCATCCCCGTCCTTGGTGAGAGCGATGCTATCTCCCATCGGAAATCGCAGGTCCCAGACCAGCTCTGCGCCGAAATCCTCTGTGTCGATGCTGATGCTGCAGGTCTGGAGCGGACGCGTGGCCGTGAGCTTCACGCCTGCCACCTCAAGACCGGGGTCAAGCCGATCGGAGGTGTAGGGAAGCTGCATGTTGACCCGGGTAAACAGCGGTTTGCCGTTCATGAAGAAAACGGCGAAACCGTTCGTCTCGCCCAGGTTTTCCATGATGCCAACCCGAATGAAGCCGCCCAGCCGTGCCTTGCGGTCATAAAAATTGAAGTAGTAACTCTGATTCCACTTGGGAATAGTCGGGTTGGGGATGTAGCGCTCGCAGTTCTCTGTCATGTAGGCGTTCGTCAGTTGCGTCATGCCCATACCCTTCCTGTTTTGGATGTCCTGCCCGGCCGGGGGTGGCCGGGAGGAGCCATAGTTTCCGGTCAGCGGACCTTGAAGCCAACGGTCACGCCGTAGGTGACGGGCCGCCCGGCCATCCGCGCAGCCGTGTCGGTTGAGGCGATGACCGTGGTCCAGTAATAACGGTTGAAGAGATTTTTGCCCCAGAGCATGATCCGCCAAGCCCCGTCCGGCGCCTCGTAGCCGATCCGCCCGTCGACCGTGGCATAGCCATTGATGACGAAGGGATTGGTAACGCCAGGAGCAAGGCGAACGACCGCGGCACCAGAGGCAGGATCTGGAACATAGGCGATCTTGCTGGCACCGGGGACCGCGTCTGAAGAACTACGGGCATTGGCACTGACGCCGATAAAGGGCGCCCCACCATTGGCGAGCCTGGCGCGGTACTCAACATTGACTGTTCCCGACCACTTAGGCGTGAAGGGCAGGGGGTCGCCCGAGAAGTTGGTTACCTGGGCCAGAACGTTGTAATTGCGGGGCGCTGCCGGACCGATCTGGATCTCGGAATCGAGATAGGTGACGGCGCCATTGATTGTCAGCCCGGCAACCGGACGGACCGTGATATCGGCTTCCGCGCCTAAAATCCGTGACTTGGGCAGATTGACCAGTTCGTCGAGCGCGCCAAACAGCGGATCGTTGAATTTGCCGCGGATCTGCTTGTTGCGATAGTCGTAGTAGAACACAGCGCCGTTCAGGCTGACACGGCGATCCAGAAGTTGGGTCTTGATGCCGCCTTCATAGGCAGTGACAGATTCCTGGGTGACTGGTTGCAGGCCCTCATAGATCGACGCGGCGAGGCTGGGGAAGGAGCCAGCCTTGTAACCGCGCGAGACGTTGGCGTAGACCAGTGTATCGCGCGTCGCCTGATAATCGATCCCCGCACGCCACGAGACATTGTTCTCGCTCAGCGTCCGAACGAACGCCTGGCCGGGCACGTTGTTGTCATTGAGTGTGTAGGGTCCGGCAATCGTGATCGGGGTGAATGGCACAGTACCAAGCACTGTACCGAGCAGATTGAACAGCTTGTCGACATTGCCGCCGACGATTGTGTAGCTTCCGATGTCGCCGTTGTTGCGCGACTGGGTGAAGCGTGCGGATGCCTTCAGTGTCAGCTTAGGCGCTACGGCATATTCAGTGCTGCCGAAGAACGCGTAATTCAGGATGTCCTGCTTGTTGGTCACGCCGCTGGCGTTGATGTAGAGGTTGTTGGGATTGTAGTTCGAGCTGTTGAAATAACGTAGCAACTGGTTCTCGAACGTGTGGCTGCTCTCGACATTGCCGCCGATGAGCCATCGAAAACTGCGATGCGGGTCATTGGCCAGGCGCACTTCCTGGTTGAACGTCTTGATATAGCCATCATTGCGGTAAAGGTCGTAGGTGACAAAGGGACTGCCATCGCCATCGGTCCGCTGCTTCTGATCGAAGTCAGCGTAGGAGGTCTGCGAGGTCAAGGTCAGATTGTCGGTGATATCGACGTCGGCGCGCAACGACGCCTGAATCATGCGGCGGTTGGAGAAGGGGGTGAAATTCACCGATTGCGCCGTTCCAGGTGTTACCGCGCCCGTGGCCGGATTGACCACGCCTGTGGCAGGATCCTGAACGCTGGCGCTCCAGTCAGCCGCGCGGGCATTGGCAGGTGCAAATTGTGCTGCCAGCACATTGGCCGGAACGTAAGCCGAATAGGTCGGACGTATGGCGATCAGTTGCTGCGCCTGAGGATCGGAGGTATCGCGCCAACCATTGACGTTGAGCGAGAGGCGCACGCCGCTGTTGTTGTCCCAATCGAGCAGCATGCGTCCTGCGATGTAGGACTGCTTGCCGAGCTTGTCGCCCCGCGAGATGCTGTACTGCCATGGATCGGAATTGAGGCCAGTCACAGAAACGCGGCCACGCAGCGTGTCGGTGATCGGTCCGCTGATATAGGCATTGCCCTCGACCTGGTTGAAGCGGCCATAGCTCAGATCGCCACCCGCCTCGAATGTTCTGGTGGGCTTGGCCGCAATATAGTTGATCGCACCGCCGGTTGAATTCTGGCCGAAAAGCGTGCCTTGTGGTCCCTTGAGCACCTCCACGCGCTCCAGATCATAGGCGGAATGGCTTGCGAGCACGGGGAAGGAAAGCGGCGCCTGATCGATGTAGACGCTGACCGCAGGATAGACACCCAGCGAACTCTCGTTGAAACCGACACCGCGTAGGGTGAAAATCGGCGTGTTGGCAGTGCTGGGGGAATAGGCAAGGCCAGGTACGAGCGAAGCGACGTCCTCGAGCGAGGTCACCTTGCGCTCGGCAAGTTGAAGTCCTGAAACGGCGGTGATCGTCAGGCCGACCTTGTTGATATTCTCCTGCCGCTTGTTGGCGGTCACGACAATTTCTCGGCTGTTGTCGGGGGTGGTCTGCGCCTGAGCAGGTTGCGCATCCTGAGCCAGAGCCGGTGATGCGGCCATAATATAGGCCAAACTCGCCGAACACAGCTGTCCCTTCAGCTTCTTCATAAATCTCTCCCAATTGGTTCATTAATATTAAGTCAGTGCGGCGATCGTTGCCGCCGCACTGTTATCAGCATCAGTCGTCCAGCAAGGCTGTGACGGTCTTGGTTTCAGTGTAGAGGAGGACGCCTTCCTCACCGACCTCGCGTCCCCAACCGGATTCCTTCACCCCGCCGAACGGCGCGGATGGGTCGTTCATGCCGTGCGTGTTGATCCAGACCGTCCCGGCCTGAAGCTTGCGCGCGGTGAGATGGGCGCGAGACAGGTCGCGGGTCCAGATATTGGCCGCCAGCCCGTAGCGCGTGTTGTTCGCGGTCTTGATGACCTCTTCGGGATCGTCGAAGGGGGTTGCGACGAGCACCGGACCGAAAATCTCCTCGCGCACAATGGCTGCATCCGGATCCGGATTGGCGAAGATGGTCGGTTCGACGAAATAGCCTTCGGTGGGGCCTGTACCTCCGCCGGTGACAATTTCAGCGCCGGCGGCGCGGCCCTGGTCGATGTAGTCGAGCACCCGCTGTTGCTGCGCGCGGGAGACCAACGGCCCGAGCATCGTATCGGGATCGCGGCCATGCCCCAGCTTGAAACTCTGGGCAACCTTGGCGACGCCCTCCAGCACCTGGTCGTAGACTGATCGCTCCACATAAAGGCGCGAAGCAGCCAGACAGACCTGCCCGGAGTTGAAAAAGATCGCCAGCGCGGCACCGATCGCGGCCTTGTCGAGGTCGGCGTCGGCAAAGATCAGCGACGGCGACTTGCCGCCCAGTTCAAGGGTCACGCGCTTCAGATCGCGCGCAGCGGTCTGAACGATCTGCTTGCCCACGCGGGTTGAACCGGTGAAGGCGATCTTGTCGATGCCGGGGTGTTCGACCAGCGCCTGGCCGGCCTCGTGGCCATAGCCGGTGACGATGTTGAGAACGCCTTCAGGCAGACCGGCTTCAAGCGCCAGTTCCGCCAGACGCAGTGCCGTGAGCGGGGTGACCTCAGAGGGCTTGAGAACAATCGTGCATCCTGCCGCCAGTGCGGTTGCGATCTTCCAGGCCGCCATGGCGAGCGGGTAATTCCAGGGGACGATCTGGCCGACGACGCCAATGGGCTCGCGCACCGAATAGGAGTGATACTGACGGCCATCGCCCGAGATCGGATTGACCTGACCGGCGATCTTCGAAGCCCATCCGGCCATGTAGCGGAAGATGTCAACCGCGGCAGGGACATCCACGGCGAGCGCATGATGAACGGCCTTGCCGTTATCATAGCTTTCAAGGAGCGCCAGTTCGGCGGCATTTTCCTCGATCTTGCGGGCGATGGTCTCGATGATCCGGGCGCGATCGAGCGGGCGCATGCGCGACCATGCCCTGCTTTCGAAAGCCTTGCGCGCCGCTGTCACAGCCGCGTCCACTTCATGGGCGCCGCCTGCCGGAACATGTGCGATAATCTTGCCGGTAGCAGGGTCCTCAACCTCGATGGTGCGACCATCGCCTGCTGCGACGCGATGTGCGCCGATCAGTATGCCGGTGTCGGGCATTCGCACGTCGAGCTTTTCGGGTGCGGTCAGAGTGGTGGTATCGTTCATGGTGGGTTCCAGTCCCGTTGCGGCCCCTTTGCGGGGTCCTGATTATGGGATCAGCATGGGGCCGGGCGCATTCCAGCGCGCCCGGCTGGTCGATCAACGCTTCTTGAAACGGACGGGCAGGCTCTTGTAGCCGCCTACGAAGTTGGTTTCGACAAGGCGTGGATCGCCCGCAAGCTCGATGCTCTCGATATGCGGCAGCAATTCCTCGAAGAGCACACGCATCTCCAGCTTTGCCAGATGCTGGCCAAGGCACATATGCGGCCCGAAGCCGAAGGCGATATGTGGATTGGGCGAACGTGTGATGTCGAAGCGCGTCGGATCGGAGAAAACCTCCTCATCACGATTTCCGGAAGGATAGGAGATCATCAGTCGGTCCATCGCGCGGATTGTCTGCCCACGGACCACAGTGTCTTCCGTGGCGTTCCGCATGAAGTGCTTGACTGGGCTGGTCCAGCGGATCGCTTCGTCCACCAGTCCCTTCACCAGCGAGGGATCTGCCTTCAGTTTCGCGAAATTGTCAGGATAGAGCAGCATGCCGTGCAGGCCGCCGGCAGTTGATGAGGAGGTCGTGTCATGACCTGCGGTCGCGATGGCAACGTAATACCCATTCGCCTCATCACGGGGAATGGGAGCTCCGTTGACCTGCGAATTGGCGATAAGCGAGAGCATGTCGTCGCTGGGATTGGCGCGGCGCTGAGCGCTCAGACCATCGAAATATTCGAAGAATTCCTCAAGTGTGGCAGCCCACTGCTTGCCGGCCGCCACGGGATCGGCGACCATCTCTGGGCGCTGTTCTTCCGGATCGTGGACGCCAAAGAATTCTTGGGTCAGTTTGAGCATGCGGGGCTCATCTTCCGGCGGAACGCCGAAGAGGGTCATGATGACCCGCAGAGGATAATGCAGAGCGAAGTCCCGCACGAAATCGCATTCGCCATCAAAGCTGAGCAGCGTGTCAACGCTGTTGCGTGCCAGTGTACGAATCTTTTCTTCCAGCTTGGACACGCGGTTGGGCATGAACCAGCTCTGGGTTAGGTTGCGATAGGCGGCATGTTCGGGCGGATCCATATAGGTCAGCGAAGAGAGCAGACGGGTCGTGCCGCCGTTGATCTGCTTCATGAATTCATCCGAAGCCCGGTCGTTGAGAATCGGGTTGTGATCGGCGTTATGGAACAGCTTGGCGTTCAGTTCGATCGCCTTGATGTCGGCATGCTTGGTGACGACCCAAATCGGGTCGTAGCCTTCGACTTCCGCGACGCCCAGCGGCATGTTTTCGCGCAGCCATTTGAATGCGGGGTAGATAATATCATCATCGGCGTAGGATTTGGGCGTGATAACGATCTTGGCGATGTCCTGAGGGATCAGGGGGCGTGTGTCGGATTCGAGTATGGTGCTCATGTTGGTCCTCTCGATGCATCGCTTTGTGCATCACTTCTGCTTTTTGCGTATAGAAGTAACGTAATGCTGGGTGATGGGGGCGTCAATTATATTAAAAGGTCAGACCAAATATCAAAATTTGAAAAAATTTCTCTGTTTTTCAATTTGATATGGTTTTTACCCTGCGAGTTTTGTGCCGAGATTTGAATGGCGCGCATGAAAATGAATAGAAGGCCGCATATGGAGATTACCGCGGCGGCCGTGAGGAAAAGCGGTCGCCCCTTCGCTATCGAAAGGTTGGAATAGAAGGTATCCGTCCAGATGAGGTGCTGGTCAGGGTTGTGGGCACGGGGCTGTGTCATACCGATCTCGTTGTGTGCGCTCAGGTGTTGCCCACGCCGCTGCCGGCAGTTCTGGGCCATGGTGGGCGTCCCGCGTTCGATCGATGCGATAAGCTCGCTCAACATCATACAGAGGCTTTCGAAAGGCATCCTCGTGTGCGGCGTGGCCGAAGGCGATGCCGATCCGCAGGCTATCCAGCCCTTGCTGGTCGATCTTTACCGGGAGGGCCGCTTTCCTTTCGATAGACTGGTCACTACCTATCCGCTCAAACAGATCAACCAGGCCATCGAGGACCAGCACGCCGGAAAATGCGTCAAGGTGGTGCTCACCATGCCGTGATCCCCAAGCCCTCGCTGCGCTGTTCCAAGAGAGGCGGTGCTGCGGGGGATGTGACAGAGTGAGCAGACGAATAGCCATCACCGCGATCAGCAGGTTGCGAAAAAGGTGATCAGGTCTGCCGCCAGATCTCCGGGACATTCCATTGCCGCGAAATGCCCACCTTTGGGCATCGTGCTCCATTGTTTGATGTTGGCGAACATGTCTCCCGCCATGCTCTGCGGAGGTCGCAAGAATTCGAAGGGGAATTCTGCATAGGCAGTGGGCACTGTAATGGCGGCATCGGCAGGAATGATCGGCTCCCCAAAATACCTTGCGTGATAGGGCCAGAAGGATGATCCGATCGAACCCGTGAACCAGTAGAGGCAGATGTTGGCGAGCAGAGTGTCTATGTCGAACAGCTCTTCAAGGGGGGAGCCAGGATCGGACCAAGTCCTGAATTTCTCGCTGATCCAGGCAGCCAGACCGGCTGGAGAATCGTTGAGAGCCAGAGCCAGAGTCTGGGGCCTCGTCGCCTGGATGGCGATGTAGCCAGTATCGCACTTTAACCAGCTCTCCACTGCCACCAGGTAGTTTCGCTCTTGTTCGTCGCGGGCCCCGACTGAGGGATTGCGGGGAAGCGGGAGCAGGTTGAGATGGATCCCGATCAGGTTTTGGGGCCATGTGTGGGCAAGGCGGGTTGTGATAAACGCCCCCCAGTCGCCGCCTTGCGCAGCAAAGCGTTCATAGCCTAGCACTGAAGTCATCAGTTCCTTCAGCAGATCGGCCATGGCCTCTATCGAGAGGCCACCTCGTCCGTGACTGTAAGAAAGGTGATAGCCGGGTAGTGAAGGGATCACGACGGTGAAGGCCTCACTAGGATCGCGACCGTGTTTTACTGGATCGGTCAGAAGATCGATCATATCGAGAAATTCGAGTGGCGAGCCTGGCCAGCCATGAACCAGCAGAAGAGGTTTCGGGTTGGGACCCTTGCCCTCAACATGAAAATAATGGAGTTCGCGACCGTCGATCACCACTTTGAACTGGGGCCAGGCGTTGATGCGCCTTTCCTGCGCGCGCCAGTCGAAGCGGTCGTGCCAATAGGCGATCAGTCGCGAAAGCCACTGCGGATCCGTCCCGAGATCCCAAGCATTGCCGGGAAGACGGTCGGCCAGCCGGGTGCGGGCAAGTCGCCGCTTGAGGTCGATCAGATCGTCTTCCGGAATCTGAAGGATGTAGGGGCGAATGGTGCTCATTGTTGACCTTGGTATCCCCTTGGTCCCGTTGTTTCCGGGAACTGTGTTGGACGGCTGGAGGGTCATGCAATCGTGAAGCGGATGGGCAGAGACTGCAGGCCGCGCAGCATGTTGTTGAGGCGCCAGACCGGCTCGCCCGCTAGTTCGATCTTCTCAATTCTCCGGAGCATTTCCTCAAGAAGGACTTCCGCCTCCAGCGTTGAGAGCATCTGTCCAACGCACATATGGATCCCGAAGCCGAAGCCGACATGGCCCATCGTCTTGCGCCGGATGTCGAAGCGATCGGGGGCAGTGAATTTCTCCGGATCACGATTTGCGGCCGCCAGCAGCAGCATCACTTTCGAATTGGCCGGGATATTGACCCCGTCGATTTCGACGGGGCGGGTGGTAGTCCGGAAAAGTGACTGCACGGTCGAGCCTAGGCGGATGACCTCTGACCAGGCGGCTCGGATCAAGGACGGATCGGCGCGCAACACCTGCCATTGATCAGGAGCTTGGCCAAACGCATGGAGCATATGGCCGAGGCCAAAGATCGTCGTGTCGAGACCTGCGCTCAGGACTGATCGCACCAGCATGCCGGCTTCGTCTTCGGTCAGATTGCCGTTGTCGACCTCATCGTAGATCCGTGCCCCGATCCCTGTCGCGGCAATTGACTCGCGACGACATTGTCGGGTCACCCATTCGATAACCGGAGCGCTGTTCTGCATCGAGGTGTCGAAAAGTTCGTTATGCGGCCCCATGGCGTTGAAAACCATCGTGCCATAGGGCAGGAGGTTTTCGCGTCCCTCGGGCATCATGCCAACGGCATCGGGGATGATGCGAAGCGGATAGGCCTGAGCGAAATCCTCGATGCCATCGAGCGTGACCATGCTCAAGGCACTGTCGACTATATCGCGGGCGGCGATCTTGAAATCTTCGCGCAGTTGTTCGAGCACACCTTTACTCAGGACTCTGGTCATGACGGTGCGGGGGCGTGCATGATCGGGGTCGTCGGCTTCGTTAATGATGCTCTTGGGGCGCCACGGCGCTTCCTTCCCGAAATCCGTAATGCCGACTCCTCTGCCCGAACAGAAATTCTCCGGATCGCGTAGCGCTGCAAAGACCGAGGTGTGGCGGGCGAGTACGTAGAAGCCGTAGCGTGGCAGGTAGGTCACTGGCCCGAGTTCACGCAGCCGAGCTTGCGGGGCGTGCGGGGAGGCAAGGTACTCGATCGAAAATGGATCGATGTCGGACTCGGGACACCGATTGCCAACCATGCTGCCCATAAATGTCTCTTTCACTCTCGCCTTGCGCAGCAGATGCCATGAGAACTTGCCAGACCGCGATCCGGACCGGACTGTCAATTCCGCAAGGGCGCTATCGACGACGGGGGGGATCGGGATACTTCATAAGGAAAGGCATCCCGAAATAGACCATTGGCTTGCCGTCAGTTGATCGCTTCCTCGTCTCCCACCATCGCTGGCGCTATTCTGATGCACCAAACTTTTATGTGCTGAAAAGGTAGGTAATTTGGTGGGGCAAGTCATATTCGTATTGCGAAATGCCATAAGATATTTGGACTAATGGCTGACATAGCCATGGCAATGAAATGGTCGATTTTGCATGGCTAATGCTACAGCCGCGATGAGGCGCGCGGCTATGCGAGTACAGATACTGATCTTGATCGAAATTCTGCAGCTTTCCGATCAAAAGGTCGTATGCGAAAAATCAGATAGTGGGGTTGGAAACTAAGGCTTTTTGGGAAGGAGCGCAATCAACTTCCCGAGAGTTCGGGATGATGTGGGGGCAGGCATTCATCTTGCTTGCCGCGGAGCCGATTAAAATAGCTGAAAAAGGCTTGCTGCCGAAGCAGACCGAAGAATTCAAGCATAAGCGGAAGAGCGCGCTCGACCAGCCTGGCAGCTTCATCGACGCTTACGCGTCCTTCTATTCGCTGAAGGAATGTCGTCGCTTCCCAGCGCCCAACGAAGTTGGCCGCTTCGACGTAGAACCCCAGAATCTCCGGCGTATAATCGAGATGGCCGTCGAACCCGGCCTTACGCATCTCACCCCAGATCCTCACGATCTGGGCATTCGAGAGTGAAAGCATTTCGCCCTGCTGGGTTTCGATAATTTCGAGGATACCGATGTTTGCGAGAGTTCGCGCGTCTTCATCGGCATGCGGGTAATGCTCAAGCAGTGATCCTATCGCGACGGGTTGGCAGTCGGTCTCAGATCGATGTGCAACCAACTGTTCTAGTTTGTCGAATGCGTAGGCACCGACCTGTCCCTTGGCGGCATCACCATCCATCAGAGCGCTGATCTGGGCCAGTGTGAGGCGGCTGTCCTGCTGGAGTTGTCGGATGGCGATAATCGCACTGACATGCTTTTCATCATAGTCAGCGGCATTTCGGTAAGGGCGTGCGGGTTCCGGGATCAGCCTGTGTCGCAGATAGACACGTATTGTCTCGCGATGGACTCCGGTCCGTGCTTCTAGTTCGCGCATTTTCATGCCTCTGCAATAAATCAGCGCGCGCAATGCGCGCAATTGTATAATGCGCACCACGCCCGTGACGGCCTGGTGTGCGATCGCACCGCGCTCAAGAATCGCGAGAAGATACACCTAATTCGCCTCGGACAGTTGGCTCACCGCCGTCGATATCGCTGTTCGCAATAATGTGCGTTGCGTCATCGCGTCAGGAGTGATGGACGTACCGAAGGGATTGGCGGCGGTCCAAGCTGAGGCGATCGTAACGATGAGCGTCAGAAGGAAATCCGCGGGATATCGGTTGGCAACTCGTCCCTCGGCCTGAGCGCGCCGAATTTTTGCGACCTGAGCGGCGAGACTCGAGCCTTCATCCAGCGGCCAGTCCCCCTGCTGCGCAAGACCGTTCCACATGACCAGGCGCATCACATGGGGATGATCCATCGCGAAGTCGAACAGTGCGGCCGCATAACCCGGAAGATCATCTGCGGAGAACTGGATGGTGCTGTAAATATTAGCCAGATGCCGTTCCAGCACAGCCCTGAAGAGCTGTTCCTTGTTTCCAAAGTAGCTGTAGATCAGTGCCTTGTTCGCTGGCGCGGCGGTGGCAATGCGGTCAATTCGACCGCCCGCGATGCCGTGGGTCGCAAACTCTTCCGTCGCGGCCAGGAGGATGCGTTCGCGCGTCTGCTCCCCCTTTGTGAACTCAACCTTCTTCATGCCTTCAAAATCCCTTTGACCATCGGAGAGAGTGGATATAACTAAAAAGTTAGTTCTTCAAGCCGGCCACAAGGAGGTGTGCCATGTTTCCATCGATACAAGCAGGAACTTCGAAAGCGAGAGCCTTGACCGGTCTCGCACTGTCGGCGGGTTTCGCACTCTGTGTGCTGATGCCGGATATCGCCCTTGCCCAGAACGCGCATGCGCACGTTGTGCTTGATCCGAATTTCCGCACACTCGCGCCGCCCAACGATGCTTTCCCGCAGAATGCCGAACATGTTTTCTATGCGACCATCGGGATGGTGGCCATCGCGCTCATCATGGTTGTCGTGTCGATCATCGAAGGACTTCGCTTCAGGTCAACCGTTCCATTTGCAATCGTAATGGCGGGTGCCGCCTGCGTCTTTCCGGAAAGCGTAGACAATTACCTGGCCGGCTGCTTCTGGTCCCAGTCGCATGATCCAAACAAGCTCTTCTATTTTCTTATGGGGCGCGAGTTTGACTACTACACCATCGCGATGTGGTGGCCCTTCGGCGCACTGCTTGGGTATATCTTTTACGCCGCGCTCATGAGAAATGTGAAGACCGGTGCACTCTGGACCGCTTTCGCACTTTCCGGCCTCGCCGATATCATGTTCGAAGAGACATTACTTCGCTATGGCGGTATCTACACCTATTTTGGCCATCAACCTCTTGTTTTGCTTGGGTACTTTCCGTGGTGGTGGCTTTTTGCCAATGTCGCGGCATTGTACCTCAGCGTTGCGATCGCCTATCGTTTTCGTGAATGGTTCAATGGCTGGAAAAGCGTGCTCCTCTTGGCCTTGATGCCGCTTTGCTACATCGGCGGCTTTGCCTTTTCCGGGCTGCCGACGATCTATGCGATCCAGGGCAATTTCTCGCCGTTCGTGACTCAGGCAGCGGGTATCCTCACCTGCATCCTCGCCCTGGTCCAGGTCGTCGGCATCCTTTACCTGATCCTCGGACGTAAGCCGCTTGCTTTCGCGGAGAGAGAGGCAATCATTAATGGCAGTGCGCAGAACCGTTCCGCGCAGATCGGAGCGGCGGCCCCTCAATTCTGAATCGCAAGAATTCAAATTGGGCGCCCTTCCAAGCTCGGTGAGGGCGCCCATTTCTCTGGTTGCAAGGAGCACTCCATGCCAAACAAACTGCAGCCATCGATCACGCCTTTCAGGATCAATGTCGCTGACGAGGAGATTAGCGACCTTCATGCCCGTCTCGATCGTATCCGCTGGCCAGAGCGAGAGACGGTTTCCGACTGGTCGCAGGGCGTGCCATTGGCCGAAATGCGCAAGCTTGCCGATTACTGGCGCCATTCCTACGACTGGCGCCGCTGCGAGGCTACGCTGAACCGGTACCCGCAATTCAAGACGACCTTGGACGGACTTGAGTTCCATTTTCTCCATATCCGCTCTTCGAATGAAAATGCACTTCCCTTGATCCTCACCCATGGCTGGCCGGGATCGATCATCGAGTTCTTGAAAGTCATTGGCCCGCTGAGCGAACCGCAGGATTTCGGTGGCGACGCCCGCGACGCCTTCCATCTGGTTGTTCCCGCCCTGCCCGGTTATGGTTTCTCTGGCAAGCCGTCCGAAAGCGGTTGGAGCCTCGCCAGGATAGCCGCGAGCTGGGACACGCTCATGAAGCGCCTGGGCTACCGGGAATATGTCGCACAGGGCGGCGATTGGGGCTCGGCGGTTACGCATACGTTGGCAAGGCTGAAACCGGAGGGGCTGAAGGCGATCCATACCAACCTGCCGGTGGTGATGCCGCCGCCGCCTTACGAAAATCTCAATGCTGAAGAGACCGCGATGCTGGCAGCCATGGGGCATTACCAGCGCTGGGAAGCAGGCTATTCAACCCAGCAGATGTCCCGCCCGCAAACGCTGGGCTACGCTCTAGCAGACTCGCCTATCGGACAGGCAGCCTGGATATTCGAAAAGTTCAGGGCATGGGCCGATTGCGATGGCAATCCGCTCAACATCCTGAGCTATGATGAGTTGCTCGACAGCATCATGATGTATTGGCTTCCCAACTGCGGCGCCTCGTCGGCGCAGCTCTATTGGGAGAGTTTCGAGAACGCCTTCGTGGTTACGGAACCCGTTCCCGTGCCATGTGGCTACAGCGTGTTTCCGAGAGAAATCTATCAGGCACCGAGACGCTGGGCTGAACGGTGCTCGCCAGAGCTGATACACTGGAACGAGCTCGACAAGGGCGGTCATTTCGCGGCCTTCGAGCAGCCGGGGCTCTTCGTCAATGAACTCAGAAATTGCTTCGGAAAGATACGATAAGGCCGTCGAGAAGCTCCGCAGGCTGGGCTTCCGTTCACGCCGGACCATCGTAGCTAATAGCTGGGAATCAGTCTTTGGTCGCGGCAAACAAGATATTCTAAGCGATGCAAATGTTGAGCCGGCATCAACTTCGCCGCCGGTTCCACATCTCCTGCCACCCTTCCCTGCGCTAATTCTCAGAACACGAGGCCGTTAGATGGGGTGGGGCGGCTACTCACCAAATTGGTTGCGCTCCAACCGCCTGACTGATGGTGGCCACGGCAGGAATACGCACACGCTTCAGATCCTGAAGCATGGATATGGGGAACGAGACGAAGAACAGAATTCATGCACCATAGGCAGTCCTGACGATTTCCAGGCCTCCAATCGAAAACGTACCGATCTTATGGTAGGGAATTAGGAACCATGACGTAAATAATTCGCTGATGCCGTGTCTGATGATGCTGATGGCTGAAGTAGCCATGGCGAGGCTTAAGCGTGATCGAGCCAATCGCAACCTGGATGAGCTAGAGTCGTATTCCGCGGAAGGGCATCAATGGCTGGCCGGTGCTGATTTCAATGTCGCGGATTTCGTGATGAGGTTTCCGTAAACCACCGTGCGTGCCTTCATCCTGTTCGATCTGTAGCCCTATCCAAATCTCCGTGCCTATTTGATACGGGTGGAAGGCCATCTTCCTTTCGCAACCGCGATGTCCAAGGCTGCACCTGGCCGCGAACTCCTGCTGGATCGAGCGTCTTTCACTCGTTCGGTTGACGGACGTGACCACAGTCGATGGCGCGACATACACCAGTCAGGCTATCGCCATGTGACCCAACCGCTGCTCGTACCAGTACCCTAAAATCTCACGAACGCAGATTTGCGGTTGTATATCGGGGCGGCGTTATCTCGGAACTTGTCAGAGAGAGGGGACGATATCCGGAATTTCCGAGCCGGGCGCACGGGTGACGGCACTGGCCCTGCCGAAATGTCCGGCGGGGCGCAAGAAGCCGACATTGAGCCGGTTTGACAGGACTTCAATTCTAGCGTGTGCAGGCATGTAAATTTATCGCTTATCCGGCCGATCCGGCAATCATTATGCGTTATCTGGAAAGCCATACCCAATAAGAGGGCTTCTGTCTCTCCGCTTGAACTTATCGGCCTTTGGCTGGTCACTCATTCGTTTTGTTCTGTTCGATATACTCGGCTTGTCCATTGTGATGAAGTACCCAGCGGCCAAACTTCTTTTCGGCTTGATCTACGATCCAGACTGGCAATAGGAGAGAGGCAAAGAGGGTCGCTGTGGTTTTCACGTCGAAAAGGCCTTTGAAAAGAGCGAGGGCCAAGGCGATGAGAGCCAACGTTGCTGCCCCAAGCGCTATGGCTTTAACGATACCAATGTACTTCGGGATCAAGTGATAGCGGACACGTTCGAGCTCATCTTTAGCTTGCCTCATCTCCTGCCGCAGTGCGAGGCGGTCAGCCAACAGCTTTTCTACCGGAGGGTTGACGGCCTTCATCGCGGCTAGCCTGTCTTATTCACCGCGGCGGGTGAGAGGGTTGGCGGGAGTGGCGTAAGCGATTGCTTTGCAGTAGGAAAATGGGTGTCTAGACCAGTCCTTCAGCGAGGCAATTTATGCCACGGACCACACCCGCCGGGAGCGATGATAGCGCACCGGGATTTTCGTTTCCAGCGGTTGGCGGCAAGAAGGTCACAACCGCGTTCGACGGTGGCCGGCTGACCTCTGACGGCGGCGTTCTGCTGCTGGCGCAGGCCGAGCGCGCGATGGGGATCTGCCGGCAGCTTGCTGCGTGCATCGCCGATCCGCGTGACCCGACGCGGGTGATCCATCGCCTCGATGACATTCTGCGTGCCCGTGTGTTCGCGATCACGTGTGGCTATGAGGACGCCGATGATCTCGATGCCCTGCGCGACGATCCGGGCTTCCGCCTGGCGCTGGGCAAGTTGCCGGGATCGGGCGCGGGGCTGGCCAGCCAACCGACGATGAGCCGCTGGGAGAATGCACCGACCACGCGTGAACTGGCCCGGATGATGGTCGCGATGATCGGCGTTTACTGTGCCAGCTATCCGGCCCCACCGGCGGCGGTGACGCTGGATATCGATGACACGTGTGATGTCGTGCACGGCTATCAGCAGCTCTCGTTCTGGAACGGACATCACGGTGAGCGCTGCTTCCTGCCGATCCATGTGTACGATACCGCGAGCGGGCGGCCGGTGGCGATGCTGCTGCGCACTGGCAAGACGCCGTCGGGTGCCGAAGGTGCCGGCCACATCCGGCGCCTGGTGCGTCATATCCGCCAGCACTGGCCCGATACCCACATCACCATCCGCGGCGATGGGCACTACGCCCGTCCCGAGATCATGGCGTTCTGCGAGGCGGCCGGGGTCGATTACGTGTTCGGCTTGCCGACCAACGCCGCGCTGCGGGCCGATCCGGCCATCGTTGCCGTCGCCGATGCCTGCGCGGTCAAGCGGGCCCAGGCCCAACATCCGGTCCTGCGCAACTATGTCGAGACCCGCTACGGCGCCAAAAGCTGGAAGAGCCAACGCCGCGTCGTCGCCCGGATTGAGGCCAGCACGCTGGGCATGGACATCCGCTATGTCGTCACCTCGCTGACAGAAGGCTCGCCCGAGCACATTTACGACACGCTCTATTGCGCGCGCGGCCAAGCCGAAAACCTGATCAAGCGCCACAAGACCCAGTTGGCCAGCGATCGCACCTCGTGCCGCTCGGCCAATGCCAACCAGATGCGCCTCATCCTGCATACCGCCGCCTACTGGCTGATGTGGCGCGTCCAGCAGGCCATCCCCAAGGCCACCTCTCTGGCCACTGCCGAGTTCGCAACGCTGCGCCTGCGGCTGCTCAAGGTCGCCGCCCGCGTCATCGAGACCGCCTCGCGCATCCGTGTCGCCTTCGCGTCAGCATGCCCCGACGCCGGCGTGTTCAAAGCCATCGCCACCAGTCTCCGGCCAGCGCCGACATAGCCAGCGCGGCTGTGCCGCACAAAGCCCGAGCCATCGCCCATCAACCTCGAAAAGCCATCGGTTTTGCTGCGGCGAAAAACGCCGCCGAAACCGCGCGCCCGGATCACGCGGCCACCGACACATCAAACCCGGCACGCCCCAGTGCAGCGGGCTCATGAATAAGCCGGGCTAGGAGCCGTTCGTCGGCAATCGGTGGTAGCTGGTTGTCGTTCATGTCAGGCGCTCAGGGCAAAAATCTTCTCACTCATGGCGGGGCTGATCTCGCCATGCTCCAGCAGGTATTGAAACAGCGCGCCACCGAGTTTGATAAGCGCGTCCTGTTCCACATCGTCGCCACCGCGGCTCAGGAACGCCCAAGCCGTCGCGATTGAACGGGCATAGATACTGTCCAGGCTTTCGGCATCAGGTCGGCCTTCGCCGGTTAGAAGCCAATTTGCGCTGACGCCATAGACCTGGCTGAAGGCGAGGATCGCCGAGGCCGGAGGCTCACGCCCTTTTTCATAATTGACCAAGGCGCCGTGCGAAATGCCGATCGCTTCCGCGACATCGGTTTGCTTCAGCCCCTTTGCCTTTCGGATCTCCAGAAAACGCGCGCCGATGCTCATTCTGCACCCGTGCACGATTCTGCCTTGACGGAACTCACAAACATGAGTTACTCCAATAATTGTGAGTTTCTGCCAAACTCCCATCACAAACTACTACAGAGGTGCTAGTCATGCAATTGCTGACACTGCCAAAGCTGGCCGCGCGCAGCGGTTGGCCGGAGTCTCGCGTCCGTCGTATGGTTGCGCGGGGGTTGCTGTCCCATATTCGCGTCAACGGTCGGCTTCTTCTGCCGGAAACCGCCATTGAAGATTATGTGGCAAACCACTTCGTGGCTGCCGCAGGTCGGTCAACCCCGATAGGGCGACTCACCCTGGCCAGTCCGGCGCAAGACCCTGATCCCAGAAACTGACCAATGAGGAGCTCTTGGAATGGCTGTCCTCTCATCCATTCTCGATTCCGGGAGGCCGCCCAGCGAATGGGTTGAATTGCTGTCCACCCGGGGCCTTGTCATTTCCGAACGAGCATTGCGCGAGAAGGCCAACCGCATCGGTGCCTTCCACCGGCTCGGGCGGAACATGATCATCACCGCCGATCAGATCGACCAAATTTTGGAATATCGCAAACCATGCCCCTCGAACCGTTCCGCAGAGGCCCCACGTGGTGGGCGCGCGGGCGCGTCGAATATCTCGGCGCCCCCATCACCGACTACTATCGATGCAGCACTGGAGCATCTGAAGAAGCAGGCGCGTGGGACTGGTGTCGTGCCGAGGAAGAGAGGCAAATACGCCGCCACGTCCTAGGCGAGGATGCCGAGGCGCAGCCGCCTGCCAAGTTCACATTCGCTGATGCTGTGCTTCTCTACAAGCCGAGCGAAGCGGATGCTGGGTATCTCGTTCCAATCTTGACTAAGCTTGGCTCGATGGCTGTCGCAGACATTACGCCCAAGCTCGTGCGTGAACTGGGCGGGGAACTCTATCCAGAGGCATCGACAGACACGTGGGTGCGCCATGTCGTGACGCCCGTTCGCTCTGTCATCAACAATGCGCATGACCTTGGCCGCTGCGCGCCGATCCGCATCAAGGGTTATTCCAAAGAGGAGCGAGTCGCACAGGATCTCAAGCGCGGTCGGAAAAGCCGGGTCAAGAAGACGCCAGGAAGCTGGGAATGGCTGCTCAAATTCCGCCAGTACGCGCCGCGGCGTCATGCTGCTCTGGCCATGTTTATGTTCATGACGGGCGCGCGGATCAGCCAGGCCGTGGCGATGCATCCCGATCGTCATTTGAGGCTGGATCAGAACATGGTCTGCATCCCGGCGGCCAAAGGGCACGATGACCGCTGGATCACGGTTCCGCAGGATTTGGTCAGGGAACTGGCATCCCTGCCTCGACTTTATCCGCGCGGGTTCGAGCGCATTCAGGATAATCTGAGGGTCTTCGGTTTCGCAGACCGATCAAGTCCTCGGAAGGGATGGGCCAAGGCCTGCAAACTGGCTGGCATCGATCTGCTGCCATTTCACGCCGCCGGGCGCCATGGCTTCGGCCAGGAAATGAACGTGCGGCAGGGCATCGACGAGAAGGCTGCGGGTGAATTCGGGGGGTGGTCCGACACCAGTCTGATGCGCAGAACTTATACCCACGCCGAGCAGGCGGCAGAAAAAATTCACGAGGCGCAATTGCGTGGTCTGCGGGCTGCCGAGGAGCGGACCAAGCTGACTTTGTTCAGCGCCGGCGTTGCCAAAAGGAAGGAGAGAGCGTGATGGCCGTGTACGCGATTTGTACGGGCAAGATGCGAAATGGGACGTTTGTTCCCGTTATTTTCCGCATCCAACATTTTTCGACGGAATGTGGTTTCCATAAAATCCCCTTGTTTCAGAGGGTTTTATGGTGGGCGCGGCAGGGATTGAACCTGCGACCCCACCCGTGTGAAGGGTGTGCTCTACCGCTGAGCTACGCGCCCGCCTCGATGGCGTCCCGCCGCGGCCGTTTGGGGCCGCCCGGGTGTGGAGGGGGCCTCTAACGGCCTTGCACAGCGTTGACAAGTGGGCACGTAAAGATATTTCGCACACACATGACCGATGCAATCGAAACGCCCGAAAACGCGGGCACCGAAACTGTGGACACCACTGCCACGTCCGCTCCCGCGCCTGCCGCTTCGGGCGATGTGCCGCCCGATCGCCTGGCGATCAACCCGCGCAGCCCGTTCTTCGATGCCGATAAGCTGACGCGTGGCGTCGGCATCCGCTTCAAGGGCACGGTGCGCAAGAACGTGGAAGAATATTGCATTTCCGAAGGCTGGGTGCGCGTGCAGGCCGGCAAGACGATGGACCGCAAGGGCAACCCGCTGACGCTCAAGCTCTCGGGCGCCGTCGAAGCCTGGTATGAAGACCTGGGCGAAGACGCCCCCGTGGCCAAGGCCTGATTCTGTTGGTGCCGGGTGCCTGCGTTCAGCGCAGGCGCCCAGTGCTGGCCAACGTACTGGCCGCTGCGCCGCCCATCCGGCTGGCAATGATGCGGCCGATCGGATCATCCGAAAGCGCCGTCCGCGCCATGCTGCCCGGCACCGTACGCGGGGCCGGGGCACGCCTGGCCACCGTGGTGGTGGCCGCAGCGGGTTCATCGGCCACCCCTTTCAGGAAATCTGCATCGATGCGGCCGCGCGCGGTCGCCGGAGCCCGGGCCATCAGCAATGTCTGGCGCGGGGCTGCCGTCGTGGCGCTGGCCAGCCGCAGCGGGCCGCCCAGGCCGATATTGGGCCGGCGCGCAGGCGCGCGGTTATAGATGAAGCCATCGACCGGCCAGTGCGTGGTGCCCAGGCCCTGGATCGGGGCAAACCACACGCGCACTTCGCTCCAGTCGTTGGCATCCGAAACGTCCACCGCGCGCACGTCGTCTTCCCGCTGCCCGCGGGTGCCGTTGATGGGTGACCAGTTGGCATGGCGCAACAGCACCGTGCGCGAATCGATCACTTTGCTGACCATGGCGACATGGCCCAGGCGCATCGCGCCAAAGGGATGAAAGCTCATCACCGCGCCGGCCTTGGGCGTAAAGCCGCGTTCATAGCGGCCTTCTGCCTGGTCCCACCAGGTGTGGGCATCGCCATAGAGCTTGATGCCCGAAACCTGCCGCGCATAGGGCACGCACTGCAGATAGGGCAGGGCGCCGGTCGTGTCCGCTGGCGCGCTATCTCCCTGCTCAGGCCCGGGAATCAGCGCGATCGGGGCGGCGCGAGCAACCCCTGGGGCCATCAGCCCGGCGATCAGAGCCGCCCCCGCGGCCAGGCCCAGGGGCCTTGTTCTTGTCCACCACACCATGCCGCCGTTGTGCCGGCAAATGGTCAATGGCTGCCTGATCAGATTGGTTAACTGCGCGGATACGATTGGCCCGCCTTGGCTGCATGCATGCAACGCCCGCTTGCCTTTGCCGCCAAGCCGGGCCAACGGGGGCTATGCGTCCCCAGGTTATCATCATCGGACGGCCCAACGTGGGCAAGTCCACTCTGTTCAACCGGCTTGTCGGCAAGAAGCTGGCGCTGGTTGACGACCAGCCCGGCGTCACCCGCGATCGCCGCTTCGGCGATGCGTCGCTGCTGGGCCTTGAATTCACCATCGTCGACACCGCCGGGTGGGAAGACGACGATCCCGCCAGCTTGCCCGGCCGCATGCGCCAGCAGACCGAGGCCAGCCTCGAAGGGGCCGATGTCGCGCTGTTCGTGATCGACGCACGCGCCGGGATCACCCCGCTGGACGAGGAAATCGGCCGCTACCTGCGCGGGCACGACATTCCCGTGATTCTCCTGGCCAACAAGGCCGAAGGCCGCGCCGGCGACCATGGCCTGTTCGAAGCGTTCTCGCTGGGCTTTGGCGATCCCGTGGGCGTTTCGGCCGAGCATGGCGAGGGCATGGGCGATCTGTTCGAGGCGCTGCTGCCCCACATCGGCGAAACGCCGGAGGACGAGGGCGAGGCGAGCGACGAGGAGATCGAGTACGATCCCAAGGCCGTGCTCAAGCTCGCCATCGTGGGCCGGCCCAACGCGGGCAAGTCCACGCTGATCAACCGCTTCCTGGGCGAAGACCGCCTGCTGACCGGCCCCGAAGCGGGGATCACCCGCGATTCGATCGCGATCGACTGGAGCTGGACCGATCCCAAGGACGGCGAAACCCGCCCGATTCGCCTGATCGACACCGCCGGCATGCGCAAGAAGGCGCAAGTGGTCGACAAGCTGGAAAAGCTCTCGGTCGCCGATGCGCGCCGCGCGATCGACTTTGCCGAAGTGGTCGTGCTGCTGCTCGATGCCACGCGCGGGCTTGAACACCAGGACCTCAAGATCGCCTCGATGGTGCTCGAAGAAGGCCGCGCCCTGATCATCGCGATCAACAAGTGGGACGTGGCCGAGGATGCCAGCGGCCTGTTCAACGGCGTGCGCCAGGCGCTTGACGACGGGCTGGCCCAGGTGCGCGGGGTGCCGCTGGTGGCGGTTTCGGCGCGCACCGGCAAGGGGCTGGACAGTCTGCTGTCGGCCGCGTTCAGCCTGCGCGATGCCTGGAGCAAGCGCGTGCCCACCGCCGCGCTCAACCGCTGGTTCGATGATGCCCTGGCGGCCAATCCGCCGCCCGCGCCCGGTGGCCGCCGCATCAAGCTGCGCTATATCACCCAGGCCAAGACGCGCCCGCCCGGCTTCGTCCTGTTCGGCACGCGGCTTGACCAGTTGCCGGAAAGCTATCGCCGCTATCTGGTCAACGGCATCCGCCGCGAACTCGGCTTTGATGCCGTGCCGATCCGGCTCACGCTGCGCAGCCCCAAGAACCCGTTCGCCACGAAATGACCCACGTTCCCCCGCGCAGCCTGGCACAGGCCCTGTGGCGCGGGGGGCGGGGACACTGTCCGCGCTGCGACGGGGCCCGGCTGTTTGCCGCCTGGTTGCGGCCGGTGGCGCATTGCCCCGCCTGCGGGCAGGACTGGCGCGGCCATCGCGCCGATGATTTCCCCCCATATCTGGCGATCCTGGTCACCGGCCATGTCATGGCCCCGGTGATCATCGAGCTGGGCCTGCACACCGCGCTGTCGTGGCCGGTGATGCTGGCGCTGTGCCTGGTCATGACCGTCACCCTGGTGCTGGGCCTGCTGCAACCGGCCAAGGGTGCCGTGATCGCGCTGCAATGGTGGCTCGGCTTGCACGGCTTTGCTGCAGACCCCGGCAAGGCCGGCCGGCCGCTGTCCGAACCCGCGATCGAGACACGCAACCGCAACGAAACGTAATCGCCTGCCGCAGCGGGTGCGGTGGTGCAGGCACTGCCCCACCCCCGGATTGTCGGCGCTTTGGGCCGCATGCTGCGCCACGGCAGACATGAAGACGCAATCTTTTCTTGCGCAGCAACACTTCTTCACGAAGGCGCACCCATTGCGCAAAGGGCATGATGTTACCTCGGACACAACAACGAATGGAACGGAGTGTCCCATGATCATCGCCTCGCTTCTCGCCCTCGCCTCGCTGTCTGCGCCCGCTTCCCCGCTGCTGGCAGCGCCCACTGCCGCTGCCGCCCAGGCTCCGGTCTGCCAGGGTGCCCCCGGCCGTCCCTCGCTGTGCCGCCCGGCCGATGCGGTCAAGCCGGCTGCCGCCGCCCCTGCCGCCAGCGGTGCCCGCGTTGCCGTGGTCGCCTGCCATCCCGATCCCAGCAAGAACCGTGGTTGCTTCCGCCGTACCGAAATCGGTGGGGAAACCGCACTTGCTGCCAAGGCGCCGGTGCGCGAGGATGCGCGCTGAGACCGCGCTCATGACCGAGCCGGGAACCAAAGGAGCGCATCTGCGTAGCACAGCCATGCTGGCCACACGTCTTGCCCCCTCCATCGTCCTAGTCGAAGATGACGGCCCCCTCCGCACGCTGACCGCCCGCGCCCTGCGCGAGCATGGGTATGAAGTGCGCCCGGCCGCCACGGGTGCGGAAATGTGGGTGCTGCTCGACAGCGCACCAGCCGATCTCGTGGTGCTGGACATCATGTTGCCTGGCACCAACGGGATCGAACTGTTCCGCAAGCTGCGGCGGCTGAGCGACGTGCCGATCATCTTCATTTCCGCGCGCGGCAGTGAAGAAGATCGCGTGCTCGGCCTGGAACTGGGTGCGGACGATTACCTGGCCAAGCCGTTCGGCACGCGCGAACTGGTGGCCCGCGTGGGTGCCGTGCTGCGCCGCGGCGGGCAGGGCGGTGATGGCCTCGCCTCGGCCGAACCGGGCGAACGGGCCAGCGAAATCCGCTTCGACGGCTGGACCTTGTCGCTCGCGCGGCGCGAACTGCATGCGCCGGGCGGCGTGATGGTCGATCTGACCGGGGCTGAGTTCGATCTGCTCGCGACGTTCGTGGCCCAGCCGCAGCGCGTGCTGGGGCGCGAACGCCTGATCGAGCTGTCGCGCACCCGCCTGGGTGACAGTTCCGACCGCAGCATCGACGTGCTGGTGTCGCGGCTGCGCCGCAAGTTGACAGCGGCCGGTGGCGAAGCCCCGATCGCGACGGTGCGCGGCGTGGGCTACATGTTCAAGGCCCAGGTCACGCGCACTTGAGCGCCATGCCTTCATGATCCCTCGGCGCGGTTTGTGGCTGCGCCGGGCCATGCGCCGCTTCGGCTTGCCGGAGCGGCTTTTGGCTATTCTGGTGCTGATGGCGGCGATGGATTTCGGCGCCAACGCGGTGCTGTTCGACCGCGCCAGCAATTTCGCGCTGCGCAGCGACGATGCCGCACGCATTGCCGAAAACCTGGTGATCGCCAGCCGCGCGCTGGAAGCCGAAGAGCCCGCGCAGCGCCCCGCGCTGGCCGAACGGCTCTCGTCCCCGCGCTTTTCCCTGGCGTGGAAGCCGCGCCTGGCCCACGCCGACGATGCCTTGCCGCTTGATCGCCTGCGCGCGCAGGTGCTGGACGCCGCGCCCGAACTGGCCGCGGGCGATCCGCGCTTTTCGCTGCGCTCGCTCGCCTCGCCCGGCTCGGTCAACGGCGCCATGCTGCTCAAGGACGGCACGGGCGTGGTGTTCCGCACCCAGGCGAGCGAGGCCTGGACGCTCAACGCCGGCCGGCTTGCCGTGCTGCTTTTGCCAACGCCGCTGCTGGTCGTCTTGGCCTGGGTGCTGTTTCGCGCCACCATTCGCCCGCTCAAGGCCCTGGTTTCGGCCACCGGCCGGGTCGGTGCCGGCCCGCCCGAGGCGCTGATCGAGCGTGGCCCGGATGAAGTGCGCCGGCTGATTCGCGCCTTCAACCGCATGCAGAGCCGTATCTATCGCCAGATGCTGGACCGCACCCAGTCGATGCTGGCGATTGGCCACGATCTGCGCACGCCCTTGGCGCGGTTGCGCCTGCGGCTCGACGATGCCGGGATCGATCGCGAAACCCAGGCCGACATGGTGCACGACATTGACGAAATGATGCATTTGCTCGCCTCGCTCCAGGCCTATGTCGAAGGGGAAGGGCGCCAGATCCCGGCCGAGCCGGTTGACCTGGCCGCCATGGCCATGACCTTGGTCGACAATGCCTATGACCACGGCGGCGACGCCCGCTACGAAGGCGAGGATAGCCTGGTGATCCAGGCGCGGGCCGTCTCGCTGCGCCGCGCGCTTGGCAACCTGGTGGAAAACGCATTGCACTATGCCGGGCATGTCGAAGTGACAGTGCGCCGCACGGGTGATTTTGCCGAAGTGGTGGTGGCCGATCGCGGGCCGGGTATCCCGTCCGATCGGCTCGACGATGTGACCCAGCCGTTCGTGCGCCTGGATGCCGCGCGCGGCCGCGATACGCCCGGCATGGGCCTGGGCCTGGCCATCGTGAAACGCGCGATCAGGGCCGAAGGCGGCACGCTGATCCTGGCCAATCGCAGTGCCAGCATGGGCGGCAGCGTTGGAGAAACCGGGCTGATTGCCACGGTTCGTCTGCCGCTCAAGACGCCTCAGCCGCATGCCGCAGCGCGGAAATAGTTCCTTACAGTTCCGACGGAACCGGGCAAAGCCGGTGCCTTACCTCCCTGATGCAAGCGCTGCGGCTTTCATGCTGCGGCGAACAACCAGGATGGGGTAGCAATCATGAACGAACTCATCGGCCGGGTCTTCAGTTTCGAGAAGACCGTCTTTCCGCAGAGCAGTGAACTCTACGGGCAGCTTTCCACCCATGGCCAGGCGCCCAAGGCCCTGATGATCTCTTGCGCGGATTCGCGCATCGTGCCCGAACAGATCATGCAGGCCCAGCCTGGCGACCTGTTCGTGTGCCGCAACGCGGGCAACATGGTGCCCTCGTACTCCACCATGAACGGCGGTGTTTCTTCCACGGTGGAATATGCCGTGGTCGCCCTGGGCGTGCGTGACATCATCGTGTGCGGCCATTCCGACTGCGGCGCGATGAAGGCGCTGGCCGCCCCCGAACCGCCGCAGGGCATGCCCAACGTGGTGGCCTGGCTGCGCCATGGCGCAGCGGCAGAGCATGTCGTGTCGAGCTGCTCGCCCCACCTCCACGGCACCGAGCGCGTGCGCGCGGTGAGCCTGCAGAACATCATCGCCCAGATCGATCATCTGCGCACCCATCCGTCGGTGGCCACGGCGATTGCACGCGGCGAAATGTCGCTGCACGGCTGGTTCGTCGATATCGGCGCGGGCCAGGTGCTCGGCCTCGATGGCGATACCGGCCAGTTCGTGCCGTTGCGTGAAGACCGGCCCCTGCCGGTGGCGCTCGCGGCGCGCACCCGCTTCGCCAGCGAACCCGCTCTGGCGGAGGCGGCCGAATGAGCCAGGCAGCCACCGCTGCATCGCCCGAGGCTGCCCCCCAGAGGGGCGGCCTCGTTCGCGATTTCACCGCGTCGATCGTGGTGTTCCTGGTGGCCATGCCGCTGTGCATGGGCATCGCCATCGCTTCGGGCGTTCCACCCGAAAAGGGCCTGGTGACGGGCATCATCGGCGGCATCGTCGTGGGCCTCTTGGCCGGGTCGCCGCTTCAGGTGTCCGGTCCGGCCGCCGGCCTGGCCGTCATCGTCTTTGAATTCGTGCGTGACAATGGCCTGGCTGCGCTGGGCCCGGTGCTGCTGATTGCGGGCCTGATCCAGCTGGTGGCCGGCGTGGCACGCCTGGGCGGCGTGTTCCGCGCGATTTCGCCTGCCGTGGTGCATGGCATGCTCGCGGGGATCGGTGCGCTGATCGTGGTGGGCCAGTTCCACATCCTGTTCGATGCCAAGCCGATGTCCAACGGCCTGTCGAACCTGTCGATGATCCCGGCGCGTGTGCTGGGCCTGTCGCCGTTCGATTGGCAGGCCAGCGAAATGGCGCTGGTGCTGGGCCTGATCACCATCGGCGGCATGCTCGCCTGGGAAAAGTTCAAGCCCAAGGCGCTGGCCCTGGTGCCTGGCGCGCTGATCGGCGTGGTCGCGGCAACGGTAGTGGCGGCGGTGTTCAAGCTGCCGGTCGCGCGCATTGCCGTGCCCGACTCGCTGGCAGCGGCCTTTGCCGCGCCGGGTGGCGCGTTCCTCGATCCGCTGCTGGCCAAGCCCGCGCTGCTGGTTTCGGCCGTGGCGATCGCGTTTATCGCCAGCGCCGAAACCCTGCTCTCGGCCGCCGCGGTCGATCGCATGCACAACGGCGTGCGCACCGACTACAACAAGGAACTGCGCGCCCAGGGCGTGGGCAACCTGCTGTGCGGCATGGTTGGCGCCTTGCCGATGACCGGCGTGATCGTGCGCTCTTCGGCCAACGTCCAGGCTGGCGCGCAAAGCCGTTGGTCGGCCGTGCTCCACGGCGTGTGGATCCTGGGTTTCGTGGCCCTGCTGCCCTGGCTGCTGCGTGAAGTGCCGATGGCGGCGCTGGGCGGCGTGCTGGTCGTCACCGGCTGGAAGCTTGTCAGCCTCAAGCATGTGAAGCACCTGTTTGCCAACTATGGCGCGCTGCCGGCGGCAATCTGGGCCGTCACGTTTGCCCTGGTCGTTTCGACCGACCTTCTCACCGGCGTGCTGGTGGGCATGGCGCTCTCGCTGGTGGAACTGCTGCCGCACATGAAGCATCTCAACCTCGGGGTGCATCGTCACGAACATGACGGCACCACCAATGTGGAGTTGAAGGGGGCGGCCACGTTCCTGCGGCTGACCAAGCTCAACGCCGTGCTGGAAGACCTGCCGGCCGATCGCCGCGTCCACCTCGACCTGGGCCGGGTCAAGGCGATCGACCACACCACCGCCGAAACCCTGGGCGAATGGCTGTCGCGCCGCCGCCAGCAGGGCAATGCGGTCACCGTATCTGGGCCCGAGCCGATCCTGCGCGCGGTGCCGCACGCGGGATGACCTGACCGAACGCAGATTCCTTTGAGCCTACCCCCATCCGGGCTCTCAGGATGGCGCTACGCGCCCGCTGCCCCCACTGGCCCATGGCGCCGGTGGGGGCAGTTTCGTTGTCAGGAACGGGCGGCCAGTTCCTGGCGCAGCACGGCGATATGTTCAGGGCCAATGCCGCAGCATCCGCCCAGGATCGTCGCGCCCTCGCCGGCCCAGGCGCGGGCAAAGGCGGCATAGCCTTCGGGCGTCAGGTCGGCGCGAATGGGGCTGAGGCCGCTGTTCGCTTCGGCATCGGCGCCCTGCGGAGGAAAGGCATTTGCATAGACGCCGATGGCCACGTCAGTGCCGGCCAGCGCGGTTTTGGCCTGTCCCACCGCAGCGGCCATCACTTCGGGCTGGCTGCAATTGAACAGCAGCGCCTTGGCGCCTAGCCGCTGTGCCGCCGCAGCAGCATCGGCCACGCTTTCGCCCGAGCGCAATTGCACAGGCGCTGCCGGGTCTTCGTCGGCCAGGGTGAACGAAAGCCACAAGGGCTTGCCCGTGGGCGCGACCAGGTCGGCCACCAGTTCCGCTTCGGCGATGGCGGAAAGCGTTTCGGCCTGCCAGTGGTCGACATGGGGCGCAAGCGCGGTCACCAGCACCGACAGCACGGTGCGGCTGCGTTCCAGGTCGATCAGGTCGGGGCGGTACGATCCCGAAACCGGCGGCAGCGATCCGGCCACCGCCACCTGGCGCGGGGCGGCATCAGCCACGTCGCGCGCCAGGCGCCCGGCCAGCCCGGCCCATTCCAGGCCGTGCGCGTCGAACCGCTCCTGCCCGATGTGAAACGGCACCACGGCATAGCTGTTGGTGGTGATCACGTCGGCCCCGGCATCGACATAGCGCTGGTGCACCTGGCTCACGAATTCCGGCGCCTCGATCAGCGCCAGGGCAGACCATTCGGGCTGCTGGAACGGCGCGCCGATGCGCGCCAGTTCGCGGCCGGTGCCGCCATCCAGGATCAATACGCTCACAGGCTCACCGTCAGCCGCAGGTAATAGGACCCGCCGTTGATGCCATAAGGCGCGACGTGCGAATAGCGGTCGTAGTTGAGCGCCTGGCCGGTCGCGGTGTCGATTGCGCGCGGGTGCACGTCGAACAGGTTGTTGGCACCCACCCCCAGCCGCACTTGCGGGCTGAAGCGATAGCCGATGTCGATATCGGTGATCACGCGGCTGCCAGTGTCGATGATGTAATAGGGTTCGGCATAGCCCTGGGCTTGGCGGGCATTGCTGTAGAACGTGTTGCGCAGCGTGAAGTCCCACTGCCCGCTGCTCCACGCCGCGGCAAGCGAGGCTTTCCACGAAGGCGTCGCGGTGGTCAGGTTGGTGCGCTGCACGGCGTCGACCAGGGTGAGCCCCGCATCGGCCAGCACGGCGGGCGCGGCGTGGACGCGGCGGATCGTGGTGTCGACATAAGCCAGGCCCGCATCCCAGCGCACAGTCCCCAGCACGGACGTGGGCATGGTCCAGCTGGCGGTCACGTCCACCCCTTGCGTGCGGGTGTCGACGCCATTGGTAAAGAACACCGCGCTGACGTTGTCGGCTTCCAGCCCGGCGGGGATCGTCGTGCCGTTGGCGGCAATCGCCGCCTGGGCCAGATCGCCATAGAGATAGGCGCTTTCGATGATCCGGTTCTTCACGTCGATGCGATAGGCATCGACCGTGATCGCCAGCCCGCGCACCGGCTCCGCCACGAAGCCCAGGCTGGCGCTGGTGGAGGTTTCGGGCTTGAGCGCGGGGGCACCCAGCAGGTTGGCGCCGGGCGAGCCGAGCGGCAGCTGGATCGAGGCATAGCCGGTGGTGACGGTCGTGGCCGAATAGTTCTGCTGCGCCAGGGTGGGCGCGTGGAACCCGGTGCTGACACTGCCGCGCAGGGCAAAGCCATCCGTCACGTCATAGCGGCTGGCGATCTTGCCGTTGAGGCGGCTGCCCACGCCGTTGTAGTGCTCCCAGCGCAAGGCGCCCGAAAGCTCCCACGCCTTGACCGGGCGCAGCGTCAGGTCGGCATAGCCGGCCACGCTGTTGCGGTGCACGTCGGCCGCGTCCGAAGGGCGGAAGCCGGGGAACGCCTGCGGCCCGCCGGAATAATAGGAATTCGCTTCGCCGGCGCGGATTTCGTAGGTTTCATAACGATTTTCCGCCCCGAACGCGAACGTTGCCGGCCCGGCCAGGCCCACGTCGAACTGCTTCTTGACGTCAATGTTGCTGGTCCATTCCGACGCGGCAAAACCGCCGACATAAAAGTCGGTCTGGGCATTGCCGGTATCGGCCAGCAGATCGGGGTTGATCGTGCTGATGTTGCGCAAACGCACCACGTCGCGGCCATAAGTGGTGGAGAGGTCCACGGCCCAGTCGCCATGGCTCTTGATCCCGCCGGTCACGCTGAAATCGTGCTCGTTCAGCGTTTCCTGCGGAGTGAAGCCGTTCGGATAGATCGCGTCGACTGTATCGGAGAACCAGCCCGGCTGGCGGGGATTCTCGTTGGCCCGCGCCTTGCGCCAGGCATAAGTGCCGAAGCTGTAGAGATCGAGCGTCTCGCCCAGCGGACGGGTGTAGTCATAGCCGCCGCTGATCACCACCGAGCGCGGCAGGCCCTGCACCTTGGCCGGCTGCACCCCGCCGCTGTCGCCGCTGCGATTGGTGAAATCCTGATAGCGATAGCCGGCCGACAGATGCAGCACGCTGCCATCCTTGAACCCCACGCCCTTGTCGGCGTTGGCCTGGATCGCCGTGCCGTCGCCGGCATAATACTTGCCGCCCTGCACCGAAACGCCGCCGGAATTGGCATCGTCCTTGAGGATGACGTTGATCACCCCGGCGATGGCGTCAGAGCCGTATTGTGCGGCCGCGCCATCGCGCAGCACTTCCACCCGGCCCACCGCGGCCAGCGGGATCATGTCGAGATCGACGACGTTCGAGCCCTGCGAGGGGTCGCTGTCGGCATAGATGCTGGATGAAAGGTGTCGCCGCTTGCCGTTGACCAGGACCAGCGTCTGGCTGGGGCTGAGGCCACGCAGGGCAAAGGTGCGCGCCAGGGCCCCCACGTCATAGCCCACTGCCGGCGCGCTGAACGAGGGCAGCACGTTGCGCAGCGAATCGACCAGGTTCGATTGGCCGGTGGCGGTGAGGGTATCGGCCTTGACCACGTCGATCGGGGTGGCGCTCTGCCGGGCCAGGCGGCCGCTTTCGCGCGTGCCGGTCACGATGATCGCATCGCCGCTGGTGCCTGCGTCCACCGCCGGCGCATCGGCCTGGGGTGCGGCAAGCGCGGGTAGACTGACGGAAAGGCCAAGCGAAACCAGCGCCAGGCGCAGCGGCATACGATGATAAGCTACGGAAAAAGCCACACAAACCCCAGATGCAACGGAGAGCGGAAAATTCCACCTAGGGACTTGAGTATTATTCGGTCAAATGAGCTCTGCAAAACTGGCCAATCCTTGCGCATACTGTGGCAATCGCGCACTAGGGACATTCCCGATCATGGCCCCCAGCCTTGAAAGTGCCTGCTTGACCACGTCCTCCCCCACTCGCCCAACTCGCTCTGGCCCCCGCGCGCACCTGGGCGTGCCGCAGGCCATGCTCGTGGCCCTGGGCATGGTGATGTCCACCGACAGCCTCAAGACCGCGCCCACGGTGGCGGCCAATGCGCCGGGCGGCCATGTCCTGCTGCTGTGGATCGCGGGCGCGCTGGTCACCATGGTGGGCGCGCTGTGCTATGTCGAAATGGCCGCCGCCTTTCCGGATTCGGGCGGGGAATACAGCTTCCTGCGCCGGGCCTGGGGCGGGCGGCTGGCCGCGCTCTATGCCTGGTCGCGCTTTGCCATCATGCACACCGGGTGGATCGCGTTGATGGCGCACTTGCTGGCCGATTATGCCGCCGCGCTCTGGCCACTGGGCCATGGCGGGCGGACCGTGCTGGCGCTGGCCATCGTCGCGGCGATGACCGGGCTCAACCTCGTTCACGTGCGGCTGGGATTCCTGACGCAGGCCCTGTTGGTGGCGACGGTCGCCGTCGGCTTCGCCTGCGTTACGGCGGCGGGGCTGCTGGTGCCCGCGCCCGCCTCTGCCCCGCTGGCCCATGGCGGCGGCAGCGTGGGCGTGGCGCTGATCTATGTGTTCCTGGCCTATGGCGGGTGGAGCGACATGGCCACGCTTTCGGGCGAAGTGCGCGGCGGCAAGCGGGCGATGCTGGCGGTGGTGATCGGCGCGCTGGCGCTGCTCATGGCGATCTATTGCATGATGAACTGGGCGCTGCTGCGTGGCCTTGGCCTGGCGGGGCTGGCAGCCAGCACGGCCCCCGGCGCCGATCTTGCGCGCACGGCGTTTGGCCCGGCAGGCGCCTGGCTGACCGTGGGGATCGTGGCGATCTCGGCGATCAGCAGCATCAATTCCACGCTCATCGTCTGTTCGCGGGTCACCGCCTCGGCGGCGCGCGATCTGCCGGCGTTGAAGGCACTTGGCAACTGGCATGATCTTCGCGGCACGCCGGCGCGCGCCACCTTGGCGGTTGGTGGCTTTTCCCTGCTGCTCACCGCCATATCCGGCCTGTCGCAAAGCGGCTTTGGTGCCATGGTGGACTATATGACGCCGGTCTACTGGCTGTTCGTGATCCTGGGCATGGCCGCGCTGATCCGCCTGCGCCGCACCATGCCCGGCCATGATTGGCCGGTGCGCACCCCGCTGTTCCCGCTGTTCCCCGTGGCATTCATGGCCCTGTCGGCCGCGATGCTGTGGTCTTCGCTCACCCAACTGGGGCCCGGCGCCCTTGCCGGTGCCGGAGTGCTGGCCCTGGGCCTCGTGCTGGGGCGGATGGCCGAGCGCGGGCGGCCTCTTACCCGATCTGTCCAACAAACCTGAACAATTTGAAGCGTCATATCAGGATTTCCTTGAATGCTTTGAACGCCTAAATCGGGGTCACGGCCCGGCAAGGGCGCAAACGAGGAACTCTCCCATGACCATCCGCACCCCCGATGTGCCGGGCATCGAATTTGCCCTTTTGCCCCCGGTTCGCGATCTGGGCGAAGGCTTCAAGGTGCGCCGCGCGCTGCCTTCGGCCCACCGCCGCATGGTGGGGCCGTTCATTTTCTTCGACCAGATGGGCCCGGCTGCCTTTGCCGGCGGGGAAGGGCTGGACGTGCGCCCGCATCCGCACATCGGCCTCGCAACGGTGACCTATCTGGTGGAAGGCGAAATTCTCCACCGCGATTCGCTCGGCTCGGTCCAGGCGATTCGCCCCGGCGAGGTCAACTGGATGACCGCCGGGCGCGGCATCACCCATTCCGAACGCACCGGCCCGGAGATGCGCAGCCGTGGCGGCCCGCTGTTCGGCCTCCAGGCCTGGGTCGCGCTGCCCGCGCACGCTGAGGAAACAGATCCTGCCTTTGCCCATCACAAGGCCGATGAAATCCCCACTGGCCAATACGATGGCACGCGGCTGACGCTGATTGCCGGCAAAGTCGATGGCCTGGCCTCGCCGGTCAAGACGCTGTCGGACCTGGTCTATGCAGAACTGGTGATCGCGCCCGGCGGCCGGTATCGCGTGGCGGCAGAGCATGTGGAGCGCGCGCTCTATGTGGTGAGCGGCGAAATCGCCGTGGGCGGCCAGACCGGCCAGTTCGCCACCAACGAACTGATCGTGCTCAAGCCCGGCGCGGAAGTGGTGATCGAAAGCACGGGCGGCGCGCGCGTGATGCTGATGGGCGGTGAGCCGTTTCCCGAAAAGCGCCACATCTTCTGGAACTTCGTCTCCTCCCGCCCGGATCGGCTGGAGCAGGCCAAGCTGGACTGGAAGGAAGACCGCTTCGATCACGTGCCCGAAGAGCACGAGTTCATTCCCCTGCCCGAGTGATCGGACTTTTTGGGTTTGCGGCCGGTGCCGCACGCCAAGACTGTGGCGCCAAAGCCACAGCAGAAACACAGCAATACTTCGTCTCAATCGGGACAAGGAGCAGACAGCATCGCAGCCTAACCCCGGTCTCATCGGCGCAACCTGCTGCCGGAGATGACCGGGGTTTCCCTTGCCATCATCCGAGACGGGCAGGCGCCGATACGCAGGCGGAACCGTTTTCGATGACCGTGAGGGAAGGACGATTCCGATGATTCAACGCTCTGCACGCCGCCGGGCCGGCCGACTTGCCCTGGCCGCCACGCTGGCCGGTGCTTCCATGGCCGTGGCGAGCGCCGCCAAGGCGGAAGACACCGCGCCGCCTTCGGCCATCACCATTTCCGGCAGTGCTGCCGTGGTGACCGACTATCGCCTGCGCGGCGTATCGCAGTCGAACAATGGCTTTGCGCTTCAGGCCGGTGTGACGATCGCCCATGAAAGCGGCTTTTATGTCGGCACCTGGGGTTCGAACCTGGCCGGCTGGGGCACGTTCGGTGGTCCCAACCTGGAACTCGATGCCATCGGCGGGTTCAAGAAGACCTTTGGCGCGGCCACGCTGGACGTGGGCCTGACCTGGTACATGTATCCGGGCGGCGCCAACAAGACCGACTTTGCCGAACCCTTCGTCAAGCTGTCGGGCACCGTTGGCCCGGTCTCGGCCCTGGCCGGCGTGGCCTATGCGCCCAAGCAGCAGGCGCTGGGCCAGTGGTATGATTCGGGTGCCAGCTATGTCGAAGGCACGCCCGATCACCCCGGCGCCAAGAACGACAACCTCTATGTCTGGGGCGATGTCAGCGGCGCTATCCCGTCCACGCCGGTCACGCTCAAGGGGCACCTGGGCTATTCCAAGGGCAATCCCGGCCTTGGCCCCAATGGCACCAGCGTGGCGCCGACCGGTTCCTATTTCGACTGGCTGGTGGGTGCAGACCTGGCGCTGGGCAAGGTCGTGCTGGGCGTCGCCTATGTCGATACCGACATCAGCGATGCCGATGCGGCCTATCTGCGGCCCAACTTCACCAAGTTCCAGACGCAGGACGGCGCCTCGATCTCGTCCTCGCGCGTGGTGCTGACCGCTACGGTCAACTTCTAAAGCCAATTCTACCAGGTACGCACGACTGTCCCCCGCCCGGCATGCCAGGCGGGGGACTTTTTGTTCAGCCCAGCAGCGCCAGGAACTTGTCCAGCGGGCAAACCATGGGCTGGCCTGGCAGCGCGCAGGCGGGCAGCGGCACGGGCACGCTCACCGGCGCGCGCGGCGCCAGGGTGCGGATCGCGTCGAGCGTCTGCGCGCGATAGCGCACGCGCACCAGGGGCCGGCCGCCGGTGCCGCGCAGCCGTTCGATAATGAAGGCACCGCCCGGCGCCGGATCATCGGCGGCAAAGCCCGGCACCTGCCAGTGCGCGTGGATCAACCCGGCCAGGTTGGCCACGTTGGTATCGTGGCCGGCGATCATGGTGATCCGGGCCGGTCCGGTAAGGCCTTGCCGCACGATCGGCGCCAGCCCGGCAAAACCGGGCGCTGCCACCGCACGCGGGCGCGCCAGCAGCGCGAATTCCAGCGCATGGAATTGCGATAGCGCCGTCACGTCAGCCGCGCTGGCCCGGCCCCAGCCCACATCGTGCATCGGCTTGCCCTCGGCATATTCCAGCAACAGGATCTGCGCAGCAGTAGACGCGCGATCGAGCGTGCCAGCCAGCTTGGGTTTTTGCCCCGGCGTGGCCGGCGCGATGCTGGTGGGCTTGTGGTCCACGCCGCAGCCGGTCTTGGCCGCGCCGCACAGAATGGCATTGAGGCGCGCGGTCAGCGGCTGCATCTGCGCGTCGCGCGCGGCCAGGCCGCCAGGACCCACGGCCTGGGCCACGCCGGCATCCACTGCCGCCGGATCGAACGGGGCAAGGCCATGGGCAATCGCGTTGAAGCGCGGGTCTTCCACGTCCTGCGCCAGATGGTCGGCCTTTATGGCGCAGCCCGGTGCCAGGGTGCGCGTCCAGGCCTGCGCCGTGGCAATCGTGCGCTGGTCGCTATCGGCCACCACCACCAGGCGCCCCGGTGCGGGGCAGCCGCGTGCGGGCAACAAGCCCTGGGCCTTGAACAAGCGCGCATCGGCGGTGCCCAGCAGCCCCACGGCGCGGGCACCGTGGGGCGTGAGCCAGCCGGGCGCCACGGGCCAGGCCGGCCAGGCCTGGCTGGCAAAGCCGGCGGGCATGGCCGGGTCCTTGGTCGGCGGGCGCACGCCATGGCGCATGACCACCACCACTTGCTCCACCGTGGGCGCGGGCGTGGGCGCCGGCGCGCGCGCGCCAGCTGCACCCGGCAGCGCGAGCAGGGCAAGCCCTGAGATCCAGCGTGCGCGCATCAGAAGTGCACCTGCACGCCGCCGCGCACCATCGATCCATAGTGCTCGCGTTCGATCAACTGGCTCTTCACGCCCTGATAACGGCGCCAGGGCGCATCGGTCAGGTTGGTGGCATCGCCGAACACCGTCACCTCCGGCTTGATCTGATAGGCCACATGCACGTCGAGCTGGCCATTGCCATCGGTATACTGGTCGGTTGCCGCGCTGTCGCCCAGGGTATCGAGGTACGACGAGCGGTAGTTGAACGCCACGCGCGCCGACAGGCCGTACTTTTCATAGAACACCTGGACGTTGCCCACGTTCTTGGACTGGTAGGCCAGCGGAATGGCCCCGCTGCGCACCTGCCCGCCATGCGCGTCGCCCCACACGTGGGTATAGTTGGCCGAGATGCCGAAGCCGCCGAGCAAGCCGGGCAACTGGGTGAACTGGTACTGCACGTTGAATTCCACGCCCGAAAGCTGTTCGCGGTCCACGTTGATCGGCTGGGTGACCAGCGCGCTGGCATAGAGCGTGCCGCCCAGCGTCACGTTGGTTTCGGTCTGGCCATAGCTGTAGATCGGGTTGTGGATATCCTTGTGGAAATAGCCCGCCGAAAGGATCGCGCCGGGCGCCGGATAGAATTCCACCCCGGCGTCATAGTTAATCGCGCGATAAGGCTGGAGATCGGCATTGCCGATCGAGACGGCCGGCACGGTGCCGCTGGTATCGGCAATCACATAGGGCGCGAGATCGGGATAGTTGGGCCGCCCGATCGAGGTGGTCACCGCGCCGCGGATGACCAGGCCACGCGCCGCATCGATGCGCGCGGTCAGGCCGGGGAAGAAGTCGGTATAGCTGTTGCGGCCATAGCTGTTGTAGCCATCGGCCAGCGTGGAGGTGGCATCGACGATCTTGGCATAGGCCTTGTCCACCGTGTGCTCCATGCGCACGCCCGGTACCAGGGTGAGTGCCCCGGTCTTGATCGTGGCCATGGCATAGCCGGCCACGATATCTTCCTTCACGCGATAGTCGCTGGAAAGACTGTCGGAAATCGTGCCGCTGCTATCCAGCGCATATTGCGTGGGGTTGGCATCGAACCAGGCCTTGGCCGCGCTGTAGTCGATCCGCGTGCCGAACGGAAACTGCCCGCCCATGAAGCTGGTGTCGCCGGTATAGTCCACGTCGCTGAGCGCGCCGCCGGTCTTGCCGATCTTGCCGGTGGTCTTGTAATCCTGCCGGTCGTGGTCGTCGGTCTTGTCGCGCGAGAGCAGCTTGGCGCCCACGGCCAGCGTCATGCTTTCGCCCACCGGGTGGGTATAGTCGATCCGCCCCTGCCAGATTTCCTCGGCGGCGTGGCGCGTTTCGAAATTCACCTTGCTGAAGGTAAAGGCCGAAGGCGTGTTGAACACGTCGGTGGTGGCAGCCAGCGTATAGGGATAGGTGCTGCCGTTGTAGGCCGTGGTCACGCCGCCCTTGGCCGTGGAATAGGTGAATTCGCTGCGCAGCGGGTCGTTCTTCACCGCGCGCGTCCACCCGCCCGAAAGCGACAGGGTGCCGCCCGCCACTTCGGAAAATTCGCCACCCAGCGTGGCCGAGCGCGTGTTGTCGTTCTCGATCCGGCGGCGCACCAGCACCGTGGCCGTGGCGGCCATCGTGGTGGAATTGGTGATCGCCAGCCGGTTCTGGTCGCGGGTTTCGTTGTCCTTGTATTCGCTATAGCTGGTGCGCAGATAGATCTTGGCCGTGGGCGAAGGGTGCCAGTCGAAATTGCCGACCACGCCCAGGCGCGTGCGCGTCAGGTTGTAGTCACGCAGGCCATTGCCATCGGGCAGGCCACCCGACCAGGCGCTCGACCCCTGGTAGTTCTCGCTCTCGATATTGCGGCGGGAATAGTTGACCGAGACCACCGCGCCGAACTGCTCGTCGGCGCCAAAGCGGCCGCCCACGGTGCCGTCGGCTTCCCAGGCGGTCTTGTGATTGAGGCTATAGCGGCCCAGCGCGCCGCGCGCGTCGAACGTGAAAGGGGCCTTGCTGTCGAACGCGGTGCGCGTGCGGATGGCCACTTCGCCGGCAATGGCATTGGCATCCTGGTTGGGTAGCACCGACTTGGTGACAGTCACCGCCTGGATCATCGCCGAGGGCAGGTCGTCCAGCTTCACCTGGCGGCCATCGGGTTCGGGCGCGGGCAGGGTCTGGCCGTTGAGCGTCACGTTGAGCAGGCCCGGATCGATGCCGCGCACGATCGCATAGCGGCCTTCGCCCTGGTCGTTGGCAACAGACAGGCCGGGCAGGCGCTTGATCGCTTCGGCCACGTTCTGGTCGGGCAGCTTGCCCACGTCGTTGGCGCGCAGCGTTTCGGTGGTGTTGAGCGCGCCCTGCTTTTCGGCGGCCGCTTCTTCCTGGGCGGCGCGCACGCCGGTCACGATGATGGAGCCTTCGGGCTCACCTTCGGCTGCGCCCGGCGCGATCGCGGCATCGGCGGCCGCGGGGATAAGGGCCCCTTTTTCGGCGACGATCACGAACACCCCTTCGCCAGTGCGCCGGGCGACCAGGCCGGTGCGGCCCAGCATGCGGGCAAGGGCAGTGGGCACGTCCATCGTGCCGTCCACGGCCACGCTGCGGTGCCCCTGGGCGACCGTCCCGGCCACCACGATCTGGACATGGGCCTGGGCGGCAAACAGGTGCACGGCGTCGGCCACGCCCTGGGCGGGAACATGCACGGTCACGGCCGGCATGGTGGCCGCCGGCAGCGGCATGCCTTGGGCTGCGGCGGAAATGGCGGAAAGCCCGGCCACGGCCAGGGCGAGCGTCGAAACGGAGCGAAACGGCGCAGACATCGTGGAAAACCCCTCATACGATCCCGCTCAGGGCAGGGACACTGGCGTGACGAAGGGCCGGGTCGGTTTCCTTAAGGGCGCTCGCAAAAAATGTGGTTCAGCGCTCGATCACCAGGCCATCGGTCGTCAGCCGCGCCCGGCCACCCACGCTTGCGGCCACCGCCTGGGCAAAGGCCACGGGATCGTTGAGGCGAAACGCGCCATAGAGCGGTTCTGCCCCCAAGGCGGGCGTGCCCAGCGCAATCTGCAACTGGTTGTGCCGGTTCATCTCCGCCACCGCTTCGCGCAGGGCTTCCCCGTTCAGGTCCAGCCGGCCTTCCGTCCAGCCGGCGGTGCGGGCAAGGGTGGTGGCGTCCACGGCCCGGGCCGGCGGGGGCGGCGCGTTGGCCGCAAAGCGGCCGCGCTGCCCGGCCACCAACAGGCGCGTGCCCAGCGGCGTTGCCACGCGCACCGCGCCTTCGCTGACGATCACGTCCACCGTCCCGGCATCTTCGTCCTGCGTCACTTCGAACACGGTGCCCACGTCGGTGATGGTCACGCCGCCGGCCACCACCTGAAACGGATGGGCGGCATCGTGCGTCACGCGAAACAGCGCGCGGCCGCCCGCCATGGCCACCTGCCGCCGGCCGCCACGCACCACGTCGACCGTCAGCCGTGATCGCGCGTCGATGGCCAGAGACGATCCATCGGCCAGGCCCAGCCGCCGTACTTCGCCCGTGCCGGTGGCCACGGCCATGCCCCCGCGCGGCAGCAGCGCCAGCGCCAGCGCGGCTGCCACCGCACCCAGCCCGGCCAACATGGCAATGCGGGGGTGGCGGCGCGGGGGTGGCAGGCTTTCCAGCGGCACCGGCTCGGCCGGCGCGGCTTGCACATCGGGGGCAAACATCGCCAGCACGGCCCGCGCGCGCAGCAAGGCGCCGGCGTGGCGCGGATCGGCGTCCAGCCAGGCGGCCAGGTCAGGGTCGTGTGCGCTGTCGGGCTCTGCATCGATGCGGGCAGCCCAGTGGGCCGCCCAATGGGCGGTGCCGTCTTCAACCGGTTGTTCTGGCCCGCCCTTGATCAATTCCCGTCCATTCCTTGCCTTCAGGCCCAGTGCCTTCGCGGTTGCCGATGGCCCGTTGAATGGCCTTCAGTCCCTTTTGCACATCGTTTTCCACGATGCTTTCGCTGACGCCCAGGCGTGCGGCGATGGTCTTTTGCGGCAGACCTTCGATCCGCTTCAACCGGAAAATCGTGGCACAGCGCTCGGGCAGGGTGGCCAGCAGTCGCTCGACCAGCCGCAATTGCATCCGCGCCGCCACCACGGCTTCCAGCCCCAGTGCTTCTTCGGTGACGAACAGCGCGGCATTTTCCGTAATGTCTTCGAATTTTACCACCGCCGCGCGGCGCAAGGCATCACGCCGCAGGTTCTTGACCATGGTCATGAAATAGGCGCCAGGCTCGGCAATGTGGGTCACGTCGGCCATTGCGGCAAAGCGGCAATAGGCTTCCTGGACAAGATCGTCCGCGTCGGCCGGGCTGACGCCGGCGCGCAGCAATGCTGCCCGCACCCGTGGCTCTGCCGGCACCACGTGCCGCGCCACCCAGGCGACAACTGTCGGCGGGGTCAGCGCGGCTCTGGCCGCAGCGCTGGGATGGGATACAGATCGGGCTGGCACGGGGGGCGTTCCTTCCGTGCCGGGGCGCTATAACCCCATCAAGACGTTTTCATGACAGGCGCATCAGGCGGCGCCATTCCCGCGCGGATAGACGATGATCGACAGGTAGCGCAGCGTGCCCGGCCCCATCGTCTCGGGCCCGTGCTGGGCCTGGCTGTCGAACAGCAGGGTGTCGCCGGGGGAAAGCTCGAACCGCCGGTCGCCGTGGCGATAGACCAGGTTGCCTTCCAGCATGTGGATCAACTCGGTCCCGGCGTGGGAAAAGCTGGTATAGGGGCTGGCCCCGTCCGACAGGGTGATCAGATAGGGTTCCACCGCCACGTCGCCCGCGCGCAGATGGCCCAGCAATTGATAGACGTGGCCCGATTTGGTCCCCCGCCGCTCGATCTTCACGCCCTGGCTCGCCGCCACGAACGACACGTCGTGACGCTCTTCGGCCAGCGCGAACAGCGACGAGATCGGCACGCTCAGCGCCTGGGCCAGCGACTGGATCGAGGTGAGCGAGGCGGAAATCTGGCCGTTCTCGATCTTGGAGAGCATGCCGGTGGAAAGCCCGGCGGCCGCGGCCAGATCAGCCACCGACAGGTCCTGCTGCCGCCGCAACTGGCGCACGCGCAGGCCCAGCGCCTTTTCCAGCGCACGCGGATCGTTGCTGGGCGCGCCCGAAAGCGTGGTGAAACCGTCGATCAGCCCATCGGCCACTTCGGTTTCGGCGTCGGGCTTGTCGTCTTTCTTGGCGCGTTTGGGCATATCTTCTCCTGGCGCCCTGCATGGAACGAGGGCGCGGCAAATTCAAGGCAACCCCATGGTCTTTTGACAAAGACCACTGGCCCGGCGCATGAGCGCGTCCATGCATCTTGCCCACTTCGACATCGCCCGGTTCCTGGCCACGGCCTGGCAGAAACAGCCGCTGCTGATCCGCAATCCGTGGGGCGATTGGGCCAATCCGCTCGAACCCGATGAACTGGCCGGCCTGGCGTGCGAGGCGGGGGTGGAATCGCGCCTGATCGTGCGCGGGCGGGCCGGGCTGACGCTGGAACACGGGCCGCTGGCCGAAGACCGCTTTGCCAGCCTGGGCGCCGATCCCTGGACGCTGCTGGTCCAGGCGGTGGACCAGCATGTGCCCGATGTCGCGGCGCTGATCGAACCGTTCCGCTTCGTGCCCGATTGGCGGATCGACGATGTGATGATCAGCTATGCCACCGACGGCGCCGGGGTTGGCCCGCACTATGACCAGTATGATGTGTTCCTGATCCAGGGGCTGGGCCGCCGCAAATGGCGCGTGGGGCCGCGCTGCAATGCCGCCACGCCGCGCCAGCCCCATGCCGATCTGGCGCTGATCGCCGATTTTGCCGCCACGGGGGAATGGGTTCTGGAACCGGGCGATATTCTCTATGTGCCGCCCGGCTTTGCCCACGATGGCGTGGCGCTGGGCGATGATTGCATGACCTATTCCATCGGCTTTCGCGCGCCGGCGCGTGGCGAACTGGTGGAAGGCTGGGGCGCCCACGTGGCCGATGCGCTGGAAGAGATGCCCGATGCCGCCGCCGATCGCTATGCCGATCCCGATCTGCCCTTGCAGGACCATCCCGGCGAGATCACCTCGGCCGCGCTCGACCGGCTGCACGCCATGGCGCTGGAGGCGCTGGCCGACCGTGCCGCCTTTGCCCGCTGGTTCGGGCAGATGAACACGCAGGCCAAGTATCCCGAAACCGACTGGCGGCCCGAGGAACCGGCCGATCCCGCCGAAGTGGCCGCGCACCTGGCGCAAGGCGGGGCGTTGCGGCGCAATCCCGCCCACCGCCTGGCGTTCATCCGCGATGGCGCGGCGGCGCTGCTCTTTGCCGATGGCCAGTGCCACGCGGGCGTGCAGCCTGCCCTGGCAGAGGCCCTGTGCGGTGGCGCGCTGGTGCTGCTCGATCCCTCGCTCGCCGGGACACCGGGCACGGCGGCGCTGGTTACCGCGCTGATCAGCCAGGGCACGCTGGTCCTCGATCATGGCGACGATGACGATGATGATTGGGCGGATTGACCGGCCATGGCGCTGATCGCGTTCAACAAGCCCTATGGCGTGCTCTGTCAGTTCTCGGCCGAGCCCACAGGCCCGGCGCGCCCCACGCTGGCCGATCACATCGCGATGCCCGGCGTCTACCCCGCTGGTCGGCTCGATCTCGATAGCGAGGGGCTGTTGCTGCTGACCGACGATGGCCGGCTCCAGGCGCGGATTGCCGATCCCCGGTTCAAGGCTGCCAAGACCTATCTGGTGCAGGTGGAGGGCGAGCCGGACGAGGCCGCGCTCACCGCGCTGCGACGCGGGGTGCGGCTGAAGGACGGGATGACGCTGCCCGCCGGCGCGCGCCGCATCGATCCGCCAGACCTGTGGCCGCGCGTGCCCCCGGTGCGCTTTCGCAAGAGCGTGCCCGATTGCTGGATCGAAGTGACCTTGCGCGAAGGCCGCAACCGCCAGGTGCGGCGGATGACCGCCGCCGTCGGCCACCCCACGCTGCGCCTGGTGCGCTGGGCCATCGGCGACTGGACCCTCGATGGCCTGCCGCCGGGCGAATGGAAGCAGATCGGCTGAGCGATCACGGGGCCGGACTTGGCCCAAACCCGGCCGGCGGTGTCAGGCCATAGCCGGCCCAGGTCTTGTCCACGCCTGGCGAAAGGCTGCGCGCGCGGGAAAGATCGGCCAGTGCGCGGTCACGCTCGCCCAGCCGGGCATAGGCCAGGCCCCGGCCATAAAGCGAGGCGATCAGGTTGGGCGAAACGCGCAGCGCGGCATCGTAATCGGCAATCGCCGCCTTGGCATCGCCCTGGCGCAGATGCAGGAAGCCCCTGCTGTCAAGAAAGTCGGGCCGGGCAGGAGCCAGGCGCACGGCCGTGTCGCAATCCGCGCCAGCCGTGTCGAGCGCGGCGCCATGCGTCGCCTTGAACCAGCATACCAGGTTATAGGCCTCGGGGTCCTTGGCATGCATCGCCTGCATCATGCCGGCCAGGCGCAGGGCGTTGTCGATTTGTCCCTGATCGGCCAGCGCGTCCATCCGGGCAGAGGCCACGGACAGCGAATCGGGCGCCAGCTTTGCCGCTCGCGCCAGGTCTGCATCGGCCGCCGCGCCATTCCCGGCTTCCCGGTTGATCCGCGCGCGCATGATCAGTGCGCCGACGTGGTTGGGATCGACCTGCAAGGCCTTGTCCAGATCGCCCAGGCGCGTGGCGCGGTCTTCGGCGGGGCGCAGCTGTGCGCGGCCGAAATAGTCCTTCGCCGAGCCCCCATGGGCCACCAGCCAATCGGCATCGGCCAGGGCACCGGCGGTGTCCCCCTCGTCCTTGAGCAATTGCGCGCGCAGCCAGCGCATCTCGCGGTTGTCGGGCGTGGTCGCCAGAGCCTTGTTGGCGGTGGCCAGCGCTTCGGCATTTCGGCCCTGCATCGACAGCGCCATGGCGCGCAGCGGTTGCAAGGGCAACTCGGGCGCCAGCGCCAGCGCGGCATCCAGATCGGCCAGCGCCGGGGCATAATGGCCCAGCGCAAGATGCGCGGTGCCCCGCCCGGTCAGCGTTCGGGGATTGCGATCATCCAGTGCGATGGCGCGGTCGAACGCACTGAAAGCGTCGGCCATCTTGCCGGTCCGCAAGGCCACCAGCCCCTTGGCGGCCCAGGCCATGTCCTGCTTGTCGTCGGCCGCCAGCACCTTGTCTGCCTCTACCAGGGCCTGCGGGTCGTTTTGGCTGGCATAGATAAAGGCCAGCAGGCTGCGCGCGAAAAGCTGCTTGTCGTCCGCCGCCAGCGCGGCCTTGAGCGACGGAATGGCGCCGGCCATGTCGCCCTTGTCGAACGCCACCGCGCCGCGCATCAGCCAGGCATGCGCGAGCGCCGGCTTGTCGTCGGCCAGGGCGGCCATATCGGCGTCGGTCGCTTCATAGGACGTGGGCAGGCGGATGAACTGCCCGTGGTTGCCCAGCTCGGCCATGCGATCGCGCACTTTGGGCGCATTGGCGGCGGGCAATTCGCCTTTCAGCGCGCGGGTGTCGTTCTCCATCGTCACCGTGTCGCCCTTGAGCGCCACCTTGCGGTGAAACGTGTAAAGCCCGCCCACCGTCTCGTCCACGTCGCTGGCCTGCAAGGCAAAGTCCTTGCCGCCGCGCGGCAGGTGCACGGTTTCGTGGTTGGCCCACCAATCGGGATAGTCGAACGCAAACGGCGCATCGGCCAAAAGCGTGCCATCGCGCTCGATGTCGGGTTTCCACCCCACGCGGGCACGGTCCAGCTCGTACCAGCGGGTCGTTCCGCTCGATACCCATTCCATCTTGGCGCTGCCGGTCATGGTCAGCACATAGTCGCCGGTGGCTTCTTCCAGGCCGGCGGAAACGGTCTGCGGGGTGATGAAATCATAGACATCGCGCCACAGCTTGCGCAGCTGGCGTTCGCGCTCGGCCGGGGCAAGGCCGGCATATTTCATGCGCCAGCGCGCCGCCGTCTCGCCGCGCCCGCGCATTTCCGCCTTGGCAGGGGCAGGCACTTCCACCCCGGCGCTGGCATCCAGGTCCAGCGTGGTCACCACGGTTGGCGCGGTGGGCAGCGTGGGGGCCAGCGCCAGCAGCGTGCTGCCCTGCGCCGTCACCGGCAGGCCGGCGTGATAATCGGGCACTTCCAGCCGATCGAGCCGGGTATCGCCCTGGCGCGTGCCGTCCAGCCAATAGCTGCGTCCGCCGATCCGCGCTTCCACCAGCACGTGATCGAACAGGCTCATCGCCGGCAGCCGCGCTGGCACCGCATCGCCGCTGTCGGTATCGACATAGACCGGCCGCGCATCCACCCCCAGGCCCTTGAGCAGCGCCACCAGCAGCGCCGTCTTGCCCTTGCAATCGCCAAAGCGGCGCTGCCACGTCAGGTCGGCCGGTGCGGGGACAAAGCCGCCATCGTTCATGCCGATGAACAGATAGCGCACTTGTTCCTGCACCAGGATCAGCGCCAGTTCGGCGCGGCGCACCGGATCGGGCGTGGCAGCGGCGATCCGCGCGATCTCGGCCTTGAGCGGGCTGTCGGCCTTCAGCGCCTCGGCCGTGTCGAACAGGGCATGGCCGGTGCGCGAAACGCTGGGCCAATCGGCAAATTCGGTCAGCTCCACCAGATTGACCAGGCCAAAGCGCCCCGGCGCCCCGGTGGGCGCGCGCTGGGTGACGAAATCGGTCTTTTCGGCCAGCAGTTCCATCGTGTCGCCCTGGCGGGTGAGCTTGGGCTGGACCATGCCGGGCCAGGCGCGCCACTGCACGGCCCGCGAAGCGGGCCAGGTCACGCGCAGGCGATAGTGCCCCAGGGGAAAGCCATCGGGCGGCCCCAGCACCAGTTGCGCGCGCCCGCCGATCGCCGGATCACGCCGCGTGAGGGTATAGGCAATGTCGATCACGTCGCCCACGCGCAAGTCGTCAGGCTGGAGCGAGGCGGTCAGCTTGCCGTCCAGCATCGCGTCTTCCAGGTTCTTTTCCCGCCGCACCACCGAAAGCGCGCTGCCATCGCCCAGCAAGTCGATCACGCTGTCGCCGCGCAGGATGCGGTAGCGGTGCAGGGTCAGCACTTCCAGGCTGGGGTCCCAGCTCAGTTGCAGGGCAGCATTGTCCAGCCCTTGCGCCGTGGCGATGCGAAAGCGGTTGGCGCGATAGGTGCTGGTGCCGCCCTCGATCAGGCGGGCCTGCTCGTCCATCAACAGGTCGACCGTACCGGCACCTTGGGCAGCGCTTGGTTCGGGCGCGGCACCGGGAGGCAGCACCCATGGTTCGGGTGGGGCAATCGCCGGGCGGGCCAGCGTGTCGCGCGCAGGGGCCGTGCCATGCTCGCCCACGGGCGCGGCGCGTGCGGGCGCAATCGCCACCGGTAGCAGCGCCGCCAGCGGCAGCGCAGAAACCGCGGCCAGTGCCGCAGCCTTGTTGAAAACGCCCAAGCAACCCCCCGGAAGAACAGGGGCGGTCCCTTGCCCCATGCCCAAGCGTATCGCCTGGCCAAGCCGCCGTCCAGCAGGGCAAGCCCTCAAAATTGCTTCAAGTTTCGCGGCAAATCGGGCAGCAATGGACCAGCGCCCGGTGCGCGCGACAAGGAATTTTCCGGCATGGCCGTCTCTCATCTTCCCGCCCGCCCAGGTGGCCGGCTTGTCGGTCGGCCGATCGGCCGGGGCCGGCTGGTGGCGGGCATCGCGCTGCATTTCCTGGCGCCCAGTTATGGCCTGGTGCTGGTGGCCGATGCGGCGCTGGGCCATGCGCCGGGCACTTGGGCGGCGTGGCTGCCGCATGCGCTGGGCCTGGGCGGCTGGTTCCTGGCGGCCTATGGCGGCGGGGCAGTGGTGGCCAGCGGCCTTGCCGCGCTGACCGACCGGCGGGGCAGGGCCAAGGCCCGGTCCGAAGCGCCCGATCTCTACGCCACCATGGCAGCGGCGCGCGGCCGCTTTGGCGCGGATGCCGATGCCCAGCTCGATCGCATTGCCGCGCTGGCGGCGCAGGCCGGCAACGGCCCGATCGCGGCCGACATCGTGCGTCTGCTGGCTGCCAGCAGCGCAGCGCCCGCACCCGATACGGCCTTGCAGCGCCACACCGCACAGGCGCTTGCCACCTTGGCCGATGCGCTTGACGCGCAGGTGCGCGCGCAAGTGGGCCAGGCGCAGGATCAGGCGCTCGTCATGGCGCGCTACATCGATCTCAAGTACCGGGCCGATCACGACAGGCAGGATACTTTGTGACATTGCGATTCTTGTGGATTTCAACTTGAAACAGGCATAGAAGAGATGCCGGTCGCATTTCGCGGCTTTTATCAGGGCAACAGCACCCATGGGTGTGCACTTCTTCCCTTCGGCCTGGACGATCGTTCGGCCAACTTCCGCCAAGCACAAGTTTGAAAGCCCGGGCGCCTTGCGTCCTTAAGGGCTGATTGCGCCTGGCGAGAGCCGCGCCGCGTGCGCGCTCCGCACCCCCTTACCGGTATTCCCCGCCAATCGGCGCGGTGTCATGCGGCCTTTGCCGCTGCACGCCGCGCGCGATGGGGTGCCGTGTGCCCCTGATTTTCCAGACACCACAGGATGTCCTTCATGCCAGATTCCATCATGCTCGGCAGCGGTGCCGTGCTCGTCGCGTTCGTCTTCGTGCTGTTCGTGGCCTCGCGCTGCGTGCGCTATGTCGGCAACAACCGCGTTGCGGTGGTTGAAAAGCTGTGGAGCGGCGCCGGTTCGATCACCGATGGCCTGATTGCCTTGCGCGGCGAAGCCGGGTTCCAGCCCGATGTGCTGCGCGGCGGCTATCACTTCTTCTTCCCGTTCCAGTATCGCATCCACAGCCAGCCGCTGGTGACCATTCCCCAGGGCCAGATCGGCTATGTCTTTGCCCGCGACGGTGCGCCGCTTGGCCCGACGCAGACCCTGGCGAGCAATGCGCGCACCGCCGATTTCCTCGATGTGCGCGCGTTTCTTTCGGGCGGCGGGCAAAAAGGCCCGCAGCGCGCGATCCTGCGCGAAGGCACGTATGCGATCAATTCCGCGCAGTTCGTGATCGTCACGCGCGATCGCATCTATGGCCTGATGCTCAGCGCCAACGATGGCGACCTGTTCGATCAGATGCAGGCGCTGATTGCCGGGCGCAATGGTTTTGAGGCCGTGGTGATCAAGGATTCGTCCGACCAGATCGGCATCGTCACCGTGCACGATGGTCCCGCGCTCAACGCCGATCACATCATCGCGCCCGAAGTGGGCACCGAACAATCCGATGCCGCCACGTTCCACAACTCGTTCCAGGACCCGGAAAAGTTCATTGCCGCTGGCGGCCGGCGCGGGCGCCAGCTGCAAGTGCTGGTGGAAGGCAGCTATTACATCAACCGCCTGTTCGCCACGGTGGAAATGGTCGCCAAGACGGTGATCGAAGTCGGCCATGTCGGCGTCGTCATCAGCTATACCGGCAACGACACGGCTGACACCTCGGGTGACGACTATCGCCACGGCGAACTCGTCGCGCGTGGATCGCGCGGGGTGTGGAGCGAGCCGCTGCTGCCGGGCAAATATGCGTTCAATACCTATGCCGGCAAGATCCTGATCGTGCCCACCACCAACTTCATCCTGAAGTGGGAAAGCGATACCATCGGCCAGCACAAGTTCGATGAAAACCTGTCCGAAGTCTCGCTGATCACGCGCGATGCCTTCGAACCAACCCTGCCGCTTTCGGTGGTGGTGCACATCGATTATCGCAAGGCGCCGCTGGTGGTGCAGCGCTTTGGCGATATCAAGAAACTGGTCGAACAGACGCTCGATCCGATGGTCTCGGCCTATTTCAAGAACATCGCCCAGAAGAAGACGCTGATCGAACTGCTGCAGGAACGCAGCGACATCCAGGAGCAGGCCGGCGCGGAAATGCGCACCAAGTTTGCCACCTATAACCTGGAAATGCAGGAAGTGCTGATCGGCACCCCGCGCGCCAGCGCCGGCAACGACCAGATCGAGAAAGTGCTGCAACAGCTGCGCGAACGCCAGGTGGCCGAGGAACGCGTAACCACGTATGAAAAGCAGCGCATCGCCGCCGAAGGGGAAAAGGCCCTGCGCGAGGCCGAGGCCCGCGCCAACCAGCAGACCGCGATCACCCAGTCCGAACTCTCGATCATCGTGCGCGAAAACGAAGGCAAGGCGGCCCTGCGCCAGGCCACGCAACAGGCCGAGCAGACCCGCACCCTGGCCAAGGCCGAAGGCGAACGCGTGCGCCTGATCGGCGAGGGCGAGGCGGCCAAGATGATCGCCCTTGCCGCCGCTGACGCTGAGCGCATCACCAAGACCGGCCTGGCCACGGCCGAAACCATCGCCAAGCAGGTGGAAGCCTCGGGCGGGGCGCACAACCAGCTGACCCGCCAGATCGTGGAACGCCTGGCCGAGGCGCTGGAAAAGTCTGGCGTGGACATCGTGCCCCGCATCCAGATCAGCACCGGGGGAGAGGGCGGTGCTGCTGGCGGCCCGCTGGCCGCACTGATCGGCATGATGCTGGGCGAAAAAGGCCAGGACCTGCTGACCGAGCAAGCCACCGCAGAACCCGCGCAGACCCATTGACCAAAGCCTGCGGCCCTGTTCCGATAAAAACGGAACGGGGCCGTTCCATTTTTTGCGGGTAATTTGGAGAGGGGCCGGGCTATCCGGCCAAGAGAGAAAGTGGTGCCAGGAGAGGACTCGAAAAATCTTGCATTCCTGCCAGAAAACTGCCGTTTTTGGAGGGACGTCCAGAGGTGATACCCTCATCGATACCCTAGAACTTTTTATTGGACAGGTTCGAGTCCACACGGCTCGGGACCGATGATTTGCATCGCCGATTCGCAAATGCTGTAAGTAGCCCCTAGTTTTCTAGGGCCCAGACTCGTTTAGAGCCAGAAGGCCACAGCGGCGGCGAAGCTTACGGCTGATAGGAAGTTTCTTGCGAGCTTGTCGTAGCTGGTAGCGATGCGCCTGAAGTCCTTGAGGCGGCAGAACATGGCCTCGACCCGCCAGCGGTCTTTGTCTCGGCGTTCGTCGTACTGGATCGGGCGCTTGCTGTTGAACGCCTCGATGAAGGCATTATCCGGCATGATGCATGTCGGTGACTCGTTCCGGAGGTCAGCACGACCTGCTGGGTTCTGCTGATCCGGGCCATGGGGCACCGGGAGCGCGGACAGTGCGGGCAGGCCGTCGCACAGACATGCGCTGCGAGCTCGAGGTCGTTATCTGGCCGCCCCTGTGACTAGCCCGGATGTGCTGCGAGCGCGGATCCGTAATTGTCGTTTCGCCCGCCAGCTCCCTGAACCTTGTTGGACCAAGGAGGAGGCTATGCGGATTGTCGGCATGGACATTCACCGGGTAGCGGCCGAGGCGCGTGGCGCTGCTCGATGGCAAGTTGGTGAAGCTCGGCCGCATTCCCATGTTACGCGAGCGCCTGGCGGAGTTCGCCAGGATGCAGCTCACGCATGACGATCACGTGATCGTCGAGGCGACTGGCAACGCTGCAGCCGTGGTCGAGGTCCTTGCCCCACACATCGATCGCGTCGTCATCGCCAGGCCACCGCGTATTCCGCCAGGGATGCACCTCTCCGCGCCGCCATTGAAGCAACGGACCGAGCCGCCCGCTGGGAATTGAATAGGTTCTGACCCTGGTGATGCTTTCACGCTGGCTCTATTGTGACCGGCAGACTTTTCATTGCAAACAGCGTATTGTTCAAGCGGCGCTGCGGTTCGCCAGCAGGGGTGATCGATGCAACTCGTTGGCTCAGGACCTCAAGGACAACCTCGCTTTCCTGCCGCGCAATCATCTGCCCGAGGCATTGGTGTATGCCGAAGCCGAAGCCGACGTGGCCACTGGTCTGGCGGGAGATATTGAACGTGTCGGCTTCTTCCCAATGTCGCGGATCGCGATTGGCAGCGCCCAGAAATGCAATAACCTTAGATCCTTCTGGTATGTTGACGCCTGCCAGATTCACGTTCCGCGTCGTCGTGCGGAAAAATGTCTGGGCGGTTCCCTGCCAGCGCAAGCCTTCCTCGAACGCGCGCTTCACAAGGGAGCGGTCATTTCGCAACTTCTGCCATTCCTGCGGATGCAAGCTGAAAGCATGGAGCAGATTGCCGATGCCGTTGATGGTGGTATCCACGCCGGCCGACAGGAACGAGCGCACGAGCAGAGCGCCATATTCTGCGGGCAAACCGGCCTCTTTCACGAAATCGTGGACGTCGCGGCCCCATCCTCCGGGCGCAAGGTTCTCATAACGGCAAGCCTCATCGATCCATGCAAGAGCTGGCTCTATGCCGATCTGGCTTTCGAGGAAAACATCATTGCGTGGCCCGAAAGCGTTGAATGTGGACGTTGCGTAGATCAGCAGATTTTCCCGCCCTTCCTGCAAAAGGCCAAGCGTGTCCGGGAAAATACGCAGCGGGAACTGCTCTGCGAGGTCCTGTACCGCGTCAAACGAACGCTGGGCGACCAGTCCGTCGATCAGGTCGCGCGCGACAACCCGCCAATGGTCCGCCAATTTCTTGAGGCGCGGAAGAGCCACGACCTTGTTCATCACCGTTCTGGTGGATGTATGAAGCGGGGGGTCTCGTTCCAGCAGCAACGATGGTGTTCGCCAGGGCGTGTCGCGCGAAAAATCTGCCAGACCGACACCGCGGCTTGAGCAATACGTTTCCCAGTCACTCAAGACCTCTTTTACCTCGGCATAGCGGGCGACGCCGAAGACCTGGTATTGAGGAAACCACAACACTGGGCCTGCATCGCGAATTTGCGGGTGATACGCGTAGGGGTCACTGAGAACTTCAATTGAGAAAGGATCGACCGAGACGCTTGCCGCCCGTTCTGTTCGGTGTGCTTCAGACATGTCCACTTCGCTTTACATTTTTTATCATGTTGATTGCTCATACACGAGCATGCCGCATTGGTTTACTGGATAGTATGAATATGCTATATCGAAATTATGAATATACAGGATCTCGATCTAAACTTGCTGGTGGTCTTTGACGCGATGTTCGTTGAACGAAAGACCACCCGCACGGCTGAGCGGTTGGGCATGAGTCAGCCCATGGTCAGCTATGCGCTGGCAAAGCTCAGGCGTACATTCGACGACGAGTTGTTCGTTCGGGAAGGCAACGCCATGCAGCCGACGGCCTTTGCCGAGACCCTGCGTGATCCGGTGCGCCGCATTGTGGAGACAGTGTCGGGCGAAATTCTTCGCCACCGCGCCGCAGAATTTCAACCAGCTACTTCAACGCGTCGCTTTACCTTTTGCCTTTCGGATATCGGGGAACTGGTATTCCTGCCGACGATCCTGGAAACGTTCCGCAGGGAAGCTCCGGGCGCAACCTTGCGCTGCGTGACATTGTCTCCTCGCGAACTGGAAGCAGGGCTGACCGATGGCAGCGTGGATCTGGCCTTGGGTTATTTTCCCGATCTCGTCGGTGGAGCAGCATACCAGCAGAGCCTTTTCGAGCACCCCTTTGCCGTACTGCTTCGGCAGGAACATCCTTCAATCGGCCATGAAATTTCACTCGAGAGTTTCCTGCAGGCAGACCATGCGGTAGTATTGCATGAGGGGCGAAGTCAGGAGATTTTCGAGCGTCGGATGGCAGAATTGGGGCTTGCGCGGCGGGTGCTGATCCAGTCCCCCCATTTCATGAGCGTTCCGCTGATTGTGGCCAATTCGGACATCATAACAACCGTGCCAATGGGCGTTGCCAGGGCTTATTCCCAAATGGCAGGGCTCCGCTGGGTCTTGCCACCGTTGGACTTGCCGCGGATACCTATCAAGCAGTTCTGGCACAGGCGGGTCCATTTCGATCAGGCATCGATTTGGCTGCGGGGGTTGATTGCACGTAACTTCCTTGGACGCGATCCGACGGAACGTCCCGACAATCCGATTTTTTCAGCTAGCCCAACTTGATTTTGCACCGCGTGAGCCCACGATGCTCGGATCGTTCTGTCCTGATCGCCCCTTTATCATCCTTCACCTTTTTGCAGAACAAGTGTACCGTTCGCCCGCGAACAAACAGGCATCATTCAGAAAAGCAGGCATGCCAGACTCCATTATTTCCGGTATCGGTGGCGAGCTCGCGCTGGGGCGCAGCGATGGCCATTGGCTTAACGAACCGAGGCAATGGAGCGTTAGTGCTGCAGGCGATCTGTCGGTAGTTACTGACAAGGGCAGCGATTTCTGGCGTGAGACACACTATGGCTTCATCCGCGACTGTGGGCATTTTCTCGGGTTTACCGCCGGGTCGACTTTCACAGCACAGATCCGTATCCGCAGTACCTATGAGAAGCTATATGATGAGGCTGGCATCATGGTGCGTCTTGATGAACATCGGTGGGTAAAGGCAGGAATCGAACTGTCGGACGGGCGCGCGATGTTGAGCAGCGTGCTGACCGATAGAAAATCGGATTGGGCGTCCAGCCCGTACGAATATAACTCAAAAGATTTCTGGATGCGGGCAACGGTCGCCAGTGGCGTGCTCCGAATGCAGGTGTCGTCAGACGCAAAGTCTTGGCCACTTGTTCGACTTGCGCCGTTCCCAGTCGCGTCGTCCTACCAAGTCGGGCCGATGGCCTGCTCGCCTGAGCGCGACGGCCTGCACACCCATTTTTCCGATTTCGCCATCACCGCCCCTCTGGGCAACGACCTTCACGATCTGAGCTGGGCCAAACGCCATAACCGAAAAAGACAAGATGCTGCGCGGCGAGCTTTATACCGCGAGCGATCCCGAACTGGCTGCAGATAGCGCCCGTGCCGCGGCGTGGATGGCGCGTTATAATGCTGCGTCGACGGCATCTGAGGTCGATCGGCACGCTCTGCTGGTCGAGGCTATGGCCCATGCGGGGGTTGGCGCTGTCGTGCGGGCGCCGTTCCATTGCGACTATGGCTATAATATATATCTGGAAGATGGGGTGTTCTTGAATTTCGGTTGCGTCATCCTCGATGTCGTCGCGGTACGCATAGGTGCGGGGACAAAGCTCGGACCGGGAGTGCAGATCCTGACCGCCGAACATCCGCGCGACGCTGCATTAAGGGCCATGCAGCTGGAATCCGGCCGTCCAGTTACAATCGGCCGCAATGTCTGGATCGGTGGGGGTGCGCAGGTTCTGCCCGGCGTGACGATTGGCGACGACGCCATTGTTGGTGCCGGCAGCGTCGTCACCCACGATGTGGCCGCAGGGGTGACCGTTGCCGGTGTTCCCGCGCGAGTTCTGTCGGGCAAGACGGGTCATGCCGGTGCAGAACGCTAATCTTCGACCGGGTACCAATACCAGATGTGGATGGCCTCCTCCGTGCGAGGCGGTCACAGTGATTTAGCCTAATCGCTTGCGTTCATATGTGTGGCCTTTGAACGCGTCCGCACATGTGCCTGGTCGAGACGGGTTCGGCGGTAAGTGTTTCAAACAGCCTGACGACCTTTGGAAGGCCATTGGTATTAAAGGAATATCACACGTATTGGATTGATTGATCACACTATCTGCTATTACCGCAAATCCAGGCAACAGATCAGCACGACAGGTTCGATTTGCGTTCACGGTGAATGACAGATCTGAAGGCGAACAGAGGCGCTGGGCATGAGCAAGTCCCCGCCATATACACCGCTTTGATATTTCAGCCCAGCGCACCCCTGCCGATGTCTTGTCATGCGCGGGGCTTCTTGCGCACGGGCCGATCAGGGCGCGCTCAGGCAGCGATTGGCATAGCGGAAGGCAAAATCTCGCCCACCGAAGCCCGAGGATCATTGCTATGCTGGTGCAGGAAACACGGATATGGCAGCGTGGCCCAAAACTCAATGCCTCCGACAAACTGGCGTAGTTCACGCTTCCAGGGTGAGTTCATTCTCTCGTTCGTTGTTGGCAAGTCTGCCCCTTATAGCTTATGACTGAAGGGCAAAGCCCGCCCAAAGGATACCGAAATTGATCAAGACGACGACGCGAATCGAACAAGGGGCCGCGGAGCACAATTCTAGGGACAAGATCAAGGTCGTCGCGTCTGATCTGGTCACCATGCGGGGCTATCATGCCGTTACATTTCGGGAAATCGCTGAGGCTGTCAAGACTACCCGTGCAAATCTCCATTATCATTTTGGAAGCAAGGATAAGCTGATAGAAGAAGTTCTTGCGGACTATGCCGCCGCAACACTCGACTTCTATAGGTCGACTTTTACAGCGCCACAAACAAGTTTGCGCGAAAAGATGCGGCGCGTTCGCGATTTTCTCAAAGCCCGATATAATCGCTTCAATCCCGATGGTCTGACGTCGCATCCATGGAGTTTATCGGCGCGACTTCGATCGGATTGGGAGGCACTGTCGCCCCAGATGAGGGAGACGATGCGGGAGTTCAGCTCTGAAAATGACATATCGGTCAGGATCGGGATTGGGCTGGCGATAAACTCGGGCGAACTGCGTGCGGACACGCCGCAGGAAGATGTCGCGCTGCTGCTGCTGAACAATATCCTTTATGCTGCAAACGTTACTCGCGACACGCAATCGTTCGACCGCCTTACGGCGCTTTGGGAAGCCACAATGGATGCTATAGAGGGAGCGTATGGGACAGGCGATACAAAGCCATCGGCGAAGCGGGCGGGTTCGACTATGCAAAAACGCCCACGAGAGAATGATGCCAAACGATGAGCTCACTTGCGAAGCTGGCTGAAGCGGTCCGCACCAAGCGCGCTATCCTTTTCGCAGGCGCCGGGGTTTCGATGAGTATCGGACTGCCGTCCTGGGCCGAACTGGTCGATCATATGAAGCGTGATCTGGGCATTCCGGACCTGGTCGGCAATTGGACCTACCAGACGCTGGCCGAATATTATCGCCTGCAGCATGGTAGCATTGGCCCACTCAGAAGCTGGATGGACCGCACCTGGAGCGTATCGGCAGACCGCGTACGACAATCACGTATTCACGACTTGATCGTCGAACTCGACTTTCCGATCATCTACACGACAAATTACGACAACAATCTGGAGCTGGCGTACCAGCTGCACCAGAAGCCATTCGTCAAAGTGGCTAATACAAGCGACATTGTAAATGCCGACGCCGGGTTGCCGCAAATTGTAAAGTTCCATGGTGACTTCGATGATGACGAGTCACTTGTGATTGCTGAAACGGATTATTTCAAGCGGCTGGCCTTTGAATCACCGTTGGATATAAAATTCAAATCTGACGCTTTCGGGCGAACATTATTGTTCGTCGGCTACAGTATGTCGGACCTCAACATTCGCCTGACGTTGTTCCGTTTGTGGCAAACGTGGCGAGATTCAGGTCGTGAACGGGATCGTCCGGCCTCGTTTGTATTCACCGCCAAGGCAGATCCGGTCCAGGACGCGGTGCTTGAAAATTGGGGTATCAGCGTACTTCATCAACCAGCCGACGACCCTGCCGAATCGATGCTGCTCTTTCTCAGCAATCTGAAATCTGCAGTCAGCGGAACGGAGCCGGAAATTCTGCGTGTCTCTTGATCTCACGCGATGCGTCCGGATCTGACAGACAACCGAGCAGAGCGGGGATGGGGCGTGACCTGGACCGCTCATCGGCGGCTCTCGCGGCCCTGGCCTGCCGGTGCTGGCGCCGCCCACGACGGCGCCGACACACCCACACACACATGAGAAATGGTTGGCTTAGCGACCCGTGAATTGAGGCGGTCGCTTTTCAAGAAAGGCGCGCATGCCTTCCTTCGAGTCCGCCGTTTCGGAAAGCGCATTGATAGCGTTTCGTTCGAACACCAAACCGTTTTCGGGCGTTGCGCCGACCGCATTGGCGATACAGGCCTTCACGGCGCGCGCTGCTGCCGGCGCGCGTTCGGCAATCGAGTTTGCGATGGCAATAGCGCGATCGATCGTCTGATCCGGTTCGCACATTTCCACGACCAAGCCGAGTTGCATGGCTTGTTGCGCGCCGATTGGATCGCCTGTCAGCAGCAGATAGGCTGCGACGTTGGCCGGGAGTTTGCGCGGCAGGCGTTGCGACCCACCATCGCCCGGCATCCCGCCGATCTTGATTTCAGGCTGGCAGAACGATGCGTTCGAGCCGGCAATAATGAAATCGCACAGCAGCGCAAGCTCACAGCCAGCGCCGAAGGCCAAGCCGTTGACGGCCGCGATCAGCGGTTTTGCGAAGTTTTCAATGCTCTTCCATGCAGCGACCCGAGCGGGCGAATTGGCGACGACGGCGGCGCCGAAGGTGATCATTTCCTTGATATCTGCACCCGCCGCGAAGCACGACTCGCCGCCCGTCAACACCACGCAACGCACGGAGTGGTCCTCTTCCAGTTCGGCAAGGAGTCGGCCCAGCTCGATCATCATCGAGCTGTGGAAGGCATTCTTCTTGTCCGGTCGGTTGAAGCGGATGACGACGACGTGGTCGCCGTGCCGCTGCATCGAGATCCTGTCCGCCAAGCTTTCCTGAGCGCCGGCAGTGCTCTTGCCATCTGTCATGACGTGTTCCTTCGTCTGGGGTGGATAGTAGGACGGGAGCGAGGTTGCCGTCATGAGCGGTTTCTCTGCATCAGCGAACGGGCGCATATGTAACCCCACGCCATGTATGGGCCGATCGTGGTGCCACCCTGACTTGGCGTCCGCGCGCCGGTGGGGTTGGCCATCGTGTTGCCGGCGCAATAGAGGCCGGGAATGGGTGAACCGTCAGCGCGCAGAGCCTGTCCCGAACTGTCTGTCCGAACGCCGCCCTTGGTCCCGAGCAGCGAGGGCCTGAACCGGTATGCGACATAAGGTGGCCGGTTGATTTCATCCATCAGGCCGAGACTGTCGGCCAGCGACTTTTCGTAGATATTGCTTTGACCGCGACCGAAATCGAGATCGACCCCGCCGCGGGCAAAGCCGTTGAACCGCGCGACGGTTTCCTTGAGGTTGTCGACCGGCAGGTTGGTGAGCCTGGCCAGTTCGTCCAGCGTCCTGGCCTTCAGCAGCCAGCCGGATTTGAAGAAGCGATACCAGCCCACCAGCGGTGATCGCTTGACCATCGGCCAATGGCTGATGACCCACGCAGGCTGGTGGATCAACTCACCATTTTCATCGAGATCCATGATCCTGTCATAGACCCAGAATTCATATTCGCTGGCAAAGCGGCGGCCGTTCCGGTCAACGATGATCGCGTCGGGTTCTGCGTGAATGCGCAGCGGCAGACCGTGGAGCTTCCCCTCATAGCGAACGGGCGGCTGGATGACGATGTTGCCCTGATCCATGTGCGCGAAGGTGGCGCCCACCGCCTCCGCCATCTTGTGCCCGTCGCCTTCGTTGCTGCTAGGGCCGCTGCGAAAGTCGATTTCACTGGGAAAATGCTTTGCGAGCATCTGCGCGTCCCATTCAAATCCGCCCGATGCCAGGACAACGCCCATGCGCGCGCGCAAAGTGCGGCGGCGGCCATCGTGTTCCACCTCCACTCCATCAACCACGCCGCTCTCGTCGACTGTGAGCGCAACGGCCCGGCTCGAAAGTTCGATCGTGCAACCAGCGTCGAGGCAGCCCTTCAGCAGGCCGACTATCAGCCCGCCGCCCTGCGCGATGGAATCGGTGGCCCAGCGGCGAAGCAGGATCGGCCAGCTCTTGATCATTCCCAGCACCGGATGCCGGAAGAGATTGGCGGCCATCGTCTCATCCACCGTCATCCGCTGAGGTATCGTCGATTTGCGAATCTTGCGGCGGTATTTGCCCAATATCTTCTTGCTGATCGGCTCGACCGAAAGGACCCGGCACGATTTTGCACCGGGCAGTTCCTGAAACGGATCGGGCGTATTCGTGAGGCTGAAGCGCAGCGGGCAATTGGCCTCGACGAAGCGCAGCATCTCCGGCCCTTCCGTCATCTGACGGGTCCAGAGTTCGTCTTCGGTTTCCTGCCATCCGGGCGGGTGGGCCGCGCGCATGTAGGTCAGCGCTTCCGCCGGACTGTCCTCGATTCCTGCGGCCGCGGCATAATGGTTGGCCGGAACCCAGGTCATGCCGCCGGACATGGCGCTGGTGCCACCGATCTTGTCCGTCTTCTCAACGATCCTGACAGTTTTGCCCGCGACGGCTGCCGTCATGGCAGCGGTTAACGCCGCAGCGCCCGAACCGACGACGACGACATCGAAAACGTCCGCTTCTGCCGCGGTCTCCGCATTGCCAGAGCCGGGCGTTTCAATATCGGGCAAGTGAAAATCCTTCCGTGGCGTTTCGGTTGCCGCAAGGGGCATGGCCGTCCAGAGCCAGGGACGGCGGTCCGGTCGATGCGTCTTCAGTCGACCGGCTGGGACATGATGAAAGGAACGACCTTTTCCAGGTACGTCTCCGGTCGGGTGTTCGGGAAAAAGTGCCCGCCATCCATGACTTCCAGCCGCGCATCCGGAATCGCATCGGCGATCAATTGCGACTGGTAGAGCGGAGCGAGCAGATCGTCCGACGCACCGATGACCAGTGAAGGCGCTGTGATCCGCGGAAGCTCTGCGCGGCGGTCGAATCCATAAGGCGCGCGCATGCGGCCCATGACGACGTCATCCGGGGCCTTGGAGGAGACTTTGGTTATGCGACTGTGAAGGTCGTAGCGCTCATCCATGACATTGCCGCCTGGCATCGCCAACATCGCAGAAAATCGCGCGCAGTCTTCCGTCCCGACCTTGTTCAGCAGGGCCATGCGCAAGTTGTTGGTGTTCTGCATGTACCAGTCGAACACGCAGAACGTGCCGCTGAACACGGCGGCGCGCACGCGCTCGGGATGATCAAGAGCGAGGAACTGGGTAATGACGCCGCCCATCGAATGGCCCACCACGATGGCGCTTTCCACGCCAGCGTCGTCGAGGACGGCGACGGTATCCGACACGATCTCGGCCAGCGTGTGCTCACCGGCAACAGCGCGGTTGTCACCGCAGCCGCGCTGGTCGAAGCTGATTACCGTGCAGGTTTCGGAAAGCGCCTTGCGGAAGTTCGTCCAGAAACCGGCGTGACCGTTCAGTCCGGTGATGCACAGAACCGTGCGATCTCCGGACCCTTCCTTGTTGTAAGCCAATGTCATCTCACGACCCTCGCGTTAATCAGGCTTCGGACAGCGACTTGTCTCGGGCAAAGCCAAGACCTGCACTTGCACGCGCCGAATTGTCGGAGATTACCTGCCGCGCCGTGAGGTCGGCGATTTCGTCTGTCGAAAAACCGTATTCGGCAAGAACCTGTGCCGAATGCTGGCCGAGCAGTGGCGGCGGAACGAGCGCGATCTGCGGCGTTTCGGACGACTTGATCGCACTGCCCATGGTCCGCAACGGACCTTCGGTGGGATGGTCCAGCGTGATCAGGCTGCCGTTGGCCTCGACCTGCGGGTGCGCGAGCGCTTCTCCCAGGTCGAGCACTATGCTCGACAGGATACCCGCAGCCTCCAGGCGGCGCTCGCACTCGGCACTGCTATATTTCGCGAAGCCCGCGCCGATCTTTTCGCGATAGAGCTTGCGATTGCCCATTTGCTGCTCACGCGTGGCCAATTCGGGCGTCTTGGTGATGTCTTCGATCTCCAGCGCCTGGCAGATGTCCGAGACCGGATTGGGGCGAAGCACAGCCAGGACGGCGATGTGGCCGTCGGTGGTCGCGAAGATATCCATTGGATCCTGGACGAGCGGGTTGAAATGCTTGCCCGACCGCAACTTCTGGGTGACTTCCTGCTGTTGCATCAGGAAGTAGACGTCCAGCAGGTTGATATCGATCTTCTGCCCGCGGCCTGTCCGTTCGCGGTGGTACAATGCCATCAAAACGCCTTGGACCAAGATCATGCCGGCCGAAAAGTCGGCGCCGGAAACCGGGAACAATTGCGGCCGGCCTTCAGCGTCGCGGTTGCCGTCACAGATGCCCGCCATTGCCTGAACCACGAAGTCCATGCCGCCCTTGCCACGCAGCGGCCCGGTCGATCCGAACCCGGACCCTTCGATGTAGATCAGGTCCTCATTTTCGGCTTTCAGGGCCTCGTAACCCAAGCCCATTCGCTCGACCACGCCGGGGCGAAAGTTGTGAACGAATACATCCGATTCACGTGCGATCTTCTTGACGACTTCAAGACCTTCGCTCGCCTTCAGGTCGATCGCCAGACTGCGCTTGTTGCGGTTCATCGCCATGAAGTTGGCGCTTTCCGTGCCGGGAGCCGCAAAGCGATCGATCATCCGGCTGATGTCGCCCGATTTGGGGTTTTCGATCTTGATGATGTCCGCGCCATAATCGCCCAGCACCTGGGTTCCGCACGGGCCGAACATGATCTGCGAAAGGTCACAGATCTTGATTCCTTCGAGAGGCAGAGACATTGAAATTCCTATCGTGAGCCGGTTTACGGTCAATTGCTGGGCGGCTTAGGAGATGCCCGGGATAATGAAGCCGTATTCCTCGACCAGCATGCGCTCGGTCTGGGGGTTCCTTGGAATGTCGACGGGGCGTTCCATGCCCGGCAGCTTGCGCACGCCGGTCTTGCGCAGCGCATCTTCAACGCTGCGCGGGGTGAAAATCCCGGTGTATGTCCAGGGTTCACCGCTATCGTTGATGAAGTGATGCGTGACGGTCGGCGGGAAAATCAGCAGATCGCCCAGACCATATTCCAGTTCTGTATCGAAGATCACGGCACGGCCGCGTCCGCGCGTGCAAACGGCGACCTCGGTGGACTTGACATGCCCGTGGTGACGAACCTGCGATCCGGGGTCCAGCGTCTGCGAGGAGATGCTGAAATAGTAATCATGCGGCATCTCTTCTTCGAACTTCATCGTAATATAGCCCAGGCTTGGCGCTGCCTGCCAATACTGGAAACCCTCTTCCTCCTGCTCCAGCAGAACCTGGGCGCCCGGCGCATCGGCACCGTCACCAATGACCAACCCCTTGAGGTTGAGTGGGAACAGGTCATCTGCGGCCGCAGCATCGGGCACGAGCGAGATCGTCGTGAAGCGCAGCGGCTCCGCACCCTGCTGAATTATTTCGACATAAGCGCCCCGGCTGACGAACAAGCTGCCGCCTTGCTTGAAGGGCGTGTCCTTGCCGCCGCCCTTGACCACGCCTTCGCCGCCATAGCAGATCAAGGTCCGCTCATTCAGCGTGTTGGTGTGGCGCGGGACGGATTCGCCCTGGCCGAGTTCCATTTCGACGACCGAGAACGATGCGTACTCATCCTGATAGCGAGCAACCCTCATACGGATTTCGCCAAAGCCAACGATCGTCTTGAGCGGACCCGTAGTGGCGGGCAGGACAACGCCTTCGCGCCGACCTTCGTTGAGATAGCCTTTCAACAAGGTTTCCTGTTCCATGATACTTCTCTATTTCTGCTCGCGCTGGCGCGAATTGGGTGCCTTGAGGCGTTGTGGATGACGGTTTGCTCAGACCTGGTCAGTCGACCTTTATGTAAGTAAAATCGCTGGCCATGACCTGATCGAGGATGCCGCTCGAGAGTTCGTCTGCAGCATCGAAAAAGTCAGGCGGATTGCGGTGCGGCACCGGATAGTTGAGTTGCGCACGCATCTCGTCAGAATACAGATATGCCCCACTGATAACCGTCGTCAGCGTGACGAAGCCCGGATCGTTCTTCGCGGACATACCTTCCAGCACTTCCCACAACTTATCGTCCGGCACGGGGGCTAGCGTGGCCAGTGCCGCGACCAGATCAGGGAAGCTCTTGTCCAGGATCGCCGCAGCGCGGGTGACGAGCGATTCGAAATTGCTGATCGCACTGCCTGACAGCACGCCAGCCCCAGGCGGAATCAACGTATCGGCGACGCGGATGATCGTCGCCATTTCCTCGTCCGTAATCGGGCGAGGCGGCGCCTTGCGCATGCGCGAGACCGACAGGCGGTCCGGCAGATCGCTATTCACGCTGTTTACCATGTTTCAATTCCCCCCCTGCAGAGTTTCGACGAGCTTCCGCGCATTGCGCAGAGCGAGCGCGGTAATGGTGCTGGTCGGATTGGCAGAGCCGCCGGTCACGAAAATGCTTCCATCGGAGATCACCAGATTGGGGCAATCGTGCGCTCGGCCAAATTCGTCGACCACGGACGTCGCGGGATCGCTGCCCATCCGCGCCGTGCCAAGCAGATGGCCGGGTTCGCCCTGCAGATCGGTGATCGGAATGACCTTCTTTGCGCCACCGGCAAGATGGATGTCGGTCATCCGCGCGACGGTAAAATCGCGGCACTTCAGCGTGTTCTCGCTGAACCGGTAGCTGATCTTGGGTGCCGGGATACCGTCGCTGTCACAAAGTACAGGATCAAGCGTGACCCGGTTGGTCTCCTCGGGCAGGTCGTCGATATTCGCCGCCCAGAAGATTGCGCTGCGCCCGTCGCGGATCACGTTGTGGAAGTTTGCGCCCCACAACTGATCGAACGGCAGCAGGCGATGCGCGTCCACGCCGCTGAACATCAGGCCCGGCGTGGGGCACGCGTGCAGCTTGGACCCGCGAACGAAGCCGCGCGACTTGTCGGTTTCGGCAAATTGCATCGAACTGATGGCCGATCCTGCCGGGCCGCGCCAGGATTCCAGATCGTCTTCGTAATAGCCGATCACGGCGCAATTGGGATGCAGCATCAGGTTTTTGCCGACGAGGCCCGAAGAATTGGCCAGTCCGTCAGGGTGGCGTTCCGAGGCTGACAGCAGCAGCAGACGGGGGGTGCCGATACCGTTCGCGCAGACCACAACCTGTTTGGCCCTGGTCTGGAATCGCTCACCATTCTTGATCCACTCGGCACCGGTCGCAGCGCCTGTGTCGTCGACAGTGATGCGTGACACGCGCGCGCCGGTTACCAGTTTGGTGCCGGCCTTGATTGCGTTTGGCCAGTAGGCCAGATCGAACGATGCCTTGGCCCCTTCCGGGCAACCCTGCGTGCAGGTGCCCCAGCGAGCGCAGGCGGCAAGGTTGCCGATCTTCTGGCTGGGGATAGCATTTGCGTGCGGCCACCAGTGCCAGCCCAGCGCATTCATCGATTCCGCAGCTTTCATGCCATATTTGCCGAGCGGCATCGGCGGCAGGGGAGGCACGTAGCCTTCCGGAAACGCGGGATCGCCTTCCATGCCGGAAACACCGATGAAATTGTCGATCTCTGCGTAATACGGCGCCAGTTCGGTGTAGTTGATCGGCCAGTCTTCAGCCACGCCGTCCAGCGTCCGCACGCGGAAGTCCGATGGGGACAGCCGCGCCCACAATGCGCTGTAGTGGATGCTGGACCCGCCGACAGCGCTGTACATCGAGGGCGAAAGATCGGTATCGCTCACTTCCAGCGGATAATCCGCCGGATTGCGGCGATGGTTCGGTTCTGCGGCCCAATGCCCCCGTGCGACCAGTTCCCACATGTCGAAATTGGCGGCGTAGTCGGACGGCAGAACATAGTCCCCCTGCTCTAGGCAGATGACCTTTAGCCCCGCCATCGCCAGCGTATGCGCCGTCACTGCTCCCGAAGGGCCAGCGCCGATTATGAGGGCATCGTAGATTTCATCTGACGTGGAAGTCATGATTTGCCTCAACATAGCTAGTAGGGTCTATTCCGATGCCCGAGTTGGCGAAGAGATCGAGTTGCATCCTACGCGATCACTGTTTCCCTATTACATTTCGATGGGATCGAAGTGACGCATGATGGCCTGTTCGATACTGAGCGCGGCCAATCTGGATGTCTTCGGGTTTTCCGCAAGCGGCTCATTATGCAAACAAATCTTGAAATCACCAAAGGCACCGCATGCCGTAACCTGATGGCTGTTCAGATGACCTTGGGCGTCCGCCACAAGGCTTACCCTTGTTTGCTGGAATCCAATGCCGGCTAGCGCGACGGCAGCCGTAACGTTCGCATTCTTCGGGAAGAGGCGCGAAGCCTCCTCCGCGTTTCCTTCAAAAAATGTGGTGCGACCGGAAACGGATGAGAGGTCGCAAAGAGTTTCAGCCGCTGTCCCCCGCCAGGCGGCAGGCGGCTTGGTTCCGACATATTGGACAGACGACAGGCCAGCGAGCCTTGCGGCGCGCAAAACATCAAGTCCACCGATCGCGCCCGACGCGAGCGTAAGCCTGCTGTTGCCCGCCACCGCAGCAGCTTCCAGTTCGCTCCGCAACAGCGGATCGGCCAGGCTGCCGATGGAAACAATAACCGTGCTGATACCGGCGCGGAGCAGAACAGGAACGGCGTCACGAACGGCACCATGGCTTGCGCATTCGATGACCAGAGAAGGTTTCCATGCAATTAGGGCAAGTGGATCGTGCAAAAACTGCATCTGATCTTCGGCGGCGGCGTTGAGAGCATTTGCTTCGCTAACAAGGGCAGCGGCGATATCGAACGCACCGCCCGAGCGCCTGAATGACGCGCGAAGGTTCCGGGCCATGGCGCCGAAGCCGATTACCGCCAGTCTTTTCCGTCCGTCCACCATTACGCTCCCTCAGCCACATTCGCGGCGACAGATTGATGCATTGCCCTCCGCTCGGGATGCCTCGATTCTTATGACACTTACTTACAAGTCAGGCAAGGAATTTTCGGCGTTAAACTTTTGTGTGAAGTCATCCACTATTGTGTTGAAATCACGGAGGTTTATTTTTTGGGGGGTGGATTGACTGACGTGGCAGTTGGCATCAGACTTACTCCGACGCCACGTTTCTGGGTGGGCGGCGGAAGACCGTGGGCATCCAGCCAATTTTTCCGCTCACTGGTGATGAGCGCGCTCGCCGAGATCTGGTGAGGCCAACCATTCTTCAGCCGTCTGAACATAAAACGAGGTTTATTCGGATGTCAGTTGTTCGCAGCTACAATCATTACATTGACGGCGGACCTAAGAAGAGCTTGGGGCAGGGCGTAATCGCCCGCCATTCTTCCGCGCATGGCGGCCATCTCGCCGATTACGCCGCTGGCAACCAGCACGATGTCGACGCCGCCGTGGCAGCGGCCCGTTCGGCGTTCAATGGGGAGTGGGGCAATTCGACAGGTGAACGTCGGGCAACAATCCTGAATCGCTTTGCCGATCTGCTCGAGGCCAATGTCGAGAAGCTGGCCACCATTGAAGCCGAGGAAGTCGGCAAGCCGATCCGGTTTGCTCGAGGCGAAGTGATGGGAGCGGCGAACCTGACCCGTTTCGCTGCTGCCTTGGCCTGGCAGCTTTCTGGTGAGGCATTCACGCATCTCGGCCCCGACAAGCTGGGTCTGGTAACCCGTGAGCCTTGCGGTGTCGTTGGCCTTATCACGCCCTGGAACTTTCCGCTTCTTACGCTCTTCCAGAAATTGCCATATGCGCTCGCGGCGGGTTGTACCGTCGTGTTGAAGCCGTCCGAGTTTACATCCGGCACGTCGCTGGAGGTGGCCGCACTCGCCACGCAGGCAGGGGTTCCCGCCGGGGTCATCAACGTGGTCACGGGAACGGGCGATGCAGTCGGCAGCGCGATCGTAGCCCACCCCGATGTAGACCTAATCTCCTTCACAGGCTCGACCCGCGTAGGCAAGCAGATTCTTCGCGCTGCTGCAGACACTGTCAAGAAGGTGGCTCTGGAACTGGGCGGAAAAGGCGCCAACATCGTCTTCGCCGACGCCGACATAGAAGCCGCGCTCGATGGTGTGCTCCTCGGATTTACCTTTAACCAAGGTCAGTTGTGCGTCGCTGGCTCGCGCTTGCTGGTTGAATCCTCAATCGCAGCGGCGTTCGTTGAGCAACTCGCTGCCCGCGCTGGGCGTCTTCGGATCGGGCTGCCGCTGAATGAAGATACCGATATCGCCAGCCTCATTCATCAAGGTCATGTCGAGAGCTTGGTGCGGCACGTCAAGACTGCGCAGGAAGAGGGCGCGACGCTCGTGGCGGGTGGCAAGCGGCTGGGGGGCGAGTTCGAGAACGGGTTTTACATGGCACCGACTGTGATGACTGACGTGCGGCCCGACATGCGACTTTTCCGTGATGAGGTGTTTGGGCCGGTGCTGAGCGTCACCACGTTCGACACCGCTGACGAGGCCGTGAGTCTAGCCAACGATACCGAATACGGTCTGGCGAACGGGGTTTGGACCAAGGACATCGACAAGGCGCTGACAGTCTCGCGTTGCCTTCGGAGCGGCACTGTATTCGTGAACACCTATCTGGAAGGTGCGCCGCAGATGCCGCTTGGTGGCTTCAAGCAAAGCGGCCTTGGTAGAGAGAATGGCCTCGAAGGTCTTCATGAGTATACCGAGCTGAAATCTACGGTAATCAAGACAGGATCGCGCGCGCCGGTACTTGGGCATACTATGTGAGAACTAATTTCGGGATTTCATAGCCGATGTCTCCAACGCCTATAATTTCTGGAGGCATACCGACTTTGAGATTGAGCAGAGATTTATGCCCGAAACTGTTCGTTCAGCGCGATGCACGAAACTAGTAAGAAGATATATATCATATGGATCATTGGGGGGGATGCGCTGGTCCTTGATCATGGGCACGCCGAAATCGATCTTCGGTTTAAAGATCGTATCGTTATTCTGATAATGATCGTAATTAATAAATTGGAGCAATATTCCGATGAAGGCCCTGGTTTGCGTGAAGCGCGTGATAGATTACAACGTGAAACCTCGTGTGAAGAGCGATGGTTCTGGCGTTGATTTGTCGAACGTGAAGATGAGCATGAACCCGTTTGACGAAATTGCGGTTGAGGAAACCATTCGTCTGAAAGAAAAGGGCGTGGTGACCGAGATCGTGGCGGTGTCGGTGGGGCCGCAGAAGGCGCAGGAGACCTTGCGCACGGCGCTGGCGATGGGGGCGGACCGGGCTATTTTGGTGCTGAGCGAAGACGAAGTCGAGCCGCTGGCGGTGGCCAAGATTATTGCAGGCGTCGCGGGCGAGGAGGCTCCCGGCCTGATTGTGACCGGCAAGCAGGCGATCGACGACGATTCGAACCAGGTCGGCCAGATGGTTGCGGCGTTACTCGGACGGCCGCAGGGCACCTTTGCCAACGAGATTAGCGTCGAAGGCGACGCGGTCGTGGTCAAGCGCGAGATCGACGGCGGTCTGCAGACGGTGAAACTGGCGCTGCCCGCGGTGGTCACCACCGACTTACGCCTGAACGAGCCGCGCTATGCTTCGCTGCCCAACATCATGAAGGCCAAGTCCAAGCCGCTCGCCAACAAGGCTCCGGCGGATTACGGCGTCGATCCCGCGCCGCGTCTCAAGACGCTCAAGGTCAGCGAACCGCCGGCGCGTAGCGCCGGGATCAAGGTTGCAGACGTTGATGCACTGGTCGCCAAGCTCAAGGAAATGGGAGTAGCCTGAGGGCTGCCCCATCTCCCATTCCCCATTCGGGCTGAGCTTGTCGAAGCCCGCACGTCTTGCCCGCGTCCTTCGAGTTTCCAGGTTTCTGCCTCAGGACGAACGGATCAGAGGATAGACAGATGAAGACACTCGTTCTGGTCGAATACGACAATGCATCGGTCAAGGATGCAACGCTGGCGGCGATCACCGCTGCCAGCCAGCTTGGCGCAGTGACCGCGCTGGTCGCAGGTGAAGGTTGCGACGGGGCTGCCCAGGCCGCCGCGCAGATCGTGGGCGTGGCCAAGGTGCTGAAAGCCGATGACTCGGCCTATGCCAATGCGCTGGCAGAAAACCTCGCACCGCTGATCGCGGGCGTGATGGCGGACTACGACGCCTTCGTCGCGCCCGCCACGACCACCGGCAAGAACGTTTCGCCGCGCGTCGCCGCGCTGCTCGATGTGATGCAGGTCTCGGACATCCTCTCAGTAGAGGGTCCCAAGACCTTCACCCGTCCAATCTATGCGGGCAACGCCATCGCCACGGTCGAATCGAGCGACGCCAAGCTGGTCATTACCGTGCGCAGCACCGCGTTTGCCAACGCCGAGGCCGCCGGCGGCAGCGCCAGCGTCGAGACGGTCAGCGCCACACCTGACAGTGGCCTGAGCAGCTTCGTTAGCGCCGAGATCGCCAAGAGCGAACGCCCGGAACTGACCAGCGCCAAGATCATCGTCTCGGGCGGCCGCGCATTGAAGGACGCAGCCACGTTCGAACAGATTATCACACCGCTGGCGGACAAGCTTGGCGCAGGCATCGGCGCGAGCCGCGCAGCGGTCGACGCAGGCTACGTGCCCAACGATTACCAGGTTGGCCAGACCGGCAAGATCGTGGCGCCCGACGTCTATATCGCGGTCGGCATCTCAGGCGCGATCCAGCACCTTGCCGGGATGAAGGACTCCAAGACCATCATCGCTATCAACAAGGACGAAGACGCCCCCATCTTCCAGGTCGCAGACCTCGGCCTCGTCGGCGACCTCTTCACACTGGTCCCCGAACTCACCGGGAAACTGTGAGGCTTCGCGTCGCACACCTTGCGAACGTGCAAACTACTGCACCGCCGCCGGATATGGGCCAGATTGATCGGATTCTGCTCTGGCTCAAAGCGACGACTGCGGCCTACTGCCTCTCGGACCATTCGCGCGGATCGGATGTGCCGTGCGGGGCCACCGTACCCCCTGAGCATCGTTTGCGCATTCACAAACACCGGACGACGCGCTTGCTCGACGGCCGATGCAGGCTTAGGCGGCGTGGACAAGTTCCACAACGTCACGGCTGGAGGCAAAAGCCGCCAGTTCAAGGAGGCGAGGAAGCGGAATATTTGGAATATTGCGCGACGAGCCGACGCGGAAATGGCGGTTTTTGGCCCAGCCCCGTAGGGGTTGCTCTATAAAAGGCCCTGGCAGCGTTGCTCGGCCTTGCAAGAGGCCCACTCTTGCTTCGTCCTCGCGCCTCCCCAAGGCCTTTTATAGAGCAACCGTGGCGTTGTGGAATTTGTCCACGCCGCCTAGTCTCAATTTGACTGACTTGAAAGTAAGTTGTACAGGGGCGGATACGCTTTGAGACAGCCTCTCTCTGGCATTTGAAACACGGCGGCTGATCGGACAGTGGGGGTCAAGATGTCATTCTTCAGTTATGGTAATTTCTTGTCGGGTTGCCGTTTCGTCGCTGAAAGGACGGCGGAGTGATTGTGGCTGGCGGTACTGCTGCATCGCCCATTTCGGACCGCACCGCATTTTACGAGACGCTCGACCAGCAGAACCTTGGTCCATTGTGGGAGTCGCTGAAGGGACTGGTGCCACGCGAGCCCCGCCCGAAAGCCGTTCCCCATGCTTGGCGCTATGCCGACGTTCGGCCCCGCCTTATGGAAGCGGGCTCACTCATTTCGGCCGAAGAGGCCGAGCGTCGCGTGCTCGTCTTACAGAACCCCGGCCTGCCAGGCGCATCGCAGATCACCGACACGATCTATGCCGGCCTCCAGCTTATTCTGCCGGGCGAGGTTGCTCCCGCCCACAGGCATAGCCAGTCGGCGCTGCGCTTCGTGATCGAGGGGCAGGGTGCATTCACGGCAGTCGACGGCGAGCGCACCACCATGCATCCCGGCGACTTCATTATCACCCCTGCCAATACCTGGCACGATCACGGCCATGACGGCGGCGGGCCTGTGGTCTGGATGGATGGTCTTGATGTACCGCTGGTCCGATTTCTGGGTGCGGGCTTCCGCGAAGAATACGACGAAATGGCGCAGGGTGTAACTCGGCCAGAAGGCGACGCCGACGCGCGCTACGGCGCGGGCTTGCTGCCCATCGACTGCGGCAAGCGCGCCACTTCGCCGATCTTCAACTATCCCTATGAGCGGACACGTGCTGCACTGGAAAGTATGCGCCACGGCAGCGCGCCAGATCCCTATCATGGTTTCGCACTGAAATACGTCAATCCAACAAGCGGTGATTGGGCCATCCCCACGATCGGGGCAAGTATGCGCCTGCTGCCGGCCGGGTTCTCGACCAGGCCCTATAAATCAACTGCCGGTGCCGTGGCGGTCATGGTTGAAGGCAGCGCCACGGCCACGGTCGGCGGCACGCGGATCGCGCTTGATGCACACGACATTCTCGCGATGCCCGCCTGGACCCCCCAGATCTTCGAAGCGGTGGAAGACACCGTTCTGTTCATCTTTTCCGACCAGCCAGTTCATGAAAAGCTCGGCTTGTGGCGCGAAAGCAAAGGCTGACCCATGAAATTCTGTCGCTTTAACCATGATCGAATTGGTGTCGTCCGGGGCGATCTGATTCACGATGTCACAAGCCTGTTTGACCGGCAGCTGTCATGGCCCACGGCACCAGGTGATACGATTATCGCTCAGTTGCCGGCCGTTCACGCAGCCGGCATGGACATTGCGAATATGCCGACTGTGGCGCTGACGGACGTTCGGCTTGAGAGCCCGGTTGCCAACCCGAACAAGATCATCGGCGCGCCGGTCAATTATCATGCCCATATCGCCGAGGCGAATGCTGACAGCGAGATCAATTCCGGTCGTACTTACACGACGCTGAAGGCGTATGGTCTGTTCTTGAAGGCGAACAGCAGCCTGATCGGTCCCCAGGACGATATCAGCTTGGCTTTTGCCGATCGCCGGACTGACCATGAAGTTGAATTGGTCGTGGTTATCGGCAAGACGGCTCGCCACGTGTCGCGTGACGATGCGTTCGGATATATCGCCGGTTACACGGTCGGCCTCGATATGACGGTGCGCGGCCAGGAAGTTCCGAGCTACCGCAAATCGCCGGATGGCTATTGCGTGTTGGGCCCATGGCTGGTTACACCTGATGAGATCGAAAATCCCGACAAGCTCAAGCTGAGCCTCACGGTGAACGGTGAAAATCGGCAATCCGCCAACACCGATTTGCTTATTCTCGGCGTGGCCCGGCTGATCGAATACGCCAGCGCAGTTTATACGCTTTATCCCGGTGACATCATCATGACCGGCACTCCGGCGGGCGTTGGTCCGGTGCAGGCGGGCGATGTGATCGAAGCTAGCGTCGAAAACGTCGGAAGCCTTCGGATCAGCGTCATCCCCGCACAATCAACGGTTGTCGGGAGTGAGTGACAGCCAATCGCGCAGCAGCTTTGCGGTAGGCAGGCACGCATTCTGATCGCAAGGCAAAAGGTGATGACGATGCTGGCTGAACGCAGTGGAAGGGCGGCAACGGTCGTATGATTTCCAATCTACAAGAAGCCTCCAGCAACGACGGACTGGACGGTGCCCCGACTGCGACCATGCCGGTTCAGCGATACGGTGGTCTGTACCAGTTGATGCATTGGGTGACGGCCGTGGTGATGCTGGTCGTCATCGTTTTGGGCTGGGTCATGCATGTCCAGCCAGACTCGCCCGCCCTGTACCCACTATGGGAATGGCATAAGACGCTCGGGCTGTTCGTTCTTATAATCACGGCCATCCGTTTGGTCTGGCGGCTCATAGCTCCGCCGCCGCCGCCGCTTCCCGGCCAGCCTGCCTGGGACCACAGGCTGGCTCAATGTACCTACGCGCTGTTTTTCACTGCACTGATCGGAATGCCGGTGACGGGGTACTTGCTATCGACTGCCGGCGGCTATCCACCCACGCTTTTCAATCTGATTCCTACGCCAGCACTTTTCGGAAAGGATCCAAAGATCGAGGCGGTCGCCCATTGGCTGCACCTCACATCGCAATGGCTGATTTATGGCCTGATCCTGCTGCACTTGGCCGGTGTCGTATATCATGTTGCGATCGTGCGGGATCGCACCCTTGATCGGATGCTGCCACAACCTTTGGACTGATTGAACATTCGCGCAGGGCAGTACGTGACTATATTTCGCGTTTCCCAAAGATTGCGGCTGAATCGCGGGTGACGGTTGATACGGCCGCAAACGGTGCCCTCTTTACACATGATTTGTCGCAGAATTGCGTCCGATTAACGCGCAGTGCCAACGCTAACCATACGTGCTTGAGATGGCATACCCTTTACCGCGACAAAGCGTGTTGACTTACCTGCATGTCAGTTGCATAACAAGGCTCAGCCTGGGTCTGAGCCGAGCGTCTTAGTGTGACGCAATGTGCCGTCAGAAGGGCAAATGCCTGCTTGAACGAATTGCTCATTTGATTGTTCGCTTAAATCAAATTTTTGCGAACAAGGCGAATATTTCTTCATAGCCAATAAAGAAAATTGCACGTAGCCAGGGAAATCATAGGGGAAAATAAATGTCGAGCATCCTCAAAATTACGACATTTTGCTTGCTTGTCACTTGCGCGGCGCCCGCGCTGGCTCAAGCCCAAGTTGCTGAGCCGCAGTCTTCGGCCGACGCCATCGACACGAGCGGCGATATTGTCGTGACAGCGCAGAAGCGCTCGGACCGTGCGCAGGATGTGCCGATTTCGTTGGCGGTTCTCTCGGGCGATCAGCTCACCGCATCGAAGGTCACCAACGTGACCCAGCTTGGCGCGCAGCTTCCCAACGTTTCGCTTACCGCACCATTTGGTGAAGTTCAGCCTGCGTTCGTTATCCGCGGCGTCACCATGTCGGACTATGCGATGAGCCAGCAGAGCCCGATCGCTATCTACGTGGACGAAGTCTATAAGGGCGTTGCTGCCGTCCAGGCCCTGCAGTTGTTCGATCTGCAGCGCGTCGAAGTTCTGCGCGGCCCGCAGGGCACGCTTTACGGCAAGAACGCCACTGGCGGCGCAGTCAGTTTCTATACTCAGACCCCGCAATTCGACGGTACGCATGGCTATGCATCCGTTGGCTATGGCAACTACAACCGCAAGCTGGCTGAAGGCGCTATCGGCGCGCAGCTGAGCGACACAGTCGCCGTCCGCATTGCGGGGCGTTACGAAAAGGCCGATGGCTGGGGCAAAGAAATCGAACCGGGCGTTCCTGACACCGGCGCCAAGGACAACTACTCGCTGCGCGCGAGTATTCGCTATCAACCCAGCACCGACACCGACATTATCCTGCGCGGTTCGCTGGGCCGGGTCCGTTCGTCTGGCATCCCTGAGGCGAGCCGCAACGGTCCCGAAGGCGTTAACTTCACCGGAACTCCTGCATTCGACCGCGGCAACCTGGGCTTTTATCAAAATGCCAAAGGCAATGGTTCGGTCCTGAAGAGCAACACCGAAAGCGTCTCGCTGACCATCAAGCATACCCTGTCCGACGGCCTGTCGCTGACCTCGATCAGCTCCTACGATCACGGTCGGCTGTTCAACGACGAGGACGTGGACAACACCCCGTTTCGGATCATCAACATTGCGGATCTTTCGCAGGTCAATGCCTATGGGCAGGATCTGCGCCTGGCCTATGATGCCGGTCCACTCCAGTTGCTGGGTGGTGCCTATTACAATCACGAAAAGGTGCGGTTTACCGAGCGCGCCGAATTCCTGTTCCTGGAAGGCGTCTACGATCCGGCCCATCCGCTGAACTCTTCTTGCGCTCAGGACGAATTCACTGGCTGCCGCTATGTCAACGATCTGACCCAGATCAAGGACAGCTCCGCTGTCTATGCGAACGCTAACTATCACATCACCCCGACCATCGAAGTCGTCGGCGGCGTTCGTTTCACGCACGACGTGGGCCGCCTGCCGAAATATCGTTCGTACCTTGGCTTCCATGACGGCACGACCGGTGCCGATCTGGAAGAAGGTCTCGTGACCATCACGGAATCGCCGATCAAGCGCCGTGTTGACAACAACGTTAGCTACAAGCTGGGCGTCAACTTCAAGCCGAACCGCGACACGCTGCTCTATGCCAGCTTCAGCACCGGCTATCGCGGTTCGTCCTTCAACGGTCTGGCAGTGATCTCGCCTGCCCAGATCACTGCGGCTAGCCCCGAAAAGGTCTATGCTGCTGAAATCGGAGAAAAAATCCAGTTGCTTGGCCGCAAGCTGACCATCAATAGTGCTGCGTTCCACTACATCTACAAAAACCAGCAGACCCTCGGTTCGTTCGAGCAGAGCATCATCCAGACGCTGTTCAACGCACCGACTGCCACAATCTGGGGGGGTGAATTCGATATCACTGCCCAGCCGGTCCGGGCGCTTCGCTTGAACGTCAGCGGTGGTTACCTCGATGGAACGTACGGCAAGGGCATCATCGGCGGCGTGCAGGTCGATGGTCATCGCCTGATCGGTGCGGCCAAGTGGACGCTGAACACGGCTGCCACCGTCATTCCCATTGACGATAATCAATATGCGCTGGCGCTCAACGTTCAGGGCAACTACACCGGCAAGCGTTACTTCGACATCTTCCAGCAGGACGCGACCAGCCAGCCAGGGTTCTGGCTCGTGAACGCCAACGCCTCGCTCGATTTCAAGGAGAAGGGCATCAAGGTTTCGGCATGGGGCCGTAACCTGCTGGGCAAGCACTATGTCACCACCATGCAGGACATCAGGGGCTTCACCAACCAGGTGTTCACCGCGCTTGGCGAACCGCGTACTTATGGCGTGGACGTGAAGTTCACTTTCTAAATATCCATTCGAGTAGCCGGCTAGTCTCGCACGAATAGTGCGAGACTAGCGGAAAGAGTAATCGCCTGCAGGGAACTCGATATGGGCCAGGACGCCGCGTTTCAGTCAAATCGCACGATCGCACTTAGTATGGCGATCGGAACCGGCGGCCTAGCCTTTTTTGCGATAATTCCGATCGTAATGGGTAGCCTGGTCACTGCGGGGCGTATCGACGCACAACAGCTGGGCTGGGTGGCTACCGGTTCGACCATTTTCAGCGCAGCTGGCATGATTCTGGGTCTCAAATGGCTCAAGCGGTCGCAAGATCGCTGGATTGTTGTCCTTTCGGGCGCCATCGTTGCAATAGGCAATGTTGTTGCTTGGTTCATGCCCAATTTTGCACTGATCTTCTTGGCTTGCAGTGTCGCCGGGGTTGCACAAGGCGTGCTTGTGGCGGTGGTTGCCTTGTCGATAGGGTTTGCTGCCAATCCCGCCAGGCTGTCGGGAATCTTCTTGGCTGTCAGTGTGCCGCCGCCGCTCCTAATGGCTTATTTCTTGCCTGCCGTTCTAATGCCTCGCTTCGGGAATGGCGCGGGCTTTGCCTCGGTAGCCTTGGTTGGCGCTATCTGCTCGATCTGCGCATTGTTCATCCGTGACGATTTCGCCAAGGAAATGCACGAGGTCGTCGAGCCTATTCGATGGTCGCCATGGAACATCGCAGCACTCGCCGGGGTGTTGCTGGGGACCGCGGGATTCGGCGCTGCCTGGACTTACGTCGATCTGCTGGGCGGCGGTTTGGGCCTGACTCCGCAGAGGATCGGCCTCGCGCTGAGTGCCGCGATCGTCGGGCAGTTTGTCATCAGTTCGATGGTGGCCATGATCGGTTGGCGGCTCCCGATGCTCAAGACCTTGCTTGTGGTTTCCGCGTTCCAGATTGCCATTGCAATGATGCTACAAACCGCCGGCACCCCTCTCATGTTCACACTTCTGCTCAGCGCGTTCGGCTCATTGTGGCAAGGCTCCACACCTTATGCCACCGGCTTGCTCGCTGCGCTCGATGACAGTCGCAGACTTGCCGCGCTCACGCTGCCACTTCAGCTCGTCGGCCTCGCGCTCGGCCCATTGGTGGCGTCAACCGTGGCCAGCACACACGTGTTCTATGTTCTGCTGATCGCAGCAGGCTTTTATGGGATGACGTTGCTCGCTTACATGTTTGTGCTTTTCGACCATAAATATTCCGACACCATTTCTTTCAAGTCTTTGGAAGCTGATCCCACCGGCCATTTCGAGCCGCTCGGGACCGAGGCGGCGGAGTAAACCTGACACCGCTTCGGCCGTGCCGGACCATGCGATGCTCAAGGACTATCGTTTGAGCTGCATGGCGCGGTTCCCCCTTACCTCATGGTTCCACAGTCGGAAATCGACGCAAGCAAGGGGCGAGCCCCTTGCGCTGCGTTCGAGCGATGCAGACGAATAGGCGGAGAAGCTGCGATGACCCACGCCAAAGATCCCTTCTTCCGTATCGAGCACGATCTGCTCGGCGATCGCGAAATTCCAGCGGATGCCTATTGGGGAATACACACACTGCGTGCCGTCGAAAACTTCCCGATCAGCGGCCAGACCTTGCAGACTGCACCTGAGCTCGTGATCGCTTTGGCCGCAATCAAGCAGGCCGCGGCCCTTGCCAATCATGAGCTTGGGTTGCTCGGCAAGGAGCGGGTGGATGCTATCGTCGCTGCCTGCCGGGAAATCCGTGCTGGCAGCCTCCACGATCAGTTTGTTGTCGATCTGATCCAGGGCGGGGCCGGAACCTCGACCAACATGAACGCCAACGAGGTGATTGCCAATCGCGCGTTGGAAATCCTGAAGAAGTCCAGGGGCGACTATTCCTGTCTCCACCCGAACGAGCATGTGAATCTGGGGCAGAGCACGAACGATGTCTATCCCACGGCGCTGAAAGTCGCTGCCCTGACGGCGATCAAACGTCTACTTGGCGCCATGGCCAGCCTGCGCTGTGCGTTCGATGCCAAGGCACTTGAGTTCGCCGATGTTCTGAAGATGGGGCGAACCCAACTGCAGGATGCGGTTCCGATGACTCTGGGGCAGGAGTTCGGAACGTATGCTCTGATGCTCGCCGAGGATGAAAGCCGACTGTCCGAGGCAAGCCTGCTCTTGCTGGAAATCAACCTTGGCGGCACAGCAATAGGTACCGGCATTTGCACTCATCCTGACTATGCCGAATGCGTGCGTCGACAGCTGGCAGAGATAACTGGACTGGAGGTCGCCACCGCGCCTAATCTTATCGAAGCCACTCAGGATTGTGGATCATTTGTTCAATTGTCGGGTGTCCTGAAACGCGTGGCGGTGAAGCTTTCGAAAACATGCAATGACTTACGGTTGCTCTCGTCCGGGCCCCGTGCTGGTTTTAATGAAATCAATTTGCCGGCTAAACAGGCCGGGTCGTCGATCATGCCCGGAAAAGTCAACCCGGTGATCCCGGAAGTCGTTAATCAGGTCGCCTATGAGGTTATCGGCAACGATTTAACAATCACTATGGCTGCTGAGGCTGGACAGCTACAGTTGAATGCATTCGAGCCAATAATTTTCTATAGCTTGAATCGAAGTTTGGTGCACCTCACTGCTGCGTGCAGGACGCTCGAAAATAATTGCATAGTCGGAATAACTGCGAACCGTGACCACCTCCGATATATTGTTGAGAACTCTATCGGTGTTGTAACGGCCCTGAACACCCACCTCGGCTACGAGGTCGCGACGCAGATAGCCATGGAGGCCCATTCTACCGGGCGCGGAGTTTACGATCTCGTCCTCGAAAAGAAGCTGATGTCTGTCGATCAGTTGGAAAGGGTACTGCTCCCTGAGAACTTGATTGGAATTAAAACTGCGACACGAGATGCCGAAAAATTCGTTCACTCTGCATCGATGAACTAGAGAAACCAAGGATTTCGTTTGCATGTTGAAGGGGATGGATTTCTCAGCCGAGACAGATCTCGCGACACGGATCGCAGCGGCAGATGACGTTGCCCACATTCCTTACGCGGCTTCCTTCGCATGAACGCCGACAGACCCAGGACGCTGTTCCAAAAAGTGTGGGATGCACATGTCGTCACTTCGTTGGGTGGCGATGCTGTTTTGCTCTATATCGACAGGCACCTTGTGAACGAAGTTACCAGCCCGCAGGCATTCGAAGGGTTGCGCGTGAGTGGCCGAGGCGTACGTTGCCCAGGCGGTACTGTTGCTGTCGCCGATCATAATGTACCCACCGATTACCGCAGCGGTGGCGTGGCAGCAATTATGGACCCGGAGAGCCGCCTACAGGTCGAAACGCTGGAGCGTAACGTCGCCGATTTTGGAATCCCCTATATTCCCCTCGTCAGCAAGATGCAGGGCATTGTCCACATCATTGGCCCGGAACTGGGATTGACCCTCCCCGGGTCGACGATCGTCTGCGGGGACAGCCACACGTCGACCCATGGCGCATTTGGCGCGCTCGCCTTCGGAATCGGCACCAGCGAGGCGGAGCATGTACTCGCGACACAGACGCTTATCCAGCGACCTGCCCGCTCGATGCTCATGGAGATTGTGGGCGTACTTGGCTATGGCGTCACCGCGAAGGATTTGATCCTTCACATCATTGGCCGGATCGGCACTGCCGGCGCAGCGGGCCATGTGATCGAATATGCGGGGGAAGCGGTTACGGCGCTCGATATGGCCGGGCGGATGACACTGTGCAACATGTCGGTCGAAGCCGGTGCGCGTGCAGGCATGATTGCGCCGGACGATAAAGCCTATGATTGGCTCTCGGGTCGGCCGCTGGCACCACAGGGTGCGAATTTCGATGCCGCGCGCGCCCATTGGGAAACATTGCGCACCGATGATGGTGCAGTCTTTGACAGAGTCGTGCGGATCGACGCCGCCGCAGTACGGCCAATGGTAACCTGGGGAACCAGCCCTGAAGCCGTCACCGATGTCGGCGATGTGGTGCCCGATCCGGCCCGGTTTTCCGATCCGGCGAAGCGGCGCGAAGCGGAGGCGGCGCTTAATTATATGGGGCTGGCGCCGGGGTTGCCGATTGCGGGGCTGCCAATCAATATTGTTTTCATCGGCAGTTGTACCAACGGCCGCATCGAGGATTTGCGCGCCGCCGCCGGGGTTGTCGCGAACCGGCATGTCGCACCGGGCGTGCGTGCGTTAATCGTTCCTGGCTCGGGGCAGGTCAAGGCGCAGGCGGAGGCGGAGGGGCTGGACGAGATATTCCTCGCTGCAGGCTTTGAATGGCGCGATGCGGGCTGCTCAATGTGTCTTGGCATGAACCCCGATCAACTCCGACCGGGGCAGCGCTGTGCCTCGACCTCCAACCGCAATTTCGAAGGACGGCAGGGACCGGGCGGGCGGACGCATTTGATGTCCCCCGCGATGGCGGCAGCGGCGGCGGTCACGGGCACAATCGTCGATCCGCAGAGTCTTGTACCATGACGCCTTTCACCACGCTCGATGCAGTCGCCGCACCACTGCCGCTGTCGAATATCGACACCGACAAGATTTTGCCTGCGCGGTTCCTCAAGACCATCAGCCGTATTGGGCTCGGCGCGGCCTTGTTCTCGACATTGCGAGTGGAGCCGGGCTTCGTACTGAATGTGGTGCCATGGAATAGCGCTGGTATTTTGATAGCTCTCGAGAATTTTGGCTGCGGATCAAGCCGCGAACATGCGCCGTGGGCATTGCTTGACTTTGGTATACGCTGCATTATTGCCCCAAGCATTGCAGATATTTTCTACAATAATTGCTTCAAAAATGGGATATTGCCCATAGTTTTGCCTTCTGATCACATCGAGGCGCTGATGTGCTTGGCGAGTGAACCCGCGACAGCGCGGATGCGAATATCTCTGGAGGCACAAACAGTAACGACTTTGGTGGATTCGAAATTTTTCTTCGATGTTGATGCTGGTCGCAAGAAAGACCTTCTTGCGGGTATTGACGAAATCGGACGATCACTGAAACTCATGCCTGAAATTGATTCCTTCGAGGCTGAAAGGCGCGCACAAGCGCCGTGGTTTCCGCAGATTGACGCCACGATTTTGGCACATGGCTGAGTAACAGGGGGATTTGCGTCCGTGACCCTGTCCCGAATTTGCCGCCGTTCAGAACGAGAGGTCCGGCCTTGATTGACACTGTGCCGGAATTACCTCCGGCCAGAACGAGAGATTTGGCGCTTCATCACCCGGGGTTAACCCCGGGCGATGAAGCAAATTCGGCCGGTGTCAGGTACTCCAGGGATGTGTGGGGTCGGTTCGTTTAAGTCCGTCCGCCACGCCTCGATCTTGGCCCTGGCGTTGTCGAATGACAAGAACCATTGCGTGTTGAGGCATTCATCGCGCAGGCGCCCGTTGAACGCCTCGATGAAGGCATTATCCGGCATGATGCATGTCGGTGACTCGTTCCGGAGGTCAGCACGACCTGCTGGGTTCTGCTGATCCGGGCCATGGTGCACCGGGAGCACGAAAAGTGCGGGCAGGCCGTCGCACAGACATGCGCTGCGAGCTCGAGGTCGTTATCTGGCCGCCCCTGTGACTAGCCCGGATGCGCTGCGAGCGCGGATCCGTAATTGTCGTGTCGCCCGCCAGCTCCCTGAACCTTGTTGGACTAAGGAGGAGGCTATGCGGATTGTCGGCATGGACATTCACCGGGTAGCGGCCGAGGCGCGTGGCGCTGCTCGATGGCAAGTTGGTGAAGCTCGGCCGAATTCCCATGTTACGCGAGCGCCTGGCGAAGGCCGCCGGTGTCTCGTAGCCAAGGGCTGAATGCGGACGTTCGTGGTTGTAATCCTTCACCCAGGCAGCGATCTGGGCGCGGGCATGGTCCATGTTGAGGAACAGCGTCTCGTTGAGCAGTTCGTCACGCATCCGGCCGTTGAAGCTCTCAACATAGCCGTTCTGCATCGGTTGGCCCGGTGCGATATAATGCCACTCCACGTCGACCTCGCCACACCACGCAAGCACGGCATTGGAGGTCAGTTCGGTGCCATTGTCACTGACAATCATGCCGGGTTTGCCCCGCTCGACAATCAGATCGGTTCCCGCACCAGCCTGTGCCCCGAAATCGAGGTATCCGGGACGGCCCGCAGGCATTCCCGGGTCACGTCGTCGACGATGTTAAGCACCCGAAACCGGCGCCCCGAAGCCAGTTGGTCATGGACGAAATCCAGGCTCCAGCGCTGGTTGGGCGACGCCAGAACTGGCGCCCTTGCCCGCGCACCTATGGCGCGGTGCCGATTGCGTCGTCGTCGAACCGCCAGCTTTTCCTCTCGATCGAGGCGCTGGGTTTTCTTGCGGTTGATCACGATGCCCTCCCGTCTAAGCAGGATATGCAGGCGACGATAGCCAAACCGCCGGCGTTGCTGAGCAAGCTCGCGCAGTTTCGTCCAAAGCTCGGCATCATCATCCCGCCGGGGCTGGTAGTGCATGCTCTTCCGGTCAGCGCCGATGACACGACACGCCGGCCGCTCGCTCATCCCCAGAAGCGCCTGAAGACGCGCGACCGCCTCTCGCTTGGCAGCGGGCGTCACCAATTGTGGGATGGTCCGCCCCCTTACGGAGCGACGCAGTCAGGTGCATTCTGGCTGTCTCATCGAGGAGGATCAGTTATGGCAGACGTAGCAGTGATCGGCATCGATATCGGCAAGACCTCGTTCCACCTGGTCGCCGTCGACGCCTCCGGTGCGATACAGTGGAAGAAGAAACTTAGCCGCTCTCAGCTGATGCGCCATATGGAAGGGTCACCGACCTGTTTGGTCGGCATGGAAGCCTGCTGCGGCGCTCACCACCTTGCGCGCGAACTGTCATCGCTTGGCCATGACGTTCGCCTGATGGCGCCCCAGTTCGTAAAACCGTTCCTCAAGTCCAACAAGAACGACTACCTCGATGCCGAGGCAATCGCCGAAGCCGTTCAACGACCCACGATGCGCTTCGTGCCGGCAAAGTCGGTTGATCAGCTCGACCTACAAGCTCTTCACCGCGTGCGTGAGCGCCTGGTGAGCCGCCGAACGGCGGTCATCAACCAGATCCGCGCCTTCCTGCTTGAGCGTGGTATCGTGTTCCGCGCCGGCCGCCGCCATATGGCACGCGAGATGCCACTGCTGTTCACCGACGAACGAACCACCCTGTCGCCGCGGATGCGGTTGATCCTGCAGCAGCTCTGGGACGAGTGGCGCAATCTTGAGGCCGACATCGCCTCAGTGACAAAGGAGATCGAGACGATCGCAGCCGCAGACGAGGGATGCCGACGCCTGCTCGCGATTCCTGGGGTGGGTCCCTTGGTCGCTACAGCACTTGTCGCAGCGGTCGCTGACGGAACCGGCTTCAAGCGTGGCCGCGACCTCGCTGCATGGCTCGGGCTCGTGCCCCGACAGCACTCCACCGGAGGCAGATCGACGCTGCTCGGCATGTCTAAGCGCGGCAATAGTCACTTGCGACGCCTGTTCATCCACGGCGCAAGATCGGCCAGTCTGCACATGAACCGGGAGCGCGGACACGGACCGTGGTTGAGCCAGCTTGAAATGCGAACTCATAAGAATATCGCGGTGGTCGCGCTGGCGAACAAGATCGTGCGTATCAGTTGGGCGGTGTTGGCTCGGCAGGAAGAGTATCGGCCACCTGTGCCGATCGTCGCCTGACGGCAAACACCTCGCGAAGAAGTCTGCAAGTCGAGGAGTGATGGCAAGCAGTCGATGGTGTCACGACCGAAGCCTGGTTCAAAAATGCAGTCTTCCAAGGCTGGACCAATTGTTAGGCCGGTCGTGCGCGTATCCCATCATGGCCAGGGATCGAGATGTCCCACACACAGGCCGGATACATTTACGCAGACTGTGCCGCCAACCACATCTCATGCTTGCCAGACGGGGGCGGACCATACATTTTTGAAAGGAGGTCCTTCAGCCCGGCATTGTCCAGCATGGCCTCCGCCAGCAATCGCTTCAGCTTGACGTTCTCTTCCTCGAGCCGCTGCGAGACCTCCGCTACCGGATACCCGCGCTCGGTGATCTGCGCCACCGCATCACGCTTGAACTCATCACTGAAATTGGGCTTCCCCATCATCGCCTCCTGTCCTCAAAATTAGGATCAAAGGCGTCCAGAAATCTAGGGGCTACTCACCATGGCGCCAAGCCAGGTCGGCGGTCTTCGCTCCCTCCTCCTGTTCCTTCAGAACATCGATGATCTGCTCTTCTGTGAACCTTGCTCGCTTCATTCGTCCGTCCTTCCATCGGGCCAGACTCTAATCATGCTTGGAGGAAAATCAGAGGGGCACGTCAGCATGACCGCAGGAGCCTCGCCAACGGCGTGAGCGCAATGCGTCCGGTTCGGCACCTATTGCTGCATGTCGTGCCAGTGGGTAATTTGTCCTGGCAACCCAGTGGCTGGATCAGCGCTGGCGAATGTTGCTCAAGAGTTAATCACTCCTAACCTGTCTTATTCACCGCGGCGGGTGAGAGGGTTGGCGGGAGTGGCGTAAGCGATTGCTTTGCAGTAGGAAAATGGGTGTCTAGACCAGTCCTTCAGCGAGGCAATTTATGCCACGGACCACACCCGCCGGGAGCGATGATAGCGCACCGGGATTTTCGTTTCCAGCGGTTGGCGGCAAGAAGGTCACAACCGCGTTCGACGGTGGCCGGCTGACCTCTGACGGCGGCGTTCTGCTGCTGGCGCAGGCCGAGCGCGCGATGGGGATCTGCCGGCAGCTTGCTGCGTGCATCGCCGATCCGCGTGACCCGACGCGGGTGATCCATCGCCTCGATGACATTCTGCGTGCCCGTGTGTTCGCGATCACGTGTGGCTATGAGGACGCCGATGATCTCGATGCCCTGCGCGACGATCCGGGCTTCCGCCTGGCGCTGGGCAAGTTGCCGGGATCGGGCGCGGGGCTGGCCAGCCAACCGACGATGAGCCGCTGGGAGAATGCACCGACCACGCGTGAACTGGCCCGGATGATGGTCGCGATGATCGGCGTTTACTGTGCCAGCTATCCGGCCCCACCGGCGGCGGTGACGCTGGATATCGATGACACGTGTGATGTCGTGCACGGCTATCAGCAGCTCTCGTTCTGGAACGGACATCACGGTGAGCGCTGCTTCCTGCCGATCCATGTGTACGATACCGCGAGCGGGCGGCCGGTGGCGATGCTGCTGCGCACTGGCAAGACGCCGTCGGGTGCCGAAGGTGCCGGCCACATCCGGCGCCTGGTGCGTCATATCCGCCAGCACTGGCCCGATACCCACATCACCATCCGCGGCGATGGGCACTACGCCCGTCCCGAGATCATGGCGTTCTGCGAGGCGGCCGGGGTCGATTACGTGTTCGGCTTGCCGACCAACGCCGCGCTGCGGGCCGATCCGGCCATCGTTGCCGTCGCCGATGCCTGCGCGGTCAAGCGGGCCCAGGCCCAACATCCGGTCCTGCGCAACTATGTCGAGACCCGCTACGGCGCCAAAAGCTGGAAGAGCCAACGCCGCGTCGTCGCCCGGATTGAGGCCAGCACGCTGGGCATGGACATCCGCTATGTCGTCACCTCGCTGACAGAAGGCTCGCCCGAGCACATTTACGACACGCTCTATTGCGCGCGCGGCCAAGCCGAAAACCTGATCAAGCGCCACAAGACCCAGTTGGCCAGCGATCGCACCTCGTGCCGCTCGGCCAATGCCAACCAGATGCGCCTCATCCTGCATACCGCCGCCTACTGGCTGATGTGGCGCGTCCAGCAGGCCATCCCCAAGGCCACCTCTCTGGCCACTGCCGAGTTCGCAACGCTGCGCCTGCGGCTGCTCAAGGTCGCCGCCCGCGTCATCGAGACCGCCTCGCGCATCCGTGTCGCCTTCGCGTCAGCATGCCCCGACGCCGGCGTGTTCAAAGCCATCGCCACCAGTCTCCGGCCAGCGCCGACATAGCCAGCGCGGCTGTGCCGCACAAAGCCCGAGCCATCGCCCATCAACCTCGAAAAGCCATCGGTTTTGCTGCGGCGAAAAACGCCGCCGAAACCGCGCGCCCGGATCACGCGGCCACCGACACATCAAACCCGGCACGCCCCAGTGCAGCGGGCTCATGAATAAGCCGGGCTAAGCACTCGGGTTCTAGCCAGTATGCATGAGACTGGCGACCATCACCAACTGGGCCTACGGCGTGACCGTGGTTCTGTCGCTCATTTCCGGGGGCACCATGCTGCTCGCTTCGCGCGCCCAGACCGAGGAACGCGCGGCAGTCGCCCAGCGCGCTTTGCTGGATCGAGCCGCTGAAAAGATCGTGGAACAGGAAGGCGCGCTGAGCAGTCTGGCCCGGCGTTTCGTGATCCGCGGCGAGGCGAGCGACATGGTCATCTATCAGCAAACCAGGCAGGGGCTGCGTTCGGTTGAACAGCGCATGCGCGGCATGGTGGATGCCGGCGCCTCTGCGGAGGAACTGGATGCGCTCAAGGCCGGCATATTGGCCATCGACGCCCTACAGGACGAGCAGCAGGAAGCTGTTGCCGCGCGCCAGGAGGGCAACAAGGCTTTGGCCGTGGAACGTCTGTTCGGGGCTGATTACGAACGCGATCTGGATCGCGCGACCGCCCAGTTCGATCAATTCCAGTATCGGCTGGATCAGCGCACCGAAGCGGAGGTGAGCCGCGCCACCGACCTCTCGCGGCTGTGGCGGTCGGTCTCGGAAGCGGCGCTGGCCGTCACCGCCTTCCTGTTCCTGTGCGTGATGTATTTCATCTTCCGCAAGCGGGTTATTCATCCGGTGGTGAAACTCAGCGATGTGGTGGCACGGCTCGCGGCGGAGGATTACGCCGCCATCCCGCCGGAGTTCGACCACGTCGACGAGATTGGTGACATGGCGCACGCCATCCGGGCCTTTCGCGACAATGGCCTGGCGCGGCAAAGACTGGAGCTGGAACGCAGCACCGATCGTGCCATCCGCGACCTTCTCTCGCGCATGACCCAGCGCATGCAAGCGAGTGACACGTTTCACGACCTGAAATCCGTGGTGGAATGCTTCATCCCGGAGATCGCACCGGCCTATGCTGGCAGGCTGTATCTGCTGGACGAAACCCGTCAGGTGATGGTCGAGGTCGGGTCCTGGCTCTCGCCCGCCCATTCCCCGCCGGAATTTCCGCCCCTCTCCTGCTGGGCGTTGCGGCGCGGCCTGCCGCATCGGCCCGGCGGTGACAGCATCGATATTCCCTGCGGCCATGTTGGCAGGCAGGATCGCCCCGTCGATGCTATCTGCCTGCCCTTGACCTCGCAGCGAGAAACACTGGGCCTGCTCTACCTGGAGCGTCACCACCGCTCGCATAGCGAGGCGGCCTCCGAAGCCTATCTCACTGTTCTAGCAGAGAATATTGCTCTGGCCATAGCCAACCTGCGCCTGCGGGAAGCCTTGCGCACCATGGCCTTGGCCGATCCCTTGACCAGACTAGCTAATCGCCGCCACCTCGACGCCGTGCTGGAAGCCGAGATCGCCACGGCCCAGCAGCATAATCAGCCGCTAAGCTGCATCATGATCGATGTGGATCATTTCAAGCGCTTCAACGACACCCATGGCCATGATGCCGGTGACACGGTGCTGCGTGAGGTGGCATCCACTCTGAAAGGCTGCGTGCGAGATGGCGGCTTTGCGGCGCGGGTCGGCGGCGAGGAGTTTCTGCTTCTCCTGCCGGGTCTATCGATGGACCAGGCCTGTGAACGCGCGGAACTCATCCGGCAGCGGATCAGCGATCTGAAGTTGCGCATGGATGGACGGGAACTTGGGCCGGTCACAGCGTCCTTTGGCGTTTCGAGCACACCGGAAATCTGCAGAGCGGACAAACTGCTGCAAACCGCCGATGCGGCGCTGTTGCGAGCCAAGGCAGCCGGACGCGATCGGGTGGTATGCGCCCAACCGCGGCTGGCTCAGGCACGAGGCTAGGTTCAGGACTCACTGATCAGAGCCAGAAGATGACGGTGGCCGCCAGAGCAATCGCCGAGAAGAAGACGGTAGGGCAGCGGTCGTAGCGGGTAGCGACGCGGCGCCAGTCCTTCAGACGGCCGAACATGATCTCGATCCGATTGCGTCGCCTGTAGCGGCGTTTGTCATATTTGATGGGCTCGTTGCGCGATTTCCGGCCCGGGATGCAGGGCTTGATGCCCTTTTCCTCCAGCGCATCCCTGAACCAGTCGGCATCATAACCTCGGTCGGCGAGTAGCCATTGCGCCTTGGGAAGGTCGTCGATCAGGGCGGCTGCACCGATGTAATCGCTGATCTGGCCGGCGGTCATGAAGAAGCTCAAAGGGCGGCCGTTGGCATCGGTAACGGCGTGGAGCTTGGTGTTCATGCCGCCCTTCGTGCGGCCGATCAGGCGGCCGAGATCCCCCTTTTTACCGCCAGGCTTGATGCCGTGCGGTGCGCCTTCAGATAGGTCGCGTCGATCATCACCGTCTTGCGCTCAGCGCCGGCCGAGAGCCCTTCCATCATGCGCGTGAAGACGCCCATCTGACCCCAGCGCTTCCAACGATTGTAGAGCGTCTTGTGCGGGCCGTAATCCTTCGGCGCATCCCGCCAGCGCAGTCCGTTACGATTGACGAAGATGATCCCGCTCAGCACGCGCCGATCGTCCACCCTTGGCCTGCCATGGCTCTTCGGAAAATACGGCTCGAGCCGCGCCATTTGCTCGTCCGTCAGCCAATACAAGTCGCTCACATTCGGTCTCCTTGCGGAGCCTGAATCAGATCGCGCCTCTCACATCAATGGGTCCTGACCCTAGTCACGTCGTACCAGCCGCCATTGCCAAGCCCAGATCCGGCGCGGTGACGGAAAACCCCAGCTCATGCATCCAGGCCGGCGTGAAACGCAGGCTTTGGCCAGGCTGCATCCCTGCGCACGGACAGTGTCCTCGCGACAGAGGTTCACGGCGCATATTTCTGCTTCAATTGAAGCCCGGTATCTGATGGCGCGAGAGCATGCCGTCGCTCACGGTGAACCGGATGGCATGGTCGCTGTCTACGATCGCCCCGTTCGATCTATCCTTCTTCGACACCCAAATCGCGTTGTTCTCGGACGACGAGCGGGTGTTCGCTGCGCCCCGCCATTGTCGCCGACCCACATGGTGGTGCCAGGCCATCGGACCAGCCATTCATTGCTGACTTTCGCCGGATGAACCTATGACCGTTTCCGACGTCGCCGCCGGCAGCGGTGAACGACCGGTATTGGGACGGCAAACGTCAGTCGGCTGGCCGGATTCGCAGCGGCCGCTGCCGGCCAGACTCACTCGTTCGGGCGCCCAACCATGGAAGGCAGCTTCCGACAGAATTTGCCACGTGCAAGTCGTCAGCCGCTCTGCATCAACGCGCTCGGTCAGCCGATGACGCGGGCCGTCGTCAGCGCAACTGATCGATCAGGGCATGAGCGACGGCATCGGAGCTGGCGGGGTTCTGCGCAGGGATCAGCTTGCCGTCGGTGACGAGAAACGGTGCCCAATCCGGCCCCTTCTCGAACGTTGCGGCGAACTCCTCGAGCCAGAACCCGGTTTTCTTGCCGGTGTCGCCCACTGCGTCGTGCGAGGTCAGCACCATGAGAATCTTCTCGCTATTTCCTTTCCCAAGATTCGCCGCGGGATCGAGCGGAGGCGGTTCCTTGAGCGTTCCGATCGGTCGCGGGATCGCGTCCGACGCGGGCTCGGTTAGCGCGCGGTGATCCGGTAGACGCTGGCGGGCGGCAGGTTGGCGGGAACGGCGCGGATGCGCACCGCCTGGAGGCCGAGCTGGTCGAGCAGGCGTCGCGGGACGGGTGCGCGCGGACCGTAGGTTAACTGATGCAAGACCCCGCCGTCTTCGAGCTGCTCGAAAACGGCGAGCAGGATCGCGGCGACCTTGTGCGTTTGCATCGCCAGCAGCGGCAGGCCGCTGATCGCTGCCCCCGCCTTGCGCGCGTCATAGAGCGGCGTGGAGCGCAGCGTCACGGCATCGACTCCGAGAAACCTCGCCCTGGGAAACTCCCGCTGCAGCGCACCGAGAATCTCCTGGCCGTTTTCGACCAGCACGAGGTCTTCCTCCGCAACGCCCCTGGCGAGCAGGGCACGGATGAAGACGCCGGTGCCCGGCCCCAGTTCGAGGATCGGCCGGTGACCGCCGAGACGTCAGGGGTCATTGCCGCTGCCAGCCTGGCGCTGGAGGGGACGACTGAGGCTAGCCGCAGCGGGTTCGTCAGCCAGGCGCTGAAGAAGGCGAGGCACGGAGCGTTTGCGACAGCCGCGGCATTGGCGGCCGGGTCAGTGAAGCTCGGCTGCCTCCGCTGAGGGCGCCGCTCCGTCATCGGTCCAGGATCTGGGCAGGACAGCGGCGGCCGACATGCGCCTACGCTGCCCCGCCTTCGGAGGCTGCCGCCATTCGGCGCGCGGCCTCGGCGCCCAGCTTGGCGACGACATCTGCAGGGCGCAGCATCACCACCAGGTCCACCATCTTCCCCGCCGCGTCGAACCGCACGAGATCGATGCCGAACAGCGTGTCCTCCCCCACGCGGGCGGTGAACTCCAGCGCGGTGCCCTCCGGACCATCGAACCGGCGGAGATACTGGAAATCCTCGAAGATGCTGAACACGAGGCGGAGCACGCCGACCAGCGCTTCCTTGCCGCGATACGGCTCGAACTGGGCCGGGTTGTGATAGGTCACGTCGTCGACGACGAGCGCGGGCAGCGCGTCCCAGTCACGCTCGGTGACGATACGATGCCACGCCTGCACTGCCCGTTCGGCGATCGGGTCGCTGGCCGCTGCAGCGGCTGGATTCTTGTCAGTCATCTCGAAATCCTCGTTCTGTTGGTTCAGGGTTGGCGGCGGGTGGACGAGGGCCTTGCCCACCCGCTCCATTCAGGCCTTGGCCACGACGACCAGCTTGCGGTTCACGAACTCCATGATCCCGGCCGTGCCGAGTTCGCGTCCGAAGCCGGAGCGCTTGATCCCGCCGAAGGGCAGTTCGGGGCGCGAGGTCGTCGGCGTGTTGATGAACACCATGCCCGTCTCGATCCGCGAGGCGAGCGAGCGGGCACGGGCGATGTCCTGCGAATAGATCGTGCCGCCGAGGCCGAAGTTGGAATCGTTGGCCAGCGCCACCACAGCCTCGTCATCGTCCACCACGAACAACTGCGCGACCGGGCCAAAGAATTCCTGGTAGAAGGCAGGATTGTCGGGGGAAACGTCGGTCAGCACGGTCGGTTCGTAGAAGAAGCCCGGACGATCGGGGCGTTTCCCACCGACCAGCACCTTGGCGCCGTGGCGCACTGCTTGCTCGACCTGCGCGGCAAGACCTTCCAGACCTTCCCGGGAGGCAAGCGGCCCGAGCAGCGTTTGCGGATCCAGCGGATCGCCCATCGGCGCACCGGCCATCGCGCCGACGAACGCTTCCGTGAAGGCATCGGCAATCCCGCGCAGCACGATGAAGCGCTTGGCCCCGGTGCAGATCTGCCCGGCATTGCCCAGGCGTCCGAATATCCCGCCCTGTACCGCCGCCGCCAAATCGGCATCGTCGAGCACGACGAACACGTCGCTGCCGCCGAGCTCCATCGTCGACTTCTTCAACATTTCACCAGCACGCGCCGCGACCTTGCTGCCGGCGCCTTCCGAGCCCGTAAGGGCTACGCCTTGGACGCGGTCGTCGCCGATCAGCTTCGCGACCTTCGCCGCGGAGATGTAGAGGTTGGTCACGGCACCTTCCGGCGCGCCCGCCTGGCGGACGAGATCCTCGAACAGCGCGGCACACTGGGGCACGATGCTGGCATGCTTGTAAAGCACCGGATTGCCCACCGCGATCGCCGGGGCGACGACGCGCACCAGCTGGTAGATGGGGAAGTTCCAAGGCTCGACTGCGACCAGCACGCCGACCGGATGAAACTCCACCCAGCCTTCGCCGACGTCGCTGGCGACGGGTTGGGGCGCGAGAATCATCTCGGCATGGTCGGCATAATAGCGGGCAATGCCGGCGCACAGATCGGCTTCCATCTGCCCCTGGGCAAGGGGCTTGCCCATTTCCTCGGCCATGGTCTGTGCGAGCAGGTCGCGATTGGCCGAGAGGAGATCGGCCAGGCGCCCGAGCACCGCAAGGCGTCGCCCGCGCTCTTCTCGGCTCCACGGAGACTGGAACAGCGCGTGTGCCGTTGCCAGGGCCGTTTCGACGTCGGCGTCCGAATGTTCGGCGAAGGTCCGTATTGTCTGCTCGGTGAACGGATTGAGGGTACGATACGCCATGTGCTTACCTTTCGACTGGGGAACGCAAAGGGGGAAGCAGCGCCGGTTCAGCGACGGTAGCGCTCGGCGGGCTCGGCGTTGCTGAAGCCTTGCGCCAGGTTCATCCGGGCATGCTCGAACGCTGTCCAGCTGGCTGCATCGGGCACCGGCGGGATGGTGACGAGCTCGCGGCGATCGAAGCCGATCAGCGCGGCGTCGACGAGATCCTCGACATCCATCACGTCGGGCACCTTGCTGATGTCGCCGCCCATCCGGTCGTAGATTTCGGTGCGCGTCGCGGCCGGCAGCACCGCCTGGACATAGATGCCCTTGTCGCCGACCTCGGCGTTGAGGCTCTGGGACATCGTCATCACATAGGATTTGGTCGCGGCGTAGATCCCGTGCGAATATTCGGGGAGGAGCGCCAGTGCCGAGGCGATGTTGACGATCGAACCGCTGCCGCGCGCCAGCATGCCGCCGAGCACTGCGGCGGTGAGGAGGGTCGGTGCCAGCGCGTTGAGCCGCAGCAGCGATTCGAGCGCGGCCGGATCGGCATGCGCCATGCCGCCGGCAAGGCCGGCCCCGGCATTGTTGACGAGAATGTCGATCGGCGGGTCGGCGCGCAGGCGGTCGGCCACGCGCTCCAGCTGCGCCGCATCGGTGAGGTCGGCGACGAGGACGTCGACGGGCACGTTATGCGCCGCGCGCAGCTCGTCTGCGAGCGCATGGAGGCGATCAGCTGCGCGCGCGACGAGGACCAGGCCGTGGCCGCGTGCGGCAAGCCGGCGGGCATAGATCGTACCGATGCCGCTGGAAGCGCCGGTGATGAGAGCAATCGTCATGGGGAAGCACCTTCTGGTCGAATGGGGAATCGGGCGGGCGCAGGCCCGCTTGTCCCGGAAGCGCTGTGCCGCTTCCGAGAGGGTTGAACCGCAGTGCGGGCGGAGCCTGTCGAGCCGTTAGCCGCGCGAGCGCATCTGCAGCATCGGGAAATGCTCGTAGTGACCGACTCCGGCCTTCACGATCGGATCTTCGGCGGTGAGCGCCGCGATGTCGGCATCGTCCGCGATTTCCCAAATGGCGACGCCATAGGGGCCGGCGGGATCGGCGACGGGGCCGTGGGCGACGATCTGGCCGGTCTCGCGCAGCGCGGACTGCCAGTCGCCATGCTGCTGGAACAGCGCCTGTTCCGCCTCGGTGATGGTGGGGAGGAAGTCCGCGCGTGGCGGGATCCACTTGGTCAGATAGGCTTTCATCGGAATGCTCCTGAAAGGGGTCAGGCGGCGGTGGCGACGCTTTTTAGGATCGAGCTCTCGAACATCTTCGGCGCGTAGCTCTGCAGGAAGAGGAACATGCCGACCATTTTGCCCACGGGATTGCTGAACTTCGGATCCTTGGCGTCGATCAGCTTGCCGATCGTCTTGATCACCGCATCCGGCTGCTCGGCGGCATCGATGCCCTTCTGGGTCGCGATGGCCGCCTTGCGACGATACAGGTCGTACTCGCCGATGTCGCCGGCGACGGGCTTCACTGCATTGGCGCCGAGGTTGGTCTTGAACCACACCGGCTCGACCATGCTGACCTTGATGTTGAAATCGTGCAGCTCGAAGCGCAGCGACTTGAAATAGCCCTCTACCGCATGCTTCGACGCGGTGTAGAAGGAGAGGTTCGGCGGCCCGATCAGCGCGACGATCGAACTGACCGTGATGATCTTGCCCGATCGCTGCCTGCGCAGATACGGCAGCACTGCGTTGGTGACCTTCACCGTGCCCCAGAAATTGGTCTCGAACTGCTGACGGGCTGCCTCGAGCGGGGTTTCTTCCGCGAGGCCGGTCAGCATATAGCCGGCATTGTTCACCAGTACGTCCAGCTTGGTCACGGTGGCGAACAGCTCGGTCGCGAACGCGTCGATGGAAGCGTCTTCACCAATGTCCAGGCGCAACAGCTTGAAGGGGAAACGGCCGGCATAGCGTTCGGGCTCGCGGCTGGTGCCGATCACGGTGTGGCCCTGGTGATGCAGCGTATTGGCGAGCATCAGGCCGAAGCCCGAGGACGCGCCGGTAATCAGGATGGTCTTCTTCTGCATTGGTCTAGCTCCTGGCGCGACCCGCGCCGATCGATGGGATGCCCCGTATGTGCGCCCGAAGGTCGGTCTCTGCACTAGCCGATCGCGCCAACGTGGATGCGGAAGGCGCCAATCTAGCGAATACGTTCGCAGTGCGCCGGGGCGGCTTCCGTTCGCGCGGAAACCGCCCGGTTTACCTTACTTCCGGCCGCTCTCCTGGAGCTGCCTATTGCCCTCGCCGATATAATATCCCATGCGGGTCTCGACGTTCATCGGGCCGGCATCCTGGATGACCTTGCCGAACACGCCCATACGCTGCTGCAGACCGGGCCAGCCCAGCGACTTGGTGAACTGCTGGTACGATTCGAGCCGTTCCGCCTCGGTGGGAAGCGCGATGGCGTTGATGTGCTTCTTCGTCTCGATCAGGGCCGTCTTGTCGAACGTCGCCAGCCGCATCGCCAGTTTGGTCACGAACCCGTCCAGCTCGGCATCGGGAAGCGTGCGAGTAACCCAGCCGAAGCGCTCCGCGGTGCTCGCATCATAGTCGTCCGCGCTGAGGAAGGCCTCCAGCGCGCGGTCGCGCCCGGCCAGCCGCACGAGATGATCGGAACCGCCGCCGCCGGGAAACAGGCCGATCCCGACTTCGGGCTGGTTGAACACCGCCTTCTCCTTGCTGGCATAGCGCAGGTCAAACGCGAGCATCAGCTCGTCGCCGCCGCCCTGGGTGCGGCCCCGGATCGAAGCGATGGTAAGGAACGGGGCCTTTTCAATGGTCGAAATCAGCTCCACCCACAATGGCATGCCCGTCGCGCTCACCTGCCGGACGAAGCCGGGAAACTGGCCCATGTCAAAATGGTTATAGAAGAACCCGTCGACCGCACTGGTGAACAGCACGACCTTCACGCGGTCATCTTTCGAAAGATCCAGCACCGCCTCGTTGAGCGCCACCAGGGTCTCCGGGACGATGAAGTTCAGCGGTGGATTGGCATAGGATATCTCGCGGACCTCGGGCGAGACGGTCTTCACGACAATGATCGTCTTCGCGGCCGGCGTGGCGGCGGCTGCCGATTGCGGGGGCGGTGCGGACGCTTTTGCCGACGGGGCGGTGCTCAAAAGGGTTGCGGAAAGCAGCAGGGCGGCGCGGATAGAGGCTCGCATGGCAATCTCCTGAAGTTTGGGGCTTCGGATATGCGACACGGACCGCGTCAGTGCTTTAGCAGATCCCGTCAATCTTCATGCCGATCGCGCCATTGCGACCCGCGCGCACTTTGGCGTGATCCGTCATTGAAGTGGCATGTTCCGCATCATAGACTAGCACCATGGCTGTTTCTCAAAAATCCGTCGTGCGCAGGTCTAATTCGATGCTCGACTATGCGATCTGGCCGGGCTGGCGGTTGTTGATGCAGGATGCCGGACTGGAGACGGCGCCGGTACTGCGCCGCGCGGGCCTGCCCGGAGACCTGTTCGCGCGCGATCATGTAAAGATCAGCCCCCAGGCCTTTTTCGACTTGTGGATGGCGATCGAGGCGGAAGCCCGATCGCTGGACGCCGATCTGCCGGCCCCGCTGCGGATCGCCCAGGTGATGACCAGTGACTGGTTCGATCCCGAGCTGTTCGTCACGCTGTGCAGCGCCAATCTCGGCGCGGCACTGGAGCGGCTGGGCAAATATGTCCGCCTTATCGCGCCGATGACGATCCGGCTCGACTGTGGGGGGGGCCGCACCACCGTGACGATCGATTTCCTCGACCAGACCATGGTGCCCCCCGGCGTTTTCCTCGCCTTCAAGCTGGTATTCTTCGTTGCGCTCGGCCGGCTCGCGACGCGCACGCCGATCCTGCCGCTCGCCGTGCATTGGCCGGAAGCGACCGGGATGTCTGCATCGGACGCTGCGCTCTACCAGCAGTTCTTCGGCGTAGCCGTGGGGCAGGCGGCGCAGGCGCAGCTGGTGCTCGCCACCGAAGATATCGATCGCCCCTTCCTGACCGAGAACCACAAGATCTGGGAGTTTTTCGAGCCGTCGCTGCGCCAGCGCCTGTCCGATCTCGATCGCACGGCGAACATGGTGGAGCGGGTCCGCAGCGCGTTGATCGAGGCGCTGCCGGCGGGGGACGTGGCGATGCACTCGGTGGCGAAGCGACTGGGCGTCGGCACGCGCACGCTGCAACGCCGGCTGCAGGAAGAAGGAACCTCGTTCCAGCTCACCCTGGACGCGGTGCGCGCGGCGCTGGCAGACCATTATCTGCGCAAGACGGCGATGACGAGCGCGGAGATCGCGCTGTTGCTCGGCTTCGAGGACGCCAATTCGTTCGTGCGTGCCTTCCGGACCTGGACGGGAACGACGCCGCAGGCTGTCCGCCGCGACGCCCTGGCGTGAGGCCGCGGACGGAGGTCATCCGCCGGCGACGCGCTCGACGATCGCACGGATCGCGGCGCGGTCCAGCGGTGCCTGGTCGATCGAGTTATGGATACCGATCCCTTCTACCAGTGCGTCCAGCGCCCGCGCCGTCAGCGGATCGAAGAACCGTCCCAGCGCTGCCCGGCTGCTGTCCATCCATTGCTGCATCACCGCGCTGACCGGCGGATGCCGCGCGGCGAAGGCATAGAGTTCGTAGCTGAGCAGCAGGGTGCGCGGTTCGGCCCATATCGACTCTGCGATGATGTCGATCACCGCCTCGCGCGCGCTGGCCCGATCCGTCGCCTTCTCCAGCCGCGCGCGGAACGCGGCCGAGGAAGTCTGCGCCAGTTGCAGGAACGCCTCGGTCAGCAGGGCTTCGAGCGACGTGAAATAATAGGTGACCGATCCCAGCGGAACGGCCGCCGCGATAGCGATCCGGCGGTGGGTCGTCGCCGCGACGCCGACCTCGGCGATCACGACAAGCGCAGCGTCGAGGATCCGCTGCCGCCGCGTGGGATCGTTCCGCTTGCCCTTGCTGTCCATCATCAATTCTCTCTGGCGTTCGGTTGTGTACATTTGTACATGTTCGGCAGGATTTCCGAAAGGCGCATGCGATGCTCGACGACTCGATGACCCGACGTACCATTCTCGGCGGCGCCGCAGCGCTTGCGGTAACGGCTTCCGGCAGCGGCGCGCTGGGGCAGGCGTCGGAGGCGTCGGTGCTCGGCCGCCGCGACGGCCGGTGGCTGAACGAACCCAAGCGCTGGTCGACCGATCCGGCCGGCGACCTCGGGCTCGTCACCGACAAGGGCACGGATTTCTGGCGTGAGACCCATTATGGATTTACGCGCGACAGTGGGCATTTCCTCGGCTTTCCGACGGGGGATGCCTTCACTGCCCAACTGCGCATCCGTGGCCAGTATGAAAAGCTCTACGACCAGGCCGGAATCATGGTCCGCATCGACGAGCGCCGCTGGGTCAAGGCCGGGATCGAGCTGTCTGACGGGCGCGCGATGCTGAGCAGCGTCCTCACCGACGGGAAGTCGGATTGGTCCACCGGTCCCTACGAGGCCGATCCTCGCGATTTCTGGATGCGCGCCACCGTGGCCAATGGCGTGCTGCGGCTGCAGGTTTCCGCCGACGGCAAGGCCTGGCCGCTCGTCCGGCTCGCACCATTCCCCGTGGTTGCGGCCTATCAGGTGGGGCCAATGGCCTGCACGCCGGAGCGCAGCGGCCTGGCGATCCGCTTCTCCGATCTGCGGATAACTGCGCCGCTGGGCAAGGGCCTCCACGACCTGAGCTGATGGCGATGACCGAGAAACAGCGCATGCTCGCCGGCGAGCTCTACCGCGCCGACGATCCCGAGCTCGTTGCGGACGCCGCTCGCGCGGCTGCTTGTGCGGCGCGCTACAACGCCGCCTCGGCCAGTGCGGAGGATCGTCACGCCCTTCTGGCGGAATTGGCTCGGATCGGTCGGCGCCAATGTCGTCGTGCGCGCGCCATTCCACTGCGACTATGGGGACAACATCCAGCTTGAGGACGGCGTGTTTCTCAACTTCCGGTGCATCCTTCTAGACGTCGTTGCCGTGCGGATCGGCGCGGGCACCCAGATCGGCCCCGGTGTCCAGATTCTCACCGTAGACCATCCTCGTGGTCTCGAGACGCGCGCGCGGATGCTCGAATTCGGACGGCCGGTCACGATCGGACGCAATGTTTGGATATGCGGCGTTGCGCTAGTCCTGCCTGGTGTCACGATCGGCGACGAAGCGATCATCGGTGCCGGCAGCGTCGTCACCCGCGACGTAGCGGCGGCAACCACCGTCGTCGGCAATCCCGCCCGCGAGGTGCGACGGTGACAAGATGTAGCTACTCGGCGTTAGCGCGAAAATGCATTGTGTCTGCTGTTGCCAAAAGCGGTCTTTCAAGTGGTAAGCCGCGAACGGCAGCTTCGTCCCACACCTCGTCGTTTGGAGCACCATGTGGGCTGGCCAGCAGGGCAGTAGAGACGGCTCAGCGCCCCCTCGGAAGACCGGATAAAAGCCAAGCGGCGTGCCGCCATAATTAGGTGTCATCGACATTGCGGCGGTCCTGGGCAACGAATCGCTACCTATCCGAGTCCATGGCAGTCCAATCGCAGCCAACGATTCCTGGGTTCTAATTGGTGGACTACATGAAACAGCGCTTTCACTAAAAACTGATTACGCTTGTTCAATTGCCTCTCGTTGGATTTCTGCTACCACTTTTGGATCGGCCTGCCTCGTTAGCGAAATCGCCAGTTTTAGGACACGATTTTTCCTGAGATGGGCAATGGAGCCAGCCTGGTCTATTTCACGGCGATTGACCGGACGACTTTTGCCAGGCCAGTGGCGCCGGGCGGACTACTGGCGCTGGATGTCGTGTTGCGCCAGCGCCGTGCAAGCATGGCCAGGTTCGGCGGAGTGGCGCGGGTCGGTGGATTTGCGGTGGCCGAGGCGCAGTTTACTGCAATGCTGGCGCCGGGGCCGGCCTGAGCGCCCGATTATCGTCCAGCAGCATCGCTACCCCGCATTTTGTCGACGTCGACATTTTCCAATTGACGCTCTTGCCGGGCTCGGTCACATTTCGCGGGAAGCAAGGGCACAGCCCGTGCCAAGAACGACTGGAGAGACCGTGCCCCTGAATTCCTCCATGCATCGCGCCGTTCGGTTGGGTGTGCTCGCACTTTCCTGCTGGACGAGGCCTGCCTGCGCCGATGCGCCGAAGGCGATCGCTGACAAGCCCCTGGTCGCATGGTCGTTCGAAGCGTCTGACTCTGGCGGTCCGGCGTATCATACCCAGTTTCCCCAACCGGATTTCGTTCCTGGCGTTGTCGGACAGGCCTGGCGCAGCGACGGCTTCTCGAGCTGGGCGTCGGGTGCTCTGGCGCTGGAGCCCGTGCGAGGCTTTACCGTCAGTACGTGGATTGCGCTGGAAAGTTATCCCTCGGGCTACGAGGCGCCAGTAGACCAGCTCGTTCCGGCATCGATAGCGCAACAAGCCACGCGGGACAGAGGCTTTGACATCTTCATCGATGCTTTTGGCCGTTGGGGCGCGCGCATCTCGACCGACGCTGGTGCGATACGCCTCCGGGCCAAGGGGCCGTTTCCGCTCAACGCATGGGTCCACCTTGCACTGACGTTCGATCCGCCTAGTGGGGAGGCATGCCTCTATCTGTCCGGGCAGCCGGTAGCCTGCCAGAAGCACCGGCCGACGACGTTTCGCGCTGCCGCGGTACCGTTCCAGATTGCCCACAGTTGGCAACAGGCACCGCTTGGCCTGTTCAACATCAATGGCCTCAACGCTGCCTATGACGAGGTGCGGGTCGATGCCGGGCGCTTGCCGCCAGTGGCCGTGGCGGCGGCGGCCGCGACTGTCACGCCGCCTCCGGCCGTGCGATCGCTGATCGTCCCTGCCTCCCGCTTTGCCGGGGACTTGCAGCGTCCCACCTATCACGCCCTGCCGCCGGCCAACTGGACCAACGAGCCGCATGGGCTGGTCCGGCGTGGTGCGACCTGGCACATGTTTTATCAGCGCACGCCCAACGGGCCCTACAAGACCCTGATGACCTGGGGCCATATGCGCAGCGACGACCTCGTGCACTGGACTGATCTGCCATTGGCCCTGCGCCCGGAACTGCAGACCGACGATTTCGGGTTCGACATGAAGGGCATCTGGTCGGGCGACGTGGTCATCGGCCCGGCCGGATTCGCCTATGCGTTCTACACCAGCGTCAACCACAGCGCGGCCTTCTTCAACCCTGGCGTTTCGCTGGCCATCAGCGACGATCCGGGGCTGTTGCGCTGGACCAAAGTGGGGCCGTTGATCGACCGCACTGGCGTGCAGGACATGCGCGATCCATTCGTGTGGTTCGAAAACGGCGAGGCGCGGATGATCGTGGGGGCGGCGCTGGGCGGGTCAGGCGGGCTGGCCTACTACCGGTGCGACAACCTGGCCAGCCGGCGATGCTGGAAACGGCAGCCGCCGTTGGCGCCCTTTGCCGCCATGGACGTCGGCTCGCAGATCTGGGAAATGCCGGTCTTCGAGAAGATCGCGGCAGACCGCTATATCCTGGTGGCCAACCCGATCGGCGGCAAGGTCAGCAAATATGGCGAGCCGGCCACGCGCGCGGTCTATTGGATCGGGCGCTGGGACGGCACGCAGTTCATGCCAGATAACGTCGAGCCCAAGATGCTGGACGTGGTGCCGGGCCATCTCAGCCCGACCGTTTCGCGAACCGCCGATGGCACCCTGGTGGGTATCGGCATTGTCGACGAGCGGCGTACGCCCGAGGCGCAGCGCCAGGCCGGCTGGGCGCATACGTTCGGCTTGCCGCGCGCTTGGCGCCTACTTCCCGATGGCAGGTCGTTGGGCCAGTCGCCATTGCCCGCCCTGGCGAGCCTGCGCGAGCCGGACGGTGCGCTCGTTGCCAGCGCAGCCGGGGTGGGGGAGCGGCGCCTGGGCGATCTGGGGCATGCCGTGGAACTCGACGTGCGGTTTGCCACGCCACCGGCCGCCGGCCAGTACGGCGTGATCCTGGCCGCCTCGGCCGACGGGCGGGAAATCACGCGCCTCTATTACGATGCCGAAAGGCACGAACTCGTCCTCGACAAGAGCCGCTCCACGTTGGCCGCCACGGGGGAAGGGCCGCAAGTGCTGCGTGGCGCCTTTGACGAGGCGGCGTTCGGCAAGCCGCAGGATTTTCATCTCTATGTCGACCATTCCGTGGTCGATGTGTTCATCAACGATGCGGCGGCGCTGTCTTTCCGTATCTACCCCACCCAGGCGGACAGCACCGGGTTCGGCATGATCTCGAGCGCGGAAACCGCCGCCAGCGTAAAGGCCTGGCGGCTTCGCCCGGCGCCGGTCGTGCTGAATTAGGTCGAAGCGCGCTGAACCAGCGGGCAGGGCAGCCGCTCCACCGTCGGCTGTTCGTCCGCCCCGGCCAGCAGCGCGAACAGCCGGTCTGCGGCGCGCACGCCGATCTGGTAATAGGGCAGCGCCACCGTGGTGAGCGGCGGAACCACCTGTTCCGAGATCATGCGGAAATCGTCGAAACCGACAATGGCGATGTCGTTGGGGATCCGGAGGCCCAAGCTGGCTGCGGCAAACATGCATTGCATGGCGATTTCGTCATTACCGGCGAGCATGATGGTGGGACGCGAGGCAGCCGGCGCGTCCAGCAGCTGGCGCGCCGCGGCATAGGCCTGCATCGTTTCGCTGCCGATGGCGCCGGATATGCCCGGCACGATCCATTCCTCGCGGATCGGCACACCGGCTTCGGCCATGGCGCGCGCGAACCCTTCGCGTCGCAGGCTCGATGCCAGGATCAGGGGGTTGAGTGTGACGAAAGCGATGCGGGTGTGGCCCTTGTCAAGCGCATGGCGCGCGGCGGCATAGCCACCGTCGCGGTCGTCCGGCACCACGGCAGGAACGTTGGCGCCCGCAGCAAAGCAGTTGACCAGAACGGCGGGAATGTTGTGCACGCTGGGGTCGAAATCGATTTCGTGGTGATACATCGTGGCAAACAGCACGCCGTCGATGCGGTGCTCCTGAAATGTGCGCCAGACGCGCTTTTCTTCCTCGGCCGTGCCGGAGGTGTTGGCGATCAGCAGGCTCTGGTTGGCCTGGGAGACCCGTTCCTGCACGCCGCGGATGATTTCCACGGAATTCGGCGTGGTCGACACCACGTCGGTGATCAGCCCGATAACCCCAGACCGATTGGTGCGGACCATGCGCGCGGCCAGGTTGGGGATGTAATTGAGACGGGCAATCGCGTCCTCGACCCGGGCGCGGGTCTTGCTGCTGATGTTGGGCTCGCCATTGACGACTCGCGACACCGTCCTGTCCGACACGCCAGCCAGCGCGGCCACGTCCTTGATCGTCTGCAAACTGTCACTCCCGCATTGCGAACCGCACCTTAGCGGCAAATCCCTGCGTCGCCATCACATTGTCGACGTCGACATTTTTAGATTGACGACGTCGACAATGTGATGCTCTATCCGCTCCACCATCGACTCGGATCAATAACGATCAGGTAATGGGGGAGGAGACGAGATGATCATGCGTTCCAGTCGGCCAATGACCATGCTGGTGGCGACCGCGTCCGTTGCGGCGCTGTGCGCGCCCTTGGCGGCACAGGCGCAGGCCGCGCCCGCGGGGGATGCCGCGCAGGACAGGGACACGGCGGCTGCGCGCGCCGCCAACCCCGAAATCGTGGTGACCGGCGTGGTGCGCAAGACGCGCAAGCTCGATACCACGTTCACCATCGACACGCTCAGTCAGGACGATATCAAGCGGCTGGCGCCGATCAGCACGGCGGACCTGCTCAACAACATTCCTGGTTTCTTTGCGGAAGGCAGCACGGCGGGCGAGCGCAGCAACAACGTGACCGTGCGCGGCCTGCCCAGCAGCGGCTATCGCTATGCGCCGCAGCTGATCGACGGCCTGCCGGTCTACCAGGATTCCGACGTTCCGTTTGCCAACAACGACGTGTTCTTCTCCACCGACCTGATGACCGACCGGGTCGAGGTGGTCAAAGGCGGGCCGGGCGGGGTGCTCTATTCCAACGGCCTGGGCGCCATCGTCAACTATGTCACCAAGACCGGTGGTGACCGCTTCGAAGGCGGCTACAAGCTGGAGCTGGCGACCTACGATTTCATTCGCAACGACGTCTACCTGGCCGGCCCGATCAACAAGAACCTGCATTTTGCCGTCGGCGGGTTTTACCGCACGTCCGGGGGCCTGCGCGACACCGGCTATACCGCCGACAAGGGCGGCCAGGTTCGCGGCAACATCACTTACAAGAGCGACGACGAGAAGACGACGTTCGGCCTCTACGTCTCGCACCTGAACGATCGCACGGCCGTCTACAACAACCTGCCGATCGAAGTGCCGGGGTTCAGTTCGCCCGGGACGGCGCAGAATCCGATCGTGATCGACCAGTCCACCGTGAAGCCGATCGGCATCAATTTCCAGAACGGCACGCTGCTTTCGCCCGCCACGCGCTACATCACGCAGATCGATGACAGTGGCCGCGTCACGACGGCGGACCTGGCCGACGGCATCCATCCCGATTTCACCACGATCACGGCCAAGTTTTCCAAGGAGCTCGATTCCGGCTGGCGCTTCGATGTCGACGCGAACTACACCTCGGGCACGTCGGGCTTCAATGCGATGTTCGCGGGCAACGATGCGGCCACGGCGGCCTCGTTCCTCAACAACCGCTGGATCGGGGACGTTCTCCAGCCCGCATTCGATGCCAATTTCCAGGCGTCGGAAGGCCATCCCAACAATGCCTCGTTCTATAACCGCAATATCCTAGCGACCTATTTCAACGCGCTGAGCCCGGCGGATTTCGACGCGCAGTACCGCACGCCGCTGATCAATGCCGGCTTCAGCAATTTCGAGCAATTGCGCGCGCAGTATGGCGCAAACCAGAATATCGCCGGGCCGGGCGGCTCGCTGGGCGCGTTCTATGCCCGCAATGGCCAACCCATTGCGGCGGGCAGCAACCTGAGCTTCCAGATCCCCTGGATCGTCCGCTCGCGGCTTTCTAGCGCGGCACAAAACCTGAAAGTGCAGAAGGAGTTCAGCCTGTGGGGCAAGCATAACCTGACCCTGGGCGCCTATCACAGCACCAACAGCGACGATTACAATTTCCAGCAGAGCCTGGTGATCACCACACTGGCTTCGCCGGTCGAACTGGTCGACCTCTACATGGTCAACGCCGCCGGCAGCAAGGTCGGCCCGGCGCTGTCGCTTAATGGCAGCTATCTGCCCGGTTTTGCCGGCAACGCGGCAAGTGGGGATGCGGAGAACGCGGCGCTGTTCATCCAGGATCACTGGGAAACGCTGGGTGGGCGGCTGCGCATCGACGCCGGTTTCCGCTGGGAGACCGAGAAGCTCAACGTCCGCTTCCAGACCCGGCAATGCTGCACCAGCTTCCTGCCCGGCGGTGCCGAGACGGGCAACCGCGCCTATACCCAAGTGCAGACCCTGGGCGCGCCGCAATATCTCGATGAGCGGTATTACGGCCATGGCTGGTCGGTTGGCGCCAACTACAGTTTGATGCGCAACCTGGCGGTCTATGCGCTGGCCTCGCAATCGTTTCGCCTGCCCAGCTTCAACGATGGGGTCGCCTTTGCGCAATCGGCGCCGATGGGCAACCCGGTGGAGCATATCGACCAGTATGAAGGCGGCGTCCGATTCCAGAGCCGGATCTTCGATTTCTCGGCAACCGGTTTCTACAACAAGTTCACGCCGCGCACGCTGATCAACATCTACCAGGATATCAATGCCCCGGTCTGCACCGGCGGCGGGACCGTGGCCACGACGGCGACGATCACGTCATGCCCCAATGTCTATCAGCCCTATTCCTATGGCACCACGAACTATGGCACCGAACTCGAACTGGTGGTGCGCCCGCCATTCATTCCGGGGTTCGATATCAAGGCCAACGTCGTGCTGCAAAATCCCAAGGTCAACGGGTCCAGCTACACCATCGTGAACCAGGTGGGGAACAGCTACCAGTATGGCACGGTCAGCCAGGATGGCCGCCGCGAAGGACGCCAGGCCACCACGACGCTCAATATCCAGCCGCGTTGGGACATGAAGCCCCTGACCGGGCTGCCGGTCAAGCTCTATGGGCAATACGAGTATCGCTCGGCGCGCTATTCCAATTCGCAGGATCTCAATGTCACGATCTATCCGTCGTACTATATCGTCAATGCCGGTGCGTTGATCGATCTGACCGACAAGCTCTCGATCCAGTTCCACGTGGCGAACTTGACCAACCAGCTTTCGTTCACCGAGGGCGATCCGTTGTTCTTCGATCTCAAGGCCCCCAACGGGCAGGGCAATCGCGGCGTGGCGCGGCCGCTGTTCGGCCGCACCGGGCGCTTCACGCTCAACTACCGGTTCTGACCAGCAGCCTGCCGCTGCCGGTTCCGCCATGCCAGCCAAGCGAGGAAGGGTCTTTGTCGACCCTTCCTTTTTTGTATGCGTGTGGCGTGTCGCGCCGATCCGCTGGATGATGCGGGCGCAAAAAAAGGCGCCCACCGCTTTGGCTGCGGTGGGCGCCGGTTGCTCTTGGCGCTGTCAGGCTTCGGTCGGCACTTCGGCCGGCAAGGCAAAGTCGATGCGCGCGCCGGGGTGCGCGATCAGTTCGACCGTGGTTTCGCCGAGCGGGAAGTGGCAGGCGGTCAGCACCACGGCGCCATCGTTGACGAACAGTTCGACCGACGAGGCATCGACGATGATGGTCATCTCGATCGTGTCGCCCGCCGGCATGGCGCAGGCGGTTTCCGCAGCGAAGGCCTCGACCGGCAGGGCGGGGTGACGGCCACGCCGCAGGCGGATCTGGTTGGCGGCAAAGTCCAGCGTGATGGCGATCCCGCTGTCATCTTGCCCGGCGATGGCAAACGTGCATGCGCCCTGCGAGGCCCTGTCGGCCCGCAGCAGGACCTGGCCGCGCAGCGGCTGCCCCTCGCGGTCCAGCCTGTGCCGCTGGCCATCAGCGAGGACGCCACCGAACCCGTACTCGGGCAGGCGGTCGCGCACCTGGCGGGCCGGGCGTTGGGCGAGGACCATGGTGCCGCCGATGTCTTTGACGTGCAGTTCGCGGGGGATGGTCATTGCCCCGCGCCAGGGATGGGTGGGGTAGTCCTTGCCGGTGAGATGATTGCTCATCCAGCCGATCCATAGCGGGGCGTGCGCATCGCCGGGAAGATCGGACCAGCATTGGGCGGCATAGAAATCCGGCCCCATATCCACGATCTGTGCGGCACTGCCCGCGAGCGACGTGAACCTGTGGCCATCGAATGTGCCGATGAAGACTTGCGCGCCGGAAGCACCGCAGACCATATCCTTGTCGACATCGACCTTCAGCGCCCAGGCGCTGCCGCTCTGCCCCGCCATCGGTGCTTCGAACAGGTCGGGGCATTCCCATTGGCCGCCGGTGTGGCCGGCCGGTCCGAATTCCGATGCGAGCTGCCAGTCGATGAGGTTCGCGGAGCGGTAGATCTGCACCTTGTGATCGCGCGCCAGGGCAACCACCAGCACCCAGGCCTGGCTGGGGGCGTGCCAGAACACCTTGGGATCGCGAAAATGCACTTGCTCTGCGGTGATCACCGGATTGCCGGGATATTCGATCCAGGACCGCCCGCGGTCGTGGCTAAAGGCCACGTGTTGCGACTGGCGCTCCGTGGCGGGGTGAAACGCGGTGTAGAGCGCGACCAGCGGCGGCGCCCCGTCGATCCCAAAGCCACTGGTGTTGGCCCAATCGACCACCACCGATCCGGAAAAGATCATGAATTCCCGCTCTGGCATGGCGACGGGCAATTCTTCCCACTGGACAAGGTCTGTACTGATCGCATGGCCCCAACTCATGTGGCCCCAATCCTTGCCATGCGGATTGTATTGGAAGAACAGGTGATATTCGCCCTCGAAATAGACCAGGCCGTTGGGATCGTTGATCCAGTTGCGCTGCGGCGTGAAATGAAAGTCTGGCCGATAGTGGGGGGTGGCTTCGTCAGGTGTGGTCATGATGCATTCCAAAATGCCCGTTGGGCCTTGCCCATGCGGAGGGCAGCGGTGATGACTATGCGGCCAGGCGCGGCAGGGTGACGCCGTCGCTGGCAAACAGGTGGGCGCGTGCGGGGTCGAACGTGACGCCAACCGCGTGTCCGGCGGCAACCGTGTGGCCGGCGCCAACGCGCACGGCCACCGGTTCGGTCCCCGTGCTTTCGACAAACGCGAACGTGTCGCTGCCCAGCCGTTCGACCTGCAGCACCGCACCGGCGAAATGGCCGTCTTCGGGCGCGCAGAGCGTGCAGTCTTCCGGCCGGATGCCGATCGTCACCGCGCCGGCGTGGGCGCCATGGTGCGGGAAGGCGAGAACCTGCCCGGATGTGGCGATGCGCACGGCCAGGGCATTGCCGTTCAGGCCCAGGGCCTGCGCGGGCAGGAAACCCATCTGGGGAGAGCCGAGAAAACCCGCGACGAACTTGTTCGCTGGCCGCTCGTAAAGCTCCAGCGGTGCGCCGATCTGTTGCACGGTTCCCGCTTCCAGCACCACGATCCGGTCGGCCAGTGTCATCGCCTCGACCTGGTCATGCGTGACATAGACGACCGTGTTGCGCAGCCGGTTGTGCAGGCGGCTGATTTCCAGGCGCATCTGCACCCGCAGCGCGGTGTCGAGGTTGGACAATGGCTCGTCGAACAGGAAGACCGCCGGATTGCGCACGATCGAGCGGCCAATCGCAACCCGCTGCCGTTGCCCGCCCGAAAGCTGGCTGGGCCGGGCATCGCGCAGCGCGCTCAACTGCAGGGATTCCAGCACAGCATCCACGCGACGCCGGCGTTCGCTGGGATCGATCCGCGCCAGTTTCAGGGCAAAGCCGACGTTTTCCGCCACGGTCATGTGCGGGTAGAGGGCATAGGATTGGAACACCATGCCCACGTTGCGCTCTGCCGGGGTGCGATCGTTGACCACGGCGCCATCGAACCGGATTTCACCGGCATCGACGGATTCCAGGCCCGCGATCATGCGCAGCAGGGTCGATTTGCCGCACCCGGAAGGGCCGACAAGCACGATGAACTCGCTGGGCTGGATCGCCAGGTCGATGCCCTTGATGATCTGCCTGTCGCCAAAGCCCTTGCGGACGTCGTTCAATTCAACCTGTGAAGGCATGACTTATCCTTTGACTCCGCTGCCCATCACGCTTTGCACGAACCAGCGCTGGAAGAAGACGAAGGCCAGGAACACCGGCAATGTTGCCAGCGTGGCATAGGCCATGACCTCGCCCCATTCGGTTTGAAAACGGAAGAACTGTTGCAGCCCGACCATCAGCGGCCTCGCCTCGGCGCTCGGCACCACGATGACCGGCCACAAGTATTGATTCCACGCGGCAAGGCCCTGGATGATCGCCACCGTCGCGAACGTGGTGCCCGAAAGCGGCACGATCACATGGCGGAAGACCTGGTAGGGGGTGGCGCCATCGACATAGGCGGCTTCGTCGAAATCGCGCGGAATGTCGTTGAACGCCTGGTAGAAGAAGAAGATCGAGAAGGCATTGGCCACGAACGGCACGATTTGCACCAGCCGGGTATCCAGCCACGACCACTGGATGGTCAGGCCACCATCGAAACCCAGCGTGGGCAGTGAGGCAACCAGCAACATCATCGGCACGGCGATGGCTTCGAGCGGGATGATCAGCATGATCACGATCAGGCCCAGCACCAGGCCCTTGCCGCGCCATTCCAGCCGGGCGAGCGCAAAGGCGGCAAGGCTGTTGACGAACAGCCCGGCGCCGACCGTGGACACGGTGATGAACGCGGAATTGAGCGCGTAGGAGCCTATGCCCGACGTGGCGATCACGTCGCGATAGTTCTGCAACGATACCGCCCCCACCGGCAGGAAGGCGCGAAAGGAGCCAAGATCGCCGAAGATCTGCTGGTTGGGCTTGAACGAGGCCATCACCATGAACACGAACGGCGAGACGAACACGATCACGAAAAGCAGGGCGATGGCATAGAGGCCCACGCGCACGGCGGCCGTGCGGCTGTTGATCGGCCGCCTCATCGCGCACCCGCGCGCCGCGCAAAGAAGCGCTGCTGGAGAATGGCCAGCGTGGCGATCAGGACGAAATAGACAACGGTTACGGTAGAGCCATAGGCGATATCCTGATCGCGGACGCCGCGTTCGATCGCATAGAACATGACAGTGCTCGTGGCATTGGCCGGCCCGCCCTGCGTCATCACGTCGACCTGGGTGAAAAGGCCGAAGGCGGCGATCGTGGTGATCACCACGACGAAAGCGATCGTGTTGGACAGGCCGGGCAGGGTGACGTGGACAAAGCGTTGCAGCGGCGTGGCGCCGTCGATCCGCGCGGCATCGTAAAGCTCGGTGGGGATGGCCTGGAGACCCGCCAGGAAAATCAGCATCTGCAGCCCGGCGCCCTGCCAGGCCGACATGATGACGATGGCGGGCATGGCCGTGGCCGGATTGCCGAGCCAGTCGATCCGCGTGCCCTGGCCGCCCGAAAGCCAGCCAAGCGCCTGATTGACAAGCCCCAGATCGCGGTTGAACAGGAACGCCCAGATGACCGCGACGACCACCATCGACATGACGACCGGCGAAAAATAGATCGTGCGGAAGGCGCGCTGGCCGCACAATCCGGCATTGACCAGCAGGGCCAGCCCCAGCGCCAGGCCGCATTGCAGCGGCACCACCATGACCGCGAACAGCGCCGTGTTAAGCAGCGAACGCATGAACACCGGATCGCGCGCCAGCAGCACGAAGCGCGTGCTTTCCCAGGTCACCGCGCCAAGCGGGCGGTAGGGCCGCAGGGTGGGGCTGGACCGCGTTACGTCACGAATGCGCGGGAACGTCACATGGCCATCACTGCTGGCGATGCCATCCTGGCGCATCACTTTCAGGCCGAGCAGCCGTTCATAGTTGGCCAGGCCGACAGCCTGCACATGCTGGGGCGACAGCAGCTTCTGGTTGGTGAGCGTAAGGGCGATCGCCATCGCGAAGGGGATCACCAGGAACGTGATCAGGCCCAGCATGGCCGGCGTGCCGAACAGGAACGCGAGGCGCCCCTTGCGTGCCCATCGCGGGGTCATTTCGTCTTCTCCGCAGCAGGCGCATAGCCATTGTTGTCGGCAATCGACTGGTCGATGGCGTCGGCGGCGTCGTCCAGGGCGTCGCGCGGGTCCGTGCCGTCCATGATGTCGCGCGCGGCGTGGTACCAGGCGTTGGAAATCGCGGTGAATGCCGGCGTGGCGGGGCGGGGCCGGGCAAAGGCGCGCGACATGTCGTAGAACACGCGCCAGTCTCCCCCCTTGCGGAAGCGCTGGGTGCGCTGCGCCGCGGCTTCGGTTGCCGGGATCATGCCCGCCGCTGTGGCCATGGCGGCGATCTCCGGCGTGCTGATGAGATGGCGGATGAACGCCGCGGCTTGCGCCGGCTGCGTGCAGGTAGAACTGACCGCCCACTGCCAACTGCCGCCGCCGATTGCCACGCCATGGCCGAAGTCTGGCGGCGGCAGGATCAGCAGGTCGTTGCCGAAGGCCTTTTCAAGATCGGGGGCTCGCCAGTTTCCGGTATAGGCAAGGGCAACGCGGCCCCGCATCAGGCTCTGGTCGTCGGGCTCCAGGCGCCGCGCCCATTCGTTGGCGAACAGCGCGTGGAACCAGGCCGCCCAGGCCCGGGCCGGCGCGCCGTTGAGCACGCCGTCTGCCGTGCGATTGGTCTTGCGGTCGATCAGGTCACCGCCAAAGCTCTGCAGCATCGGGCTGTAGGCATAAGTCCACCAGTTCGGGTTGGGTTCGCGGGTGCCCAGGTCCAGCGGCACCTGCCAGCGTCCCGTGGCCTTGAGCTTGCGCAGCACGTCGTCGAATTCCGCGCGCGTCCACGGCTGTGCCAGCGTGGGGATGCGGGCGTGGATCTGCGCCAGCGTCGATCGCCGGGTGAAGATCGCCAGCGTCGCGTCGAACTGGCCGACCGCATAGATATGGCCCTGGTACTGGCCAAGCGCGGGTGGCGCGATGGCGGCAAACGCCTGGCGGTCGATCAGCGTGTCGAGCGGGCGGATGTGCCCTGCCCAGACGAACGCGGGAACCATCGGGCTGTCGACCGTCAGCACGCAGGGCAGGCGGCCGGCCATGGCGGCGGCCATGATCGATTGCGGATAGGACCCTTGCGGAATGGTCTGCGCGTCGACGGCAAAGTTGTTCCGGCCGGCGGCGAAGCGGGCGATCATCTGCTGGTTGGCGGCGGCTTCCTCCGGCCCGGTCTGGTGCTGCCAGACATGGTGCACGCGCCCGCCTGCACCGGGCTTGTCCGTGCAGGACGCGGTGGTGGCAAGCAGGGTGCCGATGCACAGGCGCAGTATGCGGCGCATGTCAGGCGTCCCCGGCCGCGCGCCGGGCCATCGCCATCGCGCCGATCAGCGCTGGCGACGTTTCGAGCAGGGCCGTCGGCATGATGAATGTCTCCGTCGCCACTGCGCGTGGGCCCAGGGCATAGCCGGCCATCAACCGGGCAAAGCCGGCGCGCACGCGATCGACCAGGAACGGCGGCGACATGACCCCGCCGCCCAGCACGATGCGATCGAGCCGCAAGGTATAGGCCAGGTTCACACATAGTGCCGCGATATAGTGTGCGGCCATGTCCCAACCCGGATGATCGGGCGCCAGTTCCTGTGCCGCGCGACCCCAGCGTGCCTTCATGGCCGGCCCGGAAGCCAGGCCCTCAAGGCAATCGCCGTGGAACGGGCAGGTGCCGGCAAAGCCATCGCCCGGTGCGCGCGAGACCTGGAGATGTCCGATTTCCGGGTGAGGGAATGTCTGGCGCAATTGGCCGTCCAGCACGACGCCAACCCCAATCCCGGTGCCGATGGTGACATACGCAAAATTGGCAAGACCGGTGGCCTGGCCTTGCAATCCTTCGCCAAGTGCCGCGGCATTCACGTCGGTTTCGGCAACCACCGGGGCGCCGACGGCACTGGCCACGGCGCGCACGATATTCGTTCCCGACCAGCCAGCCTTGGGCGTGGTGACCAGGCATCCGAACGATGGGGATGCGGGATCGAGGTCGATCGGGCCGAATGCGGCCAGGCCCGTGCGGACTGCATCGCCGTGGCGTGCCTGCGCGGCCCGGAAGAAGTCCGCAAGGTCGGCAAAGGTTTCAGCCGGTGTGCGGGTGGGGAAGGCGGCCTGTGCCAGCACGTCACCCTCGGGCGTGCTCAACGCACAGACGAACTTGGTTCCACCCGCTTCGATCGCGGCGAGATTTCTTGGTGTGGGCATGGGCGATAACTCGTTGCCGGAGCGGAATGAGGGCAGCGGGTGCGGCCAACCCGCAGCCTGGGACGGGCGTTGCGGGAATGGTCCGGGCACTGCGGGTGGTGCGGCCGCAGGCGAGACGTGCAGTCAGTTTCGACCCACGCCGGCATCTTCCATGCGCGATGCTGTTGCTGTCATCCGTCCTCTCCGGCTTCTTCCGATGAGATGATTGTGTAGGCTGCTCATGTCGACGTCGTCAACAGCTAATTGTCGACGTCGACATTTACGCATTTATGCATGCTCTGTGGAAAATTCTGAGCGCTCGGGCACCCGTCGTTGCGGCGTGAACGGGGCAGGGGGCAATCGTCGCGCCGCATGTTCCGTCCCGTTGAACCGCCAGTGCGTGCCCGTGTGCGCCTTGGTGGCTGATTTTGTCGTCCGTTGTCTTCATACTATCAAAAACTCCGCACTGTGGCACGCCGCCCGGCACCCGGAATGCCTGCGCCAAGGCAACGAACAGCATCTAGCTGCGCTGAACTTCGTTTCCTGCGACTGCAGCGGGTGAGCCCGCATCATGACAGTGCGGCTGTGCGAACGCTTGGTATGGGCCACCTTGACCTTGATCCGCTTGTGGAGCGGCGTGCAAAATTGGGTCTGACTCAAATTCCGTGCAATTCAGATCATACTGGCGCCATAACTTTGGTATAGAGTAGGTCGATCTTGGCGCAGCCGTACATCTGTCGCTTGATGGCTTTCAGGCGGTTGACCTTGCCCTCACTTGTCCGCTGGACCACGGCGTCGAGATTGCGGTGGCGACGGCGTCCTTGTCTGCCTGAACGCCGGCGGCAAAGGCAGCAACTTTGTATATGACGATCCACGGATCGAGCCGCGCCTTGTCTTTCGAGCGCATCATCCCGTGGAAGCGATCGAGAGCCTCGCGCGCGGCTATCGGCGTTGGCACGGCCTGTTCGATTCCTGCGTTGATCAATGCGGTCTTGACCGAACCGGTGTTGCGCTCGGTGGTCATGCTGCGCGCTGATCTGACCCCGGAAAACTGGATCGCCTGGAGTTAGCGTTTTTCGCCGTATTCACGCTGGCTGGCAGGTGGGAGCGGACGGTGTTCTCTTTGCGGACATCTGCCGCAAGGCAGGGTCAGCCAGGCGATCTACTTCAACTGGAAGAAGAAGTGCGACGGCATGCTGCCGCCAGACATGCGGCTGCTGAAGCAGGTAGAGGACGAGGATTCCAAGCTGCGCAAGCTTGTGGCGGTTCTCTCGCTCGACAAGGAGATATTGCAGGACGTCATCCGCCGAAAACTGTGAGGCATGCTCGCAAGCGCGAGCTGGCAAACGGGTTTCGCAGTGACTTGGGCGTGTCGATCCGCCGGGCTTGCCAGCGCCTGGAAATGGACACCTCCGGCTGACAGTCGGTAGGCACCGGAGTGATCGACATGCACCTGCCGAGTGTGATCCACCGCCGGCATTTTCAGCAAGACATAACTGTTCACGAGATCAAGCGGCGTGCGCGCTTGTCGCGCAACACGCCCCCCCAAACGTCTGCGCGCGGACGCCGCGGAGCCGGTGCTCATGGTTCTTCACCGACCGAGCAAGCTGGACCTGTCCACCTGATTCCTTATGGTATTGAACCGATTGGCCTGGCCCGCGATTGGTGCGCTGGACCACGGCGTGGTGATCGCGGCTGCAAGGCATAGCATTGATATGCACCCGCGAGGTTACTACGAGGTTTGCTGTTCAAGGGACTGAGCGAACCTTGCCAGCAAAGGTTCGAGTTCATCAATGCGGCCGCTAGGCGCTGCAAAGGACAACAGGCTGCTTAGCAATGCCACCGGCGTGCGGGTGTCGATGCCGGTGGGCATCACCAGGTTCGCGATCGACAGGCCACGCACCGACCAGACCATCAGCCGCATAACAGCTAGGGCCGTTTCTCGACCTCCGCCAAGGCCCATTTGCACCGTTGCAAGTGCGGCGTCTTCCACGTCAGCCTGCCGGTTGCGTACCAGCTCGGCAAGTTCTGGATCGCTGCGACTGGCCTGAAGGATTTCCAGCACGGCAACGCCAGCCGGTCGGTCCAGTACGTCGAGCAGGATCGCAGGCCAGTCCTGCACCTTTTGGCCGGTCAATCCCTGCGCAACCAGTTCCTCATAGATGATTGCTTCGCGTCGATAGACTTCGGCAACCACTTCGGCCATCAGCATCGCCCGTGTGCCGAACTGGTGCAATATGGCACCCCGGCTCACGCCTGCTTGCGCTGCGATCAACGCCGTACTGGCAGCCGGATAGCCGGCTTGGTGAATTACGGCGATGGCTGCGTCGATCAGCGCCTCGCGGGTTTCTGCTGTTCGTTCTTCCTGGCTGCGGCGCCTGCGCGTCTGCTCTGTCATGGATCCATCCTGTGTGATGCAGGAAAAGCACAGGACACTGCGTACGATCAAGCTGTAACTAACATGCGTTCTTGACTGAACGTAAATTGACGACTAGCCAGCTGTTCAACAAAACTGTCCTGAAGGGAGGATCCTGATGTCCAAGTGGACGAAGCTGGCCGGTGCTGGCCTGCTATCGATCGCGCTCGCCATGCCTGTTGCCGAAATTGCCCATGCCAAAGCTGGCGGCGACGACCAGGCAGCCCTTGCCGTTGGCGAAATCATCGTGACAGCGCAGCGCCGGCCTGAACGTCTGCAGACCGTGCCGGTCAGCGTCACCGCTGTTTCATCCGATGCGCTCAAGGCGCGCGGGCTCAACGATCTTTCGCAGATGACTCTCGCCGCCCCAAGCCTTCAAGCCGGCGCGGACAACAATTTCTCGGTACGCGGCGTTGGTACGTCGGCCTTTTCGAACTCGATCGAATCGAGCGTCGCTTTCGCCCAGGACGAAGTGAACCTGGCCAACCCCGGCCTGGTTTACAGCTTCTACGATCTTTCGCAGGTCGAAGTGCTCAACGGGCCACAAGGTCTGCTGTTTGGCCGCAACGCTTCTGCTGGGCTCGTCAACGTCAGCAGCGCGCGTCCGGAACTGGGCAAGACCTCGGGGCAGTTCGACCTTGAGCTCGATACGCGGCCGACCGCGGCCAGCCGGTCCAACGGCGTGGTGGCGCGCGGTGCGGTAAACCTGCCGCTGGGATCAAGTGTCGCGCTGCGCGTGGCCGGCTTCAACGAATACCAGCGTCCGATCACGGCGTTCACTGGTCCTGTCGATGCCGGCGCGCGCAGCGAACTGGACCTGCGGCGGTTTGGCGTGCGGGCCAGCCTGCTGTACAAGCCTGACGACGCCTTCAGTCTGCTGGCAATCGGAGAGATCGGCCAGGACCGTGGTGTACTGGGGATGTTCGACATCGCCTATCGCGAATTGGGCAGCGGCAGCGTCAACGCCGCCGCGCTGACCGCCAGCGGAATCACCGCAGGGCCGGACAATATCACCGTCGCGGGCAACGGCGGCTATTACCGTGACCTCGATCGCCGCGACGTGCAAGCCAAGGCGAGCTATGTCTTGGACAATGGCCTTGAAATCAGCGACATCGCCGCGTGGAAGAGCTTCAACCGCAACCAGCAGCTCGACACCGACGGCACGGTGCTCAACGGCGCCGACATCAATGCCAACGTCAGCCGTTTCGACCAGGTCAGCAACGAACTGCGCCTGGCCTTGCCAAGCGATCGCCGGCTGAGCGGGCAGGCGGGTCTCTATGCGTTCCATTCGCGACTGCGCGAAGCCTCGCAGATAGCTGGTAACAACTATTTTCCCGCGTTTCTGCTGCCGCAGTTCCCGTTCTGCGTGGGAGCGACAGCGGTGCCGGCCTGTCCGGGCAGCAACGACTATTTCCTCGGCACCGATCACCGTGTGTTGCAGACCAACGACAGCCTCGCCGCGTTCGGTCAGCTGACCTACAAAGTGACGGACCACCTGCAACTGATCGGCGGCGGGCGCGTGACACGCGATATCGTCAAGATCGACCTTGTCCAGAACGAGGGCGCCTATTTCGTCGCGTTCGGATCGGTGCAGCCGGGCCGCAGTGAGCGGACCACCAACACCAATTTCAGCTACAAGCTGGGCGCGCAATACACGTTCGGGCGCGATGCGATGGCCTATGTCACATATGGCCGTGGCTACAAGGGCCCCGGCTTCAACAACACCGAAGCCAGTGTCATTGCGCCCTTGGCGATCAAGCCGGAAACCAATCAGAACCTGGAAGCGGGGATCAAGACCAGCTGGCTGGGCCGCAAGTTGACGGTCAACCTCTCGGCGTTCCGTTCCATTTTCGACAATTACCAGGTGCAGTCGTTCGACCTCACCACGTCCTCGTTCGTCACCCAGAACGCGGCGACGGTGAAGACCAGGGGAATCGAAATGACCCTTACCGCGCGTCCCGTGCCGGGCCTGGCGATCAACGCCAACGCGACGCTGTTGGATTCGCACTTTGGCGATTTTGCGGGGGCGCAGTGTTATCCGGGGCAAGGCTGCACGACCTACAACGCGGCGGGACGCAAGACCCCGCTGGCGCCCGCGTTCACCGGGACGCTCGACGTCTCCTACGAGTTCCAGACCAGCGGCGCGCTGCGTCCTGTCGTGTCGGCCAACTATTACCACCGCGCTTCGATGAACTACACGATCCAGCCTTACAGCGGCACGACTTATGGCGAGGCCGATATCCTGGGCGGCAGCGTGGGCGTGCGCGGGGACAATTGGCGCGCTTCGGTGTTCTGCAAGAACTGCACCGACCAGCGCGTGCCGGTGGCACTCGGCCTCGAATCCGCCGATGGCAACGCCGGTATCGCCACGGTCCAGCAGCGCTTTGGGTTGAACTCGTTCCGCACCATCGGTTTGCAGCTGGGGTATATGTTCTGATGGACTTGACCCGGCGTCAGGCGCTAGCCGCGACGGCCACGGCGGCGAGCCTGCCCCTGCTGGCGCCGGCCGCGGCAGCCGGAGCAGCGGCCGCTCGGTCCGGCTTCATGTTGGGTGCGGGCACCTCGGCTTTCCAGGTGGAGGGCAACAACGTGAACAGCGACCTGTGGCTGGTGGAAGGGCTTGCCGAAGCCGGCTTTGCCAACCAGTCGGGCGATGCCTGCGACCACTATCATAGCTATGCTGCTGATATTGCGCTCGTTGCGGGGCTGGGGCTCGATACCTATCGCTTTTCGATCGAATGGGCACGGGTCGAACCCCGAGAGGGTGCGTTCTCGCGCGCCGAGTTGGACCATTACCGCCGAGTGTTGCAGGTCTGCCGGGCCGCCGGCCTGCGCACCGTGGTGACATTGTTCCACTTTACCGCGCCGCTATGGGTCGCGCGTCAGGGCGGCTTTTCAAACCCGGCGATCGTGCCGCTGTTCGCCCGCTACGCCGCGCGGGTGGCCGAACATTGTGGTGACCTCATCGATTGCTTATCCACCATCAACGAGGCCAACATGTCGTTCGTGGATTATGTGACGCCCGAAGGCGCAAGGCGAGTGCAGCATGCTGCGGCACGCGCCGTGGGCGCCGAGCGATTCGGCACGTTCCTTCTTGATGATGTGGCGGCATCCAAGCCCATCGTGCGAGAGGCGCACGTGGCGGCGCGCGAAGCGGTGCGTCGTACCCGGCCAGGGCTTCCGGTGGGGATCACCCTGGCTATGGACGATCTTCAGGATGCGCGGGGTAGTGAAGGGCACGCCGCGGCCATGCGCGATGCGCGCTATGGTGCCTGGCTAGCACTTGCGCGTGACGACGATTACCTTGGCGTGCAGAATTACACGCGACAGCTGGTTGGGCCGCAAGGCGTGGTTCCGCCGCCGCCCGGCTCCGTGTTCACCCAGTTGCATCAGGAAGTTCACCCCGCGTCGCTCGGCAACGTGGTGCGCTACGCGGCCTCTGTCGCAAGGGTTCCCGTGCTGGTCAGCGAGCATGGGATCGGCACGGCAGACGATGCCCTGCGCATTCGCTTCATCGACGAAAGCCTTGCGGGGCTGCGCGCTGCCGTGCGCGACGGCGTCACCGTCACCGGTTATATCCATTGGTCCCTGCTCGACAACTATGAGTGGGCCTTTGGCTATCGGGCACAGTTCGGACTGGTCGCTGTGGATCGTGCAACTCAGCGTCGCAGTCCCAAGCCAAGCGCGCAGCACCTTCGTCGCTTGGCCCGCGCTGCAAAGCTGGCCTGACGAGCTATCTGGGTTATATAGCAACTGAAAATGGCGGCCCTTCAGGCAGCGATATGCCGGCATCAAAGAGGTAGTTTAGCCATTAGTGATCGACGCGAAGGCGACAAGCTAGGGCCGCCCATTCGACGCTGCGTGGCACTTGACCTCGTCGATCCGCTTGGAGCGGTCGCGTTCCTTCGCCGGCCGCGTCATTTTGACTTCTCGCGACCAAGCGCTTCTCGGGCACGGAGGAAGCCGCGATCGCTGTCCAGAAAGGCGGATAGAATGGCCGGGATCAGTTCAGCGACAGGCTCCTCGCGGCCATAGGTGTCGGCGTAGATCCGGGCATAATCAGTCAGGGCAAGATGCAGGTCGGGCATGACCATGATGGTCAGTTTCACCGGTGTACGATCGGGGATGCGGGCCAGCTTGAGTTCGGGCATCGATGGCCTCCTATGGCTTCCAGGGTGCCAGGATCAGATCGCGATGCACGACAAGCCGGATGGGGGCTCCTGGGCGTATCGTGATCGTGGGCTGGATCTGCAGATTGCGGGACGTGAGCTGGTCGCCCGCGCGAGACACGTTCTGTTGGGTTGGTTCCCGGATCGCCTGGACGAGATCGCTTTCGCCGGTGAATGTCAGGTTCGCACCCACGCCGAGCAGGGTCGATGCCGCCACGCCCTTGAGCAGCGACCAGGTGTGAAAATCTATTTTATCCGAGAGGCCCGCATAGCCCGAGGGATCGGTAGCCGGCACGTTGTTGATCCGGATCGAACTGCCGTTTGGCAAGACGATCCGCTGCCAGACCACGAGCGCGCGGCTCTGCCCGAACGCCACCACCGAGTCATAGCTGCCGATCATCGACGCGCCGCGCTCCAGCCTGGTTCTTTGGCAAGTGCGGCTCGATCGCCAGCCAAGCATCATCCGACAACCAGAACAACGAGCGCGACATCAAAAGGGCCTCCATCCTTCATGGAAGCCCTTTGAATCAGCCTATCGCATAATTTTCAATGGCCTGATTGGGTTTCAACCCTAGTCGATCTCCTTGCCGGGGCCAACGCCCCGAGCGCTCACCGCATTGCCGCCAGGTGGCGGCAGTCGTTTACGCCAAGCGGCAGCATAGCCCAGATGATGCGGGCCATCTTGTTGACCAAAGCCACGGCAACCACCATCCGGGGCTTTCGGGCCATCAACTTGCCAAGCCAGTTATCTGGCATCACGCCTTTGCGAACGATCCATCGGATCCTGCTCATAGCACCGACAACCAGAAGCTTTCGGATGTCGCTCTGGCCCATTTTACTCACGCTACCCAGCTTCGCCTTGCCACCCGTCGAGCGTTGCCGGGGCTCGAGACCGAGCCAGGCGGCAAAGTTGCGCCCGCTAGCGAAGGTGCGAAGATCTGGCGTGAAGGCCATGATTGCTCCGGACGTCACACGACCGACGCCAGGAACCGTACAAAGACGGCGCATCTCGACGTTGACCTTTATCGCCTGCCCGTAGTCTGAGCGACAGATCGTCGATTCTGGCGGACAAGGTCTTGATGTGCTCGAGATAGAGGCGCGTGACCTCGCGAACGCTTTCGGGCAGATCGGCCGTTTCGCCTTCGATGGCGTGGCGAATGTCCTTCAGGTGAGGCACGCCCTGCGTAAAGATCAGGCTGAACTCAGCAAGATGCCCGCGCAACGCGTTGATCGCCTGGGTGCGCTGACCGACGAAGCATTGATGTGTGAGGTAGGCGACAGCGCGGGCCTGATGTTCGGCACTCTTCACGGCGACATAGCGCACATTCGGCCGGAGCGCCGCTTGGCGATGGTGGCGGCGTCGGCAGCGTCGTTCCTTTGCCGTTTGACGAACGGCTTGACGTAGATCGGTGGGATCAAACGGACCTCATGCCCGAGCGCTTGGGCAGACCGCCCCCAGAAGTGGCTAGTCGCGCGCAGGCCCCCACAGTAGCGATGCATGGATATTGCTCGGCCAGTAGCCGCTCCAGCTTCGCTCGCGACATCGTGCGATTGTATAGAACCGACCCTGCGCGATCCGTCGCGCAGACCTGAACGCTCTGCTTCGCCAGGTCGATCGACAACATGTATGCGTCTAACATTTCCTCCTCCTTCGCGCTCCAGCTCGGCGCGGTCGGCATACATACGATGCCGGGCAAATGGGGCATCTACCGCATCAGTTCAGAGCTTCACTCCATCGAACCTTCCGCAGTTCGGTCTGGGTCCGCCGATTTTTTCATGCACCGCGTGAGCACTTCTAACCTGTCTTATTCACCGCGGCGGGTGAGAGGGTTGGCGGGAGTGGCGTAAGCGATTGCTTTGCAGTAGGAAAATGGGTGTCTAGACCAGTCCTTCAGCGAGGCAATTTATGCCACGGACCACACCCGCCGGGAGCGATGATAGCGCACCGGGATTTTCGTTTCCAGCGGTTGGCGGCAAGAAGGTCACAACCGCGTTCGACGGTGGCCGGCTGACCTCTGACGGCGGCGTTCTGCTGCTGGCGCAGGCCGAGCGCGCGATGGGGATCTGCCGGCAGCTTGCTGCGTGCATCGCCGATCCGCGTGACCCGACGCGGGTGATCCATCGCCTCGATGACATTCTGCGTGCCCGTGTGTTCGCGATCACGTGTGGCTATGAGGACGCCGATGATCTCGATGCCCTGCGCGACGATCCGGGCTTCCGCCTGGCGCTGGGCAAGTTGCCGGGATCGGGCGCGGGGCTGGCCAGCCAACCGACGATGAGCCGCTGGGAGAATGCACCGACCACGCGTGAACTGGCCCGGATGATGGTCGCGATGATCGGCGTTTACTGTGCCAGCTATCCGGCCCCACCGGCGGCGGTGACGCTGGATATCGATGACACGTGTGATGTCGTGCACGGCTATCAGCAGCTCTCGTTCTGGAACGGACATCACGGTGAGCGCTGCTTCCTGCCGATCCATGTGTACGATACCGCGAGCGGGCGGCCGGTGGCGATGCTGCTGCGCACTGGCAAGACGCCGTCGGGTGCCGAAGGTGCCGGCCACATCCGGCGCCTGGTGCGTCATATCCGCCAGCACTGGCCCGATACCCACATCACCATCCGCGGCGATGGGCACTACGCCCGTCCCGAGATCATGGCGTTCTGCGAGGCGGCCGGGGTCGATTACGTGTTCGGCTTGCCGACCAACGCCGCGCTGCGGGCCGATCCGGCCATCGTTGCCGTCGCCGATGCCTGCGCGGTCAAGCGGGCCCAGGCCCAACATCCGGTCCTGCGCAACTATGTCGAGACCCGCTACGGCGCCAAAAGCTGGAAGAGCCAACGCCGCGTCGTCGCCCGGATTGAGGCCAGCACGCTGGGCATGGACATCCGCTATGTCGTCACCTCGCTGACAGAAGGCTCGCCCGAGCACATTTACGACACGCTCTATTGCGCGCGCGGCCAAGCCGAAAACCTGATCAAGCGCCACAAGACCCAGTTGGCCAGCGATCGCACCTCGTGCCGCTCGGCCAATGCCAACCAGATGCGCCTCATCCTGCATACCGCCGCCTACTGGCTGATGTGGCGCGTCCAGCAGGCCATCCCCAAGGCCACCTCTCTGGCCACTGCCGAGTTCGCAACGCTGCGCCTGCGGCTGCTCAAGGTCGCCGCCCGCGTCATCGAGACCGCCTCGCGCATCCGTGTCGCCTTCGCGTCAGCATGCCCCGACGCCGGCGTGTTCAAAGCCATCGCCACCAGTCTCCGGCCAGCGCCGACATAGCCAGCGCGGCTGTGCCGCACAAAGCCCGAGCCATCGCCCATCAACCTCGAAAAGCCATCGGTTTTGCTGCGGCGAAAAACGCCGCCGAAACCGCGCGCCCGGATCACGCGGCCACCGACACATCAAACCCGGCACGCCCCAGTGCAGCGGGCTCATGAATAAGCCGGGCTAACGTGCTGATCTCGGGATATTTTTGCATGTGCAAGATTGACTCGCGGGTCAAAGAATGGAAACCTGCGGAAATGATCTGGAAACATTTCCGATGAATGGGAGGGGTGGGGCGATGAAGTCGTTTTTGCATGCTGCAGCTTTTGCATTGGTTGTGGCCAAACCGGCGCATGCCACGGAGACCGTCGCCTACACGTATGATGCTCTCGGCCGGTTGGTCCAAGTTACCCACGCTGGCTCAGTCAATAACGGCCTCAATACATCTTACAATCCTGACAAGGCCGACAACCGCGTAAACGTCACCACTACCGGTAGCTAATGGCTTATTTGCATAAGTATGAAGCCATTAGTAAATTTATGAGGGTGATGTGGTATGAATAATTTGGTAAACGTGCGCAATTTTTCGGGAAAAAGTAGATCTGCGGTCAAGGCAGTTCGTAAAACGCTTCTGATAACGACGGCAATAGGCTTCTACGTGCCATCTGCACTTGCACAAGTTGCTGTTGGCTTGCCAAAAAATCTAGACTCAGATGATAACAGTATAAGCTACTCAAGTGGCTTGCCGGTAATTTCGGAGAAAATCCTGTCTATCGGCGGTTCCCAAAATGGCCTTGAGCATGTAAGGACTATTACTGGAAATCGATATTGGATTCATAACTATACAATCGCTGTCACCGGCACACTTGGCGGGAACGTCCAGGTAATTATCGGCAGTAGAACTATAAATTTTTCATATAATAGTTCAACAGGTAAATACGTAAATGCTGACGGTGGCGGTGGGGTTTTTACAGCTGCACTTGTTTATATCGATGATAATGGCGATATCTACAATTTTACTCAAGCTTTTACTGGAGCTGATATCCCGATCCCGCCGACAACGAGTGTAGTGCAGCGCAATCTTTATGATCCGGTAGGGCCTTATGTTGCATATTGCGCTAAGGTCACTCGCGCTGACGGTACGACGGAAACACTCTATTACACGACGCAGTCAGTCAGGTCTGCGTCTGGGACTGTGACGAATAGCTTTAACTTTATTAGATTGGCTCTTGTCGCAAAGTCTACGGGATATTCTTTAAAATTTGGATATGCGACCAATACCTTATCGACGTCTGCAGCTAGCCAAATATCATGGTCTTCCATATCTTCGGTTTATGGCGTAAATAATACAATTGATTCATGCTCATCCGGTGGATCTTGTGTTGCTTTTACGCAAAACTGGCCTTACGCTAGTTATAATGTCACTCAGTCATCTGGGGTCTATACCGAGATTTTGACTACCCCGGCAGGGCGTGTCGAAACGATCAAGAGCGACGCATCTGGTCAGAAAATTGCGTCTATACAAATTGGCTCTAACGCGACAAACACCGCTGCATTGTCTTATGATGCTAGCGGTAAAGTTGCTGGCCTTTCAAAAAATGGCGTAAACTATACGTACGCTTTTTCCGCTAGTGGATCGACACTTTCAAGCGTGCGATCTGCATCTGGGTCAACGCAATATACAGCTACGGCCGACATTCCGTCGGGCGCATTGCAGACATTCCAGAATGCACTAAATCAGAAAAACACCTACCAATACAATTCTTCCGGGTTGTTGGCTTATGTTGTTCCTCCCGAAGGCGTGATCACATCTGGTTCGCCAACGTCGGGGTATACGAAATATTCTTATGACGCCAACGGGAATGTGACCGAGCAGCGCAGTGTTGCAAAGGTGGCATCGGGTCTGTCGGACGTCGTGCAATCATCTGGATATCTGTCGAGCTGTTCTTCAGGGGTGCTGTGCGACAAACCAAGCTGGACGAAGGATGCCAAGGGTAACGAAACTGATTATACCTATGATAGTTCCACAGGATTTTTGACCTCGGTTACGGGGCCGGCTGATGCTAACCTGTCTTATTCACCGCGGCGGGTGAGAGGGTTGGCGGGAGTGGCGTAAGCGATTGCTTTGCAGTAGGAAAATGGGTGTCTAGACCAGTCCTTCAGCGAGGCAATTTATGCCACGGACCACACCCGCCGGGAGCGATGATAGCGCACCGGGATTTTCGTTTCCAGCGGTTGGCGGCAAGAAGGTCACAACCGCGTTCGACGGTGGCCGGCTGACCTCTGACGGCGGCGTTCTGCTGCTGGCGCAGGCCGAGCGCGCGATGGGGATCTGCCGGCAGCTTGCTGCGTGCATCGCCGATCCGCGTGACCCGACGCGGGTGATCCATCGCCTCGATGACATTCTGCGTGCCCGTGTGTTCGCGATCACGTGTGGCTATGAGGACGCCGATGATCTCGATGCCCTGCGCGACGATCCGGGCTTCCGCCTGGCGCTGGGCAAGTTGCCGGGATCGGGCGCGGGGCTGGCCAGCCAACCGACGATGAGCCGCTGGGAGAATGCACCGACCACGCGTGAACTGGCCCGGATGATGGTCGCGATGATCGGCGTTTACTGTGCCAGCTATCCGGCCCCACCGGCGGCGGTGACGCTGGATATCGATGACACGTGTGATGTCGTGCACGGCTATCAGCAGCTCTCGTTCTGGAACGGACATCACGGTGAGCGCTGCTTCCTGCCGATCCATGTGTACGATACCGCGAGCGGGCGGCCGGTGGCGATGCTGCTGCGCACTGGCAAGACGCCGTCGGGTGCCGAAGGTGCCGGCCACATCCGGCGCCTGGTGCGTCATATCCGCCAGCACTGGCCCGATACCCACATCACCATCCGCGGCGATGGGCACTACGCCCGTCCCGAGATCATGGCGTTCTGCGAGGCGGCCGGGGTCGATTACGTGTTCGGCTTGCCGACCAACGCCGCGCTGCGGGCCGATCCGGCCATCGTTGCCGTCGCCGATGCCTGCGCGGTCAAGCGGGCCCAGGCCCAACATCCGGTCCTGCGCAACTATGTCGAGACCCGCTACGGCGCCAAAAGCTGGAAGAGCCAACGCCGCGTCGTCGCCCGGATTGAGGCCAGCACGCTGGGCATGGACATCCGCTATGTCGTCACCTCGCTGACAGAAGGCTCGCCCGAGCACATTTACGACACGCTCTATTGCGCGCGCGGCCAAGCCGAAAACCTGATCAAGCGCCACAAGACCCAGTTGGCCAGCGATCGCACCTCGTGCCGCTCGGCCAATGCCAACCAGATGCGCCTCATCCTGCATACCGCCGCCTACTGGCTGATGTGGCGCGTCCAGCAGGCCATCCCCAAGGCCACCTCTCTGGCCACTGCCGAGTTCGCAACGCTGCGCCTGCGGCTGCTCAAGGTCGCCGCCCGCGTCATCGAGACCGCCTCGCGCATCCGTGTCGCCTTCGCGTCAGCATGCCCCGACGCCGGCGTGTTCAAAGCCATCGCCACCAGTCTCCGGCCAGCGCCGACATAGCCAGCGCGGCTGTGCCGCACAAAGCCCGAGCCATCGCCCATCAACCTCGAAAAGCCATCGGTTTTGCTGCGGCGAAAAACGCCGCCGAAACCGCGCGCCCGGATCACGCGGCCACCGACACATCAAACCCGGCACGCCCCAGTGCAGCGGGCTCATGAATAAGCCGGGCTAATGGTCTGCGTCCACAGACGCGCTATAGTTATACGGCGATGCAGGCCTATTTCAAAAATAGCTCTGGCTCGATTGTGGCGTCCGGACTGAATGTCTACATGCTGACGACAATTTCGTCATGCCGGACGCAGGCCGGGGCAGCCTTGACCGGGACAGCGGGGGTGGGGCCGTTCTCGCTTTCTGGAAGCGCCGCGTGCGTCAATAGCGCAGACGAGATTCGAACGACGATCAACTACGGGCCCCAAACCGCTGGTGTGGCTAACAACCTTTTGCCGATCTCGCGAACCGTCGCGACCGGGGACGGCTCGATAAGCGCAACCACGACCTTTGCCTATGACAACGTCGGCAACCTCATTTCGGCAACAGGCCCGCTTGCAGGTCAGATCTCCTATGCATTCTACGATGCTGATCGACGTGTGACTGGTGTGATTGGTCCTGATCCCGATGGCTCTGGTACGCGCCAGCCGGTGGCGGTGAAATACACGTATAATGCCAATGGCACTTTGGTTCAGACCGCAATCGGAACGGTGCCCAGCCAATCGACCGACTTGAGCAATTTCAGCGAAAGTTATCATACAGATGTGACTCTGGACGCTTACGACCGTCCGGTGCGTTCGACTGTTGTTGCTGGTGGCACAACCTATGCGGTCAACGATCAGCTCTATGACACCTTGGGCAGGCCGTACTGTGCCATTCAATACATGAATCTGTCTGCCATCCCAGGTTCTGCCGCATCGAGTTGCGCGCCGAGCCAGACGACCGGAGTTAGCGGGGCGGATCGGGTGACCAAGCAGGATTTGGATGCGATAGGCAGAGTTTTGGCGGTCACAGAAGGTGTAGGCACCACGGCCCAGGCTACTACCCAGACCAATGCTTATACCGCTAACGGTAAGCTGGCGTCGGTGAAGGATGGTCAGAACAATCTGACGACCTACGTCTACGATGGCTTCGATCGCCTGTCGCAGACGCGCTACCCTTCTCCGACGCAGGGCGCTGCCTCAAGCTCGACGACCGACTACGAGCAGTTGACCTACGATGCCAATTCCAACGTGACCCAGCGTCGCTTGCGCGACGGCAATACAATCACGTTAACCTACGACAACCTCGGGCGCATGGCCTCGCGCACGCCGAACGGCGAAAACGCAGTAAACTTCAGCTACAATCTGCTGGGCCAGGTGACAAATGTGCAGCGTCCTGGCGACGGGGTCAATTTGTCCTATACTTACGATGGCCTGGGCCGCCTGAGCAGCGAGACGCAGCCATTCGGGTCGGTCAGCTATCTCAATGACGTTGCCGGCAACCGGACTCGCCTGACCTGGAGCGATACCAACTATGTCACGTACGACTACGATCTCGCCGGCAATGTCACCGCGATCCGTGAGAATGGTGCCACCTCGGGCGTGGGCGTCCTGGCGTCCTATAGCTACGACACATTGGGACGCCGCAGTTCCGTCACCTATGGCAATGGCACGACCCGGACATATGCCTATGATAGTGTCAGCCGCCTTGCCGGCCTGAAGCTTGACCTGGGCGGGACGGCCTACGATAATCTCATTGGTGCTGTGGGCGGGACCGGGACTGCGATCGGCTATAACCCAGCTTCGCAAATTACCAGCCTCGTTCGCAGCAATGATGCCTACGCTTGGACCGGAGCGGTGAACACCAGTCGCGCCTATACGACCAATGGTCTGAACCAGTACACCGCCGCAGGTGGAGTCGCGTTCGGCTACGATGGTCGTGGGAACCTGACCTCTTCGGGCAGCTCAAGCTACGGCTACGATAAGCTCAACGAGATGATCTCCGGTCCCTCCGCGACGATGCGCTATGACGGTGCGGGGCGCCTGATCGAATATAACGCTCCCGCTTCGACCCGGTTCGTTTACGATGGCACCGCCATCCTGGCGGAAGTATCGGGTTCTTCAGGAGCGACGCTGCGCCGCTATGTGCCAGGCCCTGGCACGGATGAGCCGGTGGTGTGGTACGAAGGCTCGGGCCTGACCGATCGGCGCTTTCTCCAGGCCGACGAGCGCGGCTCGATCATTGCCGTAACCGATGGCTCGGGCAACGTCCTGGGCACCAATGCCTATGACGAGTTCGGCATTCCGCGTGCCAACAACATCGGCCGCTTCCAGTATACCGGCCAAGCTTGGTTCCCTGAGGTTGGGCTCGCTTACTACAAGGCCCGCTGGTACTCGCCCAGTCTCGGACGCTTTATGCAAACCGACCCCATTGGATATGACGACGGTATCAATTGGTATAACTACGTAGGAGCAGATCCTATAAATAGAGCTGATTCTAGTGGGATGGCAGAGGATGAAATCATCGTTACCGGCATTCGAAAAAAAAAGCTAAAGCCAAAAAAGGAAGTTAGTGGGGGGGGAGGGGCTCCCGTGGCGCCTCCTGCCTCACCGCCAACAGCTTCGCCTCCTATCGCGCCTCCACCGCTTGGTGGGAAAGGTGTGTCGCAAAATCAGAAACCCGAGCCAAAGACAAGTCTGGCATGTGGCATCATCGGTGGAAGTCTTACTTGTAAAAAGGTTACCTACCAAGAGCTTTGCTCTGGGGCCAGCAAGCGTAGAAAAGCACTGACCGGGCTGGTCGCTGCGGATACCGCGCTTGTGGGTGGCAGCGGCATAATAAAGCAGTTGGCGAAGGGTGTCGTCGCTAGAATAGTGGCCGCGGAAATAGCTGCGGATGTTGCAGACGAACTCTTATATTGTGAGTGAGAAATTCGATGTTCACTATTGATAACTTAATCAGATTAATAGCGGCGGCTATTTTTGTAGTTTGTGTTTTGTCGTTATTTAACATAATTGGAGAAAGAGTGGCATTTTATACCACGCCGATATTGGGATTTATGATCGTCATTGCTTGGCTGCGCGCCCGCAGGCCCCAAAATTAGGCGGCGTGGACAATTCCTCGCTGCGAGAACTGTGGTCAGTCGAGCGCTCATTTCAACAGCGACGCATCAACAACTTCATGCCCCATATGACGAACGAAGGCCTCCCGCAGGCCTCGTTTGTGCCGGTGGCGCAGCACGAATATCAAACCGGTGGACTCTCGTTATGACCGCGGGACCAGCGGGGGGCAGGTCACACCCGCATGATCCGAAATGCACGGAATGTGAGTCAGACCCCCTTTTAGACGCCGATCACCCCGCTAACGGGGGCCCTTTTGCACGCCGGTCCACAGATGCCGTAGCGCTTGGCCAAGGTCCTCAGGCTCTCTTGACTATGTTGTATCGCTCGACGGACCGCCTCTGTCGTGCGGGCGCTCCCACGGAGAATCTGTCCCATAGCGCATCCTTCCATTCTTGCAGGGATAATGCACCATCAAATGCCGGGACCAAACACCTAGGGGCTACTCACTATGAACGCCGCAGATGGCGGAGAATTTCTCGCTGGACTGGATATCGCTTTGATCCAACAAGGTGTAGCGTCACTCGTGCCATTATAGGGAAAATGAGAACGGAAATGAATCTTTACATTCGGCGCATAAGTTGCTCGCTGTCTGCATTAGCGGCGGTGTCTGCGGGACACGCGTCCGCAGCTGTTTCCAGCGACCCACAAGGTTCCGGGGTGCTAGTATCGGCGGTGAATTGGCTGCAAGGTACATTGATGGGCACCGTGGCCACGGTGGTCGCGATGATTGCCATCGCGGGCGTTGGCTTTGGCATGCTGACCGGGCGCATCAACTGGCGTCACGGCGCTGTTGTGGTGTTGGGCTGCTTCATTCTATTCGGTGCCGCCAGCATTGTCGGCGGCATCCGAGCGGCAGCAACCGCAGGGCAATATTGATCCGCCGTGTCAGGCAACCTTCGCCGTGACACAGTGTTTGTCGCGCTCACGCGTCCACAGATGTTTGCCGGCGTGACCTACAGCTTCTTCGTCATCAATGGCATCCTGTGTGCCGAGCTTTTCCTGATTTTTCGGTCCGTTCTGGTATTGCTGGCTTGTGTGGCTGTCCATCTGGCAGGCATGGTGCTGTGCCGGCATGAGCCGCGCTTCCTCGACCTGTGGATTCTGCGCGTCAGCCGATGTCCGCGGGTGCGCAATCATAAGCTGTGGCAATGCAACTCCTACCGACCCTGACGACCGACCCCAAAGTCATCGCGCGTGAGACCTCGGCAGGCGTGCATCTGCCCTATGGGCGGCATGTCGACGATGTCACGATCGAGACGCGCGATGGTCTGCTGATGCAGACGATCCGCTTGGGCGGCTTGCTGTTCGAGACGGCCGATACGGAGGACATCAACTATCGCGCCGAAATGCGCGACGCTATGCTGCGCGCGATCGGGTCGTCGCGGTTCGCCGTCTATCACCACGTCATTCGCCGCAAGGTGCAGCCCGATCTGGACGCAAAGTTCGGCGACGCGTTTTCCCAGGACCTCCATGCGCGCTGGAGCAATCTGCTCGAAACCCGCGAACTTTACGTCAACGAGCTATTCTTGACGATCGTCCGGCGCCCGGTTCGGGGGCGGCTTGGTATTTTCGAGCGCTTGGGGGGGATGTTGCGGCGGCGGTCGCAGGCCGGCAGCGCAAGTGCGCAGGTCGCTGGCGAAGTGCGCCAGCTCGATGCAGCGCGCGATGCCTTGATAGCGGCGCTTTCCAGCTACAGCCCCAAATTGCTGCGGGTCTATGACACGCCCGATGGGTTCCGCTCTGAGCCACTGGAATTCCTCTCCTGTCTCTTCAACAGCGATCTGCGGCCCGTCGGTCTGCCGCAAGGCGATATCGGCCATTACTTGCCTTATCGGCGCGTGAGCTTTGGCCAGGATGCATTCGAGCTGGGACAGGCCGGAGACCAGGCGCGACTGTTCGGCGCGGTAGTGTCGATCAAGGACTATCCCGGGCAAAGCATGCCCGGCATGTTCGACGAACTCTATCGCCTGCCGTTCGACATGACGGTGAGCCAATCCTTCGCGTTCGTCGATCGGCAGGAAACCCTCGGGCGAATGAACCTGGCGCTGCGGCGCATGCGCTCGACCGAGGATGAGGCGGTCAGCTTGCGCGAGGAATTGCGCGTGGCCAAGGACGAGGTCGCGGCCGGCCGGGCAACCTTCGGCGAGCATCATGCGACGATTGTGCTCTATGCCGAGAACCTGGCCACACTCGACAAGCAGGTGGCCGAAGTGCTCGCGGTGCTGGGTGATCTCGGCATGGTCGGTGTGCGCGAGGATATCGCGCTCGAGCCCACGTTCTGGGCACAGTTCCCCGGCAATTTCCGCTATATCGGCCGGCGCGCCTTGGTTTCGGCGCGCAACTACGCGGGCCTTGCCAGCCTGCACAATTTCCCCGTCGGCCAGGCCAAGGGCAATCACTGGGGCGATGCCGTCACGCTGTTCGAGACGACGGCCGCCGGACCCTACTTCTTCAATTTCCACCAGAACGACCTGGGCAACTTCACGATCATTGGGCCTTCCGGCTCGGGCAAGACGGTGGTGCTCAATTTTCTGCTTGCCCAGGCGCGCAAGTTTGCGCCGCGCATCATCTTCTTCGACAAGGATCGCGGCGCGGAACTGTTCATCCGCGCCATAGGCGGGCAGTACGATCAACTGCGCGCAGGGTTGCCATCCGGGCTCAATCCGCTGCAATTGCCCGATACGCCGGTCAACCGGGCTTTCCTGACGGAATGGATCACGCTGCTGGCCGGCGGGATCGATGCCGAGGAAGCCGAAGCGGTGCGCGCGGCGATCGACGCCAACTTTGCCCAGCCGGCAGAATTTCGGCGGCTGCAATATCTCGTTGAACTGTTCCGCGGCTATGCGCGTCCGCACGCTCGCGATCTGTGGTCCCGCCTGCGGCCTTGGTGGGGCGATGGCGAGCGCGCCTGGCTCTTCGACAATCCCGAGGACCGCACCGACCTGGCTGCGGAAACGGTCGGTTTCGACATGACCGCGATCCTCGACGATCCGGTGCTGCGCACCCCGGCCTTGCTCTACTTCTTCCACCGCGTGGAAGAGCGGCTCGACGGATCGCCAGCAATTATCGTGGTCGACGAGGGCTGGAAAGCGCTAGATGATGAAGTCTTCGTGCGCCGCATTAAGGATTGGGAAAAGACCATCCGTAAGCGCAACGGCATCGTCGGCTTTGCCACGCAAAGCGCGCAGGACGCCTTGGAAAGCCGCATCTCCAGTGCGATCATCGAGCAGGCGGCGACGCAGATCTTCATGGTCAATCCCAAGGCGCGGGCCGAAGACTACATCGGCGGCTTTGGCCTGACCCATCACGAGTTCGATCTGATCCGCGCCATGCCCGACAGCCAGCGCTGTTTCCTGATCAAGCACGGTAACGACAGTGTGGTGGCGCGGCTCGATCTCTCTGGGCAGAAGGATATCCTGACGATCCTGTCGGGGCGGGAAGCCAATGTGCGGCTGCTGGACGCCTTGCGCAGCGATCTGGGCGACAATCCGCAGGATTGGCTGGCGCCCTTGCTGGAAGGGGCGGCCTGAGCGATGGCTTGCCCTTCCGTCAACACCGGCCAGCAGTTCCTTTCTTCGATGCTGGCCCATGTGGATTGCCAGGCCACGACATTGGGTTCGGTTGGGTTCCAGTCCCTGGCCCAACCGGGTGGCCTGGGGCAAACGGTCGTCACGACTTTGCTCACTTTGCTGATTGCGGCCTTTGCGATCCGCTTGCTGGCGGGGCGGGGCGTGTCTGGCAGCGATCTGATCGGCACGTCGCTCAAGGTCGGCATTGCCCTGACCATTGCCGCCAGTTGGCCGGCTTTCCGCATCGTAATCTATGATCTGGTGCTGCACGGCCCGGCCGAACTGGCCGCCGGTCTGCATGTCGACAACCAGTTGCCCGGCATGGGGCAGGGGATGGCCATGCGGCTTCAGGCGGCCGACGATGGCATCATGGCGCTGACCACGCAAGGCACCGGGCGCGAAGTCTATGCCCCGGTCGCGGACGGTGGCACGACGTTCAAGGCGATTGCACTCGATGACCATCCCGCCCTGGGGTGGGCGCGGGTGGCCTTTCTGGTCGGCACTCTGGGGCCGCTGGTAGCCATTCGCCTGGTGGCGGGGCTGCTCCTCGCGCTGGCCCCGGTCATGGCCGGGGCGCTGCTGCTTGGAGCGACGCGCGGCCTCTTCGCGGGCTGGGCGCGGGGTCTGGTCCTATGCCTGATCGGATCACTGGGGTTGACGGTGGTCTATGCTGCTGAACTTGCCGTGCTCGAGCCTTGGCTGGCCGGTGCGCTGCAATTGCGTGGGGCCGGCTATGCCACGCCCGCAGCGCCTACCGAACTGCTGGTCATTACCCTTTCGTTTGCCATCGCAGCGTTGATACTGGTCAGTATTCTGGGACGCGTGGCGTTTCAGAGGGGATGGGCCGATATGCAACCGGCCGTGGCGGGCGAAACACGATCGCATGTTTTTGGCTCGTCCATTTTCGGGCAACGAGACCGCTTCTCCGGACGCGCCAGTGTCAACGATATTCCTGGCCTCTTGATGGCAGAAAGCAGCAGCGTGGGAAGCAGCGGCGGCGCCGCGCCACCGGCGCGCGTGCCGATTCTGGTCGAGCGAGAACGTACTGCCACAGGTTCCGGCACTGGAGAGCCTCAGTCCGTGCGTGCTGGTGAACCCGCACTTGGAGAAACGTACCGGCGCGCTACGCGCCGCGTCACGGCCGCAGGCCAGCGGCGAGATGGGAAACGATGAAACCGGAACGCAAGAAAGACCTCGACGCCTATTATCGCGAGGCAGCGACCTGGGCACAGGATCGCGATGCGCGCGAGCAGCGTTCGCGGCGTATCGCGTGGTGGGTGGCAGGTGGAGCCTCGTTCGTCGCCATTGCAGAGGCCTTTGCCTTGGTCGCCCTAGCGCCGCTCAAGACTGTCGAGCCGTACACGCTACTTGTCGATCGCCAGACCGGCTATGTCGAGGCGCTTAAGCCGCTCGAACGCCAGACCATTGCCCCCGATGCCGCGTTGACGCGTTCCTTCCTGGTGCAATATGTGATCGCCCGCGAAAGCTTCGATCTGGGCAGTATCAGGGCGAACTACCGCAAGACCGCGCTGTGGTCAGCGCCTGAGGCGCGCGCCGCTTATATCGCCGCGACGCAGGCGACCAATCCCGCCAGTCCTTTGGCGTCGCTGCCGCGCACCGCGCAGATCGAAGTGCAGGTGAAGAGCGTGTCTTCGCTCGGGCCGGCGACATCGCTTGTGCGCTTCCGCACGCACCGTGCCGATCTGGCGGCTTCTGCCGCAGCGGATCAGGATTGGGCGGCGGTGATCAGCTATCGCTATTCGGGCGATCCGATGACGGTGCAGGACCGCCTGATCAATCCGCTCGGCTTCCAGGTCACGCGCTATCGGCGCGATGCCGAGAGCATTCCCGATACGGCGCCTGCCGCGCTGGCGATGCCTACGGCAACGACGGTTCCGACTGGACCGGTTTCCCCGCCGACGCCGGGCGTGGCATCCGTCACAGTGCCGCCGCCTGTCATTCCGATGGCCAGAGCCGGCGCTTCGGCGAAGAAGCCATGAGCGCGCGCGGCGCACTATGCCTGCTGACCCTGGCGCTGGCAGCGCCTATGGACGCCTTTGCGCAAGCGCGCGCCTGGCCGGTGCCGAGTGCCGGCGATTCCCGGATCCAGACGGCCATCTGGCATCGCGATGAGATGGTCCATGTCCGCGTAGGCTCGGTCACGCCACTGACCATGCAGTTCGGTCAGGACGAGCATATCACCAATGTAACCATGGCCGATGCCAGACCTTGGGCCGTGACAGTGGCGCGCGATGCCGGCAGCCTTACCGTGCGGTTTCTGCCCAACGCGGCAATGACCAGTATGATCGTGCGGACTGATCGCAGGACCTATCTGTTAGAGCTGGAGCCCAATGAAGCGTTCGCCGCGATTATGCTGCGCTTTTCCGTCGTTGCGAACGCGTCACCACCGCCTGTTCAATCGCAGGGACAGTTTGCACCGCAAGCCCAGTTCCTTCCACAATTGCGGGCTGCGAGCGCCCAAGCGGCCGCACAGCGCTATCGCGTGACGGGCGATAAGGCGCTCAGGCCCGATTCCATCTCGGACGATGGTCAGCGCACCTATATTCGCTGGTCGGAAGACAAGCCTTTACCGGCTGTCTTCGCCGTAGATGAAACCGGTCGCGAAATGACGATCGACGGATTCATGCGCGATGGTGCCTATACCATCGATCGTGTCTGGCCGGAGTTGGTTTTTCGGATAGACCGGCACAAGGCGGTGGCCGTGCGGTTGACTACACCCAAGCCCAAGGCAGGGGAGAATACCAATGGTCACTGACGACATCCGGCCACAGGTTGCGGTGCGGACCGGCAATCTCGGCATTTGGGCATTCGGCGTAGCGGCAGTGGTTGGCGGGGCAATGCTGTTCATGACGCTCGATGCGCATCGCCAGGCGCTCAACTCGCCGGCAACCCGCGCTTCCCCGCAGGACATGGCAGTGCCCGGAACCGCGGTTCCCGATCTTCAGGTTCCCTATGCCGAGCCGCAGTCTGTGCCGCTCGTGGCGATGCCTCCGGCAACGGCACAGTCCTTCGGGACAGCGCACCCAACAACGCTTCCCACGCTGCCGTCAGTCGTTGCGGCGACGCCTTCACGCACGCGATGGGATAACGCGCCGCTAAACCCGCCGATTGCATCTGGCTCCGGCAGTTCATCAGTCACGGGCCCGACCACTGTGTTCGATGCCCCGCCGCCGTCCAGCGCACCCTCGGCTCCATCTGCACCGGCGGAAGGCGCAAGCCCGACCAGTGGTCCCGAGCGCGTCAAGGCCACCCGCCTGCTCAACCCGGCCACCACCGTCACGCAAGGGTCGGTGATCCAATGCGTGCTTGAAACGGCCTTGGACACGACCAAGCCGGGCCTTGCCCGTGCCATCGTCTCGCGCGACGTGCGGGGCTTCGATGGTTCTCAAGTGCTGGTGCCGCGTGGCAGCCGTCTCATCGGCGAATATCAGTCCGATGTCGCCAGCGGTCAAAGCCGCGCCTTGATTCGCTGGACGCGGCTGATCCGACCCGATGGCGTCACAATTGCGCTGCAATCGCCCTCGGCCGACACGCTTGGCCGGGCCGGGGTCAAAGGCAAGGTCAACAGTCACTTTCTGGAGCGCTACGGTGGGGCAATCCTCCAATCGGCGCTCAACGTTGGCATGAATGTCGCGACCAGCAAGCTGGCCGATGGGACTTACATCGTCGGCTGGCCAGGCTTGAGCACGCCAACAACCGGCTCGACCGGCGGGGCGAACGTGCGGAGCACCGTGACAGTCAAGCAGGGGGCGAGCGTTTCCGTCTTTGTTGCCCGCGATCTGGATTTTTCGTCGATTGACGAGAAACCGTGACATGCATGGCCGGGCCGGGCACTACCTGACTGCGTCGCTGGCACCGCTGGCACCGTTCCTCAATCAGAGCGACGTGACCGATATTTATGTCAATCGCGCGGGCGAGGTCTGGACGGAAAGTCTGGGCGGTCGGATCGAGCGGAACGAAGTGGCGGATCTCGATGAGGCGTCGTTGCTACGCATGGCGCGTCAGGTAGCGGCTTGGTCTAATCAAGGCATCAGCCGCGAGCATCCATTGCTGGCCGCGAGCCTGCCCGATGGCTCACGCATTCAGATCGTGATGCCGCCGGCAACGCGAACTGGCGTAGCTTTAGCCATCCGTCGCCACGTCATTCAGAGCCTGACGCTGGACGATTATCCCATGGTCGATGGCTCTATACCAAGCCGTTCAGAACAAATGGCCGCGTCCGACAGGGGGCACGATGTCGGACTTGGTCACGCAGCGCAATTGCGCGAGGCCGTGAGAGCTCGGAGAAACATTCTCATCTCCGGCGGGACATCGACGGGCAAGACGACATTCCTCAATGCACTGATGCGGGAGATCGATAGCAAGGAGCGCTTGATTGCTATTGAGGACACGCCGGAAATCGCCCTGGACCGGCCCAACAGCCTTGGATTGCTGGCGGCGCGCAACGAATTGCGCGAAGCTGCCGTGAGCACGGACGATCTGCTCAACGCCGCTTTGCGCATGCGCCCCGATCGCATCATCGTTGGCGAACTGCGCGGCAGCGAGGCGTATACTTTTCTGCGCACCGTCAACACCGGCCATCCCGGTTCGATGAGCACAATCCATGCTGACAGCCCGGAAGGGGCGATCAAGCAACTTGCGCTGCTAATTCTACAAACGGGCGCGCGATTGAGCTGGGAGAATATCGTCCATTATGTGCAATCGACCGTCGACGTGATCGTGCAACTCGAACGCGTTGGGGGACAGCGGCATATCGCCGCTATCTGGAGCAATTGGATATGAACGGCGGAACCGCGTCCCTGTTTGAATCGGCCCACACTCAAGCTTTTGGCGCCCTGGCGGATTGGCTGCGGGAATTTCTCTCTGGCAGCTTAGCAACGGCGCTGGGTATTGTAGCGATAAGTCTGGTCGGGCTGTCTCTGTTTCAGGGACGGTTGCGCTTGCAGCGCGCAGCTTTCGTTGTTGTGGGAATATTCCTGTTGCTGGGTGCGCCGATGATCAGTGCTGGTATCATCGGCAATCTGCATCCGGCTTTGCCTGCTATCGCAGACAAAACGGTCGCACCGCCCCCCGTGTTTCCCCAAAACAGACCTGCGTTGTCTGCCAATCCATTCGATCCGTACGCTGGAGCTTCTGTCCCAACGCAATGAATGGAGCGTCGGCGGATGAAACTATGCAGCGTTTTGGCTGGTTATGCGTGGTAATATTCTGCGACCTATACCGTGGCCGCAGGATTGACAGCGGTTTTGGCTCATGAGAAAGTCAGGTAAGAAATTGAAAATATTCATTCAGGCAAAGGTGCATGACACCATGAAGGTTCTTCTCATTCCCCTCATGACGTTAACCGCGTTTGTAGAGCCAGCCCACGCTAGCCCGGCTTATTCATGAGCCCGCTGCACTGGGGCGTGCCGGGTTTGATGTGTCGGTGGCCGCGTGATCCGGGCGCGCGGTTTCGGCGGCGTTTTTCGCCGCAGCAAAACCGATGGCTTTTCGAGGTTGATGGGCGATGGCTCGGGCTTTGTGCGGCACAGCCGCGCTGGCTATGTCGGCGCTGGCCGGAGACTGGTGGCGATGGCTTTGAACACGCCGGCGTCGGGGCATGCTGACGCGAAGGCGACACGGATGCGCGAGGCGGTCTCGATGACGCGGGCGGCGACCTTGAGCAGCCGCAGGCGCAGCGTTGCGAACTCGGCAGTGGCCAGAGAGGTGGCCTTGGGGATGGCCTGCTGGACGCGCCACATCAGCCAGTAGGCGGCGGTATGCAGGATGAGGCGCATCTGGTTGGCATTGGCCGAGCGGCACGAGGTGCGATCGCTGGCCAACTGGGTCTTGTGGCGCTTGATCAGGTTTTCGGCTTGGCCGCGCGCGCAATAGAGCGTGTCGTAAATGTGCTCGGGCGAGCCTTCTGTCAGCGAGGTGACGACATAGCGGATGTCCATGCCCAGCGTGCTGGCCTCAATCCGGGCGACGACGCGGCGTTGGCTCTTCCAGCTTTTGGCGCCGTAGCGGGTCTCGACATAGTTGCGCAGGACCGGATGTTGGGCCTGGGCCCGCTTGACCGCGCAGGCATCGGCGACGGCAACGATGGCCGGATCGGCCCGCAGCGCGGCGTTGGTCGGCAAGCCGAACACGTAATCGACCCCGGCCGCCTCGCAGAACGCCATGATCTCGGGACGGGCGTAGTGCCCATCGCCGCGGATGGTGATGTGGGTATCGGGCCAGTGCTGGCGGATATGACGCACCAGGCGCCGGATGTGGCCGGCACCTTCGGCACCCGACGGCGTCTTGCCAGTGCGCAGCAGCATCGCCACCGGCCGCCCGCTCGCGGTATCGTACACATGGATCGGCAGGAAGCAGCGCTCACCGTGATGTCCGTTCCAGAACGAGAGCTGCTGATAGCCGTGCACGACATCACACGTGTCATCGATATCCAGCGTCACCGCCGCCGGTGGGGCCGGATAGCTGGCACAGTAAACGCCGATCATCGCGACCATCATCCGGGCCAGTTCACGCGTGGTCGGTGCATTCTCCCAGCGGCTCATCGTCGGTTGGCTGGCCAGCCCCGCGCCCGATCCCGGCAACTTGCCCAGCGCCAGGCGGAAGCCCGGATCGTCGCGCAGGGCATCGAGATCATCGGCGTCCTCATAGCCACACGTGATCGCGAACACACGGGCACGCAGAATGTCATCGAGGCGATGGATCACCCGCGTCGGGTCACGCGGATCGGCGATGCACGCAGCAAGCTGCCGGCAGATCCCCATCGCGCGCTCGGCCTGCGCCAGCAGCAGAACGCCGCCGTCAGAGGTCAGCCGGCCACCGTCGAACGCGGTTGTGACCTTCTTGCCGCCAACCGCTGGAAACGAAAATCCCGGTGCGCTATCATCGCTCCCGGCGGGTGTGGTCCGTGGCATAAATTGCCTCGCTGAAGGACTGGTCTAGACACCCATTTTCCTACTGCAAAGCAATCGCTTACGCCACTCCCGCCAACCCTCTCACCCGCCGCGGTGAATAAGACAGGCTAGCGAAACGATCACGTGCACTTACGATGCTTTGGGACGCCTAGTGCAGGTGGTTCATTCCGGAACCGTCAATAATAACCTAAACACGGCATATAATCTCGACAAGGCCGATAACCGGGTCAATGTGACAGTGACTGGGGATCGTGATCTAAGCGATCACGTGCGTATGTTCATCGAAATGCCGCCGCACGTGATCGTCGCCCATTTCTTAGGATGGGCCAAGGTTATTATTTAAAAAAAATACAGTAAAAGGTCTTGCGTATCTTCAAGGACTACTGGGGCTAACGCTATTGCGAAGCGGCTACTTCTTGATAACGTGCGACGAGTTGCTCATGCCTAAGCGAGAACGGCACCCCCCCCCCAAGTTGAAAATCTGATACTGTTTCCTCGCGGAACTGAACGGCCATAGATAGGTTGGCGACCCAGGTGGCAGCCTCTAAGTCAGGATGTGGAATCCTTCGGCGGTGGTCAATTGCCGCCTATCAGCGGCGCAAAGCAGGCGAGGGCATCCGTGAGGGCAAATTTTGTTTTCGAATTCTGTGGCGCCGTGATTGGCACAAGTTGTTACGCATGAGGAGTTGCTGAGCAATATGCAAGAACTGTAGACGCGAGGGGTGCGGTATGTGCAAATTGCGTCTTCTTTCCGTCTTTTTTGCTGTCTCCGATTGCAGCACCCGCTCATGCACCGATGTGACGACGTATAGTTATAATCCATTGGAGCATTTGGTGCGGGTTGTTTGATCGGAAACCATAATGATAATCTGATTACGGTCGTGGTCGTGTCAAAGTGAATAATCGCGTTGGCGCGTTTGTTTTCGGTCGGTAACGGGCATATTTTGAAATTCGGCGCTCTAACAGCCCAATTTCTGCAGATACAGCGTTTATATTCCAGTTTTATCGTTAGAGGGAGGGGCTTTGTGAAGCGTATCGTTCGTTATCCGGCTGCTGACCAGATTTGAGGCGCGGTCGATCTCGACTTGCTGAAAATCCAGCTTACCGTGTGATTGCGAAAACCGGCGGATCATCCCAGATTTTAGTTCACATGAGGCATGTATGAAAAAATTGCTCTTAACTGGTGTTTCCGTAATCACGATATGTGGATGTGACGCTGCCTCCGCTCAATCTTATCAATATCCTACCAATATAAATCCTGACGAAAATAATGTGGACGTAGTTAATGGCGTTTTCATCCTGGCTAAAGATGGAATTTCTATAGGCCAGGCCAATGGGAGTTATTTAGATTATAGTATATATAATGGATATAATGGCTGGGATGCAAAATACAATTATTCCATAAAAACGTGGTCAGACTCTACTGGATCATATGCGGTATTTATTGACGGTCTAAAAATTTATAAATTCAAAATGAATGGATCCGTTTATGATTCCATGCTTCAGGATGGTGCCAAGCTAGAGAACTATAATTCATCTAATTCTCAATTTAAGTTCACGTTCCCAAATGGCGTAATAGTTTATATAAATTTTTATTCAAATGGGGTCGGCGGAACTTTTTCTGAAATACAGTATGAAGTTTACCCGGATGGAGCGAAGATTAATTTTTATTACAACAGATCTACTTATACAGTATTACCTTGCTCCCAAAGACCGTGTTCAGTTTTTACCGGAAGTCGGCTAAATACGTTGACTAGCTCGTCAGGCTATCAGCTTAAATTTTATTATAGCTCAAATTCTTTACTTTCATCTGCAAATTACGCGCAGTGGTCTAATTTAAGTTCTGTCGCCGCGCTCAACGCCGCGGTCGAGCGCTGTCCCGATACGGCTTCGTCTTGCACAACTGCTATCAATTGGCCGACGTTGAGCTTTAGTATTTCTCAGGAAGGTCCGGTTTATAAAAAGATTGTTACTTATCCATCTGGAAAATTTGATGTATATAGGGCGTCCGATGCTGGAGTTCAGCGAATTGAATCAATTTCATCTGGAGGCGCGACTTCTGCGAATACATCCATAAATTATTCTGGTGGACTGGTCTCCAGTATAACAAGGGGAGGTGTGCAGAAAAATTATAATTGGTCTGATTCTGGAGATGACAGGACTGTAAATGTTGTTGATTCTAATGGTAATTATAACTTAATAACTTCATCAATTTCGTTATTTGCTATAAAGTCTTACAGGCGTAAAGATGGTAGTAAATACACCTATCAATACAATTCTTCTGGATTGTTGGCGTATGTGATCCCTCCTGAGGGTGTAATTGCGTCTGGTTCGCCAACGTCGGGGTATACGAAATATTCTTATGACGCCAACGGGAATGTGACCGAGCAGCGCAGTGTTGCAAAGGTGGCATCGGGTCTGTCGGACGTCGTGCAATCATCTGGATATCTGTCGAGCTGTTCTTCAGGGGTGCTGTGCAACAAGCCAAGTTGGACGAAGGACGCCAAGGGCAACGAAACCGATTATACTTACGACAGCACGACGGGACTGGTGACCTCTGTCACAGGGCCTGCCGGCCCCGATGGGGTACGCCCGCAAACGCGCTATGCCTATACGCCCATGCAGGCCTATTTCAAGAACAGCTCCGGCTCGATTGTGGCGTCCGGACTGAATGTCTACATGCTGACGACAATTTCGTCATGCCGGACGCAGGCCGGGGCAGCCTTGACCGGGACAGCGGGGGTGGGGCCGTTCTCGCTTTCTGGAAGCGCCGCGTGCGTCAATAGCGCAGACGAGATTCGAACGACGATCAACTACGGGCCCCAAACCGCTGGTGTGGCTAACAACCTTTTGCCGATCTCGCGAACCGTCGCGACCGGGGACGGCTCGATAAGCGCAACCACGACCTTTGCCTATGACAACGTCGGCAACCTCATTTCGGCAACAGGCCCGCTTGCAGGTCAGATCTCCTATGCATTCTACGATGCTGATCGACGTGTGACTGGTGTGATTGGTCCTGATCCCGATGGCTCTGGTACGCGCCAGCCGGTGGCGGTGAAATACACGTATAATGCCAATGGCACTTTGGTTCAGACCGCAATCGGAACGGTGCCCAGCCAATCGACCGACTTGAGCAATTTCAGCGAAAGTTATCATACAGATGTGACTCTGGACGCTTACGACCGTCCGGTGCGTTCGACTGTTGTTGCTGGTGGCACAACCTATGCGGTCAACGATCAGCTCTATGACACCTTGGGCAGGCCGTACTGTGCCATTCAATACATGAATCTGTCTGCCATCCCAGGTTCTGCCGCATCGAGTTGCGCGCCGAGCCAGACGACCGGAGTTAGCGGGGCGGATCGGGTGACCAAGCAGGATTTGGATGCGATAGGCAGAGTTTTGGCGGTCACAGAAGGTGTAGGCACCACGGCCCAGGCTACTACCCAGACCAATGCTTATACCGCTAACGGTAAGCTGGCGTCGGTGAAGGATGGTCAGAACAATCTGACGACCTACGTCTACGATGGCTTCGATCGCCTGTCGCAGACGCGCTACCCTTCTCCGACGCAGGGCGCTGCCTCAAGCTCGACGACCGACTACGAGCAGTTGACCTACGATGCCAATTCCAACGTGACCCAGCGTCGCTTGCGCGACGGCAATACAATCACGTTAACCTACGACAACCTCGGGCGCATGGCCTCGCGCACGCCGAACGGCGAAAACGCAGTAAACTTCAGCTACAATCTGCTGGGCCAGGTGACAAATGTGCAGCGTCCTGGCGACGGGGTCAATTTGTCCTATACTTACGATGGCCTGGGCCGCCTGAGCAGCGAGACGCAGCCATTCGGGTCGGTCAGCTATCTCAATGACGTTGCCGGCAACCGGACTCGCCTGACCTGGAGCGATACCAACTATGTCACGTACGACTACGATCTCGCCGGCAATGTCACCGCGATCCGTGAGAATGGTGCCACCTCGGGCGTGGGCGTCCTGGCGTCCTATAGCTACGACACATTGGGACGCCGCAGTTCCGTCACCTATGGCAATGGCACGACCCGGACATATGCCTATGATAGTGTCAGCCGCCTTGCCGGCCTGAAGCTTGACCTGGGCGGGACGGCCTACGATAATCTCATTGGTGCTGTGGGCGGGACCGGGACTGCGATCGGCTATAACCCAGCTTCGCAAATTACCAGCCTCGTTCGCAGCAATGATGCCTACGCTTGGACCGGAGCGGTGAACACCAGTCGCGCCTATACGACCAATGGTCTGAACCAGTACACCGCCGCAGGTGGAGTCGCGTTCGGCTACGATGGTCGTGGGAACCTGACCTCTTCGGGCAGCTCAAGCTACGGCTACGATAAGCTCAACGAGATGATCTCCGGTCCCTCCGCGACGATGCGCTATGACGGTGCGGGGCGCCTGATCGAATATAACGCTCCCGCTTCGACCCGGTTCGTTTACGATGGCACCGCCATCCTGGCGGAAGTATCGGGTTCTTCAGGAGCGACGCTGCGCCGCTATGTGCCAGGCCCTGGCACGGATGAGCCGGTGGTGTGGTACGAAGGCTCGGGCCTGACCGATCGGCGCTTTCTCCAGGCCGACGAGCGCGGCTCGATCATTGCCGTAACCGATGGCTCGGGCAACGTCCTGGGCACCAATGCCTATGACGAGTTCGGCATTCCGCGTGCCAACAACATCGGCCGCTTCCAGTATACCGGCCAAGCTTGGTTCCCTGAGGTTGGGCTCGCCTACTACAAGGCCCGCTGGTACTCCCCCAGCCTCGGTCGCTTCATGCAAACCGATCCCATCGGATACAACGATGGGATGAATTGGTATAACTACGTCGGTGGCGATCCGATAAATGGGGTGGATCCGGACGGGCTCGAATTGGATCCCGATGGAACTATCGTGGTCTCGCATAAGAGGCCTAATATCAGACTCCCATTGCTTAGGTCTTTGGGCGCCGTTGGCGGAGGTGTGGGTGCAGTAGGTGGTGGTGGCGGTAGTAGCGGTCCTGCAGTTACAGATCAGAAAAATCAGAACTGTTCTGGTATATCAAGCAATCCAGGGAATGTGGCCCTTTCTGGAAATCTCATTGGCGTTGCTGATGTCATTGGCGGCTTCAAATTCACGGGTACTCTCACCGACACTAGACCTGGTGGAGCATCGGTTGACTTTGAGGCGACCGGTGTAGCCGTTGGGCTAGCCGCAGGGTCTTACGAAGTTAAGGGGACGCTTCCAGGCTTCAATTCACTCGATAGCACCTTTCAGATATCGTTTTTCCATGCAGAGGTGGCTGGTATAGGCGTTTCTGGTGCGCGACTATCGCGGGGAAGCCTTGGCCCATCTGGCGCTTTCGGAACTATCTCAGTCGATAGCGGTATTTCTCCGCTCGATGGGAAAGTGACGCCACCTCTCGGTGCTGCCACAATGAAATTTAATGGCGGTGCGCGTAGGAAGAGGTGCTAAGATGGTGAGATTGCTTGCGATATCTTTAATCGCGTTAGCCATTTTTTATGGATTTGGTGAGTATTTACTCCAGTCCGCTTGGCACTCTTCTCTTATAAGACGTGCTATGTATTTTGTATTTTTCTTTTATATCAATTATATTTTTGCAACAAAATATTGCAATTTGAAAATAATTTTATCGGCTATTTTGTCTATCTGTTTGTCAGTGATTGTCGTATTTTTATTGGAAATTCGGTGGATAGGCCTCGTAATTTTGATGATATACTTTTACGCATCTCTTTTGGCCGACCGGAAAGTCAAGGGGAATTTGATTTCGGAGGCCAGGTAGCCTAACCTGTCTTATTCACCGCGGCGGGTGAGAGGGTTGGCGGGAGTGGCGTAAGCGATTGCTTTGCAGTAGGAAAATGGGTGTCTAGACCAGTCCTTCAGCGAGGCAATTTATGCCACGGACCACACCCGCCGGGAGCGATGATAGCGCACCGGGATTTTCGTTTCCAGCGGTTGGCGGCAAGAAGGTCACAACCGCGTTCGACGGTGGCCGGCTGACCTCTGACGGCGGCGTTCTGCTGCTGGCGCAGGCCGAGCGCGCGATGGGGATCTGCCGGCAGCTTGCTGCGTGCATCGCCGATCCGCGTGACCCGACGCGGGTGATCCATCGCCTCGATGACATTCTGCGTGCCCGTGTGTTCGCGATCACGTGTGGCTATGAGGACGCCGATGATCTCGATGCCCTGCGCGACGATCCGGGCTTCCGCCTGGCGCTGGGCAAGTTGCCGGGATCGGGCGCGGGGCTGGCCAGCCAACCGACGATGAGCCGCTGGGAGAATGCACCGACCACGCGTGAACTGGCCCGGATGATGGTCGCGATGATCGGCGTTTACTGTGCCAGCTATCCGGCCCCACCGGCGGCGGTGACGCTGGATATCGATGACACGTGTGATGTCGTGCACGGCTATCAGCAGCTCTCGTTCTGGAACGGACATCACGGTGAGCGCTGCTTCCTGCCGATCCATGTGTACGATACCGCGAGCGGGCGGCCGGTGGCGATGCTGCTGCGCACTGGCAAGACGCCGTCGGGTGCCGAAGGTGCCGGCCACATCCGGCGCCTGGTGCGTCATATCCGCCAGCACTGGCCCGATACCCACATCACCATCCGCGGCGATGGGCACTACGCCCGTCCCGAGATCATGGCGTTCTGCGAGGCGGCCGGGGTCGATTACGTGTTCGGCTTGCCGACCAACGCCGCGCTGCGGGCCGATCCGGCCATCGTTGCCGTCGCCGATGCCTGCGCGGTCAAGCGGGCCCAGGCCCAACATCCGGTCCTGCGCAACTATGTCGAGACCCGCTACGGCGCCAAAAGCTGGAAGAGCCAACGCCGCGTCGTCGCCCGGATTGAGGCCAGCACGCTGGGCATGGACATCCGCTATGTCGTCACCTCGCTGACAGAAGGCTCGCCCGAGCACATTTACGACACGCTCTATTGCGCGCGCGGCCAAGCCGAAAACCTGATCAAGCGCCACAAGACCCAGTTGGCCAGCGATCGCACCTCGTGCCGCTCGGCCAATGCCAACCAGATGCGCCTCATCCTGCATACCGCCGCCTACTGGCTGATGTGGCGCGTCCAGCAGGCCATCCCCAAGGCCACCTCTCTGGCCACTGCCGAGTTCGCAACGCTGCGCCTGCGGCTGCTCAAGGTCGCCGCCCGCGTCATCGAGACCGCCTCGCGCATCCGTGTCGCCTTCGCGTCAGCATGCCCCGACGCCGGCGTGTTCAAAGCCATCGCCACCAGTCTCCGGCCAGCGCCGACATAGCCAGCGCGGCTGTGCCGCACAAAGCCCGAGCCATCGCCCATCAACCTCGAAAAGCCATCGGTTTTGCTGCGGCGAAAAACGCCGCCGAAACCGCGCGCCCGGATCACGCGGCCACCGACACATCAAACCCGGCACGCCCCAGTGCAGCGGGCTCATGAATAAGCCGGGCTAAATAGGCCTTCACCATGGTCTTCGCTAAGGTGCGTGGCTACTACCTGAACCCTTCCCTGATTAACCTAAGACTTGACGGGCGCAGCGGTCGGTCGCCGCGAGCGCAACAGAAACGGGACGCGCAATGCGGGACAAGCTGTTGTCGGAAGCATCGATTATTGATAGGGTCAACGTACCGTAGGGAGCGTGTACGGTGCTATTGTGCCAGTGCCTTGACGAGAAAGGCGCACAGGGCCTCGAACCGCACGGCTTTCGAGCCGGGTTTGCCGACGCGCAAGGCGACGTCGATCGGTTGGATACCCCTTTGCATACCCCAAAATTTGAGTTTGCCTCAAAATATTGAAAATAGGCAATATATTCCGGTGTTGCTTCACCATTTGCGCTTCTTGCCCTCGAAGCCGTCTTTGACGCGATCAATCCACGCAACGATCTCGCGCTCGCTCCAACGGGCCGTGAATGGCGACAGCTTGTAGGGCGCAGGAAAATCCGCCCGCTTGATCAGCCGGTAGATCATCGTCTTGCCGAGGCCCACGCGGCGTTTGACCTCGTCGATCAGCAGCAACCGATCACATTCCTCCGACGGACGCGTCACTTTGACGTCTCGCGAGCGAGGGCGTCGCGGGCGCGGAGGAAGCCGCGATCGCTGTCCAGAAAGGCAGATAATATGGCCGGGATCAGCTCGGCTACGGGCTCCTCGCGGCCATAGGTATCGGCGTAAATCCGGGCATAATCAGTCAGGGCAAGATGCAGGTCGGGCATGACCATGATGGTCAGTTTCACCGGTGTGCGATCGGGGATGCGAGCCAGCTTGAGTTCGGGCATCGAAGGCCTCCTATGGTTTCCAGGGTGCCAGAATCAGATCGCGATGCACGACAAGCCGGATGGGGGCTCCTGGGCGTATCGTGATCGTGGGCTGGATCTGCAGATTGCGGGACGTGAGCTGGTCGCCCGCACGAGACACGTTCTGTTGGGTTGATTCCCGGATCGCCTGGACGAGATCGCTTTCGCCGGTGAATGTCAGGTTCGCGCCCACCCCGAGCATGGTCGAGACCGCCACACCCTTGAGCAGCGACCAGGTGTGAAAATCTACCTTGTCCGAGAGGCCCGCATAGCCCGAGGGATCGGTAGCCGGCACGTTATCGATCCGGATCGAACTGCCGTCTGGCAAGACGATCCGCTGCCAGACCACGAGCGCGCGGCTCTGCCCGAATGCCACGACCGAGTCATAGCTGCCGATCAGCCGCGCCCCCTGCGGAATGAGCAGCATACGCCCGGTGGCACTATCATAGGTGTTCTCGGTAACCTGCGCGGTGACCAGCCCCGGCAGGTCGGAGCGCAAGCCGGTGATCAGGCTCGCTGCAATCACGCTGCCGGCCGACAGGATATAAGGTGATGGCGGTGGCGTCAGGACATGCGGATTGATGTCGCCACGCGGATCGAGGCTCCCGACGAACGCTTCCTTGCGTCCCTGCGCATTGGGATCGGTGACCGGATCGAGCGCCAGTTTCGACGGACTGGGTTGGGTGCTCTCTGCGGCCGATATGCTTGCGGTCGTTGCCTCTGGAGCAGGGGCTGATTGCCGGTTCTGCACCAGCAAGCCGGATTCGCGCGCGGCTTTCACTTCGGCGAGCTGGCGCTCATGCTCGGTGGCCTCGGCCTGCTGGCGTTGCTGGTCGCTCGGGTTGACGTCAGCCGCCAGTTGTTGCTGGCGATCAAGGATCGGTTTGCCGAGGTCGCCAGGCAGCGGCGGCCCGAGCCGTGGCACATCGCCGTAGGTTGCCGGCAAGCCGTTCAGCGTATCGCTGGCATGGTGCTGGTCGGGTTGCGACAGTTCCTCCTGCCCCGCGGCGCCATGGAACAGGCGTGGCTTGAGCGCCAGCCAGGTCACCGTCACGAGGCTGATCGATCCCACAGCCGCGATGGCGATGATGACGCTGCGCTTGAATCGGATCGCGCGTGGCGGTCGCGAACGCAGCGCCAGGCTCTCGGGATCGAGCTTCCCAGGCGATGTCGCCGCCGCCTCGGTCACGACGGCCTCCGCAGGCTGGTCGCTTCACCGGTCCGGCTGATCCGCACCACATCCTGATGCTTGAGCCCGAGACGCAGCTCTGCCGCATCGAAGATCCGGTCGACGATGTAATAGCGACCCTGCACACGGTAGTTGACCAGTTGGGCATTGCCCTTGGTGTCGACCAGGAACAGCGGCGGCGCCTCGCTTTCGCCGAGGCTGGCCGGGAACTCGATGAACGTCTGCCGTCCGTCATCGAACGCGCGCAGTGGCCGCCACCCAGGCTTGTCGCCAGTGATCGCATAATCGAAATGCAACCGGTCGACGGACAACCCCGAAGCCACTGGCTGCGTCGCGCGCGCCGCTTCGGCCGCAGCCTTGAGCGCGATCAGCGCGTCCTGCGGATAAGTCCACGATAATGCCGACATGGCGGTGCGCGCCGTGCTGGTCAGCGCGAGATGATAGGTCCGGCGATCAGTTGTCACGACGATGTTGGTGGCGAGCCCGGCCGAGAAGGGCTTCACCAAGACATGCGTGCGTTTGGCTTCGCCTGAATTGCTGCCACTTCCTCCGGATGTGGTGTCGCCGATCACCCAGCGCACGGTGTCACCCGCCGCCACCGCCACCAGCGTCTCGCCGGGCTGGAGCGCGATGTCGGTGACTCGCCCGGGCGCGGTCAGCACGTGGTAGATCACGCCATCGCTGTAGGGAAAGACCTGCACCGCATTGAGATAGCCGCCGGTTGCCGGCTCGAGCGTCGCGGCGCGATTGGCGGCGCGGACCCGCCGTTCGGCTGGGGAAGCGGGGATATGCCGGCGACGCGATTTCGGCTTAATCGCCTTCGGTGGTGGCGAGACGACGGGGGCGCGAGGCGGCGTCGCTATCGCTGCCGTCTGCACCGCTGGCTTGGCCGGCAAGGATGGGGCGCTCGACGGGGTGTGGGCCGGCGTGGGAGCCGCGACGGCCAGTGCCGTCGCCGCGAGAAAGGCGATTTTCATGGCTGGGTCTCCTGATTTGTGGGGGCGCCGAGATTGGGATCGAGCGGCGATCCGGCGGGGATGCTGGCGGGCGGCGGTAGCGCCGCGCGCGCTGGCGTAACGGCGGTTGGCGTCGCTGGTGACGAACCGGTGGGCTCGAGCTCGCGGCTCCAGTCGATGGCGTCGACATAGATGCCGAGTGGGTTCTTCCGCAGCGTATCGGCGTTGGTCGGCGGTACCATCTGCACGGTCAGGATCGCGGTCCAATGCGAGCTTCCTGCCTGGGCGCCGCACTCGTAAGCGGTCTCGACCCATTTGAGCTGGAACGACTTGTCCGAGGCGCGCACCACGCTGGTGACCTGCACCGAGACGGTGCGCTCGCCGATGTGAGCGAACGGATCGGTGGCGCGGGCGTAATCGCCAAGGAATAGGCTCCCGCGCTTCGTCGTGAAATCATACGCGGAAAGCCAGTCCTGCCGCATCAGCACCGGATCGAGCGAGACCGACCGGACATGCTCGATGAACCGGGAAAGGAACCAGGCCACCTGGCTGTCGGTCGGCTGGTAATCCTTGTCGGCCGGCTGGACCGCGCGCGCTTCACCCAGCTTGTCGACCTCGACCACATAGGGCACGACACGGCTTTGCAGCGACTGCCAGAGCAGGCCGCCCGACAGCACGGTGGCTAGGCCGAGGCAGCCAAAGGCCATCAGCCGCCAATTGCGGGCCTGGACGCGGGCCGAGCCGATGCGCTCATCCCAGAGCTGTCCTGCCCGTTGATAGGGCGTCTCGGGCTCGGGTGTATGGCCGTATCGCTGCACGGCGCGCCGGAACAATGTCGAATGCGAAAGCATGGGGATCAGTCCTCCCTTTCCTTGATGTCGGGGGTCGCGCCGTGACCGCCGCGGTCGCCCGATTGGATGGCGTGCAGGGCGGTCTGGCGGTGGTGACGGGACCTCTGCTGGGCTTGCATCGCGCGGGCCCAACCGGGCATCGCCGATGCGCTGTCCGTGGTTTCCGTGGCGGTGGCGGTCGTCCGCCCGGTCATCGCGTTGAACGCGGCCCGGCGCCCGGACTCGGCGGCCTCGCCAAGACCGAGCGCGGCGGAGAGGCGTGACCGCGCGGCACCGGCCGCGGCGCTTGCCATGCCGCCGATTCCGGCGCCGACGCTGGACGAGCCGGCGCCCTGCTGCCCGAGGGTGTAGGCGGTCGAGGCTGCCGATCCCATCGCGGTGCCGGCACGTACTGCGCCAAGGCCGGCTGCGGCGAGACCGCGCGCTGCACCGGCCGCCCCTGCGCCGCCGAGATACAGGGCTCCGCCCGCGCCAAGTGCGGTGCCGAACGCTGCACCCGCGCCAAGCTGTGGCGCACCGGCGACCAGGCCCGATGCGATACCGGGGCCAAAGATACCAAGCCCGAGCAGAGCCAGGCTGGCCAGCACCAGGCTCATGGCCTGGCCGATGTCGGGCTCCTGGCCCTGCAGCGCGGTGGTGAACTGGGTGAAGTAGTTCGAGCCGATGCCGACGATGACCGCGAGCACCATGACCTTGATGCCCGAGGACACCACATTGCCCAGGACGCGTTCGGCGAGAAAGCTGGTGCGGTTCCACAGCGCGAAAGGCACGAGGATGAAGCCGGCGAGGCTCGTCAGCTTGAACTCGAGGATCGTGACGAACATCTGCACGGCGAGGATGAAGAACGCGAGGATCACGATCAGCCAGGCGACCAGCAGCACGACTATCGTCAGGAAATTGTCGAAGAACGTCGTGAAGCCGAGGTACTGGTTGACCTGCTGCAGCAGCGGCCAGGCAGCGGAGAAGCCGGTCCCGGCAAGGCGGCCGGGCTTGAGCAGATCGGCAGCGGTGATCGTGCCGCCGCCTGCGGTCACGCCGGCCTGGGCGAACGAGCGGAAGATCACGTCCGACAGCGTCGAGAAGCTGTTGATGATGAATGCGAAGGCGCCGATGTAGAGGATCTTGCGGATCAGACGGCCGAGCACATTGTCCTCGCCGCCCAGCGCCCAGAACAACCCGGCCAGCGTGATGTCGAGCGCGATCAGGGTGCGCGTCAGAAAGCTGACGTCGCCGCCCAGGAGCCCGAACCCGCTGTCGATGTAGCGGATGAAGGCCGCCATGAACTGGTCGATGATGTTGAGGTCGCCCATGTGCTTCGCGTCCTGATGCTGGCTTCAAAAAGGTGCCGCGGGACCCAGTCTTGGGGAGCGGGAACCGGATCCCGCGGCGACGGCGGCGAGAGGTGCGCGGTATCGCCGCCGCCCTGGCCGGCCGTGCCTAGTGGGGGGTATAGGCACGGCCGGAGCCGAGGAATTTCGTCGAGGCACTCCGGGCATCGCTGCGCGACTGGGCCTGGTTCGCGCGTTCGATCGCCTCGGCGCGATATTGTGCTGCCATCAGCGTCTGGACCTGGAATTGCTGCTTGGCGACCAAGGCGAGAAGCTGGTTGGTCGCCTGGCTGGCCTGCAGCGCTCCTTCGGCGCTCTGGCTGCGCGCGACGATGCCGGTCAGCGCCGCCTGGTCGGCGGCGATATTCTCGACGACCTGCGCCTGCACGGCCATGGTCTGCGCGAAAGCCGCGCGCGCAGTGTCCATGCGCGTCCGGGCGCTTTGGACCTGCTGGCTGGTGGTCAGGCTTTGCGCGGAGCTGTCGGGGTAGAGCGAGCGGAATTGCTGGTCGAGGCTGGCGACCTTGAACTGGATGCCCTGCGCCTGGTCCATCAACTGGTCGATCTGTTGCATGGTCTGCTGGAGCGCCTGCAACTCGGGGAAGCTGATCGTCGTCAGGTTTTTGGCTTGGTTGGTAAGGCTCTGCGCCTGGTTCTGCAGCATGCGGATCTGGTTGTTGATCTGCTCGAGCGTGCGCGCGGCGGTGAGGATGTTCTGGCTGTAGTTCGAGGGATCGAACACGGTCCATTGCGCCCGGGCCGGTTCGCTTGGCGCGAGTGTGACGAAGCCGAGCGCAGCGATGACGGTGCTGCCGATTGCGCCAGCGATAAGGGTTTTCTTGATAGTAAGCGTTCTGGCCATGGTCATTCTCCGGGGTCTGGAGTTCGGGAAGGGGTGGATGGGGCGGCGCCGGGAAACGCGCCGATCAGGTCGGCCGCCCAGGCCAGATCGACAGAGCGCAGGAAGTGGCCAGCGAAGCCCTCCGTGCCGTGTTCGGCGAGAAGGGCATCGATGCGCATCTGGCTGGCCGGATCGGCCGCGCCGCAGAGCGCCAGTGCGATCGGACCCAGACCGAGTTCGAACAAGCGGTTGCCGCGCGCCGATTGCAGATAATAATGGCGCTTGGGCGTGACGCGGCTGACCAGTTCGATCTGCCGGTCGTTGAGGCCGAAGCGTTCATAGGCAGCCCGCGACTGCGGTTCGATGGCGCGGTCGTTGGGCAGCAATATCCGCTGCGGGCAGCTTTCGATGATGGCGGGCGCTATGCTGCTATCGGCGATGTCGGCCAGGCTCTGCGTCGCGAACAGCACCGCGACGTTCTTCTTGCGCAGCGTCTTGAGCCATTCGCGGATGCGGGCGGCAAACAGCGGATGGTCGAGGAAAATCCAGGCCTCGTCGAGGATCAGCAGCGTTGGTCGCCCGTCGAAGCGTTCCTCCAGCCGATGGAAGAGATAGGTCAGCACCGGCGCGACCGCTGCCCCCATGCCCAGCAGCGCTTCGGTCTCGAAGCATTGCACGTCGGCAAACGCAAGCCGTTGCTCGGCGGCATCGAGTAGCGCGCCGTATGGTCCCTCCAGCGTATAGGGCTGGAGTGCGACACGCAGCGCGTTCGACTGGAGCAGGAGGGCAAGCCCGGTCATGGTCCGCTCCTCGCGCGGTGCCGAGGCGAGACTGCCCAATGCCGTCCACAGAGCATCCTTCACGGCAGGATCGACGGCGACACGCTCGTGTTCGAGCAGCGCTGCGATCCATTGTGCCGCCCAGCCCCGTTCGGCCAGGTCGTCGATGCCGGCGAGGGGCTGGAACGCGAGCGCCTGCCCGTCGGTTTCGATGCTGCCGAGCGCGTGATGCGCGCCGCTCATCGCCAGCACCGCCGCGCGGGCCGAATTGCCTTGGTCAAATATGTAGACCTGCGCGCCGCGATAGCGTTGGAACTGCAGCGCGATCAGGCTGAGCAGCACCGACTTGCCCGCGCCGGTCGGCCCAACCACCATCATGTGGCCGACATCGTCGACATGGGTCGAGAGGCGAAACGGTGTCGATCCGGCCGTCTTGGCCAGCAGCAGGGGTGGGCCGGCAAGGTGGCGGTTGCTGTCCGGTCCGGCCCAGACCGCCGAGAGCGGCATGAGATGGGCGAGGTTCAAGGTATGGACGAGCGGCTGCCGCACGTTCGCATAGACTTGTCCCGGCAGCGACGAGAGCCATGCCTCGACCGCATTCACGCCCTCGTGAATGCAGGTGAAGCCAAGACCGTTGACGATGCGCTCGACGCTGCGGACCTTTTCCTCGACGGCGCCCAGCTGCTCGTCGGTGACCGTGATCGTGGTGGTGAGATAGCCGAAGGCGACATGATCGCCGCCAAGGGCCTGCAGCGCCGCGTCGGCATCAGCCACCTTGTTGTCGGCGTCGCTGTCGAGCAGCTGCGCGGGGCTGTTGTAGAGCACCTCGCGCAGCAACGCGGTGATCGATTTGCGCTTGTTGAACCACTGCCGGCGCAGGCTCGTCAGGGTCTTGGTCGCGAGCGTCTTGTCCAGGGCAAGGAAGCGGGTGACCCAGCGATAACCGAAGTCCTGGTGATTGAGCGCGTCGAGAAGGCCCGGGCGGCTCATGGTGGGAAAGCCGAGGATGGTAAGGGTTCGCACGTGCAACTCGCCAAGCCGGGGCGCGAGGCCGCCCGTGAGCGGCGTGTCGGCAAGCAGGCCGTCAAGGTACATCGGTGTGCCGGGCGCACGCACCGGGTGCGGTCGATCCGAGATGGTGCCGTGCAGGAATGTCAGCGTGGCGTCGTCGTCCAGCGGGTGGACGTCGGCCATGAACCCCGACAGCAGGTCGCACAGGCGATCGGTTTCGGCGATGAAGTGCGCGAGGGCGCCGCGCCAGTCACGCCCCTTGTCGGCATCGGGACGTTCGACGAGCGAACGCCCGGTGCTGTCTTGCGCGTCGCCAGGTGGCAGCCACGTGAGCGTGAGATGGTATCGGCTCTCGAAATGCGCGCCTTCGGCCTCGAAGGCCGCCCGTCGTTCCGCGTCCACCAGCCAGCTTGCGGCATCCGGGAAATCGCTTTGCGGGTAGGCGCAGCTTTCGCAGCGCTCGGCCTCGAAGAACAGGGCCCAGCCGCTGCCCAGCCGCTTCAGGGCATTGTTGGCCCTGGCGCAGGCTGCGACGAGCTCGGCTTCCGTCGCGGACTCGAGATCGGGCCCGCGGAAAGCGAGCACGCGCAGGAAGCTGCCATCCTTGTTGAGGATGACGCCAGGTGCCACCAACGCGGCCCAGGGCAGGTGGTCGGCAAGGCGCTCCGCGCGGTCGCGATATTCCCGCAGGCTCAGCATGCCAGATAGCCCTTCTGGACAAGATGGCGGATAAGGACAGGGGCGAAGCTGGGGTCGCGGCGCGCGGCCATGACCGCGACGCTGTGCCCGACCGCCCAGAGGGCGAGGCCGGCGAGCCATTGCTGGAGACCCAGGCCGATCGCTGCTGCCAGCGTCCCGTTGACGATCGCTATCCCGCGCGGCGCGCCGCCGAGCAGCAGGGGACTGCCCAGGGCGCTATGGATCGGCACTTCGAAGCCGGCGATGTGCGAAGTGCCGACGGGGTTCGGGGCGATCATGCGATGAGCGCTCCGCCGCCGAAGCTAAAGAACGAGAGAAAGAAGCTGGACGCGGCAAACGCGATCGACAGCCCGAACACGATCTGGATGAGTCGCCGAAATCCGCCGGCTGTCTCGCCGAAGGCCAGGGTCAGGCCCGTGACGATGATGATCATCACCGCCACGATCTTGGCCACCGGGCCTTGTACGGATTCCAGCAACTTCTGGAGCGGTTCTTCCCACGGCATGCCCGAGCCGGCCGCCTGGACTTGGCCGGCCAGCGTCAGTGCGAGCGCGGTGCACGCGGCACGCAGGCCACGGGTGCGGAGTTGGGAAAGAGTCATGGTCATGTCTCCTGGGTTGGGGGGATGTTGAGCTCGGTGAGTTCGTAGAGTCCGGTCACCGGCGAGAGCCCGGTGACTTCCGCGACGGTCGAGACGCGGCGGTCGATGCCGCGGCCGGCGATGAACACGATGACATCGATCGCTTCGGCAATGAGCGGGCGCGGAACGGTGATCACGGCCTCCTGGCACAGCTGTTCCAGGCGGGTGAGCGCCGCTGCCGCGCTGTTGGCGTGGATTGTCGCCACCCCGCCGGGATGGCCGGTGTTCCAGGCCTTGAGCATGTCGAGCGCCTCGGGGCCGCGGACTTCGCCCACGACGATCCGATCGGGCCGCAGGCGCAGCGTCGATCGTACCAGGTCGCTCATCGTGACGTGGGGCGGGCGGGTGCGCAGGGCGACCGTATCGGGCAGGGGGCACTGGAGCTCGCGCGTGTCCTCGATCAGGATGACACGGGCATCGAGCCCGGCCTGTCCCGGAGCCATCTCGGCGAGCAGTGCGTTGGCCAGCGTGGTCTTGCCGGAACTGGTGCCGCCGGCGACAAGGATATTGCGGCGCGCGGTCACCGCCGCGCGAAGGGCATCGGCAACCGCCGTGCTCATCATGCCGTCCGCCACATAGTCAGCGAGGGTATGGAGGCGCCGCGCCGGCTTGCGGATCGCGAAGCAGGGCGCGCGCGACACCGGCGGCAGGACGCCTTCGAAGCGTTCGCCGGCGCGTCCTTCGCCATGGGGCGGCAATTCGGCCGAGACGATCGGCCAGTCGCTGTGGACTTCGGCCCGGGCGTGGCTGGCAACCAGGCGGATGATGCGCTCGACCTGATCGCAGGGCAGCTGCCGGCCTGTGTTCGTGCGCCCTTCGCCAAGCCGGTCGAGGCGCAGGGCGCCATCGGGATTGACCATGATCTCCACCACGGCGGGATCGGCCATGGCACCGGCAATGTCGGCGCCCAGAGCAGTCACGAGCATGCGCCTGCGGCGCTGGGCAGAAAGGCTTTCCGTCATGGCTGCTCGTCCGTCATCGGCTGGAGCGTGCGGCGTCCGGTGGCAACCTGGCGGCGAACCTGGTGCACGAAGGCCTCGAAGCGCCTGGCCGCCAGCGCCCGGCCCGCCTGGTCGTCTTCGGCCAGCGGTGCCTGGATGGAGAGCTCGAAGCGGATGAACAGGGCGAGTGCCTCGAGGACGACATGGGTGTCGCGCTCGATCCGCCCGATCGCCAGGTTCATCCGGTCCAGCCGGATCGCGAAGCGATCTTCCAGCGCGGAGGCACTGCGCCGATCGAGCCAGGCCGTGACGGCATCGGCGAGAATCGCGGACTTGGATGTCCCCGGCCTGGTGGCGAGCGCCTCGAGTCGCTCGCTCAGCGGCGCGGGCAGGAACAGCTGGTGTCGGACCTTCTGCGCCATCGTCAGAAATCCAGCCGCAGGTCATCGGGCCGGGCGCTGCCGGCATCGAGACCGTAGACCGTGCGCGCGGCACCCGTGGCCTGCACGCGGTCCATGGCGTGGCGCTCGACAGTGCCGTCGCCATCCTCATCACCCAGGCCGAGGGGATCGACCGGCTCCGGCGCCGGCGGCGATGCCGGCGCGATCTCGGGCGCCGGATGGCGGGCTTGCTCCAGGCCGCCATCTTCGGCGGGGGCCTGCGTATCGGCTACGATGGCCAGGCGCTCGTCGGCCCCTCGCACCTGTCCGGCCCAGGGGTTGCCGCGGGCCGGCGGAAGGTCGGGATAGACGCTGTGGTCCAGCGCTGGCGCGGCAAGCACGCGCTCGGCGAACGCCTGATCCTCATAATAGCGCAGCTTCCTGGCGCGGATCGGCGGATGCCCCGAAACCAGCACGAGTTCGTCCGCCGGGCTGAGCTGCATCACTTCGCCAGGCGTCAGCAGGGCGCGCGCCGTCTCCTGGCGGCTGACCATGACATGGGCCAGCCAGGGGGCGAGGCGATGGCCGGCGTAATTGCGCATCGCGCGCTGTTCGGTCGCCGTCCCAAGCGCATCGGAAATGCGCTTGGCGGTGCGCTCGTCGTTGCTGGCAAAGGCAATGCGGACATGGCAGTTGTCGAGAATGGCGTTGTGCTCGCCATAGGCCTTCTCGATCTGGTTGAGGCTCTGGGCGATCAGGAACGCCCGGACGCCATAGCCGGCGAGAAAGGCCAGGCTGGTCTCGAAGAAATCGAGGCGGCCCAGTGCGGGGAATTCGTCGAGCATCATCAGCAGGCGGTGCCGCTTGGTATCGCCGCGGTGGTTCGGCTCGCCCGCATGCAGCGTCTCCGTCAGGCGCCGCCCGATCTGGTTGAGGATCAGGCGGATGAGCGGCTTGGTCCGGCTGATGTCGGACGGGGGCACGACGAGGTAGAGCGAGACGGGATGGGGCGCTTGCGTGAGATCGGCGATCCGCCAGTCGCTGGCGGACGTGACTTCGGCGACGGTGGGATCGCGATAGAGGCCGAGGAACGACATGGCGGTCGAGAGCACACCCGAGCGCTCGTTCTCGCTCTTGTTGAGCAGTTCGCGCGCGGCGGAGGCCACGACCGGATGAACCGCAGGCGCCTCTTCGCTGCCCAGGTGATTGGTGGTCATCATACGGCGAAGAGTTGCTTTAAACGGACGCTGGGGATCGGACAGGAACGTCGCCACCCGCGCCAGCGTCTTTTCTTCCTCGGCATAGAGGACGTGGAGGATCGCACCGACCAGCAGGGCGTGGCTGGTCTTCTCCCAATGGCTGCGCCGTTCGAGCGCGCCTTCCGGATCGACCAGGATATCCGCGATATTCTGGACGTCGCGCACTTCGTCTCGGCCCCGGCGCACTTCCAGGAGCGGGTTGTAGCGCGCCGAGCGCGCGTCCGTGGGGTTGAACAGCAGGCAATGGGAGAAACGCGACCGCCAGCCGGCCGTGAGTTCCCAGTTCTCGCCCTTGATGTCGTGGACAATGGCCGAGCCGGTCCACGACAGCAGGGTCGGCACGACGAGGCCCACGCCCTTGCCCGAGCGGGTGGGGGCGAACGCCATCACATGTTCGGGGCCATCGTGGCGCAGATAGTGGTCACCCACGCGGCCGAGCGCTACGCCCCTGCTGCCCAGCAGCCCGGCCTTGGCAATATCCTTGAGACCGGCCCAGCGCGCCGAGCCATACGTCGTGACACTGCCCGACTGGCGCGCGCGCCAGAGCGAACCGAACACGGCCGCGCCGCAGCCGAGGAATCCGCCCGTGGCCGCCAAGGCTCCCGCCTTGTCGAAGATCGCCGGGGCGTAGGCGTCGTAGGAAAACCACCAGGGGAAGATCGACCAGGGGTGATAGATCGGCGTGCCGAGCAGCTCGAACCAGGGATGCCCGAGTTCGGATTGGTAGAGCAGCCGGGCGGCGGCCCATTGCGTGGCCGTCCACATGCTCGCGACGACGATCGCGAAGACGACGAGAATCTGGCCGATGAGCAGTTTGGTCGGGGTCATGCGTGCCTCCGACCGCACCCGAGATTCCATAGGGGCGGTCATGGGTGAGGATCACACGGGCCGGCTGCCAGGGTGAGATGCTGGCAGGGGTCGCGAGCCTTCTCGCCGATGTCCGCCGCGACCCGGGCGCGGCGCCGCCACGGGCGAGGGGGTGCGCCACGTCTTGCTTGGCGTGGATGATTGCGTATCATGGGCGGCGGAGGCGTCGATCGCCGGCACCCGCCTTCCTCCTGTTCTGCCAGGCATCACTACATCCGACCCGGTGGTCGGATGGCAGGGGTTCTTTCGAAGACCTCGCGCGTCGCTCCGTTATCGCCAACTCCGGATTGTCCCGGGGCGCGATGCCTGCCGGCCCGTCGAGGCCTTGCGTTTCCATGCCAATGCGACATGCCCGGGCGCTTGCGGGCGAACGCCGACTTGCGGCGCCGGCCGCCGAGCCGGAGTCCGGGACCGCTCCGGATGCAGAGCAGGAGGGCGATGCCGGCCGGATCGACGGGCTTTACCGCACCGAAGCGCCGCGCCTCGCGCGCTTCTTCCGCCGCCGGCTTGGCGAGGCGGACGAAGCGCCCGATCTGGTCCAGGAGGCTTTCACCCGGCTTGCCGCTTTCATGGCGCGCGAAACCCTTGCCCATCCCGCGCCCTATCTGCAGCGGATCGCGCGCAACCTGCTGTTCGAGCGAAGCCGGCGCCGCTCGCGCCGCATGGCGGCATCCCACATTCCCATCGAGGCGGCTGGCGAGATCGCCGTGCCAGCGTCGCAGGAGGACGGTCTTGCCCACGCCGATGTCATGGCGCGCTACGCGGCGGCGGTGCAGAGCCTGCCCGAGCGAACCCGTGCGGCCTTTCTGCTTCACCGCCTCGAAGAGCTGACCTATCGCGAAATCGCCGAGCGGCTCGGCATCAGCATTCCGACCGTCCAGTATCATGTCGGGCGGGCGCTGGCCCACATCTCCACGGCTCTTGAAAGCGAATGACCCAGATCGATCGACTGCGGATGCGCGAACTGCGCGAGGATGCGGCCATGTGGTTCGCGCTCATGCGCGGACCCGAGGCCGAAGCGCAGCGTGCGCATTTCGAGACCTGGCTCCTGGCCGATCCGGCGCATCGCCAGGCCTACAACCATGTCAGCGAAGTGTTCAGCCTGGGAAAAGGGCTCAAGCCGTCATCCCCTGCGGCCGATCCTGGCAAGGCCGCCCGGCGTCTCGGCACTACGAAGCTGGGGCGGCTCATCGGCAACCCGGTCCTCGTGCTGGTCCTCTGCGTGGTGGCCGTGCCTGTGGTGATCGCGCTGACCACGAGCGCCATGCGCGCCATCGGACCGCGCCATCCGTTGATCGCGGCGAGCAGTCCTGCAGCGCCGGGCAGTGAGGCCACCAGTCTCGCTACCGCACCTGGCGACGTGCGCGAATTCCGTCTCGCCGACGGTTCGCGCGTGATTCTCGATGCCGACAGCCGCGTGCAGGTGGCTCTCTCGGCGCAGCGGCGCGATCTGGCTCTGCTCCGCGGCCGCGCGCGCTTCTTTGTCGCGCACGAGCCGCGTCCTTTCGTCGTGACCGCCGGCGGAGGTTCGATCCTCGCTCGTGGCACGATCTTCGACGTGGCGCTGCGCGGCGCAGCCGGTGCCAGCGTCGATCTCATCGAAGGCGTGGTGGAGGTTCGCCAGCCGCCTGCCGTCGGCACCTCGGCCGCGTCGTCCCGGAGCGGCGGTGCGGTCATCCGGCTCAGCGCCGGCCATGGCGTCGCGATCGGCCAGGCTGTCGACAGCGCGCCGCAAGTTACTCCTCTGGCCCGCACGGATTGGCCAAGCGCGTTGCGCGATTTCACCGACGTGCCCTTGCGCGAGCTTATCGCGGAAGCCAATCGCTACGCCGCCAAACCAATAGAACTTGCCGACCCAGCGCTCGGCGATCTGCGCGTCTCGGGTACGTTCCGCATCCGCGAGCCGGACCGCCTTGCCGGCAACCTCGCCGCCCTGCTCGATCTGTCGCTCGAGGAAAGCCCGTCCGCCATCGTGCTCGCCCACCGGTGCACGCGCGACGCAAAAAACTCCTGCCCGCCCTCATAAACTCCGCTGGGCCGGCATGGATACCCCCGAACGGCCTGCAATGGCGCCAGGGGGGTATCCATGAAACACCAGAGATCGAATGCATTCTTGCTTGCGGCGAGCCTGTGGGCGCTGGCCGTTCCTGCTGCGGCCCAGGAAGCGCGCCAGCAATGGCACTTGCCCGCGCAGAGCCTCGGCGATGCGTTGCGCGCGCTGGGCAGTGCATCCCGGCGCGAGATCATTTTCACGCCCGAGGTCGTCGCCGGCAAGTCGGCCAGCCCGATCGATGGTGCCTACACGTTCCGCGAGGCGCTCGACCTGCTGCTCGCGGGCAGTGACCTCGTCATCGTGGAGCGCGACGGGAGTGTCCTTGTCGTGGGGCGATCGCAGGCGCCGCAAGCCATAGCGGGCCACGCGGGGGAAGCTGGCACGATCGTGGTGACCGGCTCGCGCATCCGGGGGGGCCCGCCGGCCTCGCCGGTGATCACGCTCAGCAGCACCGACATCGCCCGGGCCGGCCAGAGCGATCTCGGCGAAGCGGTTCGCACCCTGCCGCAGAGCTTTGCCGGAGGACAGAATCCGGGGGTGGCGCCGGGCGCGCCGGGCAGCAACAACAACCAGAACTCGGCATCGAGCATCAATCTGCGTGGGCTGGGACCCGATGCCACGCTGACTCTGCTCAACGGCCACCGCCTGGCCTATGGTTCGTTCACCCAGGCGATCGACGTCAACGCGATCCCGCTGGTCGCGGTCGAGCGCATCGAGATCGTCGCCGACGGTGCCTCGGCAATCTATGGCTCGGACGCGGTCGGCGGCGTTGCCAACATCATCCTGCGCAAGGACTATGACGGGGTTTCCACCACGGCGCGGGTTGGCGGCGCGACCGATGGCGGCGACACGCAGCAGCAGTACAGCCTCGTGGCTGGAACCACTTGGAACGGCGGCGGTCTCATCGCGACGTACGACTTCGAGAAGGATACCGCGATTACGGCGCGGCAGCGCAGCTTTACCCAGTACATGCCGGGCAATACCACGCTGCTGCCCGGCCTGACGCGGCACAGTGCCGTGCTGAGCCTCCACCAGGCCCTGGCGCCCGACCTGACGTTCAGCATCGATGGACTCTACAACTGGCGGCGCTCGGCCACGGTCCTGCAGGTCCCCGGCAGCTCACGCTATACGACCGAGCCGACCAACCAGTCGTTCTCGATCGCGCCGTCGCTGACGTTCGCCGCGTCGCCTTCGCTCACCTTTGCCCTGAGCGGTGTCTATGGCGAGGACCATACCGACACCAAGCAGTTCACCATCACAGCGGCCGGTGCGGTCAGCGCCTATCCCTACTGCTACTGCAATTCGGTGAAGTCGCTCGAAGCAAGCGCGCAGGGCGACCTTGTCGACCTCCCGGCGGGCGCAATCCGCTTTGCTGCCGGGGCGGGTTACCGCGACAACGGTTATCTTAACCGCTCCGTCAGCTTGCCTGCTCCGATCGACGCCCATCAGGACAGCTACTATGGCTTTGGCGAGATCTACGTCCCGCTGGTGTCGCCCGGGCAAGCGATCACCGCCATTCACCGCCTGTCGCTGAGCGGTGCCCTGCGCTACGAGAGATATCCTGGGATCGACGCGGTGCTGACACCCAAGCTGGGTGCGATCTACGCGCCGAGCCCGGATATCGATGTCAAGGCATCCTGGGGCAAGTCCTTCAAGGCGGCCACGCTCTACCAGCAATACCAGCCGCAATATGCCTTTCTCTATGCCGCAACGACGCTCGGCGGCACGGGCTACCCCGCCGATGCCACCGTGCTGCTCATCAACGGCGGCAATCGTGCACTCAAGCCCGAGCGCGCCACCTCCTGGTCGGTGACCGCGACGGCGCATCCGCGCGCCGTGCCCGGGCTGCAAGTGGAAGGCAGCTATTTCGAGATAGCCTATCGCGACAGGGTGGCCCAGCCGTTCCAGGGGACCGACTTCTACACGGCGCTCAGTGGTCAGACGCTCGCGCGCTTCGTCGATCCCTATCCTTCAGCTGCCGAGCAGGCGGCGCTGATCGCGGCAGCGCCGGTGCCGCTCTACAACTACTCCGGTCTTGCCTATGAACCCAGCGCCGTCGTCGCTTCTGTCTACAACGCCTTCTTCAATGTCGCCCGCCAGAAGATCCGGGGTGTCGATGTCACGGCGCGCTACGAGGCGGACCTTGGCGCGGATGAAAAGCTGGTGTTCAACGGTTCGGCGTCCTGGCTGCAGTCGCGCCAGCAGCTCGACCCGTCGCTGCCGGTGACCGAACTGGCCGGGACGATCTTCAACCCACCGCACTGGCGCGGTCGCGCCGGCGCGACATGGACGCGCCGCTCCCTCAGCGCGTCGGCCTTCGCCAACTATACCGGCGCGGTCCAGGATACCCGCAGCAGTCCGTCTGTCAGAGTCGCATCGCAGACGACGTTCGATCTCGCGCTGGTCTATCGCGCATCCCCGCAAGGGCCGATCCCGGGACTGGGCTTCGCGCTCGCGGTGCGCAACCTGTTCAACGCAAAGCCCGCCTATGCCCGGGCCGTGGCCGACTATTATGTCAGCTACGATTCCACCAACCAGTCCCCGATCGGGCGCTTCGTCAGCGTCTCGCTCACCAAGGATTGGTAGGCGATGACCGACCATTTTCCTTTGCGCGAGGGATCAGACCGGGTCCGAGGCGCAGCTTTGGGGCAGCGGGCGGAGTCCCACGCAAGAAAGGTCACGCTGCACGCAGCGCTGGGCGGCCTTGCGCTTGGTCTGGCACTGGTCCCGGGGCTATCCTGGGCCAGCCAGGCACCCTGCGACCTGATGCCGCCCGCGCCGACCTCGGCGCCCGCTGGGGCGCAACGTGCCATCACCGCGCTCGACCTCGTGCGGCTGCGCGATTTCGGCGGCATGCAGTTCGATGCCTATCCTGGCCCCCCAGCCGCGCTGTCACCCGATGGTCGGCATATCGCGCTGCAACTCCGCCGTGGCGATCCCGTCGCCAATCGCTACTGCACCGGCATCCTCGTCAAGGACACGGACAGCCCCGCGCCGGCGCGGCGCATCGCCGATGGCGGCGAAGTGATCAAGCTGTCCTTCGACAAGTATGGCTTTGCCGGACTGGTGACCGGGGCACCCGTGCCCCCGGTGCTGCGCTGGTCGCCCGATGGCGGCCGGCTCGCCTTCACCAAGGCGATCGGCGGTGTGATGCAGCTGTTCGTGATAGGAGCCGATGGATCGGACGAGACGCAGGTGACCCATTCCGGCGTGTCGATCGACGATTTCCAGTGGCTGCCCGACGGCCAAGCGATCGTCTATCGCCGCCGCGACGCCCTGCTCGATGCGGAAAGGCAGATCGACGCCGAGGGACTCCACGGCTGGCGCTATGATGGACGCTTCTGGCCGCTGGCCGGGGGCCGGCCGCATCCGCCATCGCCGGTCCCCAGCCGCATCGAGGTGATCGGGCTGGCGGAGCGCAGCCTGCGCCCGGCGACGGAGCGCGAGCGCCTGGTGCTCGACCCGGCGGGCACCCCCGGTTGGCCCGACGGCGCCACGCAAGCGGTGCTGCTCGGCACGGGGGACGATCGTGCCTGGCTGGCGCCTGCCGAGCCCCACGCCTTTTTTGCGCCCGACGCCCTGCATGTCATGGTCGACGGCCATGAATTGCCTTGTCCGCAAGCGCTCTGCAGCGACGTCGTCGCGCTGTGGAAACGCGATGCCCACACGATCCTCTTCCTGCGCCGCCAAGGCGTCGCGCGCAGCGAGACGGCGCTGCTGCGCTGGGATCTGGGCAAAGGCGCACCGCAGCTGCTGCACCAGACCACCGATCCTTGGCTCGGTTGTCAGCTCGGCCCGCGCGAACTGGTCTGTACCGCGGAAGCCGCCACGGTGCCCCGCCATGTGATCGGCATCGATCCGGAAAGCGGCCAGGTCCACACGATCTACGACCCCAATCCCGAATTCGCGGCGATCCGGTTTGGCCAGCCCGAGCGGCTGGTCTGGCGCAATGCCTTCGGGATCGACACGTTTGCCGACCTGGTCCTTCCGCCCGCATATCGTCCGGGCCATCCCGTGCCGCTCATCGTCGTGCAATATGATTCACGCGGCTTCCTGCGTGGCGGGACCGCCGACGAATTTCCCATACAACTTTTCGCAGCCAGGGGGTTCGCTGTGCTCAGCTTCACCCGGCCGCCGTGGTATGCCCTGCGCGACAAGCCGCGCGACTTGTTCGGCTTCCTCCAGGCCAATCAGAAGGACTGGTCGGACCGCCGCAGTGTCCAGTCCTCGCTGCAAATCGTCGTCGAGCGCCTGATCGCGCGCGGCATCGCCGATCCTGCCCGCATCGGCATCACCGGACAAAGCGACGGCGCCTCGACCGCAACGTTCGCCCTCATCCATTCGCGGCTGTTCAAGGCTGCCGCGCTCAGCACTTGCTGCGAGGACCCCGCGATGATGGCCAGTCTTGGCCCGGGGTTCGAGGACTGGTACGCCAAGTCAGGCTATCCCAGGTTCAACGCGGATCGGCCCGACTTCTGGAAGCAGGGATCCCTGGCACCCAATCTTGGCGCACTGCCGCCGGTCCCCTTGCTGATCCAGGCGGGGGAAGAGGAGTTTCGCCTGGCTTTGCCGACCTATACGGCCGTGAAGAACGCCGGCTGGCCGGCCGAGATGTACGTTTTTCCCGGCGAGGCCCATGTGAAGCTCCAGCCCGCGCATCGGCTCGCGGTCTATGAGCGCAACCTCGCCTGGTTCGAGCGCTGGTTTAAACCTGAGGAGACAGCAGCGCCATGACATTGCGCCGCGTCAGCCGCGCCGTGCCGCCAGCCAGGCCTCGACATCGACGAACCGCATGACCCGCACATAGGTGTGATCCGCTGCCACCGGCGGCCTGGCCAGAGCGGCCTCGAGTGCCTGGCGGTCGACGATCCCCTGCGCGCAGAGTTCGCCGTCGAGCAGCATGCCGCGGATCTGGGCCAGGTTGTCGAGATAGAGGCTGCGCACCAGACCGGTAAACCCGCCTTTCGACGCGCGCTGGACGACTCTGCCGGGGAGCTTTTGCGCATAGGCGCGACGGATGATCGCACGGTTGATGCCGCCCTCATACCAGAGCCAGGTTGGCTGGCGCAGGCAGGCTTCCAATACCGGCTGCGACAGGAGCGGATAGACGGTCGGCAAACCCCCTGTACTGTCGAGATAATCGACCAGAGCGAGGCCGCGCATGATCGCTGCGACATGCTCGCGCTTGCCGACGGGCAGATCGGCGAATTCGGCAAACCATGGGTGGGCCGGATGCGATCTGTGCGTCTCGAGCAGTGCGGGGGCAAGCAGGCGCTCGTCGCGTGGCCAGGTCCAGGCCTGGCGGCGGCGCAAAAGTTTTGCCAGCGATCGCCGGGCAATCAGGAACGGCGAGCATTCGGTCACGGCAGCGACCTCCATCACCGTCTTCCAATAACCCGCGCCCAGCCCTTGCGCGGCCAACCGGTCGCTGGCTGGCGTGGCCGAGCGCAGGAAGCAGAAGACGTTGTCGCCGCCACTGCCATAGGCGAACGCCTGGGCGCCGACATCGTCGGCGAGTGCCAGGGCGTGCCTGACCAGGCTCTGCGTGAACGCGCGCGCCGACGGTCGCGGGCGCACCGCGGCCTCCGAGACGGACAAGCTGACGTCGGCTGGCGAAAGTTGCAGCTCATGCATGTGAAGATCAAAATGCCGGCATACGTCGCCGGCAAAGGCCCGCTCGTCGCCGCTGCCGCTGTCGCTGATCATCGTGACGGCATGGCGCAGGCCGGGGAGCGTGGCCGCGAGCACCGAGGAGTCGAGCCCACCGCTCAATGTCAATGCCAGCGGCCCGATATGGTGAGACCATGCCCGGCACGCATTGTCCACGGCCCGCGTGACCTCGTCCTGCGCCGCTTCGGACGAGGGCATGGCTGCCGCGTCGATGAACTTGGCCGGGCTCCACAGCGCGTGATGGGAGATTCCTGCGTGTCCGATGCGCAGAATTTCACCCGGCAGGACCTCCGCGATATCGCGCAGCGCGCTCGCCCGCCCGACAAGGTCCGGGTAGAGCAGCTCGTCGGCAACGACCGCCCAGTTGATGGCCTCGGCCCGGCCGGTCAGGGCCTCGATGAACGGCATGTGCGAGGCGATGACCACTTCGTCGCCCCAGCGCCGGTAGTAGCAGGGACAGCGCGCCGACGGATCGCGATAGACGAAGACCTCGCCGGTTGCTTCGCTGCTGGTCCAGGCCACGAAGGCGCCCCATCGCGCTTCGATCGCCTCGAGAAAATGGGCGGGTGCGGCGTTGCGGTCGATGGTCCCGACGAACGGGGAACCACTGGGCGCGCGGGGGAAAGTGGGTCCCACCACGTGGGTTGCTGCGGGAAAGCCGTTGACGGTTTCGGCTGGACCGGCAGCGTAGAGGACGTGCCTGGTCGCTGCGGCACAAGGTGCCAGGCCCAGTTGCGATGCGACGTTGCGCGACGCCGCTAGGGCCGGACCTGGCCGGTCCTGTCCGAGCAGGACCACGCCCAGATAGCGAGCGAGGCTCATAGCTGCAGGATCGGGGTGAAGCAGGCGACGCGCTCGTGGGTATCGCCGAGGATGGCATCGGCGCTCTGGATCCAGCAATGCGCTTCGAACGGATCGAGCCGAACGCCGAGCACCATGTGGCAGGCGATCCGGCGCGCGCGCAGGAAGTGCAACAGCGCGATCGAGTCGGGCAGGCAGGTTCCTTGCGCGGGCACAAGCTGCCGCGCCCGGACGAACAGGACGGTCTGGACCGCTTCGCTGTCTGGCGGTCGGGATGCCGATGGTCGGGTCTGGAGGCGCCGGATCCACCCCACCAGCACGCGCAGGGGAATCACGCGGACCGCGAGACGCGCGATGACGATCCGGGCCAGCGCTGTCCCTACCGCCCATGGCGCGCGACATCGCGCGTTGATGCTGCGCGGCGGCAGGTCGCGTTCGGGCACGGCAAGGCTGGTTGGCGCCGCCGGGCGACTGAAATCCGCATCGCAGAGACCGATCCTGGCGAGCCTCTCGAACCGATCAGCCGGTCCGTCGCCATGGGCGCTGCCGCTTCGAAGCGCGTGCAAGGCCGCGACCAGATGCGGCGATAATTGCAGATAGGTGTCGCGCGCAATGTCGATGACGACGATCCGGGCGCCGACCTGGCACCAGGCAATCTCCGGACGGGCCATGGGGCATTCTCGCTTCCGGCAGGCGGGCGTCGGCAGCGGCCGGCCGCGCCATTCGCAGTGGGACAAGGCTTGGCGCATCCGGTCAGGGATGCGCCAAGCGGTCGCTCAGTCGTCGAGGATGCCGGCATGGCCCTGACCGGCGGGCAGATCCACCTGGCCACCGGCGATGCCCTTGGTTTCGACGCTCACGGCGCCGAGTTCGACCACGTCGTCACGACGCTCTTCGCTGGTACGTTCCATTTCGTCTTCTCCTTTTCGCTGCCCTAATGCAGCATGGGGAAAAGTATGATGACGCCGGTTCAGGCGCGAACTTATATTGTCCCAGATTGAGAGTCGGTCGGCGGGAATGGGAGGTACTATTGCCGATCTGTGCGGCCGTATCTTGCGATTTGCCCGCGATACGATCGCTAAACATGTCCTGATGGTATCATCTTGTGGAGTGTTGGGCTCAGCCGGATGCGCTTGCGGTGATAGCGCGCCATCGCCCGGCGCGCCGCGCTCACAGCATCGCCTTCGATCGTGGCCACGAGTTGCGACAGCTCGTCGCGAAGACCGGGCAGCAGACGATGCTCCAGCGCCCGCGCGCGGGCGAGGGCCTGCGACGCGGCGGTGAGCGCGTCCTCGAGTTCCGCATTGCCGGCGTCCGATGCCAGAATGGCGAAGAGGGCGCTGGTCGCGGTGGCGAGCTGATCAGGCCGACCCAGGTCGCGCCGGAGCGCGCCGATACGCGCCTTTGCCGGCTGGGAGACGCCGGTGTGCAGCCCAAGCTGCACCAGTTGGCCATGCCATTGGTAAAGGGTTGCCAGCCGCGCGGCGCCGAGCGGCCGAACGCGGAAGCCACCCCCTGGCAGCAGGTCGACGAACCGCTCACCGACCAGCCGATTGAGAGCATCGCGGACAGGGGTCGCGCTGGTGCCGAACGCGTCGGTGAGCTGGCCGAGCTTGAGCGCCTGGCCGGGCAGCAATGTGCCTTCGACGATCTCGTGTCGCACACGCCGATAGACGTGATCGGCCGTCGCAGGCTCGGGGGCCATCAAGCTGCTCCTTCACGGATAACGATGCAACGATGCTCTGCCTTGTGATCAGTCTGCCACCTGGTGGGCGCCTGCCACCGCCTCGCGCCCAGAACGTGCCGGTCATGCCTGCTGCGCCGCTGATTTGCCGGCATGTGGTTGCGACCGCGTGCTATGGCGTCATACCGGTCGCGTCCTGTCGGCCGGTTCCGCTCCAGATCTGCAGCAACTGGTCGAGCAGCCGGCATGTCTTCTCCCGGCCTTCCGGTGTCAGGCGGACGCGCCTGTAGCGGTTGTCGCGCCGGGTCGCGCTGCCATCGCTGTCCGGGGCCGCGCCGCGACGGCTGCTCACCAGGCCGCACCGCTCCAATTCGCCGATCTTGCGATGTGCTGTCGACGGCGCGGCCTGCAACGCGAGGCACAGGGTCCAGGCGTGGAGCGCACGATCTTCGCACTCGGCGAGATAGAGCTCCGCCAGCATGTCGAGGCGCAGGGTCGCGGCGAACCCGTTCCCAAAGCAGGCGCCAGTGGCCTCGCGCATCCTGGCAAGGATGCGACATGCCTCGGCCCGCATGGCGGGGCCGGACGATCCGCTCAACGCGGCCATGCCCACGCCTCGTGCCTTGGCCAGCCAGGTTGCGTCCCGTCCCCGGACGCTACCGGATCGGGTCGGACGCGGTTGTGCGATCCGTGCTTCACTGTCGCGGCGCAGTAACGTCCAGGGACGACGAGCCCTGCCATCCCGCATCCGTGGTCGCTTGCGGATCGCCTGTGCCACGACGGCTGCGCCGATGGTGGCGCTCGGTCCCGATGACGAGCAGCAACAGCATCGGGTAGGCGAGCTTGCCGAGGATGAACCAATAGGCGAGCGGCAGGATATCGGACGCGAAGGCGCGCGATGCGTGGGCGCCGAGCGCCAGGCACTGGATCGCCGCGATCCATAGTGGCCAGAAGCGGTTCGCGGTGAGCGCGATGAAGAACAACACGGCAAAGAGCGCCGCGTCGATCCAGACCAACTGCCACTGCACGGTGCGGAACGGCAGCGGCGCCTTCAGGTCCGTCAGGCTGGTCGCGATGGCTGCCAGCAGCATGGCTACCGCCGCACAGCGTTCGGGCGCGCCTCCACGCCAGGCGGCATGGATCGTGACCGCCGCGATCAGGAGGAGGAACGCGACGATCTCGGTCATCGGGGACTCGCAAGGTCGGCACCACGCTCGCTCATCCGCTTCCCCCCGATGGCATCCCGAGCGTCGCACTCGCGGGGGGCTTGAGGACGTCGCCAAACGCATCCACGTCGATTCCCAGCTTGCGCCCCAGCGCTTCCAGCATGCGGTGGGCCTCGGCAATATGCCCGAGCGCATTCGAGGTCTGCAGCTGGGCATGGCTGATGGCGGTGAGGACCTGATGGCCGGCGAGGGGAGACAGATTGCCCCCGACTTGCGCGAGGATGGCCGAGGTCGACAGCTCGCCGCCTTTCGCGAACAGCGCCTGGAGCAGCTTCTCATAGGCGTGTAGGTCGCCCGCCAAGGCGGCAATGCCAGGTGCCGGGCCCGGTGCCGGTTTGCACTGGCCGGCCTCAGGCTTCCGCAAGAAGCCGGGAGAGGACTTCGAGCCCGACAGCGAGCATGCCGAAACTTGCGGCGCCGGCGAGGACGATGAGGATGAACCAGAACAGGCGGTGGATAGGTCCGAGGTCATTGCGCTGTGCTCCCTTGTAGCGGAAGGGCAGCAGGACATGCCATTCGCCGACCTGCATCCCTGGGTCGGGCAGTGGAGGATCGTCCAGGCTGGCCGCTACCCCCGGAGTTTCGCCCTCGATTTTCCCGGGGGCCGTCCCAGCGCGGCCGCCGTAGAGCAGTTCGGCGGCGCGACGGCGGTTCGGCGCGCCCAGGATCGCCACCGCTTCGGCGATGTAGGAATCCACCGTGCCGACGCCGATGCCCAGCGCGATGGCGATTTCCTTGGACGTCCGCAGGTGAAAGACGTGCCACAAGCATTCGCGGTGCCGTGGAGAAAGGCGAAGTGCGAGCGTGTCCACGGCGTCCGTCATCGCGGCGACCTTGGCATGTTGGGCCGGAGACGATGACAAGCGAGGGTCTGCGCAGGCGCGGCGATGCGCCTTCCAGGCGTCTTGTCAGATGTCGTTCGCACCTGCTTTGCACCTCCTTCCGCCCGTCTGCGCGCAAGCGGTTTGCGGTATCTTTGGCAACCAAACCAATCCCTTGCCGCGAAGGACGAACACCATCGCGAGCCGGTGACGGATCGGGGAATTGCCCTTTTCCAACCCGCTCCCGCCGCCGCGCAAGGCCAGCGACACCCGCCGGCCAAAGTCGCGCGCCCAAAAGTGGCAAGCTCGGGATGAGATGAGCCGAAGACTCGTCCCCCCTCCAACGCTGTGGATGATTCGGGCGCGGTCGGTCGGCTCGAACCGCTCCGCAGCGACATGGCGGCCCGGACGCGCGAGTGATGGGATCGGGACGGATTGCACTGTCATTTGCTTCGCCCCCGGTATGCGCCGGGAGCACGGCCGGTATCGCCGTGATCGGCCGCCGCAGCCAGCCCGTGGGGAAATGCCCCACGATCTTCGGGGGGTGACGCGCGCCCGCCTCAGGGACGATGAGCGCATGCGGCGCGGGGCGTGCTGGGTGATGCGACCGGCATCCCTAGCGGACCCTGGGCGCGTCATCACGGCAAAGGGGGGTGCATGCACGGGCTGTCTACAAGCCTGTTCTTCGCGATGGATGCCGGCGTCCTGCCGGTACCGCCGCCCTGCGCGTCTCGCGCGCGCCTGGTTGCGTGGTCGCGGGCTCTGCCTGGCCCAAGACCATGAGCGGCAGCATCTTGGCGCAGCGCATCGCGGCTTTGTCACGTCGCGGGCGCGCCGGGCTTGCCTGGGAAGTCTTGCGACGCGACCCGGCCTATCGCGCCGCCTGGCACAGTGCGATGGGGCTGTCGCGTGGCTTGGCCGGTGGGATCGACCGATCGGCCGCTGCGCCCGGGACCAACCTGGCCCGCCGCTGGGGGCTGCACTTTTGCCGCTGATCCGGGGGCGGATTCTACCCAGGTCGTGCCGGTCTGGTCGGTCGAGGCGGATCCTTGCGTCCTGCGCGCACGGATCGTGTCGCAGCAAACGGGCGCGTCGTTGCTCTTCGACGCCCGGGCCCGCAGCGCGCGGCGCATTGCGGACGCGGAAGGGGAGCACATCGCTTTTGACTGCGAAGGCGATGTCGCCCGCATCGATCTCGTCGCGGGACATCTGCCCACACGCCCCGTGTTGCTTGGTTTCGAGATCGTCGCCGACGCACGGCTCGGGCGGCAGCTCGCCGCCCTGCACCGTATCTATCTTCCGGCCAGAGCCTACCCGCAGCCGCAGCGCCTGCGCCGCCAGCACCTAGCACTGCTTGCCGCCGACGCCCGTGCTTCGGGTGCGAGCTTGCGCGAGATTGCCGACCTTGTCCTGGGACCGGGCGACTGGCCCGGGGCCGGCGAGCACCGCAAGTCGCTGGCCCGCCGGCTGGTGGCGGCCGGGTCCGCCCTCTGCGCAGGCGGGCCAGCCGTGATCCTGCAATCCTGGCCTGAGGGAAGCCCATGACGGGTCGGCACCAACCTGACGCCCGCCATGTCCCCGGGGGGCTTGGCGGGACTGTGTCAGGGAAAGGCCAGAGCAATGCCTCGGTTTGGCGGGAAGGCAGGATGCAAGGCCGCAGGGGTTCATTGGCGCGGGCACATCGGCAAGGTGGCATCGAGAGGGCCGCATCAACAGGGGCACATCAACAGGGCTGGGGCGCCTCGCGGCATGGCCGCGACCACGCTCCAGGGCTCACCGGGTTCGCCCCCGAGCCCCTTGTCGGGTCTCGGCCGGACGGTGGCGATCGCTGGCGCACGATCATGGACGCCGCGCGATCCGCGCGGCGGCGTTGTTCGCTTTGCCTCTCCCGGCGCGGCGGAGGTGGCCGGCGCTCCCGCCTAGGCCCGTCGCGGCCAGGGACAACCCCGCCCGCTGCGCTTTGCGCGGGGTGCTCCACGTCCGTTCCGCCCTGACGGTGTCCCTGTCCGCTGCAGCCGGGCCTCTTGGTCGCGTTTCGCCGCCCACCCCCGCCTTCGCGGGGAGGCTTCGTGCCTTTTTCAGGGTGGTTGGAAAGGAACGGTCATGCCGAGATCATTGCACCACAGTGCGGCCCGCAAGGATCGCTGCGACAACAAGGACGAACGCGCCAGCCTCTATGACGAAGTGACCGCGCGCATCGTCGCGGAACTGGAGGCGGGGCGTTTCCCGTGGGTCCAGCCCTGGGCCAGGGCCGAACAGGCAGGGCTGGGCATCGGGCCCGGCTTGCCGCGCAATGCCGTGACGGCCCGGCCCTATTCCGGCGTCAACATTCTCATCCTGTGGTGTGCCGTCATCGCCAGCGGCTGGCCTTCGCAAGGCTGGCTGACCTTTCGCCAGGCGCGCGAGGCGGGGGGCTGCGTGCGCAAGGGCGAGTGCGGCGTGAGCGTGGTCTATGCCGACCGCTTCACCCCCAAGGCCGAAGCCGAACGCGCCGCGCGCGATGGCGACGAGGCCCAGGCGGTTCCCTTCCTCAAGCGCTTTACCGTGTTCAACGTCGCCCAGTGCGATGGCCTTCCTGCCGGCCTTGGCGGCGATCCCCTGCCATTGCCCGAGTGCGACATCCCGCCTCTGGCCCAGTCGGTGATCGCGGCATCGGGCGTCGATTTCCGGGTGGGTGGGGACGCAGCCTTCTATGCGCCCGATGCCGACCTTGTCGTCGTGCCGCCGCAGGCCGCCTTCTTCGAGCCGGTCAACTGGCACAGGACCGCCTTTCACGAACTGTGCCACGCGACCGGCCATGCCAAGCGGCTGAACCGCGACCTGACCAACCGCTTCGGCAGCAAGGACTATGCCCGCGAGGAACTCATTGCCGAAATGGGTTCGGCGTTCCTCTGCGCGGCGCTCGGCATTGTCCCGACGGTTCGGCATGCCGATTACCTCGGCGCCTGGCTCGACGTCCTGCGCGAGGACAACCGCGCCATCTTCCGCGCCGCCAGTGCCGCTTCCAAGGCGGCCGACTGGCTGCTGTCCCGCCATCATGCCGCCGCGCGCGCCCGGGAAGACGAAAGGATCGCGGCATGATCCTGCTGCCCGATGATTTGCGCGCGATCCTGCGCGCCAACGCCATGCGCCATGACGCCGCCATGCGCGACGAGCTTGCCGCACCCGATTTCCGGCCCGTGCTCAAGCTGTTCAACCCCATGGGCGCAGCGACATGGCTGGCGACCGAACTGGACGAGGATGGCGATACGCTGTTCGGGCTTGCCGATCTCGGCTTCGGTTGCCCGGAACTCGGCTCCTTCAGCCTTGCGGAAATCGCATCCGTGCGGCTGCCCTTTGGCCTCGCCATCGAACGCGATTGCGCATTTGCGACCGCGCACCCGCTCTCGGTCTGGGCCGCCTGGGCGCGCCGTTCCGGCTCGATCCTTGGCGCCCAGGCGATGCTCTGGCGCCTCGGCCCGGATGCGGACGAGGCACCGGCGGCGCCCGAGCTTCCCCCGTCCTGACGGGGGATGACCCACGGCGGCGCACTGCGCCGCCATCCCCGTGCCGGTCCCGCCACAACCTGGGAAATTCGCGCGACCGGCACCTTGTGCAAGAAAGGTGATGACCCATGAAACTCGACCATCTCCCGCTCGACAAGCTCTACGTCGACAAGACCAACATGCGCTTTGGCCGCAAGGCCCCCGATGTCTCCGACCTCCTGCCGACCATCCGCGCGCGCGGCGTCATCCAGACGCTGCTGGTCCGCCCGCCCGATCCGGATGGCCGCTGCGGTATCGTTGCCGGCAGCCGCCGCTTTCACGCCAGCCGCATCGTCGCGGACGAACGGCGGGAAGCCGGTGACATCGATCCCGATGCGCTGCTCCTGCCGTGCGCGATCCTCGAGGAAGGCGACGATGCCGCCGCCATCGAGGCCTCGATGATCGAGAACATGGCCCGGCTCGATGCCGACGAAGTGCGGCAATGGGAAAGCTTCGCCCGGCTGGTCAGGGAAGGGCGGAGTCTCGACGAGATCGCCCTGACATTCGGCTTGCCTGAACTCTCCGTCCGGCGCGTCCTCGCGCTCGGCAACCTGCTCCCGCGCATCCGCGAGCTCTACCGCGCCGAGCGGATCGACCGCGTCACGGTGCGACACCTGACGCTGGCCAGCAAGAGCCAGCAAAAGGCCTGGCTGGCGCTGTTCGACGATGCGCATGCCCATGTACCCATGGGCCATCAGGTGAAGGCCTGGCTGCTTGGCGGCCAGTCGATCCCGGTGCGCTTCGCGCTGTTCGACCTGGCTGATTTCGGCGGCGCGACCATTGCCGATCTGTTCGGTGAGGATCGCTACTTCACCGACCTCGATGCGTTCTGGGCCGCGCAGCATGCGGCGATTGCTGCCGCGCGCGATGCCTATTGCGCCGCAGGCTGGGCCGATGTCGTCGTGATCCCGCCCACCGAGCACTTCCACGCCTGGGAATACGAGAAGGCCGCAAAGCGCAAGGGCGGGCGGGTCTACATCGATGTGCGCGCAACCGGCGAAGTCACGTTCCACGAAGGCTATATGACCCGTGCCGAAGCCCGCCGGATCGCACGTGGCGAAGCGGCCCTCTTGCCCGAGGCGCCCAAGCCCTCCCGTCCTGAACTGACCTCTACGCTCCAGACTTATGTCGACCTGCACCGCCATGCGGCGGTGCGTGCCGCGCTGATCGGCCAGCCCGGCCTGGCCTTGCGTCTCATGGTCGCCCACGCCATCGTCGGCTCGCCGCTGTGGAGCGTTCGGCCCGAACCGCAGGCAACGCGCCATGATGCCGTGCGCGAAAGCATCGCAACCGCTCGCGCCGAAGCGGTGTTTGGCGCCGAGCGGCGGGCGGTTCTCGACACGCTGGGCCTTGCCGCCGAAGAACCGACCGTCACCGGCGGCAACGGCGACGACTATGGCCTGACCGGACTGTTCCTGCGTCTGGTCGCCCTGCCGGACGCGGCGGTGATGCGCGTCCTGCCCATCGTCATGGGCGAAACCCTCGCGGCCGGTTCGGCGGCGGTCGAGGCCGTGGGCGGCGAGCTCGGCATCGCCATGGCCGACTGGTGGCAGGCCGATGACGCCTTCTTCGCGCTGCTGCGCGACCGGGACGTCTTGGGCCGGATCACGGCAGAGGTGGCCGGCGGGGTGGTTGCCGCTGCCAACGCGGGCGAGAAGGCAAAGACGCTCAGGCAGATCATCGCCGACCATCTCACCGGCGCGCAAGGCCGGGACAAGGTCGCGCGCTGGGTGCCGCGCTGGATGCAGTTCCCGCCCTCGGCCTATACCGAGCGCGGCGGCGTCGGCACGGTTGCCGCCCATGCCCGGGTCATCGCCGCGCGCCACATGGCTCGTGGCGCTGGTTCGGCAGAGCCGGAGGCGGATGGAGAACAGCCGCTGCCCGAAGCGGCGTGAGAGGTGCGGGCGGGAGGCATCCCGCCCGCCTTTCCCCTGCCGGACATGCGCGCCGCGCGGCCTCGCCCAGAGGGCTCGGCCGCGCGGCGATGAAGTGTTCGCACCCGCGCTGGATCAGCCGGTGCGGGCGCCTTATGCTCGACCGGCAGCGCTGGCGACGGGCGCGCGCGAGGGCACGGGAGAGCGGCGATGAAGCGGACGGACACCACGGAAATCGCGATGCGGATCGTGATCTACCGACCCGTGCCCGGCGTGCGGCACAGTCTGCAATCCAAAGATGGCCATCCGCTGCACGCCGCCCAGTCCAGCGACGGGGAAGCGCTTGCCTTCGACTTCGCCGTGCGCGTCGGACCCGGCCCCAGGTTCTTTGGCGATCAGGTGCGCGCCGAAGGGCCCATCCGCCGCTTCGTCTATGTGCGCGTGGGCCAGGCGGCCGGCGATCCTGCCTCGCCCTGGTCGCGCCGGATGAAGATCGACATCCACGATATCGCGCCGGAGCTGCTCGAGCGCGCGGAGCAAGGTGGAATCATCGTCTCCACCGTCTGTGGCACCGGCAAGGATGGCAGCCCCGCTTGCGCCACCGTCCCCGTGCTGCACCGGGAGATTGTCGCGCGCTAGGCTACCGAAACCGGCCGCACGCAGCGCCGGGCAGCGTTCCCCGACGGGCCTGTCCTGCACAGGGATGGGCTGCGCGATCGTGCCAGCAGGCGAGTCCTTTTTCGCCTCGCCAATGCCGCCCCTGGCCTCTCTTCATGGCTGGTCTGGCGGCGTGCGCGCCTTGTCCGTGCAACGGCTTCGCCCCGGTTTCTTCCCCGCCCTGGCGGGCTCCTCGCGGGCCAAGAAACAGCGGCTTTGCCGTCCTGCGCTGGCGCTGCGGCCGTCCCGGTGCACGGCGGCGCGACGCCGCCCGATCGACCGCCATCGAGGCCGCATCGGGCGGCACTCGGATCCGCGAAAAAGGAGACATACCATGGCACAGATCGGCAGCTTCACCCGCAACGAGGACGGTGTCTACAACGGGGAAATCCGTACCCTGACCCTGCGCGCCAAGGCCACGATCCGGCCGGTCGAGCGCGAGCATGACAAGGCCCCCGACCACCGCGTCAGCGCCGGCGGCGTCGAATTCGGGGCGGGCTGGACCAAGACCGCGCGCGAGACGGGCACCGACTATCTCAGCCTCAAGCTCGACGACCCTTCGCTTCCCGCGCCGATCTACGCGACGCTGACCCCAGGCGAAGGCGGCGCCTTCAAGCTCATCTGGTCGCGCTGAGCCCAGCGGTCCCCGCGCCGGACGCGGCGCGGGGATGCGGCGGCCCCTGTGTCGAAAACGCAGGGGCCGATTGCGACACTCCCCGCGCGGTGTCGGTCCCCGCATCCTCGATATCGCGAACCGGCTGTCCCGGCTCGCCCTGATCGAAGGATAGCGACCCATGACAGAAGACGACCAGATCGCCCGGGCAGCACGCGCCAAGCGCGGCTCGCCGTTCCTCAACACCGAGCAGGCGGCGGCCTACCTCAAGATTTCCGCGCTGCTGCTGCGGCGCATGCGCCGCAACGGCACCGGGCCGGTGTTCCGCCGCCATTGCCGCTACGTCCAGTATCACATCGACGATCTCGATGCCTGGTCGCGCGCGCAGAGTTCGCGGGGACTGTCGCAATGAGCGGGCGTCGCAACGCGGCGCCGGATGCGCCGCTGCTCGCCTGGGGCGAGGCGCTGCGTGCGCGTAAGCAAGCGCGCCGGCGGCTTTGCTGCCGCCTGTTTGTGCTGGGTCTGGGGAGCGGACTGGTCGTGGGATCGGCACTGGTCCCGCCCTTGCCTCGTCTCGTCTGGAACGCCAGCGCGAGCGCTCCGGTCGGGCTCTACTGGGTCAGTCCCGGTACCCCCGCTGCAACCGGCGACATGGTGGTGGCGCGCGTGCCCGAACCGTTTCGCACGGTCGCCGCGACCCGGCGCTATCTGCCCCGCAACGTCCCGCTGGTGAAGCGTGTCGCGGCGGAGGCAGGTGATAGGGTCTGCGCGCGCGGTGTCGAGGTTTTCGTCAATGGCAGGCCGGTCGCCACGCGGCAGCAACGCGATGCCCTGGGCCGGGTTCTGCCGTGGTGGCAGGGCTGTCGCGTGCTGCGGCGGGAGCAGGTCTTGCTGTTGATGGACAGCGCGGATTCGTTCGATGGGCGCTATTTCGGGGTGAGCGAGGGCGTCGATCTTATCGGCAAGGCGTGGCTGTTGTGGCGGCGCTGAGATGGGCCCTGGCCGTTCTGGCATTGACGGCGCCGAGCCGGGTAAACGCTGAGCCAGCCGGCCAAGACGTTGCGCCCACGGTCGCCGCCTGGCGGCCCTACACGCGCGAAGGCTCGCGGCGTTTCGGGGTGCCCCTGGCCTGGATCGAGCGGGTGATGCAGGCGGAAAGCCGGGGGCGCACCGTCCAGGGCGGCCACCCGATCCGCTCGCGGGCAGGGGCCATCGGGCTCATGCAGCTGATGCCCGCGACCTGGTCCAACATGCGCGCGCGGCTCGGGCTTGGTTCCAATCCCGACGACCCACGCGACAACATCCTTGCCGGTACGTTCTTTCTTCGCCTGATGTACGACCGCTTCGGCTATCCCGGGCTCTTCGCGGCCTACAATGCGGGACCGGCGCGCTATGCCGCCTACCTGGCGGGCGGTAAGCGCTTGCCGCCCGAAACCATTGGCTATCTCGCTTCTGTCGCACCCCCTACGCACGGGATGGGGCAGGGCTCGGCAACGGCACGGCCTTCGGACGGCCTTTTCGCCATCCGCCGGCTCCCGGCATCGCCGCCTGCCACGGGCGCCGCGACATCGTCCCAATCTGCGCTCTTTGTCGCCCTGTCGCAGGGGCAATGACCGGCGCGTGCTGGAGCGGGGGGGGGGGCAGGTGCATCTCGAGAATTTGCAATGACCCTGCGTGCAGGTGCGGCGCGGGTGCTGTTTCGTCCTTCTCGTTTGCATAGCGCCCGACATCACTGCCCCTGGGCTGCGCCGTTCCGCCAGTTGTCGTCGTTCTTTTGCGCTGGCGGGAAGGGGGCTTGTTCGGCACCTGCCTGCGTTTTGTGCTTGGCAAAGCGCCGTTTTCCCGCGATTCTGTACCCATGAAGACCGACCTCGATCATCTGCCTGCCAGCAAGCAGCGCGACCTGGACCGCGTGGTCCAGATCCTGTTCGAGGAGTTCGCCGCCGCGCACGAGAACGCCACGGCACGGCGCCGCCGGGGCCGCATTCTCAAGGTTATCCTCTACGGCAGCCATGCGCGTGGCGGCTGGGTTGACGAGCCCCATACCGCCAAGGGCTACGTCTCGGACTTCGATCTGCTGGTGATCGTCAACCAGAAGGAACTAACCGACCGCGCCGCCCACTGGACGGCGGCCGACCAGCGGCTGATCGAGGAGAAGATCGCCGGCACGCTGCGCACGCCCGCCAATTTCGTGGTCCACACCTGGCAGGAAGTCGGTGATGGCCTTGCCCATGGGCGCTACTTCTTCATGGACATCGCCCGCGATGGCGTCTTGCTGTTCGAGGCCGACGACAGGCCTCTCCCGGAGCCCAAGCCCAAGACGCCCGAACAGGCCCTTGCCATGGCGCAGGAATACTTCGACGAGTGGTCGCCGGCAGCAAACAAGCGTTTCAACATCGCGCGGTTCGATATTGAGCAAGGCTATCTGAAAGAGGCAGCATTCGACCTGCATCAGTCGGCGGAATTCCTCTATCATTGCGTCTTGCTAGTCCGCACCTTCTATACGCCGCATAACCACAATCTCGCTTTCCTGCGCACGCAGGCCGAGGGGTTGGACATACGCCTCGTTGATGCTTGGCCGCGCGATACACGGCGCGAGCGGGCATTGTTCGAGAAGCTCAAAGACGCCTACGTCAAGGCCCGCTACTCCAAGCACTACAGCATCTCGAAAGAGGATTTGCTGTGGCTCGCGGGCCGGGTCGAGAAGCTGGGTCAACTCGTGCAGGAAGTTTGCCAAGAGCGGTTGGCGCTGCTCGCTGCGGAAGTCCGCGAAGCAGGCTAACTCGTTAGGCGATGGGAGGTTCTTCGCTGCCTTGCCGAGGGCCCATCAAGCGTCCTCGCGCAGCTCAATATCGAGCGTCACTTGCGGCACTTGCTCTTCACCAGCCTTGGCCTCCGGCTGCAGCGTCTGCGTGCCGCCGGACAGCGTGATCCAAGCAATGTTCCCGTCCAGATCGAGTGCCTCGCCCAACCCGTGAGGGGTAATCCTGATCGTCACCGTACCCTCACTGACGATGCCGAAATGGCACGCATGGCTGCCCGGAATCCAGCGCCCAAGCACCAATGTTCCATCTGAAAACGCCAGCGAAAACCCTGCAACAATCCTGCTTGCCGACACGTCCAAGACCGTCTCGATGTCCCCCGACAATTGCAGGCGGTGTCCCGCTTTGGCTTCGATCCGGATGGCCATAGACCGGTCCTCATGGCGACTCATCTAACCAGGCTTGCATAGAACGTGTCGCGAACATCGGGAAGCGCGATGATGGTCGAAGAGAGTGTGGCGGAGAGAGGTCGGCAGGAAAAAGGGCTATGGCAAGATAAAGGCCCCTATCTCGCGATGGGGGCTAAGCCATTGTCTGCACGTCGTTTTGTTTGGAGATAGGCTGGACTTGCGCCATCCGACCGCCTCCGGTTGCGAGATGCATGCCCAAGAAACCGTTTCCCTGCAGGCACTTGCCGCGAGACAGGCGTGGAGGCCCTTGCAGCCTCGCGCGCGCCACCCCTGATTGCGGGTTCCGGCAGGAATTCCAGCATCGAGGAAGCGGCAATGGACGACAGGTTCGAGGTATGGCTGGGTCATATCGGCAAGGAACGGCCCATGCGCCATGACCTGCGCCGGGCGGTCAACCAGGCTGGTGGTTCACGCCTGGCGAAGGGGCAGACCAAGCCCCGCTTCACCGGCGCCCGGACCGGGCGAGGTACCGCTGCCGGACGGATGGTTGCCGGTGCGCCGCGTCACGGCGGCGCGGGTGTCCGTCGGGTGGTGGTGAAAGCCCGCTTTGTGAAGCTTGCCGGTAAGGGGCTGAAAGCGGCAAGTGCGCACCTCGCCTACCTGCAGCGCGATGGCACCACGCGCGAAGGTGAGCGCGGCACGCTCTATGGCCCTGACAGCGACCACGCCGACGGCAAGGCCTTCCTCGAGCGCGGCGCTGGTGACCGCCACCAGTTCCGCTTCATCGTCGCACCCGAGGACGGGGAGCAATATGCGGACCTCAAGCCGGTGACGCGGCGGCTGATGAAGCAGATGGAAAAGGACCTTGGCACCCGCCTCGAATGGGTGGCGGTGGATCACTTCAACACCGGCCATCCCCATACCCACATCGTCGTGCGTGGCGTCGACGAGAACGGCAGGAACCTGATCATCGCCCGCGACTACATCAGCCAAGGCATCGCCGCGCGCGCTGCGGAGATCGTCAGCCGCGATCTTGGGCCTCGGACCGAGCAGGAGATCGCCACCGCCAACGCCCGCGAAGTGACGCAGGAGCGCTTCACCAGCATCGACCGCCGCCTGCTGCGCGATCTCGACGGACAGGGGCTGGCTTCGGCCTGGCATGCCGACCCGGCCGAGCAGGCCTTGCGTGCGGCGCGCCTGGGCACGCTGCAGGCGATGGGTCTGGCGGAGAAGGAAGGCAAAGGCCGCTACCGCCTCGATGACGACTTGGAAGCCACGCTGCGCGCCATGGGCAAGCGGGGCGACATCATCGCCACGATGCACGAGCGGCTGCGCAGCCATCCCGAGGTGTTGCCGCAGGACTATGCGGTCTATGCCCCGGCCGAGCGCCAAGTCCTCGTCGGGCGCGTGCTCGACCGGGGGCTCGCCGACGAGCATGGCGATCGCCATTACCTGATCGTCGAGGCGACCGATGGGCGCACGCATTTCGTTGATCTCGGGCACGATCTGGCGGATGGGGCGATGAAGGATCGGCTGGTCCGGGTATCTCCGACACCGGTGGAGGTGCGGACGGCCGACAGGGTCATCGCCGAAGTCGCCGGCGCGAACGGCGGGCGTTACAGCGTGGACCTTCACCTGGCGCATGACCCTTCCGCTACCGATCGCTTTGCCCAGGCCCACGTGCGCCGTCTCGAAGCCCTGCGCCGCGATGGCGCGGAAGTGCAGCGCGAGCCCAATGGCACATGGACGGTCGGCCCGGATTACCTCAGCGAAGTGCTGCGCCATGAAGAGCGGCAAGCACTCCGGCGCCCGGTCACCATCGCGATGCTGACCGACCGGCCGCTCGAACAGCTGATCCATCACGATGGCGAGACCTGGCTTGACCGCCAATGCGTCGCGACCAACCCCGAGCGTCTGCAGGGACGCATCGGCACCACGATCGGCCAGTCGCTGCAGCAGCGGCGGCAATGGCTGATCGAACAGGGCTTGGCGGCGCAAGAAGGGGATACGATCCGCTATCGGGCCAACTTGCTGGCGACGCTTCGCCAGCGCGAACTGAACCGCGTCGCAGCCCAGCTCGCGCAGGAGCTTGGGTTGGAGTTCACGCCCGTGCAGGGCAACCATGTCGAGGGCACCTATCAGCGCGCCATTGCCATAGGCGGCGAAAAGTTCGCCGTGATCGCCAAGTCACGCGAGTTCACGCTGGTCCCATGGCGTCCGGTTCTGGAGAAGCAGTTGGGCCGCCAGGTCACCGGGACCATCGAGCGCGGCGGCGGCATTGACTGGACCTTTGGGCGGCAACGTTCGGGGCCGCAGATCGGGTGAACAACCAAAGCACGCCGGGGACACCGGAGAGGCTCTGTTGCCAAGTCCATGGACTGCGCATCATCGCCAGCATGCAGACCCGCAAAACCCGCCACCAGTTCTACTTGCCCGACCATCTCTCGGCGCGGCTTGATGCCATGGCAGCTGAGCCGGGCGAAACGAAGACGACTATCCTGAGCAAGGCGCTCGGCACGTGGTTCCAGCGAGCCGACGATGAACAGATAGGCGCACAATTCGGCAAGGCGCTGGCCAGGCAGGTGCGCGCCGTCGAACGGCTAGAGCAGCGGCTCGATTACCTGACCGAAGTGCTGGGCCTATTCGTGCGACACCAGCTGACGCTGACCGCGCACCATCCCGCCTTCGATGCCGAGACCCAGCGCCGGGGCCAGCGCCACTATGACCAGTTCGTCCGGACGGCGGGCGAATTGGCTGCGCGAAAGGCCAACGTGAAGGCCAATGCCGCCCCATCCAACAGCGAGGAGAACGAGCCATGAGCAGCCCGTCCCAACAGGCAAAGCCCGAGCCCTACAGAACAGATCCGCTGACGGTCCGAATTCCCGAGGCGTGCCGCCTCACCGGCATCGGCCGTTCGAAGCTCTACGAACTCATTACCGACGGCAGCATCGAGATCGTCAAGGTCGGCGGCATGACGCTTATCCCCTTCGAGAGCCTGAAGCGGCTGATTGCCGATGCCCGCGAAGGAGCTCGGCTATGAGCATCCATCCCATCCTGCTGCGGGCTTTGCTGACGGCGGTCGTCGCGGAAATCAGCGATGAGCAGCGCGACGCGCTCGCCTCCGGTACAATTGCGGTCAGGATTGCGGCGGAAGATCGCCTTGTAGATGACCTCATGGCCGCGATGGCGATCGCAGATCGTGGCAGGGGGCAGACGGGAGTCGAGTCTGCGGCAGTTCAAGTCCATTCCGCTTCATAGCGGCTGTCCTGCTCCGGTTTGCGCTTAGCACGGGAGTCTGCCCCAGATTACCCTTGCTAAACTCTTTGGCACATGAGCCCAAAGGCAGTTGTTGGGGACGTTCCCGAAAGTCCGCTTCGGGTGCGCAAGCTAGCGAAAGCCGCCTCTCGTTCACGTGCGCCGTGACGTCCGCTAGGTTGGGCGTATTCCGCATATTGACCGCGCAGCCTGACGGCTCCGGGCTTAAAGCTCGAAGTGCGCGATCTCGACGTGAGCAGCTATAGCGCCTTCGATCTCGGCATTTGTTCGACCCAGGCGGGGACTGTTCATCGCCCTTATCTAAGGTTTGTGGCGCGGATGGGCCGCGCTCAAGGCTGTGGCCGTGCGGCTGCTGTCCCTCGCGCGTCTACGGCCGCCGAAAGACCTGTGCGGCTGAAAAAATCGTAAGGCGGTGTCCGCCAACGATTAATAACATGCGCCTTGGGCTCGGCGCCTGTGGCACACTCCTGGTAAGGGAGACGCTCCGATGAACCGTATCGACCCCGCCCAGCTCAAGGCGATTTGGCAGGCTCTCCAGGAAGCCCCGCCGATGCGCAGCAGCTTTTCGGCCAGGGCCATCCTGAAGCGGATCGCAGACGAGGGCTGGCTGCACGAATTCGAGCTCGACGATCTAGCTTACGCCTGCGAGCCACGCACGCGCGGCTTTCGCACGGGCTTCGACCTCAAGGCCCTGTCCGAAGCATTGGGCTACCGCTGGGTGACGACCTATGATCGCCCGCGCATGCGATCGGTCGGCGCGGTCGGCGGCGCCACGCTCGCCTCTGCCGATGCCGCGGCATTCCTGCTCGATCTCGAGACGCTGGGCTTCGCGTTCGATCCCTGGCCTCTCATCGAACGGATACGCCCGGCGATCGCCGAGCAGAAGCGTGTCACCAACGCCGAACTCACGGTCTTTTGGGCACCCAAGATGAAAGACCGCCAGAGCGTCACGCTCGTCGCCGAGGATATGTGGCACCGCGGCAAGCTGCTCAAAGGCAAGCTTGCGAGCGGCCGCCGCTACGAAGCCTGGCTGGGGCCGGACGGCGCGGTCCTTCGGCTAGAGGTCAAAGGCCCCAAGCACCGCAAGACGGGCGAGCCAGTCGAAACCAGATGCCCCGATTGCGGCCAGACCTGGTACCGCGGTGATCCCGATTCCAGCGCGGCCCATCGCCGCGAGCACAAGCGGCGCATGCATGCGCTGGACCCGCAGCAGCTGGCCAAGATGATTGCGGCGCAAGGATCCGAAGCCGAGCCCGAACTGGTGACTGCCGCCTCGCCCGCCTGGAAGCATTTCGAGATGTACGAGCGGGCGCGCGCCTTCAAGCGCGAGGAACGCTATGATTTCGTGCAGTGGGGCGGTCCCGACGGCGACGACGATCCGCACGTCCATGGCTTTCTAATGAGCGACGAGGAAGGCCGCATCCAGGGCGCGATTTCGTTTCGTTGGCGCGACCCCGAGGACAGGCCTGGCTTCTGGGGCCTGCAATGGGTCTGGGTCTCGCCCAAGCATCGGCGATCGGGCGTCCTATCCCGGCGTTGGTCAGTCTTCCGTGCGCGTTTCGGCGACTTCTGGGTCGAGTCTCCCGTTTCGGAAGAGATGCAGGCCTTTCTGGCGAAAAAGGGCGACGCGAAGCTCATGGAATGGCCGGAGCACGGCTCGCCATTGGGCACGCCGGCCTAATGACAAGACACTTACGTGTCTCGCCCACGGCGCAAAGTGCGGACGGCGGGGCTCGACCCGCACTGGAATTCCAGGCGGATTTTGTGTCCGCTGCGTCTACCATTCGGCCACGTCAGACCTGTCCACCAAACGTGTGAGCGCGACAAGCCTGCATGCGTGCTTGCACCGTAGTGATCCTGGGAGGGACGCAGGCCTCTCCTTACCGGAGCGAAACCACCTGTGGATTCCGCACCTTTGTTCCCGTTCTGATTTCATGCGCCGAGTGCTATTGCTCGCAGTCCATTCTGCGGATTTCGACGACACGAGCACGCCTTGACCGACAGCTACATCGCCCTGGACCGAACCTTCCACGAGCTATCCTTAAAAAGCGGGGACAGCGACGAGTTCGATTATCAGCGGCTGACCTTCGGCAAGGGCCTGACATGGCAAGATCTCACCGCGCGCTGGCGTTCGGTGATCCTGTCCGAGGCGGGTTCGGGCAAGACCGAGGAAATCCGCCAGGCAGCCCGCTCGCTTCGCTCGGGCGGTGAGCACGCCTTTTTCCTGCGCCTCGAGCATGTCGCCGACGATTTCGAGATCGCGTTCGAGGAGGGAAGTCTCGCCGAGTTCAAGCAATGGCTGTCATCGCAGGACGAGGGATGGCTGTTCCTCGATTCCGTCGACGAAGCGCGGCTGCGCGAACCGAAGGACTTCGAGACGGCGGTGCGCAAGATCGCCCTGCGCATCTCGGCCGCGCTTCAGCGCACGCACGTCGTGCTCACCAGCCGCGGCTCCGCCTGGCGGCCGGTCACCGACCTCAAGCTCTGCCAGCAGCATCTCCGCTACCTCCCGCCGGCCAAAGAATCGAACGCTATCACCGAAGGCACCGGGGCCGCGCAGGAGGAGGCCGCGCCGGACAAGCACGCGAACGCGTTCACGATCGTGGCGCTCGACGATCTCAGCCGTTCTCAAGTCGAACGTTTCGCCCGGGTGCGCGGGATCGCCGACCCGGAGCCCTTCCTGGACGCGATCGAGCGCGCCGACGCCTGGTCTATGGCGGCTCGGCCCGACGATCTGAGCGAGCTCGTCGCCTATTGGGACAAGCACCAGAGCATCGGCAATCGCCTGGAGCTGATGCAGGCCAGCATTGCGCGCCGGCTCTTGGAGCGCGATCAGGCCCGCGACGAGGCCATGCCGCTTTCCCGCGACGACGCCGAACAGGGCGCGCGCACGGTCGCGGCGGCAGCGACGATGGCGCAGGAAGCAACCATCCGGGTGCCCGACGGAACGGAAACCACGGCGGGCATCGCCGTCTCCGAAGTGCTGCCCGGGTGGGACAGCAAGAAATGCGCGGCCTTGCTCACCAGGCCAATCTTCGATGAGGCGATCTACCAGACGGTGCGCTTCCACCACCGCACAGTCCGCGAATATCTGACGGCGGAGTGGCTGCAGAGCCTACTCGACCGCGCGGCGTCGAGGCGCAAGGTCGAAGCGCTGCTGTTTCGCGAGCAATATGGTCACGAGGTGATCGTGCCGACCATGCGGCCGGTGCTGGTGTGGCTGATCCTCCTCGACAGCAAGATCCGCGAACGCGCCCTTGCCCTATCGCCCGAGCTCATCTTCGAAGGCGGCGAGCCCAAAGCGCTTCCGCTAGAAACGCGCCGGGCGATCCTCGTCGAGGTCTGCGCGAAAATCGACACCGACGTCACCCGCGGGCCGACCGGCGACTTGCGGGCGATCCAACGGTTCGCCGACAAAGATCTTGTCGGCGACATCAAGACGCTGATTGCGAAATATGCGGGGAATTCGCAGCTCCAGTGGTTCCTCCAGCGCATGATCTGGCAAGGCGAACTGGTCGATGCTCTGCCGGAGGCGAAGGCCGCTGCCTCCAATCCGAAGCTCGATCGCTACGCGCGCATCGCGGCCTTCCGGGCCGTTCGCGCTGTGGGCTCCCCGGAGGACATGGCCGCTATTCGCCAATCCTTCCTGACAGAGGCCGCCACGCTCAATCGCGAATGGTTCGCCGAACTGCTCACCGGACTGCCGCCGACCGCATCGTCGGTCGATTGGGTGCTTGCTTGTATCGGCAAGCTGCCGCCCCGCGAGCGCAATCGGGTCGATGGCCTCGGCAGCGCGCTCGAAGCCTTCGTGCAAGCACTCGGCCTCGAGGAGCTGCCCGTGCTCGTGACGGGACTCGACGGCTATATCGCCAAGCGCCCGGTCGTCGCGCGCCGCCACTGCGAAATTTCGCAGCGGTTCGGTTGGCTCATGAAAAGCGCGGCGCAGGCGACCGAAAGATTGGTCGCCGCCCGGCATCCGGCGGCGCTGGAGACGCCGACGCTGTCGATCATCCAGAAGCTTCCCGCGGCGCACTATTACCGCGAGTGGGACGCGCGCGAGATCCGCGTCGACTTCGCGAGCCTAGTCCCGGCCTGGCCGGACCTCAATCACCGATTGTTTTGGCACGACACCGCGCAGGCGCGCCGCTACCGGAACAGGAAGCTCAAGGAGCGGGTCACGCAATATTGGCAGGTCGCGAACTTTGCCTCCTACTGGCTGTTCACGCCTGAGGATTTCGAGCGACTTCTCGCCGACATCGCCCTGCGGCCTCTGCGTGACGATCGCCTGGTCGCCCTGTCCGCCGCCTTCAGCCTCTATGTCCAATCCAAGCGGCCCAAAGCATGGCTTCGCCGGCTTCAGTCGGCGGTTAACACCACCCCCGTTTTGCGCGCGGCGCTGGACGGCCATCTCCATCCCGCGCCGCCGACCGACGAGCAAATGGATTGGCGCCGCGAGAACGCGAAGTACCGCCGCAGCCAGAGACGGCGTGAAGCGGCCGAAGCTAGGCGCGAGCAGAAGTTCAAGGCGGAGGTGGCGCTGAATATCGCGAAGCTGCGCGGCGAAGGCCTGAAGAAGCCGACCGACATCTTCGGGTTCCAATATCACCTGCACGAGCGGATGCGCGAGCTCGACCCGCAGTCCAACCAATGGACGGTCGGCAATTGGCAGGTCTTGGAAACGGAGTTCGGCGCCGAGGCGGCCAAGGCCTTTCGCGACGGAGTCGTCGCCTATTGGCGTCGCTACAGGCCAAAGCTGCGCTCAGAGGGCAAGGCCGGCAACCAGACTCCGTTCGCCGTGATCTTCGGGCTCACGGGGCTCAATATCGAAGCGCGGGAAACGTCGGATTGGGCGTCCACGCTCGGCGATGCCGAGATCGACACCGCCTTTCGCTATGCGATGGACGAGTTGAATGGCTTTCCCGATTGGCTGCCCGAACTCTTTGCCCTCCATCCTGAATTGCTCAGCCGCCTGCTCCTGCGCGAAGTGGACCGCGACTTGCGCATCGAGACCAGCAAGGTCGAAAGCCACTATGTCCTCTCCGACCTCAGCTGGAGCGGCCAATGGGCCTGGCCGGAGATCGGCGCGGGCATTTTCGCGCGGCTCCAGGCTCGCGAGCCCAAGAACATGAAAAATCTCGGTTACATGCTGAATATTGTCCACGGCGCGCAGGTCCAAAGGCTTGACCTGGCCCGCTTGGCGCAGACGCGAAGCGCCGATCGCCGCCTCGACCATGCCGCGCGGTGGTTCGCGGTGTGGACCGGGATCGAGCCCGGCGCCGCGATACCCGCACTTACGCAGCGCCTCGCCGCCATCCGATCGCCGGCCAACCAAACACGGTTCGCCATGCTGTTCGTTTCCTATCTTCTGGGTGGGCGGCGGACCGATGCGGTGAACGACGATGCCTTCCGCAGCCCCGGGCACTTGAAGAGCCTCTACGCGCTCATGCATCGCTACATCCGCGAGAAAGAGGATATCCAGCGCGCAGGCGGCGGGGTCTATTCGCCAGGTCTCAGGGACGATGCGCAGGATGCCCGCAACCAGCTCTTCGCGCTCCTCAAGGAAATTCCAGGAAAGGAAGCCTATCTGGCCCTGGTTGAGCTGGGACACCTGCATCCGGAGCCGTCCTCGCGCCCCTGGATGCAGCACCATGCGAAAGCCAAGGCGCAGCTCGACGCCGACAGCGAGCCGTGGTCGATCACCCAGACGCTCGACTTCCAGGGCAATCTCGAACGTACGCCCCGCAATCACCGCGAGCTGTTCGAGTTCGCCCACCTGCGCTTGCTCGACTTGAAGGACAATCTCGAGCATGGCGACAGCAGCATTGCCGGCATTCTCGTCAAGGGCGCGACCCTCGAGACCGACATGCGCAAATATATCGGCGACTGGCTGCGCCAGAGCGCCAACGGCCGCTTTCATATTCCGCAGGAGGAAGAGCTCGCCGACGCCAAACGCATCGACCTGCGCATTCACGGCATGGGGTTCGACGCACCCGTCCCGGGCGAACTCAAGCTTGCCGACAAGTGGACCGGTCCCCAGCTGTTCGAGCGGCTCGAGAACCAGCTTTGCGGGGATTACCTGCGCGACACGCGTTCGAGCCGCGGGCTTTTCGTCCTCGTCTACCGTGGCGAGAAGCAGCGCTGGGAGCTGCCGAGCACCAACCAATCCGTCGATTTCGGCGGTCTGCTCAAAGCCCTCCAAGCACGCTGGTCGCAGATTTCCAGCGCGTTTCCGGCTATCGACGACATCGCGGTGGTCGGGATCGACCTGACCGTGCGGAACAGTTGAGGTTGCGATATTTCGCACAGCTCGCCGTGGCCTGAAGCGCCCTGCCTGAGCTCTCCCCTCAATGAAAGTCGTGGCGGCGGATGCGCATCAATTCCTCCTCGTCGGGGACCAGATTGAACGGCCGATACGACAAGGTGCGTCGTTTCGGAAAGCCCGAGTCGCGCGGGTCAGCGCTGACGTCGCCGCCTGAGTTCAGCAAGGCGCGGGTCCGATCCAACGACTGGATCTTCGCCGAGGCGGGCGAGAACGTCCTCGATCCTGTAGGGCCATTGCTGCGCGTCGTCGCCGAGCACCGCCCAGAGGAGATCGAGAAGTGCCGCCGGGTAGCGATAGGCCGGGTGCGGGCTGCCATTGCTGGTGAAGAGCATCATGTGCATCGAGGTCGACCGGGCCGGCACCAACCGCGGCAAGATGGCTTCGACCACTGCGGGCATCTGATCCCCGCTTCCCAGCGCAAGGTCGACCAGCCGCGCGGAGACGGCAGGATTTCGCAGCGCCCGCTGCTTGGGCCAGACGGTGCGCAAAAACGGAATCAGTCGCTCGGGCCAGCGGGTCTGAACATTGTTCGACCAGTGGCCGAGATGCCAGAGGAACTGGCCGCGCAGTTTGTCGTCGGCGTGGATCAGCACCTCGCGCAGTTCGACATCGCTCAATAGCCGCTCGGGTTCGGCGGCGTCCGCTTCGCCGCCCCAGCCGCCTAGCAACATGCCGGCGATGACCTCATTGTTCTTGCGGCGGGCGGAAGTCTGCCGGGCGCGCGCAATCAGGCCGGGCTTGATGCGAGCGAACAGGTCGCGTGACGGGAACCGCGCGGTCCAGAAGATACCGTCCCAGACCGCGGCGCCGTCTGCGCCCTCGTCGCCAATCGCGGGTAGGATCGCGCGTTCGGTCCAGGCAGGATCGACGTTGAACAACCAGTTATAGTGTGCGCCGAGCATTACCAGGGCGTGCCGGCGACGATCGCCGGGCAACGCCAGGAGATGGTCGGCGCGATTGGTCCAGGCCTCGGGGAAGCCCCCGCCGACGATGCGATCCTGCGTCATCGGATCATCGAGGAGGAGACGCGCGAGCCGGCCGGTGGGTGCGTTCAGCGCATCGTCGGCCCAACTTTGATCGGGGCGATGTGGGCGATGGTCACCGACAATCGCGAGTGCTTCGACGACGCGCTCCCACAGCGCAGGCAGCACGGCTGCCGCATCGCCATAGAGCCGGTGACCAATCCGCTGCATCCAGTCCGAGACGGGGTAGACGATGGTGTTGAGCAGCGGCAGCGGGAGTTGCCGTAAGCGGCCGGCGATCAGCGCGATCATGCGCACCGAGTCCTTGAGCCGCGCTTCGGCATAGAGAAAGCCCGACCAGGCGGAGAGCGATGCTTCTCCAGACTTTGCGACATGCACAAGCGCCGCCAGCGCCCGCAGCGGCCGGGCTTCCGCCAGACCGCGAAACGGCGCCCGCTCGACATGGGAGAAGAAGTCTTCCCGACCACCCGCTTCCCGGGCGGCGGCAAGGATTTCGGGGATCGGCGTCTCGAGGATGGCGTCCGGCGTGGTGTCAGTCTCGATCGTATAGACTTCGGGCGCGTGCGAGTCCGCGGTGTGATCACCGATGGCCGAGGTCCACTCTGGATCTAGCGGGCGCAGCTTTGCCATTTCGGCCTCGACGTCGAACCGGAACGTCACGCCCTGCGAGACAAGCCAGTGCAGGCGGCTCAGCCGGTAGCGGGCTTCCGCCCGGCTCGACCCGCCGCAGACCTCGTCGCTCCACGGATAGGTCGTGGTGAGAAGCCGCTGCTCAATGGCGGCACGCGATTCTGCCGACAGGTTCGGCCAGAGGTCCCGGATAGCAAACAGCAGATCGCGCTGGTGATGCGTCGACCAGAAGAGCTCGTCCGACAGAGCGAGCAGGACCGACGCGCCATCATCCGGGTCGACGATCCCGGTGGCCGCGGCCCAGACGCGCAGGCGCGCGAAGACATAGGGATCATTGGTTGACCATCGCTGGAACTCGGCGCGTGCCGCCGCCGGGTCCAGTACGTTGAGGCGGGCCACCCATTCCATGAACAGCGCGATCGGCCCGCGAATGCCGAACTCGCCCATGCCGAGTGGCGGTCCGCCATCATCGGGGCGCGTATGTTCAAAATGAACATAGTCGTCCCCGCTAAGCTCCCGTTCGAGCGAAACCCCCAGTTCGAGATGCCCGCGCAAATGCGCAATCGCCTCGGCAAGCTGGGCGTCGGGCACCTCCAACGCGTCGTGCGGGCGGGGATATTCGACATCGAGATGTACGAGCTTCTCGGGCGGTTCTTCCCAGAAAAGGGGGTGTCGCACGCCATACGCCTTGGTCGCAGTGATCTGCGGCTTGAAGAGGTCGACATAGGTCCGGACCAGGGAAGGTGACCATCCCTCCTGCCGGCTTCGCGCCTCGATGTCGTAGCGCGCCATGTCCGGGTCAGGCCGCGTGTCTGCCCGGGCCGCGAAGTACCAGCGCCACTGGCTGCGGATTGCCTCGGGGAACCGGTCCGGGTCCTGCCGCAGCCAGGATTCGATACTGCGCGTAACATCGGGATGGAGAGCCGTCTGGTGACCGGCCCACCACAAGGCGATGGGCTGATGCGCGATCCGTTGGAGCCAAATGCCCAGGCTGTTTAGACGGGACGGCAGCGGGGCAAGTTCGCGCGCCGAGCCGCCCCGCAAGCCAGCAAGCGTCCCCTCCGGCGTGTCATCGGTATCGGCGCGATTGAACGCGAAGACATCAAGGGCCTCGGGCGGCACCTTGCGATTGCGCTGGAAATCTTCGCCCGCGTCGGGATCGAGTGGTGGATCGGATGCCAAGCCGAGTGCACTGAGCGGATCGAATTCCGGCGATTCATCGACATGGGGCTCGATCTTGTCGGGCGTGGCGAAACGGTGCTCCGGGTCGAAGGCGAGCAGCCAGCGTGCGTCGAGCGGCGTATGAGCGGTCGCGAACCGACGCGCGCCTTCGCTGGTCGACATGATCTCGGCGATCTGCGCGCGGACATGCGGATCAAGCGCCATAGGGCCGTCCTGCGCCTTAGCGAGGAGGCCGTCATACCAAGCGTCGATATTGCTGGCCCGATCCGCCCACGCGGCAAGTGTATCCCAGAGTGGACCGAAGCCCTTGCTGCTGTCGAACGGGATCGCCTGGACGCCCTTGTGTTCCCACAAGGCCTTGGCGGCTTCGCTCTCGCCATCCTGGAAGGCGTAGAGGCGCTTGCGGGTGCCTGCCTGCAGGTTGAGTGCTTCCAGCAGATATTGGACCGGCGGATCTTCGGCGGTGTAGCCGACAAAGACGATTTGGAACCGGGATAGAAGCGACTGTATGAAGCGGGTTGCCCAGCCGTCGGACAGATAAGCACGCCCGAAATCGGCGCTGGAGACGACGAACTCCTCATCGGCCGGTTGCCGGTAGCCAGGGTCAACGCGGCCATGGAGATGCACGATGCCCCTAAACTCGAGATCGCTACGGGGATCGGGCAACCTTGGCGGCCCGGAGTGAGGCAGGTCCGGTTTGCAGGCTTCGAACAGCAGATCGAAATTAGTGGTGACGAGTCGCGTCACGCCGGCCCGGGACGTCGCGAGGGTCAACAGGGTGCGGTGTGCCCCGAGGCCCGCGCCTGGCGCGGGCGTGATGGCTTCGGCCACGGCGGCGCGGACATCGGCAACCTCGAATTCGCGTTCAAGCAGGCCGAAAACCCGATCGGTCGCGAGCAGGCCACCGACGCCGGCCATGCGGCCCGTCTCCAGCGCCTTGGTCAGGAGCGACCGCGCCGGGCTGTCCTGAGCGGCGCCGAGAATATCGATGACGTTGCGGCCAAGACGCTCGAAATTGGGGAGGCCGGCCTCATGCTGAGAAACGCCCGCGCCGCAGAAGAAGATGACGTCGCCGGCATCGCGCGCCACGAGCAACTCGTCGGGAATTGATGGACCGTTCGGAATGAACTGCATGAGACTATTACGGACTAGAAGCGCTTCCCGTCCACCCCCTGAAACTTGGACCCATCCGGCGAGCGCGTCGATTGTCACGCGAGCGCCGCGCAACCGGCAATTGCGACAGGCCACCCAAAATCGCTAGACGTGATGCATGTCAGGCAAGAAGCAGCACTTCATTCCGCAAAGCCTTTTGATCGGCTTCGGCTTTCAAAAGGGCAACCGCACCTACGTGGTCGCCTACACGCACGAACGCGGCATCTTCACGCCGGCGACCGACGGCATCGGCGCCGAGCGGAACTTCTACTCGGAACTCGCCGTGGAAGCAGTCAGCAAGACCCTCGATGATGAGATCACGGACTACGAGCAGGCTTTCCCGAAAATCCTCTCGAAACTCCGAAATCTCAAAGACGGAGAGCGCGTTGATGACCGGGCGGCGGCAGAATTCGTCACGCATCTGGCGGTGCGCAATGATCATTTCCGCAAGTCTGTCACGGGAGGTGCGACCCAGCTCTTCAGCGGTATGGCCGACATGTTCGCCGACGAAAGCACTGCTAGGGGAATGCTCGGCTTGAACGGCGAACGGCCCACAGGCGCTTTCGCGGATCAGATCGCCAAGGCATGGATTCAATACGGACCGATCTTCTCGCTCGTTGGAATGACGGAAGCGACCTTCACCGCGATATTCTTCGCTGCCGCCAAGGACGGATTTTCCTCGTTCCACGACGAAATGTCGGCGCAGATCGCGGCGACGTTCGAGGCAATGATGAACGACCTCCCGAAGGTGGCGGCGAGTTCCCAGCGCAAGAGCCTCTCCCAATCGCTCGCTCCGCCGCTGCGCATCGAAAAGCTCGGTGCTCTGGAATGGCGCATCCGTCACACAGACGTCGTCTTGGTGCTCCCGGACTGCGTGTCGGTGGCCTTCGGTCGGAACGGTGAAACACATCCCCTGATGCTGGCCGACCTCGACGAAACGGAGATTGTGGCCATGCCGTTGACGTCGAACCGTCTGTTGACTGGATCGCGTGGCGGAGCGGAAGTGGATCTGGCCTCGCTCAACGATGCCTTCGCCGGCTGTTCGTGGGATTTCTTCGTCGCGCGGGATCGAACGGCCGAACTGGAGGCCAAACGCGCGCGCCTGCGCAGCCGCGTTTCCGCAGTCGTCGATAGTATTGTGACGGAGACGCTGGATGAAGCCGCGGCGGGTGGTAGGTATTGACCTCGCTTTGACTTGTGCCGGCGTTTTTGGCGCAGTGCAATTAGGCACTCGACAATAGTTTCAGACCTTGCGGCGAGACTTTGGCGGGCACGTCCCGGCAGTTTTTGACACACTGAACGAAGGGCCGCTTTCAGGAATAGAATCTCGACCGTTGAAAGGCAACTATAGAGGCGTAAACTATCTGGCTGTTCCGACTGGTCTGAAGCGTCGGCCAGAATCCGATGCAAAATTATCGGCAATAGGGTTGCGGCGATAAATTCTCGATTTGGTTCAGGGGCAACCCGATCGCGACTGCACCCGCGCGATGAGCCCATTGATGAAGGCGAAAACCGCTGTCTCGAGCTTTACGAAATCTCGGTGGCTCAGGGCGTCTAGGATATCGACGCTGATATCCCGCGCAAAGGTGCGAATGCTGCCGTTGGCGGGAAGCGGCTCTTGCAGAATATCGGACAATACCGAGACCGACTTGAGTTGCTGATTGTTCGGCGTCTTAGCGACCAGCCACTCATCAGCGTGGCGAAAATTATTGCCCGCCGCCTCAAATGCCTCGCCCACACTGCGACCGTGCATCAACGGCCCGACCGCTCTCCATTCATCCATCGTGGCACCGAGATCGTTTCTCAAAGTGGCCGCCGCCCTGCCGATAACGAGGATGATAGTCCCAGCGAGTACACCGCGAGACTCCTGAATTGCCCCGATCCGTTCGTTGATTGCGTGCAACGCCGCTAGATCGAGGCCGCCCAACAGTCCTTTGTCCGGATGCCACGCGGTGCTCCCCAAGCTGTCCATTTCCGATTGGGCCTGCTCTTCCTCGGCTTGGGAAGCGACGACCATGTCGAACAGCGTTCGTAACGTCGGGAAATTGTATTGCCAGAATTGAACGAAGCGGACCACCGCGGAGTATTTCTCGTCGTTGAGCATGAGATCGCCCCAGCGGGTCATTGCGATATCGCCATCGCGTATCGTTAGATCCCCCGGTGCTTGCAAAATCGTTATGCCATTTCGCGCGACCAACTCGTCATAGGATGGAACGCTATGGACGTTGACGGTCTGGTTCATGCTTCATTCCTTTGGGTGCATGAATACAGAAAGACGCGGACGCTTGCTATCGAGCAATTTAATTTGCTGGTTATAAATGATTCATAGCGCATAAAGCTGCCGATAATGTTGCATCAATTTCGTTTGCGCCGCTAATGGCCCATTGTGTCGCTTCGCTGTCCCTGAATGGAGGACGGGTTCCGGGAACCGAGTTCAGACGAGGGAATGGCCGAGATCGAGGCGACCGCGGCAAAATGCCCAGATGGGCGGCTCGCGACCAGACCCGGTCTTTCGGATCAACAACCGCGAACGTCTGCTTTTGACAAGAGCTGCCTCTGGATCGCTACGACGCGGGCTGTCGGGAAGCTGCCTCATCTCGGCCGCTGTGGTCTTCAACCGCGTCTCGGCTAGGGCAGGCAGCACTTTTTGTACTTGAGGCCGCTTCCGCACGGGCAGGGCTCGTTCCGCCCCACCTTGCGCGCGGGTGCGCCGGCCAGCCGCTTTCGACCCGGGTTCGCGTGGGCCTTCTCAGCATAAGCCCGTGCGTCGGCGTCGAGGGCGGCGTCGAACGTCCACTTGCCGCGTAGCTCCATACCCGCCTTTGGCATGCCGTCGTCCTGACGGATTAGGAGCCCGTGCCACTGCTTGGCACGTTGCATGTATTTGCGCCGCTCGCAGTGTCGACGCAACGCGTCTAGTGCCTCGCGGTTCGGCGCCGGGTTGCAGTGGACGGTCAGACCGGCCGACGTGCCGTCGAAGATGAGGGTGAAGTCGTGCCTCAGGCCGTCGGCGCGGGTGCGGGCGGCCATCTGCGCCAGTCCCGCGTCGAGGTCGGTTAGCGTGTCGCCGCTCAGCGTGAGGAGCATCATGCCCAGTTCGATCAGCGACGGATCGTCGCTCTGCTCGATGTTCCTGAGGATGCGCCCGGTGAGCGTGGTGCCGAAGCGGTCCAGAAAGCCTGCGGGGGTGCGGCGGCCGACAAGCCCCTCGCGGCGCACCGTCATCGCGGTGTCCAGGTCGATGGCGCAACTGTCGTCGATCATGCCCAGCGAGTAGCCGGAGTCTAGCCAGAGGTTGTTCGACAGGTGGTAGCCGAGGACCGCATACTCGTTGGTCATCGTAACCCGGTCCGCCATCCCGACCCTGCGGTCGAGGAAGCTCAAGAACCGGAGCGGGGTGTCGAGCATCTCGGCCAGGACGTCCACCATGAACACGTCGGTGGGCAGTGGCGGCCGGATGACCTCGTCGATCCTGGGCTTGAGGAACTGGCGGGCCTGCACGGTCAGCGCCGGATAATGGTCGGCAACCACGCAGACCGGGTAGATCATGCGGGGCGTCGCGATTCGCAGCTCGGTACCGTCCGCCAGTTCGAACCTCAGCCCGGCCTCCCTGAGCGCGTCGGCGCTGACGAGCGCCTGTTCGTAGGCGTCCTCGACCGACTTCTTGAAGTCGTCGCGGAGCTGGAGGTCGTTGCCCCGCCTTGCCTCGAGGGTCAGCCGCTTGGACTTGCATTGCAGTACGACAGCCCGGTCGGCGAAGGTAACCAGGACGTCGATGTCGGTGACGGTCCTCGACCCGCGCAAGACGGTGACGCCGCGGTGGACGTTCCCCGCCCCGAACACCGACGCCAGCCGCTCGGCCGCGAATTGCTCCGTGAAGGCGCCGCGGTGCGCGGACGCGGTGGCGCGGTATGCGCGGTCCGCTACCATCCAGTAGAACGGGGAATCGTAAAGCGCCTCGAGCAGCCCGTAGGCCTGAAGAGAGACGTAGCCCCCGTCCCGCGTGGCGATCAGCGGTTGCGCGCTGGCGAGGTTGAAGTCGCCGAGCGTCGCGAAACCCTCGTTGCAGGGCGGGGTCGGGGCGGTGAACGCGTCGAGCACCGCGGCCGCCACCTCCGTCCCGACACCGGCGGCGGCCGCCGCCTCCTCGGCTGAGAAGGTGTAGCCGGGCAGCGGCGACCAGTCGTGGCTGGAGCGCTTCGCCGGCCCCGGCAGAGTCTCGGCCAACTTGCGGCTGCAGAGGTCCTTGGCCGCGACCACGACGTCGTGGGCGTCCTGAATCCCGAACCCGCGATGGGCCCGCAGCCACCCGTCGTCCGCGCCGTACTTGCGCAGCGCGAGCTCGGCATACTGAAAGCTGTAGGCGGATTCCGCGCCGTAAAAGATGGGTTCGCGCAGCACCGTCCCACCGGTGAATATCGAGGCCTCGTCTACCTGCTCGCCCGCCTGTCTGCGCCTGAAGCCGTCGGCGATCGCCTGCCACATGGGGCGTCCCAGCGCGTCGTGCAGTTCCTGCAGGAGCTCGTATGACCGCGCGATCATCCGCTCGAGGTCTTCGGACGACGGTTGCGCGAAGTCGATCGCGCCCTTCAGCATGAGGCCGATGAGCGTCGTGTATTCGGTGCGGATCGTACGCTCGCGGCTGTAGGAGGCCGACATGACCTCGGGCGTCATCGCGCCGGCGTAGGAGATCATGTTGTCGCGGACGCCGATGCGGGCGAGCGCGTGTATGTATCCCGGCGAAGTGCACAGCGCCTGCAGCTCGTCGAACACCGCCTGCTCGGCGCGCCCGTCGAAGGCGGGGCCTAGCCCGGTCGCGGGCGGCCTAGCCACTGGCCTGCACCACCGCGATCTCGGGCAGGAGCTCGGTCGCCGCGGCCACGCCCCGGTCGGCGAGGACGGCGGCGGCGGACCGGAACCGGACGACGTCGGCGCGCCGCTGCTCGAGGGTGCTGCGGCTCCACAGCGTCGCCAGCAGCTCACCGGCCGGTCGCCCGACCTCCGACCGCCAGTCCTCGGGCGTGGTCGACCGGTGGGCTTCGATGATCGCCTCCAGCCAGTCCAGGCCAGGTTGCGGCGCAAACGCCGCTCCGGCGTGGGCGACCAAGATGGAGACCAGCCCGGCCGAAAAGCGGTAGCGTGCGCAGGCCGCGACCCAATCGCCCAGCAGGGTGGTCAGTTCGGCCGCACGGCGCCAGCCCGGCTCGAACACGGGCAGGCCGTAGTGCGCAAAGGCAGCCGCCGACAGCGGCGTCTCGTCCGGATCGTATCGGCCGCTCCATTCGCTCCGGGCGGTCTCGAAGAGCGCGTCAGACGCCGCTCGCCAAACCGTCTCGAAGCCGGCGTCCAGCGGCAGGTCGCCTTCGACCATCGCGTGCGCGAACCCGTCCAGCAGGTCGGCCAGCAGGTCGCTACGTGCCTTCGCGTCGCCCATCGCCGCCGCAGGCTCCACGAGCCGCTCGACGGCGGTCTCTGGCGGCAGGAGGGATGCCAGGCGGCCGCTCAGCCGGCCGAGGACGGATTCCCACTTCATGAGGCGCGCCGGACTGCTCCAGCCGCGCGCGTCTTGGAAAGCCATGTAGGACGCATACCAGGCGAGCGCGTCGGAAAAGTAGCCGAGCAGCGCGTCCTTGATCGGCGGGACGGCCGAGAGTGCCGTGACGTCGAGCTGCGACCAGACGGTCGAGGCGCGGTAATGGTCGAACTGGTTTTGCGGCTCGCCCGCGCACGGGTTGGTTGCGTCCCCACCGACAAAGTGTTCAGTCACCGGTCTCGGGAAGCTCGGCGCCTCGATGCGGCCCTCCGCGTTGGCGGTCACAGCGGCGTCGATCGCGTCGAGGCACCGCGCCGCCCGGGCCGTCCGCATGTTGACCTCGATGTCGCGCCCGAACGGCTCCCAAGCGTAGAGCATCGACGTCGCGCTCACCGAGAGCGCGGCTGCTGCGCCGCTGGGCGATAGCGGGCAAAACGCAGCCGCGGGTTCGAGCGCGGCCTTCGCGATGTCGCGGAATGGGCTCGCGACCAGTCCGAGCCAGATGCGGAGGTGGTCCGCGTCCGCCAGGCCGCGCATGGCGAGCGCGCCGAGCCCCCGGGCCGCCGACGCCGCCGCGTCGTCGTCGAGCGCGGAATCCTCGTAGTGTAGAGCGCTGGAGGCGTGGTCGACGAGCGCCGCCCGACCGAGGACCGAGACCACCCAGTCGATCTCGCCAGCGAGGACCTCGGGCGCCGCATGGGTCGCGAGCGCCGCGGCGACGGCGGCGACGCCCTGCGCCCGGATCGCGTAGCCTGGGTGGAGGTCGAGCGCGTGCGCAAACAGATCCGGCGCGTCCATAGCCTTGGCGACGGGCAGCGCGTCCATGAAGTTTTGGCCCTTGCGCGTTGTGCCGCCCCGGCCGTGCCCGAATGCCCAGTCCAGCAGCGGCGCGCCCTCTTCCATCTCCTGCTTGCGCTCGATTGCCTCGGCGGCGCGCTCGCTGAGCGGGCCAGGCGGCACGTAGCCCACGCTGAAAACGCCGAGCTCAGCGGTGGGCTCGACCTCCCAATTGGCCGGATCCGCCTTCGCGCGCCAGTTCTCCAACTCGTCCGCTAGCTCCGCCTTGTCTTCTTCGCTGGCCAGCTGTTCGTCGAAGTCGGCCATGTCATCTACGCGCCAGCTGGCGACGGCCGCCGCGAAGTCCGCCTTCAGCGCCTCATCCCGGACCACGTGCAGCGGTGCCACCAGACCTTCAACGAGCGGCAGAAGCGACGTCCTCCGGTTCCGCGTGGCGGCGGCGGCCCGGTATGCGTGCTCGTCGCCCTGCCTCCAGCCGATCTGGAACGCCGTGCCCGAGGTGTCGTCGAGCGACTGGCGCAGGTCGTAGGCCCATAGCCTCGGTGAGACTAGCAGCGGAAGAGCATGGCGGAGCTTTGCGCTGGACAGGCCACCATACATCGCTCCGGCGACGCAGATGCTGGCTGAGGCGACGAGATGGCTGTGCCGGAGCAATTTCGCGCACAACTCGTCGAGCGGGCGGCCAGCTTCGGTCTGTTCCGCGAACCAGTCGTCCGCCGCGAGCAGCAGCGATCCGAGCAGGCGGGAGCCGAGTAGGCCGCGCGCCCACTTGTAAACGTACTGGTCGCCCCACAGCGTGGCGGTTCCGTCAGCATGGTCGATCACTAGGGGACGCGCGGTCAGCCCGCGACCCGCCTGCCGCCTGCGCCACACCGAAGCCGCGGCTGCGCTAAGCGCCTCCAGGAGCCGGAGAGCCTGGTCCTCGTCGGCGGCGAACAGCAGGTCGCATCCCGCGCGCACGGGCGATGCCGGGAAGAAGTGTCCCTGGTCCCGGATGCCGTCAGACTGCTCGACCGCGTAGTCCAGCGGACCATGCGGGTCGCCGCGCATGACCATGGTTGAGACGACGAGGTCGACAAATCGCGCCGGGAGGACGGACGGGATGAGCCCCGGCGAGTCAACGAACTCGGCTCCGCTCCTGCCGCCCCCTTCGAGGAGAGTGGCAAGGTAGGCGTCGACCTCCGCTGTGGCGTCCGCCGCGCCATTGGCGACCACCTGCCGTAGCTGGTCGCGCACCGGGTCGGCCGAGCCGGACCGGTCCGCGCCCATTGCCTGCAACAGCCTGCTGCGCTCCTGCCAGTCGTCTAATGGCATCGCATTGATCGCGTCCAGCTCGCGCAGCCAGGCCACGCACTGCGTTACGAGTCGGCTAGCGAGCGCACGCCCACGTCCGGGTAGCCGTAGCCACGTTAATGTGGCGCGCGTCAGTGCCGGCACGAGCGACTTGGGCCACGTCGCCCAGCGCCCGACGGACCAAGTCAGGAAGGCATGCCACGGCGTCACCCGCGGGACAGCCGCCGCCAGCGCGACGCTGCGGCGGCGGGCGGGATCCATGCCGTCGAACTCGGGCGCCTTAAGTACTGTTGGATGCGGCCGCACCTCTAGCGCGAGCAGCGTGTCGACGAGGTCCGCGAGCAGCTGGCCGTCGTTCTCGAGGAGAGTGGGCTCTAGCCCGTCGAGCAGGATCGCCGCCCGCGGCGAGTGGAGTGGTGCCGTCAGCGCGATCCGCCGCCACACGGGATCAAGCGCCCCGTCGCCGAGGAGGTCGTGGAGCGCCCTCCATCCAGCCGAACCGTCGGTCTCGAGCGCGATCTCGGCGGCCAGGCGCACCGCGCGCATCCACGACAGCGGTTGCCCGGCCGCCAGCAGGATCGCAGGAATCTCGCTCCGCCGCGCGTCCAACGCGCGCGCAACCGTCCAGTCTTCGTAGATGTCGTGTCCGAATGTTACGACGTCGCGGTAGGCCGGGACGTTTAGGGTTCGCTCCGAGGCCAGCAGCGCGATGGCGCCCTCGTCGGCGGGCTTCGGCAGCGGACCGAAGGGGCGCAGCAGCCGCTGCCCGCCCAGCGCGCGCAGCGTCGCGTCGCGAGTCGGGTGCCGCGGCGTTTCGGTCGCGCCACGTCGCGCCCAGGCCTGCATTAGGTCCAGTTCGGAGGATGCACCTGCGACAGACGGGTTGCGCGCCATCTGGTCGATGAAGAAGAGGTTACGGTTGAGGTCGGCGTAGCCGCGTCGTGACAACAGGTCGCCGAGATGCGGGAACGCCTCGGCGAGGAAGGCGAGGTCCTCGTCGTCCGGGACACCGACGGTCCACGGCGTGGCGTCCCTCAGCAGGGGCAGGTCTAGCGCGGGCTCCGGTCCGGCGGAGTCGCGGCTCGAGACGATGCACCTCCAGAGTGGCGCGCACGGGGACGCCTCGATCGCGTCGCAGACCTCACGGATCAGCCCGCCGAGGCCCGCCTCGACCATCCGGTCGTAGCCGTCGACGACGAGCGTTCCCGAGCCACCTGCCGTCAGTTCGGCGACGATCTGCGCTAGCGGTGCCTGGAGGTTCGTGCTCGCCGCGTGTTCGGCCCACGTCCGCGCCGTCAGCCGGTCGTGCTTGAGGACGAGTAGTCCGGCGCCGTTGGCGCGCTGCCGTTCCGAGAGCCTGCGCAGGACCGCCGACTTGCCGGTGCCGGCGTCGCCGCCGAGGCGCAGCCCGGCCGTATTCCGGAGGACGTCGTCGAGCCGATCGCAGAGGCTGGTACGCGCGAGGCTGACGCCCGCCACGTCGTCGCGGATGCTCGCGAGCGCAGCCTCGCCGTCGTCCCGAATTCGAGCCAGGTCTGCGCGCGCCGATGGCGCGGCCAGCAGGCGGAAGCGCGGGGCGAGTTCGGCAATCAACTTCGCCCTGTCGACGCCGCCCGCAACCCTTGCGGCGTCCTCCGCGAACACGCACAGCGCGTCATGTAGGTCGGCGGCCTCGCCCCGGTCGCCCGACGCGAGCGCTCCCTGGAGCTGGTCGACGGCGCGCGCCTTCGCCTGGCTGCCGGCCTGGTCTGCGTCGACGACGCTGACGCTCATGCGCGACACCACCTTCCAGGCGAGCTCGCGATCGGCTCCCCCGACGTCCTGCTCGATCACCCACTCGACTGCCGTGGTGAACTCGCGTTCGGACTGGCTAGATGCGCCCGGCGCGTTCCACCGCGTCCAAAAGTCGGCGGCGTCGCTCGACAGCCGCGCCGCGTCGCGTGCCCTGTCGACATCGCGCGGGCTGATCGCGCTCTCCGACGCGACGATTCTGAAGCGTGTCTCGTCATGGTCTCCGACCTTGATCAGTCGGGCCGCATCCGCGACCGGCCGGCGAAATGCCTCCTCGCTGCGAGCGCCGCTCAGTGTGCGCTTGATCTGCAGATAGGAAACCGCGTCCCGACCCGTCGGCAGAGAGAGCAACAGGTGCAGGTCGTCGAAGCCGGCGGCGGGATCGGTGCGCTGGAATTCCACCCGCCGGACGACATAGGCGGAGTCATCGCCCGGACCGCTAGCCTGCGCGAGCATCGCGGCTAGATAAGTCGCGGCGATGCGCGCCTCCAGAGAAAAGCCAGCTCCACTGGTTGATATGATGGAAGTTGCACGGGCCATGTAGCAAAGATTGCAAATTATAGTTCGTGTAACAATCGCCTTGATCGATTATGACCGTCATGACGTTCGTTCAAACTCGGGCGGGATGCCTGTCGGGACGGTTGTAATTGCCCTTGCTTTCGGGCCAATCGAAACCGAGGAAACGGGTATAATGGGGGGCAATGCAGCTCGAGCGCGCGCGCATCAAGAACTTTAGATCGCTTCGAGATATCGAAGTAGCCTTCGGCGCGCATACCGCGTTCATCGGCGGGAACGGTGCAGGCAAGTCATCGATACTGAAAGCAATCGAGAAATTTTATTCGACGTCAAAAATCTGCGACGCCGACGATTTCTTCGGTCGCGATCAGGGGCAGCCGATCGAGATAGAACTCACCTTTCACCAGCTGAGTGATCAGGAAGCGGCGTCGTTCGAGGACCGCGTTCGCGACGGCAAGCTGGTCGTCACTCGTATCTTCGATGGTGGCGCCTCAAGCGGTCGCTATCATGGTGTCGTTCCTCAGAACCCCGATTTCGTCGCGATCCGATCGCAATCCGCCGCGGCGCCGAAACGCGCGGCCTACAATGCTCTTCGCGAGAACGATCCGCTCTATGCGGATCTGCCCAACGCCGGCAGCGCCGCCGCGGTTGACCAAGCACTACTGGGCTGGGAGGCAGCCCATCCTGCGCAATTGGTTCTGTTGCCTGATGACGGACAGTTCTTCGGCTTTCAGAATAACAGCCGCGGCAAGCTCCAGAGGCATACAAGCTTCGTTTTCATCCCGGCTGTCCGAGATGCATCAGTCGACGCGGCCGACGGCAAGGCAAGCGTTATCGGAAAGCTGCTCGAGTTGCTGGTGCGTAGCCAGATCTTGCAGCGACCCGACGTCCAGGCGTTCAAAGCACAAATGACGGAAGCCTATCAGGCCCTGGTATCGGCGGAAAACATGCCCGAGCTTGGAACATTGGCGGGGACGCTCACCGCCGACCTGCGAGGCCTGTATCAGGATGCGGAGGTCGCCCTGAACTGGCGGGAGATCGGAGAGATGCCGGTCCCGTTGCCGATGGCGGACGTGTTTCTCAAGGACGACGGTTTCGGCGGCCCTGTAGATAGGCAGGGTCACGGCCTGCAACGCGCCTTCATCTTCACGCTGCTGCAACATCTGGCGCGCACGGCGGTCCCAGAAGCTGACGATGCAGGTGCGGTGGATGCGGACGGCGGCGGCCCAACAGTGGTCGGCCATGCGCCAACATTGATTCTCGCGATCGAGGAGCCCGAACTTTACCAGCATCCGACCAAGCAGCGGCATTTCGCGGAGGTGCTACGTGGGCTGAGCAGCGGCACGCTTCCAGGCGTCGAGGGGCATACCCAGATCATCTTCGGCTCGCACTCGCCGATGTTCATTTCGATGGGCAAGGCCGACGAGATACGGCTCACCCGCCGCTCGGCGTGCGCCGACAGCGCTTTCAAGCAGTGCAGCTTGCAGGCCCTCGATCTCGGTATCGTGGCGCAAAAGCTCGAACGCGGCTGGGATAAGCCCGTCGGCTCGTACAGCGCACAGTCGTTGATGCCGCGGCTCCATATCCTTGGAGCCGAACTGGCCGAAGGATTCTTCGCAAATGGCGTCATCCTAGTTGAAGGGCGCAGCGACAAAGCGGCGCTCACAGCGACCGCGCGGATGCTCGGCGTCAATTTCGAGGCGGCCGGGATCGCCATCCTTTCGGCCGAGGGCAAGGCCAACCTCGACCGTCCCTATGTCATTTTTCGGGAGCTGGGCATTCCGACGTTCCTGCTCTGGGACTGCGATCAACATCTGCCCGAAGCCAAGCGCACGCCTGCAACCGATCTTGCCTTGAGCAAGCTCGCAAAGCCGGACCAAGTGTTCAATGCCGCCCCTACGGATGACCTCGTCAGCGATTGCTATGCGCACTTCGGCAAAACGCTCGAACATCGTCTCAAGGAGGATATCACTCCGGACATCCACGCCGCGTGTCTTGCGGCTGCCTGCGAGCCCTTAGGCGTACACCCGAGCAATGACACCCAGAAAATCCCGGAGGTCGTTTATCAGACATTGTTGCGCGCCAAGGAGCACGGTCGCGAGAGCGAAATGTTGAAGAACGTGATTCGCGCGATGTGGCGCTTTTTCCGCGACGAGGATCTGCCGGACCCGCCACAGGCGCAAGCGCTGGTCCCCTTCGCGTGAAAGTCGACAACGTCTTGAGCGAGATTGTGTCGACCCGAGAGCGCCACGCGCACGGTCCGTGGAGCGACCTAGCGCTTCATACGATTGGCTGGCGTGCGTTCCAGGATCTCTGCTCGCAGGTCTGCGAGGTCGTGCTCGGCCGTCCGGTCGAGATTTTCCGGGAAGCGCAGGATGGCGGCCAGGATGCGGTATTTCTCATACCGTCGGGATCGGATGTGCCCTCCATTGGCACAATTCAGTGCAAGCACACCTCGGAGGCGGGCAAGGCACTGAAGGTGGGCGACCTGTCGGGCGAGATCGAAAACGTCCAAGAACTGGTCAAGGCCGGTCTGGCCGACACTTACGCCTTCACGACCAACATGAGCGTCGATGCGCCTGTAGCCGCCGCGATGCGCGCGCGATTGCGCGCGCTCGACGTGCGCAAACCGCATATTCTGGGCCGCCAGTATATCGTTCGGGTAATCAGGAGCAGCGCCCGCCTGCGCGCGCTCGTGCCACAGGTCTATGGTCTTGGCGATTTGACCTCGATCGTCGACGAGCGGCTCAGCGAACAGAGCCGGGCGCTCCTCGACGCTGGGTTCCGAAGCTGCGGACTTATGTTCCGACCAAGGCCCATCGTGACGCCGTTAACGCAATCTCGGATCATGGTGTTGTGCTCCTGCTCGGCAATCCGTCGAGCGGCAAATCGGCGATCGGCGCCATCGTTTCCACGATCGCATCGGAGAACCCGGATAACACCGTCCTTGCTCTCACGAGCCCGCGCGATTTCGAAGCGGGATGGAATCCAAACGACCCCGGGCGATTTTTCTGGATCGACGACGCCTTCGGTTCGAACGTGCTGCGCGACGATTATGTCCAGGACTGGGCCTCTGCCTTTTCGAAATTGCGTGCGGCGATCAATCACGGCAATCGCTTCCTTCTGACGTCGCGCAAGCACATCTATGAGGGAGCGCGGCGGCGGCTCGGCCAGCGCAATCTCGCCCAATTCACGGACGGAAGCGCCGTGGTCGACGTGGGCGATCTGACCTTCGACGAGAAAGCCCAGATCCTCTATAACCACGTCAATTTCGGCGAGCAGAGTCAGAGCTGGCGGTCGAGCGTGAAGCCCCACCTTGCGGCCGTTGCCGCCGTCGAGGATTTTCTTCCCGGTATTGCCGAACGGCTTGGGGATCCGAACTTCACCAAGGGGCTGGCGCCGCGCGAGCCCTCGCTTGTACGCTTCATGGAAGAGCCGACCGAGCACCTTATTGATACGGTCAACGCCTTGGACGATCAGCTTCAGGCGGCGCTTATTCTGGTCTATGTCCATCAAGCCGGTTTCGATCCCAGCGACCACGATCCGTTGGCAGCACAGGCGGTCTCGGAACTGACCGGCTATTCCATCACCAAGATTCAGGATTGCTTCGCGGAGCTGAAGGGGTCATTCCTTAAGCTCTCCGGACCAAGATGGACCTTCGCACACCCGACGATCTCGGACGCCCTGACAGAGATCATGCGGCAGAAACCGCATATGATGGCGGCGTTGATCCGTGGCGCGCCGATCGATACCATTCTCGGAAGCTTCACGTGCGAGGGATCGCCGCTCATCCGGGATGCGCTGGTCATCCCGACTGCACTGGATGACGCTTTGGTCGCCCGGCTCGGCCGTACGCCCGACGAACGCCATCGCAATTGGATGCTGTTCCACTTCCTGTCCTATCGTGCCAGTGAGGTGGTCTTTTCAAAGGTGGTTCAGCAATATCCGGATTTGTTGCAGCGATCGTGCTGGCGGACCGATCCCGTTGGTAACGACCCGCAGCTTGCCACCTACGGTCGGGCAAATCGCCTCGGGCTCTTGCGCGACGATCTGCGCCTGGAAGCAGCGGGCAGACTTGAATCGGCGGTGCAAAATGCACTCGACGCCTCTTTCTTCGAGGAAGAGGACATGCTCGGCCTATTATCGCCGTTACGCTTGGTCAGCATGGGCATGGGATTGCGGACTACGGTCTTGCCATCCCTCGAAGATCGGATCGACGAGATTACCGCGGATGCCGATCTCGACAAAGAGCCCGATAGCCATTTCGAGAAACTGCTCGACGTTCTCGATCGCGTGGAGGCAATTGGCGTCGACGCCGACGTCGACGCTTTGATCGACGAAGCACGCGAACAAGTTAGGCGCTCGGTCGAGGCGATCGAGGAGCGTAAGCGCGAGCGGGATGAAGAGGACGAAGGCGATACGGACTGGACCCACATCGTGACGCAAAAGAAGGAAGAAGCCTCCGTGCCGCCCGCGGCGACGCGATCAATATTCGACGACATCGACAAATAGAATCGATCGCTCCAGAATTTTAGTTGATGCGCAGCCATCGCAGTGGCTGTCCGCAATTGGCCTGAGCCATTCCGCGCCATCACTCACCGAGCCGGCTACGACCGCTTCTGGCGAAAGCTGCCGCTTCAGTATCCCATCGGGAACGACGCATTTGTCCCAACCGCCGACAAGGTTCACTCGGCTTCGTCGGAAACATCGGTCCCTTGCTGCGGATCAGGCGTCAAAGGCCGGAAGCGATCAGAGACCGGGCCGAGGGCGGTCAAGCGCTCTGAAAATATCGGAGGCATTTTCTGGATCTCTTCCGGGATCAGGGTGCGCCACCAAGTAAGGAGCGCGCCGCGCGCGAGATACGCAAAGGTGTGGAGCAGCATCGGTGTATCATTGCGGCTCCATGTCGCCCCCCTCGCAGATACGGCGAGCCCTCCTGGGACTTCGGCGTAAGGGCCATCGTCGTACCGCTCCGGCGGGATGCACATCGGATATGGAAATGGGACACCCGCGTGAAGCGCACGCGATCGGAGGGCATAGATGCGATTGAAGGCAGCCGCCATTGCCTGTTGGGAATAATCGAGCTTGCCGAACGTCGGCCGCTTCTCGGGCTCTCCAGGGGAGAACGCCTCCAAAAATCCGACGAACTTCGATGTGGCACCGATGACGCCTTTGAAGGCTCTTGCCATCTTGGGGATCAGATTGTCGACTTGGGCTTTTTTAAGCATGCTGATCACGCCTCCGTAGGAGAGCGCGAAGCGCTCTTCGGGCGTTCGCTTATCGTCGTCCCAGTGCGCCGCCGCGGTCTCGATCGCCGATACGAGCAGCAGCCAAGAATTTTCAGGCGAGGCATCTGCGACCCAAAGACCATTCTGGAACAGCCGAGCAGCCTTGATCAAAGCCGCTGCCGCCCCCGGCGCGAGATGGGGCAACGACCCCAGATCTGCGAGATCGCGCAAGTCGCGCGACCCGGTTATATATGGGAGTTGGGGCTGTTGGTTCGACTTTGGGAGGGCTGGCAAATAGCTGGCGTCATGTCCCTGAGGTCGCCCCATCGGATCCTCACCAGGCCGAAATTCACGGTCCACCGGACCAGCCATGATCCTCGCATTAAGCAGGAGTGAGGCCAGAGCGGTCAACTCGTCGAAAAGGTCGCCACCATGATAGTGGTCGTCGTTCGTCTCCATCGGAACACGTATGTCGGGCATTAGGTGCCATTCGGCGCGCAGCACGATCCCAGGCCTCAACGCGCCCGGGTCTTTTTGAGAATGCGCGAGTGCGTTCAGGAAGCTGTATGGGCCGAAATTATAGGCTTCCGCGATGAAATGGACGTCCGAGTAAAGGCGCAGTTCGGAAATCTGTAGCGCACCCAGGCCCTCTAAAAATTTCTGCCAATTCTTCCAGCTGTGCGGGTGCGGCGCCACAATCTCGGCAGTTGCCTCTTCGAACTCAGCTTCCGACGACCGTTCGCCCATCTAATTGTCCTCTTTTATCCGTCCATTCCTCCACGCAGACTGGAAAGACGGGCAAGCGCAACATCCACCGGCACCTACATCCTGAGAGCGCAATTTTGATCATAGAAAATGATCGCTGCCGTGAACATACTCGGCAACCATTTCGAGCTATACGTGGCGGCTATCGGAATTTCGTAAGTCCGCTCCGGTCTAAAGCCGATGTTCGCCGCAGCGCCGGTAAAGGACCGTTTTGTCCCACACCTCGTCGTTTGGAGCACTATGTGGGCCGGCCAGCAGGCAGTAGAGACGGCTCAGCGCCCACTCGGGAAGCCGGATGAAAGCAAAGCGGCGTGCCGCCATAATTAGATATCATCGACATTGCGGCGGCCCTGGGTAACGAATCACCAGCCATCCGAGTTCACGGCAGTCCAATCGCAGCCAACGATTCCCAGGTTCTAATTGGGGGCCTACATAAAATAGCATTCTCACTAAAAAACTGATTATGCTAGCTTAATTGCTTCTCATTGGATTCCCGCTACCGACGCTTAGGGCCGCCCCCAAACGATTGGCGACATCGCGAATTTTGGGCCCAACTTTTCCTGCTGTTGAAAATTGAACCAGCTTAGCACGCGGGGGCGTATCAAGGGAAAAGGCGTCAGCGCAACGCCCGCGACTGCTGCTTCCATTCCCGCTCCGGCGGCATCGGCAACACCACCGCCGCGCTGCGCTCGTTGGCCGTCTCGATCCGCACCGGCCGCACCTTCTGCCGCAGCCCGGCCATGCAGACGATGCACCAGAACCGGCAACGCACTTCGGGCAAGCGATCATCCCACCCGCGCCGCTGGAAATGCCACCACAGGCCATGGGGATCGAAGGTCATCGAATGCCCGCAGCGGCAGACCGGGCGCACGACCAGGCGCAGCGCGGCGGCATCGGTGAGCGAGGTGGGCTCCATCAGGCCCGCCGCGTTCCAGCGCGGCATGGGGCGTCACAGTTTCAGGCCGAGTTGCTCGGCTTTGGGCGGCGCGGCCTGCAAGCGTTCGGCGATCGCGCCGGCGAGCTCGCGCGCAGCGTCCTCGCGCAAACTGGGGGAAGGGGAGGTAATGCCGACGCGCGCCCAGCCTGGGGCCTCGAGGATCGCGTCCGCCATGATGTCGAGGTCGATTCGTTCCATGGCGATATTGGAACATAATGGGAACAAACGCGCAAGCCAGCCCGCGATTTGACTCTGCGCGGCGGGCGGCTGACACCGGGGCGATGTGCAATTTGTATCGCCTGCGCGCCAACCAGGCCGAAGTGGCCCATATCTTCGCGGCCGAGGCCGTGCCGGGCGTGAACCATGCCGACGAGGTCTATCCCGGCTATCCCGGCCTGGTCATCGCGCATGGGCGCGTGGGCGCCATGAATTGGGGCTTTCCCGTGGTGCTCAAGGGCAAGCAGGGCCAACCGCTCAAGCCCAAGCCGGTCACCAACGCCCGCGACGACAAGCTGCACACGCCGTTCTGGCGCGACAGCTTCGCCCGCCGGCGCTGCCTGATCCCGGTGAGCCAATGGGCGGAGCCCGAAGGCGAAGCGGGCCGCATGACGCGCATCTGGTATGGCATGCCCGGCGGCGAAGTCTTTGCCATCGGCGGGATCTGGCGCCAGACCGCCGAATGGGGGCAGACCTATGCCATGGTCATGGTGGAGAGCAGCGCCTTGATGACCGACGTGCACGATCGCATGCCGGTGGTGCTGCGGCCGGATCAGTGGGGCGCCTGGTTGGAGGGTGAGCCTGAGACGGCCTTTGCGATGTGCCGCACCTGGCCAGGTTCGCTATCGATCGAGCGTACCGGGGATCGCTGGGCGGGGCGTTAACGCTTCAGCGCATCACCGTTTGCGATAAGGTTCGCACGCTATGCCGTCCGCATCTGCATCCAGCTCTGTGCGGTAACCAGCTTGCCCCTTGTGGATCGGGGTCACACCGGCTGCGCGGGCCGCGTTGCAATCGGCGTAATAGACGTCCAGGGATGATTGCAGCAAATCCCATTCGCCGGCCGGGCTTGGATTGTGGCGAGAGAAAAACCACGTGGAGCCGACGGTTGCTGCGGATAATGCGCAGGCAAGCAAGGCAAATCGCACGTTGCTCATCTTTCCCGCGTGTCGCGGCCGGGGGCGATGATTGCGGTATCGCTCCCCAGGGCGGATCGGCACCGCGCGAAATGGCTTTTTGAAGCTCATGGCGCCGCTATGCACGTCGAGAGTAAATGTCCCGTTTAATCAACGGATCTGTGCATAGGGCGAAGAGGTCTTATCCCTTTGCTCCAACGTCCGCGACCGGCGCCAACGCCTGATTGAGCACCTGCGCAAGGCGCCAACCAGCCTTGGCCAACTGCTCCGCCGCAACGCGGCGCGCCTGGGCATCATAGCCTGTCGGCAGCGCGATCGGCGCGCGCGTGTCGTCGCATCCGGGCTGGGACTGCACGGTGTAGACAGCCTGCTTGGCAAGCCCGAACGATTGGCGCGCCCAATCTTCCGGCGTGCCGGTTGACCAGGCGGCCATCTCCTGCCGCGTGATCCGCTTGCCCAGCTGCTTGGCCAGGGCTTTCGCGTCGGGATCGATCTCGCGGACGATCACGGTGTCCCAATAGCCATGAAGATTGACCGTGCGCGGGCCGCCCAGGGCCAGGGCCACGCAGTTGCCGCCCCGGTCGTGATTGTCCGATGCATGCAGGGGCTGGTGCAGATCGCCCACGAAATGCAGCGCGAACTTGAGCGCCAACAGGCGCTCCTGCGGGCTGGTGGCTGGCGCGGCCAGTTCGCGGGTGAATTGCTCGAGCTTGGTCACGATGCACTCGGTGGCCGGGCCGGCGCTGGCCGGCGCGTCGCTGGGCGGGCTTTCGGGGCACGCCTTGGCAAGGTCGCCGTCGTCCAGCTCGATGTCGGCAAAGTGCCAGTTCTCGGTGTCCTTGTGCTCGCGGCGCCAAGCATCCGCCCAGGTAGCGCGGGCGGCCATGTCCGGTGCGGTCAGCGTGTCCTGGTCGGTGGCAAGGATCGCATCCACGCGGCGGCGCGCCTCGGGCTTGAGATACTGGCGCGCGATCAGGGCGACAACCTGGTGCCCCTCGCTGCCCCAGGCAAGCGCCGGGGTGGGGGACAGGGCGAGGGCGGCAAGGCACGGAAGCAGCAGGGAGATTCGCATGGGTAGCGCCCTGCCACAGCGCGGGCCGGGCCGCCTAGGACCTTGCGACGGACTGCGCAGTGGAAGGGCGTTGCCAGCGATCGTGACGGCCATGTCGACGAGATGCAGCAGGTTGCTGGGTCGGAGCTCCGCCGCGGTTAAAGCGCGGCCGCGCCACAGGCGGGCAGCGTCAACGCGACGGATCAACTGGAATAGCCAAAGGCGGCTTGAGCACGATAGTGAAGCGCTAATGATCGCTTCAATCTTAGGACAAGTCAGCCGTGGCGTGGCATATCTGCTGCAAGTCTGAGCATTGAGCTGTCGGAGGGGCTATCCCGAGGCGAAAGACTTCTGGCCACCGAAATTGGGCTTGAGCACCTTTGCGCCATTGCGCAAGCGGTCCAGCTCGTCCGACCAGAACTGCATCAATGCCACTCGCTCATTCCAGTACTCTCCCCGCGTATACGCGCGGCGGACCCCGTTGTTTTCCATATGCGCCAACTGGCGCTCAATCGCATCTGGATTGAAACGTCCGGTCTCGTTGAGAAGCGTGGCCGCCATTGCCCGAAAGCCATGCGCGGTCATTTCCTCTTTCCCAAACCCAAGGGTCCTCAATGCAGCATTGACCGTGTTTTCCGACATGGGCCGGGCAGAGGTGCGGAATGATGGAAAGCAATAGCGGCCTTGGCCTGTCAGGTCCCACAGGTCCTCAAACAGACCTGCAACCTGTGATGATAAAGGGACGCGGTGCGGCCGACGCATTTTCATCTTCTCGGCTGGAATATTCCACACGCTCCGGTCGAAATCGAACTCTGCCCATTCGGCCTGCCGAAGTTCGCCGGGGCGCACGAAGAGGTGTGCTGACAGCTTCAAAGCGAACAGCGTGATGGCATGCCCGGAATAGCCTTCGATCGCGCGCATGAGATCTCCGGCCCGATCCTCGGTGGTGATGGCGGCAAGATGTTTGGCTTTGGGAACAGCCAATGCGCCGCGTAGATCGCGCGCCGGGTCCCGCTCTGCCCGCGTTGTGGCGATAGCGTAGCGGAAGACTCTGCTGAGTACGCTACGCATGCGCCGAGCGCTTTCATGGCGGCCTGTCGCCTCGACCGCGCGCAGAACGGCTAGGACCTCCTGCGCATTGATCTTGGCTACTGGGCGATTTCCGATTCGTGGATAAGCCTTGTCGAGGAGCCAACGCAGTTTGCTGAGCGTTATCTCGGCCATGCCCTCGCGCACGTTCTTCGCCACCCACTCCTCGGCGACAATCTTGAAAGTGTCGTTTTCTTCGACGCGAGCGCGGGCGGCATCGACTTTCTGCTGGTGTGAAGGATCGATGCCTGCTGCGAGCAACCGCCGCGCGTCATCTCGGCGAGCGCGGGCGTCAGCGAGGCTGACTTCGGGCCAGGCTCCGAATGCAAGCGTACGATGCTTTTCAAGATAGCGGTAATTGAGGCGCCACAGCTTCGTGCCGTTGGGGCGGACGAGGAGATAGAGGCCACCGCCGTCCGACAGCTTATAGTCGCGCTCATGCGGTTTGGCGCTGGCGATGGTGGTGACAAACAGGGTTCCCATGAGGGTATCGTCCTAGCTAGGGACGAATATCGATACCCTCGGATATACCCGCATTTTTCGCGATTGGTGCCGAATTCGCCCGGATTTGATCGGACGATCATAGCACAAAATTTGGCTGATTTCAGCCACTTCACGGACGTTTACGGACGTCCGTGGAATGCGAGATGGTGCCCAGGAGAGGACTCGAACCTCCACGCCCTTACGAGCGCCGCCACCTGAAGACGGTGCGTCTACCAATTCCGCCACCTGGGCACTTTCTCTTCGGAAGAGGCTGGAAGCGCTCTCCGTCGGTGGAGTGGGCCAATACGGGTGAGGCCGGGGGGTGTCAACACGGGTTTTGCCATTTCGCTGTCATCTTTTTTTCCACAGCCGCACAATTTTGCCGCTGGTGGGCACCCGCGTTGATACGGAGCATTGAAGCCGGGGGCGGGCCTGTGCCAAAGGCTGGCTATGTGTATTGCGGGTTGGCGGCTGTGCCGTTTCCCGTGGCGTGACATGAACTCGGCGAAATGGACAGGCAGGCAATGAGCAACGCAAATCCAGGCAAGGCAGGCGGGCGCGATCTGGCAGACAAGCTGGTGGTGCTGGTGGGTGGCAGCGGCTTTTTCGGCAGCCATCTGGCGCAGGAACTGCTGGCGCGCGGTGCGCGCCTGCGCGTGTGCAGCCGCCATGTCGAGCGCGGCTATGCGATCAAGGCGCTGGGCAACCTGGGGCAGGTGCAGTTCCTGCGCGTGAACGTGCAGAACGAACGCTCGCTCGCCGCCGCGTTCCTGGGCGCCGATGCCGTGGTCAACCTGGTGGGCGCGTTCAAGGGTGATCTCGATGCCGTGCAGGGACGCGGCGCCGGCCGCGTGGCGGCGCTGGCCAAGGCGGCCGGTGCCCAAGCGTTCGTGCATGTCTCGGCAATCGGTGCCGATCGCACGTCCAACGTGGGCTATGCCCGCACCAAGGCCGAAGGCGAGGCGGCCGTGGCCGAGGCTTTCCCCGGCGCGGTGGTGGTGCGCCCTTCGATCCTGTTCGGCCAGGACGACACGTTCCTCAACCTTTTTGCCAAAGTGATCAGCCAGTTCCCGGTGGTGCCGGTGTTCGGGCCGGACGCGCGGCTGCAGCCGCTGTTCGTGGACGATGCCGCCTGCGCGGTGGCCACGATCCTCGACGATTTTGCCAGCCATGCCGGCAAGACTTTTGAACTGGCGGGCCCCGAAGTGCTGACCATGCTGGAAATCAACCAGCGCATTGCCGCCGCCCAAGGGCGCAAGCCGGTCCTGGTGCCGGTGGGCGACGCCGCGGCTGGCCTTTTCGCCAGCCTGCCCGGCACGCCGCTTTCGCGCGACCAGCTGGCCCTGCTCAAGGCCGGTAGTGTTGCCAGCGGCACTCTGCCTGGCCTGGCCGAGCTGGGCCTGCGCGCACGGCCGCTCGGGCTGCTGCTCGACCGCTGGATGCTGCGCTATCGCAAGGCGGGGCGTTTCGGTGTGAAAAGCCTGGGGTAAGAGGCGCCATGGCCGATCCTCCCTGCTGCGTAGCGGCGGGGAGGGGCACCGCCCGCGAAGCGGGTGGTGAAGGGGGCTCTTTCCCGTGTTGCGCGAGCGTTCACCCCTCCGTCAGGCCTGCGGCCTGCCATCTCCCCATCCGGGATGGGTAGGATCTTGGGGCATCCAGGCCCCTTACGCGTTCACATCGGCATAGTGCGCGGGCGGCTGGATCACGTCCATCCGTTCGGACAGCAGCGGGCGAAAGCTTGGCCGGCTTTTGAACACGGCATACCAGTCGCGCGCCTGTTCGTGGCCGTTCCAGTCGATGCCGCCCAGGTAATCGGCCACCGAAAGCTGGGCCGCGGCCGTCAGGTCAGCCAGGCTCATCGTCGATCCCGCCAGCCAGGGCCGGTTATCGATCAGGTGGTCGATATAATAGAGATGGTCGTGCGCCAGGCGCAGTGCTTCGCGCAGGGCGCGCGAATCGGGGGACTGGCGATAGACCAGCCGCTTCTTCATCCGCTCTTCCAGCAAGGGCATGGTCACGTCGGCGAAGAAGTTTTCATCGAACAGGGCCACGAGGCGGCGAATCTCGGCGCGGTTGGTGGCCGTGCCGTTGATCATCGGGTTCTTGTCGTTGGTCTCTTCCAGGTATTCGCAGATCGCCCGGCTATCGACCAGGGTGATGCCGCGCCCTTCGTCGCGCAGCACCGGGGTGCGCACGGCAGGGTTCAGCTTCTGGAATTCTTCGCGATAATCCCATGGATTTTCACGGATCAGTTCGTAGGGGATGCCCTTTTCCGCCATGAGCAGCCGAACCTTGCGGCTGAACGGGCAAAGGGGAAACTGGTAAAGTTGCCACATGCCATCTCCATGGACGAGGGGCACGGGCCAAGTCCAGCACCCTGGCGCGCCAGCGACGTTTTTTTACGCCGGCTGGCCTGCGCTGGGCGCTGGCCGCATCAATGGAACATGCGCATGCGGTCGCGCAGCACGTCGATCCCGATCTGCTCGATCGCCTTGACCGGGCAGTCGGCTTCCAGCAGCTTTGCGAGCGAGCGCTGCTTTTGCGCGATCAGGTCGATCGCCTGAAGCACGTCCATGTGCCGCGTGGCGATCTCCATGTCGGTGCACAGGCGCCCGCCCAGGTCTTCCACTTCCAGGGCCAGTTCCTCCAGCACCACGGCGATCTGCTGGTGCGTGGCATCGCGCAGGTTGGCTGCATGCTGGTCGGTTTCGGCCTGGCTGGCACTGGGCACGGGCACGGCGTCGAAAGGCACGAAGCCGTCAGCATCGACCGCTTGCACGGATTGGCCGCCGGCCGCGGCTCCACCCGGATGCGCGCCCGGATCGGGCTCGGGCCAAAGGTCGGTCGTGTCGATGGGCATCGAAAGGCTCTCCGGGACGTCGCGTCAGATGGTGTCGGATCAGGCCGCTTCAGCCATGGAATCGCTGTCGGCCAGGGCCGCCAGGTTGAGCACCATGACCATCTTGTCCTCGATCGCGGCAAGGCCATCCAGGAACGGAACCACGGTATCGCTGCCCGAAGAGGGCGGCGGGGGCTGCATCGCCTCGTCCGGCACGGTGACGATGTCGCTGACCGAATCGACGATCCAGCCGCCGATCTGGCTGCCCAGCTGGGTGACGATGATCGCGTGGCGCGGCGTTGGCTCGGTGGCGCGCCAGCCGAGCCGCGCGGCGAGATCGACCACCGGCAGCACGGTACCGCGCAGGTTGACGACCCCGGCTACATAGTGCGGCACGCGCGGCAGGCGCGTGGTTGGCGTCCATGCGCGAATTTCGCGAATGGCCATGATATCAAGCCCGAAGACCTGGCCTTCCACTTCGAAAGTGATCAGTTCGCGGATCATTGCATGTCTCCCATCGGGGTTGCGGTGACGGTCAGTGCGAGACGCGGCGCACGGCCGCGACCAGCTTGGCCGGATCGAACGGCTTGACGATCCAGCCGGTGGCCCCCGCCGCACGGGCGCGGGCCTTTTTCTCTTCCGAGCTTTCGGTGGTCAGCACCAGGATCGGGCGGTCGCGGTGGCGGCTGCCCTCGCGCAGGCGCTCGATGAGGCCGAACCCGTCAAGCCGGGGCATGTTGATGTCGGTGATCACCACATCGACTTCGTTGAGTGCCAGCCAGTCGAGCGCGGCCATGCCGTCCTCGGCCTGGGACACGTCGAAGCCTTGCGAGGTGAGTGCGTGGTTGAGCAGGGCCCGCATCGACGGGCTGTCGTCTACGGTAAGGATCCGGGTGGTATTGGTCATGCCTGGACTCGCTTTTCCATTCAGAACAGTTCGACGTCGCCGAGCGATACGGCCGGACGTGCGGTGGGTTGGACAGGGGGCGCAAGCCGGTCTTCCACAGTGCGGAGGCGGACCTGACCCGATGCCGGGCGGAAATCGACACGCCGCGCCTGCGTTCCGCCCAGGTCCTCGCGCATCAGCGCGATCCCTTCGTTGGCCAGGAACTTGCGCGCGAACTCGGCATTGACCGAGCCGATCTTCATCATGTTGCGGTTGACGTTGGCGCCGCCATAGAGGTGGGCCTTGAGCTTGGACTTGCGGGCACCCTTGGCCAGCATCTCGTTGACCAGAAGTTCCATCAGGAAAAGGCCATAGTGTTCGTCGACCGCCGTGTCGTAGCCGGCGGGCGGCTCGGCGAGCAGGAAGTGGTTCATGCCGCCCACCCGCGCATCGGGATCGAACAGGCATGTGGCCACGCAACTGCCCAGCACGGTGGAAAATTCCACGGTGCCGTCGGCACTGGCCAGCGCCTGACCCTGCATCACCGTGACGCGTTCGAGCCCACTGGGATTGGGCAGGATGGGTTTGTGGAACATGGCTCAGGCCGCCTTGCTGAATGCGTGGCGGGCGATATGCCCGATCGGCGCCACCACTTTGGCCGCACCCAGCGAGATCGCCGCGCGTGGCATGCCAAAGACGGTGCAGGTCGCCTCGTCCTGGGCAATGGTGCGTGCGCCTTTTTGCGCCATGGCCAGCAGGCCCTTGGCCCCGTCGGACCCCATGCCGGTGAGCAGGATGCCGACGGCCTGGGCGCCGACGACTTCGGCGACGGAGGAAAACAGCACGTCCACCGAGGGCAGGTGCCCCGAAACCGGTTCGCCCCGCCGCAGCTTGGCATGCAGGTTGGTGGTGCCGCCGATGCCCAGGTGCCGATCGTCGCCCGGTGCCAGGTAGACGTTGCCCTCGCGCAGCGGCATGTCGGGTTCGGCCAGCTGGATGCGGGGCGGGCAGTTCTGGTCGAGCGTGCGCGCCACGGCCGGGGCGAAGCGTTCGTTGATGTGCTGCACGATCAGCGTGGGCGGGCAATCGGCCGGGAAATCCGACAGCAGGATCTGCAAGGCTTCAACCCCGCCGGTGGACGAACCGATCGCGATCAGGCGCGGCCGATCGGCAATCGACAGGCGTGCCTGGCTGGCGATGCGGCTGGTCGGCACGGCCGGCGCGGGGGCACCGCGCGGGGCAAACCGCACTTTGGACGCGCTGCGGATCATGTTGGCCAGGCGCCCGCTGTCTTCCAGCGTCATGCCCTGGCCCATCTCGCTCTTGGCATAGCAATCCACTGCACCGAGCGCGAGCGCGCGGGCCGTGGTATCGTTGCCCTGCTGGGTGGCGCCCGAGACGATGATCACCGGGGTGGGCCGCAGCTGCATGATCTTTTCCAGGAAATCCAGGCCGTTCATGCCGGGCATTTCCACGTCGAGCGTGACCACGTCGGGGTCCAGCTCGCGGATCATCTGCCGCCCTTCGGCGGCATTGGCGGCGGCGGCCACCACTTCGATATCGGGTTCCTTGGACAGCCGGTTCATGAGGATGGCCCGCATCGTGGGCGAATCCTCGACAATCACCACGCGGATGGTCATGCTGCCCTCCTCGAATAGATCGTTGGTCCCATGTTGGACAGCGTCTCCAGAGCCGGGCCAGTGACCCGCTCGCTATGGCCGATGTAAAGATGGCCGCCACGCACAAGCTTTTCCGCAAAGCGCGCCACGAGCCGTTCCTTGGTTGGGTTGTCGAAATAGATCATGACGTTGCGGCAGAAGATCACATCAAAGGCGCCGGCCATCGGCCAATCGCCCAGAAGGTTGAGGTGGCGGAAGCGCAGCAGGGCTTGGGCTTCCGGGGCGATCGTGGCGTCGGTGCCGTCGGGCACCGTCCAGGCCCGGCGCAGCGGCTCGGGCACGGGCTTCAAGTCTTCCTGGCGATAGCGCGCCGCCTGCGCCTTGGTGATGGCGTGGGTGGCGATGTCGCTGGCGAGGATGCGAATGTCGCGCCGCGCCAGCTTGAGCCCTTCGCCCCGGTCGGGGCCCAGGAACGTCATGACCAGCGACCAGATTTCCTCGCCGCTGGAGCAGCCGGCCGACCAGATCCGCACTTTGCCGCCGCGATCGAGTTGCTCGATCAACTGCGGGCGCACCACTTCGGCAAAGTGTTCGAAATGATGGGCTTCGCGATAGAAGAAGGTGTGGTTGGTGGTGAGCGCGCAGATCGCCTTGGTGCGTTCGGCCGCATCCTCGCGGATGCGCAAGACATAGGCGCCAAAGGTCTGGCAACCCGAATCGCGCACCAGCGGGGCCAGCCGCGAATAGACCAGCATGGCCTTGCCCGGCGGCAGCACGATGCCGGCCTCGCGATGGGCGATCTCGCTCACCGCCTTGAAGTCGGCGGCGTCGTAGACCCCCGGGCTCACGCCGGGCAGGCTCGCTTCAAAGGCGGATTGAACGCTCATGCCGCTTCGGCCAGGCCATGCGGATGCGAGAGGTCCATCTGGCCGTGTTCGGCCAGGCTGCGGGCGACCAGGCCATCGACGTCGACGATCAGCGCAACGCGGCCATCGCCCAGGATCGTGGCGCCGGCCACGCCCTCTACCGAGCGGTAGTGCGTGTCGAGGCTCTTGATCACGACCTGGCGTTGGTCGACGATCGAATCCACCAGCAGGGCCGCGCGGCCCGCGCCTTCGGTTTCCACCACGATCAGCACGCCATCCTGCGGCAGTTCGACCGCGCCATTGGCGCCCACCGCCACGTGCAGCGGCACCACGGGGATGAAGCGGCCGCGCACGTTCATCATCGCGCGGTTGGAACCCAGTCCCTTCACGTCTTCCACCGAAGGGCGCAGCGATTCCACCACGTTGGCCAGCGGCACGACCAGCGTCTGATCCCCGACATTGACCACCATGCCATCGGAAATGGCCAGGGTGAGCGGCAGGGTCAGCGTGAACGTGGTGCCCACGCCGTGTTCGGATTCGATGGTGATGCGCCCGCCCAGGTCCTTCACGTTCTGGCGCACCACGTCCATGCCCACGCCGCGCCCGGAAATGTTGGACACGGTCTGTGCCGTGGAAAAGCCGGGAGCAAAGATCAGCAGGTCGATCTCTTCCTTGGACAGCTGCGCATCAGGGGCGACCAGGCCCTTTTCGATCGCCTTGGCCAGCACGCGCTCGCGGTTGATGCCGCGCCCGTCGTCACCGATGCGGATGAGGATGCGGCCCGAACGATGCTCGGCCGAAAGGGTGAGCGTGCCTTCCGCGCTCTTGCCCGCGGCGATGCGTTCCTCGGGCTTTTCGATGCCGTGGTCCACCGCATTGCGGATAAGGTGGGTGAGCGGTTCGCCCAGGCGTTCGATCACCGTCTTGTCGAGCTCGGTGCTTTCGCCCGAAACTTCCAGCCGCACGTGCTTGCCGGTGCTGGCGGAAAGTTCGCGCATGATGCGCGGCACGCGGCTGAACACCGAGCCGATCGGCTGGGCGCGGATGGCCATGGCGCTTTCCTGGATATCGCGCGTGAGGCCGTCGAGCACGGCGATTTCCTCGCTGGCGGCCAGGCCCTCGCTCGACAGGCGCTGGGCCATCATCGCCTGGGCGATGACCAACTCGCCCACGGCGTCGATCAGCTTGTCGAGCTTGGACAGTTCGATGCGGATCGATTGGCCGGGAGCAGGCGGCGCGGGCGGCGCGCCGGCGGCCGAAGGGGCCGCGGCGGCGGGCGGAGGCGGGGCTGCAGCCGGGGTGGCCGCAGCGGCCGGCGCGGCCGGCGCCTCGGCAGCCGGGGCCGCCGTCGCAGGGGCTGCGGGCGCCGCCGGGGCAGGCGCGGGTGCGGGGGGCGGCGCGGCCGCGGCCGGGGCCGGCGGCGGCGCGGCCGCGGGCAGGCGCACCGCCGGCATGGCGGCATCGGCACCGATCGCGATCTCGCAATCGTCACCCACGAAATCGAAGATGTCGCGCACCGCGGCGTCGTCGACGCTGGCGGGCATGCGGAACGTCCAGCCCAGATAGCCGACGCCGGGATCGAGCGCATCGAGATGGGGCACGGCGGACACATCGCATTCCGCACAGACGCCGCCCAGTTCGAGCACTTCGCGCAGCATCAGCATCGGTTCGCTGCCATTGCGCATGGCGCCGGCATGGGGGCGGATCTTGACGATCCACGTCGACGCGGCCTCGTCGGCCTGGTCTTCGCCGCCGTCGTCGGCCGTGCCACCACCGGCCATGGCGCCGGCAATGCTGTCGAGCATCGAATCGAAATCGAGGCCCATGTCGTCGTCGAAGCTGCTGCCGCTGCTGCTGCTGGCCGGTTCGGCCGGCGCCGGCTCTGCCGCCGGGCCATGCGCGGCCGGCGCTGCGCCACCGGCATTGGCGGCCATGGCGGCGGTGAGTTCGGCCTGGAGCGCGGCATCGTCGGGCGTCTCGCCCTGGCCGCGCGCGGCCATGACATGGTCGCTGAGCGTGTCGAGCGCGCGCAGCAGTAGGTCGATCAGCGGCTCGGTAATCGCCACGGTGCCATCGCGCACGTCAGACAGCAGCGTCTCGAACGTGTGGGTATAGGCCTGGAGCGCGATGAAGCCGAATGCGCCGGCGCCGCCCTTGATCGAGTGGACGCCGCGGAACACCGCGTTGACGGTGTCGGCATCCTGGGTGCCTTCCTTGCAGGCGGCCAGGCCCTGTTCGGCCGCGGCGAGCGATTCTTCGCACTCGGCGAAGAAGATCGCCTGGATTTCCTCGGCGTTCATGCTTGGGCTCCATCGAACAGTTCGGCTTCCAGTCCGATCTGGCGGGCCGTTTCGCGCAAGGCGGGCGAGGGATCGATCACCGCGCCATCGCCACTGCGGCGGGCGCTGACCAGCACCTGGAACATGGCCTGGCCCACGTGGGTGCAGGCCGTGCCGTCGATCTGCATCGGGCCGGCGCCCAGCGCGGCAATCAATTCGGGCAGCAGCGCTTCGGCGGCCGCCCGGTCGCAGCGCGGTGGCAGGGTGATCGTGGGCATCGCGTCGGTTTCCCCTCGATAACGCAAGGACATCTTCATCGGCCGCGGCGTGGGCGAATCGGCCATGTGCCAAGGGTTTGGCGCGGGCCGTGGCGACACGGTGGCGGGCGTTCGACAAAGGCTTAGCGGGAATGGGGAAAGGCGCGCTTTCCGCCGACTTAGGGTGAGATACCTAGGGGCGCGGATGGAATTTGCACTGGCCTGCCTCTGTAAGGAAGTCGGGCAGATGGCGCCGGGCAGTTGGCGCCCAGACGAAGGTTTCACGATCCATGCACGAAGCTCGCGTTCTTGTGGTGGACGACTCAGCGGCAATGCGCGCGCTGTTTTCGGACATCCTCGATCAGACCAAGAATGTCGTCGTCGTCGGCGCTGCCTCCAGTGCGGCCGATGCGCGCGATCGCATCGCGGATCTCAAGCCCAATGTGATCACCCTGGACGTGGAAATGCCCGGGATGAGCGGCATCGAGTTCCTGGAAGAATTGATGGGCAGCAATCCGCTGCCGGTGGTGATGCTCTCCAGCCTCACGCAGGCCGGCACCGAAACCTCGCTCAAGGCGTTCGAGCTGGGCGCGGTGGAATGCTTTCCCAAGCCCTTGAAAGCCACGCCCGAACAGTTTGCCAAGACCGTGGGCAAGCTGGGCAAGATCGTGCTGGCGGCGGCCAACAGCAACGTGCGCGACCGCTCCAAGCTGCAGGCCAAGCGCGAAGCGGCTGCTGCCGAAGCGCCCAAGTTCAGCTGGAACGGCCGCTTCGTGGCGTTCAGCGCCTCGATGGGCGGGATCGATGCCTTGACCACGATCCTGTCGGAATGGCCCGACGAATGCCCGCCCACGGTGATCTGCCTGCAAACCGAACCGATGCTGGCCGAAACCTTCATCAAGCGCCTCGATACCGATCTGGGGTGCAGCGTGAAGATCGCCCGCGATGGCGCGGCGCTGGCGCAGGGCACGATCCATATTGCCGCCGACCCTGAACGCCACGTGGTGATCGAACCGGGCCAGCCGCCCAAGATCCGCCTGATGGAGCGCGAGCCGGTGGAAGGTTCGCGGCCTTCGGCCAACCTGCTCTATGGCTCCATCGCGCGGGCCGGCATCCCCGCGGTGGGCGCCGTGCTGACCGGCATGGGCAACGACGGTGCCAAGGGCCTGAAGCTGCTGCGTGACAGCGGCATGGACACGATCGTGCAGGACCCCAAGACCGCGCTGGTGAACGAAGCGCCCGCCGCCGCGATCGACCTGGGTGCCGCCGGCCGCCAGGTTTCGCTCGACGACCTGGGAGCGGCCGTCATCGCGCTGTGCAACCAGAACTGACCGCCTTCGCGTTTTCTGGCCAATCCCCCTCCTGGCCATAGCCGGGCATGGTCCGCCCCCGGACCATGCCCGGATCTTGCCCGGCGCTGCGTGCCCCCGCAGCGCCGGGCTTTTCTGTGGGCCGCAGCGCTGCATGTGCCAAGGCCCGGGGCAGGATCGCTGCACCGGGCCTTGGCTTGTGATCGGGGGATGAGGACGAGAGGGCGAGAGGGCCGGCGGGCGATCAGTGGCCCATCATGGCCTGGCGAATTTCCAGGAAATCCTTGCGGATGGTTTCCATCTTGGCACCGTCAAAGCGCAGTGCGCTGTCGAGCACGGTGCGGCGGGCCGACTGGTAGAGCTGGATCAGCGCCGGCCCGGCCGGGCTTTCGCCATCGACACCCATCTGCAACGCGGTGAGCGCGGAAACCGCGCGGGTGAGCGCGGCGCTTTTGGCGGCGTTGTCGCCGGTGCGTTCGGCATAGATCGCGCGGCCGAGCGAGCCTGCCACCTGTTCCAGGCACAAGTCCACCAGCTGGCGCGGGTTGGCGCCGCGCACCCGCGCTTCGAAATCGACGCGGCGATAGGCTTCCCCAGGATCGCGGTGATGGCGCATGTCAGCTCGACTTGTTGTTCCACGCCGTGATCTGGTTGGTCAGGAACGTCAGCGTGGATTGGGAATCCGAAACCTTGGTGGCCAGGGTGGCATAGCGCGTGACCAGCTGGGTGCGCAGGGTTTCCTGCTTGGTCTGCAGATCGGAAAGCTGGGTGGCCAGCGTGGTCTGCTTGGTGCTGAGCGACGCGATCACCCCGCCCAGCGAGCCCGGATCGGTGGTGGACGCCACGTTACGCGAAATCTTGTCGAACGTGGCGTAGACGCCATAGACGCCGTTGGTGAACATCGCCGTGACGCCGCTGGGGCTGTTCGTCAGCGTCTTGGTCAGCACGTCGGTATCGAGGGCGAACGTGCCGTCGCGGTTGATCTTGAGGCCGAGGTCACCCAGCGTTTTCGGCTGGCCAGAGGCTGCATTGGGCATGACCACCGTGCTCGACAGCGTGCTGAGCGTCTGGCGCAGCGATCGCGCGCCGGCGTTGTTGTTGAGCGAGCCGCTGTTGGCATCGGTATCCGATGTCAGCGTGCTGACCACTTCGTTGAGCGCGCTGACCAGGTCGCTCATCGCCGTCTGGATCGCGCTGGACGGATCGGAAAAGCCGATCGTGGTGGGCGCGCCGACGTTGGTGCCGGTCAGCTTGAGCGAGACGCCGGGCGCGGCGTCGGTGATGGTATTGGACGTGGACGTGCGCGACACGCCATCGAGCGAATAGATCGCATCGGTGGCCGTGGACTTGATCCGCGTGGTGTCGCTGGGCGTCCAGGCCAGGGTGGACAGCGTGGTATCGCCCGCGTCGGGCGTGGTTTCGATCTGGAAGCCGTTGGCTGCGCCGTCGGCCCCCTTGATCACCAGCTGCGCGCCCGATGCCCCGGTGGCGACATAGGCCGAAACGCCCGCGTTCGCGGCATTGATCTTTTGCGCCAGGGTGGTGAGCGTGTCGCTGCTGGTCAGCGTGATATCCACCTGGTTGCGGCTGCTGTCGGCGGTGAAGGCGCCGCTGGCCACCGTGCCGAAGCGCAGCGTGAACGTGCCCGAACCCACCGCGCTGGCCGCCGAGGCCATGGTCGGGCTAACCAGCGTCTGCCCCTTGGCCAGCTGAGTCACTTCCAAGGTGGAGGTGCCGCTGCCGCTGAACGTGCCCTTGGTCACCGTGGCGACGGCCGTGTTGGTGATGGTGGGGGTGATCGCCAGATCGCCCTCGCGCACGCGCGTTCCCAGCGACGTGGCCAGCGAGTTGAGCATCGACTTGAGCGTCGAGGCATCGGAGATCTGCGTGGCGATCTTGTTCTGCTTGGCCGTGACCGCATCGATCCGCGCGGCGAATTGCGCGGCGGAAAGCTGTTCGGCAAGGCCGGAGCTGTCGATCGTGCTGCTGCCCAGCGACGCCAGCAGCTTGGCCGTGGCGGAGGACGACGAGGTGGACGACGTGGAGGTCGATGAGGTCGTGGTCATACCGCCAAGAACGGCCGTTTGTTGAGCGGATTAAGGAGTAATCGTCTCGGGCCGTCCATCGGCATCGAAACGCAGCGACACCGGCACGTTGACCATCGGGGCAGGCGGCGTTTCCCCGCGCTTGAGCGACATGACGAAGGCCAGGATTGCCGCGATCGGGCCGTAGAGTTCCTCGCAGATCACCTGGCGTTCGCGCGTGGTGTAATAGACCGAGCGGGCCAGCGCCGGATATTCCAGCGTGGGCACGGAAAGTTCGGCGGCCAGTTCGCGCATCGCCAGCGCCTTTTCCCCGCGCCCCTTGGCGAGCACGATCGGGGCGGGCGCCACTTGGGGATCATAGGCCAGCGCGACGGCAAAGTGGGTGGGGTTGGTGATCACGAACTGCGCATCGCGCATCGCCTTGTTGACGCCGGCCATGGCGATCTGGCGCTGGCGGCCGCGGATGGCGGCCCTCTTTTCAGGCGACCCTTCGCTTTCCTTGGTTTCGTCGCGAATGTCCTGAAGGCTCATGCGCAGGCGCATGAAGCGGCGCACGAACTGCACCGGGAAATCGATCAGCGCGATGATCACCAGCCCTGCCGAAAGCAGCACCAGCAGCGACAGCACCGCGTCCCAGGCGTAGCCGAGCTGGCCTGCCAGCGCCCCTTGCGTGATCTGCCCGCCGCCCAGCCCGACCAGCGCCGCCAGGCGCCCACGCAGCCAGATGTAGGCCAGCATCCCCAGCAGCATTACTTTGGCCAGGCCCTTGCCCAGCTCGATCAGGCCCTGCATGCCGAACATGCGGGTGAGGCCCTTGAGCGGATCGAGCCGCGAACCCTTGGGCGCCAGGTTTCCCGCGTTCCACCGACCGTTGGAAAAGGCCAGTTGCGACACCAGCGCCACGGCCATCAGCGCCACGCCGAGCAGCAGGACCGGCGGCATCACCGCGATCAGCGCGCCGGCAATCCGCTGCGCCGGATCGAAATGGTCGAGCGTATCGCGATCCCAGGCAAAGCCGCTGCGCGTGACCTGCCCCAGCTGCCCCAGCATCCACGGCCCGGCCAGCCATAGCCAGGCAACGCCCGCCAGGACGCCGGCCGCCGTGCCCAATTCGCGCGAGCGCAGGACATCGCCATTACTGGCTGCATCGCGTTTGCGCTTTTCGGTTGGGGCGAATGTCTTTTCGCCGCTGCCTTCGCCTTCGGCCATGGCGCTATTTCACCAGCAGGGCCTGCGCCTGGCCCAGGCCGAGCGCGACGAGATCGGTCAATGCGTCGGCCACCAGCGGTGCCGAAGCGACGAGCGCGCCGATCCCCGCCAGCACGCCCAGCGGCAGGCCCAGAGCAAAGATGTTAAGGCTGGGCGCCGAACGCGCCAGCACCCCGAACGTCAACTGGACGAGCAGCAGCAAGAGCACCAGCGGCAGCGCGATGGCCAGCGCCGAAACGAACATCTGCGTGCCGAACCCGGCGATCAGGCCCATGCGATCGGGCGTGAACCACCCGCCACCGGGCGGAAACGCGCGATAGCTTTCCACCAGCAGGGCAAACCATTGCAGATGCGCGCCAAGACCCAGGAAGATCACCGTCAGCAGGACCGAGAAATACTGTCCCAGCGCGGGCGAATGCGCGCCCGAAACAGGATCGGCGGCGGTCGCGATGCTCATGCCCATGCTTGCCCCGATCAGTTCGGCGGCAATGACTGGTGCGGCAAAGGCGAATTGCAGGACAAAGCCCAGCCCCAGGCCAATCACCACTTCGCCCGCCACATCGAGCAGGCCGGGCAGCGAGAACAGCGCCGGTGGCGCGGCAATCGCCGTCCAGTTGCACAAGAGCACCGCCAGCGCGCCGGCCAGCACCACGCGCACATTGGCCGGCACTTGCTGGCTGCCGAACAGCGGCACGGCGAACAAGGCGGCGCCGCAGCGCGTCATCAGGAAGACCATGCGCCAGAATTCCGCTTCCAGCGCGCCGAACCCGAAGTTGAGCGCAATCATGGCGCCATTGCCCCCTTATTGCCCGGTAGCCGCGATCTGGGCGAACACGTCTTTCATGAAATCGCCGATCAGGCCCAGCATGGCCCCGCCCAGCAGGACCAGGATCACGGCCGTGACCGCCAGTTTGGGCACGAAGGTGAGCGTCTGCTCGTTGACCGAGGTGGCCGCCTGGATAATCCCCACGACGAGGCCCACGGCGAGGCTCGCGATCAGCACGGGGGCGGCGACCAGCGCGGTGATCCACAGCATGCGATCAGCCAGGGCGAGGAGCGATGCGGTATCGTCCATGGTCTTGCGCCCCTATCCGAAGCTCGATGCCAGGCTGCCCATCAAGAGCGCCCAGCCATCGACCAGCACGAACAGCAAGAGTTTGAACGGCAATGACACCACCGTGGGCGACATCATCATCATCCCCAAGCTCATCAGCACCGAAGACACCACCAGGTCGATCACCAGGAACGGCAGGAACAGCATGAAGCCGATCTGGAACGCGGTTTTCAGCTCGCTGGTGACGAAGGCGGGCAGCAGGATGGAAAAGGGAATGTCGCGGCTGGCGGTGAAATGCGGCGCCTTGGCCATGTCGGTGAACATCAGCAAGTCGCGCTCGCGCGTCTGGTGCACCATGAAGGCGTGGAATTCCATGCCCGCCGCCCCGATCGCCTGTTCGGCGTTGATCTGCCCGGCCGAATAGGGCTGGATCGCGATGGCATTCACCCGATCGAGGGTGGGTGCCATCACGAACAGCGAGAGGAACAGCGACAGCCCGATCAGGATCTGGTTGGGCGGCGATTGCTGCAACCCCAGCGCCGTGCGCAGGATCGAAAGCACCACCAGGATGCGCGTAAAGCTGGTCATCATCAGGATCAGCGAGGGCAGGATCGTGAGCAGCCCCATGATCAGCAGGAGCTGCAACGAGAGCGACAGGCTGCCCTGCGACTGCGCCCCGGCGATCTGGCTGAACGCGCGATCGAGCGCGCCGGGGATGGCGGTTACGCCGGGGGTGCTTTGGGCCAGGGCCGGGGACGGGAGGAAGAGGAGGGCGAGCAGGATGCTCCCCCTCCTCTTCAGAGGACGGGGCTGGGGGGTGGTGAAGGCCTGACGCGCCGGCGCAAGGGCGCGCACCACCCCCCGCCCCCGTCCTCTGAAGAGGAGGGGGAGACGATCGGCCGTTTTCGTGGAAGCGGGGTGTTCGAGGTTCATCGCGCTCACGCGTCCTGCTCCCGCGCGCGCGCCGGCGCTTCGGCCAGGCGGACGAGGCCGGTCTTGGAGGTGGAGACCAGAATCTCGCGGTCGTGGAATTCGATCACCGCTAGGCGCAGGGTGGGCGAGAGCATCTGCGTTTCGATCACCTTGACGGTGCGCTGCCCGGTGGGGGTGCCGAACTTGCCTTCGAAACGCTTGGCCAGGCGCAGCGAGCCCCAGGCGAGGCCGCCGATGAGCGGCAGCACGACGAGCAGCTTGAGAATGTACCAGATCATCACGCCACGTCCTTGCGCGGGGCGTTTTCGGTGCCGGCAAGCTCCACGATGCGCAGGCCGAAGCGATCGCCCTGGGCGACCACTTCGCCGCGCGCGATCAGCTTGCCGTTGACCATCACGTCGAGCAGTTCGTCGGTCAGCCGGTCGAGCATGACGACGCTTTCCTCGCCCAGCGCCAGCACGTCCTTGAGCTTCAGCTCGGTGCGGCCCAACTCGACGGTGAGGCGCACGTCGACATCCTTGAGGAAATCGAAACCGCGCGGTTGAAACGACATTGTGAGAACCCCCAAAAAGAGAAAGCTAGAAAACCTGTGAAAGCTGCACCGCCAGGCGATCATCCACCGCGCCCACGGTGCCATGGGCGATGGTTTGCCCGGCCACGCGCAAAGGCACGGCGCGCGCCACCGGCACGGGCAGGATCTGGCCCACTTCCAGCGCCGAAATGGCCGCCAGCGGCAGGCGGATATCCACCAGCACCGCGCTGAGCGGCAGCGGCACATCGGCAAATGGCTGGTCACGCGGATCGGCCGCGGCGTGTTCGCTGCTGGCGGGCGGACGCTCGCCATTGGCAAAGAGCGCAGCCAGCGTATCGTAGGGAAACGCCATTTCGATCGCCCAGGCCGGGCGGCCCGGCTCGGTGATCGAAAAGACCAGGGCCACGATGTTCTCATCGTTGCCGAAGGGCGCCAGGTGATCGATATTGCCCTCGCGGCGCAGCGGGCGGATGGCGCCGGCATCGTCCGCGCCCAGCGCTGCGGCCAGGCGCCCGGCCAGCATCGCTTCCAGGCGCTGCACCATCAGCTCGGCCGACAGTGGCAATTCGCGCGGCAATTGCTGCGGGGCAATGCCAGCGCCGCCAAAGGCGCGATCCACCAGGCGCAGCACCGCTTCGCCCGCCACCATGCCCAGGATGCGGTGCTGCCCCGGGCCGGCACCGAACAGGGTGTAGGCGCCCAGGTTGCGATGCCCCATCACCTGCATCGTGGCATAATCGGAATAGACCGTGCGTTCCGGGCGGCTGCATTCCACCGACGGCTCTTCCCCGCCCAGCAAACCGGCCAGGGCTCCTGCCAGTTCGCGTGAGAACCGTTCGGCCGTGCGCGTCAATGCCGTCACCAGGTCTGCCTGGCTCGGGCCGGGGCGCAGCAGTTGCGCGCAGTGGCGGGCCACCACGCGCTCTGCCACGAATTCCCGTTCAGGCTTCATCGTCTTCGTTCCCCATTGCCCCCAGCGGGGGATTTCCCGTGTGTCACTGCACGATGAACTGCTTGAAATAGACCGCGTCCACGCCGCCAAAGCCTTCGGTGTCGGTCAGCACCTTGTTGATCGCGGCGGTCATGCGCGCTTGCAGGCGCTGCTTGCCCTGGGTGGTTTCCACATCGGTATCGGGCGTATCGGCCAGCACGGTGAGCAGCGCCGAACGGATCGCCAGCTCGTGCTTCTTCATCCACATCACCACGCGATAGTCGCGCCGGGTGGATGCCGCGATCGAGGCCTGGATCAGTCGGTCGCTGTCCTTGAGGTTCGAGGTGAAATCGTCGGAGAACGAATAATAGACAGTGCGGTATTCGCTGCCGCCTTCGCCTTCCACTTCCTTGGCGCCGCCTTCGCCTTCGCCGCCTTCCTTGGCCACGGGGGCATAGGGGTCTTCCTCGCCCTTGCGGATCAGCTTGGGCTTGTTGTCTTCGTGCACGATCACTTGCGGACCGCCCAGGATGTGCATGGCAAACAGGGCATAGACCCCGCCCCCGCCCAGCGCGAGGGTGGCCACGACCACGCCGATGAGCACCATCGGACCGCCCTTCTTCTTCTTGGGCGCGTCCTTGTCCTTTTCCTTCTTGTCGCTCATGCCGGATCCTTGATCTTCAAATCGCCATCGGGTTCACACCAGCCTTGCGGGTGCAAAGGGCGCGAGGGGCGCAGGGGCGGGTTCAGGCGAACACGCCGCCCTGCGCGGAATCGGTTTCATCGCCACTGCCGCTGCCACGCCGTGCGGCCTGGCTGGTGGTTTCGGGTGCGGGCGCGCGCGGCGCCGGGCGGCCATCGCCCCCCTGGCTGCCGGCGCTGGCCTGGCCTTGCGCCTGGCCCTGCCCGGGGGCCTGGCCTTGCGCGGCATTGCCGGCGGTCTGGGAGCCGGCGGTTTGCCCACTGCCGTTCTGGTTCGCCAGGGTGCCGGTATCAGCCCGGCTGGCCGCCAGCACGGCCGGGGCAAATCCGGGATCGGCGCTGGCCATCGTCACCGTGAGGCCATCGTCTTTCTGGCGAAATTCCAGATCGATGCGCCCGAACGTGCCGTGGGCCAAGGTCGCGGCCACCGCAGCGCCAGGGCCATCCTCGCGGGCGCGGGCCACGGCATCGACCAGCGCGGCCACTTGCGCGCCAGGGATGGCGGCAGTGGCTGGTGCGGGCGAAGCGGCCGGTGCCGCGCCGAAATCTGGCGATGGCACGGTGAAGGCGGCGGCCGGCGCGGCGGGCAGGGCCGCCGTTGCGCTGGCGGGTGCCGGCGCCGCAGGCGTTTCCGGGGCATCGCCGGGGTCTGCCGCCGCCAGCGGCGGGGTGGCCGTATCGGTAGCGGCCGCCGTGGCGGGGAGGGTGGCTGCGGCAGGCCGCATGGTGGTTTCGGTGGTGTTGGTGGCCGGGCCCTTGGCCACGCGCGCGGCCAGCACCTGCTGGATCGATGGGCTGGGCGCGGCCTGCGCTGGGGCCGGTGCCACAACCTGGGCCTGTACTTGTGCCGGCAACTGGCCCGGCACCGGGGTTTGCAGCGGGGCGGCAGCGATGGTGCCGGCACTATCGGGCGTCAGCGCGATCGTTGCGGTCTGGCCCTGGGCGTCCTGCGCGGGCCGGAAGGTGGCGACGAGCGGGGCGAGCGGCACGGCGGCCCGGGTCGCTTCGACGGGATCGGCGGGGACCGCCGCCGTCTTTGCGGAAACCGGAGCCGGGGCGGCAACCAATGGCTCGGTGCGGGGTGATGGCGCGCTTTGGGCAAGCGCGTTCGGCGCAGGCAGGTTTGCGGCTGGCGCGCTGGTGGTGGGCCCGCTGGCAGGCGCGGTGCCGGGCAGCGCTGGCGCGGCCCGCGAACCGGCCAGCACCAAGGGCGCGGGCGCCGTGGCGGAGTCGGCCAGCGGCAGCAATGTGGCATCCTGCGTTGTCGTGGCAAGGCTTGGCACATCGGCCAGCGCTGCCGGCGTATCGGGCGCGTCGGGTGTTTCGCGCGCGTCGTCCGCCACCTTGGCCACGCCATGGTTGGCGGCGTGGCGGCCGGCGAGCACGCTGGCCATCGCCTGTGCCGGAGCGGCAGCCGGGGCTGTCTGGGCCGCAGGGACAGACGCGGGTGCAGCCGGCGCAAGCACGACCGGGGCAGCCGGTGCTTCGCTTGGCGCGGCGTCTGCCACGGGCACGGGCGTTGTCACCGATGCCGCCGGCGCGGGCTTGGGCACGGGCAAGGATGTGGCCAGCGGCGCTGCGACGGGCAGCGTTGCCGCACCTGCAGCCGGCTGGGCCGGCGCGGCATTGGCCCGCGGCGTTGCCGGCAGGCTCGCTACAGGGGGGCAATGGTGAAGGGGCTGCCGCTTGCCGGCAAGGTCTTGCCGCTTTCCGGCAAAAGGGTTGCCGTGGCGGTCAACTCTGGCTTGGTGGCAAGGGCGGCGTCGGCCAGGGGTGCGGGCAAGGCTCCCGGCGGTGCCTCGGCCAGGGCCGGGACCGCTGGCGGCGCGCCCAAGGCGGGGTCCGCATTGTCTAGAAACGCTGCAAATCCGCCGGTTTCGCCGGGCGGAGTCATGCCCGCCAGGGTTGACACGGTTCCACCCGCCAGGCTGGCAGACGGGGCAGAAGCGGCAAGTGGGGCAGCAATCGAAACCATCGCGGGGCAAGCTCCTGGGCGGGTTGAACACGGTTAATTCAAGAGCCGTGCCAATCGCGCGAAGGGGGCGTAGGGATGGTTTCGGATGAGGGCTCTTCGCGGTTGCGCGTGGGCCCCAGCGGGGTGCTTGCCTGGGCTTGCGCCCGCGCCAGCAGCCGCGCTTCGGCGGTGATGCGATCGGCGACGGCGGCACGGCGGCGCTCGGCCGTGGCCACTTCGGCGGCGCGGGCATCGGCGATGCGGCGGGCGGTGTCGATCTCTCCGGCCGTGCTGCGCGCGATGTGCTCCAGGCCGGCGCGAAATGCGCCCAGGTGCGCGAGCGCCGCACCATCGCGGGCATCGGTGCGCGCGGCATACGTATCTGCCAGGGCGCCAGTGCGGCTGGCCAGGTTCTGCAACTGGGCCAGCGTGCCTTCGGCCTGGCCGGCCGCGACCATGGCCTGCCGATGGCCGATTTCGCGCAAGCGCTCCAGCCGGCGCAGCCGCGCCAGCCTTTGGTGTTGGGCCTTGATCGACATGGGCGGATCAGCCGGCCAGCAACTGGGTCAACTGGGCAATCCCGATATCCATCGGCACGACTTCGCGCGCCTCCTGCATCAGGAAATCAGCCAGCGCGGCATGCATGGCGATGGCCTGGTCCAGCTGCGGATCGGCGCCCTGGCGATAGGCGCCCATCAGCACCAGGTCGCGGTTGGCCTCGTATGCGGCGACCAGCGCGCGGAACTGGCGGGCCAGGGCCTGGTGCTGCGGGCTGGTGATGTCGGTCATTACGCGGCTCAAGGAGGCGGGAATGTCGATGGCGGGATAGTGCCCGCGTTGCGCCAGATCGCGCGAGAGCACGATGTGGCCGTCCAGGATCGAACGCGCGGTATCGACCACGGGATCGTCCTGGTTGTCGCCATCGGCCAGCACGGTGTAGATTCCGGTGATCGAGCCGCCGCTGGCCGCCGAATTCCCGGCGCGTTCCACCAGCTTGGTGATCGTGGCGAGCGCCGAGGGCGGATAGCCGCGCGCCGCGCCCGGTTCGCCCAGCAGCAGCGCAATCTCGCGCCCGGCGTGGGCCACGCGCGTCAGGCTGTCCATGATCAGCAGCACGCGCCGCCCTTGCGCGCGGAAATATTCAGCGAGCGCCGTGGCCATCATCGCCCCGCGAATGCGCAAATTGGGGGCGTGGTCTGCCGGCACGGCGATCACCGCGCTGTGCGCGCGTTTCGATCCGGCCATGTGCCGTTCCACGAAGTCGGACACTTCGCGCGCGCGTTCGCCGATCAGGCCCACGATCACGATCTCGGCCTGGGCGCCGTGGGCGATCATGTCGAGCAGCACCGATTTGCCGACACCCGATCCGGCCATGATGCCGATGCGCTGGCCCACGCCGAACGTGGTCAGCGCGTTGAGCGCGCGCACGCCGGTATCGAAGGCCTGGCGCACCGGGCTGCGATCGAGCGCGCCGGCGCGCACGCCGCCCGCTGGCCATTCGTGATGGGTGGCGAGCGGTGGGCCGCCGTCGATCGGATGGCCTTCGCCATCCACCGCGCGGCCCAGGAAAGCTTCGCCCACCGGCACCATGCCGGGCCGCCCTTCGGGTCGCACCCTTGCGCCGGGGCGCAGCAGGACCGGATCGCCCAGCAGCATCATCAGGCTGCGCCCGTTGCGAAAGCCGATCACTTCGGCGGCCAGATCGCCGCGCCCATGGACAATGCGGCATTGCGTGCCGATCGGCACCGACAGGCCCGATACTTCCAGCAAGCCGCCATCGCACGCGCTCAGCAGCCCGAAACGGCGCGGCGCCAGATCGGGATGGGCACCGGCCAGCCGCGTCAGCAACGGCAGCGCCGGGTGCAGCATGGCTGCAGCATCGTCCTTGCGCATCAGCATTGGCGCAGGGCTTCATCCAATGCGCGGCGCCATTGCGCGGGCCCGTCTTCCACGCCGCCCATTGCGCCGTCCACCCGCACCGTGCCGCGCTCCAGCGTGGAATCGGGCTCGCAATGCCAGTCTTCGGGCAAGTGATTGCCCACCAGCGCCAGGTCTTCCGGGTGCAGGCGGATCACGCGTGCATCTTCGGCGCGGGCCAGCATCTGCGCGGCCCGGCGCACGCGCGCCGCCAGCCCGACAGGATCGATCGCGGCATCGGCCAGCACCACGTCGCACAGCGCCAGCACGGTCTGGCGCAGGCGGCTTTCCAGCACGGCCACCTGGCTTTGGTCCATGCGGCGCAGCGCGGTGTCGATGCGATGGCGTTCGGCATCCTGCGTGGCGGCCAGGGCCTGCGCCTCGGCCAGGGCGGCGGCATGCCCGGCGGCAAAGCCATCGGCATGGGCGCGTTCGATCGGGTCCTCATGCTCGGGATCGGGCATGGGCGCGAAATCGGCGGGCGGTGCGGGCGCCTGGCGGGCAAAGCGCGGATCGAGCGTGAACCCGCCCGATTGGCCCGGCACCGCGCCCCAGGCGCGCAAGGCGCGCTCGGGCACGGGAATGCGCAGCAGATCAGACATAGTCGTCGTCACCCGAACCGAACACGATCACCCCTTCGGCCGAAAGACGGCGGGCGGCGGTGATCATCGCCTTTTGCGCCTCGGTCACTTCGGCGCGCTTGAGGCGGCCACGCGCTGCGATTTCGTCGCGCACGCCATCGGCGGCGCGGCTCGACATGGCGCGGAAGAACACTTCGCGCTGTGGCTCGTCGATGCCCTTGAGCGCGGCGATCAGCGTGTCGCTGTCCACTTCGCGCAGCATGGCACCCATCGATTGCGGATCGAGCACGTAGAGATGTTCGAACTTGAACATCTCGTTCTCGATTTCCTTGGCCAGCGCTTTGTCCATCTTGGTGATTTCGGGCATGACCCGTTTTTCCACCGCCTTGGCCGCCGCGTTGATGATCTCGGCCGCCTCGCGCGGGCCACCCATGGTGAGCGCGGCGCGGCTGTGCACGGCCACGATGCGGCGGGTGAGCACTTCCTCCAGCATCACCAGCGCCTCGGCCGAAACCTTGCCCAGCGTGGCCACGCGGTGCACCACCTGGGTCTGGATGGTTTCGGGCAGGCCGTGCAGCACGGCAGCGGCCACATCGGGGTCGATCTGCACCAGCAGCACGGCAATGGCCTGGGGATGCTCGGCCTTGACCAGCGGGATCAGTACTTCGGGATTGAGCCAGCGCGCCAGTTCCAGCGCCGAGGTATCCTGCGCCGCTTCGGGCGCGATGCGGTGCATCAGGTTGTCGGCCTTCACCTCGCCCACGGCGCGGGTCATCAATTCGCGCACCTGGCCGACGCGATCGTGCGCGGTCAGGCCCAGGCGCTCGGTGCGTTCGACGAAACCGGCGATCGACTGGGCAATGGCAACCGGGCCGATTTCGCCCAGGGCACACATCTTTTCGCCCAGCAGGCGCAGTTCCTTGGGTTCCAGCTGGGCGAGAAGGTCGGCCGCCTGCTGGTCTTCCAGCAGCATGACCATGACCGCAGCCAGTTCGGGATCGGTCAGGGCGTCGAGTTCGTCTTCCATGTCACTCGGCGCCTTCCTCGGTCGGTTCCTTCAGCATCTGGCGCAGAACGGCCACGGCGCTGTCGGGCTTTTCCTGGACGAGGCGCTGGGCCAGGCCCACCTGGCGGCTCAGCAACTCGGTATCGATCGCGCCGGTTTCATCCTGCGCGGGGGCGAGCATCGGCTTGATCACCCGGTGGTGGGGCCTGGGCCGATGGTGCGGCTGGGGCGCGGGGTGTCCGGATCGTCGGCGGCGTCCTCATCCTCGTCCTCGTCGTCGTCTTCGGCGCCCTTGCGGCTGCGCGCGGCCTTGCCGCCGGCAGCGCCGGGCTCGCGGCGCAGCGCCTTGATCAGCGGGCGCACGCCCAGCAGCAGGGTGAGCAGCACGGCCAGGAGCGCCACGCCGTTGCGCACGGCCATGGCAAACCACGGCTGTTCATAGAACTGGGGCGGGGTAATATCGGCCGGGTTGAACGCGCGCACCGCCACGGCCACCTGGTCTCCGCGTGCGGGATCGGCACCCACGGCCGCGCTGACCAACTGCTTGATCTGGTCGATCTCGGCCGGCTTGGCCTTGGCCAGCACGGCCGAAGACAGCGCCACGGCCACGGTCAGGCGACGGATCTTGCCGGGCGTGTTGTTGGTCACGGCCACTTCGCGGCCCAGTTCGTAGTTCTTGGAAGACGAGCTTTCGCCATTGCTGGGGGCCGCGCCCGATGGCGTGGGCGAGGGCGTGCCCTGCGGCGCGCCCACGGCGGCCGTGGTGGGCGCGGGTGGGGTGTTGGACAAGACGCCCGGCACGCCCACCGCGCCGTTGCCGCTGGTTTGCGATGCGGATTGCGTCTCGCTGCGCACCGCGCCCTGCTTGTCATAGCTTTCGCGCGCTGACGTCACCTGGTCCATGTCGAGATCGACCTGGACTTCGCTGGAGAAGTTGCCTTCGCCCAGCATCGGGGTGAGCAGCTGGGAAACCTGTTCGCGCAGCTTGTCTTCCAGCCGGCCCTGGATTTCCAGGCGATCCGCGTCCCCCGGCTTGGCGGCAGAGAGCAGCCGGCCATGCTGGTCGATCACCTTGACCGCATCGATCGAGAGTTCGGGCACCGATCCGGCCACCAGGTTGACGATGGCCGAAACCTGGCTGGTGGCCAGCTGGCGCCCCTTGGCCAGGCGCACCATGACCGAGGCCGATGGCGCCGCCGTATCGCGCACGAACACCGATTTTTCAGGCTGGGCCAGGTGCACGCGCACGGCCTCCACCCCATCGATCTGCATGATCGTGAGTTCCAGTTCGCGCTCGCGCGCGGCTTGCAACCGTTCGCCTTCCAGCGTGCGGCTGGCGCCCATCGGCAGCTTGTCGATCATCTGCTCGCCGGTTTCGGGCGTGGCGACGGCGCCATCCGAAGCGGCGACCATGCGTGCCTTGTAGAGGTCGTTCTCGCCCACGGTGATCGCGCCGGTGGAATTGTCGATGCGATAGGCGATCGCCGCCTTGTCGAGCGCGGCGGTCACTTGCGCGCGTTCGGCGTCCGACAGATCGGAATAGAGCATGCGTTGTGGCGCGGGCGCCATGGTCAGCCACAGCAGCCCGGTCAGGCCTGCGGCGGTAACGCCGCCGAACCACGGCAAGGCGCGGCGCAGCGGTGGCTGGCGCAGGAACGCGCCCATGCGGGCGGGCAAGGTGCCGCCGGCCGGATCGGTCAGCGGCGCCAGGAGCGAAGGTGGCGGGCTGCCGCCGGCCCCGGCGGGGACAAGGTCTGCCATCTATCAGACCCCCATCCGCATGATGTCCTGATAGGCGGTCAACAGCTTGTTGCGCACCTGAAGCGTGGCTTCGAACGCCACGCCGGCTTCCTGGCGGGCGAGCATGACCTTGGCGACATCGACCGTCTCGCCCTTTTCATAGGCTTGCGACAGGCCTTCGGCCTTGGTCTGGCTGGCGTTGACCGTTTCCAGCGCGGATTTGAGCGCATCGGTAAAGCCGCCCGCCGGCGTGCTGCCTTCGGCCGAGGTGCCCGGATCGGGCGTGCGGATCTGTTGCAGCAGGTTGGAACGATCGATGATCTGCTGGCGCATGGCCATGATCTGCTGGATGCCGCCGCCGGCGCCGATGGAACTGATCCCGCTCATCGCCGGCCTCCTGCAACGGCGATGCCGGCTTCACGGAAGCTGGCGAGGCGATAGCGCAACGTGCGTTCGGAAATGCCCAACTGGCGGGCCGCGGCCACGCGGCTGCCGCCGCAGGCCTCCAGCGTGGCCAGGATTGCGCGGGCTTCAGAAAGCTGCACGATGTTGGACAGCTTACCCCCCTGTGGCGCATGCACTTGCGCCAGCGCGGCGTCGCTGGCCGGGCTGCGCGCGGGGCGATCGAACACGATGTGTTCGGGCCCGATCTCGGCCTGGTTGCCGGCGAGCAGCAAGGCGCGGCGCACGACGTTTTCCAGTTCGCGCACATTGCCAGGCCAGCCATGGCAGGTCAGCATGGCCAGCGCCGCATCCGACAGCCATGGCAGCGGCCGGTCGGCCGGGGCGTGGCGCATCATCAGGGCAAAGGCCAGCGGGGCGATATCGTCGAGCCGCTCGACCAGGGCCCGCAGGGTCAGGGGGAAGACGTTGAGGCGGTAATAGAGATCGGCGCGAAACCGGTTTTCTTCCACTTCGGCGGGCAAGTCGCGGTTGGCGCAGGCAATGATCCGCACGTCCACCTTGATCGGCTGGGTCGCGCCCAGCGGCACCACTTCGCCTTCCTGAAGCGCGCGCAGCAGCTTTGCCTGAAGCGAAAGCGGCATTTCGGCGATTTCGTCGAGCAGCAGGGTGCCGCCATCGGCTGCGCGGAAAAAGCCTTCGCCCGCGGCGCTGGCGCCGGTGAACGCGCCCTTCTGGTGGCCGAACAGCAGCGCTTCGAGCATGGTTTCGGGCATGGCGGCGCAATTGACGGCAATGAACGGCTTGTCGTGGCGCGGGCTGGCGGCGTGGATGAACCGGCTCAACACTTCCTTGCCGGTGCCGGTGGGGCCGTTGATCAGCACGGGAATGTCGCTGGCGGCCAGGCGTTCGGCCAGGGCCAGGATCGACAGGCTTTCCGGATCGGCGGCAATCGGCGCACCGGGCGCGGCAGCACAGGCGATCACCGCCGCCAGCGCGCTTTCGGAAAGCGGATCGGCATAGCGCACCACGTGCCGCTTGCCATTGGCCATGCGGGCCAACGCCGGATGCGCGCCGCGTTCGAGCACGATGGCGGGGCGGCGCGGATCGAGCGTGGCGACATCGGCCGTATCGGCGAGCATGGGCATCGCCCCCATGCCGGGCGCGGCCAGCACCGATGCAGCGCGCGCAACCAGCGCGCCATGGCGCGCCTTTGCTTCCTCGCTGATCGGCAATCGTTCGCCGCAATCGCTGCTCATCACTTTGACCCCCGTCTTAACCATATCCACGAGGGAGGTTTTCGCGCGAAACCGTCAAATGGTGTGAAACTTTAAGATCAGCGGACCTGCTAAGGGCAAACCACTAGGTCTGGCCGCCGAAAATCCCGCAGGCGGCAAGATTTTGCCCTTAAATTGCCGCCCATCCTGCCGGTCTTTGCCGTGCAGCCGGTCAATCCCTGGACTGGCGGCGATTGGGGTCTATCCCGAAAATCGGAGAAACATCATGGCGGTAATCAATACCAACGTCAGCGCCATCAAGGCAGCCAATGCTTCCAACACGGCAGGCAAGATGGCTGCGACTGCGATGGAGCGCCTTTCGACCGGCAAGCGAATCAACAGCGCCAAGGACGACGCTGCGGGCCTTGCCATTTCCACGACCATGACCGCACAGATCACTGGCATGACCCAGGGCGTGCGCAACGCCAACGACGGCATCTCGCTGGCGCAGACGGCCGAAGGCGCGCTGAGCGAAGTGACCAACATGCTCCAGCGCGTGCGCGAACTGGCGGTCCAGTCCAAGTCGGCGACCTACCAGGATTCGGACCGTGAAGCGATGCAATCGGAAGTGGGCAACCTCAACGCCCAGATTTCCGACGTGCTCAACAACACCAAGTTCAACGGCAACGCCGTGTTCAAGGTGAACTCGGGCGCCGATGTCGACACCACCGACGATGCCAACAACGCCACGTTCTCGATCCAGACCGGTGCGAACACCGGCGATACCGTGACGCTGGTGAGCAAGGGCTTTTCGGGCGACAACCTGTTCGTTGCCGATGCGACGTCGTACGACTCGACGGCTGACGTGGCCGACCAGGCGCTCAACGTGACCGACGCCTCGGCCGCTTCGACCACGATCACCAACGTGGACAAGGCCCTGGCCGAAGTGAACGCGACTCGCGCTACGCTCGGTGCCGGCCAGAACCGCCTCAGCTCGGCGGTGAACAACCTGAACGACAACATCACCAACCTGTCCGACGCGCGTTCGCGCATTCAGGACACCGACTACTCGGCCGAAACCACCCAGATGGCCAAGGCCCAGATCCTGGCCCAGGCTTCGACCGCGATGATCTCGCAGGCCAACCAGAACCAGCAGAACGTGCTGACGCTGCTGCGCTGATCGACTGCCAAGTTTTAGGTTCTCCACGTTGCCGGCGGTCCTGCAAGGGATCGCCGGCTCTTGTGTTTCCTGGGCGCTCGGCAGCGTGGATGGGGCTGGCGCAGGGCGCCGTCGTTCAGCGCGCGGGGTTCAGCAGGCCGTGGGCAAAGATCCGCGCGGCATGGGCGGCGTGGTGGCGAATCGTTGCCGGATCGGGCGGCGGCATCACGCCGATCGCCACGCGCATGTGCAGCTTGCCGCGCACCATGCCCAGGAACTGGTCGGCCGCAAGGCGCGGATCGGGCAGGGGCACCCCGCGCTGGCTGGCCATGCGCGCCAGGATCGCCGCCAGCGTCGTGCCGGCGCGCTCGGGCCCGCAGCGAAAGAACATTTCCGCCGCTTCGGGAAATTGCAGGCCGGCGGCATGCACCATGCGATAGACATCGAGCGAGCGCTGGCTGCACAGGCCGGTCAGGAACTGCGTGCCGAAATCGGCCAGCATCGCTTCCAGATCGTCCGAATCGCTTTGCGCCAGCGCTTCGAGCGCGCGCAGCACCACGCTGCACCCCCGCATCAGCACCGCTTCGAACAACTGCTCCTTGGACGGAAAGTATTTGTACAGCGTGGCTTTCGATCCGCCCAACTCGGCCGCGATGGCCGACATCGACGTGGCGCCAAAGCCGGTCTGGGTGAACACTTGCGTGGCCACGGTCAGGATGTTTTCCCGCCGCTCGTCGGGCGAGCACCGTTTTAGCCGGCAGTTTGACGCGCTAGTGACCATTCCGTACACATAGCTGTTGACAGGCGCAGTGCAAGAGCGCAGTTGGAAGTTAGTGACCGGTCCGTACACGGTCATCCTCTCCCGATTGCGTAAAGGCCCTGCATGACTGCCTTCCCCGCCGGTCTTTTTCGCCGCGCGTCTGTCCTGTCCCTTGCGGTGGCATCGGGCATGCTGACGGGCTGTGCCGCCACGCCCGATCTGGGCCGGACTCCGGCCATGCGCCAGGCCGCCGCCAGTGATCTTGGCGCCAGTGATCTTGCTGCCAGCGATCTTGTCGCCGCCAATCAGCCCGCAGGTGCCACCACCCCCGCCGATTGGCCGGCAAGCGACTGGTGGCAAAGCCTGGGCGATGCCCAACTTTCCGCGCTAATCGCCGAAGGTATGGCCAATGCGCCCAGCCTTGCCATTGCCGATGCCCGCCTGCGGGCGGCGCGCGGGCTGGCGCAGGCCAGCGGCGCTGCCTTGCTGCCGCAGGTTTCGGCAAGCGGCAGCGTGGCCGAAGCCAAGCAGAGCTACAACAACGGCATCCCCCCCGCCTTCGTGCCCAAGGGCTGGAACGATACCGGCAGCGCCTCGCTCAGCGTCAGCTACGAACTCGATTTCTTTGGCAAGAACCGCGCCGCCCTGCGGGCCGCCACGTCGGAAGCGCAGGCGGCCGGGTTCGAAGCCCAGGCCGCGCACCTGGCCATCGCCACCGGCGTGGCCGATGCCTATGCCACGCTGGCGCGCGCGGCCGCGGCGCGCGATGTGCGGGCGCAAGCGCTGCAACTGCGCGAGGATACCGCGCAATTGGTGCGCCAGCGCGTGCTCAACGGCCTGGATACCCGCGCCGAACAGCGCCAGGCCGAAGCGGCCATTCCCGTGGCCCGCGCCGATCTGGTGGCGGCCGACGAAGCAATCGCATTGGCCCGCCATGCCCTGGCCGTGCTGATCGGCGCGCCACCTTCGCGCGGCGATGCGATTGCCCTGCCGCAGCCGGCTGCCCTGACCGCGCAGGCGCTGCCGGCCAACCTGGCACTCGACCTGGTCGGGCGCAGGCCCGACGTGGCCGCCGCCCGCGCCCGGGCAGAGGCCGCAGCCGCGCGGGTGCGCGTGGCGCGCGCCGCGTTCTATCCCAATGTCAACCTGATGGGCTTCATCGGCGTGCAGGTGCTGGGCCTGGGCAACCTGACGGCGAGCGGTTCGGAGGCGGGCTCGGTGGGCCCGGCGATCAGCCTGCCGCTGTTTTCGGGCGGGCGCATCACCGGGAACTATCGCCAGGCGCGTGCCGGCTATGACGAAGCCGTGGCCAGCTACGACGATACGCTGCTCAAGGCGCTGCGCGACGTGGCCGACGCGGCCGCATCGCGCCGTTCGGTTGATGCGCAGCTGGCGCAACTGGGCGAAGCCGTGGCCGCGTCGCAAGATGCCTGGCGCATTGCCCGGCGGCGCTATGAAGCCGGCCTTTCCCCTTATCTGTCGGTGCTTTCCGCGCAGGATGCACTGCTCGCCAACCGGCGCTTGCAAGCCGATCTCCAGGCCCGGACGCTGGCCGCCCATGTCGCGCTGGTGCGTGCGCTGGGTGGCGGCTTTCGTGCCGGTTGACGCCGTGCCTGCTGCCCAGCCGCTTTCCTTCCTCATCTCCCTGATGCCGAGACACCCCGCCCATGGCTGATATCGACCCCAAGTTCACCGGTGCTGCCGACAGCGAAGCCGATGCCGATGCGGCGCGCAAGGCCAAGCGCAAGCGTGGCTTCCTGCTCTTTGCCGGCGCGCTGGCGCTGGTGGCGGCGGGCTTTGGCCTTTACGAATGGATCGCGGGCGGGCGCTATGTCGATACCGACAACGCCTATGTCGCGGCCGAAGTGGCGCAAGTGACGCCCCTGGTTTCGGGCCCGGTGCGGCGCGTGGCGGTGAACGACACGCAAGTGGTGCGCCGGGGCGATATCCTGGTGGAGCTTGATCCCACCGACGCCAAGATCGCCCTGGCGGCGGCCGAGGCCGACTATGCCGATGCGCTGCGCAAAGTGCGCCAGACGGTGGCCACCGGCACCGCGCTTTCGGCGCAAGTGGGCGAGCGGCAGGCCGATATCGCCCGCATGGCCGCGCAGGTCCAGGTGGCCACGGCCGATTTCCAGCGCGCCGAGATCGACTTGAAGCGCCGCCAGTCGCTGGTGTCTGACGGCGCGGTGTCCGGCGAGGAACTGACCACCGCCCGCAACGCCTATGCCGCCGCCCAGGGGCAGTTGGCCGCCGCGCGCGCCAGCCTGGCTTCGGCCCAGGCGGCACGCGGCACCGCCAATGGCCAGGAAGCGGCCAACGCCGCGTTGGTGAGCGGCACCACGCCCGAAACCAACCCGCAGGTGCTGGCCGCCAAGGCGCGGCTGGACAAGGCGCGGATCGACCTGGCCCGCACCGTGATCCGCGCGCCGGTGAGCGGCGTTGTCACGCAGCGCAATGTCCAGGTGGGGCAAAGCGTGGCCGTGGGGACAGTGCTGATGACGGTGGTGCCGATCGGCCAGGCGCACGTCGACGCCAATTTCAAGGAAAGCCAGCTTGCCCATGTGCGCCCCGGCCAGCCGGTGACGCTGACGTCTGACCTCTATGGCGACGATGTGGTCTATCATGGCCGCGTGGTGGGCTTTTCGGGCGGCACGGGTTCATCGCAGGCGGTGATCCCGGCGCAGAACGCCACAGGCAACTGGATCAAGGTGGTGCAGCGCCTGCCGGTGCGCGTGGCGCTTGATCCGCACGAGCTGGGCGCGCATCCGCTGCGCATCGGCCTGTCGATGACCGCCACGATCGATACGCGGCCGGAAAAGGACCAGACCGCACAGGGCGGCAACTGACATGGCCGGCGGACCGCCCATGGCCTTGGGCGCAGATGGGCCGCCGCCGCTGAAAGGCGCGCGGCTGGCGCTGGGGGGATTTGCCCTGGCGCTGTCCAACTTCGTCGTGGTGCTCGACATCACCATCGCCAATGTCTCGGTGCCGCACATTTCCGGCAGCCTTGCGGTTTCGCCCACCCAAGGCACCTGGGTGCTCACGTCCTACGCCGTGGCCGAGGCGATCTGCGTGCCGCTGACGGGGTGGCTGGCGCGCACCTTTGGTGCGGTGCGCGTGTTCCTGATGGCGCTGATGGGCTTTGGCATCTTTTCCATGCTGTGCGGCATTTCGGGCAGCCTGAGCGCGTTGATCGCGTTCCGCGTCTGCCAGGGGCTGTGCGGCGGGCCGATCATGCCGATGACGCAGACCCTGCTGATGCGCATCTTCCCGCGCGACAAGGGCGGGGCGGCGCTGGGCCTGTGGGCGATGACCACGGTGGTGGCGCCCATCGCCGGGCCGATCTGCGGCGGGATCATTTCCGACAACTGGTCGTGGCACTGGCTGTTCTTCATCAACATTCCGCTGGCGGTGTTCTGCCTGGTCGTGGCGTGGCGGCTGGTGCGCCGGTTCGAAACGCCCACGCAGAAATCCCCGATCGATTTCGTCGGCCTGGGGTTGATGGTGCTGTGGGTGGGCGCGCTGCAGATCATGCTCGACAAGGGCCGCGAGGAAGACTGGTTTTCCAGTGCTTTCATCGTCACCCTCGCCGTGGTCGCGGTGGTCGGCTTCATCGCCTTCCTGATCTGGGAGCTGACCGAGAAGCACCCGATCATCGACCTGTCGGTGTTCCGCAACCGCGGCTTTACCATCGCGGTGGTGACGCAGAGCGTGGCCTATGGCGCGTTCTTCACGTTCATCGTGCTGATCCCGATGTTCCTGCAGACCAACCTCAACTACACCGCCACCTGGGCCGGCCTGGCGATGGGCTGGGTGGGCGTGCTGGCGGTGGTGTTCTCGCCCATCGTGGCAAGGCTGGTGGGCAAGGTGGATACCCGCGCGCTGATCAGCTTCGGGGTGGCCTGGCTGGGCTTTGTTGCCGCGCTGCGCACGGTGTGGGTGACGGACATGGGCTATTGGACCATCGCCTTTCCGCAGATGATCCAGGGCATGGGCATGCCGTTCTTCTTCGTGGGCTCCACGGCGCTGGCCATGGCCTCGGTCAGGCCCGACCAGACCGCGTCGGGCGCGGGGATCCAGAATTTCATGCGCACGATGGCCGGCGCCTTTGCCACATCGATGTCCACCACGCTGTGGGAGCACCAGGCCAAGGTCAACCGCGCCGAACTGGTCGGCCTGGTCCATCCGCCCACGCACACCGGGCTGCCGGTGGCCCAGGCGCGCATGGCCTTGAGCCAACTGGTCCAGACCGAAGCGGTGACGCTGGCCACGCGCCAGGTGTTCCTGTTGTGCACGGTGATCTTCTTCGTGGCGGCAGGCATGATCTGGCTGGCGCCCAAGCCGGGTAAGCGCAAGGGGTAGGCAGCCTAGGATAGGCTCTGCGCAACGGCGGGTGATTCTGTTGGCGTGCGTAGAGGCGCAGAGACGGTTCAATTCTCTGCGCCTCTACGTGCATCAGAATTCGGCCAAGTCGTCTGCTTTGGGCTGGGCTGGCGGCATGGCCAATGTTGGCGGGAATCGCCCAAAGCCTGCCAATTTTCCTTTTCTGTCAGTGGTAGCCGTCACGTATCCATTGGAAGTGACCGACAAAATGCAGTCGTTCAACAACCTCCCGGCTCCGTTTAGCCGCATCGCGCAACGCAGCCTCATTCGCTGCCGTGCAATTGTCGCCGACGAGTGACAATCCTGACCAAGGCTGGTCAGATACGTTGCCACCATTGCGCGGCCACGGGCCGCAGACGACGGGCCATGCTTCTATAGCCGTGATGCGTCCTTCCGCGTCGAAGGCTGTCGCTTTCAGGGCTTCGTAGCAATAGTGGGCGTGCCGCGTTTCTGCCGAGGTTTCTTCCATGGGCGGTGCGCTGATTGGAATGCTCGGGGCTGTCTCGCTCAAGGTTTGTGCCGGCTCTTCCACCATCGGGCATTCAGTACTTTGCCTGAGCAATGGATCACCATCGACGATCATGTTCTCGCTCTCGGACCAAGCATAATCGGTACGCATGCGATGACGGCCCGCACCTTGTTCAACCCACAGCAGCGATAGGCTCTCGTTCCCCCGTTGATACGCCCAACGCGCGCAGCGTGGCCATAGCTCGGCCGGCTCGGCTTTGCTTATTCTGCAGTGCTGATCTTCGCTTAGCCAAATGCCCTCGCGAAGCCTTGGTCCTGTCCCCTGTCCTGTCGAACTGAACCACGGTTTTTCGGAAATGACCCGGTTTGAGCAGGCTGAAAGGATCAAGATTAGCACTAGAAAGATTGAATACCCTGGCCGCATGCAGTGAGAGTATCGAAATTGATGGATGGCGGCTACCTACCACTTCTTGACGTCGCAACCCTCCGCTAATCTCTCCACGCTGCCCGCTCAATCCAGCAGCAGGATTGACATGCGGCGGTTGCGCGGGTCGTTGGGGCTGTCGGGCACCAGCGGGTCGCGGTCGGCCACGCCTTCGATGCGTTGGAAGCGTTTTTCGCCCACGCCGTTGCGCATCAGGGCCAGGCGGGTGGCTTCGGCGCGGCCGGCGGAGAGTGACCAGTTGTTGGCTGGATCGCCGGGTTTCCATTGCAGCGCATCGGTGTGGCCGCGCACCGTCAGGTTGCCCGGATCGGGGGCGATGGCCTGGCCGATGGCGCGCACGAGTTCCAGGGCATCGGGGGTGAGGATCGTGGTGCCCAGCCGGAACATCGAGAAATTGGCATCGTCGAGCATGTCGATGCGGATGCCCTCCGGCGTCATCGTCATGTGCACCTGCTTGGCCAGCTGGCGCAGCTTTTCGTTGGCTTCCAGCTTTTCCTTGAGGCGCTGCTGCATCACGGCGGTGCGCTTGACTTTCGATCCGCCGTCCTTGGGGCCGCCGGTGGCATCGCGCGGGATGGTCATCGTGCGCGTGCCGGTCTGGCCGGCGCGGTGGGCATAGTTGTCGGCATCGGTCAGCGACGAGCCGCCGAGCAGGCCGTAAGACCCGGCGCTGCCCTTGCGCGTTTTCACCAGCGTGGGAGTGAAATAGTCGGCGATGCCCTTGCGCTGCTTTTCGGTGGTGGCGCCCAGCAGCCACATCAACAGGAAGAACGCCATCATTGCGGTCACGAAATCGGCATAGGCCACTTTCCAGGCGCCGCCATGGTGGCCGCCGGCCACCACGGTGATCTTCTTGACGATGATCGGCTTGGGCGCTTCCTTGCCCTTTGGCGGCTTGGCCATGGCAAACCCTCCTTAGCGGCCGCGCAGCGCGTCGAGCAGTTCCGAAAGGCCGGGACGAAAGGCATGGCCCAGGCCCGAGCGCGCGCTTTCCACCACCAGCGGCTGCGGCCAGCCATGCAGCGAGGAGACGATCACCTGCTTGACCGCCTGGTAGATCATCGCATCCTGATCGAGCACTTGCTTGAGCCGGCCGGCCAGCGGCGCCACGATACCATAGGCCAGCAGCACGCCCATGAACGTGCCGACCAGGGCCGAACCGATCATCGCGCCCAGCACCGTGGGCGGCTTGTCGATCGAACCCATGGTTTTCACCACGCCCAGCACGGCGGCCACGATGCCCAGCGCGGGCAGCGCGTCGGCCAGGCCCTGGAGCGCGTGCTGCGCTTCCTCTTCCTCGTGGAAATGGGTCTTCATCGCGTGGTCCATCACGTCTTCCACGGCGTGCACTTCCAGCGTGCCCGAAGACACCACGATGAGCGTGAGCGTATCGCAGATCAGCGAAACCAGCGCGCCATGGGCCAGGATGCGCGGATATTCGGCAAAGAGCGCCGAACTCTTGGGATCGGCGACGTGGCTTTCTAGCGCCACCGGGCCGTCGCTGCGCAGGATCTTCATCAGCTTGGCGCACAGCACGATGGCGTCCACATGGTCCTGCTTGTTGTGCTTGGGGCCCTTGAACACCTTGCCCAGGCCCGCGCCGATGCCTTTCAACTCGTGCAGCGAGTTGCCGGTGATGGTGGCGCCCAGGGCGGCGCCGCCGATGATCAGCATTTCATGGGGAATCGCCTCGGCCACCGGGCCGATTGCGCCCCCGGTGATGATGAACCCGCCAAACACCATGGCGAGCAGGACGACGATGCCGATACCAGCGTACATGAAGCGATAACCTTGTCGATAAACCGTGAGGGCCAAAGGCGCTGCTTGCGCCGTGCTGCATTGCAGAACGGCGCAAGCGCGCCGGCTTTCAGGACATCATGTTGAACAGCGACAGGCCGGATATCTTGGTGAAGCTGGCCTGGCTGGCCTGGAGCACGGTGGCCAGTTCCTGCAGCCGGGTATAGGCGGTGGGAATATCGGTGGCGCCCAGCGTGCTCTGGTCCTGGCTGCGCGCCTCGCTCATCGTGGTCTGCCGCTCGGTGTTGAGGTCGATCCACGACAGGCGCGCACCCACCACGGTCTGCCCGGTGGATACCGAGGTGATCGCATCGTCGAGCGTGGTAAGCGCGGTGCTTGCCGCGCTTTGCGCGCCACTGCCACCGGCGCTGATCGCGTCGGTGATGGCCTTGAGCGCGGCAAACACGTCGGTGCTGGTGGTGCCGGTGCTGAAATTGAGGAATTCCGGCCCGGTCAGGCTGCGCTTGACGCTTTGCCCATCGCCCAGTTCCAGGCTGCCCGCGCTGCCGCTGCCGACATAGCTGACCACCCCGGTGGTGGCGTCCACGCTATAGGCATCGCCAGAAGCATCGCCGCCGAACAGCGCATTGCCCGCGCTGTCGCGCGTGTTGGCCAGCGAAACCAGGTTGTTGCGCAGTTCAACCAGTTCGTTGCCGATGCTGGTGCGCTGGGCGTTGGACAGCGTGCCGGTGGCGGCCTGGTTGGCCAGCTGGCGTGCGCGCTGCAACGAGTTGATCATCTCGGTCATCGCCGAATCCGTGAGGTTCAGATCGGCCGTGGCGCGGTTTGCCGATCCGGCATCGACCTTGGAGATGGCGTCCTGGCGCTGCAGGTTGCGCAGGCGCGAGGCGGTCAGCGGATCGTCGGACGAAGCCGCCAGGCGGTTGCCGCTCGATATCTGGGTCTGCACCTGCTCCATCTGGGCACGCAGGCTGGTCAGGTCGAGCGAAGACCGCTCGTAAAAGGCGGAAGTCGTGGTCGAGACGCTGGTGGACATAATGGGCCTACTTGATTGCGAGGATGGTGTCGAACAGGTTGCTGGCAACCTGCATGACCCGGCCAGAGGCCTGGAACGCTTGCTGGAACCGGGTCAGGTTGATCGCTTCGGTATCGAGATCGACGCCGGCCTGGGCCGAAAGCGCGGTCTTGGCAGCATCGGAGATGGTCTTGAGCGCATCGCGCGTGGTGGTGCGCGCCTGGACCGTGGCCGAGGTCTGGTACAGCAGGTTGTCCATCGTGCCGGCCGGATCGGCGCTGGTCAGCGCGTTGCGCAAGGCGGTCAGGTTGGTGGTGTCGCGGCTGTTGGCCGCGGCGCCCGCGGCAGCGGTGGCGATGGCGCTGCCATCGGTGGTCGTCAGCGCCATATCTGCCGCGCCGGTGCCCGAAAGCAGGGCGGCGCCGGCACTGCCGTTCAGCGCGGCGCCATTGCCCTGCGCGGTGTTGACCGTGTCGATCACGGTCTGGGCCAGATCGTCGAGCTGGCTGTGCACATCGGCCACCCGCAGCAAGACCTGCTGCTGCCCCGCGAGCGAGCCGGCCGACAGCGTCACCGCGCCGGCTGCCACGGTGAAGCTGATCGTCCCGTCGCTGGCCGTGGTCATGGCCAGGGTCTGCGCGGTGTTGCCGGTCACCAGCGGCGCGCCCGAGGTGCCGCCCAGCGTCACCCCCACCGTGCCGTCGCTGGCAAAGCTGGTGGCGATATCGGCATAGCCCGATAGCTTCTGCAGCAGCATGTCGCGCTGGTCCATCAGCCCGGTGCGATCGCTGGTGGCATCGGCCATGCGCGATAGCCGGCCATTCACCTTGGCCAGTTCGGCCGACAGCGTGTTGACCTGGGTGACGCCATCGGCCGCGCCGGTCTGCTGGCCCGTAGCCACGGCATCGAGCTGGTTCGAGGCGATGTTGAAACTGTTGGTCATGGTCTGCGCCGCCGCGATCACCGAGGCGCGCAGCGGCGTATCGGTGGGACTTTGCGCCAACTGGGTCAGTGCGGTTTCAAAGCCGGTGATGGCCGAATAGATGCCCGGGTCCTCCAGCGCGGCCTGCACGTCTTCAAGGCCGGTGACTTCGGTATCGACCCGCGCGGTATCGGCGCTGGTGCGGCGCACTTCGGCCTGGCGAAAGGAATCGGCATTGCGCTGCACCCCGGTGACGCGCACGCCCGAAAGCGACACGTCGCGATTGTTGGCGACATAGCCGGGCGTCATCACCTCTTCGGTGGAAACGCTGCGCCGGACATAGCCCTCGGTGCCCGCGTTCGCGATGTTCTGGGCCGTCACGTCGAGCTGGATGCGCGCGGCGCGGGTGGCGCTGCGGGCGATGGACAGAAGATCGGATGCCATGGCGATCAGGCTCCCTTGCCAGTGCTGGTGCCACTATTGGCGCCGGGGCCCGTGGCAGCGGCGCTCTGGCCGGCTGCCTGCGCGAGCTGGCTTTCCAGCCGGGCAGCCAGGCCCAGGGTACCGGCTTGCGCGGCGATTTCGGCAAAGCGTTCATCGCGCATCTGGGTAAAGGTATCGTCCTGTTTCTTGCCGAACAGATCGTCTCCACCCAGGTCGGTATTGCGCGCAGTGCTGAGCATCTGGCGCAGGAACATGGCTTCGAACCCCTGTGCGGCCTTGCGCAGCGCGGCCCGGTCGATCGGCGCCGATGCGGCCGAAGTGCCCGATACGGCAGCGGAATTGAGCGATTGCGCAGTCATCAGATCACCACCATTTCGGCCTTGAGGGCGCCGGCTTGCTTGAGCGCTTCAAGGATCGCCACCAGGTCGGACGGCGAAACGCCCAATTTATTAAGGGCATTGACCAGCGAAGAGAGCGAGGCGCCGGGCTTGAACAGGGCCACGTGGTTGCCTTCCTCGGTCACGCTGATCTGGCTGTTGGGCACCACGGCGGTCTGCCCGTTGGAGAACGGGCCGGGTTGCGACACGCGCGGCTTCTCGTCGATCTTCACCACCAGCTTGCCGTGGCTGATCGCGGCGGGTGACAGGCGCACCGCGCTGTTGATCACCACCGTGCCGGTGCGGCTGTTGACGATCACCTTGGCGGCGGCTTCGGCCGGGTTCACTTCGATCGCCTCGATCGCGGCCATCGCGCTGGCGCGGGCATCGGCGCCGCTGGGCAGGCGCAGGGCCAGGGTTACCCCATCCTCCACGCTCGCGGTCTTGGGAAACTTGGTGTTGATCGCATCGCGCACGCGTGCAGCGTTGAGGAAATCGGCGTCGAACAGGTTCCAGCGCAGCACGTCGGCGCTATCGAACCCGGTATCGACTGCCCGTTCCACCGTGGCGCCTTCGGCGATGCGGCCGACGGTGGGCACGTTGACGGTCAGTTGCGAGCCATCCTTGGCCGTGATGCCCAGGCCGCCCACGGCCAGGTTGCCCTGGGCCATGGCATAGATCTGCCCGTCGGCACCATAAAGTGGGGCCAGCACCAGCGCGCCGCCGCGCAGCGACTTGGCCTTGCCGATGGTGGAAACCGTCACGTCGATGCGCTGGCCCGGCTTGGAAAAGGCCGGCAGATCGGCCGTGACCATCACCGCCGCGGCGTTCTTGAGCCCAGGCGCCACGCCGGCCGGCAATTGCACGCCCAGTCGCCCGGACACCCCGCGCATGGCCTGCGTCAGGTATTCCAGGTTGTCGTCCCCCGTGCCGGCCAGGCCCACGACGATGCCATAGCCGGTGAGCTGGTTCGAGCGCACGCCCTGGAATTCGCCCAGATCGCGCACGCGCTCGGCATGGGCGGCCTGGGCCAGCACCGGCAGGGTGGCCATGGCGGCCGCCAGCACCAGCAGCATCGGGCCGGGGCGAAGGATGCGGCGGCGCAACAGCGGACGCACGGCAAGGCCGGCGAGCGCGGCAGCCGCCAGATCGGCCGCAAAGGGAAATTCCATGATCATGATGAAGGCCTAGAACGGGCTGACAAGGTTGAAGAACTTGGTGAGCCAACCCTGGCGCGCGGCGCGGCTGACATCGCCGTTGCCGGCATAAGTGATGCGCGCATCGGCCACCTGGCCCGACTGGATGCGGTTTGTGGTGTCGATATCGGCCAGGCGCACGATCCCCGAAACCTGCACCCATTCCTGGCCCTGGCTCAACGTCAGCCGCTTTTCGCCTTTGACCAGCGCGGTGCCGTTGGGGCGCAATTGCGCGATCGTCACCGAAACCTCGCCGCCCAGCGTGCTGGTCTGCGAGGCATTGCCGGTGCCGGAAAAGGCGCTGGCGCCCGAATTGTTGATGCCGTTCTGCGACAGGATCGACAGCGGCCCCTTGTTGGGCGGGGTAAACGTGAACGAGGACGACTTGGCCGTCTTGCTGGCCGCCGATTTCGACGTGGTGAGCTGTTCGGCCAGCACGATGACCAAGCTGTCTCCCACGGCATGGGCACGCGCGCCTTCCACCAGGCCGGCATAGCCATTGGCCAGGTTGAGAATGCTGCCATCGGCAGGCTTGGGCGTGCCGGCGGCCGGCAAGGTCGGGTCAAAGCCCGCGCCCGGGCGATTGCGCGCCTTGGCCGGCTGGGCCGCCACCAGCATGGCGGCGGTGATCAGCGCCGGTACGGCCAGAACGGCCAGCAGTTTGAGGCCCAGACCGGGGCGGGGCGCCAGACCGGTGCGGGAAAGTCCGCGCAGCCGTTCGGTGCGCAGGGCCTTGTCGAACAGGGCGTCGAAAGGGGAATCCATACAGATCAGCGCTTTCCCGCCTTACAGCGTTTGGTTGGCGTTCTTGAGCATGTCGTCGATGGCCGAGATCATCTTGGAATTGATCTCGTAGGCGCGCTGGCACTCGATCATGTCGACCAGCTCTTCCACGACGTTGACGTTGGACGCTTCGAGATAGCCCTGTTGGATATGGCCGCGCCCGGCATCGCCCGCATTGCCCACCTGGGCCGCGCCGCTGGCGCCGGTTTCCACCAGGAAGTTGTCGCCAATGGCCTTGAGGCCCTGCGGATTGGCAAAGCTGGCAATGGTGATCTGGCCCAGCGTGGTCGCCTCGGTGGCGCCGGGCAGCGTGGCCGTCACGGTGCCGTCCTGCGCCACGGTGATGGCGCTGGCGCCTTCGGGCACGGTGACCGCCGGCTGCAGGGCATAGCCTTGCGAAGTGACGAGCGTGCCTTCCGATGACCGGCTGAAATTGCCCGCGCGGGTATAGGCCAACTGGCCACCGGGCAGCGTCACCTGGAAAAAGCCGTCGCCATCAAGCGCCAGGTCGAGCGCATTGCCCGTGCTTTGCAACTGGCCCTGGTTTTCCATCCGCGCGGTGCCCTGAAGCGAAACCCCGGTGCCCAGGTTGAGCCCCGTGGCATAGGCGGTTTCGTTGGACGATTGCTGCCCGGCCACGCGCGTGTCCTGATAGGCGAGCGTGGCGAAATTGGCGCGATCGCGCTTGAAGCCGGTGGTGCTGACGTTGGCCAGGTTGTTGGCGATCACGCGCATCCGCGTGTCCTGGGCTTCCAGGCCGGTGCGGGCGACGTGCAGGGCGGAACTGGGCATGGCAGGATCTCTCCGATTGGATTTTTCAGGTGTTCAGGCGCATCAGGCTCGCGGATTTCTCGTCCACCTCGCGCGCGGTGGAGGCCACTTTGGTGCGCATTTCGAACAGGCGCTGGGCTTCGACCATTTCCACGATCACCTGGGTGGGATCGACGTTGGATTGCTCCAGCGCGCCGGGGGTGAGGCGGGCTTCCTCGTCTTGCGGCAGGGTGCCCATGGTGTTGTTGGCGCCGGTCACGTGGAACAGCCCGTCCAGCCCCTTGCCCACCTGGCTGCCCGCCGTCGAAACCAGCTTGATGCGGGCAACGACCTGGGGCGGGGTGGAAGGGTTCTGCGGGTCGGCGGCCATCACGCTGCCATCGGGCGCGATGGTCACGATCGTGCCCGTGGGCACGGTGATCGGCCCCCCATCGCCGATCACCGGCCGCCCATCGCCGTTTTGCAGCACGCCATCGGCGGTGATCGTCAGATCGCCGCGCCGGGTATAGGCCTCGCTGCCGTCCTCGGCCTGCACCGCCAGCATGGTGTCGCCGCTGAGCGCCACGTCGAGCGGGTTGCTGGTGGCGATCGTGGCACCTTGCTTGCTGCTGGACCCCTGCACATAGCCTTGCGTCATCGCGCGCGCTTCGAGCGCTTGGCCCTTGAGCGTGATCGGCGTGGCGCTGAGCATTTCCTGGCGAAAGCCGATGGTCTGCGCGTTGGCCATGTTGCTGGCGATCACGCGCTGGCGCACCATCGACCCGGCCATGCCGGAATAGGCGGTGTAGATCAGCCGGTCCATGGCCGGTTACCCCCCTTAGCTGCGCAGGTTGAGAATGGCCTGGGTGGCCTGGGTGGCTGTGTCGATCGCCTTGGCGTTGGCCTGGTAGGCGCGCTGCGCCACGATCAGGCCGACGAGTTCGTCCGACACTTCCACGTTGGAGCGTTCGAGATAGCCCGACATCAACTTGCCGTACTGGCCGTTGGTGGGCTCGCCATAGTTGGCGAGGCCGGACAGGTTGGTGGCGGTCCAATTGGCCGAACCCTGCTGGCGCAGCCCTTGCGCGTTGAGGAACGTGGCGAGGCCGATCTTGCCGATGATGGTGTTCGAGCCATCGGCATAGCTGGCCGCGACATTGCCGTTTTCCGAAACCGTGAATCCGGCAAATTCCGATCCGGCGGCATTGGTTGTAGGCACCAGAGCGTCGGTCATCGTCGTGCTGGTCACGGCGCCGGTGGAGTCGGTGGGAAACATCTGCACGCGATTGCCCTGGGCATCGGTGACATAGCCGCCCGAATCCATCTGGAACGCGCCATTGCGGGTGTACATCGTCTGGCCGGTGGAGGGCGAAACCACGGTAAAGAACCCATCGCCGCTGACTGCCAGGTCCAGCGAGGAGCCGGTGGAATCGAGCGCGCCCTGCTTGAAGTTCTGGGTGATCGCCTCGACCTTGGCACCGATCCCTTCGATCAGGCGCGGGTTGGTAAAGGCCGTGCCGGCGACCACGTCGGCAAAGCTGACGGTGCTTTTCTTGAAGCCGTTGGTTTCCGAGTTGGCGATGTTGTTGCTGACCACGTTGAGATCGGTCTGCGCATTCTTGATGCCGTTGAGCGACGTGTAGAACGACATGGGCTGGTTTTCCTGTCGGTTGGGGGAGGGAGGGTCAGGCAGTTGCCGTGATGGCTGCCGTGCCGGAGGTAGACGCCGCCGTCTGCGCGGCGCTGATCGCGGCGAGTTGCTGCGAAATCGTCTGCAGCGTCGCGGCGATCTGGCTGTTCGAAGCGTTGGCGGAATTGAGCTGATCGAGCTTGTCGGAAATGTCGGTGAGCGTGCTGTTCATCTCCGTCGAGTTCGACAGCGAGGAAAACTGCGCGAGCTGCGCCACCATCTGGGTGTTGTCCACCGGCGAGGTGGGGTCCTGGTTCTGCAGCTGCGCGGTCAGCATCTTGAGAAAATCGGTGGCGCCAAGGCTGGCCCAACCGGTCTTGGCCGTGCTGGAGGAACCGGTGGTTGCGCTGGTTGATGTTACGGTGGTCATGTCACTTCATCCTCATCGTATCGAGCATCAGCTGCTTGGCGGTCTGCATCGCCTCCACCACGTTCTGGTATTGGCGGCTGGCTTCCATCATCTCGACCATCTCGGCGTTCTCATCGACCGGGGCGGTCCAGACATCGCCGTTGGCGTCTGCCAGTGGATTGTCGGGATCGTGGGTGCGCACGGCGGTGGTGTCGGTGCGGTAGACGCCCTGGACCTTGACCGTGGAAAGGCCGGTACGGCGATCGAGCTCTTCGGCAAAAACGGGGCGCAGCGGGCGATAGGCCGCCGCGTCGCTGCTGGCGACGTTGCCCGCGTTGGCCAGGTTCGATGCCGCTGCGTTCATCCGCACCAGCTGGGCCGACATGGCGCGGCCGGTCACGCCGAACAGGGTGAGGGGGGAATTGCCGTTGCCCGCCATGGTCAATCACCCTTGAGCGCGCGGGTCACTTCGCCCACGCGGCCCTTGATGAATTCCAGAGTGGCCGAATAGCCTACCGCGTTTTCGGCAAAGGCGGTCTGTTCCGTGGCCAGTTCTACCGTGTTGCCATCGAGGCTGGGCATCACCGGCACGCGATAGAGCGTGGCGCCCGCTTCGGCCTGGCCCTGGCTGGCGCCGGCAAGGCGTGCCTTGAGCGCGGCGCCGAAATCGATGTCGCGCGCCTTGTACCCGGGGGTGGCGGCGTTGGCGATGTTGGAGGCCAGCAGGCCCAGGCGCGTGGCGCGCAGTTCCAGCGCGGCGCCGTGGATGCCGAACAGGCCATCGGTTGATGCACTCTCGCTCATCGGTCGTGCTCTCGCTTTCCTTGGGCAAACAAACGATGCCGATGGTTTAGCAAGGGGCGTGCCAATTGCCGCAAGACCCGCAAACGCGGCGTTCCGGGGCGGCCGGCCGGCGTTGGCGCGGCAAGCCCTTGCCGATCGCGCTTGCCGATCGACGGCAGGCGCTGCCGCCCGCCCTGAAAGCGTGGCGGTCCCTGCCGTCCTTGCCGCCAAAGGTTTCGCGAAAAACCCGAGTTTCACGAAAGACAAGGTGCCGATGGATCCGACCCACCTGTTCGATGGCCAATCGGCCGTGATCGTCGTTGGCGGCACGCTGGTGGGCACCGTGCTGCGTTGCGGCTGGCGCGACAGCATGACCGCGCTGCGTGCCGTGGTGGCTTTGCTGCGCCCCGGCTTCGATGCCGATGCCATGCGCGCCGAACTGGCGCATGAAGTGGCGCTGATCCGCCAGGACGGTGTGATCCGCGCCAATCCGCGCCGGCTGGCCGATCGCGAATTCGATTCCGCCACCACGGCCTTGCTGCGCACCCGGTCGCTCGATGGCTTGATCGAACAGCACGAAGCCTGGCGTCGCACGCGCCTGCGTCGCGCCACGGCGGCGGCGCGCACCCTGGCCCAGGCGGCGGATCTCTCGCCCGTGTTCGGCCTTGCCGGAACGCTTGTGGCGCTCAGCCAGCTCAAGGTAGAGAGCCTGGCCCACGGCAATTTCATCGGCGCCATTGCCATGTCGGTGCTGACCACGCTGTATGGCCTGCTGCTGGCGCATATCGTCATGGGGCCGCTGGGCCGCGCGGTGGAGCGCGCCTCTCAGGCCGAGGAGGAGGCGCGTGCCGAGGTCATGGCCTGGCTGACGCGCCAGGTCGGCCCGGCTTGCCCCGATCGGCATCGCAGCACGCCCCAGGCGCCACACGGCACCCACGCGCCTTATCCCGTGGCCGCACCCCCCTTGGCCGAGGGCACGCGGCCGATCGGGTCACCCCCCCACGATCCGCGCGAAGTGGCATGATTGCGCGGCCCGGGCAGACGGGATGGCAGACCATCCTGGCCGATCTGGCGCTGATCCTGTTCATGATCTGCGCTTCGGCCCTCTCCGTGGCGGAAGGGCCGGCGCCAGCGGCGGTCAAGGCCCAGGCCGCGCCCTTGCGCGCACCGCCGCCGCCCCCGCCGCATCCCGTGGCGCCCTCGCAGCAGGCAGAGCCGGTGGGGGTTTGGCGCGATGGCCCCGGCGCACCGCCGCTGGCGCAGTGGCTGGCCGACCAGGCCGCCGACCCGCGCCTGCGCCTGTCGATCGTGGTGCGCTATGGCGCCCGGTCAGCCAACCCGCAATCCGCGCGCGAGGCAGCGCTGGAGCAGGCCGCGCGCCTTGCCCGCACCGCCGGCCCGCGTGCCGGCAGTGCCCGCGTGGTGGTGGAACCGGGGGCACAGCCCGGCGCCAGCGTGGCGCTGGGCTATGACGAGGAAAGCCTGTGAGGCAGGAAATGGCATGGCTTTTGCTGAAATCCGGGCAATCCGCCTCGTTTCAGGAAAAGCTCCATGCCCGCTGCCCCGTTCCGGCCCGTTCTTGCCGCCAGTCTTGCCGTCTCGCTTGCCGTTTCCGCCGTGGCGCAGGCCCAGGTGGCGCGCGCGCCGGCCACCCGCTTTGCCGATATGGCCGCGATCGACCAGGCCGTGGCCCAGTTTACCGGCCGCGCCATCGGCGTGCCCGGTGGCGCGGCCCAGCCAGTCGACCGCCGCTTGCGCCTGGTGGCGTGCACGGCGCCGCTGGCGCTGGGTTGGCGGGCCGCTGCGCACGACAGCGTCTTGGTGCGCTGCCCCGATGCGGGCGGTTGGCGCCTGTTCGTGCCCGTGGCCGCGGCGCGGGCCGAGGCGGCCGCCACCCCCGCACCGCCCGTGGTGCAGCGCGGCGAGGCGGTGACGATCGCCATGGTTGGCGATGGCTTTTCGGTGGAGCAGGGCGGCGAAGCCATGGATGCCGGCCCCTTGGGCGGCTGGATCCGCGTGCGCACCGATCCTGCCAAGGCCGGACGCAGCGATGCCCTGCGCGGACGCGTGGTGCGCCCCGGCCTGGTGGAAGTGCCGGTGGATTGAAGCCCGCCCGGCGCATGGGATCAGGCATCCCCAGCGCATCCGGCAAAATTCCGCCGCATGGCCTTAAACTCTCCGGACCGGCGCCGTTCTTCCCGGCATAACCCCCGAGGAGCTCGACCATGTCCAACATCGAAATCGGACCGTCGCGGCCGGTTGGTGCGGTCCAGGTCAAGATCGCCACTGCCGATACGGCGGCGCCCCAGGCCGTTGCCGAAGCGCCCGCCAGCCCAAGCGCCGCGGCCACTGCCGCGCCGTCTGCGCCGGCCGCGATCGCCAGCGCCGCATCTGCCACCGTCGCCACCAGCGGCGCCACTCGCGCCGGCGATGTGCCGGTGAGTAGCGATCGCGTTGCCCAGATCCGCAAGGCGATCGAGGAAGGCCACTATCCGGTGATCCCCGCCCAGATCGCCGATGCCATGATTGCCGCCGGCATGCTGCTGAGGACCCCCCAATGACCGTTGACGCACCGATTTGCCATCCCAACGATCTGCGCCAGGCCCTGGGCCAGATGATTGCCGTGCTGAATGACGAACGCCTGGCCCTAGCCGGCCTGGATATGGATGCGATCATGGGGTGCGCGGTGGACAAGGCGGCCCTGTGCAGCCGTCTGGAAGCGGTGGCCACCGATGCGATCGACGAGGAATGCCGCGGCATGGTCGATGCCGCGCGGCGCCTCAATGAAGCGAACCGCCGCGTGCGCAACCTGATTGCCGCCAATGTGGCCGCCCGGCTCGATGCGTTGACCGGCGCTCCTGCGATCTATCGCGCCCGCGCTGGCGAAGTGCGGGCCCATCACGCCCGCACCGCCCGGGTGCGCTAGAGCATTTTCAAGGCAGGTGGAATCACCTGCCGACTCGGAAAATGCGGCAAATCAAAATGGTAGAGCGCCGGCTTTGACGCAGTCAAAGTCGATCGCGCTCTAGATCATCGGTTTGCCGGCGCGGCCAAGGGCTGTGCCGGCAAACCGGCAAATCCTCTCCGGCGCCGCGTGCCGTTGCCCTTTCAGGGCCGGCACGCGGCGCTTTTTTGCGCGGCAAATCGTTGAGAATGAGGGAATCCGTCCCAGGAATGCGAAACTGGCACGACCTTTGCTGAACCATCCTTGTCGCGGCAGGCCAACCAGGGCGTGCTGCCGCCAGCACAAGGATACGGGCGTTGAGTTCAGTGCAAACTTCTGCCGCGAGCCTTGCCGATCCGGCAATCGGCACGATCGCGGCCAGCGCGGCAACCGCCAGCCCGGTGCATGCCGCCATTGCCAATGCGGCCAATGCCACGGGCGTGGACTTCGGCTATCTGCTGGCCCAGGCGCGGCTGGAATCCGGGCTCGATCCCCGTGCTCGCGCCCGCACGTCGAGCGCGGCTGGCCTCTACCAGTTCACCGGGCAGACCTGGCTCAAAACCCTGGCTCGCCACGGCGCCGATCATGGCCTGGATTGGGCTGGCGATGCGGTGGACGATGCCGCCAGCAACCCGGCGCTACGCAGCCAATTGCTGGCGCTGCGCCATGATCCGCAGCTTTCCGCGCTGATGGCCGGTGACCTGGCCAACGACAACCGGGCGGCCCTGGCCACCACGCTGGGCCGTGATCCCGACAATGCCGAGCTTTATCTCGCGCATTTCCTGGGTGCGGATGGCGCGTCCCGGTTCCTTGCCGGCCTTGCCGGCAATCCCGAGGCCAGTGCCGCTGCGCTGCTGCCCAAGGCGGCCGCAGCCAATCGCACGATTTTCTACGACCGTAGCGGCGCGGCGCGTTCGCTGGGCGCGGTGATGGCGCTGCTGCGCAGCCGGTTGGAGGCGGCCGGCAGTGACGCGGGCGGCCTGCCGGCATTGCCTGGAGCGCCGCTATCGGGGCAATGGCCGCTGGCCACCATGCCCTATGGCGATCTGTCCGGGCTGGATGGCCCCTGGGCCAACCTGCCTTCAGGCGCACCCGATCTGGGCGCGGGGCGGCAAAGCTATACCGGCGGCCCGGTAGCGCAGGAATTCCAGCAGGCCGCGGCTGCCGCAGGCCAGGCCAGCGGTGGTGCGGCCGGCAATGGGGGCCACACGTCGATGGCCGATACCCTGCGCGACACGTTTGCCCTGGCGGGCAGCGGCACGCCGGGTAGCGGCCACGTGGCCCGCGCCTATGGTCGGCTCAAGGCGATGGGGCTCTAACCCACCATGTTCAAGCGATTTGGCTCGCCCGGTGCCATGGCCCTTCCGGCCGGCATCCTCATGCTCATCGTGCTGATGATCGTGCCGCTTCCCTCGATGCTGCTCGACATGTTCTTCGTCCTCAATATCGCCTTGTCGGTGGCGATCCTGATGGCGGCGATGAACGCGGAAAAACCGCTGGATTTCAGTTCTTTCCCGTCCGTCCTGCTGTTTGCCACGCTGCTGCGCCTGGCGCTCAACGTGGCGTCCACCCGTATCGTGCTGGTGCGCGGGCATGAGGGCGAAGCGGCGGCGGGCCACGTGATCGAGGCGTTCGGCGCGTTCCTGGTGGGCGGCAATTTCGCCGTCGGCCTGTTCGTGTTCATGATCCTGATGATCATCAACCTGGTGGTCGTGACCAAGGGTGCGGGCCGCGTTTCGGAAGTGTCCGCCCGCTTCACCCTGGATGCCTTGCCGGGCAAGCAGATGGCGATCGATGCCGATCTGGCGGCCGGGCTGATGAGCGCCGACGAGGCCAAGTCCCGCCGCCGCGAGGTTTCGACCGAAGCGGATTTCTATGGTGCGATGGACGGCGCCAGCAAGTTCGTGAAGGGCGATGCGATCGCCGCGCTGCTGATCCTGGGCGTCAATATCCTGGCCGGCTTTTGCCTGGGCATGATCACCCATGGCTTGAGCGCGGGCGAAGCGGCGCAACGCTATGTCACCCTGGCGGTGGGCGACGCGCTGGTGGCGCAAGTGCCCTCCTTGCTGCTGTCGATCGCGGCGGCGGTGATCGTCACCCGCGTTTCGGACACGCGCGACCTGGCCGGCCAGATCGGCCACCAGTTTGCCAACCCCTCGACCTGGCTGCCCGTGGCGGTGATCCTGGGCGCGATCGGCGCCATTCCCGCCATGCCGCAAACGGTATTCCTGCCCGCTGCGGCGGGCGCGGGCTGGCTGTGGTGGGCCCTGCGCCAGCGCGCACGCCGCCCCGAGCCGGTGCTCGAACCCGAAGCGCCGCCGAGCGACCCTGCGCGCATCACGCTGGAGGAAGTGAGCGACCATACGCTTGTCACCATCGAGCTGGGCTATGGCCTGGTGCACTTGGTGGACGAGCGGCGCGGTTCGCCGCTGGTCACCCGGATCACCGGGGTGCGCAAGCAGTTGAGCCAGGCGTTCGGCTTTGTCGTGCCGCAGTTCCGCGTGCGCGACAGCCTGGACCTTGGCCCCAACGATTATCGCATCATGCTGGGCGGGGTGCCGCTGGGCGGGGCGACCGTACGGGCCGATCGCGTGCTGGCGATCGACGCGGGCGAGGCACGCACCGATCACGGTCTGATGGGCGAGGCGACGCGCGACCCCAGCTTTGGCTGCCCGGCGCTGTGGATCGAGAACCACTTGCGCGACCAGGCCATCGCCGAAGGCTTTTTGACTGTGGACGCCAGTACGGTGATCGCCACCCATCTCAACCAGTTGCTGAGCGAACGGCCGCAACTGCTGCTGGGACCGGACGAAGTGCGCGCGATCCTGGAGGCGGTGCGCGAGCGCGCACCGGGCCTGGTGGAAACGCTGCATCCCCAGCCGCTGTCGCTGGCGGCGCTCACCCGTCTGCTCCACGCCTTGCTGGAAGACGGGGTGACCATCGCCCACCCGCTGCCGATCCTCTCGGCGTTGAGCCAGGCCGTGCTGCAAACCACCGAGCACGAAAAGCTGGTGGACCTGCTGCGCGCCGAACTGGGCGGGCTGATCGTGGCGCGGGTGTGCGGCCCGGCCGAGCGGCTGCCGGTGCTGACGCTTTCGGCGCAGCTGGAAGGCATGATCGTGGGCGGGATGCACGATCCCGTCACCGGCCAGCCGGTGATCGAGCCAGATCTTGCGCGCACTATCGGCGAGCGCGTCAACCTGATCATCGCGCAGCGCGGGCCAGGCGCGATTTCGCCCGCGTTGATCGTGCAGCCGCGCGCGCGGCGGGCGCTCGCCGCGCTGATGCGCCAGCGCGCCCCTGCCTGCCTGGTGCTGTCGATCGCGGAATTGCCGCCCACCCAGCCGATCGAGGTGGTGGCCGTGATCGGCGAGGAGACGCCCACCGGCCCGCCGCAATTGCCGCCGCCAGAGCCAGCGATGGCGGCCTGATCCCTGCTGCACCTGCCCCCTTCTTCAAAAAAGAAAACGAGCTTTCATGAAACACGATCACCGCAGCTTTGCCGCCTCGCGTGCCTATCGTGACGACACCGCCGACCGCATCCGCCGTTTCCTGCCGATGGTGCGACGCCTGGCCTGGCACGTTCACGGCTCTGGCCATGCGGGGGTGGATGTCGATGATCTGGTCCAGGCCGGCCTGGTGGCGCTGACCGAATGCGCGCAAAAGCATTCGGGCCCCACTGAGGATGGCTTTGCCGCCTATGCCAAGCTGCGCGTGCGCGGCGCGATGGTGGACCTGTTGCGGCGCACGATGCCGCTCTCGCGCACCTCGTCGGATCGGCGCCGCACCTTGCGGGAAAAGACCAACCAGCTGACCATGGAACTGGGCCGCATGCCCACCGAACCGGAACTCGCGCGCGCCCTGGGCCTGTCAGACACGGAACTGGCCGAACTGCGCGCGGCGAGCGAACCGGTGCGGATCGAGGCGATCGACGATGCCTATTCCGACAGCGACGCTGCCTTTGCCGACGACCGGCCCGATGCCTTTGCCCAACTCGCCGATGCCGAAAGCCGCCAGATCGTGGCCACCGCGATCGCTGCCCTGCCCGAACGGCTGCAACTGGTGATCCAGCTCTATTTCGTGGAGGAACTCAACCTGGCGGAAATCGCGCAAGTGCTGGAAGTTTCGGTGCCGCGCGTCCACCAGTTGAAAGCCCAGGCGCTGGACAAGCTGCGTAGCGGCCTGGGCAGCGGCTTCGAAATTCTGTGATCCTCCCCGTGCCGGGGAGGAAACGCGCCGCGAGTCAGCCCCCCGGGTTGATCGAACCGCCCACGCCCAGCCGCTTGCCATCGGTGATGATCACCTTGTCGCCCAGGCTGGCCACCTTGAACAGGCGCTTGGCGAATTCGTTGGGCACGCCGACGCAGCCATTGGTGGCATAGCCTTTTTCCACCTTGGACCCGTGGATCGAGACGCCATCGTTGGTCAGCCGCAGCATGTAGGGCATCGGGGCGTCATAGAGGTTGGAGACGTGGGTGGCATCTTTCTGGGTGATCGGAAACACGCCCAGCGGGGTGGGCTTGTCGCCATAGCCCTTGAGAATGGCGGTGGCGCCGATCTCGTGCCCGTTGCGAAATACCGAAAGCACGCGCGCCGTCAGGTCCACCGTGATCACCACCGGGCCGGGCTCGCCCTGGCTTTCGTCCCAATAGAATTGGCCAAAGCGGATGGGGCCGTCGATCTTGAGCACGGACTTGACTACGAAGGGTGTATCGACGGCGGCGTTCTGTGCGGGCGCCGGGGCGGCAGCCGGCGTTGGCGCAGGTTGGGCCTGTGCCAGCAGTGCCGCGGGCTGGGTGGCCTGTGCGTCGTCATCGCCGGCAAGCGCGCGCGCCAGGTCCTGTCCCACGTGAAAGGCCAGCAACATGGCCAGCCCCGTGGCGCTGACGCCCACGGCCAGCACCGCCAGGCGCTGCCATTGCGGCCTGCCTTTGCGCGTGGGCCATAGCGCCTTGCGCCACTGCGCCAGCTTTCCCGCCATGCCTGACGATCCTTTCATGCGTAAACGATAGCCGTTGCGCGCGTCTCGGCCAAGGCGCGCGGCCACGCTGTCTCGGCTAGGGACACAGCATGGCGGTATCGTTAATCACCGTGGTTGCGAAATGGTTGCACTGCAAGATCCTCCCCGCTCTGCGGGGAGGGGGACCGCCGCGAAGCGGTGGTGGAGGGGCCTGGATCGCGCCTGACACCTCCCCATCGGGGATGGGGAGGATCATGCGGACGGGCGGCGTGTTTCAGCTTGGGGCAAGGTTGGCTATGCCACAAGCACGGCGATGATCGATCCGGCCCCCCTGCTCGGCGCGCTCCCGCCCTGGCTCACCAGCCCGCCGCCCCTGCTGGCTGCGGCCCTGGTGGCCATGGTGCTGGTAACCCTGGCTGGATTGGGCCATGGCGTGCTGGCGCGGTTGATGCGGTTTTGCGGCAACCTGGTGCTGGTGGCGGTGCTGGCGGTGGCGTGCCTGCGCTTCGTCCATCTCGATCCCTCGTTCGCGCACTTCATGCCCAGCATCGGCATGCCCGAAGCGCAGGTTTCCGGCGGGGAAGTGCGCGTGCCCCTTGCGGCCGACGGGCATTACTGGATCGAGGCGAACGTGAACGGCACGCGCACCCGCTTCATGGTGGATACCGGGGCCACGATCACCACGCTCTGTGCCGAAGGCGCGAGCGAGGCCGGCATTGCGCCTGATCCGCTGCGCCTGCCGGTGGTGATGCACACGGCCAACGGAGACGTGGAAGCGCAGACCGCGCGCGTCGAAACGCTGAAGTTCGGCTCCATCGTGGCGCGCGACATGGACGTGATCGTGAGCGAGACCACCGGTGGTCTCAACGTGCTGGGCATGAATTTTCTCAACCGCCTGAAAGGCTGGCGGGTGGAAGAAGGCGTGCTGATCCTTACCCCGCGCCATCCGCAGAGCGTGTAACGCCGGCAAAAGTCAGCCGGCGCCACAGGGCTTCCAATGGTCCCTGGCCAAAGCGCGCCAGCCACGCCTGTGGCCAGGCCAGCATCAGCGCCCAGCCCAGCCCCACGAACAGCGGCAAGCTGCCGCGCTGCACTTCATGGGCATTGCCCCAGCCCAGCCCGGCGGCCCAGCCGCAGAACAGCGCGCTCATCACCAGGCTGGTGCCTAGGTAATTGGTAAAGGCACAGCGACCGGCGGCGGCCATGGCGCGGCCCGGCGCGCGGTCGGCCAGCGCCGGCCAGGCCAGCAGCAGCGCCGCGGCATAGCCCAGCGCCATGGCCAGGCGCGGCAGGGCGGCCATGTCGGTGGTGACGGCAAAGGTCAGCTGCGGCGGCCAGCCGGCATGATCGGCCCATAGCAGCAACGCGGCAGTGGCCGCGCCGCCCAGAGCCGTGCCGCCCAGCGCAACGGCCGCCATGGCCCGGCGGGGCCAGCGCGCGGTGAAGAAACCGCATTTGAACAAAGCCATGCCAATCAGCATCAGCGGGAAGGTTTCGCTGAACGTGTTGAGCGCGGCGGTGATCGGGAACGTGGGCGTGCCGATCACCCGCAGTGCCACCGCCGGGCCCCAGCCGGCGTGCAGCACTTGGGCGTCGGCGGCCAGCGATTGCGCCACGCGCGTGGCGATATCGGCCATGGCGGCGCGATCGGCGGGCGTGCCCAGGCCGGCCAGCACGCGCTGCTCACCGGCAATCGCGGGCAGCGCGGCCAGGGCATCGAAAGCATGGGCCAGCACGAAGACCGGCAGGGCAATCGCCAGCAGCGCGCGGGGATCGAGCCGGCGCAGCGCCAGCGCCAGAAGGCCGCACAGCGCATAGGCGAACAGGATATCGCCCCACCACAGCAGCGCATAATGCAGATAGCCGAACAACATCAGCCACAGCAGGCGGCGCACTTGCATGACATCGCTTGAAAGGCCGCGCCGCTCCACGCTTTGCGCAAACAGGACCATGCTGGCCCCGAACAGCAGCGTGAACAGGCCGCGCATCTTGCCATCGAACAGCATGAAGCTGACCACGAACCAGCCCAGCCCTGCGCCATCGGGCCGGGGCAGGGCCGGGCTCAGGCTGGCCAGCTGCGGTCCCCAGAACCCGGTGATGTTGATCGCCAGGATGCCCAGCACGGCAAAGCCGCGCAGGAAATCCAGCGCGGCGATGCGTGCAGGCGGGGAGGGCGCCGGGGAGACAGGATCGGGCGTGGTCATCCCCGCCGCCATGCACCGGGCGCGGCTGGCGGAAAAGCCAAAACCGTCAAGGTTTCAGGGTGATGCAATCCACACCGGCGCCCTTGAGCGCGGCACATGCGCGTGAAGCCTCTGCCTGGCTGGCAAAGCCGCCAGCCAGCACGCGGGTGACCGCGCCCTGCGCCAGATCGATGCGCGGGTGCCCGGCCATTTCCGGCCGGCCGCGCACGCGCGCCCACAGGCTGTCGGCATTGCTCTTTTGCGCAAAGGCACCCAACTGGATGCGCCAGGCGCCCGTCGCCGGGCGCGGGGTCTTTTCCACCGCAGGAAGCGGGGCAGACGCAGGCTTGGCCGGTGCCGGCTTTGTCGCCGCCGGCTTTGGCGCGGTTACCGGCTTTGGCGCGGGTGGCGTGGGCGGGGCCGGGCGGGGCGCGGGTGTTGCGCGCGGCACTTCCACCGGATTGGCATAGCTGGCCCCGGCCATGACCGGGCCATTGCCGTCTGCCGGCGTTCCCGGCTGCGATGCTGGCAAGTCCACCCGCGTCAAAGGCGTGGGGCCGGGCCGCGGTGTGGGCGCCGTGGGCGGCGCGGCGCTCGCCACGGCAACGGGCGCCGCGGCGGGGGCGGACGGGCTGTCTGCCGCGGGCACGCTCACGCCCAATTCGGCCGCCGCCAGTTCGCGCGAGCGCTGCTCGCTGGTGCGGGTTTCCAGGTCGCTGGCAAGAGAGGCGCCCATCTGGCGCTGTTCCAGCGGGATCACCTGGTTCATCGTCTTGAGGCTGTCGATCGCCTGGGGCAGGCCCACGGCCGCCGCGCGCGTCATCAGCGCATAGGCGCGCACCCAGTCCTTCGGCTGGAAATCGCCGTTGAACGCGGCCACACCCAGCACATACATTGCGCGCGGTTCGCCCCGGTCGGCCGAGGCGTTGAGCCAGGGCAGCGCTTCGCTTTGCCGCCCGGTCTGGAACAGCAGGATGCCATAGTTGTCGGCAGCGCGGGCGTGGCCCTGGCGCGCGGCCTTGTGAAACCAGTCTTCGGCCCTGGCCATGTCCTTGGGCATGCCGCGCCCCAGCTTGGCCGCCTGGCCCATGTTGAACTGCGCGTCGGCGTCACCCTTGGCTGCCGGCCCCTGCCACTGCCTGACGGCGGCGGCATAATCGCCGCGCGACCAGGCGTTCACCCCGTCGCGCACGTCGGCCCAGGCCGCGGCGGGCAACAGCGAGGCCGCCACAGCCAGGGCCGTCACCGTGCGAAAAGAACCGGTCTTGATGCGCGAATGAGTCATGACGAATGCGAATCTCTTGCTCAGGCGGTCCATTTGCGGGTTTCCCCTCAGATGTCTTGCGTGAAAAATGGTAAACAAGTTTTCCTGCATCGTCATCGCCGGCGTGAACTTGGCGGGTCTTTCGTTCTATTTCGGAACACGATTGCGCTGATGCTGTGGCAACTTTGTGTCGTGCCGGGTGCAGGGCCTGCAAAAGCGGGGGTGTTAACCAAAATTTCAGCGCAATCTGCGAATCCCTGATGCCTGACCGCACGGCAGTTTCAGGGGGACACATTGCGCGTACTGGCCTTGGCTTCGCAAAAAGGGGGATCGGGCAAGACCACCTTGTCTGGCCACCTTGCCGTGCAGGCGCAGCGCGCCGGAGCCGGGCCCGTGGTGCTGATCGACATCGATCCGCAAGGTTCGCTGGCCGATTGGTGGAACGAGCGCGAGGCCGATTTCCCCGCCTTTGCCCAGACCGCCGTGGGCCGCCTGGCCCAGGATCTTCAGGTCCTGCGCCAGCAGGGCTTCAAGTTGGCGGTGATCGATACGCCGCCGGCCATCACCATGGCGATCCAGTCGGTCATCGCGCTGGCCGAGCTCATCGTGGTGCCCACGCGCCCTTCACCGCATGACTTGCGCGCCGTGGGAGCCACGGTCGATCTGTGCGAGCGGGCGGGCAAGCCGCTCATCTTTGCCGTCAACGGCGCCACGCCCAAGGCGCGGATCACCGCCGAAGCGATCGTCGCCCTGTCGCAGCATGGCACGGTGGCGCCGATCACGCTGCACCATCGCACCGATTTTGCCGCCTCGATGATTGACGGGCGCACGGTCATGGAAGTTGATCCCACCGGCCGGTCTGCGGCCGAGATCGCCCAGCTGTGGAGCTATATCTCCGAACGCCTGGAGAAGAACTTTCGCCGCACGGTGTTTGCCGTGCCGCAGCCGGGCCAGGCGGGCATGGCCCCGGTGCGCGCCCTGGGCGGCGCCGCGCCGCGCCCGGTCGGCAGCTTCGGCCGCCGCGTGATCGGCTCGTGAGCGAGAGGGAGCCTGCCATGACCACGCCAGAAACCAAGCCTTTTGCCTCGCTTACCGGTTCGCTGCTGGCGCGCAAGGGCGCCGCGCGCCCGGCGATGCGCAGCCATGTCTCGCTCGATTGGGCGGGGGTGGAAGCCGCGCCGGACGATCCGGTGCCGCTCGACGCGCCTTTCGACGCACCTTGTGAGGCGCAAGCCCTGCCGCTGGCAGATGTCGTCGCCCTGGAAGAGGCTGGCGAGGAAGACAGTCGCCCTGAAGTGTTGCGCCAGATCGCGCAGCTTTCAGCCGTGATGGGCCGCAAGGTGGCGGCCAATCGCCGCGCAGCGATGGATGTGGAACAACTGCCGGGCAAGAAGGTCGCCTTTACCCTGCGCCTCGATCCGCGCCGCCATGCCTTGCTGCGCGCCTGCTGCACGGCAGAGCGGCGCAGCGCCCAATCCCTGTTGATCGAGGCGCTCGATCGCCTGGTCGATGCCACGCCGGGCTTGGACGATGTGCTGGCCCAACTGCCTGAAGCCGCAATTCCAACCGAACTTTCGCTCCCTTCGCGCTCTACTGCCGCGCACCCGCGGCAGCCGCGCTGATGACTTGTCGGGAAACGCCCATGACTGCCCATCGCATGATCCGCTCGCTTGCCACCACGGCGCTGGCCGCCGGCCTCCTGGCCGGTTGTGCCCAGGGTGCTTCCCATCCGGGGCAAACCGCCGCCCGGGCGCAATCCGCGCTGACCGGTGGGGAAGCGGTCAAGGCCGTGGCCCTGGCCGAACAGGCCGTGCTCGCCGATCCGCGCAACCCCGGTTATCGCGTGCTGCTGGGCAGCGCCTATATGCGCGCCGGCCGCTTCGCCTCGGCCCGTCAGGCCTATGACGATGCGATGGAACTGGGCCAGGATGATGGCAAGGTGGCGCTCAGCCTCGCGTTGACCGACATTGCTCTGGGGCATGGCGACGTCGCGCTCGACACGCTGAACGCCCATCGCCAGCAGATCCCCGTGGCCGATTATGGCCTGGCGCTGGCGCTGGCCGGCCGGGCGGACCAGGCGGTCGAGGTGTTGAGCGGCGCGGTTCGCAGCGCCGATGCTTCGCCCAAGCTGCGGCAGAACCTGGCCTATGCTCTGGCGATGGCCGGCCATTGGCGCGAAGCGCGCGAAATGGCGGCGCAGGATGTGCCGGCCGATCAATTGCCGGCGCGCATGGCGCAGTGGGCGCAGTTGAACGATCCGGGCAACACCCGGTTGCGCGTGGCCGGCGTGCTGGGCGTGCCGGGCGGAACCGAAGACGAAGGCCAGCCCACTGCGCTTGCCCTCGCCAATTTCCCCGCCCCCGCCACGGGCCAGCCGGCCGAGCAGGCCGCCCAGGCCGCCACGGCCCAGGCTGGCCAGGCACCGGTGCTGGCCCAGTTTGCCGCGCAGGAACTGCCCGCGATCGACAATGGCGCGGCCCAGCCGCAAGTGGCCGATGCCAGCGCCGCCCCCACCGTGGAAAAGTTGGCCACGATCGACATGCCGCCTTCTGCGGCAGCGCCCGCTGCCATTGGCGCTGCCACACCGGCCTGGGCCCTGGCGCCGCGTCCCGGTGCGATCCCGGCCTCTGCCCCGCTTGCTGCACGCAAGCTGGCCCGCGTTTCCCAGGCCGATCGCGCGCCCGCGCTGGTGGCCAAGGCTGCCCAGGCGCGCGCCGCCACCTTCGCGCCGCGCGCCGATGCCGTGCCGGCGGGCACGCATCTCGTGCAGCTTGGCGCCTTTTCCACCCAGGAAGGCGCGCACCGCGCGTGGCGCCACTATCTGGCGGTGAACCCGGCGCTCAAGGGCTATCGCCCGGTCATCACCGCCGCGACGGTGAACGGCAAGCAGTTCTGGCGCACCCAGGCCGCTGGCTTTGCCAGCGCTACCCCGGCCCGCTCGCTGTGCGGCTCGGTCAAGTCCAAGGGCGGCGTGTGCATCGTGCTGGCCAACCCCGCCAGCGGCCAACCCGGCGCCGCGCCGGCAATCCGGTTCGCCAGCAATCGCCGCTAAGGACCTGTAGATACTCTCCCACGTGTGGGAGAGATACCGGATAGCCGAACTGGCTGGGGCCGGACCAACTTGCCCAGGCCACTCCTTGCGTGGCGGGCGTTGGCTCATGCCTCGTCGGCCTACATACGTTGCATCAACTTGCGTGACCGCTGTTGCGCAGCAGATGTTGGTATTTCGTCCCCAAGCATGAGCGACCAAGTCTGACTCATCGATTCTGTGCCAAAAAATGGTGCCGGTGCCTCATCCACAAGCTTGAAGCCCGCGCGTTGGTAGACCCGGCGTGCCGCCGCGAGCACATTGTCGGTCCACAAATCGAGACGTCCATATCCGAGCGCCCGTGCACGCGCGATGCAGGTCTCGACCAGCGATTTTCCGATCCCCAAACCTCGCGCATCGGGCTCGACATAGAGCAGGCGCAACTTGGCCACCTGGGGGTCGTCGGTATGCACGAGGAAGATCGAACCGACCATCTGGCCATGCATTTCCGCCACCCATGCATCATCCCGGGCGGGATCGAATGCCTGACGGAAATCAGCAACGATCTGCGCGATTAGCCCTTCATAGCTTTCATTATAGCCGTAATCGTCCCGATAAAGCACCGCCTGGCGGTGAACGATGAGACCCAAGTCGCCGGCTTTCAGCGAGCGAAAGGTAACCTCAGGTTGAGCGTTCACGTCGAACATGCGGCTGATTGTGGCCGCCGCGTCCAGAAATTGCTGGCGCTGAATGAGCGGCAGGGAATTCAGCAACGAACGAACTGCCTCCTGGGTTGACGCTTCGAGCGCTGCGTAGGCCGCTCTTCCAGATGCGGTGAGCGAAAGGAGTTGATGGCGCCCATGGGAGGGGTCGTCCCTGGTTTCGACCACGCCTTGATCCCCGAGCCGCTTAAGCGTCCTACTCATTTGTCCGCGATCTAGGTCGAGTGCCCGCGCAATTTCCGCAGCAGTCGGACAATCCCGATTGACGATTTCATAGAGGATACGTGCCTCGCTAAGCGTGAAGACGCTATCGCGAAGGTGCGCATGGAGCAGACCGATCCTTCGCGTGTAAACCCGGTTGAAAGCCCGAACTAGGGCAACCTGCTGTTCCGTGTCCTGAGACATGACTAACCTTCAATGTTGACATAATCAACAATATTCACATTGTTGATTATGTCAACATGTCTGTTGCCCGCATGGGCCCACTCTCTGCGTGGATGCGCGCTGCCCGCGTGGAAGCCGGCTCGGCCAGGCGGCGGCGGTCGGCTCTGCGCAGCCAGGCTTGCAGGGGGGCGTCGAACCAGCGGTTGGCGGCCCAGGCAATGGTGATGACGGCGCCGGCCTGGGCGAGGGCAAAGGCCGGTGCGGGCAGCGGCACGTGGCGGGCCAGTTCCACACCCACGCGCAAGACTGGGCCTTGCAGGATATAGATCGGATAGCTGAGCAGGCCGAGCCATTGGGCGACCTGGGCGGCGCGGCCGTGCAGCGGGATGGCGGCGGCCAGCCACACCAGCAGGGGAAAGCCAGCCAGCGCGAGGGCGCCGTCGTAAAGCGCAGGATCGAGGCGGAAGGCTTGCGCCGGATTGGCAAGCAAGGCGGCTGCGAGCGCAGCGCAAAGCGCCAGGGCCAGCAGCGGGCGGGTTGTTCTGGCCGTGCGGCGCCAGCGGAATACCAGGATGCCGGCAAAGAACGGATAGATCACCCGTGCCGCGCCAAAGGCGAAGTTCGCCTTGTCCGTCCCGCCCATCAGCCGCCCGAAGTGGGCAATATCGGCCACCACCAGCACCGCACCCAGGCCGACGAGGCCGAGCAGCACGCGTTGCGACAGGAAGCGGGCGAGCAGGGCATAGGTCAGGTTCACATAGGCTTCGAACGCCAGCGACCAGGCCGCCATGTTGAGCGGGAAGGCGGTGGGCCATTGCGGGAACAGCGGGCAGGGCAGCAGCGCCAGGGCAAAGCCTAGCGCCAGCAGCGCATCGCCCAACGTCACCGTGTGGCGCAGCAACACCGCGCCGAGGAATACGGCAAAACCCAGCAGGGTGCCCAGCGCCAGCAAGGGATAGAGCCGGCGGGCCCGCGCCCGCGCAAACCCGGCGCGAGACAGCCGCCCATCGCGCACTTGCGCATCATAGGCAAAGGCAATGACGAAGCCCGACAGCGTGTAGAAGAAGTCCACGGCCAGGCCTGCGTGGGGCAGCGCGGAAAGGCTGTGCTGCTGCATCAGGTGATAAGCCAGCACGACCAGCGCGGCGATGCCGCGCAACGCGTCGAGCATGCCAAAGCGCATGGGCGCCGTGTCTGCCGGCGTGCTGCCTTTCGCCGCGTTGCGCGGATTGCCTGCCATCTTTGCCGCCCCTGTCTGCCGTCTCATAACGGATCAGGCAGGGGCGCCGGGCGAGCAATGGCAGGTGGATCGGAATCCGAGATTTAGAGGCTGCGCGAACAAGCACCCTTCGCCGGACCTGTGGCCCGGCACCTCCCCCGCCATGCGGGGGAGGATCAAGGTTACTCGGCCGCGATGCCGGCGGCGCCGAACATGTCCACGTCAACCTCGGTGGTTTCGGTGGGGGTGTTGGCGGCCTTGGCCTTGCGGCGGCCGTCGAAGTTGGACCACACTTCGTTCCAGTTGCCGCGCGTGGCGGCCTTGGAATATTCGGTGGCACGGGTTTCGAAGAAGTTGGCATGCTCCACGCCGTTGAGCAGCGGGGTGAGCCAGGGCAGGGGGTGTTCCTCGATCATGTAGATCGGGTCGAAGCCCAGCTGGCCCAGGCGCCAATCGGCGATGTAGCGGATGTAGCGCTTGATTTCCTTGGGGCTCATCCCCGGCACCGGGCCTTGTTCGAAGGCCAGGTCGATGAAGGCGTCTTCCAGGCGCACGGTCTTCTGGCAGCAATCAAGGATGTCTTCCTTGACCGCCTTGGTCAGGCACTGGCGCTCGGCACAGAATTCCTTGAACAGGCGGGTGATGCCTTCGCAGTGCAGCGATTCATCGCGCACCGACCACGACACGATCTGGCCCATGCCCTTCATCTTGTTGAAGCGCGGGAAGTTCATCAGCATCGCGAACGAGGCGAACAGCTGCAGGCCTTCGGTGAAGCCGCCGAACATCGCCAGGGTACGGGCGATGTCTTCATCGTTTTCCACGCCGAAATTCTGCATGTAATCATGCTTGTCTTTCATTTCGGCGTATTCGAGGAACATGCCATATTCGCTTTCCGGCATGCCGATCGTGTCGAGCAGGTGCGAATAGGCCGCGATGTGGATCGTTTCCATGTTGGAGAACGAGGCCAGCATCATCTTCACTTCGGTGGGCTTGAACACCCGGCCATACTTTTCGTGGTAGCAATCCTGCACTTCCACGTCGGCCTGGGTGAAGAAGCGGAAAATCTGTGTCAGCAGGTTGCGCTCGTGGTCCGACAGCTTCTGCGCCCAGTCGCGGCAATCCTCGCCCAGCGGAACTTCCTCGGGCATCCAGTGAATCTGTTGCTGGCGCTTCCAGTATTCATAGGCCCAGGGATATTCGAAGGGCTTGTAGGTCTTGCGGGCTTCAAGAAGGGGCATGGCTGCTGTCCTGTTGGGATAGGGCTGATATGGGGTGCGTCAGGCGGCTGGAAAAGCCTGGCAAAAGGGGTGAGGCGCGGTTTGCGACGGTCTGGGCCGGCTTCGCTGCGAATGGCGCCGTGCATGGCGGGCGGACCAAAAATGCCCGCCGGAAAAACGGGAACGGCCCGCTTGGCGCGGCATTGTTGGGAAAGAAGCCTGCGGGTGCGCAAGACCCGCTCCCCCACTGCCATGAAAACAAGGAGGCTGGGCATGACCGGCAACGAAAGCAATCCCATCGCAAGCCAGATTCGCGAGCATATGGCCGTCATCGGCGCGGATGGTGCCCCGGTGGGCACGGTCGATCATGTCGACGGGCATCGCATCAAGCTGACCAAGGCCAAGAGCGGCGCCCATGCCGGGCACCACCACTACCTGTCGCTGGGCCTGGTGGCCGACGTGGAGGGCGATACGGTTCGCCTTTCGGCCAATGCCGATGTCGCCCTGACCTTTGAGGAAGAGGAAAAGTAAGCCTCCGCTTCCCATCTGAGGCATGAATTCACGGAAAGCCGCGTCCCCTTCGCGGCCAGGTCGTCCCTGGCGACCGGAAGGCGCCTCGCTCCACGTCGTAAGTGGCGAGGCGCTTTTTCCGTTTTGGCGGCTTACTTCCAGAACCAGCCGGGCTTGAGCGCGCGATCCTTGCGGTTGCGCCACATCTGGATGTACATCCAGAGCCCCGAAAAGCTGAAGAAAATCATGGCAAAGCCCGACAGCGTGCTGACAGCCACGCCCACTGGCCCAAAGCTTTCGCCCGAGTGCAGATGGTGCAGCAGCCCGACGATCGATTTGCCGCCCTTGGGCTTGGGCCGGCACATATAGTCCGGCGGGCAGACGAAGGCGGGTTTGGCCGAGGCGCCGGCTGTGGCCGCTGCCGTCTTGGGCGGCCCGTCGTGATCCCCGCCGCTGGCCAGCGGCACGATCTGGCTGAGCGTGCCGGTCACGGCGATCCACAGCAGGAAAACCCCGAAAAACACTGAAATCCAGCGATGCCACTTGCGCATTGATCGACCCCCTCAGGTTTCCTTGCCTGGTGCCAGCATGCACGCCGGCCAGGCAAGACTGGCCGTGCTCGGGCCGGTTGCGCTTGTGGGGGAACGATGCCTGCCGGAGCAAGCCACGAAATGTCGCCATATGTAACACGGGGATGTGTGACATGAGCAGGGTTTCGGCTTGGTCCGGCATGGCAACGATCACTGAAAGGATGGGCAACGCGGCGTGAGTGGGGCCGGGCAGGCGATGGCGCCGGCGGGCCCCGACAAGGGAATGGGGGCGGGGCAGGCTGCCGGCAAAGCGGCGGACCTGCCCGGCCCGGCCAGGCCCCTTATTGGCAGGCGAGACATTCCTCGTAATCGGTCTGCTTCACATCGAGTTCGATGCGACGGGCCTGGGCGGTGTTGTCCGCCTCCACCCCGCCGGCGAAACCGGCGCGCTGGACCGACTTGGAGCGCAGGTAATAGAGCGACTTGATGCCCTTTTCCCAAGCCTGGAAGTGGAGCATCAGCAAGTCCCACTTGTCCACGTCGGCCGGAATATAGAGGTTCAGCGACTGCGCCTGGTCGATATAGGGCGTGCGGTCGGCCGAGAATTCGAGCAGCCAGCGCTGGTCGATCTCGAAGCTGGTCTTGAACACCGCCTTCTCGTCGGCCGAGAGGAACTCGAGGTGCTGGACCGAACCGCCGCGTTCCAGGATCGAGTTCCACACGTTGGTCGAATCCTTCGACTTTTCGCGCAGCAGCTTTTCCAGGTAGGGGTTCTTGACCACGAACGAGCCCGACAGGGTCTTGTGCGTGTAGATGTTGGCCGGGATGGGCTCGATGCACGCCGAAGTGCCGCCGCAGATGATCGAGATCGACGCGGTGGGCGCGATCGCCATCTTGCACGAGAAGCGCTGCATCACGCCCATGTCCGCCGCGTCGGGGCAGGGGCCGCGTTCCTGGGCCAGCAGCAGCGAGGCTTCGTCGGCCTTGGCGGCAATGTGGCGGAACATCTTGAGGTTCCACGCCTTGGCCATGGCGGATTCGAAGGCGATGCCCTTCTTCTGCAGGAACGAGTGGAAGCCCATCACGCCCATGCCGACCGAACGCTCGCGCGCGGCGGAATACTTGGCGCGGGCCATCTCGTCGGGCGCGCGGTCGATGAAGTCCTGCAGCACATTGTCGAGGAAGCGCAGCACGTCTTCGACGAAGTGCTTGTCTCCCTGCCACTCGTCCCAGGTTTCCAGGTTGAGCGAGGAGAGGCAGCACACCGCGGTGCGATCGTTGCCCAGGTGATCGATGCCGGTGGGCAGCGTGATTTCCGAGCACAGGTTCGAGGTGGAAACCTTGAGGCCCAGATCGCGGTGATGCTTGGGCATCATGCGGTTCACCGTGTCGGAGAACACGATGTAGGGCTCGCCCGTGGCCAGGCGCACTTCGACAAGCTTCTGGAACAGCGAGCGGGCATCGACCTTGCCGCGCACCGACTTGTCCTTGGGGCTGCGCAGGGCGAATTCGGTGCCATCGCGCACGGCTTCCATGAATTCGTCGGTCAGCAGCACGCCGTGGTGCAGGTTGAGCGCCTTGCGGTTGAAATCGCCCGAAGACTTGCGAATTTCGAGGAATTCCTCGATTTCCGGGTGCGAGATGTCGAGATAGCAGGCCGCCGAACCACGGCGCAGCGAGCCCTGGCTGATCGCCAGGGTCAGGCTGTCCATCACCCGCACGAACGGAATGATGCCGCTGGTCTTGCCATTGAGGCCGACGTTTTCGCCGATCCCGCGGACATTGCCCCAATAGGTGCCGATGCCGCCGCCGCGCGAAGCGAGCCAGACGTTCTCGTTCCAGGTCTTGACGATGCCTTCCAGGCTGTCTTCCACCGAATTGAGATAGCACGAGATCGGCAGGCCACGGCCGGTGCCGCCGTTCGAGAGAACCGGCGTGGCGGGCATGAACCACAGCTTGGAGATGTAGTCATAGAGCCGCTGGGCGTGGTCCTGGTCGTCGGCATAGGCATCGGCCACGCGCGCGAACAGGTCCTGATAGGTTTCGCCGGGCAGCAGGTAGCGATCGTCGAGCGTGTCCTTGCCGAAGATGGTCAGCTTGGCGTCGCGCGCGGCGTCGGTCACGATGGTGAAGCGGCGCGGGTTGACCGCCTTGGAATCGAGCGGGGCGGCCTTGGTGGCAACGGCGCCGGCCAAGGCCGCTTCGCTCACCATCGCCGCGGCGGCAGCCACGAGATCCGCGCTACCCTTGTCGTCTGCCTGCATATCGATTGCTTTCGATTCGGTCGGTTGCGGGGTGGCGTCCTGCGGGGCGGCCGGCTTGGCAGCGGCCTTGGCGCGGGCGGCCGGTGCCGGGGCAGCGGTCGCGTCCTGCGGCTCGGCGCCGCCATCAAGGGTGGAGTCGCGTTCGAGGGTGGACACGCCACCTTCCAGTCCCAGTTCGTCCTGCGCCATCAAAGCCGTTCCATCGTTCAGTTCTCCGGTCCTGAAATTCACGTCTCATTCCCCGCTTGCACGAGGCCCGCCGCAAGCGACGGACCGGATATTCCAGACACTGCCCTAGGCCGCGCGATCCGGCTTGCGCCGGCCCTTGCAGCCCCGTTCCTGCGGCCTGCCGGGCCGCGACTCATGTCAGCGCCCCGATCATGCCATGAATTGAAACAGAACGGGAACAAATTCCTGCCCTGCCCTTTCGCGCCGCCAAAAACCCAGCGACGTCAAAGGGTCCGCCCGAGTGGGCGGACTACGCGCTACCCAATGTGGGAAGCGGCCCGACGAATAACTAGGTTTGGTTGCCCTTGGCCGTTACGACCACAACCCATAGTGCTTGAAGCGGGTCTGGCAGGCAAGTGGGGCATGCCCATAAGGACGCTGCATTTCGTCGCACGCACGATTCGCTTCGTCGCTCCCACAATATGCTGCAGTGCAGCGACGCGCGAGGTTTCCAAGGCTTCAAGCGCAAAATGACAGGCCTGAAATATTTTTCGCGCCGCCGGGTTTGTTGTGGACAATAAAATGTCCAGAGGTGGTGGCAGGATATCCCCAGCCGGACTACCCCTAGTGGTTGTATCCTGGGGCCGGCATGGCTGCCCCATCTAGACGGAGACGCAGGCCTTGCGTGACATTCTCTCGATGCTGTTGTCGGGGCTCCTGGTCGGGATTGCTGCCCGGTTCCTCTATCCCGGCGCGGTGGAAATCGGCCTTGCCCGCACGATCCTGCTGGGCATTGGCGGCGCTTTGGTGGCGGGCCTGGCGTCGAGCCTGGCGGGGCGGGGCACAGTGGGCGAAGGTTTCAATCGCGCCGGTTGCCTGGCTTCGGTGCTGGGCGCGATGCTGCTGATCTACCTGGGCCGTCACTTCTGGTGACGGTGCCGGCGCCCCTTGCCTATGGCCTTGCGGCGCTTGCCGAAATTGCTGGTTGTTATGCATTCTGGGCGTGGTTGCGCCTGGGCCGCTCGGCCGCCTGGATCATGCCCGGCATGGCCTCGCTCGCGCTGTTTGCGTGGCTGCTGACGCGGGTGGAGGCTGATGCGGCCGGGCGCGCTTATGCCGCCTATGGCGGGGTCTACATCGCGGTTGCGCTGGTGTGGCTTTGGCTGGCCGAAGGCATCCGCCCCGACCGCTGGGACATGGGCGGCGCCGCGTTGTGCCTGGCTGGCGCGGCGGTGATCCTGCTGGGGCCGCATCGCGGCGGTTGATCGGCCGCCAGGCCGCCACGCACCGCGTTCAGTCGGGCACCAGGATCGTTTCGCGTGCGGCCGGTTGGGCCTGGGGGAAATCCTGGTTGTAATGCAGGCCCCGGCTTTCGCGCCGGGCGCGGGCGCTTTGCACGATCAGGTCTGCAGCCTGGAGCAGGTTGCGCAGTTCGATCAGGTCGGCCGTGACGCGCACGTTGCCATAGTATTCGTTGATCTCGCTTTGCAGCAAGGCGATGCGGTGGGCCGCCCGTTCCAGCCGCTTGTTGGTGCGCACGATCCCCACGTAGTTCCACATGAACCGGCGCAGCTCGGTCCAGTTCTGCTTGACCACCACGTCCTCGTCGGAATCGGCCACACGGCTTTCGTCCCAGCCGCGCACTTCGGGCGGTGGGGTGAATTCATCCCAGCGGTCGAGGATGTCGCGCGCCGCGGCATCACCGAACACGAAGCATTCGAGCAGGCTGTTCGACGCCAGGCGGTTGGCTCCGTGCAGCCCGCTTTCCGAACATTCGCCCACGGCATAGAGCCCGGCCAGGTCGGTGCGCCCGGCGAGGTCCACCAGCACGCCGCCGCAGGTATAGTGCTGCGCGGGCACCACCGGGATCGGCTCGCGCGTCATGTCGATGCCCAGACCGAGCAGGCGCTCATAGATATTGGGGAAGTGGCCGCGAACGAATTCGGGGTCCTTGTGGCTGATATCGAGGTGGACATAGTCCAGCCCCAGGCGCTTGATCTCGTGGTCGATCGCGCGGGCCACCACGTCGCGCGGGGCCAGTTCCTCGCGCGGGTCGAAGCGGGGCATGAAGCGCTCGCCGCCGCCCGGGAAGCCCGGCGGGATCTTGAGGTGCCCGCCTTCGCCGCGCACCGCCTCGGTGATCAGGAAGTTCTTGACCTCCAGATTATAGAGGCACGTGGGGTGGAACTGCATGAATTCCATGTTGGAAACGCGGCATCCCGCGCGCCAGGCCATGGCGATGCCATCCCCCGTGGCGCCGCGTGGCGCCGTGCTGAACAGATAAGTGCGTCCGGCGCCCCCGGTCGCCAGGATCGTGGCGCGCGCCGTCAGGCATTCCACTTTGCCGGTCGCCGTGTTGAGCGCATAGACACCCCACACGCGGCGATCGCCCTTGGGGTGGGCACGGTGCCGGTCGGTGACCAGGTCGATCGCCACCATGTCGGGCTTCAGGGTGATGTTGGGATGGGCCGTGGCAGCGCGGATCAGCGCCTGCTGCACGGCCGCGCCCGTGGCATCGTCAACATGCACGATGCGGCGGTGCGAATGGCCGCCCTCGCGCGTGAGATGCAAGCTACCGGCCTCTTCGTTGAACGGCACGCCGATCTGGGCGAGGCGGGCGATCGCCTCGGGCGCATGCTCCACCACGTGTTCCACCGTTTCGCGGCGGTTGAGGCCGCAACCGGCGATCATCGTGTCGCGCACGTGATCCTCGAAAGTGTCACCTTCGTCGAGTACGGCGGCAATGCCGCCCTGTGCCCAGGCGGTGGAACCACCATCGAGCCGGCCCTTGGCCAGCACGACCACGCGGCAGCGCTCGGCCAGGACCAGCGCGGCCGTGAGGCCCGCCGCGCCCGAGCCGATGATGAGAACGTCGTGCGCGCTCATGACCGGGCCTTGCGATGAAGGGGGCGATGGAGGGGGCGAACGAAGGGGGGAAGGGTGATCACGCGCGCCTCTTTGCCTCCGCCCGGGCAGTTTGAAAAGCCATTTGGCGCCAGCACGGCGATCGACCAGGCTCTCGGGCGTGCGGCAGAGTTAACTTAAGATATAGAAAACTGATAATTTCACTTCGTGTTTTATCTACAGAATGTTATGACGCAGAAGCTCATAAAATGCCATTCGGAGTCGGGCGGAAAAAATGATATTCGGTCGCGTCCTTTGCCTGTTCAACCGCCATCGTCCCCAACGGGATAAGATCACCTGGGACGGCATTAACTATCATTCCGATTGTGCCCACTGCGGCAAGCGGATCTATCGCCGCCAAGGCGGCGGCTGGCGGGCCATGCGCGTGGCGTTGATCACAGCAAAGGACCCGCAGGCCCAATAACGCGGCGGCCAAGCCTTGGCCCAGCAAGAAGGGGCGGGTCCTTCGTGGACCTCGCCCCTTCTTGCTGGGCGTGCGTCAATCGCCGCGCCAGACCCACCCGTGGTGGGTGGTTTCAGGCCTGGGTCGTCAGGCTGACGAACACGTCTTCCAGATCGGCTTCGCGGGTCGACACGTCGAGGATCTGCACGCCCAGCGCCTGGACCAGGCCAAGCACTTCGCCGGCGTTGCTGCGATCCTTGTCGTAAGTGATCTCTACCTGTCTTTCGTTAAGGGTAGACTTGATGAAGGCCGGATGCTGCGGGGCCTGTTCCAGCGGCTTGTCGAGCGTCAGCACCACGACCTTCTCCCGCGCCATACCCACCAGTTCGCGCGTGGGCTTGTTGGCGATCAGCCGGCCGTGGTTGATGATGGCGATGCGGTCGCACAGTTGCTCGGCTTCTTCCAGGTAGTGCGTGGTCAGCACCACGGTCACGCCCCCGGCGTTGAGTTCGGCAACCAGTTCCCACAGTTGGCGACGCAGTTCCACGTCCACCCCGGCGGTCGGCTCGTCGAGCACGAGGATCGGCGGGGTGTGGACCATCGCCTTGGCGATCAGCAGGCGGCGCTTCATCCCGCCCGACAGCGAGCGCGAATAGGCCTTGGCCTTGTCAGCCAGGTGCACCGCGCGCAGCAGTTCCATCGACCGGCGCAAATGCTTGGGCACGCCATAGAGCCCGGCCTGGATATCGAGCACCTCGATCGGGGTGAAGAACGGATCGAACACGATTTCCTGCGGCACGATGCCGATCGCGGCCTTGGCGTTGCGCCGGTCGGCATCGATATCGTGCCCCCAGATTTCCACCGTGCCCGAGGTTTTCAGGACAAGGCCCGCCAGCGTATTGATCAGGGTGGACTTGCCCGCGCCATTGGGACCGAGCAGGCCGAAGATCTGCCCGCGCGGCACATCGAAACTCACCCCTTCCAGCGCCAGCTTGGCCGGCGACTTGCCAGTGGCGGCATAGCGCTTGACCAGGTCGCGGATGCGGATCGCAGGTTCGGGCAGGGCGGCGGTGGAGAGTTCGGGGCTGGATGCAGGGGCGTTCATGGCGGGCTTCCTGCATCCCATTTTCGGCAAGGTAAAGGATTCAATCGGGGCAAAACGGCAATTGTGCGGCGCGGTGGCATTTGCTAGGCGGCGGGCATGATCCAGCCACCCGAAACGATCTTCACCGATGCCACCCGCGTGAGCTGCGACGGGTCGAGCGGCATCCGCACCACCGGCGCGTTCAAGCCTTCGGCGCTTGGCCATCCGCGCGTCTGGATGGAAATCGACGAAAAGGGCTACGTCGATTGCGGCTATTGCGACAAGCGCTTCGTGCTCAAGGGCGGCCCGGCCGACACCGGCGAGACCCAGGCCGCCTGATTTTGCGCGCCGCTTGATTTTCGGCGGTGATCCGCCCGCTGGTGCTGGCCAGCGGCGCGGGCGATGCCTATATCGGCAGCATGACGCTTTCTGCCGACACCCGCTCGCTGCTCTATCGCCCCGGCTTGCTCACCCCCGATGACGCGCAACGCCTTGTGCGCGGCGCGCTGGGCGCATGCGACGATGGCGAGCTGTTCCTGCAATTCGTGGCCAGCGAAAGCTTCGGCTTTGACGACGGGCGGCTGAAAACCGCCGACTATTCGCGCGATGCCGGGTTCGGCCTGCGCGGCGTTTCGGGCGAGATGACCGGCTTTGCCCACGCCAACGAGGTTTCCGCTGCGGCCATTGCCCGCGCCGGCGAAACGCTCAAGCTGCTCGATCCCGCCAAGGGCCAGCCCGCCCCACCGCCGCGCCACAACAACCGCCACCTCTACACCGATGCTTCGCCGCTCGATGGCGTGCCGTTCGAGGCCAAGGTGCGCCTGCTCGAACAGATCGACGCCGCCGCCCGTGCCCGCGATCCGCGCGTGGTGCAGGTTTCGGCGTCGCTCGCGGGGTCGTGGTCGGTGGTGGAAGTGGTGCGGGCCGATGGCTTTGTCGCGCATGACGTGCGCCCGCTGGTGCGCCTGAACGTGAGCGTGGTGGTGGAAGAGAACGGCCGGCGCGAGACCGGCTCGTTCGGCATCGGCGGCCGCCGGCTTTACGATGACTTGTTCCTGCCCGAAACCTGGAACCGGGGAATCGACCAGGCGCTGCACCAGGCGCTGGTCAACCTTTCGGCCGTTGCCGCACCGGCCGGCGAAATGACCGTGCTGGTCGGCCCCGGCTGGCCCGGCGTGCTGCTGCACGAGGCGGTCGGCCACGGCCTTGAAGGCGATTTCAACCGCAAGGGCACCAGCGCCTTTTCCGGCCGCATCGGCCAGCGCGTGGCCGCGCCAGGCGTGACCGTGGTGGACGATGGCACGCTGCTGGGCGTGGGGCAGCAGGGGCGGCGCGGCTCGCTCTCCATCGACGACGAAGGCACCCCGACCCAGGAAAACGTGCTGATCGAGGATGGCATCCTCAAGGGCTATATCCACGACCGCCTCAACGCCCGGCTGATGGGCGTGGCGCCCACCGGCAATGGCCGGCGCGAAAGCTATGCCCATGCGCCCATGCCACGCATGACCAACACCTTCATGCGCGGCGGGAACGACGATCCGGCCGAACTGCTTTCGCGCGTGAAGGACGGCATCTTTGCCAAGTCGTTCGGCGGCGGCCAGGTGGATATCACCAGCGGCAAGTTCGTGTTCACCTGTACCGAGGCCTATCGCGTCAAGGATGGCAAGCTGGGCGATCCGATCAAGGGCGCCACCCTGATCGGCGACGGGCCCAGCGTGCTTACCCGCGCGACCGGCATCGGCAACGATTTCGCGCTGGACGAAGGCGTGGGCGTATGCGGCAAGGGCGGGCAAAGCGTGCCGGCGGGCGTGGGCCAGCCCAGCGTGCTGGTGGCAGGGCTGACCGTGGGTGGCACGGGTTGAGACCCGATTTTCAGCACGCGTTCAGCGGGGACGTGGTATTCTCTCGTCATTGAGAATCGATTTTTCGAAGCAAGAGGCGAATCATGATGAAGCAGGCAAAAATGCTGGCTCTTTCGCTCGCCGTCGGCGGCATGGTGCTGGCCGGGACCGTGGCAGACGCCAAGCCCAAGCTGACCCCGCAGCAGGAACTGGACAAGCGCCTTGAAGGCCGCGTGCCGGGCAAGCCGGTGGATTGCATCTACATGCCCACCGTTTCGGGCAGCCAGGTCTACGACAAGACGGCCATCGTCTATGATTCGGGCCGCACGCTCTATGTCCAGAAGCCGCGCACCGGCGTCGAATCGCTGCGCAGCGATGATATCCTGGTCACCCGGTTGACCGGATCGGAGCTTTGCGCGATCGACACCGTGCAGCTGCGTGATCGCACCAGTGGGTTCTGGCGCGGCTTTGTCGGCCTCGACAAGTTCGTGCCCTATACCAAGCCGGCCAAGGTCGCCCAGGCAGACTGAAGCGCATGACCCCGCGCTTGTGGGCGCAGGATCTCCTGCACTTCTGGTTTGTCGGGCTTTCGCCCCAGGCGCGCTTTGCCAGCGATCCGGCGATCGACGCGCTGATCGTGCGCCGCTTTGCCCCATGGGTGCGCGCGATGGCGACGCAGCCGCTGGCCAGTCTGGCGAGAGACCGCGATACCTTGCGCGCAGCCGTGCTGCTGTTTGACCAGGTGCCGCGCAACGCCTGGCGCGGCAGCGCGCGCGCCTTTGCCTACGATGCCCGCGCCGTCGCGCTGACCCGCCTGGCCTTGCGCCGCGGGTGGGATCGCGGCCTTGACCGCGACGCGCGGCAATTTCTGCTGATGCCCCTGATGCACAGCGAAAGCCGCGCGGACCAGCGCGAGAGCGTGGCCCGCTTCACCGCGCTGGGCGACAGCCGGATTCGCCGCTTTGCCTTGGCCCATGCCCGCATGGTCTTGCGCTTTGGCCGCTTTCCCCATCGCAATGCCGTGCTCGGCCGCAGCAGCACGCCGGCCGAACAGCGCGCTGTCGCCGCCGGGAACCATTGGTAGAAATTGCCGCACGGTCGCTTTATGCAGCGGGCATGACTACGCCCCATCCTGCCAAACTGCGCCTTGCCACCCCCGACGATGCCCTGCCGCTGGCGGCCCTGGCCCGTCGCGCCATTTCCGCCAAGTTCGAGCATCTCTATGCGCCCGAAGACTTTGCCGCCTTCATGGAAGAGGCGCACGCCGACGAGGTCACGGCGCGGCAGATCGTCGATCCGGGCATGCGCGTGGCGGTGATCGAGGACGATGGGCAGCTGGTGGCATTCTGCAAGCTGGTCTTGGACAGCACCCTGCCGCGCGAATACAGCCATCCGCAACGGCCGCTCGAATTGAAGCAGCTCTATACCGATCCCGATCGCATCGGCGGCGGGTTGGGGCGCCAGTTGATGGATTGGGCCATGGCCACCGCGCGCGCGTCCGGGGCCGACGAGATCCAGCTGACGGTCTATAGCGGCAACCCCGATGCGCAGCGCTTTTACCACCGCTTTGGCTTTGAAAAGATTGCCGATATCGAATTCTGGGTGGGCAACCACTGTGATCCGGAATTCCTCTATGCCTGCAAACTCTGACAGCCCTTCTTGGCGGGTGGCGCTGGGGCAAGGCTGCGGGTATAAGCCCAGGTCATGAGCGAGATCCGTCCCTGGCGCACCATCGTGCGCCGCCAGAGCCGCCAGATCATGGTGGGCAGCGTGCCGGTTGGCGGCGATGCCCCGATCACCGTGCAGACCATGACCAACACCCCGACGGAAGACGCGGTGGCGACGATCGACCAGATCCGCCGCTGCGAGGATGCCGGGGCGGACCTGATCCGCGTTTCCTGTCCCGACGTGCCGAGCACGGCGGCGCTGGGCAAGATCGTGAAGGCATCGCGCATTCCGATCATCGCCGACATCCATTTCCACTACAAGCGCGCGCTTGAAGCCGCCGACGCGGGCGCGGCGTGCCTGCGCATCAACCCCGGCAACATCGGTTCGGCCGATCGCGTGGCCGAAGTGGTGCGCGCGGCCAAGGCCAATGGCTGTGCCATCCGTATCGGCGTGAACGGCGGCAGCCTGGAACGCCATCTGCTGGAAAAGTATGGCGAGCCGTGCCCCGAAGCGCTGGTGGAATCGGCGCTCGACCATATCAAGCTGCTGCAGGACCACGATTTCCACGAATACAAAGTGGCGGTGAAGGCCTCTGACGTGTTCCTGGCGGTTTCGGCCTACATGGGCCTGGCCGAAGCGGTGGATTGCCCGCTGCACCTGGGGATCACCGAGGCCGGCGGGTTGATCGGTGGCACGGTGAAATCGGCGATCGGCATCGGCAACCTGCTGTGGGCCGGCATCGGCGATACCTTGCGCGTCTCGCTTTCGGCCGAGCCGGAAGAGGAGGTGCGCGTCGGCTTTGAAATCCTCAAGAGCCTGGGCCTGCGCACGCGCGGCGTGCGCGTGGTCTCGTGCCCCAGTTGCGCCCGCCAGGGTTTCGACGTGATCCGCACGGTAGAGGCGCTGGAAGCGCGGCTGCAGCATATCAAGACGCCCATTTCGCTCTCGGTGCTGGGCTGCGTGGTCAATGGCCCGGGCGAGGCGCGCGAAACCGACATCGGCCTGACCGGCGGCGGCAATGGCAAGCACATGGTCTATCTTTCGGGCGTGACCGATCACACCGTGCAGTCCGAAGAGATGCTCGATCACATCGTTGCGCTGGTGGAGGCCAAGGCGGCGGAAATGGAAGCGGCAGCCGATGCGGCAGCGGCGGCCAAAGTGGGTGAACCTGCAGAGTGAAGCCGCTGGCATGGCTGCTGGCTGCGCCGCTCGTCGCTGCGGCGGCGCCCGCTGTGGCGCAGGATGCCTTCCAGGCCGGCCTGGCCCGGTTCGAGCAGGGCGATACCAGCGTCGACGCGCGCGCCCTGCGCTGGCAGAACCGCGCGCGGCTGGGCGGCGCGGTGCCCGAATGGGACCAGGCCCAGGCCGCCTGGGCCACGATCGAGCGCGATCCGGCACGCAGCCTCGCCCTGGCGCAGGCGCAACGGCAGATCGACCCGCTCAATCTCAACGCGCTCTATCTGGAAGAGCAGGCCCTGCCGCGCCTGGGCCGCGCCGATGAAGCGCGCCTGCGCCACAGCCAGATCCTGATCCTGCTGCGCGGCATCACCGGCGGGCAGGACGGTGCCACGCGTGAAAAGGCATGGAACGTGGTGAGCGCGGCGGAAAAGGATACCGCGCTGGCGCTGCTCGGCTTTCTCGTGACGGGCGAGAACACGGTGCGCGAAGCCGGTCATGCCTATGCCGTGATTACCGCCACGCCGCCAACCGGTGGACAGCCCATGACCATCTGGATCGGCGTGGACGGCCTGGTCGGCGCGCCATGACCGCCACATCGATCCGTCCGGCCACGCGCGCCGATCTGCCGCTGATCGCCCAGTTGATCCGCGATCTGGCCGCCTATGAAAAGCTTACCCACGAAGTGCGTTTCGACGAAGCGACGCTGGGCGAGCATCTGTTCGGCCCGCGCCCCATGGCCGAAGTGCTGGTTGCCGAACGGGACGGGCAGGGCGAAGGCTTTGCCTTGTTCTTCCACAATTTCTCTACGTTCGAAGGCAAGCCCGGCATCTATCTGGAAGACCTATACGTGCGGCCGCAAGCGCGCGGGGCGGGGCTGGGCAAGGCGCTGTTGCAGGCGCTGGCCGCCCTTGCCGTGCAGCGCGGCTGCGCGCGGCTGGAATGGTCGGTGCTGGATTGGAACGCGCCGTCTATCGCGTTCTACCGGTCACTGGGCGCGCGGATGATGGACGAATGGCGGATCATGCGGGTAGACAGTGCTGCATTGCAGCAACTGGGGGCTGTGAGGCACGGTTGACTTGTGGTAACCTTGTTCAGCTTTCACCCACGAAAACCATGGCATCATCGCGAGCATGACGCAGAATTCGGCACAGGTTTCCAGCAGCATGCCCGCCGCGGAGGTTTCCCGGCGCGGCTGGCTGCGTGGCGCGCTGGCAGCAGGTGGCGCGCTGATGGGTGCAGCCACGGCGCCGCGGGTCTTTGCCCAGGCCTGGTCGATGCCGGCGCAGCACCGTCGCGTGCTGGACGTGGCAGCCCAGCAGCGCGATCGCGTCGCCAATCTCTTGTGGCATACCGACGTGGTGGGCGTGGCGGATTTTTCGCTGCCGTCGTCGCTGCCGCGTTTCCACTTCGCCAACCTGGAAGCGGGGCGGGTCGATTCGATCCTGGTGGCCCATGGTCGCGGGTCTGATCCCGAACACGATGGCTTCCTGAAGTTCTTTTCCAACCAGCTTAACAGCCTGGCCACTTCGCGCGGCGCGTTCGTCACCAACGAGTGGTATCGTGGCAAATATGGCAGTTCGATCCGCCTGACCGGTGTGGACCCTGACAACAACATGGCCCAGGACCGGGCCATCGTTGTCCACCCGGCCTGGTACGCCAATCCCGACATGCTGGAAAAATGGGGCAAGCTGGGCCGTAGCGATGGCTGCTTCGCCATGCCCGAGGCGGATTTCGCCACGGCCTTGTGGAGGCTGGCGGCCGGGCGCCTGATCTATGCCGACCGGCTGGGATTTGCTTGAAACAGGGACCGGCGAACGTTCAGAAGTCGATCGCGATCCCGTTCTTTTCCCAATCGCCATAGCGGGTTGGGTCGAGCCCGTCGGGATCGTCGCCGCGTTCGACCACGCGCGGTGGCGGGGCCGGCGCGTCGGTCCAGTGGGCGGGCTTGGCAAAAGGCGCGGGGCGCTGAGTCGCGCGCTGCCGGTTGGCGGGAAGCGGCTTGTCCATGCCGCGTGCCATGCGCTTTTGCCGCCGCGCGCGCAATTGCCAAATGGGGCATAAGGCGCGATAGGCGCGCAGATGGCCCCTACCCAGAACAACCAGGAAATCCCTGGCGTGCCCGCACGCCGCGCCGCGCTGCGCCTGCTCGATGCCGTGTTGCGGCGGGGCGATCCGCTGGACCAGATGGCGCCCCCGGTGCTGCGCGCGATCGAACGCGGCGATGACCGGGCTCTTGCCATGGCCATCGTCCAGGAAGCGTTGCGCTGGCTGCCCGACCTGGACGCGCTGATCGACAGCGCCACGCAGACCGTGCTGCCCGCCGATGCCAAGGCGCGGGCGGTGCTGCAATTGATGCTGGCGCAGGCGCTGCGCCTGGGCCTGCCGCCGCATGCGGTGATCGCCACCGGCCTGCCGTTGTTGACGGGCGGCCCGCGCCGCCTGGCCCATGGCGTGTTTTCCGCGCTGCTCAAGCGCGGCGCGGCGCTGCCCGATGCGCCCACTTTGCCGCCGGCCGTGGCGCAGCGCTGGGATGCCGCCTGGCCCGGCCGCACCGCCGCGATCGGCGCCGGCATCGCCACGCCGCCGCCGCTGGACCTGAGCCTGCGCGATCCGGCGCAGACCGCGCATTGGGCCCAGGAACTGGGCGGCGTTTCGCTGCTGCCCGGCCATGTGCGCCTGCCGCGCGGCCAGGCGGTGGAAAGCCTGCCGGGCTTTGGACAAGGCGAATGGTGGGTGCAGGATCTGGCCGCCAGCCTGCCTGCGCGCCTGCTGGGTGCGGGGGAAGGGCGCCGCGTGCTGGACTTGTGCGCCGCGCCCGGCGGCAAGACCATGCAACTGGCGGCAGCCGGCTGGGCCGTGACCGCGCTCGACAAGTCCGCCCGCCGGCTGGAGCGGCTTGTCGCCAACCTGGCCCGCACCAGCCTGGCCGTGCAGGTGGTGCAGGGCGATGTCCTGACCTGGCAGGGCGATGCGCCGTTCGATGCCGTGCTGCTCGATGCGCCGTGCAGCGCCACGGGCACCTGCCGCCGCCATCCCGATGTGCTGCACCGCCTGGCCGCGATCGACGATCTTACCCAGTTGCAGGCGCAGATGCTGGCCCGCGCGGCCGATTGGCTGAAGCCGGGCGGCACGCTGGTCTATGCCACCTGCTCGCTCGAACCGGCCGAGGGCGAGGCGCAGGCCGCTGCCTTTACCGCACTTTCGCCCGCGCCGATCGCGGCTGATGAACTGCCCGATGGCATTGCCCCCACCGCGCAAGGCTGGCTGCGCAGCGATCCGGGCATGCTGGCCGATGCCGGCGGGATCGACGGCTTCTTTGCTGCGCGCTGGCACAAGGCATGATCCTGCGCGCGGCCGCGGGCATGGTTTGCATGGCCGGCAATTCATTTTGCCGGCGCGCTTTTTGCCGGTAAGCGAACCTCATGTCTGCCGGCCACCACCATCATCATCACGACCACGCCCATGGGCACCATCACCACGGGCCGGGGCATAGCCATGCTCCCGCCAGTTTCGGGCGGGCCTTTGCGCTGGGCATCGCGCTCAACACCGGTTTCGTGCTGGTGGAAGGCGGCTATGGCATCGCCAGCGGATCGATGGCGCTGGTGGCCGATGCCGGCCACAACTTGTCCGACGTGCTCAGCCTGATCATCGCCTGGGCGGCCAGCGTGCTTTCGGCGCGCCCGCCACAGGGGCGCTTTACTTATGGTTTCAAGTCCAGCTCGATCCTGGCGGCGCTGGGCAATGCCGCGCTGCTGATGGTCGCGCTGGGCGCGATCCTGGTGGAAAGCCTGCGCCGGCTGATGCAGCCAGAGGCCGTTGCGCCCGGCCCGGTGATGATCGTGGCGGGGATCGGCATCGTCATCAACACCGCCACCGCGCTGCTGTTCATGCGCGGCAGCAAGCACGATCTTAACTTGCGCGGCGCCTATCTGCATATGGCCGCCGATGCGGCGGTTTCGGCCGGCGTGGTGCTGGCGGGCCTGGCCATCGCCTTGACCGGCTGGGCCTGGATCGATCCGGCCACCAGCCTGGTCATCGTGGCGGTCATTGCCGTGGGCACCTGGGGGCTGGCGCGCGATTCGCTGAAACTGGGGCTGCAAGCCGTGCCTGAGGGGATCGACCCGGCGCGGGTGAGCGCCGCGCTTGGCGCCTTGCCCGGCGTGGCGCGGGTGCACGATCTGCATATCTGGCCGATGAGCACCACCGAAACGGCGCTTACCGCGCATCTGATCATGCCGGGCGGCCATCCGGGCGACGCGTTCCTGGCCGGCCTGGCGCACGACCTGGAGCACGATTTCGGTATCGGCCACACCACCATCCAGGTGGAAACCGATGACTGCGGGGGTTGTTCGCTGGGCGTTTAAGGCGCAGCCGAGGCGCTTGCCTCGACCGGTACGGTCGCATCGACCAGCGGCGGCGGAGCCGGGCGGCTGTCGAGCATGGCGGCGGCATCGTCGAGCGCGCGGGCTTCGCCGCGGGTTACGCCGCCGGGGCCGGGGTCGCTGTCTTGCTGGCAGGCGGCCAGCAGCAGCGGTAGGGCCAGGATCAGGATAGAGCGCATGGGCAAGGGGCGCGGGCGGCGATCAGGCCGCCCGCGCCACGGGCCTTACATTTGCGGCTTGCTGTTCGCGGCGCCATCGGCCGATTCGGCCGCAGCAGCGGCGGCCTTGGCGGCATCGGCGGCGGCAGCGGCGTTGTCGGCTGCGCTGCGCGCTGCGTCTTCGGGTGTCTGCGCGGCGGCGCTGGTGTCGGCAGCCGGGGCATCGACCGGGGCCGGGGCCGCAGCCGAAACATCGGTGGCGGGCAGTTCGTCGGCCGGCATTTCCACGTTGTCGGGCGTCGCATCGCTCGAAGCGTCGTCCGAATGGCCGCAAGCGGCAAGCGAAAGCGTGGCGGCGCCCAGAACGGCGCCAAAAACGGCCTTCGAGAGGAGCTTCTTCATCGTGGGGGCTTCCTTGTTCATCCTGTCGGCCTTGGGGCCGATCCGTACGCCATGGGTATTATCGGCGCGTCTGCGTCAAGCCAATGGCAAACTTGGTGCGGCATGCCGCCGTGCGACAGGCCGATCGGCCGGTTCGTAAGGGTTGCTTACGGATATAAAGAACTCTTTATATGGATTGACCGATATAAAGGTTGCTTTATATGGCTCATCTCATGAACCTGCTCGAATCCTTTCGCGCCCTGGCAGACCCCACGCGGCTGCGCATCATGCGGCTTTTGGCCAGCATGGAGCTGGCCGTGGGCGAATTGGCGCAGGTTCTGGGGCAAAGCCAGCCACGCGTTTCGCGCCATGTGAAGATCCTGTGCGATGCCGGCCTGGCCCAGCGCCGCCGCGAAGGTGGCTGGGTGTTCCTGCGCGCGGCCATTGCCGAAGCCAGCGCACGCCGCAACGCGCCATCCGAACTGGGCAATGCCCTGGCCCGTGCCCTGGCCGCGGCCGAAGCCGAAGATGCCGAGTTTGCCGCCCAGGTGCGTGAAGACCGCCAGCATCTTGATGCCATCCGCGCCACGCGCGAAGCGAGCGCGGCCGAATATTTTGCCCGCCACGCGGCCGATTGGGACGATCTGCGCAGCCTGCACATCGCCGATGGCCCGGTGGAAGCGGCGCTGATCGCCCTGTTGGAAGCGGCCGACGCCGGCAAGCCGCTGGGCCACATGCTCGATGTGGGCACGGGCACCGGGCGCATGGCAGAACTGTTTGCCGCGCGCGCCACGCACGTGACGGCACTGGACAAGAGCCCGGAAATGCTGCGCCTGGCGCGCACGCGGTTGCAGGGGCTGCCGGCGGGCCAGGTCGATCTGGTGCAGGGCGATTTCCTGTCCTTGCCGTTTGCCGATGGCACGTTCGAAACCGTGCTGTTCCACCAGGTGCTGCACTATGCCCTGGCGCCCGAGGCGGTGCTGGCCGAAGCCGCGCGCGTCTGCGCGTCGGGCGGGCGCATCGCCGTGGTCGATTTCGCCGCACACGATCGCGAAGACCTGCGCCTGGCCCATGCCCACGCCCGCCTGGGTTTTTCCGATGCCCAGATGGCCAAGCTGTTGAGCGATGCCGGGTTCGAGCCTCTGGCCGAACGCGCGCTCGCCGGGCACGAACTCATCGTCAAGCTGTGGACCGCCCGCCGCCGCGATGCCGGCGCACTCGCCACTCCTGCTTCCGCCTTTACCAAGAGCTGAGACCCATGACTCGTTACGACCAGCTGCGCGAGGCGCGCACCGCGCTCGACACACCGCTTTTCGCCGGCTTGCCTGGCGATATCCGGGTGAGCTTCGAATTCTTCCCGCCCAAGACCGACGCGCTGATGGCGCAATTGTGGGACGTGGTGCAGACGCTGGCCCCGCTGGCGCCCGAATTCGTCTCGGTGACTTATGGCGCGGGCGGTTCCACCCGCGATCGCACGCATGACACCGTGGCGCGCATCATCCGCGAGGCGCGCCTGCCCGCTGCCGCGCACCTGACCTGCGTGGATGCCAGCAAGGCCGAAATCCGCGCTGTCGCCGAAGCATACTGGGAAGCGGGCGTGCGCCATATCGTCGCCCTGCGCGGCGACATGGGCGCGCCGGGCGTGCCGTTCACCCCGCACCCCGATGGCTATGCCAACGCGGCCGAACTGGTGGCGGGGCTCAAGACCATTGCCCCGTTCGACATTTCGGTGGCCGCCTATCCCGAAAGCCACCCGGATTCGCCCAGCCAGGACGCCGATATCGACAACCTGAAGCGCAAGCTGGACGCGGGCGCGAGCCGCGCGATCAGCCAGTTCTTCTTCGAGCCGGAAACCTTCTTCCGCTTTCAGGACAAGCTGGCCGCCGCCGGGATCACCGCGCCGGTGCTGCCGGGCATCCTGCCGGTGTCGAACTTTGCCCAGACGCGAAAGTTTGCCCAGGCTTGCGGCGCGGCGCTGCCCGAATGGCTGGAAAGCCTGTTTGCCGGGCTCGATACCCATCCTGCCTCGCGCCAGCTGGTGGCGGCCACGGTTTCGGCCGAATTCTGCCGCCGCCTCTATGCCGGCGGGGTGCGCGATTTTCACTTCTATACGCTCAACCGTGCCGAGTTGAGCTATGCCATCTGCCACCTGCTGGGCCGCCGCCCACAGGGCGGCGCGGCTTTGGAGAATGCCGCATGAGCAATCTGACCCCCAGCGCCGCGCGTGCCGCGCTCTTGGCCCAGGCCGCCCAGCGCATCCTGATCACCGATGGCGCTTTCGGCACCGAGATCCAGAACCGCAAGTTGACCGAGGCCGATTATGCCGGCAACCTGGGCCTTGGCCACGACCAGAAGGGCAACAACGACATTCTGGCCCTGACCCGGCCCGACGTGCCCGAGGCGATCCACCGTGCCTATTTCCAGGCCGGGGCAGACATTGCCGAAACCAACACGTTCTCGGCCAACCGCATCAGCCAGGCGGACTATGGCGCCGAGCACCTGGTGCGCGACATCAACGTGGAATCGGCCCGCCTGGCGCGCCGTGTGGCCGATGAATTCGCTGCCGCCGATGGCCGCCCGCGCTTCGTGGCCGGTGCCATCGGGCCGACCAACAAGACGCTGTCGCTTTCGCCCGACGTGAACGATCCCGGCTATCGCGAGATCGACTGGGATTTCCTGGTGGAAGTCTATCGTGAGCAGGCCGAGGCCCTGGTGGAGGGCGGCGCCGATTTCATCCTGGTGGAAACGGTGTTTGACACGCTGAACTGCAAGGCCGCGATCATGGCGGTGAAAAAGCTGGAGCAGCAATTGGGCCGCGAAGTGCCGATCATGCTGTCGATGACGCTGACCGACCTTTCGGGCCGCAACCTGTCGGGCCATACGGTGGAGGCGTTCTGGTATGCCGTGCGCCATGCCAAGCCGGTGACGGTGGGCCTCAATTGCTCGTTCGGCGCCACCCAGCTGCGCCCCCATGTCAAGGCGCTGGCCGAAATCGCCGACACCCTGATCATGATCTATCCCAACGCCGGCCTGCCCAACGAACTGGGCCAGTATGACGAGGAACCCGAAACCACGGCGGGCCTGGTGGGCGAATGGGCGGTGGCCGGCCAGGTCAACGTGCTGGGCGGCTGCTGCGGCTCCACTCCGGCGCATATCGCCGCCATGGCGCAAAAGGTCTCCGGCCTCTCGCCGCGCCAGATCGCCAGGCCCGAACCGCTGACCCGCCTTGCCGGCCTCGAACCCTTTGTGATGATCAAGTGATGACTCAACAGACCAATTCCGGCTCGCGTTTCGTCAATGTGGGCGAGCGTACCAATGTCACCGGCTCGGCCGCGTTCAAGAAGCTGATCCTGGCCGGCGACTATGCCAAGGCCGTGGAAGTCGCGCGCCAGCAGGTGGAAAACGGCGCCCAGGTCATCGACGTCAACATGGACGAGGGCCTGCTCGACGCGGTCGAGGCGATGACCACCTACCTCAAGCTGATCGCGGCAGAGCCGGACATCGCCCGCGTGCCGGTGATGATCGACAGCTCCAAGTGGGAGGTGATCGAGGCGGGCCTGAAATGCGTTTCGGGCAAGCCGATCGTCAATTCGATCTCGATGAAGGAAGGCGAAGAGGCGTTCCTGCACCATGCCCGGCTGTGCATGGCCTATGGCGCTGCCGTGGTGGTCATGGCCTTTGACGAGAAGGGCCAGGCCGACACGCGCGAGCGCAAGGTGGAAATCTGCTGCCGCGCCTATGACCTCTTGATGGGCATCGGTTTTCCGCCCGAAGACGTGATTTTCGATCCCAACGTGTTTGCCGTGGCCACGGGGATCGAGGAGCACGATCGCTATGCCCTCGATTTCATTGAGGCGACGCAGGAGATCAAGGCGCGCTGCCCGCATGTGCACATCTCGGGCGGGCTTTCCAACCTCTCGTTCAGCTTCCGTGGCAACGAGACGGTGCGCCGCGCGATGCACTCGGTGTTCCTCTATCATGCCATTCCGGCGGGCATGGACATGGCCATCGTCAATGCCGGGCAACTCGACATCTACGACCAGATCGACCCGGTCTTGCGCGAGGCCTGCGAAGACGTGCTGCTGATGCGGCATCCCGATGCCACCGAGCGGCTGATCGCCCTGGCGGAAAGCTACAAGGGCAAGGACAAGGCGGCGGAAAAGGCCGCCGAGGAATGGCGCGGCTGGGACGTGGTGCGCCGGCTGGAACATGCCCTGGTCAAGGGGCTGGACCAGTTCATCGTCGAAGACACCGAAGAAGCCCGCGCAGCCATTGCCGCGCGCGGCGGGCGCCCGATCGAAGTGATCGAAGGCCCGCTGATGGAGGGCATGAACACGGTGGGCGACTTGTTCGGCTCAGGGAAAATGTTCCTGCCGCAAGTGGTGAAATCGGCCCGCGTGATGAAGAAGGCCGTGGCCCACCTCATCCCCTATATCGAGGCGGAAAAGCAGGCCGGCGCGCGCCCCAAGGGCCGCATCGTCATGGCCACCGTCAAGGGCGACGTGCACGATATCGGCAAGAACATCGTGGGCGTCGTGCTTCAGTGCAACGGCTATGAAGTGATCGACCTGGGCGTGATGGTGCCCTGGTCCAAGATCCTCGACACCGCGCGCGAGCACGATGCCGATATCATCGGCCTGTCCGGCCTGATCACCCCCTCGCTGGACGAGATGGTGACCGTGGCCGAGGAAATGCAGCGTGCCGGAATGACCATTCCGCTGCTGATCGGCGGGGCCACCACCAGCAAGGTGCACACCGCGCTGCGCATCGATCCGGCCTATGACGGCCCGGTGGTCCACGTGCTCGATGCCAGCCGCGCCGTGGGCGTGGCCAGCCAGTTGCTGTCTGACACGCAGGCTGAAGGTTTCATCAAGGCGACGGCGGACGAATACCAGCACGTGCGCGAGGCGCGGGCGGGCAAGGGTGGGTCCAAGCTGCTGCCGATCGAAGACGCGCGGGCCAATGCCTTCGTCGCCGATTTCGCGCACAAGCCGGCGCCGCCCGCGCAGCCGGGGCTGCACGTGTTTCCCGAATGGGATCTGGCCGATCTGGTCGAATGCTTCGACTGGACGCCGTTCTTCCGCGCCTGGGAACTGGCCGGCACTTATCCCGCGATCCTGGAAGACGCGGTGGTGGGCGAAAGCGCGCGCAGCCTCCATGCCGATGCCTTGGCCATGCTGGACAAGATCGTCAGCGAAAAGTGGCTGACCGCCAAGGGCGTCTGCGGCTTCTGGCCCGCCGCGCGCCATGGCGACGATGTGGTGCTGCACCCGGACGATGACGAGCGCATGGTGCGCCTGCCGTTCCTGCGCCAGCAGTTCGGCAAGAGCCGGGGCCGCGCCAATTTCTGCCTGGCCGATTTCATCGATCCGGCGGGCGATTGGCTGGGCGGCTTTGCCGTGGGCATTCACGGGATCGAGCCGCACCTGGCGCGCTTCCAGGCCGGGCACGACGACTATTCCGACATCCTCTTGAAGGCCCTGGCCGACCGTTTTGCGGAAAGCTTTGCCGAGCGGCTGCATCAATATGTGCGCACCACGCTGTGGGCCTATGCGCCGGGCGAGCAATTGACCAACCAGGCGCTGATCCGCGAGGAATATCGCGGCATCCGTCCTGCGCCGGGCTATCCGGCGTGCCCCGATCACAGCCTCAAGCCAGTGCTGTTCGACCTGCTCGATGCGCCGGGCAATGCCGGGATCGTGTTGACCGAAAGCCAGGCGATGCTGCCCACGGCGGCGGTTTCGGGCTTTTACTTCGCCCATCCCGACAGCCAGTATTTCGGCGTGGCCACCATCGGGCGGGACCAGTTGGCGGACTATGCCGCGCGGCGCGGGGTTGATCTGGCCGTGGCCGAGCGCTGGTTGCGGCCCAATCTGGACTGAGGCCAGCAACCTTTTGCCACAACAGGCGTTTTCACAGGCAGATGGCAACCATGCGGATGCCGCCCTTCCTGTGGAGACGCCTGATGGACCCCCGTCCTTTCCGGCCGCGGCTGACGATCGGCGGCGTGCCGGTCCATGCCATGCTGGTGCCCTTTCCCATCGCCTGTTTTACCGGGGCGATGCTGTGCGACATTGTCTATAGCCTGAGCCCGCAGGTGCAGTGGGCCAATTTCGCGCAGTGGCTGCTGGTGTTCGGCATGCTGTTCGGCGTGCCGGCGGCGGTGTTCGGTCTGGTCGATTTCCTGGGCAATCGTGCGGTCACGCGGCCGGGCACGGGCTGGCTGCACCTGGGCGGCAATGCCGTGGTCCTGGTCCTGGCGCTGATCAACAATTTCATCCACGCGCGTGACGGGTGGACCGGGGTTGTCCCTACCGGGATCACCCTTTCGGTGCTGACCGTGGTTGTGATGGTCGGCACCGGCTTCCTGGGGCACCGGCTGGCCTATGTTCACCAGCGGGGGGGGCGGCCATGACTGTCCGTCATACATTGGCCCGCGCCCTTGGCGCGCTTGCTCTGGCTTTGGCCGCAACGGCTTGCTCCAAGCCTGAGTTTCCCGCGCAGGAACAGTTCGGCAATACGCCGCGCCTGCCCGCGCCCAAGCAGTTCCTGTTTCCGCCCATGGGCCTGGCCACGCCGATCGGCTGGAAGGCCAGCGAGGCGCCCAGCGTGCCGCAGGGCTTTGCCATCCAGGCCTTTGCCCGCGACCTGGCCAATCCCCGTTCGGTACTGGGCCTGCCCAATGGCGATGTGATCGTGGTGGAAAGCGGCGATCCCGGCCTTGCTCCCACGCTGCGGCCCAAGGACATCGTCTTTGCGCTGACCATCGGCGCGGTCCACGGCAAGACCAAGCCGGGCAACCGCGTGCTCCTGCTGCGTGACAGCAACGGCGATGGCGTGGCGGACCAGCGCTATGTGCTGGCGGACAAGCTGTTTTCCCCGTTCGGCGTGGCCGTGGTGGACAACACGCTCTACGTGGCGGCCACCGATGCGATCCTCGCCTATCCGTTCACGCCGGGCCAGACCCGCGTGAGCGGCCCCGCCCGCGTGCTGGCAGAATTGCCCGGCGGCCCGATCGACCACCATTGGACGAAGAGCCTGGTCGCCAGCCCCGATGGCACCAAGCTCTACGTGGGCGTGGGATCGAACAGCAATATCGTGGAAAACGGGCTGGAAGCCGAAAAGGACCGCGCCCGCATTTTCGAGGTGGACCGCGCAACCGGCGCGATGCGCCCGTTCGCCACCGGCCTGCGCAATCCCAACGGCCTGACGTTCCGCCCCGGCACCAACGACTTGTGGGCCGTGGTCAACGAGCGCGACGAAATCGGCAACAACCTGGTGCCCGACTACATGACGCACGTGAAACCGGGCGCGTTCTATGGCTGGCCGTGGAGCTGGTATGGCCAGCATGTGGACATCCGCGTGCAGCCGCAGCGCCCCGACATGGTGGCCCGTGCCACGCCACCCGATTATGCCCTGGGGCCGCATGTCGCGGCGCTGGGCCTGGCCTTTGCCGACGGCCCGGGATTCCCGGCGCCATGGCGCCGCGGCGCTTTCGTGGGCGAACATGGCAGTTGGGACCGCACGCAGCTCAATGGCTATCAGGTGGCCTTCGTCCGCTTTGCCGATGGCAAGCCGGTGGGCCGGCCCGAGCCGTTCGTCACCGGCTTCCTCACCCCCGACCAGAAAAGCACCCATGGGCGCCCGGTGGGCCTGGGCTTCGATGCCAAGGGCGCGCTGCTGGTGGCCGATGACGTGGGCAACGCGGTGTGGCGCATCCGGCCGCGCTGACGGGGCGCGCCTCCTCCGCGTGGAGGAGGTGCGCGCCATTTACGGATGCTTGGGCGTCTCGTCGGCGTAGATTGCCACTTCGGGCGCCTGCGTGCTGCTGATCGAGCCGCGGAACATGCCGGCGGTGTTGAGCGCAAAGCCCACGTGGCCGTCGCGGTCCATCGCGATCAACCCACCATCGCCCCGATCTCGGCGATTTCGTCGATGGTGTCCTGCGCGGCTTCGCCCACCTTTTCACCGCGCCAGGCAATGCGGTCACACACCTGGCGGCCGGCCGATTGGCGGATGAAGTATTCGCCGGTGCCGGTGGCGGAAACGGCGCAAGTGCCGTCGCTGGCATACGTGCCCGCGCCGATCAGCGGGGTATCGCCGATGCGGCCCCAGCGCTTGCCGGTGAGCCCGCCGGTGGAGGTGGCGGCGGCCAGGTGCCCGTGCACGTCGCGCGCGACGGCGCCCACCGTGCCATAGCGATGTTCGGGCCGGGGCGTGGCATAGAGCACGCGGGGCGAGAGCGCGCTGATCTTTTCCTTCTTCCACTCGAGATATTCGTCCCAGCGCTTCTGCGTGAAGAAGTACTTGGGATCGACCTGCTCAATGCCCTGTTCGCGGGCGAACTGGTCTGCGCCGGCCCCGGCCAGAAGCACGTGGCGCGAATGCTCCATCACCGCGCGCGCGGCCATGATCGGGTTCCTGGTGGTGGTCAGTTGCGCCACGGCGCCGGCTTCGCCGGTGCTGCCGTCCATGATCGCGGCATCAAGCTGGTTCTTGCCCTCGGCATCGAACACCGCGCCGCGCCCGGCGTTGAACTGCGGATCGTCTTCCAGCACGCGCACCGCGGCTTCTACTGCATCGAGGCTGGATCCACCGGCCTTGAGCACCGCCGATCCCGCGGCCAACGCGGCTTGCAACCCGGCGCGATAGGCGGCGTCTTGCGCCGGGGTGGTTTCCCCGCGCGGCGCGGCGCCGGCCCCGCCGTGGATGGCGAGCGACCAGCCGGCATCGGCGGGATAGGGCACGTTGGCCAGCTTGCCGGCCTTGACGCTGGCAGTGCCGGCAAAGGCAGGCGCCGCAACCTTGAACGTGTTGAGGTCCAGCGTGCTGGCCGGGCCAATCCCGGTTACCTGCACCGCGGGCCAGTCAAGCGGCTGGCCGGGCTTGGCGGCGGGCGCATCGGTGGGTTGCACCAGCCAGGCATAGGTGCCCGACGGGCCTTTGAGCCGCGCGATCCCCGCGCCATCGACGATCAGCGAAGCGCCTTCGTCCACGCCCAGACCCACGGCGGCCTTGTCCGCCGTTGTCGCGCGCGTCTTGGCAACGAAGGCGATCAGCCGGCCCAGCCGATCGCGGCGGGTGAAATGGGTGTCGGTCACCACGTGGGCCATGCGCGGCAGGTGGAGGAAATCTTCCACCATGGTCACACCCGGCCCCAGCGGATCGCGCAGCGATGGCCCTGACGTGGCACTGCCGCCATCCATTGCGCCATAGACATGGCCGCCCAGCATGGCGAGGCCGGCGCTGGTGCCACCGATCGGCCGGCCATTGGCGACCAGCTTGTCGAGCGCGGTGGCCAGCGGCGTGCCCTGCCAATAGCGCACGTAGCGCGCCTGGTCGCCCCCGGCGATATAGACACCATCGGCCTTCGCCACGGCGGCAAGCACGGCCGGATCGCTGGCGGCCTTGCGATCATCGAACACGAAGGTTTCCACCGAGGTGACGCCACCGATGCTGTGCATGAACTCTTCGCCGGCGTCCCCGGCGCCAGAGGCGCGCAGCACCACGATGTGCCCGTGCCCGGCCTGGGCCACGAACCAGCGGAAGGCATCTGTATCCCATTCACCACCGCCAGCCAGCAAGAGGCCGGGCGAAACCTTGGCGGGGGTGGGGGCGGCAAGATCGCCGATGACATAGCGGGTATAGCCCGCTTCCGACGCGTGCGCCGCGCCACTGGCCAAGGCCAGCACCCCGGCCACTGTGATCACCCCCTTGCGCCAGAACTGCATTCCCGATGCCCTCATCTTGCCATGTGCCGCTGTGGTTAGCGTGTAACAGTTGCGATTGATACTGAATAAATTGGCGATTTGACGTTGCACCTGTGTGTCACTTGCAACCATAAGCAACATATAGAGGCGCGATCACAGGGGGCTGTCAATCATGCGCAAATCAAAAGCTGGGTTGGTTCTGGGCGGCGCGTGGAGCGCCTTGGCATTGGCGGGTGCGGGCTATGCCCAGGAAGCGCCTGCGGGCACGCCGGCGATCACCCAGTTGCCACCCACGGCCCGCGCGGACGATGTGCCCACGCCCGAAAGTGCCATCGTGGTGCTCGGCAGCCGCATTCCGCGCGTGGAGCTGGAAGGGCCGGCGCCGGTCACCGCGGTGACGTCGCAGGACATCCTGCGCAACGGCTATCAATCGGTGCCCGACCTGTTGCGCGCCTTGACGCAGAACGGCGGCGAAACGCAAAGCCAGCAATCGGGCAACGGCGCGGCCTTCACCCCCGGCGCCCAGCAGGTGGACTTGCGCGGCCTTGGCCCCAACCACACGCTGGTGCTGGTCAACGGCCGGCGGATTGCCGACTTTCCCCTGCCGTTCAACGGGCAGAGCAATTTCACCGACATTTCCAACATCCCGGTCGGCCTGATCGAGCGGGTGGAAGTGCTCAGCGGCAGCGCTTCGGCCATCTATGGCTCAGACGCGATTTCCGGCGTGGTCAATTTCCAGCTCAAGAAAAGCGTCGATGGTACGCGGATCGACTATCGCTATGGCGATACGCAGCATGGCGGCGGCGCCTCGCATCGCCTGACGCTGACCACCGGGTGGGAAGCAGGCGCGTTCCACGGCGTGATCGGGGTGGAAGGGCTCTATCAAAAGCCGTTGTGGCAATACCAGCGCGCTCGGCAGGATTCCGTGCTCGACGATCCCACCGGCGGCCTGGCGCGGCGCACGTTCCTGCGCACCGATGAATACACCGACTATCTCGATCCCGGCGCGGCCACTTGCGCGGGCCTGTCCAACCTCAACGGCGGCAGCACGATCTATACCAGCCGCCCGCGCTATGGCGCCGATGGCGGGCCAGGCTATTACTGCGGATCGAACAGCTCGATCGCCTATGGCACGATGATTTCCGAGCGGAAATCGGTGAACGCGTTTGGCGCGATCGGGCTCGACCTGCCCAACGGCATGGAACTGTTCACCGATTTCCAGGCCAGCTACAGCAAAGTGGCGCTGCTGCCCGATGTGCTGACGTGGTATTACGAAACCGCCGACGGCAACCAGGAGGGCACGTTCTACAACACGCAGATGCCCACCAGCCTCAATTCGACCAAGCTCGACAACTGGTATCGCCAGTTCACGCCCGAGGAAATGGGCGGCCTGCAGAACGGAATGACGCGCAACCGCTCGATCAGCTTTACCGTCACGCCGGGCCTGCGCGGCAAGTTCGGCAAGAACCAGGCCTGGGCCTATGAACTCTCGCTCAACCACTCGGAATACCGCAGCAAGGTTTCCTTCCCGCAAGTGGTGATCTCCAAGGCCAATGCCTTTTTCCTGGGCGCCCAGCAGGGCGTGGACGAAGACAGCGGCTATGCAATCTTTTCGGCCGATCCCACGCGGCTGTACACCCCGCTGACCACGGCCGAATACAATTCGATCACCGCCAACGCGATCTACAAGCCCCGTTCTTACACGGACAACCTGGCGTTCAGCCTGACCAACGGCGAAGTGCTGCGCCTGCCGGCTGGACCGGTGGGCGTGGCCCTGGTGGGCGAATATGGCGGGCAGGGCTATGACCTGCGCCCCGATCCCAAGGCGCTGGAGCACTATTACGTTGGCCTGACCGACAGCGACGGCAAGGGCAGCCGCCGCCACTGGGCGCTGGGCGGCGAACTGCGCGTGCCGGTCACCAGCTTCCTCCAGCTGTCGGGCGCGGCGCGCTATGACCATTTCCACGTGGTCGACAACAGCTTTGGCAAGGCCACCTGGAACCTCGGCGCCGAACTGCGCCCCACCAGCCGGCTCTTGCTGCGTGGCGCAATGGGCACCGGCTTCCGCGCGCCAGATCTGCATTATGTCTTTTCCGGCAATGGCGACACCCATCCCGATGGCACCGATTACCTGACCTGCCGCCGCGAAAACGCGGGCGCGAACTACAGCGATTGCGACGATTACGAAGTGGGCATCACCAGCCACCGCAGCGGCAATCGCAAGTTGAAGCCAGAAACCAGCAAGTCGATCAACGCCGGGGTGTTCTGGCAGCCGGATCGCGCGATCGACCTGTCGGTGGATTACTTCAAGGTCACCCTGTCGAACCAGGTGCTGGACCTGAGCAAGGATGAACTGCTGCGCCGCGAATCCGATTGCGTGCTGGGGGAAACCACTTCGGGCGCGGCGGTGAATGCCAATTCGCCCACCTGCCTCGATGCCATCGCGCGGGTGCAGCGCTATGCCTCGGGCGCCTTTGCCGGGCAGCTCCAGGGGGTTTACGTCAACCCGATCAACGTGGCGCGCGAGCAGACCGACGGGATCGACGTGGCGCTGCATTGGCGCGCGTCAGAGATCAAGGGGCTCGGTTTCCTGACCTTCGGCCTGGGCTATACTTATGTGTTCAACCACACGTTCCGCCAGTATGAAGGCGACGCGCTGATCAACAAGCTGGCCTACGACAGCGGCTATGACATCCCGCGCGACAAGGGCACGGCCAGCCTGACGCTGGTGAGCGGCAAGCTGACCACCACGCTGCAGGGCCAGCGCCTGGGCCGCCTGCCGAACTACGACGAGACCGCCTATATCGACGCGACGACCACGTTCAACCTGTCGGCCCAGTACAAGATCACCGATTATGTGCAGCTGTCCGGCACGGTGACCAACCTGTTTGACACCAGCCCGAACGTTGATCCCACTTATGGCAGCTATCCCTATTACGACATCTCGTGGTTCGATGGCGTGGGCCGCAGCTTCTATGTGCAGCTGACCTGGAAGCTGGGCGGCAAGGGGCTGTAACACCGCCAGTCCATCATGTGGCAGGGTGCGGCGCGCGCACCCTGCCATGGGCCTTAGCGGCAGATCCGCACGCGTTCGTGATGGCGCCACACGATGCGGCAATTACGATGGTAATTGCGGCGTTCCCAGCGGCGATGCTCCCAGGCGCGGCGTTGCCAGCCGTGGCGGTCGCCCCGGTCCCAGCCGCGATGGTCGCGGTTGTCCCAGCGCTGCGCATGTTGCCACCTGTCCGGGTGGGCCTGCGCGGCAGCGGGGGTGAGCAGCGCGGCGGCCAGGGCCACGCCTGCGATCTTGGTCAGTTTGGCAAACATTGCTCTTCCTCCGTTAGGTCCTCAACGTTGGAAGAAATGTCTGCGCCTTTCGGAATGTTCCCTGTCTGAACGGGTTTGTGAGCCAACGTTCATCGTCGTGGGCGTGCGCGTCTGGCCCTGTTTACCCGCACTGTCCGCGATGCAGCAGCTTCTGGTCGGCCAGGACCAGCGCCATCATCGCTTCCACCACCGGCACGCCGCGAATGCCCACGCAAGGGTCGTGGCGGCCCTTGGTGAACAGTTCGGTCGCCTCGCCCTCGCGGGTGATCGTGGGCATGGGGGTGAGGATCGAGGACGTGGGCTTGAACGCCACGCGCACGGTCACCGGCTGGCCGGTGGAAATGCCCCCGGCAATGCCGCCGGCATGGTTGGCCAGGAATTGCGGGCCGTGGTTGCCGCCATCGTCGCGCGGGCGCATCGGATCGGCATTGCCTTCACCGGTGTTGGCCGCCGCGGCAAAGCCATCGCCGATTTCCACGCCCTTGACCGCGTTGATGCCCATCATCGCATGGGCGAGTTCGGCATCGAGCTTGGCATAGAGCGGCGCCCCCCAGCCGGCGGGCACGCCCGTGGCCACGCATTCCACCACGGCACCGAGCGAAGACCCGGCCTTGCGTGCCTTGTCGACCAGGGCTTCCCAGCGCACGGCGGCGGCCGCATCGGGGCAGAAGAACGGGTTCTGGCCGATCTGTGCGGCATCGAAATTGGCCATGTCGATGGCGTCGCCGCCGATCGCACTGACCCAGGCCAGGATCGTCACTTCGGGGATCACCAGCCGCGCCACGCCGCCCGCCGCCACCCGCGCGGCGGTCTCGCGCGCGGAGGAACGCCCGCCGCCGCGATAGTCGCGAAAGCCGTACTTGGCGTCATAGGCATAGTCGGCATGGCCGGGGCGATAGGCCTTGGCCACTTCGGAATAGTCTTTCGAGCGCTGGTCGGTGTTCTCGATCATCAGGCTGATCGGGGTGCCGGTGGTGCGCCCTTCGAACACGCCCGACAGGATCTTCACCTGATCGGGTTCCTGCCGCTGCGTGGTAAAGCGCGATTGGCCCGGGCGGCGCGCATCCAGATAGGGCTGGATCATGCCTTCATCGATCGCCAGTCCCGGCGGGCAGCCATCGACCACCGCGCCCAGCGCGGGTCCATGGCTTTCCCCCCAGGTGGTGAAGCGGAACAGGTGTCCGAAGGAATTGATGCTCATGGCGCCCGGCTCTGTCCCAAGCCGCGCGAAAAGTCCACCGCTTCAGAATTCGTCCCAGTTTTCCCCGCCCACGGCCTTGGCCACGGTCTGGGGCGGCGGCGCTGGCGGCGCTGGCGGCGGGGGCAGGGCTGGCGTGGCGGCCACCGGCGTTGCCGCCTCGGCACTGGAAACGCGCACTAGGCGGGGGCCCCCCACGGGGCGCGCGGTGCCCTGCATGACCACGCCGCTCAGCGAATCGCGGCGGTCTTCGGGCCGCCCCTGGGCGCGGGTTTCCACGTTGCGGGTGCGGAAACTGCCGACGAGTTCGGACAGCTTGCCCGCCTCGGCCGCCAGGGCGCGGGTGGCGGCGCTGGTTTCTTCCACCATCGCCGCGTTCTGTTGGGTGGCGCGATCCATTTCGCCCACGGCATCGTTGACCTGGCCGATGATGTGGGCCTGGCCATCGACGGTGCCCGAAATGTCGGCCACCACGCGGTTGATGTCGCCCACCCGCTCCAGGATCTGGCCCAGGATCTCGCCGGTTTCGCGCACCAGCGCCACGCCATCGGCCACATGCGCGCCCGACTTGGCGATCAGTTCCTTGATGTCCTTGGCAGCATCGGCGCTGCGCTGGGCCAGCGCGCGCACTTCGGTGGCGACCACGGCAAAGCCCTTGCCCGCGTCGCCGGCGCGCGCGGCTTCCACCCCGGCGTTCAGCGCCAGCAGGTTGGTCTGGAACGCGATACCATCGATCACGCCGATGATCTGGCTGATTTCCTGCGATGATCCTTCGATCGCGGCCATCGCACCCACGGCGCGCGTCACCACTTCGCCGCCTTCGTTCGCCTGCTTGTGGGCTTGCTCCACCTGGCGGTTGACGTCGCCAGCGCGGGCGGCGGTGTCGCGCACCCCGGTGGTCACCTGCTGCACGGCGGCGGCGGTTTCTTCCAGGGTTGCGGCCTGGCGCACGTTGCGCTGGGCCAGATCCTCGGCGGCGCCGCTGATCTCGCGCACGGTCCGGGCAAGCGAGGATGCCCCCACGCGCACCGATCCCAGTGCCCCGGCCAGCGTGGCCTGGGTCTGGTTGAACGTGGCACGCAAGGGTTCGAAATCGGGCGCAAAAGGTTCGCTGATGCGGTATTCCAGGTCCCGCGCGGCCATGCGGTCCAAACCCTTGGCCAGGGCACCGACCACCTGCTCCTGCGCTGCATCGGTGGCGCGCTTGGACAGGGCGGTCTGGCGGAATACGGCCGCGGCAGCCTCGATCTGCGCCACTTCGCTCCCCATGGGATCGCCGGCGATGTCTTGCGAATAGTCGCCGCTGGCCATGGCGCGCAGCATGGTGGTCACCCCGGAAAGCGGCTGCACCACATCGTGGCGCACGTGGCGCACAACCCACACCACGGTGGCGCCGAGCAGCACCACCAGCAGCCCGGTCAGCGCCAGGCCCACTTCCATCAGCCATTGCGATGCCTCGCCATCGGCGGCGATATCAACCTGCATCTGCGCACCCAGCTTGTCCTGCACCGCCTGGAACGCGTCGAACGCGTCGGTAAAGGTCTGCTGCGCGGTGCGCAGGTCGGTGTTGGCGCTGTCGATCTGCTCGACCAGCGCGCGCGCCGCGGCGGCATAGGCCTTTTGCCGGGTCTCGGTTTCGGTGAACAGCGCCTGTTCGTCCCGGCCATGCGCGGCCGCGAACACTTGCGCATAGGACTTTTCCAGCGCGGCGATATCGTTGGCGAAATTGGCCAGTTCGGCCTTGTGCGCGGCAGGGTCGTTGCGGGCGACCGCGTCCTTGATGCGGAACACGTCGCTCTCGCTCGCATCGTGCTTCATGTCGCCATACATCTGCATGCGCAGCACCCAGGCCGAGGTGGCCAGGTGTCGGGCATGGGCCTGCATCAGCACTTGCAGCGTGGTGGAAGCGATGATCTGCACCAGGCAGATCCCCACCAGTGCCGTTACGCACATCATCACACTTTGCCGGATCGAGGCTGGCTTGGCAAAAGACATGCAGATTTCTCCCGAGACACAGGACACGCGAGGACAAGACACGGAGCGCGACACGGGTTTTGGTATTTGGCTTGTTGGCAGCTTGAACTAGTCGGAGTTGGCGAATTTCAGGCAAATGCCCGATCAGGATTTCATGCTATCATGCCAAGGTGATGTATCCGATCCGGCGGTATCGTTACGGCTGGATATGGCGGCCCAATCTGGCTATGCGCGCAACCCATGTACCTGGTCGTCTTTCGCAACCGCAAGCAGGCGGGCATCGATGCTGCCGCCTATTCCGCCGATGCCCAGGCGATGGAGGACCTGGCCCGCGTCCAGCCCGGCTTCCGCAGCTTCAAGTCCTACCTGGCCGATGATGGCGAAGTGATCGCCCTGTCGGAATGGGACAGCGAGGATGCCGCCCTGGCCTGGCGCAAGCAGGCTGACCATGCCCGGGTCCAGAGCCGCGGCCGCGCTGATTACTATCAAAGCTATACCCTGTTTGCCGGCACCCCCAGCCGCATCCACCATTTCGAGCGGAGCGAAGCATGAGCCTGACCCTCTATGGCATTCCCAATTGCGACACCGTGAAAAAGGCGCGCACCTGGCTTGACGGGCAGGGGCTGGCCTACGCGTTTCACGACTACAAGAAGCAGGGCGCCGATGCGGCCCAGGTTGCCGGCTGGGTGGACCAGGCCGGGCTCGACAAAGTACTGAACAAGGCCGGGACCACGTTCCGCAAGCTGCCCGATGCCGACAAGACGGACCTGACCACCGACAAGGCCGTGGCCCTGATGGTGGCGCAGCCTTCGCTGATCAAGCGGCCGATCGTGGAGCATGACGGCGGCCTGCTCGTGGGGTTCAAGCAGGCCGAATGGGAAGCCGCGCTCAGCCGCGCGTGACCGTCACGATATAGTTCAGCGCCAAGTCGTCAGACAGGTGCAGGCCCTTGGCCGGGCCCCAGGCAATGCCTTGCGGGTTGCCCATCTTGAGGCCGGCCGCGTCCAGCAGGTCGTGCAGTTCGATCGGGGTGATGAAATCGTCCCAATGGTGGGTGCCGCGCGGCACCATGCCGAGCCGCTCGGCCGCTTCCACCATCAGCAGGCGCGAGGCCGGCGTGCGGTTGGGGGTGGATAGCACCATCAGCCCGCCCTGGCCCAGCGTCGCCTCCAGCGCGGCAACGAACGCCGCCTTGTCGGCCACGTGCTCGATCACTTCCATCGACGTGACGAGGTCGAAGCCGGCGAGGCCAAGCTCTGACAGTTCGCCGTGGCGATAGTCGATCGCCAGGCCCGCGCCATCGGCATGCGCGCGCGCCGCCGCGATGTTTTCCGCCGCCGCATCCACCGCCGTCACGGCTGCCCCCATGCGGCACAACGGCTCTGCCAGCAGCCCCGCGCCACAGCCCACGTCCAGCGCGCGCTTGCCGATGAGCGGCCGCAGCCCGCGCGGATCGGCGCCGAAATGGGCATCGATCGCGGCGCGGATGAAAGCGAGGCGCACCGGATTGAGCCGGTGGAGCATGGCCGATTGGCCCTTCGGGTCCCACCAGTCGGCCGCCAACTTGCCGAAATGGGCGGCTTCCTCGGGCCGGATGGTCTGCGCGTTCAAGGATGTTGCATTGCTCATGCCACCTCCCTAAAGCGCCGCTTTCGCATGGTCCATGGGCCATGCGTGCAAGATTCTTTCTTTTGGCAGGTGGACAGGAGCACAAGCGTTGGCCCGGATCGTGATGAAATTCGGCGGCACCTCGATGGCCGGAACCGAGCGAATCCGCCGCGTCGCGCGGATCGTGCAGCGCCAGCAGGCCGCTGGCCATGAAGTGGCGGTGGTGGTTTCGGCCATGGCCGGGGAAACCGACCGCCTCGTGAACTTCTGCCGCGAAGCCAGCGCGCTCTATGATCCGGCGGAATACGATGTGGTGGTGGCCAGCGGCGAGCAGGTGACGTCGGGCCTCCTGGCCATGCATCTCCAGGCGCTGGGCTGCAAGGCGCGCTCTTGGCTGGGCTGGCAATTGCCGGTGCGCACCGACGACGCGTTTTCCAAGGCGCGCATCGAAGGTATCGATTCGCCCGAACTGCTGGCCAGCATGGCGGCCGGTGAAATCGCCGTGATCCCGGGCTTCCAGGGCCTCACCGCCGAAAACCGCATCACCACGCTGGGGCGTGGCGGATCGGATACCTCGGCCGTGGCCGTGGCCGCCGCGATCGGCGCCGACCGGTGCGACATCTATACCGACGTGGACGGCGTCTATACCACCGATCCGCGCATCGTGGCCAAGGCGCGCAAGCTCAAGGCCGTGACTTACGAAGAAATGCTGGAACTGGCCTCGGTCGGTTCCAAAGTCCTGCAAACCCGCTCGGTCTCGCTTGCGATGAAGGAGAACGTGCGGGTGCAGGTGTTGTCATCCTTCATCGACGACGATGCCCCGGCGGCGGACACGATCCCCGGCACGATGATCGTTGCGGACGAGGAACTGGAAGGGTACGAAATGGAACGCCAGCTGATCACCGGCATCGCTGCCGACAAGAACGAGGCCAAGGTCACTCTCACGCGGATCGCGGATCGCCCCGGCGCGGTTGCCTCGATCTTTGCGCCGCTGGCCGAAGCCAACATCAACGTGGACATGATCATCCAGAACATCGCCAAGGACAAGGGCGAGACGGATGTGACCTTCACCTGCCCCCAGTCCGACCTGGCGCGCACGCAGGCCCTGCTCGAAGAGCGCAAGGACCAGATCGGCTGGTATCGCCTGATCGCCGACAGCAAGGTGGCCAAGGTTTCGGTGGTGGGCGTGGGCATGCGCAGCCACGCTGGCGTGGCCAGCACGATGTTCAAGGCGCTGGCCGATCGCGGCATCAATATCCAGGCGATCTCCACCAGCGAAATCAAGGTTTCGGTGCTGATCGATGCCGATGAAGTGGAACTTGCCGTGCGCGTGCTCCACACCGCCTACGGCCTCGACGCCCAGTAAAAACGGCAAAAAATAACCCCCTCCTCTCCAGAGGAGGGGGTTGGTGTCAGGCAAGGCGCGCCTGGCGCCGGCCTTATGCCTTCACTTTGGCCGCAAAGCTCTTGCGCAGCTTCATCAGCTTGGGCGGGATCACTGCCAGGCAATAGGGATTGCGCTGGCCTTCGCCTTCCCAATATTCCTGATGGTAATCCTCGGCCGGATACCAGGTCGCCACGGGTTCGATGCTCGTCACGATCGGCGCATCGCGTTCGGCCTGCGCGCGCGCAATCGCCGCCTTGGCTTCCGCGTCCTGCGCTTCATCCAGCGGGAACAGCGCAGAGCGATATTGCGTGCCCACGTCGTTGCCCTGGCGGTTGAGCTGCGTCGGATCGTGCGTGGCAAAGAAGATGTCGAGCAACTGGCCATAGTCGATCACGGCAGGGTCGAACGTCACCCGGATTGCTTCGGCATGGCCGGTCGTGCCGCTGCACACCTGCTTGTACGTGGGATTTTCGGTGGTGCCGCCGATATAGCCGCTTTCCACGTTCGAAACGCCGATCACATCGCGGAACACCGCCTCGGTGCACCAGAAGCAGCCACCGGCAAGGATGGCCTGATTGGCGGAAGTTGGCGCCATGGTTGGGGGATCCCTTTCTCAAAGATTTGCTCCCCAGATAGGAACGGGCAGGGCGCCTGTCATCCTCCCCAGGGGGAATCGCCTGCTGTCGGTGACCGCTGTCGTTGAATTGACACGCCCGACGGCATAGATGCTGCGCCATGACCCAGCTTTCCGTGGCCGCGCTCCAGCTTGCGCTCAATTCGTCCGATGCGGCAGACAACATCGCCGCCGTCTCCGCCCTGGTGGAGCAAGCCGCCGCGCAAGGCGCGCAAGTGGTGCTGCCGCCCGAACTCTTTGCCGGCCCCTATTTCTGCGTGACCGAAGACGAAGCGCGCTTTGCCCTGGCCCACACGCTGGACAGCGATCCTTCGGTCAAGGCCATGCAGAAGCTGGCCAAGGGACTGGGCATCGCTATCCCGACCAGCTTTTTCGAGCGCGAAGGCCCGCATTACTACAACACCCTGGCGATGATCGACGCGCAGGGAGAGATCTTGGGCACCTATCGCAAGAGCCACATTCCCGATGGCCCGGGGTACGAGGAAAAGTATTATTTCCGCCCCGGCAACACCGGGTTCAAGGTGTGGGACGTGTTCGGCACGCGCATCGGCGTGGGCGTGTGCTGGGACCAGTGGTATCCCGAATGCGCGCGCGCCATGGCGCTGATGGGCGCGCAAGTGCTGTTCTATCCCACCGCCATCGGCAGCGAACCCTATGACGCGGATCTCGATACCAGCCGGGTGTGGCGCCGCGCCATGCTGGGTCACGCTGCGTCCAACTGCATGCCGGTGATCGCCGCCAACCGCATCGGGGTGGAGGAAAACGACCAGGCATTTTACGGGCACAGCTTCATCGCCAACGAATGGGGCGATTTCCTGGCCGAATATGGCGCGCAGGAAACCGGCGTGCTGGTCGCCACGCTCGATCTCGATGCCGCCGCGCGGCATCGCGCCGGGATGGGCTTCTTCCGCGATCGCCGCCCGCAGCTCTACACCCGCCTGGCGCAGGACATCTGAACCGGCCATGCCCGCCGCCACCGCTGCGCCGCACCAATACCTGATCGCGCTGGGCTCCAACGTGCGCCACGCGCGCCACGGGGCCCCGGCGCAGGTGCTGCGCGCGGCGGCGCGCGCGCTCGACGATGCCGGCCTCGTGCTCCAGGCGCTCTCCCCGATCATCGCCAGCGCGCCGGTGGGGCCCTCGCGCCGGCGCTATGCCAATGCCTGCGCGGTGATCACCACGCCGCTGGAACCGGCGCAGGTGCTGGCCCGGCTCCAGGCGCTCGAACACAGTTTCGGCCGCGTGCGACGCGGTGCCCCCTGGCGCGCCCGCACGCTCGATCTCGATATCGTGCTGTGGTCAGGCGGCGCATTGGCCGATATCCATGCCAACCTGGTGATTCCCCACCCGGCCTGCCGCCAGCGGCCCTTCGTGATGGGCCCGGCCGTGCACGTCGCCGCCGATTGGCGCGATCCACTCACAGGTTTGGCGACAAAACACCTGGCTTCCCGCTTGACCCGCCGCCGCCCCGCCCCTAGGTGAGCGCACCAACCGCGCGCCACACGGCGCCCCGGGGGCCCTTAGCTCAGTCGGTAGAGCAACTGACTTTTAATCAGTAGGTCGCTGGTTCGAATCCAGCAGGGCTCACCACGGTTGCATTCAATCGCGTGGCGGTTTTTCCATCCATAGGCCCTGCATATGGGCCCCGACGAATACCTGCGGCACCGACGGCGTGACTTGGTCGCTAGCTTCGCGCCTGGCGATGGCTTTACGGGCCGCATCGAAGCTTTGCTGCAGCGAGGCACCTTGCGCGAAGGGGCCGTTGAGGAAAGCCTCGCCAAAATAGGTAAGATCGTTGCCGGGCCCGCAGCCGAACGACGTGCGGTCGTGTCGGGCCGCGGCGATGACGATCGTGTCGGGATTGGCGAGTGCCTTGATCCAGCTGCCGGCGTAGCAGGCCGAAATCACGATCACGCGGCGGCGGATGCCGGCCTGGCTCAGGGCTTGGTTGACTGCGTTCGCATCGATCGGGGTCAGATCGTCATATTCGCTCGTCTGGGTCAGCAACGCGGCGTCGCGCCCGCCATGCGAGACGAGGTACACGAACGTCCAATCGCGCGCCGGGTCGCTGTGTGCTGCCACGGCCTGCACTGAGGCGACGAAGTTGGCGCGGGTGGCCAGTGGCTGACTCTCCAGCATCTGGGCGTTGTTGGATAGCAGGATGGCGCCGCCGAGCGCGTTGCCATAGCGCTGGCCCATCACGCCGAGTGCGCGGTTCGCCTCGTTCAGGAATTGATCCTGGGTCCCATCGGCGGCGATCGCCACCGCCCTTACGCGCGGCGCGGCGCCTTGTGGCGAAGGCTGCAGCCCTGCAATGGCCTTGGTCAGCAGAGCGGGCTGCATGCCCCACATAACATCGGCCAAGGGCGTTGGCGTGGCATGGTCATCGCCCTCATCCGGCGCGCCGCCGGTCAGATAGGGTTGCAGCGCGCGAGACAGGTAATAGGTGCTCGACTGCGCTTGTGGCATCAAGGCGACGCAGGCCAGCGTGCCCAGGCCCACCGCGATGGCGGCAAGACGCCGCCAGGCTGGCCGACCCACGTGATCGCCCCATATCCACAGCGCCAGCCCGGTAACGATCATGCCAACCAGCCACAATCCCGGGTTCTCGGTGTTGCCCTGCAATGCCGCCACTATCGTGCCGATTTCCGCGACGATGGCCGCGCCGAGAAAGGCGAGCGCCAACCGCAAGGTATCGGTGCGCCGCCCCAGCAACAGGCCGCCCAGCATCGCGGAAAGCACCGGGGCACCGGTGGCAGCGATGGCGTAAAACAGGCCGCCGGGCGACGGAAATATCACGCATCGCGCAGACACGACCACGGCCAGAGCCAGCCACATCAGCGGTACCAGCGTCTCGCGTCGACGCCAGGAATGCGGCTGCCATGGTGCCGCCTGGGCCAGCCGCGTTGCAGTGCTGCTGCCATCGCGCGGAATGCCAGCCGCATGCAGGGTGGCAATCAGGTCTTCTCGCTGGCCTTGGGCAAAGGCGCGTGCCGGCAGCAACGCGGTGTCCACGTTGGTGGCGATGAGCACGATCCCATGGCGGGTATCGCGCCACCCGGCATAGTGGGACCAGGGCGATTGCGCGTGGACCATGTCGGTGCGCATGCTCATGCCCTGGTCGGTCCAGTTGATGTCCTGTGGACTCTGCCAGGGTCGCCGCTCCGTAAAGACGCGCCGGATCTGGTTGCGCGAGATCGCAAAGCACAAGGGCAGCACTGTCAATATGACAACGACCATGCCGATCGCGGCCAGCGATGCAGCCCGCGCCGCAGGGCCCAGGCCGTCATCGCGGCACGCGAAGAACGTGATAAGCCAGACAACGCCCAACACCACCGCGTCCGTGCGCAGCGCACGGCGTGACAGCACCTGGCGAAAGAACCGGATGCGCTGCAAGGCCAGCGAATCGCGCAGCTGCGGTGTGAATGTGATTGTGCCGGCCATGTGCCCCCCTGATGTGCAGGGGTGCGCTATCCGTGCTTACCAAATCATGGATTCAGATGGAAAAATCTGGTCCGATGCGGGCGCTTTCAAGCGTGCCGAGCAATTCGGACTGCTTCTGCGCCTCGTTGGCGGCCTTGGCCGCGGCGGTCTTGCCGGCGCGATCGGCCAGGACCTGCCACGCGGCCTGCGAGCGCAAGTGTTTGTCGCGCTGGTTGGCCAGATCGGATTCGTCGGCCGCCTTTGCGCTAAGGGCAACCTGCCGGAGGTAGAAGTCCTGAGCTTCGGACATGGTCGTCTCCTTCGGGCAAGGTTGCCGGCCAAAATGGCCTGATTGCGATCAGCCCACCATCTGGGCGACGATCTCGCGCAGTTCCTGCCGGCTCAGCCCGCACGGGGCAGCAGCGGCGCGCATGGCGCGACGCGGGGCGGGCAGGGGATAGGTGGTATGCAGCTTGGATGTAGTGAACGTGTATTGCATAATCATGTAGGTTGTATTCTTGTCTTTTTATGGTCTTGGGCGGGTCTAGCGCCGTTTGCGCAGGGCAGCCGGGCCGCCCCCGATTTTTTCGCGATAGACGATACGCCCCTTGGTGAGGTCGTAAGGGGTCATCTCGACCCGGACCCGGTCGCCCACGATCGAGCGGATGCGAAACTTGCGCATCTTGCCCGCGGTGTAGGCGATGATCCGGTGATCGTTTTCCAGAAGGACGCCGAAGCGCCCATCTGGAAGGATCTCGTCGATTTGGCCTTCAAGGGTCAGCAGATCCTCTTTGGCCATGGAATCAAACCGACTGGAGGTTGACGGCAGCTTCCTTGCCGCGACGGTCGGTTTCCAGTTCGAAGCGCACGCGCTGGTCTTTGGTCAGCGTGGCCATGCCCGAACGCTCGACCGCGCTGATGTGCACGAAGCTGTCTGCGCCGCCATTGTCGGGCGCGATAAAGCCATAGCCCTTGTCGGAATTGAAGAATTTCACGGTGCCGGTAATCATGGGTGTTTCCTTTTCACGAAACAGGGGAACCCACCGGCAACAGCGCCGGCGGAGCTTGTAGCGAGAGAAGGGAAGTATCGGCGCGCAGACGTGGAAAAGCGCATGGGCTTTTCCTGGTCATAGGCTTCAAAATCCGTCGCAGGCGACGTTAGCAGAGCCTGATATGGACCATGGCGGTGAATTTGTCAATGTTATCCACCGACCATCCCGGCCAGGCGCTGGGCGATGATCGTCTCGGCATCGGCCACGATGCGGCCCACCAGTTGCGCCACGGTGGGGACGTCGTGGATCAGGCCCTGCACCATGCCGGCCGTCCAGATGCCGTGTTCAGGATCGCCCGAAAGCAGGCCTTCGCGGCCGCGCGCGCCTTTTACAAGATGGGCGATGGCTTCGAACGGCTGGCCTTCCCGCTCGATTCGCACCGCTTCCTCGGCCACGCTATTGCGCGCCACGCGGGCGGTGTTGCGGTAGCTGCGAAACAGCAGCGCGGTGGCGCGTTCGTCGTTCGCCACGATCGCCTGCTTGATGCCGTCGTGGATGGGCGCTTCCTGGGTGGCGCAAAAGCGCGTGCCCATGTTGATGCCTTCGGCGCCCAGCGCCAGCGCGGCAACCAGCCCGCGTCCATCGCCGAACCCGCCCGAGGCAATGATCGGGATTGTCACCTTGTCGGCCGTGGCGGGAATCAGCACCAGGCCCGGGATGTCATCCTCACCCGGGTGGCCGGCGCATTCGAACCCGTCGATCGAAATGGCGTCCACCCCCATGCGTTGGGCGGAAAGCGCATGGCGCACGGCGGTGCATTTGTGGATCACTTTCACCCCGGCGGCCTTGAACGCGGCCACGTGCTCGTCCGGGCGATAGCCAGCGGTTTCCACCGCGGTGATGCCGCTTTCGATAATTGCCTGGCGATATTCGGCGTAGGGCGGCGGGGTGATCGCGGGCAGGATCGTCAGGTTCACGCCAAACGGCTTGTCGGTCATGCTGCGGCAACGCGCGATCTCGCGCACCAGCGCTTCGGGCGTGGGCTGGGTCAGTGCCGTCAGGAAACCCAGCGCCCCGGCATTGGCCACCGCCGCCACCAGATCGGCCGTGCCCACCCATTGCATGCCGCCCTGGGCAATCGGGTGTTCCACGCCAAACAATTGCGTGAAGCGGGTCGTGATCATGGCGGTGGGCAATCCTTTTTTCGGGTGTTTGCGCTTGCACGCAGCCTGCCAGCGCGGGCCGGCGCTTGTCAATTAACCAATCAACTAAACCGCACGACCGATCCGGCCAATAGTCCAATATCGGCGCGGCCGGCGCCGTGGCAGTGGCGTGACGAAACAGACACGTGGAGTGGAGAAGTTATGTCGAAACGCCTGATTGCACCGGTTGTGGCCATGACGTTCGCGATGGCGGGCATGTCGCAGGCCGCTCATGCTGCGCCGCCGCCCGCGCCATCCACCTGGGCGCGCTGCGCCGTCTGCCACGACAACACCAAGGGCGGCCCTAACAAGATCGGCCCCAATCTTTATGGCGTGGTGGGCAAGAAGGCCGGCACGCACGCGCCCACGTTCAAGTATTCCGACGGCCTCAAGAAATCGGGCCTCACCTGGAATGCTGCCACGCTCGACAAGTGGATCGAAAACCCGCGCGCGCTGGTGCCCGGCACGATGATGGCGTTCCCCGGCCTGAAAGATCCGGCCAAGCGGGCCGAACTGGTCGGTTATCTCACCAGCCTGAAGTAAGCGTTCTTTCCGGGTCGCGATACCGGACGGGGCCGGGTGGCACGATGCCGCCCGGCCCTTTTTTGTGTTCGGCCATGGCCGTGCTTCAGGTGTACTGAATTGCCTTGTAGCGGCGCAACCCGCGGCGACGAAATGGGCAACTGCGATGGATGTCAGTGATGTGATCGATGCGGCCGGGTTCCTTGTTCGGCCGTTCGGCTGGTTGGCCTTGCGCGGCGCCGAACTGTTCGCCCGTCTCAGACGCAGGCCTTACCGCCGGGAACCGCGGGCCGATCGATTGCCCAGCCTGCGCCGTGGCAAGCCGGACTGACAAAAAAGGCCGGACAACCCGGGGAATTGGGTTGTCCGGCCAATGCCCGGCGCCTGGAGAGCCATGCGCCGGGGCGTGGATGATCGGTGCCGGGTAAAGGTCCGATCAGAAGAAGAGGATGCCGCCCAGGGCCAGCGTATCGGACTTGGCGCTGTTGCCGTTGTGGGCCTGCGCCTTGGCCGAGACATATTCGCCGATCAGCGTGACCCAGCTGGTCAGGCCATAGCGCACCTGGCCGACATAGCTGCTGTTCTTGGCCACCAGTGTGGGCGTGGTGGCGGCATCGAGGGCGTTGGCAAAGTTCAGGCGGCTTTCGCCATAGCTGCCGCCCACCGAAATCTTGCCGAAAGTGGCCATGGCCTGCGCATAGAAGCCATGGCTGTCCCGCGCATGGCCCAGGCCATCGCTGTCGAACAGGTTGAGCACCGTGGTGCCCAGGCCCGAGGCGGTGTAGTAATAGCCCACGGCCGTGACCGGGCCGGCGGTCAGCTTGGCGCCCACGTCCAGCCCCTTGCCGGTATAGGCCAGCGCGCGGTTGAGCGTATCGTGCTTTTGCGTGATGCCCGAGGCCCACAGGTGCGCCGCCACGGGGCCCAGCTTGCCATCATAGGAAAGCTTGGCCTGGAAGCCGGGGCTGCCGTTCTGCTCGGCCGGGCCGGTGAGTGAACTCAAGGGCTGGAACACCCCGAACGCGGCCTTGAAGCCCGAAAGCGATGGCGTGGTATAGGTGATCTGCGGCTGGAAATCGGTGTAGATATAGCCCGATCCGATGCGGCCCAACGTGGTGTTGGCCGGCGCCACGTTGCCGCCCGGCGCGCCGGAAGACAGCAGCGTGATATCGTTCAGGATGGCGTCGGAGCCGAACAGGCCGATGTCGCGCCCGATCTTCACTTCGCCAAAGCCGGCGCGGCCGAACGTCAGGTAGGTCTGGCGGAAATCGATGCCGGCGGTGGCAAGGGCGGTGGGCTGCCCGCCGTTGTTGGCGCCCAGCGCGCCCCAGGCCGCGCTGTTGATGCCCGGATACATGCCGAAGTGCGCGCCCACGTCCCAGCCGCCCTGGTGCGTGGTCGCTTCCACTTTCAGGAAGCCGGGCAGCAAGCCGTTGCGCACCGAGGACGTGCTGTTGCCACCCACATTGGCAATGCCGCCCGTCACCGCCGTGCGCGCCGATGCGGCTTGCGGATTGTCATGCACATAGAACCCGTTGACCGAGCCCGAGAACGTCAGCGCCACATCGCCGATTTCCACCCCCACGCCGCTGGCCGTGCGGCGCACCAGGCGGTCGCTGTCGGCCACCGGTGCTGCGGCTGGCGCAGGCGCGGCGGCCGGTGCAGGCGCCGCGCTTTCGGCCTCGTCCTCGCGCAGCAATTGCTGGTATTCCTCGTCGGACAGGATGCCCTTTTCATGCAGCCGCTTGAGCAGCGCCGCTGAAGTGCCGGCCATGGCGGGCGTCGCGCCCAGCGTCATCCCGAGAGTCATCGTCGCGGCGAGCATCGCGCCCGCCAGCCCCTTGTTTGCCTTCATTGGTCCATCCCCTGCCATCGTTTTCTTGCCCCAAAGGGCAGGCCAAAACGATGCGCCGGGGCGCGCCAGCGCGAAATTGGACTATGGTTCTCGTTCCAAGGAACTAAGAGACCCTCCCACACATCGTGGGGGAGGTGGCAGCCCGCAGGGCTGTCGGAGGGGGCAGCCGCTCAGAAGCGCTAGCCCGCAGCTACCAATAGCCTAGCGCTACATGCTCGACCTTTTGCCAACGTCCGTCGTGGCGACGAAAGGCATATGCTCCAATGCTTCCGCTCGGGCTGCTATAGGTCACGAAGGCGAAGTTGGCTGTGTATTTGGGACGGTCTATCTTTGCTGGGCAGTTGTCGGGTGAGCCGGTTCCAAAAAACGAGCTTTCTTCTTTTTTGGCCAATTGCCATTTTATCGCGATGCTTGCGGCTGCCGCCCGAACTTCTGAATTACGGAAAGACTCGGGTAGTAGTAATGCAGGCGGTCCGGGCTCGCCATCGGCGAGGAAAATCTGCGTCTGGCCTACGCTAAGACAAGAAGAAAAAGGCGCAACTATTGAGGACACCTGATCGATCAAAGTGTCGCCTGTTCGCGGCGCGCAACCGCTCAGCAATATCGATCCCGCGGGCACCAACCACTTCATGGTGGTAGGTTTATACCGAACGAATATGTCTGCAAAGTGCCGGGGTGTGCGGTGGTCGTTTCCCGCCGCCAGCAAAACTCTAACTCCCCTCAATCCCCCACCACAGCCCCCCAGGGCGCCACACCCGCCGGCACCGTGGCGATGGTCTGCCCCGCCACCAGGTCCACGACCGAAACGTCGTTCGACAGGCCATTGGCGGTATAGGCGCGCGTGCCATCGGCGTTGAGCGCAAGATGCCACACCCGCTTGCCCACCGGGATCGTCGCTTTCACCGTGCGGCTGGCCACGTCGATCACGGCGATCCGGTCGGCGCGGCCCAGCGCGACAACGGCGGTCTTGCCATCAGGGGTGAAGCGGATGCCGCAGGGCATGATCTTGTAATCGGCCACGCCGGGAATCGCGAAATGGATCGTGGCCGTGATCGCGCGGGTCTTGGGATCGGCGATCTGCACCACGCCGCCCACTTCGGCCGCGATCCACAGTTCCTTGCCATCGGCGGTAAATTCCACGTGGCGCGGGCGCTTTTCGGTTTCCGTGGTGGAAACCACCGCCTGCGTGGCCAGGTCGATCCAGCTCACCGCATCGTCTTCTTCCGAAGTGACGACCAGCCACTTGCCGTCCGGGCTTTGCGCGATGCCTTCCGGTTCCTTGCCCACGGAAACCTGGAAAGCCACGCGCCCGCTGGCGAGGTCGATCGCGCTCACCGCCGCGTCGTTTTCGTTCGCCACGAACACCGTCTTGCCATCCTGGCTCAAAAAGAACTGCTCAGGGTCCTGCCCCGCGCCGATCTCGCGCAGGATCTTGCCGGTCTGGCGGTCGATCACTTTCACCGCGTTGTCGTTGCTCACGCAGACCAGCACAAAGCGGCCGTCCTTGCTCAAGGTGATCCCGCGCGGGCGCTCGCCCACCGGCCAGGTGGCAATGGGTTTGCCCGTAGCGCCGTCGATCACGCTGATCGAATTGCCGCGCTCGTTGCTGACATAGACGGTCTGCGCCTGCGCGGCGGCCAGGGGCACCATCGCGGCGAATGCGGCCAGGGCGGCCGCGCATGCAATCAAGCGCATCGCTATCATCCTCTTCCTGGACAACACGTTATCCGCCCCGTGCCCGCATGGGCATTCGACCAAAGGTCAATTTCTCACAGGCCCTGCATGGTCCACACCATGGCCAGACTATAAACACGAGGGAAAGGGATTGACGCGATGAAGTTCACCGGACGACTGGCGCTGAGCGCGGCAGCCGGGGTTTTTGCCCTCGCCGGCGCAACGCATCTCCTGGCCCATGGCGATGTGACGCCGCAGCCGGTCGATACTTCCGCGCTGCCCGATATCCAGCCCGACAACGATACCTGGGCACAGCACAATCCCTATCGTGGCAATGCCAAGGCGATCGAGATCGGCGAGCATGCCTATGCCCAGAACTGCGCGCGCTGCCATGGGATCGAGGCCATTTCCGGCGGCATCGCGCCCGATCTGCGCTATCTTGAACTGGGCGATTCGGGCGACGAGTGGTTCGTCCAGCGCTATCATCACGGTTCGGTGCGCGATGGAAAGGTCTACATGCCGCCGATGGGCGAAATCCTGGGGCAGAAAGCCGGCTGGGCGATCCGCGCCTGGCTTGAAACCGTGCACGAGGAATAAGCCATGGGGCTGACCCGCCGTGCCATGCTGGCAGGCCTTGCCGCCGCGGCCACGCTGCCCCGCCTGGCCCGGGCCGCGCCGCTGGCCAAGGTCAAGGCCAACGGCGTGCTGCGCGTGGCAATCTACCAGGACAATGCGCCCTGGTCGTGGGAGGAAGGCGGCCAGATCAAGGGCATCGATGCCGATCTTGGCCGTGCCCTGGCTGCCGCGCTGGGCGTGAAGGCAGACCTGGCGATCTTTCCTGCCGACGAAAGCGTGGAGGACGATCTGCGCAACGCGGTGTGGCGTGGCGGGCTCCTGGGCTTCCAGGCGGCCGACGTGATGCTGCATGTGCCGTTCGATCCGGCCTTTGCCGCGGCGCAAGACCAGGTGGCGATCGTGGCGCCCTATGCGCGCGAGCGCTTTGGCCTGGCCTGCGCCACCGGAACGGGCCTGGAATGCGAAGGCCTGCCGGTGGCTTTCAAGGGGCACAAGCTCGCCGTGGAAGTGGCCACTATCCCCGATTACTATCTGATGGGGCAGTTCGGCGGCGCTCTGGCCAAGGACGTGGCGCACTATCCCAACGGCGCATCGGCGGTTTCGGCGCTGGTCAAGGGCGAAGCGGACGCTGCCATGGCCACCAATGCGCAGCTGGAATACGGCCTCAAGGATGCGGGGCACGGCTTTGCCCGCCGCAAGGGCCCCCTGCCGATGATGACCAGCCCCGGCTGGGACGTGGGCATGGCGGTGAAGGAAACCAGCCGCACGCTGGGCGATGCGCTGGAAGAGATCGTGGGCCAGATGCACAAGGATGGCCGCCTGGCCGCGCTGTGCCAACCCTATGGCGTGACGTGGCAGGCGCCGCTGGCGGGTTAGCAACTTTCCCCCCTCCTCTTCAGAGGAGGGGGTTGGGGGGTGGTGGATGCGCCGCGCTAGGCTTCGCACCACCCCCAACCCCTCCTCTGAAGAGGAGGGGAGAAAGTCGCGCATCTTCCGTTCGCCCCGAGCCCGTCGAAGGGCCGCCTGCGCAATCCTATGCTGCACCAGTCCATCCGCAGCAAACCTAGTGCCAAGGTCCAATTGCCCGGCCCGCGCGAAGGAATAGGGTCTCACTTGCAAGGTGGGCGGGGCAGGGGGCACCGGCCGCAGCAAACCCACCATCTGCCCCCAAGACCAGATCAACGTGACCGGCCCGCGCGAGAGGCCGCAACGATCAACCGGAGGTGTGATGATGAAGGGATTTTTCAAGGCGAGCGCAGCCTGTGCGCTGGCTCTTGCCATGGCGGCGCCGGCACTGGCCGATGGTGCTCCAGCTGGTCCCGGCGATGCCGACCTGATGGCCGACGCCACCACCACGGGCGACGTGCTGACGTATGGCATGGGCCCGCAGGCGCACCGTTTCAGCCCGCTCGCCCAGATCAACACCGCCAACGTGGCCAAGATGGTCCCGGCCTTTGCTGCCTCGCTCGGCGGGGAAAAGCAGCGCGGGCAGGAATCGCAGCCGATCGTCTATGACGGCATGATCTATGTCACCGGCTCTTATTCCCGCGTGTTCGCGTTCGACGCGCGCACCGGCGAAAAGCAGTGGGAATACGATGCCCGCCTGCCCGACGGCATCATGCCCTGCTGCGACGTGGTCAACCGCGGCGCGGCGATCTATGGCGACAAGATCATCTTCGGTACGCTCGATGCGCATGTCGTGGCGCTCAACCGCAAGACCGGCAAGGTCATCTGGAACAAGACCGTGGCCGATTACCAAGCCGGCTACAGCCAGACCGCCGCGCCCCTGATCGTCAAGGGCCTGGTCATCACCGGGGTATCGGGCGGGGAATTCGGCGCCGTGGGCGTGGTCGAGGCGCGTGACGTGAACACCGGTGAACTGGTGTGGTCCCGCCCGGTCATCGAAGGCCACATGGGCACGCTGCGCGGCCAGCCCAATGGCATGACCGGCAAGCTCAACGCCACCTGGCCCGGTGACTTGTGGAAGACCGGCGGCGGCGCTACCTGGCTTGGCGGCACCTATGATCCTGACACCAACCTGGTCTACTTCGGCACCGGCAACCCGGCGCCGTGGAACAGCCACCTGCGCCAGGGCGACAACCTCTACACCGCCTCCACGCTCGCCATCAATCCCGACAACGGCCAGATCGTCTGGCACTACCAGACCACGCCGCACGATGGCTGGGACTTCGACGGGGTGAACGAATTCATTCCCTTCGATGCCACGATCAACGGCAAGGCGATGAAGCTGGGCGCCAAGGCCGATCGCAACGGCTATTTCTTCGTGCTCGATCGCACCAACGGCAAGTTCGTCAGCGCCAGCAAGTTCGTGATGCAGACGACCTGGGCCAACGGCTTCAATCCCAAGACCGGCCGGCCCAACTACATCGACGAAAATCGTCCCGGCGCGCCCGACATCGCTGGCGGCAGCGAAGCCAAAGGCAAGACCGTGTTCGCCAGCCCTTCATTCCTGGGTGGCAAGAACTGGATGCCGATGGCCTATTCCGACCAGACCGGGCTGTTCTACATCCCGTCCAACGACTGGGGGATGGACATCTGGAACACGCCGATCGCCTACAAGAAGGGCGCGGCCTATCTGGGCGCCAGCTTCACGATCAAGCCGATCGTCGAGGATCACATCGGCGCCCTGCGCGCGATGGACCCCAAGACCGGCAAGATCGTGTGGGAATACAAGAACAAGGCCCCGCTGTGGGGCGGTGTGATGACCACCGCCGGCGGCCTCGTCTTCACCGGCACGCCCGAAGGCTATCTCAAGGCGTTCGATGCCAAGACGGGCCAGGAACTGTGGAAGTTCAATACCGGTTCGGGCGTGGTCGGCTCGCCCGTCACCTGGGAACAGGATGGCGAGCAGTATGTCGCGGTCATGTCCGGCTGGGGTGGCGCGGTGCCGCTGTGGGGCGGTGAAGTGGCCAAGACCTTCAAGGAAATCAGCCAGGGCGGCGCGCTCTGGGTGTTCAAGCTGCCCAAGTCGTGATGGGCCGGGGCGGAAGCTGGGGGGCTTCCTGCCCCCTGCCCTTGGTCGGGGGGCTGGTACCAGCCTCTCGCCCGGTTGCGGGGCCTGCCGGGGAAGGCGGCGGGCCTCGCACGCCCCTGCCGGTGCGCAGCATGGCTGCGGCCCCTTGCTTTTCGCGCGGGGCGGCCGATAGTGCGGCCATGGCCAATGCCACGCCCGAACGCATCCTGGTTGTCGACGATCACCCGCTGGTGCGCGACGGGTTGCGCAGCCTTCTGGCCATAACGTTCGAATCCTGTGACATTCTCGAAGCCGCCGGGGTGGAAGAGGCCTGCACGGTGCTGGCCAGCCACGGCGATTGCGATCTCGTCCTGCTCGATCTCAACATGCCCGATGCCACGCGGCTTTCAGGCCTGGTGCAGTTGCGCCAGGCATTTCCGATGGTGCCGGTGCTGATGGTTTCGGGCAGTTTCGACCGCGCCCTGGTGCAGGAAGCCCTATCGGCCGGGGCCGCCGGTTTCCTGCCCAAATCGATGAAGCGCGATGGCATCGTCGATGCGCTGCACATGGTCATGGCGGGCGAAATCTATATCCCCGATACCGGCCTGGAAGAAACCCCCGCCACGCGCGAGGAAGCACAGATCCGCAGCCGGATCGACAGCCTCACGCCGCAGCAAAAGGTCGTGCTGCACCATCTGGTACATGGCCGGCTGAACAAGCAGATCGCCCACGATCTCGATGTTTCGCTCACCACGGTCAAGGCCCACGTTTCGGCCATCCTGCAAAAGCTGGGCGTGTTCAGCCGCACCCAGGCGGTGATCCTGGCCAACCGCGTGCATTTCGATTGAGTTTTGCGGCGGGGGTGGCCCTTGGCTTCGCACCACCCCCCGCCCCCTCAGTGCATCATGGTCTGCAATAAGGCCCGCAGTTGCGCCGGCTTTACCGGCTTGCCCAGCAAGGGCAATTTCTGCCCGGCCAGGCGCTCTTTCAATTCCTCGCTACGGTCGGCGGAAATGATGATCGCCGGCACGCTGCTGCCCAGATGGCTACGCACATCGTACACCGCCTGGTCGCCGGTTTCCGCGTGGTCGAGGTGAAAGTCGGCGATAATCACGTCGGGCGTTTCGGCGCCCAGCCGGTCGATCGCGGCCGGCCCGCTGCCCGCCACCAGGACCTGGCAGCCCCAGCCGGTGAGCAGCGTTTCCATGCCCAGCTGGATCTGCGTCTCGTTGTCGATCACCAGGATGCGCCGGCCCTGGATGGCGCGGTCGCGCACCGGCTTGGCCAGAGCGGGGGCGCTGTCCGCCTGGCTTTCGCCCAGCGGTACCGTGACGGCAAAACAGGCGCCCGCGCCCGCGTCCGACGTCAATTCCAGCGGATGCTGCAACATTGCCGTGGCGCGGCGCACGATCGCCAGGCCCAGCCCCTTGCCGGGAATGCGGTGGCTGTGGTCCAGCCGGCGGAACTCCTCGAAAATCCGCTCCTGCTGGTCCTTGGGAATGCCCGGGCCAGTGTCCGACACGCTGATCCGCACCTGGCCCGGCGTGGGGCAATCGGTGGAAACGCGCACGGTGCCGCTGCCGGTATAGCGGATCGCGTTGGACACCAGGTTCTGCAAAATGCGGCGCAGCAGGCGCGCGTCGCTGCGCACCCACACGGGCGCTGCTTCCACCGTGAACGTCAGCCCGGCCGCGCGCGCGGTGGGGGCAAATTCGGTCTGCAAGGTGCCTAGCAACCCGGCCAGATTCACGTCGGTAAGGTTCGGCGTGATCGCGCCGGCATCCAGCCGCGAGATCTCGAACAGCGTTTCCAGCAGATCCTCGACCGAATTGAGCGAGGTGGAGGCCTGGTTGACCAGCGCCCGGGTGGGCAGCGCGAGGCGCCGTTCGGTGAGCGCGGCAATGAACAGGCGGGCTGCGTTGAGCGGCTGGAGCAGATCATGGCTGGCCGCCGCGAGGAAGCTGGTCTTGGATCGGTTGGCCATTTCGGCCGCCGTCTTGGCTTCCAGCAACTGCGCCTCGATCGCGCGGCGCTCTGCCACTTCGGATGCCAGGCGGCGGTTCAGCGCGGTCAGTTCGGTCGTGCGCTCGGCCACCCGGCGTTCGAGCGTTTCGGCGGTGTTCTGCAAGATCTGGCGGGCCGTGGTCGGCTCGGTCACGTCAAGGAAGCCCACCACCATGCCGCCCAGCGCCGTAGCCGTGGTGCGCACTTCCCAGATGCGATCGCCCACCTGGCACAGCCGGTTGCGCACGGTGCCTTCGGCTTCGGTGCGCCAGGCCAGCACGTCGGCCCCGTCCATCGCCAAGGTCTGCGTGCAGAAGCGCACCAGGTCTTCGTGCTGGTTGAGCGCGCCGCTGGCATCACCGGCCAGGCCGAGCAGGCGTTGCAAGGCGCCGTTCCAGGCGGTCAGCCGGCGCTCGGCATCGAACATGCACACGCCTTCGACCAGGTTGTCGAGCAGCGCCTGGAGCGCCAGGTTCTGCTGGGCCAGATCACGCGCGCGGGCGCGGGCATCCTCGGCCTTGGCCTCGGTGATGTCGGTATAGATGCCAACGATGCCGCCCTCGCTGGTGCGCAGCTCGTTGATCTGGATCCACCGCCCGTCCGACAGCGCCTGGACGTGGCCGCCCGATGCCACGGCGTGGCGCGCCAGCCGGTCGGACACCCAGCGATCGGGCGCGGACAGCGCGCCGGCCGGCCGGCGCTGCTGCGCCACCAGGTTGATGATCTGGTGGAACGTGGGGTTTTCCGGCAGCAGTTCCGACACTTCGGGCCAGAACCCGGTATAGGCCTCGTTATACAGCACCAGGCGGTCTTCGGCGTCGAACAGGGCAAAGCCTTCGTTGATCGATTCGATCGCATCGCGCAGGCGGGTTTCGGCCGCTTCGGCCGTGGCGTGGGCCTGGGCCTGGGCCAGCTTGGCATTGACGGTGGCCAGTTCGCCCATCGCCTGTTCCAGCGCGCGGGTGCGGTCGCGGACCAGCTGTTCCAGGGTGATTGCCCGCTCGAACATCGAGAACGCCGAATGCGACAGGTCGCTCGATCGCTCCACCCGGTCGACCAGTGCGGCGTTGATCTTGCGCAGCTTGCGCAGCTCGTTTTCCAGCCGCGCGATCCTGCCGGCCTCGTCCTGCCCGGCTTGCGCAGCGGGCGGATCAGGAAGGGGCGGCCCGGAAAGAGGGGATGGGGCTGCCGTCATCGCCCGATGGCCAGCCCGCTGAATGTCTGGTTGACGTGCAGCGCGTGAAACTGCTCGCCATAGGTATTGAAGCCCATCACCCCGTGGCGGCGATAGATTTCGGAAATCGGCCGGCCCAGCTGGCGCCGTTCGGCATTGATGCGGTTGAGCACGCAATCGAACGCGATGATGTGGTCGATCTCGCCCACTGCCGCGCGGATTTCGGCCATCGTGGCATTGAGGCTTTCCAGCTGGTCCACCGGTTCGCCCAGAGTCAGCACGATGCCTTCGTCGATCGCGCAATAGAACGTCAGGCTGCCATCGGCATTGGCGCTTTGCACCGCGCGCACATGGTAATCGCCACCGGCGCGCACCATCGGCGGGCAGGCGGCAAACAGCGCCATGTCGGGCCGGGTCGGATCGATGCCGCCGTGGATCGAGCTGGCCAGGCGCAGATATTCGCGGGCAGCGGGCTCGGCGTTGATTTCGGTCACGCGGCGCGCGCCGGCATCGGCTTCTGTCACCACCATCTTGACCGCGCCGGGCTTGTAATGCTGCCGCCGGAACACATGCAGTGGCCGCGTGGTAGAAAGGATCGCCACCACCGCGCCGGCGGCGTGAAACGCGCCATCGGAATAGATCCCGGTTTCCTTGAACATGAGTCCATCGCCTGACGACCCACCGACCAGCGGGATTTCGCCCAGCGCGTCCTGCACCGTCATCGCCAGCAGTTCCTCGCTGTGAGACAGGCCATCGACCAGGAACAGCGCGGCATGATTGACCTTGTCGCCCAGTGAAGCGCTGCCCACTTCGGCCCGCGCCACCAGATCGCGCACCGCGGCGCGTGCGGCGCCGGCATCGAAATGGGCCAGGTCGTCAAAGCGGTGGCTGACCATGTGGAAGCTGTCGGCCGGAAAGCCGATCAGGCTGATCGAATCCTCGTCATAGCCCGCCTCGGTCAGCTCGCCCGAACTGGTGCAGCCGATCATCGCAAAACGTTCCATCGCCCAGCCGCGCGCCGCCCGTGCCAGGGCTTCGCGGTCATAGCGGTGCGAGCAGAACATCACGGCGCCGGCCAGGTGATCGGGATCGATGCGCCGGGTGATCTGGGCAAAGGCCTCGACAGGATCGGATGCATGGGATGATGCCACGCCAACCTCGCAGGTGCGAATATCCACGGCCCCTCTCCAATCGCCAATATTGTCTTGTTCTTGTGCCCATGTGTCTATCAAGGCGCAGGTACAATGCAATGCTTGGGCCACCGGCTGATGGGGCAGTGATACAAAAAGATGAGCAGGTCCTCAGGATTGTCCGCGTGGCGGCTCTCCTGCGGCGGCAAGGGCGGTCGCCTCGGCATCGCTGAACAGCCGCGAATGGGCAAGGAAGCGCACGCCTTCGGGTGTTTCGAGCGACATGCCGGCGCCGCGCCCCGGTGCCACGTCGATGGTCACCTGGGTGTGGCGCCAGTATTCGAACTGTGCCGCCCCGATCCACACCGGCACGTCGCCGGCAATATGGCCCAGCAGCACGTCCTGCCCGCCCACCTTGAACTCGCCGCGCGGATAGCACATCGGCACCGACCCGTCGCAACACCCGCCCGATTGGTGAAACATCAGCGGGCCGTGCATGGCACCAAGCCGGGCGATCCACGCATCGGCCTGCGGGGTGGAAAGCACACGGGGGGGAAGGTCGGGCATCGCTGCTCCTTCAAAGGCCAAGCGGGGCGAGTGCCGGATGACACCCGCCCCGGAAACGACGCCCCTGTTGTCCGCCGGGGGCGCCTTTCGCGTGCCAGCCGCTCAGAAGAAGCCGAGCGCCTTGGTGCTGTAGCTGACCAGCAGGTTCTTGGTCTGCTGATAGTGATCGAGCATCATCTTGTGGGTTTCGCGCCCGATGCCCGACTGCTTGTAGCCTCCGAACGCGGCGTGCGCGGGGTAGAGGTGATAGCAGTTGGTCCACACGCGCCCGGCCTGGATTTCACGGCCAAAGCGATAGGCGCGGTTGCCGTTGCGGGTCCACACGCCCGCGCCCAGGCCGAACTGGGTGTCGTTGGCGATGGCGAGCGCCTCGGCCTCGTCCTTGAAAGTGGTCACGGCCAGGACCGGGCCGAAGATTTCCTCCTGGAACACGCGCATCTTGTTGTGCCCTTCCAGGATGGTGGGCGTCACATAATAGCCATCGGCCAGGTCGCCGCCCAGCGTGGCGCGGCTGCCGCCGGTCAGCACCTTGGCGCCTTCGTTGCGGCCGATGTCGATATACGAGAGGATCTTTTCGAGCTGTTCGTTCGAAGCCTGCGCGCCGATCATCGTGGTCGGATCGAGCGGGCTGCCCTGGCGGATCTTCTCCACGCGGGCCACGGCGCGTTCCATGAACTTTTCATAGATCGATTCCTGCACCAGCGCGCGCGACGGGCAGGTGCACACTTCGCCCTGGTTCAGGCCGAACATGGCAAAGCCTTCGAGCACCTTGTCGAAATAGTCGTCGTCGTCGTCCATCACGTCGGCAAAGAAGATGTTCGGGCTCTTGCCGCCCAGTTCCAGCGTGACCGGAATGAGGTTTTCGCTGGCATATTGCATGATCAGGCGGCCGGTGGAGGTTTCGCCGGTGAACGCGATCTTGGCGATGCGCTTGCTGGTGGCGAGCGGCTTGCCGGCTTCGATGCCAAAGCCGTTGACGATGTTGAGCGTGCCTTCGGGCAGGATGTCGGCGATCAGTTCGGCCAGCACCAGGATCGACATCGGCGTCTGTTCGGCGGGCTTGAGCACCACGCAGTTGCCGGCGGCAAGGGCCGGGGCGAGCTTCCACGCGGCCATCAGCAGCGGGAAGTTCCACGGGATGATCTGGCCGACCACGCCCAGCGGCTCGTGATAGTGATAGGCCACGGTATCGTGGTCGATTTCGCCCAGGGTGCCTTCCTGGCTGCGCACGCAGGCGGCGAAATAGCGGAAGTGGTCGATCGCCAGCGGCACGTCGGCGGCGGTGGTTTCGCGGATCGGCTTGCCGTTGTCGATGGTTTCCACCATCGCCAGCAGGTCAAGGTTGTCTTCCATCCGCTGCGCCACCTTGAGCAGGATGTTGGCGCGATCGGCGGGCGAGGTGCGGCCCCAGGCTTCGCGGGCCTTGTGCGCGGCGTCGAGTGCCAGCTCGATATCTTCGGCGGTGCCGCGCGCCACCTGGCATACCGGCTTGCCGGTTACGGGCGAGACATTGTCGAAATACTGGCCCCGAACCGGAGCAACCCACTTGCCCCCGATGAAGTTGTCAAACTTGGCCTTGATCGGGCTCTGGGCCGAAAACTTGGTCATGGCTTCCTGCAACATGGGGCCTCTCCTCGGTATGCTTTAAGGCGAAAACGACTGGACGAATGCATGCTGCGCGGTGCCGTGCCGGCCTGGCGGCATGCCCGCGTTCTGGCCAAGGATGCGCAAATGCACCCTGATCAAGCAATTGTACCTTGGGTCGAAGCGGCTGATTGCGCCGGCGTGCCTGTCCGATTTCGGCGTTTTTGTGCGGGTTTCGTCATTGACCGGCGCTACGCGGGCGCTAGGGGGCGGATATGGGCGGAAACCATTTGCAAAACGACCGCACGCTGCACGGCTTCCTGGCCGCGTCGGCGGCGCGCAGCCCGCAGGCCTGCGCGATCTTCGTGCCCGCCGGCAAGGGCCGCGACATCGATCAGGCGATCACGTATGCCGATCTTGCTGCGCAAAGCGATGCCCTGGCGCGCGCGATCCTGGCGCGTATTCCGGCCACCGCGGTGCGGGCCGGGGTGGGGGCGGCCGAGCCTGTCGTGGCGCTGCATCTGCCGCGCACGTCGCCGCTGCTCTATCTGGCGCAATTGGCCGCGCTCAAGGCCGGTGCCGCGTTCACCTGCCTCGATCCCGCCTTTCCCGATGGCCGCGTGGTCGATATTCTCGCCGATGCCCGGCCGGTGCTCGTCCTGGCCGAAGACGCGCAGCGCACGCGCCTTGGGCAACTGGTGGATGGCGCCTGCCCGGTGGAAAATCCGGCCCAATTGCTGGCCGCCGCGCCTGCGCTCGAAACCCCGCTGCCGCACGTCGCACCCGAAGCGCTGGCCTATCTGATCTACACCTCGGGCACCACGGGCAAGCCCAAGGGCGTGATGATCGAGCATCGCCACATCGCCAACCTGGTCGCCTCGGACCTGGCCGAATTCGCGCTGGGGCCGGGTGACCGCGTGGTCCAGGGCTCGTCGGTTGCCTATGACAGCTCGATCGAGGAAATCTGGCTGGCGCTGGCCAGCGGCGCCACGCTGCTGGTGATGGACGATGCCGCAGCCCGCCTGGGGCCCGATATCGTGGCCTGGCTGGCCGATCATCGCGCCAGCGTGTTCTGCCCGCCGCCAACCCTGCTGCGCAGCAGCGGGTGCAGCAATCCGCAAGAGGCGCTGCCCGATCTCAAGCTGCTCTATGTGGGTGGTGAGGCGCTGCCGGCCGATATTGCCGCGCTGTGGGCCAAGGGGCGGCGGCTGGTCAACGGCTATGGCCCTACCGAATGCGCGGTCACCTGCCTGCGCGGGGATATCTTGCCGGGCGGGCCAATCACCATCGGTCGCCCGGTGCCCGGCATGTATGCCTTCGTGCTCGACGAGGCGCTGGATGATGTGCCCGAAGGCAGCCAGGGCGAATTGTGTATCGGTGGCACCGGCGTGGCGCGCGGCTATCTCGGCCGGCCCGATCTGACCGCGGAAAAGTTCATTCACCACCCGCGCCATGGCCGTCTCTATCGCACCGGTGACCTGGTGCATCGCGACGAGACCGGCAACCTGTTCTACCACGGGCGCATCGATGCCCAGGTCAAGATCCGCGGATACCGCGTGGAACTGGGCGAGATCGAGGCGCAACTGGCCGCTCTTGCCGGCGTGCGTGCGGCCGGTGCCACGATCCAGGATCGCGGCGGCGTGCCCGAACTGGTGGCCTATGTCGTGCCCACCGATCCGGCCGCACCCCCGCTGGGCGAAGCCTTGCGCCAGGCGCTGGCCGCCAGCCTGCCAGGTTATATGGTGCCGCGCCAGGTCGGGTTGATCGCCGCGCTGCCCACCACCGTGGGCGGTAAGCTTGACCGCAAGGCGCTGCCGCCGATGCACTTTGCGCCCCGGCGCGAGGACGAGGCGCAGGTTCCGCCCGAAAGCGAACTGGAAGCGCTGATCGCGCAAGCCATGGCCGATGTGCTCAAGCGGCCGGGCGGGGTCTCGGTCACCGCGGATTTCTTCGAGGGGCTGGGCGGCGATTCGCTGACCGCGGCGATGCTCGTCACCCTGCTGCGCGAGGATTGGCGCACCGACTGGGTGACGGTGAGCGACATCTATGACGCCCGCACCGTGCGCGCGCTGGCTGCCCGTGCGCCCGAACCGACGGAGACCACGGCTGACGCTGCCATGCCCCTGCTGCGCCAGGGCGTGGCGCGGCCGGCCCTGGCCAACCTGGTGCAGGTCACCTGGCTTGCCTTGAGCGTGCTGGTGGCCGGCTGGGGTTCCTGGCTCGTCGCGTTCCGCGTGGCGCCGCTGGCTTTTGCCCATCTGGGCCTCGCCACGCTGGTGCTGGTGGCACCGCTGGTGGGCCTGGCCGGCTTTCTTTTGTACATGCCGCTGTCGGTGGCCTTTGCCGTGGCGGTGAAATGGCTGGCGATCGGCCGCTATCGCCCGCTGCGCGCACCGGTGTGGAGCCCTTATTACCTGCGCCACTGGATGGTGATGCAGGCGGTGCGGTTGATCCCCTGGCCGTTGCTCGCCGGGACGGAACTGAACAATGCCGTGCTGCGTCTGCTGGGCGCGCGGATCGGGCGGCGGGTGCATATCCACCGCAATGTCGATCTGCGGCGCGGCGGTTGGGACTTGCTGGACCTGGGCGACGACGTTTCGCTGGGCCAGGGCGCGCACCTGGGGCTAGTGGAACTGGACCGCGGCGATATCGTCGTGGCGCCGATCACAATGGAAGCCGGCGCCGCGCTGATGGTGCGGGCTGGCTTGGAAGGCCCGGCGCGGATGGGGGCGGGCAGCGTGCTTACCGCGCTCTCGGTGCTCAATGCCGGGGGTGTGGTGCCGGCGGGGGAAATGTGGGACGGCGTGCCTGCGCAACGCGTGGGGCCAGCCCCTGCCGTGCCGGTGATCACCCGCGCGGCAACCCGCCATGGGCCGTGGCGCCATGCGCTGTTGATGCTGTTGGGCCAGGGGCTGTTCGCCGCGCTGGCCGCGCTGCCGGGTGAACTGCTGCTGCTGGGCCTGTGCCTGGCGGGCGAAGTGGATGCCCTTGCGATCTGGCGCTGGATGGCCGCGCCCAGCCTCGATCTGCGGGTGATTACCGCTGTCCTGGCCACCACGGTGCTGGCCGTGCCGCTCAATGTGTTCTGGTCGGCCCTGCTGCTGCGCGCCCTGGGCCGGGTGCGGCCGGGCGTGATCGACCGCTGGAGCCTGGGCTACATCCGCGTGTGGATCAAGGCCGGCGCCGTGTTCGCCGCGGGCGAATGGCTTTCGGGCACCTTGATGTTCAAGCACTGGCTGCGCCTGGCCGGCATGAACGTGGGCGACAAGTGCGAGATCAGCACGATCTTTGACGTGACGCCCGAACTCGTCACGATCGGGGCGGAAACCTTCTTTGCCGACGGCATCTATCTGGGTGGGCCGGAACTGCGCCAGGGCACGGTGCGCGTGGCGCCGATCCGGCTGGGGCGCAACACGTTCCTGGGCAACCACGCAGTGATTCCGGCGGGGGAAACCCTGCCCGACGATATCCTCATCGGCATTTCGACCGTTGCCGATGCCACGCTGATCGCGCGGGGCCAATCGCGCTTTGGCCATCCCAGCTTCGATCTGCCGCGCCGCCAGGTGGTGGAGGCTGATCGCAGCCTGACGCACGATCCCGCGCTGATCCGGCAGGTCAACCGCTGGGTGTGGGAACTGGCGCGCTTTGCCCTGCCGGTGGTGCCGCTGGTGCTGGGCGCGCTGTGGTTTGCCGCCATCGGTGCTGCCGCGGCGCACGGGGCCGGGGTGGGGCTGATGGCCTGGGTGGTGGTGCCCGCTGCCACGCTGGGCACCATGGTGGCGCTGTGCCTTGTCGTCATGGCGCTCAAGTGGGGCCTGATCGGGCGGGTCAAGCCGGGGCAGCACGCGCTGTGGTCCTGCTGGTGCAGCCGCTGGGACTTCGTCTATGTCGCCTGGGCGCGCTATGCCAATTTCATCCTCCAGCAGTTGGAAGGCACGTTCCTGCTGCTGGCCTACCTGCGGCTCATGGGCCTCAGGATCGGGCGCCGCGCGGTGCTGGGGCCGCTGTTTGCCCAGGTCGTCGATCCCGACATGATCGAGATCGGCGATGGCGCCACCGTCCACGCCAATTTCCAGGCGCACACGTTCGAGGATCGCGTGCTCAAGGTGGACAAGGTGCGCATCGGCACGGGGGCGACGGTCCATGCCGGTACCGTGCCGCTCTATGGCGCGGTGGTTGACGCGGGCACTCGCGTGCTGGGCGGCAGCGTGATCATGAAGCACGAACACCTGCGGCCCGGCCTGGCCTACCAAGGCGTGCCCGTGCGCGTGGTGGGATAGGCTGAATCGACGATAGCTATCAGACCGGACCAAAAATCATGCCCGAAACAGGCGATTCTCGGTCTGAAATTGCTTCCCGATCAGATCGATAGCGGCAAAATTTACCAATTGGAAATTGGCCACCCGTAACCTTCCTCAGGTGGAGGGTCAGAATGCACGGGGGTCTTACCGGTAATACCAGGGCGATTGCCTGCCGCGCCACGGCTGGCTTGCGCCACGCTGGCGCGCCGGCCCGGCCGCGCCGTGTATGGGTTGCCGCGATGCCGGCCGTGGGCCTGATGCTGGCCGGCGTCGGCGCACTCGCCTGGGCTTCGCTGCCCCCGGTGCGCGCGGGTGAACAACTCGTGGTCATCGCTGCCCCCGGAACCTCCCGGATCGAAACCGTGGCCATGGTTGCCGGTGCGCAAGGCGCGCTGGTGGCACCGGGCCGCTTTGCCAATATCGCCATCGCCACGTCCCCCCGTGTGGATTTTCCTGCCGCACTGCGCCGAGAAGGGGTCTGGTTCGTCTTTGCTTCGCCACGTCTGGCGGGCTGCCTCGGCGCTGCCAAGGATGATCCCGCCTTATGACGACCTCCCTATCCAGCCGCGCCCCATCGCTGACGGCGAGTGAGCTTGACGATGTCCGTCGGCGTTTCGGCCGCTTCCTGGTCTTTCTGTTGTGGGCGCACGTGCCGCTGCTGGCCCTGGTCGGCGGGTTGAACGGACGATCGCCGCTGGCCGCCGCAGGGGCAGGGGCGCTGCTGGCGCTGGCCTATCACCTGATGTGGTGGCGCAACGGCATCGCCCCGGCCACGCGCTATCTTTCCGCCGTCGCGCTGGTGGGCGAGCCCGCGCTCCTCCTGTTCCTGCTGCAGGGCCATCCCTGGCAGATGGACATGCACATGTATTTCTTCGCCATGCTCGCACTCACCATCGCGTGGTGCGATCGCGGGGCGATCCTGATGGCGGCGGGGGCCACCGTGCTGCACCACCTCGTGCTGCTTTATGCCTTGCCCTATGCGGTGTTTCCCGGCGAGGGCAACCTGGTGCGCGTGTTGATCCACGCGGTCATCGTGGCATTCCAGACGGCGGTGCTGGTCTGGCTCAGCGCGCATCTGGTCGAAGCGGTGCAGCGCATCACGGCGATGGGCGAAGATATCCGGGCCAAGAATCTGGCGCTTGAAGAACGCACCCGCGAGGCCGAGCACGCCACCCGCGCCAAAGCCATGTTCCTGGCCAACATGAGCCACGAAATCCGCACCCCGATGAATGCCATTCTCGGCTTTTGCCATTTGGCGCAGCGCACCGCGCTCGATGCGCGGCAACAGGTCTATGTCACGCGCATTGCCGATGCCGGCGCATCGCTGCTGCGGCTGATCAACGACATTCTCGATTATTCCAAGAACGAGGCGGGGAAGCTCACTTTGGAAGCGCGGCCGTTCGAAGTGCGCGCCTGCGTGGAAAACCAGGTGCAGATGCTCGCCGTCGATGCGCAGGCCAAGGGCGTCGCGCTGCGCGTCACCATCGCGCCGCGTGTGCCGCAGATGGTGGTGGGCGATGAACTGCGCTTTGGCCAGGTCCTGCTCAACCTGCTCAGCAATGCGGTCAAGTTCACCGAAAAGGGCGTGGTCATGGTCGCCATGGACCTTGTCGCCACGGGCGAGGGCACGGTCACGCTGGAATGCAGCGTGCGCGACACCGGCATCGGCATGACCGCGCAGCACCGTGAAGCGCTGTTTTCCTCGTTCACCCAGGTGGACAGCTCGATGACCCGCCGGTTCGGCGGCTCGGGCCTGGGCCTGGCGATCTCGCGCCAGATCGTGGAGCAGATGGGCGGTGGCATCACCGTGGAAAGCACCCCTGGCCTGGGCAGCGTGTTCACCTTCCGCGTGGTGCTGGGCGATGCCGGCAGCCTGGCCCGTGCCGGCCTGATCATGCCACGGGGCCTGGCGGGCCTGCGCATCCTGGCGGCGGACGACAACGCCGCCTCGCGCGACATCCTGCGCGCGTTGTTCAACAGCTGGGGCATGACGATCGACCTGGCCGCTTCGGGCGATGAAGCGCTGGCCGCGATCGAGGCTGCTGCCGTTGCCGGGCGTCCGTTCGACCTGGTCCTGCTCGATTGGAAAATGCCGCGTCTTTCGGGAATGGATACGATCAAGGCGATGCGCAACCGCGTGCCGCGCGAAAACCTGCCGGTCACGCTATTGGTCACGGCCTATGGCAACGACGAGTTCCTGAGCGAAGTTGAACGCGCCGATGTCGATGCCTTTCTGACCAAGCCGGTGCAACCGCGCGCGCTGATCGAAACGATCTGCCATCTCTTCCCCGAACGGGTGGATCGCGCGCCCGATGCCGTCGCGCCAACCCCGCCTGCCTCTGCCGAAACCGTGCGCCTCGCCCCGCGGTTCCAGGGTGCGCGGGTGCTGCTGGTGGAAGACAATGCGATCAACCGCGAAATCGCCATGGAATTGCTCGATGATGCCGGGCTTGATGTGGACTGCGCGGAAAATGGCCGCATCGCCTGCGCCATGGTGGCGGCGCAAAGCGGCGCTTACGCTGCTGTGCTGATGGACGTGCAGATGCCCGAGATGGACGGGATCGAGGCAACCACGCGGATCCGCCGCACCTGGGGCGCCGATGTCCTGCCGATCATTGCCATGACCGCGCACGCCTATGAGGATGAGCGTCAACGCTGCCTGGCCGCCGGCATGAACGACCACATCACCAAGCCGGTCGATCCCGCGCTGCTGGTCCGCACGCTGGAACAGTGGCTGCAGGTGCCTGGCGCCGATGGCGCGGCAAAGCCCTGGCACGCGCCCGTCGCCAATGGCGCAGCCGCATCCGATGCGATCCCCTTGCCCGATCACCTGCCGCCGTTCGGCATTCCCGCCGCGCTGGCCCGCGTGAACGGCAAGCGCGCCCTGCTGGCCAAGCTGATCGGCGACTTTGCCGATATCTATGCCGCCACCCCCGGTGCTCTTGCCAGCCTGGTCGACGAAGGGCGCCTTGCCGAAGCACGGCGCCTGGCCCATTCGCTCAAGGGCGTGGCTGCATCGCTGGAACTGCCGCAAGTTACGGCCGTGGCCGGCCGGATCGAGCGCCTGCTGGCGGCCGAGCAGACGTTCGGCCTCGATCGCGAGATCGCGTTGCTGGGCCGCGAACTGGAACCTGCCATCGAAGCCGCGCGCTCCCTCACGCCGCCGATCGCACCGGGCACGCTGCCGTCGCCCACGCCGGCCAACTCTGCGTTCGATCTTGCGGCGCAAGCCCAGGCGCGCGAAGGGCTGGTCGATCTGGTGCAGCGGCGCAGCCTCGCGGCACGGGCGGCCTTCGTCGTCTATGCCGAGGCACTTGGCCTGCCCGAAGCGGCCCGCGAGGCGCATCCGGTGCGCCAGGCCTTGGCCCGGCTCGACTATGGCCGGGCTCTGGCCTTGCTGGAGGCCGAGCGTGGCCCGCACCACGCCGTGGCCGGCACCGGCGCGCCAACGCCTGGCGGGCAGGGTGCCGTGGCCTGAAGCTGCGCCGGGTCGCGGCGTTGCCGGCAGGGCCGGCACGCCGGCGGCCCACTGCCCGCATCGCGCCGCAAAAGGCCGATCGTCAGCGGCGCGCGCGGTGCGCCCACTCCCCCACTATTGCCCTTTGTCACGGATGATGACGGCAGGCGCTTGACAAAGTGAACGTTCACGCGCATTCGTTGCGCAAGTTGAGAACGTTCACAAACCGTGCGCCAAAGCGACGGGGTGAAAACGGGGAGAGGGATCTGATGAGCACAAGCTGCCATTCTTTGCGCGCGCGCCTGGTCTGGGGGGCTTCGGTCATGGCAATGGGCCTGGCCGCTGCGCCTGCCCTGGCGCAGGAAGCCGCGCCCAGCACGCCGGCCGCAGCACCGCAGGGCGCCACCACGCCCGAAGCGCCGGCCGAAAGCGCCATCGTCGTCACCGGCATCCGCGCCAGCCTTTCGGCCGCCGCCGATATCAAGCGCAGCGCGCAAGGCGTGGTCGATGCGATCTCGGCCGAAGACATGGGCAAGTTCCCCGATACGAACCTGGCCGAATCGCTTCAGCGCATCACCGGCGTATCGATCGATCGTTCCAACGGCGAAGGCTCCACCGTCACGGTTCGCGGCTTCGGCCCGGAATTCAACCTGGTGCTGCTCAATGGCCGCCAGATGCCCACGTCCAGCCTGGGCGATGGCGCCAGCGCGCCGTCCACCCGCAGCTTCGACTTTGCCAACCTCGCGTCCGAAGGCGTCGCCGGGGTGGAAGTCTACAAGTCGGGCCGCGCCACGCTGCCGACCGGCGGCATCGGTTCGACCATCAATATCAAGACCCCGCGCCCGCTCGATCGGCCCGGCCTGCACGGCAGCCTGGCGATCAAGGGCATGATCGACACGTCGCGCAACCAGGGCAGCCCCATCACGCCCGAAGTGTCGGGGATTCTCAGCGACACCTTTGCCGATGGCAAGATCGGCGTGCTGGTCACCGGCGTGTGGCAAAAGCGCAAGGCGAGCAACAACCAGGCCAATGTCGGCTGGCGTGACGGCTATCTCGGCTCGGAAAACAACTGGGGTTCGCTGCCGCAGGAAGGCGATCCGCGCTATGCCAATATCGTCAACCGGCCCGGTCCCAACGATGTCTACCAGGTGCCGCAGAACGCCAGCTATGACATCACCGACATCGACCGTGAGCGCATCAATGGCCAGCTCGTGCTCCAGCTGCGCCCCACCGACACGCTGACCGCCACGTTCGATTACACCTATTCGCAGAACACCGTCCGCGCGCGCACCAACAGCGTGGGCATCTGGTTCAATTTCAACGACGTTTCCAGCCAGTGGACCGATGGTCCGGTTGCCGGCCCGGTGTTCTATGCCGAACACTTCGGCGCCAGCGAGGGCAAGGACTTGTCCTACAGCGCGGCGCTGACCGAAAACCGCACGGTCAACCGCTCGATCGGCGGCAATCTCAAGTGGGACGGCATCGATCGCCTCACGCTGGAGCTGGACGCCCACCATTCGACGGCCGAATCCAAGCCCAACAATCCTTATGGCACCAGCGTCTCGGTGGGGACGGCGGTGTTCGGCGTGGCCGACCAGAAGATCGATTTCACCCATGATCTGCCGGTCATTTCGGTCGGGATGAACTCTGGCATCGACGCGCTCGATCCGGCGAACATCACGCCCACGGGCAATGCCTTCCGCAACGCCTATTTCCGCGACGAGATCAACGAAGCGCGCCTTTCCGGCCATTTTCAGTTCGACAGCGGCGTGATCGACAGCCTCGATTTTGGCGCCAACTATACCGAGAACAAGGTGCGGTCGGCCTATGGCTATATCCAGCACGATACCTGGGGCGGCTCGCTGCCGGCCAGCCAGACGCCCGACGACCTGTTCAGCCGCGTTTCCGTGCCCGACAAGTTCAGCGGTGTTTCGGGTGCCAACGATCCCAACATCATCAAGCAGTTCTACACTTTCAATTTCGAAAAGATGGTGAGCCTGCTCGACAGCAAGAACCAGATCTGCGGCGGCACCGGCAATTGCCTGGCGCCCTACACGGTCGATCGCCGCATCAAGGAACGCACCATCGCGCCCTTTGTGCAGGTGAATACCAAGTTCGACCTGCTGGGCCGCGAGGCGCATTTCCGCGCCGGCCTGCGCTATGAAAACACCCGCGTGACCTCCTCGGCGCTGGTGCCGATCCCCACCGGCACGCAGTGGGTTTCTGCCAACGAATTTGGCCTGATCTATGGCGGCAGCAGCGATTTCACCACGTTTGCCGGCAGCTATGACAATTTCCTGCCCGCGTTCGATTTCGACATGCAGCCGGCGCGCAACGTCAAGTTCCGCGCGTCCTACAGCCAGACGATCACCCGTGCCGACTATGCCAGCCTCCAGGGTGGCCGCACGCTCGACCAGCTGTTCCGCATCGGTGGCGGCACCGGCAGCCAGGGCAATCCCGGCCTGCTGCCCTACAAGTCCAAGAACATCGACCTCAGCCTGGAGTGGTATTACGCGCCGACGAGCTATGTCTCGGTGGGCTTCTTCAACAAGAACGTGTCGAACTTCATTTCCTCGGCCCGCGTCGATACCGGCGCCTTCGGCCTGACCAACCCGGCCAGCGGCCCGCGCTACCAGGCGGCCATCGCCGCGCTCGGTGCCGATGCCAGCACGGCTGCGATCCGCAACTACATCTTCCAGCACTACCCGGAATCCTCTCAGATCACCGGCACCGACGCGAGCGGCAACCTCACCGGCAACATTTTCGGCACGCCCCAGGATGCGGCGGTCAATTTCCAGATCACCACGCCGGTCAACTCGTCGCAGACCGCGCGGCTCTATGGCTGGGAATTCGCCATCCAGCACACGTTCTGGAACACCGGCTTCGGCACGATCCTGAACTACACGATCGTGCGCGGCGATGCGACGTACGACAACACCAAGCCGTCCAGCGTCACCCAGTTCGCGCTCACCGGCCTGTCCGACAGCGCCAACGCGGTGCTGTTCTATGACAAGCACGGCTTGCAGGCCCGCGTTGCCTACAACTGGCGCGCGCAGTTCCTCTCGGGCACGGGGCCCAACCCCTATTACGTGGAGCCCTATGGCCAGGTCGATGCCAGCGCCAGCTGGGAATTCCGCAAGGGCTTCACGGTCTTTGCCGATGCCATCAATCTGACCAACCAGGGCCGGCGTGGCCACTTGCGGTCGGACAACAACGTGTTCTTCGCGTCGAGCGGCTATGCCCGCTATTCCGCCGGTTTCCGCGTCAACTTCTGACGCGGCCCTCCCGCCCGGCCGGCTTGCGCTGCCCTGCAAGCCGGCCGGGTGGTCCCTCCTGCCATTGGCTTGATCCCGCCAGCCGCAGGTGGAACAAGGGCGCAAACAGCCGTTGAACGAGGATGCCAGCACCGTGACCAGCAGCAGCCATGCCCTGCTCGACAATGCCACCCATCGCGATCTGACCGTGGCCACCGGCGCGGGCGCGCAGTGGGGCGATGGCGTGATGGGGTGCCTGGTGGTGCCGGCCGAATTCCGCGCGGTGGCCGCGCATTATCCCATCGTGTTCCGCCGCGATCCCGAAACCGGCCGCTTTGCCCCGCTCGCCCTGTTCGGGTTCGAACAGGCTGAGAACCTGTTCCTGGCCGATGCGCGCTGGGACGCGGCCTATGTGCCGCTGGCCCACGCGGTTCAGCCCTTCCTGATCGGCCGCACCGCCCATGCCGACGATGTGCCTCAGGTGCATATCGACCTGGCCCATCCCCGTGTCGGCGCGCCGGCTGGCCAGCGCCTGTTCGATGAAAACGGCGCCCCCACGCCCTATCTCGCCGCCAAGGCCGAGCAGCTTGGTGCGCTCGACGCCGGCTGGCGCACCACGCCCGCATTCCTCGCCGCGCTCGAGGCGCACGACCTGCTCGAACCCTTTTCGCTCGAAGTGCCCTTGGCCGAAGGCTCCACGCGCTCTCTCGTGGGCTACCACATCATTGCCGAAGAGCGCTTGGCCGCGCTCGATGGTGCGGCCTTGGGCGCACTCAACGCGCAAGGGCATCTTTTACCCATCTACATGGCGGTGGCCGCGCTTGGCCGCTTTGCCGATCTCCTGGCACGGCGCTCTAATGCCTGAACATCCGCCATCCGTGCGCGAAGTGGCGGTGGCCGATGCCGCCGCGCTCGATGCCCTGCTGGCACAGGAAGACACGCCGTTCGTGGTGCGCGGCCTGGCGGCGCACTGGCCGCTGGTCGTGGCCGGGCGGGAAAGCGCGGCCGCAGCCCGCGCCCATCTTGCCGCCCACGCCCGCCCGCGCGCGTTCACCGTTTCGCACGCCGGGCCGCAGGCCGCCGGTCGCCTGTTCTACGATTCCCTTATGCAGGTCAATTTCGCCACGGCGCAGGAACCGCTGGCCGCCATCTGGGCGCGGTTTGACGCGGCCGAGGCGGCGGCCGACGGCCGGCTGGTCTATATGGGCTCTATCGACATTCCCGGCTGGTTCGACGGGCTGGACGCAGCCAACCCGATGCCGCTGGGCGAGCGACAGGCGCTGGCCAGCGTGTGGATCGGCACCGCCACGCGCGTGGCGGCACATAACGATTTCCCGCACAACCTGGCCGTCTGTGCCGTGGGCGGGCGGCGCTTCACGCTGTTTCCGCCCGACCAGTTCGCCAATCTCCACCTTGGCCCGCTGGACAATACCCCTGCCGGCCGCGCCGTCAGCATGGTCGATCCCGATGCGCCCGACCTGGCTCGCCACCCCGGCTATGCCACTGCGCTCGCCCATGCGCAGGTGGCCGATCTGGCCGGCGGAGACGCGCTGTTCATCCCCAGCGGCTGGTATCACGCGGTCGATGCCACGGCGCCGTTCAACGTGCTGGTCAACTACTGGTGGCGCGATACCCCGCGCTGGCTGGGCCAGCCGCAGGACGCGCTGATCCACGCGATCCTGGCGATCCGCGACCTGCCCGAAGCCGAGCGCGCGCAATGGCGCGCCCTGTTCGAACACCATGTCTTTTCCGGCGGCGCTTCCGCGCGCGCCCATCTGCCGGCCGAAGGGCAGGGCATCCTCGCCCCACTCGACGCTGCCGCCGCCAGCCGCATCCGCGCTTTCCTGCTCAGGAGCCTCAGCCGATGACATCATCAACACCCCTGCGGATCGTGGTGGCCGGCGGCGGCACCGCCGGCTGGATGGCCGCCGCCGCCCTGGCGCGCACCCTCGGCCCGGTGGCCACGGTCACCCTGGTGGAAAGCGAGGCCATCGGCACCGTGGGCGTGGGCGAAAGCACGATTCCCCCGCTGGTCACCTACAACCGCCTGCTCAATATTGCCGAGGCGGATTTCATGCGCGCCACCCAGGCCACGTTCAAGCTGGGCATCGCGTTCGAAAACTGGAAAGCGCAAGGGGCGCGCTATTTCCACTCGTTCGGCGGCACCGGGCGCGATCACTGGAGCGCCGGGTTCCAGCATTTCTGGCTGCACGGCCTCTCGCGCGGGCACACCGCGCCCTATGACGATTATTGCCTGGAACTCATGGCCGCGCAGGCCGGGCGCTTTGCCCACTTGCCCGATGGGCGGATGAACTATGCCTATCAGCTCGATTCTGCGCGCTATGCTGCGTTCCTGCGCGGCCTGGCCGAAGCCGATGGCGTCATCCGCATCGAAGGCCGCATTGCGCAGGTGGAACTCGACGGCGAAAGCGGCGCCATCGCCGCGCTGCGCCTGGATGGCGACCGGCGCGTGGCCGGCGACCTGTTCCTCGATTGCACCGGCTTTCGCGCCCTGCTGATCGAAGGCGCGCTGCACACCGGGTTCGACGATTGGAGCCACTGGCTGCCGTGCGACCGCGCGATTGCGGTGCAGACCGCCAGCGTGCGCCCGCCCGTGCCCTATACCCGCGCCATCGCCCACGATGCCGGCTGGCAGTGGCGCATTCCATTGCAGCACCGCCAGGGCAACGGCATCGTGTGGTGCAGCCGCTATCTGTCGGAAGAACAGGCGCTCGACCGCCTGCTCTCCAGCGTGGAAGGCCAGGTCCTGACCGAGCCCAACCGCATCCGTTTCACCACCGGCGCGCGGCGCCGGCAATGGGTGAAGAATTGCGTGGCGGTGGGTCTTTCGGGCGGGTTCATGGAACCGCTCGAATCCACCTCGATCCACCTGATCCAGCGCGCCGTGCTGCGCATCCTGCGCCTGCTGCCGGTGGGCACCCGCCCCGATCCGGCCGACATTGCCGAATTCAACGAACAGCAGTGGACCGACATGGTCCAGATCCGCGATTTCCTGATCCTGCACTACAAGGCCACCGAGCGGCGCGACAGCCCGTTCTGGCGCCACTGCGCCGGGATGGAGGTGCCAGAAAGCCTGGCTCATCGCATGGACTTGTTTGCCCGCACCGGCCGCGTGTTCCGCAAGAACGAGGAACTGTTTGCCGAGAACAGCTGGGTACAGGTGATGATGGGGCAGGGCATCATGCCTTCCGGCCATCACCCGGTCGCGGCCAAGCTGCGCGACGAGGAACTGGAGCGCCTGCTCGCCGGCCTGCGTCGCGAAGTGGCCGAAACCGTGCGCGGGCTGCCCGGCCATGCTGCGTATGTGGAAAGCTATTGCGGCGCGCAGGCGGGCGCTGCGGCATGAGCGTGGCATTGGCCCTGCTGGTATCCGCCGCCGCCGCTGCCGCCGCTGCCGCGCCAGAGGCGCCGGGGCCCGGCTGGCACCTGGTCTGGGCCGATGAATTCGATGGCACGGCGATCGATCCCGCGCGCTGGACCCTGGCCGACGATTGCTGGGGCGGTGGCAACCAGGAACGCCAGTGCTACACCCCGCGCCGCGCCAACGCGCACCTCGCCGATGGCCATCTGGTTATCACCGCTCGCAAGGAGGCCTGGCGCGGCCCGGCCTATCCGCAAGACCTGCGCGAAACCCCCGATAGGAACGCCGCGCGCGCCGAAAAGCCGTTCACCTCGGCGCGGCTGAGCACCAAGGACAAGGCCGCCTGGCGCTATGGCCGGGTGGAAGTGCGCGCGCGCCTGCCCGGTGGGCAGGGCAGTTGGCCGGCGATCTGGATGCTGCCGGCGGAAAGCCGCTATGGCCGTTGGGCCGCTTCGGGCGAGATCGACATTCTCGAAACGGTGAACCTGGGCGTGCCCTGCGCCACGTGCGCCGGCGGGAAAGAGGATCGTGCGCTCGGCACGATCCATTTCGGCGGCGTGCCCCCGGCCAACCGCCATGTGGGTTCGGAAACGCCGATCCCCGCGCCGGTCGACGGGTTTCACACCTATGCCGTGGAATGGGCGCCGGGTACGATCACCTGGAGCATCGATGGCGTGGCCTATGAAACCCGGCGCGCGGGCGAATGGTCCACCACCGGCAGCGCCGATCCGCTGGCGCCGTTCGATCGGCCGTTCTATCTGGTGCTCAACCTGGCGATCGGCGGTGGCCTGCCGGAAAGCCGCAACGGCGGCGGGGTGGACGAGCGCGGATTTCCACGCACGATGATGGTGGATTGGGTCCATGTCTGGCAAAGCGATGCCGACGCGGCCACCCGGCCGACCGCGAAGTAAGAGGATAGCAGCAGGATGGCGCGCCGTCGTCAGACCGTGACGATCAAGCACGTGGCCGCCGATGCTGGCGTCTCGCTGCAAACCGTCAGCCGGGTGATCAACAACGAACCCAACGTGCGCCCCGAAATGCAGGAGCGCGTGCGCGAAGCCATTGCCCGGCTCGGCTATGTCCCGTCGATCGCGGCGCAGCGGATGAGCGGCTCGCGCTCGTACCTCATCCTGGCGCTTAACGACCGCGATCGCACGATTGCCGATTGGCGCGCGCGCCAGGGCAGTGACTGGGTGGACCAGATGCTGCTGGGCGGGATGCTGCAATGCGCCGAACACGGCTATCGCATGATCTTCGAACTGGTCGATACCCACAACGACCATGTGGAGCGCGAACTGCTCGCCGCCATCGCCGCGCTGCAGCCCGATGGCGTGGTGCTGACCCCGCCCCATTCCGACAATCCGCTGATCGTGGGCGTGCTCACCCGCCAGGGCATTCCCTTTGCCCGCATCGGCTCGCTGGGGCAGGGCGGGGGCATCCCGCTGATCATGGACGATGAAGGATCGGCGCGAAAGGCAACGCAGGCCTTGATCGACCTGGGCCACCGCCGCATCGGCTTCATCGCCGGCAACCCGGAATACAGCCTCAGCCAGTGGCGCGTCGAGGGCTGGCGTGCCGCCATGGGCGAGGCTGGCCTGCCCACCCACGGCCTTTTGGCGCAAAGCGATTTCAGCTTTGCCACGGGCACGCAGGCGGCGCGGCAGTTGCTGGACCAAGGCGACGCGCCCACCGCGATCATCGCCAGCAACGACCAGACCGCGCTGGCCAGCCTCGACGTGGCCCACGCCATGGGCCTGGCCGTGCCGCAAGACCTCTCGCTGATCAGTTTCGACAACACGCCCGTGGTGCGCTTTGCCCGGCCGGCGCTTTCGGCGGTGGACCAGCCGGTGGCGCAAACCGTGGCCCGCGCGGTGGACCTGATCATTGCGGCGCAGCGCGACGGCACCGTGCCGACAGCGCCCGTGGTGGTGCCCGCCGGGCTGGTGATGCGCGAATCCGTGGCCGGCCCCAAGGCGACGACGGGTGGTTGAAGCCTCTACCGTGGCCGGCGTGCCCGCGCGCCATGGTGATTGGCCGTTCCTCTTGTGCTATGCTCTCGCCTGGGCTGGTGCCACGGCGGGCTACGGCCCGCTGCTCACCCTGCTGTTGCCGCTGCGCGTGGCAGAGCTGGCCGGCCCGGCGGCCGTGCCCTGGTTGGCCACGCTGACCTTCCTGGGCGCGGTTTCGGCCAGTGTGGCCAACATCGCCTGGGGCTGGGCCAGCGATCGCGCCGGCAGCCGCCGCGCCTGGGTGGCCGGCGGCCTGATGCTGTCGAGCGCGCTCTTGCTGGCCATGCCGCTGGCGACCACGCTGCCGGCGTTGATCGTGGTGCTGGTCGCCTGGCAGGGCGGGCTCAACATGGTGCTGGGGCCGTTGGCGGCCTGGGCCGCCGATTGCGTGCCCGATCGGCACAAGGGCCTGCTGGGTGGGTTGCTGGCCTTTGCTCCGGCCTGGTCGGGTGCAGTGGGCGCCCTGGTCACTTTGCCCGATCCGCACCATGGCACCGGCAGCGGCTTTGCCGCGCGCGTCGCGGTGCTGGCGCTGATCGTGGCCGCATCGATCCTGCCGCTGCTGCTGATGAACCCACGCGCCATGCCCGCTGCAACGGCGGCGCCCGTGCCGCTGGCCCCGGTGGTTCCGCCGCCGCCACGCCCGGTGCGCCGCATGTGGCTGGCGCGGCTGCTGGTGCAACTGGCTGAAGCGACGTTGTTCGCGTTCATCGCCTATTGGTTCCTGGCGCTTGATCCCACGATGCACGCGGCCACCATGGCGCGCATCTATGGCCTGCTGCTGGCGCTCTCGGTGCCGCTGGCCCTGCTTGTGGGCCATTGGGCCGATCGCCGCGCGCGGCCCTGGCGCCCCTTGGGCGCGCTCGCCGGCCTGATCGCGCTCGGCCTGCTGATCATGGCGCTGGCGCCGGGCAAGGGCGTGGCGCTGGCCGGCTATGCGCTGTTCGCCCTGGCCATGGCGGTGTTTCTGGCGTTGCATAGCGGGCAAACCCTGCGCGTGCTGCCCCGGCCAGACCGGCGCGGGCGCGATCTCGGCCTGTTCAACCTGACCAACACCGTGCCTTCGCTGATCGTGCCCTGGCTCGCGGTGGTGCTGGTGCCCACCATGGGCTTTGGCGCCCTGTTCCTGGTGCTGGCCGCCTGCGCTGCGCTGGCCGGGCTGCTGCTGCTGTCCATCCGAACCGGCTGACCCGCATTTGACACGGCAGTTGATCTGGCCGCCCGGCCATGTCACAAGCCACAATTGAGAACGTTCACAAGATCGCGCGAACGAGAGGATGATACCCATGACCAAGCGCCACGCGCTGCTTGCCGCCCCTGCTTTCCTGGCCCTGCTGGCGCCTTTCACCCCCGCCGCCGCCGCGCCGGTAGAGGAGGCTGTCGCCCATCCCGCACAATGGCCCGCCGCGCATAGCCCGGCCGCGATCACCGATCCCGCCACCGAAGCGCGCATCACTGCGCTGATGAAGCGAATGACCCTGGCGCAAAAGATCGGCCAGATGATCCAGGGCGATATCAGCGCGGTCACTCCGGCCGATCTGCAACGCTATCCGCTCGGCTCGATCCTGGCGGGCGGCAACAGCGGCCCTTATGGCAACGAGCGCGCCGCGGGGGCGGACTGGGCGCGCCTGGTGGGCGAATATCGCGCCGCTTCGGCCAAGGCGGGGGCAGGGATCCCGATCATCTTCGGCGTCGACGCCGTCCACGGCCACAGCAACCTGCCCGGCGCCACGATCTTTCCGCACAATGTCGGCCTTGGCGCGATGCACGATGCCGCGCTGGTGCAGCGCATCGGCGCGGCGACGGCGGCCGAGATCGCCGCCACCGGCATCGAATGGACCTTTGCCCCGACGCTCGCCGTGCCGCAGGACTTGCGCTGGGGCCGCAGCTATGAAGGCTATGCCGCCGATCCGGCGCTGGTTGCCGCCTATGGCCGGGCAATGGTCACGGGCCTGCAAGGGCCGCTGCGCGCCGGCAAGGCGGTGGATAGCGCGCATGTCGCGGCGACGGCCAAGCACTATCTGGCCGATGGCGGCACCCACGATGGCAAGGACCAGGGCGATGCCCGCGTGTCCGAAACCGAACTCGTCGCCCGCCATGCCCAGGGCTATCCCGCCGCGATCGATGCCGGCGCGCTGACCGTCATGGCCAGCTTTTCCAGCTGGAACGGGGTCAAGAATCACGGCAATCGCACCCTGCTCACCGATGTGCTCAAGGGCCGCATGGGCTTTGGCGGGTTCGTGGTGGGCGATTGGAACGGCCATGGCCAGGTCGATGGCTGCACGGTCACGTCGTGCGCGGCCAGCTTCAACGCCGGGCTCGACATGGCGATGGCGCCCGACAGCTGGAAGGGCCTGTTCGACAGCACCCTGGCCCAGGCGCAGCGGGGCACGATCCCCATGGCGCGGATCGACGATGCTGTTCGCCGGATCCTGCGCGTGAAGTTCAAGCTGGGCCTGATGGGCGCGGTGCCGATCCAGCGCGGCGCGGCGGGCGAACTGGGCGCGCCGGCGCATCTGGCCGTGGCGCGCGAAGCGGTGGCCAAATCGCTGGTCCTGCTGAAGAACAACGGCGGCGTCCTGCCGTTGAAGCCTGGCGCCAAAGTCCTGATCGCCGGGCCGGGGGCCGATTCCATGGCGATGCAGGCGGGCGGCTGGACGATCACCTGGCAGGGCACCGACACCACCGCCGCCGATTTCCCGCGCGGCCAGACTATCGGACGCGCCCTGGCCGATGCGCTGACCAAAGTGGGCGGCACGGCCACCCTCGCGCCCGATGGGCAGTTCGCGCAAAGGCCCGATGTGGCCGTGGTCGTCTATGGCGAGGCGCCCTACGCCGAATTCCAGGGCGACGTGGCCAACCTGGCATTCCGCCCGCGCCATGGCGAAGAGGCACTGGTCGCCCGGCTCAAGGCGCAGGGCATTCCCGTGGTGTCGCTGTTCCTTTCGGGCCGCCCGCTTTTTACAGGGCCACTGCTTAACGCCTCTGATGCCTTCGTCGCGGCCTGGCTGCCCGGCACGCAGGGGGCCGGGGTGGCCGATGTCCTGGTGGCCAGGGCCGATGGACAGCCAGCGCGCGATTTTGCCGGCACCCTGCCGTTCCCCTGGCCCGCCGATGCGCGCTCTCCCATCGCCGCGCCGCTGTTCCCGGCAGGCTATGGCCTGACTTATGCCCACCCCGCACCGGTGGGCGCGGTGAACGAGGATCCGCGCGTCGATCTTTCGGCGGCGGCCAGCGACAACCTGTGGTTCAACCGTGGCGTGGCGCCGTCGCCCTGGCACCTGGGGCTGGACAATGCCGTCACCGCGCGCTCGGTCGATCTGGCCGCGCAGGAAGACGCGCGCCGCTTCACCTGGGCCGCACCGGGCGCGCTTGCCATCGACGGGCCGCCGGTCGATCTCACCCGCCAGGCTGATGAAGGCTTTGAAGTTCGGCTGGAATGGCGGATCGATGCCCTGCCGGCCGGGCCGATCAAGGTTTCGGTTGGCACGGGCAGCCTGGATGTGGCATCGCTCCTGCGTCTTGCGCCGCAGGGGGCCGTTACCCAGACACGCATTCCGTTGCGCTGTTTCGCCGATGCCGGTGCTGATCTGAAACAGGTCGGCACGCCGCTTCGGATCACGGCGCCGCAGGGGTTCGTCGTGACGCTCAGCAATGTGCGCGTAGAGGCAACTGGAAGCGTCGTTCCCTGCCCGCCAAAGGCGTGAGGGAGCGTTAGGAGAGAAATCATAATGGCCCTTGCCCCCGATCTTGCTGCGGGCGCCCATCCCGACGGCCCGGACGGAGCCGCCCATATCGATGCCCCGCAACTGCAGGTCTTCGTCATTGGGTTGTTCTTCATCTTCGGCGGGATCACGTCACTCAACGACGTGATCATTCCCAAGCTCAAGGAGCTTTTCACGCTGAACTACACCCAGGCGATGCTGGTGCAGTTCTGCTTCTTCACCGCTTATGCCGTCATCGGCATCCCCGGCGCCCGCCTGGTCAAGCGCATCGGCTATATGCGCGGCGCCGTGGTCGGCCTGCTGACGATGATGGCCGGCTGCCTGCTGTTCATTCCTGCCTCGCAAAGCGCCACGTATGGCGTGTTCCTGCTGGCGCTGTTCGTGCTGGCCAGTGGCGTGGTGGTGGTCCAGGTCGTGGCCAACCCGCTGATCTCGCTGCTCGGCCCGGCACGCACCGCATCGAGCCGGTTGACCTTTGCCCAGGCGTTCAATTCGCTGGGCACCACGCTGTTTCCCTGGTTCGGCGCCGCGCTGATCCTGGGCAGCCTGGCCAAGGTTTCGGCGGCCGATCTCACCGGCCCCGCGCTCGATGCCTATCGCACCGCGGAAAGCGGCGCGATCGTCAAGGGCTACATCGGCCTGGCCATCGCGCTGGCGATCGTGGCGGCCGTGGTCTGGTCGTTCCGCAACCGCCTGCCCGTGGAAAAGCACACCGAAAGCGGCGGTCTTGCCGGGCTCGACCTGCTCAAGCGTCCGCGCTTCGGCTTTGGCGCGCTGTGCATCTTCCTCTATGTCGGCGCGGAAGTGTCGATCGGCTCGCTCATCGTCAACTATCTCCGCCAGGCGCATGTCATGGGCCTGGAAGAAGCCGCGGCGGGCAAGCTGATCAGCGTCTACTGGGGCGGGGCGATGGTCGGCCGCTTCATCGGTTCGGCCGTGCTGCGCCAGGTTTCGCCGGGCAAGGCGCTCGCATTCAACGCCATTTTCGCGATCGTGTTGATAGCGTTGTCTACCCACACCAACGGCGTGGTTTCGGGCTATAGCCTGCTCGCCATCGGCCTGATGAACTCGATCATGTTCCCCACGATCTTCAGCCTCGCCTGCGAAAAGCTGGGATCGCGCGCGGCCGATGGTTCGGGCATCATCAACGTGGCGATCTTCGGCGGTGCGGTCCTGCCGCTGCTGACCGGCGGCGTGGCCGACGTGACGCACAGCCTGGCGCTGGCGCTGGCCATTCCGGCTGCCTGCTATGCCGTGATTGCATCCTATGGTTGGTACGCGCGCCGCCCGGCCGCCTGACAAACCTGCCAGTTGCATGCACGGGAAGGGGGTACGACCATAGGGTCGTGCCCCCTTTTTTGCACAACCGATGCGACCAAAAAGGCATTTGTGCCCATATCCCCGCTGGGCCATGGTGCCGCCAAACAGAAACACCGCGTTTGATGCGGGAGCAGGAGCGCCCTTGATGTCTCAGGCATTTGCCCTGACCGAAGACCAGCTTGCCATTCAGGACATGGCGCGCCGGTTCACCGCCGACGCCATCACCCCCCATGCTGCCCGCTGGGACGAAGACCACACGTTCCCGCGTGATGTGATCCACGCCACGGGCGAACTGGGCCTGGGCGGGATCTATGTTTCCGAAGCAGGGGGCGGCGTGGGCCTGGGCCGGCTGGAAGCGGCCCTGGTGTTCGAGGCGATGTCCTATGGCTGCCCCACCACCGCCGCGTTCCTGTCGATCCACAACATGGTCGCCTGGATGCTCGACAGCTATGGTTCGGCAGAGCTCAAGGCCCAGCACCTGCCCGGCCTTGTGGCGATGGACAAGCTGGGGTCCTATTGCCTGACCGAGCCGGGTTCCGGATCGGACGCCGCCGCCCTCGCCACCACCGCGCGGCGTGACGGCGATGACTATGTGCTCAATGGAACGAAGCAGTTCATTTCCGGCGGCGGGGTGAACGATGTCTACCTGATCATGGTGCGCACGGGGGACGAGAGCCCGCGCGGCATTTCCTGCGTCCTGGTGGAAAAGGACACGCCGGGCCTGTCGTTCGGCGCGCCGGAACGCAAGCTGGGCTGGAACGCCTCGCCCACCGCGCAAGTGATCCTGGAAAACGTGCGGGTGCCGGTGGCCAATCGGCTGGGGGCAGAGGGCCAGGGGTTCCGCATCGCCATGGCTGGCCTGGATGGCGGGCGGCTCAACATCGGCGCGTGTTCGCTCGGCGGGGCGCAGCGCTGCCTGGATGAAGCCATCGCCTATGTGAAGGAGCGCCGGCAGTTCGGCCGCGCCATCGCCGATTTCCAGAACACCCAGTTCGTGCTGGCCGACATGGCCACCGAACTGGAGGCAGCGCGCGCGCTGCTCTATCTGGCGGCCGCCAAAGTCACCGCCGGCGCGCCCGACAAGACGCGCTTTTCTGCCATGGCCAAGCGCTTTGCCACCGATACCGGGTCCTCCGTGGTCGATCGCGCGCTGCAACTGTTTGGCGGCTATGGCTATCTGCGCGACTATCCGATCGAGCGGTTCTGGCGCGACTTGCGCGTGCACCGCATCCTGGAAGGCACCAACGAAGTGATGCGCATGATCGTGGGCCGGGACTTGCTGCAATGACCCCGGACGTTATCGTTCGTCGCGAAGGCTGCGCCGGCATTCTCTCCCTCAACCGCCCGCGCGCGATCCACGCGCTGACCTTGCCGATGGTCAAGGCGATGACCGATGCGCTGCTCGCCTGGCAAGACGATCCGGCGATCACCGCCGTGATCATCGACCACGCGCCCGCGCCCGATGGTGATCCCAAGCTCTCGCGCGGGTTTTGCGCCGGGGGCGACATCGCCCTGCTGCGCGGCTCCGCCCTGGAAGACGGCGGCGCCCGCGCGCGCGAATTCTTCTTCCACGAATATCGCCTCAACCACTTGCTGTTCACGTATGTGAAGCCGGTGGTGGCCTTCATGGACGGCATCACCATGGGCGGGGGCGTGGGCATTTCCCAGCCCGCGCGCTGGCGCGTGGCCACGGCCAAGACCCGCCTCGCCATGCCTGAAACCGGGATCGGCCTGTTTCCCGATGTTGGCGGCGGCTGGTATCTTTCGCGCCTGAAAGGCCGGCTAGGGCAATATCTGGCGCTGACCGGCGCAAGGCTCGATGGCGCGGAATGCCTGTGGGCCGGCCTTGCCACCCACTATCTGGAAGAACCGGCGCTGGCCCAGGCCAAGGCGCGCATTGCCGCCGGGGAAAGTGTGGGTGAAGCGCTCGATGCGCTGGCCGGCACGCCTGGCCCGGCGCCCATCGCCGCGCAGGCCACTGCCATCGCACGCCATTTCCTGGCCAACAGCCTGCCCGAAATCCTGGCGTCCTTGGCGCGCGATCCAGCGCCGTTCGCCCAGGAAACCCTGGCCACGCTCGCCACGCGATCGCCCTTTTCCTGCGCGGTTTCGCTGCGGCAACTGGCGCAAAGCCTGGCGCTGCCCGATTTTGCCGCCAACATGGCGATGGAATACCGCGTGGGTGGGCGCATGATCATGCGGCCCGATTTTGCCGAAGGCGTGCGCGCGGTGATCGTTGACAAGGACAATGCCCCGCGCTGGAACCCGGCCAGCCCCGAAGGCGTGGCGGCGCCCGCGCTCGATGCGATCTTTGCGCCCCTGCCGCAGCAAGAGGAATGGACACCGCTATGAGCTATGAAACGATCCTGGTCGAAACCCAGGGGCCCGTCACGCTGATCACGCTCAACCGGCCCCAGGCGCTCAACGCGCTGAGCAGCCAGGTCCTGGCCGACCTGATCGCCGCCTTTGCCGCGTTCGAGGCCGATCCGGCGCAGCGCTGCGCGGTGCTGACCGGCAGCGGCGACAAGGCCTTTGCCGCCGGCGCCGACATCAAGGAAATGGCGGACAAGCCCGCCGCGCAATTCTTTGCCGAAGACTTTTTCGAAGGCTGGACCAGCAAGCTGGTCAAGGCCACGCGCAAGCCGTGGATTGCGGCAGTCAACGGCTTTGCCCTGGGCGGCGGTTGCGAATTGGCGATGATGGCCGATTTCATCATCGCCAGCGAGAATGCCAAGTTCGGCCAGCCCGAAATCAAGCTGGGCGTTGCGCCGGGCATGGGCGGTTCGCAGCGCCTCGCCCGCGCCGTGGGCAAGGCGAAGGCGATGGACATGTGCCTGACCGGCCGGATGATGGACGCGGCCGAGGCGGAGCGCGGCGGGCTGGTCAGCCGCGTGGTGCCCCATGGCGATCTGCTGGCCGAAGCGCTCAAAGCGGCACAGACCATTGCCGCCATGCCGCCGCTGGCCGCGCTGATGAACAAGGAAATGGTCAACCTCGCGTTCGAAACCACGCTGGACCAGGGCCTGCTGGCCGAACGCCGCATGTTCCAGGTGCTCACCGCCACGCAGGACAAGGCCGAAGGCATGAAGGCCTTCGTCGAGAAGCGTCCCGGCGTGTGGCAGGGGCGCTAAACCACAAAAAAGACATAACGGGAGAGGCTGCCATGGCGGCAATTGCATTCATTGGCCTGGGCAACATGGGCGGCGGCATGGCCGCCAACCTGGCCAGGGCGGGGCACGTGGTCCGCGCCTTCGATCTTTCCGAAGCGGCCCTGGCTGCCGCGCAGGAGGCTGGTTGCACGGCCTGCACCACGGTGGCCGAGGCGGTCGCCGGGGCCGAAGTGGTGGTTACCATGCTGCCCAACGGCGCCATCGTGGGCCAGGTGATCGAGAACGAGGTCATCGGCAAGGCTCCGGCCGGCGCCTTGCTGATCGATTGCTCGACCATCGATGTCGCCACTGCACGGCACCTGGCCGATGTGGCGGGTGCTGCTGCCCATCCCATCGTCGATGCGCCGGTTTCGGGCGGCATTGCCGCCGCGCGCGGCGGCACGCTCACGTTCATGGTCGGCGGCAGCGACGACGCCTTTGCCGCCGCGCAGCCGATCCTGACGGCGATGGGCAAGGCGGTGATCCATGCCGGCGGCGCCGGCACCGGCCAGGCGGCCAAGATCTGCAACAACATGCTGCTCGGCGCCACGATGGTGGCCACCTGCGAAAGCTTCCGCCTGGCCGAGCGGCTCGGGCTGGACCTGCAGACCTATTACGACATCGCGTCCAAGGCCTCGGGCCAATCGTGGTCGATGACCAGCTATTGCCCGGTCCCCGGCGTGGGGCCGCAAACCCCGGCAGACAACGATTACCAGGGCGGCTTTGCCACGGCCCTGATGCTCAAGGATTTGCGCCTGGCCATGGGCGCCGCGCTGGACGCCGGCGCGCCCGTGCCGATGGGGCATTTGGCGGAAAAGCTCTATGCCGCCTTTGCAGCCGATGGCCACGCCGACAAGGATTTTTCAGCCATCATCAAGACGCTCTAGCGCACGCCGCGCCGCCTCAACCCGCCAGCGCGCGGCGGCGCTGCTTTTCGCGATACATTTCGGCATCGGCCAGGCGCAATGCATCGTCGGGCGCGGCGGCGCGCGGGTCCACGCTGATCATCCCCAGGCTGGCACCGGGATAGTCGAGGACGCTGCCCGCCAGGTCGAACCGCCCGCATAGCAGCGGCGCCAAGCGCCCCCGCCAGGCTTGGATCGCGCCCGTGGCGTCGCTGTCGAGCGGCGCGCCCAGGCCGATCACCACGAATTCATCGCCGCCCAGCCGGCCGACATGATCGGTGCTGCGCAGCCCGGCTTTCAACCGCTCGCCGATCGCGATCAGGAAGCGGTCCCCGGCATCGTGGCCATAGCTGTCGTTGATCAGCTTGAACCCGTCGAGATCGATGAACGCCACCAGCACCCCGCGCCCAACCCGCGCCGCCATGGCAAACAGGCCATCCATTTCCTTGAGAATGGCGCGGCGGTTGGGCAGCCCGGTGAGGGGATCGGTGTGGGATTGCCTCTCCAGTTGGCGATTGGCGGCGTGCAGTTGCACAAGCAGGTCTTCGCGCTGGATCTGGCGCAGGATCAGCGCGCCGAACAAGGCCAGGATCTGCCGCCCTTCCTCGGTCACGGGCGTGGGCGTGCTGCTGGCGGCGCACAGCGTGCCGATCAGCGTGCCATCCTCTTGCCGCAACGGGGTGGTGACATACGTGCAGATGCCCAAGGCGCGCGCCGCCTCGCTTTCGGGCCAGCAGGCGGCGGCATCGGTGCAGACCAGGTGCCCCTGGTCCAGCGCGCGCTTGCACAGCGTATCTTCCCAGGGCACCGACAGGTTTTCGGGAATTTTCATCGCCTTGGCATTGCTGGCATAGAGGACGGTCTGCACGCCCGCCACCTCGTCCACCCGCGTGAGATAGGTGCTTTCCAGCCCCGTCACCTTGTGCAGCAGGTCCAGCAACGGCCGAGTCAGTTCCTCGGTGGTGGCGGCACCCGCAACGGTTTCGGAAAGGCGGCTGAAAAGGCTGTTCATCGCGCAGGCCTCAATTCATCGGCAGGGTGACCCGCGCCTGGGGCGCATCGCGCAGGCGCAGGTGCAGCGCGCCGTCGGCCGGGCGCGGCACTTTAAGGCTCGATCCGGTAAAGCCGGGCTGCACGGTCACCGCGCGGGCGAAATCGCCATCGGCACCCACTGCGTCGAGCAGGAACAAGTTGCGCCCGGTCAGCGTGCAGGGCAGCGATCCGCCGCTGTCGCAGGCAAGGCCCGTGATGCGGGGCAGGCGGGCGAGCGTGGCCAGCGGTTGCCAACTGCCCAACTGGCCATCGCCCTTGACCAGGCGAAAGCGCAACGGACCAAAGCTGGCCGGGGGCAGATCGGCCGCGCGCATCGTGGCGACGAACACGGTGGGATCGCTGGCCATGAGGCCCTTGGCCGTGGTCAGGCGCAGGCCGGTCTGGCTGCTGGCCGGGGCCACCTCGATCGCGTCGTCGTTGGCCAGCGTGGTGTTGGCCCCGGCGCGCACGGAAAAGACCAGTTCGGCGTCTTCGGGCAGCAGGTCGTCGGCGGCAAAGCGCAATGAACGGGTGCCCGCCGGCACCGGCGCGGCATTGACCGTGCGGCCGATCAGGTCGATGCGCGGCCGGGCCGGGCCGATCTTGATCGAAACGGCCTGCACGCGGCCATCGTCCAGCTTGATCTGCGCCTTGGCGGCCGTGCCGGCGTCGCCCGTGCGCGCGCCGTTGGCCGTGCTCAGGTGCAGGCGGTCGATCCGTCCGTCGCGGGTCAAGCCATCGGGCCGGAATTCCACGTCGCCCAGGCTCAGCGCGACCACTTGTTCCAGCCGCTGCCCGGTGATCATCGCCTCGCTGTCGCCGGCGCGGATATCGACCGCGTCGATCCGGCTGGTTTCTGCCCGCGCGCGCAAGGCGACGCTGGCCGGCGTGCCCATGCCCTGCTGGCGCACATCAAGGTGCAATTCGCCGGTCTCGCCCTCTGCCAGCGGCACGGTGACGACCAGGTGCGTGGCATCGACGGCGCGGAACGTAACGCTGCGCGCCACTGCACTGTTGCCCACGCGCAGGCTGACATCTTCGACGCAGCCAGGGGCCGCGCCTTCCAGTGTTACGTCATTGTCGCGCCCGGCCACCAGCGGGCCGCTTGCCCCGGTCGCGGTCTTCCAAGGGCCGCCATCGGGGCGTTGCACCACATAGTCGGGCCCATCGAACGGATCGAATCCCCAGCGGCCGTGCATGTGCATGCCCAGCGTCGCGCCTGGCGGCAGGGCGTCGGCCACCACGGCATAACCGCCCAGGTCGGCGCGCGAGCGCAGTGGAAATTCGCGCGTGGAGCCATCGGGCGCGGTCACTTTCACCGCCATGTCGTGGGCATAGCCGGTGGCAAAGACCAGCGGGGCCCCTTCCACCGGCAGCACCAGGTTGTTGTCGCGCGCGCAGATCGGCCCCTTGGTGGGATTGCGCAGTTGCGGCGGGCTGTCTGCGCCGATTGCCGGCATCGCCATGACCATGACCGACTTGGGCTTGTTGAACGAAGGCGCGGTATTGAGCTTGAGCGAGGCGGTCGGCCCGTGCAGTTCCGACAGGGTGGGTAGATAGTTGAACTGCGGATTGCTGAACGCGCCGAACACCTTGGCCAGATCGCGCACCACGCCGATATAGGGGCTGTAGACGCCCGCGCCGCCCTGCGTGGTGGTGCTGAGCGAAAGCGCCAGCGTGGTGGGCGCGCCGGTCAGCGTGTCGGTCAGCGAATTGGTGTGGATGTCGCTGAGCACCAGGGTGTCGCGGTCGTCCACCAGGCACGAGGCCTGCTGGTCCACCACTTTCGACAGGCAATCCTCGTTGAGCTTGATCGACAGGCTGCGCGCCAGCGTGGGCGCCATGCGCTTGAGGTCTTCGGGATGGGTGGCATTGTCGCCATTGACCGCGCCGACGAACGCCATGAGGCGCGCATGGTCGAGCGAGGCCTGGTTGAGATCCTGGCTGGCGCGCACGAATTCGCCCGGCTTGCCACGCACCGCATCCACCAGCGTGCCTTGCGCGCCATTGGTTTCGGGCACGATCAGCACCACCATCTGCCGCGCGCCCTTGGGCACTGTCAGGTTCAGCGAATGCTCGGTGGCCTTGTCTTTCCAGGTCCGCGCAACGCCGATCCATTCGCGCGGTGGCGGATTGGTGGCCCCGCGCAGAAACGCCGAAACCACCATCAGGTGCGCGCCCTGGTCGCCCGGCAGCGCGGCCGAAATCGTGAGGGAGTCGCCCTCGGCCAGGCTGGGCACGCTGCCCAGCGGCAGGTCCTGGCCGTTGCGGGTGACGATGACTTTCATATCCGGCCCGATCAGCTCGAACCGGGAATCGGCCGCCTGGGCACCGCCCGACGGGCATGCGGCAGCCAGCCCGGCCAAAGCCAGTGCCGAAGCGGTCGGTTGAAAACGCGTGAGGCCAGCGGCACGGCAACGGGAGGCAAGGAATCTGGCAAGCATCATCTGCGATTGTGTCCGCTATCGGGGAAGGTCAAGGCTTTATGGTCCGGTCCACTGCCCGTCACAGCGCAAGGCGCGTGTTTTGCGCAAGAGCCAGGTTTCGGCCACCTGCTGCCCGCGCCCGCCGCCGCCCGCCCCGGCCCGCGCCACGAATGCCAGCGAAAGCCGGCCCCGGCCGGTCAGGCCTGCGGGAATGGGCACTTCGATATAGGCCGGGTTGGCGGCACGGTTTTGCGGCGGCAGAATTTCCTGCCCGTTGGCCCGGACCGCCATCGATCGCCAGTAATCCTCTCCCGCCCAGGTAAAGCGCAGGCACCAGGCGCCCCCGCGCGGCAGGCGATAGGAGAGGCGCAGCGGATTTTCGTAAAGCGTTTCGGCATAGGTCAGCGTGGCGAGCGGCCAGCCATCGGCGGGCAGGTGATCGGCCACGCCGATGATGCTGCTGGCCCGGCCTTGCGGATCGGCCCGTTCGCCTGCGCCGCGCAGCAGGTGGGGCTGCGCGCCGGGCATGCCCAGATCGTCATAGAGCGCGCCGTGGCGCCGGTCGGCGCGGTCTGCCAGTGCGGCCAGCGCCGCCGCTCGCGCTGGCTCGGTGGGCGGGGCCAGCGCCGCGGCCATGCGCGGGGCGAGCGCCACGCGGTCGGTCAGGTCGGCCATGGCGCGGTCGAGATTGGCGCCGCGTTCCCAGTTGGACGCGCCATAGCGCGGGACGCTGAGCTGCATCCGCGCCTTGTCCCACAGCTGCGCGGCCAGCGCTTCCAGTCGGCGGTACAGCGCCAGGGTGGCGGGCGCTTCGGGCCGGGCAAAGGCGCGGCGGGCTGCGGCAACCGCCCGCGTGCTGCCTGTGCGTGGGGCTTGGGCCAGCGCCGCGCGCGCCAGTGCATCAGCCGCTTGGGCCGCGGCCCAGCGGCGCGCCACCAGGGCATCGTAGACCGCGCGATAGCGGTAGAGGTCGATCCGCCAATCGGCCCAGCGCGCGGGGCGCAGCGCGGTGGTGACGGCCAGAGTCCGGCCGATTGCGCGATTGCGCGCCGGATCGCCGCGCCAGCCCTGCTCCAGCGCCAGGGGCAGGGCGGCAAAGCGATCGTCGCCGATGAAGCGGCGCGCGTGGGCAAGGGCGATGGCGCGGGGCAGGGCGCGCGGGTTCCACGCCAGGGCCAGCCATTGCGCCAGGTTCCAATCGTCGTTCACCCCTTCGGAATAGGCGACGAAGCCGCGCGTGCCGGGCGCCTGGTCGGCAAAGGCGGCGGCCATGGCGCGCGGGCGCGGGTTCACCGGCTCGCGCCCTTGCGTCAGCGCAAAGGCCGGGTGCCAGCGTTGCAACGGCAGTTGCGCGTGCATGGCGTGGGCGGTGTCGGGATAGAGCTCCAGGGGCACGACCCCGGCAAACAGGGCGCGGTGCTGCGCGATGGAAGCGCGCGTTTGCGGGCCGACGAACACCGCCGAAAGCCAGGGCGGGCGGGCGCGGACTTGCGCCACGAAGGCAGCGAAGCCCTCGGCATCGAAGCCTTGCGAGGATACCAGCATTTCAGCCTGCCGGAACCGCGCATGGAGCGGCGTGGCGAGCTGCCCCAGCAGCGCGAACAGCGGCGCGGGCGCGGTGTGGCCGGGATCGCCGCCGGGGAAATAGACCGCATCGAGCGCGGGAAAATCTGCGATCAGCGCGGCGAAATCGGCCTGTTCGGCGGCCACGTCCGCAGGCTTGGCGTAATCGCGCAACAGCGGGTAATAGAGCGCCACCTGCAGGCCCAGGGTGTGGGCCGCCCGTGCCGTGGCCAGGATTGCGTCGCGCGCGGGCACCGGGGCTAGCGGGCTGGCGGCGGCATCGTCGGAAACGGGGGCAACCAGTTGCACGCGGTTGGCGCCCATCAGCGCCAGGTCTTCCACCTGGCGCGCCAGCATCGCCGGGGTCCACGCATCGAAGCTGTTGTTCTTGGCGCGGATGCCGATCTGGTCGCCGCGCACAGCCATGGCCGGGGCGCTGTGCACCGGGCCGGAGAGCGCCAGCTGCGTTCCCTGCATGTGGCCCAGGATCCACCCGGCGGCATAGGCGGCGCTGCGGGCCTGGCCCACCTGCACCATGATCGTGCGCCCGTGGCGGCCTATCGCAAAGCCTTCGCCCAGCGCGGGCATGGTTTCGAACCGCAGCGTGACCGGGCAACCGGGCGCGGGATCGATCCCGCGCTCGTGCAGCCGCCGGGCGAGCAGGTCTGCCCCCGCCCGCGCCGGCCCGTCTGCCACCACGCAGGCGCCGGCGAGACTGGGCGCCGCCGCCAGCGCCAGCAGAGTGAGCGCGGCGCTCACGAGGCGGCTTGCGGCCTGCCTGCCGGCGTGCTGGCAAAGCGCTTGTCCGGCTCTGCCTGCATGTGGAACACAAGGGTGCCGCCCGCGATCAGTTCGGCATGGCGCAGCCAGGATCGGTCAAGCGGCTGGCCGTTCCATTCCACTGTGCCGTAATAGGGCTTGTCCGGCCCCTGGCCGCGCGCCTCGATCACCAGTTCCTTGCCCGCGCCAACGGAAACGCGTGCTTCGTCGAACAGCGGGCTGCCCAGCACATAGACCGCGCTGACCGGATCCACCGGATAGAAGCCCAGCGCCGAAAGGATGAACCATGCGCTCATCTGCCCGCAATCGTCGTTGCCGATGATCCCGTCGGGCTTGTCGGTATACATCGTGGTGAGCAGGCGGCGCACCATCGCCTGCGTCTTCCAGTGCGCGCCGCACCAGGCATAGAGATAGGCAACGTGGTGCGAAGGCTCGTTGCCATGAGCATATTGCCCGAGCATGCCCGAAATGTCCGGCGGCGCGCCCTTGGGCAGGGTGGAAGGCGCGGCAAACAGCGCGTCGAGCTTGGCCTCGAACCCGGCCTCGCCGCCCATCGCCGCCATCAGGCCAGGCACGTCGTGCTGGTTGAGGAACGTCGCCTGCCAGCCGTTGCTTTCGGTATAGTCGCGCCATTTGGACGAGTGGCCCAGCTGCACCGGATCGTAGGGGCTGGTCCAGCTGCCATCGGACAGGCGCGGGCGGGCAAAGCCCACGCTGGCGTCAAACACATTGCGCCAGTTGCCGCTGCGCTTTTCCAGGTGCGCGGCATCCTGCACCGCGCCGGCCGCGCGCGCGATTTTGGCGGCGGCATAATCGTCATAGCTGTATTCCAGCGTGCGGCTGACGCTTTCAAACAGCAGGTCTGCCGGCACATAGCCCAACTGGTCATAGAGCGGGATGCCCAGCGAATTGTCCTGCGTGGGCGTGGTGAAATCCAGCGCGCGGCGGCGGATGCCGGGCCAGGCGGCGGCGTAATCGGCGGGGATGCCCTTGGCCATGCCTTCGGCCAGCACGGGCACCGCATGCCAGCCGATCATGCAGCCGGTTTCCACCCCCTGCAGCGGCCAGACCGGCGGGCCATAGGGGCTCTGCTGGGTCTGGCGGATCAGGTCGGCCATCATCGTGGCGGCGTGGGCGGGGCGGATCAGCGTCTGCAAGGGATGGAACGCGCGATAGGTGTCCCACAGCGAATAGGCGCTATAGGCCGCTTCGCCCTGGGCCAGGGTGTGGACCTGGCGGTCGAGGCCGATGGTGCGCCCATCCACATCGCTCAGCAGCGTGGGGCCGAGCGCGGCATGGTATTGCGCGGTCGCCATGATGGTCTGTTGGGCCGGGGTGCCGCCCTTCACGGTGATGCGTGCCAGTTCGCCGTCCCAGGCCGCTTGGGCCGCCTTGGCATAGGCATCGAAATCGAAGTGCGCGGCTTCGGCGGCCAGGTTGGCGCGGGCGCCGGCCACGTCCACGGCGGAAATGCCGGTCCGCACCACGATCGGGGTGCTGCCCGCGTCGGGAAACCAGGCCACGGCTTTCAGGCGCTTGCCGGTAATGGCGCGCGTGCCGGGCGGGCAGGGGGCGTTGTCGTCGGCAAAGAAATCGATGCGCGCGGGCGCGCGCGAGAATTGCATGGCGAAATAGATCTGCCGCCCCTTGGCCCAGCGCCACACGCGGCGCGTGCCCACCAGCGTGCCATCGTCCAGCCATTCCAGCGCGGCGGCATCGATCAGCGGGGGAAAGTCCGAACTGTCCTGCACCAGGTGCGACAGGTCGATCAGCAGGTGCCCTTCGCCAGCGGGATAGGCGTGACGCTGGATGCCGGTGCGCAAGGTGGCGGTGAGTTCGCTGGTCACCCCGTTTTCCAGCGCGACGCGGTAATAGCCGGGCCGCGCGTCTTCGCGGGCATAGCGCAGGCGATAGCCCTGTTCCGGCTTGTCGAGCGGGCCAGGATCGAGCCGCAGCGCCCCGCGCGCGGGCACCACCAGCACGTCGAGCATGTCGCCAATGCCGGTGCCCGAAAGATGCGTGTGGGAAAAGCCCAGCAAGGACGCATCGCCATGGTGATAGCCAGAGCACGTGTCCCACCGCGCGGTGTCGGTATCCGGGCTCACCTGCACCATGCCGAACGGCAGGCTGGCGCCGGGGAAGGTGTGCCCATCGCCGCCCGTGCCGATGAACAGATCGGGCGTGCCGGGCGCGGTACGGCCGCCGCCGTGCCGGCGCGGCGCGGCCAGCGCGGGGGCGCCGGTGCCGGCCAGCAGGGCCAGGTGGCACGAAGCGCGAAGCAGACTGCGGCGGGCCACGGGGAGCTTTGCTGGGGGGATCATGGCGTATTCCATGGCTGGATGATCATCACACGACAATGCCTGCCGGTGCATTGCATCCGGCAGGCATTGCGAGGGGGCGCATGGCAAGGGAGGAAGCATGCCATGCGCCGGCGGGGTCTGGGGTTACGGCTCAGTAAGCGAACTGCAAGGTGGCGGCGAACACGCGGCCGTTCTTGTAGAACGCGGTCGGCGCCGACTTGGTGCCGCTGTACGAGAAGTAGGTGGAGTCGAGCAGGTTCTGGGCATTGGCCTGCACGGTCAGGTTCTCGTTGATCTTGTACCCGATCGAGGCGTCGAGCTGGTGATAGCCGGCGGTCTTGTCCACCGAGTTGAGGCGGCCCACCCCGGTGAAGTAGTCGCTGCGCCAGTTCCAGCTGACACGCGCCTGGAACCCGTCCTTTTCGAAGTAGGGGATCACGTTGACCGTGTGCTTCGAAAGGTAGGGCAGGTTGACCACGTTGCCATCGGCATCCACGCCGCTCTTGGCATCGGCGAAGGTGTAGTTGGTGAGAATGCCAAAGCCACCCCAGATCGGCGTCTGGAAGCCGACCGACACGCCGTTGACCTTGGCGTTGCTGGCGTTGACCGGCTTGGTCACCTGGTATTCCTGCGCCGTGGTGCTGCCCAGCGGGGTGAGCATTTCCGACACGGTCTTGGTCACGATGTACGAGCTGATCTCGCGGCGGAAGTATTCCACCGACAGCAGCGAACCGGGGCGGAAATACCATTCGGCCGACAGTTCATAGTTGGTCGACTGATAGGGATCGAGATCCGGGTTACCAGTGCTCGCCGTCAGGTTCGTGTCGCTGCGGCTGAATGCGCCGGCCAGCTGGGCATAGCGCGGACGGGCGATCACCTGGGCCACGGCGCCGCGCAGCTTGAAGGTGTCGCTGATGTCCCACGACAGGTTCAGGCTGGGCAGGAACTTGAGGTAGTCCTTGTTCGACACCGTGGGGGTATAGGTGTTGCCGCCGTCGGTGGTGGCGTAATAGTTCGAGCGGTCGCTGGTATAGACCATGCGATAGCCGCCCGAACCGTGGATCGGGCCCGTGCCGAAGTCGAGCTGGACATAGGCGTTGGCGACCTTTTCGCGCACCTTGTAGGTGGAGCTCTTGTCGATGCCGGTGTCGACATAGATGCCGGCGTTCAGCGCGTCGATCACGCCCTGCTCGGTCAGCGTGGCGAACTGGTTGGAGTTGCCGTTGTCATTGAGGCCGCTGAACAGGCCCGAGGGCGTCAGGTGGGTGGTGAAATCGCTGAGCGAGACCTGGTCGGTGTAGAACACCTTCGAGCCCGTGACGGTCAGCGCGTTTTCGTGGCTGGAGGCCTTGATGCCCATGCGCACGTCCTTGAAGAACGCGTCGCTCACGTCCCACTTGCCGTCGAGCTGGCCATAGAATTCCTCGTCCTTCTGGCGCGAGGTGGCGATGCCGCCGATCTGGTAGCCGGTGATCGTGCTGCCATCGGGCAGGGTCTGGGTGGAGGTGGAGAAGCGGCCCCAGCTGCTCGTGTTCGTCGGCGCGGTATTGTAGTTCACGCTGGTGGACGAGCCGGTGTAGTCGAACGTGTAGCCGCCGTTGGAATAGAGCGACATCAGGTATTCGGGGTTGGTGCCGCCGGTTGCCTTGCTCCAGCCGCCGTTGCCCGACAGCGTGAAGCTGTCGCTCAGGCGCCAGGTGCCCGCCAGGTTATAGCTGTCGTTGGTCACCTTGGTCTTGCGATAGTTCATGTCCAGCTCGGCCTGCGTGCTGGTGCCATCGGCCATTGTCGCCTTGGAAATCAGGCCGTTGGACAGCGTGACCGACGAGATGTTGCTGGGGTTGTAGTTCGGATAGATGAATTCCGACTGCGAGAAGTTGTTGTAGGTGCCCTGGATGTGCATGCCCGTGGCGATCAGCTCGAAATCGCTGCTGGGGGCATACTGGATCGCGAACTGGCCGCCGATGCGCTGGCGCGTCTGCTTGAAGTAGGCGTGGTTGATCCCGGCGGGATAGCGCGAGTTGGCCAGGTCGGAAAGGCTGCCGCCATTGACCTGGAGCGCCGAATTCTTGGGGATATAGTTGCCGCTGGCGTCGGTCAGCAGGTTGCCGTCGGCATCCTTCTGCAGGAAGTCCTTGCCGGTGGAATAGCCGAAGTATTCGATCCCGGCGCGGGCCAGCGAGTCCTTGTCATAAGTGCCGGCAACAAGGATGCCGAACGTCTCGTCCTTGTTCTTCCAGCTGTACATCAGCGAGCCGCGCGGATTGGCGATCTTGGAGCGGTCGTTGTAGTTGACGCCGATCGAGCCGGTCAGCGAGTTCGCCTTCATGTCCAGCGGCTTGCGCGTGCGCACGATCACCGTGCCACCCAGCGCGCCTTCGTCGATCCACGGTTCGGGCGACTTGTAGACTTCGACGCGCGAGATCACTTCGGGCGCGAGCAGCGAATAGTTGAACGTGCGGCCGGTCACGTCGCCCGGGCTACCGCCCCAGTCGGCCGAGGCGATCGAGTGCCCGTCGATGAAAATGCGGTTGAGCGCCGGATCGGTGCCCTGGATCGACACGCGCTCGCCGATGCCGAACTGGTGGTCCACCGCCACGCCGGGAATGTGCGAAAGCGATTCAGCCACGTTGCGATCGGGGAACTTGCCCACGCCTTCGGCGGTGATCACGTCCATGACGGCAATCGCGCTGCGCTTGACGTCGATCGCGTTCTTGAGCGAGGCACGGATGCCGGTCACGGTGATGGCATCGGCGGGCGTCGCGTCTGCACTGGTGGAAGCGGCGTCGGCGCTGGCCGGTGCGGCGGCCTGGGTGTCCTGTGCCATGGCCGGCGACGAAACGATCGACGCTGCGGTGGTGGCAAGCAGTGCTGCGCGGAAGAATGACATCTTAGAACCCCCAATCCCACCCGGTCGTCCGGGTACGATGCTGTTGAACCCTGAAACGGTGTTTGCTCACCTTGCTGCGGCTGTTCACCTCATTTTGGTTTGTAACCAATCTAAGTCCAACCGCCGTGCAATATGTCACTTAAATGAAACCGCATGTCCACCAAAACTTCACGATCGGCGGCGCGGCACGGCGTTCCGAAATACCCTGAAAAAATGTGGGAAAATTAAGGGGTTCTGCGCAATCTGTGCGATGGGTGGTGCGGCATATCGGCCGCGCCGCGAAAATTTTTTCGGTTTGCCGTGGTCATGACCAAAACAAAGCCACATCAGGCAAGGTGTGATTCGCGGTGCCGGCAGGCATGGCGCAACCGATATGGCGGCAGGGAGGCACGATGCTGGAAGTCTGTGTAGAAGATGCAGCGGGGCTGGCTGCGGCGCTGGCGGGCGGTGCGGCGCGGGTGGAACTGTGTGCCGCGCTCGATCTGGGTGGATTGACGCCGCCCGCCTCGCTGGTGGCCCTGGCGGCACGCCAGCCTTTGCCCGTCCATGCCCTGGCTCGGCCGCGTCCCGGCGATTTCCGCTATGACGCGCAAGACCGCGCGCTGGTGCGGGCCGATCTGACCAGCTTTGCCCAGGCCGGGCTGGCCGGTGCGGTGATCGGTGGTGGTGGGCCTGAAGGCCTTGATTGCGCGGCATTGTCGGGCTGGGTGGCACATGCGCACGAACTCGGTGCCGCCCGTGGCTTTCCCCTTTCGCTTACCCTGCATCGCGTGTTCGACCTGCTGGACGATCCCTTGGCCGGGCTGGAAGCGGCGGTGGAACTGGGGTTCGATCGCATTCTCACGTCCGCCGGCGCTGTCCGCGCGGGCGACGCCGTCGATCGCTTTGCCGCCCTGGTACAGGCCGCGCGCGGCCGCATTGCGATCATGGCTGGCGGCGGGCTGGATCCGGCCGTCGTGGCCGCGTTGCGCGCTGTGGGAGTAACGGAATTCCACGCTTCGTGCCGCGTGGCGGTATCGCGGCCGGGCCCGGATGCAGACCTTGCCCGCCTCGTCGCGCTGGGCTTTGCCGCCGACCAGCCCGCGCGGCGGACCGATCCTGCCCGCGTGAAGGCGTTTCGTGCTGCAACAGATTGAAGTGGTATTATAAAGGCATCGTTTTGAAACCGGTGCCGATTGCTTGTCTTACGGGGCAAGATCCACGCTGCCGGTCAGGCCGGCAGGGCGGCCGGTCTCTGCCTGGATCAACACCACGAGTTCGCGCGGCTTGTTGCCCGGCGGTACCGTCACGGCCAGCGCCGCGGGCGCGGGATCGGTCTTGCGCGCCAGCAGCGTGCCATCCAGCCAGATTTCCGCTGCCCCGGCCAGCCCGGCAAAGCGCAATTGCCCGCCATGCGCCGCCACTGCGCGCCATGGCGTGATTGTGGTGCGATAGCTGCGCCAGCCCGCCGGGCCACTTTCCATGGCTGGCGTGCCCACGGTGTCCCACGAATTGTTGTCGCCCGCCGCCGGGGCCAGGGTGGCATCGGGCCGCGCGGGCAGCCGGGGCGAACGCAGCCAGCGTTCCACGCGCTGGCGCGGTGCCTCTGCCGCCACGGCGGGTGGCGCGGCGCGCGCCTCGCGCGGCAAAGTGAGCCGGGCGGGGGTGAGGCCGGGCGTGTGCGCTTCCAACACCAATGGCACCAGGCCGGCATCGCCCTGCACGATCGCCTGGGCCAGGCCGTTGAACAGGCTGCGCTGGGTGCCTTTCTCGCTTTCGTGGCTGTTGGGATCGCCATTGCCCAACCCGATGATCGCGCCGCCGCGTATGGACAGGCCGATGCCATGTTGCGCCACGGGCACATGGCGGCCACCGGCATCGATCGCATCGATGGTGATCGCCATGGCATCCGCCCCATCGCGCGCCAATGCCGTGCGCGCCGGGGTCAGCCGCAGGGCCACGGCGCGGCCCGTGGTTTCGTGCGCCATGCGCGCCACCACGCGGCCGCCATCAAGGGCCAGCGCTTCGATCCGGCCGGGCTGATAGGGGATGTGGAACGTGTGGCCCATGATCCGGTCCGCCTTGTCCACCCGCGCCACGGTCTTGCCGTTGAGGCGCAATTCCAGTGCGGGCGCGTTGGTCACGGCGAAGATTTCGATCGGTTGCCCTTCGCGGCCGGGCCAGGTCCAGTGCGGATCGATCCACACCATCGGCGCTGTATCCAGCCACTGCGCCTGGCGGATGCCGAACGCGGTCTTGGGAAACCCGCACAAGTCCATGATGCCAAAGAAGCTGCCCACGCTGGGCCAGGCATAGGGCGTGGGTTCGCCATGGTAGTCAAGGCCCGTCCAGACGAACCCGCCCGCCACGAACGGGCGGCTGGCGATGGCCTGCCACGACTGGCGATGCGTGGCGCCCCAGCCTGCCGCTTCCTTGTCCAGCGACGTGATCACGTGGGCGTCGGGCGCGCTGGTGAACGCCCCACGCGTGCCATAGGCGCTGGTGTCTTCGCTGCTCAGCATGGGCTGATCGGGATGCAGCGCGTGATAGCGATCGTAATCGCCCTGGTAATAGTTGAAGCCCATGAGATCGACCGCCTGGCCGACGTTCTCGGGATTGAAAAACCCGCCGCTCATCGCCGCGGTCACCGGGCGGGCCGGATCGAGCCGGCGCACGGCCGCGCGCAGGCGGCGCACCATTTCCTTGCCGGCATGGGTGCCCTGCATCGGTTCTTCGTTGAACACCGACCAGGCAAACACGCATGGGTGGTTGCGATCGCGGCGCACCAGCCATTCCAGCTGCGCCAAATAGTCGGGCGCGGGGTTGAACAGGCGGTTTTCGGCCATGACCAGGAAGCCCAGCCGATCGCACCAGTCCATCACTTCGGCAGAGCAGGCGCCATGCGTCATGCGGATGGCGTTGCAGCCCAGTTGCTTCAAGCGCTGCAACCGCCACAGCACCACGGAATCGGGCACGGCAACGCCCACCCCGGCGTGGTCCTGATGCAGGCACACGCCCTTGATCTTGGTGGCCACGCCATTGAGGACCATGCCGCGCGCGGGATCGAAGCGGATCTGGCGAAAGCCGATCGCCACGGTGCGGCGGTCGATCACCTGGCCCGTCGCTGGGCCTTCGCGTTCCAGTTCCACCACCAGATCGTGCAGCACCGGATCATCGGGAGACCACAGCGCGGGCGCGCCCCGTGGCGTCAGCACCATGCTCGCTTCGGCCTGGTCCAGGCCGGCCACTTGCGCGCTCGCCGTGCCCTGGCACAGCAGGCGGCCCTGCGCATCGCGCACCATGGCGCGCACCCTGGCGCCGGCCGGGGCATCGGCAAGGTTTCCCAGCGTGACGGTTATGGGCACCTGCCAGGTGCCGTCGGCCGCCTGCACCGGATGGCCATGCACGCCATCGGCGGCGATATGCAGCGGTGGGCGCACCACCAGCCAGGCATGGCGATAGATCCCGGCGCCTTCATACCACCAGCCTTCGCGCACGGTGGCATCGGCGCGCACCGCGATCCAGTTGAGATCGTCGCCATAGCGGGCAAACGGGGTGAGATCGATGGTGACGCCGGTATAGCCCGACCACGAATGCGCCACTTCGCTGCCGTTGACCCAGACCGTGGCATGGCTGGCGATGCCATCAAAGCGCAGTTCGAGTTTTTGGCCCTCCAGCGCCGGGTCCAGCCGCACGAGGCGGCGATACCAGCCGATCCCGCGCGCGCGATAACCTTGTGAAACATTGGCCGTACGATCAAACGGTTGTGCGCTGGCCCAATCGTGCGGCAGAGTGACGCTCTGCCAGTCGGATGCATCGAAATCGAGCGCGGCCGCGCCGCTCGCGTTGCCGGCCTTGACGGAAAGATAGGTGGCGTTGTGATCGGCCGGTTCGGGAAAGGGAATATCGCCCAGGTGAAACAGCCAGCCTTGATCGAGCGACAGGCGCCCCGGCTCACCCACCGGCAGGCGTGGCGCGGCGCCGGGCAGGGGCGCGGGCATGCGCAGGCCGCCGGGCAGGGTGGCGGTGGGCGGCAGCAGGCCCCAGGCGGTGTCTGCCGCAAAGGGGCGTGCCGGCTTTGCCTGGCCCGGCGCAACCCAGCCCAGGCCCTGCACCATGGCCCAGCCCGCCACCCCTTTCAGCAGGGTGCGGCGGGATGGCAGGGCACAATCGGCTGGCGGCATGGCGGCGGAGTCCCGGGTTTGGCGGCAAGGGTGGAACAGGATTTACATTGGTAATGTATTTCCGGCAACGCCCGACATGGGGCGAATGCGCTGGATCAGGCGATGTGTGCTTTGCTGGGCGGATTTTTTGCCATGCGCTGCACAATACCTGTTGTCGTATTGGATATATTTTGGTTACCTCTCGGCCGAGATGAACATGCGGGCGAAGGCAAGGGACAAAGACATGGTGGCACGCTTGGACGGCAAGGCTCGCAGGCACGGTTGGCAGCGGCGCGCCGCTGTGGTTGTCGCGGCTGGCCTGGTGGCGGCCGCCTCATCCGCCGCCGCCGCGCCCGTCCTGCCGCTGGTGCCCTGGCCCGCCCAGGTGGCGCCGGGCAAGGGCGCCCTGCTGCTCGCCGATGGCGCCACCTTGGCCGTGCCGGTGGGCGATGCCGCGGCCAAGGCCGTCGCCACGCTGCTTGCGGCGCGGCTGGCGGCCCAGCACGGCCTGTCGTTGCGGGTGGTGGAAGGCGATTCCGGCACCGTGCGTTTCGCGCGGGCCGCCGCCGGCAAGGGCGGCGATGAAGCCTATACCCTGGCCGTGACGCCGGGCAGCGCGGTGATCACTGCCGCGGGCGATCACGGCCTGCTCTATGGCGCGATGAGCTTGGAACAGCTTGCCGGCGCACCGGGCAACGGCATGGTGCGTGTTCCTGCCGTCACGCTCAGCGATGCACCGCGCTTTGCCTGGCGTGGGCTGATGATCGACACGGCGCGCCATTTCCAGCCGCTCGATTCGATCCGCGCGGTGATCGACGGGATGGTGGCAGTGAAGCTCAACGTGCTGCACCTGCACCTGACCGATGACCAGGGCTGGCGGTTCGAAGTGAAGAAGTATCCGCGCCTGACGCAAGTGGGCGCCTGGCGCACCGAGCCCGAGACCGGCCAGGGGCCCGGCCCGCGCAGCGGCGGGTTCTACACCCAGGATGAATTGCGCGCGCTGGTCGCCTATGCCGCCGCGCGCGGGATTACGATCGTGCCGGAAATCGACCTGCCCGGCCATGCCCAGGCGTTGGTGGCGGCCTATCCCGATCTGGGCGTGCTGGGCGGCACTCCGCCGGTTTCGGGTGACTGGGGCGTGAACCCGTACCTGTTCAACCCAGGCCCGCAAGGCATGGCTTTCGTCACAGACGTGCTCGATGAATTGATGGCCGTATTCCCGTCCACCTATATCCACCTGGGTGGGGACGAGGCGGTGAAGGACCAGTGGGAGCGTGCGGCCCAAGTGCAGGCGCAGATGCGCGACCTCGGCATCAAGACCGAAAACGGCCTGCAGAGCTGGATGATCGACCAGCTTGGCGGATACCTCGCGCAGCATGGCCGCCGCCTGATCGGCTGGGACGAAATCCTCGAAGGCGGGCTGCCGCCCTCGGCCTCGGTGATGAGCTGGCGGGGCGAGGCCGGCGCGGTCGATGCGGCCAACGCCGGGCACGATGTGGTCTTGAGCCCGGCGCCCAATCTCTATCTCGACAATCTGCAGTCCGATCGGGGCGACGCGCCGCCGGGGCGCATCGCGATCCAGACGCTGGAAGCGGTCTATCGCTATGACCCGATGCCCAAAGGCATCGGCGCGGACAAGGCAGGCCACGTGCTGGGCGCGCAGGCCAATGCCTGGGCCGAATATCTCGTCACCCCCTGGCAAGTGCAGCACAAGATCTTCCCGCGCATCGGCGCCTTGGCCGAAAGCGTGTGGAGCGATCCGGCGCGGCCCAAGGATTACAAGGATTTCCTCGCCCGGCTCGATCCGCAGATGCGGCGCTGGCGGGCCGGCGGGCTGGAAGTGGCCGACAGCGCGCTGGCGGTGGATTTCAAGATTGCGCAGCCGCGTGGGGCCGCGCTCGATGCCAGGCGGCTGACCGTGGCGCTGGCCACGCAGGCGCCTTATGGCACGATCCGCTATACGCTCGATGGCAAGGCGCCCACCGCGCGTTCGCGCATCTATGCCACGCCGCTGCAAGTGGCGCCGGGCACGGTGATAACCGCCGCCGATTTCGCGCCCGATGGCGTGGTCCTTTCCGCCCCGCGCCGGTTCGACGTGACGCGTGACGCGCTGCTGACCACCGCCAACAGCGCGCTTTCGGCCTGCCCGCGCGGCGCGCTGGGCCTGCGCGTGCCCTTGAATGCCGATGCCACGGCCAATGGCCCGGCCTACAACGTCAACATCTTCGATGCCTGCATGGCCGATGATCACGCGCCGCTGGCCCATGCCAAGGCGATCACGGTGCAAGTGGCGCGGCTGCCGCGCAATTATGGCCTGGCGCATGACCAGCACGCGGTGATCGCGCGCTATGCCACCAGCCCCTTTGGCGAACTGGTGGTCTCGGCCGGGTGCCGCGCGGCGGAAAAGGCGGCCGACGATCGCACCAAGGAGCATGATCCCATGCCCGGCGCCAAAGTCCTGGCCACCTGGCCGCTGCCCGATCCGGCCAAGACGCCGCAGCAGTTTTCGCTCAGCGCCACGCTGCCGCAACTGGGCCTGGCCGATGAAAGCGACGTGTGCTTCCAGTTCACCGCATCGACCGCCGGCCCGTTCTACACCGTGGAGCAGGTGAAGTGGGCGCAATGAACCGACTGATTGCTGCTCTCGCGCTCGCCACGGTTTCGGCGCCCGCGCTGGCCGCGCCCGAGGCGTTGTCGCTCGATGCCGGCTGGCAGGCGCGCATTGCGCCAGAGGATGCGGCGGCCAAGACCCACCCGCGCGAGGCGCAATGGTTTGCCGTGCCGGTGCCCGGCACCGTCCAGCAGGCGCTGGTGGAACAGCACCGCGTGCCCGATCCGTTCATCGGCACCAACGAAGCCGCGATCCAGTGGGCCGGCCTTTCCGCCTGGGATATGCGCCGCACGCTCGATGTGACGCCGGCCATGCTGGCGCACGGCCATCTCGACCTGGTGTTCGACGGGATCGACACGTTCGCCACGGTCAGCGTCAACGGTCGGGACGTGCTCAAGGCCGACAACGCCCATCGCAGCTGGCGCGTGCCGGTGCGCAACTTGCTCCACGCCGGGGCGAACGAGATCGTGGTGCGCTTTGCCTCGCCCATCCGCGCCTTGCAGCCGATGGTGCTGAAGGAAGCCCATCCGCTCCCCGGCGAATACGATTCCGCCTTTGGCGACGAGCCCAAGGGCGTGCAGACCTCGCCCTATATCCGCAAGCCGAAGTATCAGTACGGCTGGGATTGGGGGCCGCGTATCGTCAATATCGGCCTGTGGCACGGGGTGCGGCTGGACGGCTGGGACGGCGCGCGGTTGGCGACGCTGGACGTGCAGCAGGATGCGCTGGGCGACCGGGAAGCGCGGCTGACCGCGCGGCTGGCGGTGGAGGCAGACAGCCCCGCGCCGCTCACGGTGGAACTGGTGGTCACTGCGCCCGATGGCACCGCGTTGCCGCCGGTCACGCGCAAGGTCACGGTCGATCCGGGCCACAATGTGGTGACGGTGCCGGTCACGATTCCCGCGCCGCAACGCTGGTGGCCGGTGGGCCTGGGCGCGCAGCCGCTCTACAAGGTGGCCGCGCGGATTGTCGATGGCGCCGGGGCCGGGCAGGCGGCCAGCCGCACCCTGGGCCTGCGCACCGTCGAACTGATCTGGGGCAACGGCGCCTTCGGCTTCAAGGTCAACGGCGTGCCGGTCTTTGCCAAGGGCGCCAACCTGATCCCGTTCGACAGCTTCCCCTCGCGCGTAACCGCCGCCACGATGGACCGCATGCTGGCCGATGCCAGGGCGGCCAACATGAACATGATCCGCGTGTGGGGCGGCGGCACGTATCTGGACGATGCTTTCTATGACAGCGCCGATCGTCTGGGCCTGATGATCTGGCAGGATTTCATGTTCGGCGGCGCCGTGCCTCCGCCAGACGCGGCCTATCGCGCCAGCGTGGCGGCCGAGGCGGACGAGCAGGTGGCGCGCCTTTCCAGCCATCCCTCCATCGTGGTGTGGACCGGCGGCAACGAAGTGCTCTCGGGCTGGGCCAACTGGTCGGACCGCAAGGACTTCAAGAAAGCCGTGGGGCCTGACGAGCAGGAACGCATCGCCACCAGCATGACCGTGCTGTTCGACCGCGTGCTGCGCGATGCCGTTGCGGCGCATAGCCCGCAGACACCCTATTGGCCGGGTTCGCCATCGACCGACTATGAAGGCCCGGTCGATACCGATGCGGCGGGCGATCGCCATTTCTGGGATGTATGGTCCGGCTCCAAGCCGGTGGAGAACTACCTGGACACCTGCCCGCGCTTCATGTCGGAATATGGGTTCCAGGCCATGCCGGGCATGGCGACGATTGCCGAATTTGCCGGGCCGAAAGTCTCCGACCCACAAAGCCCGGTGCTGAAGGCGCACCAGAAATTCCTGGCCGGCGAAGGCAACAGCCGCTTGGCTTTCTATCTCGATGCGCGGTTGCGGCCGGCGCAGGGCACTGGCCCGGCGCGGCTGGCGGACTTTGCCTATCTCACCCAGGTCAACCAGATGCAGGCAATCGACATGGCCGCGCGCCACCATCGCGCCTGCGCCCCGGTGACGATGGGTTCGCTCTATTGGCAGCTCAACGATGTCTGGCCGGCGATCTCGTGGTCGAGCATCGACCATGCCGGGCGGTGGAAGCTGCTGCATTATGCCGCGCGGCGGTTCTTCGCGCCCCAGGCCTTGGTGGCCGAGCATAAGGGCGGCACGACGCGCGTGGCCTTCGTGTCCGACGCGCAGGCGCCGCTCGCCGCGCAGTGGCGGCTGACCGGTCGCGGCATGGACGGCGCCCTGCTGGGCCGCGCGGAAGGCGATGTGACCCTGGCGGCCAATGGCGTGACCGAGGCCGCGCAGGTGGACGACGCGAAAGTCTTCGGCGCGGCGGCGCCGACGACGTCCTATGCCGTGGCCGAACTGTCCATCGGCGGCAGCTTGGTCAGCCGCCAGATCGTGGAACGCGCCTTGCCCAAGGCCATGGCCTACCCCGATCCGGGCCTGTCCATGGCCTGGCACGGGCGCCAGGTCACGCTGACCGCGCGCAACCTGGCGCGCGCGGTCATGCTCGATTTCGGCACGCTCGATGCGGCGGCCGACGACAACGGGTTCGACCTGCTGCCCGGCGAAAGCCGCACTCTGTCCATCACCAGCGCGGCACCCGATGCCGCCCTGCGCCGCGCCCTGGTGCTGCGCACCCTGGCCGGGAGCCACTGATGCGTTCGTTGCTTGTGTCCACCGCGCTTTGCCTTGCCCTTTCGACGGCGGCGCACGCCGATCCGGTGGAGGAAAAAGTCGCCGCCGCGCTCAAGGGCGTGAGCCTGGAGCGCAAGGCCGCCCAGTTGCAAAACACGGCGCCCGCCGATCCGGGCCTGGGCTTGCCGGCCTATGACTGGTGGAACGAAGGGCTGCACGGCCTGGCGCGCAATGGCGTGGCCACGGTGTTCCCCCAGGCCATCGGCCTTGCCGCCACCTGGGACCCGGCGCTGATGGAGAAAGTGGGCACGGTGATTTCCACCGAGGCGCGCGCGCGGTTCAACGCCCATCCCGTCGCCGCCGACCGCCGCATCTACCAGGGCCTGACGATCTGGTCGCCCAACATCAACATCTTCCGCGATCCGCGATGGGGCCGGGGGCAGGAAACCTATGGCGAAGACCCGCTGCTGACGGGCACCCTGGCGGTGGGCTTCATCAAGGGCTTGCAGGGGCCGGACCTGGCCCATCCCCGCGTGATTGCCACGGCCAAGCACCTGGCCGTCCATTCCGGGCCGGAAGCCGGGCGTGACAGCTTCGATGTCGATCCCAGCCCGCAGGACCTGGAATGGACCTATCTGCCCGCCTTCCGCATGGCGGTGACGCAGGGCCACGCCCTGTCCTTGATGTGCGCCTACAATTCCATTGCGGGAACGCCCGCCTGCGCCAACGATGCCCTGCTCAACCAGCGGGTGCGCAAGGACTGGGGTTTTACCGGGTTCGTGGTGTCGGATTGCGATGCCATCGGCAATATCTGGCAGTTCCACCATCATGCCTTCGACGCGGCAGAAGCCTCGGCAGCGGCGATCAGGGGCGGCACCGATTTCAACTGCGGCAGCGCCTATGGCGCGCTGCCCGATGCCGTGCGGCGCGGGTTGGTGAGCGAGGGCGAAGTGGACCGCGCACTGGTGCGCTCCCTCTCTGCGCGCGCCAGGCTCGGCATCGCCTTTGGCCAGCCCAACCCCTGGGCGCGGATCAAGCCTGCGCAAGTCGACACGCCCGACCATCGCGCCCTGGCGCTGGAAGCCGCGCGCAAGGCGATGGTCCTGGTACAGAACGAGGGCGGGGTGCTGCCCTTGAAGCCGGGCGTGAAATTGGCGGTGATCGGCGCCAATGCCGATGACCTGGCTGTGCTTGAAGGCAATTACCACGGCACCGCCGCCGCGCCCGTCACGCCGCTCGATGGCCTGCGTGCGCGCTTTGGCGCCGATCACGTGGTCTATGCGCAAGGCTCCGTCCTGGCCGAAGGCGCGCCGGTGGTCCTGCCCGAAACCGCGCTTTCCGCCGGGGGCAAGCCGGGGCTGGCCGGCGAATACCGCGATGCGGGCGGCAAGCTGGTCTTGGCGCGGCAGGATCGCCGGATCGATTTCAATTTCACCCGCGCTGCACCCCAGGGTCTTGATCCCCAGCGCTTTTCCGCACGGTGGACGGGCACGCTGGTGCCACCCGGCCCCGGCGCCTGGCGCCTGGCGATCGACGCGCCGCAATGCTGGAAGGATTGCCACCGCCACGATGACGTGGCGCTGTGGCTGGGCGGCAAGCCGCTTCATGCCGGCCCGCTGGGCAATGCCCGCGTCGAATTCGCGCTCGACAGCGATGGCACGCCGCAGCCGATCCGGCTGGAGCTGGATCACTATGGCGACGACGAAGGCCTGCGCCTGCTGTGGCTGCCGCCTGCCGGCGCGGAAGAGGCCAAGGCCCTGGCCGTGGCCAAGGACGCCGACGTGATCGTGGCGGTGCTGGGCCTGTCGCCCGATCTCGAAGGGGAAGCCTTGCAAGTGCAGGTGCCCGGCTTCGTTGGCGGGGACCGCTCGGAAATCGAACTGCCCCGTCCCCAGGCAGACTTGCTGGCCCGCTTGCGCGCCACGGGCAAGCCGGTGGTGGCCGTGCTGGCCACGGGCAGCGCCGTGGCGATGGACCCGGCACTCGCCGATGCCGTGGTGGTGGCGTGGTATCCGGGGCAGGCGGGCGGCACCGCGCTGGCCGATACCCTGGCTGGCGCCAGCAATCCTTCGGGGCGCCTGCCGGTCACGTTCTATCGCCGTACCACCGATCTGCCGGCCTTCGTGGACTATGGCATGAAAGAGCGGACCTATCGCTTTTTCTCCGGCAAGCCCCTGTGGGGCTTTGGCCATGGCCTGTCCTACACCCGCTTTGCCTATTCCGCGCCGGCGGTGAAGGCCGGCGATACCGCCGCGCCGGTCACGCTCTCGGTGCGCCTGCAAAACGTGGGCGCGCTGGCGGGGGAAGACGTGGTCCAGGCCTATGTCGTGCCGCCGGCTGTGGCGCACGAAGCGGTTTTTACCGAGCCTGTGCTGCAACACCAATTGGCCGGTTTCGCCCGCGTTAACCTGGCCCCTGGCACAATGCAGACGGTGACGCTGACGCTCGATCCGCGCAACCTGGCGGTGGTGGACCGCCGCGGCACGCGCCGGGTTCTTCCCGGCACGTACAAGGCGTGGATCGGCGACGGCCAGCCCGAAGACGGGCCGGGCACCTGGGTGAGCTTTACCCTGTCCGGCCAAGCGCAGGAGATGCCCAAGTGACGGCCAAGGTGAGCCAAGACGTGACCAAAGCCCCTCTCACCCCCGCAGCGCTCGATCGGCGCTCGCTGGTCAAGGGTGCAGCGGCGCTAGCCACGGCTGGCCTGGTCGCGGGCGAACCGGCGCGCGCGGCCGTGGCGGCCCAGGCCATTCCGCCCGTGGCCGCTCCGCCCACCCCGGCGGCGCAGGCGCCGGCAAACCCGGCCCCGGGCCCTGCGGCCCGCCCGCCCAAGTTGCAACGCCGCTTTGCCAGCCCGGCGGTGGAGGCGGAGATCGCCCGCGTTTCCGCGATGATCGCCGATCCCAAGCTGCGTGCGATGTTTGCCGCCTGCTATCCCAACACGCTTGATACCACGGTGGAACTGGGTCTGGTCGATGGCCGCGTCGATGCCTTCGTCATCACCGGCGATATCCCCTGCATGTGGCTGCGCGACAGCAGCGCGCAATTGCTGCCTTATGTCCACCTGGTGCGCAAGGATGCGCACCTTGCCACGCTGTTTCGCGGCGCCATCGCGCGGCAGGCGCGCTCGATCCTGCTCGATCCCTATGCCAACGCGTTCATGCGCGATGCCACGGCCAAGACCAATCTGCCCTGGGCCCTGAACGACCAGACGCAGATGAAGCCCGGCGTCGCCGAGCGCAAGTGGGAGGTGGACTCGCTGTGCTGGACCATGCGACTGGCCTTTCGCTATTGGCAGGCCAGCGGCGATACCAGCCCGTTCGACAGCATCTGGGTTTCCGCCCAAGCCGCGATCGTGCGCACGTTTCGCGAACAGCAGCGCAAGGACGGGCGCGGCCCCTACAGCTTTCGCCGCAGCAGCGACCGCCCCACCGAAACGCTGGGCCTCGATGGCTATGGCGCGCCCACGCGGCCCGTGGGGCTGATCCACAGCGGGTTTCGCCCGTCGGACGATGCCTGCATCTATCCGTTCCTTATCCCCTCCAATCACTTTGCCGTGACCACGCTGCGCGAAATGGCGCTCGTCGCCGAAGGCGCGGCCCAGGGTGTCGATGGCGCGGCAGAGCTGGCCGCCGATGCCCGCGCCCTGGCCGCTGAAGTGGCTGCCGCCCTGGCGCAATGGGGCACCATGCGGCTGCCCGATGGGCGGCAGGTCTGGGCCTATGAAGTCGATGGCTATGGCAACGCCGTGTTCATGGATGATGCCAACGTGCCCTCGCTGCTGGGCCTGGCCTATACCGGCTGCGTGGCCGCCAACGATCCGCTGTGGCAGGCCACCGCAGCGGCCTGCTGGTCGGATGCCAATCCCTATTTCTTCAAGGGTTCGGCGATCGAGGGGATCGGCGGGCCGCACGTGGGGCTGGGCCAGGTCTGGCCGATGAGCCTGATCGTGCGCGCGCTTTCGTCCAGCGATCCGGCGGTCATCGCGCCACTGCTGCGCCAGTTGCGCGATAGCGACGCAGGCACCGGCTTCATGCACGAGGCGGTGGACAGCAACAATCCCGCGCAGTTCACCCGCAGCTGGTTTGCCTGGGCCAATGGCCTGTTTGGCGAAATGATCGTGGGCCTGGCCGATCGCCTGCCCGCCGTTCTCGCCAATCCCCTGTAAGTCTTTCGCGCTTTTCCCAAGGAATCCCCATGGACTTCTCCCGCCGTCGCTTCCTGTCGCGCTCGGCTGCCGCCGGCGCGGTTGCCCCAACGCTTGCCACCGCTCCCGCGCTCGCTGCCGGCCCGGCTGCCGCCGCGCCCGCGCCGTGGGGGGCCACGCCTTCGCCGCGCCAGTGGAAATGGCATCAGCGCGGCATGTATGCCTTCGTCCATTTCTCCATGAACACCTTCACCGGCAAGGAATGGGGTTATGGCGATGAAAAGCCCGAATGGTTCAACCCCACCGATTTCAGCGCGGACCAGATCGTGCTGGCGGCCAAGTCTGCCGGCATGACCGGGGTGATCCTCACCGCCAAGCACCACGACGGGTTCTGCCTGTGGCAGACGCAGTTGACCGAGCATTCGATCCGCAACAGCCCCTACAAGGGCGGCAAGGGCGATATCGTGGCCGAAATGGGCGAGGCCTGCCGCCGCCACGGTCTGTCCTATGGCCTCTACCTGTCGCCGTGGGACCGCAACCATGCCGAATATGGCCGCCCGGCCTATGTCGAATACTATCGCGCGCAATTGACCGAGCTGTGCACCCGCTATGGCCCGCTGTTCGAAGTGTGGTTCGATGGCGCCAATGGCGGTGATGGCTATTACGGCGGTGCGCGCGAAACCCGGCACATCGATGCCCCGCGCTATTACAATTGGCCCTCGATCATCGCGCTGGTCCACCAGATGCAGCCCGATGCCTGCACGTTCGATCCGCTGGGCGCCGATATCCGCTGGGTGGGCAACGAGGATGGCGTGGCCGGCGATCCCTGCTGGCCGACGATGCCGAACAAGCCTTATGAGCAGGACGTGGGCAATGCCGGGTTGCGCGGCGGGGAAATCTGGTGGCCGGCCGAAACCGACGTGTCGATCCGGCCCGGCTGGTTCTATCACCCCGACGAAGACACCAAGGTGAAAAGCCCGGAGCGGCTGGTGCGGCTCTACGATGAATCCGTCGGGCGCGGCACCAATCTCAATCTCAACCTGCCGCCCGATCAGCGCGGGCGCCTGGCCGATCACGACGTTGCGGTGCTGCAATCGTTCGGCGATGCCATGCGCGCCACCTTGGCGCGCGATCTGGCCAAGGGCGCGGTTGCCCATGCCAGCGCGGTGCGTGGGGGCCGCTTTGCCCCCGCCGCCGTGCTCGATGGCCGCAGCGAAACCTATTGGTCCACGCCCGATGGCGTGCACACCCCCACGCTCACGCTCGATCTGGCGCCGGGAACGCGGTTCGATCTGGTCCGCCTGGCCGAATACCTGCCGCTCGGCGTGCGCGTCACGCGCTTTGCCATCGAGGCCGAAGTGGCGGGGCAGTGGCAGCGCCTGGCCGAAAAGGACTGCATCGGCGCGCAGCGCGTGGTGCGCCTGCCCGCGCCGATCGCGCCGCGCCGGGTGCGGCTGGTGATCCTCGATGCGCCGGCCTGCCCGGCGATCCGCGAATTCGCGCTGTTCCACAGCGTGGCGCCGGTCCCGGTGGCAGCGCCTGTCCCGCGTGCCAGCGATGTGCTGAGCACCCTGGGCTGGCGCGTGGTCGATGCCAGCGCGCCGGGTGCCGAGGCGCTGCTTGATGGCGATGTCGCCACGCTGTGGACGCAGGGCGTGCCAACGCCGGGCCATCCTGCCACGCTGACGCTCGATCTGGGCCGGGCGGTCACGCTGGGCGGGTTCAGCCTCACCCCGCCGCGCCATCTGGCGGCCGATGCCACGCCGCCGCGCGGCTATCGCGTGGCAACCAGCGCCGACGGGCAAAGCTGGCAGGACCAGGGCGAGGGTGAGTTTTCCAACATCGCCTATGCCCTTGCCACCCAGCGCATCGGCTTTGCCGCTCCGGTCCAGGCGCGCTACTTGCGCCTCACGTTTGCCGAGCCGGCGCTGCCCGGTCGCGCCGTGCTGGCGATTGCCGGCATCGGCGGGTTCAGCGCCGCCCTGCCGCGCTGACCGGCTCGCCGGGCGTCTGCAGCCACAGCAGGCGCTCGGCGCCGTCGGGATCGTTCTCGACCACGCTGACCCGGTCGAACACCATGGTCGCGCGGGTGGCGCTGTCGAAGCGCGGCCAGGCCGGCATGCCGGGCGAAGCCGGCGCGCCGCCCCGGACGAAGGCGAGGATGGCCTCGTGCCAGGCCGTGGCAATCGGCTGGTCTGCTCCAGAAAGGCCGAACATCTGCGCCATGGATGGCAGCGTCACGTGGTCGAACGTCAGCGGCAGGTCCAGCACATGGGGGCTATGCCCCTTGTAGGGCCCGCCCGGCGCGGGCCAGGCCAGGCGATAGCGCCACACCGGCGCGCCACGCGCCGCCTGCGCCTCGGCCAGGCGCAGCGTGGGGATGCCGTATTCCTCGGCCGTCAGCAGGCGCCAATGGCGCTGCGCATCGGTGAATTCGGGAAAGGCGCGGGCATAGGCGCGGTTGAGCGCGGCCATGCGCGCCATCGTCTCGTTCGACACGCTTTGCGACCATAGCGGCCGGCCGGCTTGCGCTTCGCTCAGGAACAGGCGGCTTTCGTTGGCATTCGATCCGGCCAGCAGCGGCACGCGCGGGGCTTGCCCGGCCAGCACGCGCGCCAGCGGCACCTGCGGCAGGAAAGCGCCATCCACCGTGGGGCGGAACGGCAGGTTGCGCGGCCAGCCGCGCCGCGCGGCCACTTGCGCTTCGATCAACGCGGGGAAGGGCGCCACCAGCAAGCGGTCTGCCCCGCCCAGCCGTGCCACCACGCCATTGGCAAAGGCGGCGGCTTCGGCCGGGGTGTGCACGGTCTGCGCACCCCCGCTGAACACCATCGCGCGGGCATAGAGCCCGTCGGCCGCCGGCAGGCCCAGCAGCGCGCAGACATTGCGCGCGCCCGAGGATTCGCCCGCCAGCGTCACCGCGCGGGGATTGCCCCCGAACGCGGCGATATTGTCCTTCACCCAGCGCAGCCCCAGCACCAGATCGCGCAAGCCGTTGTTGCCGCTGCCGGCATAGGCGCGGCCCAGCACATGGCCCAGTTCGACAAAGCCCAGCGCCCCCAGGCGATAGTTCAGCGTCACGCAGATCACGCCATGGGCGGCAAAGCGGTTACCCGCGATTACCTCCCACCCGCTCCACCCGGTTTCGTTGCTGCCGCCGTGGACGAAGACCATGACCGGATAACGGCCCGGCGCGGCGGGCGCCCAGATGTTGAGCTGCAGGCAGTCTTCGGCCTGGATCGCGGGCAAGGGGTCCATGCCGGGCGGCTGCGGCGCGGCGCGGGCCGGGCGCGTGGCGTCCCATTCCCCGGTCCATGGCCGCGCAGGGCGGGGCGGGGCAAAGCGCGCCGCCGTGCCATAGGGAATGCCGGTGAACACGCGCACGCTATCGGCCAGGTGCCCGCGCACCACGCCCCCGCGCGTGGATACGCGCAAATTGTCGGTGCGCGTGGATACGCGCAAATTGTCGGCGCGCGTGGATGCGCGCAGGCTGTCGCGCGCGGCCAAAGCGGCCTGGGGCAGCGCCAGCGTGGCGGCCATGCCGCCCAGCGCGCCGCGCCGCGTGATCAGGGTCATCCGCTTGCGATCCTTTGCCCGTCCGTCTCGGGCTTCCTACACGAAAGGATCGGAAACGTTCCAGTGCTCTATCGCGGCGTTTCTAGCGCGACCAGGCCAGCTTGATGCGCAGGCCCCAGACCAGCGCGGATTGCACATCGGGGTCCCAGCCGGGATGGATCACGTATTGCATTTCAGGTTGCAGCGTCAGCCATGGCATGACGGGCCGCGCCGCCGTCAACTCCATCGATGTTTCATGGGTTCGTGCCTGGCGATCGGCCAGCATGGTGGCGCGCGCGCGGGCGCCCAGGCGGGCATGGGCCATCGCCACGCCCAGTTGCCAGGGGCCTGCCTCGCGCACCAGGCCGGTGCCCAGATAGGCGCTGATCGGGTTGGTGCGCGCATCGGCCAGGCCAAATCGCACCCAGCCGTGCCAATGCGGCGCCAGCGGTCCTTCTACCAGCACATAGCCGCCCTGCGATGCCGCGCGCGCCGCCTCGTCGTCCACGCGCGCGGAAGGGCGGGTATAGCGCCACAGGCCCATCTGCACTTCGCCTTCGCCCAGCGGCACTTCCACTTCGCCGATGAGCAGCGCGCCGGTGGTGCCGGGCAGGCGAAAGGCGGGCAGGCGGTCGTTGGCCATGCTGCCGGCCTGGCCATCGAACGCGCCCATCCGCAGCGTGACCTTGCCCGCCGTGCTGGCCGTGATCATCGCGCCACTGGCCGCCATGGGAAAGATGCCGGGTCCGTTGGGGCCGCTTTGCGCCAGTTCCGGCCCGATGCCATGGCTGGCGTGCACGAACAGCGCCGCCACGCTCTGCACGTCGAATTCGGTGTTCACGTCGATCAGGCCGGCCTTGGTCGCGATCGCCAGTGGCGCAGCGTTGTCGCTCACCTGCCAACGCACCCATGCTTCGTAAAGGTGCTGGCGGGTGGGCGCCTGGACGCTGCTGATGCCTTGCGAATCGCCCACCCAGCGATCGGAAAAGATCGGCCCGTGCACCGCGATGAAATCGACATGGGCCGTCAGCCGCGAAGCGCCCAATGCTGCGCCGTTCACATCCACCCAAGCATCGGCCCGCCCCGCCACGCCGCCGCCCCGGGCCAGCCCGCCATCGGCCACGTCCAGGGCATCGGCCACATAGCTTGCGCCCAGGCCGATCAGCCGTGGCGGTGGCTCGTCAGCGGCCAGCACGGGCTGCGGGGCGGCCGCCATCAGGCACGATGCCAGGCACGCGGTCCATGGCGCCATGGGCCGAAAACGCCGGCGGCACGGGGGCCGCGCAAGGGACGGGGAGCGATGCATGACAGGCACTGTGCACCGCGCCCGGCCAAGCCTGGATGGACGCTGGCCTGCGCAGAAACGCGCATCGCGCCAATGCGCATTGCGGCATTAAGCTGCCGTTGACCGGCAAGTGGCCGCCGCTACCGGCAATGATCTGCCGCAATTCGCCATGCGGACAGGCGATGAACCGGGCATGAGTGTTGCAGGACTGCATCAGATCTTGTCAAAGAATAGGTATGCACTTTTGGGCTGGCACGTCGTGCTTGAGCCGCTATGATGAGAGTGCATAAGACAGGATAAGCCCGGCGCGGCGGTGGGAGAGGACGCCGTAAAAAATCCCTGCGCCGGGCGAACCTGTCATGCCGCCAAATCGGCGGATTTCTCCCAAAATCCATCGCTTTACCGCAGGTGCCACGGCGCCCGCGACGCGTTGTGCCGGTCACACGACTCGTGATGTCGGCGCCGCGCTTGCGGCCCTGTGCAAACGACAGGGGCGGACCCGCAGGCCCGCCCCGTCATCAGGCGTAAAGCGCCCGGTTCAGGCCGTGGCCAGCACCGGACGATTGGCGATCAGATTGTCCACCACCGAAGGATCCGCGAGGGTCGAAGTGTCGCCCAGCGAGCCCAGGTCATTCTCGGCGATCTTGCGCAGGATGCGGCGCATGATCTTGCCCGAACGGGTCTTGGGCAGGCCTGGCGCGAACTGGATCACGTCGGGCGTGGCGATCGGGCCGATCTCGTGGCGCACCCAGGCCACCAGCTCGCGGCGCAGCGCCTCGTCCGGCTCCACTTCGGCGTTGCAGGTGACATAGGCATAGATGCCCTGGCCCTTGATCGCGTGGGGCATGCCCACCACGGCGGCTTCGGCCACCTTGGCATGGGCCACCAGCGCGCTTTCGATTTCGGCCGTGCCCATGCGGTGGCCCGACACGTTGATCACGTCGTCGATGCGGCCGGTAATCCAGTAATAGCCATCCTCATCGCGGCGGCAGCCATCCCCGGTGAAGTACCAGCCCTTGAACGTGGTGAAATAGGTCTGGAAAAAGCGCTCGTGATCGCCCCAGACAGTGCGCATCTGCCCCGGCCAGCTATCACCGATCACCAGGCAGCCATCGGTTGCCCCTTCCAGCACCTGGCCGTCGTTATCCAGCAGCGCGGGCTTCACCCCGAACATCGGCTTGCTCGCCGAACCGGGCTTCAATGCGGTGGCGCCGGGCAGGGGGGTGATCATCGCGCCGCCGGTTTCGGTCTGCCACCAGGTGTCCACGATCGGGCAGCGGCCTTCGCCCACCACCTTGTGATACCATTCCCAGGCTTCGGGATTGATCGGCTCGCCCACGCTGCCCAGCAGGCGCAAGGATTGGCGGCTAGTCTTGTGCACCCAGTCATCGCCCTCGCGCATCAAGGCGCGCAGCGCGGTGGGGGCGCCATAAAAGATTTCCACGCCGAACTTGTCCACCACCTGCCAGAAGCGGCTGGGATCGGGGAAGTTGGGCACGCCTTCGAACATCACCGTGGTGGCGCCATTGGCCAGCGGGCCATAGACGACATAGGAATGCCCGGTGACCCAGCCGATATCGGCCGCGCACCAATAGATCTGGCCGGGCCGGTAATCGAACACGTATTGGTGCGTCATCGATGCCCACACGGCATAGCCGCCGGTGGTGTGCAGCACGCCCTTGGGCTTGCCGGTGGAGCCGGAGGTGTAGAGGATGAACAGCGGATCTTCCGCGTTCATTTCCTCAGGCGGGCAATCCGCGCTCTGCTCTGCCACGCTGGCAGCCCAGGGCAGATCGCGCCCTTCCTGCATCGGCACTTCGGCGCCGGTGCGCGCCAGCACCACCACGGTATCCACCGCCGGGCAATGCGTCAGCGCCTCGTCCACGTTCTTCTTCAGCGGCACGCGCTTGCCGCCGCGCAGGCCTTCGTCGGCGGTCAAGACCACGCGGCTGTCGCAATCCTCGATTCGCCCGGCCAGGGCATCGGGAGAGAACCCGGCAAAGACGATCGAATGGATCGCGCCGATGCGCGCGCAGGCCAGCATGGCCACGGCCGCTTCGGGCACCATCGGCAGGTAGATCGTCACCCGGTCGCCGCGCTGCACGCCGCGCGCTTTCAGCAGGTTGGCCAGGCGGCAGACATCGCCATGCAGTTCGCGATAGGTGATCGCGCGCGATGCGTCCTCGGGGCTGTCGGGCTCCCACAGGATGGCCACGTCGTCGCCACGCGTGGCCAGGTGCCGATCGAGGCAATTGGCCGAAAGGTTGAGCGTGCCATCCTCGAACCAGCGGATGCCGAAGTCTTCCTCGTGGAAGCTGGTGTTCTTCACTTTGGTGAAGGGCTTGATCCACTCGATCCGCTGCGCTTCCTGCGCCCAGAAGGCATCGGGTTCTTCCACCGACCGACGGTGCATTTCCAGATAGCGCGCCTCGTCGATCAGGGCGGTCTGGGCCCAGTCGGCGGGAACGGGATAGATGGCTTCGGCCATGTGCGGAACCCTCTCGATAATTGTCGCGGCGGTTGCGACCGGCGTGATGCTTGAGAGCTACGCTAGCCGCTTGGACGTCTCTATGCCAGTTGGATATAAGTCTACCATGGCGCCGGTGCGAGGGGGCACAGCGCCGGTCCATCGCGCCGTTTCGGCCATGTGTCGCAACAGCGAAACACCCGTCCGCGCCGATCTGCGTGGGAGGCCCCGCGGCACAAGCACAGCCCACCAAATCGGCATGCAACTCCCAAATGGAAGGTGTGTGTTCGCCACCCATCGTGCACAAAATGCACCAGCGGCTTGTGGTTGCTGGCATGTCGCTGATTAAAAAGAAAAATTCGTAGAAATCGGGTGGTTTTGCCAGGGGGCCGCATGTTGACAGATTGCTATGGCACATTCCATTCCGTGGCTGAGATCGCAGCGCATTGCACCGCGCGCTTCCCCACCGCGAACACGAGGTTGCCATGAAATCCCCGTTTGCCCGGCGCCTGGCCGGCGCTGCTTTTGCCGCCTGTGCCATGCTTGCCCTGGCCGCGCCGGGCCTGGCCCTGGCCCAGGCGCAAGTGCCGGTCGGCACCGGCACCGCGCCCGATGAACTGGCCCCGCCGGTCAAGCACCAGGCGCCGTTCTTTGCCCGCCGCATCACCGGCTACCTGCCCGCGCGCGATGGCACGCAATTGCGCTTTTCCGCCCTGTTGCCCAAGGGCAAGGGGCCGTTCCCGGTGATCGTCAACTACAGCGGCTACGATCCCGGCTCGATCGGCGGCGCGGCCTATATGGACGACAACACGGCGATGTCGGTCAATCTCGATCGCGCGCTGGTCCAGGCCGGTTATGCCGTGGTCGGCGTGAGCGCCCGCGGCACGGCCTGCTCGGAAGGGCAGTTCGAATTCCTCTCGATGCGCTATGGCCAGGATGGGCGCGACGCGATCGAATGGATTGCCATCCAGCCCTGGGCCAACGGCGCGGTGGGCATGGCCAACTGGTCGTGGGCGGGCATGTCGCAGATTGCCACGGCGGCCGAGCAGCCGCCGCATTTGAAGGCCATCGCGCCGGGCATGGTGCTGGGCGATGCGCGGCTCGACAGCTGGTTCATCGGCGGCATTCCCGCGCCCGGTTTCGTCGATGGCTGGTGGGGCTATCTCCATTCGCGCTGGGATGCCGCACGGCACAGCGCGCAAGCCGAAGGCGACCAGCGGTGCCTGGCGCAGATCGCCCAGAACCTGCAGACCGCCGAAAAGAACCGCGTGCCCTCGATCCTCATCCGCCACCCGGTGCGCGACGATTATATCGAGATTCGCAACATGGCGGCGCGCACGCACCAGATCCAGGTGCCGGTGTTCTCGATGGAAGCGTTCCAGGACGAAGCGGTGATCGCCCGCGAAGGCTATTACCAGGAAACGCTCGATCCCGCGCGGCTGTGGTTCCTGCAAACCAATGGCGCGCACGATGTCTATGTCTCCACCCGCTTTCGCCGGCAGTTGATCGCCTTCTTCGATCGCTTCGTGAAAGGCCGGGTCAATGGTTTCGAAGCCACGCCGCATGTCCAGGTTTGGACCGAAGCCACGCTCGCCGGGCCGGCGCAGGGCATTTTCGAAAACCTCACGCCGGGCGTGACGCTCAAGAGCGATGTTTTTCCGCTGCAGGTCACCCCGCGCGCCTTCGCGCTCGATGCCGGGGGCAAGCTGGTGCCCGATGCGCCCGCCGGCACGGGGCAGGACGATTACGACTATCCCCTGCGCGGCCCGGCCGTGCAGCACGAATTCACGCGCGACAGCTGGGAAGCGCTCAAGCCCGGTTGGGAAAAGGCCACGCTGGCCTATACCACGCCGGCCTTGGCCGAGGATTTCATCGGCTATGGCTCTGGCGCGGCAGACTTGTGGATGGCGGCCAGCGGCGCCGATGCCGATGTGCAGGTGACGCTGACCGAAGTGCGCCCCGATGGGCAGGAAGTCTATGTCCAGCGTGGCTGGCTGCGCCTGTCGGATCGCGCGCAGGATCCGGCCAGGTCCACGCCGCTGCGGCCCTGGCCGCTGGACCGGCCCGACAGCATGGCCGCCATGGTGCCGGGCGAGCCGGCGCTGGCGCGGATCGAGATCCAGAAGTTTGCCCATGTCTTCCGCACGGGTTCGCGCATCCGCCTGTGGATCGACACGCCCAGCCAGTTCGGCGGCAACCTGTTTGCCCCGCAATCGGTGCCCACGCGGCTGACCGTGCTGCACGATGCCGCGCACCCTTCGCGCCTGATGCTGGGCCAGGCGCCGGCCAGCGCGGTGGTGGGGGCCATTCCCGCCAGCGCGCCGGCCTGTGGCACCGTGCTGCATCAGCCCTGCCGCGCCGATCCGCTGGCGGGCAATGCGATCACGCTGGGCTTGCCCCAGCCGCAAGGAGAGAAGTGATGACCGTCTCACGTCGCAATGCCCTTGGCGCGATTGGCGTTGGCCTGCCGCTGGCGGCCGCTGCCACCCGCGCGCTGGCCGCCCCGGTCGTGCCGCCCGCGCCGCCGCCGATGCCCACCGGCGCTGCCATCCACGAACCCTCGGCCCCGCCGCTGCCGCCCGGCGGCGCGCCAGAGGTGTTCGACAAGGTTGGCCTGGAATGGGTGATGAACATCGTGCCGTTCTGTTCCGAGCCGGAATACATGGGCAGCGCGCAGGACCAGGTGGCGTCTGACGGCTATCGCAACGATGTCTGGCCGGTGATCGGCGGGGTGTTCTATGGCCGCGGGATCAAGGGCACGGTCATTCCCGGTGGCGGCGATTTCCCGGTGATCCGCCCCGATGGCGTAGTCGTGGTCGATGCGCTCTATCGCCTCAAGACCGACGACAACCAGCAGATCATCATCCACAACAAGGGCCTGGGCTATACCGAGGAAAAGTATCGCCTGTTGCCCACGTTCGAAGTGCCCGGCGCCAAGTATGCCTGGCTGCGCGAATCCGTGTTCGTCGCCACGCTGACGTTCCCCGTGCCGCCCTCGATCAAGACGCCCGATTTCGGCCCCAAGGCCAATGGGCGCCTGATCCAGGTTTTCCGCCTGACCTGACGCGAAAACCCCTCCCACAGCGGCGATGCAGGCGATAGGGTGGCAGGCGATGTTGCGCTCCACCGTCCTGCTCGCCGCGCTTTGCGCCACTGCCTCTCCCGCCCTGGCCGAGACGGTCTATGTCCGCGCCGGGCGGCTGGTCGATCCCGAAGCGGGCAAGGTTCTGACCGGCCGCCTGATCCGCGTGGACGATGGCCGTGTCGTGGCGATCACGGCCGATGGGCCGGCTCCGGCCGGCGCGAGGGTGATCGACTGGAGCGGCTATACCGTCCTGCCCGGCCTGATCGACATGCATGTGCACCTGGCCGACATGGACCAATCGGAAAACGTGGCCGAGCCGCTGCTCCATTCGGCCATGGAAATCGCCTATGTCGGCGCGCGCAACGCCCGCACCACGCTAATGGCCGGGTTCACCAGTGTGCACAACTGCGGCAATTTCCGCGCCTATGCCGATGTCGAACTGCGCAACGCGATTCTCCGGGGTGACGTGATCGGCCCGCGCATCAGCGCGGTGGGTGCCTATGTGACGATTCCCGGCGGCGGCGGTGAAGTGACCGGCTTTGCCCCTGATGTGGACGTGCCGGCCGACATGCGCGCGGGCGTCGTCAACGACGCGGCCGACACCACGCGCAAGGTCAACGCGCTGTTCCAGCACGGCGCGGATTCGATCAAGCTGATCGCCACCGGCGCGGTGCTGGCGCAGGGGACGGAGCCCGGCCAGCAGGAATTGAGCGAGGACGAAATGCGCGCCGCCGTCACCGTGGCCAAGGCGCGCGGATCGTGGGTGACGGCCCATGCCCATGGCGCGGAAGGCATCAAGTCAGCCATGCGCGCCGGGGTCAAGGCGATCGAGCATGCCAGCCTGATCGACGATGAAGGCATTGCCATGGCCAAGGCCAAGGGCGTGTGGCTCGACATGGATATCTACGACGGCGACTATATCGCCGACTATGGCCGCGCCCACCACTGGCCGGCCGACATGCTGCGCAAGAATGACGATACCACGCAGGCCCAGCGTGACGGCTTTGCCAAGGCGGTGAAAGCCGGCGTGAAACTCTCGTTCGGCACGGATGCGGGGGTTTACCCCCACGGCCTCAACGCCCGGCAGTTCAAGTACATGGTGCGCTATGGCATGACGCCGATGCAGGCGATCCAGGCCGCCACCACCGTTTCGGCAGAGCTCCTGGGCTGGAGCAAGGACGTCGGCGCGCTTTCACCCGGCCACTATGCCGACATGATCGCGGTGAGCGGCGATCCCCTGGCCGATATCACCGTGCTCGAGCATGTCGACCACGTGATCAAGGGCGGCGACGTGGTGAAGTGAGGGGTTGAGCCTCTGCAACAGAGCCTTGGACAGACACCGCGTAAGTCCCTATTCCAACGCCCGATTCCTCCCCCCACGGAAAAAGCGCGCCCAACATGACCGACAAGCCCAATGGCCCCGCCCTAGACCGCCGCAGCCTGCTGGCCGGACTTGCCATCACCGGCGCTGCTGCCGGGGTAGAGGCGCAGGCCGCCGCGCCGCGCAGCCGGGCCAAGGTGGATGCGGCCTTGCGTGCCAAGATCGACACGGTCGTGGTGATCTATGCGGAAAACCGCAGCTTCAACAATCTCTTCCCCGATTTTCCGGGCCTGGCGCAGCCGCTTTCCGCCGTGCCGCCAGAGCGTGCCCGGCAAAAGGACCGCGATGGCCGCATGCTGGAAACCCTGCCCAAGATCTGGGAAGGCATGGTGCCCGACAAGCAGGTGGTCGAGCACGCCGAATTCCAGATCGGCGAGGATGCCATCACCGGCCTGCCCAACGCGCCCTTTGCGCTCAAGACGCCCGAAGGCGATCCGCTGCCCCACGGCGTGGTGACGCGTGACCTGATCCACAGCTTCTACAACAACCAGTGGCAGATCAACGGCGGGCGCAACGATGGCTTTGTCGCCTGGGGCGATAGCGGCGCGCTGGTCATGGGCCACTATGGCGATGTGCGCGCCAATCTGCGGCTGTGGCAGGTGGCGCGCGAGTTCACGCTGTGCGACAATTTCTTCATGGGCGCGTTCGGCGGCTCGTTCCTCAACCACCAATATCTGGTGGCCGCAACGCCGCCGTTCTATCCCGATGCGGACAAGAGCCCCGCGAAAGACCGGGTGGTCAAGCTGGACCCGGCCTATCGCGATCCGCCGCGCCCGCTGCTCAAGGCCGGCACCCCGGCCAGCGCGATGGACGGGCCGGTGCGCTTCGTGGCGGATTCGATCACGCCCGATCATCGCGCGGTCAACACCATGCTGCCGCCCTATCTGCCCACGTACCAGGCCGATCCCGAAAAGCCGGGCATGGCGCTGTTCGGCGCCGTCATTCTAAATTCCATCACTTCTCCCGTTCTCTCATCTTTTCTTTTCATTAGTTCATTTTTATTTCTCTTTCATTTTTTTCACACTTATTTTAAATCTTCCACAAACTTCACTTACCAAACTCAACTCTCCTTTTTCTCCAATTTCTCATAACAACAAAAATCCACCAACCCCCCAAAAAAAAACCAAAAAAACCCTCAACCCCAAAACAAAACCCAAATAACCACCCACTCCACATCTCCTACACCACACCCCTCAAACCTACACCTCCTCCTCCCTCCCCTCCTACCCCCAACCATCCCCCCTTCCCCCCTTAACAATCTACCAAATTTACTTCAATTTTTTCCCTAACTATATACACAACCCCTCATCCCCCTTCTTCATTTTTCCCCCATACTCCCTCCCTTTCCCTCACCTCACCCTCTTCTGCCTTCCCCTCTCCCACACCATCCCCCTTTCACCTACCACCTAATCCCCACCTCCCCCTCCTTCCCTTACCCTCCTCCCCCGCCTTACACCGTAACCTTCACCTCCCCTCGCCGGCCCCCCCCCGCGCCCCCCCCCCCCCTCTGGTCCGCCGCTTTGGCCTCAAGACGCTGCCCGGCCTGGTGGAACGCGACAAGGCGATGCTGGCCGCTGGCGGCCCCCCGCCGGGCGATCTGACGGCGGCACTCGATATCTGATCCTTCCCCCTCTGGGGGAAGCGATCACCGCACGGCGGGCGGGGCCAGCGCGGCAACCGGGCCGGGCGCGGCCGCCGTATCGGTCTGCGGTGTTGGCGATGCCTGCGGCTGCGGTGCAGACTGGGGCGCAGGTTGGGGTGACAGCGGCTGCGGCGCGGGCAGCACCATCGCGGCGGTTTCCAACTGGTCCAGGGCGTGCTGCGCGGCCACCCAGTCGCGGGCGTGGGCCAGCCATTCGGTGGCGGCATCCTTGCCCGGCATGCGTTCCACGTCGCTGATCGCGGCATCCACCCGGCCACCGGCCAGCGCCAGGCGGGCATGATCGGCGCGTGCTTCGGGGGTGGCGTTGGGGCCTTCGTCGTGGCGGATCACGAACAAGCCGGCGATCTGGCCCGAAAGCCAGTCCCAGGTGTTGCCCTGCGGCGCCTTGCCCATCAATTGCGGCTCGATCGCGGCGAGTTCTTCCGACAGGCTGCCCAGCGTGATCGGATGGGCAGAAGCGGCAATCACCCGGTCCACCGCGCCGGGCTGGCTGTCGCCAAAGCGCACGCGCAGCTGGTTTTCCAGAATGCCCAGCGGCTGCCCGCGCTCGATCGCGCGGCGGGTGGCAAAGGCCACCAGCAGCGCTTCGGCCCGCGTGGCCTGGCCTGCGGCGGCGCTGGCTTGCTGGTTCAATTCGGCCAGGCGCTGCTCCAGCGCGGAAACCTTGGCCGATGTGCTGGCCAGGACGGCATCGCTGGCCGCGCTGCTGGCGGCGGCCACCACCGCTTCAGAGGCCACGGCGGCAGGCACGTCGCCGCTCGCGCTGGCCATCGGGCCCAGGTCAAGCCGCAGCCAGCCTTGGCGCGCGGCCAGCCAGGCCCCGCCGCCAGCCAGCGCCAGAATGACGATCAGGGCCAGCCCCACCGCAAGCCGGCCACCACCACGGCGGCCACCGCTTCGGTTACCGGGCGGAATTGCTTGTCCGTATGGCGTGTCCTGCATCAATCTTTTTCGCTTGTTCGTGGCCCCGAAGTCACAGGTTCTGGCACATTTGCCGGGCCAGCGCCAGCAATGGTTGATCGCGGCGCTTGGCAGATATTTCAACCGCTTGCCATCCAGGGCCAGCCATGGGCCCGATTCGTGGCGCCAGGCACGCCAGCGCCACGTTGCCACGTGCGAGGCCCAAGCGTGCGCATTCTGCGGCAAAATGGCGCGCCGCTTCGCCCGAATGCAGCGCCACCACGCAGGGCCCCTGCAGCAGCGCTTGCGCCGCCGGATCGAGCGGCAGGGGCCGCGCGGCATAGACCGTGATCGTTTCCACCGCCACGCCCGGCGGGGGCGCCAGCGGCGCGGGATCGGCGCCCGACAGGCGCAGATAGCGCCCCGGCGCCAGGTTTCGCGCCACTTCGGCCAGGCCCCCTTCGCCCACTTGCGCCACGGCAAAGCCGGCATCTTGCGCTGCCTGTGCCGTTTCTGCGCCCACCGCCAGAACGGGCAGCCGGGCAAGCCGCGCCAAGCCCGGCCCGGCCAGGCGGAACAGGTTGGCGCTGCCCGCCAGAATGCCGGCAAAGGCGGCGGGATCGGGCACTGTCCACGGCACCGCGTCTATCGCAAACAGCGGGGTGCCCAGCACGGTCAGTCCCATGGCACGCGCGGCGGCAACGCTTGCCGCGTTGCCCGGCTCGGGCCGCAAGACCAGCAGCGGGCGCATCAATGTGCCGGGGAATCATCACCGTGGAAAAACGCGGCAATGCCTTCGGGTGCCTGGGCCAGCAGGCGCTGCGCCAGGACGAGCGGCGCCTGGGCATCATCGGCGGCAAAGCGCGCGGTGTCTTCCACACGCAGGGCGCCGTCGGGGCTGAACAGCGCGGCGCGCAGCACCAGATCATCGCCCGCCGAGGTGGTCAGCACGGCAATCGGGCTGTGGCACGTGCCGCCCAGGCCCGCCAGCAAGGCGCGCTCGGCACGGATTGCGGCGTGGGTGGGGGCGTGGTCGATGGCGCCAAGCAGCGCGCGCACATCCTGGCGCGCGGCCAGGCATTCGATACCGATCGCCCCTTGCGCCGGGGCCGGCAGCCATTCCTCTGCCGGCAGGACATGGCCCACCCCGGTTTCGCCCAGGCGTTGCAGCCCGGCGGCGGCGAGCAGCGTGACATCGGCCTCGCCCGCCTGCAACTTGGCCAGGCGCGTGGCCACGTTGCCGCGAAACGAAACGATTTCCACGTCGGGCCGCGCGTGCAGCATCTGCGCGGCGCGGCGCGGCGCGCTGGTGCCCACTCGCGCGCCTTGCGCGATCGCGGCCACGCTGGCCGCACCCACCAGCACGTCGCGCACGTCGGCGCGCGGCAGCACGGCGGCAATGATGATCGCCTCGGGACGGACGGTTTCCACGTCCTTCATCGAATGCACGGCAAAGTCGATCTCGCCATGCAGCAGGGCCGCGTCCAGCTCCTTGGTCCACAGCGCCTTGCCGCCGATCTCGGCCAGGGGGCGGTCCTGGATGCGATCGCCACTGGCCACTTGCGGGCACAGTTCCACCGCGTCTTCCGGCCAGCCGTGGGCGGCACACAGGCGCGCGCGGGTTTCCTCGGCCTGGGCCATGGCCAGGGGGGAGCGGCGGGTGCCAAGACGCAACGGCCGGTCGAGCGTCTGCGATGGGTTGTGCGACGGGTTGTTCATGCGTGGCTTGCCGTAAACGGGATTATCTCTAAGGGGAAGCTCCGCATGGCCCTGATCCTTGGCATCGAATCCTCGTGTGACGAAACCGCCGTTGCCGTTATCGACGGCAGCGCGACGACGCTTGCCACCCGTATCGTGGCACAGCGTATCGCATCGCAGGACGAAGCGCACCGGCCCTATGGCGGTGTCGTACCCGAAATCGCCGCCCGCGCCCATGCCGATGTGATCGCCCCGATGGTGGCCGCCACGCTGGCCGATGCCGGCCTCACGCTCGATGACATGGACGCCATTGCCGCCACCGCCGGCCCCGGCCTGATCGGCGGGGTGATGGTCGGCCTGGTTACCGGCAAGGCGCTCGCCATGGCCAGCGGCAAGCCGCTGATCGGGATCAACCACCTGGAAGGCCACGCGCTTTCCCCGCGCCTGGCCGATCCCGGCCTTGCCTATCCCTATTGCCTGCTCCTGGTATCGGGCGGCCATTGCCAGATCCTGGAAGTCATGGGGCTTGGCCAGTATCGCCGCCTGGCCACCACGATCGACGATGCGCTGGGCGAAGCGTTCGACAAGACCGCCAAAGTGCTGGGGCTGGGCTATCCCGGCGGCCCGGCGGTGGAGCGCCTGGCGCGCGAGGGCAACCCGCGCGCCGTGCCGCTGCCGCGCCCGCTGGTCGGCAGTGGAGAGCCGCATTTCTCGTTCGCCGGCCTTAAAAGCGCGGTGCTGCGCGCGCGCGATTCGGGCCAGTATTGCGCGGCAGACCTGGCCGCCTCGTTCCAGCAGGCGGCGATCGACTGCGTGATCGACCGCACACGCGGCGCGCTGGCGCAGTGTTCGCCAGGCATGACCGCGCTGGTCGTGGCCGGGGGCGTGGCTGCCAACGCCGCGCTGCGCGGGGCGCTGGAAACGCTGGCCGGGGAAGCCGGCCTGCCGCTGGTGGCGCCGCCGGTAAAGCTGTGCACCGACAATGCCGCGATGATCGGCTGGGCCGGCGCCGAACGCTTTGCCACCGGCCAGGCCGATCCGCTCGACCTGCCGGCCCGGCCGCGCTGGCCGCTCGACGATGGTGCTGCGCCCGTGCGCGGTGCGGGAGTGAAGGCATGAGCGTGGCTGATGTGGGGGCGCCGGGGGTCGGCGTGATCGGCGCGGGCGCCTGGGGCACCGCGCTGGCGCAGATGGTGGCAAGCGACGGGCGGCCTGTGGTCCTGTGGGCGCGCGAGGCGGCGCTGGCCGAAACGATCAACCGCGAGGCCCGCAATCCCACCTATCTGCCCGGCGCCACACTGGCGCCACAGATCGCCGCCACCAGCGACCTCGCCGCGCTGGCCCACTTGCCCGTGCTGCTGCTGGTCACCCCGGCGCAGTTCCTGGGCAGCGTGATGGCCGGTCTGCCCGATTTCGCCGGCGATCTGGTGCTGTGCGCCAAGGGGATCGAGGCAGGCACCGGGCGGTTGATGGCGCAAGTGGCGCAAGACGCCGCGCCGCGTGCGCGCGTGGCGGTGCTTTCTGGCCCGACCTTCGCCCACGAAGTTGCGGCCGGCCTGCCCACGGCAGTCACGCTCGCCTGTTCGGGCGGGGACGCGCAGTGGCAGCGCCTTGCCCCGGCCGTGGCGCGGCCCACGTTCCGGCCCTATTATTCGGCCGACGTGATCGGGGCGGAGATCGGCGGCGCGGTCAAGAACGTGCTGGCGATTGCCTGCGGCGTGGTCGATGGGCTTGGCCTGGGGCAGAATGCGCGGGCCGCGCTGATCAGCCGCGGCTTTGCCGAAATGCAGCGCTTTGGCCTGGCCATGGGCGCGCAGGGCGAGACGCTCTCGGGCCTTTCCGGGCTGGGAGACCTGGTGCTGACCTGCTCTTCGCCGTCGAGCCGGAATTTTTCGCTGGGCAAGGCGCTGGGGGAAGGCCAAACCGCGTCTCAGGCGTTGTCAGGCCGCAGCAGCGTGGCCGAAGGGGCGTATACCGCGCCCGTGCTAGCCGATCTTGCCCGGCAGAAGGGAATTGCCATGCCGCTGGTCGATGCGGTCGTTACCCTGGTTCAAGGGCAGGCCCCGGCCCGCGACGTTGTCGCCAGCCTGCTGGCCCGCCCCTTGCGTGCGGAACGCCCGCTTGGCTGAACCCACTCTTTCCGCAGGCCTTCCCGCCGATCGGGTGGATGCGCAGGCCGAACAGGCCGATATTGCCGCGCTGGCCAAGGGCGGGCGCACCAACTTTTTCGGTTTCGTGCTGCGCCTTGCGGCCAGCGTGCCGTTCCTGTTCATCGCGGGCCGGCTTTACGGCGCGGCCACGCTGGGGCGCTATGCCTCGGCCACGCTGGTGGTGGAACTGGCCGCGCAGCTGGCCACCCTGGGGCAGAAGCGCGGGCTGGCGCAGCAACTGGCCAAGGAAGACCGGCCCGGCGCCTGCATCGTGGCCGATGCCCTGCTGCTGTCGGCCCTGGTATCGGCGCTTTGCGCGCTGCTCTTGTGGCTGGTGCCGGTGCTGATGTTCCCCAGCGGGGACTATACGCGCGTGGACCGCCTGCTGCCGCTGGCGATCCTGCCGCGCGCGCTGGGCGATGTCGCGTTGGCGGCGCTGGCCTATCGCTTTGATGTGGGTGCCACGGTGCGCGCACGCGCGGTGGTGGAACCGTGGACGCAATCGCTGGGCGCTGGCGGGCTGTGGCTCGCGGGTATGTGGTGGGCGCCGCTGCGTGATAGCGGGCTGATCCTGGCCTATGCGCTGGCGATGCTGGCCGCGATGGTCACTGCGTTCGTGCCGCTGCTCAAAAGCTATGGCCTGCCGCGCCAGTGGGAGCCGCGCCTGCGCGACCTGCTGCGCCTGGCCAATCGCAACTTGCCGCTGGCCGGCGCCGATGCGGTGGAATGGGGCACGCGCAAGCTTGACCTGTTCATCCTGGGCACTTTCGCCCCGGCCGAGGCAGTGGGCATCTATTACGTGGCGCAGCAGGTGGCGACGCTGCCGCAAAAGCTGAAAACCAGCTTCGAACCGATCCTGGGCCCGGTGATCACCCGCAACCTGCGCGAAAACAATTTCGGCGCGATTGCCCGCCAGGTGTGCCAGGTGGGTTTCTGGATCACCGCCGCGCAGGCCGGCATCGCCTTGGCGCTGGGCCTGCCGGGCAAGGGCGTGATGGGCCTGTTCGGCCCCAATTTCGTGGCGGGCACCGGCGCCCTGGCGCTGTTGCTGGCGGCCGAAGTGGTGGCCGCGCCTGCGGTGGTGAGCGAAGCGGCGCTGATCTATGTGGCGCGGCTGCGCAACTGGTGGATCAGCCTGGGCACGATCGCGCTGCAGGCCGGGCTGACCGTGGCCTTCATCCTGGCCGCGCGCGAACTGGGCGGTGGCGGCATGGTCGAGGCGATGGGCGCGGCGCTGGCGCTGGTCGTGTCGCTGGGCCTCGCGTCCCTGCTCAAGTCGCGGCTGCTCGGCTCGATCCTCAAGCAGAAGATCAGCAACTGGCGCTGGGCGCTGGTCTGGGCCGCGCTGCCCGCGCTGGGCGTGGGCCTGCTGGCGCGGTTCCTGCCCGAATGGGCCGAACTGGCGCTGGGCGTGCCGGGTATCCTGGGTGTCTATGGCTTCGTCATCTGGCGCCGCGGCTTTGGCCCGGAAGACCGGGTGCTGTTCCGCAAGCAGAAGGGGTAGGGGGCTTGGCCCCAATTGAACGGCTTCGTTCTATTTCTTGGATAGTAACCCGGCGATCGCCACGAAATCACCCACGCTCAGCGTTTCGGCGCGGCGGGCGGGATCGATGCCCAGCGTGTCGAGCGCGTCGAGTGCACCGGGAAGGCCCTTGAGCGACTGGCGCAGCATCTTGCGCCGCTGGCCAAAGGCAGCCTCGGTCACGCGTTCCAGCATGCGTGCGGAAACCCCTTCGGGCATGGCGGCAGGCGTCACGTGGACCACGGCCGACATCACCTTGGGCGGCGGGGTGAACGCGCTGCGGTGCACTTTCATGGCAATGCGGGCGGATGCGCGCCATTGCGAGAGGATCGCCAGCCGGCCGATGGCATCGCTGCCGGTGGCCGCGACAATGCGTTCGGCCACTTCCAGCTGGAACATGAGCGTGAGCGAAAGCCAGGCCGGCGGCCAGTCCTGGCCCGAAAGCCAGCCTGTGAACAGCGCGGTGCCAACGTTGTAGGGCAAGTTGGCGACCACGTGCCAGGGGCCGTCGAACAAGGTTGCAGGATCGATCTTGGTGGCGTCCCCCTCGATCACGCGGAGCTGGCCGGGAAAGGCCTCTGCCAGTTCGGCCAGCGCCGGCAGGCAGCGCTTGTCCATCTCGATCGCGGTGACGTTCGCGCCGGCGCGCAGCAGGGCGCGGGTCAGCCCGCCGGGGCCGGGGCCGACCTCCAGCACGTTGGCGCCCTTGAGCTTGCCCGGAATGGCCGCGATCCGCGCCAGCAGCTGTTCATCGAACAGGAAGTTCTGGCCCAGTGCCTTGGACGCGAGCAACCCGTGCCGGTTGACCACATCGCGCAAGGGGGGAAGATCGGGCAGGCTGCTCATGCCAGAGCGGTGGCGCGCCGCACCGCGCATTCGCCGGCCAGGCGAATGGCCGCGATCATCGCGCCGGGGCGGGCCTGGCGCGTGCCGGCAATGCCGAAGGCAGTGCCGTGATCGGGCGAAGTGCGGATGATCGGCAGGCCCAGCGTGACATTCACGCCATCATCGAAATCGAGCACTTTCAACGGGATCAGCGCCTGATCGTGATACATGCAGATGGCCACGTCATAGGTGCTGCGCGCCTGGGCGTGGAACATCGTATCGGCCGGCAGCGGGCCGCGCGCGGCAATCCCGGCGGCCTGGAGCGCGGCGACGGCGGGCGCGATAAAGCTTTGGTCCTCGTGCCCCATGCGCCCGTCTTCCCCGGCGTGGGGGTTGAGGCCGGCCACGGCCAGGCGCGGATCGGCAATGCCGAAATCGCGCACCAGCGCCCGCGCGGCGATCGCGCTGCGCCGGGTGATCAGTTCGGCGGTGATCAGGCCCGGCACGGCATGGAGCGGCACATGGACGGTGATCGGCACCACCTTGAGCGAGGGGCCAGCGAGCATCATCACCGCATCTTCATCGGCCACGCCGCTGGCCTGGCCAACGAATTCGGTTTGCCCTGGATGGTTGAAGCCCACGCTGGCGAGCCGGCTCTTGGACACCGGCGCGGTGACCAGGGCCGAAGTTTCACCCGCAATGGTCAATTGCGTCGCAGCGTCGAGCGAATGGAGCGCGAGCAGCGCGCCCTGGTCGGTCGGCTGGCCGGGGGTGTATTCCGCATCGCCCAGATCGAGCACGGGCAGGGCGCGGTCGAACGTGGCGACCGCTTCTTCCAGGCTGCCCACCGGGCGCACCGGCACATCAAGCCCGCGATGCCGCGCCGCTTCATCGATCACGCGGCGGCTGCCCACGGCCACGAAAGGCTCCAGCTTGGCCATGCCGCGCAGGATCCACGAGGCCGCGATCAGTTCGGGGCCGATGCCGGCGGGATCACCCTGTGAAATGGCAATGGGGTTCATGGGCTTTGCGTTATCGGGCTTTGCGGGTGGGGGGTAGTGGGTGATGTTGCGGGTTCGGGTGGGTTTTGGATTTTTTGGGCCGGGTTGGGATTTGCTTCTCACCACCCCCAACCCCCGTCTCTAAAGCGGAGGGTGTGGGGGGTGGTGGAGGCCATGCTCCAACAAATCAGTTATACTCGATCACCGCATCGCGGCGCAGGTCGCGCAGGTAGGTTTGCGCGCGCTTGTTCACGCGGTCGTCTTCCATCTGCGACTGCATTTCTTCAAAGCTCGGGCCGTCGGCCACCTTGGGATCGTCGCGGCCGCACAGCATCAGCACGCGCACGCCGTCTTCGATCGAACCGAACGGCGGGGTGACTTCACCGATCGACAGCTTGAGCATCGAATCCTGCAGCGCGGCGGGCAGGTCGCGCGCCTTGACCTGGTCGTTGGTGACGACCGAGGCGCCGATGCTGGCGGCCGCCGCATCGGCCTGGCCGCAGCCATGGATGCCCTTGACCGTGCTGGCAAAGGTGGCGGCCTTGGCGGCGGCGTCCTTTTCCGTGGTGCCCTTGGGGAAGGTGAGCGAGATCTGCTTGAGGCTGAGCACCGCGTCGCGCGGGTCTGCGGTCAGCACCTGGCGCTTGTCGATCAGGTAGAGGATCGAATAGCCGCCGGGAATCTCGACCGGCCCGGCGAGCTGGCCGGGCTGCATCGAAGCGGCCACGGTCGAAAGATCCTGCGGCAACTGGCCCAGGCGAATCCAGCCCAGGTCACCGCCCACCGCCGCCGTGGAGGCTTCGGAATACTGGCGGGCATAGGCGACGAAGCTGCCGCCCTTCTTCAACTGTTCCACGATCTGGTTGGCGTTGGCCATGACCTGGGCACGGTTGGTGTCGTTGGCGGAGAGATAGATTTCGCCGATGCGGTATTCCTCAGTGCCCTTGGCAGCCTTGAGGCGATCCATCATTTCCTTCACTTCGCCGTCGGACACATTAATGAACGGCTGGACGTTGCGACGCAGCAGGCGCTGCCACGACAGCTCGCCGCGGATCTGCCGCTTGAGCGAGGCGGGCGAAGAGCCGATCGAGACGAGATACTTGTCGAGTGCAGCCGGGTTCTGGCCGAAGTTCTGCTGGGCAACGCGCTCGTAGGTCTGGTTGACCTCGTCGTCGTCCACGTCGACCCCGGCCGACTTGGCTTCCTGGATCTGCAGCGTCTCGTCGATCAGGTTACGTAGCACTTGCAGGCGCAGGCGTTCCTGTTCCTCGGCCGAAACCTTGCCGCCGTTGGCATTGACGATCAACGCGAGGCGCTGGTCGATATCGGTTCCGGTGAGGATTTCGCCATTCACGATCGCGGTGGCGCGGCGCACGTTGGGATCGCTCTTGCCGAAGATCTGCACGTTGGCCGGAATGTTGAGCTGGCCCGAAGCATCGGGCACGCCGCCCTGGGTGCGGGTGTCACCGGCCTGGGCCCCACCGGCCTGAGCTTGCGCGACGCTGCCGGCCACCGGCAGGGCTGCCGTTGCGACCAGGCCCAGTGCCAGCGTGGCCCGGCCAGCCAGATGGCGCATCCGATAAAGTGGCAGCCGGTTGATGGACTTCATGGCGATCCGAACTTCCTGTCAGGCATGCAGCATGCAAAACTTGGCAGCATGCGAAATATTGCGTCGATCCGGCGTGCAGTGACCCGGCTTAACCCACGCTGAGTGGCGGCAAGCGGGCGGGAATGCAACGCCGGAATTGGTCGTGCAGGGGAAAACTTTGCAACAAACGTGGCTCGTGGCGGGATTCTGCCGACCGGGTTTTGCGCTCTGCCCTCAACCCGCGCGCACTTGGGTCATCGCCTGCTCATAGCGGCTGTTGATCTCTTGCCCGCGATAGCGCGAGTATTCGCATCGCGCCAACGCTTCGGCCGGCGGGAAGATCACCGGGCTGTTGCGATAGTCATCGGGCATCAGCGCCAGCGCCGCCTGGTTGGGCGTGGGATAGCGGATGGTGCGGGCAATGTCGGCTCCGGCCTGCGCGCCCAGCACGAAATCGATGAAGGCATAGGCCAGATCGGGATTGGGCGCGTTGTGCGGGATGCACAGGCTGTCGCTGGCGATGATGCCGCCTTCGCGCGGGACCACGAAAGACAGGTCGGGATCATCGCGCATCACTTGGGCGATATCGCCGTTGTATTCGATCACCAGGTCCACGTCTCCGCCCAGCAGCAGGTCCTGCCCGTTATCGTCATGGAACGCGGCGATATTGGGCTTTTGCTTCAAGAGCAAGGCCTTGACCTGGGCAATCACGGCAGGATCGTTGGTGTTGGCAGGGTGGCCCAGGTATTTGGCGCCGATCTCGAACAGCTCGCTCGCCTCGGCCAGCAGCGCGATGCGGCCCTTGTAGCGATCGGAATCGAGCACCCACTTCCAGCTGTCGGGCACGCCATCGACTTTGGATTTGCGATAGCCGATGCCGGTGACGATCCAGGTATAGGGCACCGAAAAGCGCCGGCCGGGATCGAACGGCGGATTGGTGAACTGGGGCGCGATGTTCTTGAGATTGGGAATTTTCGCGTGATCGAGCGGAGCCAGCATATTGGCCGCGGTCATGCGTTCGACGAAATCGTTGGACGGCACGATCACGTCATAGCCCTGGTTGCCGCTGCGCAGCTTGGCAAACAGCTCGTCATTGTTGGCAAACAGGCTGATGTTGACGCCCGCGCCCGCCGCCTTGGTGAAATCGGCGACGGTGTTCTTCCCGATATAGGTATCCCAGGTATAGAGATTGAGCGCGCGCGAGGGCTTCCCGCGCGAACAGGCGGCGAGCGCCCCGGTGAAGGACAGGCCAATGCCGGCAAGGCCAGCCTGGCGCAGGAACATGCGGCGGGAATGGGCCATCTTCGTTCAATTCCTGAAGGCAAGTGCAATCCGCGGGCCGGGATGGCCGCAGATCAGGCCTTGAGCAAGAGGTGATCGCGTTCCCACGAGGAGATCACCTCGTCATAAGCGGCCAGTTCGTTGAGCTTGATTTCGTAGAACGCCTTGATGAACTGCTCGCCCAGCAAGTCGATCACCGGCTGGCAATCGATCATCTGCTTGAGCGCGGCATCGAGGTTGCGCGGCAGGGTGCGTTCCTCGTCATAGGCGTTGCGGGCCATCAGCGGCAGTGGTTCGATCTTTTCCTGCAGGCCGATATACCCGCAGGCCAGCGTGGCGGCGATGGCGATATAGGGATTGGCATCGGCACCGGGCAGGCGGTTTTCGATGCGCGTGTTGTTGGGCGAACTGACCGGAATGCGCAAGCCGCAGCTGCGGTTGTCCAGCCCCCATTGCACATTGATCGGCGCGCTGTGGGCGGGGCGGATGCGGCGGAAGGAATTGACGTTGGGCGCGAACAGCGGGACCACTTGCGGAAGGTAGCGCTGCAGCCCGCCCACGAACCAGCGGAATTCCTGCGTCAGCCCTGCTTGCGTGCCGAAGAGGTTGGCGCCGTCCTGGTCCACCGCCGAGATGTGCAGGTGCATCGCGCTGCCCGGCTGGCTTTCCATCGGCTTGGCCATGAAGGTGGCATAGACGCCGTGCTTCAAGGCCACCTGGCGCACGATGCGCTTGAAGATCACCACCTGGTCGCACAGCGCCACGGGATCGCCGTGATTGAAGTTGATTTCGAGCTGCGCGGTACCGCCTTCGTGGATCATCGTATCGAGTTGCAGCGAGGCGATTTCCGAATTGTCGTAGATTTCCTCGATGATGTCTTCGTATTCGGTTACCGATTCCAGGCCATAGGGCTGGGGCGAGCTTTCCGCGCGGCCCGAACGCCCGCGCGGCGGCTGGATCGGCAGATCGGGATCGGAATTGACCTCGGTCAGGTAGAATTCCAGTTCCGGGGCCACCACCATCTGCCAGCCCATGTCGGCATATTTGGCCAGCATGCGTTTGAGCACGTGGCGCGGCGCCACTTCGAACGGGCGGCCATCGCGGTGCAGGGCATCGGCCACGACGAAGGCGGTGGGGGTGCGAAAGCCCGGCGCCACGCAGATCGAATGGATATCGGGCAGCAGGGTCACATCGGGATCGCGATAGAGGAAATCATCCTCGTCGGTATCGGCATAGTCCCCGGTGATGGTGACGGAAAAGACCGAGGACGGCAGGCGCAGGCTCATGTTGCCGACCGAGGCGATGAACTTGTCGGCCGGCCAGACCTTGCCGCGCACCACGCCGTTGATATCGGGGACGAGGCATTCCACCTCGCTGATGCGTTTTTCGCGGATCCATTCGGCAAAGGCTGAAGACATGGGCGATTCTGGCATGGGATCACTCGTGTGAAGAGAATGGGGTCAAAGGCGGTCGCGTAAGGCAAAGAAAGTCATGGCAGCGGCCATCGTCGGCCAGCGCAGCCACGTGCCCCCAGGAAAGCGCGGCGTGGGCAGCCGCTGCACCAGGTCCAGCGCCGGAGAGGGATACCCGGCCATGGCCGCGCCGATTTCCGACCCCAGCCACGGTGCGAGCACCACGCCCAGTCCGGAAAATCCACTGAGCGACCACAGCCCCGGTGCCACCTGCGCGGCATAGGGCAGGCGATGCGGGGTGATGGAAAGCGTTCCGCCCCAGGCGTGGTCGATCGGCACATCGGCCAGTTGTGGAAACACGCGCAGCATGTGCGGCCGCACGAACGCGGCCATGTCGGCCGGCAGGCGATAGGAATAGCGCTCTCCCCCACCGAACAGCAAGCGGCGATCGGGGGTGAGGCGGAAGTAATAGACGACGAAGCGCGAATCCGACACCGCATGCCCGCCGCCGATCAGCGCGGCGGCACGCGCGGGCGGCAGCGGGGCCGTGGTCGCGATGAAATTGTTGATCGGCAGCACATGCGCATCGACCTTGGGCACCAGCCCCTGGGCATAGCCGCCGGTGGCCACCAGCACGCGGGCCGCGCGCACCGTGCCGCCCGGCGTGGCGATGCGCCAGCCTTCCCCTTCGCGAACGATGCCGGTGCAGCGGCTGTGCGGATGGATCACCGCACCCGCAGCCTGGGCAGCGCGGGCCATGGCCAGGGCCAGCTTGAGCGGGTGGAGATGCCCACCAGCCAGATCGAGGCTGCCGCCGAAATAGGCGTCGCTCGCCACCAGCGCGCGGATGTCGTCCTGGCCGAGCGGGGTGAGCGCGGCGTGGCCATAGGCCTCGCGCATGAAGCGCACCTGATCGTGCGTTTCGCGCACGAGGCCGGGCTTGTGATCGGCATGGATCAAGCCGGGACGGAAATCGCAAGCGTCGGGATCGTGGGCTATGAGGCGATCGAGGTCGTCGCGCGCGGCGCGGGCCATGGACCACATCGCCCTGGCCCCATCCTTGCCCAGGTGGCGCGCCAGCCAGTGCTGGTCCTGGTTCCAGCCCAGGTGCACCTGGCCGCCGTTGCGGCCCGATGCGCCCCAGCCCAGAGGCCCGCTTTCCAGCAGGACGACCGATCGCCCGGCTTCCGCCAGCCGCAATGCGGCACCCAGACCTGTGTAGCCCCCGCCAATGATGCAGGCATCGGCCTGCACATCCCGATCCAGCACGCGGCCGTCAAAAGGCGCGGAGATCGTGGCGGCGTAATAGGAAGGCGGATAGGCCCGCACATCCTCGCCGGTTGGTCCTGCCCGCTCGATGGATCGAGGCGTTAACATTGCCGTCGGTTCTACCCCATGCCCGGAGGGGCGACAAGCGAGCGGGCTGGGGGTTTGGTTGTCAGGGTGGTGTATGGAATGCACCGTTTCGGGGCGAGATTGCTTGGGGTTTCCACCACTCCCAACCATCCTTACGACGAGGAGGGGCTGCTCACGTGGAGTCAGGGGCCGGGATCGCCCAGCGTCGCGCCGTCCCAATGCTCGTCGGCCTTGCCATCGACAAAGCGCCACATGTCGAACCAGGTGGTGGTATAGGTCTTGGCCGGGTCCTTGGGGTCCTTCTGTGTCCTCACGAAGCTGACCACCACACGGTCACCCTCGGCGGTGACCGAGACGACCGGCGTGGCCATGTGGGCGGGGCAGACCTTTGGCTTTACCTTGAGCACCTGGGTAAAGAAATGCACGACGGTGTCGCGGCCCGACGGCACCATCGGGTTGTGCTGGTGATAGGCGGGCGTCAGGAACAGATCGGCCTTGTTCCATTCACCGCATTCCAGCAGGTCTTTCACGATATGCAGCGCGGCCTGCTTGTTACGGTGGAGCACCGGATCGGGGCTGGTGAACAGGCTTTCGGGATCGGGCGCGGCCACCACGGCTTCCTGGGCGTGGGCGGCGGGGGCAAGCAGCAGCAAAGTGGGCAGCAGCAGGCGTTTCATCGATGTCTCTCCCGTGTCTGGCCGCGACGATAATGCAGGACCGGCCCCTTCGCCAGCCTGCCGCTGGCCCGGGGGCCTAACCCAGCAGCACCACCGGCGCGGTCGGCGTCCAACTCAGCCACACCGGCTCGCCCACGGGCAGGCTGGGCGCCAGGGTGCGTTCGCCATTGGCGCGGGCCACCTTGAACGTGGCGCCGCTGGCGGTTTCCACGTCATAGAGCGTCTCGCTGCCCAGATAGGCCGAGCGGACGATCGTGCCCTCGACCACGTTGGCATCGGGCAGGGCGTCGGGCCCGGCCGGGCGGCCTTCGCTGGTGGGCGTCATCACGATCTTCTCGGGGCGGATGCCGGCCCACACCGGGGTATCGGGCGCGCCGGTCACGCCGTGGCTGACATAGATCGGCACGGCCAGATCGGGCGCGGTGACGGCGGCATGGTCGGGTTCGTCCACGCTCAGGCGGCCTTCGAACATGTTGATCGTGCCGATGAAGTCCGCAACGAAGCGGTTGGCCGGATATTCATAGAGATCGCCCGGTGCGGCCACCTGCTGCAACCGGCCGCGGTTCATCAGCGCGCAGCGGCTGGCCATGGCCAGCGCCTCGTCCTGGTCGTGGGTGACCATCACGAAGGTGACGCCGACATCGTGCTGGATCTGCGCGAGTTCGGCGCGCATCGCATCGCGCAGCTTGGCATCGAGTGCCGAGAGCGGCTCGTCGAGCAGCAAGACCTTGGGCTTCTTCACCAGGGCGCGGGCCAGGGCCACGCGCTGGCGCTGGCCGCCCGAAAGCTGATCGGGCTTGCGATGGCCGAATTCATCGAGCTTCACCAGGCGCAGGGCGTCAGCCACGCGGGCTTCGCGCTCGTCCTTGGCGACGCGGTCGATCTTGAGGCCATAGGCGACGTTTTCGGCAACGGTCAGGTGCGGGAACACGGCGTAGGACTGGAACACCATGTTGACCGGGCGCCGGTTGGGCGGGGTGGTGCTCATGTCCACGCCGTCGATCAGGATGCGCCCTTCGGTGGGCGTTTCAAGGCCCGCCAGCATGCGCAGCAAGGTGGTCTTGCCGCAGCCCGAGGGGCCAAGCAGCGAGAAGAATTCGCCGCGATGAATGTCGAGGCTGACATCGTCCACCGCGATGAACGAGCCGAACCGCTTGGTCACGTTCTCGAATTGGATGAGAGGCTGGGTCATGGGGAATTCCTGTGTGAAATCAGTGGCCCTGCGCCAGGTCGCGGCCCTGGAGCTTCATGCCGATGGCAGTCAGCGCAATGGTGATGAGCATCAGCACGGTGGAAGCGGCGTTGACCTCTGGCGTGACCGAGAAGCGCACCATCGAATAGATCTTGACCGGGAACGTCACCGTGTTGGGCCCCGAAGTGAAGAACGTGATCACGAAATCGTCGAGGCTGAGCGTGAAGGCGAGCAATCCGCCCGAGATCAGCGCCGGGCGCACGTGGGGCAGCAGCACGTCCCACAGCGCGCGCAACTCGCTGGCGCCAAGGTCGCGCGCGGCTTCTTCCATCTCGCGGTTGAAGCTGGCCAGGCGCGCGCGGACCACCACGGCGACGAAGGGGAAGCTGAAGGTGATATGCGCGATGATGATCGCGCCCAGGTCAAACGGCCAGACCAGGTCGCGCGGCCAGGGCACGATCTGGCCGAAGAACACCAGCATCGCCACGCCCATGCAGATTTCGGGCACCACGATCGGCAGCGTCACGGCGCCATCGAACAGGCCCTTGCCGAGAAAGCGGAAGCGCCACAGCGCAATGGCGGTGAGCGCACCGAGCACCACGCTGAACAGCATCGAGATGAACGCGATGGTCAGCGAATTGGTGAAGGCATCGATCAGCGCGGCATCGTTCCACATCGTGCCGTACCAATCGAGGGTGAAGCCCTCCCAGCGGATGGTGCGGCGGCTGTCGTTGAAGCTGAACACCACCAGGCTGGCCAGCGGCACATAGAGGAACAGGATGACCGCCGCCACCCACAGGCGCAGCGGCCAGCGGCGGGCGTATTCGAGCGGGCCGGGCTTTGCGTCGAGCGGTTTTGCCATCAGGCGTCTCCGTGGCGTTGGGCGCGGGTGGCGCGGCGATCCTGGATCGCGCGCACGGCCATCGCCAGAAGCGTGAGATACATCAGCATGAACGAGAGCGCGGCGCCAAACGGCCAGTCATTCGCGCGCTTGAACTGTCGCTCGATCACGCTGGCGATCATCTGGCTGTCGGGCCCGCCCAAAAGGTCTGGAGTAAGGTAGGAGCCGAGCGCGGGAATGAACGTGAGCATGATCGCCGAGAGGATGCCCGGCTTGGCGATCGGCACGATCACCTTGAAGATCGTGGCAATATGCCCGGCGCCCAGGTCGAGGCTGGCCTCGATCAGCGAGCGGTCCATGCGATCAAGCGTGGAATAGAGTGGCAGGATGATGAAGGGCAGGTGGACATAGACCAGGCCCACGATCACCGCGAAATTGGTGTGCAGCATTTCGAACGGGCCAAGGCCGATAAAGCCGAAGGCATCGTTGATATAGCCCTCGGTGCGCATCACCGCCATGAGCGCATAAGTGCGCACCAGCAGGTTGGTCCAGAACGGCAGCATGATGCCGAGCAGCAGCAGGATCTTGCCCCGGTCGGTGGCAAAGGTCATCGCCAGGGCATAGGGAAAGCCGATCACCAGGCACACCGCCGTGGTCACCCCGGCAAAGACCAGCGATTTGGCAAAGATCATCAGGTAGACCGGATCGAACACCCGCACATAGTTATCGAGCGTGCCGGTCACGGCCACTTCGGTGAGCCCCAGGGTGCGGCCAAAGCTGTAGGCCCAGATCACGCTGAGCGGCACCACGAAGAACAGCGTGATCCAGGCAGCCGGCGCGCTCAGCACGGCCAGGAACGCGCCCTTGCTGCTGTTTGATGCGCTGTTCATCGCGGCAAGATCCTCATCGGTGGCAATTTCCCCAAAATCATCGGCGCAAGACCAAAGGTTGCCTCTGGCGCCGCCTGTTCGGCGCCCGAAGCGGTGGTGTGGACATGCCTGCCTGCGTGACGTCTTGTTTATATCGTTGCGGGGTTTTCCCCGTTATCTGCGATCACACTTATGCGCCAGCACGGGCGCGGTCAATCGCAAATCATTCCTGTGCCACGGGGCCAATCTGCCCCTGCGCCAAGGGCCTCGTCAACCACCGCGCAGCACTTGCCCCAGCCGGTTGAAGAACCAGGCCGAAGCCGGGTTGGTATCGGCATCCCATTCCGGGTGCCACTGCACGGCGAGCACCTGGGCCTTGCCCACTTGCGCCGAAAATGCCTCTACCAGCCCATCGGGCGCGATCGCTTCGACGGTAAGGCCCTGGCCGAGCGTGGCCACGCCCTGGTAGTGAACGGTGTTGACGGTGATCGTATCGCCCAGCGCGGACGCGAGAATGCCGCCGGGGGTGAGGCTGACGGGATGCGTGGCGGCAAACATCGCTTCCAGGCTCACCCCGTCGGGCGCGTGGTGGGCAACCGGGCCATCGGTGGGCAGGGTTTGCAACGTGCCGCCAAAGGCCACGTTCAATTCCTGAAACCCCCGGCAGATGCCGAAGACCGGCTTGCCCGCGCGCAGCATGGCATCGCCCAGCGCCAGCGTGGTGGTATCGCGCGCGGGATCGAACGGGCCGTCCCCGCTGCTGGCGCCATAGCGCCAAGGCTCCATGTTGGAGGGGCTGCCCGTGAGCAGCAGCCCATCGAGCCGGCTGGCCAGCGCGGCCCAATCGGTGAGGCCGGGCAGCGCCGGAACCAGCACCACGTCGGCATCGGCATGGGCGGCGGGCGCGCGCAGATAGCGGTCGATCACGCCGTGCACCGGCTCTGCCCCGCCCGGGCGCAGGCAGCACGACACGCCGAGCAGTGGGCGGGTCATGCCGGCAGCACGCCCAGCGAGGACAAGGCAGGGGTGGAGATGGTGACCGATTTCATGTCGGCATACTTGTAAAGCGCATGGAGGCTGCGGTCACGGCCAAAGCCGGATTGCTTGAACCCGCCAAAGGGCATCGTGATGTCGCACGCGTCCCACCCGTTGACCCAGACCAGGCCCGCCCGCAGGCGCCGGGCAAAGGCGTGAGCAATGTCGATCGAGCCGGTCCACAGACCCGAAGCAAGGCCATATGGCGTGTCGTTGGCCAGCGCCAGTGCCTGTTCGGGCGTGTCGAACGGGACCACCGCCAGGACCGGGCCGAACACTTCTTCCTGCGCCAGGCTGCTGGCGTTGCTGACCGCGTCGAACACCGTGGGATCAAGGTAGAAGCCGCCGCTTTCGCTGCGCGCGCGGCCCCCGCCCAGGCGCAGCGTGGCGCCTTCCTGCTGCGCGCGGGCAATGCGGGTGAGCACGCCTTCCAACTGCCTTTCGCTGATCACCGCGCCCAGTTGCGTGGCGGGATCGAGCGGATCGCCGGGGCGGATGGTCTTGGCCACGGCCAGCACTTTCTCCACGAATTCGGCGTGGATCGAGCGCTGCACCAGGAGGCGCGAGCCAGCGGTACAGACCTGGCCGGCATTGTAGAAGATGCCCCAGGCGGCGGCCTGGGCTGCGCGATCGAGATCGGGGCAATCGGCAAAGACGATGTGCGGGCTCTTGCCGCCCAGTTCCAGGCTCACGCGCTTCAGGTTGCTGTCGGCCGAATAGCGCATCAACTGGCGGCCCACCGGCCCCGAGCCGGTGAAGGTGATCATGTCCACGTCGTTGTGCAGTGCGAGGGCCGCGCCGGCATCCTGGCCGGTGCCGGTGACGACATTGAGCACGCCATCGGGAATGCCGGCTTCCAGCGCCAGTTCGGCAAAGCGCAGCGCGGTGAGCGAGGACAGTTCCGAAGGCTTGACCACCATCGAATTGCCCATGGCGATGGCTGGGGCGATTTTCCACATGGCCATCAGCAGCGGGAAGTTCCACGGCACGATCGCGCCGATCACGCCGAGCGGATCGTGCACGGCGTAGGAGAACTTGTCGGGCCCGGTGGGGCCGACCTCGCCATGGATCTTGTCCACCGCTTCGGCATAGAAACGCAAGGTGCCCAGCGCCAGGGGTACGTCGACGCCGCGGGTGTCGCCGATCGGCTTGCCCGAATCGATGGTTTCGAGCACCGCGAATTCTTCCGCCGCCGCTTCCAGTTTGTCGGCCAGGGTGAGCATCAGCTTCTTGCGCTGGGCCGGCTTCATGTCGCGCCACTGGCCGCTTTCGAAGCGGGCCCGGGCGGCGGCGACGGCGCGGTCCACATCCTGGGCATCGCCGGCGGGCAGCGTGCCGATCACCTGGCCGGTGCCGGGGTTGACGGTGTCGAGCGTGGCGCCCGATGCGGCCGGCACGCTGGCGCCGCCGATCACGTGGTGGGCCGGCAGGCGGGTGGGCAGGATGGGGGGCGCACTGGTCATGGCTATGGTCGATCCGGCTTTTGCAATGTGTGATCACTAATAGTGATTGTGGCGCGCCGCGCAAGGTGGCTCGGCCCATCGAGCCGGGGCTTTCGTGGCAGGAAAATGACCGGATCGGCCGGAAAAGCCAGATCGGGCCGTGCGATCCGGGCTGGACAGGCAGGCCGGGTTTTCATATGTGATCACACCATGACGCAAGAAACCGTATCCTCCTTTGCCGACTGGCTCGCCGCTCATCCTGAAGTCACGCGGGTGGAGGCTTTCCTCACCGACGTGAACGGCGCGCCCAAGGGCAAATGGCTGGTGCGCGACAAGGCGTTGGCCCTGGCGGCCAAGGGCCTGCCGATGCCGCTGTCGGTCTTTGCGCTCGATGCCTGGGGTTGCGATGTGGCCGGCGCGGGCCTGGCGTTCGGCACGGGCGATCCGGACGGGCTGTGCTGGCCGGTGCCGGGGCGTTGGAGCAAGGCGCCCTGGCTGGGCGAGGACAGCGCGCAAGTGTTCCTGGGCATGGTGGACAAGGACGGCGGCCCGGTGGTGGCCGATCCGCGCGGCATGCTGACCGCGCTGCTGGCCCGCTATGCCGCGCGCGGGCTGACCCCGGTGGTGGCGACGGAGCTGGAATTCTATCTCTATCGCCTGGAAGGCGGCGTGCCGGTGCCGCCCGATGGCAACCTGCGCCGCAACGACACGCTTTCGACCACCGCGCTTTCCGCCCATGCCGCGCTGTTCGACGAGATCATGGCCCTGGCCCACGCCATGGGCATCCCGGCCGATGCCGTGATCAGCGAGGCGGGGCCGGGCCAGTATGAGCTGAACCTGCTGCACCGCGCCGATGCACTGGCGGCGGCCGACGATACCGTGCTGATGAAGCGGATCGTGCGCGCGCTGGCCGCCCACCACGGCCTGGGCGCCACGTTCATGGCCAAGCCCTATGGCGAATGTTCGGGCAGCGGGATGCATATCCACGCCAGCCTCAACGATGCCGCCGGCAAAAACGTGCTGGCCCGGCCCGAAGGTGGCCCGGCCGATATGCTGCTGCACGCCGTGGCCGGGCTTTTGGCGGCGATGCCCGAAACGATGCTGGCCTTCGCGCCCAACTACAATTCGTTCCGCCGTTTCCGCCCCGATGCCCATGCGCCGGTTTCGGCCAGTTGGGGCATCGACGACCGATCGGCCGCGGTGCGGGTGATCGTGGGCGATGCCAAGGCGACGCGGATCGAGCATCGCATTTCCGGGGCGGACGTGAACCCGCACGTGGCCATGGCGGCGATGCTGGGCGCGATGCTGCAAGGGATCGAGGAAGGCGTGATGCCGCCGCCCGCGCAAGACCCGCTTCACCCTGGCGCAGGCGCGCCGCTGCCGGTGGAATGGGGCGTGGCACAAGCTGCCTTTGCCGCTTCGGCGCGGGCCGAGGGCATGTTCGGCGCGCGCTTCCGCGATATCTTCCTGGCGTGCAAGCAGCAGGACCGCGCCGCCTTCCTGGCGCAGATCGACCGGTTCGAATACGACACCTACCTGGGCCTGCTGTAATGGGGCAGGCTATGCCCTCCTACGCCGGCATGCCCACCTGGTATGCCGCGAGCGCCAATCCCGCGCCGCAGCGGCCCGTGCTGCAAGGGGCGCACAGGGCCACGGTCTGCGTGATCGGGGCCGGATTTACCGGGCTTTCGGTGGCGCTGGAACTGGCCGAGCGTGGCATCGACACGATCGTGCTGGAAAGCGAGCGGGTGGGCTGGGGCGCATCGGGCCGCAACGGCGGGCAACTGATCAACGGCTATTCGCGCGGGCTGGATGTGCTGGAGGCGCGGCACGGGCCCGCCGTGGCGCGCGAGCTTGGCAAAGTGGCGCTGGAAGGCGCGGCCATCATCCGCGAACGCGTGGGCAAATATGGCATCGCCTGCGACCTGGTGGATGGCGGGCTGGGCGTGGCGCTGACGGCCAAGCAGATGCGCGGGCTGGAGGAAGAGGCCAAGGTATGGGCCGCGCATGGCCACAAGACCATCGCGGTGCTCGATCGCGAAGGGCTGCGCGCCCATGTGCAGAGCGACCGGTATGTCGGCGGCATTCTCGATCCCTTGCGTGGCCATTTCCACCCGCTCAACTACCTGCTGGGCGAAGCCGCCGCGTTCGAGGCGCTGGGCGGGCGCCTGTTCGAGCACAGCCAGGTGTTGCGCGTGGACGAAGCCGGGCCGCGACCGCGCGTGACGACGGCGCAGGGCGAGGTGGTGGCCGAAACGCTGGTGGTGTGCGGCAATGCCTATCTGGGCAAGACCATGCCGCGGCTTTCGGGGCAGATCATGCCCGTGTCGAGCCAGATCGTCACGACCGAGCCGCTGGGCGACCTGGCGGCGCAGCTTCTGCCCAGCGATGCCTGCGTGGAGGATGCCAACTACATCCTCGACTATTTCCGCCGCACGGCAGACGGGCGGCTGCTCTATGGTGGCGGGATCGTCTATGGCGGGCAGGACCCGGCGAGCGTGGAAGCCAAGATCCGCCCCGGCCTGGTCAAGACATTCCCGCAGTTGAAGGACGTGAAGCTGGACTTTGCGTGGAGCGGCACCTTTGCCATGACGCTGAGCCGCATGCCGCAGATCGGCCGGCTGTCACCCAACGTCTATTATTCGCACGGCGACAGTGGCCATGGCGTGACCACCACGCAGTTGCTGGGCCGCCTGCTGGCCGAGGCGATCGGCGGGCAGCATGCGCGCTTCGACGTGTTCGGCAATCTGCCGCACCTGCCGTTTCCCGGGGGCCAGCGCTTGCGCGCGCCGCTCTCCACGCTGGGATCGCTGTGGTATACGCTGCGCGATCGGCTGGGCGTGTGAGGCGCGCGGGGCTGCCTGAATCGATGGACCTTTGCCAGCGGATCGTGCACAATCATGGCGTTGGCAGCGGCCGGAAACGGCCAAGTCTTCGATCCCAGTTTACGATCCCGGTGCCAGGCGGTGCCGGGATTTTCGCGATCAAAACCTGAAGGACGATCGATAATGCGTCGTATCCCAATGTTTGTTTCTGCCCTGATCGGCCTGGCTGCAAGCGTGACGGCGCCTGCTGCCCATGCCCAGAACGCCGGCGCCGGGGCCGCCACGTTCAAGCAGCAGTGCCAGATGTGCCATGTGAACACCGCCGGCGCCAAGGGCTTTGCCGCGCCGAACCTGTGGGGCGTGGTGGGCCGCAAGGCCGGCTCCACCCCGTTTGCCTATTCCACCGCGCTCAAGAATTCGGGCAAGACCTGGGACCCCAAGACGCTGGACGCGTTCCTGACCGCGCCGGGCAAGCTGGTGCCGGGCACGCGCATGGTCGTGGCCATTCCCGATGCCAAGAAGCGCGCCGACGTGATCGCCTACCTCAAGACCCTGCACTGATCGCCTAGATCAGGTTCCAGGCCGGAGCACTGCATATGCCCGTTTCGCTGACGATCGATGGTAAGCAACGCACGCTGGCCGTGGCAGACGACATGCCACTGCTGTGGGCGCTGCGCGACATCGCCGGGGTAACCGGCGTGAAGTTCGGATGCGGAGCGGGCTTGTGCGGCGCGTGCAGCGTGCTGGTAGACGGCGAACGCCTGTTCGCCTGCCAGACGCCGGTTTCGGCCGTGGCCGGCAAGGCCGTGACCACGGTGGAAGGCCTGACCGGCCAACCGCTGGGCCAGGCCCTGGCGGCGGCCTGGGAAGAGCTGGACGTGGTCCAGTGCGGCTATTGCCAACCCGGGCAGATCGTGGCGGCCGCTGCGCTGCTCAAGGCCAATCCCAAGCCCGACGATGCCGCGATCGACGCCGGGATGAGCGGGAATATCTGCCGCTGTGGCACCTATAACCGTATCCGCGCCGCGATCCATCGCGCCGCCGATACGCTTCCGGCGTGAGGGGGAAGACGATGACCGTATCTGCCGCCACCTCGCGCCGCGGTTTCCTGGCCGGCTCTGCCGTGCTGGCGGGCGCGCTGGTCGTGCCGTTGCACCGTGCGCTGTCGGCCGCGCCGACGCAGCTTTCGGCCAATGGCTATCTGGCGGTGCTGCCCGATGGTGCCGTCTCGCTTGCCCTGCCCAAGACCGAAATGGGCCAGGGCATTATGACCGCGCTGACCATGCTGGTGGCCGAAGAGCTGGGCCTGGCGCCCAGCGCGGTGAAAGTTTCGATTCCCGAGGCGGACAAGGCCCGGTTTGCGCCGATCGACACCGGCACGGGCGGTTCCACCTCGATCCGCGAGTTGTGGAAACCGCTGCGCCAGGCCGCGGCCAATGCGCGTGCGGCGCTGGTCGATGCCGCGGCCAGGGCGTGGAAAGTGATGCCTGACGGGCTGACTCTGGCCGATGGCGCGGTGGTAAACCCCGCATCGGGCAAGCGCCTGCCGTTTTCCGCGCTGGTGGCCGATGCCGCCGCCCATGTGCCTACCGATGCGACGCCCAAACCGGCAGCCGCCTGGCGGGTGATCGGCAAGGACACCAAGCGTCTCGATTCGGCCGACAAAGTGCGGGGCAAGGCCCTGTTCGGCATCGACGTGACGCTGCCGGGCATGAAAGTTGCCACGCTGGCACAATCGCCGGTGTTCGGAGGCAAGCTGGCCAGCCACAATGCCGCTGCCGCCAAGGCCGTGCCGGGCGTGGCCGACGTGATCGCGCTGGACGATTGCCTGTTCGTGACGGCAGACAGCCTGTGGACGGCGAAGAAGGGCCTGGAAGCGGCCGCACCCACCTGGAACGAAGGCGCCAACGCCGGCGTGAGCCAGGCGCAGGTCGTGGCTGCGCTCGACGCGGCCGTGGCCAAGCCCGGCGTGACGGCCAAGACCCAGGGCGATCTGGCCGCCGCGCGCGCCGGCGCCGCCAAGACGGTGGAAGCGGTCTATCATCAGCCGTTCCTGGCCCACGCCACGATGGAGCCGGGCAATTGCACCGCCCACGTCACCCCGCAGGGCGCGCAAGTATGGACCGGCACGCAAGTGCCGAGCGACGCGCGCGCCGCTGCGGCCCGCGTGCTGGGCCTGGCCGAAGACAAAGTGCGGCTGCACAACTTCCTGATGGGCGGCGGCTTTGGCCGGCGGCTGGAAACCGACATGGTGGAACGCACCGTGAGCCTGGCGGCCAAAGTGCCCTATCCGGTGAAGCTGGTGTGGACGCGCGAGGAAGACATCCAGCACGATGTGGTGCGCCCGGCCTATGCCGATCGCATCAGTGCCAGCCTGGACAAGGGCGGCAAGGTCCTGGCCTGGGAACACCGCATCGCCGGCTCTTCGGTGATGGCGCGTCTGCTGGGCGAGAAGTTCAACGGCGTGGACGACGATGCCGTGGATGGCGCGCTGGCCCCGCTCTATGCCGCGCAGGCGCAACTGGTCACCTTCCGTCAATCGGAAAGCCCGATGCCCACCGGCTGGTGGCGCGGCGTGGGCGGCCTGCGCAACACCTTCGTGATCGAAAGCTTTGCCGACGAACTGGCACTGGCGGCGGGGCAGGACCCGCTGGCCTGGCGCCTGGCGCAGATCACCGATCCGCGCGCGCGGGCTGTGTTGCAAAAGGCGGCGACAGAGGCCGGCTGGGGCAAGGCCCTGCCCAAGGGCGAAGGGCTGGGACTGGCCGTGCTGCACATCTGGGATACGTGCCTGGCGGCGGTGGCCCATGTCAAAGTGGGCGCGGACAAGCAGATTGCCGTGCCGCAGGTGACCGTGGCGGTCGATTGCGGACCGGCGGTAAATCCGCTGGGCGTGAAAGCGCAGATCGAGGGCGGCGTGACCTTTGCCCTGTCCGCCGCGCTCTATGGCGGGGTGACGCTGGACAAGGGGCGCATTGCCCAGTCCAACTATCACGATGTGCGCCCCTTGCGCATGAACGAGGCGCCACGCGTGATCACCCACGTGATGCCGACGGACAATGCGCCGGGCGGCATGGGCGAACCGCCCGCGGCCGTGATCGCGCCGGCGGTGGCCAACGCAATCTTTGCCGCCACGGGCAAGCGCATACGCCAGGTGCCGTTGCAGGCGGGGTTCGAGGCGGTTTGAACTGACACGCCGGCGTAGGGCCAGAGCCGGCTGGCTCAGCCATTGGCCGTGGGAACTAGATTCCCGCCTGCGCGGGAATGACGAAGGGAAAGTTGCGGCTTGGGAGCATGCAACAGAACCGTTCCTGCCCTCCGTTCGATAAACTTCGTCATTCCCGCGCAGGCGGGAATCCAGTCAGCGCAACGCGTCGAATCCCAGATCGGTGGCGAGGTCGCGCCACGCTGAATTGGCTTCCTCGATCAGTTTGAGCTTCCACGCGCGGTTCCATTTCTTGATCCGCTTCTCGCGCAAAATCGCCTGTTCCATCGTCGCATGCATTTCGAACCAGACGAGCGTCTTGGTTCCGTAGCGGGAGCTGAAGCCATCGAAGTGGTCAGCGCGATGCTGCGCCACGCGGCGGATAAGGTTTGACGTGGTGCCCACATACAAAGTGCCGTTTCGGGCTGACGCAAGAATGTAAACCGCTGGGGCGAAGTCATCCTTCATGCCTGGGTGCTACTGGATTCCCGCCTGCGCGGGAATGACGAAGGTGGGGCAATTCACCAACCCCCACCCAGGGCCAGGAACAGGTTGATCTGGTCGTTGGCGATTTCCGCGCGCGAATTGAGCACGGCGGCTTGCGCGCCGATCACGCCCTGGCGACCGCCGATGTCGGTGGTGATCGCGGCGCGGCCGGCCTCGCGCAGGCGGCGGGCCTGGTCGGCCTGGGTGCGGGCGGATGCCAGCGCCTCGTCCAGCGCGGCGTGGCGATCGTGGTTTTCGGCGTACGTGGCGAGCGCCGTTTCGGTTTCGCGCAAGGCACCCAGCACCACGCCGTCGAAATGGGCGAGCGCGGCGTCGGCATTGGCATCGGCAGCCTTGACCCGCGCGCGGGCCCCGGCGCCGGGGATCGTCCAGTGCAGCAGGCCGCCAATCGACCAGCGATTGGCCGCGGGCAGGCCGAGGTCTTTGACAAAGCCGGTGGACCCGCCCGAGAGGCCAATGCCGATGGAAGGGTAGAGATCGGCCGTGGCCACGCCGATGCGCGCGGTGGCACCGGCCAGCTGGCGTTCGGCGGCGCGCACATCGGGGCGGCGGCGCAGCAGTGCGGCGCCATCGCCCACCGGCAGGGGCACGCGCAGTTCGGGCACGGCGCGGCAGCTTTCCGCCTCGCGCGGGTAATCCGCCGGCACTTTGCCGGTGAGCGCGGCGAGGCGATAGAGCGCGGCGCGCGCGGCGGCGCGATAGGTGGGCAGCAGGGCCTGGGCCTGGGCGAGGCGGCCTTGCGCGGCGGTGACATCGGGCGTGGCGCTGCGCCCGGCAGCGACCAGGCGGCGGTTGATATCGACCAGGTGGCCTTGCAGGGTGATCGCGCGCTGGGCCAGATCCTCGGCCTCGTGCGCGGCGCAGACGCCGACATAGGCGCGCGCCACATCGGCCGCGACGGTGACTTTCACCGCATCCTGCGTGGCGGCAAGGGCCTCTTCGTCGGCGCGGGCGGCCTCGATCTGGCGGCGGATGCGGCCGAACAGATCGACCTGGTAGCTCATTTCCGCGCCGACATCGCTAATGTTGGCCACCGGCAATTGCTCTTCCTGAAGATAGGATTCGCCCGAAAGGCGGGCGTGCTGGGCCCCGGCCGAAACGCTGAAATCGGGTTCCTTGCCGCCTTCGGCGACAGCCGTGACAGCGCGGGCGCGCGCCAGGTTGGCGGCGGCCACGCGCAAGTCGGTGTTGGCGGCCAGCGCCTGTTCCTCCAGCCCATCGAGCACGGGATCATCATAGAGATGCCACCAACGCGCCGGCAGGGGATCGGCGGTGGTCAGCGCCGCCGGGGCAGACTGGAACGCACCCTGCGCCGCGGGGCGCTGGATCGCGGCATCTTGCGGCAGGTGGTAATCCGGCCCCACCGCCTTGCACCCGGACAGCGCGAGCAGACCGGCACCGATCAGCAGTGTGCGCTTCACCGGGCGTGCTCCTTCCGATCATTGGGCCGGTCATCGGGCGCCAGCGTGACCGAGGCGGTGCGCCCGGCGATCAGCGCGACATCGGCGGGGCGTTCATCCAGCGCGATGCGCACCGGCACGCGCTGGGGCAGGCGCACCCAGGAAAAGCTTGGGTTGATCGAGGGCAGCATGCTGGCGCTGCCGGTGCGATCGTGATCCTCGATGGCCATGGCGATCGAGGTGACATGGCCCTTGAGCAGGCGATCCTCGCCCATCAGGCGCACCGTGGCCACCTGGCCCACATGCACATGGGCCAGCTTGGTTTCCTCGAAATAGCCTTCGATGCGCAAGCTGCTGCTATCGACCAAGGCCATGACCGCCTTACCCGGCGCGACATAGTTGCCAGGCCGCAGTGTCTGGTCGGAAATCGTGCCATCGACCGAAGCGCGCACGGTGGTGCGCGACAGGTTGAGCCGGGCCAGTTCGCGCTGGCTCAAGGCGTTTTCGCGCATGACTTGCGCGGTGGCGAGCTGGGCCTGGGCATCGGCAACCTTGGTTTCGCTTTGCTGGGTCACTTCCAGCGGCACCAGGTCACCCAGGCCACGGTTGCGCGCCGCCTCGCGCCGGGCTTCGGCCAGGGCAACGCGGGCGCGGGTGATGCCGGCATCGGCCTGGGCAATCGCGTCTTCGGCCTCGCGCACGGCGAGGGCATAGCGGGCGGTGTCGATCTGGAACAGCACGTCACCCTTGTGCACCGGCTGGTCGTTGGCCACGGCCACGCGGGTGACCAGGCCCTGCACATCGGGCGCCACCTGCACCACATCGGCGCGCACGCGGCCATCGCGGGTCCAGGGATCGGCCTGGTAATGCAGCCAGAGATTGCGGGCGCCGATGGCGGCGACGACGAGGATCGCGCCAGTGACACCGATCTGCACGGTCTTGCGAAAAGCGGGGGAAGCAAGCAGCGACATCAGAGCCATCCATTGATCAACTGGGGAAAGCGCACAAGCAGCGCCCAGAACGCCACGAACATGGCAGTATCGAACAGGACCGGGTGCCAGACCCAGCGATAGAAACGCAGGGCCACCAGCACGCGGTGCACGATCAGCGCCAGGATCAGCGCCACCGTGGCCGTGACCGGCGCGGAAGCCACGAAGACTTCGCCGAACATGTATTCGGAAAAGGCGGGGTGCGGGGCGTTCATGCCGATGGCTCCACCACGGGGATAAAGTTTCCTGGGGCCGGCAGGGCCGGGCCTGGGCTGTTGGGGAAAAGATTGCGGCGCAACGCGATCAGCGCGGCGATGGCGTGGGGCGCATCGGGCGCGTCGGGGTGGCCGAACGGCAAGGGCGGCGGCGTGACGGCCGCGTTATCCTTGAGGATCAGGCGCAGGGCGCGATCGATGCGGTGCTGCAGGCGGGCGTCGGGCGGCGGTGTTCCATCGGGCCGCCACGCGCGGAAGTAACGCGCCGCTTCGCGCAGCAGGCTGGATAGCGCGCGTTGCTGGTGCAGCGGCGCGGCCGCGCGGGCGTGCTGGATCGCCACCAGGTTGATCGCCAGGCGCACTTCGCGCAAGGCGGCCTGCGCAGCCAGCGCACCGGTGGTATCGGCGCCCAACCGCTGGGTGAGCAGCGCCGTCTGGTCGATCACGCGGGCGAGCGCCAGGCCTGGATCGGGCGGGCTGCCCGTGGTGGACAGGCGCACCAGATCGCGCTGCAGCGCGCGCAGCAGCCGCGTGATCGCCACGTCGGTGCCCAGGTTGCGCAAGCCGGCGGTGAACCCGGCGGCCAGCACGACGGCCAGGACCTGGCCGATGTTGCTGTTCACGAACCGCTCGAAATCGGGGTGGAAACTTTCCTGGATAGCCAGCGCGCTGCAAAAGCCCATGGCCATGGCGGTGGCCTGGCCGCCCAGGCGAGGATGGGGAATGAATGCGGCAATCAGCAGCAGCGGCGGCGCCATGACCAACGCCATCGCGGCAAAATCGCTGACATAGGGCAGCACGCCGAACAGATAGATGCCCGCGAGCGGCACCCCCGCACAGATCGCCACGCCAAAGCGCAGGATCACCGGGATCGGATTGTCCATCGCGGCAAACAGGCAGCAGAACACCGCTGTCATCGCCGCCGCGCCGGCGCCATCGGCCCAGCCGGAATAAATCCACAGCGCGCAGCAGGCGATCACCGCCACGGTGGCGGCAAGGCCGGCCATCAGCGCATGGCCCAGATCCTGGTGCAGGCGCAGCGCGGCGCGCGGGCTGCGCAACGAGGCCGGCAGAGGCAGGTGCGGATCGCGCAAGTGATCGAGTGCCTGGCGGCAATCGGCCAGCAGCGTGACCACTTGCGCGAGACGCACGCGATAGCTGGTGGCGAGCAGATCGTGCCACACGGCGGGGCGCACGCTTTCGGGCACGGCAATCGCGGGGCGATCGTGCGCGGGGCAGCCAGCCGCGATCCAGGCGCGGGTGGCGGTCTGCGCGGCGGCCAGATCGGGATCGAGGCAGGGTTCGCCATCATGATCTTCGGTGGCGATGGCGCTGCGCCGATCCGCCAGGCCCGAAAGCAGCGGCAGCAACAGGATCATGCGTTCGAGCAGCGCGCGCAGGGTGCCGGTCGCTTCGCGCCAGTGCGAGGTATCATAGGGCACGTGAATGGCCATCAGCGCGCAATCGACCACGTCGACCGCCAATTGCTGCTGCTCGCGCACGGATTGGCGCGGGGGGCCGCTTTCGCGCACGCAATCGGCCAGCCAGGCTTGCGCGTCGCCCAGCCAGCGTTCCAGGCGCGCACCCAGCGGCACGGCCACCGATTGCGGCAGGAACAGGCTGTGGGTAAGCGTGGCGGCCACGATGCCCAGGGTGATTTCGGTGACGCGGGCAACGCCGGTGTCGAACACGGCTTCGGGATGATTGACCGAAGGAAAGGCAATGATCGCCGCGGTATAGCCCGCCAGCATCAGGGTGTAGGACCGCGCCGAGCGATCGAGCAGCGAGACGGTGAGGCACGCGCCCACCCACAGCGCCAGGACGCTGGAAAGCACCATCGGCGTATCGACCAGCACCGGCACCACCGCCACGGCAAAGACTGCGCCCAGGAACGTGCCGATCACGCGGTAGATCGCCTTGGAGCGGGTGGCCCCGGCGAGCGGGTTGGAGACGATGAACGCGGTGGTCATCGCCCAGAACGGCATGGGCAGCCCGACCCACAGCCCGATCCACAGGGCAAGGAACCCGGCCGATACGGTTTTCACCGAGAACAGCATCGGCGCGAGCCAGCGTGTGGGAACGAGGGACATGGGATCGGGCTGCTTTCGTTCAGGCCGCTTGCAACTGGCGCAGCAGGATGCGCGCCACCGCTTCGGAACTGGCCGGGTTCTGCCCGGTGACGAGGTTGCCGTCTTCGAGGGTGAACACGCCCCAGTCCGGCCCCTTGCGATAATCGCCGCCCTGGGCCTTGAACTCATCCTCGATCAGGAACGGCACCACATCGGTGAGGCCGACAGCGGCTTCCTCGCTGTTGGAAAAACCGGTGACCGGGCGGCCGGCCACGATCGGGCGGCCATCGGCGCGCTTGACATGGCGCAGCACGCCCGGGGCGTGGCACACCAGGCCAAGCGGCTTGCCGGCGCGATCGAATGCTTCGATCAGGTCGATCGATACCGCGCTTTCGGCCAGATCCCACAGCGGGCCGTGGCCGCCGGGATAGAACACGGCATCGAAATCGGCGGGATCGACATCGGCCAGCGGCCGGGTGTGGGCAAGCGCGGCCTGTGCGGCTGGATCGGCGCGGAAGCGGGCGGTGGCTTGGGTCTGTGCATCGGGTTCGTCGCTGCGCGGATCGAGCGGCGGCTGGCCGCCGGCGGGCGAGGCAAGGACGAGTTGCGCGCCCGCGTCGCGGAAGACGTAATAGGGCGCCGCGAATTCCTCCAGCCAGAAGCCGGTCTTGTGCCCGGTGCTGCCAAGATCGCTATGCGAGGTGAGGACCATAAGAATCTTCATGGACGTGCTCCGGATCGGCCGATCGGCGAATGCGATCATGCCAAGGAAAGGTGAACAGGGACATTGCCCGCGATCGCCCGGCTATAAGGGCAGGCGCCGTGGGCGGCCTCCATCAACGCCTGGGCGCGATTTGGATCCATGCCCGGCAAGGAGACCAAAAGCGTGATCGCCAGGCCGAAACCGCCTTCGGGGCGGGGGCCAAGCCCGACCGTGGCCGTGACGCGGGCATCGCTCGGTGGTAGCGCATGTCCCTGGTTCTTAAGGGTTTTCATCGTGCTGAGAAAACACGCGGCATAGCCTGTGGCAAAGAGCTGTTCGGGATTGTTGCCGTGGCCCCGCCCGCCCAGTTCGGCCGGCAAGTCGAGCCAGACATGCAGCGATCCGTCGCTGGTCGAAGCCTGGCCTTCGCGCCCGCCGGTGGCGGTGGCACTGGCCTGGTAAAGGCAATCGGTGAGCATGGGCGGGTTCCTGAAAGGCTTGGCGGAGGGCATCGAGCGTGGCCAGAGGGCATCTAGGCGCACGGTCCGGGCCGCGCCAACAAGCGGTGTGGCCAACAGCCATAAATTTGCTTATGGATGGCGCCATGTCGCTCAACCGCCTGCGCGCCTTTGTCGAAGTCTATCGCCAGCGATCGTTCACCACGGCGGCGCGCAACCTGGGGCTGACCCAGCCGGCCATTTCCCAGCAGATCGCCAGCCTGGAGGAGACTATCGGCCGGCCCTTGTTCGAGCGGCACGGACGCGGCGTGGTGCCCACCGGCACGGCGGACGAACTGGCATCCGATATCGGCGACCGGCTGGACCAGGCCGAAGCCGCATTGGCGCAGGCGCGCGCGCGTTCGGCGCACCTGGCCGGATCGATCCAGATCGTGGGGCATCCCGATTTCCTCTCGGAAGTGGTGGCGCCGCAATTGGGCGCCCTGCTGGAAAGCGGTATTCGCGTGCGCCTGCACGGTGGCACGCGGGGCGAGATCGAGCGGATGCTGATCCATGGCGAGGCAGACCTTGGCGTTTCGGGCTTTCCCGCCGCGGACCGGCGCCTGCGCGGCGAACACTTGCGCGACGAGGCGACCCGCGCCGTGGCAGCGCCCGCCGTGGTGGAGCGCCTGCGCACCGCGATTGCGGCGGGCAGCGACCTGGCGACTTTCCTGGCAGGGCTGCCGCTGCTCTCGTACGGGCTCGATTATCCGTTGATCGACAACTGGTTGCGGCACAATGGCCTCAATCCCGAACTCACCACGCCGGCGATGGTGGGCCTTGACGTGCGCAGCTTGCGCGGGCTGTTGAGCGGCGGGCATGGTTGGACGGTCTTGCCCGAATACCTGTGCCGCGATCATCTCGATGCCGGGGACCTGATGGAAATTCCCGGCACGGCGGCCGAGCAGGACCATCTGAGCTATCACCTGCTGTGGTCCCCCGCCGCGCTGCGCCAGCCGCGCGTGGCCCATGTGCGCCACGCGCTGATCTGGCGGCTGTACCAGCGATAAGTGGCTTGCCTTGGCCGATGAATAGGTCATGATACTGCGATCACAGGATTGCAGCCGGGGGCATCATGTTGACGATCCACAGCGACGCGCATCGCCTGCACCATGGGGCGGGCGAATTCTATCGTGGGCGGATCGTGCCGTGCTTTGAAATGCCGGCGCGGGTGGAGCAGATCCTGGCCAGCGTGACCGCCCGCGCCCTGGGCCCGGTGGTGGCGCCCAAGCCGCATGGCCGTGGCCCGCTGGAAAGGGTTCATGCCCCCGATTACCTCGATTTCCTTGCCGGTGCGTGGGACGAATGGAGCGCGCTGGGCGAAACCGGCGATGCGCTGCCCTATGCCTGGCCGGCGCGCGACCTGCGCCAGGACCGCCCCCCGGCGCATATCGATGGCAAGCTGGGGTTCTACAGCATCGATGCCGCCGTGCCGATCACCGCGGGCACCTGGGCCGCCGTGCAGGCCAGTGCCGATTGCGCGCTGACCGGGGCGAGCGCGGTGCTGGGCGGGCAGCGCGCCGCCTTTGCCTTGTGCCGGCCACCGGGCCATCACGCGGGCGCACGGGCGATGGGCGGCTTTTGCTATCTCAACAACGCCGCCATTGCCGCGCAGGCGATGCGCGATGCAGGGGTGGGGAAAGTGGCGGTGCTCGACGTGGACTATCACCACGGCAATGGCACGCAGGCGATCTTCTATGACCGGGCCGACGTGTTCTTTGCCTCCATCCATGGCGATCCGGCGGTGGAATATCCGTTCTTTGCCGGCTTTGCCGACGAGACCGGCAGCGGCGAGGGGCTGGGTTGCAACCTGAACCTGCCGCTGCCCTGGGGCACCGGGGCCGAGGCCTGGCTGGCGGCGCTGGACCGCGCCTGCACCGCGCTGGCCGGGTGGGGCGCGCAGGCGCTGGTCGTCTCGCTGGGCGTGGACACCTTCGCGGACGATCCGATCAGCCATTTCAAGCTGGCCAGCCCCGATTTCACCCGCATCGGCACGCGGATCGCCGCCTTGGGCCTGCCCACGCTGTTCGTGATGGAAGGCGGCTATGCCGTGGGGGACATCGGCACCAACGTGGCCAACGTGCTGGAAGGGTTTGCGCGTGGTTGAGGCGCGCGGGGATAGGGCCGGTGCGTTGCATGGGCACTTGGGGTTCTGGCACCTGGTCGGCTATGGGCTGGCGCTGATCGCGCCGACGGCGCCGCTCAACACGCTGGGCGTGGTCTGGGGCAAGGCCCATGGGCTGATCGCGCTGTCCTATATCCTGGGCGGGCTGTGCATGGCGTTTACCGCGGCCAGCTATGCCGTGATGGTGCGCGAGGTGCGCAGCGCCGGATCGCTCTATGGCTTTGCCCGCGCGGCGATGGGGCCGTTTGCCGGTTTCATGGGCGGGTGGATGATCCTGCTCGATTACCTGATGATCCCCTCGCTGGTCTATGTGATCATGGCCGTGGCGCTGGGCCAGTTGATGCCGCAGGTGGACCGCGCGGTGTGGGTGGTGGCGCTGCTGGGCTTTACCACGGCGGTCAACTGGTTCGGGATCAAATCGACCAGTGCGTTCAACGCGGTGAGCGTGGTGGCGCAGATCGTGGTGATGGCCGTGATGGTGGCGGCCGCGATCGCGTTTATGGGCTGGGCCCGTGCCTTTTCCCCCGCGCCGGTCTGGGCCGATCCGCTGCCCTGGCACGGGGTGCTGGCGGGCACGTCGGTCTGCGTGCTCAGCTTCCTGGGGTTCGATGCGGTTTCCACCCTGGCCGAGGATACCGCCGATCGCAGCGGCCGCACGCTGGGCCGGGCGATCCTGGCGGTGCTGGCGCTGGCCACGGTGTTCTTCGGTCTGTCCACCTGGGTGCTGGGCAATGCCATGGTGGGCCAGCGCTTTACCAGCCTGGACGGGGCGCATTACGATATCGCCGCGCTGATCCTGGGCGGCTGGGCGCGCGCCGGGCTGGCCTGGTTCACCGCGCTGGTGGTGGGCTTTACCAATGCCCTGCCGATGCAGGTGGGGGTGGCGCGCGTGCTCTATGCCATGGGCCGCGACGGGCAGGTGCCGGCGGTGTTTGCCCGGCTGCATCCGCGCCACAACACGCCGTGGGTGGCAATGCTGGCGACCACGGCGCTGTCGCTGGTGGTGGCGCTGGCCTTTCGCGATGCGCTGGATTTCCTGGCCACGCTGGTCAACTTTGGCGCGTTGACCGGGTTTGCCCTGCTGCACGTGTGCGTGTTTGTGCATTTCCGCCGCCATGCCCGGCGCAACCTGGCCTTGCACGTTGCTTCGCCCATGGTGGGCCTGGCGGTGATTGCGGTGATCCTTACCGGGATGGGCGCCTGGGCGCTCATGCTGGGTACGGGGTGGCTGGTGCTGGGCCTGGGCTGGTGGTGGGGGGCAGCGCGCCATGCGCCGCCCCCGGCAGACGATCTGGCCTATTCGGTATAAGTGCGGCGTAGCGCGGCAATATCGGCGGGGCTAACGCCCGCCACTTGCGCCAGATAGGCTTCGACCGAGCCATAGCGGCTGTCTATCTCGTCCAGGGCGCTGGCCAGGAACGGGCGGCCATCGGGATCGTGCAACGGCTGCGGCCGGGCCATGGCCGGATTGGCCTGGTATCCGGCGAACATCTTCGCCACGGGATCGGTGGCCTTGGCCGCATCGATTTTCGGCATTTCCCATTCCGGGCGGCGCAGCGCGGTGGAGAGGTCATAATCGCGCAGGATGACATCGCGCGGCGTGCCGAGCGCGGACAGGATCAGCGCAGTCATGAACCCGGTGCGATCCTGCCCGGCCGAGCAGTTGTATTCGATCGGGCCGGCATGCGCTTTCAATCGGTCGAACACCAGCTTGACCTGCGGCGCCAGCAACGTGGGGAAGTTGCGATAGAGCGCGCCCCCGTTGCTGGGCATCTTGCCGCCCTGGGCCCCGGCGAACAGCGCCATCATCGAATAAGCCACGGCATCCTGGTGCACCTGGCCAGCCAGGCGCGTGGGTGCCAGGCGGCGCTCTTCATCGGAACGCAGATCGACCATGCTGGTGAGGCCAAGCCCGCGCACCAGAGCCACGTCGCGGTCTGACAAGAGCGGCGTGGCGCCCGAGCGATAGAGCAGGCCCCAGCGCACGGTCTTGCCATCGGCGGCGGGATAGCCGCCCAGATCGCGGAAGTTCGATCCTTGCGCCAGCGGGAGCAGGCGTTCGGCCACGGTCATGACCGTGCCATCGGCGCGATCGCGCAGGCGCAAGTAGGGGCGCGGGCTGGCCGGCGCCATGAACCTGGCATGGCCGCCGCGCACGCCTGCACGCACCAGCCGTGCTGCCTTGAGCGGGGCATCGGGCCGCGTAGCGAGATAGACATCGACCGGCCCCTTGGCCTGCCAATCGACCACCAGCGCACCGCCATCTACCCGGCTGACGATGGCATCGTGCACGCGCGCCAGCGCCGGGCTTGCCGCAAGGACAAGCCCGAGGCCGAGCGCGAGGAAACGCGGGCTGCGCATCAGAACCGCACCTGTGCTTCCACGCCCCAAGTGCGCGCTTCGTTGAAGAAGCCATAGGTGCCCACCAGCGCGCTCGCCGCCTTGTAGAACATATGCTGTTCGTTGAAGAGGTTGCGGCCCCAGACCGAGACCTGCATCTGGGTGCCCGAATTGCCGAGCGCAATGTCGGCCAGGCTCACACGGCCGTTGAAGGTGACGCTGGCATCGCCCTTGGGCTGGGCCAGCGTGACTTGGCCTGTTGTCGTGTTGAAGCCGGGATCGACATAGTTGGCGTAGAACCCGCTGTCATAGTTGGCATCGAGGTGCACGCGCAGTTCCGAGGCGGCCACCGGCAGGACCACGTCCACCGTGCCGCTGGCGGCATGCTTGGGCGTGTAGACCTGGGTGATCGGAATCGGCGTGGTGATGATCACGCCGTTCGCCTGGGGGAAGGGGTTGGAGGTGTTGGGGATCTTGACGCTGGTATAGGCATAGCTGGCGCCCAGCGTGAGCTGCGGGATCGGCTTGACCGTGAAATCGGCCTCGATCCCCTTGAGGCGGCCGGTGCCTGGCGCATTGTGGGTTTCGGTGGTGGTGCGGGTGGTGTTGAGCAGGTTGCCCTGGGCATCGTATTGCAGGTAGTTGGCGCTGAAATCCAACTGGATGTTCTTGTAGCTGCCGGTGTAGGCGGCCACGTTGAAGCGCGCGCGCTTGCCCCAGAATTCGGTCTTGGCGCCCAGTTCGAACATCGAGACGGTTTCGGGGTTGAACGGCGCATAGGTCAGCGAGCGCGAGTTGGCGCCGCCCGACTTGTAGCCCGTGCTCCACTTGCCATAGACATGCACGTCCTGGCTGGCATCGAGTGCCAGGTTGACCATGGGATCGACGCGCGACCAGCTGGCATCGAGCACGCGCGGCGCGGTGACGCCGTTGACCGAAGGCGTGGCGCCGTTGACGGTGAAGAGCTGGCCTTCCTTCTTGTCGTGCGTCCAGCGCGCGCCGACGGTCAGGTGCAGGCTGTCGTTCATCACCGCCGGGGTGTAGGTGCCCTGGCCGAACACGCCCACGCTGGTGGTGGTGACATGGCTGGCGCGGTCGATCGTCACGCCGTCATAGTTCACATAGGGGATCACCGTGGTGGCGCTGCCGGCGGCATCGGTGAACTTCATGCTGTAGAACGCCTGGGCGTTGTCCTGCACCTTTTCCTGATACCACATCGCGCCGGCCACGAACTTGATCCGCGCATAGTCGCCCAGCAGTTGCAGTTCCTCGCTCGCCTGGTTCTGGCGGAACTGCGCCAGCGAATAGCGGGCAAAGCTGCTGCCGGTGAAATTGCCCGTGGCGCTGATCGCGCTGGTGGTGGCAGAGCCGTTGTCATACTGCGACTGGGTGAGTTCGCGGTAGGACGCGATCGACTTGACCTGCAGGTTGGGATCGAGGTGCCATTCCAGCAGCAGGCGGTGTCCGTGGGTCTTGCCCACGCTGGGCTGCTGCACCACGCCCACGGCGGCCACGTCCACCCTGTTGGGTTCCAGCGGGTAAGCCGACGGGCGCTTCAACGTGCCAGCCGAGATGGTCTGGGCATAAAGCGGGCTCGATGCGTCGTACGACGTGTCATAGGCATAGTCGGCGCTGAAATCGGGCGTGGGGGTCCACAGCACTTCGCCGCGCAGGCCGCGCTTGGTGTAGAAGTTGAAATCGGTCTGGCCGGCCAGCGGGTTCTTCACCATGCCGTCGCGGTGCGAGACGACGCCGTCGATCTTGGCCGCCAGGTTGCCCCACTTGGGCAGGTCGAGGTGAATCTCGCCCTTGTAGCTGCCATAATTGCCGGCGCCGACCAGGGCGTTGGCGTGGAATTCGCCGCTGGGCTTCTTGGTCACGATGTTGATCGCGCCGCCTTCGGTGTTGCGGCCGAACAGCGTGCCCTGCGGACCCTTGAGCACTTCGATGTTCTCGATGTCGTAAAGCGCGGTGCCCAGGCCCTGGGCGCGGCCGAGATAGACGCCATCGACATAGACGCCCACGCCCTGGTCGCGGGCGGGCTGGTTGCTGTCTGACAGCACGCCGATGCCGCGGATGTTCATGATCAGCGCCGAATTGCGCGAATAGAACGGCGCCACGCGCAGGCTGGGCACGCCGCCCGATTGCAGATCGACCAGCGACTGGATGTGGCGATCGGCCAGCGCTTCGCTGCTGAGCACCGAAATGGCGATCGGGGTCTTCTGCAGGTCGGTCTTGCGCTTTTGCGCGGTGACCACGATCTGGTCGAGCGTGTTGGTCAGCGTGGGATCGGCCACCGGTTCGGGCGCGGGTTCTGCGGCACTTGCGAAAGCGGGTGCGGCCAACACGGGCAGGGCCATGGCCGCGCCGGCCAGAAGCAGGGCAGAAATGCGCGCGCCACGGCGCGCCGCGTTTTGACAAGACATTGAGCAGATTCCCTCACTGGTGTTGGCGCGGCCACTAGGGTGGGGGAAAGTCAAACCGGTGACGCTGTTTCAGCGTCCGTCATTGCATTGCAACAAGGCGCACATTTTTTCGCACATGCACATGCCGCAAACGCGAAAGGCCGCCGTGGCAGGAGAACCACGGCGGCCCATCGGGAAACGGCATCGGGGGCTGCCGCCTGACAGTGCCGAAACGCGCGTTCCGGCTAAGGACGATCAGAACCGGATCGTCAGCGCGGTCTTGCCGCCATAGCTGGAAGCGGTGCCCACATTGCCTTCGAACGTCCAGCTGATCGCGTCGGACAGGTCGATCTGTCCGCCCAATCCCAGCTTGGCGCGGGTGCGGGCAAAACCAGGGTTGTGCACGGTGAAGAGCGTGTCTTCTACCGCCACGCGGGCCTGCACCGCGGGCATGCCGCTGTCGAGATCCTGCACGGCCGAAACGTTGGCAAAGCCCTGGACCCGCGGGGCCAGGCGATAGCCCAGCTTGATCCCGCCCGAAAGCGCGGTGAACGCGTCGCGCTGTGCTGCCACGGCCAGGCTGTCGAGCGTGGGGGCGCCGCTTTCGGCAAAGCCATCGACCTTGTTGACCATGGCCAGCACTTCCCCGGTCAGGTCGAGCGAGAGCTTGCCGGTGACGCGGCGATATTCCAGGCCGCCGCCATAGAGGCTGGACGAGCCGTGGACATCGCCGAAGCTGGCCGTGCCTGCGTTGGTCACGCGCGTGCCCTTGAACGTGTAGTCGGCAAAGGCGGCGCGAGCGGTCAGGCGCAGCGCGCCATCGTGGGTGACAGGCACCGAGACGCCGAAGCTGTACTGATCGCCCTTGGCATCGCCCCGCATGAGCGCGGTGGACACATGGCCGTCGCTGTGGGTGAAGCCGAACTGCGCGCGGGCAAACGGCACTTGCGCCGCGACGCCCAGGTTGAAGCGGTGGTCGGTGCTGGCCAGGCGGCTGTAGCCCGCACCGTCGCGGCCCTTGGCCTGGCCGGTGCCGAACCCGCCGGTGACGGCAAAGCTGGGCTTGTCGACCATGTCATAGCCCGAAAGATCGAGCAGGTTGTCGAGCAGCGAGACGCGCAGATGCTGGGCCAGGCCGGCATAGGCTTCGGGCGAAGCCTTGGCGAAGACGCTGGCCACGGCGGCATCGGCGTTGCTGCCGCTGCCCAGTGCGGTGGCGGCGTATTCGATCAGGCGGCCGCCGTAATACTGGTTGACCCCGCCGGCCGAAGCCACGCGCAACTGTTCGACCATCGCTTTCTGGTTGGCGTTCTTGCCCAAGGCGGCTTCGAAGCTGGCCGGGGTATAATCGCCCAGGCCGACCAGCGTGCCGGTGGCCAGGTTGAACGCCACGGCCTTGCCCATGGCGCTGCTGACCGTGCCGAAATGGCCGGACACGGCGCCGGGGGCAAAGCGGAACAGCGTGACTTTCTGGCCCAGTGCCAGGGTGAAGCCGGTGCTGTTGGCAATTTGCAGGCTGGCGCCATGATCGATTGCCAGCGTGCCGGAAACCACGACCTGGTCATAGCCGCCATCGGCCGCCGAGAGTCCGGCGCCGGCGGCGCCTTCCACGTCCATCACCGCCACGGCGTGGTTTGCCAGCGCCAGATTGGTGAAGTGGATCACGCCCGGCGAATTGCCCGGTGCCAGTGTGCCGGTGCTGGTACCGCCGAACTGGGCGCTGCCGCCCACGCTGCCCACACCCGTGAGGGTGCCCTGGTTATCGACCACCAGCGTGGTGGTGTTGAGCGTGCCGCCGGCGCTGCCATTGGCATTGCCCAGGTGCAGCGTGCCGCCGTCGTCCACCGTGGTGGCGGTGGCATTGACCGTGCCGGTCAGGTTCATCACGCCGCCCACGGCCACTTGCGGGGCATTGAGCGTGCCGCTGGACAAGACGTTCATGGTGCTGCCGTCCTGCACCTGGAACGTGCCGGAGGCCGAGGTGATGGTGTTGGCCAGGTTGAACGTGCCGCTGTCGAGCGCGACATCGCCCGCGCCCGTCACCGTGCCGGCAAAGTTGCCGCCATTGGCCAGGATCAGGTGATTGCCGTTGAGCGCCAGGGTGCCCGTGCCGGTGAGGTTGTTGATCGTCTGGTCGCCGCCGGTCAGCGAAAGGCGTGCCGGCGTGGCGACATAGACCTGAAGGGCATGGTCGAGCACGTCGGCGCCCGCCACGGTGACGCCACCATCCATGATCGCCAGGGTGGCCGGGGCAAAGCTGCCCGCGCCGCCGGCCAGGGTAAGCGTGGCGCTGCCGGTCTTGACCACGGCCGCGCCGCTGCCATCGGGGTTGCGCGCGGTATCGATGCTGCCGGCAAAGGTGGCATCTTCGGTCTGGTCGATGGTCAACACGCTGGCCGCGCCCAGGTGGAACGCGCCGCCGCTGCCCGAAAGCGTGCCCGTGGCATAATTGGCCGTGGTGGTGATCGATCCGCCGGCCATGACCGTCTGCCCCGTCACCACGATATCGGCGGCGCTGGTGATCGTGCCCAGGTTGCCCAGCGCGCCGAAATGGTTGACCGATCCAGCCGAGAACGTGGCCGTGCCGGCGTTGCCGAAGCCCAGCGACAGGTCCAGCGTGCCATCGTTGTAGACCGTGCCATAGCTTTGCAGGCCATAGCCATCGAGCGTGGCGCCTTGGGCAACCGCGATCGTGCCGTCTTCTCCGTTCGAACCCAGGTCACCCAGGGTGAGGTGATCCCACACGTTGACCTGGCCGCTGTTGGCGATGGTGGTCACCGTGCTGTGGGCCGCGACGTGGACCATGCCGGCGTTGGTCAGCCCGGCGATGGCATCATCGGTGCCGATCACGAACGTGCCCGCGCTGCCCACGTTGACCGTGGCGCTATCGGCTAGCGTGCCGCCGCCAAAGGTGTTGAGCGTGCCGCCATCGACTGCCAGCGTGCCGGTAAAAGTGTTGGTGCCGGTCAGGAACAGTTCGCCATCGCCGGTCTTGGTAAAGTTGCCGCTGCCGCCGATCACGCCGGCAAAGGTGGTGTCTGCCGCCTGGTCCACGGTGAGCGTATTGGCGCCAAGCGCGATCGTGCCATTGCCCGAAAGCCAGCCGATCGTCTGGTTGCCATTGTCGAGGCGCAGCGTGGCGGCCTGGTCAATCGACACGCGCAGCGCGTGGTCGAGCGTGTCATCGCCATCGACCGCCACGGTGCCGTTCCACAGGTCCATGCTCCAGGTGGAAAAGCTTTGCGGGCCGCCCGCCAGGGTCAGCGTGCCGGTGCCATACTTGGCAAAGATCGCCCCGGTGCCGTCTTCGCGGCGCGCGGTATCGACCACGCCGGAATAGGTGCCATCGGCTTCCTGGTTGACTTCGAAATAGGCGCCGACCCCCAGGTGCACCGCGCCGCCCGCGCCCGAGAACGTGCCCACGAACAGATTGCGCGTGGTGGTGAGGCTGCCGGCATCCTGGGTATAGACGCCATAGTCGCGGATATCGGCCTCGGCGGTGATGATGCCGGCATTGGCCAGGCCGCTCAGCACGGTCTGCGCGGTGGCGGCGAAGGCCATGGTTCCGGTCGCATCGTTGGTGGTCATCCCGTCAACGAACAGCATGCCGGCGCTGCTGAAATTGCCGGCATTGCCCAGGGTGCCGGCATAAGTGCTGGCGCTGGCGGTCAGTTGCATGGTGCCGGTGGCGGTGTTGCCGAGCAGGCCGGCCACATCGAGCAAGCCATCGCTGTGCAGCGTGCCGCTGTTTTCCAGGCTGCCGAGCACGGCGCCGGCCTGGTCGCTGACGAGGACCGTACCACTGCTGGTCATCGCACCCGAAACGCCGAGCGTGCCATCGAGCTGGACCAGCCCGGCATTGTCGAGCGTGGCCGCTGTGGTCTGGCTGCTTGCGGCAAGATCGAGCAGGGCTTCGGCCTGGTTTTCGATGCGGGCGGCCACGGCCAGGGTGCCCAGGTTGCGCACCGTGCCGCCGGAATTGACCAGATCCTGCATCCACGCGCTGGCATCGGTGGCGATCAGGGTCAGGCCGGTGTTGGTGGCCAGGTGGTTGACGATCAGGCGCCCGTCCACGGTGGTCTGGCCGCTGTTGGCATAATCGTCCAAAGTGATGGTGGTGGGGGCGGTGACAGTGGTTTCGCCCTGATTGTCGAGCGCGGCAAAGCTGTCGGTGGTGCCCAGGCGCAGCGCGGCACCGTCTGCCACCGTAACCGCCAGGCTATCGGCCAGCGTGCCGCCGCCGGTGGTGTCGATCCCGCCCGCGGCCACGGCAAGGCCACCGGTGAAGCTGTTTTCGCCCGTCAGGGTAAGCCAGCCCGCGCCGCGCTTGATCAGGCTGCCTGCGCCGATGAAGACGCCGGCATAAGTGCTGTCACCCGATTGATCGAGATCGAGCGTGTTGGCCACGGTGCCGCTCATCCCGCCCAGCTGGGTCACGCCGGTAGGGTCCTGGAAGCCGGTGGTGACGAGGTGGCGGACGGCGGCCAGTTCGGCGCCATCGCCATCGGTGTCACCCACCACGACCATCACGCCGTCGTTGGTGAAACGGCCCGAGGTGGTGATATCGCCCACCATGTGGAACAGGCCGCCATCGACATTGGTGAAGCTGCCGTTGACGCTGAGGTGATCGGTGGCAATCATCCAGCCGCTGTTGACCACGCTGCCGGTGGTGCTGTCGCCCCCGGTCAGGCCAAGCAGGCCTGCGTTGGTGATCGTGCCGGTGGTGGCGCCGCCCAGGAAAGCGAGCAGGCCGGTGTTGACGATGGTCCCGGTCTGCGCTGCCGCGTGGAAGGTGATCTCGCCGTCGTTGGCAATGGCGCCGGTGGAAACCGTGCCATAGGCATTGAGCGTGCCGGCTTGCGCCACGGTTACGGTGGTGAGCTTTTCTGCGACGCGCAGGTTGAGCGTGCCGCCCGAAATCGTCACGAACCCGCCGCTGGTGGCATTCATCAGGCGCCCGCTCGTGCCGTCCAGCGTGGTTTCCAGCAGGCCGTTGTGCAAGGTTACGCCATCGAGGCTGTTCTGCGCCGTCATGGTCAGCGTGCCGGCATAGCCGGTGTCGTTCACTTCCAGCGTGCCATTGCGCCACACGCCCGAAAGCACGGCGGAATCGCTATCGGCGTCGGCATTGTCATAGACCGCGACGCGGCCGTTGAGGCCGGCCAGATTGACCGTGTTGACCAGGGTGACGACGCCGGTGCCATAGTCCGAACCGAACAGCAGCGTGGCATCGACCGGCACGAAGCCGCCCGCATTCCACGTCAACGATTGGCCGGTGGTGCTGGTCAGCGCGCCGAAGTTGAGCGTGAGGCCATCGTCCCCGGCGGCAAAGCCACCGCTGCCCGACCACGAAAGCTGGTGCGGCAGGCTGCCCACGCGGCGCACCATGGTGCCCGAGGTGAGCAGGACGCCGGCGGTATCGTTGGACAGGTCTGCCCCGATCGTGCTCGATCCGTTGAACAGGATATGGCTGTTGGTGTTGATGCCCTGGCCATCGTCGGCCTGGAGCGTGGCGCCTTCGATATAAGTGTTGCCGGTATAGGTGTTGGCGCCCAGGAACTGCACCAGGCCGCCGCCGGTGACGTGGATGTCTGCCCCCGCGCCCGGCGCATAGCTGGCCCCGCCGATCGAGGCGGCGCTGTCATCGGCGATCGTGCCTTCAAAGCGGATGGTATGGCCGGCGCCCGGCGCCAGCGTAACCATGCTGCCTTTCATCATGAACAGATCGGACCCGGCCGATTGCCCGGCTTCGCCGCCGTTGTTGGAAGAGCCGGCCAGCACCGCATTGTTTTCGAACAGGGCATTGCCGGTGATGTTGAGGCTGCCACCGGTGCGCACGAAGATCGCCCCGCCATAGCCCGAACCGCCACCGCCGCCGGTGCCATCGCCCGCAGAGCCCACGCCGCCGCCAAAGCCGGCCGTGCCGCCCGCGCCATCGCCGCCATCGGCCGAATTGCCGCCCCAGCCGCCCGCGCCGCCGGCACCGCCAGAACCGCCGCCCGCGCCAAAGCCGCCCGCGCCGCCATCGCCGCCATCGCCGCCGGCGCCGCCATCGGTGCGCACCGTGGCGCCATCGCCGCCGCTGCCGCCCGCGCCGCCCTGGCCGCCGCCGAAGAAGGTATCCCCATCGCCGCCCGCGCCGCCCGAGCCGCCATCGCCGCCGTGGGCCACCAGGCCCAGGCCCAGTTCCACCTGCCAGTTGACCAGGTCCACCCCGGTCTGGATGACGTTGACGATCTTTTGCACGGTGTTGGCGATCTTGGCCGCCGCCACCGTGGGCTTGGGCAGCGGATCAGGCGCGCCTTCGGCCGCCGCTTCGACGAAATCGGCGTTGATGTCGATCACCTGGCTGGCGAACGAGAGCATCAGGTCCATGTTGTAGGGCAGGCCGCGCGTGCCGTTGCCGCCCATGCCGCCCTTGCCGCCGCTGCCCCCGGTCGGCGTGGCACCCGCGTCATAGCCATTGGTGCCCGAAACGCCTTCACCATCGTGGAAGATGGTGTTGTACATGCTGCCGCCCTGGCCATTGCCGCCGGTGCTGCCGCTGCCTGCGGCCACCAGCCCGTTCATCGCGCCGCCGGTGTTGAGCGAGCTGGCCGAGGAATCGATCCGGTACGACACGACGCCGGTGACCGGGTTGATCGCGGTGATCACTGCATTTTCCGGCACGCCATCGCCGGTCATCAGCATCCCCACCTTGAGCCCGGCGGTCGAGGCCAGGGTGAGCGTGGAATTGCCGCTGGAAATGACTTTGCCGAACGAGAGGAACAAGCTGCCATCGGCAATGGCATCGACCGACGCCTGGCTGAGCGGGTTGGACAGGGTGATGACCCCGCCATCCACCGCCAGCACCACGGTGCCATCGGGAATGCCGGTGCCGGTCACGGTCATGCCCACGGCCAGCGTGGCATTGGCGCCCGACAGGCGGATCACGTTCGATCCGGCGGTGCCGCCTGCGGTGCTGGCCGAAAAGCCCGACATGCCATCCACCGGATCGGCAAAGGTGATCGTGCCGTCGCTGGCGATGGACTGGATCGAGGTGGTAAAGGTGCTGCCGTCGAACCGCGCGGCAGTGACTTGCATGCCCGCCTGCAACCCGGCCAGTTTCACGCCCGTGGCCTGGATGCTGTTGGCCGTCACGCTCTTGAAGCGCGAGGCCTGGTATTCGCCGGCGCCGATCACGTCAAAGCTGGCTGCCTGGCTGGCCTGGCCGGGATCGGCCCGCACGATGGCGTTGGACAGCGTGACGCTGGTGACGGCGTTGTTGGTGCCATAGGTGACGGCGGTAATGGTGGTGCCGGCGGGAATGCCATCGCCCACCACCGCCATGCCGATGCCGAGCTGGCTGGGGGTGAAATGGCTGCTGCTCACGTCCACCACGTTGCTGCTGGTGGCAGCGCCGCTGAAGCTGACGGTGCCGCCGCTCACGGCCGCGACATGCGACGCGTCGACCGCTATGCCCTGGCCGGCAAAGGTTACCGCCGCGCCATTGACCGCTGCGATCGTGCCGGTGCTTTCGGTGCCCTTGATCTGCACCGTGGCGCCCGCGCCCAGCATGCCGTTGGCCGACGACATGGTGACGCCGGTGATGTAATAGGTGCCGCCCACCTTGGTGACCGTGGGCGTGGCTTGCTGGATCGAGGTTTCCTGCGCTTCCACCGTGAGATTGGCCAGCGGCACCACGACCGGTGCGATCTGCGCCACGGCGATGCCGCCGCCTTCGCCGCCCTTGGCGGTGTTGCTCTTGAACTGCACGTTGTTAAGCGTGAGCGTGCCGCCCTGGTCCACGAAGAACACGCCGCCCAGGCCACCGCCGCCGCCGCTGCCCGCGCCGCCTTCGGTGAAGAAATTGGTGTAGATGGTGGTGCCGTCGGCACTGCCGGCGGTCTGGCTGGCGCCCGATGCCACGATCACGCCCGCCGCGTCGGACCCATCGACAACCGTGACGGTGTTGGAAGGCGCGGCCTGCGCGCCCGAAGCCAGCGCGAGGCTGGCGGCCAGAGTCGACGAGGATAGCCGCAGCAGCGAAGCGATTTTCATGTGGTCTGCTCCCAAGGGATCCGCATGAGGCCGCTGTCAGGCATGATTCTTTACCATGCTGGACGAAGTGGGTTGGCCGTGACGGATACAAAAACGGACGGATTTAATTCGGAATATTACACATGCCCGACGTGCGAAGGGGCCGTGCGTCGCTGGGCAGCTGTCTAGAATTAACCGTCTTGAGAAAGGCTGGGAGCGGAACTAGCCGCAAATGCGTAGCGCGGCCCGGAAGACCGGACCGCGCTGCAGGACGTCGTCAGAAATGATGCAGGGCGCGCGCCGCGCCGGCGGCACCTCAGCCGCGGGGCTGGAACGCCACGGTGATCCGGTCCGGGCTGGCGCCGCCCAGGCCGGTGAGCGCCACGGTGCAGGCTTCCTGCCAGCGGTGCGCGTCGCAGCGCGCCTGGGCCACGGTTTCGGCGCTGGCGCCGCTGGCGCGATAGCGGGCGATAAGCTGGCCCTGCTGCACCTTGGCGGTCTGGACGTTCTGGCGCACCATCGTCACCACCGCCAGGTGATCGCCATGCCGGACCAGCCGGGGCGGCGCCAGGACCACGCCGGCCGGCGGGGTTGCCAGTTCCACCGCAGGAAGGGCGGCTGGCGGCAAGGTGCCGGCGGCATGGGCGGGAACCGCGCCCAGCACGAGGGCGGCGAAAGCGAGCCGGGGCAGGGGAAACTGGGGCAGGGTGTTCATCAGCGGCTTCCAATATGCGGGGGCGATCGGACTTGCCCTTCCAAGCCGGTGGCGGCACGCGAGTCAAATTCGCTAACCATACTGCAAAAGCGCTGCTCCGTTGCGGGACAGCGCATGCGGCAAAGGTTCACGAGGGATGCTCGTCGGTGTCCTCGTCTGCCCAGATGACGTGGGAATCGATTTCCAGCTTGATCAGGCTGCGGATCGCCTCGCTGCGCGCGGCCACTTCGAGGCGGGCGGCTTCGTGCGCCTGGCGGCGGGCGAGCAGGGCATCGGCCAGGTCGATCGCGCCCAGTTGCTGGCCGCGCGCGGTGCGCGTGGCGGCTTGCGCGGTGGAACGGGCCGAAGCGGCGATCCCTTCCCAGGCGGCGCGGCGGCCGCGCGCGTTGACCAGATCGCCATCGGCCATTGCCTCCACCTCGCGCCGCACGTTGGCCAGATCGAGCAGCCCGGCGCTGGCCTGGGCGCCGGCTTCCTCGGCCAGGGCCTTGCGATAACCGCCGCCCAGCGGAATCTGCAGCACCAGCCCGCCGCCGCGCTCCATCCCGCTGCGCTCGCTGAACGCGCGGAAGCCCACGCTGGGATCGGCGGTGCGGTCGCGTTCGGCGCGGCGGGCGAGGGTGCCCAGCCGCGCCGCCTCGCGGTCGGCCGCGCCGATCTCGTGGCTGCGGGCGATGACCAGGTCGCGCAGGGTGGCCAGATCGTTGGCCGGGGTGGGCACGTCGCCCAGCGCCGGCGGCGAATCGGGCAGGGGCAGATCGGGAAAATTGGCGGCGAGCAGCGCACGGGCCTGGGCCATGTCGGCCGCGCTCATCGCTGCGGTGCCCTGGGCCTGGTCGCGCGCGGCGCGGGCCTGGTCCACATCGAGCGTGGCGGCATCGCGCAATTGCTGGCGCCGCGTGATGGCGGCCAGCGCCTCGTCCAGCACGGCCACGTTGGCCTGGTCCACGCGATAGAGCTCACCTGCGGTGAGCCAGTCGAACCACAGTTGCGAAAGCAGCAGGGCGGCCTGGTGGCGGCTGTCTTCCATGCGGTTGTGCGCCACGTCCACCCCCAGGGCGCCAGCCTCGCGATCAAGCGAGGCCTTCCCCGGCAGGCGGATGGGGCGCAGCACCTGGGGATCGAATTCCTGGTAGCGGCGCTCGTTGGTGACGTCGCGCGCCTGGATCGTGCCCGAGATCAGCACTTCGTGGCTGCCCCTGGCCAGCGCGGTGGCGGCCGAGCGTGCCGCCGCAACGCGCGCGCCGGCGGCCGCGACGGTGGGGTGATTGTCCAGCGCGGCCACCACCGTGGCTTCGGGCGGCAGGTTGGGCGGCGGGGTTTCGGCCACCGGCGCGGCCAGGGCTGTCGTGGACAGCAAGGCCGGCACGAGGAAGAGAGAGGCCAAGCGGCGCATCAGGCGATCCTGCCCTGGGAGTGAACGGGAACCGCGTGCCAGCGCACCGGGGCACGGCAGCGCGCATCGCGGGCAGTATCGACCAGCGCGGTGGCGCGGCTTTCGGGCACGATCAGGGTGAGCGCGGTGCGGCGCAGCAGGCCTTCGACCTGTTCGCCCGTGCCGGCGTCGGCATAATCGTGGCCCAGCACGACTTCGTCCTGCCAATGCACCGGGGCATCGGCCACGCCGCGCAGGGCCAGGGCCAGGCTTTCTGCGTCGCCACGCGCGCAATGGAACGTGAACAGCAGGTCAGCCATGGTGCGCCTCCGCCGGCATGTCGGTCTGGCTTGATCGTCCGGTTTCGGCACGCTCGGCCGCGCTTTCCCCGAAGCGGGCGAAGAGGATCGGCAGCAGCACCAGCGTGAGCAGCGTGGAGGTGACGAGGCCGCCGATCACCACGATGGCCAGCGGGCGCTGGATTTCCGAGCCCGGCCCACTGGCAAACAGCAGCGGCACAAGGCCGAACGCGGTGATGCTGGCCGTCATCAGCACCGGGCGCAGGCGGCGCTGCGCGCCCAGCCGCACCACCTCGGCCATGGGTAGACCTTCCTCGCGCAGCTGGCGGAAATAGGCGACCAGCACCAGCCCGTTGAGCACGGCAATGCCGAGCAGCGCGATGAACCCGACCGAGGCCGGCACCGAGAGATATTCCCCCGACACCCACAGCGAAACGATGCCGCCGACCATGGCAAAGGGAATGTTGGCCAGGATCAGCGCCGACGCCCGCAGCGAGCGCAGCGTGGCGAGCAGCACGCCAAAGATCAGCAGCAGCGCCATCGGGATGACCAGCATGAGCCGCGCGGCGGCGCGCTGCTGGTTTTCGAACTGGCCGCCCCATTCGATGCGATAGCCCGCGGGCAGCGGTACGCGCTGCGCCACCTGGGCCCGTGCATCGTCGACATAGCCCACCAGGTCCCGCCCCGAGACGAAGGCCTGCACCAGGGCAAAGCGCGAGGCGTTTTCGTGATCGAGTTTCACCGGCCCGGCCGTGCGCGAAACCTGTGCCATATCGGCCACGCGGGCCACTGCGCCCGACGGGGTAAGCATCTGCATGTCGGCAAAGCGGGTGGGGTCGCTGCGCAGGGCGTCTTCACCCCGGATCACGATCGGCACCCGGCGCTGGCCCTGGGCGACGATGCCGGCCGGCATGCCTTCCACCGCCGCGCGCAGGGTGTCCTCCAACTGGTCCACCGGCATGCCCAACCGCCCGGCGGCCACGCGATCGACATTCAATTGCAGGTAATCGACATTGTCGTTGGCGACGGTCAGCACTTCGCTGGCGCCGCGCACGCCCTTGAGCGTGGCCTGGATGCGCGTGGCGAGGTCTGCCAGGACGCGCGTGTCGGGCCCGAAGATCTTCACCGCCAGGTCGCCGCGTGCGCCGGTGAGCATTTCCGACACGCGCATTTCGATCGGCTGGGTGAAGGTGGTTTCCACGCCGGGCAGGCCATCGGTGGCGCGGCGCAACTGGTCCACCACGAAATCCTTGTTGCCGCGCCATTCCGATTGCGGTTTCAACACCACGAAGCTGTCGGTTTCATTGAGGCCCATGGGGTCGAGGCCGATCTCGTCGGTGCCGGTGCGCGCGATCACATCGGCCACTTCGGGCACGGATTTGAGCGCGCGCTGCACCGCCATGTCCACCTGGGTCGATTGCGCCAGGTTGATCGTGGGCAGCTTGGTCAGCTGCACGATGACCGAGCCTTCGTCCATCGTGGGCATGAAGGTCTTGCCGACGGCACCATAGGCCAGCACGGCGAGCGCCAGGCCACCGGCCGAAAGGCCATAGACCAGGCCCTTGCGGGCAAAGGCGCCGTCGAGCAGGCGGCGATAACGCGGGGTCAGCCAGCGCATGATCCAGGGATCGCCATGGTGACCTTGGCGGAGGCCGAACGACGCCATCACCGGCACCAGCGTGAGTGCCAGCAGCAAGGAACCGGCCAGTGCGAAGACGATGGTGAGCGCGACGGGCGCGAACAGCTTGCCTTCCAGCCCCTGAAGCGAGAGCAGCGGCAGGAACACCAGGGCAATGATCAGGATGCCGGCCGAAACCGGCACGATCACGTCGGCCGTGGCGCGGAACACCTGGTTGAGGCGCGGCAGTCCATCCTCGCGCGCTTCGCCCAGCCGCTCCACCACGTTTTCCACCACCACCACTGCGCCATCGACCAGCATGCCGATGGCAATGGCCAGGCCCCCCAGGCTCATCAGGTTGGCCGATAGGCCGAACAGGTGCATCAAGAGGAACGTGATCAGCGCCGCCATCGGCAGCGTGACCGCCACGATCGCCGCCGCGCGCCAATCGCCCAGGAACAGCACCAGCAACACGATGACCAGGATCGTTGCCTCGATCAGCGCCTCCTCCACGGTGAACACCGCGCGGCTGACCAGGTCCGATCGATCGTAGAACGTGTGGATGGTGGTGCCGGCGGGCAGGCTGGCTTGCAAATCGGTGAGCCGCGTCTTCACGCCGGCCACCACCTTTTGCGCATCAGCCCCGCGCAGGGCGATGACCAGGCCTTCGACCGCCTCGCCCTTGCCGCCGCGCGTCACCGCGCCATAGCGGGTGAGGCTGCCGGTGCCCACGCTGGCCACGTCGCCCAGTCGCAGCACGCGGCCTTCGGGATTGGCGATGACCAGTGCAGCCAGGTCTGCCTCGGTCTGGATCGCGCCGACGGTGCGCACGATCAGCGCTTCCTCGCCCGTCACCAGGCGGCCGGCGCCATCGTTGCGGTTGCCGCTTTCGATCGCGGCCTTGATCTGCGCGATCGAAAGGTGCGCGGCGGCCAGCGCGGTGGGATCGGGGCGCACTTCGAATGTGCGGACATAGCCGCCCAGCGCGTTGACATCGGCCACGCCCGGCACGGTGCGCAGGGCGGGGCGGATCGTCCAGTCGAGCAGCTCGCGCTTTTGCTGAAGCGAAAGTGGCCCGTCGATCGTGAACATCAGTACGTCGGACAGCGGCGTGGAAATCGGCGCCATCCCCCCGCTGACCGAAGAGGGCAGGTCGGCCAGCACGCCTGAAAGCCGCTCTGCCACCTGGTTGCGCGCCCAATAGATGTCGGTCCCATCGACGAAATCGATCGTCACGTCGGCAATCGCATACTTGGCGGTGGAGCGCAGCACAGCTTGGCCCGGAATGCCCAGCATTTCGGTTTCGATCGGGGTGATCACCCGGCTTTCCACTTCCTCGGGCGTCATCCCCGGCGCCTTGAGAATGATCTTCACCTGGGTCTGCGCGATATTGGGATAGGCATCGACCGGCAGGCCGAGGAATGCCCAGGTGCCGAGCGCGGCCACCGCCAGGGCCAGCCCCAGCACGAGCAGGCGATACGACAGCGAGAGCGCGACGAGCTTGCGCAGCATGGGCCGGCGCCTTTCAGTTCGCTTCGGCCAGCGCTTTCAGAGCGCTGGTGCCGGCAACGACCACGGCTTCGCCTGCGCGCACGCCGTCCTTCAGGATGACCTGGCCATCGGCCGCGCCCAGCCGATGCACGGTGCGGCGCTGGTAGCCGCGGGGCGTGGCGACGAAGACCACGTCATCCGCGCCGATCGTGGTCAGTGCGTCTTCCGGCACCGCCACCGCGCCACCCGCTGCCGGGCCCCACACCGTGAGCGCGCCCACGCGCCCGGCCACGATGCCGGGATCGGCCGGCAATTGTGCCTTGAGCGTGGCCGAACGGGTGGCAGGATCGATCGCCCCGCCCACTGCCGTAACGGTTCCCGCAACCGATCCCAGGCGCACGGTCTGGCCCACGCGAACCTGGCCGATCAGCCGCTCGGGCACTTGCGCGGTGGCTTCATAGCGCCCGGCCGCGTCGATCACGAAAGGCGCCGTGGTGCCATCCACCGGCATGCCGGCCTGGATATCGGCCTTGGTCACGCGGCCGGCGATCGGGGCCGTCAGCGTGTACGTGCCGCTGCCGCCTCGCGCGCCGACCAGCGCCAGGATGCGGGCCTTTTCGCCCACGTCGGCACCGGCCTCGGCGGCCAGGGCCCGCGCTTCGTCGGCGCGGGCGCCCGCCACGATGCCTTCGCGGCTCAATTGCGCCAGTCGCGCCGCGCTCGATTGCGTCACGCCGGCACGGGCATGGGCTCGCGCCAGGTCTGCCGAAAGGGTCATGACCTCGCGGCTGGATACCACGGCCAGGGCCTGGCCGCGCTTTACCGCATCGCCTTCCACCACCAGGGTGCGCAACACGGTGCCGGGCAGAGTGGCGGCCACCGCCACGCGGGCATTGGCGGGTGGGGCGATCATCGCGGGCAGTTCGGCCATGGGCACTTCGCCGGCCGGGCGGGCCGGGGCCGTGGCGATGCCCAGCGCCGCGGCCTTGGCCGGATCGACCGCAAGCAGGCCATTGGCGGCAAGCGGCGCTGCCGGGGCGGGCACGGCTTGCTCGGCCGGGGCGCGCGTGAACCACCAGCCGCCTGCCGCCACCAATGCCAATGCGGCCGCGCCGCCCAGAATCGCCCTGTGAATTGCCCTGTTCATCGCGCCCGGTTATCGCGCCGGCCTGACGAAAACCTGACGGCACGCGAATACGACAAATCGCGACAATTTTATGAAGCGTGGCCTCCGCGTGATTGCGGGGTGGGAAAGCGCAGGGTCAGGGTTCGTCGGCCCGCGTCGCTGGTCAGCGTGCCACCGTGGGCGGCCATGATCCGCTCGACGATATTGAGACCCAGCCCGGCGCCCTGGCGGCTGGCGTGATCGGCGCGGGCGTGGCGGCGGGTGAGGCTGGCCAGCGCCTCGGGCGCCAAGCCCGGGCCTTCGTCGGTCACGTGCAGGCAGGCACCGGGACCGGCGGCGACCCGCACCAGCCCACCCGGCGGCGTGACGCGCACGGCGTTTTCCACCAGGTTGCGCAAGGCGGCGGCCACCGCCTCGCGATGGCCCCAGACCGTTGCAGGGGAGTGCCCGGCCGGTTCGTCCAGCGCGATTTCGCGCCCTTGGGCAATCACCTGGGGCGCCAGCGTGGCCACCACGTCTTCCGCCACCGCGGTAAGCGAAAAGCCCTGGGCGCGTTGCGGCGTGGCGGTTTCCGCCTCGATCTGCGCCATCAGCAGAAGCTGGTCGACCAGGCGGTGCATCGCGGTGATCTCGCGCCGCAGATGCGCGCGGTCGAGCGCGTCGGGGCTGTCGAGTTGCATCGCCATGATCGCCAGCGGCGTGCGCAATTCGTGCGCCACGTCGGCGGCAAAGGCTTCGTGGCTGGCAGCGACGCTGTCGAGCCGGGCCAGCAGGTCGTTGATCGATCCCACGAACGGCGCGACTTCCACCGGCAGTTCCTCGTGCGGCAGGCGCAGGCCGCGCTGGGCCGGGGTGGTGGCGATGGTGCGGGCCGATCGCGCCAGGGGGCGCAACGCGCGGTCGATCACCCAGGTCGTGGCGATCAGCGTGGGCACGATCAGCACCAGGATCGGCAGGATCACGTGATCGCGCACTTCGCGCCAGGCCGCGCTGTGGTCGGGCCCGGCGAGGTCGCCGGGCGTGATGTCGTATTCCCAGAACAGGGTGAAGACCAACGTCGCCACGGCAAAGGCGCAGATGATGCCCAAACCCACCGAAAGGCGCAGGCGGATCGAGCCCCTGCCGATGCCGGTTCTTTCAGCCGGCATCACCGGCGGTCTTCCAACAGGTAGCCCAGGCCGCGAATGGTGTGGAGCATGGCGCCCAGCCCCTTTTCCTCCAGCCGGCGGCGCAGGCGCGATGCGGCGGCATCGACCGCGTTGGGGGAAACCGCCTCGTCGAAATTGTAGAGCGCGTTCTCGATCTGGCTGCGCCGCACCACGCTGCCCGCACCGCGCATCAGCAGTTCGAGCAGGTCGGCCTCGCGCCGGGCCAGGTCGAGCCGCGTGCCGGCGATGCTGGCCTGGCGGGTGGCGGTGTCGAAGACCAGCGGCCCCACTTCGATCATGGCGCTGGCGCGGGGGCCGGGCCGGCGCAGCAGGGCGCGCAGGCGGGCCGCGATCTCGGCGGTTTCGGCCGGCTTGACCAGGTAATCGTCGGCCCCTGCATCCAGCCCGGCCACGCGGTCGTCCAGCCCGCCGCGCGCGGTGAGCACCAGCACCGGCAGCGCCAGGCCGCCGGCGCGGCGCCGTTGCAGCCAAGCACGGCCATCGCCATCGGGCAGGCCCAGGTCGAGCAGCAGCGCATCGAACTGCGCGAGAGCAAGCGCGGCATCGGCGGCATCGAGGCTGGCCGCGCCATCGCAGACGATCCCGCTGCGCGCGAGCGCATCGGCCACGAGATCGGCCAGCCGCACATTGTCTTCCACGATCAGCACCCGCATGGCGCCCACGTGTAGCGTCTGATCTCGCGAAATGCACCAGCGGGGGAGGGGAGTGCCACGCAATTGCAACATTTCCCTGCTGGAGCAGAATTGGCCTGGCAGGCTTGTGCCGCCGACAAATCGCACGGGGGGTTATGACCAATTCTTGACGATACACCCTTGCAGCCTCTAGCGCCCGCATAGCTTTGTCCTGCCGGAGTGCGTCCCGTTCGCCAGATTGCCGCCTTGCCCTATCGCACCATCGGTGATGGCCTTTCCGCCCCCATCGAAGTCCTGCTCGTCACCTCGCGCGGGACAGGGCGCTGGGTCATTCCCAAGGGCAACTTCGGCAAGAACGAAGCCGCCCATGCCGCCGCCGCGCGCGAGGCAGAGGAAGAGGCCGGCGTGATCGGGGCGGTCTGCCCGGCGGCGCTGGGCCGTTTCGAATACCGCAAGACCCTGCGTTCGGGCGCGGCGGTCATGGTCCAGGTCCAGGTTTTTCCCTTGGCCGTGACCGACGAACTGCCGCGCTGGGCCGAAGGGGAACAACGCAAGCGCCAATGGTTTTCGCTTGCTGCCGCTGCCGATGCGGTGGACGAGCCAGACCTGCAAGCATTGATTCGCAGCTTCCGGGCCACGGAATTCCGGGCCCTTGCCACAACCGCACCGCTGGTCCGCAGCCTGGGCCACGTGAAAGAAAGACTGGGCATGTTTCACTGGTTCCAGAACCTGTTGCCGCGCCAGGGCAACTTCTTCGAACTGTTCGAGGCGCACGGCCAAACCCTGATCGCGGGCAGCAACGCGCTGGCGCGGTTGCTCCAGGGCGGGGCCGGCATGGCCGACCATGTGCGCGAGATCGCCGAGCGCGAGCACGACGCCGACGCGATCACCCGCGAAGTGCTGGTGACGGTGCGTCGCACGTTCCTGACGCCCTTCGATCGCGGCGCGATCACTTCGCTGATCAGCGCGATGGACGATTCGATCGACCAGATGCACCAGACCTCCAACGCGATCGCGTTGTATGAAGTCTCGGCATTCGAGCAGGAAATGAGCGACATGACCGCGATCATCGTGGAATGCGCACGCGTGATTGCCGAAGCGCTGCCGCTGCTGCGCTCGATCCACGCCAACGCCGCGCGCCTGCATGAACTGACCGAGCGCCTGGTCCGCCTGGAAGGCAAGGCCGACGAGATTCACGATGCAGGCTTGTCCAAGGCATTCAAGGCCCATGGGCAGACCGCGCCGATGCAGTTCTTCGTGGCGCGCGAGATCTACAGCCACCTCGAACGCGTGGTGGACCGGTTCGAGGATGTCGCCAACGAAATCGACGGCCTGGTCATCGACCACGCCTGATGTTCTGGGCCTGAGGAACTACGTTTCATGAACCATGTGGCCGTGGCCCTGCCCCTGATCATCGCTCTGGTGATTATGGCCTTGGCGTTCGATTTCATCAACGGGCTCCACGACGCGGCAAATTCGATTGCCACGGTGGTGTCCACCCGGCTGCTCACCCCGGTTCAGGCCGTGCTGTTTGCCGCGTTCTTCAACTTTGCCGCCTATTTCACCTTCGGCCTGAAAGTGGCCGAAACGGTGGGCAAGGGCATCATCGACAAGGACGTGATCACCCCGCAGGTGATCTTTGGCGCGCTGGTCGGCGCGATGACCTGGAACGTGATCACCTGGTGGCGCGGCATCCCCTCGTCTTCCAGCCACGCGTTGATCGGCGGCCTGCTGGGCGCCGGCACGCTGCACGCCGGCACCAACGCCATCGTGTGGAAGGGCGTCACCTCCACCACCTCGGCCATCGTGCTGTCCCCGGTGATCGGCCTGGTCGTCTCGATGCTGCTGATGCTGCTTTCGTCCTGGGCCTTTGCCAAGACATCGGCACGCACTGCCGAAGGGGCGTTCAAGAAGCTGCACCTGCTTTCCGCCGCCGCCTATTCGATCGGCCACGGCGCCAACGATGCGCAGAAGACGATGGGGATCATCGCCGTGCTGCTCTATTCGCAAGGGCTGCTGGGCGGCACGTTCCATGTGCCGGGCTGGGTCGTGCTCTCGTGCTATGTCGCCATGGGGCTGGGCACGCTGTCGGGCGGGTGGAAGATCATCGAAACGATGGGCAGCCGCATCACCAAGCTGTCGCATCACCAGGGCTTCTGCGCCTCGGCCGGCGGCTCGATCATGCTCTTCGCCGCCAGCGCCTTTGGCATTCCCGTCTCCACCACGCACACCATCACCGGCTGCGTCGTGGGCGTCGGCGCCGCCCGCCGCGCCTCGGCCGTGCGCTGGAGCGTCGCCCAGCGCGTCGTGGTCGCATGGCTGGTGACGATCCCCGCCTCGGCCTTCGTGGGCGCGGTGTTCTATGAGGTGGCGAAGGTTTTCTGAGGGGGCGCCGGGAGCCGTAGCGCGCCTCGCGCGTTGCGCGGCCATGAACTACTTCGAGCATCCGTTGGCGGCCCTCGCCATCCAGCTCCTCGTTCGCCGATTGGGCGGGACCTGGTGGCTGGGGGCGGCCATCGGCTCCGCCTATTTCCTCGGCCGCGAAATTGCCCAGGCGGAATATCGCTGGATCGAACTGTTCGGCCATGGCCTGCGCGCCAATATGCCATGGTGGGGGCCTTTGGACTTGCGCGTGTGGCCCAAGCTGGACCAGTGGGTCGACTGGATCGGTCCGCTTGTGGTGACCTGCGGGTTGGCGTTGTTTGCACAGAAGCGTTGACTGGAGCCATCTGTCGGTGTGATCCGAGTTGAGAAATGGGGCGAGCTCGCTATGCGGTAGTGGTGCTGGCATGGCAGTTGCTCGCGCATTGTCAGCGGTTACATGGGCCCCTGGAGTTACGCGTGCATCGAGCCGATCCCCCGGACCATCCTATCCTTGCCTTGCCCGAGGTCACTTTGTGCGCCGTCACATCCGTGAATGTAACGGCAACATTGTGTGCGATGGAGGCATGTCTCGATCAGATCGCATTCGGCGATTGCGTCTTGCTCACCCACGCCGATGTCGTACCGGTCCAGCCGGCAATCCGCGTGGAGCGCATTGCGCCGTTGCGCTCGTCTGCCGCCTACTCGAATTTCATGCTGCAGCACTTGCCCGATCACATACACACCAGTCACGGCCTTGTCGTGCAATGGGACGGTCATGTGCTCGATGCCGCCCATTGGGATGCGGAATTCTTGCGCTATGATTATGTCGGCGCGAGTTGGCCGCAGTTTGCCGATGGCCACGATGTGGGCAACGGCGGTTTCTCGCTACGCAGCCGGCGCTTGATGGAAGCATGCCGGGATCCGGCCTTTCGCCCGATACATCCGGAGGATGTTGCGATTGGCCGTGTCAACCGGCGATGGCTGGAACAGCAGGGCCTGTGCTTCGCTCCCCGTGAACTGGCAGATCGATTTTCTGCGGAACGCACGGGCGATCTGGCCACAACCTTTGGGTATCACGGCGTGTTTAACATGCCGGCGGCGTTGGGCGCCGATTGCTTCTGGCGGGTCTATCAAGAGCTGGATGAACGCGGAACGATCCGTCCTGACTTCTGGCCGCTCGTTCGCGCGGTCTTGCGGCGGCGTGGCGGCGTGGCGCGAGCATTTCAGATGATCCGGGATCGTGTTCTTGCTTGATGACGGTAACGCCTTGCACCCGGTGCAGCCCGTCAGGCCGAGACCTGTTGCCAGGCCTGATGACCCCTCGCGGTGGTGGCCAAAGCAATGGGTCTTGCTGGCTTTGGCCTATTGCGACGCCTTTCGACAAGAGCCTCGCAAGGTCCTGACTGCCATCAAATGGCGAATTCTGGGCAAGCGGTTGCGCGCCCGCGGCCAGCTTGCGCCCTTGCTTCACCTTTCTCCCTATGCGTACCGGCTGTGGATTGCGCGGCGTGAGCGGATTCGCCACCATGCCCCGCTCGGCCAGTTAGCCGAGCCCGAGATTTTGGCGCTAATAGACGCGATGGGGGACGTGGATGCGAATCATCTGGCGCAGACCCGGGAGATGCTCAGGCAGCAGGGCATTCCTTCCGTTGTAGTCGGTCCGCCGCCTCACACCTCCTGCGCCGACGTCGCGGCGTCGATGCCACGGGATGCGGCATCGTGGCTCTTGCTTATGCAGCCCGGCGATGTTTTGTCCCATGGCGCCATCGACCAGTATCGGGTGGCCATCGCCAACAACCAGGCTGCAGTTCTCTATGCCGACGATGATCTGATCGGTCCTGGCACGCAGCGTGGTGAGCCGCATTTCAAGCCCGGCTGGAATGCGCCATTGTTCGAGCATTTCGATTACATCACCGGGTCATGTATCGTGCGCGCCCGGCGGAAAGATCTGCTGCGGGTGACAGGCGGCGTGACCTGGGCAAGCGATCTGGTGGCAGGTATACTCGCCACAGATCCGCTGCCGCCCTGCCATCTGCCTGCGGTCTTGCACCATCGGCGTCTCCGACCGAGTCCAAGATTGCCTGCCATGCCGTTAAAGCGGGAAGCAGGTCTGCCGTCCGTCACGGTCATCGTGCCCACCCGCAATCGGGTCGATCTTCTTCGCCCTTGCCTCCAGGGGCTGGCCGCAACGCGCTATAGCCGGCTTGATATCATTGTCGTGGACAACGGCAGCGACGATCCGGCGACCTTGGCCTATCTGGACAGCCTTGATCGTGCCAGCCACCAGGTGCTGCGCCATGATGGCCCTTTCAACTATCCGGCCATCAACAACCGGGCGGTGCGCAACGCGCAGGGAGAGCTGCTCTGCCTGCTCAACAACGATATCGAAATCATCGATCCCGAATGGCTGGCGACCATGGCTACATCGGCGCTGCGTCGGGATGTCGGCGCGGTGGGCGCGCGTCTGCTTTACCCGGACGGACGTATTCAGCATGCCGGGGTCGTGCTGGGCATTGGTGGAGCCGCCGCCCATGCTCATCGTTTGCTCCATCCTGACGAAACCGGCTATTTCTCGCGACACAACCTGCCCCAGTTCGTCTCGGCGGTAACGGCCGCTTGCCTGGTTGTAGATCGCGCCAAGTTCGTTGCGGCTGGAATGCTGGATGAGGTTGCTTTTCCCGTCGCGTTCAATGACGTAGACCTTTGCCTTCGTCTCAACCAACGAGGATGGCAGTCGTTTTACGAACCGCGGGCAACCCTGATCCACCACGAATCGGTTTCGCGTGGGCATGATCGCGATCCCGTCGGCGCAGCCCGGTTGGAACGGGAACTGGCTGCTTTGAGGCAGCGGTGGGGTACGGACCGTATGGTTGATCCATTCCATCACCCTGAACTCAGCCGTGAGAGCGAACGCTTTGCGATTGCCCTGTGACTCCATCTGGCGATGGTGCCTCACGGTTTTCATTCAATTTACGGGCAGTTCTTCCAACCACCCGTCCAGATGATTGCGAATTGCGGCGGAAAAGACTGCTTGCATTGCACTTCGGATGTTTTTTGCGACGAATCCATATGTGCCAGCAGGCACCCATTATGGATGATGTTGTGGAACTGATGCATCGGCTGAGCGTTGATTCTCCCAAAATCTAAACATTTTAGAAAATACATAATAATTTCAGAAGTTTGGCAATCTTCTCAGGTGTCGATCAGGGGGCGGGCTGCTGCAGTGCCACCCTGCGCGCTTTTCGCCAGTCTGTCGGACTGCCGTCATTATGCAGGACAGGGTGGTGACCAGCGCTTGCACTGATTACGGCCTTGCCCTAGCACGGAGGGGAAACTGTCAATGGCACAGGGAAGGCCCTCTGCCAGATCGTTCTATGCAGGTCTTATGAACGCTGAGAATATCCATGCTGTTGACGGTCAAATATCGTCAAGTTCGTCTAAGTCGGTGAACTGGATCAGCAAGAATCGTTGGTTCGTGTTATTTGTCATAGTTCCGACAATATTGTCAATCTTTTACTACGGCTTCATTGCCAACGACATCTATGTGTCCGAGTCGCGCTTTGTTATCAAGTCGCCTGATGAGAAGCGTCCGCAACTCTCGTCTTTGGCTAACCTGATTCAGACGACGGGGCTTTCGGCCGGCCAAGAGCAGGCGAATGAGGTGCTTGATTTCATTCGATCGCGTGATGCTTTGGCGAATCTTCAACAGCGGATTAATATTCGTCAGCGTTATGACCGTGGAGCTGATGTTTTTTCAAAATATTCTAAGGATATTTTTGGAGATTCATTCGAGTATTTGTATAAATACTATACGCGGATGGTCGATGCCAATCTGGACACCCAGACCGGCACGGCAGTGGTGGTGGTCAAGGCATATACGCCAGAGGATGCCTACCAGATCAACCAGACGTTGCTATCCCTGAGTGAAGGCATGGTCAACCGGCTGAACGATCGAGCGCAGGGGCGCGGCATTGCCGAGGCGCAGCAGCAGGTGGAGCAGGCGACTGAGCGGGCGCGCAAGATTACGGCCGCGATCACGCAATATCGCAACCGCTCGGCGTTGATCGATCCGGGCAAGCAGGCCGGCGGCGTGCTGGAAATTGCCAATCAACTGGTTGGTCAGCGTGCGGCCCTGCAAGCACAACTGGAAACCATGGAGCGGCAGACGCCGCGCAATCCTTCGATTCCTGCGTTGCGCAACCGGATTGCCGCAATGTCCGCGCAGATCGCCCAGCAGGATAGCCGAGTCGTGGGTGGCAGTGGCACGATTGCGTCCAAGCTGGGCAACTACGAGGACCTGCTGGTCGAGCAGAAGTTTGCCAACGACAGCCTGACCGTGGCCAACGCATCGTTGGTGCAGGCGCGCTCGGATGCGCAGCGGCAGAAGTTCTATCTTGAGCGCGTGGTCGAGCCCAACCGTCCCGACATCGCTCTGCTGCCCAAGCGACTGCTCGGCATCCTGACGGTCGCGGCCTCGGCTCTCTGCATTTATTTTGTCGGTTGGATGCTGGTCGTCGGTATTCTCGAGCACGCTCCAAAGGACTGATCTGATGGGCCACGGTCTTTCATCGCGGATGCGCAAGAGTCTTGCGATCCAGGGGCGCGTCATCCACGCACTGATCATCCGGGAACTGATCACGCGCTTTGGGCGCGAAAACATCGGTTTTCTGTGGATGATGGTGGAGCCGCTGCTGTTTGCGAGCCTTGTGGCGGTCATCTGGCGCTATCTGCACGGCCCCGAGGAGCATGGTGTCGGTATCATTGCCTTCGTGGTGACAGGCTACATTCCGCTCACCCTGTTCCGGCACGTTGTTTCCCGAAGTGTAGCGATTTTTCAAGCCAACAGCAGCCTCATGTATCACCGCCAGATCCAGATTCTGGACTTCATCATCGTTCGTTTCGTGATTGAAATGCTCGGCTCGATGATGGCGTTTCTGTTGGTTGCCGCGCTGTTGGTTGGCTTCGATCTCTTTCCTGTCCCGGCAGATCCTGGTCTGATGATTGCGGGGTGGCTGGTTTATTCGATATTCTGCTTTTCGCTGTGCCTTGTAATCGCACCTTTGTCGGAAAAGTCCGAAGTTCTCGAAAAGTGTATTCCCGTCGTCACTTATATCATGATTCCTTTTTCTGGCGCATTTAGCATGGTTTCTTGGCTTATGCCCAATCTACGTGGATATATGCTGCTGTCGCCTTTCGTTCACGGCATGGAAATGATCCGTGGTGGTATCTGGGGCAATAAAGTGACCGTCTATTATGATGCACTCTATCCCTTGGGTGTTTCGCTGGTCTTGGCGGCGATGGGTCTGACAATGTGCCGGCGTATTCGCCGAGAGTTGGTCGTTGAATGATTGAGTGCGAAAATGTCTGCAAGTCCTACAAGATGGGGCATGGCCGCAAGCATGTACTGCATGACGTGAACCTGCGCATCGCCGCGACGGACAAGATTGCCTTTCTAGGCCGCAACGGCGCCGGCAAGTCGACTTTCATCAAGATGATCGGTGGGGTCGAGATGCCGACGTCGGGCGCGATCAGGCGCAAGATGTCGGTTTCGTGGCCGCTCGGTTTCAATGGTGGATTCCAAGGCAGCCTGACGGGGTATGACAACGCGCGGTTCATTGCCCGCATCTATGGCAAACCCTATGGCTGGATGAAGGATTTCATTGAGGATTTCACCGAGTTGGGGCGCCAGCTCGCCATGCCGGTGAAAACCTACTCATCGGGTATGCGTGCCCGTCTGGCATTCGGTCTTTCGCTGGCGATCGACTTCGACTGCTACCTCATTGATGAAATCATTCTGGTGGGTGACAGCAATTTTCGCATGAAGTGCCAAAGGGAGTTGTTCGAGAAGCGAAAGGACCGCGCATTGATCCTTGCTTCGCACGACATGGCCGTCATTCAGGAACTGTGCAATCGGGCGGTCATCTTCCGCAATGGCGAGGCGATCCCCTACGATGATGTGTCCGCTGCCATTGCGGAGTACGAACGCCTTTGATCACCCGCCCGTTGGGCGCATTCCGCTTTGGCAGAGCGTGAGTCAGTGCGAAACTCTTTTGCTCCCTTCAGGAACATGATGCCATGCTGTGCGTTTGTCCGGCTGGCGCCGCTTCGCACAAGATTGCCAGCGAGCCGGAGGCCTTTTGCGGCTTGCCGCAGTAAAATTGACGCGGGTTTTCTAGCTTGGGAATTTTGAAGATTTAGCCAGCATATCGGTTCAATTTGTAGAGCAATTTGAGAGGTGTGCTCTTGATGCATGGTGCAGGTTCGGCGTATCGCCCGTTCTGCGATAGCCCGGTTTTGCCCCGAAGCTAGGTATCTTTTGGATGACTGAAGATTGACGACAGATAGCGATCGCGCTGTTGAAAGCGTAGGAGCCCGCAGGGATCAGCACCTGGCCGGTGAAAAGGTTGCTTTGCTCGTGCTGGGTATGCACCGGTCGGGAACAAGTGCGCTGACACGCGTTCTCAATCTGCTCGGGTGTTCTTTGCCACAGCAGGTGATGGGCGGAAATCCGACCAATCCTGTCGGGCACTGGGAACCCCAGGCTATCGTCGATCTCAATGACGAAATTCTCGAAGCCGCCGGGTCTGCCTGGAATGACTGGCAGAAACTCAACCCCGGATGGGAAAAGTCGCACGCGCGTGCAGGGTTCGTTCACAAGGCGGCGCAAACGCTGCAGGCAGAGTACGAAGGCAGCTCCTTCTTTGTCTTGAAGGATCCCCGAATCTGCCGGATCGTGCCGTTCTGGCTCGATGTCTTGCAGCAAAACGGCATCGAACCCAGGGTCGTCATTCCCATCCGCAACCCATTGGAAGTGGCGGCTTCGCTGCACGCGCGCGACGGAATCGACCTCTCTATCGGATACCTGATCTGGTTGCGATATATCCTGGATGCCGAGCGTTCCACCCGTGGCGCGCAGCGCGTCTTTACGACCTACAGCGGCCTGCTCGAGGATTGGACGAAGGTTATCGAGCGCATCGCGGACCGTCTTGCTATCAGTTGGCCACGTTATTCCGCGCGCGTGACGCTGGAAATCGAAAGTTTTCTCGACAAGTCATTGCGCCACCACGCGCATACCAATCTGGGCGCTCTTAACGGATCGGCCGTGCCGGCGTGGGTGCGCCAGACCTATGATATCGTCCAGGGTTGGTCTGAAGGCGCTGAATCTCCTGGTGATTTTGTCGCTTTGGACGCGATCTCCAAAGATCTCGACGCCGCCGCTGCCGCTTTTGCTACGCCGATGGCGCTTTTCCAGCAGGCAACGGTGCGCCTCCGCGATGCAGCAGGGCACATTGCTGCCGCCGATGGCGAGCGCGATACCGCCATCGGGCGTGCCGATGCAGCGGAACGCGCGCTGGTCGAGCAGCGGGAGGAGGTCGGGAGGCTGGCGTCGCGGTTGGCGGAGCAGGAAGGCCAATTCGAAACGTTCCGGAGCGAGCGCGATGCGGCATTGCTACGGGCGGATAGCGCCGAGCGTTCGTTGATTGAGCTGGGCGGGGAGGTCGAGCGCGTTGCCAGTCTGTTGCAGGATCGGGAACGGGAGCTTGAGGCGTCCCGCGCTTCATGCGATGCCGCGATGTCCCGTGCCGATGCTGGCGAGCGAGCGCTGCGCGAACGAAGCGCGGAACGCGATGCTGTTGCTGCAAAGCTGGTGGCTGCAGAAGCGCGGCAAACCGAATTGCAGGTGGCGCTGGATGTCGCGCAGGAAGCAAGGCTAAGCCTCGAACGGGACCTGATCGACTACCGCCGCGAACAGGAAGCAGTTACTGCAAAGCTGGCTGAAACGGGTAGTGAGCTACTTCAGCGCAAGGAAGAGCTGAGGCAGATCTGGGCCGAATTGTGCACGGAGAAGGCGCGGGCAGAAGCGCTGGAAGCGGAATGCAAAAATCATGCGCAGGAACAGGCGCGGCAACAGCGACTGTTGGAGCGTGAGCGGGAACGCGGGAGTGAGCGCCTCCGCACGCTGGAGGCGGCCCAGCAGGAACTAGCTCATGTTCGCGCCGAGCTTGTCGAGGCGAAGAAGTCCCTCGAACAGGCTCGTCAGGACAGTGCTGACAGCCAGAGCAAGCTGGCAGTTATCGAAACCGAAATGGAAAAGACCCATGCTGCGGCACGCGCCGCGGTGTCGCAGCGGTCGCAGACATTCAATGAAATCGCCATCGTCACGCAATTGCTGCGCGATAGTGAACAAGAAGTGCAGACCCGCGATGAAACCGTGCATTGGTTGAGCCAGGTCTATGCCATCATGCTACGGCGACCGCGCTGGTGGGTCTTCCTGTCGCGAAAAGCGCAGTTCAAGCGCCTGAGCCGGCGTGTGGAAATGCGCGGGATGTTCGATTCCGAATCCTATCTCGCCAAAAACCCCGATGTGGCAGCGACAGGGGCAGATCCGTTACGGCACTATATCACGCACGGGATTAAGGAATCTCGTCGTCGATGAGTATTGGAGCTTGATGCCGTGGCATTGATCCCCTTTGAGCGCATCGCGCGATGTACTGGCTCGGCGAGGCACGCGGATCAGGCGCGGTGGCCCCAACAGGCGGCGCGGCGCTTTTTAGAGCACCCTGCATTGCAACCACTTCGGACGGGCCGCTTTCGGCCCATCGTCGTTTCGATCGTCGGGCACGATGCACCTATATCGCGCCATTTTCGCCTATCGCGCTGGACCAAAATCGGCCTCACCAAGGCGGGTCAATGCTATGTCATCAGGCTGCAAGATCATGAACGCTGATTTCCGATCGCAATTGTCGCAGTTGTTGTCTTCCGGGCAATTTGACGCGGAATGGTACATGCGTCGCTACCCGGATGTCCTCCAAACGGGTATGGGGCCGGCCGAGCACTACCTGTGGCTCGGCAAGAGGATCGGCCGCAGAGGCAAGCCGTCAAACCCGGGTGACGAATTGATCGACCTTGGTGTGTTCAAGCCAAGGGCGCAGGAAGCAGGCAGCGGCAAAGCGCAGCGAGCAGATGCTGGGGTGGCCCACGCGGCTCCGACCGCCGAAGCCATGATCGACCGATTGGCTGATTGGCCAGGGTTGGACAAAGCCTATGTCTGTTACCAACTGGGGATCGAGCCGCAGAAAAGTGCGAGGCGTGTTGCGGAGCTATACTATAATGAAATAAGAAATCGTAACATCCTCCCCAATGCGTTGTTTGATCCAGAATACTACAGTTATTATAATGATCTAAATTTTGGCGATGACGAAATTTATCACTATATCACTGTAGGTGCGGGGAAGAAATTTCATACTCATTCTTTGTTCGATCTGGAATGGTATCTGAGTAAGTATCCCGAAGCAAAAGATTCCGCGGACCTTCTGGTAGATTACTGGAGCCGCGGATACCGGGAGCGGCTTCTTCCCATAGACCCGGAAAAGGTGCCTGTTCTCGATTCGATCCGTGCGGTTTTCTTCTCAAACGTGTTTGATTGCGATTCCCATTTCGATGTTGCGACGTACCGTCAGTTCAATAAGGATCTGGCGAACATGCCGGATGCGGAACTCGCTACCCATTTCGAAAAGGTTGGACGCGCTGAGAACCGGATCGGCAGTTTGACGACTTTGCTCAGAGACGCAGGTCTTCCTGGGCATTGCATTCCTGTCGACTTCGATCCGAAGCAATACGTATCGTTGCATGTGGATCTCGAGAAAGAATTTAGCGAAAATCCGTGGCTTGCGATACCACATTTTGTCAGATCAGGTTTTAAAGAAAAGCGGCGGTACAGTTTTCACCAGATTGGTAGCGTACGCCCGATTCTGTTGGAATCTCAATATCATGATGTCGCACCTTTGGTTGGCAAAAAGCCATTCTGTGTTTTGGTGCATTTGTATTATCCTGATATGTGGGATGAACTACGAGCGTATATTGCCAATATTGACGTCGATTTTGACCTATATGTGAATTTTGTCGAATCGACGTGGCTCGGGGCAGTGATGGCCCAGGTGCGTGAGGATTTTCCCAAGGCGAAGATCAAGATATCTCCCAATGAAGGGCGCGATATCGGCGGGTTTTTCTCGTTACTGAAGGGTGTCAATTTCGCGGATTACGTCGCTTTCACATTGCTTCACAGCAAGAAGAGCCCGCATGTGACACGCGATTACGCCGCAATGTGGAAGAAAAGCCTGCTGGGCGCGATCCTGGGCGACAGCGAAACGGTCAGGCAGAATCTCACTGCTTTCCTCACCGATCCCGAGATCGGCATTGTTGGTTCGGTGCAGACGCGCCATCTCGGCCTCGAAAGCAATGCTGCCGGTATGCGCAAGCTGTTTCAAATCTACGGCATCTCGCCCGAGCATGAAGAGTGTGAATATGTCTCCGGAACGATGATGATGGTTCGTTCCGAAGTCATGGAGGCCGTTTACCTGCCGCTTGCCCATCACCAGTTTGTGAACGGCGATAACAAGGGCATCGAGCACCACATCGATGGTCAGGTCGAGCATTCCGTGGAACGGATCTTCGGCAATGTCATGCGCCAGCTTGGCTATCGTTTCCTTTGGCGCTGAGTGCAGGGACAATCATGAAAATCGCCTTCATTCTGCACGACCTGAGCATGACCGGGGCGCCCAAGATCGGGGTCGACATGGCCGCGATCATGGCGCAAGAACACGATATCTACCTCGTTTCCAAAAAGGAAGGACCGCTCCGGGCTTTTGCCGAGCAGCAGAATTTCAAGGATGTGCGGGTCATTCCGACCAGCTATGAATATGAACATACGCCGCTACGCGCGCGCGTGGCCAGATATCTTGATTATCTGGAGGAAGTGCAACCGGACTATGTCTATGTGAACTCCATCGCATCGGGGGACTGGGCACCCGCCTGTCGGGAGTTGAATATTCCGTTTGCGCTCCATGCCCATGAAATGAGCGTGGATTTCCAGGCACTGCAAAACATCGGCGTGTTTCGACCCACCGATATTCACGCGGCGCACCTGGTTGTTTCCGCGTCTGAGGAGTGCGGGAACGATACCCGCAGCGAATTGGATCTGGGCGGGCAGATGATCTACAATTTCGGCGTGGGGATCGATTGTGGCGCGGTTGCGCGCAAGGCCCGCGAACCGTTGCCCGAAGCCTTGAACGCAGTAGGAAAGCGGCTGCAATGGACCGGCAGCGAAGCATTGGAGCGCAAGCGTGTGGTGATGTGTGGCGTGGCTTGCGAACGCAAGGGCGCCGATCTGTTCTGGCAACTGGCCGAACGCTGCCCGGAAATGGATTTCGTGTGGGTCGGGCCGTGGGATGACGAGATCGGGCGGTCGACCAATCCCGCTATTCCGCTCAACAAGAAGAAAAGGCTCGCCAACCTCTACTGGACCAACATGCTGTCCAATCCCTACCCGGCGATCCGGGCCGCGGATCTGTTCATGCTGTCTTCAAGAGTCGATCCCAATCCTCTGGTTGTGCCTGAAGCCATGAGTCTTGGTCTGCCGGTCTGTACATTTGCGGAAACCGGCGGCTCGCGGGTCTGGACGGAGCGGTTTGGATTTTCGCTGGCGGGCAAGATCGAGGTTGATCGTATGGAGAATTTCACGCGGCGCTTCTTCAACCAGGGCCATGGCCAGTTCACATTGCCTGATGAATTCGTTCAAGAAGCCGATATTCATAGTAAAATGAAATCTTTAATGAATCTCATCAAGGTTGAAAAAGAGTTCTTGTGACTGGCCTTTCCACTTGGGAAATTGATATGATCGACTATGAAAATTTCGATAGATCTGTCCAGTCCTATGGCAAGGAAGGTCCATTCGACCACTGTGTAATCGAAAATTTTTTTGAAGCCGATGTCGCCACGGCGCTTGAGGCGGAAATGCCGACCTATGATTCGGATGACTGGTTTTTCTACAACAATTCGATCGAGCATAAGAAAACCCAGAATAGTTGGGAAAAGTTTCCCACGACAACCTATCGTGCCTTTGCCGAATTGCAGTCACCGGCAATGACCGACCGGCTTTCCGGTTTGCTGGGTTGCCCGCTCTATGTCGATCATGGTCTGCACGGCGGGGGCTGGCATATTCACGGCGTTGGCGGTAATTTGAACCCGCATTTCGATTACTCGATTCATCCCAAGATGAAGCTCGAGCGGGTCCTAAACATCATCATCTACATGTCGTCCGATCTTCGTCCCGAGCATGGCGGCGATCTTGGTCTGTGGGAGCACGACAGCGAGGCGCGGCAACCTGGCAAGCTGGCCAAGGAAATCGCACCGGCGTTCAACCGTGCCGTGTTGTTCAATACCACCCAGAACAGTTGGCACGGCATGAGCAAGCCCCTGACGGTAGAGGACGGCATCTATCGCAAGAGCCTGGCGATCTACTATCTGCGCGATCCCGCGCCAGATGCCGACATCCGCGGTCGTGCCCTGTTCGCACCGCGCGAAACGCAGCGCGACGATGAAAAGGTCCTGGAAACGATCCGCCTTCGTTCCAATGTAAACACCTCCAAGGATGTCTATCGCACCACCTGAGGAATGGCGCGGGCACGGATCGTGGGGCATTTTCCGATCCGCGTGCGTGTTGGCGGTAGGGCCGTACAGCTTGCTTCGATACGGTCTTCCCCGTCGACCCGTGGTCTACGCTGCATCCGGCTTGACATGGTTTGGCCGACCGGAGCACGGCCTGGGGTCGGACCGTTCGGACGAAATTGCTGTAGATGTATTGGTTCTGTCTAGATATTTCGAGTGAATGTTATGCAGGTTCTGGGTTTTGAGATCGACGACGTAAAATTGCTGGTGCCTAAGCATATTGGCGATGCGCGTGGGTATTTCGCCGAAACATTTCGTGCGGATTTGTTCGCCAGCCACTGTGGTGACTTTACCTTCGTTCAGGATAACGAGTCGCTCAGCGCCAAGGTTGGTACGGTGCGTGGTCTGCATTTCCAATGTCCGCCCCACCAGCAGGGCAAGTTGGTGCGCTGCACCGCCGGGGCTCTGTTCGACGTGGCGGTGGATATCCGCAAGGGCTCCAAGACCTTTGGCAAGTGGGTTGGCGAAAAGCTGACGCCGGAAAACGGCAAGCAGCTTTGGGTGCCGCCGGGATTCGCGCATGGTTTTTGCTCGCTCGCGCCTGACACCGTGATCGCCTACAAGGTGACGGACTACTACAGCGCGGAATGCGACAAGGGCGTGGCGTGGGACGACCCGGAGATTGCGATCGAATGGCCGAGTGTGGCCGATGTCGGCACGCTTTCTCCCAAGGATATCAAGCAGCCGACGTTAGCTGAAATCCCTGCTTATTTCTCGATGGAATGCTCGGGCTGATTGTTGGTTGGTCCGTTTCGGAGAATTTTCTGTATGCGCGTCATTGTAACCGGCGGTGCCGGCTTCATTGGTTCGGCCCTCGTGCGCTATCTTGTGCTCGAAAAGGGCTATGATGTTCTGACAATTGATGCGCTGACTTACGCTGGCTGTCGGGAATCGCTGCGTGCGGTAGAGGGGCGGGGTAACCATCGCTTCCTTCATGCTGACATCCGCGATGCGCCGGCCATGGCGCAGGCGATCGACACGTTCCGGCCCGACCGCATCATGCACCTGGCCGCAGAGAGCCATGTGGATCGCTCGATCACCGGTGCGGCCGATTTCATCCAGACTAATATCGTCGGCACGTTCGTGCTGCTCGAAGCGGCGCGCTCCTATTGGAACGGTCTGACCCCTGCGGCCAAGGCCGAGTTCCGTTTCCTGCACGTTTCGACTGACGAGGTCTATGGCTCGCTGGGCGACGAAGGGCTGTTTACCGAAACGACGCCCTATGATCCTTCGTCACCCTATTCCGCGTCGAAGGCAGCGTCGGATCATCTCGCCAAGGCTTGGGAGCGCACCTATGGTCTGCCGGTGGTCGTGTCGAACTGCTCGAACAATTATGGCCCTTATCACTTCCCCGAAAAGCTCATTCCGCTGACGATCCTTAATGCCCTCGATGGCCGGCAGTTGCCGGTCTACGGCAAAGGTGAAAACGTGCGTGACTGGCTGTTTGTCGACGATCACGCCCGCGCCCTTGACGTGATCATAGAGCGTGGCCGCGTCGGTGAGACATACAACGTTGGTGGCCGCAACGAGCGGCGCAACATCGATGTGGTGCGCCGCATCTGTGCCGTGCTCGATACCCTGGTGCCGGCCGAGACCCCGCGCGAGGCGTTGATTGGGTTCGTCACGGATCGGCCCGGGCACGACGCCCGCTATGCAATCGACGCTACCAAGCTGGAAGATGAACTGGGCTGGCGTGCCAGGGAAACGTTCGACACCGGGATCGAAAAGACCGTTCAGTGGTATTTGGACAATGCGTGGTGGTGGCGCCCCTTGCGTGACCGCTACGATGGCGCGCGTCTGGGGCTCGACGCCGAGAGATCCAGGGTGTCTGCGTGAAGATTGCCGTTACCGGCCGCCACGGCCAAGTCGTTTCGAGCCTTGTGGAACGCGCGCGCGTCGCGGGCCATGATATTGTGCCGCTGGGGCGGCCGGAAGTCGACTTGGCAAAGCCGCAAACGCTTGGAGACGCACTGGCTTTGATCGGGCCCGATGTGGTGGTGTCTGCCGCGGCATATACGGCCGTAGACAAGGCTGAAGCGGAGCCGGACATGGCTCACGCGGTGAATGCGGATGGGGCTGGCGCCGTGGCGGCAGCGGCCGAGCAACTCGGTATCCCGATCGTACATCTTTCGACCGACTACGTCTTCGATGGCCATCTGCACCGTCCTTATTACGAAAGTGATCCCACCGGGCCCACGGGCGTCTATGGCGCATCCAAGTTGGCAGGGGAAAAGGCTGTGCTGGCGAATTGCGCGCGCAACGCTGCGATCCTGCGAGTGGCTTGGGTCTATAGTCCTTTCGGCGGCAATTTCGTCAAGACGATGCTGCGGCTTGCCGCGGACCGGGACGAGATTGCGGTGGTGGCGGACCAGATCGGCAATCCGACCAGCGCGCTGGATATCGCCGATGGCATCCTGGCTGTAGCTGGCAACCTTGTGGACAATCCCGATCCAACCTTGCGCGGGGTCTTCCACATGACGGCGGCGGGCGAAGCCAGTTGGGCGGCGTTCGCCCAGGCGATCTTTGCCGCTTCCGCAATGGGGGGCGGTCCCTCGGCGCGGGTACGACCCATTCCCAGCGCGGATTATCCCACCCCTGCCATCCGGCCCATGAACTCCCGTCTGGACAGCAGCCTCATTGCTCGGGTGCATGGTGTGGCCATGCCCGATTGGCATGGCGCGATGGAGCAGGTGGTCCAAAGGCTTCTGGCAGCCTGACGACAATCGGCGAACGATCTATACAAGGAATAGGCACATGAAGGGTATCATTCTGGCGGGGGGAGCGGCACCCGGCTTTATCCGATGACGCTGGCTACCTCCAAACAGTTGATGTCGGTCTATGACAAACCGATGATCTATTATCCGCTCAGTACCCTGATGCTGGCCGGCATTCGCGAAGTCCTGATCATTTCGACTCCACGTGACCTCCCCGCGTTCCGTGCCATGCTGGGCGATGGATCGCTTTGGGGCATGAGGCTGGAATATGCCGAACAACCCAGCCCCGATGGCCTGGCGCAGGCCTATGTCATCGGTGCCGATTTCGTTGGCAATGCGCCGTCTGCGCTGATCTTGGGCGATAATATTTTTTACGGACACGGGCTGCCGAATCTTTTGCAGAACGCCATTTCGCGCCCGGCGGGGGCGAGCATTTTCGCCTATCGCGTGTCCGATCCGGAACGATACGGCGTCGTCTCGTTCGGCGCGGACATGAAGGCGGTTTCGATCGAGGAAAAGCCGGAAAAACCGCAGTCGAACTGGGCGGTTACCGGGCTCTACATCTATGATTCGCAGGTTGTCGAAATCGCCGCCAATATCCAGCCTTCGCCACGCGGCGAGTTGGAAATCACCGACGTGAACCGGGTCTATCTCGAGCGGGGCGAACTGTCCGTCGAGATCATGGGGCGCGGTTATGCCTGGCTCGATACCGGCACGCCCGACAGCTTGTTGGATGCGGCAGAATATGTGCGGATCCTTGAAAAGCGGCAGGGTTTCAAGATCGCCAGCCCGGAGGAAATTGCGTTCCGCAATGGTTTTATCGACGAAACCGGCTTGCAACGCGCTATCGATAAACTGGGCAAATCGGATTATGGGCGCTACCTTAGGACCGTTCTGTCAGGGACCTGAACCGGTAACATAGCGGGGCTGACCGTCCTCGCACACGAAGTGCCGACAGGCGGCATGACCTATTTTGCGGAACTATTTCATGAAGCTCCAAACCTCGCTTCTTTTAAGCACGACGCTGCTGCTCGGAGCGTGCGCCACTCTGCCGTCCAGCGGCCCGACCGGTAACCAGGTGACCAAGGCGGTGGCCAGCGACCAGCAGATGGGCATCGCGCTGGTGGAAGTGGACGGCCCTGCCCAAATTCCGCCGCAGGCCGCGGACGTCGGCAAGCGATTGAGTGACCGGCCGCCGCCGCCTACCGATATGGTCGGCCCCGGCGATGTGCTAAACGTGGCCATCTACGAAGCGGGTGTCACCCTGTTTTCGAATTCGACCGGCCTTTCAGGGGCTTCGGCCAGTGCTGGCATCGATACCGGCGCGCGCGCGCAGAATCTGCCTGAAATGCGGGTGGACGATAATGGCGACATCACAATACCCTATGCCGGCAAGCTGCGTGTGCTAGGCGAGACGCCGGTCGAGATCGGGCGGCAGATTCGCCTGGCGTTGCGCGGGTATTCGCAGAACCCCCAGGTTCTGGTGACGCGCCGTTCGGTCATCACCAATTCCGTCATTGTTGGTGGCGAAGTGGCAAAGCCTGGGCGCTTGGTACTCGACACCAACCGTGAAACGCTGTCCGATGTGGTGGCCTTGGCCGGTGGCTATCGCGGCAAGGCGAGCGATCTGATCGTACGCGTCAAGCGGCGCGATGAAAGTGCGGATTATCGCCTGAGCACGTTGCTCGACAATCCGACTCTGGATGTCCGTGCCTATCCCGGTGATCGCTATACGCTGATCTATGATCCGATGTCGTTCTCGGTGCTGGGGGCCGCAGGCAGGATGGACCAGATTCCCTTCGTCAGCGGAACTCTGACCCTGGCGCAGGCGATTTCGGCGGCGGGTGGCCCCAATCCAAACCTGGGCGATCCGGCGGCGGTGTTCGTGTTCCGCTACGTCGATGATCCGGCCAACGCGGGCCAGCGCAAGCCGGTGGTCTATCATATCAACATGATGCAGACCGGCAGCTATTTCCTGGCGCAGAACTTCTGGATGCAGAACAAGGATGTGCTGTACTTCGGCAACGCGCGCGCCAACCAGCCGAGCAAGGTGATCCAGTTGATCAGCCAGTTGTTCTCGCCGGTGGTGTCGGTGACCAGCGCCGTTTCCGTGGCCAAGAACTGATCGGGCCGGCATGGCCCCAGCTGCTGCGCGCAGTCAGAGCCCTGCCGGTGATCAACCCTCCTTCACCACCGAGTCGATGGCCATCAGCCGCCTCCACAGTTCCTCGAAATCGGCCAGCGGCAGGGCGTTGGGGCCGTCCGACAGGGCCTTGTCGGGATCGGGGTGGGTTTCCATGAATACCCCGGCCACGCCCGCCGCCACTGCCGCGCGGGCCAGCAGGGGCACGAATTCGCGTTGGCCGCCCGAGCGTTCGCCCAGGCCGCCGGGTTGCTGGACCGAGTGCGTCGCGTCGAACACCACCGGGCAGCCGGTCTGGGCCATTATCGCCAGGCCGCGCATGTCGGACACCAGAGTGTTGTAGCCGAACGAGGTGCCCCGTTCGCACAGCAGGAAAGCGTCGGGATCATGCCCGGCGGCGGTGGCCGCGTTGCGTGCCTTGTTGACCACCTGCTGCATGTCGGCCGGGGCCATGAACTGGGCCTTCTTGATGTTGACCGGCTTGCCGCTGGCAGCCACCGCTGCGATGAAATCGGTCTGCCGCGCGAGGAAGGCGGGCGTCTGCAACACGTCGACCACTTCGGCCACGGCGCTGACCTGGCTAGCCTCGTGCACGTCGGTGATGACCGGCAGGCCGGTCTCGCGGCGCACCTTTTCCAGGATGCGCAGGCCTTCGTCCATGCCCAAGCCGCGGAACGATTTGTCGGAACTGCGGTTTGCCTTGTCGAAGGAAGCCTTGAAAATGAGCATCAACCCCAGGCGTTGCGCAATCGTCGCCAGCGTTTCGGCGATGGAAAACGTCATTTCCTCGCTTTCTATGACGCATGGTCCCGCAATTGCGAATAGAGGGGAGGTGGGATGAATCTCATGTCCGCAAAGGTTCATATGTGAGGGCTCGCCTGCCAGAATGGAGCAACATTTACTTTCATTCCGGACCAATTTTATCGGTTCGGGTGAACCAGGTGGATGGGCAACCCTTGGCCGGTATTGAAAAATCTGGCAACACCTTGTCGACAAAACGACAGCTGCATGCCCAGCGCCGAAGGACATCATGTGCATTTTAGAAAACTTCAGGCGGATATGTCCAGCAAGCTGATCGACGTGCGCTATGCTGCATCTGCGCTCAAGACCATCGACATCGAGCTGGATGCCTTGCAGACCTTGCGCAGTGCCTTGCGCGCGCCCGAACTGCGCCGCTCGGTAGAGCTGGCGATCGAGGCGTTGGCAACCACGCGGGGCCAGGTGGTGGTCACGGGCATGGGCAAGAGCGGGCATATTGCGCGCAAGATCGCCGCGACGATGCGGTCCACTGGAACTTCGGCGGTCTATCTCCATCCGGGCGAAGCGAGCCATGGGGACCTGGGGCTCATCACGCCCGACGACGTGGTGCTGGCGATCACATGGTCTGGCGAGACGAGCGAGTTGGGCGACGTTTTCCGCTATTGCAACCAGTATGGCGTGAAGCTGATCGTGGCCACTTCGTTCCCCGACAGCACGGCCGGGCGCGCGGCGGACATCTGCCTGTCGATGCCGCCGGTGCGCGAGGCTTGCCCCAATGAATTGGCGCCCACGTCGTCCACCACCCTGCAACTGGTGCTGGGCGATGCACTGGCCGTGGCCCTGATCGAGGCGCGCGGGTTTACCTCCACCGATTTCCGCGTATTCCATCCCGGTGGCAAGCTGGGTGCACAACTGTGCACGGTGGGGGAAATCATGGGCACCGGCGATTCGATCCCGAAAGTGGGCAGCGACGCTTCGTTGACCAGCGCGACGATCGAGATGAGCCGCAAGCGCTATGGCTGCACTGCCGTGGTGGACCAGAACGAGCGGCTAATCGGGGCGTTTACCGATGGTGACCTGCGCCGTTGCATTGCCGCCTACGATCTGAACGACAACATCGGCCTGCACATGTCGCCCAATCCGCTGAGCGTCACGCCCGATACCCGGGCGTCTGATGCCCTGCGCATATTGAACGACAACGCCGTCTCGGTGCTGTTCGTGGTGGACGGCGAGCGGCTTGCCGGCATCGTCCACATCCATGACATCGTCAGGGCGGGTGCTGCCTGACCGGCACGGCCATGTCTTCCCCCGCCCAGGCCCTGATCGTGGTTCCGGCGCGCTTTGGTTCCAAGCGTTTGCCGGGGAAGCCCTTGCTGCCTATCGCCGGCCGAACTTTGCTGGAACGCGTCCATGCGGTGGCGCAGGCCGCGGCAGTCCTGGTCAATGATTGTAGCGTTGTGGTGGCCACGGACGACGCCCGCATAGCCGATCATGCCCGTGCCATCGGCGCGGCCGTGGTGCTGACCGACCCAGCGCTCGATTCCGGCTCTGCCCGCGCCTATGCCGCTGCCATGGCACAGCCGCAGCGCCCCGATCTGGTGATCAATCTGCAGGGGGACGCGCCGTTCGTTCCGCCCGCCGTGGTTGCTGGCTTGGTTGCGGAACTGCGCGATGGCGAGGCCGATGTGGCGACGCCGGTTTACCGGCTCGATTGGGCGCGGCTCGACCGCTTGCGCCAGCACAAGGTGACGGCCCCGTTCAGCGGCACGACGTGCGTTCGCGATGCGCAAGGCCGGGCCTTGTGGTTTTCCAAGACGATCCTGCCCGCAATGCGCGATGAAGACCGGCTGCGCGCCAGCCAGCCAATGTCGCCGGTGTGGCAACACCTGGGCCTTTATGGCTATCGCCTGGCGGCACTCGAATGGTTTGCCCGCGCGCCGCAAAGCCCGGTCGAACTGCTCGAAGGGCTGGAGCAATTGCGCTTCCTGGAAGCGGGGCGGACGATCGCCACGATTGCGGTCGATCCGCCGCTTCATGCCATGTCGGGCATCGATACCCCAGCAGATCTGGCCCTGGCCGAGGCCGCCATTGCGCGGTTGGGCGATCCGTTTCCGACATGACATCGCCCGCTGCAAGATTTGTGATCGTGCGCCATGGCAATACCTTTGCCGCCGACGAACCGCCACGTCGGATTGGCGCGCGCACCGATCTGCCGCTGACCGCGGCGGGGGAAACGCAGGCGGCGGTGCTCGGCCGGCATTTCGCCCAGGAGGGCTGGCACTTCGCGCAAGTGCTGGTTTCACCCTTGCTGCGCACCCGCGCGACCGCTGCGGCAATCATCGTGCATCAGCCCGGTGGTGAAGCCCTGGTGGCCCAGCCGTGCGAATGGCTGCGCGAGATCGACCATGGGCCGGACGAGAACCAGAGCGAGGAAAGCGTCGTCGCGCGCATTGGCGCCGATGCGCTATCTGCCTGGGATGAACGCGCCGTGCCGCCGCCTGGTTGGATCGTCGATGGCGCGCCGCGCCTGGCCGCCTGGCGCGCTTTCCTCAAAGAGGCACAAGGCGACGTGCTGCTGGTCACCAGCAATGGTGCCGCGCGCTTCGCCTTGCTCGCCGCCGGAGCGGGGGCTGGCCAACCGCTCAAGCTCGCGACGGGCGCCTATGGTGTGATCCGTCGTGATGCTGGGGATGTGCTTCATATCGAAAGCTGGGGCATCCGGCCATGAGCGGGGCGCCATTGCTGCGTGCGCCGCCCTTTCCCTGGGCGGACGCGACGGTTGCGCTGCCACAGGTGTCGTCAGTGGGCATGGACGGGCCCTTGCCGGTGTCGCGGGCCCAGTTTGCCGATCTGCGCGCGGCGCGGGTGGGTGGCTGTTTCTGGGCGCCGCCGGTCGTCGGGGATGACCCGATCGCGGTGGTGCTGCGGCCGGGTGGCGCGGCCGAAGTTGCCGCCCTCCTTGCCTATGATGAAGATGGGGCTGCGCTGTGGCTCGTGCCGCAATCGCCGGCCGGGTGGGGCCATGTGCTGGCCGGGCGCAACATGCAGCCGGACGCGGTGGACCCGTGGTCGGTGCTGGATCGCGCGCGGTTGCTGGTGGCCCATGGCGACGATGAGTGGATCGCACTGGCCCGCATCGCCGGCGTTGCCGTGCAGGTGCTTTCGCCCGGCCGGTTTGGCGCGCCGGGCGACAGCGCCGATGCGCTCGACGCGCGGGCGGCGTTGGCGTTGGCGCAGGCGCACTATCGCGACCCGTTTGGCGGTGGGGCCACGGGCCTTGCCGAAACGATCGATCTGTTGGCGACTTGGCGCGCCGCGCTGGATGGCAACCGGCAGATCGCCGTGGCCAGCGGCATGGCCTGGTGGAAGAAGGCGGAGATCCGCCGTTTCCTCTGGCACCCAGCACGCCGCTTGCGCTTTGCCCGCACCCCGGCGCGCGCCCTGGCGCTGGCCGAGCGGGCTGGCGGAGCCGTGGCGATCTGGCCATCGCGCGTTTCGCCGGGCCTGATTGCCCAAGCCCGGCAGCAGGGCGTGCCGCTGGTGCGGGTGGAGGACGGCTTCGTACGCTCGGTGGGGCTGGGGGTGGATCTGGTGCCACCATCGTCGGTCGTGGTCGATGCGCTGGGCATTCATTTCGATCCCGCCGGGCCCAGCGACCTGGAAGCGGTGCTGGCCAATGCGGCCTTTTCGCCACGCCTGCTGGCGCGGGCACGGGCCTTGCGCGAAACGATCGTGGCCGCCGGGATCAGCAAGTATGCGGCCGATACCCAGGCCCCCGTGCCACCGCGCGCCGAGCCGGGGCGGCGACTGGTGCTGGTGCCGGGGCAAGTGGAAGACGACATGTCGGTGCGGGCCGGCGGGCATGGCCTGGCTTCCAACCTGGAACTGGTGCGCCGCGCCCGCCTGGCCGAACCCGACGCGGAGATCTGGTTTCGGCCCCATCCTGATGTCGATGCCGGGCATCGCAAGGGCGCCGTGCCAAACGCGCAATTGCTCGCCCATGCCGATCTCGTGGTGCGGGGCGGGGGCATGGCGCCGCTGCTCGATGCCGTCGATGCGGTGCATGTGCTGACCTCGCTCGCCGGTTTCGAAGCGCTGCTGCGCGGGCGCGAGGTGGTGTGCCACGGCACGCCGTTCTATGCCGGCTGGGGACTGACGCGTGACCTGGCGCCGGTGCCCGATCGGCGCGGCCGGGCGCTGTCGCTCGATGCGCTCGTGGCTGGCGTGCTGATCCTCTATCCGCGCTATCTCGATCCGGTGACCGGTTTGCCCTGTCCGCCCGAAGTGCTGGTGGGCCGCATGGCCGGCGCGCGGGCCACCAATCGCCTGCGCTGGATCGCGCCCTTGCGCCGCATCCAGGGCAGGCTCATGGCGGCGCTGCGATGACCCAGATGATCCTTGACGTTTCCCGGCTGATTTCCCGCATGCATTATTCCACCCCGTCCGGGGTCGATCGGGTGGAAATGGCCTATGCGCGGGGCTTGCTCGCGCGCTTGGGCGAGGGGCTGGCGTTTGCTGCGGTTCACCCCACCGGCCTCTATGGCCGCCTGCGCCGCAGCGCCATCCTGCCCTATCTGGACGAATTGGAGCGGCGCTGGTCGAGCGAGGAAAACGGGCCCGAGCGTCGCTCGGTGGTGTCCAACCTGCCGCAACTGTTCGAGCTTCTGCCACAGCGTCCGGGGGCAGGGGGCAAAAGTCGGTCTATATCCAGGTTTCGCCGCACCATCTTGCCAAGGTGGCCAAGATCCGGCGCATCCTGGACCGGGAAAACGCGCAGTTCGCCTGCCTGGTGCATGATCTTATTCCCATCGAATTTCCCGAATATGCCCGGCCCGATGGCGCGGCACTGCATCGCCGCAGGATCGAGGCGGTGACCAGCCTGGCCGATCTGGTGATCGTCAATTCCGCGGCGACCGGCCGCGCCATGCAGCCGTGGATCGACCGGTCGGGCCGATCCATCGCCATGGCCGTGGCTTTGCTGGGCACCGTGCCGATGGTCCCCACCGCGCCCTGGCAGGGTGACGGGCGCCCCTATTTCGTGTGCCTGGGCACGATCGAGCCGCGCAAGAATCACCTTCTCCTGCTGCACATCTGGCGCCATCTGGCAGAAACCCTGCCAGCGGGCCGCGTGCCCAAGCTGGTGATCATCGGGCGGCGCGGCTGGGAAAACGAACAGGTGGTGGACCTGCTGGAACGCTGCCCGGCGCTCGATGGTCATGTCGAGGAACTGAGTGGCTGCCCGGATCGCCAGCTTTCCGCCGTGCTGCGCGGCGCCAAAGGGCTGCTGATGCCTTCGTTTGCCGAAGGCTATGGCATGCCGGTGGCCGAGGCGCTTTCGGTCGGCACGCCCGCGCTATGCAGCGATATCCCCGCCTTGCGCGAAGTGGGCGGGGCAGTGGCGGACTATCTCGATCCGCTCGATGGCCCGGCCTGGGCCAGGGCCATTGTCGATTTTGCCGGCGATGGCCCGATGCGGCAGGCGCAGTTGCAGCGCATCCCCGCCTGGCACAATCCCACCTGGGACGAACATCTCGATACGGTGGTGACGGCGCTGGCAGGCCTGGAGCGTTGATCGATCAAACCGGGTGGATGTTGCGCGCGGCTGCCTCGCGATCGATCGCGCGCTTGATGTCCTTGACGAAGCGGGAGTGGCGCACCGCCCCCAGGAAGATGTTCTGGATCAGGTTGCCGACAAAGCGGCAGGGGCGCTTGATCTGGATCAGCAGGATGTAGCGATCCTCGTCCGTCTCGTTCCACACTTCGTGGTTGAACATGTCGTCGAACAGGAAGGACTGGCCGTCTTCCCAATGGAGGACGTGCAACCGCTCGCCTTCTTCAAGATGCATCCGGCATTTCTCGCGTTCGCGCGGGGCCTTGAGCGCGAGGTGATAGGTCAGCATGCCCTTGGTCATGCCGAAGTGGCGGGGAATGTGCCCGCCTGCTTCCATCACCGAGAAGTTGGCCGTGACCAGGCCGGGAACAGCCTCGATCAGGCGTGCGGTAACCGGCGCGCGCGCCGCGTTGCCGGTCATGCGATAGCCATAGCCTTTGAGGAACAGCGTGCGCCAACGGCGATCCTTGGCGATGCGGCCGTGATCGAACGAGATATCCCCAAGCGAGGGAATGTCCTTGGCGCGAATCGCCAGTGCTTCGTCGCGAATGGCTTCCCAGTGGCGTTCCAGCTCCGCGATCCAGGGGAAGAACGCCTTGTCCTGAACTGCCGCATCGGGAATGCGCGAATTGCGCATGATCACGCGGTCGATGCCCGGCCGCAATTCCTTGCCGATCTGGTATAGCGACTTGCCGAGGAACGGGACTTTCCAGCCGCGCGCGTTGACGGTCTGCTGCCATTTCGACGGTTGCTTGCCAGCTGTCATCTGCGTCACTTCAGCGATTTGATCCTGCTGGCAAACACGCGATCCCAAAAGATCGCCGAGATGGCGTAGTTGCCATGCCCGTCGACGAAGTGATGGCGCATGTGATGGCGCTTGATCGCCGAAGCGAAGCGCCCGCGCATGGGCCACTGGTGGCAGGCATAGTGCAGAAGATCATAGGCGACATAGCCGCTGATGAAGCCCAGGAACAGCCAGCTTCCGGCGGGCCCGATCGCCAGGACCGACAGCAGCCAGACCGCCGCGGCGATGGGCAGGCTCACGGGCAGCGGCATGAGATCGCGCAGCGCGTCGTTGGGGTTGTCGTGGTGGTTGCCGTGAATCAGGAACACGAACCGTCGCACCGCCGCCATGTTGACGTGCCAATGGAACAGGAAGCGGTGCATCGCATATTCGAACAGCGTCCACACCAGCAGGCCGGCACCCACCAGCGCGAGCGCTGGAAGCGGTTTGGCGGTGCCCCACGCGGCCCACGCAATGGATGGCAGAAGAACCGCCCATGCCAGCGCAAAAGTCCGCCAAGAGATCAGCGTAAGGCGCTCAAGGCGGTCGTTACGAAACAGCCTGATGCGCTGCGGTATGTTTTCGGAAGAAAGCATCTTGATCATGCAGGACATGATGCGCCATCGCTTGTCAAGCCTCCATGCTACTGGATGTAGCCTCTTTGCGACGATTGGATGGCCTGATAAAAAGGACGTATTACCGTTGGTTAATCCCACCATTTCGGTTCTAGTTGTCGGGGCGTCGGGCGGCTTGGGCAGTGCCATCGCACGGCGCTATGCAAGCCCCGGCACCTACCTGTCGCTGTGGGGAAGGGATCTGAAACGTCTTGAAACGGTCGCGTCCTTGTGCGCTGCAAAAGGGGCCGTAACGCAGGTGCGTTCGCGTGACCTGATGGACATTCCGGCGGCCGTCGCGGCGATCGTGGCCGAAGATGCCGCCAGGCCGTTCGACATCGTGGTGTTTGCATCGGGCCGCGGCGATATTCGCGCGGCTGATGACAGTGTGGAACAGCCAGCGCTGGTGGCAGAGCTGGCACTGGTCAATTTTGCCGCGCCGGCTGCGTTGGCGGCGGCCGTGGCACGCGCGATGGCGGCACGGGGGCGTGGGCAGATCGTGCTGATCGGATCGGCGGCGGGGTTCCACTCGCTGCCCTTCGCCACCGTCTATTCCGGCACGAAGGCAGGCCTTGCCCGCTTTGCCGACGCGCTGCGCCTGGCCATGCGCAGCCACGGGGTGGGGGTTACGCTGGTGTCCCCCGGCTTCATCGATACGGCGGCCGGCCGGCAGGTGCCGGGGCCCAAGCCGATGCTGATGGCGCCCGATGCCGTGGCAGACCGAATCGCCCGCGCGGTGAACCGACGGCAGGCGCACCTTGTCCTGCCCTGGCCTTTCGTGGCGTTGCGCTGGTTCGATCGCATCCTGCCGCGCCGCTTGCGCGATCGCCTGCTGGTCTCGCTGGCGCCGCCGCGCTGATCCGGCGGTTTCAGGTCTTGCCGGTGGGCGTGCCCAGCGCCAGATCCAGCACGGCGTGGTGCAGGCCGGCTGGCGTGAGATCGGCGTCGGGCGCAGCGCCCTTGATCGGCTGTCCGGCGCGATCGAACCGCACGATCGCATAAGGGGTATGGCGGTCGCCGCCCGGTGCGGTCGCACCGGGAATGCTGGGGCAATGATCGCCGAAGAACACCAGCGCCACCGGCTCTGCCCGCTGGCGCGCCAGGTCCGACAGGCTGGCGGCAAGGCGGGCAAGCATGGCGTCGCTGTTGCGCACCAGGCGCAGATAGCCCGGCACCAGGCCCTGCTGGCCATCGCCGGCCCACGGCCCATGGTTTTCGATCGTGACGGCATAGAGCAGCGTGGGCTGCCTGGCTGAAGCGGCCATGGCCAAGATCACGTCGGCCATGGCGGCGTCCGTCACATAGCGCCCCTCGCCCGGGGCGGGTGGCGCGAAGTCTGCTTCGCCCACCAACCGGGCAAAACCGCCTGCCGGCATGATGCGATCGCGGCCGTAAAAGCGCATGTCGTGCGGGTGGAGGAAGGCGCTGTCCCACCCCGCGCCGCGCAGGCGGGCGGGCAGTGCCCAGGACCCTTCGCCTTCGGCTGTCAGGAACGGATCATAGCGACGGAAGCCCAGTTCTTCTTCCTCGCGCCCGAACAGCACGCCGTATTCGGTGCGCATGGTATAGGCGCCAAAACCGCTCACGTTGAGGCGCCCGTGCTGCCACGCATCGCGCCGCGCCGCCGCCAGGCCGGGCAGGGCGAGCGCGGGATCGCCAAACAGTTCGGCTGGATCGGCAAAGCTTTCGCACTGGATCATCACGACCAGGCCGGGCGCATCGACCGGGGCATGGCGGGCGATCGGTGGGCAGGCGGGCGGGTCCACGCTTTCGCGCCAGCGCCGCCAATAGAGCAGGATAACGGGCATCAACCCATGTCGCGCAACATCGGCCGTGGCGTCGGGACGGGTGATCGCCCGGCGGAACGCCGCGCTGCGCAGCGCCAGAACCAGCGCGCCGAGCCCGATCAGCAGGAGCTCGAGCCCGGCCAGGTGAAACACCGGCGTGGCCACGAACAGCGCCCCGAACAGCCCGAGCAGCGCCAGCGCCACCATGGCCGCCACGGCGCGCTGCCAGGGGGCAACCGCCGACAGGTAGAACTGTGGATGGCGAAAGATCGCCCCGATCAGTGCGAGATCGGAAAACAGCAGCGGTTCGCCCAGCATGGCGTTCTTGGCGTTGGATGCCACGGCAAACAGCGCGGCCAGGCCCAGCGCCAGCGCGCAGGCGACCATGGCATTGCCGCAAACCGCCAAGACCGCGCCGAACACGGCAACGAGCACGGCGGCGTTGAGGCACAGCCCCTGCCAGCTGCGCAGGCCCCGCGAGGGGCGAGGCCGAACCAGCGCATCGAGCAGGACGCCGCCGACCAGCAGGAGCAGGGCAGGCGGCAGGATCTGCAGTGTAAGTCCTTGCAACGTCACGCGTGTTCCATATCCGCCAGATCGTGAATCGGCAGGAAAGGTAGATGGGCAGAAAAGCGCCGGCGCGGCTCATAGCCGGGGCCGCGCGCGCTGTCATCCGTCATCCAACCGGCGTCGGGCCACCGGGAATTGATCCATTGCGGCAAGTCGATCTTGTCCACGGCGCGCGTGGCCACTAACGCTCGGGCCAGGTGCATGGGACCGCCTGCCCAGGAGTTTTGCTTTCGAATGCAAGAGTTGCCCAATTCGCCGCCCGTGCCGCCGCATTTGGATTTCCCTGCCGCCGCCCCCTCCGCCAAGATCCCATCCGACAACGATTCGGGCCCGCGCACGATCCTGCTGCTGCAAGGGTTGATGGGCCCGCTGTTTCACGAGCTGGGCAAGGCGCTGCTGCGCGCCGGCCACGCCGTGTACAAGGTCAATTTCAACGGTGGCGACCGGCTGTTCTGGCGCTTGCCCAACGGCATGGACTATCGCGATTCGCTCGATCGCTGGCCGGCGTTCTTTGCCGATCTGGTTCGGAACAAGGGTGTAACCGATGTGGTGCTGTTCGGCGATTGCCGCGACCACCACCGCCCGGCGATTCGTGTCTGCCAGGACCTGGGCGTGGCGGTCCACGTGTTCGAGGAAGGCTATATCCGCCCTGACTGGGTCACGCTGGAACGCGGCGGAGTGAACGGCAATTCGTCGCTGCCCAGCGATCCGGCCTGGTATCGCGCAACCGCCGCGGCCCTGCCGGCGGTTCCGCCCCACGCGCAAGTGCCGTCCTCTTTTCGCCGTCGTGCGGCCGAAGGGCTGGCCTACAACTTTGCCGACGTGTTCACCCGCTGGTACTACCCGCATTGGACCAACCACCGCCCCTGGCATCCGCTGGTGGAGGCGATGGGCTGGTGGCGCAAGCTCTCGCGTCGCAAGGCGCGCCAGCGCGATGCGGGGGCCTTGCTCCATCGCCTGGAAACACGGGAAGACCGGTTTTTCCTGTTTCCGTTGCAGCTCGATTCGGATGCGCAGATCCGCCTGCATTCGCCCTTTGCGGGGATCGCCGACGCGCTGCGCTTGATCGTGGGGTCGTTTGCCGCGCACGCCCCGGCCGATGTGCGGCTGGTGGTCAAGGAACACCCACTGGATAACGGGGTGCGCGATTGGCAGCAGGAAACCGCCGACATGGCGCGCCTGTTCGGCGTGGCCGACCGGGTCGATTACCTGAGCATGGGCGATATCGTGCCGGTGATCCGCCGCTCGCTGGGGGTGGTGACGATCAACAGCACCAGTGGCACGCTGGCCCTGGCCGAAGGCGTGCCGGTGGTGGCGCTGGGCCACGCGGTCTACGATATGCCGCAGATCACCTGCCAGGACGGGCTCGACGCGTTCTGGCAGCATCCCGTGGCGCCCGACGTGGATACTTTTGCCGCGTTCCGCCGTGTGCTGATCGAGCGGTGCCTCATTCCCGGCGGATTCTTTTCCGCCCCGGCGCTGGAAAAGGTGGTGCGCCACGCTGTCGCCCGGTTGGAGCGCCGGCCGATCGCCCCAGAGTGATTTCATGCGTTTCGTGCAAGTGACGCATGGGGAAAGCGGGGGGTGACGGAGGGGTGGGAGCCCCGACGCCCCGCCTTTCGCTTTGGCGCGCATGCAGCACATCGCGTCGGCGAGGCGTGCAAAAAAAAGGCCGGTCTTGCGACCGGCCTTGGAAAGTTTGGGAGAGGATGCCTGAAAGGCCCGCTCTCAATGGGGGAATTCCCCGAGTCTGACAAATGCGAATAACGGTACCATAGTTGCGTTTCATGCAACTATTCGCCCCAGGGGCCGCTTGGGGCTTGGTCAGCGCGGCCGGTTCACGCTAAGACCTGGTGCACCGATGGCGGGGAGGCACGAGGCATGAGCGAAACCACGGCATGGCCCAGCCTGCGCCAGCTGCGCTACCTGGTGGCGCTGGCCGAATGCGGCAACTTCACCCGCGGCGCGGCGGCTGTGGGCGTTTCGCAGCCCTCGTTTTCGCAACAGATCCATCTGCTCGAAAGCCTGCTGGGCGGCGCCGTGGCCGAACGCGGCGGGCGCGTGGTGCTGACGCCGCTGGGGCGCGAGGCCGTGGCCGCCGCGCGCCGCGTATTGGCCGAGGCGGAAGGCTTTGCCGATCTTGCCCGGCGCCACCGCGAAGGCGAACTGGCCGGCACGCTGCGCCTGGGCGTATCGCCCACGCTAGGGCCCTATATCCTCCCGCAACTGGTGGCGCGCCTTCATGCCACGCACCCCACGCTCAAGGTGCATGTGCGCGAAGGCCTGCCCGATGCGCTGCTCGAACACTTGGCCGAAGGGCGCCACGATACCGTGCTGGTGCAGCTGCCAGTGGCAGAGCAGGGATTCCACATAGAGCGCCTGTTTCGTGAACCGATGTTTCTGGCCATGGCGGCGGACGATCCGATGGCGGCAGTGGCGCAAGTGCGGCCCGAACACCTTGCCGGACGCGGGCTGTTGACCATGCAGCCCGAATACCGCCTGAGCCAGCAGGTGGCTGCCCTGGCCGAACGATCCGGCGCACACGTGCTGCGCGATTACGAGGGCACGAGCCTGGATGCCGTGCGCCAGATGGCCGGGATGGGCATGGGGCTGGCGCTGCTGCCCCAGCTTTATGTGCGGCAGGAAATCGGCGAAGGGGGCGACGTGATCGTGCGGCCGTTTGCCGGCGGCCGGCCCTATCGCGAAATCGGACTGGTGTGGCGCGCTGGGGCAGGGCGTTCGCGCGACCTCGTGCTTCTGGCAGAGACGTTGCGGAGCATTGCCGAGCGATAGGAAAAACCTATCGAAAGCATAGGTGCACACCGTATTGGCGCAATGCGCGGCGAAATCCACCTTAGCGGGCAGCACAATCCACGCCCGGCAAGGAAGGCCGCCTTTCATGGACGCAAGCGCCCAAGACCCATCCCACCCCCACCATGCCCCCGGCGGGCAGGCCGGCCACGGCCACCGGTTGACCATGCGCGACTTGCGCCGCTGGACCAGCCTGGTGCTCTCGCCCGACAAGGCCTTCATCCGCCTGGCGCTGGTCTATGGCGCGGCGATTTCGCTCTTGTCGCTGGCCACGCCGATCTCGGTGCAGCTGCTGATCAACTCTGTGGCCAACATCGCGCTGCCCGCGCCGTTGTTTACCCTGGCACTGGTGCTGTTTGCCCTGCTGCTGCTGGCCGGTGCGCTGATGGCGTTGCGCGTGGCGATCATGGCGCGGTTCGAGCAGCGCTTTTTCGCGCGCCTGGTGGCCGAGATCACCACGCGGGCGATCCATGCGCAGAACCCGTTCTTCGTCGACGCACGGCACGGTGACTTGTTCAACCGCTTTTTCGACATGGGCACGGTGCAAAAGGCGCTGACCAGCCTGGTGATCGGCGGCTTTGCCATCGTGCTGCAAAGCCTGGTGGGCCTGGTCGTGACGAGTTTCTACCACCCGTTCTTCCTGGCGTTCAACGTGGTGCTGGTGCTGGTGGTGCTGGTGATCTGGCGCGCCTGGCTGCTGCCCTCGCTGGCCAGTGCCGTGGCCAAGAGCCATGCCAAGCATGCCGCCGCGCATTGGCTGGAAAGCCTGGGCGCTTCGAACGGGTTCTACAAGTCTGGCCGCCACATCAACTTTGCCATCGACCGCAGCGAGGCGATGACCGCCACGTATGTCGCCGCGCACCGGCGCCATTTCCGCCACACTTTCAGCCAGACGCTGTGCCTGTTGCTGGTTTATGCCCTGGCCAGCGCCGGGCTTTTGGCGATGGGCGGCTGGCTGATCCTGCAGGGCGAGCTTTCGGTGGGGCAACTGGTTGCGGCCGAACTGATCCTCTCGGGCGTGTTCTATGGTATCGCCCAGTTGGGCGGCTATCTCGAGGTGTTCTACGACCTGGCCGCCGGGCTGGAAGAACTGGCGCTGTTCTGGGACGTGCCGCAGGAAGCCGCGCCTGAGGCCGATTCCCTCGCGCTGCCCCATGGCGCCATCCGTTTCCAGGGCGTGGTGCTGGGCGATCACCGCCTGGACTTCGCGATCGAAAGCGGGGAGCACGTCGGCGTGCTGGCGGCGCCGGGGGTGGAGCGCAGCGTCACCACCCTGCTCAAGCGCCTGGCCACGCCCGAACGCGGCCTCGTGCGCGTGGGCGGCGCCGACCTGGGCACCTTCGACATGGTGCGCCTGCGCGCCGATGTGGTGGTGCTCGATCGCCCGACGATCGTGGAAATGACCGTGCGCGATTACTTGCGCCTGGCCGCGGCGGGCCAGCCTGATGGGCGCGGCGGGGCCGTGCTCGATGCCTTGGCACTGGTCGGGCTGGACGAGCGGGTGGGCGCCTTGCCCGCAGGCCTGGATACCATGCTGTCCAGCTCGGGCTGGCCGCTGGCGGTGGGCGAAACCATGTTGCTCAAGCTGGCCGGGGCGATCCTGGCTTGCCCGCGGGTGCTGGTGCTGTCCCCGCTCTACGACATGCTGGAGCCCGAACGGCTGGGCCAGGTGCTGGCCGTGTTGCGCCCGCACGGCACCACGGTGCTGCATTTCACCGGCCGCCCTGGGGCGGTGGCGCACGATGCCTGGCTGCATCTGGGCGAAACCGTCCAGCGGCGCAGTGCCAGTCTGCAAGATACCGGAAAGGAGGGCTGAACCATGGCAAGCCGTGCGCAGGAGATGTTGCGTTTCCCCACGCTGGCCAGTCTGCGGCCGCCGCGCATCGCCGTGGCGCTGGGCTGGATGATCGGCATCGCCATTCCGCTGGTGGTGCTGGGCGCTCTGCTGATCCCCTGGGTGCAGACCGCGCCGGGTACGGGGCAGGTGGTTGCGCTCAACCCCGCAGACCGCGTGCAGCAAGTCACCGCGCTGGTGCCCGGGCGGGTGGAGCGCTGGTATGTGACCGACGGGCAAAGCGTGAAGGCGGGAGACCCGATCGCGCGGGTGGTGGACAACGATCCCGGCCTGCTGGAGCGGCTGGCGGCCGAACGCGCCCAAGTGCTGGCGCAGATCGTTGCCAGTGAACAGGCCATGGCCGTCGCCCGGATCGACGTGGGCCGCTCTGCCCAGTTGCTGGCCGATGGCCTTGCCGCGCGGCGCGATTTCGAAAACGCGCAGATCAAGGTGGCCGAACACGGGGCCAAGCTGGCCGAGGCGCGCGCCAAATTGAGCCGCGTGGACATTGCCCGCACCCGGCAATCGGCCCAGTTGGTGCGCGCGCCGCGCGATGGCCGCATCCAGGCGCTCAACACCGCCGCCGGGGCCACGCTGGTCAGCGCGGGCGACTGGCTCGCGTCGCTGGCACCCGAACGCCCCGTGCGGGTGGTGGAACTGATGGTCGATGGGCGCGACGTGGCGCTGGTGCGGCGCGGGCAGGGCGTGCGGCTGCATTTCGAAGGCTGGCCTGCGATCCAGTTCAGCGGTTGGCCTTCGGTGGCGCAGGGCATGTTCGATGGCCGGGTGCGCAGCATCGATCCGTCGGCCCAGGCCAATGGCCTGTTCCGCGTTCTGGTGGAGCCCATGCCGGGCAAGCCGGCCTGGCCCGAAGACCATTTCACCCGCCTGGGTTCGCGCGTGCGCGGCTGGATCCAGATGGAAACGGTCAGCGTCGGCTATGAACTGTGGCGCCAGCTCAACGATTTCCCGCTTGAATTCCAGCGCCCGGTGGAAACCGGACCGCGCAAGGGCGCCGGCAAGGGCCTGGCTGACAAGGACGCGGCCAAGGCCAAATCGGCCAAGGCGGGCGATTATGCCGGCGGCAAGGACGGCGGGGAGGAGGAAAAGTGATCCGTGCCCTGATCGCCGCCTGCGCCCTGCTGGTCAGCCAGGGCGCGCTGGCCGCCGAACTCACGCTCGATGCGGTGCTGCGCGCTTCGGCCCGTCACCAGCCACTGGTGCTTGAAGCCATGGCCCGGCAGCGCGCCGCCGATGCCCGCACCCTGGCCGCGCAAGGCCTGTTCGACATGGTGTTCGAAACCGAAGCGCAGGCGCGGCCGCTGGGCTATTACGACAATGCCCTGGCCGACGTGAAGCTGACGCGGCCGATGACCAACAATGGCGGCCAGGTCTATGGCGGCTATCGCATCTCCGCCGGGCGCTTTGCCACCTACGACGGCAAGAACGTGACCAATGGCCTGGGCGAAGTGCGCGCCGGCGCGGTGTTTTCCCTGCTGCGCGACCGGCTGGTGGACGAACGCCGCACCAAGCTGGCCCAAGCAGAGGGCGATGCCGCGATTGCCGATCTCGATCGGGTGATGGTGGCGATCGGCGTACAGCGCCGCGCGGCCGATGCCTATCAGCAGTGGGTGGCGGCTGGCCTGCGCATGCGGACCTATCGCGACCTGCTCGATCTGGCGCGCCAGCGCCAGGCCTCGATCGAGCGACAGGTGCAACTGGGGGCCCGGCCGGCGATGCTGGCGGTGGAAAACCGCCAGAACATCGTGCGGCGTGAAGCCTTGCTGGTGCGCTCGGAACAGGACCTGGCGGTCGCGGCCCAGGCGCTATCGCTGTTCTGGCGCGATGATCTGGGCCAGCCGATCGTGGCGCGCGGCGAAGACCTGCCGGCCGCGTTTCCCGATGGGGTGGCGCCGCGCCTGGCCGATACCACCACGGTCCTGGCCGGACGCCCCGATCTGCAGATCCTGCTCGCTCGGGTACAGCAGGCGCAGTTGCGCGGTGATCTGGCCAGTAACGACATGCTGCCCAAGCTGGACCTGCGGGTGGAAGCGGCCAAGGATTTCGGCCCCGGCAGCCCCACGCGCGCACCGGGCGAAGTGTTGTTTGGCGTGCGCCTGTCGATGCCGCTGGAACAGCGCGCCGCGCGTGGCCGCCTGGCCGAAGCCCAGGCCGATGCCGATGCCCTGGCCCGTCGCCTGCGCCTGGCCGAACAGCAGATCACCGCAGACCTGGCAAGCCTGCGCGTGCAGGTCACCGGGGCAGAACGCCTGGCCACCCTGGCGGCCGACGAAGCCCAGCTGGCCCGCCGCATGGCCGAAGCCGAACGCCGCCGCTTTGCCCTGGGCGCCAGTGATTTCCTGCCGGTCAACTTGCGCGAGGAAGCCGCGGCCGATGCGCAACTGCGCCAGATCGACGCGCTCTACCGCCACGCCGCGGCGCGCGCGGAACTCGCCGCCAGCCTGATGGACGGAGCGAGCCTGGGCCTGGAATGAAGCGGGCGGGAAAATGTCGAGGAAGGAAGTGGTGCCCGGGGACGGAATCGAACCGCCGACACCGTGATTTTCAGTCACGTGCTCTACCAACTGAGCTACCCGGGCATGCCGCTGGCGGGCCGTTGGGCCGGCGCCTTGCGTTTGGTGAAGCGCCCTATGGCGAGGCCGCCGGGGCTTGTCCAGCCCTCTAATGCATCTATTTTTCCACAATCGGGATTTTTGGGCGGGCGGCCGGCGCGCTCAATCGGGGCCTTCTTCCTCGGCATCGGCCGCGGGGCCGGGCAGGGCATAGCCGTCTTCCAGCCAGCGCACCAAGTCACGGTCGCGGCAGCGGGTAGAGCAGAACGGTTTGTGCGCATCGCTGCGCGGCTTGCCGCAGATCGGGCAGCGTTTGGGCGTGGTGGTCATGGTTGAGTCGCCTGGGCAAATCCGGCGGTGGGTGCAAGCGTTTCGTCCAGCGACCAGTTTACCACGCGCCCGGCGCGGCGCGCCAGTTCGGCTTCCCACGCGGGCAGAACGGCGCGGCGCAGGGCGGGGTGGCAGGTCAGCAGCAGGGCGCCGGGCTCGCGCACGCGTTCGGCGCGCCGCAGCAGGCGCCGCGCCGCTGCGCCCAGCGGCTGGCGCGCGAACAGTGCGGGAAGGGACGGGCGTTCCAGGCGCGAGACGATCTGCACGAAGCCGAAGCCATTCATCGCCGTGCGCTCCCCGCGCCAGCCGGTCTGGGCACCCAGCAGGGCCAGTTCCTCTGCCAGGGCAGCGTCCACCGCCTGGCGATCGCGCTTTTCCGCAAGGGTGGGAAAATCGATGCCGATCGAACCGCCGATATCCATGCGCATGATCGCGCAGGCAATCGCGGGCACGGCGGCCAGCGACAGGGCGGGCAGCGGCGGGCTGCCATCCACGTCGATCAGGGTCATCGCCGGGGTTGGACTGATGCACAAGGCGCCGCGCGGAAAGGCGATGTCACCGGTCATCGCTTCGTCCACCAGGTCTTCCCAGCCGGCCTGGTCCAGCGCGGGATCGGTGGCGTGGATGGTCCGCACCGGCAAGCCGGTGGTGGCCAGTTGCTCGGCCAGGGTGGGGGCGGGACGTGCTTCTTCGGCAGGGCCGGCGGGGCGAGCCATGGGCAGCTTGGTGCGGCCTTTTTCGGCAATGGCGGCGCGCGTCACGCGGAACAGGCCGGATGCGCCTTCGGGCAGGGCCGGCGTCAGGCCATCGACCAGGGCGATGGCGCCATCGGCAAACTGCACCGTGCCGCGCCGGGTGCCGGCAAGGCGGCTGGCCACGCGCGCCGGTGCCACCAGACCCGGGGCCAAACCACCGGACCATTCCACCCGCGCGGCCAGGATCGTGCCGCCGTCGACCAGCGCGGCGCGGGTTTCACCGATGCCTTGCTCCACCAGCCAAGTGGCGGTCATGGCCGCTTCAGGCCAGCAGGCCGGCGGCCACCAGCAGCCGGCGGGTTTCGTACAGTGGCAGGCCGATCACACCCGAATGGCTGCCGGCCAGCCAGGCGCAGAACCCTTCGGCGCTGCCCTGGATGGCATAGCCGCCGGCCTTGCCGTGCCATTCGCCCCCGGCGATATAGGCATCGATCTCGGCCGGGCTCAGCCGCTTGAACCGCACGATGGTCTCGCTCAAGGCTTCGCGCAGGGTGCCATCGGGCATCAACAGGGCCACGGCGGAGAACACGCGGTGACGCCGGCCCGACAGCAGTGCCAGGCAATCCCGCGCGGTCGCCTCGTCTTCGGCCTTGGGCAGGATGCGGCGCCCGGCACCGACCACGGTATCGCCCGAAAGGATCGCGGCGTCGGGCGCAAGCCGGGCTGCGGCACGCGCCTTTTCGGCGGCCAGGCGCACGGCATGGGCGCGCGGCGTTTCGGCCGGCAGCGGGCTTTCATCGATGTCGGTGGCGAGGATGCGATCGGGCACCAGGCCCAGCCGTGCGATCAGGTCGCGCCGACGCGGGCTGGCCGATGCCAGCACCAGCGGCGGAAGCGGCACGCGCGATGTGGGCTGTGGGGCGGCGCCCACGGGTGCGTTCATCAATAAGGGCCGGGGCCGCCTCGGCCGGGCATGAAGCGATAGGTGATGCGCCCCTTGGTCAGGTCATAGGGCGTCAGTTCCACCAGCACTTCATCGCCCACCAGCACGCGAATGCGGTTCTTGCGCATTTTGCCGGCGGTGTGGCCCAGGATCTCGTGATCGTTTTCCAGGCGCACGCGGAACATGGCATTGGGCAGCAGTTCCACCACCGTGCCGCGCATCTCGAGGAGTTCTTCTTTCGCCATCGGCGGGTTCAGTAGCCTTTTGTCTCGGATGGCCGGAACGTCAACCGGCACCGGCAAGGCACGAGTTGCACAGCCATGGGATGGGAGGTCGCTAAAACGACGCGCGTGGCGCCCATAGCGTTCCGGCTGCAAAAAGAAAAGCCCTGCAATCGCGCCCTTGTTTTCACCGCGCCGACGGGCATTTTCGCACGTGCGAGCGCGGCACACGCAGCGGCAGATTGCCCGGTGGCGCGGCAGAGACGACAAATTGATACGATTTGCGAGTTGTTTCAACCCATGGCACAGGCCAGCTAGGCCTTGTCAGACCTTGGGTCTGGTCTTGGCTGGTCGCATGCTGCGCCACGGCAAGGTCGGTCCCTGCACGTCCATTTTCCGGCCGATCGTTCCGGCCGCAACCATCGGGATTATTGCGCGTGTCTTCTCGTTTTGCCTTGCTGTCTGCCGTTTCCGTGGTTGCCGTGATCGGGGGGGCGAGCGCCCATGCCGCCGTCACGCCGGCCGGCGCAGACGTGGCGAGCGACCAGGCGGCCACGGCCCCTGCGCCGGCGCAGGACGCGACCGTTGCAGGCAGTGGCACGCAGATGGTCACCAGCGAGGGCCAGCCCGGCGTGGACGCCAATGGCGATGGTATCGACGATGTGACGGGGGAAATCCTGGTCATCGCCACGCCGCTCAAAGGTGTGGTCAAGGCCGATCAACCGCCGATCGTGACTCTGGATGAAGAGGCGATCGCATCCTACGGCGTCAGTTCGATCCAGGAACTGCTTGCCGTGCTGGCACCGCAGACCGATTCCGGGCGTGGCCGCAGCAGCGACGGGCCGGTGATCCTGCTCAACGGCCTGCGCATTTCCAGCTTCCGCGAAATGCGCGGGCTTCCGCCCGAGGCGATCCGCCGGGTGGAAGTGCTGCCCGAGGAAGTCGCGCTGAAATACGGCTATCGCCCGGACCAGCGCGTGGTGAACTTCATCCTCAAGGATCACTACAAGAGCCTGAGCACCGAGACCGAAGTCGATCTGCCCGGCAACGGCAGCTATGCCGCGCTGAGCGAGGAAGCCACGCTGGCCAAGATCGCCAACAAGGCGCGCATCAACGTGACCGGCACGGTTTCCACGCAGAGCGCCATTACCGAGGCCGAGCGCGGGATCAGCCAGCAGAGCACGACCAGCGGCAGCACCGTCGCGGGCGATCCCGCCCAGGCCGATTACCGCACGCTGCAAGCCAAGGCCGACAGTGCCGCGCTCAACGCCACTTGGTCCAAGCCCATCGGCCTGGGCACGGGCCTGACGCTCAATGTCTTGGCCCAGCGCGATTACAGCCGCAGCTGGAACGGCCTCAACACCGTGACACTCACCGACAACGGCACCGATGTGACGCGCACCACCACCGCGCCCGAGCCGCTGACCACGCGCACTTATACCACCACGCTTTCGGCCGGGGCGGGGCTCAACGCCGGGCTGGGGGCCTGGCAGCTTTCGGTCACGGCCGATGGCAGCCATGTGGAAACCGACACCCGGATCGACCGCAATGCCGATCTGTCCGGCCTGCAATCGCTGGTCGATGATGGCAGCCTGAGCGCGACCGGCGCGCTTCCGGCCAGCGCCATCGTGGCCGGCGGGATCGACCGCGCGCTCAGCCGCACCAACACGCTGACCTCGCTGGCCACGCTCAACGGCCAGCCGTTCCGCTTGCCGGGCGGCGCTGCCTCGCTCACCGTCAAGACCGGCTTTGCCTATTCCGGCATCCACAGCACCGACACGCGCACCACGACCGGGGCGATCGACCTCAACCGGGGCGACGCGCAAGTGGGCTTCAGCCTGGATCTGCCGATCACCAGCAAGCGCGAGAATTTCGGCGGGTTCCTGGGCAACCTGTCGCTCAACCTCAATGCCGAGGCGCACCGCCTGTCCGATTTTGGCGGGCTATATGATTTCGGTGGCGGGCTGACCTGGCGCCCGACCAACAAGCTGAGCTTCACCGCCACGTTCATCGGCGCGGAAACCGCACCCACGCTGTCGCAACTGGGCGCGCCCACCACCACCACGCAGAACGTGGCAATCTATGATTTCATCAAGGGCGCCACGGTGCTGGCCACGGTCACCAGCGGCGGCAATCCCGACTTGCTCAAGGAACGCCAGCGCGACGTGAAGCTGGCGGGCAACTGGACGCTGCCGTTCCTGACCAATTCCACGTTCATCGTCGAATACTTCCGCAACCGCAGCTTCAACACCAGCAACAGCTTCCCGCTGCTGACTGCCGAAGTGGAAGCGGCCTATCCGGGGCGGGTCGTGCGCAATGCCGCTGGCGATATCGTCTCGGTGGACGAAAGCCCGGTGACTTTCGCGCGCGAGGAAAGCAACAGCCTGCGCTATGGCATCAACCTGTCGGGCAGCTTTGGCACGCCAGATCCCAACATGCGGCGTTCTGGCGGCATGCGCGGCATGGTGCCGGGGGGCTTTGGCCCCGGTGGGCCAGGTGGCCCAGGGGGCGGGCCGCGCATGGGCGCGGCCGGCGGCGGTGGGCCGGGTGGTGGCCCGGGCGGACCGCCGCCTGGTGGTCCCGGCGGGCCCGGCGGGTTCGACGGGCGCGGGCGCTGGAACCTGTCGCTGACGCATACGATCATGCTGATGGACCGGGTGCAACTGACGCCGGGCGGCACCGTCTACAACCTGCTCGGCGGCGATGCGCTGTCGAGCACGGGCGTGGCGCGGCACAGCATCGAGCTGGAAGGCGGCGGTTTCTATCGCAGCTTCGGCGTGCGCTTTACCGGCACTTATACCGGGGCGGCCCATGCCGATTCGGGCACCACCAGCCTCGATTTCCACCCCATCGCCAAGTTCAACCTGCGCCTGTTCGCCGATCTCGGCCGCCGGCCGGGCGTGGTCAAGGCCGTGCCGTTCCTCAAGAACGCGCGCGTTTCGCTGGCGGTGAACAACCTGTTCGATGCGCAGCAAAAGGTGACCGACCAGAACGGCGATATCCCGCTGCGCTATCAGGCCGGCTACCTTGATCCCACGGGCCGCGTGTTCAAGATCGAGTTCCGCAAGCAGTTCTGACGCCGTCTATACGAACCGCCGCCCCTGCACGAATTCGCGGGCGGCGGTGCGTTCCTGTTCGCGGCGATGCTCGGTGAAATGGTCGGCAAACTGGCGCAGGTCTACCACTTGTTGCAGGGCCAGCGGCTCGTCGAAGTGAAAGCCGCAGCGCGCACCCTTGATCCACACCGCCGCGCCAAAGCCCTCGATGCGGTTGATTTCGAGGATGCCGGTTTCACCCAGCGCGGGCATATCGCGCAGCATCAACCGGGCGCCGGTGCGCGAAAGGTCCTCCACCAGGCACTCGACCACGCCGCGACGCAGGATGATCCTGCCCGGAATGTTGAGCCGCGCGCGCGGGGCGGTGCGGCGCCCATGCGTGCCGATCGCGCGGGAATCGCCGAAGACGGGGCCATGGAACATGGCTCGCAGCATCGGCGCGGCGCGGTAAAAGCGGGTTTGGCAGCGCGATAGGGACAATTGCGCAGCAGTTTGTCCACCGTCGGCGATCTTTCGGGCTCTCCCCAAACCGCGCCGCAACCCCTATCTGGCAGTCATGGCCCGCAAGAGCGCATCCCCACCACCCGATCGCGATACCGAGCGCTTCCACGAAGATGCCGCCATTTCCACGATGCGCGGCAGTGACCAGCCCGATCTGGAACGCGGGGTGGAAACGATCCGCGACGTGGTCCGCACGCTCAAGCCCAAGCCGGGCGTCTATCGCATGCTCGATACGCGTGGCGACGTGCTCTATGTGGGCAAAGCGCGCGCGCTGAAAAACCGCGTGGCGAATTACACCCAGGTCGATCGCCTGCCCAATCGTCTGCGCCGCATGGTCAGCCAGACGCGGTCGATGACGATCGTGACCACCAATTCCGAGGCCGAGGCGCTGCTGCTCGAAGCGCAGCTGATCAAGCGCTACCGCCCGCCCTACAACGTCCTGCTGCGCGACGACAAATCGTTCCCCTTCATCCTGTTGCGGGCCGATCATGCATTTCCCCGCATCATGAAGCATCGCGGCGCGCGCAAGGCCAAGGGCAACTATTATGGTCCCTTTGCCAGCGCAGGATCGGTCAACACCACGATCAACGCGCTGCAAAAGCTGTTCCTGCTGCGCAGCTGCAACGATGGCTTCATGGCCCGGCGCGACCGGCCCTGCCTGCTCTACCAGATCAAGCGCTGCTCTGCCCCTTGCGTCGATCGCATCAGCGAGGGCGACTATGCCGAGCTGGTGCGCCAGGCCAAGGATTTCCTCGGCGGCAAATCCGGCGCGGTGCAGCGCGAAATCGAAGTGCAGATGAGCGAGGCGGCCGAAAACCTCGATTTCGAGCGCGCGGCCATGCTGCGCGACCGGCTGCGCGCGGCCACGTTCATCCAGGGCAGCCAGGCGATCAACGCCGAAGGCGTGGGCAATGGCGATGTCTTTGCCATGGGATCGAAAGGCGGCCAGATCGCGATCCAGGCCTTCTTCATTCGCGGCGGCCAGAACTGGGGCCACCGCGCGTTCTTCCCCACCCACACCGAAGGGCTGGAAGAAGCCGAAGTGATGACCGCGTTCCTCGCGCAGTTCTATGAAGAAGTGCCGCCACCGCGCCTGATCATGGTCGACCGCGTGCTGCCCGAGGCCGAGCTGCTGGCCGAGGCGCTGCAAGGCGCGGCCGGGGGCAAGGTGGAGATCAGCGTGCCGCAGCGTGGCGATCGGCGCCGCCTGATGGAACAGGCGCAGCGCAACGCGACAGAAGCGCTGGACCGCCGCCTGGCCGAAACCGGCACCAAGGCCAAGATTCTGCGCGAGCTGGCCGAATTCCTCGAACTGCCCGACGTGCCGCAGCGGATCGAGGTTTACGACAACAGCCATATCCAGGGCACCAACGCTCTGGGCGGCATGGTCGTGGCCGGGCCGGAAGGGTTCCAGAAGGGGCAGTATCGCAAGTTCAACATCAAGCGCGCCGAAACCCGCCCCGGCGACGACTTTGCCATGATGCGCGAAGTGATGGCCCGCCGTTTCGGCCGCGTGCAGGAAGAAGACCCCGACCGGCAGGGCGGGACCTGGCCCGACCTGGTGCTGATCGACGGCGGCAAGGGGCAGATGACCGCCGTGCGCGAAACGCTGGAGGAACTCGGGATCGAGGACGTGCCGCTGATTGCGGTATCCAAGGGCCCCGATCGCAACGCCGGGCGCGAGCATTTCCACTTCCCCGATGGAAGGGAAAAGCTGCTGCCGCTCAACTCGCCGGTGCTGTTCTATCTACAGCAATTGCGCGACGAGGCGCACCGATTCGCTATCGGCGCGCACCGCGCCAAGCGCAGCCGGGCGATCACGGCGAGCCCGCTGGACGAGATTCCCGGGATCGGACCATCGCGAAAACGTGCGCTGCTGTTGCATTTCGGCACCGCCGGCAAAGTGCGCGCCGCCTCGCTGGAAGACCTCATGCGCGCGCCGGGCGTCAGCGCGGCCGTGGCGCAGACCATTTACGATTTCTATCACCCCGGCGGATAAATCCCTGTCTGCACTGCTAAAAGTGGTGCGCCATGGCCAGCCGGCGCGTCGCTGCCGCGCGCGCCGTGCTTTGTAAAAGGTTGCCGCGCGGTGCAATGACCTTAAGCGACGCCCGTAATCCTTCCCTTTCGATAACCTTGCTTGCCAACGACTTTGCACAATACTGGATGCGATAGTGGTGGCATCGCGTTTGGCTTGCGGGCAACTGTAGTTTGCCTAGGAGCGGGCAACCGCGCTGGCAGAGTCGCATGGGGAAACGGTGGATCGCCGCCGGGGGTGTGATGAGGCATTGGAATTGGGGGGCGTGGGGGCAATCCCTGCGCGGGGTTGAAACGGGCAAAGCGCTGCGTGCAAACGCGCGGCAACGCGGGGCCGCGCTGTGGGCGCTGGCCGGCCTTGTGCTGGCCGCGGCGGGCATGGTGCCGCCGTCGGCCCAGGCTCAGGCCGCGCCAGGACCCGATGCCACCGACAAGACGATGGAGCTTGAGTTCTGGCGGGGCGTGGCGGGCAGCAGCGATCCGGCGCTGTACGAGGCCTATCTCCAACAGTTTCCCAACGGCACTTTTGCGCCGCTGGCGCGGGTCAAGCTGACGGCGCTGCATCGCGTGGCCACGCCGGGGCAGGCGCCTGCTCAGGGGGCCCCGGCTCCCGTTCTTACCCCGGCTCCGGCCCCAGCGCTGCCCGCCGCAGCGGCCGTGCCGCTTCCGGTGCCAGTGCCCGCGCCAGTTCCGGTGGCAGCAGCGGCGCCGCCGGTTGTTGCCTTGCCTGCCCCGCCCGTTGCTGCCGCGCCTGTCGCTGTTTCCGCGCCCGTTCCGGCTGGTGGCGGTGCAAGCGGGGATAGCGCCGATGCCAAAGTGCTGGCCATGCTTGCCGCGATGCAGGAAACGCCCGCCGTCGCTGCATCACAGCCTGCGCCGCCACCGCCACCGCCGCCTCCGCCACCGATCGAACTGCCGCTTACCGCCGCCCACGATTTTACCGCGGATCGGCCGCAGCTTGCGGCAGTGCCGGCGGTGGTCTTGCCGGCGCGCTTTTGCAGTGCAGAAGAGCGCAACGCCTTCCACGCGCAGGTCTATTCCCCGGCCAACGACGTGGCCCAGGCCAACCTGCAAAAGGCCAACGCCTATCTCCAGGCGATCCAGTCCCGTTACGATGCCATGGCGATGGGCGATGCCGACACGCGCAACGCGCTGTCGAAGGAAGGCACCGAGTACAAGCGGCTGGCCGATGCCGCCTTTGCCCAGCAGCAGGCCTTGGTGCGCCAGTTCAGCGCCATCATGGCCGTTCCGATCACGCCTTGTGGAGACGCGAAATGACCAGGCGCCTTCTATCGACCCTGGCCGCGCTGGCCGCCGTGACGGCAGCACCCCTGGCCCATGCCGCGCAGACCAGTGCAGAATGCCTGGATCGCCTCACCATGGAAGCCGCGCGGATCCACCAGTTCCAGACGATGATGATGACCGTGTCGTTGCGCTGCAAGGCTCATGGCGTGGACGTGGAGGGCAGTTTCGCGCGGATGCTTGATGTGCACCGCGCCGCGTTCGGCGCGGCCGACCGCGTGATGCACGCCTTCGTCAGCCCGGCCCATGGCTTTGTCGATCGGCGCGCGTTCGACACCTATCTGACGCAAGTGGCCAATCGCTATGGCGGCGGGGCAAGCAATCCCACCGCCTGCACCGCGATCGATCGCACGCTCCAGACCGTGATTGCCGATGCCAGCGGCCGCCGCCTGCATTTTGCCGCCACGGCGATGATCGCGCACCCGGAAATGGAGCGCCTGGCCTGTTCGGTGCCCGCGCAGAAGCCCGCGCCTTCCGCTGGCGTTGGCGCCCCCGCACGGGCAGCGTCGCCCGCCACGGTCGCATTGGCCGCCCCGCCGGCCCGGCCGCAGAAATAGCGCGGGCCGATCGGATCAATCCAGCTTGTGGACCAGGCCTTCCTGCGCAGTTTGGGCCACCAGGCGGCCATCCTGGGTAAAGATGCGGCCACGGCTGAAGCCGCGCATCTGCCCCGCCCAGGGGCTGTCGCAGGCATAGAGCAGCCATTGGTCCGCGCGGGCATCGGCATGGAACCATAGCGCGTGGTCCAGGCTGGCGCCTTTGGCGGTGCCGGCCTTGCCGCTGATGCCATGGGGCAACATGCTGGTGCCCAGCAGAGTCATGTCGCTGATATAGGCGATCACCGCGCGGTGCAGGTCGGGGTCATCGGGCAGGGGCGCCACGCAGCGCAGCCAGGTGTGGGCCACCGGCTCGGCCGGGGTATCGCGCAGCCAGTTGAGCGGCTCGGCCGGGCGCATCTCGATCGCGCGCGGGCGGGCCAGCAAGGCGCGGCGCTGTTCCGACAGGCGATCGGCGTAGATCGTCAGCAGGTCTGCCTCGCTCGGCAGGTCGTCTGGCGCTGGCACGGCGGGCATCGGCAGGCCGTGCTGCACCCCTTCGCCGCGCCGGTGGAACGACGCGGTCATCGTGAAGATCGGGTCTTCGCCCTGGCTGGCCACTACGCGGCGGTTGGCAAAGTTGTTGCCATCCAGGTCGCGCAGCACGGTGTAGCGGATTTCACGGTCTTCGCTGCCCGGCCGCAGGAAATAGGCGTGCAGCGAATGCACCGGGCGATCGGCGGCCACCGTGGCCTGCGCCGCTGCCAGTCCCTGGGCCACGATCTGCCCGCCAAACACGCGGCCCACCCCGCCGGGCTTGCGCGCGCCCAGAAAAGCGTCGGGCGTCCCGGCCTCGGGTGCCACCGTCAGCAGGCGGGCAAGGCCGGCGGCGATGACGGCGGGGTCGTGAGAATCGGAAAGCAGAGTCGTCGACAGGGGGTGGAGCATGATGGTGCGCCTATTCCACGCCTTCCCGAACCGTCAACGCATCGCGGCCACTCGTCACAAATGTGACACGGGCCGCGCCAGACTGGCCGGTGGCCGGGCAAAGAACAGGCCCCGCCCGGCCTTGCAGCCAGACGGGGCCTGTCCCGCTCCTCCCCAACCTCGGGCCCATGCGGGCGGGGTTTTCCCCGCTTTTTCCGCGTTCTGCCGCGGGCGATGCTGGCCTGGCCGGCTGGCCGCCCGCGGAAGCCGGCTTCAGCCTGCGGCGTGGCTGGCCAGCGCGGCCAGCAGCAGCAGGGCAACGATATTGGTAATCTTGATCATCGGGTTGACCGCCGGCCCGGCGGTGTCCTTGTAGGGATCGCCCACGGTATCGCCGGTCACCGCCGCCTTGTGCGCGTCCGATCCCTTGCCGCCGTAATGGCCATCCTCGATGTATTTCTTGGCATTGTCCCATGCGCCGCCGCCCGATGTCATCGACAGGGCCACGAACAGCCCGCCCACGATCACGCCCAGCAGCAGGGCGCCCAGCGCGGCAAAGGCATTGGCCTGCCCGGCCACGGCCAGGATCACGAAATAGACCGCGATCGGCGCCAGCACCGGCAACAGCGAGGGAATGATCATTTCCTTGATCGCCGCGCGCGTGACCAGGTCCACCGTGCGGGCATAGTCGGGACGGCTGGTGCCGGCCATGATGCCCGGATCGGCGGCAAACTGTTCGCGCACGTCCACCACGACGTCACCAGCCGCGCGGCCCACGGCGGTCATCCCCATGGCGCCGAACAGATAGGGCAGCAGCGCGCCCAGCAGCAGGCCGACGATGACATAGGGGTTTTCCAGGCTGAAGTTGACGGTCAGGTCTGGAAAGAACTCGCGCAAGTCGGTGGTATAGGCGGCAAACAGCACCAGCGCGGCAAGGCCGGCCGAACCGATGGCATAGCCCTTGGTCACGGCCTTGGTGGTGTTGCCCACCGCGTCGAGCGCATCGGTGCGTTCGCGCACCGCGTCTTCGAGGCCCGCCATTTCGGCAATGCCGCCGGCATTGTCGGTCACCGGGCCATAGGCGTCGAGCGCGACGACCATGCCGGCCAGCGCCAGCATCGCGGTGGCGCCATAGGCAATGCCGATCAACCCGGCGAGCTGATAGGCCACGATAATGCCCGCGCAGATCACCAGCGTGGGCAATGCCGTGGCTTCCAGGCTGACGGCCAGGCCCTGGATCACGTTGGTGCCGTGGCCGGTGACCGAAGCCTTGGCGATCGAGCGCACCGGGCGATAGGCCGTGCCGGTGTAGTACTCGGTAATCCAGATGATCAGCCCGGTGATCGCCAGGCCAACCAGCGCGCAGTAGAACAGCGTGCGGCCGGTAAAGCCCTGGTCGCCGATCGGGGCTTCCATGTTGCCGAGCGCGGCCTGCGTGGCAAACCAGATCGCCGGGATCGACAGCACCGCGGTCACCAGGAAGCCCTTGTACATGGCGCCCATGATGTTGTTGCTGCGGCCCAGCTTGACGAAATAGGTGCCGATGATCGAGGTGACGATGCACACCCCGCCGATCAGCAGGGGCAGCGCCATCAACGGCAAGAGCAGATCGCCCACGCCCTTGATCAGCAGTGCGGTGAGCACCATCGTGGCGCCCACGGTGACGACATAGGTTTCGAACAAGTCTGCCGCCATGCCGGCGCAGTCACCCACGTTGTCGCCCACGTTGTCGGCGATCACGGCGGGGTTGCGCGGATCGTCTTCGGGGATGCCCGCTTCGACCTTGCCCACCAGGTCGGCGCCCACGTCGGCCGCCTTGGTGAAGATGCCGCCGCCCAGCCGCGCGAAGATCGAAACGAGCGAGGCGCCCAGGGCCAGCGTGGTGAGCGAGGTGACCACGGTGCGGTCGCCTGGAGCATAGCCGGCCAGATTGACGAGGTACCAGAAGAAGCCGGCAATCGCGAGCAGAGCCAGGCCCGCCACCAGCATGCCGGTGATCGCGCCGGCCCGGAATGCCAGGGTAAGCCCTTGTTGCAGCCCGCTTTGCGCGGCCGCCGCCGTGCGCACGTTGGCCCGCACCGACACGTTCATGCCGATGAAGCCGGCCACGCCCGAAAGCACCGCGCCGATGATGAAGCCCACCGCCGGCAGCGGGTGCAGCGTCATCGAAACGATCGCGGCCACGACCACGCCGACCAGGGCGATCGTGCCGTACTGGCGTTTCAGATAGGCCTGCGCCCCTTCCTGGATGGCGCCGGCAATGTCTTGCATTTTTGGGTTTCCGGCCGGGCTTCCCAGCACCTGACGGCTGGTTACGAAGCCATAAAGCACAGCCAGTAACCCCAACCCGATGGCGGTTACGACAAGGTTCACGATGGCATCCCCCTAACTCCCCATGCCCCGGCTTGTCTTGGCGTGCCGGGTGCATGGTGTTTCCGCAAGGTTGCTGGAAACGAAGAGGAAGCTAAATGATTTGCCGCTAGTCGCAAGCGGTATTGTACGCCTGTTCGGTTATTGTTGGTGTTGGTAACCCAGCCGTCCTTGCGGGCCGGTACTGTCGAGCAATAGGGGCGCCGCGCCGGCAGGCTGGGCGTGGCCGATGCAGGTGGCCGGGCACGGCGGGGCCTGGCCAGCGGGCAGGGTGAACAGCAGTTCGTAATCGTCCCCCCAGGCCAGCGCATCGCGCCGGCGGGTGGCGGGCAGGTCTTCCGGCACGGGGCAGGCGGTGCTGTCGATCGCCAGGGTCACGCCGCTGGCAAGCGCCATGCGCGTGGCATCGAGCAGCAGGCCATCGGACACATCCATCATCGCGCCAACCAGCGGCGCCAGGGCCTGCCCTTCGGCAAGGCGCGGCACCGGCCGGGCAAATCGCGTGGTGTCGCGATCGCTGCGCGCGTCGCGCAGCGCTTCGAACCCGAGCATTGCATCGCCGAGCATGCCCGTCACCCACAAGGCATCGCCGGGGCGGGCGCCGCCGCGCGTGGGCACGGGCAGGCAGGTGGCGCGGCCCAGCGCGGTCAGCCCGTGGGCGGCCGCACCGGCGCGGCGCACGGTATCCCCGCCCAGTAGCGGCACGGCAAAGGCCTGCAGCGCTTCGCCAAGGCCAACCAGGAAGCGCTCTTCGCCGCCGCCAAGGCCGTAGCCCAGCAATACGCCCAGCGGCTGCGCGCCCTTGGCTGCCAGATCGGAAAGGTTGGTCGCCACCAGTTTCCACGCCACGTCGGCCGGGTCCTGGCCCGGCAGCCAGTGCACCCCTTCCACCATCATGTCGTGGGTCAATATCAGGTGCTCGCCCCCCAAGGCGATCACGGCCACGTCGTCGTCCAGCCCGCGCGCGGCGGGATCGGGCGCCAGGGCGCGCAAGGCAGCGATGAAGGCAGCTTCGTCCATGCCGGCCTGCGGTAGTGGCAAAGGCATGGTTTGCAAGCGGCTTGACCCTGGTCGGCCGCCCCGCCTAATCGATCGGTTGAAAGGGATCGGCCAGGCATGACCACGTCAGGACCACATTTGGAGCGCGACGGCACGGCCGGCCCGGCGGGGGAGGGCAGCGGCACCGCGCGCGACCTGCTGCTCGCCGCTGCCTCTGCCCTGATGCGCGAGGGCGACCAGGTCGACATCTCGCTGTCCGAACTGTCGCTGCGCTCGGGCCTCAATTCGGCGCTGGTGAAGTACTATTTCGGCAACAAGGCCGGCCTGCTGACCGCGCTGCTCGACCGCGACATGGCCGAAATCGTCCGCTCGGTCGATGCGCTGCTGGCCAAGGACGACATGACGCCGCAGGACAAGCTGCGCCGCCACATCTCGCGCTGCATCGATACCTACTACCGCTATCCCTATCTCAACCGCCTGCTCATGCGCCTGGTGCGCGACAGCGACGAGGCCGAGGCGCAGCGGATCGCCGACAAGTACTTGCGCCCGATCAGCCGCGCTTATGACCAGCTGATCGGGCAGGGGGTGCACAGCGGCGCGTTTCGCCCGATCGACCCACAGCTGTTCTATTTCACCGTCAGCGGCGCGGCAGACCGGTTCTTCTCCGCCCGGCTCGTGCTGCGCCATTGCTTTGGCCAGGATTCGTTGACCGAGGAACTGCGCGACCGCTATCGCGAGCACACCGTCGATTTCATCATGGCAGGCATTCTTGCAAACTGAACAGCATACGCAGCCAGGCAACCCGGGCGGGCATAACGGGGCGCGCTGGCGCATCGGGGTGATCGGCGGGTCGGGCATCTATGACCTTTCCGTGCTGGACGAAGTGCAGGAAATCGCCGTGCAATCGCCGTTCGGCCAGCCCAGCGGCCCGGTCACGCTCGGGCGTATCGGCGGGCAGGAATTCGTGTTTCTGGCGCGGCACGGCGCCGGGCACCGCATTTCCCCCGAAAGCATCAACCACCGCGCCAACATCGACGTGATGAAGCGTTGCGGGGTGACAGACCTGGTGGCGATTTCTGCCATCGGTTCGCTGCGCGAGGAACTGGCGCCGGGCAGTTTCGTGGCGGTGGACCAGTTCATCGATCGCACCCATGGGCGGGCAGACAGCTTTTTCGGCGAAGGGCTGGTTGCCCATGTCTCGCTGGCCGATCCGGTCTGCGCGCGTCTGGCCGGCCTGGTGGCCGATGCGGCGCAGGCCGCAGGCGCTGCCGTGCATCGCGGCGGCTGCTATCTTGCCATGCAGGGGCCGCAGTTTTCCACGCGCGCGGAAAGCCGGCTCTATCGCCAGTGGGGCGCCGACGTGATCGGCATGACCGCGATGCCCGAGGCGCGCCTCGCCCGCGAGGCGGAACTGCCTTATGCGCTGATCGGCATGGTCACCGATTACGACGCCTGGCGCGATGGCGAGCATGTGGAAGTGGCCGAAGTGCTGCGCGTGATGCGTGGCAATGCCGCCACCGCGCGCGCCATGGTGGTGGCCCTGGCCGGGCTTTTACCGCAAGTGCGCACGCCCAGCCCGGTGGACCGGGCGCTGGAGGGCGCGATCATGACCGCGCCGGCACAGCGCGATCCTGTGTTGGTGGCACGACTTGGAGCGGTTGCCGGCCGCGTGCTCAAACCATGATTTCAACGCGATGATGTTGCACTGCAGGGAATGTCGATAGTTGCGCTGCGATAGCTTGTCTTGCACGATTGCAAGACTTGATCGCGAATAAAGCGCAATATCGTTGTTGCCATCGGCGCTGGTTTCCGTAGATACGAAACCATGCCTGGAACCCAGACCCGTCTTGCCGAATTCGTGCCCTATCGCATGGCCATCACGTCTGGCGCCGTCAGCCAGGCGATTGCCAACGAATATCGTATGCAATTTGGGCTCAAAATCTCGGAATGGCGGGTGATGGCGGTGCTTGGCGATGCCGGCCCGCTGACCCAGCGAGACCTGGTTCGGGCCACCCAGATGGACAAGGTGGCGGTCAATCGCGCGTGCAAGGTGCTGGAAGACCGCGCGCTGGTGCAACGCAGCCCCAATGTGGCCGACGGGCGCTCCCACCATCTCGAACTGACAGCCCAAGGGCGCGATATTCATGCCCAGATTTGGCCGCAAGCACTTGAAATTTATGAAGAAATTTTCTCCGCGCTAACCCCGCGCGAAACCGAGAAACTCCGCGCCCTGCTCGACAAGCTGCTGGGGGCGGTGCGCCGGTTCGAATCGCGCGTCAAGTAACGGGAAAGACAATAACAAGACCAAGATAATACCAAGGCAATATCGTCGCATCAGCAACAGGAGAGGTCGACATGAAACTGGCATCGTTGCCGCAGGGGCGCGATGGGCGCCTGATCGTGGTGTCCGATGATCTGGCCTGGTACGCCGATGCCGATCACGTGGTGCCGACGATGCAGCGGCTGCTCGACGAATGGCATCGCCATGCCGATCTGCTGGAGAGCCTGAGCATCGAACTCGCCCATGGCGCCATCCCGCGCAAACGCTTTCACGAGCGCGAAGCGGCGGCGCCGCTCCCACGCACGTTTCACTGGACCGATTCGGCCGACGCGCTGCGCCACCAGCCCGGCGACGGGTTGATGGGCGCGCGCGATCCACTGCGCCGCCCCGGCGCCTCGGCCGTGGGCCTGGTGGCGATGACCGCCGATGTGCCCCAGGGCGCAGATCCGGCCGAAGCGCTGGGTCGCGTGCGCCTGGTCGGCCTGGCCCACGCCGTGGCGGCGCAAAGCGCGCCGGGGGCAACCGGGCATTTCTCGCCGGTCTTCGTCACGCCCCACGCGCTGGGTGAGGCCTGGGCCGATGGCGCGCTGGCCGTGCCGCTCAAGGTGACGCGCGGGGACCACACCCACGATGTGACGCTGCCGCCCACACTGGGCGAAACCATTGCCGGGCTGGCTGCGGAACGCGCGCTGGCCGCCGGCACGCTGGTCAGCCTTTCGGCCGCGTTGCCGGGCGATCCGCTGGGGCCGGGCGAAACCATCCGGGTAGAGGCGCGCAATGCCGCAGGCCGCAGCCTGTTTGGCGCGATCGAACAGGCGGTGCGCGTTCCGGCTTGAGACAAGCGCCTGCGTGCAAAAGAAAAGGGCCCGGATGGCAGCACGCCATCCGGGCCTTTCCCTTTTGCCCGATGCAGGCACTTACGGCGTGGGCGTTTTGCGGTTGATGAACTGGTCGCTGATCGAGCAGGCAGCCGGGCCGAGAATGACGATGAACAGCGTGGGCAGGATGAACAGGATCAGCGGCACGGTCATGATCGCGGGCAGGCGCGCGGCCTTTTCCTCGGCCCGCATCATGCGCTCGTTGCGGAATTCGGCGGAGAGCACGCGCAGGGCCGAGGCCAGCGGCGTACCATAGCGTTCGGTCTGGACCATCGTGGTGGTCACGCCTTTCACCGAATCGAGATTGACGCGATAAGCCAGGTTTTCAAAGGCCTGGCGCCGTTCGGTGAGGAACGAAAGCTCGATCGCGGTCAGGGCGAATTCGTCGCCCAGTTCGGGATAGGCGCGGCCCAGTTCGCGCGCCACGCGGCCAAAGGCGGCGTCCACCGTCAGGCCCGCTTCCGCGCAGATCACCAGCAGGTCCAGCGCATCGGGCAGCCCCTTGCGGATGGCGTGGGTGCGCTTGGACACCAGGTTGGCAATCCAGATGTCGGGCGCCTTGTAGCCGAAGATGACCATTACGGCGAAGCCCATGAAGCGCTTGAACGCGCCCCATTCAGGAAAGAATTGCAGGACGTAGATCCACAGGATGGCGATCCCGCCCAGCACGATCGGGCCGATCATCCGGCCAAAGATCACCGCAACGGCCCACTCCTTCTTGCGGATGCCGGCCTGGGCCAGCTTCTGCTGCACCACCGAAAGCTGGCTGTCCTGCAGCACGCGCAGCTTTTCGAGCACCCCGCGGATGGTGTCCGTGGTCTGGTTGCGGCGCACGATCGAATTGCGCTTGCGCGCGGCCGAGGTGATGATCCCGGCCTTGAGCTGTTCGCGCCGTTCGGTCAGTGCCTTCACGCGCTTGGCCATGGGGTCGCGCACGGTGATCGCGGCATAGATCGCCAGCAACATCGCGGCGGCGGCCACCATCATCAGCAACGATCCGGCGTGGATGACGTTGATGCCGAGCAGCGTGGGGGCGGGATGCTGGTCCATGGTCCTTGCTCTTTCCGCTCAGATTTCGAAGCTGACCATCTTGGCCATGATGAACGCGCCAAGGCCCAGCCAGCACAGGCCGCCAAGGCCCGCGATGATCAGCCGCTCGTCCACGAAGAACTTGCCCATGTAGGTGGGGTTGATCCAATAGATCAGGCCGAAGACGATAAACGGCAGGGCACCGACGATATAGGCCGATGCCTTGGATTCCGAACTCATCGCCTTGATCTTGAGCTTCATCTGCGCGCGCTTGCGCAGCACGTCGGCCAGATTGGCCAGCGTTTCGGCCAGGTTGCCGCCGGTCTCGCGCTGGATCGCCAGGGTGATGCAGAAAAAGCTGAACTCGGCCATGTCGAGGCGATCGGCGGTGTCCTGGAGCGCTTCCTCCATGGTCTTGCCCACCTTGATGCGGTCGGTCACCAGCTTGAATTCCTCGCCCACGGGGCCGGGCAATTCGCTGGCCACCACTTGCAGGGTTTCGGTGATCGGCAGGCCCGAGCGCAGGCCACGCACCAGCAGTTCCAGCGCATCGGGAAAGCGCACGACAAAGGCATTGGCACGCTTGTTGATCGCGCGGCCCACCACCCAGTGCGGAATGCCGGCGCCCACCAGCAAACCGGCAGGAACCGCCAGCAGCAGAGAGCCGGACTTGAGGAAGATCAGCGCCGCCACGCCCAGGCCCAGGCCGAGCGAGGCATAGAGGTATTGCGAGAGCGTCCAGCCCTTGCCGGTGCGGTGCAGGCGCAGCGCCAGCGCTTCGATGCGCGAGGCGGAGCCGGCAACACGATAGCTTCGTGGCGTGCGCGAGGCGATCGCCTTGCGATATTGCGCCTCCACCTTGTCCACCGCGCTGTCGGAATGCCGAAAGCGCACCTGCTGCAGGCGCCGCGCGCTTTCCTTGGCCGCATTGGGGCCGGAAAAGGCCGCCAGCCCAAGCAGAACCACCAGGGTGATCCCGCCAAGGATGACGATCAGCTGGGGTGTGAGCATCGAAGGATCTGCCTGGTTGGAAGGAAAGCGGGGCTGGGGTGGACGTGGGATCAGGGCGCCATGGCCTCAGGCCGGGGCGCCGGCCTTGGCCTTGCCGGGCTTGGCGTTGGGCAGCATCTTCTTGAGATCGAACTTGCCCAGTAGCGACGCGCTCTTGGCCTTGGGCTTGGCCACGGCATCGTCGCTGTCATCGGAAAGCCGGGCAATGGCCTGGGCCACGTCCTTGATCGCCAGCGCGGCCTTGGCCGTGCGATTGGCGCCCAGGAAGGTTTGCCCAAGCTTGGCCGCGTTGGCCGCGGCCTTGGCGTCGAAAGGCACGATGTAGCCCAGCTTGCGCTCGATCGAGGATTCGAAATCGGCGCGGCTGATTTCGCCCACCCCCTGCTGCACCTTGTTGGCGACCACGTGGATATGGGCGTGGCTGGCATTGGCCTTGAGCCAGGCAAGCAGGCGGATGGCATCGCGCGCACCGGCCAAGGTGAGTTCGGTGGCGAGCACCACCGCGTTCACGTCAGACAGCAGGTGCGGGAAATTGATCAGCATGTTGCGCGGCATGTCGATCACGGTCATTTCGAAGGCGTGGCGGAATTCTTCCTGCAACTGCACGAAGGCGCTGCCATCGGTCATCAGCGGCGCGGTGACCGGCGCTTCGGCCGAAAGGATCGCCAGGTGATCGTTGGCGCGGATCATCGCACGCTCGATGAACAGCCCGTCGATGCGGCTGGGGTTGTCGATCGCGTCGGTCAGGCCACGGCCCGGCTCCAGATCGAGCGTCAGCGCGCCGGTGCCGAAATGCACGTCCAGATCCAGCAGCGCGGTTGAGCGCTTGAAATCGGTGCTGAACGACCAGGCGAGCGAAGTGGCCAGCGTCGATGCGCCGACCCCGCCGCGCGTGCCCACCACGGCGGTGGTGACATGGCGCTTGGTGGCGCCGCCATCCTGGTTCTTGGGGGCGTTGAAGATGGCTTGCGCCTGGCTCAGCGCGTCGCGCACTTGCCCTACCGACAGCGGCTTGAGCAGATAATCCTGGATGCCCGAGGCAACCAGATCGCGATAGAGCCGCACATCGTTGACCTGGCCAACCGCAATGACGACCGTGCCCGGCTCGCACACTTCGGCCAGGGCATTGATATCGTTGAGCGGATCGCCGCTTTCCGACAGATCGACCATCAGGATCGCCGGGCTGGCGGTGATCGAAAGCGATTGCACGGCATTGCGCAGGCCACCGCGCGCGCACTTTTCCGGCGCCCAGCCCATGTCGGCCGCCACGGCGCGCACCACGTCGAGCGCGGCGTCGTCGCACAGGAAGGCGGCAAAGATGTCGCGGTTGCCGGATTTCCAGGGTGCGGTCATGTCAATTGCTCCCCGAGTTGGACGTGTTGACCTTCTTGACCGTCGAACCGCCACCGCCGCTGGGCGCGGTTTCGCGATAGGCCTGGATTGCCTTGTTCGAGCTCATCACCGTGGTACGTCCATCGCCGGTCTGGCCGTGGACGAGGTCTTCCTTGTTGGCGACCATTGCCGCGATGTTGGAATTGACCGCGCAGCCATAGTTGGTCGAGGTCGCGTTGCGCCCGTTGCCATCGTTGTGGGTCGACCAATCCGGGCAGCCCGGCACCGAGGCGGTGGTGCGCAGGATCACCAGGCGCGCCGTGCCGGGCGCCAGGTTTCCAGCCGTGACCGGCGGGGTATCGGCCAGCATCAGGCCGTGTGCGGAAAGCACCGCCTGCACTGCATCGCGCGTGGCCGGGGCCCCTGCCGGATCATCCAGCGCCACCTTGTCGCCATAGCCAAGGCCAAGCGATTCGAACCAGCCGGCGAGGCGCCGCTGCTCGCTCACCGGCACGCCGCCGCCGGGCAGGGTGTTGATGTCGAGCGTATAGCTCGAACGCTCCACCACCGGCTGGTGGACGCTGTAAAGCGAGGCATTGCTGGGCTGGCCGCCGACGCAGCCGGCCAGGGCCGTGGTCAACGCGGCGGCAAGAACCAGACGGGCAGCGCGATTGCGAGGAGTGGACATGGCGTGGTTCCCAGTCTCGAAAAGGGTCACGAAGGCATTCGGGGCGGCGCTCACAGGCTGAAGCCCGGCTTGACGTCGGCGCTGGCCTGGCGATTCTTGCCGCCCTGCGCGCCGCTGGCGTCACCCACCTTGGGCGCGGCCGGTGTGGCCTGCACGGTGCCTTCCTTTTCGGTGGGCATCGGCCGGGTTTCGCCGTTGGACGGCTTGCTTTCCTGGTTGCCCAGCACCTGCTGCAGCGCATCGGCGGCGCGGAAGCCATCGGTGGGCAGCTTGATGTCCTTGGGGTTGTTCACCGGGCTGACCAGGTAGGGCGTGACCACGATCACCAGCTCGGTCTCGCCCTTCTTGAACGAAGTGGAGCGGAACAGCGAACCCAGGATCGGCAGGTCACCGGCGCCGGGCAGCTTGGTGATGGTATTCTGCGCTGAATTGCTCAGCAGGCCGGCGATCATGAAGCTTTGGCCTGAACCCAGTTCCACCGTGGTTTCGGCGCGGCGCACTTTCAGGCCGGGGATCGAATAGCCGCTGATGGTGATCGCCCCATCGGAAGACAACTCCGACACTTCGGGCCGCACGCGCAGCGAAATGCGGCCATTGGCCAGCACCGTGGGCGTATAGGCCAAGCTGACCCCGTACTTCTTGTATTCGATGCTGGTGGTGCCAAGGCCCTGCGACAGGGGAATGGGGAATTCGCCGCCGGCCAGGAACTCGGCCGTTTCGCCCGAAAGCGCGGTCAGGTTGGGTTCGGCCAGAGTATTGGCCAGGCCGATGGTCTCGCCCAGGTCCAGTGCGCCCAGCACATCCATGCCGAACAGCTTGCCGTTGAGCGTCAGGCGGGTGCCGGTCGTGGCCGACGGCGAAACCGTGGTGGTGGTGGTGAGCGCGGTGTTCATGCCGGTAATCAGCGGGCCACCGGCCACATACTGCGTGGCCGCCGTGCCCTGGCCGATGCCGAACTTCATCCCGCTGGTAGTGTCGGCGCTTGCCCAGTTCATGCCGATCGCGCGGGTCAGCGTGCGGCTCACTTCGGCGATGCGCACCTGCAGCATGACCTGCAGCGGCGTCGCCATCTTCAGGCGACTGATCACCTGCATCTTGTCGCCAACGAAGGCTTTCACCAGGCGTTCGGCCTCGGCGGCATCTTCGGGCGCGGTCACCGTGCCGGTGAGCAGCACGGTGCTGTTCATCGTGGCGGCCTGGATCTTGGCATCGGGCATGGCCAGGTGCAGCATCTGGTCCACGCTGTCGATATTGGTGCCCACGCGCACGTTGGCCGACCAGATCACGTCGCCCTTGGCGTTGCTGGCATAAACCGTGGTTTCGCCCGGCCCCTTGCCGAAGACATAGAGCTGGTTGGTGGATTTCACCTGCACGTCGGCGATCTTGTCATCGGCGACAAAGACATCGGCCATGCGCGAGGGCAGGGTGACGAGTTCGCCCCGGCCCAGGCCCACCGCGATCGAGCGCGCCGGGCTGGTGACGCTTTGTGCATGGGCGGCCTGGGCGCCGGCCACGAGCGCCAGCGGGGTGGCCACGACCATGGCGGTGAGCAGCGCGGAGGAAATGCGGTTCGTCATGCTCTGGCCCTTGCTGGCAACTGGCTGGCGGATGGAGAAAGCGGTGCTCATCTCACTGCGCTCCCACGCTGACGGTCACGGTGTCCTTGCCACGGGTGATGTTGACCACCGGGCCACGCGGACGGATCGGTGCCACCGGGCCGGCCATGGCCGCCGGGGCCGGGGCGGGCGGGGCGGTGAACCCGGCGCTGGCGCCGCCGTTCATCGGCGGCATGGACTTGCGCTGGAACCGCGAGACATCGCCACCGGTGGCAAAGCTGGTGCCGCCGTCGAGCGGGTGGGCCAGCGCCTGCTTCAGCAGCTTTTCCTCGTCCTGCGGCGTGGCGCCGGCCGGAACCTTGACATCGCCCGAGGCGATCGCCTGCTCCAGCTCGGCCGAATTGTCGGCCAGCGAGCGCAGCGAGAGGCTGAGCGTGCCGATGGTCTGCGCCACGGCGATCTTTTCGGCGATCTTGGGCGTCACTTCCACGGTCACGGTGCTGAACGCCTTGACCTTGGTCTTGCCTTCGACCTGCTCCTGCGTGGCAGACTGGTCGGTGGCGAGCACGCGCAAGTTGCGGATGATGGTTTCAGAGGCCTTGAGCGGCTGCGTGTCGTTGCCCTTGACGGTCTGCGTCAGCACCAGGTCGATATGGTCGCCGGGGAACACGAAGCCGGCGACGCCGGTGCGGGCGGAAACCGGAATGGTGACGGCACGCATGCCGGGCCCAAGCGCGGCGGCGAGGAAGCCGCGGTCGCCCGGCGCCACCAGCGAACCCTGCGTGATCGGTTCGCCGGCGGTGATCGGATTGCGCACCACGGTGCCGAGCATCTTCTGCATGTCGGCCTCGCCTTCCAGGAAATAGGCGTCCTGCACCATTTCCTTGGGCCAGGCCTTGAACCCGATGGAGTCGGCGGTGATGATCGTGCCCACGGGCAGGGCGCGTTGCGCCACCAGCACCTTGGAGCCCATCTCCACCTTGGCTGCGGCAATCGCCTGGGGCGAGCCACCGCCACCCATCATGCTTCGGGCGGCCAGGGCCGTGCCGACCGCAACGATCAGCGCCCCCACCAGCAGCATCAGCTTTCTCTTGTCCATCGCCAGTTTATCCCGCCCTTACAGAATAGCCCGTAGCCATCCGACAAATTGGTTAAGATTGGCCTTAGCCAGCCGCCACGGCCTGAAGCGCCGCGCCATATGTGGTGCCAAGGACACACAGCCCCGCCGTGGCGATCGCCACGCCATAGGGGATCTTGAGGTGGTCCTTGCGGCGGCGCGTCACGTGCCACACGCCCATGGCGATGGTCAGCACGCCGCCCACCAGCGCCATGATCAGCAGCAGCTTGGCAAACAGCACCGGGCGCAGCCACAGCGCGAGCGCGGTGAGCAGCTTGACGTCTCCCCCGCCCATCATGCGCAGGGCAAAGAGCCCGGCCAGAACGACGAATGCGGCCAGTGCCACGCCCAGTTGCAGCGCCACGTCGGGCCACAGGTGCAGCCCGCAGGCCCACCAGTAGACCGGCGCCAGCGCGGCAATGCCGGCGTTGAGCCAGTTGTCGATCTGTCTGCGCCGAAGATCGGTGAACGCTGCAAACAGCAGCGCAATTGCCAACACTCCGGCCAATCCGTAAACCATGGAAATCCCCCTCGATGGGATGGGGATACCGGACAATCACTTACCAAACGGTAACCAAGCCAAGCGGCGGGATCGGGCGTGAAACAAGGCGTCGCAAGCAATGGTTAAGCATGTCTGGCAGGAATCCCGAGGGCGCGAGATCCCCGCTGGGGTTGCCGAATCGACCTGGGCGGCGGCCGATGGCATGCCCATCCGCCGGATCGACTGGCGACGCACCGAGGGGGCGCCCAGGGGATCGATCCTGTTTTTGCCCGGGCGTGGTGACTTTTATGAAAAGTATTTGGAAACGTTCGATTACTGGGCGTCTAAGGGCTGGTACGTAACCGCTGCCGACTGGCGCGGGCAGGCCGGCTCTGGCGGCCCGCCGCCGGGGCCGGCGGTGGGTGACATCGCCGATTTCTCGGTATGGGTGGATGACCTGGCGCATTTTTACCAAGTGTGGCGGGCGCAGACCCCAGCGCCGCATGTCGTGGTCGGACATTCGATGGGCGGGCACCTCGTGTTGCGCACCCTGGCCGAGGGCCGAATCGATCCCTGCGCCACGGTGTTGAGTGCCCCGATGCTGGGCTTTGCGACCGTCCTGCCGCGCTGGGTGCAGCGAATCTATGCCGCGGTGATGAACCGCGTGGGCGATCCCGCGCGCCCGGCGTGGAAGGCCAGCGAAAAGCCCGGCGCCCGTGCCGCGTTGCGCGCCAACCTGCTGACCCACGATGCCGCGCGCTATGCCGACGAACAGTGGTGGCGCGCGCAACGCCCGTGGCTGGCCTTGGGGCCGGCCAGCTGGCGCTGGCTGAAGAAGGCCAGCGAATCGTTCGACCTGCTCGATTCGCCGGGCGTGATGGAAGCGGTGAAAGGCCCGGTGCTGTTGCTGGCCACGCGCCATGATGCGCTGGTTTCATGGGGCGCGATCGCCCGCGCCGCGCGGCGTTTGCCCCATGCGCAACTGGCCGCCTGGGGGCGGGAAGGCCGCCATGAATTGCTGCGGGAAAGCGACGCGGTGCGCGATCGGGTGCTTGCCACGATCGACGAATTCCTGGAACGGGAAGCGCCTGCCCGGTCAAACCGATGACTTCGGGCGAATGAAGCAGTGGCAAGGCGCGAGCATGGACGAATTCGACATCGCGATCATCGGCGCTGGCATGGCCGGGGCCAGCCTGGCGGCGGAATGCGGCGCGCATGCGCGCGTCCTGCTGGTGGAGGCGGAAGACACGCCCGGCTATCACACCACCGGCCGGTCCGCCGCGTTCTGGGACGAAGTCTATGGCGGGCCAGCCGTGGTGCCGCTGACGCTCGCCTCGGGTAACTACCTCGCGGACAATGGCTTCCTGCAGCCGCGCGGCTCGCTGGTGATCGGCCGGGCCAGCGATCGCGCCGCGCTGGAAGGCTTCGTCGCGGAATATTCCGCGCTGGGCGCGCGGGTCGAACTGATGGCGCGCGCCGGCATGGTCGATCTAGTGCCGGGCCTGCGCCCCGACTGGTGCGTGGCGGCGTGGCAGCCGGGTTGCGCCGATATCGATGTGGCGGGCCTGCACCAGCATTACCTGGCGATGGCACGCCGCAGCGGCAGCGTGGTGCGGTTGCGCGCGCGGGTCGACGCCCTGGTGCCTGAGGGCGCCGGCTGGCGCATCGCATGGAACGCAGGTGGGCGCGAGGGCGCGGCCCGCGCGGGGCTGGTGGCCAACGCCGCCGGCGCCTGGGCCGATGATGTGGCGCGCCTGGCGGGGGCAGCGCCGCTGGGCATTGCCCCGTTGCGCCGCACCATCACGCAGTTGCGCGTCGATCCGCCGGTGCCCGCCACGCTGCCGCTTACCTTCGGCCTCGCCGGAGACTTTTACTTCAAGCCGGCGGGTGATCGCCTGTGGCTGTCCCCCCATGATGAAACGCCCGACGTGGCGCACGATGTGGCGCCCGAGGAAATCGACGTGGCCCTGGCGATCGACCGGCTGGAACGTGTGGTCGATTGGCAGATCGCGGCGGTGGAGCGGCGCTGGGCGGGCTTGCGCAGCTTCGCGCCCGATCGCGCGCCGGTCTATGGCTTCGATCCGCATGTGCCCGGCTTCTTCTGGTTTGCCGGGCAGGGCGGCTTTGGCATCCAGACCGCGCCGGCCGCGGCAAGGCTGGGGGCGCAACTCTTGCTGGGCCAACCGGCCGACGGCATGACTGCGGCGCTGGACCCGGCGCGCTATGCCCCGGGGCGGCTGGCCATGGCCCAGGCCTGACACACGGCCGGCCACAGGCGGCTATTGGCAGATGGTTATCCGGCAGGGTTAACAATGCCGCAGGGTTGGCGCTGGCCGCCTATTCCTTGATGCGCTTTTCCTTCACCCGCTTGTCGTGCACCGGGGGGTGGCGCGGTGGCACGCGGCGCCATTGGCGCAACGGCACATCGACGGTGCGCGTGGTCGTGACCGTGCGGGTTTCGCCGCAGGGCTGGCACGCCGCGTTGCCCACCGGCACGGGCACCATCACCACGCCCGCCACGTAATAGCCCGGCGGCGCCGTCCACGCGCCGCTATAGACCGGCACCTGTCCCTGGTAGTAGGGCGCGGCGGGATAGCCCGACGCCGGATAGGCGGCGATCGGGGCATTGCTGCACGCCGGGGGCCAGCCGTGCCGATCCGGTTCACCCGGCGCCGTGCAGGGCGCGGGCGCCTGGCCATAGGGAACCATCATGGGTGGCAATGGTGCGGGTTGCACCGGCGGTGGCGGGGGTTCGGCGTGCCGCGCGAGGGCCGGCGCTGCCAGCGCGGCCAATCCGGCACAGGCCAACCCCAGGCGAACAGTGGCATGGCGAATCACGGCAAGTCCCCCGGTTGCGGCCAGGCCAGAGCCGAGCCATCAACCAGGTGTTTACCATGATGCCGCGCCGCGCCAAAGCACGCCGCTGTCTGGCCGCAGCGCCGTTGGTGTCCCGAAACGGATCAGCCGCCGGTTTGCGTCACGCCGCGCGGGCGGCGTCGCTTGCCAGCTTGTCCACCCGCTCGTTTTCGGGATGGCCATCGTGCCCCTTGACCCAGACCCACTCGATCTTGTGCGGGCGTGCCGCCGCGACCAGCGCGCGCCACAGGTCTTCGTTCTTGACCGGCTTGTTGTCGGCGGTTTTCCAGCCGCGCTTCTGCCAGCCGAAGATCCACTTGGTGATGCCGTCCAGCACATACTTGCTGTCGGTGTGCAACGTCACCTGGCAGGGCTGCGTCAGCGCTTCCAGCGCGCGGATCGCGGCCATCATTTCCATGCGGTTGTTGGTCGTCTCGCGCTCGGAACCGACCAGTTCCTTCTCGTGCTCGCCCATGCGCAGCAAGGCGCCCCAGCCACCCTTGCCGGGATTGCCCTTGCAGGCGCCGTCGGTGAAGATCGCCACGTGCTTCATGCTGCAAACACGCCCGAATTGGCCGGATCGGCATAGAAGTGCAGCCGTCGGGCAAAGGCCATGGGATCCTTGCGCGTCACCAGGGCATCGGCCGGCGTGTTGAGCCAGTCATAGGCGCGGCTCATGGCAAAGCGCATGGCCGCCCCTTGCGCCAGGAGCGGCAGGGCCGCCCGTTCCTGGGCGGACAGCGTCCGCACGCTGGCATAGCCATCGAGCAGCGCCGCTGAAAGATCGGGGCGGAATGTCTCGCCGCTCGCGTCAAAGCACCACGCCGCATGCGTCACCGCCAGATCATAGGCGATCACGTCGTTGCAGGCGAAGTAGAAGTCGATCAGCCCGGTGACCGTTTCGCCCTGCATCAGCACGTTGTCGGGAAACAGATCGGCGTGGATCACGCCGCTGGGCAGGCCGGTGGGCCATTGCGCGGCCAGGCGCGGCAGATGATTGGCCACCGTCTGCGCCAGCGCCGGATCGATGCTGGCCAACCCTTCGGGCCCGCAGGCATCGGCCAGGCGCTGCCATTCGGCCAGCCCCATGCCATTGGCGCGGGTGGCGGGATAATCGGCGGCGGCATCGTGCAGGCTGGCCAGCGCCGCGCCCACCGCGCGGGCCTGGCCGGCGGTCGGCTCACCCAGCGAAACACCGGGCAGGAATTCGATCAGCGCCAGCGCGCGATCCCCCCGCGGCGTTTCGACCACGCGGTAGAGATTGCCTGCGCCATCATGGATCGAGCGCGGCACGGGGCAACCCTTGGCCGCCAGATGATCGAGCAGGCCGAGGAAATAGGGCAGGTCGGCAATCTCGATGCGGAATTCATACATCGTGAGGATGTAGCGCGTGGTGGCCCCGGGCGTGGCCGTGTCGGCCGTCTCGATCAGCCAGTTGCTGTTCGAGACGCCTTCGGCAATGCCCTTGGCGGAAACCAGGTCACCCAGGTGATAGGGCGCGAGCAGCGCGGCCATGTCCTCCGCGCCGAGGTGGGTATAGACAGCCATGGGTCAGGTCTTTCAGCCGATCAGTTGGCGGGGCAGCTTGAACACCATGTGCTCTTCAGCCGTGGTGATCGGCTCTTCGGCCACCTGACGCCATTCGCCCAGCCGGGCGACCACTTCGCGCACCAAGACTTCGGGGGCAGAGGCGCCCGCCGTCAGCCCGAGGGTTTCCACCCCCTCCAGCCAGGCTGGATCGATCTCGCTCGCGCGCTGGATCAGCCGGGCGTTGGCGCCTTCGCGCTCCGCCACTTCGACCAGGCGCAGCGAATTGGAACTGTTGGGCGCGCCGATCACCAGCACCAGCTGGCAGCGCGGCGCGATCGCCTTGACCGCGGCCTGGCGATTGGACGTGGCATAGCAGATGTCTTCGGCGCGCGGGCCCACGATGCTGGGAAACCGGGCCTTGAGCGCGGCGACGATCTCGGCGGTGTCGTCCACCGAAAGGGTGGTCTGCGTCAGGAACGCCAGCGGCTTGTCGGCGGGGATGTCCAGCTTGGCCACGTCGTCCACCGTTTCCACCAGGGTCATGGCGCCTTCGGGCACCTGGCCCATGGTGCCGATCACTTCGGGATGGCCGCGATGGCCCACGAACAGGATGTGCCGCCCCGCTTCCACCTTGCGTTCGGCCTGGCGATGCACCTTGCTCACCAGCGGGCAGGTGGCATCCAGCCAGTCCAGGCCGCGCTCGGTCGCGGCCACGGGCACCACCTTGGGCACGCCATGGGCGGAAAATACCACCGGCTTGCCATCGGGCACTTCGTCCAGTTCCTCCACGAACACCGCGCCCTTGGCCTTGAGGCTGTCGACCACGAAGCGGTTGTGCACGATTTCGTGGCGAACATAGACCGGCGCGCCATAGCGGTCGATCGCGCGTTCCACGATCTCGATCGCACGGTCCACCCCGGCGCAGAAGCCGCGCGGTGCAGCGATCAGGAGATGCAGCGGCGGCAGGCCCGTATCGGGCTGCGGGGTGCTGGTGGCGGATTCCGGAAAGGTGGAGTTCATGGCCATGCCCTTAGCAGCGCCAGACGCTCTCGTAAAACAAGCCTGCGTTTAAAACATCCCGTAAAACATGAAGGCCGTCCGGGCAGCGCCATTGCCCAAGCGGCATGGGCTGGGTAGAGGAGAGCGCTGTATTCGATCGGGCGGCGTCCCCTGCCGCCCGTGTTCGCGCCTAAGGAAGTTGCCCTGATGATCGCCAAGAGCCGCCGTCTCTCGCTTGCCAAGGCCGTGATCGGCACCACTGTGCTGGCAGCTGCCCTGGCCGGCTGCGCCAAGAACAAGGGCGAACTGGTGGTGGAAGATGGCGTCGGCGTGACGGCGCTGCGCACGGCCTGCCCGCTGGTGGAAATCCCGGAAATGACGGGCGACGTCACGCTGTTCAGCGCGCCCGGCCGCACCGATTCGCAAGGTATCGACCTGGTCGCCTCGATCACCAACTTGCGTTCCACCTGCGCGGAAGGCACCGATCCGGTGAACAGCGAGGCCACGTTCGACGTCCTCGCCCGCCGCACCGACACGCGCGGCGCCCGCCATGTCGAACTGCCCTATTTCTCGGTGGTGATGCGCGGCGGCACGGCCGTGGTGGCCAAGCGCCTGGGCACCGTGGCCCTGGACTTTGCCGATGGCCAGGACCGCGCCACGGGCCACGCCAAGGCCGCCGCCAGTGTCGATCGCGCCGCTGCCAGCCTGCCCGACGACGTGCGTCGCCGCCTGTCGCGCAAGCGCCGCGCGGGCGAGGCCGATGCCGCCGTCGATCCGCTCTCGCTGCCCGAAGTGAAGAAGGCTATCGCTTCGGCCACTTTCGAGCATCTCATCGGCTTCCAGCTCAGCGCCGCCCAGCTGGAATACAACGCGCGCCGTTGAGGCGTTTGCTGGTGCTGGCATAAAAGTCCCCTCCTCTTCGGAGGAGGGGTGGGGGCGGTGCAACCTGGCGCCGCAACCTCAGCGCGAACCCAGCCCGCGCAACGAAACGCTGAACAGGAACGAGTTGCCGGCCGTGGCGTCACCCGTCGTCACGTAATCGCGCTTCCACGTCACTGACAGGTCGAAGCAATCGTCGGTATAGGCAACGCCCACGCGGTGGCGCAGCATCTGGAACCCGTCCGATCCATAAGTCGGATCGTCGGCCTTGGTGGTGAGGTTGACCACGCCCGAGGCGAAGACCGAGAAGTAATGGGCAAAGCCCACGCGCGCGGCAGCGCGCAGTTCTTCGCGATCGCGCAGATCCTCGAACGTGATCGGAATGTTCCGGTTCAGCCGCAGATAGCCGATTTCGGCATAGGTGCGATGATCGCCGATCGTCGCGTCGATCTCGTTGCGGCGCAGGACGAAGTTGTCCTTGTCCAGGCGATAGCGATGCGTGAACTGGATGATGTCCTTGATGCGCAGGTCGGTGCGGCCGACGATATCGGACAGGCGATCCGACAGGCCGGTGCCCGGCGGCAGCAGGCTCTGCTCTTCCGACAGGCGATAGCTTTGCCCAACGGTCGATGAAATGCGCCAGCCCGGCCGGGTCAGCTGCCAGTCAAAGCCATAGGTCACGCGCACGCCGTCTTCATAGCGGTCATAGCCGTTGAACCGGTTGAGCGAGAACAGGTTGGATTCGTCAAGGTCTGCCGCGCGCGAATCCTCGTTGGGGATCGAGGTGTTGCGCACGTGGGGCGTGGCCACCAGTTGCACGCGCGGGGTCAGCACCTGGCTGCCGCCGAACAGGGCGCCCACCAACGGCCATTTCACGTCGATCGCGGCCGTCGCGATGCCGCGCGCCTGCCACCCGGCCACGCCGCGGTAAAGGTCCACCGTGGTCAGGGCATTGGCATCGCTGTGATAGACATCGCCGCGCACCAGCGCGGTAAACGTCACTTCCTGGCCCATGCGGGTGATCGTGCGCAGGTCCCACTGCGCGCGGGCAAAGGCGCGCTGGGTATCCTGGCCCGCGGACCGGCTGATCGCCAGGGTATTGGCTTCCAGTTCCAGATGGCCGCCGATGCCCGGCGTGGCGATGCGATAGCGCCAGTCGAGCGCGGGCAGCGCGATCGGCACCTGGCCCTGCTCGTCGCCCACGCGCAGCGTCTGCACCGCCCAGCCGGCCAGGCTGAAATAGCTGTCGTCGCCAATGCGCTCAAGGTTGATCGAGGAACGCAGCCGGTCATCGCGGCTGATGTCATAGCGGCGCAGGAACGTGCGGTCGCTGGCATAGCGGCCATACGCGGTCAGGCTCCAGTTCTCGTCGAACTGCAGCTTGCCATTGGCTTCCAGGTAGCCGCGCCATTGGCTGGTGCCCACGCCCGAACCGGCATCGATCGCAGAATAGACCGGAATGGCCGAGGACCGCGTGAGATAGCCGGTGATCTGGAACGCCCCGATCCCGGTCAACTGGCGATAGGTGCCCGACAGCATCGGCAAGGCGCCGGTATAGACATGGCCGGTCACCGACAGGTCCTTGTTATCGGCGATGCGCCAATAGAACGTGTCGGCAAATTCCACCCCGTTGGCGGCGGTGGAGCGGATATCGGGGATCAGCAGGCCGGTTTCGGCGCGAAAATCGCTGGTATGCGCAAGGCCCGGCAGGGGCAGCAGCGGAATGCCGAAGACACGCAGGGTCGCGCCGGAATAGCGCACCTTCTTGGTCTTCTCGTTCCACGTCACCTTGACGGCGGTGACTTCCCAGCTTGGCTTCTTGGGGCAGCCTTCCTCGTTTTCCACCGCGCAGCCCGAAAACGCAGCGTCGTGCAAGGTGAGGTTGCCATTGCCGTCGCGCGTGCCCTCGCGTGCGGCCAGGCGCCCGCCTTCGCGCAGCACCACCAGCAGGTCCTGCATGGCGCCGGCTTTCAACTCGTCGGTCAGCTCCACCTTGTCGGTGTAAAGCACGTTGCCGCCTTCATCGACGGCGCGAATATTGCCCTGCGCCTCGATCTTGCCGGTCTTGCGGTTCCATGTCACGGCGTCGGCGCGTACGGTCTGCTCGTCGCGCCGCAGCACGACATTGCCGGTCGCGGTCACCACGTCGGGATCGCTGGCATATTGCAGCTTGTCTGCCTCGAACCGCACTTCATCGCTTTGGGCGGTATCGGCCGATGTTCCCGTGCCGGTACCGGCGTCAGGCGCGGCGGCTGGCGGCGTGCCCGCAGGGGCATCTTGCGCCTGCGCCGGCAAAGCCCAAACGCTTGCGCCAAGCCCCATGGCCCCGGCCAGCAAGGCACTGCGGGCGCTGCCAAGCGGCAGGCAACGGGAAAAATGGCGCCGATTTCGAGCAAGGAAGGGGGCGGAAAGCGGCTTAGCGGGGGACATGCGGTTGCCTATCGCATTGGTCGGTCTTAACTGCAAACCCACAATTGCAGCCGGGTTTCCCTTGCGGGCAACCTGTTGCCGCTTTCGGACAGGAGTTTGATGATGAACATCGTATTTGCCCCCAGCCGAACCGATCTGCCGCGCCTGGTGGGGCGGATCGTGGGCGAGGGGCCGCTGCCCGAAGGCACGCCCGCCCTGGTGGCAGAGGCCGCCGCCGCCGCGCGCTTTGCCGGCAAGCCTGGCCAGACGTTCGAAGCTTTCGTCGCCGGCCAGGCCGGCCTGTCACGCCTGGCCTTTGCCGGGGCGGGTGACCTGTCGGCCGCAGGCCGCCGCGCCGCGCTCGAGCGGGCAGCCGGAGCGCTCGTCGCCAAGTACCTCACGTCGGGTGAGGAAGCGCTGGCGATCGACTTTGCCGACAGCGGCCTTTCGGCCCAGGACGCGGCCGCCGTGCTGCTCGCCGCGCGGCTGCGCTCGTGGCAGTACCTGGTCTATCGCACCCGTCTGAAGGACGAGCAGAAGCCCTCGCTCAAGACGATCGTGGCCCTGTCCGCGCCGGAAGGCACGGAAAGCGTGTGGGACATCGAAAGCGCCGTGGCCGAAGGGGTGGAATTCACCCGCGAGCTGGTCACCGAGCCGGCCAACGTGATCTATCCCGAAAGCTTCGTCGCCCGCTGCCAGGAGCGCCTGGCCGGCACCGGCGTGGAAATCGTCGTGCTCGATGAAAAGCAGATGGCCGAGCTGGGCATGGGCGCGCTGCTGGGCGTGGCGCAGGGCTCGGTCAAGACGCCGCGCCTGCTCGCCATGCGCTGGAAGGGCAAGGCCGGTGCCCGTCCCACCGCGTTTGTCGGCAAAGGCGTGTGCTTTGACACCGGCGGGATCAGCATCAAGCCCGCCGCCGGGATGGAAGACATGAAGTGGGACATGGGCGGGGCAGCCGCCGTTGCCGGCACCATGCTCACCCTGGCACGGCGCAAGGCAGAAGCCGACGTGATCGGCGTGTGCGGCCTGGTGGAAAACATGCCCGACGGCAATGCCCAGCGCCCCGGTGACGTGGTCACGAGCATGAACGGCCAGACGATCGAAGTGATCAACACCGACGCCGAAGGCCGCCTCGTGCTGTGCGATGCGCTGACCTGGGTGCAGAAGGAATACCAGCCGGCCACGATCGTGGACCTGGCCACCCTGACCGGCGCGATCATCATTTCGCTGGGTCACGAGCACGCCGGGATGTTTGCCAACGACGATCTGCTGGCAAGCCAGCTCGATGCCGCGGGCAAGGCCTGTGGCGACACGCTGTGGCGCATGCCGATCGGCCCGGCCTATGACAAGCTGATCGACAGCCCGATTGCCGACATGAAGAACGTTGGGCCGCGTTATGGCGGGTCGATCACGGCGGCGCAGTTCCTCGCGCGCTTCATCGACAAGGGCGTGGCCTGGGCGCACCTCGACATCGCCGGCACGGTGTGGATCGACAAGGCCGGCGCCACGCACGACAAGGGCGCCACCGGCTTTGGCGTGCGCCTGCTCGACCGCTACGTGCGCGACGTGCTGGAAGCCTGAACCCATGCCCAGGATGCGGCGCAAGTCTGACCTGCCAAGCAAGACCTGCGCCGCATGCGGCCTGCCGTTCACCTGGCGCAAGAAATGGGAGCGGGACTGGGACAATGTGAAGTATTGTTCCGACCGCTGCCGGCGCGCAAAGGGCGGGGCGGGGGCGGTCTAGGCCGCCAATAACCCGCAACGCCATGCGCAAAAAGGAAAAACCATGCGCGTCGATTTCTACCAGTTGTCCCGCGATCCGGCCGAACTGGTCGTGCCGCTGATCGCGCGCAACACGCTGGGCGCGGGGGAGCGGCTGCTCGTGGTTTCGGAAGACGATGCGCAACTCGACCGCATCGGCGAGGCGTTGTGGACGCGTCTGCCCGATACGTTCCTGGCCAATGGCCGCGCCGGGGGCGCGCACGATGCGCGCCAGCCGATCCTGCTCTCCACGGAGGTTGAGCCGGCCAATGGCGCGCAGTTCGTGGCGCTGGCCGATGGCGGCTGGCGCGAGAGCGAAGCGGCGCGCGTGTTCCTGCTGTTCCCGCCTGATCGCATCGACGAAGCGCGCGCCACCTGGCGCCTGCTGGGCACGCGCGAGGGGGTAGAGCGCAAGTATTGGCGCCAGGATGGCGGCAAGTGGCGCGAAGGACCGTAAGTTTTGCCCCGCGCCTTGCGGATGCAGCCCATTCCGGCTAGGGGCGCGCCCAAAGCAACGCCCACCTTTGCAAGGAATGCAACCATGGCGGTTACCCGCACCTTTTCGATCATCAAGCCCGATGCCACCCGCCGCAACCTGACCGGCGCGGTCACCAAGATGCTGGAAGAAGCCGGCCTGCGCGTCGTCGCGTCCAAGCGCATCCAGATGACCCAGGAACAGGCCGAAGGCTTCTATGGCGTGCACCGCGAACGCCCGTTCTTCGGTGACCTGGTCTCGTTCATGACCAGCGGCCCCGTGGTCGTCCAGGTCCTGGAAGGCGAAGACGCCGTGAAGCGCAACCGCGACATCATGGGCGCCACCAACCCGGCCAATGCCGATGCCGGCACGATCCGCAAGGAACTGGCCGAATCGATCGAAGCCAACACCGTCCACGGCTCGGACTCGGAAGAAAACGCCGCGATCGAAATCGCGTTCTTCTTCAAGCCCGAAGAAATCGTCGGCTAACCAGCCGATCCTCCCCCTCGCAAAGAGGGGGGCCGCCGCGCCGCGGTGGTGGAGGGGGCAAGACCCCAAGCAAAAAACCTCCCGCCGTTGGGTCGGGAGGTTTTTTGTTGTCACAGCAGCGGGCTCATCATCGCCAGCAGGTTGCGCCACAGCCGTTTGACCAGCGGCGTGCGCGCCGCCATGTCCGGGGTGATCGCTCTGCTCTGCGCCAGCCATTCGCGTTGCTGCGCGGCCAGGGCGCGGGCGAGGTCGGCGTCGGCGAACAGGATGTTGTTTTCGAAATTCAGCTCGAAACTGCGCCGGTCCAGGTTGGCCGAGCCAATGATGCCGGCACTGTCATCGGCCACCATGGTCTTGGCGTGGAGCAGGCCGGGCTCGAACTCAAAGATCGCGACGCCCGCCTCCAGCAACGAGGGGTAGGAACTGCGGCTGGCCGCGGCCACGAAGCGGCTATCATTGCGGCGCGGCACGATCAGCGTCACGGCCACGCCGCGCCGGCCGGCGCTGACCAGGGCAGACAGCACTTGTTCGCCCGGCACGAAATAGGGCGTGGTGATCGTCAGGCTGCGCCGCGCGGCATGGATCAGCGCGGCAAAGCAGGCGTTCATCGCGCCATAGGCCACGGTCGGCCCCGTGCCGATGGCCTGGGCCACGATCCCGTCCGTGCCAGGGGGCAGGGGGGCTGCGAGCAGGGCCGACAGATCGTCGCCTCCTTCGGCCATCCAGTCTGCGGCAAACAGGAACTGCCACTGCCGCGCGATCGGGCCTTCCCAGCGGGTCATCACGTCAACCCAGGGGGCAAAGCGCGGCTTGATGCGAAATTCGGGATCGGCGGCGTTCTGGCTGCCGCACCAGGCGATGGCGTTGTCCACGATCAGCGCCTTGCGGTGGTTGCGCAAGTCCACCCGCCCACGGATCAGGGTCCAGGCGAGGTTGCCCACTGGCAGTGCCTCGCGCGCGTCCACACCCGCGCTGCGCATGGCTTGCCAATGGGCCGAGCGCAGGAAGCGTCGCGAACCCAGGGCATCGGCCAGCACGCGCACCGCCACGCCGCGCTGGCCGGCGCGGATCAGCGCCTGTGCCAGGGCGGCGCCGCTGTCATCGTCCAGCCAGATATAGAAGCACACGTGCACGCTGGCCTGTGCGGCATCGATATCGGCGATCATCCCGGCAATCGCGGCGCGATTGTCGGCCGCCAGCGTGGCGCTGTTGCCGGTGGTGGCGGAAAGCCCGTTGACCGCCGCGGCCAAGGCAAAGGATGGTTGCCACGGGGTGGCCGCAACGGTGGCCGGCCCGGCCGGATCGGCCGGCGGGCGCGGCAGGGCGGCTTCCACGGCCAGGCCATGCAGCCTTCGGCGGCGGATCAGGCGGGTATCGCCCCACAGGATATAGGCGGGAATGCCCAGGCCGGGCAGCACCATGACCACCACCAGCCAGGCCAGGCGCGAGGCCGGATCGCGGTGCGGCCGCAGCACCACCCGCAAGAGCGTGGCCGCCTCGGCCAGGGTGGCCAAGGCCAGGAAGATCCAGTGGTAAATGGTCACGGCGGGCTTCGTCCCACCCCCGCGCCGGTTTGTCTAGGCCGCAAGTCCTTGGCGGCCATACCACAATGCCAGCATGCGCCAGATCGCCGCCACGGCCAGGAGGCCGAGCAGGATCGGCACTCGAAAGCCGGCGCCCGCTTCGAGCAGGCCGGCCGCGATCAGGCAGGCGAGCGAGCAGCCCAGGTCCCACCCGCCTTCGGTGGCCATGTTGAAGCGCAGCGTGCACGAGGATGCGCGCGCCATGGCATAGAGCGGGGCAAGCATGGCGGTGGCCGCCATCGGGGTGACCAATGCGCCCAACGCCGTCGCGCCCACGGCGGCGAGCGGCGTGGCAAAGGCCAGGGCCTTGGCCGCAAGCGCCAGGATCGCTGCGCCATAGGCCAGCGCCAGCGAATGCAGCGGCCGCCCGCCATCGATCAGGTGGCCGATCAGCAGGCTGCCTGCCGCCGCGGCCACGCCGGCCACGGCTATCGCCCCGCCAAAAGCGTCGAAGTGCTCACCCAGGGTAACAAACAGCGCCAGGTTCCAGATCACCGTGGCGCAGCCGGCATGAAACCCTTCGGACAGATAGAGCCGCCGGGCAAAGACCGTCAGCGGCCGGTCCAGCGTGGCCTCGCGCGCTACACCCGGATTGGGCGCGCCGATCAACGGCAGCACGGCCGCCAGTTGCACCAGCGCGATCGCGCCAAAGCCGATCAACGGGCCGGCGCGGGCGATCAGCAGCCCGCCCACCAGCGGTGCAACGATGCCCACCACCGCAGTAGTGGCCTGCTGGATCGAAACCTGCCGCCCACCCCGCGCACCATCGGCGAGCGCGGAAACAAAGCTGTGCCAGCCGGTCCAATAGAGCACGCTGCCCAGCCCGGTGACCACGATGAACAAGGCCAGCATTCCTGCCGCGGGCACGGGCCCGGCGCCCGGCACGAAAGGTAGCAGCAGGAAGCTCGCCGCCCGCACCAGCACGCCGATCAACACCACGGTGCGCAAACCCGCGCGCCAGGCGAGCGGCAGGACCAGCCCACGCAGGGCAAAGCGCGCGAGCAGCGTGCCGGCAAAGGCGGCCAGCGCCATGCCATGGGAAAAGCCCTGCGCCACCAGGAAGCCGGCGATGAACAGCCCGCCGCTCGATTCAACAAACGATTGCAGTCCCACGTGCAGATAGACGCGGCGCATCGGATCGGCGGCCACGGTGCTTAGAACTCCAGCATCGCGGCGAGGCGGCGCGGCGCGACCGCGGCCCAGCTGCGCTGCAGCCAGGCGGCGATGTCGTCCCAGTCCACGTCGCCTTGATCGAGCCGGATGGCGATCCAGCCATCGCCGAAATAGGCGGGGCGATAAAACCGCGCGGGGTCGTTCTCGATCAGTTGCGCCTGTTCTTCCACGCCGCTGATCTTCACCAGCAGGGCCACGCGCCCATCGCCATGATGGTTGCCGCTGACATAGGCGAACTTCTTGCCCTTGATCACGCCAAAGCAGGCCATGCCATGGCTCGAAACTTCGTCGGCCTCGGGCAAGGCCATGGCCCGCTCGCGCACTTGCCGGGTCAGCCAGTCGGCGCTGGTTTCGCGGCTGACGAGCTGTTCCAGGCAGCGCGAATAGAGCTGGTGTTCGGCAAACAGCACGCGCGCGGCCAGCGTCTCGGGCGTGTCGCCCGGCAGGATCGCCACGCGCGTCTGCCCCAGGATCGGCCCATCGTCCAGCTCGGGGGTGACCAGGTGCACGGTGCAGCCACCGTGGCTGTCCCCGGCGGCAATCGCGCGTTCGTGGGTGTGCAGCCCCTTGTAGAGCGGCAGCAGCGAGGGGTGGATATTGAGCATGCGCCCTTCCCACCGCGCCACGAATGCGGGCGAAAGGATGCGCATGTAGCCGGCCAACGCGATATAGCGCGCGCCCGCCGCCACGACTTGCGCTTCCATCAGCGCGTCGTGCTCGGCACGGGGCACGCCCTTGTGCGGCAGGGCAAAGGTGGGCACGCCTTCGGCCGCGGCCAGGGCCAGTCCCTTGGCTGCCGGATCGTTGGAAAGCGCCAGCGCGATCTCGTAAGGGCAGTCTGCGGCGCGGCTGGCATAAAGCAGGGCGGCCATGTTGGTGCCGCTGCCCGAAATGAAGACCGCTACCTTTGCCTTGGCCACTTTGTTCAATCCTTAGGCCGATATGTGGGAACTTGGCCCTTCGACAGGCTCAGGGCGAACGGAAGTTGGGGGAATAGCCCCGCCTTATCCACCCCGTTCGGGCTGAGCTTGTCGAAGCCCCCTGCGCAACATTCACCTCAACCGATATGCACCGCTTCCCACGGCTCGCGGGCAGACCAGGCTTCGGCGCTGCCGAACACGGTGCAGCCCTTGTCCCCTTCCACCACCGTGCCGATGGTAAACACGGTTTCGCCCGCCGCGGCCAGATCGGCGGCCAGGCTTTCCGCTTCACCCGCTTCCACCGCCAGCACCATGCCGATGCCGCAGTTGAAGGTGCGCGCCATTTCGCCCGGCTCGATATGGCCCTGCGCCTGCAGGAATGCCATCAGGCGCGGCTGTTCCCAGGCATCGGCATCGATCCGCGCATGCAGGCCCTTGGGCAGCACGCGGGGCACGTTTTCCAGCAACCCGCCGCCGGTGATGTGGGCCAGGGCGTTGATCCGGCCCGAACGGATGAACGGCAGCAGCGTCTTGACGTAGATGCGCGTCGGCTCGATCAGCACGTCGATCAGCAGGCGTTCGTTGTCGAACAGGGCGGGACGATCGAGCTTCCAGCCCTTGTCGGCGGCCAGGCGCCGCACCAGCGAATAGCCGTTGGAATGCACGCCCGACGAGGCGAGGCCGAGCAGCACGTTGCCGGCCGCCACCTTGTCGCCGGTCAGTTGCTCGCCGCGTTCCACCGCGCCCACGCAGAAACCAGCGAGGTCATAGTCGCCATCGGCATACATGCCCGGCATTTCAGCGGTTTCGCCGCCGATCAGTGCACAGCCAGCCAGCTTGCAACCATCGGCAATGCCGGCCACGACTCGCTCTGCCACGCCGTTGTCCAACCGGCCGGTGGCGAAATAATCCAGGAAGAACAGCGGTTCGGCGCCCTGCACGATCAGGTCGTTGACGCACATGGCGACAAGATCGATGCCGATCGCATCGTGGCGGTCATGATCGATCGCCAGCTTGACCTTGGTGCCCACGCCATCGTTGCCGGCCACCAGCAGCGGGTCTTTGTATCCCGCCGCCTTGAGATCGAAAAAGCCGCCGAATCCGCCCAGTTCAGCGTCGGCGCCGGGGCGTGCGGTGGCTTTGGCAAGCGGGCCGATGGCCTTTACCAAGGCGTTGCCGGCGGCGATGTTGACGCCTGCCTGTTCGTAGGAATAGCTCTGGGGCTTGGAAGTGTCGTTGGCCATGATGATCGGCGCCTAGCCGTTTCCGACTTGGATTTCCACTTGCCTTTGGGCAAAAGCGCCCGGCACCCTTTGTCCGGAGTTCCCTTGGCCGTTCTGCGCCTGTCTTTCCCGCCCCGCCTGTCTCGCTCATGGTTGACGCTGGGCGCCGCCGGTGCCGCGACGGCCGCCCTCGCCGTTCTGGTCGGGCCGCAGATCGTGGCGCAGATCGCGGGCGATCGCGGCATCGCGCCCATTGCCAGCACCGGCGATTTCGAAGTGAGCGGGATCGAGGTGAACGTGCAGGGCGCCTCCGCCGCCGATGCCCGCGCCAAGGGATGGCAGGAGGCCGAAAAGCTGGCCTGGCAGAAACTTTGGAAAACCAATGGCCTGGGTGGCGGAGAGGCGCCCGCGCTCGATCCCGCGACGCTGGACGGCATGGTTGCCGCTGTGGTGGTGGAGCAGGAGCAGATCGGCCCGCACCGCTATATCGCGCGGCTGGGCGTCACGTTCGACCGCGCCCGCACCGGTGGATATCTTGGCATGCATGGCCAGGTTGCGCGGTCGGCCCCGCTGCTGATCATTCCCGTGCTTTACGAAGGCGGTGTCGCCTCGGTCTATGAAACGCGCACGCCCTGGCAGCGCGCCTGGGCCGAATTCCACACCGGCGAAAGCGCGATCGACTATGTGCGCCCTAACGGTGGCGGCGCCGATTCGCTGCTGCTGACCGAAGGCCAACTCACCCGCCGCAGCCGCAACTGGTGGCGCCTGGTGCTGGATGAATTCGGCGCGGCCGACGTGATCATGCCGATCGCGCGGCTGACGCGGGAATTTCCCGGCGGGCCGATCCATGGCACGTTCACCGCGCGCCATGGGCCCGACAACCGCTTCATCGGCCAGTTCGAATTGACCGCGCCCAGCGACGACCAGTTGCCGCAGATGCTGGCCGATGCCGTGCATCGCCTGGACGCGCTTTACACCCAGGCCCTGCAGCAAGGGGCACTGGCGCCCGATCCTTCGCTCAACATGGCGCCCCAGCTCGATCCCAAGCTGATCAACCAGATTCTCGATTCGCTGGGCCCGGTGCGCCAGGCCACGCCCGGCGCCGCGCCGGTGGCCGGCGTGCCCGTGCCCGGCGCTCCCGCAGCGGCGCCAGGCGCCGGGGCGCCTGCCACGTTCACCGTGCAGGTGGCGACGGCCGATGGCGCCGCACTCGATGCCGGGCTTGCCGCCGTGCGCGGCGTGGCCGGCGTGCAGGGCGCGGCGACCACCAGCGTGGCGATCGGCGGCACGTCGGTCCTGCGCGTCACGTTTGCCGGCGATCTGGAAGGTTTGGCCGCCGGCCTGCGCGCGCAAGGGTGGAAAGTCACCCAGGGCGCCAACGCGCTATCGATCCGCAAATAGGCGTTTATCCCCGCCAAGATCCCGCGATCCACAGGGTAGCCCCCAGATTCGGCCCCCAAAGCGCAGGATCGCGGTGGTCTTGCCGTTCCCTTCACGTTCCCGTGTTCCTATATGCCACCCATGACAAGCCAGATTGCCCTTCCTCTTTCCCCTGTCCACGGGGCCGAAAACATCGTGGTTGGCCCCTCGTTGCAGCCGGTGATCGATGGCCTGGTTGCGGCCCATGACTGGCCTTATCGCAGCTGCATCCTTTCCGGCCCGGCGCGCTCGGGCAAAAGCCTGCTGGCCCGCTGGTTCGAAAGTTCCGGGCTGGGCGATGCGCTCGATGGCGCCGATCGCCTGCCCGAAGACGATGTGTTCCATGCCTGGAACCGCGCCCAGGCCAGCGGCCGGCCGCTGCTGCTGGTCAACGATGCCGGGCCGGGCCAATGGCGGGTCAAACTGCCCGATCTGGCTTCGCGCCTGGGCGGGTCGATGGCCCTCACCATTTCGCCGCCCGATGAAGAGCTGCTGGTCCAACTGCTTGAAGAGCATGCGGCACGGCGCGGCCTGGCGCTGGGCGATGCGGCGTTGGCGTTCCTGCTGCCCCGGATCGAGCGCAGCCATGCCGCCGCGCAGACCGTGGTCGAAACCATCGACCGCCTCAGCCTGGAGCGCAAGGCACCGGTCACCACCGCGCTGGTGCGTGATGCCCTGGCCCAGGTGCAGGGCCCGGACAAGGTTGAGGATTGACCGATGGTGGCGCGATGAGGAACGTGGCATGATGCTTTCCGGCCTGATCGCCTATCTCGATTCCATCCGCGCCCGCGATCCGGCGCCGCGTTCGCGCTGGGAAATCCTGCTCTACCCCGGTCTTTGGGCCGTGGCGCTGCACCGCGTGGCGCACTGGCTGTTTGAAGGGCGGATGTTTTTCCTGGCGCGGCTGGTCAATCACGTCTCGCGCTTTCTGACCGGGATCGACATCCATCCCGGCGCCACGATCGGCCGGCGGCTGTTCATCGACCATGGCTTTTCCGTGATCGGGGAAACCGCGCAGATCGGTGACGATGTCACGATCTACCAATGCGTTACCCTGGGCGGCACGAACCCGACCAATGGCGTTGCCGGCAAGCGGCATCCCACCCTGGCCGATGGCGTGATCGTGGGGTCTGGCGCGCAGATCCTGGGGCCGATCACCGTCGGCATCGGCGCGCGCGTGGGTGCCAATGCCGTGGTTACCGAAGACGTGGCGCCGGGCACCACGATGGTCGGCTGGAAATCGCGCCCCACCGACGTGCCGATGGCCGATTGGCTGCGCGATTTCCTGCCTTACGGCACGCCCTGCGCGGAGCCGGTTGCAGAGCCGCTTTCGGCCGTCGATGCGGCGCGGATCGCCGTGCTGGAGGCTGAAGTGGCGGCGCTCAAGGCACAAGTGGCAGCGCTGCTGGCCCAGCGCACGGTGACGCCCTGAGCGCGCCCGTCAACGGACCGGGCGATGCGCCGGGGAATGTGGTGCCGCTGGTGCCGGCCATGCGCGCGGCGGCCCAGGTGGCGTTCGACCGGCTGGAACTGCTGCGCATCCTCGATCTTTATGGCCGCATGGTGGCGGCGGGGCTGTGGCGCGACTATGCGATGGATTTCGGCAAGGAAGCGGCCAGTTTCTCCGCCTTTCGGCGCACGGCCGAGCGGCCCACCGCCCGCATCGAAAAGCGTCCCGCCCTGCGCGGACGCCAGGGCATGTGGGCGCTCTATGGCGAAGCGGGCCAGGTTCTCAAGCGCGGGCACGAACTGGCCGGCGTGCTGTCCCCGCTCGAGCGCCGCCTGCTCAAGCTGGTGGAGGACTAGCGCCGTCCTGGGGCTGGCCCCGATGCTGACTATGCTCGCAGCCTGTCAGCAGGCTCCGGTGGCGCGCCAGCGGGCCGAGCATGAACAGCCGGTGCTGCGCGTGCTCTATCGCGATGGACACGACAGCATGCTGCGCACCCTGTCGCGCGACGGGGGGCCCGCGCCCGACGACGAATGCCACGCCGCCTTGCTCATCGACGGGCAGACCGGCGCGGCGCGGCGCCTTTCGCGCGCCGAAGCAGACGCCCGCACGGCAACCATGCAACTGGCTGGGGCCACGCCGGGAACCTGTCCCGGATAGGGAAAGCGCCGGATACCCTGCTTACCAAAGCCTTGCAGCGGGCACGCTATGCCACCTGGTGAAAGGCAGGCATTGCATCGGCCCGCCAGGTTGCAAGGACAAGGGTACGATACATGGCATGGGCAAGCGGGCTGGCGGGCAGGCTGGAAGACAAGTCGATCGATGCGCGGCTCAACATCCAGGCGCGCGCCGCGGTGATTTCCGCCGTCGTCGTGTTTGCCACGATCATCACCAGCTCGTTGTTCGCGCTGGACCGGCAGCGCCAGGCCCACATCTATAGCCAGCAGGCGGTCCGCGCCGCGATGCTCGAGAAAGACTTTACCTCGCTCGCGCGCGACGTGTTCCGCCATGCCGCGATCAACACGGCCGACAGCCGCAAGGATGTCGACGGTAATATTGGCGACATGAAGGATTCGATGGCGGCTGCAAAGGCCGAACTCGATGATTCCGAAGACGCCGTGGTGGATCAGGTGGGCCAGAAGTTCGAAACCTATATCGCCCTGGTCAACCAGGCCTTTGCCAATGGCCAGGTGGACCACGCCACGCTCACGCGGGCCGAGGCGGTGGGAGACGAACTGGACGACACGATCGAGAAGATCCGCAATCCGGTGATCGCCAAGGCCGAGGCCGTGGCCCAGCAGCAGACCATGCTGGCCTGGGTGACCCTGGCCGTGACCGGCGCGATCAGCCTGGTGATCGGCGCATTCTCGTTCCTGCTGGCGCGCCGGGTGCGCGGTTCGATCTCGGGTGAGCTGGGCGAACTGGCCAGCACCATCGCCCGCATCACCCAGGGTCACTACAACACCAGCGTGCCGTTCGACGATCGCCACGACGACATCGGCCAATTGGCCCGCGCCGCGGTGAACCTGCGCGAAACTAGCAAGGCGCGCGAGGAAGCCGATCACGAGATGCGCGAACTGGTCAATGCCATGGTCAGCGCGCTTGATCGCCTGGCGCAGGGTGACCTGACCGTCACGATGCCCCAGGTTTCCCCCGCCTTTGCCAAGCTGCGCACCGATTTCAACGGCGCGGTCAAGGCGCTGCACGATGCGATCAGCTCCGTTTCCATCGCCGCCGCGGCGATCGAGAACGGCGCGCGCGAGATCGACGCGGCCAGCGACGATCTGTCGATCCGGTCCGAAGCGCAGGCGGCCGATCTCAGCGCCGCCTCGGTCAAGCTGGGCGAAGTGACCGTGACCGTGAAGGACACCGCCAACAGCGCCACCGAGGCCGCCGGCGTGGTCAGCACGGCCGTGCGCGAAGCGGGCGAGGGTGGGCAGACCATCCGCGAGGCGGTGGCCGCGATGGGCAACATCGAAAAGGCTTCGGACGAAATCAGCCAGATCATCAGCGTGATCGACGGGATCACGTTCCAGACCAACCTGCTTGCGCTCAACGCCGGGGTAGAAGCCGCGCGCGCTGGCGAAGCGGGCAAGGGCTTTGCCGTGGTGGCCAGCGAAGTGCGCGCCCTGGCGCAGCGTTCTTCCGATGCCGCCAGCCAGATTCGCAGCCTGATCGAATCCTCCGGCCGTGAAGTCTCGGGCGGGGTGCAACTGGTGCGCCGGGCGGGTGAGGCGTTCACCGCGATCGGCCAGCGCATCGCGCAGATTACCGCACTGGTCGAACGCATTCGCGACGGATCGGAAAACCAGTCGGAAAGCCTGGGCACGATCAACGTGGCGGTGAGCGGAATGGATCGCACCACGCAACAGAACGCCGCCATGGTGGAACAAGCCACTGCCGCGGCCAAGAGCCTGGCAACCGAGGCGCGCCAACTTACCGACCTGGTCGACCGGTTCGGCATCGAAAACCGCGCCAGCGCCTATCGCCCGGCCAGCGCGCCGTCACGGCGTGCCGCACCGACCCCCGCTTATAGCGGCAACCTGGCGCTGGCCCATTCCGACGAAGGCTTCAACGAGTTCTGATCGCCTCTGCCGCCAGTTCGCGAATCGGCACATGCGCGCGCATGCGCACGGCCAGCAGGGCGGTCCCGCTGACCTTGCGCTGTACCAGCAGCGTCTGCACCGGCGGCACATGCCAGGCGGCGCGGTCTTCCGCGATCGGGCGGCCGATCGTGCGGAGCTGCTCCACAAAGCGGCGGTCTGAAAAATCCAGCGGGCCGGGCCGCGAAAGGTGCTCCATCAACACTGCGATCATCGCATCGATGCGCGTGCCGTGCCGCTCCAGCAGGGTGGGCGAAACGAATCCCACGTCGAGAATCGCCGCGCGCAGGGCGGTGGGGTCTTCGGCCAGCCCGGCTGCCAGCACTGCGCGATAGGCAGCGGCTGTCTCGGGCGGAACGGCGCGGGCGGCGCCAAAGTCGAGCAGGACCAGCCGTCCGCTGTCGGGTTGCCAGCGATAGTTGGCAAAGTTGGGATCGGTCTGCATGAAGCCGAACACGAACAGTTCGCGTAGCACCAGGTCGAGCAGCGCCGCCAGCATGGCGTCGCGCTGGTCCTGGGCTGCATCGGCCAGCGTGTCGATCGGCCGCCCCGCCACGAAATCCATCGCCAGCACGCGGGTGGTGGTCAGGTCTTCCACCGGCGTGGGCACGACGAAGCGCGGATCATCGGCCAGCAGGTCGCGGTAGCGCCGCATCTGTGCCGCCTCACGCACATAGTCGGCCTCTTCGTGCAACTGGTGCTTGGCCTCGGCCAGCAGAGGCGCGATGTCGAGCGAGGCCGGCAGCAGGTTGGACAGGCGCAGCAGCGTGGCGACATTGTCCACATCGGCATCGATACTGCCGGCAACGCCAGGATATTGCACCTTGATCGCCAGTTCGCGCCCGTCGGGCAGGCGGGCGCGGTGCACTTGGCCGATCGAGGCGGCGGCCAGCGGGCGCGGATCGAAATGGGCAAAGCGGCGGCGCCAATCGGCACCCCATTCCGCGTTCAACACCTTTTGCAGCTGGGTGGGTGGCATATGGTGCGCCGAATCGCGCAGCCGCGCGAGGATCGCGGTCAGTTCAGCCGGCAGCATGTCTCCGGCATCGAGCGAGAGCATCTGCCCCAGCTTCATCGCCGCGCCGCGCAGGCGGGACAATTGCTCCGTCACGCGCAGGGCATTGGCCGGGGTCAGCACCAGGTCGCCCAGTTGCGGGCGTTCGCCCCGCGCCAGGCGCCGCGCGCCCTCGGCCACGACGCCGCCGGCCAGGCCCCCTGCCAATTGGCCAAAGGCCGCCAGCCGGGCCAGCCGCCCGCTGGGCACCTTGCGTCCCGCGCTATCGCTCATGCCAGTTGCTTCAACAACGCGGGAATCTCCTGTTTCAGGGCAAAGAAACCGCGCCGGCAATGCGGCCAGACGGTCTTGTCCCAATGGCGCAGATGCTCGGCCAGCCTAAGGCCGGATGCCTGCAAAGTGGCTCTGATCGTGGGCAATGCATCGGCGAGTGGGCCTGCCGGGATATAACCGGTAACGATCTGGCGGGTTCCGGCCGCTTGCGCCGCTTCGCCCAGGTCGGTCGGGCTGTCGATCCACTGCGCGGGAACCTGCCAGCGATCTGCCGCGCGCGCCAGACCATCGGCGAGGGCGGCGCGGTCGGCTTCGTTTAGCGCATGGCTGCGACAGGCCACGACACCGCGCAGCGGCAGGGCGGCGAAAGTCGCTTCCTGTTCCAGCCCGGCGTCCTCGGGCGTGATCCAGGCCAGCGCGGGCACCGCTGGATCGGGCGGCGTTACCGTGCGCCAGGGCGCGGCCGGAGGCGCGGCGGCTTCGACCGGGATGGTCGCCTGGGTGGCAAGCCCTTGAGGGGCAAAGCGGCCTTCGGTCATCGCAGCGATGCGCGTGCCATCGGCCAGATAGGCCTTGCCCGCGGTGTGCAGCCCCGCCACCCAGCGCCACGATAGCGTGTTGGACGCCGGATCGCCGTCGCGCAGCCGATCCAGCATATGCGCGGCGCCCAGTTCCCAAGGCAGGCCCAGCGTGAAGATCCAGATCGAGGCCACCTGCATCCGCGCCCAGTTGTGCAGGTATCCCGTCTCGCCCAACTCGCCCATCCAGTGGTCGAACGCGTCGATCCCGGTGTGCCCCGCCACGGCATCGCCATGCCGCCCGGCCAGATCGGGATCGCGCAGCAACGCCTGGCGCGCCGCATCGCGCCCAGCCAGATAGCGTGTCCAGATCGCCGGGCGCTGCTCCAGCCAACCTTTCCAGTATGTACGCCAGAACACTTCGCTGATGAAACTGGCCGCTGGCTCTGGTCCGTGTTCGGCCAGGACGGCCTGCACCACCTCGCCTTCGCTGATCGTGCGCCGCCGCAGCGCCGCCGACAGGCGCGAGACGCGATCATGTTGCCCCGGCCCGCAATCGAAATTGCGCCCCATGGCATAGGCGGCGCCCGCCAGCGGCACGAACTGCGCCAGGCGAAAAAGCGCATCGGCGCGGGTGAAGGGAAACGTGGGGGCAGGGGCCATTCCCGGCCTATCGGCGCGAATGCCGGTGCGGGCGAGCCGTCCCTTAGGTCAGGCGAACACTGCTGCGTCGGCCAGCCCATGCTGCGCCGTGTTCACTTCGCGAATCAGCGTGCGTAGCGCCAGCGTGCTTGCGGAAAAAGCGGCCAGCGCCGCGACGGTGACGATCACGGCCACGCCTTTCGCTCCGCCGCCCAGGGTTAGCGTGTCGGCTATCCGAAACAACACCGTACTGACGATCCAGCCGCCCCACCACAAACCCAGTTGCGAAGGGCTGGGCGCGGCAAAGCTGTCGGCCAGGCGGTGACTGTCCACCCAGATTTCGCGCAGCACCTGATAGGGTTTGAACAAATTGGCAATCGGCACCAGGAACCATATCCAGGCCATATGGGGCCCATGGTTCATGGCAATGCCCGCATCATGGAGGTTGGCATTGGCGCGATGGAACCAAATGGCGACCATTATCGCGCACACCGGAAAGGCTGCCAACAGCAACACGGCGAATAGGCCTGCGATGGCTGGGGGCAACCCGACTTCCACCGTGCCAATCGTCAGCACCATCAGGATGGCCGTTGTTGGCAACAGCCACGAAAGCGCCCGCGTCAGTCGATCCAGCCGGAACCGGCCTTGTTCCAATGTCAATTGTGCCATGTGCATCCCCCGCCTTTTCCCACGGGAATAGGCAGGGGTACGCGTGACGGCAAGCGCGATCAGGCGATCTGCTTGACCCAGCCGTGGGTGTCGGCGGCCTCGCCGCGCTGGATCGCCACCAGGCGCTGGCGCAGCTTTTGCGTCAGTTGACCAGGGCCACCCGAGCCGATGACGAATTCGCCATTGTGGTCGGCCACCTTGCCCACCGGGGTGACGACGGCGGCGGTGCCGCAGGCAAAGGTTTCGACCAGCTTGCCCGAGGCGGCGTCGGCGCGCCACTGGTCGAGGCTATAGCGTTCCTCGCGCACGGTCAGGCCTTCCTCGCGCGCCAGGGCGATCAGGCTTTCGCGGGTGATGCCCGGCAGGATCGTGCCCGACAGCGGCGGGGTGAGGATCGAGCCATCGTCGAACGCGAAGAACAGGTTCATGCCCCCCAGTTCCTCGATCCACTTGTGCTCGGCTGCGTCCAGGAACAGCACCTGGTCGTGGCCACGGGCAAAGGCTTCGGCGGTGGGCACCAGGCTGGCGGCATAGTTGCCCCCGCACTTGGCCGCGCCGGTGCCGCCCGGCGCCGCGCGGGTATAGTCGCTCACCCAGATCGACACGGCGGGCGAGCCCGACTTGAAATAGTTGCCGGCCGGGCTGGCGATGACCATGAAGCGATAGGTCTTGGCCGGGCGCACGCCCAGGAACGCTTCGGACGCGAACATGAAGGGACGCAGGTAGAGCGAGCCGCCTTCGACCGTGGGGAACCAGTCGCGGTCGGCCAGAACCAACTGCTCCACGGCTTCCACGAACAGCGTTTCGGGAATTTCGGCCATGGCCAGGCGCCGCGCCGATGCGTTGAAGCGCGCCGCGTTGGCTTCGGGACGGAACAGGGCGATGCCGCCGTCGGCCAGGCGATAGGCCTTGAGCCCTTCGAAGATTTCCTGGGCATAGTGCAGCACGGCTGCCGCCGGATCGAGCGCGATCGGGCCATAGGGCAGGATCTGTGCGTTGTGCCAGCCTTCCGCCTCGGTCCAGTCGATGGACACCATGTGGTCGGAAAACTTGGTGCCGAAGCCGGGGTTGGCCAGTACCTGCGCGCGCACCTCGGCCGCAGCAGGCGCGGGGTGGGGAACGCGGGTAAAGGTCAAAGCAGGCGCGGCGGTGGTCGCCATGGCACAATCATCCTTGCACAAAAGGGAACTGGGCAAAAACAGGAATCGGTGATTCGCCCGTTGAACGATTGTTGCGCCAATGGCAAGGAAAAAGAAATAAATGTGAAGGGCCGCCTCGGCAATCCGAAGCGGCCCTTCGCATGGTCAGCGGCCGGAAGTGCCGCTCACGAAGCCTTTATCACTGTGCTGGAAATCAGTGATAATGCCTCGCGCTGCGGAATGCCGACCTCTCTGCTGAACCATGAGACATCGGATCACCTCCTTTCGCGCTGTTGAGCCAAAGTCGCTGCACGGGGCGTTCCGAACAGCTGGGCCAGGAGGGTTTTCCATCCGCTCACCGGCCTTGTGATCTATGTGCGCAATTGATCGCCAAACAACAAGACTTGCATTCAATTATTTTGCCGTCAAAATCGCTGCTTCGTGCCGGTATCCCGGCGGATTTGAACCGATCTGCCCGGCGGTTTCGCTGCGGCTTTGCGCCCCCAATGTTCGGGCTCGCGTGCCCGCTTGGCAATCAGCGGCAATCTTCCACCACGCGGCCCACTTCGGCCCAGGCCGGCAGGATCAGCGTGGGCAACCCGTTGACTTCCACCATGAAGCGTCCCCGGCTGAAGGCCATGGCATCAAGCAGATTGTCGCGCGCCGGCAGCGTGATCACCAGTGCCGCCGGGCCAGCCGGCGCGGCGCTGAGTGCGCGCTGCTGGCTGGTGGTGGTGATGGCGGCGGGCACGGGCTGCGTGGCGCTGCCCGCGATCGTCAGGGCAACCTGGCCCTGGCGGCATTCCATCGCAAAGACCGGGCCCGCGCCGGCCACGCCGAATTGCGCCTGCCTGGCGGCATAGCGCCAGGTGCCCGGTGTTTGCGGCTGGTCGCGCCAATCGAGCGGCGCGCTGGCCACGGGCGGCGGGGCGGGTTGCGGTGGTGGTGGCGGTGCCTGGCGGACAGGCGCGGGCGGGATCACGGCCTGCGGCGCGCAGGCCGTGGCCAGCGCGGCCAGTACGGCCACGATCAGGGAATTTCGCGGCGGAGAAATGCGCCCTTGCCGGGCGGCGCGGTTGATCTTCATGCCCGGCTTATGGAAGGAAGCGTGCGTGACCACAACCCGAACCCCTTCGCCCGATCCGGCAGCCCGTGCGCAATCGTCGGTCAAGGCCCCGGCCAAGACCAAGCCCGCGCCCAAAACGCGCGTGGACCAGTTGCTGGTGGAGCGTGGCCTAGCCGAAAGCCGCGCCCGCGCGCAGGCGCTGATCCTGGCGGGCCTGGTCTATGTGGGCGAGGCCAAGGTGGCCAAGGCCGGCCAGACCGTGCCTGCCGATGCCGCGCTGGATGTGCGCGGGCGCGATCACCCCTGGGTTTCACGCGGCGGGATCAAGCTCGCCCATGCGATCGACCATTTCGGTCTCGATCCGGCGGGTGTTACGGCAATGGACATCGGCAGCTCCACCGGCGGGTTTACCGACGTGCTGCTGCAAAAGGGCGCGGAGCACGTCTTTGCGGTGGATTCGGGCACCAACCAGCTGGCCTGGAAATTGCGCCAGGACCCGCGTGTCACCGTTCTGGAGCAAACCAGCGCACGCATTCTCACGCCTGCCCACATCGATCGTCCGGCCACCTGGGTGGTGTGCGATGCCAGCTTCATCGCCCTTGCCAAAGTGCTGGAGGTGCCGCTGGCGCTGGCAACCCGGCCCACGCGGCTGGTGGCGCTGATCAAGCCGCAATTCGAAGTGGGCCGGGCCGAAGTGGGCAAGGGCGGCGTGGTGCGCGATCCGGCGCTGCACGCGCGGGTCTGCGGCGAAGTGCGCGAATGGCTGGAAAACGCTGGCTGGGACATCCAGGGGATCGTCGAAAGCCCGATCACCGGGCCCGAAGGCAACGTAGAATTCCTTATATCTGCGTTTCGGAATGAGATTCCCTCGCCAATTGCCTAGAGCCACGACACTTGCCATACCGAACCACGGAGCCGGGTTCACCGGAACCAATTGCTTGAGGCAGACGTAAAACCACACCATGCGTTATCTTGCTTCGCCCGCGCAGCTTCGCGCCAGCCTCGTGCGCTGGTCGCTCTTCACCATCCCCCTGGTGCTGGGGCTCGGCTTCCTGTCGGGCCGGTCGGCCGGCAGCGGGCCAAGCAACCCGTGGTTTGCCGCGCTGGTCAAGCCGGCAACGTTCCCGCCGCCTGCCACGTTCGGCATCGTGTGGAGCGTGCTTTACCTGCTGATGGGGCTGGCTCTGGCGATGATCCTGGCCGCACGCGGCGCGCCCGGGCGGCCCGGCGCCGTGGCGGCCTTCGTGGTGCAACTGCTGCTCAATCTGTCGTGGAGCCCGGTGTTCTTTGCGCTGCACCGCATGATGATCGCCCAGGGCATCATCCTGGCGATGATCCCGCTGGTGGCGCTCACCATCTTCCTGTTCTGGCGGGTGCGCCCGGCCGCGGCCTGGCTGCTGGTGCCCTATCTGGCCTGGATCTGCTTCGCCGCGTTCCTCAATTTCCAGTTCATCCAGCTCAATCCCGATGCCGATGGCGCGGCCGTGCCGCAGTCGACGGTGCATATCGATTTCGGCCAGGGGTAATTGCCCCGAGATAATTGCAGGTGGCGCTTGCGGTTCGCGGGCGCCCACACCATGTAGGCGGCAAGATTTCCAACCCCAGGATGGGCCGCCATGCAGACCGAAAACCCGATGATCGCCGATTTCGTCAAGGTGCTCAACAGCGCCGCGGGCACGCTGGCCGGCCTTGGCCGTGAAGCGGGCGAAACCGCGCGGGAAAAGGCGCGCGAAGTGTTCGGTGGCTTCGACTTCGTCAGCCGCGAGGAATTCGCCGCCGCCAAGGAAATGGCCGCCACCGCGCGCGAAGAAGTCGAAACGCTCAAGGCCCGGATCGCGGCGCTTGAAGCCCGGCTGGCCGGTGACGCACATCCTGCCGGCGAAGGTCAGGGCTGACGGCCCTGTTGCCTGCGTTATGACGCCAGGGTGCGCGCCAGGGTGGCATCGCACTCCAGGCGCCAGGCCAGGCCATCGGGCGCATAGTCCAGCGTCACGTCGGCTTTCAGGCTGCGCGCCGGAATGTGCCGGATCAAGGTGGTGCCAAAGCCGGAGTTCTGCGGCGGCTCCACGCGTGGGCCACCGCGCTCGCGCCATTCCACCACAAAGCGATCGCCGCGCTCTTCCCACCAGAGCCAAACCTGGCCAGTGCCCTGGGAAAGCGCACCGTACTTGAGCGCGTTGGTCGCCAGCTCGTGCAGCGCCATGCCGACGATTTCAGCCGTTCGTGGCGATAGCAGCAGGTCGGGACCACAGACCTTGACCAGGGCCCGGCTGTCGCGGTCCAGGATCGCCAGTTGCGCATCCACCAGTTCGGCCATGGGAATGTGTTGCCAACCGCGCCGCACCAATAGGTCCTGGTTTGCCGAAAGGCTGGCCAGGCGGTTTTCGAAGCGGGCCAGGAAATCGGGATCGCCGCCACCCGATCGGCGGGCCAGCGCCTGAACCACGGCCAGCATGTTTTTGGACCGATGGTTCACTTCCATCAGCAGCAGCCGGATCTGCTCTTCCTTTTCCAGCATTTCCGTTACGTCGGTGTTCGTGCCGAACCAGTTGACGATGTGGCCGGAATGGTCGCGGATCGGCTTGGCCCGTGACAGGAACCAGCGATAGGCGCCATCGCGCCCACGCAAGGGAAAGGTGTCTTCCCATTCGCGTCCGGCGGCCAGGTCGTCGTGGAACTTGGTCATCACGCGATCGACGTGGTCGGGATGGTGCACCGGCACGTGGTTGACCAGCGAATCCGCTTCGGTCAGCCCCGTGTAATCATACCAGCGCTTGTTGAACCAGATCAGGCTGCCATGTGGATCGGTAACCCATGCCAGCTGTGATATGTTGTCGGCCAGCATGCGCAGGCGGTGTTCGCGTTCTGCCAGGGCGGCCTCGGCGGCCTGGCGTTCGCTCACATCGCGCACGATCTTGCTGGCGCCCACCACCGTGCCATCGGCATCCAGGATCGGCGAAATGGTCAGCGAGGCGCAAAACCGCGTGCCGTCCTTGCGCTGGCGAATCGTTTCAAAGGTCTTGACCCGTTCACCGCGCGCGATGCGGGCGATGATGCTGTCTTCTTCAGTCTGGCGATCGGCGGGGATGAGCTTGCGGACCGATTGCCCGATCATCTCGTCCTCGGTGAAACCGAAGATGCGCGTGGCGGCGGGATTCCAGGAAAGCACGATGCCCACCAGCGACTTGCTGATGATGGCATCGTCCGATGATTGAACGATGGCCGAAAGATGGGCTTCCGCCAGCAATGGTACGCTCCGGTCTATAGCCCCGCCCGGCGCACTTGTAAGCGCTTGGCGGAGCAATTCAATGGCCAGATGCGTGCCTTGGGCTGGCGGTTTCGGCTCAAAGCCCCGCGGCTTTGAGCGCCTGGTCCAGGTCCTCGATCACGTCGTCCGGGTCTTCCAGTCCAACGTTCAGGCGCAGCATGCCTTCGCCGACGCCCATGTCGGCGCGGCCCTCGGGGCCCACGCCATGGTGGGTGGTGGTGGCGGGGTGGCACATCAGCGAACGCGAATCGCCGATGTTGTTCGAAATGTCGATCAGCTTGAGCGCGTCGAGCAGGGCATGCGCCTGGGCCCGCCCACCATCGAGCACGATCGAAAAGATCGTGCCGCCCGTGCTCATCTGCCGCATCGCCAGGTCATGCTGGGGATGGCTCGCCAGGCCTGGGTACAGGATCGTGGGTACGCGCTTTTCCACGAATTCCGCCACTTTCTGGGCATTCACGCTTTGCCGATGAATGCGCAGGTCCAGCGTTTCGAGGCCCTTGAGCACGACCCATGCGTTGAACGGCGCCAGGTTGGGGCCGGTGTTGCGCTGGAACGGCAGTAGCTTGTTTTCGATGAAATCGTGGCTGGCGCACACTGCGCCGGCCAGCACGCGGCCCTGGCCATCCATCATCTTGGTGGCCGAATAGGCCACCACGTCGGCGCCGAATTCCAGCGGCCGTTGCAGGGCATAGGTGGCAAAGGCATTGTCCACCACCGTGGTGATGCCGTGCGCCTTGGCCAGGCCGCAGACATATTCCATGTCCACGATGCCCAGCGTCGGGTTGGCCGGTGTCTCGAAAAAGAACACTTTGGTGTTGGGTCGGATCGCGGCTTCCCACGCGGCATTGTCGGTCGCGTCGATCAGGGTGCCTTCCACGCCAAAGCGCGGCAGCAGGCTTTCCACCAGCCAGCGGCAAGAACCGAACGCCGCCTTGGCCGCAACGATGTGATCGCCGGCCGAAAGCTGGCAGAGCAGCGCCGTGGTCATCGCCGCCATGCCGCTGGCCTGGGTGCGGCAGCTTGCCGCCCCTTCCATCAGGGCAATGCGCTCTTCCAGCATGGCCACGGTGGGGTTCTGCAGGCGGGAATAGGTCATGCCGTCCTGCTCGCCGGCAAACCGCGCAGCCACGGTGGCGGCGTCGTCATAGGTATAGCCAGAGGTCAGGAACAGCGCTTCGGACGTTTCGCCCATTTCCGAACGCCAGGTGCCACCGCGCACGGCCTTGGTGGCCGGGCGCCAGGATTGGGTGATCGAGCGGTCTTGTCCGGTTGCGCGTTTCATGGCGCGCAGCCTTAGTTAACAGGGGCGGCGCGCGCAAGGCATTGCACGGGCGGGGGCCATTGCGTGCCTGGGGCATCTGGCGTATCGCGCGCCTTGCATGAACCAGCCCATTCCGCTGCCGCCGCGCGCGTCCGAACCCGATCCGATCCGTGGCGTGCTGGCCATCGTGGCGGTCTTTGCCATACTGGTGTTCTGGCGCCTGGGCACGCCATCGAAGATCATGTTCGATGAAGTGCATTACCTGCCTGCCGCGCGGCACCTGATCGCGCTGTCCAGCCGGCTCAATCCCGAACACCCGCTGCTGGGCAAGGAATTGATCGCGCTGGGCATGATGCTGTTTGGCGACAATCCGTTCGGCTGGCGGTTCTGCAACGCGCTCTATGGCGTGATCGGGCTTTACGGCGCGATCCGGGCGTTCTGGTGGGCCAGCCTTTCAGGCCGCGGCACCCTGCTGTTCGGCGTGTTCCTGGCGACCAATTTCATCTGGTTCGTGCTGTCGCGCATCGCCATCCTCGACATGGCAATGGCCGCCTCGCTGGCCCTGGCCTTTTGGCAATGGGCGCTGGCGGCGCGCAAAGGTGCGCGCGTGCATCTGGTGCTGGCGGGCCTGTTCATGGGCCTGTCGATGGGCGGCAAGTGGAACGGCGTGCCGCTGATGGTCTTTCCCGGCCTGTGGTATGCCCATGCGCGTTGGCGGGCCAGTGCGGGGCAGGCCAGCGCGGGCCGCCCGCATCGTGCCCTGGCCTGGTTGGTCGGCGTGCCGGCGGCCCGGTGCCGGGCGTGTGCCTGATCGAGGCTGCACTGTGGCTCGGGATCTGGCCGGTGCTGGTCTATTTCGCCACGTTCACGCCAGCGATGTTCTATGCGGTCAATCCGCTCAGCCCCTGGCACCTGGTGGAATGGCAGCAGACCATGCTGAAATTGCAGGACAGCGTGGTGAAGCCGCACCGCTACATGAGCCACTGGTACCAGTGGATGCTCAACGCGCGGCCGATCTGGTTCTTCTATGAAAAGTGGGACGGCGCCCAGCGCGGCGTGCTGATGATCGGCAATCCCTACACGATGTGGGCGGGGCTGCCCGCGCTGCTGTGGTGCGCGGCAGACGGCGCGATGGCGCTGGCCCGCCGCAGCCTGGCGCTGCCGGGCAAGTGGTGGCCCACCGGGCGCGATCGCCTGTCGGCGCTGAGCGGCATGGCGGCGCTGTTCTACGTTGGGTCGCTGTTCTTCTGGGCGATCAACGGCAAGCCGGTCCAGTTCTATTACCACTACCAGCTTGCCGCCGTGTTCCTCGACGCGGCGCTGGCGCTGGTGCTGGCGCAGCTCTGGCGGCGGGGTCTGCGTTGGCCGGCCTGGACCAGCCTGGCCCTGGCCTTGCTCGGTTTCGTCTATTTCTTCCCGATCCTGGCGGCCTTGCCCTTGCCCAGCGTCAAGTCCTTCCGCCTCTTCACCTGGATGCCGGTGTGGAAGTGACGGGCATTTCGGCCGGGCAGGGGTACTAAAAACCAGTTGTCTCAATCCGTTCGGGCTGAGCCTGTCGAAGCCCTTTTCGACGCCATGCGCCGCGCCACGATGACCGCCCCCGCCACGATCGCGCCGGCGCTGGCGCAGGCCATGTCCTTTTGCGAATCCCACAGGTCGCCCTGCTGCCCGTTGTAGGCATCGGCATCCGTGGTGGCCACGATCACGGTCAGCAGCCATTCGAAGATCTCGTAAAGGCAGCTTCCCGCCATCACGAATTCCACGGCGACATAAAGCGACAGGCGCGGCCCCACGCCGCCCTGCCGCATCAGTGCCTGGCGGATCGGGTGGACCATCAGCAGGCCGAACGCAAAGTGCACCAGCCGGTCATAGGAATTGCGCGGCAGGCCGAGCAACCGGTTAGGGCTGGGCAGGGCCAGGTCTTGCGCCCAGCGTTCATAGGGCACGTAGGAATAGATGTATTTCCCGCCCAGCGCATGCAGGGCGAGGAACGCGCAAAGGCATGCCACGGCCGACGTGGGTTGCGGGCGGCGCCAGGCCCATATGGCAACGCCGCCCAGAATGGCTAGCGTGGGGCCATTCTGCAGCGGCGCATAATAAGGATAAGGTGATGTCAGCAGGCAATAGACCGTCCAGATGCCGGTTGCCGCCACGATTGCCAACTGCAAGCGGGGCAGCGCACCGGCACCAGAACCATCACCCATACTTGCCCCACACGAACTTGCTCGAAAGCGCGAAATTCCACACCGAGGCGAGCACGATGCCCACCAGCGCGGCCGAGATCGGATGGAAGCCGACGCGCACCAGCGCAGTGGAGACGCCGATGTTGGCGAGCATGCCGAACGCGCAAGTGGCGGCGAATTTCAGCCAGCCGCGCGTGAGCGGCATGAACCCGCGCAGCCGCTTGTCGGCATAGGTCAGTTCGTTGTTGAGCACGAAGTTGAAGGTCATCGCGGTCAAGGCAGCCAGGGTCTGGCCGACGATGAACGCCGCTTCCTTGGGATAGTGGCTGAGCGCGAATTCCGCGCCGAACAAGTGCAGCACCACATAGAGCACGGCCAGGTGCACCAGTGCGCCCAGCGCGCCGACCGTGCCGAACAGGGCAAAGCGGGTGGGGATGATGCGGCCAAGCCACTTGTCGTAAAGGCCGATGAGGAATTCAAACACGACGGTACGGTCCAGTTTCGATTCGCCTTCGGCCCGGGCGGCGAAGTGCAGGGGAAATTCCTTTACCCGCAGCGGCGCGTCAACCGTGGCGAGAATATCGAGCAGGATCTTGAAGCCCACGCCCGACAGACGGTGCGCATCGGCGCGCAGCACCGTGGCGGGCAGCATGAAGAACCCGCTCATCGGGTCGGTCAGCTGCACGCCCGTGACCTTGCGGGCGATGGCGTTGGCCAGGCCCGAGGCTTTCACCCGATCGGGCCGGCCCCAGGCTTCGGTGCTGGCCCCTTCGGCAAAGCGCGAGGCATAGGCCACGTCGCACTCGCCGCTGGTGATGGCGGCCAGCATCTGTGGCAGCAGCGCGGGATCGTGCTGGTGATCGCTGTCCATCACCGCCACGATCGGCGCGGCGGTGGCGCACATGCCCTCGATCGCGGCAGAGGCCAGGCCCCGCCGCCCGATCCGCTCGATCACGCGGATGCGCGGATCGGTGCGGCCGATGGCACGCGCCACATCGGCGGTGCCATCGGGGCTGTTATCGTCGACGAAGACCGCTTCCCAGGCGATGCCGGTGAGCGCCTTGTCGAGCCGTTCGACCATCGAGGCAATGTTCTTGCTCTCGTTGAAGGTCGGGAGAATGACTGCCAGTTGCAACATGGGGCGCAGCGCTTACAGCTTTGCGATCACGGCGTCACCAATTTCCGCAGTTCCGGCGGTGCCGCCCAGGTCGCGGCCTAGCACGCCATCGGCCAGAGTGGCGGCAACGGCTGCTTCCACGCGGTCGGCCGCATCGGCCAGGCCCAGCGAATGGCGCAGCAGCATGGCGGCCGAAAGGATCGTGGCCATCGGATTGGCCAGGCCCTGGCCGGCAATATCGGGCGCGGACCCATGGATCGGCTCATAGAGGCCGAAGGTGCCGTGCGCGGTCTGGCGTTCACCCAGCGAGGCCGAGGCGAGCAGCCCGATCGAACCAACGCACATGCTGGCCTGGTCGGACAGGATGTCGCCGAACAGGTTGCCGGTCACCACCACGTCGAACTTGCCCGGCGCGCGCACCAGCTGCATCGCGGCGTTGTCGACATACATATGTTCGAGCGCGACGTTGGGATATTCCTTGGCCACTTCCACGATCACGTCGCGCCACAGCTGCGAGGTTTCGAGCACGTTGGCCTTGTCCACCGAGCACAGGCGCTTGCCCCGGCCCAGCGCGGCGCGGAACGCGACATGGGCAATGCGGCGCACTTCGCTTTCGTTGTACGACATGATGTCATAGCCTTCGCGCTCGCCGCTGGCGGTCTGGCGGAAGCCCTTTTCGCCGAAATAGACGTCGCCGTTCAATTCGCGCACGATCAGCAGGTCGATCGCGCCGGCCACTTCGGGGCGCAGCGCGGAATGGCTTTCCAGGCCGGCAAAGACCTTGGCCGGGCGCAAGTTGGCAAACAGCGTCAGTTCCTTGCGCAGGCCCAGGATCGCTTGTTCCGGCCGCAGGTGGCGTTCCAGCGCGTCGCAATCGGGATCGCCCACCGCGCCGAACAGGATTGCATCGGACGCGCGGGCCAGCGCCAGTGTCTCGGGCGGCAGGGGGTGGCCGCTGGCCTTGTAGGCGCTGCCGCCGACCAGCGCTTGTTCCATCGCGATGCCAAGGTCGAGTGCCTCGATCACGCGGACCGCTTCACGCGTCACTTCGGGGCCGATGCCGTCGCCGGGCAAAACCGCAATTTTCATGTTCTGGCCTTCTCAATCCGATCCGATGCGCTTCAGCCGTTCCAGCAGAATCGCGCGGGCCGCCATAACATCGCGCCGCCGTTCGGCAAGCAGTTGGCTTGCAATCGCCGGCCCCTGCGCATCCAGCCGGGCCAGCAGGGCGGGCCAAGTCTCGTTCGCGACGGGCAGGGGCGCCAGGCCGTGCCCGCCTTCGCGCAGCAGCAAGGCTTCATAGCCGGCCAGCGCGCGCGCCCAACCGCGTGCCGATGGCGCCAGGCAAATGGCATCGAGCAAGGCGACAAGCGCGGCATGGATCGCCGGCAGGGGCAAGCCCTCGGGCAGGGCGGCGGCGGTCAGCGCGCAGGCCCAGGCCAGGCCGGCGCTGGCCAGTGGCTCGCCCAGCCAGGGGCCGCGGCTGGCGATCAGTTCCACCCGCGCGGTGGGCAGGCGCGTATCGCCGCGCCGCGCCAGGTCTGCGGCCACCAGGTTTCCGGGGATCAGCACGGGGCGCAAGGTCCGCCCGCGCGCACCCGCCACATAGACCGCGACGAGTCCCGTCTCCTCGCCCAGCAGGCGCACCACCGCGCCGGTTTCCCCATGGGGCAGCACGGCGCAGACGATGAACGGGGGCGGTGGCTGGTCAGTCATCACATTCCTGCCTGTGCCGTGCCCGCCCTGCTGCAGCAAGGGCGTTGGCGCAGATGGTCCATTTCGGGCATTGGAACGAACGCCCAAGTGCGTTAGTCTGTGGCGGATGAAGCAGCTTTTCCAGCATGCCGCGATCACGCATGGCATCACCGTCCGGGTGGCGGTGAACTTTTTGCCTGAGCAATCGCGCGTGGCGGCCGGCAAGTGGTTCTGGGTCTATCACATCCGTATCGAAAACGATTCGAACGAGCCGGCCCAGCTCGTGACCCGGCATTGGCGCATCACCGACGGGCGTGGCCATGTCAGCTTTGTCGATGGCGAAGGCGTGGTGGGCGAACAGCCCCGGCTGGAACCGGGCCAGGCGCACGACTATGTCTCGGGCTGTCCGCTGGGCACGCCACGGGCAGCATGGAGGGGCATTACACCATGCGCCGCGACGATGGCTCCTTGTTGGAAGTGGCCATCCCCTTCTTTCCGCTGGCCGCCCCGGCCACGGCCAATTGACCGCCAAGAAGAAGGCAATCACCTCATGAAGCGGACCCATCTCCCGCTCAACGGGCTGCGCGTGCTCGATGCCGCCGCCCGCCACCTGTCCTTCACCCGCGCTGCCGACGAATTGGCCGTGACGCCCGCCGCCGTTGGCCAGCAGATCCGCGCGCTGGAAGACCTTTTGGGCGTGGTGCTGTTCCGCCGCACGTCCAAGGGCCTGGAACTGACCGATGAAGCCGCCGCCGGCCTCGATGCCATCCGCGAAGGCTTCCTGCGCTTTGAAGAAGGCGTACAGGCGATGCAGGCCGGCCAATCCAGCCACGTCTATACCATTGCCTGCCCGCGCGATTTCTTTGCCGCCTGGTTCAGCCAGCGCCTCGCCGCGTTTCGCGCCGAAAATCCCGCGCTGCGCTTTTCGCTGGTGGGCGGCGATGGCGACATCGACTTTACCGAGGCCAACCTCGATCTCGCCGTGCGCTGGGCCGAAGGGCCGGGCGAACTGGAAGGCATCCCGCTGGGCGCGCCGCAGACCGTGATCGTGGCCGCGCCCGGCTTTGCCGAAGGAAGCCCGGAGAACAGTGTTGGCGCCAACAGCGACGGCGCGTGGATCGGCTGGCCGGGTGACCCGGTGCCGGCAGGCGAAGGGCGCGAAGTGGCATTTTCGGTGGGCGATGCAGGCACCGCGATCAGCGCCGCTGCCGCTGGCCTGGGCAAAGCGCGCGTGCCTTTGCTGCTGGCCGAATATGCGCTTTCCACCGGCCGCGTGGTTGCGCTGGGCGAAGTGGAAATCGGCCGGCGTGGCTATTGGCTGGTAGCCCCCCTGCCGCAGTGGCGGCAGAAGAAAGTCAAGGCCTTGGTGGCGGCACTGGCCGAGGGCTGACGGCGCCGGGCGCACCGGTTTTCCGCGCGCGAGGGCAATCGCTTGGGCCGGCGCGCATACCACCTGTTAACTGCCTTGGCCCTATGGCCGCCAGATGGAAGTCCTTAGCGGAAACCCTCAGGCAGACTACGATGTGGAGGCAAGCCCAGCGCCAGTGCCGGGCAAGCCAACGCGCCGTCGCGGCCGAGGGCGGACGGCACGGGCATTGGTCGGTTCGGTCCTGGGCGCTTCGCATTGGCGCAGCCATCGTGGCGAAACCATGGTGGCGTCCTACGCCCACAATCTGTCGCGGCGCCTGCCGCTGCTGTCGCTGCTGGTGATCCTGGGCGTGGGCCTGGTGATCATGCGCTTCATCGGCACGGTCCGCTGGCCGGTCTTGTTGCCGGGCGTGGCGATGATGGCCTTCGCCGCCGAGCGCGGCTGGCACTGGCTGCCTTCCCAGGTGGCGCAACGCCCCCTGGCGCGGCGGCGCAAGGATATCGTCACTTTGCCGATGAGTGTGGGGCTTTCGGCGCTGTTCGCCGTGTCGTGGGCGCTCTCGCTCTATTGCGTGGGCAACGATGCGCAGCGGGCGCTGGTGCGCGTGCTGCTCTCGGTGGTGTCGGTGGCGGGCGTGCTGGGCCTGGCCCATGCGCCCGCCGCGGCCCTGCGCCTGGCGCTGACCTGCACGGTGCCGGCTGCCATTGTCTACCTCGCCGTTGATGGGGCGGGGGTTTGGCCGGTGGTCGTGGTCCTGACGATGGCCAATCTCACCGTGCTGATGATGACGTTCGGCTTTCACGCCGATTTCGTGCGGCTGGAGCTGTCGCGTCAGCAACTTGCCCGGCGCGAACGGCTGGCCGCGCGGCTGGCGCAGACGAACTTCGAGCAGGCCTCGCGCGATCCCCTGACCGGCGGTCTCAACCGCCGCGCGATCCTGGCGCGGCTGGCCCAGGAAGTGACCCGGCACGATGCGCCGCAACCCTGGCTGGCGCTGCTCGATCTCGATGGGTTCAAGCATATCAACGACACCTATGGCCACGCTGCGGGCGATGACGTGCTGCGCGCGGTTTCGCGCCGCATCGATGCGATCGGCGGGGTGGTGGCGCATGGCCGGCTGGGCGGCGATGAATTCGCGATCCTGTTCGATGGCGCGCTCGACGGGCCGGGCGTGGCAGCGGCTGCCCATGCCCTGTCACAGGCGGTACGCGCGCCCGTGGTGCACAATGGCGTTACCTTGCGCCTGCACGCGTCCACCGGAATTCACCGGATGCGGGGGGCCAATGCCGGGGCGGCGAATGTGGGCGGGCACGCCGTGGGGGCGTGCCTCGAACGGGCCGATGCCGCGCTCTACAAGGCCAAGAAGCGGGGCGAAGGCGCGATCGTGCTGTTCGGCCCGGAAGACGAAGTGGCCCTGCAGCATCGCAGCGCGATGACCCGCCAGTTCAATGGTTGCCGCCTGGATGACCGGCTGCGCCTGCTTTACCAGCCGTTCTACGATGTCGACAGCGGCGCCGTGCTGGGATTCGAGGCGTTTGCCCGCTGGTCGCCCGATGGGCAGACCTGGTTGGCGCCCGGCGAATTCATGCACCTGGCCACGGCCACCGGCCGCACAGGCGAACTGACCCGCGCGGTGATCGCGCGCACTTTGGCCGAATGCGATGCCTGGCGACGCGGGTTGACCGTGGCGATCAACCTCAGTCCGCGCGATGTCACCCGCGAGGGCGCGGTCGAATCGCTCGATCGCCTGGTTCGCGATGCCGGCGCGGACCCTGCCCGTTTCCTGCTGGAAATGAACGAAGCGGCGCTGCTGGCCGATCCGCGCCGCGCCCGCACCCAGTTGGAAGCATTCCGCGCCGCCGGCTTCCGCCTGGCGCTCGATGATTTCGGCGCCGGCTGGTCAAGCCTGTCGCAGTTGCGCGATCTGCCGCTGGACATGGTCAAGATCGATCGCGGGCTGGCGGCCGCGCTGTCCAGCGATCCCGGCGCGCGGGCGATCGTGGGCACGATCGTGTCGTTCGCCTGGCAACTGGGCATCGAATGCATGATCGAAGGCGTGGAGGACGAAGCCCAGCTGGCCACCGCCCGCGCGCTGGGCATCCGCCTGATGCAAGGCTATCACCTGGGCCGGCCCGAGCGGGCCGACGTGGCCCTGGCTGCCATGGACCGCGCCGTGGCTTGATGCGGCAAGGTTGCGCTGGGTGCGAGGCTTTACGCCTGCGTCAGTGCACGTCCACCAGCACCCGCTCTCCGCCCGGCGGGATCAGGCGGCGGAACAGGCGGCCGCGTTCCGAGAACAGCACGAGGCCCAGCGACAGCAGGCCGCAGGTGACGAAGGCGATCGAGAGCGGACGCGCCGTGCCGTCGTAAACCTGGCCGATGGCGATGCCGATCAGCGAGCCGATCAGGGTGCGCATGAACATCTGCATCGAACTGGCAGCGCCCGCCGTGCGGGCAAAGGGCTGCAGCGCGATCGAGCTGAAATTGGCGCCGATGAATCCCATGGCGCAGATGTTGGCCGCCATCACCGGCATGAAGCGCAGCAGCGTCTGGTGCGGGCTGAACGCGAAGTGGACTTGCAGCAGGCTGAGGCCGATGCACGCCAGCAGCGCGGTTTGCGACACGCGCCGCGCGCCAAAGCGTTCGACGATGCGCGCGTTGAAGAAGTTGGAGAACGACAGCGACAGCGCCGTCGCCCCGAAGATCAGCGGGAAATAGCGCCCGGCGCCAAAGTGTTCGGCCACCAGCTGTTGCGAGCAGTTGATATAGCCGAACATCGCCCCGAACACGAGCGAGGCGCCCAGCACATAGCCCGCCGATGAGCGCTCCATCGCCGAATTGGCCATGTTGCGCGCGATGGTCAGCGGCATGATCGCTTGGCGGTTGGCGGGATCAAGCGTTTCGGGCAGTCGCTGGAACACCCACACCCCCATGATCGCGCCCAGCACCGCCAGCACGCCGAAAATCCAGCGCCATCCGGCAAACAGCAGCACGAATTGCCCGACGCTGGGCGCCAGCATCGGCACCACCATGAACACCGTGGACACGGTGGATAGCGTGCGCGCCATCTGGTCCCCGGCAAAGCGATCGCGCACGATCGCTGCCGGCAGCACCGCCACCCCGGCGCTGGCCACCGCATGGAGCGCGCGCAGAATCAACAAGCTATTGAAATCGGGCGCCATCGCGCAGCCCAGCGCCAGCACCACATAGAGCACGATGGTCACCAGCAGCACCGGCCGCCGGCCGTGGCGATCGGCCAGGGCACCGGGGATCAGCGCGCCCAATCCCGCCGAAACCAGGAACACGCCCACCACCAGTTGGCGGCGATTGGGATCGCTCACGCCCAGATCGGCGGCAATCTGGCCAAGGCCGGGCAACATGGCATCGATAGCCAGCGCCTGAAGCGCCATGAGCAAGGCCATCATGGCAATGAATTCGCGCCCGCCCAGCGCCTGGATCTGGCGCCGGCCGGCTGGATAGTTGGGTTGCATAACGATCCTATGGCAGGCGGGGGACGCCAATCCAAGGTTTTGTTGCAGCCTTTGCCAGGCCTTTGTGGCATGATCGCGTCGCGTCATGCCCGTGCCCGAACCTCCAATTTTCGATCCTGCCGCTGCCGATGGTGCCGATACGGCGCCGGGCCTGCGCAAGATCATCCATGTCGACATGGACGCATTCTATGCCAGCGTCGAACAGCGCGATGCCCCCGAGTTGCGGGGCAAGCCGGTGGCGGTGGGCGGCAATGCCGCGCGCGGCGTGGTGGCGGCGGCCAGCTATGAGGCACGCGCCTTTGGCGTGCGCTCGGCCATGCCGTCGGCGCGCGCGGTGCAGCTGTGCCCGGACCTGATCTTTCGCCGCCCGCGCTTCGACGTCTATCGCGCGGTGTCGCAACAGATCCGCGCGATCTTCCTGGATTATACGCCCGATGTGGAGCCCCTCTCGCTCGACGAGGCCTATCTTGATGTGACGCGCGATGCGCGCGGGATCGGTTCGGCCACGCGCATTGCCGAATTGATTCGCCAGCGCATCCGCGCCGAAACCGGGCTGACCGCCAGTGCGGGGGTGTCCTACAACAAGTTCCTGGCCAAGCTGGCGAGCGACCAGAACAAGCCCGACGGCCTGTGCGTGATCCGCCCGGGCGAAGGCGCTGCGTTCGTTTCGGCGCTGCCAGTGGCGCGGTTCCACGGGGTGGGGCCGCGCGGGGCGGAAAAGATGGCGGCGCTGGGCATTGCCACCGGCGCTGACTTGCGCCGCCTCGACTTGGCCAGTCTGCGCCAGCATTTCGGGGCCCAGGCCGATTATCTTTATCGCGCCGCGCGCGGCATTGATCTGCGCGCGGTAACGGCCGATCGCCCGCGCAAGTCGGTGGGGGCAGAGCGCACGTTCGACCGTGATCTGTCATCGGGCACCGTTTTGCGCGAAACGCTGGAAACCATCATCGACCTGGCGTGGGAGCGCGTGGCGCGGGCCGACGTGACCGGGCGTACCGTCACGCTAAAGCTGAAATTCAAGGATTTTTCGGCAATGAGCCGGGCGCGTTCCATTTCCACCCCGGTGTCGAGCCGCGACACCCTGGCCGAGGTGGCGCGTGGCCTGCTCGACCAGGTGCTGCCGCTGCCGCAGCCGGTGCGGCTGATGGGCGTGATCCTCTCGGCGCTGGATGAGCCCGGCGAGGCGCCCGCCGTTGCGCCGGGGCAGGCCGAGTTACCGTTCTGAGGCTTGCGCCGTCTTATGCTGCCAAAGCGCGATCATCTCGCGCGTGGCCGGGCTGGTGGTGGGCGGCAGGGCATCGAGGGCAAAGAACGCCGCTTCTTCCAGCTCGCGCCCGTCTGCGCGCGGGGTGCCGTGGGCCAAGCCGGCCACCAGGGCGATCTGGTTGAGCCAGCCGCCGCGATCGCGCAAGTGATCGGCAAAATGCACGGCTTGCACCAGGGTGCAGCCGGTTTCCTCCGCCAGTTCGCGCGCGGCCGTGGCCACAGGGCTTTCCCCGCGCGCCAATCCGCCGCCCGGCAGCATCCATAGCGTGCTGTGGTGATAGCTGTGCCGCACCAGCAGGACATGCCCCGCCGCGTTGCGCGCCACCACCATGCAGCCCAGCACCGGCACTTGCCGCCAGCGCCACCAGGCCACGCGCAACCGATGCGCCACGCGCAGGGCGGCACGGTGCAGCGGTTTGGGAAGCGCGATCATCGGCCCGATCCTAGGCGCTAGCGGAACCGAAATCGAGGCTTTCCCGCACTCTGGGCGAGGCAGACTGGATTACCCTGCGCCAGGCAAGGGGCAAGGCAATCATGGGCAAGCGGGCGCAAGGGATGCACGGATCGGGAGGGCGCATACAAGGGCTGGTTGCGTCGCGCGCCAGGCGGCCGCGCTCCATGCCGACCTCGCCCATCGCTGCGCGCCTGGCCGAAGTGGCGCTGCTGGGCAGTGCCGGGGCGCTGCTGGCGATGTTGTGCTGGGTCGTCCTGGCGCCGCTCGATTCTGCGGTGGCCGACGATGCGGGCGGGGCGATGGTGCTCGATGCCCCGGCGCGGGCCGGCCTGTTTGCCCAATTCGATCCATTTGCGCGTGAAAGTGGCGGCGGCTCTGGCGATGCCGGGCCGCTGCGCTTGCTCGGCACGCGCTCCACGCCCGACGGGCAAGGCGGCAGCGCGATCCTGGCCGGTGCGGATGGCGTGCAGCATGTCGTGGCCCAGGGGGAAGAGGCCTTGCCCGGCGTGCGCCTGGCGCAAGTGGCGTTCGATTACGTGGTGCTGTTGCGCGCGGGCGGGCGGGTGACGCTATCGCTCGCCCCGCAGGACGGCACCGCGCCAGCGGCGGCACCATCCGCGCCGCAAGAGCTTGCGCCGCAAGACTTGGGCGGCCGGTTTGCCCTGGTCACGGCTGACGGAAAACCCGCGCTTTGGCTCACTGGCGGGGCCGGGCAAAGCTGGGGCCTGCTGCCCGATGATCGCATCGTCGCGATCGGCGGCGCGCCGGTGCGTGGGCAGGAGGATGCCGCCCGCCTCGATGCTGCGATCGCGCAGGGCCGCGCCCTGGCCGTCACCGTGCGGCGCGGCGGGCGCGATCTGCCGCTGTCGCTGGGGTCGCAAGGGGGCGGGCAGTGAGGCGTGCGATCGGGTGGCACGCGTGGCTGGCCTGCCTGGCACTGCCGATCCTTGGGCTGGCCATGCCGCAGGCCGCGCAGGCGCAATACCGCCTCAACGTGCGCGAGGCCGATATGCGCGCGTTCATTGCCGATGCCGCCGAAGTGACCGGGCGTACGTTCATCGTCGATGCCCGCGTGGCCGGCAAGGTGAGCGTGGCGAGCGAGCGAACCTTGAGCGCCAGCGAATATTTCGAGGTATTCCTGGCCACCTTGCGCGCCAATGGCCTGGTCGCGGTGCCCACCGGCAACGGCGCATTCCGCATCCAGCCGACAGAGGGCGCGGCCAGCCAGCCGACAGGCATCCCGCGCGGTGGGGCACGCAACCAGATGGTCACCGAAGTGATCCGCCTGCGCGCCGCCGACGCCGCCCAGGCGCTCGACACGCTGCGCCCGCTGGTCAGCAAGGATGGCTCGCTCACGGCCAACAAGGCCGGCAATTCGCTGGTGGTGGTCGATTACGCCGATAACGTCGCCCGCATCCGCGCGCTGGTGCGCCAGATCGACCAGGACCGGGCCGCGGTCTTGACGATCGACCTTGCCCATGCCGGTGCGCGCGAAGTGGCCACCGCGCTGACCCAACTGGTCGCGGCTGGCGAGGGCGGGCGCACCCCGGCCAGCGTGGTGGCGGTGGACAGCGCCAATGCCGTGGTGCTGCGCGGCGATCCGCCCACGCTGGCTCGCCTGGCCGAAGTGGCGCGGCGGCTGGACGCGCGCGCCGGGGAAGGTGGGGCGATCCGCGTGCTGTGGCTCGACCATGCCGATGCCGCGTTGCTGGTGCCGGTGCTGGAGCGCCTGGTCGGTGGCAGCGGCGGGGAAGCCAGCGCCGGGTCGGCCGCGCCGGTTTCGCTGGGTGGCATGGGCGGCGCAACTGGTGCATCGGGCGCCAATCCCGCCGCTGGCCCGCCGCTTTCCGCCGGGCAGGGCAACGGCGCCCCGGCCAATCCATCGGGTGGCACCATGGGCAGCCTGGGCAGCGGGCCGATCCGGCTGGACGGCGGGCGCGGCACCGCCACGATCACGCGCTATCCCGGCGCCAATGCCGTGATCATTGCCGCCCCGGCGGATGAACAGCGGCGCCTGTCTGATCTCGTCCACGCGCTCGATCTGCCGCAGCAGCAGGTGCTGGTGGAAGCGATCATCGTCGAGGTGTCTGACGACGTGGCGCAAAAGCTGGGCGTACAGATGCTGATCGGGGGCAAGGACGCGCCCTTTGCCGTCACCAGCTTTTCCAACGGCGCGGCCAATATCCTCGATCTGGCTGGCGGGCTCTATGCCGATCGGCTGGACCAGACGACCACCGTGATCAACGGCGCGACGGTCACCACCTCCACCACCAGCGCGACAGCCGATCTCCTGCGCCAGAACGCGGCGCAGGCCGCTCTCGGCGCGCGCGGGGGGATTGCCGGGTGGGCCACGACCCTGGGCGGTTCGGGCTTCTTCGGCACGCTGATCGATGCCGTGCGGGCGGACAGCAATTCCAACGTACTGTCCACCCCGCACATCGTCACCAACGACAATGTCCCGGCGTCGATCCTGTTTGGCAAGGAAATCCCGGTGGCGACCGGAGAAGCGCTGTCCAATTCGCTGTCGGGCGCCTTTCGCACCATCGCCCGCCAGAACGTGGGGATCGAACTGGACGTGACGCCGCAGATCAACGCCGGCAATGCCGTCCGGCTCGATCTGCGCCAGCAGGTAAGTTCGGTGGCTGGGCCGGTTTCGGCCAGCAACGGCGAACTGGTGGTCAACAAGCGCGAGATCCGCACCACCGTGACCGTGGGCGATGGCGAGATCATCGCGCTGGGCGGGCTGCTGGACGATGCCGAGCGGCGCACGCTGGAAAAGGTGCCGCTGCTGGGCGACGTGCCGCTGCTGGGCGAACTGTTCAAATCGCGCAGCAAAAGTCACGTGAAGACGAACCTCATGGTCTTCATTCGCCCCACGATCCTGCGCGGCGGGGCCGATCGCGCGGTGTTGACCGCGCGCCGGATGGAGGCGGTGCGCGGCGCGCAGTCGGCATTCGCGCCGGGCCGCGAACCTTCGATCGATGAACTGGTGGTGGATTACCTGGGCGCGGCACGCCCCCGCACGCCAGCGCCGGGTGACATGGTGATCACGCCGCCGCCGCGCGCCGGCGCCGTGGGAGAGGCACGGCCATGATGTTCGGCGGCGATGCCGCGCCGGCCTGGCGCCCGGACTATGCCATGGCGCGCGATCGCGGCTTCCTGGTGGAAGGGCAGGGGCCGGGTGGCCTGGCCGTGGTGCTGCGCGAGGATGCCAATGCCCTGGCCCTCCTGGAACTGCGCCGGGTGGCGGGGCCGATCGCGAGTTGGCGGCGCGTGGCTCCACCCGCGTTCGAGGCGCTGCTGGCCCAGACCTATGCCGATGGTGCGGCGGCGGCTGCCGATGCCCTGGCGCGCGGGGATCCGCAGCCCGCGCTAGACCTGCCCAGCGCCGAAGACCTGCTGGGCAGCACCGACGATGCCCCGGTGATCCGCCTGATCAACGGCTTGCTGGCCGAAGGACTGCGCCAGGGCGCGTCGGACATTCACCTTGAGCCCTATGAGCAGGCCTTGGTTGTGCGCCTGCGCCGCGACGGGCAGCTGGCCGAGATGCTGCGCCTGCCCGCCCATGTCGCGCCGATGCTGGCCAGCCGGATCAAGGTGATGGCCCGGCTCGACATTGCCGAGCGGCGCCTGCCGCAGGATGGGCGCATGGCGCTCGATCTGGCCGGGCGGCTGGTGGACGTGCGCGTGTCCACCCTGCCTTCGCGCGCCGGGGAGCGCGTGGTGCTGCGCCTGCTGGACAAGGCGCGCGCCGGAATCGATCTGGCCGCGCTGGGCCTTGATCCCGCCGCAGACGCGGTGCTGCGCCGTGCGCTGGCCCAGCCCAACGGTATCGTGCTGGTCACCGGCCCGACCGGATCGGGCAAGACCACCACGCTTTATGCCGCGCTGGGCCTGCTGGGCGATGGCACGCGCAATATCCTGACCGTGGAAGATCCGGTGGAATATGCCGTGGACGGCGTGGGGCAAACGCAGGTGAACCCGCGCCTGGGACTGACCTTTGCCGCCGGCCTGCGCGCGATCCTCCGCCAGGACCCCGATGTGGTGATGGTGGGCGAAATCCGCGACGCGGAAACCGCGCAGATCGCGGTGCAGGCGGCACTGACCGGGCACCTCGTGCTGGCGACGGTCCACACCAACGACGCCGCCGGCGCGGTGACCCGGCTGCGCGACATGGGGGTGGAGCCGTTCCTGCTGGCCGCCACGCTGCGCGCGGTGCTGGCGCAGCGGCTGGTGCGGCGGCTGTGCCCGCAATGCCGCAGGGCCGAAGCGGTGCCACCGCGTCTGGCTGCGGCGCTGGCGCTGGAATTCGGCGCCATGGCCATGGTCGCGCCTGGTTGCGATGCTTGCGGCCAGACCGGGCATGCCGGCCGCATCGGCGTGTTCGAGGCACTGTGGGCCGACGATGGCCTGCGCCGCCTGATCCATGACGATGCCGATGAAGATGCGCTGGCGGCCCATGCGTTTGCAGCGGCGCCGCGCCTTGCCGATGCCGCTCGTGCGCTGGTGGTGGCAGGCAAGGTGAGCGCGGCGGAGGCGGCCCGCATCCTGCGCCAGGACCAGGGCGGATGACGCCGGCCTTTCTCTATCGCGCGGTCGATCGCCAGGGGCGCGAGCGGCAGGGCCGCATCGCCGCGCCCGATGCGGTCAGCGCGCAGGCACGCCTGGTGGCGCGGCACTGGCAGGTCATGCGGATCGAGCCGGCACCGGCAGTGGCACGGGCACCCGGGCGGCTCGGCCTGCGCAGCCGCGCACTGTTGACCCGGCAACTGGCCGCGCTGGTGGCGGTGAGTCCGGTGGAAGAAGCGCTGCGCACCATGCTGCGGCAGGCCGGCAGCACCCGCGAAGGCGCGGTGATCCGCGCTGTGCACGCCGGGGTGTGCGAAGGGCTTTCGCTGGCAGAGGCGCTTGCCCGCGCACCGCACGCCTTTCCCCCGGTCTATCGCGCGATGGTGGGGGCGGGGGAAAGCGCCGGGCGCCTGCCCCAGATCGCCGCGCGCCTGGCCGACCTGATCGAACGGCAGGCGCAGGTGCGCGCGCGCTTGGCCGGTGCGCTGGCCTATCCCGCGGCGCTGGCGGTGGTGGCGATTGCCGTGGTGACCGGGCTGATGGTGGCAGTGGTGCCGCGCGTGGTGGAACAGTTTGACGCCGCCAGCCGGCAATTGCCGTGGCTGACGCGCATGGTGATCGGCCTTTCGGACTTTCTCGCCGCGTGGGGCTGGGCCGTGCTGGCCACATTGGCGCTGGCGGCGGTGGGTTTTGTTCGCGGCCTGGCATGGCCGCCGTTTCGCGCGGCGGTGGATGGCGCGCTTTTGCGCCTGCCACTGCTGGGGCCGCTGTGGCGCGATGCCCAGGCGGCGGCCCTGGCACGAACCCTGGCCACCATGATCGCAGCGCGCCTTCCATTGCTCGACGGCCTGCGTCTGGCCGCGCAGACCGCGCAAAATACCCTGCACGCGCGTGCTCTGGGCCAAGTGGCGCAAGGCGTGCGCGAGGGCGGCAGCCTGGCCGCCGGCTTGGCGCAGGCCGAGTTGGGCCGCGCCGGGCTGTTTCCCCCGCTGTTGGTGGCGATGGCCGCCAGTGGAGAGGCATCGGGGCAGTTGGGCGCCTTGCTTGAAAGCGCGGCTGACGCGCTCGATCGCTCGTTCGAAGCGGCCGCTGCCACCGCGCTGGCGCTGCTGGAGCCCGCGATCATCGTGGTGATGGGCGGCATCGTGGCGCTGATCATCCTCGCGATCCTGCTGCCGATCCTGCAATTGCAAACGCTTACCGGAACCTGATCGATGGTTGTCTCTTCCGCTTCCCGCCGCGCCCCTTTTGCTGTGCCCAACGGGTTCAGCCTGGTGGAATTGATGGTGGTGATCTTCATCCTGGGCCTGCTGACCACGGTGGTGCTGATCAACGTGTTGCCCAGCCAGGATCGCGCCATGGTTGTGAAGGCGCAAAGCGACATCGCCACGCTGGAACAGGCGCTGGAGATGTTCCGGCTGGACGAAGGCGTCTATCCCACCCAGGCGCAGGGGCTGGCCGCGCTGCGCCAGCCGCCGCCCGATCTGCCGGTGCCGGAAACCTGGCGCAAGGGCGGCTATATCAAGGACTTGCCCAAAGACCCTTGGGGACGGCCCTATCTCTATCGCGTGCCCGGTGCCGATGGGGCGCCCTTTGCGATTTTGTCGCTCGGCGCCGATGGCCAGGCGGGTGGCAGCGGCGCGGCGGCCGATGTGACATCGGCCGGCCAGGCTGCGGCGCCCGCGGCGGGCACGGATGGCGGCAAGGGCAACTGACATGCCGGATGCCGGGCTGATCCTGCTCTTGCCCGAAGACGGCGGGCCGCCATGCGCCGCCTGGCGCGTGGCCAATGGCGTGGCGCAGCCGCTTTCCCCAGGCGAAGCCTTGCCCGCCATGCCCGGCTGCGTGACCGCGCTGGTGCCGTCGGGCGCGGTGCCAGTGCTGGTCCAGCCGTTGGAGGCCACGGCCACCCCCGCACAAACCCTGGCCCTGGCGCGCCTGGCGGCGCAGGACGGCGCCTTGGCTGCCGGCAGCGAGGCGGTGGCTGCGCTGTCCGAAGGGCAGGTCTTGATCGCGCTGGTCGATCCTGTTCGCCGTGCAGCGTGGCAGCAGGCGGTCTCGGTCGCGACCGGCCAGGTGGCCGATGCCGTGGTGCCGGCGGCGCTGGTGCTGCCGCCGCCAGCGCCGGGCACGGTGCACTGCGCAACGCTGGGCGGTGTGGATCTGGCCCGCACTGCGACGGCGGCCTTCGTGGCCGAGCCGCCGCTGTGGCAGGCCTTGCTTCCCGCCGACGACCGGGTGGTGCGCTGTGACGCGTCGGTTCTGGCCGAGCGCCTGGCGCAGGGCCACGCGCAACCTTGGATCGACTTGGCGGACCATGCCGCCCACCGCGCGCCTTGGCCCACGCGGCGGCTGGCGCGGCTGGCTGCTCTCGTGGGTGTTCTGGCCCTGGCCGTGCCCGTGGCGCAGATTGTGCGCTGGCGCACCGACAGCGTGCGGATCGTGGCGACGGCGGTCGCGCAAGTGCGCACGCGCCATGCCGACGTGACGGACCTGGCCGGGGCGGAACGCGCCGTGCGCATCGATCGGATGCAGCAACAGGCCGGCGCCGATGGTTGGGCGCCACCCACCGCTGCCTTGTGGCAAGCGCTGAGTGCTGCGCCGGTGGTACGGCTGGCGGCGCTGGCCCATCAGGAAGACGGCGCCTTGCGTTTCACCTTGGCCGCGGGCGATGCGCCGGCGATCGATGCCGTGTTGCTGGCGCTGCAACGCAATGGCTGGCGCGTGGCACAGCCGCCGGTGCCGGTGCGGGATGGCGCAGGGATCGTGGCCACGGTCACGATGCGCGCGCCGTGATCGCGCGCGTGCAGGCCTGGATTGGCGCGCTGACCGGGCGAGAGCGGGGCATGGTGTCCCTCGCGCTTGCTCTCGCGCTGCTCGTCGGGCTGGGGCAGGGCGTGCTGCTGCCGCTCCGCCACGCCTGGCTTGCCGCGCGCGATGACCATGCCTTGGCCCTGGCACGCAGCGCGCGCCTGCTGCGCCAACTGGCCGAAACGCAGCCGCGCGCACCCATCACGTCCCACCCCGATGCAGCGCGCCTGATGGCCGCTGCCGCGCGGGCTGGCGTGCGGCTGCAGCCGCCCGTGGTGCAGGTGAACGGCTTTGCGCTTGCCGGGCAGGGGCCAAGTGCCGCCGTGCTGGCCTGGTTGGAATCCCTTCGCGATCAGGGCCTGGTGGTACGCCGCGTGGCACTGGTGCCGCTGCCGGAAGGGGGCATTTCATGCGAGGCGCGCGTGGTGCCGGCGGGGGGCTTCGACAGGCTCAGCCCGAACGGGGAGTGATGGCGGGTTGTGGTGGGAAGCGGACGTCCACCATGCGCTTTAGTCCGATGCCCAAACTGCTCCTGCTTCTTTCAGGGTAAAGGTGACCCGACCATGTTCAAAGGAAGCGACGCCCAAGCAGGTGCATCGAGGTTTTTTTCCGAGAATGCTGGCCAACCAAGTCTGAGACGAGAGCTTCAACAGTTCTGGAAAGTATTCTATCCGAGAGTCATTAGGCAATTTGATTTGAATTGAGCCCGTTCCATCGATTGGATCAGAGCATCCGATATCTTGAAGAAAGTAGCCATGTTCAAAATCGTAGGAGGCGAAAGCTGTTACACTAACGGTCTCAGTGCCATCTTGCTGACGCGCAGCCATGCTTTTTAACTCGCATACGGTCCTTACCTTAGGTGGCTCCACAATGTTCGTCGAAGAGGAAGCAGCGACAGGGCTACCTACTAGCGGCAAGGCCGCAAAGAGCAAAGCGATCTTCATGCGATAGCTTCGCTGAAGCTGCGAATGTCGTCAACTGGGCGTTAACAGCCCTCCCGCACCAAAAAGGCCCGCCGCGCAAACGATGCGCGGCGGGCCTTTGGCATTCGGCAGCGGATGGATCAGGCCAGGATCTGGCTGAGGAACCACACGCGCTGCTGGGCCTGGTCGGTCCAGTCGTCGGCGGCCCCTTCGGTGGCGTTGTCGCCGGCTTCGGTGGCGGCGGCCTTAACCGCGCGGATGGTTTCGACCAGGGCAGCGTTGTCGTCGCGCAGGGCCTTGACCATGTCCAGCGCGTCAACCTTGGTGCGGTCATCGTCCTTGACGCTGGTCTTGGCCGCGATGGCGCCGATCGAGGTCAGCGTATTGCCGCCGTTCTTGCGCACGCGTTCGCCCACGATGTCGGTCAGGGCGAAGATCTCGGCAGCCTGCTCGTCGAACAGCAGGTGCAGATCGCGGAACTGCGGGCCGGCCACGTGCCAGTGATAGTTCTTGGTCTTGAGATAAAGCGCGAAATAATCGGCGAGCAGCCCGTTCAGGCTGTCGATCAGCGCCTTGTTTGCGTTGTCGCCCGGCATGGTAAACCCCTTTCCTTTGCTTGGCTTTGCGCTCTCATACGCCACAATCGTGCGAAAGTTTCATGCAATTGGTGGCTTGGACATATCGATTTTCCCGATCAAGGCAGGCGCGCCGGCGCCATTCTCAGCACGAGCGCGCCGGCCAATGCCGACAGCAGCGATCCGCCCAGAATGCCAAGCTTGGCCTGCTCCACCAGGTCGGGATCGGCCGGGAACGCCAGCGCGGCGATGAACAGGCTCATGGTAAAACCGATGCCACACAGCAGCGCCATGCCCCAGATGTGCAGCACCCCCGCGCCCGCTGGCCGGGGTGCCAGGCCCAGCCGCTCTGCGCCCAGCACGGCGCCCAGCACGCCAGCCTGCTTGCCCAGGAACAGCCCGGCGGCAATCGCCAGCGGCAACGGCGCGAGCACGCCGGCCAACCCGGCCTGGCCCAGCGCGACACCGGCGTTGGCCAGGCCGAACAGCGGCACCACGACAAAGCCGTTGAACGGCACCAGGCCGTGTTCCAGCCGCAGCAGTGGGCTGTCGCCATGACGATCGAGTTTCATCGGCACGGTCAGCGCGGCCAGCACGCCCGCGACGGTGGCATGGACACCCGATTGCAGCACGCAGACCCACAGCAGGACGCCCAGTGCGGCATAGGGAGCAACGCGACTCACCCCCGCGCGATTGAGCGCCAGCAGCACGCCGAACACCGCCGCGGCACCCGCCAGCCAGGCCCAGGCGACGCCCGAAGTGTAAAAAAACGCGATCACGAGCACCGCACCCAGGTCATCGACCACGGCCACGGTCAGCAGAAACAGGCGGATCGACGAAGGCACGCGGCGGCCGATCAGGGCCAGCACGCCCATGGCAAAGGCAATGTCGGTGGCCGCGGGAATGGCCCAACCGCGATGCAGCATGGATTGCCCCTGGCTTACCGCCAGGAACACGATTGCCGGAACCGCCATGCCGGCCATCGCCGCCAGCACCGGCAAGCGCCGCCGCCGCGCGTCGGACAGCGCGCCCGAAACCGTTTCGCGTTTGATCTCAAGCCCCACGACGAAGAAGAACACCGCCATGAGGCCGTCGTTGATCCACGCGTGCACGGTATCGAGCTTGGCCAGGGGTGCGGCAGGCAGCGGCGTGTGCAATGCGGCATGAAAAGCATGGTGCAGTGGCGAATTGGCAAGGGCGATCGCGAGTGCAGCGCAGGCCAGCAAGAGGATGCCGGGTGTGGCTTCGTGGCGCATAAGCCGGCGCCAGGGCGACCGCGGCCGAGAGGGAGAACCGCGCTTTTCCGCCATATCCGAATCATTCCTGATGGTTGGTAGCGTTGCCACGGGCCCCGCTGACCCGTAATTTGCCAGTGGGGTTGTTTGCCGTCAAACGGGGTGGGGGCAAATTGGGTATGATATCGCTGTCCACAGTCTGGCTGTGGCTGGACATGTTGCAGCGCGAACTTCTGCTTTTCGCGGCAGTGTGGCTGGCCATCGGAGCCTGCGAGGAGTGGGGAATAGACGCGCTGTGGGCCTGGCTTAGGGCCACGGGCCGCACACGCACCGCGCACCTGCCGCAAGGCTGGGCCGCACGGGCCGATTGGCATGCCCGCGGGGCGCATGGGGGCGCGCTGCGCGGGGTGGCGGCGGTGTTCGTGCCCGCCTGGGCCGAAGCGCCGGTGGTGGCCACGATGGTGGAGCATTGCCTTGCGGCGTGGCCGCATGCGGACCTGCGCCTCTATGTGGGGTGCTATCGCAACGATCCGGAAACGCTGGCGGCGGTGATGCGCAGTGCGCACGATCCGCGCCTTCGCATCGTGGTGCACGATCGTGACGGCCCAACGACCAAGGCGGATTGCCTCAACCGGCTTTACGCTGCGCTGCTGGCCGACGAGGCACGCAGCGGTGCGCGGGTGCGCAGCGTGATCGTGCACGATGCGGCCGACATGGTGCATCCCGGCGCGCTGGGCCTGCTCGATGCGGCGCTCGACCACGCCGATTTCGTGGCTCTGCCGGTGCGGCCCGAACCGCAACCGGGATCGCGCTGGATCGCCGGGCACTATTGCGACGAATTTGCCGAATACCAGGCCAAGACCATGGTCGTGCGCGGCTGGTTGGGCGGTGGGTTGCCGGCCGCGGGGGTGGGCTGCGCCATCGCGCGCCCGGCGATTGCCGCGATGGCAGCGCTGGGTGCCGACGCGGGCGGGCGCGGCGGCCCCTTTGCGGCGGACAGCCTGACCGAAAACTATGAATTCGGACTGGCCCTGGCCGAAATCGGCTGCACCTCGCGGTTCTTGCTCGTGCGCGACGAGGCGGGCCAGTTGATCGCCACGCGCAAGTTCTTTCCCGCGCGGCTGGACGCCGCGCTGCGCCAGAAGACGCGGTGGATGCACGGCATTGCCCTGCAGGGTTGGGACCGCATGGGTTGGCGGGCCAGCCTGCCGGACTTGTGGATGCGGTTGCGCGATCGGCGGGGGCCGATGGTGGCGATGGTGCTGGCAGTGGTCTATGCCTTGCTTGTCCTCACCCCGATCCTGTCGCTGGCGCGCAGCCATGGCTTGGTGCCCGTGCACCGGCGCGATCCGGCGGTCACCGCGCTGCTCGTCTTTGATGGGGTGGCGATCGCCTGGCGCATGGCGCTTTGCGCGCTGTTCACCGCACGCGAATATGGCTTGGCCGAAGGGCTGCGCGCCATCGTTCGCATCCCCTTGCGCCATGCGATTGCCATCGTGGCGGCGCGGCGCGCGGTGACGGCCTATCTTGCCACGCTGAACACCGGCACCGTCACCTGGGACCACACCGCCCATTGCGCGGTGCCAGCGCAGGCCGCGATCGCATGATCGGCTGGGGTCCTGGCACCGGCACTGGCACCGCCTGCCGTCGGCGGGGCCGCCCGCTGCGCATGCTGGGGCTGCTGCTGGGTGGCTGGGTGGCGCTGCGCCTGGTCATGCTGTGTCTTGCCGTGCCGGCAGGCGCAGACATCGCCCCGCCCTGGCATACCGGCCGCGCATCGATGCTGGCGGTTCGCCCTGCCGGCGGGGATGGGGCGCAAGGGCGCTATCCCGCCCATGGCCGGGCGCGGCGCGGCACCGGCGCGCGCCCGGCGGCGGCGCACGAGGAAAACCTGCTCACGGTTTCGGCGCGCATGGCCGATTTCCAGAATCGGCATCCGGCGGCGCGCACCTGGCATGCCGGGCTGCTGGCCTTGCTGGACGAAGACCGGATGACGCGGCTGCGCAATTGAACGCGCGGCGCCAATTTTCGTGGCGGTACGCATCGGCGGCGGTTCCTTTGCCTCGCCACCTGCGCTAGGACGATGGGCGATGGATGTGTACCTTCCCATCGCCAACCTGGCGGTCAACGGCCTCGTGATCGTGGGGCTTGGCGCGTTGACCGGGCTGTTATCGGGCATGTTCGGCGTGGGCGGCGGATTCCTGACCACGCCACTGCTGATCTTCTATGGCGTGCCGCCGACAGTGGCTGCCGCCTCTGCCGCCAGCCAGGTGACCGGCGCCAGCGTTTCGGGCGCGTTTGCCCATGCGCGACGCGGCGGCATCGATTATCACATGGGCGCCGTGCTGGTGGCCGGCGGCGTGCTGGGCACCGGGATCGGCGCGCTGCTGTTCCGGCTGCTCCAGGCGCTGGGCCAGATCGATACGGTGATCAATATCCTCTATGTGCTGCTGCTGGGCGGCATCGGCGGATTGATGGCGCATGAAAGCCTTTCGGCCCTGCGCGCGCAGCGACGCGGGCTGGCCCAGCCGGCGCGGCGCCGGCGGCACCATCCGCTGGTGGCCAGCCTGCCGCTGCGCTGGCGGTTCTATCGCTCGGGCCTGTATATCTCGCCCCTGGCGCCGCTCTTGCTGGGCATGGCCACCGGCATCCTGACCATGCTGATGGGCATTGGCGGCGGGTTCATCCTGGTGCCGGCGATGCTCTATATCCTGGGCATGAGCACCAATGTGGTGGTGGGCACATCGCTGTTCCAGATCCTGTTCGTGACCATGGCCACCACGATGATGCACGCGCTGACCACCCATGCGGTGGACATCGTGCTGGCCGGGCTCTTGCTGGTGGGCTCGGTTTCGGGCGCGCAGGTTGGCGCGCAATTCGCGCAGAAGGCCAAGCCCGAGCAATTGCGCCTGATCCTGGCGGTGATCGTGCTGGGCGTAGCGCTGCGCATGGCGCTGGGGCTGGGCTATCGGCCCGACGAAATCTTTACGGTGGTGCCGCTGTGAAGCGGAACCTGGCGCTGGCGCTGATCGCCCCGGCGGCCCTGCTGCTGGGCGGCGCGCGGGCGCCGATCCTGGTGCCGGAAATCTCGCAGCACAAAGTGGAAGTGCGACAGGGGTTTACCGGGGCGGACCTGCTACTGTTCGGCGCGATCCTTGATCCGGGTGGCACGCGGGCGGCGCAGGATTACGATATCGTCGTGGTGCTCAAAGGCCCGGTGCAATCGATCGTGCTGCGCGAAAAGCGCAAGGTGGCCGGCATCTGGATCAACGCGGCAAGCAGCGAGCTGCGTTCAGCGCCCAGTTTCTTTGCCATCGCTTCGTCGCGCCCGGTGCGCGAGATCGTCGATGACAAGACCGCCGCGATCTATGAACTCGGGCTCGATCGCCTGCAGCTTTCGCCGATCGGCGCGATCGATCCGGCGCGCCAGCGGCACTTTGCCGATGGCCTGGTCGATCTGATGCAGCGCCAGGGCCTTTATCGCGAGGACGGCCATGGCGTGACGATCAGCGGCCAGGTGCTGTACCAGGCGCGCATCACGCTGCCCTCGCAAGTGCGCACCGGGACCTATACGGCCGAAACCTTTGCCATCCGCCAGGGCCGGGTGATCACCTCGGCCGTGACGCGGGTGGACGTATCCAAGCAGGGCTTCGAACGCTTCGTGGCCGACCAGGCCGAAGGCAACGGGCTGCTCTATGGCCTGTTTGCCGTGGTGGTGTCGGTGGCGATGGGCTGGATCGCCGGGCGCCTGTTTGCCCTGGTGTAACGCCGTTCCCGGCCTGGTGGCGGGTCTTTAGCCCAAAATTAACCCTGTGCCCCCTAGCCTGCCGCGCAACAACGGGTTGGGGCAACAACAGGCATGAGTGACATGAGCAGGCAGGTTTTCATTCCAGCAGATCCTGCCCGGCCCGCAGACCTGGCCCCGCTGGGCCCGATGGCCGAAGCGGCGATCGGCGCGCCCCAGGCTCGGCACGACATGGCCGCGGCCGAGCCGGACGACCTGCCGCCTTCGGAATGCGCGTTGATTCCGATCGGCGTGGTGGTGGACGTGGCCGGCTCGGGCAGCGGGATCGCGCTCGACCTGCATCGCCTGGAAGACTGCATGGACGATCCCGATCCCACCGTGGCGCTTTCGGGCCAGGTGGGCAGCCAGATCAAGGTGCGCGTGGGGCGTGGCTGGGTGCTGGGATCGGTACGCAACCAGCGCCGCGATGGCAAAGTGGACGGCGGCGCGCTGGCCCACCTCGATTTCCTGGGCGAGGGCGAGGAAGATCCGCGCACCGGGCGCATCTTCGGCTTTCGTCGCGGCGTCACCCGCTTTCCGGTGCCCGGCGCCCTGGTCTATCCCGCGACCAGCGCCGACCTGCGCCAGATCTATGCCAGCGACGGGCGCCCGCACGTGACCGTGGGCACGGTCTTCCCCACGACAGACATCCGCGCCGGGCTCTATATCGATCCGCTGCTGGGCAAGCATTTCGCGCTGCTCGGCTCCACCGGCACCGGCAAATCGACGGCTGCCGCGCTGATCCTGCACCGCATCTGCGACATGGCGCCCGAAGGCCATATCGTGATGATCGACCCGCATGGCGAATATCTCTCTGCCTTTCGCCAGACCGGCCAGCTGCTCGACGTGTCGAACCTGCAGATGCCCTATTGGCTGATGAACTTCGAAGAACACTGCGAAGTGTTCCTGACCGCGACGGGCGCGGAGCGGCAGATCGATGCCGATATCCTGGCCAAGTGCCTGCTGATGGCACGGCAGAAGAACCGCCTGGCCGAACAGGTGGGGCGCATCACCCAGGATTCGCCGATCCCCTATCTGCTCTCGGACTTGTGCAACATCCTGCAGAACGAGATGGGCAAGCTCGACAAGGGGCATAGCTCGATCCCCTACATGCGGGTGAAAAGCAAGATCGAGGAAATCCGCAACGATCCGCGCTACCAGTTCATGTTCTCGGGCATGCTAGTGAGCGACACGATGACCGAATTCGTGGGCAAGCTGTTCCGCCTGCCCGCCCATGGCAAGCCGATCTCGATCATCGACGTGTCGGGCGTGCCTTCGGAAATCACTTCTACCGTGGTGGCGGTGCTCAGCCGCCTGGTGTTCGACTATGCGATCTGGTCGCGCCAGGAAACCACGCGGCCGATCCTCTTGGTGTGCGAGGAAGCGCACCGCTATGTGCCCAACGAGCGCAATTCCGATGGATCGTCGGTGGGGCGCATCCTGTCGCGCATTGCCAAGGAGGGGCGCAAGTACGGTGTCTCGCTGGGCCTGATCACGCAGCGCCCGTCAGACCTGGCCGAAGGCGTGCTGTCGCAATGCGGCACGATCATTTCGATGCGCCTCAACAACGACCGCGACCAGCAGTTCGTGCGCGCGGCGATGCCCGAAGGCGCACGCGGCTTCCTCGATGCCATTCCTGCGCTGCGCAACCGCGAATGCATCATCTGCGGCGAGGGCGTGGCCATTCCCATCCGCGTGGCGTTCGACGATCTGGACGAAGCGCGGCGCCCGGCTTCGGCCGATCCCTCGTTCAGCGACCTGTGGGGCAAGAGCGGCGGCGAAGAGGACAGCGTGGTGCGCACGGTGCACCGTTGGCGCGCGCAGAGCCGGTTCTGATTTCGCGGGCTTGACGCTTGCCTGCCAGGGGGCTTCGACAGGCTCAGCCCGAACGGAATTCCGGGGAATTGTTACGGCACCCCGTTCGCCCTGAGCTTGTCGAAGGGCGGCTGGCGCAGCGCTCAGTCGGCTTTCAGCGCATCTTCCAGCCAGTGCGGCGCGTGGGTGATGGCGTCCACGCGCAAGTGGTCCACGGCCAGGCCCAGGTCGGGATAGGCGGCGCGCTGGCGCGCCGGGTCTGACTGGGCGAGGGGGACGACCGCCAGGCGGCGGTTGACCTTCTGCCGCCAGTTCATCCGCGCGGTGTTTTCCTGGCCGACATAGCAGCCCTTGGTAAAGCTCACGCCGTGCAGTTCGGCTGCATTGGCTTCCAGCCACAGGGTCTGGTCGCTGCCCAGTTCGGCCTGGCCTTCGGCCACGCCCAGCTTGAGGCGATGTTCGCGCCATTGGGCGTCCACGGCCACGTCATCGTCGCCGACATGGCCGATCCAGCGCTGGCCCAGCGCGCCCAGGCGCGGGTCTGCCGCGCCGCCGTCGCCCATGTGGCCTTCCCAATAGACGCCGAGTTCGGGGGCGGTCGCGATGGCGATCTTGCGGCGCAGGCGATAGAGCGACAAACGCTTGACCAGTGCCTCGGCAACGGCAGCCTCGCAATCGATCAGCAGCGCGTCGGTGCCATCGGGCCAGACGATGAAGTCGAACAGCGCCTTGCCCTGGGGCGTGAGCAGCCCGGCCCACACCGGCAGCGGCCCCTGCACATCGTTGGTCACCAGGCCCTGGAGGAACGCGGCCACGTCCTCCCCCGGCGCGGTGGGGGAGAGGCGCACGAGCGCACGATCGAAAAGACGGGGATTGCTCATGGGTGACAGATAGGAAGCGATGCGCTTAAGGGGAAGCCATGACGACGCAAACGACTCTCACGATCCGCCGCCCGGACGATTGGCATGTTCACTTGCGCGATGGCGCGATGCTCGAAGGCGTGGCGCCCTATACCGCGCGCCAGTTTGCCCGCGCCATCGTGATGCCCAACTTGTCGCCGCCGATGACCGACGTGGCGGGCGTTTCGTCCTATCGCGACCGCATCCTGGCTGCCCTGCCGGCGGGCAGCGACTTCACCCCGCTGATGACGCTGTACCTGACCGACCACACCGACCCCGACGAAGTCGAGCGCGGCCACGGCGCGGGCGTGTTCACGGCGGCCAAGCTCTATCCCGCCCATGCCACCACCGGTTCGGCCCATGGGGTGACGAGCGTGGCGACGATCTATCCCGTGCTGGAGCGCATGCAGAAAATCGGCATGCCGCTGCTGATCCATGGCGAAGTGACCGATTCGCATGTCGACATCTTCGACCGCGAGGCGGTGTTCATCGAGCGCACCCTGCAAAAGCTGGTGGCCGATTTCCCCGCGCTCAAGATCGTGTTCGAGCATATCACCACGGAAGAAGCGGCGCAGTTCGTGGAAAGCGCGGGGGCCAATGTGGGCGCCACGATCACGCCGCAGCACCTGCACATCAACCGCAATGCCATGCTGGTGGGCGGCATGCGCCCGCACGCCTATTGCCTGCCGGTGGCCAAGCGCGAGAAGCACCGCCTGGCGCTGCGCAAGCTGGCCACCTCGGGCCACGCCCGCGTGTTCCTGGGCACCGACACCGCGCCCCATGCGCGCCACCTGAAGGAAAGCGCCTGCGGCTGCGCCGGGCTGTTCAACGCGCCCTATGCCCTGGAAAGCTATATCGCCGTGTTCGACGAGGAAGGCGCGCTCGACAAGTTCGAGGCCTTTGCCAGCGAGAACGGCCCGCGTTTCTATGGCCTGCCGCTCAACGCAGGCACGGTGACCCTGGAGAAGAGCGGCGTTGTGGTTCCGGGCGAGATCGCGGCTGGCGGCACCACGCTGGTGCCGTTCCACGCCGGCGAAACCCTCGCCTGGCGGCTGATCTAAGATCCTCCCCCTCCCTGTTCCGGGGAGGATCACGCCTTGCGGCGGCGGAGCAGGTCATAGCTGAACAGTGCGATCGCGCACCATATCAGCAGGAAGCACGTGACGCGCGCAGGATCGAGCGGTTCGCCATACAGCAGCGCGCCCAGCACGAAGAGGATCGTGGGCGCAATGAACTGGGCAAAGCCCAGCGTCGACAGGTCGAGCTTGCGTGCGGCCACCGCGAACAGCAGCAGCGGCACGGCGGTGATCACGCCCGATCCGACCAGCAGCCAGGGCACCAGGCCGCCTTGCGTCAAGGCTGATCCTGCCGGCAGCGTGGCGGCATGGAACACGGCGAACAGCGCCGGCACGAACAGCACGGCGGTTTCCACCGTCAACCCGATGACCGACGGCACGGCCACGAACTTGCGCACCAGGCCGTAGAGGGCAAAGCTGCCGGCCATGGCCAGTGCCACGCCGAGCATCGACAGCGCGCCGGCCAGCAGCACCGCGATCCCGCCTGCCGCCAGCGCCACCGCCGCCCATTGCAGGCGGTTGAGGCGCTCCTTGAGGAAAAGCACGCCGATCAGCACATTGAGCAGCGGGTTGATGTAATAGCCGAGGCTGGCTGCCAGGACCTGGTGCGTCTCGATCGCCACCAGATACATCAGCCAGTTGCACCCGATCGCCGCCGCGCTCAGCACCAGGCGGCCGAGCACTGCCGGGGTGGTGAGCGCCGCTCGAAGGGCCGCGCCCTGGCCGCTGAGCAAGACCACGACGAGGCAGACCGGCAGGGTGAACACCACCCGCCAGCTGACCAGTTCCACCGCCGGCACGCCCAGCAACGGGTGGAAGTAGATCGGGAAGAAGCCCCACAGCACATAGGCCAGCACCGCAGCGCCCAGGCCGCCCGCGCCCCTATGCCGTGCCTGGTTGGTCTGGTCGGTCATGGCCGCGCCTGTGACAGGCGCCCGGCCCGGCGCCAAGAGGCAATCTGCGAAGCGGCAAGGGCGGGACCAAACTTTTTTCGTTTCCGGTCAATTCTGACGAAGGCGTTGCATGTCGTTCAGGTTGAGTGGGGTAAACATGAACCAACACGACGGATCAGGAGACCGAAGATGATCGCAATTCGCAAGACCCTGCTGGGCCTGGCCGCAACGGCCACTCTGGCTGCCGGGATCGCCCCGGCTTCGGCAACGGTGGCCATGACGCCGCAGGCCGCATTGGCCGCCCCGGTTGCCCACGATGGTTGGGATGGCCGTGGCGATGGTGGCTGGAACCACGGCGGCCGTGGCGACTGGCGCGGGCGCGACGATTGGCGGGGTGGCGGCTATGGCCGCGGGCCCAGCGACTATCGGGGCGATTATCGCGGTTACGATCGTGGCTATGACCGCGGCTATTATGGCGACGTTGCCTATCGCGGGCAGAGCTGGCGCGGCAATGACGGCCGCTATTACTGCCGCCGCAACGACGGCACCACCGGCCTGCTGGTGGGTGGCGTGGCCGGCGCGCTGATCGGCCAGGGCGTGGCCGGCCGCGGCGATCGCACCCTGGGTGCCATCCTGGGCGCCGCCGGTGGCGCGCTGCTGGGTCGCTCGATCGACCAGAGCAACGCTCGCTGCCGCTAAAGCGCTAGATCCCGCTCGGCCGGGGGACCAGGTCGAGGGACCAAGTCGGGGAACGGGCGGGACCGGGGGCCTGTACGCGTGGTGGCGTGCAGGCCCCCTTTCGTTTGTGCGGATATGGTTCGTGCGCCAGGCATGTTAACATGGCGCTAACCAAGCTCTGCGCATGAGGTGGCGATGGTTTGTAACCCCGTCTTGCGCATCGTTGCACCGCTGGCCGCCCTGGTGTTGGCTGGTTGCGCCGGGGATGATACGCGCAAGGCGCAGACCGATCACGACCCGGCCATGAGCGCCGCCCTGGAAGGGCCATTGCTGACCGATCCCGATCTTTCCCAGCAGAACATGCGCAACGCCGCCGTGGTGCCGGGCGGCCCGGTCGATCCGGCCACGCCCCCGCCGGACGGCAAGTAGGCTTATCCCGACAGGCCTATCCCGATAGGCCGATCCCGATCGAGGCGCGCGGCTGTTCCATTTCGGCCGACGCGACCGGATAGGCGCAATAGTCTGCGGCATAGAATGCGCCGGGGCGGTGGTTGCCCGAAAGGCCCACGCCGCCCAGCGGCGCGGCAGGCGAAACCCCGTTGGTGGGCCGGTTCCAGTTGACCACGCCGGCGCGCACTTGTGCCCAGAAACGGTTGTAATCCTGGGGTGAACCGCCGATCAGCGCGGCGCAAAGGCCAAACCGCGTGGCGTTCGCCTCGGCCAGGGCCTGGTCGAAATCGTCCACCTTGATCACTTGCAGGATCGGGCCGAACAGTTCGACGTCGGGGCGCTGGGCCATGGCCGTCACGTCAATGATCGCCGGGGCCAGGAAGGGCAAGTCGCCGCGTGGCCGCGTCAGGTGGCGGATCGGTCGCCCGCCGTTGGACAGCAGATACAGGAAGCTTTCGGTGAGGCCATCGGCCGCGGCATTGTCGATCACCGGCCCCATGAACGGCGCGGGTTCATCCAGCGGTGCGCCCACGATCAGGCGATCGGCGAGGGCTTTTACCTCGCCCACTACGGCATCATAGAGATCGGCCTTGACGATCAGCCGCCGCGCCGCCGTGGCGCGCTGGCCGGCGGTGGTGAACGCCGATTGCACAACCAGGGCAGCGGCATCGGCAATCTTGGGCGTGTCCCACACCACGATGGGATTGTTGCCCCCCAGGTCCAGCGCCAGGATCTTGCCGGGCTGGGCGGCCAGGCGCCGTCCCAGCGCGACGCCGGTATGGGTCGATCCGGTAAACAGCACGCCGTCCACGCCCTCGTGGGTGGCCAGCGCCTTGCCTTCTTCCCCCGCGCCCACCAGCACTTGCGCCAGGGCGGCGGGCACGCCGGCGCGATGCAGGCATTGCACCAGTGCCAGGCCGGTGGCGGGCGCCTTTTCCGATGGCTTGAACACCACGGCGTTGCCCGCGATCAGCGCGGCAATGATATGCCCGGCGGGCGCCTGGGCAGGCAGGTTGAACGGCCCGATCACCGCCATCACGCCATGCGGCTTGTGGCGCAGCGCGGCCGTGCCCTGCAAGGCGCTGTCCAGCCGGCGCTGGGCCGTGCGCTCGGCATAGCTGCGCACCGCGATTTCCACCTTGGCCAGCACGGTATCGACTTCGCCGCGCGCTTCCCACAGCGGTTTGCCGGTTTCGCGCGCGATCAGGCTGGCCAGGCTTTCGGCATCCTTGCGCACTTCGTTGGCAAAGCGGCGCAGCAGTTCGATGCGGGTGGACAGCGGCTGTGCCGCCCACGCCGGCCAGGCGCGCCGGGCACGCGCCACCGCAGCATCGACATCGCCGATCGCCCCGCGCCAAAGCTCGTCGCCGGTGGCCGGTTCAGTGGAAATGATCTCTCCGGCGGCCACGGGGCTGGCGTCGATCCTTTGGGTAAGGCGGGATGTCACGGGGCTGGGTAAACCAAAAGCGTTACGAATGGGTCAGCGATCGGCTCTGGAGCCTGTCGGATTGCTTAATGGGCTCCGGCATCGGCAGCGTGGCCGGCGGGCACGGGCGGGGTGCCAAGTGCCTCACCCAACTGGCGGATCGCCGCGATATTGGCATGCAGGACGCTCCAGTCATCGTGCTCGGCAATCGGTGCCCAGATGCTCTCCACCTCCTCGATCAGCAGGCTTTGCGGCGGCTGCCCGTGCCAGTGCGGATGATCCTCCCCGGCGGGGGCATAGCCTGCCAGCGCGGGCAGCGCTTCGGCGCCGCGGCCGCCGCGGTGGGCATGGAAAAAGGCGTCGGGCCCGATTTCCTGCGCGCGCATCGCGGCTTCGCACGCTTCAACCAGCGCACTGTCGTGCTCCGGCCCGCGCGGCGCCACGCCCAGGCGCCAGCACCAGCGGCGTGCCATCGCCGCCTGATAGAGCGGGCCGAAGGTTTCCAGCGCGGCGATCAAGGGCGGCGCCTCTTCCACCAGGCGCAGCGCCACCGCCAGTTGGCCGCAGTTCCACCCGATCACTTCGGGCTGGCGGCCAAAGGCATAGCGGCCCGCCTCGTCGAAATAGGCCGCGACGAAACGCGCGTCCCAGCGCGGCAGCCAGCGCCACGGGCCATAGTCGAAGCTTTCGCCCGTCACGTTCATGTTGTCGGTGTTGAGCACGCCGTGGACGAAGCCGGCGACCATGTAGCTCGCCGCCATGTCGGCCATGCGCGCCACCACTTGGTGCAGCAGCGTGGCCGCCGGGCTCGCGCCCGCCGGCGCGGCGTCCGGCGCGCCGGGAAACTGCTCCAGGCAATAGGCGATGAGCTGGTGCATCTCCTCGGGTTTGTCGAGCGCGAGCAGGCGCTGGAACGTGCCGATGCGGATATGCCCGTGGCTCAGCCGCACGAGCACGGCCGCGCGGGTGGGCGAGGGCTCGTCACCCCGCCACAGGCTTTCGCCGGTCTCGACCACCGAAAAGGTGCGGCTGGTGTTGACGCCCAGCGCTTCGAGCATCTCGGTGGCGAGAATCTCGCGCACCGCGCCCTTGAGCGTGAGGCGCCCATCGCCGCGCCGGCTCCACGGCGTTTGGCCCGAACCCTTGGTGCCCAGGTCCAGCAAGCGGCCGGCGCCATCGCGCAGCTGCGCAAAGGTAAAGCCCCGCCCGTCGCCCAGTTCCGGGTTGTATACGCCGAACTGGTGCCCGTGATAGCGCAGCGCCAGCGGGCCGGCCAGATTGCCGGGCAGGGGCGCAAAACGGCCGAAATGGGCGATCCATTCCGCATCGCTCAGGCCCGCCAGCCCCACCTGCGCCGCGGCACGATCGTTGCGCCAGCGCAGCACGGTTTGCGGGAACTCGGCCGCCTCAACCGGGTCGCCCAGCCAGGGCGCCAGCGCCGCCAGTTGCGGATCGGGGCGATAGGGAACGGCATGGCCCGGCTGCGGGGACACGGACACGGCTTGCGGGACAGGCTCCATTCTTTCATTAGTGGGGTGCTTGGGCGCCGCACACAAGGCGCCATGTTGCCGCACATCGTTACAGCACACGGGAAAACGCGCTTGGCCATTGTTGACGCCCACGCCGCATTCGAGATTCGCAGTTGGACCAGCACCGACGGGTTGCGCCTGGCCTATCGCGCCTATGCGGGGGACAATGCGCGGCTGCCGGTGATCTGCCTGCCGGGCCTGACACGCAATGGCCGCGATTTCGAGGATCTGGCCGCGCATCTGGCCGCAGGCGGCCGCCGCGTGCTGTGCCCCGACTTGCGCGGGCGCGGGGAAAGCGATTACGCCCGCGATCCGATGACCTACCAGCCGCCCGTCTATGCGCAGGACCTGGCCGGGTTGCTTTCTGCCGAAGGGATCACGCGCTTTATCGCGGTCGGCACCTCGCTGGGCGGTATTCTCACGATGATGCTGGCGGCCGGCCAGCCCGGCCTGGTGGCCGGCGCCGTGCTCAACGACATTGGCCCGGTGATCGAGGCGGACGGCCTGGCGCGGATCAGCGACTATGTCGGCCAGGGGCGCAGCTACCTGACGTGGATGCACGCGGCGCGGGGCCTGCGCGAGACGATGGGCGACATCTATCCCGATTTCAGCATCGAGGATTGGCTGCGCCTGGCCAAGCGCCTGATGGCCCTGGGCACGGGCGGGCGCATCGCGTTCGATTACGACATGAAGATCGCCGTCCCGATCGAGGCGGCGAACGAAGCCAAGGAAGAAGCCGAAGCGAAAGCGCGCAGCGGCGGCGATCCGGTGCCGCCGGCAGCGGACCTGTGGCCCCTGTTCATGGCGCTGGCACCCGTGCCGCTGGTGGTGGTGCACGGCGCCTTGTCCGACATCCTTTCGGGCGAAACCGCGGCAGCCATGGCCACGCGCCACCCCGATTGCGATCTGGTCAGCCTGCCGCGCGTGGGCCATGCCCCCACGCTGGACGAGCCCGAGGCCCGCGCGGCGATCGATCGCTTGCTGGCGCGGCTGGATTGACGCGCGCCAGTACCGGGGAATCGCCATGACCCAACCTGCCAGCCCGGCTCGCCGCCTGCATGTGCTGCACCTGCATTCCACGTTCGATGCCGGGGGCAAGGAACGGCGCAGCGTCGCGCTGATGAACCGCTTCGGCAATGCGCTCGATCATTCGGTGGTTTCGGCGCAGCCTGGCGCACTGGGCGCGCGCAGCTTGCTGGCGCGCGGGCTTTCGGTGCATTTCCCGCTGGGTTTTCCGCCTCTGGCGGGCAAGCTGGGGGTGCGCCGGCTGCAGACCCTGGCACGCGGGATGCAGGGGTTCGATCTGATCTGCACCTACAACTGGGGGGCGATGGACGCGGTCATGGCCCATGCCCTGTTCGCTCCGCTCTATGGCCTGGCGCCGCTGGTGCATCACGAAGACGGCTTCAACCAGGACGAGGCAGAGCGGCTCAACCCCCGCCGCAACTGGTTCCGCCGCATTGCGCTCGCCCGTGCCAGCGCGCTGGTGGTGCCTTCGCGCCGACTGGAAGCCGTGGCACAGGACGCCTGGCACCAGCCGGCGGGCAAAGTGCATCGCATTGCCAATGGGGTGGATACGGCCGCCTATGCCCGCAAGGCTCGCGCCGACGCCCTGCCGCGCGTGATCAAGCGACCGGGGGAAAAGTGGGTGGGCACCCTGGCGGGCCTGCGCGCGGTCAAGAACCTGCCGCGCCTGGTGCGCGCGTTTCGCGCCCTGCCGGAAAACTGGCACCTGGTGATCCTGGGCGAAGGGCCGGAGCGCGAGGCGATCCTGACCCAGGCGATGGACTTGGATATCGGCCACCGCGTGCACTTGCCCGGCCATGTGCCCGATCCGGCGCTGGCCGTGGGCCTGTTCGATTTCTTCGCCCTGTCTAGCGACAGCGAGCAGTTCCCGCTTTCGGTGGTGGAAGCGATGGCCGCCGGCCTGGCCGTGGCCAGCCCCGCCGTGGGCGACGTGGCAGAGATCGTTTCGGCCGAAAACGCGCGGTTCATTACCCCCGTGGGAGACGAGGCGGCCCTGGCCGCGGCCATGCTGGAACTGGCGCAGGACGAACTGGCCCGCCGCCGCGTGGGCGCGGCCAATCGCGTGCTGGCGACGCGGGATTACGATGAAAGCGTCATGGCGGCCCACTATGCCCGCATCTATGCCGCCGCCCTGGGACACGGGCAATTTCCATGATGCAGGGGACATGTGTCGCGATGTTGCGCTTAACCGGCGGTTCAGCGGGGGACAGGCAGCATCATAGGCGTTGAAAAGGTGGCTCCATCCGCTAAACACCGCGCCCATTGCCGTGCAATTATTGCCCATCCCTTGCCCTTAACCGCCGAAAGCGCAGCCTTGGCCCTGAGACCGAACCGCCCGCAAAACCGATCCGAACAGCTTGCCGCCGCACGCGCCGCCCAGGGCGATGTGTTTGCCCGCGAGGTGGACGATGCCCTGCGCCAGGAAGAAGCGATGGACGCGATCCGCCGCTGGGGCTTGCCGATTGGTGCGGCCGTGCTGCTCGGCCTGGCCGGCCTGGGCGGCTGGCTGTGGTACAGCAACCACCAGGAAAGCCTGCGTGGGCAGCAGGGCGAACAACTGACCCTGGCGCTTGACGATACCGAGGCGAACAACGCCAAGGGCGCGCAGGGCCTGCTCGATACGCTCGCCAAGGACGGCACGCCGGGCAACCGCGCGGCCGCGCAGCTTCTGCTTGCCGGCAAGGCGCAGGACGATGGCAAGGCAGACCAGGCCGCCAAGAGTTTTGCCGCCGTTGCCGCCGATGGCAACGCCCCGCAAGCCTATCGCGATGCGGCCACCGTGCGCGAAGTGGCGCTGACGTTCGACAAGCTCTCCCCCCAGCAGGTGATCGACCGCCTGATGCCCCTGGCCGTGCCGGGCAGCCCGTGGTTCGGCAGCGCGGGTGAACTGGTGGGCCTGGCCTATCTCAAGCAGGGGCGCAACGACCAGGCCGGGCGCCTGTTCGCGTCCATCGCCAAGGACAAGGACGTGCCCGATTCGATCAAGCGCCGTGCGCGGCAAGTGGCCGGCAGCCTGGGCGTTGACGCGGTGGACGATGTCTCTGCCGTGGTCAGCCAGGCGCAGAGCCAATAAAGCGCACAAGCGTTGCCCGCGCGATCGGGCGCACAGGAATTGCCCACCGCTGCCCCATGGTCGGCCGTGGCATGACAGGACAAGGAAGACAGGCATGATCCGCATTTCCAGCCAGGGCCAAGCGAGCCAGGGCACCGGGCGCCGCCGTCCGGCGATGCTGGCCCCGGCGGCCATGCTCCCTGCAGCGGTATTGGGCCTGGCTCTGGTTCTGGGCGGTTGCGCCGGGCACAAGTCCAAGGTCAAGGCCACGCCCACGGTGGGTGAGCGCGTTCCGGTGCTTTCGCGGATCGAAGCGGGCACCAAGGTAGATGCCACGCTGGCGAGCATGGACGTGGTCGTGCCGGCACCGGTGGTCAACACCGAATGGGCCCAGGGCGGCGGCACGGCCAGCAAGGCATCGGGCCACCTGGCCCTGGCCGATGCCCCGCGCAAGCTGTGGACGGTCCGCATCCCCGGTTCCTCGCCCAAGCAGCGCCTGGCAGCCTCGCCGGTGGTGGGCGGCGGCACGCTGTTCGTGATGGACACCGACGGCATCGTCCATGCGCTGGACGAGAACACCGGCCACGAAAAGTGGAAGCAGGGCTTCCGCGTGCCGGACAAGAACGATTCGATCTTTGGCGGCGGCGCGAGCTATGATGATGGCAGCGTCTATGTCACCACTGGCCTTGGCGAAGTGGCCGCGCTCGATGCCACCACCGGCAAGATCAAGTGGCGGGTCAAGCCGGCCGGCCCGCTGCGCGGCGCGCCCACCGTGGCGTTCGGCGCGGTCTATGTGATGACGCAGGATAACCAGATCTTTGCGCTAAACGTGGCCGACGGCGCGAACTTGTGGAACCAGTCTGCCTCGGTCACGCAGAGCGGCGTGTTCGGCGTGGCTGCCCCGGCCGCTGGCCAGGGCACGGTGATCGCCGGTTACAGCTCGGGCGAACTGGTGGCCTATCGCTATGAAAACGGGCGGCAGCTGTGGTCCGACGCGCTGGCGCGCACGTCGATCGCCACCAGCGTTTCCACGCTGACCGATATCGATGCCGACCCCATCGTGGAACGCGGCCGGGTCTATGCCCTGGGCCAGGGCGGGCGCATGGCCGCCTATGAACTGGTCAGCGGCCAGCGCATCTGGGAACTGAACCTGGCGGGCATTTCCACCCCGGCTGTGGCCGGTGAGTGGATCTTTACCCTCACCGACGAAGCCAAGCTGCTGTGCATCGCCAAGTCCACCGGCAAGGTGCGCTGGATGAGCCAGTTGCCCCGCTACATGAAGCCCAAGAAGAAGGAAGCCCCGATCTTCTGGACCGGCCCGGTGCTGGCCGGCAACAAGCTGTGGGTGGCCAATTCGCGCGGCGAGGTTTCCACCGTGACGGTAGGCGATGGCACGCTGGCACGCATGGCCAAGGTGGCCGCTTCGGTCACCCTGGCGCCGATCGTGGCCGACAAGACGCTGTTCGTGCTGGACGACAGCGGCCAGATCACCGCTTGGCGTTGATACCTGGGCGTTAACCTTCTTCACCGAATTTCCACTTCTGGCGGTATAAGCGGGCGGGCATGACAGAAACGCCCACCCGCGCCGTTCCGCCACACCTGCCGCGATCCCGGCCGCCCAGCGACGTTTCCGCCTGGGTCGGCCTTGCGGGCTTTGCCGGCCTGCTGCTGTGGATCGCCATTTGCCGGTCCTGGCCGCAGATCGTCGATGCGCTGGGCCTGCCCGGGCCGCGCGCGCGGCTTTCGGGATCGAGCGCGGCGGTGCTGGCGCTGGTTTTTTCCGGCACGCCGATGGTCGCCTGGTCGCTGCTGGTGGACAAGGTCCATCGCCGTCCCTCCACCGGGATCGACTGGTCGGCGCCGCGCCCCTGGCGCAGCGGCATCGAGGTTTCGATCACCAAGCTGGCGGGGCTGTGGGCCACCTGGGCGATCATCGCTTTCGTCTATTGCCTCGGGCGCTGGTATTGGCGCGGGCCCTATCTCTTTGCCATGGACCTGCTGGAGCAGGCGGCGCCGTTCCTGTTCCTGGGGGCCATTCCCTATGTCCTGTGGCTCGATCGGGTTCTGGTAAACCCGCGCGACGGGGCCTGGCATTTCGGCGCCATGCTGATCGGGCGCGAACCTTATGACATCGCGCAAGTGTGGCACCATGCCCGCGCCTGGGCGGTGAAGGGCTTTTTCTGCGCGTTCATGATCTCGATCCTGCCCGGTGGCTTTGCCGCCGTGGTGGAAGCGGATTGGACCGGGCTGGCCCACGATCCGGTGCGCTGGTCCTATACCGCGATCGAAGCGATGTTCATGATCGACGTCCAGATCGCCATGGTCGGCTATCTGCTGACGATGAAGCCGCTCGACGCGCATATCCGCACCGCCAATCCGTTCCTGGCGGGTTGGGTGGCGGCGCTGATGTGCTATCCGCCGTTTGTGCTGATGGGCGGGGGCGGCGTGCTCGATTACCACCAGAACACCGCTGAATGGGCGTTCTGGTTCGATGGCCACCCGGCGCTGCTGTGGATCTGGGGCATCGCGCAAGTCGTGCTCACCGCGATCTATGCCTGGGCCACGATTGCCTTCGGCCTGCGCTTTTCCAACCTCACCTATCGCGGCGTGCTGACCAACGGCCCTTATGCCTTCACGCGCCACCCGGCCTATCTTTCCAAGAACCTGTTCTGGTGGCTGGTGACGATGCCGTTCCTGGCCACCACCCATTCCAAGGTGGATGCCGTGCGCAACACGGTGACGCTGGCCCTGGTCAGCGCGGTCTATTTCTGGCGCGCCAAGACCGAGGAAAAGCACCTGCTGGCGGAAGATGCCAAGTATAGCGAATACCACGCCTGGATGGCGCAGCACGGGCTGATCACGCGGCGGCTGGTGCGGCTGGGGCGTCTGGTGTTCGGGCGGTCGGCGCTTGGTATCCACCAAACCCCGTCCCCCTCATCTGAAGCGGAGGGGGAGAAGCTGCAGGCATAAAAAAACCCCCTCCGCTTGAGAGGAGGGGGTTGGGGGTGGTGCGAAGCCTGACGCAAAGGCGTCAGACCGCCACGCCCTCGTCGCTTTCGTAAACGCGGATGTTGCGCTCGCTCAGGCCCAGGGCTTTGCGCTCTTCGGCCCAGGTGGCCATGTGCGCGGTCTTGAAATGGGCGTCGATCGCAGCGCGGTCGCTCCACTGTTCGCTTACGTGGATCAGTTCGGGATCAAGCGCATCGTGCGAATAGGCATAGGCGAGGCAGCCGTCTTCGGCGCGAGTGGCCTCGATCACCTTGCGCATCAGCGGTGCCGCGGCCTCGAACGAAGCGGTCGGCAGGCGGAACGTACCCATCACCAGGATCATGGCGTGCAATCCTCTCAAAAGCTCTTGGCGGCATAGACCTGGGACAGATCCCCGGCCCAGGCACCGTGATAAAGGTCGAGCAGGCGCTCGGCCGGGCTCTTGCCCGACGCGACGATCTCGTCGAGCGGCAGGAGATAGCCGGTCTCGTTGTCACCCGCGTCGTTGAGACGCCCACGCGCGGCAAGGCCGGAACGGGCGATTTCGAGCACGCGGGGCGCGATGTCGCGCAAGCTGCCGCCGCCCGGCAGCGGCGCATCGAGGCCCAGCTTGGGCACGCCGGCGCGCAAGGTTTCGCGGCCCGCCATGTCCCAGTCCTTGACCAGGTCCCACGCCGCGTCGAGCGCGCCCTGGTCATAGAGCAGGCCCACCCACAGCGCAGGCAGCGCGCAGATGCGGCTCCACGGGCCGCCATCGGCGCCACGCATTTCGAGGAACGACTTCAGCCGCACTTCGGGGAAAGCGGTGGAGAGGTGATCGACCCAGTCGCTCCGCCGCGGCTTTTCGCCGGGCAGGGCAGGCAGCTTGCCATCCAGGAAATCGCGGAAAGACTGGCCGGCCGCGTCGATATACTTGCCATCGCGGAACACGAAATACATCGGCACGTCGAGCATGTAGTCGACATAGCGTTCATAGCCGAAGCCGTCTTCGAACACGAACGGCAGCATGCCGGTGCGGGCGGGATCGGTGTCGGACCAGATGTGGCTGCGATAGGAAAGGAAGCCGTTCGGCTTGCCTTCCAGGAACGGCGAATTGGCGAACAGCGCGGTGGCCAGGGGCTGCAACGCCAGGCTGACGCGGAACTTCTGCACCATGTCTGCTTCGCTGGCATAGTCCAGGTTGGTCTGGATGGTGCAGGTGCGCAGCATCATGTCGAGGCCCATCGTGCCCACGCGGGGCATGTGGCGCAGCATGATCTCGTAGCGGCCCTTGGGCATGATCGGCAGATCGGCGCGCGCCTTGTCGGGCCACAGGCCCAGGCCAAGATAGGCCAGGCCAAAGCGATCGCCGATGGTCTTTACCTGGGCAAGGTGGCGCCCGGTTTCGGCGCAGGTTTCGTGCAGGCTTTCCAGCGGCGCGCCCGACAGTTCCAGCTGGCCCGCCGGTTCCAGGCTGACCGTGCCATCGGGGCCGGCCATGGCGATGACCTTGCCGCCTTCCATCACCGGCTCCCAACCGAATTCGGTCAGCGCCATGAGCAGGTCGCGGATGCCGCCGGGCTCGTCATACGAAGGGGCGGCGTGATCGGCCGTGCGATAGACGAACTTCTCGTGCTCGGTGCCGATTCGCCAAGCCTCGCGCGGTTTTTCCCCGCGCTGCATGGGTATCACCAGCTGGTCCCGGCTCTCGATGAGGGGATCGTTGCTATCTGAAACCTGTCTCGTGCTCATGCGCGCATCCGTTAGTCGGCAAAAGGGCTTTGCGCCAGCGCTAAACGCAGGATGAACAATTGCAGGACAGCAACAATCAAGAACAGGTCTCTTTTGCGCAAGCAGAGCCTGGCCAGCCGCCCGCCTACCGCCCGCAGGCCTCGTAATATCCGGCGCGGCAATCGGCCACGGCCTGGCGCCAGGCGGCCAGGTCACGCTGGTATTGCGCCTGGGCCTGGGCATAGCCATCGTCGCCCCGCGCATAGCCTGCACCATAGCCATAGCCATAGGTATCGGGCGCGGCCGTCGATTCCCGGTATTGCCGGGCATAGCGGGCGTCCCGTGCCCGCACGTAATCGAGCTGGGCCTGGTTCATGCGGCGGATCGCCTCGTGATCGCGGGCCCGGGCGGTGCTGCTGCGCATCGACGGATCGGCAGGGTCATCGGCATGCGCCGTAACCGGCAAGGCCACCGCGATCAGCGCGGCGGCAAACAGTGGATTGACCCTCATGGCGTGCGTCCCTTTGCGGTTCCCGGCAAAGGCATAGCAACCGCGCGGGTCAGCGGGCAGGGGCCTTGCGACGAATGGTTCCGCAGCTTGCCTCAGGTTCCGCGCGTGTCGCCGTAGAGATGGATGTGCAGCCGGTCGCTCATGCGCCAGCCATGTTGCAGCGCCAGGGTGGACAGCCATTTTTCGCGCGATCTTACGGTGTCGCTGTCGGTCCCCTCGGGCATCACGAACAGGCGTTCGCCGGGTATGCCGTAAGTGGCCTGGAGCGCGGCCACTTCATCGCAGTCCTCGGGGCTTGCCACCACGAACTTGAAGAAGGCGCGGGGCTCGGCCGCCCAGGCGGCGAGCCGGGCCGGGATGAGCGCCAGGTCGGCCGGATTGCCGGAATGGGCGAGCTTGGGCGAGACATTGAACTGGTCGATCAGCGGATCGATGGCGGGCGCGGGCGCCACGGTGCCGTTGGTTTCGATCTCCACATGCAAGCCCGGCCGCGCGGTTTTGAGCGCGGCCAGCACGCGGGCCAGGGCCGGGGCCTGCAACAGCGGCTCCCCACCGGTCACCACCAGCCGGTCCTGCGGAAAAGCCAGCAGGCGGGCAACGATGTCGTCTTCTTGCAGGACCAACTGGTTGGCCTGGCGCTCGAACGCTAGGCCATCGCGGTGTGGGCGATTGTCGCCGGTAAACCGCCAGGTATAGGCCGTGTCGCACCACTGGCACGCCAGGTTGCAGCGCGACAGGCGGATGAACAGCGAGGGGCGCCCGGCCGAAGGCCCTTCGCCCTGGAGCGAGGCGAAGATTTCCGGCTCGCCCGGCGTGGTGGTCGCCAGTGCAATGGTCACGCCATCCTCCCCGGCACGAGGGGGGGGAGCGCCACCGCAGCGGGTGGTGCGAGGCACAACGCTGCGCCCGTGCCGGGCGCCACCACCCCTCGATCCCCTCCGCTGAAGAGGAGGGGAGGAAGAAGGCCTTGCGCCACCGTTACCCCAGCCGCGCCAGGGCCGCGCTCAATCGCTCGGCTTCGGCGCTGTGGTGGGCGTGGTCGGCGCGGGCCTTTTCTACCGCTTCGGGCTTGGCGCGTTCGACGAACGAGGGATTGCCCAGGCGGCCTTCCAGCGCCTTGGCTTCCTTTTGCGCGGCGGCCAGGGCCTTTTCCAGCCGGGCCTTTTCGGCGGCGATGTCGATCACGCCGTCAAGCGGCACCACCAGCGTCGCGTCACCAGCCACGATCTGCATCGCCGCGCCAGCGGGCGCGGAAGCGAAATGGATGGCCGAAAGGCGGGCGAGGCGTTCGATCGCGGCGGGGTTGGCGGCGATGGTCGCGGCGGTCTGAGCGCTCGGCTCGGCCAGATAGGCCTCAAGACGCGCGCCGGGCGCGATGCCCAGTTCGTTCTTGGCGGTGCGCAGCGCCGAAACCAGCGCGATCAGCCACTCCACTTCGCCTTTGGCGGCGGCATCGACCGAGGCCTGCGGGGCGGGCCAGCGGGCGACGATCAACTCGTTCTGGCGGGCGCCAAGCGCATGCCAGAGTTCTTCGGTGACGAAGGGCATGAACGGGTGGAGCATGACCAGGATCTGATCGAGCACCCAGCCGGCCACGGCACGGGTTTCATCGTCGAACGATCCCTTGATCAGTTCGATGTACCAGTCGCAGAACGTGTCCCACACGAAGTGATAGATCGTGTTGGCCGCCGCATCGAAACGCAGATCGGCCATGGCCTGATCGAGCGCGGCGACGGTTTCCACCACTTCGCCCACGATCCAGCGGTTGACCGCGCTCGTCGCGGCCGGCGCTTCGAGCGTGGTGGACGCGGTGATGCCGTTGGCCTGGCAGAAGCGCGCCGCGTTCCACAGCTTGGTGGCGAAGTTGCGATAGCCCTCCACCCGCTTCTCATCCATCTTCACGTCGCGGCCCTGGCTTTCCATCGCCGCCATGAAGAAGCGCAGCGCATCGGCGCCGTACTTGTCGATCAGGCCCAGCGGATCGACCACGTTGCCCTTGGACTTGGACATCTTCTGCCCATCGGCGGCGCGCACCAGCCCGTGCAGATAGAGCCGCTTCCACGGCACGTCGTCCATGAAGTGCAGGCCCTGCATGGCCATGCGCGCATCCCAGAAGAACAGGATGTCGAAGCCCGAAACCAGAAGATCGTTGGGATAGTGGCGCTTGACCAGTTCGGTCTCGTCCGGCCAGCCGAGCGTGGCGAAAGGCCAAAGGGCGGAGGAGAACCAGGTGTCGAGCACGTCTTCGTCGCGGGTCAGCGGCTTGTTGCCGGCGAGCGCCTGTGCTTCTTCCTCGGTCTCGGCCACATAGGGCGTGCCTTCCGCGTCGTACCACGCCGGAATGCGGTGGCCCCACCACAGCTGGCGGCTGACGCACCAGGGCTGGATGTTTTCCATCCAGTTGAAGAAGGTCTTCTCCCACGACTTGGGCACGATCTCGATGGCGCCCGAACGCACCGCCTCGATCGGGCGGCGTGCCAGGAACTCCGCGTTTACATACCACTGGTCGGTCAGCCAGGGTTCGATCACCACGCCGCCGCGATCGCCGAACGGCGTCTGGATCGTGCGCGGCTCGGCGTCGTGCTCGGTCTCGTTGCCGTCCTTGTCCTTGGTGACATGGGGCACCAGCAGGCCTTGCGCCTTGAGCGCCTCGACCACGGCCTTGCGCGCGAAGAAGCGATCCTGGCCCAGGAACTCTTGCGGGATCAGGCCATCGGCGGTCTGCACCACCTGCGCTTCGGCATCGAGCATGTTGAGCATGTCGCGCGCTTCGATGCCGGCGCGGCGGCCCACTTCGAAGTCGTTGAAGTCGTGGCCGGGCGTGATCTTGACCGCGCCCGTGCCCAGTGCCGGATCGGCGTGCTCGTCGGCCACGATGGGAATGCGGCGGCCGGTCAGCGGCAGCACGACGTGCTTGCCGATCACGCTCTTGTAGCGTTCGTCGTCCGGGTGCACGGCCACGGCCATGTCGGCCAGCATGGTTTCGGGGCGCGTGGTGGCGACCACGATGTGATCGGCGCCGCTATCCAGCGTCACGCCATCGGCGAGGGGATAGCGGAAGCGCCAGAAGTGGCCCTGCACCTCGCGGGTTTCCACTTCCAGGTCGGAAATCGCGGTCTTTAGCTTGGGGTCCCAGTTCACCAGCCGCTTGTCGCGGTAGATCAGGCCCTGCTTGTGCAGATCGACGAAGACCTTGACCACGGCGCGGGTGAAATGCGGGTCCATGGTGAACTGTTCGCGGCTCCAGTCCATCGAACAGCCCAGGCGGCGCAGCTGGCGGGTGATCGTGCCGCCGCTTTCCGCCTTCCATTCCCACACTTTCTCCACGAACTGCTCGCGGGTGTAGTTGGTGCGCTTGTCTTGGGCGGCTTCGAGCTGGCGTTCCACCACCATCTGCGTGGCGATGCCGGCGTGGTCGGTGCCCACCACCCACAGCGCATCCTTGCCTTTCAGGCGTTCGTGACGGATCACGATGTCCTGCAGTGTGTTGTCCAGCGCGTGGCCGATGTGGAGCGAGCCGGTTACGTTGGGCGGCGGGTTCACGATGGTGAACGGCGTGGCATCGGCGCGCTCGGGCCGGAACAGCCCCTGGCTTTCCCAATGGCCATACCAGCGCGCTTCGATGGCGCCCGGTTCGAACGTCTTGGCCAGCTGCGCTTCGTTCAGCTGCTCCTGGCCCGATTCCTGCTGCGTATTCGTCTCGCTCATGGCCGGCGCCTTGCCAGTTGCCGCCGGGCATCGCAAGCGCGGGAAGGAACGGAAACGCCCATTCATGCGTTCCGCCGCACGTGATGCACTTGTCGCCCCTTCTGTTTTCCCCCATGAAGTGGGCAGGATGAGAGCCTTAGCCGATTTCACGATAGAGCCGGGCCAGGCGGAGCACGGTGGTGTGCTGCGTTTCAGCGGCCCCATGGTGGTATCCTCGCTGGGGCTGGTGGACCGGCGCCTGCGCCACATTTCCGAGTGCGTTGACGAAATCGACGTGCGCGACGTGGAGCGCATGGACACGGTGGGCGCGTGGACGGTGTGGCGCCTGTCGCAACAGCTTGGCGCGCGCATCGTCAATTGCCGGGACGAGGCCGAGCGCCTGATCAAGGCGATCAGCGACACCGACGAAAACCGCGAGAGCATTCGTGCCCCGCGCCTGCCGCTGCTGCAGCGGGTGCCCGACGAAGTGGGCAAAGTGGTCATCGCGCTGGGTGTCGGGTTCCTGCAAGTGGTGGGGTTCCTGGGCCAGGCGGTTTCGGCCGGTGGCACGATCCTGCGCCATCCGCGCCGCTTTCGCGCCCTGGCGCTGATCCACCAGATGGAACTCGTCGGCGTCAACGCCCTGGGCATCGTCGGGCTGATGAGCTTTCTGGTCGGCGTGGTGATCGCGCAGCAAGGCGCGGTGCAGCTCCAGCAGTTCGGCGCTGAAATCTATACGATCAACCTGGTCGGCCGGCTTACCTTGCGCGAACTGGGCATCCTGATGACCGCGATCATGGTCGCGGGGCGTTCCGGCTCGGCCTTTGCCGCGCAGCTGGGCACGATGAAGCTGACCGAGGAAGTGGACGCCATGCGCACGATCGGCGTTTCGCCGACCGAGGCTCTGGTCCTGCCGCGCATCATCGCCACGATGATCATGCTGCCGCTGCTCGGCATCTATTCTTCGGTGCTGGGCATCATCGGCGGCGCCTTCCTCGGCTCGGTGAGCCTTGGCATTCCGTTCCTCACATTCCTGGCGCGCATCCAGGAAGTGGTGCCGATCCACGACGTGTGGGTGGGTTTGGTCAAGGGGCCGGTGTTCGGCCTGATCGTGGCGGTGGCTGGCTGCTACCAGGGCATGCAGGTCAAGACCAATGCCGAGGAAGTGGGCACGCGCACCACCTCGGCCGTGGTGCTGGCGATCTTCACCGTCATCGTGCTCGACGCCTTCTTTGCGGTGTTCTTCACCAAGATCGGCTGGGGCTGAGCCATGAACGACTCATCAGCCCATCTGGCCGAAATTCCCGACGAATTCGAAGGCGATTTCCCGATCCGCGTGCGCGGGCTGGTCAATCGCTTTGGCGATCATGTGATCCACGACGGGCTCGACCTTGACGTGAAGCGCGGCGAGATCATCGGCGTGGTGGGCGGATCGGGCACCGGCAAATCGGTGCTGATGCGCTCGATCATCGGGTTGCAGATCCCGGCCGAAGGCTCGATCGAAGTGCTCGGCCGGTCGATCACCGATGCGCGCGACGACGAGGATATCGACATCCGCAGCCAGTGGGGCGTGCTGTTCCAGGGCGGCGCCCTGTTTTCCACGCTGACCGTGGCGGAAAACGTGGAAGTGCCGCTGCGCGAATTCTATCCCGAGATTACCGACGAGCTGCGCCACGAGATCGCGCGCTACAAGGTCTTGCTTTCGGGCCTGCCGGCGAACGCCACCAGCAAGTATCCGTCAGAGCTTTCGGGCGGCATGAAGAAGCGCGCCGGCCTGGCGCGCGCGCTGGCGCTCGATCCCGAATTGCTGTTCCTGGATGAACCGACCGCCGGGCTCGATCCGATCGGCGCCGCCGCGTTCGACAACCTCATCCGCAGCCTGCAGGAAACCCTGGGGCTGACCGTGTTCCTGATCACCCACGATCTCGATACCCTTTACGAGATCTGCGATCGGGTGGCGGTGCTGGCCGACAAGAAAGTGATTGCGGTGGGCACGATCCCGGAATTGCTGGCGCTGGATCATCCCTGGATCCAGGAATATTTCAATGGTCCGCGCGGCCGGGCGGCCAAGGATGCGCAAGACCGCGAATCGGCCAGTGTGGTGCAACCAAGTCTCCTGGCGGACACTGGCGCGATGGAACAGGAATAAGCGATGGAAACGCGGGCAAACCATATCTGGGTCGGGGCGGTCACGCTGCTGCTGCTGATCGGCGCGGCGGTCCTCACGATCTGGATCGCGCGGCTCAACCAGCATGCGCAGAACGAATACGACATCTTCTTCAAGCAGTCGGTCGATGGCCTGGCCAAGGGATCGGAAGTGTCGTTTTCGGGTGTGCCTTCGGGCCAGGTGAAGGACATCGAACTGTGGGAGAAAGACCCCGAGTTCGTGCGCGTGCGCATTGCCATCGACAAGCGCGTGCCGATCCTGATGGGCACCACCGCCAGTATCCAGGGCAGCTTTACCGGCGTTTCCACGATCCAGCTGGCTGGCGCGGTGAAAGGCGCCCCGCCGATCGACCAGCCGGGGCCGGAAGGCGCGCCCGTGATCCCGACCAAGCGTTCGGGCCTGGGCGAAATTCTGTCCAACGCGCCGCTGCTGCTCGAACGGCTGGCCACGCTGACCGAGCGGCTCACCATGGTGCTGTCGGATAAGAACCAGAAGTCGATCGAGAACATCCTGGCGCACACCGACAAGATGACCGCGAACCTGGCCGATGCCTCGCCCCAGGTGCAGCGTACCTTGTCTGAACTGCAAGCCACGCTGCGCCAGGCGACCTACACACTTTCGGCCTTCGAAAAGGTGGCCGGCTCTGCCGACAACCTGCTCAACGACCAGGGCAATGGCCTGGCCAAGCAGCTGCGCGACACGCTCAAGTCGGCGCAAGGGGCGGCCGATGCGCTCAATGCCACGGCCAATGCGGCGCAACCCGGCCTCAAGCAGTTCGATGAAAAGACGCTGCCGGCGGCCGAAGCGGCGATGCGCGATCTCCAGGCCACCACCCGGTCCTTGCGCGAATTGACCGATCGCATCAACGATCGCGGCGTCAGCAGCGTGTTTGGCAGTCCCAAGCTGCCCGATTACAAGCATTGATCGCCGCCAGGGGAGTTTGACATGACACTGCGTTTGCTCTTCCCCGCGCCGCGTCCGGCCCTTGCCGTGCTGCTGGCTGCCAGCGTTGGCCTGTCGGGCTGCGTCAGCATCGGCGCCAAGGCGCCGGCCAGCCTGCTGGCGCTCACCCCCGAGGCCACCGTGCCTGCCGGCCAGGGCGCCACGGGCACGCTGGCCAAATCGGTGGTGGTGATGGAGCCGGCCGCCGATGCGCGCGTATCCGTGCTGCGCGTGCCCGTGCAGATCGACGCCAGCAACGTGGCCTATCTCAAAAAGACGCAGTGGGTCGAACGCCCCGCCCGCCAGTTCCAGCACCTAATCGCCGAGACGCTGCGGGCCAAGGGCGGCCACCTGGTGGTGGAAAGCGACGTGAACCAGTGGGAGCAGCGGCTGTCTGGCCGCTTGCTGGCGATGGGCTATGACTTGCCCAGCCGCAGCGCCGTGGTGCGCTTTGACGCGGTCAAGGAAGCACCCGGCGGCCGCATCGAAACGCGCCGCTTTGAAGCACTCGTGCCCAATATCGACGATGATGCCCAGGCGATCGGGCCGGCGTTGAACCAGGCCGCCAACGACGTGGCGCGCCAGGTGGTGGACTGGCTGGGCTGAGCAGGTAGGAAGCGAACCCCGGACCACCTCCGGGGTTCGCTGCTATCGGGCAATCAGCCCTTGCGGCCCGAGCCGGATTTCTTGCCGCCACCGTCCTGCTTGTTGACCGTGGCCCAGGCGCGCTTTTCCGCTTCGTCCTTGCTCAACCCACGATCCTCATAGCTTTCCTCGATATGTTCGGCCTTGCGCTTCTGCTTGTCGGTATAGGCGTCCTTGGTGCCTTGCGGCATGGCATGTCTCCTGGAACGTGAGGCTCTTGCTGCGTCCAAGGGCAGGGCCGTGGGATGGTTCCCGAAATTTGCCGCATTTGATCTAGCGCACCGACGCGGGCGCGGCGCGGGGGTAGAGCACGCTCACCCACGAGGGATCGCGCGATAGTCCGCCGCGCGGCGTTTCTTCCGGGGCGTTGACCCACGCGTCCAAGGAGGTTCGATCGATGTTGCCCAAGTTTTCCCGCCTGATTCTGGCGCCCGCCTTTGCATGCGCGGCCCTGGTGCCCCTGGCTTTCGTGCCGGCGCCGGCGCAAGCCGCCACGCATGCCGGATCGGCCGACGCCCAGGCCCTGCTCACCCGCGCCGTGGCCGAACTGAAAGGCGTGGGCCCGCAAAAGGCCTTTGCCGAATTCAACGATCCGGCCGGCGCGTTCCACACCCGCGAACTCTACGTCTTCGTGTTCAGCATGACCGGCCGCTATGAAGCGTCGGGCGCCGATCCCAAGCTGGTGGGCAGCGATGCCACCGACATGACCGATGCCGAAGGCAAGCCGCTGGTGCGGGACATGATCGCGCTCGCCAAGGCCAAGGGTGGCGGCCGCGTCGATTACGTGTGGCTCAACCGTGCGGACAATCGCGTGGAGCACAAGCGCTCGCTGGTGCAGCGGGTGGGCGATCACATTGTCGGCGTGGGATATTACGCCGGATAACGCGGGCGGGGCACGTTTGGCCGCTTGGCGGGTTTGACATCCATGGCCCAGCCGCGCCATCGCGCGGTGGGGGCCAGATGCAAGGATGCCAGGCCCCGTGTTCCAGGAAAGCGAGACGTTTGCCCAAACCCGTGTGCGCACCTCGCGTGCGATCGGCCTGGCTCGCGTTTTGTGCATCCTGGGCATCGTCTATGTCCATGCCTGGACGGGGCTCTATGGCCCGGCGCTGACCGCGCTCGACCATACGCCACAGGGATTGCTGCGCTGGGGGCTGATCGAGTTGCTGGCGCGTTCGTCGGTGCCGCTGCTCAGCCTGGTTTCGGGCTGGCTGGTCGGCCCTTCGCTGGTCCGGCGCGGCGCGCGCGCGTTCCTGGTGGGCAAGGCGCGCACCGTGCTGGTGCCGATGCTGGCGTGGAATGCCATTGCCATCGTGGTGGTTTCCGGCGCGGCGTGGCTCGGCTGGCTCTATGCGCCGCAGCCCACCTCGTGGGGCTGGCTGGCCAATGAACTGACCGGTCTTGTCCATCCCAACGAAATCAATGTGCAGATGCCGTTCCTGCGCGATCTGTTCCTGTGCCTGCTGATTGCCCCGCTGCTGGTGCGGCAGGGGGATCGCACGCTGGCGGTGGTGGCCGTGGCGGCGCTGGCGTGGAGCCTGGCGCCGCCGGTCTTCCCGCTGTTGCAGCGCCCCTCGATCCTGGGATTCTTCGTGCTGGGCATCCTGGTGCGTCGCCGCGACGCCGCCGCGCGCATTGCCGGTGGGCCGCTGGCGCTGATCGTGGCGCCCTATCTGGTGCTGGCCGGGGTGAAGATCTGGCTGGAACTCTATGGCGAGGCGCAGGGCTGGGCCTCGCCGCTGCTGATCGCCGGGGTCGACCTGGCGATGCGCTGCGCAACGGCGCTATGTTTCTGGGCGCTGGCTTGGCGCCTGGCGGAAACGCGCGTTGGCGCCGCACTGCAAACCCTTGAGCCAGCCATGTTCCTGCTGTTCTGCTGCCACTTGATCCTGATCTGGTGCGCCGGGCCGGCGATCGGCACCCTCACCGGGCCGCTGGGGGCACCGCTCTATCCGCTGTTCCTGCTGGCCCAGCCGCTGCTGGCGCTGGGGCGACGCTGCTGCTCGGCCGCGCCTTGCGCGCGATCAGCCCGCCGCTGGCGCAATGGCTCAGCGGCGGGCGTCTCGCGGCGCGCGATTAGTCTTCTTCTTCCTCGTCCTTGAGCAGGGCGTCTTCGTCCTCGTCCCAGCCCTTTTCGTCTTCTTCCTCTTCCTCGTCTTCTTCCAGCGCGTCGATCAGCGCCTGGGCAAAGGCGGGAATGTCATCGGGCTTGCGGCTGGTGATGAGATTGCCGTCGATCGCCACGGCCTGGTCCACCACATCGGCCCCGGCGTTTTCCAGGTCGGTGCGGATCGAGGGCCAGCCGGTGACGGTGCGGCCATCGACGATATCGGCTTCCACCAGCAGCCAGGGACCGTGGCAGATGGCCGCGATGGGCTTGTCCATGTCGTCGAATTCCTCGACCAGCTCGATCACCCGCGGCTCCAGGCGCAGGGCATCGGGGTTCATCTGGCCGCCGGGCAGCAGCAGGGCATCGAAATCGTCTGCTTCCACGGCATCGAGGCGGGCATCGACTTTCACGCTTTCACCCCAGTCGGTGTGGTTCCAGCCCTTGATCGAGCCGGTCTTGGGGCTCGCCACGACGGTTTCGATACCGGCGGCTTCCAGGGCCTTTTTCGGATCGATCAGTTCCGATTGTTCAAAGCCGTCGGTGGCGAGGATCAACACGCGTTTGGCCATGGCATTTCTCCGTCAATTCGGGGGTACCTGCCCACAATGGCCCGTGGGGGTGACAGTTCCGGTGGTTTCGTTTTGTTCACGACATTGCGTTGCGAAATCGGCCGGCGCGGCCTAAACCCTGCGGGCCATGGCCGATGATTTCAAAGATCCGTTCGACGCTATCGTCGATGCCCCGTTCGACTCCGCCCTGTCGGAGCGTTACCTGGTCTATGCCCTGTCCACGATCACCGCGCGCTCGCTGCCCGATCTGCGCGATGGGCTCAAGCCGGTGCATCGCCGCCTGCTCTGGGCGATGCGGCAATTGCGGCTCGATCCCACCGGCGGTTTCAAGAAATCGGCGCGCGTGGTGGGCGATGTCATCGGCAAGTATCACCCGCATGGCGATGCCAGCGTCTATGACGCGATGGTGCGCCTGGCGCAGGATTTCGCGCTGCGCTATCCCTTGGTCGATGGCCAGGGCAATTTCGGCAATATCGATGGCGATAACGCGGCCGCCTATCGCTATACCGAAGCGCGGCTGACGCCCACCGCGATCCGCCTGATGGCCGGGCTGGACGAAGGCACGGTCGATTTCGTGCCCACCTACAATGGCGAGGAGCAGGAGCCGGAAATCTTCCCGGGCCTGTTCCCCAACCTGCTGGCCAATGGCGCCAGTGGCATTGCCGTGGGCATGGCCACCAACATTCCCAGCCACAACGTGGCCGAGATCGTCGATGCCACGCTGATGCTGATCGACAATCCCGGCGTCGAACATGCCCAGTTGATGGAAGTGTTCCACGGCCCCGATTTCCCCACCGGCGGTGTGGTGGTGGACAGCCCCGCGGTCATTTCCGCCGCCTATGAAACCGGGCGCGGTTCGATCCGCGTGCGCGGGCGCTTTTCCAACGGGCGGGGCGAGGATGGCGCCTGGGAGGACACCGGGATCGAGCGGCTGGGCAGCGGCCAATGGCAGCTCGTCATCTCCGAAATTCCCTACATGGTGCAAAAGGGCAAGCTGATCGAACAGATCGCGGCCCTGATCGCCGACAAGAAGCTGCCGATCCTGGAAGACGTGCGCGACGAAAGCGACGAGCACATCCGTATCGTGGTGGTGCCCAAGAGCCGCAATGTCGATCCCGAGCTGCTCAAGGAATCGCTCTATCGGCTGACCGACCTGGAAACGCGCTTCGGCCTCAACCTCAATGTGCTCGATGCGCATCGCACGCCGGGCGTGCTGGGCTTGAAGCTGCTGTTGCAGGAATGGGTGATCAGCCAGATCGACATCATGCTGCGCCGCACGCAGCACCGGCTGGACAAGATCGCCGCCCGCCTCGAACTGCTCGAAGGCTATATCATTGCCTATCTCAACCTCGACCGGATCATCGAGATCATCCGCACCGAGGACGAGCCCAAGCCGGTGATGATGGACGAATTCGGCCTGACCGACCGCCAGGCCGAAGCCATTCTCAATATGCGGCTGCGTTCGTTGCGCAAGCTCGAGGAAATGGAACTGCGCAAGGAGCGCGACGCGCTGCTGTCCGAGCAGGACGATCTCAATGCGCTGCTCGAAAGCCCGGCGCGCCAGCGCACGCGGCTCAAGCGCGAATTGAATGCGCTGCGCAAGGATTATGGCCCGCACACCGCGCTGGGCCGCCGCCGTACCACGATAGCCGAAGCCGCCCCCGCGCGCGAATTCTCGATGGACGCGATGATCGAGAAGGAACCGGTCACCGTGGTGCTGTCCGCGCGCGGCTGGATTCGCGCGGCCAAGGGGCACTTGGCCCTCGACACCGAGTTCAAGTTCAAGGAAGGCGATGGCCCGGCCTGGGTGCTGCACGCGCAGACCACCGACAAGCTGCTCGTCGCGCTCGACAATGGGCGGTTCTATACGCTCGGCGCCGACAAGCTGCCTGGCGCGCGCGGCTTTGGCGAGCCGATCCGCACCATGGTGGACATCGATCCCGACGCCCACATCATGGCGCTGGTGGTCTATCGCCCCAAGGGGCAGCTGCTGCTGGCGGCCAACACCGGGCGCGGCTTTGCCGCCGAGATGGACGAACTGCTGGCAGAGACCCGCAAGGGTCGCGGCGTGGTTTCGACCAAGCCGGGCGTCACCCTCAAGATCGTGCGCGAAATCGCGCCCGAGCATGATCACGTGGCCGTGGTGGGCGACAATCGCAAGCTGGTGATCTTTGCCCTCTCGGAAGTGCCGATCCTGGCCAAGGGGCAGGGGGTGACGCTGCAACGCTATCGCGACGGCGGCTTGTCGGACGCGATCACGCTCAAGCTGGACGACGGGCTGACCTGGACCATGGGCGGCGAAACCGGCCGCACCCGCGTGGAAAAGGACCTGCTGCCCTGGAAAGTCGCGCGCGGCGCGGCCGGACGGCTGCCGCCGGTGGGCTTCCCGCGCGACAACACGTTCTAGGTTTCGGCCCCCCGTCAGGCCTGCGGCCTGCCACCTCCCCATTTCATGGGGAGGATCGCTACGTTTCGCCCTGTTCCTTGGCCGCGTCTACCAGCCAGTCGTGGAATTTCACCAGCCCTGGGTGGTCGCGCCAGTCGGGGCGGAGCACGAGGTAGTATTGGCCTTCGTCCACCAGCGCGGTGGCAAAGGGGGTTACCAGCGAGCCGGATTGGAGTTCGGGTTCGATCAGGAAGCGCGGGAGCAGGGCGGCGCCCGATCCGGCCGCGGCGGCCTGGGCCAGCATCAGGAAGTGTTCGAAGGTCGCGCCCTTGAGCGGCGGCAGGCCTTCGATGCCGGCCATGGCAAACCAGCGGTTCCAGGCGCTCCGCCGCGAAATCTGGAATAGCAGCGGCTTGTCCAGCAGGTCCTGGGGTTGTGTCACGCCTTCGGCCGCCAGCCAGGTGGGCGAGCAGGCGACCACGGCCTGTTCGGCAAACAGCGGCACCATTTCGGCATCGGCCCAATCGGCGGCGCCGAAGTGGATCGCGGCATCGAAGCGCTCTTCGCGCAAGTCGAACGGAAACGAGCGTGCCGCAAAGTTCACGGTCAATTCCGGGTGGCGCGCGGTCAACCCCGGCAGGCGCGGCGCCAGCCAGCGCATGCCAAAGCTGGGCAGCGTGGCGATGGCAAGGTCGCGCCGGCTGCCACGGTCCATTGCCTTGGCCGTGGCCATGCGGATGCGGCGCAGCGCCGGCTCGATATCCTCGGCATAGGCGCGGCCGGCTTCGTTGAGCGTGACGCGGCGGCCATGACGCTGGAACAGCGGGGTTTGCAACGCTTCTTCCAGCAGGGCGATCTGGCGGCTGACCGCGCTTTGCGTCAGACCGAGCTGCTCACCGGCGCGGGAAAAGCCACCTTCGCGTGCTGCAGTCACGAAGCAGGCCAGCGCGGTCATCGAAGGGAGTTCACGACGCGATTCGCTCATTCCAAAACCCGATCAACAGATGATGCTTCCCCGTTTTGAAGCACGGCTTTCCTAACATAAATAGCATGTCTAGACGATATTAGATCGAAAGGGCGCATTATGCCGAACTTGGCAACCATCGAACAAAGCAGCGGCTCGGACCTTGTCGAAAATGTCCTGGGCCATGCCGAGGCCGCGCGGATTCGTGCGCTGGCCGCGCCGATGGTGCCGGTGGGCAGCCATGCTCCGGTCAATGGAATCGATGCCCTGCGCTTTGCCGAGGCACTCAACCTCGTGCTCTTTGCCGATCTGCTCGACCGCGTGCCCGAAGGCGCCGAGTATGTGGCGCAATGCGCGGCGCAGGGCCGCCGCATCGTGCTCGACCATGGCGCGCTGCGTACGGTGGCCCTGCCGCAAGGCGCGCGCTGCGCCATGCCCAACGGGGTGGAGGCGTTCCGCCGCGTGCTCGAACCCCTGGGCTATGTCGAAGTGGGCGTCTATCCCCTGCCGCGGCTCAAGATGACCGGGCATGTGTGGTGCCACGCGCGCTTTGCCGAAACGATGCCGCAGTTCTTTGTGAGCGAACTGCATGTGGACCAGTTCTCGCCCGCCTTTTCCAAGGCGGCGGTGCGGGTGTTCGGCTCCGCGCTCGATCGGCTCGATGCTGCGACGGCGCAAGTCCTGGCCCGCTTTGCCGCAGGCGGCAGCGTGCCGCAGGAAGACGCGGCCGCCGCGCTCAAGGTGGTGATGCGGCTGTTCGATCGCCAGCATCCCGTGCCGTTCGAGCGCGACTATGAAATCCTGCGCGCCGAAAGCGCCGAAGCCGCCTGGATTTCCACCGAAGGCAATGCCTTCAACCATGTGACCGACCGGGTGAGCGACGTTGAGGAAACGGCCCAGGGCGAGCGCGAGGCCGGGCGGAGCATCAAGGACAAAGTGGAAGTTTCGGCCTCGGGCCGGGTGCGCCAGACGGCACTGCGCGCCGCGCAAGTGAAGCGCTCGTTCCGCGCCGACGATGGCACGCTGACCGCGCAGACCGTGCCGGGATCGTTCTTCGAATTCATCACGCGGCGGGTCGATGCCGCCACGGGCAAGCTCGACCTTACGTTCGACAGCGGCAATGCCACGGGCATCTTCAAGATGACCGCCGCGGCCTGATCCCGTTTCGCCCCCCGCCCGCAATCGCGCGGGGGGCGGGTCAAACCCAACAGAAACACAAAATCCGCGATCTCGTTTGCGGGGAGAAATCGTCATGTCTGAAGCTCTGATGCCGCTTTATGCCCGTGCCCAGATCGAAGTGGAACGTGGGGAAGGCGTGTGGCTGGAAGCGCGCGATGGCCGTCGCTTCCTCGATTGCGTGGCCGGCATTGCCACGTGCAGCTTGGGTCACGCGCATCCCGCGCTGGTCGAGGCGCTCACCGCGCAGGCGCACAAGCTGTGGCACGTGTCCAACATCTTCCGCATTCCCGGCCAGGAGGAACTGGCCGACAAGCTGACCGGTGCCACCTTTGCCGACCTGGCCTATTTCGCCAATTCGGGCACCGAGGCAGTGGAAGCCGCGCTCAAGACCGCGCGCCGATATCACTATGCCAAGGGTAACGCCGAACGCATCGACGTGATCGGCTTTGCCGGCTCGTTCCACGGCCGCACCTATGCGGCGATCAACGCCTCGGGCAATCCCACCTACCTCGAAGGGTTCGGGCCGCGCCTGCCCGGCTATGTGCAGTTGTCGATCGACGACATGCCCGCCCTGGCCCAGGCGATTGCCAGCCCCACCACGGCGGCGGTGATCGTGGAGCCGGTGCAGGGCGAAGGCGGCGCGCGGGCGCTGTCGGGCGAGTTCCTGCTCGAACTGCGCCGCCTCACGCGCGAACACGGCGTGCTGTTGATCCACGATGAAGTGCAAAGCGGGATGGGCCGCACCGGCAAGCTGTTTGCCCACCAGTGGTTCCCCGGCGCAGAGCCCGATATCATGGCCATTGCCAAGGCGCTGGGCGGCGGCTTCCCCATCGGCGCGTGCCTGGCCACGGCCGAAGCGGCCAGCGGTATGGTCACGGGCGTGCACGGCACCACTTTCGGCGGCAATCCGCTGGCGATGGCCGTGGGCCTCGCCGTGTTCGACGTGATTGCGCAAGACGCCGCGCTGGCGCATGTTGCCGCCATGTCCGACCGTTTCTACACCGGCTTTGCCCAGCTTGCCGGGCGCTATCCCGATCAGATCGTGGAGACGCGTGGCAAGGGCCTGCTCATGGGGCTCAAGCTGCATGCCAACAACCGCGAGGTGATGGCCCTGGCGCGCGAGCATGGCCTGCTGGTGGCGGGCGGCGGCGAGAACTGCATCCGCATGCTGCCTTCGCTGCTGATCACGGCGGCTGAAGTGGACGAGGCGCTGGGCCGCCTCGACGCGACGCTGGCCGATGCGCGCGGGCGCGGCTGGGGCTTGGGTCACGCCGCCAGCGCGGTGGCGGCCTGATGCTGGTGGTGCGGCCGGCCGGGCCGGCCGACATCGATGCCCTGCTCGATCTGGCGTTCCTTTCGGGCAAGGGCTTCACCAGCCTGCCCGAAGACCGTGGCTTGCTGGCCGAGCGGCTGGCGCTTTCGGCGCAGAGCTTTGCCCGTGAAGTCGCCCCGGCCGAGGCGTGGTATACGCTGATGCTGGAAGACCTCGACACCGGCATGATCGAGGGCGTGGCCGGGATCAAGGGCGGGGTCGGGCTGCACCGGCCACACTTCTCGTTCCGCGTCATGACCTTGGCGCAGTATTCGTCGGCCACGGGCACGCGGTTCGATCACCAGGCGCTGGTGCTGGTCAACGAATGCACCGGCGCTTCGGAAGTGGGATCGCTGTTCCTGCGCCCGCGCAAGCGGCAGGGCGGGGCGGGGTCGCTGCTGGCCCGCGCGCGCTATGCCCTGATCGGCGCCAACCGCGATCTGTTTGCCGCCACGATCATGGCCGAACTGCGCGGCTGGTTCGACGAGCGTGACGAAAGCCCGTTCTGGCATGGCATCGCCGCCAAGTTCTTTCGCCTGCCGTTCGAGGATGCCGACCGGATGATCACCGCCACCGACGGGCAGTTCATCCTGGACCTGGCGCCGCGCCACCCCATCTATCTGGAACTGGTGGATCCGGCCGCGCGCGAGGCGATCGGCAAGGTCCATCGCCATGGGGAACGCGCGCTGGCGATGCTGGAAGACGAAGGCTTTACCCGTTCGGGGCTGATCGACATCTTTGACGGTGGCCCCACCGTGACTGCTCCGCGCGACCAGCTGCGCACCATTCGCAATGCGCGCAGCCTGCCCGCCGCCGCCGGCGTGGTGGAAAGCGGGCCCGATGATCGGCTCCACCTGGTGGCAACGCCGGGCCTGGCCTCGTTCCGGGCCACGCTGACGCCGGCGCGCATCGGCGAAGACGCGCTGGTCGTTCCCGAAACAACCCTGGCCGCCTTGGGCATTCGCCCGGGCGATGCCCTGATCGTGAGTTGATTGCCGTGACCCAAAGGCTCCAGTCGTTCGATCCGGCCCATGGCCGCGTGGTGTGGGAAGGCGATGTGGCCGATGCGGCCGCCTGCACTGCCGCGCTGGACAAGGCCCGCGCTGCGTTCCCGTCCTGGGCCCGCACCCCGCTGGAAGAGCGGGTGGCGATTGCCCAGCGCTATGCCACCCTGGTCAAGGCCAGTCCCGCGCTTGCCGAACTGATCAGCGCGGAAACCGGCAAGCTGCTGTGGGAAACCCGCACCGAGCAGGCCGGCATGGCGGGCAAGGTTGCCGTATCCATCGCCGCCCAGGCCGAGCGCACGGGCACGCGGCAGGCTGAAACGCCGTTCGGCAGCGCCACGCTGCGCCATCGCCCCCATGGCGTGATGGCGGTGCTGGGCCCTTATAACTTCCCCGGTCACCTGCCCAACGGGCACATCGTGCCGGCGCTCCTGGCCGGCAACACCGTGGTGTTCAAGCCATCGGAGCTGACGCCGGCGACCGGTGCTGCCATGGTCGGCCTGTGGCGCGAGGCGGGGCTGCCCGATGGCGTGCTCAACATCGTGCAGGGCGGGCGCGAGACGGGCGAAGCGCTGCTCAAGGGCCGTATCGATGGCTTGCTGTTCACCGGCTCGGCCACGGCCGGCCAGATTTTCCGCCGCCAGTTTGCCGACCGGCCCGATGTGGTGCTGGCGCTGGAACTGGGCGGCAACAATCCGCTGGTGGCTTGGGACGGCGATCCGGCCGCGGTGGCCAGCCTGATTGTGCATTCGGCGTTTGTCACCAGCGGGCAACGCTGTTCGTGCGCGCGACGGCTGATCCTGCCCGAAGGCGCCTGGGGTGACAGCGTGGTCGACGCGCTGGCAGACCTGGCGCAGCGCCTGCCGATCGCCGCGTGGGACGAGCCGGGCGAGGCGTTCATGGGCCCGCTGGTGGGCGACGCGCAGGCGCGTGGCGCACGCGCTGCGGTGCGCGACCTGGTGGCAGGCGGCGCCCGCACCATTCTGGCCGAAGCGGCGCAGGACGGGCGGCGCGAGGCGTTCTTTGCCCCCGTGATCCTGGATGTGACCGGTCTGGCCGTGCCCGATCGCGAAGTGTTCGCGCCCGTGCTGAGCGTGCGCCGGGTGCCCGATTTTGCCGCGGCACTGGCCAGCGCCAACGACACCGCATTTGGTCTTTCGGCCGGCCTGATCTCCGCCGATCCAGCGCTGTGGGATGAATTCCGCCTGTTCGTGCGCGCCGGGTCGTCAACTGGAACCGCCCGACCACCGGGGCTGCGGCCAACATGCCGTTCGGCGGCCTTGGCGAAAGCGGCAACCACCGCCCCAGCGCCTATTACGCTGCCGATTATTGCGCCTGGCCCATGGCCAGTTTCGAAGCGCCGGCCATCGCGGCCCAACCGGTACCCGGCGTGCCGGCCTGAAAAACCGCACGGGTGCCGGATTTTTCCGGCACCTTTTTTGCATCCGTGCGTTATGCGCAGCACGGATGACCAAACACTCTGAATCGGACGGCCAGGCTCCCGGCAATGGGGCGGGAGCCTTTGCTGTAGATCTCAGCAATTGTGATCGTGAGCCGATCCATGTCTTGGGCATTATCCAGCCCTTCGGCTTTCTGGTCGCGGTCACGCCCGATTGGATGGTGGCACGGGTTTCGGAAAACCTCGCCGAATTCACCGGCACATCGCCCGAAACCGCGCTGGGCCAGCCGCTTTCCGACCTGATCGATCGCGAGGCGATCCACACCATTCGCAACCGCCTGACCACGCTGCGCGGGCCCGACGCGGTGGAGCGGATCTTTGGCGTGCCATTGCTGGCCGATCGGCCGCCGTTCGATGTGGCCGTGCATTTTTCCGGTCGAGAGATCGTGATCGAGGCGGAGCCGGCAGCAGCCGAACCGCTTGAAGCGACATCGGTCGTGCGCAGCATGATCGCGCGGTTGCAGCAGGTGGATGGCCTGCCTGGGTTCCTGCGCGAAGGCGCGCGCCAGGTGCGCGCGATCACCGGTTTCGACCGGGTGATGGTCTATCGCTTCGATGCGCAGGAATCGGGTGAAGTGGTGGCCGAGTCCGTGCGCCACGGCGTCGACAGTTTTCTGGGCCTGCACTATCCGGCCAGCGACATTCCGTCCCAGGCCCGCAAGCTCTATCTGCGCAACACCTTTCGGGTGATTGCCGATGTGGGTTCAACCCCGGTGCCGCTGATGCCGCAGCGCGATCCCGACGGCAAGCTGCTGGACCAGTCGCTGTCGCTGCTGCGCGCGGTCTCGCCGATCCACGTCGAGTATCTGCGCAACATGGGCGTGTGCGCCTCGCTGTCCATCTCGATCGTGGTGGGGGGCAAGCTGTGGGGCCTGTTCGCGTGCCACCACTATGCCCCGCGCCTGCCCAGCATGGCGGCGCGCAGCGCGGCCGAACTGTTCGGCCAGATGTTCTCGCTGATGCTCGACGCGCGCGAGAATGCTCAGGCCCGCGAATACGAAGCGCGCGGCCGCGCCGTGACCGACCGCCTGCTGGCCACCGTGGCGCAGGACAACGACCTGCTCGACAATCCGCAATGGCTGGCCGACGTGATCGGTGATGCCATTCCCGCCGATGGCATCGGTGTCCACGTGCGCGGTCAAACCTCGCTGGTGGGGCTGACGCCCAATCCTGCGCAGTTCGAAGACGTGGTGCGGCTGCTCAACCGCGTGTCGTCGGGCCAGGTCTTCGCCACCGAAACCATCGCCGCGCAATTGCCTTCGGCCGCCGCGCATGGCGATGTGGCCGCCGGCATGCTGGCCATTCCGCTGTCTCGAGAGCCGCGCGACTACATCGTGTTGTTCCGCGCCGAACGCCTGCGCGAAGTGCGCTGGGGCGGCAAGCCGGAAAAGGAAATCGTCTACGGCCCCAATGGCCCGCGCCTTACCCCGCGCAAGAGTTTCGAGGCGTGGGCGGAACTGGTCAAGGGCACCAGCCAACCCTTCACCCCGGCCGAGCGCCGCGTGGCCGAGGCGCTGCGCGTGGGCATGCTGGAAGTTCTGGTGCGCCTGGCCGAAACCGCCGGGGCGGAGCGCGCGCGCGCCTCGGAACGGCAGGAACTGCTGATCGCCGAACTCAACCACCGGGTGCGCAACATCCTGTCGCTGATCCGCGGGCTTATCGCCCAGACCCGCGATGGTGCCGCCGACGTGGCCGGCTTCATCACCACGCTGGATGATCGCATCCGCTCGCTCGCCCGCGCGCACGACCAGATCACCGCCGATCGCTGGGGCCCGGCGCGGCTGGCCGATCTGGTGGAAATAGAAGCCGGCGCCTATCTGCGCGCACAGTCCGAACGCGTCGTGGCGCAGGGCGAGAACGTGCTGCTCTATCCCACGGCCTATGTCACCATTGCCCTGGTGATCCATGAATTGATGACCAACGCCGTGAAATACGGCGCGCTTGCCGGGCAGGGCACCGTGCATCTCTCGTGGGAGCGCGACGTGCATGGCGGGCTGGTGCTGGACTGGCAGGAGCGCGACGGCCCCCCCGTCGCGACGCCCACCCGGCGCGGCTTTGGCAGCACCATCATCGAGCGATCGATCCCCTATGACCTGGGCGGCACGGCGCAGATTTCCTATCTGCCGGCCGGGGTACACGCCCGCTTCACGCTGCCCGAACCGTGCGTGGCAGGGGTGACGGCGGCGCGCCACAGCGGGCCCATGCCGATCAGCCTGGGCGGCGCGACCACCCCGCTCGACGGGTGCAACGTCCTGCTGGTGGAAGACAGCATGATCATTGCGCTCGATGGCGAGGATGCGCTGCGCGAACTGGGCGCTGCGGCGGTGAGCACCGCGCCCACGGTGCGTGACGCGTTGCGCATGCTGGACCAGGGTCCGTTCCACTTTGCCTTGCTCGATTTCAACCTGGGCGTGGATACCAGTGCGGCCGTCGCCGACAAGCTGATCGAGCTGGGCGTGCCCTTTGCCTTCGCCACCGGTTATGGCGAGGGGATCGGCGTTGAGCGCTGGCCCGGCGTGCCGGTGATCAACAAGCCCTATGGGCTCAAGGAACTGCGCGCCGCCGTCAGCCAGGGCCAGGCCGCGCCCCCGGCGGACTCTGCCGCGCAGCAATAAGCACGCCCCCGCCACGATCGGTCCACGCGGGCACTTGACCGGCAGGGCCGCTGCCGGGCACACCCCGCAACGCGCGGCAGCGGCATGCCGCAACCGGGGAGACGAAAGCCAATGTTCAGCCACCTGATGATCGGCACGAACGATATCGATCGTGCCAAGACATTCTACGATGCCACTTTTGCCACGTTCGGCGGGCCCGAGGGCATCGTCGATCACAAGAAGGGGCGGCTGATCTATGTGCACAACGGCGGCATCTTCATCCTGACGTTGCCGATCAACGGCGAACCCGCCACGTGCGCCAACGGCTTTACCGTGGGCTTTGCCATGACGCCCGAACAGGCCGATGCCTGGCATGCGGCCGGCCTGGAGCATGGCGGCACGCCGTGCGAAGATCCGCCGGGGCCACGCCAGGGCAGCCCCTATTATCTGGCTTACTTGCGCGATCCTGATGGCCACAAGATCTGCGCGCTGCACAACTATGGACAGGTGCAATGACGTTGGAAACCGTTTCGACCAGCCGGGCCCACGGCGGCGTGCTGGGGGTGTACAAGCATGCCTCTACTGCCACGGCCACGCCGATGACCTTTTCGGTCTTCGTGCCGCCCCAGGCGCAGCAGGGGGCCAAGCTGCCCGTGCTGCTCTATCTTTCCGGGCTCACCTGCACCCACGCCAATGTGACGGACAAGGGCGAGTATCGCCGGCTTTGCGCCGAACTGGGCCTGGTCTTCGTGGCGCCCGATACCTCGCCCCGCGGCGAAAACGTGCCCGACGATCCGGCCGGCGCCTATGATTTCGGCCTGGGCGCTGGCTTCTATGTCAACGCCACGCAAGAACCCTATGCGGCGCACTATCGCATGTGGGACTATGTGTCGCAGGAACTGCCCGCCTTGCTGGGAGCGCATTTCCCGGTGGACCTCGATCGCATGGGGGTCACGGGCCATTCGATGGGTGGCCATGGCGCGCTCACCCTGGGGCTGACCTATCCCGAAACGTTCAAGTCGCTTTCCGCCTTTGCGCCGATCGTGGCGCCGGGCCAGGTGCCCTGGGGGCACAAGGCGCTGGGTGGATACCTGGGCGAAGACCGCGCCGCGTGGCGTGCGCACGATGCCACCGCGCTGGTGGAAGACGGCAAGCGTCCGGCCGGCGCGATCCTGATCGACCAGGGCGACGCCGATGGCTTCCTGGCCGAACAGCTGCGCCCCGAACTCTTCGCCAGCGCGTGCGAGGCGGCGGGAGTTGACCTCACGCTGCGCCTGCAGCCGGGCTATGACCACAGCTACAACTTCATTTCCACCTTCATGGAAGACCACTTGCGCTGGCACGCCGAGCGCCTTTGAGCCTGTCCGTGTCGTCACCCCGGGGCTGAGCCCGGGGTGACGACAAAGGGGACTACCGCCCCCAATCCCCGGCAACTCCCATCCACAATGCCAGACCGGCGAGCGCGGCGGTTTCGCCCCGCAGGATGCGCGGTCCCAGCGTGATGGCGCGGGCGGCGGGATGCGCGCGGACGAGCGCGCGCTCGGCTTCGTCAAAACCGCCCTCCGGCCCGATCAGCAGCGCCGCCGGGCCATTGTGCGCGGCAAAGACCTCTGCAGCCGGGTCTCCGCCCTGCTCATCGGCAAAGAACAGCGCGCGGTCTTCGGGCCAATCGCGCAGCAGCGCCTCCAGCTTCACCGGATCGGCCAGCGCGGGCAGGGCGGTGCGTGCGCATTGCTCGGCCGCCTCGGTCACGATCGTGGTGGCGCGTTCGGCATTGAGCTTGTCGGCCACGCAGCGGCGGGTGATCACGGGGCGGATCTGCGCCGCACCCAGTTCGGTGGCCTTTTCCAGCACCCAGTCGAACGCCTGTTTCTTCAAGAGCGCCGGGCACAGCCACAAGTCGGGCACAGCCTCAAGGCCGCGCAGTTGCCGCTCCACGGTCAGAGCCATGTCGCGCTTGCCGGCGTGCGCCACGCGGGCCAGCCATTCGCCGGTCTGGTTGTCGCACAGCACCACGGCATCGCCGGCGCCCGCGCGCATCACTTTGCCCAGATAGTGTGCCTGCCCGCCTTCCAGCAGGACGCTGGCGCCTTCCTCCAGCCGTTGCGGCACGAACAGGCGGGGGGCGGAACGGGGTGGCCAGGCGGGGGTGGCGGGCAGGTGATCGGTCATCGGCCGGTTCATAGGCAGGCGGGCGGCTTCGGGCAATCTGTCCCCTTGCGGGCCCATCCCCTTGCAGCCAAGCTCAAAGCGGCGCAGGAACCGGCGGGCATGACCACCGCAACCGACCAGATCGTCCCCGACAGCGAGCATCGCGGCCTTGTCGCGCGCCTGCCGCAACCCTTGCGCGATTATGCGTTGCTGGCCCGGCTGGACCGGCCGATCGGCTGGTGGCTGCTGTTCTGGCCTTGTGCCTGGGGCGTGTTCCTGGCCGGCGGCGCGCGGCAATGGCACCTGGTGGCGTGGATGCTGCTGGGTTCGATCGCCATGCGCGGGGCAGGCTGCGTCTACAACGACATCGTCGACGCTGATCTCGACGCGCAAGTGGCGCGCACCGCGCAACGCCCGGTGGCCAGCGGCCGCGTGCGCAAGAAAGCGGCCTGGGCCTGGCTCGGCCTGCTGGCCGCCGTCGGCCTTGTCGTGTTGCTGCAATTGCGCTGGCAGGCGCAGATCGTGGCGCTGGGCAGCCTGGCGCTGGTCGCCGCCTATCCGTTTATGAAGCGCATCACCTGGTGGCCGCAGGCCTGGCTCGGCCTGGTCTTCACCTGGGGGGCGCCCACCGGCTGGGTGGCGGTGAGCGACACCGGCCTGGGCGCCCTGGCCGCGCTCTATGCCGGCGCGATGTGCTGGTGCATCGGCTATGACACGATCTACGCGCTGCAAGACCGCGAGGACGACGCGATGGTCGGCATCCGCTCCAGCGCGCGGGCGCTCGGCAACAAGGTGAAGCCCGGCGTCACCGCGTTTTACACCGCCGCCGTGGTACTCTGGGCGCAGGCGTTCTGGCTGGTCAGGCCCGATCCGCTGGCCCTGCTCGCCCTCTTGCCGGTGGCGCTGCACCTTGGCTGGCAGGCCTTGAGCCTGGAGGTTGACGATGGCGACAACGCCCTGGCGCGGTTCCGCTCGAACCGGACGGCAGGCTTTCTGATGGCGCTGGCGTGTCTGGTGGTGGGGAGTGCGGGGTAGGGATCATTCCTACCGGAGTGGAAAATGAAACCCGCTGCCTGTAATTCCTTGTTTTCTAAAATTTTCTAATCAATACTTTTATGGTGATGGAGGAATGGAAACCCATTTCCCTTCGCCCTTCTCATGAAATACCGCTAAAATTTGAATTGGAATATTGGATAATTTTTCGACTTCAAAGTAAATTGAATGATCAGGTGTCAAAGTCTCGCCAAATGGCTTTACAATTATCGCATTAACATTTTCGGGATATGGAATTCCTTTAAAATTTTGTTTTAAAATGATGTGATCGAGAAAGGCATTTCTCGTGCTAATACGAATTTCATCAAGAGAATTTTTCGTTAAAAACAAAAAATTGTGCCTTGATTCCATTAAATGAGAGGCGCGAATTGCAATTTCTATAGATCCATTTTGGTCAGCGCTAGAAGAAAACGTGAGATTGGAAAACCCTGCATGCTGTGGGGTAAATGAAGCCTGGCCCTGAGTAATGTTGATGATATATAAAATAGTCGATTCAAGGCCATTTTCAAACATATCTATAAATAGGGTCTGCCGAAGAACAGGTGGCATCTCGCAACCATCTATTCTGACGGGTACAATTCTAGTTTTACCTTTTGAAGCGGCGTACAAGGCGTTTTGCCATTCCAGCTTCACCATGCCGCTAGAAAGACTATTTTTCGAAACGAAAAATAATACAAGCTCAGGTGCCTCTAGGCCTGTATTCATCCGATCAATAATGCCGTCGCCCGGTTGGATAGACCAGCTATCATAAAAAACTTGATCATGCCCAAAAATTTGAGCGAGTTTTATAGCTACGGGCTCCACAACAGGCTTGTCATTGTGGTTGTGACTGAGAAATATTTTGTGTGCCATGTAGGTCTCCCGTGAGGCATTAGGATGTGGCAGCTTGGATCTGCCGCCTGTGCCGATCCCCGCCTAAATCCCGAGCACCTTTCGCAGTTCGGCGTTGATGCGTGATTGCCATCCTTTGCCACTGGCACGAAATGCATCGAGCACGTCGGGATCAAGGCGCAAAGTTACCTGCTTCTTGGGGTCTTGGGAAACGGGGCGGCCCGGAGTCTTGAGCGTGCCTGTGGAGGGGCGCACCAACTTGTCGCCCTGATAGACCGCCGCCGTGCGGAACATCTCTTCGGTCCATTCGGGCGCGTCGTCCGGGTCAATCCATGGCGCTTTTGCGGGCTTCGAGTTCCTTTGCATGAACATGCCTCATCGAAATGATCCGGCGGCCGTTGCCACGCGGAGTCCACACCAGCGATACCGCGCGGCCATCGAGCCAGCCGAACGTGAGGAAGCGGGCCTCCCCATAGTCAAAGCGTTCGTCAGCCATATCGAAATGGTTGCCGGCAAAAACCTTGGCAGCGTCAGCGAAATCCAATCCGCGCTCTTCCATTGTCTTCTGCCGCTTGTCGGGATCGAACGTGATCTCCATCACTGCGTGATGTCACGGCGAAACCTCCTACGTCGAACACAGATGCCACCATCTTGGTTGCAAGAATTAATGTAACTACAAAAATTGTCAAGAGGTGCATTGCAACCCAACACACCCTCCCCAGCCTTTCCCACAAGCGGCAAGGTCTTGTTTCTTGGTCCCCCTTCCGCCTGCGGGAGGGGCGGGGGGAGGGCATGATACCCCCAAACCCCGTTCAATTCGGCCGCGGCTCCACCGGGAAAACGATGAAATCGGCCTGCACGACCTTGACCGGCGTGTCGCCCATGCCGTCCACCACCTTCATGAGTTCGGCAATCGCGGCCGGGGATAGGGCCAGGCCGTGTTCGGCCGGATGCGTGGGTGCTTCGTTCGGATAATCCAGGCCCGGCGTGGTGGTCATCTCGATATGGGCGCCCAGCAGGGCGCGGATCGGATGCGTTTGCGCGAAGGTGGCCAGGCGGTGGGCACTGGCGCGGAATTCGGCGAAGTGGTTTTCCGGCACATAGAGCCGGCCAGGATAGAGCATGTCCCCGGAAAACAGCAGGCGGGTGCGCGGGTCATAGATCATGACATGCGCCGATTGGTGCCCGGGCGTGGGAATGGCGCGCAGCACGCGGCCGCCCAGGTCCAGCGTGCCGATGCCGTTGGGCCAATCGGCGACGTGGAACGCGCTGGCCACGTCGGTCGGGGCGAGGCCGACCACGGTGGTATCGGGCCGGCCGGCGAATTCGCTGTCACCGGCGTGGTGGTCGCCATGGCTGTGCGAATGGGCCACGGTCAGGTGCAGTGGGCGGCCGCCATGGGCCTGGCGCCATTGCGCGATGACCTTTTCCACCGTCGGCCGCACGGCAAGCCCGCCGGCACCGGTATCGATCAGCAGGGCGCCCTTGTGGCCGAACAGCAGATAAAGGAACGGCGCTTCGAAATTGGTCTTCACCGATTGGCGGATGACGAAGGTATCGGCGTCGATCGCCTGGACCTGGGTTTGCGGCTCGCTTGCCGTGGTGCCGTCGATCCAGTGCGCGAAGGGCGGGGGATTGAACGCCGGAGCGGGGGCTGCCCAGATCACAGCGAGGGCGGCGATCGCAAATGCGGGGCGAAAACGGCGTGCGGCATCCATCCTGCCCTGATGCCACGCGCCCGCGCGCGCGACCATGACGGCGCGCGCCCGCGTTCTTGATCCTGCGCGCCTCAAACCGCGCTGGCGAGCAATTCCTCCGCCCCGCCCAGGTCCACGCTGACCAGGCGTGAGACGCCGCGTTCCACCATGGTTACGCCGAACAGGCGGTGCATCCGGCTCATGGTCACCGCGTTGTGCGTCACGATCAGGTAGCGCGTCTGGGTTTCTGCCACCATGGCATCGAGCAGGTCGCAGAAGCGTTCGATGTTGGCATCGTCGAGCGGGGCATCCACTTCGTCCAGCACGCAGATCGGCGCCGGGTTCGTCAAGAACAGGCCGAAGATCAGGGCAACGGCCGTCAATGCCTGTTCGCCGCCCGAAAGCAGGGTCAGCGATTGCAACCGCTTGCCCGGCGGCTGGGCCATGATTTCCAACCCTGCTTCCAACGGGTCATCGCTGTCCACCAGTGCCAGATGGGCTTCCCCGCCGCCGAACAGGCGGGTGAACAGGCGGCGGAAATGGCCATCCACCGCTTCGAACGCGGCGCGCAGGCGTTCGCGGCCTTCGCGGTTGAGATTGCCGATAGAGCCGCGCAGGCGATTGACTGCTTCGGCCAGTTCTGCCTGCTCGGCCAGGCTTTCGGCCTGGCGCGCTTCGGCCTGGGCCAGTTCATCGGCGGCCACCAGGTTGACCGGCCCAATACGCTCGCGCTCGGCCACGAGGCGCTCGTGCGCGGCGCTTTCGGCACTCGCTTCGCCCACTTCGGCGCCGGCAAAGGCAAAGCGTTCGGGCAGCAGTGGGGGCGGGCACTGAAAGCGTTCGCCGGAAATGCCGGCCATTTCCTGGCGGCGCTGGTCTTCATGGGTGGCCTTGGCACTGGCCGTGGCACGTGCTTCACGCGCAAGGGCGAGCGCTTCGTTGGCCTGGGCCAGGGCCGCATCGGCCGCCTTGCCTAAGCTCTCGGCCTCGGCCAACGCAGCCTCTGCCGCGGCGAGTTCGCGGGCAAGGCGGTCGCGGATCGTTTCGCCCTGTTCGATCTCGGCGATCAGGGCCGTGGGCTTGGCCGCCGCGATCGCGCGTTCGGTGGCCAACTCGTCTGCCCGGCCCGCCATCTGCACCAGCCGCTTGGCGGCATCGCCAGCGCGGGCCTGCCAGTTGCGCACGTCGGCCCTCATGCCACCCAGCCGCTCGTGTCCCACGGCAAGACCCTGTTCCAACGCGGCATGGGCGGCCATCGCCTGTTGCAGGCTGGCGCGCGCGGTTTGGTGCGTGGCGCGAGCGGCATCGACCGTGGCGCGCCCGGCGGCCGGATCGGGCAGGGCAGCGTGGCGGGCCTGCGCGGCCTCCGCTTCGGCCTGCGCAGCCTGGATCTGCTGCGCCAGCGTGGTCTCCTGGCGGGTGAGATCGGCCGCGCGTGCCTCGCGCTGGGCGCGGGCAGCTTCGGCCTGGTCCAGCGCGCGCAGGGCGCTGCGCTCGGCTTCGGCGGCCTGGCCAATGGCGCGCTCCACCCCGCTCCATTCCGCCTGGACCTGGGCCAGCCCGTCGCGCGCGGCATCGTGGCGGGCCTGTGCGTCCTGCACCGCCGCTTCCAGCGCGGGGCGGCGCGTTTCGAGTTCGGCGAGGCGGTTGTCTGCCTCCAGCGCGGCGGCCTCTGCCGCTCCTTCGCCACGCGCCACGAAGCCATCCCAGCGGCGCAAGTGCCCGCCCCGCGTGACCAGCCATTCGCCCGGACCCAGCGGCTGGCCCTCGTCGGCGTCCACCGCGCGCACCAGCGCCAGCCGGGCAGCCAGTTCGGGCGGATAGGTCGGCACATGGTGCAACAGCGCATCGGGCAGCGGCTCGGGCGCGCTGGCCCCGGTCCAGAAGCGCCCTTCGCCCGCTTGCGGCGCCGGGCCCAGTGGCGCCATGGCATCGCGGCCCAGCACGGCGGCCAGCGCGCGTTCCCAGCCTGGCGCCACGCGGCAGCCCGAAAGCGCCGCCGGCCCACGCCCACGTGCGGCTGCGGCCTTGGCGCGGGCGGCCTTGTCGCGGGCCAGGGCCTCGGCCTCGCGCGCCACACCCGCCAGTTCGGCCCGCGCCGTGGCCAGGGCATTGGCAGCAGCATCGCGTGCCTGGGTCAGGTTTTCGCGCGTAGCGGTCAATTCCTCGCGGCGGGCACGCTGGCTGGCGAGAGTGGCGGCCGCTTCCGTGCGCCGCCGTTCCGCCTCGGCCAAGGCCAGGGCGGGATCGGGTTCGCCCGCCAGGGCTGCCTGCTGGGTGGCAAGGCGCTGCGCTTCGGCTTCAAGCCTGGCAAGGGCCGCCTGCGCGGCAGCCAGCGCGGCCTGGGCCACGCGCCAATCGGCTTCCACCCCGGCCTGTTCGGCTTGCGCCTGGGCCTGGGCCAATTCGGCAACGCGCGCGGCGCGCTCGGCATCGTCCAGCGCGGCGGCCAGCAGCGGCCGGCGCGCTTCGTCGGCCAAAAGCGTGGCTTGCGCGGCTGCCAGGTCGCTTTCCAGGCGGGACCGGGCCTGGGCCGCCTGCGCGGTAAGCTGGTCGGCTTGGGCGCGGTCTTCGGCAATGGAGCGCAACTGCCGGTCGATGTCGGCCACACGCTGCTCGGCCGCTTCCAACTGGGCGGAAAGGGCGGCCATGCGCTGCCCATGGGCAGAAGCGTCCTGGCGCCGGTCGAACAGTTCCTCGCGCGCGGCGGCAAGCGCCGTGGCAGCGCCGTGCTGCGCGCCCTGGGCGGTGACGGTGGCGGCCTGGGCGCCGGCCACGGCCGCTTCGGCGCGGGCCGCTTCGTCGCGCGCGGCTTGCGCGGCGGCGGCGGCATCGCGCCAGCGGGCAAAGACCAGCCGCGCTTCGGCCACGCGGATGCGCTCGGTCACGGCCTTGTAGCGTTCGGCCGAGCGGGCCTGGCGGCGCAGCGTGGCGATCTGCCCGTCCAGCCCGGCCATCAGGTCTTCCAGCCGGGCGAGGTTCGCCTCGGTCGCCCGTAGCTTCTGCTCGGCGTCGCGGCGGCGCACGTGGAGGCCGGCGATGCCCGCCGCCTCTTCCAGCATCATCCGCCGCTCGGCCGGCTTGGCGGCGATCACGGCAGCGATGCGCCCCTGGCTGACCAGCGCCGGGCTATGCGCACCGGTGGCGGCATCGGCAAAGATCAGGCCCACGTCCTTGGCGCGCACGTCGCGGCCATTGACGCGATAGGCCGAACCGGCGCCGCGCTCGATCCGGCGCACCACTTCCAGTTCGCCGCCCCACTGGTCGTCCGCTTCGGTTTGGGCTGTCAGGGCCACTTCGGCAAAGGCGCGGGCCGGGCGGCTGGCGCTGCCGGCAAAGATCACGTCGTCCATCCCGGCGCCGCGCATGGCCTTGGCCGAAGCCTCGCCCATGACCCAGCGCAGCGCTTCGAGCAGGTTGGACTTGCCGCAGCCGTTGGGGCCGACCACGCCGGTCAGCCCCGGTTCGATGCGCAGTTCGGCCGGCTCGACGAAACTTTTGAAGCCGGCCAGTTTCAGCCGCTGGAAATGCATTGCCCCCGGCCCCCCAATCCCTGCACGACCAGCCCCCGCCGGCGCAGGATCAGCGCGCGCCGGCGCGCTGCAGGATCGGTTCCAGCTGTTCCCAGGTGGCCACGTCCACGTTCTTGCCATTGACGATGAACGTGGGCGTGCCGGTGATGGTGTACTTGTCACCCGCGGTCTGGGTGTCGCTGGCCAGCGCTTCGGCGGTCTTGCTGTTGGCAAGGCACGCGTTGGCCTGGTCGCGCGAAATGCCGCGCGCGCCGAAGAAATCGATCAGGCCGCCCTTGTCGGCCATCACGCCGAACATCTTGGCCGGCGGCAGGTTCATGCCCTGGATTTCCTTGGCAGCGGGCTGCAGTTTTTCAAAGATGTCCTTCTGGTTGGCATAGACCTGCTGTGTCAGCGCAAAGAAGCTTTCCGGCGCGCCGCAGTGGGTCAGCATGGCCATCGTGGTGTCGAACGGATCGCGCACGAAATTGCGGAATTCCAGGCTTACCCGGCCGCTGTTGACATAGGTGTCGCGCAGCTTGGGAAAGCCCTTTTCCTCGAACTCGGCGCAGTGCGGGCAGGTGAGCGAGCCGAATTCGATCAGCTTTATCGGCGCATCGGGGTTGCCCATGACATAGCCGCCTTCGGTGGTCTTGCTGACCACGTCGCTCCACGCCTTGCCGGCGGGCGCGGCCACGGTGGGCAGGGCGGCGGCGGTTTCGGTCGAAGGGCCTGCGGCATCGTCCTTCTTGCTGCAGGCAGCAAGACCCAGGGTGAGCGGCAGAGCCAGCAGCGCAAGGCGGGTATTGGCAAATTTCATCGCGTGGGTTCCCGTGTGATGGGGCAGTAAACCGGTGGGTGGCCGATCAGTTCATGCGGGCTTCGAGCTGCGGCTTGAGCGCGGCCCAGCTGGCCGTGCCGGCCAGCGGCAAACCATTGATCATGAAGGCAGGCGTGCCTTCGACATAGTCCTTGTCGGCCGCTTCCTTGGTGCCGGCGGCCAGGCGATTGGCCAGGGCTTCGTCAGCCAGGCAACGATCGGCGGCGATGCGGCTCACCCCGCGCGAAGCCATCATGTCATAGAACTTGAAATCGCTGGCAATGGCGCGGGTGCGGCTGGCCAGCGGGCCGGTGATCCAGCGCTGGCGTTGGGCCTGGCTGGCGGTCATTTCCAGGCCGATCCAGTCTTCCTGACGCGTCAGGAACATGAGGTGCGTCTGCCAGAACTGGGCCGGCGCCACGCAATGGGTGAGCAGGGCCACCGTCAGGTCGATCGGGTCGCGCACGAAGTTGCGCACTTCGATCGAACCTTTGCCGGGCGCGATGAAGCCCAGGCGCAGCTGGCCATCGGCTTCCTGGGTGAAATGGGCGCAGTGCGGGCAGGTATAGCTGATGTATTCCACCAGCTTGACCGGGGCATTGGGATTGCCCAGCACGAAGCTGTCACGTGGCGTGCGCACCACGGTCTGGTTCCAGTTGCGGCCGGCCGGGGCGGCCGGCGCCTTTTTCGGCGGGGCAGCCAGGGCCGGGTTCGTGGCGAACATGCCAAGGGCAGCGGCAAGCGAAAGGGCCAGCGCCCTGGCAGCGGAACGAAGTTTGATGGTCACTTCCGATTGTCCCTGTTGTCCGTGTCTTGTCTGGCGCTGGCTTCACCCAGAGAGCGGGCCAGCGATTCGAGCACCGCGCGCAATTCCGGATCGCCGATGGCGCGCAGGCTGTCACCCAAGTCCATCGGTACCGGCTTGAGTGAGGGCGGCGCCAGCGGCGCAGGGCCTGTCGGGCGCGGCGCCTGAACCACGCCTTGACGCAGTTTCACCTTGGCCACGGCACGATAGCCGAAGAAGCGGTTCACCCGCTCCATGATCTCGGGCACGACGTGCTGGATCAGCGGGGCATGGGCCGGCGTCACCACCAGTTGCAGGATGCCGTCTGACTTTTCGCCCGGCGCAAAACGGATCGATTCGGGCATGCAGTGGCGGGCATGCGCGGTGCCGACGATTTCGGGCCAGCGGGTGACGACCGAGCTCTGCACGAAGCCGAAGCGGCGGAATGCGGTACGCCCGATGGCGGGCATCAGGTCGGCAATCTGGCGCGCATCGCCGCCGCGCTTGCGCTCGAACGCCTTGGGCGCAGGCTTGCTGGCTGCGGCCTTGGGGGCGGCCTTTCGGGCAGGACGTGATTTTGGCGGATCGCTTTCCATCTTGGCGCCTGCCATGCCATAGCGGCGCCATGCAAGCCAGTGGCCATCCTGACGATTTCCCCGCCCGCATCACGGAAACCGGCGATGGCGTGGCGCCTGCGCTACTGGGCTGGTACGATGCCAATGCCCGGCGCCTGCCCTGGCGCAGCCATCCCGGAACGCCCGCGCCCGATCCCTATCGGGTGTGGCTGTCCGAAGTGATGCTGCAACAAACCACGGTGGCCGCGGTTGGCCCTTATTTCGAGAAATTCACCCGCACCTGGCCCACGGTGCACGATCTGGCCGCGGCAGACGACGCGACGGTCATGGCTGCCTGGGCGGGGCTTGGCTATTATGCCCGTGCGCGCAATCTGCTGGCCTGCGCCCGCGCCGTGGCGCAACTGGGCGCCTTTCCCGATAGCGAGGAGGGGTTGCGCGCCTTGCCGGGGCTGGGGGCGTATACCGCCGCAGCGGTGGCCGCGATTGCGTTCGATCGGCGGGCCGTGGTGGTGGATGCCAATGTGGAGCGCGTGGTAGCGCGGCTCTTTGCCATCGATACGCCGCTGCCCGCTGCACGCCCGGCGATTCGCGCCGCCACCGACACGATCACGCCCGCTGCCCGTGCCGGCGATTTTGCCCAGGCGATGATGGACCTGGGCGCCACGATCTGCACCGTGAAGGCGCCGCGCTGCCTGCTGTGCCCCTTGCGTGGCGCGTGCCGCGCCGAGCGCGAGGGCCGGGCCGAAACGCTGCCGGTCAAGGCGGCCAAGAAAGCCAAGCCGCAGCGCCAGGGCCGCGCATTCTGGATCGAACGGACCGGCCCGGACGGCGCGGTACAAGTGCTGGTCGTGACGCGGCCGGGCAAGGGCATGCTGGGCGGCATGCGCGCACTGCCCGACGATGGCTGGAGCGCGCGGGCCGATGGCCATGGCCAGCCGCCGCAGGATGGCACGTGGCGATCGGCGGGGGTGGTGCGCCACGGTTTCACCCATTTCGATCTCGATCTGCAATTGATGGTGGGCGAAGGCGGTTCTGCCGCTAATATCCCCGGCGCTCATTGGTGGCCCCGCGCCGACATGGAAAATGCCGGGTTGCCAACGGTTTTTGCAAAGGCGGCGCGGCTGGCGCTGGCCGGTGCGCAAGAGGTTTGAAGAAAGGGTTTGCTCGCGATGCACGATGGCCAGATGCACGATGGAATGACACTTCCGCGAACCCCGGCGCTCAGCCGCCGCGCTCTGTTGGGTGGGGCAGGCATGCTGGGCGGCGGCCTGCTGCTGCGGCGCTGGGCCCATGCCGCGCCCACCGATCCGCGCTTGCCCGCCCTGTCTGCCTTGCTTGATGACTACGTCGGCTCTGGCAAGCTTGTGGGTGCCGTGGCCACGCTGGGCTGGGGACAGGGCGCCCCCGAAGTGGTGGCGCGGGGCGTGGGCACGCGCGGTGACGCACGCGCCCTGGATGAAAACAGCCTGTTCCGCGTCTATTCGATGACCAAGCCGATCACCGGCATGGCCGCGATGATGCTGATCGACGAGGGCAAGCTCAAGCTTGACCAACCGATTGCCGATTTCCTGCCGGGCTTTGCGCACATGAATGTGCTGGTCGATCCGGCTGGCCCGGTGGACAAGGTGGTGCCGGCCACGGCGCCGATCACCGTGCGCAACCTGCTGACCCACACGGCTGGCCTGGGCTATACCATCGTGCAGACCGGCCCGATCCGCGAGGCTTATGCCGCAGCGGGCATCACCCCCTATGCCGTGAGCCGCGTGCCCGTGCCCGGCTTTGGCGAATCGCATCCCGCACCCAGCCTGGCCGCCTTTGCCGACAATCTCGCCAAGCTGCCGCTGGTCTATCAACCCGGCACGCGCTGGTCCTATTCGGTCGGCCTCGATCTGATGGGGCGGATCATCGAGCTGGCCTCGGGCCAGGATTTTGCTTCGTTCCTGCAAGCGCGGCTGTTCGATCCGCTGGGCATGGCCAGCACCGGCTTCCGCCTGGCGCAGGCCGACGTGGCGCGGTTCACCACCAATTATGCCGTCGCCAACGGCCGCCTGCTGCCGATCGATGTGGCCGCCAACTCGGTCTATCTCGATCCGCCGGCTTTCCCCTTTGGCGGGGCCGGGATGATCAGTAGTCCACGCGATTATGACCGCTTCCTGGCCATGCTGCTGGGCGGCGGGGTCTTTGCCGGCAAGCGGGTGATGAGCCAGCGCGCGGTGGACCTGGGCACCAGCAACCTGCTGCCGGCCACCGCCAGCACGGCGGGCACCTGGATTGCCGGGCATGGTTTCGGGGCCGGCGGCCGCGTGGGGCTGGGCGAATCGGCCGGCACTTATGGCTGGTCGGGCGCGGCCGGCACCATCGCGTTCATCAGCAAGGTGGGCGGGGTGCGCGCCGGGTTCTTCACCCAATACATGCCCAGCACCGCCTATCCGTTCAGCGATGCCTTTCCCCAGGCCGTGCGCAGCGACGTGCGCGCGCGGCTGCTCGCCCAACACAAGGTTGCCGCATGACCGATACTGCCACGCTGACCGCCGGCTTGCACAAGGCCTTGCCGCCGATTGCCTATGCCGGCAATCCGCTCGACCGGGCCGATGCCGTGCGCACCGATCCGGCGCGGCTGGCGACGGTGCAGGCCGCGGCCGGCGCGCGCCTGCTGGTGCTCGATGGCCTGTCACCCGAATTTTCGGCCGAGGGCGGGCTGGTCTGGGCGCCGCTTGCGGCCGCGCCAGAGGGGGCCGATCTCGTGTTCCTGGGCCTTGATCCGCAGGGCCACGGCTGCTTTGCCGCGGTCGCGCCTGCCCTGGGCGGCAGCACGGCGCCCGCCGCGCCAAACTTGCGCGCCATGCTCGATGCCATGCCGGCAGCAGACCTGGCGATCTATGGCGGCGCGCGCAGCCTGGTCGATTGGCATGCCCGCCACCGCTTTTGCGCGCGCTGTGGCCATGCCACGCGCGCGGCCAAGGGTGGGTGGCAGCGATCTTGCACCAATGCCGCATGCGGGGCGGAGCATTTTCCGCGTGTCGATCCGGTCACGATCATGCTGGTCGAACACGATGGTCGGCTTCTGCTGGGGCGCCAGCCGCGCTTCCCCGCCGGGCGCTATTCCGCGCTGGCCGGGTTCGTGGAACCGGGGGAAACGGTGGAAGAGGCTGTCGCCCGCGAGGTGCTGGAAGAAGCCGGCGTGCGCGTGCGCGACGTGCGCTATGTCGCCAGCCAGCCCTGGCCCTATCCCTCGTCGCTGATGCTCGCCTGCCACGCCCTGGCCGACGATCCGGCGATCGCGATCGACCATGCCGAACTGGAAGACGCGCGCTGGTTCACCCGCGCCGAAGTGACCGCCGCGCTGGAAGGCCGGCCCGATGCCCCGTTCGGCGCCCCCACGCATACGGCGGTGGCGCGGCACCTGCTGGAATGGTGGATGGTGGCGCGGGGATAGGTTGCGTCAGGCCTCGCAAGCAACCCCGCTTCAAACCAGTCCCAGCTTGGCCAATTCCCCGGCAATCTCCGCTGGCAAGACATCGCCCGCTTCGCCATCGCCCAGATCGGCCGGCGCATCGCCTGGTTCCAGATAGCGCCAGCCCTGGTGCGCGCGGCGCGGCTTGGGCACCACGTCGATCAGGCGGGTGGACACCAGGATGTTGGTGCGGCCGCCTTCGGCCTCTTCAAAGCCCAGGATCTCGCTGCGGGCGACGAGCTGATGCTTCAAGATCCAATAGAGCGAGCCGCCGATCATCTCGGCATGGCGGCGCGGGCAATTGCGCGTCGTTAGGCGCGCCACGCCATCGGCACCGTGCCGCCGCCCGGCGGAAAACCATTCGTGGACTTCGGCCAGCGATTGGGCGCCATAGGCCACCTTGGTCATGTGCAAGGGCATTTGCAGGTCTTCCGATCGGTATCAGGCGGCAAGTCCGGTAACGACCGCCAGCCCCAGGAACGAGAAGAACCCCATGACATCGGTCGCCATCGTGACGAATACGGCCGAAGAGACAGCCGGATCCACGCGCAGCCGATCGAGCGTGACGGGAACCATGATCCCGGCCAGCCCGGCCACCAGATTGTTGATGACCATCGCCGCCGCGATCACCGCGCCCAGATGCGGGTTGCCGAAGATCAGCGTGGTGCCCACCCCGATCAGCACGCCCAGCGACAGCCCGTTGGCCAGCGCAATGCGCAATTCGCGCAGGATCATGCGCACGGTGTTGGAACTGGTCAGCTGGTTGGTGGCAATCGCGCGCACCACCACGGCCAGGGTCTGCGTACCGGCATTACCGCCCATCCCCGAAACGATCGGCATCAGCACGGCGAGCAGGGCAAAGCGCGCGATCGCGCCCTGGAACAGGCCCACCACCGACGCGGCGATGATCGCCGTGCCCAGGTTCACCACCAGCCACGACAGGCGCGTGCGCACGGTCAAGGCGATCGGCTCGTTGATGTCGCCATCGCCCGCGCCCGAAAGACGCAGGATGTCTTCGCTGGCTTCTTCCTGGATGATGTGGACCACGTCGTCCACCGTGATCTGGCCGACCAGGCGCCCGCTGTCGTCCACCACGGCGGCCGAGATCAGCGCGTATTTCTGGAAGCGCAGCGCCACTTCTTCCTGGTCCATGGTCACGGGAATCAGCGTCTGGTCGCGCTTCATCACATCGGCCAGGGCCACGCTGCGCGGCGCGCGCAGCAGCCAGGACAGCATGCACGTGCCCACGGGGCGGTGCTTCACGTCAACGATGAACACTTCCCAGAATTCGGTGGCAAGGTCATCGTCGTCGCGGCGCAAGTAATCGATCAGGTCGCCCACGCTCAGGTGTTCGGGCACCGCGATCACGTCGCGGCTCATCAGGCGGCCGGCGGATTCTTCCGGGTAGGACAGCGCGCTTTCGATCGCCGCGCGGTCTTCCGGCTCCATCTCGGCCAGGACCGCAGCCTGGTCTTCCTCGTCGAGATCTTCGATCAGGGCGACGGCGTCGTCCGTCTCCATCTGCTCGGCAAGATCGGCAACTTCGTCCGGCTCCAGATCGTCGACCAGCGCATCACGCACCCAGTCGTTCAATTCGGCCAGCACTTCCGACCCCAGCAGGTCGTTGATCGCGCGGGCGAGCGGCGCACGATATTCCTGCTCGATCAGCTCGAACAAGTCGGCAATGTCGGCCGGGTGCAGCGGCTCGACCAGGTTATAGACGGTTTCCTGGTCGGCCTCGTCCAGCGCTTCGGTCACCTTGCGCAGGAACGAGGGGCGCAGCGTGTTGTCTTCCTCGTCCAGCTCCTGCGAATTGCGCACAGGATCGGGCGCCGCCACCATCACGGTGTCGGTGTCGATCTGCGGTTCGTCGTCCCGGTGCGCGGCTTCATCCATCATGGGCCGGGATAGGCGATCATCCGGCAAATGCAATGATGCAGTGCAGCGTGACTTTGCCGGCAGATTGCCTATATCGGCGGCATTGTTTGCCAAGGAAGAGTGGTCGATGTCTGAAGAAAAACTGGTCCTGTCGCTGGATTCGGGCGATGTGGTGATCAAGCTGCGTCCCGATCTGGCCCCCGGCCACGTGGAACGCATCAAGGAACTGGCCTCGGAAGGCTTTTACGATGGTGTAAAGTTCCACCGCGTGATCCCCGGCTTCATGGCGCAGGGCGGCTGCCCCCAGGGCACCGGCATGGGCGGTTCCGACAAGCCGGACCTCAAGGCCGAATTCAACGACCAGCCGCACGTGCGCGGCGTGTGCTCGATGGCCCGCACCAGCTATCCGCACTCGGCCAACAGCCAGTTCTTCATCTGCTTTGACGACGCGCGCTTCCTCGATCGCCAGTACACCGTGTGGGGCGAAGTGGAGAGCGGCATGGACCTGATCGACGCGCTGCCCAAGGGCGAGCCGCCCGCAAACCCGGGCGTGATCCGCAAGGCGACCGTTCAGGCGGCCTGAGCCAGAGCGACGATCGGGCGCTGTCTCGGTTCTGAGACGAAACCTGTATCATATCAGGGAAAGGCGGGGCTGGTCCCCGCCTTTTTTGCTGCCGGAATGGGCACATCGGCCTAGGGGCAAGGGCAGACCGAACCCGAGAGGAGCCCCCCATGAACGCCCCCGTTTCGTCAGCACCCGTTTCCACCGCGCGCATTGCCCATCCCGATTATCGTGCCCGCCTGATGAGCGCGGACGATGCCGCAAGCCTGATCGGCCCTGGCGCAGTCGTGGGGATGAGTGGTTTTACCGGCGCGGGCTATCCCAAGGCGGTGCCCCAGGCCCTGGCGCGGCACATGGAAGCAGCGCACGCGGCGGGCGATCCCTATGCCATCAAGGTCTGGACCGGCGCATCCACCGGCCCCGAACTCGATGGCGCGCTGGCGCGGGCCAAGGGCATCGATTTCCGCCTGCCCTACAATTCCGATCCCTTGGTGCGCGAACAGATCAACGCGGGCACTGTGCAGTATTTCGACATGCACCTGAGCCAGGTGGCGCCGGTCGCCTGGCAGGGCTTCCTCGGCCCGCTCGACGTGGCGCTGGTGGAAGTCTCGGCAATCCTGCCCGATGGCAGCGTGGTGCCGTCCTCTTCGGTGGGCAACAACAAGACCTGGCTGGACCGCGCGGGCAAGATCATCCTGGAGGTCAATTCCTGGCAGCACGAAGCGCTGCACGGGATGCACGACATCTATTACGGCACGGCGCTGCCGCCGCACCGCCAGCCGATCCCGCTGACCCATCCCGATGATCGCATCGGCCAGCCCACGTTCCGCATCGATCCGGCCAAGGTGGTGGCGGTGGTTGCCACCGACACGCCCGATCGCAATGCCCCGTTCAAGGCGCCTGACGATGCCGCCCGCGCCATTGCCGGCCATCTGCTGGCGTTCCTGGAGCACGAAGTCACCGTGGGCCGCCTGCCGCGCAGCCTGCTGCCGATCCAGTCGGGCGTGGGCAATATCGCCAATGCCGTGCTGCACGGGCTGATGGACAGCCCGTTCGAACCAATGACCGCTTATACCGAAGTGCTTCAGGACGGCATGCTCGAACTGCTGGCATCGGGCAAGCTGGCGATGGCTTCGGCCACGGCCTTTTCGCTCAGCCCCGATGCGGCCGAAGCGCTCAATGCCGAAATGCACCGCTATCGCAATCGCATCGTGTTGCGCCCGCAGGAGATTTCCAACCACCCCGAACTGGTGCGCCGCCTGGGCTGCCTGGCCATGAACGGCATGATCGAGGCCGATCTCTATGGCAACGTCAACTCCACCCACCTGATGGGCTCGCGCATCCAGAACGGCATCGGCGGCTCGGGCGACTTTGCCCGCAATGCCTATATCTCGATCTTCATGGCGCCTTCGGTGGCCAAGGGCGGGGCTATTTCCACGATCGTGCCCCAGGTCAGCCATGTCGACCATATCGACCAGGACGTGCAGGTGATCGTCACCGACCAGGGCCTGGCCGACTTGCGCGGCTTGGCGCCCAAGCAGCGCGCGGAAAAGGTCATCGCCAACTGCGTCCACCCGCTCTACCGCGACCAGCTGGCCGATTACTACGCCCGTGCCCTGCGCGATTCCTATGGCAAGCACTCGCCCTCGCTGCTGCGCGAGGCGTTGTCATGGCACCAGCGTTTCGTGGAAAAGGGGACGATGCTGGCGGGGTGAGGTAGGCTCCCCTCCACCACCGCTTCGCGGCGGCCCCCCTCCCCGCGAGCGGGGAGGATCCAGGTCCTCCCCATGAAATGGGGAGGTGGCGGCAGCAGGCCGACGGAGGGGTTGGTTAAAGCCCCGCCTTCAGCATCCAATCATGGAACAAGCGTACCGGGCGCGATTGCAGCGCGCGCGGGCGGCAGACGAACCAGTAGGAATAAGGGCTGTCCACCTCGATGTCATAGACCCGGGCCAAGCGGGGATCGTGGCTTCGGCTGAAGTGATCGTCGTGCATGATCGCGATGCCCAGCCCTTGCGCGGCGGCTTCCAGGATCAGCTGGCCCGAATCGAAATGGTCGATCGCCGCCGGTTCCAGCGCTTCCAGGTGCAGCGTGCGCTTCCACGCTTCGAAGCTGGCGGGCAGGTCGTTGTGGACCAGGAACGTCTGCTTGGCCAGCTTGGCCATGTCGGGCCGGTCGCCCAGTTCCTCGGCCAGTTGCTTGCTGGCGATGGCATAGACGCGGTTGTGATCAAGCCGCACCGAATGCAGCGTGGCATCGGGCCCTTCGGAAAGGACGATGGCCGCGTCGATCGTATCGCCCAGCTTGGTTTCGGCCGCAGTGGAGCTGTCGATGTCGATGTGCAGTTGCGGGTGCAGCTTGCGCAATTCGCCCAGGCGCGGGAACAGGCGCTGGCTGCCGAACAGCGGCAGCACGCCCAGCCGCAGGCGCATGACCTTGCCGGTGTCGATCATGCGGTCGATGCGGTCGGCCATCTCGTCGATCAGCGGGGCCACGGCATCATACAGCGTCTGCCCGTCTTCGGTCAGCTTGAGTGCCTGGTGCTTGCGCTCGAACAGCGGCTTGCCCACGAATTCTTCCAGTGCCGCCAGCCGCCGCGACAGGGCCGAGGGGCTGAGCGCCAGTTCCGCCGCCGCCGTCTTGGCAGATCCCGCGCGCACCACGCGGATGAAGGCTTCCAGCGAACGCAGCGGAGGCAGGCGGCGGATCATCAGGCGTCTTCTTCTTCTTCGGCAAGGGCAGTGGAGGGGGCATGCAGGCGAATGCGGGTCAGGCGGCGTTCGTCGCCCCCGGTCACTTCCAGGCGCCAGCCGGATTCGTGTTCCAGCACACGGCCCACCGGCGGCACTTCGCCGGCCAATACCACGGCAAGGCCGCCGAGCGTGTCGACATCTTCCTCCACTTCGGCGAGGCGCGGGTCGATCGTCTGCGCCACGTCTTCCAGTTCGGCGCGCGCATCGGCATCCCAGGTATCAGGATCGAGCTGGTTGAGCAGCACTTCGGGTGCGTCGTCGTGCTCGTCTTCCACGTCGCCGACGATTTCCTCGACCAGGTCCTCGAAGGTGACGATCCCGTCGGTGCCGGAATATTCGTCGATCACCACGGCCAGGTGGGTGCGGCTGCTGCGCATGTCGGCCAGCACGTCGATCGCGCCGCGTGCCTGGGGCACGAACAGCGGCTGGCGCATCAGCGTGGTCCAATCGGCCGGCGCGGGCGCGCCTTTCAGGGCCATGTCCGCCAGGAACGGGAACACGTCCTTGATGTGCATCATGCCCTGCACTTCATCGAGCGATTCGCCATAGACCGGCAGGCGGCTGTGGCCATGCTCGGCAAAGGCGGCGACCACCTCGGCAAAGGTGGATGAGGCCGGAATGGCGATGATCTGCCCGCGCGGGATGGCGACATCGTCGGCATCGCGTTCGCTGAAATGGAGCAGGTTCTTGAGCATCTGGCGTTCCACCGGCACCAGGTCGCCATCGGCGCCCTCGATGTGGCCGGGTTCGTGCTCGTGCTCTTCGATCGCTTCCTCGATCTGCGCCCGCAGCGATTGATCATGGTCGGGCCCTTTGAAAAAGGCCTTGATCACGCGCCACAGCGCGCCGCTACTGTCTCCTTCGCCAGAACGGCCTTCGCCGCTTGGCCCATTGCCCTCGGGCACGGACATCGTTCCTTTCCCCGTTTCAGAAACCATCATGCATATGGGTCGGCCAGGCCCAGCAAGGCAAGCGCCTTCCGCTCCAGGTCTTCCATTTCCTCGGCTTGGGCCTCGCCCTCTTCGTGATCGTAGCCAGCCAGGTGTAGCAGTCCGTGGACCACCAGGTGGGTGGCGTGGGTTTCCACCGAAACACCCTTTTCGGCCGCCTCGCGCGCGCAGACGCCCTGGGCCAGGATCAGGTCGCCAAGCATGCCCGGCGCGCCTTCATCGGCGGCGGCACGCAGCACATCCTCGCGGGCAAGCATCGGAAACGAGAGGACATTGGTCGGCTTGTCCTTGGCCCGCCACTGCTTGTTGAGTGCGTGCACTTCCTCGTCGTCTGCCAGGACCAGGCTGACCAGCAGGTTGGGATGCGCCAGTTCGGGTGCCACCTTGGCGGCCGCTTCGGCGGCACGGTTGGCCAATGCCTCCCAATCGGTGGCGTCTCCCCAGATGGGATCGATGTCGATTTCCAGAATCGGCGCGGTCATGCGGGGGCCTGTACAATTGGGGGGAGGCGATTCGCTTTGGCATGGTGGCGCAGGGTGCGCCAGCCGCCATGTGCAAAAAATGCAAGATCGGCCTCGCGCGAGGTTTCCACCACCCCCTCGCCCCCTCCTCTTCAGGGGAGCGGGTTGGGTGTGGTGGAGCCACAGCGCAAGATCAGGCCTCGTTCCCCTCATAGGCTTCCACGATCCGCCCCACGATCGGGTGGCGCACCACGTCGGCGCGGCTGAAATGAACCACGCCGATCCCGTCCACGCCCTCCAGCCGGCCCACGGCATCGGCCAGGCCGCTGGCCGCCACGCCGCCGGGAAGGTCGACCTGCTTGGGATCGCCGCACACCACCATGCGGCTGTTCTGGCCAAAGCGGGTGAGGAACATCTTCATCTGCGCCGGCGTGGTGTTCTGCGCTTCGTCCAGGATGACAAAGGCATCGGCCAGCGTGCGCCCGCGCATGAAGGCGATAGGGGCAATCTCGATTTCGCCGCTGGCGATGCGCCGCTCCACCTGTTCGGGCGGCATGCAGTCATATAGCGCATCGTAGAGGGGGCGCAGATAGGGATCGACCTTTTCCTTCATGTCGCCCGGCAGGAAGCCCAGCCGTTCGCCCGCTTCCACCGCCGGACGCGACAGGATCAGGCGCTGTACCGATCCGGTCATCAACTGGGCCACGGCCTGGGCCACGGCCAGATAGGTCTTGCCGGTGCCTGCCGGCCCCAAGGCAAAGATCACGTCGTTCTTCACCAGCGCCTGCATATAGGAGATCTGCGTGGCCGAACGCGGCACGATCGTCTTGCGGCGGGTGCGGATCATGATCGGCGGGGCATTGCCGGGCGTGCCGGTGATGATGCCTTCCAGGGTGGGTTCCGCGCTCATCGCAATAAGGGACTCCAGTGCGCCGCTATCGATTTCGTGTCCGGTGTTGAGGCGCTGGTACAGGCCCTTGAGCACGTCGCGGGCGCGGGCCACGGCGTCTTCTGGCCCTTCGATCAAGACCTTGTTGCCGCGCGCGGAAATATACACGCCCAGGCGGTTTTCGATCTGCACCAGGTTGGTATCGAACTGCCCGAACAGCGCACCCAGCATCGTCTGCTCTTCAAATTCCACTTCCACGCGCGCGCGCCGTGGACTTTCCGGCCTGGCCCCGGCCCTTGCCCCGGCATCTCCGGTTATTCCGGCACGGTGCCCGGGGCGGTCGAAGGTCATGTCGCGATGCGCCTCTTCGTGGGCGCGGGGGAATTTGCGAGCCATGGGATGGGGTTTTCGCGCTCCTTTCATCGAACTCTCTATGCAAGTGTAAGGTGTGATCGGCGCGGTGCAAGCGCCGCAATCGTAAAATGCCTGTCATAGGTAACGAGACCGCGACACTTTGCTGCCAGGGCACGACAAACCTGAGCGGTTTCTTGCGCAATCCTTCGGCACGCGTTCAGCCGCTGCGCGCCATAACCGCTTCATGGCCGACGGACACGCCAAGGCGCTCTGCCCCAAGTGTCTGCCAACCTCGGCCGATCAAGGAGTTACCCCCATGCGCAAGTTCGTCCTCGCCATTGTCGCTGCCGCCGTTCTCGCTCCCGTGGTTGCCCCGGCCATGGCTAATGCCCAGCCGGTCCAGACCCCCGCAGTTGCCGCCGCCCGCCACGAAGTGCGCCATGACCGCACCGAATTCCGCCACGATCGCGAACGCCTGGCCGTCGCCCGTGCGCATGGCAACGAACGCGCCGCCCGCGTTGCCCGTCACGAAGTGCGCCACGACGCCCGCGAACTGCGCCATGATCGCAAGGTGATGCACCACAAGATCCGTCACGCCTACCGCCACCATCACCACCATGGCTGAGGCCTGGCGCTGAGCTGACAAAGCAAAGGCCCCCGTCGCGTGATGCGGCGGGGGCCTTTTCATGCCGATAAGCGCCGGCGTTCAGGCCACCAGTTGGCCGGCGAGCGAATTGGGCCCAGCTTCCACCAGATCGACCGTGACGAGATCGCCGATCGCCACCTCTCCGGTGAAATGCACCGATTGCAGCCAGGGGGACTTGCCCAGCCACTGGCCGGGATGGCGCCCGCGCCGTTCCACCAGAACCTGGCAGCGCCTGCCCACGCTGGCCTGGTTGAACGCGGTGGCATCGCGCACCAACGCGGCCTGCAGCCGTTTCAGCCGCTCGTCCATGACCTCGGCTGCGACCTGGCCGTCCATCGTCGCGGCCGGGGTGCCGGGGCGGGGCGAATACTTGAAGCTGAAGGCCTGGGCATGGCGCACCGTGGCGACCAGGTCGAGCGTGTCCTGGAACTCGGCCTCGGTCTCTCCGGGAAAGCCGACGATGAAATCGCCCGACAGCGCGATGTCGGGCCGGGCGGCGCGCACGCGATCGAGGATCTTCAGATAGCTTTCCACCGTGTGGCTGCGGTTCATTGCCTTGAGCACGCGATCGTTGCCCGCCTGCACCGGCAAGTGCAGGAACGGCATCAGCTTGTCGATCTCGCCATGCGCGGCAATCAAACCGTCGCTCATGTCGTTGGGATGGCTGGTGGTATAGCGGATGCGCGCCAGGTCCGGCTCTGCCGCCAGCACGCGGATCAGGCCGTCCAGGCCGATGGCGCGGCCCTTGTCGTCCTGCCCGCTCCAGGCATTCACGTTCTGGCCCAGCAACGTGATCTCGCGCGCGCCACCGGCCACCAGCAGCTTGGCTTCCTCCACCAGATCGGTGAACGGACGCGAGATTTCCGCGCCGCGCGTATAGGGCACCACGCAATAGGTGCAGAACTTGTCACAGCCTTCCTGCACGGTCAGGAAGGCGCTGGGGCCGGAACGGCGACGCCTGGGCAGCGCGGCGAACTTCGCCTCGGCCGGCATGTCGGTTTCGGTGCCGCTCTTGCCGGCGGCAGCGTCGGCCACCATGTCGGGCAGGCGGTGATAGGCCTGCGGCCCCACCACGACCTTGACCGACGGCGCGCGCTTCATGATTTCCTCGCCCTCGGCCTGGGCCACGCAGCCGGCCACGGCGATCAGCGGCACGCTGCCATCGTCCCGGCGCAGGCGGCCGATGTCGGAATAGACCTTTTCGGTGGCCTTTTCGCGGATGTGGCAGGTGTTGAGCACGACAAGGTCGGCGCCATCGCGTTCTGCGGTCGCAGTCATGCCTTGCGCGGTCAGCAATTCGGCCATGCGCTCGCCGTCATAGACGTTCATCTGGCAGCCGAAGCTCTTGACGTGAAACGTCCGGGGGGGATTCTCTGCGGGCATAAGCCGCGCCCCATAAGGCAATCGGGCGGCAATTGGAACTGCCTTGCGCGCGTGCGAAGCCCCCGCGCCAGCCGCATCATGCCGCGCGGTCGTGCTTCTCGCGGCTATAGCCCACTTGTGGCACGTCCAGGTGGAACGGGCGCAGCGGCTTGCCCAGGTTGCGTTCCATGGCGGGCACGATGCGGTTGCGCGCTTCGGCGGCAATCGCCTTGCGGCCGGGGAAATCGCGTGGATCGAACGGGTCGAGGAAATGGATGTCGAGGCGGAACGCGCCGCGCCGGGCAAGGATGCGCATGGCATTGGCCATGCCGCCCTCGGTGCCGATCCAGCCGATCCATTCCGCCACGGCGCCATAGTCGAGCACCACCGGCTGCACCAGCACGCCGGGCGGCGGCGGTTCCAGCACGCGCAGCATCGAGGTCTTGAACGGCAGCAGCGATTGCCCGTCGGTGGTGGTGCCTTCGGGGAAAACCGTGATGGCCCAGTTGTCGGCCAATGCCTCGCGCAGGCGGTTGATCTGTTCGGCCACGCCCAGGCGGTCTTCGCGGCTGACGAAGACCGTGCGGTTGAGCCGCGACAGCCAGCCCACCACCGGCGACTGGCCGATTTCAGCCTTGGACACGAATGCAGTGCCGCTCGCGCCGCCCAGCGCCAGGATATCCACCCACGACAGGTGGTTGCTGATATAGAACACGTCGCGCCGCAGCGGCGTGCCGTGGACCCGCACCCGCGCCCCGCACAGGCGTGCGGTCAGGTACAGGAACACCCGCGGCAGCGGGGAGCCGTAGTGAATGGTGCGCCACACATAGTGCAGCGGCACGCAGACCAGCAGCGTCAGGATGATGCCAAGGGCACGCCAGAAGATGCGCAGCTTGCCCAGCGCGCCGATGGGGGAACCGCGTTCCGGTCCGATGCTGCGGGGGCGGGGCATGGGAGGATCAGCTCTCTCGGCCGAGCTTCACGCCGTAGAGTTCCATGCGGTGATCGACCAGGCGATAGCCCAGCTTTTCCGCGATCTGCCGCTGCAACTGTTCGAGTTCGGGATCGACGAATTCGATCACCCTGCCGGTTTCCACGTCGATCAGGTGGTCGTGGTGCGCTTCGGGTGTCGCTTCATAGCGGGCGCGGCCATCGCCGAAATCATGGCGATCGAGAATGCCGGCCTCTTCGAACAGGCGCACGGTGCGATAGACGGTGGCGATCGAAATGCGCGGGTCGCGGGCAGAGGCCCGCTCGTGCAGCTTTTCCACATCGGGATGATCCGTGCTTTCCGACAGCACTTGCGCGATCACGCGGCGCTGGTCGGTAATGCGCAGGCCACGTTCGGCGCAAAGGGCTTCGAGATCGATCACTCGGTGCACGCTGTTCTCGTCATTCTGATTGCTTCGCCACCCATATAGGGGAATTGGCAGGGCTTGTTAACCGGCCAAGCGGCCAGAACCGCAGGGGCTGTGGCAAGGCGCTGTGGAAGAGCGCAAAATCGATCACCCACGGCCCAATTCAAGCAACCTTTCCGGCATGCAAAAGCCCGGCGGACATGCAGCGCCATGCGCCACTGCCCGCCGGGCCGAAATTGCCGGTAGGGCGAGCCGGAAACGGCCCGCACACCCGATCAGGCCGTTGCAGCAGCCTTGCGACCGCGCTTGGCGGGGGCAGGGGCAGCGGCCGGCTTGCGACCCAGGCCAATCTTCTTGGCCAGTTCGCGGCGCTTTTCGGCATAGGCCGGGGCAACCATGGGATAGTCGGCCGGCAGGTTCCAGCGGGCGCGATACTGTTCGGGCGTCATGTTGTAGCGCGTGGCCAGGTGACGCTTGAGCATCTTGAGCTTCTTGCCGTCTTCCAGGCACACGATGTGGTCGTTCTTGACCGAAGCGCGGATCGAAACGGCAGGTTCGGGCGCGGGTTCGGCCACGGGTTCCGACGGCTTGAGGCCGGCGAGCGCCGAATAGACATTGGAAATGAGGACCGGCAGGTCACCCACCGAGACGCTGTTGTTGCTCACATGGGCGGCAACGATGTCCGAGGTTAGCGTGATCAGGGTTTCACGCATATCATTTTCGATATCACTCATTGCGATCCGGCTTTCGTTCTATGTTGCTGTGCGACACGTTTTGACGGCAGCCCGACTAGTCAGGCGCGTGGCCTGTCTATACGCCATTGTATTCGAGAAACAACCACAGGATGCTACGGTATTCGACAAAATGACCGAAATTTCACAAAATGCTGATTTGCCAAAATTTCAAATCACAGTCTTAGTTCCTGGCTGATTGCTGCAATCCTTTCGCCTGCCGTGCTGCGATAGTAACCCGGTCTAATTCCAATGGGTTGGAATCCGTGCTTGCGATATAGATAGCCGGCCGGATTGCCTTCGCGCATTTCCAGGAAAAGCCGCGTCATGCCCAGCTCGCGCGCTTGGGCGATAAAACGGGTCAGAAGCGAGTCGCCCAGGCCGCGCCGGCGGTATTGCGGTGCAACAGCGAACAGCAACAGTTCTTCTTCATCGAATATACTGCGCGACAAGAAAAAGCCGGCTGTCGATTCCGCGTCTAGAGGATATTCGCTGCCATCGGCACCGATCAGGCCATAGCGGGTGCGCCCGATCAGCAAGGCATCGCCCACCTGCCGGCGATTCCACGCTTCGCCATAGTCGGGGGGAAAAGCCGCGGTCATCACGGCCATGATCCGGTCGAGATCGTCCACGGGTGCCGTCATGCCGGCTTCGTCACGCCAAGGCCATCATGCGGGCAGGGCAGCAGCCGCGGCGGGCAGGCGCGCATCGGGCGCCCGGCCATAAGCTGGGGCCGCGCCATCGGACAGCAGACCCGGTGCGAGCAGGCCGGCGCTGCGCGCATCAGGCCACAGCGCGCGCGTTTCCACGCCGGGCCGCGCCGCGGCGCAGGCATCGGCCTGGCTGCCGGCAACCAGCGGTGCGGCAAGCCGCGCCAGCACGTCTTGCGGGGGCAGGGAAACCAGGGGGGCCAGCGGCTGGCCCGCGGCATCGAACGGACGGAAGAACCATTCGCCGTGGCCGCCGGTCATGACCACATCGACCGGGGTGGGGCTGTCCTGCCCGGCATGCGCCATGGCGGCCACCAGGGCCAGGCTCTGGTAACCCAGAACCTGGGCGTTCCAGGCCAGGGCCAGTGCGCGCGCTGCGGCCAGGCCGACACGGATGCCGGTAAAGCTGCCCGGCCCGCTATCGACCCAGATCGTGCCGGCGCGCCCCTTGTCGGGCAGGGCGGCGATCATCGGCACCAACCGTTCGGCATGGCCGCGCCCGAGCATCAGGCATTCGCCGGCCAGCAGCACATCATCTTCGAAAAGTGCCACCGAACAGCTTTCGGTGGCACTGTCGATCACCAGTCGGCGCCTGTTGAACCAAGCAGGGTCGAACGGAGCGGGATCGGCCATCGTCGGGTCGCTGCGCTCAGGCCGCGCGCACTTCGGTCACTTCGGGCACGTAGTGCTTGAGCAGGCTTTCGATCCCGTGCTTGAGCGTGGCGGTGGACGAAGGACAGCCCGAACAGGCGCCCTGCATCTTGAGGTAGACCACGCCTTCGCGGAAACCCTTGTAGATGATGTCACCACCATCGTTGGCGACGGCCGGACGCACGCGGGTTTCGATCAGGTCCTTGATCTGGTCCACGATATCGGCGTCGGCCGGATCGTCGCCCAAGTCCTCGTCCTCGCCGGGCACTGCGATCTCGGCCGCGCTGCCGCCGGCAAAGAGCGGCGCCTGCGACACGAAGTGATCGAGCAGGATCGCCAGCACCTGCGGCTTGGCATCAGGCCACTGCGCGCCGGGGGCGATCGTCACCGCCACGAATTCCTGGCCGAACAGCACTTCGGTCACGTCACCCAGGGAAAACAGGGCCTGCGCCAGGGGCGAGGCCTCGGCCTCTTCGGGCGAGGTGAACGAGCGCGTGCCGCTGGCCATCACCCGTTCTCCCGGGAGGAACTTGAGCGTGGCCGGATTCGGCGTGGTTTCGGTTTCGATGAACATGGTCTGCATTTAGGACGGGGGGGGCATGGGTCAAGGGGCGAGAGGGGTCAGAGGGCCCCTGGAACCGCGATTGGCGCGCTATTTCGCTGGAATGGGCCCGGCTGGCTGCTATGAACCGCGCCATGATCACTGCCCTCTCGCGCCGCGCGCGCTTCGCCACGCTCGTTTCCGCTGCCTTGCTCGCCCTGCCGGCGCTTGCCGTCCCGGCCCTGGCAGTGCCTGCCAAGGCCCCGGCCAAGGCCGCGGCCCGCCCGGCCGCCGCAGCGGCGCTGTCCACCGCGATCCTGCCCGTGCCGCTGATGCCGGTGGTGCCCGCCGGCCAGCGCCAGTGCAGCGCCAAGACCGCCTCGGGCCTGGGCACCGTCTCGCTCAAGCCTTCGGCCGAAGCGGCCCATCCGGCCAAGGGCGATTACGTGCTGGTCAACTATATCGGCTATCTTGCTGCCGACGGCCGCGTGTTCGACCAGAACACCGCCGCCGCCTTTCCCGTGGAAGGCGTGATCCCCGGCTTTTCCGAAGGCCTGCAACTGATGGCCAAGGGCAGCACCTGGCGCTTCTGCGTGCCGGCCGCGATCGGCTATGGCGCGCAAGGGGCGGGCGATACCATCCCGGCCAATGCCGATCTCGTGTTCCAGGTCGAACTGGTCGATTACAAGACCGCCGCCGAAGTGGAAAAGATGCGCGCCGCCGCCGCTGCCGCGCAAGGCGGCACCGGCCCGGCCGGCGCTGAACAGCCCGCAGCCCCCGCCACCCCGGCGGCTCCTGCTCCCGCTGCCACGCCCAAGCCATAACGGCGTAAAATAGCGATACGATCTCGCTGAAGGGCCAGTCTATTCACTGGCCCTTCACAAACCCCCTCCCTATAGATGGCGGATGCGATCGAACACCTGGCGCTCGCGGCGCTTCGCTTTTCTCGTTCTTTCCCTGCTCGCCACCACGGCGCCGGCCGGCTTTCCCGCCCAGGCCCAGGCGCGTGCCGCCCCGATGGCGACGGCGGTGGACAACACCGCGCAGAACTGGCTCTACGTCGGCAGCGACGTGCCGCAGGACAAGGAATGGATCTTTGGCCGGCTGCCCAATGGCCTGCGCTATGCGGTGCGCCACAACGGGGTGCCGCCCGATCAGGTTTCGGTGCGCGTGCTGGTCGATGCCGGATCGTTCTATGAAACCGATGCGCAGCAGGGCTTTGCCCACCTGATCGAGCATCTCACGTTCCGCGATTCCAAGTATCTCAAGTCTGGCGAAGCGATCCCCACCTGGCAGCGCCTGGGCGCCACGTTCGGCAGTGACACCAACGCCGAAACCAGCGGCACGCAAACCGTCTACAAGCTCGATCTGCCCGGCGCCACGCCGGCCAAGCTGGATGAAACGTTCATGCTGCTGTCGGGCATGATCGCCGCGCCGATCTTCACGCCGCAGGGGGTGAAGACCGAAGTGCCGATCGTGCTCGCGGAAATGCGCGAGCGCTCCGGCCCGCAAACCCGCGTTTCCGATGCCACCCGCGCGCTGTTCTTTGCCGGCCAGCCGGCCGCCACGCGTTCGCCCATCGGCACGGTCGAAACGCTCCAGGCCGCGACGCCCGAAAGCATCAAGGCGTTCCACGACAAGTGGTATCGGCCCGACAACACGATCATCGTGGTGGCCGGTGATGCCGATCCGCAGGCGATGATCGAGCAGATCAAGAAGTGGTTCGGCCCGTGGACGGGCAAGGGGCCCAAGCCCGCGCCGGTCGATTTCGGCAAGCCGGTGGCCCCCAAGGGCACCGATCCGGCCAATCCGGTGGACGGCGCCAAGGTCATCGTCGAACCCAGCGTTCCGCTGCAGTTCAACTATGCCATCGTGCGCCCGTGGAAGCGGCACGCCGATACCATCGCCTATAACCAGGGGCTGATGATCGACCGGCTGGCCATGGCGCTGATCAATCGCCGCCTGGCGGTGCGCGCGCGGGCCGGCGGCAGCTATCTCTCGGCTTCGATCGACCAGCAGAACTATGCGCGTTCTGCCGATACCACGCTGGTTTCGGTCACCCCGCTGGGCGACGATTGGAAGGCCGCCGTTGCCGATGTGCGCGCGGTAATCGCCGATGCGCTCGCTTCGCCACCCTCGCAGGCCGACATCGATCGCGAAGTGGCCGAATTCAACCTGTCGTTCAAGGTGCCGGTGGAAACCCAGCGGACCCAGGCCGGGTCGGATCTGGCGGACGACATCACCCAGGCGGTGGACATCCGCGAGACGGTGGCCAACCCCGATACCGTCTACACCATCTTCCAGAAGTCCATCCCCCTGTTCACGCCCCAGGCCGCGCTGGAACACACCCGCGCGCTGTTCAGGGGCACCGCGATCCGCGGCATGCTCACCACCCCGCGCGATACCGGCGCCACCGATGCCGACGTGCGCGCGGCGCTGACCGCCAAGCCGGTGGTCGCCAGCAGCATCCGCCTGCCGACCGACAAGCTGACTTTTGCCCAACTGCCCGCGATCGGTGCGCCGGGCACCGTGGTTCAGGCCGAGCAGACCGGCGTTCTGGGCATCGAGCGGCTTACCCTGTCGAACGGGGTCAAGGCGCTGCTTTGGGCCAACGATGCCGAACCGGGGCGGATCATCATCCGCATCCGCTTTGGCGGCGGCCTGGCCGCGATTGCCCCCAAGGACGCGGTCTATGCCCCGCTGGGGGACATGGCGCTGATGGAAACCGGCTTTGGCCAGGTCGATCGCAATGCGATGGATGAACTGGCCACGGGCCGCAAGTTCAACCTCAATTTCAAGCTCGACGATACCGCGTTCGAGTTTTCGGCCGATACGCGCCCGTCCGACCTGAAGGACCAGCTCTATCTGTTCGCGGCCAAGCTAGCGCAGCCGCGGTGGGACGCAAACCCGATCATGCGGGCGGTGGCCGCGGCCAAGCTGCAATACGCTGCCAGCGGCTCTTCGCCCCAGGCGGTGTTGCAGCGGGACATGGGCTGGCTGCTCAAGGACAAGGATCCGCGCTACAAGATCCCCGATCCGGCCGCGCTCGATACCGTCACCGCCGACGATTTCCGCCGCGTGTGGCAACCCCTGCTGGCGCAAGGCCCGATCGAGGTGGACATGTTCGGCGATTTCACGCGCGAACAGGCGCTCGACGCGCTCAATGCCACGTTCGGCGCGCTGCCCCCGCGCGTGGCTGCCACGCCGCCGCCGCTCGATCCCCATCTGCCCGCCCACAACGAAACGCCCGTTGTCCTCACCCACAGCGGTGATCCCAACACGGCGGCGGCCATGGTCGTGTGGCCCACGGGCGGCGGGCGCACGGGGGTGCACGAATCGCGCCAGCTCGAAATCCTGGCGCAGATCGTCAACAATCGCCTGTTCGATGAAATGCGCGAGAAGATCGGCGCGTCCTATGCGCCGCAAGTGGAATCGGTGTGGCCGATGGACCTGCCTTCGGGCGGATACCTGGGGGCCACGGTGCAGTTGCGGCCGCAGGATCTTACGGCCTTCTTCGCCTCGGCCGACAAGATCGCATCCGACCTTGTCGCCTATCCGCCATCGCCGGACGAGATCGCGCGCGTGACCGAACCGCTCAAGCAGTTGATCACCCGTGCCAGCACGGGCAACAGCTTCTACATGTCGCTGCTGGGCGGCGGCGCGCAGGAACCGGGCAAGTTCGACGATATCCGCTCGATCCTGGTCGATTACAGCAAGACCACACCCGAAGCGATGCAGGCGCTGGCCGCCCGCTATCTCCAGCACGACCGCTCGTGGCGTGTCGAAGTGGTTCCCCAACCCAAGAACTGACAACGGATCCTCCCTCCGCATTGCGGGGGGAGGTGGCGGCCACAGGCCGTGGAGGGGGGCACGCGCAACGGCGCGGCCGCAGGCCGCCGTGAGGGGGATTTGCTTCCACCCACGCAACAAAATGTCGATCACAGTGTCCGCAAGGCTTCCTTTGCAATCCGGCGTGGCAGCGCCTATGTCCGCGCGTCTTGAAAGGAAAGAGGACAGTGGCACAGAACTGGAATGCAAAGAGCTGGCGGGATCAAGAGGCGCGGCATCTGCCCGTCTATCCCGATGCGGAGAAGCTGAACGCGGTGGAAAGCACCCTGACAAGCTTTCCGCCGCTGGTCTTTGCCGGCGAAGCACGCGCGCTCAAGGCCGATCTGGCCCAGGTGGCGGCGGGCAAGGGTTTCCTGCTCCAGGGCGGGGACTGCGCCGAAAGTTTTGCCGAGTTTCATCCCAACAACATCCGCGACACGTTCCGGGTGCTGTTGCAGATGGCCGTCGTCCTCACCTTTGCCAGCAAGCAGCCGGTGGTGAAGGTTGGCCGCATGGCCGGCCAGTTCGCCAAGCCGCGCTCCTCGCCGGTCGAGCGCCAGGGCGATGTGGAACTGCCGAGCTACCTGGGCGACAACATCAACGGCATCGATTTCACGCCCGAGCAGCGCATTCCCGATCCCGACCGGATGCTGCGCGCCTATAGCCAGGCGGCTGCCACGCTCAACCTGCTGCGCGCCTTTGCCGGCGGCGGCTATGCCAACTTGCGCCAGGTCCACGGCTGGACGCTCGATCATATCGCCAAGAGCCCCTGGGCCACCAAGTTTGGCGAAATGGCCGACAAGATCGGCGAAGCGCTGGACTTCATGGAAGCCTGCGGGGTCAACCCGTCGAGCGTGCCGCAGTTGCAGGGCACGAACTTCTACACCAGCCACGAAGCGCTGTTGCTGCCGTATGAAGAGGCGATGACGCGGCAGGATTCGCTGACTGGCGATTGGTACGACACCAGCGCGCACATGCTGTGGATCGGCGATCGCACCCGCTTCGAAGGTTCGGCGCACGTCGAATTCCTGCGCGGCGTGGGCAATCCCATCGGCATGAAGTGCGGCCCCAGCCTCACCCCCGATGCGCTGCTGCGCATGCTCGACACGCTCAACCCCGCGCGCGAAGCCGGGCGCATCACCCTGATCAGCCGCTATGGCCATGACAAGGTGGAAGCCGGCCTGCCCGCGCTGGTGCGCGCGGTGAAGCGCGAAGGGCACCCGGTGGTGTGGAGCTGCGACCCGATGCACGGCAACGTGATCAAGGCCGACAACGGCTACAAGACCCGTCCGTTCGACCGCATCCTGGGCGAAGTGAAGGGCTTCTTTGCCGTGCACCGCGCCGAAGGCACCCATGCCGGCGGCATCCACATCGAAATGACTGGCCGCGACGTGACCGAATGCACCGGCGGCGCCGTGGCGATCACCCAGGAAGGCCTGGCCGACCGTTACCACACCCACTGCGACCCGCGCCTCAACGCAGCGCAGTCGATCGAACTGGCGTTCCTCCTGGCCGAAATGCTCAACCTGGAACACGCCGAAAAGAAAGCTGAAGCGGCGTAAGCTGCCCCTGAAAGCCCCCTCCTTTTCGTGAGGAGGGGTTGGGGTGTTGGAAGCGTGGCGCCATGCTTCCAACAAGCAGGACCCCGGATCAAGTCCGGGGTGACGCTGGAATACATGTGTTTCTTGCTCGTCACCCCGGACTTGATCCGGGGTCCCGCTTTTCTTCTGAATCGGCCGCAACTCGCGTTGACGACCCTCGCGTATCCGCGCGACGATGCACCATGGATCGCGAAATCTACGGCGGTTGGGTCTACATGATGGCAGACCGCTATCGCGGCACTCTGTACATTGGCGTGACAGCGGATCTCGCCCGCCGGGTCATGCAGCATCGCGGTGGCGCCGGCTCTGATTTCTGCGCACGCCATGGCTTGCATCGCTTGGTCTGGGCGGAGCGAGGCGAGCCGATCGACGCGTGCATTGCGCACGAAAAGCGGTTGAAGCGCTGGCGTCGGGAATGGAAGTTTGCGTTGGTGGAAAAGGCCAATCCTGATTGGGAGGACCTGTTTCCGCTGCTGGTGTGACAAGCTTCCAAAACAGCGGGACCCCGGGTCAAGCCCGGGGTGACGTTGGTAGAGAAAAGACCGAAGATTTCTCGTCACCCCGGATTTGATCCGGGGTCCCGCTTCCTGATGAAAACGCTGCGCCAGCGACTTTTCCGGGCACAACCCCACACCGCCACTTCCCCCCGGCCGCCCCATCGCGCACAACGCGGGGCATGAGCCAGCCCAACGCCCAAAAGCCCATGGACCCGCTTGCCCAGCGCGCGCTGTTTGCCCGTGCGGTCGATCTGCTGGGCGGGATCAAGGCGGCCGGGCAGGCGATCGGTGAGAGCGAGCTGGGCATGGCTGCGCTGCTGTCGGGCGCCGAACCATTGCAGCCGCGTGTGCTGGAGCGGGCGAGCAAGGCCCTTATCGCCCATGCCGATGCCTGCCGTGCGATGGAGCGGCGCATTTCCCCCGCGTTTACCGCGAATCTCACCAACGCCCAGATCGGCAAACCCTGACGGCCCGCAACCAAGCGGCAACATTCGTCGGCTGCGGTTTGTCGTTCGTCGAACGGCGTGGGAACGATTGCTTGACACCGCCATCCGCGCGGGTTCGATGCGCGCCAATCTGGTTTCGCCTGAAAAGGAATTGCCCCTTGCGCCGCACTCTGTCGCTCGCTGCCACCGCCGTTTCGCTGCTTGCCTTGCAACCCACGCTGGCCCTGGCCAAGGCCGAGGTGAAGGCCGATGCCAAGGCAGACGCAGCCCGGAGCGATGATCCCGACGGCGTGCCCGATCCCGATACCGCCACCACCACGCGCTTCTTCCAGCCGCGCAAGGTGCAGTCGGCCGGCACGGTGACGGTGGGCGGCCAGCGGATCGACTATACCGCCGAAGCCGGCACCGTGGTGGTGCACCAAGGCGATTGGGACGATGCCGATTGGCGCGAAAAGGCCGCGGCCGGCAAGGGCAAGGACGAGGCCAAGGACGCCCCGGCCGAAGCCTCGATGTTCTACACCGCCTATTTCAAGAAGGGCGCGCCTTCGGCCGATCGGCCGATCACGTTCCTGTTCAACGGCGGGCCGGGTTCGGCCACGGTTTGGCTGCACATGGGCGCGTTCGGCCCGCGCCGGGTGATCACGGCCAACGACAGCCACACGCCGCCCGCGCCTTATAACCTGGTGGACAACGCCTATAGCCTGCTCGACGCGTCGGACCTGGTGTTCATCGATGCGCCGGGCGCGGGCTGGTCGCGCATTGCCGGCAAGGACAAGGAAAAGGCGTTCTGGGGCGTGGACCAGGACGTCCATGCCTTCCGCGAATTCATCAAGGCGTTCCTGTCGGACCATGGCCGCTGGAATTCGCCCAAGTTCCTGCTGGGCGAAAGCTATGGCACGCCGCGTGCCTCGGCCCTGGTCAACGCGCTGCAATCGGACGATTCGGTCGATTTCAACGGCGTCGTGCTGCTTTCGGCGATCCTGAACTTCGATCTTTCGGCCGATGGGCCGCAGAACAACCCCGGCGTGGACAACGCCTATGTCGTCAGCCTGCCGACGGTGGCCGCCACGGCGTGGTATCACAACCGCCTGGCCGGCACGCGCCCGGCCGAACTCGAACCGTTCCTGCGCGAAGTGGAACACTTTGCCACCACCGACTATGCCATGGCCCTGATGCAGGGCAGCACGCTGCCCGATGCCCAGCGCCAGGACATGGCCAAGCGCCTGGCCGGCTACACCGGCATTTCGGCGGATTACTGGCTGCGCTCAAACCTGCGCCTCAATGTGGGGCAGGTGATGCAGCATATGCAGGAAGAGCAGGGGCTCACGACCGGCCGGCTCGACACGCGCTTTTCGGGCCCGACGCTCGATCCCACCGCCAAGGAAGCCGGCTATGACCCGCAGAGCGCGGCAATCAGCTCGGCCTATATCTCGGCCTTCAACGCCTATGCGCGCGACAGCCTGCATTACACGACGCAGCAAACCTACAAGCCCTTTGCCGGCAACGAGGAATGGGACATGACCCATCGCCTGCCCGACGGCAGCCGGTCGGAAAGCGGGCCGCTCAACGTGATGCCCGATCTGGCCAATGCGATGAAGCAGAACCCGGGGCTCAAGGTGTTGCTGGCCGGCGGCTATTACGATCTTGCCACGCCCTATTTCGAAGGGTTGTTCGAGGCGCGTCACCTGCCGATGGCGCCGTCGCTGCAGGCCAACATCAGCTATGCCTATTATCCTTCGGGCCACATGGTCTATGCCAACGAAGCCTCGCTCAAGGGCTTCCACGATGCGACGGCCGCTTTCATCGCCCGCAACAGCGGCAAGCACTGATCGCGGTCAATAGAACGCGGTCACGTTGAACGAGCCATAGGTGGTGGATTGCCCCGGTTGTGCATTGGGCGCGGTCTGCATGAAGCCACCTTTGGCCAAGTATACGCCGTCGAATTCCAGGCGCAGCCGCTTGGGTACGGCCCAATAGCGCAGGCGCGTGTCGAACTGGTGGCCGGCAAAGTTGCCGCTGGTGCCGGCCGCATTCTTGACGCCCGAACTGCCGAACGCGTCGCGCGCATTGGCCAGCCACATCGGGTGCCAGGTCAGCAGATAGTCGAACCGCTTGGACGGGGTGCCTTCCAGCCGCAGCCCCGGCGCCACGATATTGGCGCGATAGGGCACGTTATAGAGCCCGCCTGGCGAAAAATCGTTGCGCCGCGTGGCATAGAGCGGATCGTACCGGGTGATCGTGCCGCCCGGTGTATCGCCGGTGGCATAGTCCAGCTCTGCGGTGAGGTGGGTCTTGGCGTGATCGGCAAAGGTATAGCCCAGGCGGACGTGCAGGTTGGCCGCGCTGACCGGGAGCAGCGGGGCATTGGCGGCGGTGACGGTGGCTTCCTCGCCCCACTGGTAATTGCCTTCCAACTCGTAATCGAGGTGGGACGGCGCGGGGTCTGCCGCCAGGCGCAGGCTTGCGGTGTTGAGCGAACGGTCGCGCGTGGGTGTATCCGGGCGATCGCGCTCGCCCAGGTGCAAGAGGCCCGCTTCCACCAGCGTGACCGGCGCGCCCTTGGGTGAAATCACCTTGCCCACGAAACCGCCCCACAATTGCAGGTCGAAGCCTTCGTGGTCCCAGGCGAAATGCTGCGATTCCATGCCACGCCGGTCGAGCGGCAGGCGCTGGTCGGGCAGGGTATAGACCAGCGACGCGCGCCAGCCGCTGGGCCAGGACGCTTCGGCGTGCAGGCCGGTATAGCTGTTGATGGTGTTGCGATAATCGTCGGCGGCGATCAGCCGGCGCGATCCGATGTTGAGCGTTTCGCGTCCCAGCTTCACATTCAGCTTGCTGCCCTTGCCCAGCGCATTGGGAAGGTCGAGCCCGACATAGCCCTGCACGAGTTCGAACGCGTTGACTTCGCCCGTGGTGATCGGCGTGCCGGGGTTTTCGTTGAACACGCGCGCGTCCCACACTTCGCCCACCACTTGCCAGGGGCCCTTGGTCCACACCGCCTTGAGCGTGGCACGGGTGTTGATGATCTGGTCGGTCAGGTTGGCATTGGGCCGCGCCTGGCCGTCGATCACTTCATAGCGCACGCGCACCTGGCCCGAGATAGCCAGGCCATCCTTGGGCCCATTTTTCGCCTGGGCTTCGGCGCCATGGGCGGCGGGCACGGCAAGCGCCAGCGCCGGCAGTAGTGCGCAGGCATGACGGCGAATGGCAGGCATCGGTTTCCCCTGTGGCACATGCATGCCGCAGGGATAGGCCGCGCGCCGCCAATCCTGCGTGAAAGCGGGGTTAAGCGGAATTACGGCCCATCGAACAGCACCACCGCCCGCGCGCCATCGCCCTGGCGCATTGCGGCAAAGCCTTCGTTCACTTGGGAAAGCCCGATCCGCATGGTCAGCATCGTGTCGAGTTGCAGCAGGCCGTTCATGTAGAAATCGACCAGACGCGGCAGGTCTACCGGAAAGCGGTTCATCCCCATCAGCGCGCCCTGCAGTTTCTTGCCCGAAAGCAGGTCCATTGCCGAAAGGCCAACCTGGTGATCGAGCGGCATCATGCCCAGGATCGTGGCCGTGCCGCCGCGGCGTAACACGTTCACCGCCAGCGCGCCGGAGTCCAGGCGGCCCACCGCCTCGATCGCGTGGTCCACTCCGCCGCGGGTCAGTTCCACGATCGTGCCGGCCGCGCCATCGATAGTGGGATCGATCGTGTCGGTGGCGCCCATCTGCGTGGCCAGCGCCCGCTTTTCCGGCGAAGGATCGGCCGCAATGATGCGGCCCGCCCCGGCAATGCGCGCGGCATTCACCGCCGCCAGGCCCACGCCGCCGCACCCGATCACCGCCACGCTTTCGCCCGGCGTCAGCTTGCAGGCATTGAACACCGTGCCCGCCCCGGTCGTTACCGCGCAGCCCAGCAGGGCCGCCCGGTCGAGCGGCATGTCGGGCCTGATCGCCACGCAGGCGTTCTCGTGCACCAGCATCATTTCGGCCAGCGCCGAAAGGTTGAGCATCTGCTGCACCGGCGTGCCATCGGCGCGGGCCAGGCGCGGCGGCTCCTTGCGCGAACGCCGCGTGCCGCTGCCCAGGCACAGCGCCATGCGGCCCGAAACGCAGAATTCGCAGGTTCCGCAAAAGGCAGAAAGGCACGTGACCACCGCATCGCCCTTTTTCAGCCGCTGCACATGGCTGCCCACCGCTTCCACGATACCCGCCGCCTCGTGACCTGGCACGGCGGGCAGGGCGTGGGGATAGGCGCCGTCGATGAAATGCAGGTCGGAATGGCACAAGCCGCAGGCGACCGTGCGGATCAGCACTTCGTGCGGGCCCGGCTGGTCGATCACCAGGTCCTCTATCGCCAGCGGCTGGCCCTGTTCCACGATCACGGCGGCTTTCATTGCAGGTGCCCTCTCATCATCGCCCGGTAAAGCGGATCATCCAGAAATCCGGCCGCGTGCCGATGCGCAGCGGGAACGACCCCGATCCCACGCCGCCGCTGACCAGCACGATGCGATTGCGCCAGCGGACCAGTCCGCAGCGGAAGCGTGGGTTGTAATAGGTGGTGCCGGTGATGGGATTGCGGCCGCCGGTCCAGCCGGGCAGACGCACCTGCCCGCAATGGGTGTGCCCGGCCAGGATCACCGGCACATCGGGCGCCAGCAGGCGCAGCAGGCTGGGCGCATGCTCCATCACCACCAGCGGGCGGCCCGTGGCATGGGCCTGGGCCATCAGGATCGGCAGCCGCGCGCGCTTGGGCAGGGCATCGTCCACCCCGATCAACGTGATCGGGCCCAGCGCAGCCAGTTGGTCCACCAGCACTGTCACCCCGGCGCGGGTCAGCGCGGCCTGCACGGCAGCAGGGTCGGTGATGCGATCGTGGTTGCCCAGCACTGCAAACACCCCGAGCGGGGCATGCAGTCGCGCGAGCGGGGCAGCCAGCAGATCGACGCGCATGGCCGGATCGCCGGGATATTCGCCGTTCACGAAATCGCCGGCCAGCAGGATGGCATCGGGCCGCCGCGCCATGATCTGGTCCACCACCCGGTCCAGCCGGGCAGCAGTCATGCCGTGATTGCCCACGTGGATATCGGACACCAGCGCGACGTTGAGCGATCGGCCGCGCAGCGCCGGATCATCGAACGTGATCGTGGTTTCGCGCACTTGCGGATCCCACGTCGGCACCCACAGGCCCCAGGCCAGCACCGCCAGGGCAAAGCCCAGCACGATGCAAAAGCCATGGGCCAGCCCAAGCGACCCCGCCTGGACCACGATCCGCCAGGGAGCGGGCAGGGGCGTGCCCAGCGCCATGGATTTAGTGCCGGGTCAGTTCGCGGACAAAGCCGATCAGCCCGGTCTGGCGCGCGCGCTTCAGGCGCTCGGCCGCCAGGATCTGGCTGATCTGGGCATAGCAGGCATCCACGTCGTCGTTCACCACGACATAGTCATAGCCGTCCCAGTGGCTGATTTCGGCCTGGGCGCGGGCCATGCGCGCGGCGATCACTTCGGCGCTGTCGGTGCCGCGCCCGGTCAGGCGGCGGCGCAGTTCCTCGATGCTGGGCGGCAGGATGAACACGCGCACCACATCGGCTTCGGCCTTTTGGTACAACTGCTGCGTGCCCTGCCAGTCGATATCGAACAGGGTGTCGAAGCCCTCTTTCAATCGCGCGCGGATGTGGGCCTTGGGCGTGCCATAGCAATGGCCGAACACTTCGGCCCATTCATAGAATTCACTGGCTTCCACCATGCGGTCGAACGTGGCGCGGTCGACGAAGTGATAGTCCTTGCCATCCACTTCGCCCGGCCGGATCGGCCGGGTGGTGGCCGAAACCGATGCTTCGATCTGCGAATCGTGGGCCAGCAGCCGCTTGGCGATCGTGGTCTTGCCAGCGCCAGAGGGCGACGACAGGATCAGCATAAGCCCGCGGCGATGCAGGGCATCGGCGGAATGAACGGGCTGGGTTGGGTGGGTTGCGCTTTCGGCCATGGTCGCAGATGGACCATGGCCGCCCCGCCGGTCAAGCCGGGGCATGTTGCGATTGCGAAGATTTTCGGCGGATCAGCGGGTGACGGGGGGTGGTCCAGCGGCCGCCTTGGCGGCCTTGCGCGCGCGCCGGGCCTTGCGCCGGTCATAAAGCGCCTTGGCGACCAGGCCGCCGCCCACCACGATCGCGCCCGGAACCGAGCGGGTGGCAACGCGGGCAATCGCCGTTCCGACCAGGCTGCCCGCCAGCGAAGGCGCCTTGATCAGGCCGCCGGGGCTGCGCACCGGCAGGGCCCGGCCCAGCACGCGGCCAGCCAGGCCCCGGCCCGCAACGCCGCGCGCCAAAAGTGCGCTTCCCGCGCTCAGCGCAATGTCGGTAAGGATAAGCGTGGTCAGCGGGCTGGTGGCGGGCGGTTCGGCCTTGGCCGGCGCGGCCTGTGCCTCAGCCGGCGTTTCGGCGGCGTTGGTGCTGCCATCCTTGGTGTCTTGCCCGGTCTTGGAAACCATCTGCGGATGCCCCGTTGGCTTGATGGCCTGCGGCAAACGAAGACCGGGCTGATGGCCGGATCGGGGCTTGCGGCAGGCAGTTACTTCTTGCGGCCGAAATCGACCGTGACAACGTTCGATCCGTCATCGCTGCGTTCAACGGCGGGCTTGTCGGAAGTTTCCCCGTCGATGACCGAAGAATCGTTTTCCGCGTCTTCGTGCGTTTCGTCGTCCAGATCGTCGGCCGCCTGGAACTGCAGGCCAAAGTCCACCGCCGGATCGACGAAGGCGGTGATCGCGCGGAACGGGATGATCAGGGTGGAGGGCACCTGGTTGAAGTTGAGCCCCACCGAAAAGCCTTCTTCCTCAACCTTCAGGTCCCAGAACTTGTTCTGGAGCACGATGGTCATCTCGTCGGGGAAGCGTTCCTTGAGCCGGTTGGGAATCGAAACCCCCGGCGCCCCGGTGCGGAAAGTGATGTAGAAGTGGTGTTGGCCGGGCAGCATCCCGCCGGATGCCTCCACCTGGCCCAGGACACGGCCTACCACGGCGCGCAGGGCCTCCTGCACGATTTCGTCATAGGGGATCAGGCTGTCGGGCGTTTCGCTCATATCCAGCACAACTGGCGCTGGCACGGGCGCGGGTCAAGAGGGAGAGATTGATTCTCGCCCCTTGGCGCGTATAGGCATGGCCCATGCGCACCGGATCGATCACCCGCACCACCGCCGAAACCGATATCAAGGTCAGCGTCAACCTGGATGGCTCCGGGCTCTATGACGTGAACACCGGGATCGGCTTCCTCGATCACATGATCGAGCAGCTTTCGCGCCACGGGCTGATCGACATCACCTTGCACGTGAAGGGTGACCTCCACGTGGACGAGCACCATACCGTGGAAGACAGCGCCATCGCGCTGGGCCAGGCGATCGCCCAGGCGCTGGGCGACAAGAAGGGCATCACCCGCTACGGTTCCACCTACGCCCCGATGGACGAGGCGCTGGCCCGCGTGGCGCTGGATATTTCCGGCCGCCCGATCCTGGTGTGGAAGGCGCGCTTTTCCCAGCCGCGCCTGGGCACGATGGACACCGAGATGTTCGAGCACTGGTTCCACTCGCTGGCCCAGGCCGCCGGAATCACGCTGCACATCGAATGCCTCTATGGCACCAACAACCACCACATCATCGAAGGCATCTACAAGGCCTTTGCCCGTGCCCTGGCGCAGGCGATCACGATCGATCCGCGCAAGGCCGATGCCGTGCCCTCGACCAAGGGCATTCTCGGTGGCTGAGGTGCTGGCCCTGATCGACTACGGCGCGGGCAACCTGCGCTCGGTGGCCAATGCCCTGAAAGTGGCGGGCGCCGAGCATGTCACGCTCACCGCCGATCCCGATGTGGTGCGCCGCGCCGATCGCATCGTGTTGCCCGGCGTGGGCGCCTATCGCGCTTGTGCCGGCGCGCTGCGTGGCGTGACAGGCATGATCGATGCGCTGGAAGAGCGCGTGCTGGTCGATGCCGTGCCGTTCCTGGGCATTTGCGTGGGCATGCAACTGCTTGCCTCGCGCGGGGTGGAATATGGCGTGACCGAGGGGCTGGACTGGATCGCGGGCGAAGTGCGCCTGATCGAACGCACCGACCCGGCGATCAAGGTGCCGCACATGGGCTGGAACGATGTTTCGCCCACGCTCCATGGCGATGGCGCCGCCCTGATCGAAGGGGGCGAGGCCTATTTCCTGCATTCCTACCACTTTGCCGCCGACAACGGCGCCGACGTGGCGGCGATGACCGACCATGGCGGCGGGCTGGTGGCGGCCGTTGCGCGCGACAACATCCTGGGCGTGCAGTTCCACCCTGAAAAGAGCCAGGGCTATGGCCTGCGGCTGCTCTCGCGCTTCCTCGACTGGAAGCCCTGAAGAAAGGGCAGGCCGCGGAACCACCCGCTGCCCCCGCGCTTTCCCTTTCCTGATACCCGCAGGAAAGGACAAATCATGGCAACAGGTTATGCCGCAACGGCGGCCAAGCCGGGGCACACCGCGCAAACGCCCCTTGCCGGGCGGCGCATCGCCATTACCGGCGGCACCACTGGCATCGGCCGGGCGACAGCACTGCTCCTGGCGGGCGAAGGTGCGCAGATTTTCACCTGCGGCCGCGATCCCGAACACCTGAACGATTGCCTGGTGGCCGTGCGCGAGGCGGGCGGCACGATTGATGGGCTTGCGCTCGACCTGGCACACGAAGGGGCGGTCGATCGCTTTTTCGGTGCGGCCGAGCAGGCCATGGGCGGGCTCGACGTGGCCGTGATCAACGCGGCCGTCCCTGCGTCCGGCTTGACCGAGATGGACGAGGCCGGCCTGCGCTATGCGATCGCTGCCGATTTCACCGCCTATCTCGTTTCGGCCTGGCGCGCCGCCGCCGCGCTTTCGGGCAAGGGGGGCGATATCGTGCTGGTTGGTTCGATGAGCGCGCATGTGCTGGGTGGGCATTCCACCGTCTATGCCGGGATGAAGGCCGGGATTGCCGGTTTTTCCGAGGCGCTGCGCCGCGAAATGGGCGGCAAGGGCGTGCGCGTCGGGTTGGTGGAGCCGGGCCTTGTCGGCACCGATTTCCAGTATCCCGACATTCCCGCCGACAAGCAGCGCGACATGATCGCCGCTGAAAAGATGCTGCGCGCCGAGGATATCGCCGTTGGCATCCATTATTTCCTCACCCAGCCCAGCCGCACCGTGGTGCAGCAGCTGGTCATCGTTCCCAGGGTCAACGAAGAATGAAATTTCCCCACGATCGTCTCGTCATCACGCCCCACGTGATCGACCTTTCGCGCTCGCCGCTGGCCGGGCATTTCGATGCGGAAACTTATGTTCTGGGCGCGTTCAACCCAGGCATGACCGTGCTGCCCAATGGCAATGTGCTGCTGATGGTGCGCGTGGCCGAGGCGCTGCGCGAACCGGTGCGCGACGGCAAGGTCCACGCGATCCGCTGGGATGGCGACGGGCGCACCGTTGGCGGGCAGGCCTTTGGGCGTTACGTGCTCGATGCCTGGCCGCTGGAACTGGCCGACACGCGCGATCCGCGCAAGTTCGTGGTGCCGGGCGGTGGCTGGAAAGTCATGGCGCTCACCTCGCTGTCTTGGTTGCTGCCGGTGGAAATGACGCCCGATGCGATGGACATCGTGGCGGTGCATTACGACAAGGCGATCGCGCCCGAAGGGCCATGGCAGTGCTATGGCCTGGAAGATGCACGCATTTCGCGCGTGGCAGACGGGCAGTACCTGATGACTACCTGCTCGGTCAGCCCCGAACGCCATTCCACCACGCTCTATTCCTCTGACAATGGGCTGGACTGGACGTTCGAAGGCCTGGTGCTCGATCACCAGAACAAGGACATGCTGATCTTCGAAGGCCTGATCGATGGGCAATACTGGGCGCAGACGCGGCCCTTGGGTGACTTGTGGTTTGCCTATCCGCCCGGCAGCCCATGGCGTGCGGGCCCGTCGATCAATCTGGCCACGTCGCCCGATGGCCGCCATTGGAAGCCGCACCTTTCGCCCCATATCCGCCCCCGCACCGATCGCCCGGCCAGCGCACGCATGGGCGGCGGCGCGCCACCCATCCTGACCGAGGTGGCCGGCCAGCGCGGCTGGCTTTCGCTGTGGCACGGGGTGGAGCCCAAGGAGATCGTGGGGATCTATCGCACGTTCTGGACGCTGCTCGACGAAGCCGATCCCACCCGGATCCTGGCGCAGGGAGACGGGCCCCTGCTTGAACCCGACGCCGAACTGACGCACCCCCTCGAAGACTTGCTCTACTTGCGCGACGTGGTGTTCACCACCGGCGTGATCGACCAGGGTGATCGCTTCATTGTCGCCTCGGGCGAGGCAGACCTGGCCTGCCGCGTGACCCACGTGCCCAAGGATGCGTTCGGCTAAGCGGGCGGAGGGGCTTGGACAGGCTCAGCCTGGACGGGATTTCCACGGGTTCAAACCGACCCCCGTTCGCCCTGAGCTTGTCGAAGGGCGTCACGCGCAACGCGCGCAAAACCCATTGGACATGCCCGCGCGCGATGCTAGGCGCGCGGGCATGATCGTGTTTCCCGCCATCGACCTCAAGGGAGGTCAGGTCGTCCGCCTTGCTGAAGGCGATATGGATCGTGCCACCGTCTATGGTGACGATCCCGCCCACCAGGCCACGCTGTTTGCCCAGGCCGGCTCGCAATACCTGCATGTCGTCGATCTCGACGGCGCCTTTGCCGGCGAAGCGCGCAACCGTGGCGCGGTGGAAGGCATTCTCAAGGCGTTCCCCGGCCATGTCCAACTGGGTGGCGGCATCCGCAATCCCGTGGCGGTGGATGGCTGGTTCGATCTGGGCGTCTCGCGCGTGGTGATCGGCACCGCCGCGCTGAAAGATCCGCAGTTCGTGAAGGACATGGCCAAGGCCTATCCCGGCGGTATCGTCGTGGCGGTCGACGCGCGCGATGGCATGGTGGCCACGGCCGGCTGGGCCGATGTGTCCGACGTGTCGATCGTGGAGATGGCCCGCCGGTTCGAGGATGCGGGCGTTGCCTCGCTCCTGTTTACCGACGTGGGCCGCGACGGGCTGCTCAAGGGCTGCAACATCGAGGCGACGGTCGACCTAGCGCGCGCCATGCGCCTGCCGGTGATCGCCAGCGGCGGGGTGAAGGGCATTGATGACATCGCCATGCTCAAGGTGCATGAAGCCGATGGCATCGAAGGCGTGATCACCGGCCGCGCGCTTTACGATGGGCGGCTCGACTTGGCCGCTGCAATCCAGATCGCCGAGGGCTGAAAAGGCCCGAACGCTGAAAGGCACTGTCATGACAGTTCGCGTCCGTGTCATTCCCTGTCTCGACGTGGCCGAGGGCCGCGTGGTCAAGGGCGTCAATTTCGTGGACTTGCGCGACGCTGGCGATCCGGTGGAGCAGGCCCGCGCCTATGACGCGGCGGGCGCGGACGAGCTGTGCTTCCTCGATATTTCCGCCACGCACGAAGGGCGCGGTACGCTGCTTGATGTGGTGGCGCGCACGGCCGAGGTCTGCTTCATGCCGCTGACCGTGGGTGGCGGCGTGCGCGCGGTGGACGATGCGCGCGCGCTGCTGCTGGCCGGGGCGGACAAGGTTGCCGTCAACAGCGCGGCGGTCGCCCGCCCAGAACTGGTGCGTGACATTGCCGAGAAATTCGGCGCGCAATGCGTGGTGGGCTCGGTCGATGCGCGGCGCGTGGGGCCGGGCAAGTGGGAAATCTTCACCCACGGCGGCCGCAAGGGCACCGGGATTGACGCGTTGTTTCATGCAGAGCGCCTGGCCAAGCTGGGGGCGGGCGAATTGCTCGTCACCTCGATGGATGGCGATGGCACCAAGGCCGGCTATGACCTGGAACTGACCCGCGCGATTGCCGATGCAGTGCCCGTGCCGGTGATCGCCAGCGGCGGGGTGGGCAACCTGGACCATCTGGTGGATGGGGTCACCAAGGGCCATGCCAGCGCCGTGCTGGCAGCGTCTATCTTTCACTTCGGCACCCATTCCATTGCCGAAGCCCATGCCGCCCTGCGCGCCGCCGGATTGCCCGCGCGGGGTTGACCGGGGAAGGGGGCGCAACAGGTCTTGACCCGTGCCCCGCGCCGTTCCATGCCCCCGGCCATGGATCAGACCACTGCCACGCTTGCCCGTCTGGAAGCGACCATCGCCGCGCGCCGCAGCGCCGATCCCGATGCCAGCTATGTCGCGCGGCTCCATGCCAAGGGGCTGGGCAAGATCGCGCAGAAAGTGGGCGAGGAAGGCGTGGAAACCGTGATCGCCGCGCTTTCGGGCAGCGAGAGCGAACTGGTGGGCGAAGCGGCCGACCTCTTGTTCCACCTCATGGTGTTGCTGGGCGCGCGCGATGTGCCCTTTGCCCAGGTCCTGGCCGAACTGGACCGGCGCGAGGGCCTTTCGGGCCTGGCGGAAAAGGCGGCGCGCCCACGCGATTGAGCCGGAATTCACCAGTCTGAACAATCCACATATCTGAAAACCTAACGGTTTCAGCGTTCTGCGGAGAGCCATTCCATGCCGATCGATGCCACGCTGCCCTATGACGATCAGAACGTCTTTGCAAAGATCCTGCGCGGGGAGATCCCTTCGAAGAAGGTTTACGAAGACGAATTTGCCCTGGCATTCCATGACATTGCGCCCCAGGCGCCGGTCCATGTGCTGGTCATCCCCAAGGGACCATACGTGGCCTGGGACGATTTTGCGGCCCATGCCCCGGCTGACCTCATCGCCGGCTTCGTGCGCGCGGTGGGCAAAGTGGCACGCGATCTCGGGCTGGTGGAGCCGGGCTATCGCGTGCTCGCCAACCTGGGCGGCCATGGTGGTCAGGAAGTGCCGCACCTGCACGTCCACCTGTTCGGCGGGGCGCCGCTTGGCCCGATGCTGGCGCGTTAATCCTTTCGCAGCGCAGCAGAATAGGTTAACACAACCTTGTCATTCCGTCGCAAGGCAGCCACGCTTCGTCCATGAACGGCCCGGATTTCCCTGCTGGCTGCCTTGATGGCAAGACACATCGCTTTGCGGTGCGGGTCTATTATGAAGATACCGATCTCTCCGGTGTTGTCTATCACGCCAATTACTTACGCTGGTTCGAACGCGCCCGATCGGATTTGTTGCGGCTGATTGGTATCGATCAGCGCGCGGCCCATGAAGCCGGTGAGGGCGTCTTTGCCGTGGCCGACATGGCGCTGCGCTATGCCAGCCCCGCGCGCCTGGATGACGGCGTCGTGATCGAATCGCGTCTTGCCGCACTGCAAGGCGCAAGTGTCACGCTGCTTCAGCAGGCGTTCAGGCGCGCCACCCTTCTTTGCACCGCGCGCGTTCGCGTTGCCTTCGTCACGCCGGGAGGGCGGCCGCGCCGTCTGCCGCCTGCCTGGCACGATGCCTTTGCCGCCCTGATTGTTTCCGAACAGGACCTTGAGAAAGCCCGCCCATGACTTTGGCCCTTCTTGCCGCCGCCGCAAGCGTGACTGCCGGCGCACCCACCCGGCTCAACCCGGTTGCCCTGTTCCTTCATGCCGATATCGTTGTGCAGATCGTGATGGGCGCGCTGGTTCTGGCCAGCGTGTGGGTGTGGATGATCATCGTATCGTTCAGTCTGCGGATGGCCGGCGCCCAGCGCCGCTCCAACCGCTATGAGCAGGGCTTCTGGGAAGCGCGCGATATCGACGCCTATCACAAGGACAACGGCAAGGGCGACGTGCCCGCCGCCCGCGTGGTGAGCGCCGCCCTGGGCGAATGGCGCCGCTCCACCGCCGGCAAGAACGTGGATCGCGAAGGCACGCGCCAGCGCCTGTCGGTGGCGATGGACAGCGCCGTCGCGGCCGAGACGGACCGCCTTTCGGGCCGGCTCAATTTCCTGGCCACGGTGGGTTCGGTCGCGCCGTTCGTGGGCCTGTTCGGCACCGTATGGGGCATCATGGACAGCTTCTTCAATATCGGTGCGCAGGCCAATTCCTCGCTCGCCGTGGTGGCGCCGGGGATTTCCGAAGCGCTGTTCGCCACGGCGATCGGCCTGGTGGCGGCGATCCCCTCGGTCATTGCCTACAACCGTTTCAGCAACGCGGTGAACCGCTTCGAAGCGCGCCTGTTCCGCTTTGCCGACCGTTTCCACGCCACCTTGAGCCGCGAGCTGGAGCAATAAGCCATGGCCATGAACCTGGGCCAGGGTAGCAGCGGTGGCGGGCGCAGGCGCCGGTCGCGCGGCGCGCCCATGGCGGAAATCAACGTGACGCCGCTGGTGGACGTGATGCTGGTGCTGCTCATCATCTTCATGGTGACCGCGCCGATGCTGACGGCGGGCGTGCCGATCGACCTGCCCGACAGCAAGGCCGAAGCGCTGCAGGAAAAGAAGAACGAGATTACGCTGAGCATGGATGGCCAGGGCCGGCTGTTCCTGGATGACCAGGAACTGGCGCCGGGCGAACTGGCCGACCGGCTGGCCGCGGTGCGCAAGCCCGATGGCAAGGCCCCGCTGGTGACGCTGCGCGCGGACAAGGCGCTCGATTATGGCCGCGTCATGGCGGTGATGGGCGAATTGAACGCCGCCGGGTTCAAGCAGATCTCGCTGGTCAGCAATGGCACGGCGGGCGGTGGGGAAAGCGCCGCCGCGCCCGCAGCGGAAAGCCAGCCCTGATCCCCATGGCCACGCGCGATCCCCTTGATACGCCTCCATCCGGTTTCCGCCGCGAAGAAGCCGTGGCGCTGGGCATTGCGGCCGCTGCCCATGTTGCGCTGATTGCCGCGCTGACGCTGTCGCCGCCGGGCAAGAGCATTAAGCCGCCGCCCGAGCGCATGGTGGTGACGATTGCCGACCAGGTGGCCGATACCGCCACCTCGCCCGATCCCAACGCCCAGGCCGCGCCCGACGTGGCACCGGATCTGGGCGAGCAGCAGGCCGCCGCCGAACCCGAACCCGCGCCGCCAGCGCCGGTGGAAAAGCCGCAGCCCGCGCCGCCGCAACCGGCGCCGCCCAGGCCCGCCCCACCCAAGCCTGCGCCGCCACAGCCGGCCCCCCGGCCCCAGCCAGCGCCGCGACCGGTGCCCCGGCCCGAGCCGCGGCCGCAGCCGGCCCCGCCCAGGCCCGCGCCCGCCAAACCCGCGCCGCCCAAGCCGGCCCCGCCCCGGCCTGCGCCGCCCCGGCCCGCGCCCGCCAAGCCGACACCGCCCGCGCCGCGCCAGGCGGAACATGCCCCCGGCCGTGCCAGCCCGGCGCCCACCCCGCCGCGCAAGGCGCCGCAAGGGGGGAACCGCATCGGCAGCGATTTCCTGGCCGGCGTGCCCAGCAACAGCAATCCGGGCACCTCGCGCAACCCTCCGGCGCAAACTGCCGGGCCGGATGTGCGGGCCTCGCTCGGCATGGCGCTGTCACGCCAGATCAAGCCGCACTGGGTGGGGCCATCGGGCGTGGATGTGGACAAGCTGGTGACGGTGGTGGCATGGAACCTCAATCCCGACGGTTCGTTGGCCGCAAAACCGGTGGTGGTTTCGCAAAGCGGGATCACCGATGCCAATCGCGCCCAGGCCCGCCGCCATGCCGAACTGGCCATCCGCGCCGTGGAACTGGCCGCTCCGTTTGACTTGCCGCCGCAATACTACAACAGCTGGAAGCGCGTTTCCGCGTTTCGCTTTGACTGGAAACTGTCGCAATGAAGCGTAAGCCCCCCGCACGCCTTGCCCCCGCTCTGATTGGCTTGGTCGCCCTGACACTGGGCGCCGCGCCGGCGTTGGCCCAACAACAGCCTTTGCCGGCTTCCAACGCGCCCCAGGCCGCGCCGACCACGGCCGCCCCGGACGATGGCGGGCTGACCGGCTCTGTCACGGGCGAGGGCGCCTGGCAGGACCTGGGCGTGGCGATCCCCGCGTTCCCCACCGACAATCCTGTGCCGACGGCCGCCGAAGGGGGCAATACGGCCGCGCTGGGCAAGAGCCTGGCGCGGGTGGTCTATAACGATCTCAAGAACAACGGCCTGTTCAAGCCGACCGGGCCAGATGCGCTGCCGGGCGTGGCCTATCCCCAGGTTTCGGCGCCTGATTTCGGCGGGTGGCGCGCGCGTTCGGCCGAAATGCTGGTGCAGGGCTTTGTCCGCGCCGCGCCCGACGGGCGGCTGACGGTCGGTTGCTATCTCTATGACGTGGCGCTGGGCAGCGAACTGGCGCGCCAGGGCTATGTGGTGCAGCCGGCAGACTGGCGCCGCGCGGCGCACAAGTGCGCCGACATGGTCTATTCGCGTCTTTCCGGCGAAAGCCCGTTCTTTGACAGCAAGATTGCCTATATCGCCGAAACCGGCCCCAAGGACCATCGGCGCAAGCAGCTGGCGATCATGGATTCCGATGGCGCCAACCACCGCTTCATCACCAATGGCCAGGCCACCGCGCTGACCCCGCGCTATTCGCCCGATTACCAGCAGATCGCCTACCTTTCCTATCTCAACGGCAATCCGCGCATCTATGTCTATGACATCGGTACGGGCACGCAGCATCTCGTGCTGCAAAGCCGCAACCCCACGTTTGCGCCGCGCTGGTCTCCCGATGGCAAGAGCCTGCTGTTTTCCATGGCGATCGGCGGCAACACGGATATCTATCGCATTCCCGCCACGGGCGGCACGCCGGTGCGGCTGACCAACACGCCGGGCATCAACGTGGGCGGATCCTATAGCCCCGATGGCAAGCGCATCGTGTTCGAAAGCGATCGTTCGGGCAGCCAGCAGGTCTATGTGATGAACGCCGATGGCACCGACCAGAAGCGCATCAGCTTCTTTGGCGGGCGCGCGGCCACCCCGGAATGGAGCCCGCGCGGCGACCAGGTGGCGTTCACCTGCATCTGTGGCAACTTGCGCGTGGCGGTGATGAACCCCAGCGGTGGCGACATGCGTTTCCTGACCAACAGCTGGCAGGACGAAGCACCGACCTGGTCGCCCAACGGCCGTATCATCCAGTTTTTCCGTACCGAAAAGAACACGGGCCGCACGTCCATCTGGCAAGTAGACCTGACGGGTCGCAACGAACGCAAGCTCAATACCCCGGTCGATGCATCGGACCCTGCCTGGGGCCCGGTGCTGCCGTGATGGCGCCGGCCGGATTTACTTGGGGGCGATGAGCCCTTCGCAATTCATTTGCCGATTCGCCTTGTGCAATGCAACATCCTGAAACACGCCTGAGGAGACACCCCATGAATCGCAAGCTTCTTGTCGTGACCATGCTTGCTGGCAGCCTCTCGCTGGCGGCCTGCTCGTCCAATTCGGCCAAGAACCGCTCGGCCGCCGAACTGCCGCCGCAGCCCAGCGCCGGCACGACCACGACCACGCCGCCTCCTGCCGGGCCCAGCGGCCCGACCGCCGGCAGCCAGGCCGATTTCGTCGCCTCGGTGCAGTCCGACACGATCCACTTCGATCTCGATCGCTACAATGTCGATGCGCAGAGCCAGGCGATCCTGCAAAGCCAGGCGCAATGGCTGGCGCGCTATCCCGGCAAGCTGGTGACGATCGAGGGCCACTGCGACGAACGCGGCACGCGCGATTACAATATCGCGCTGGGCGAGCGCCGCGCCAATGCGGCCAAGGCCTACCTTGTCAGCCTGGGCATCGACGCCAGCCGCATCACCACGGTCAGCTATGGCAAGGAGCGCCCGATCGCACTGGGTTCGGACGAAGCCAGCTATGCCCAGAACCGCCGCGCGGTGACCGTGACGGTCCAGTAAAAGCGGGGGCAGTAAGGACAGCTTGCGCCGGGGCGCACCCGGCGGTTAAGAGCGAATCCGTTTGAGAGGGGGCGCTTTGTGCGGCATCGCCGCGCGGGGCGCCCCATCTGCTTGAGAAGCGAACGGCTTGAGGAGCGAACGTTAGGGCCGATGGCACGGCAAGGGCGATCCACTGATTGGGGCTTTCCCCGCTGGCGCGGCTATGGCAGCGCCCGCGAGGCCGTGAACGTGCGCCTGTGCGACCGCGCCGGGTGCAGTGAGCCGGGCAATTGCCCGGCGCCCAAATCGCCCAATAGCCCCGATCGCTGGTACTTCTGCGAAAAGCACGCGGCCGAATACAACGCCGGCTGGGATTATTTCGCCGGGCTCGACAAGGAAGAGGCCGCTGCGCGCGAGCAGGCCGAGCGCCGCACCAACGAAGGCTATACCGATTCGTCGTGGAAAGCCTGGGCCGGGCCCGGCGATGGCACCCGCAGCCGCGACGAACTGCGCGCACTCGAAGCCCTGGGCCTCGATCCCGATGCACCGTTCGAAGACGTGCGCAAGGCCTGGCGCACCCGCGCCAAGGAAGTGCACCCCGATGTGCGCCCCGGCGACGAGAAAGCCGCCGCCGAATTCCAGAAGCTGCAACTGGCCTATGAAGTGCTGCGCGCCGCCGAGGATCGCCGTACCTGGAAGGGGTGAGGGCGGGCGCCAGGCCGTCAGCCTGTCAACGCCGCCACCGCGCCGGGCGGGGCTTGCGGGCTGGCCAGCGTGACCAGGTCCACCGTGGCGGCATGGTCGGCCAGGGGGCGAAACACCAGGCCTTCGAGATGGAGCCGTGCCAGGCTGGCCGGTGCCAGGATCACGCCCTGGCCGGCAGCGGCGAGGCTGGCCGCCGTGATGAAATCGGCGGTGCGGCGGATCGGTGGCGGGGGCAGGCCAGCGGCCTTGGCCAGCGCGGCAACGGTTTGCGCCAGGCCCACTTCTTCGTGAAATTGCGGGGTCAGGAAGGTTTGGCCCGCCAGGTCGGCCCCACGCAGCGGGCTTGCCGCGGCAAGTGGGCTGGTCTCCCCCATGGCAACCAGCAGCCCTTCGCGTTGGCGCGCCACTTCCACGCAACCGGCCGGCCATGACGGGCGCGGCCGCACGATCGCCAGATCAATCCGGCCATCGGCCAGCGCCTTGAGCTGGTCGGGCGTTTCCATCAGCGCGGGCATGACCTCCACCCCCGGCAGCATTTGCGCCAGCGTGGCGATCAGGCGCGGCAGCACGCCGGCCATGGCCGCGGAAAAGACATAGCCCACGTGGATCGGCCCAGCTTCGCCGCGTGCCAATGCCCGGCCGACGCGCTGCGTGCGGGCAAGCGTTTCCAGCGCGGCGCGGGCCTGGGGCAGGAACAGCATGCCTGCCCGCGTGGGCGCCACGGCCATGCGACTGCCGCGTTCGATCAGCCGGGCACCCAGCGCATCTTCCAGCCGTTGCAACCGCTTGCTGGCCACCGACTGGGCAATGCCCAGCGCATCGGCGGGGCGCTGGAAATGGCCATGATCGGCCACGGCCACGAACACGGCGAGGGTATCGGGATCAAGCACGGTCAGCTATTCCAAAACGCGATCAAAATCGCTGTTTCGTGGAATTGATGCGATTGCCGGGCTCTGTCAATCCTGCGGCAAAAGGAGAGCAGCGATGGCCAAGGCAAGGTTCGACTGGGAAGATGCCCTGGGGCTGGAGAGCCAGCTGACCGACGAGGAGCGGATGATCCGCGATGCGGCCCGCGCCTTTGCACAGGACAGGCTGCAATCGCGGGTGATCGATGCCTTTGCCAGCGAAACCACCGACTCTGAAATTTTTGCCGAAATGGGCGCGCAAGGGTTGCTGGGCGTGACTCTGCCCGAACGCTTTGGCGGGGCGGATGCATCCTATGTGGCCTATGGCCTGACGGCGCGCGAAGTGGAGCGGGTGGATTCGGGCTATCGCTCGATGATGAGCGTGCAATCGAGCCTGGTGATCTATCCGATCCATGCCTATGGCTCTGACGCGCAACGGGAAAAGTATTTGCCCAAGCTGGCCAGCGGCGCAGCGATCGGCTGTTTCGGCCTGACCGAGCCCGACGCCGGATCAGACCCCGGCGGGATGCGCACCCGCGCGCAGAAGGTGGACGGCGGTTATCTGCTGAGCGGCACCAAGACCTGGATTTCCAACGCGCCGATTGCCGATGTCTTCGTGATCTGGGCCAAGAGCGATGCCCATGGCGGGGCCGTTCGCGGGTTCATTCTGGAAAAGGGCATGAAGGGCCTGTCTGCGCCCAAGATCGCCGGCAAGATCTCGCTGCGTGCCTCCATCACCGGGCAAGTGGTGATGGAGGATGTCTTCGTGCCAGAAGACGCGCTGCTGCCCGGCGTGGAGGGGCTGAAGGGACCGTTCGGCTGCCTCAACCGCGCGCGCTATGGCATTGCCTGGGGGGCGGTGGGCGCGGCGGAGTTCTGCTTTGCCGCCGCCCGGCAATATGGCCTGGACCGGCACCAGTTCGGCCGCCCGCTTGCCGCCACGCAGCTTTACCAGAAAAAGCTGGCCGACATGCTGACCGAGATCACCCTGGGCCTGCATGCGGTGCTGCGCCTGGGCCGCATGATGGACGAGGGGGCGGCGCCGCCCGAGGCGATTTCGATCCTCAAGCGCAACAACGTGGGCAAGGCGCTCGATATCGCCCGCATGGCGCGCGACATGCACGGCGGCAACGGCATTTCCGGCGAATACCAGGTGATCCGCCACATGGTGAACCTGGAAACGGTCAACACTTATGAAGGCACGCACGATGTGCACGCGCTGATCCTGGGCCGTGCGATCACCGGGATCGCCGCGTTTTGAGCGCGGAGGCAGCGCCGCCACTGGCGGGCATAAAGGTGATCGAATTTGCCCGCGTGCTGGCCGGCCCCTGGGCCGGGCAGGTGCTGGCAGACCTGGGGGCAGAGGTGATCAAAGTGGAAAGCCCAGCCGGCGACGATACCCGCGCCTGGGGCCCGCCGTTCATTGCCAACCCGGATGGCAGCCAGGATGCGGCCTATTTCCACGCCACCAACCGGGGCAAGCGGTCGCTGGTGCTCGATCTTTCCGGTGCCGAGGGCCAGGCGCGCGCGCGCGAACTGGTGGCCGGGGCCGACGTGGTGATCGAGAATTTCAAGCTGGGCGGCATGGCCAGGTTCGGGCTGGATTATGAGACCCTCGCAGCCATCAATCCAGGGCTGGTCTACTGCGCGATCACCGGGTTCGGCCAGGATGGCCCCTATGCCGCGCGCGCGGGCTATGATTTCATCGTCCAGGGAATGAGCGGGATCATGGACCTGACCGGCGCGCCCGAGGGCCCGCCGCAGAAGATCGGCGTGGCCTTTGCCGATATCATGACCGGGCTCTATGCCGTGATCGCGATCCAGGCCGCGCTGGCCGAACGCGCGCGATCCGGGCGCGGGCAGATGATCGACATGGCGCTGCTGGACGTGATGACCGGGGTTCTCGCCAACCAGGCGATGAACCATCTGGCCGGTGGCACAACGCCCATGCGCATGGGCAATGCCCATCCCAATATCGTGCCTTATGCGGTGTTTCCTGCGGCCGATGGCTGGCTGATCCTGGCGGTAGGCAACGATGGGCAATTCGCCCGCCTTGGCGCGGTGCTGGGCCTGGCCATGCAGCCGGGGTGGGAAACCAACCCTGGCCGCCTGGCCGACCGCTTCACGCTGACCGCCGCGATCGAAGCGGCAACCGCCCGGTGGGCGCGGGACGACCTGCTGGCCGCGCTGGAGGCACAGGGCGTGCCGGCCGGGCCGATCAACACCGTGGCCCAGGCCTTCGCCGATCCCCAGATCCGCCATCGCGGACTGGAACTGGCGATGCCGCGCGAAGCGGATGGCAGCACGGTGCCCGGCGTTGCCTTGCCGATCCGCTTTTCGCGCTCCCCCCTGGCGGCGCCGCGCCCTTCGCCCGGATTGGGTGACATGAACTGAAACCATCTGCTGGACGGTGCGCCGCTGCGGCAGGCCGCACCGCCAGGCGGTTGACAGGGACGGCCCCAGACCGCGATGCTGCCGCCTGCAGGGACAACCGCGGGGCAGGAAAGCATGGGGTTGCAATGAACAGGATTGGTGTTGGTCTGGCGCTGGCGGCGGGCCTGCTGGCGTTTCCGGCCCTGGCGCAAGCCCAGGGGCTGGGCGTGGAAGCCACCGGCGGCAAGGCGGCTGGCGAATGGGGCGCCGAACTGGGCGCCAGCTATAGCATGGGCTTTGGCCCGTTCACGGTGCGCCCGGTGGTGGGCGCGTTCATCCCCACCGAAAGCGGCGCCAGCACTTCGGTCTATGCCAAGGGCGAGGCGACGTTCACCATTCCGGCCGTTGCCGAAGTGGGCCTGGGCGCGCGCCTGGCGCATGAAAAAGTGCGGGCCTATGCCCTCGCGGCCTTTCCCATTCTGCCCAAGTTCAAGCTGACCCTGCAGGGCGGGGAGCACTATGGCGCGGCAGGGCTCAGGTTCTCATTCTGATGCGATAGCCTGGCCCAGGCCCGGCTCGAACACCGACCAGCCGGTTGCCTGGACCAGGCGCTCTAGCGCCAGGGTTCCGGCCAGCGAATTGCCGCGCTCGTTCAAGCCGGGTGACCATACGGCAATGCTGGCCACCCCCGGTGCGATCGCCAGGATGCCGCCGCCCACGCCCGATTTGCCGGGCAACCCGGTGCGAAATGCGAATTCGCCCGATCCGTCATAGTGCCCGCACGTGAGCATCAGGGCGTTGATGCGCCGCGCGCGCTGCGGTGAAACTACGCTGCGCCCCGTGTCCGGATTGCGCCCGCGTGCCATGAGATAGCGCCCGGCCATCGCCAGTTGTTGGCAACTCATCGCCAGGGCGCATTGGTGGAAATAGAGGCCCAGCACCTTTTCCACCGGGTGGCGGATATTGCCGAAGGCGCGCATGTAGTTGGCCAGCGCCATGTTGCGATAGCCGGTTTCCTGCTCGCCCCGCGCCACTTCCTCGTCGATCACGATGCTGTCGTCGCCTGCGAGGGCACGCACGAAGCGCAGCATCTCGCCGATTGCCTCGCGCGGTTCATAGCGGCCCAGCAGGATGTCGCTCACCACGATGGCCCCGGCGTTGATGAACGGATTGCGCGGGATGCCGTGTTCGCTTTCCAACTGGACGATGGAGTTGAACGCGCTGCCCGAAGGTTCGCGGCCCACGCGCTGCCACAACTGGTCACCCACCGCGCCCAACGCCATGGTGAGGGCAAAGACCTTGGAAATGCTCTGGATCGAAAAGGCCTGTTGCGCATCGCCCGCCATGTGGCAGGTGCCATCGGCCATCACCACCGCGATGCCGAAGCGTTCCGGGGCGATGGCGGCTAGTGCGGGAATGTAGTCGGCCACCTTGCCCTTGTAAGCGTGCTCGCGCATTTCCTCGGCAATGTCGCGCACGATGGCGCCCAGATCGGGCATGGCACTCTCCTTTGCGCAGTGTCGTTCCACAAGTGGCGGGGGCTGGGCAAGTGCGGGATAGCCAGCGGGGGCATTTACAGTTTAGGAGGCCGCGCCATGGACCCGATCACCGTTGCCGCGCTTTACCAGTTTGCCCCATTCGTCGATCCGGCGGCCTTGCGTGCGCCGCTCTTGGCGATGTGCCAGGAACAAGGCGTCAAGGGCACGCTGCTGCTGGCGGGCGAGGGGATCAACGGGACGATCGCCGGCACGGATGAGGGCATCGCCGCCGTGGTGGCCCACGTCCGCGCGCTGCCCCATTGCGACGGGCTGGACGTGAAGTATTCCACGGCCGCCTCGATGCCCTTTGCCCGCATGAAAGTGCGCCTCAAGCGCGAGATCGTGACCATGGGGGTGGAAGGGATCGATCCGCTGGCGAGCGTTGGCACTTATGTCGATCCCCAGGACTGGAACGCCCTGATCAGCGACCCGGACACGATCGTGATCGACACGCGCAACGATTATGAAGTGGCCGTGGGCTCCTTTGCCGGGGCGATCGATCCGCACACGCGCACCTTTCGGGAATTTCCCGAATGGTTCCGCCGCGAGCGCGCGGTGCTGCTGGGCGAGGGGCGCACGCCGAAAGTGGCAATGTTCTGCACCGGCGGCATCCGCTGCGAGAAATCCACCGCTTTCCTCAAAGGCGAAGGGGTGGACCAAGTCTATCACCTCAAAGGCGGCATTCTCAATTACCTGGAAAAGGTGCCGGCGCAGGACAGCCTGTGGCAAGGCGAATGCTTCGTGTTCGACGAACGCGTGGCGATCGGCCACGGCTTGGCACCGGGCAGCCACGTGCTGTGCGGCCCTTGCGGCCGGCCGGTAGACGCCGCAGGCCAGCAATCGCGGCAATACAGGCCAGGCGTTTCGTGCCCGGCTTGCTGCGAGAGCGTGGATTGAAGGAAGAAGTGGTCGGGGAGACAGGATTCGAACCTGCGACCCTCTGCTCCCAAAGCAGATGCGCTACCAGGCTGCGCTACTCCCCGACAGGCACGCCCTTAGGTATGCAGCCTGCATCGCGCAAGCGCGAAGTGCGTTGCGGGGTCAGGCGGCCACGCTGAAACGGGTGGCATAGCGCTGGCTGATCTGCTCCACGGGCAGCACCACGCACACGTCCACGGTGTTGAATGCGTGGTCGATGAACGCGCCGTCGCCAAACCGTGCGCCGCAGCGCAGGTAACCCTTGATCAGCGGAGGCAGAGCCAGCATTGCGCGGCGTTCGTCATAGCTGCCGCGCGGCAGGCGTTCCAGCGCCACGCCGTGGTGCACGCGCGGGCGCTGGCCGGCCGGTGCCAGGCACGTGTGCGCCAGCAGCGACAGCGCCGGGGCGTGGGCATCGGGATCGGTGCCGGGGAAAGACGCACAGCCGAACATCAGGCCGATATCGTGCGCGGCGATGTAATCGGCGATGCCGCGCCACAGCAGGGAAATCGTGGCGCTGGTGCGAAACGCGGGCAGCACGCACGAGCGGCCCAGTTCGAGCAATTCGCCGCCCACGCGACCTTCGCCCGCCAGCAGCGGCGCCAGGTCGAATTCGCCGGCGCTGTAAAACCCTTCGGCCGCGCGGGCCACGCTTTCACGCAGCAGGCGGTACGTGCCCACGACCTGGCCATCGGCAACCAGCGTGCCGGGTTGGTCTTCGTCGATCACCAGCAGATGATCGCACAGCGCGTCATAGGGGTCGGCATCGAGTTCATCCAGCAGGCCTTGCGCCTGGGCGCCCATTTCCTCGAAAAACACCTGCCAGCGCAGCCGCTGTACTGCCGCCAGATCCGTGGCATCGCGCGCCAGGCGCACGGCCAGGCGGCGCTGCCGCTTTTCGATCCCGATCACATCGCCCATAAAACTCGCGCCCTCCGTTCGGAACGGCATAGCGTGCGGGCGTGACGTGGGTTTTGCAGAACGATGATGGTCTTGCGTCAATTGCCGGGGCGCTGTCGCACAGCTGTCGCAATGACGGGGAAGGAATGGTAGGCCCGGCAGGATTTGAACCCGCGACCTAGCCGTTATGAGCGGCCAGCTCTAACCACTGAGCTACGGGCCCCCGTTGCGCCAGTTGCCGTTAAAGCGCCGCTGCGCACTTGGCAAGAAAGCGTGTTGGCGCGTGGTGTCTTGGAACACGTCAGATCAGCGCGGCCTGCATGATATCGTGAACGCCGGCCGGCTTGATGCCGCAGCACGCCAGGTGCGTGAAGACAACGCGCCACCAGTCATAGAGCTGGTCGAGCTGGCGCGCGTCGCGCACGTAAGGGGTATGGCCGGGGCGCAGCGAGGGGCTGTGGAACGAGAACACCAGGACAGGCAGGCCATCGGCCAGCGCGAGGTCGATGCAGCGCACCGCTTCGGCTGCGGTGACGCCTTCGGGTGTCAGCGGCACCCGATTCATCATGCCCGCGCGCGCCATCCCGCCGCGCAGGCGCGGCACCCGCCACAGGCGCGGGAACAGCCAGGGCCCCTGATGGCGCAACAGGCCCGAAAACACCGTAGTCAGCGGCAGTTCCATCAACCCGCCCTGGCGATCCACCCACCAGGGATGCAGCGGCAGCCCGGTGAAATCGGGGCCACCCTGGCTGGAATAATCGAAATGGGTGCGCACCGAGGTATCGATGGCAATGCCCGATTCGGCCAGGATCCGCGCCGTGGCCGGGCCCACGCCATAGCGCCCGGCGCGATAGATGCGCGGCGCATCGCCAAAGGCCGCGGCAATCGTATTGCGCAGCTTGACCAGCTTGGCGCGTTCCAGCGCTGGGGGCAGGTTGCCGGCAAAGCTGTTGAAGGTGTTGAGCTCTTCCTGGTGTGGTGGATTGACCCAGGGATGCAGCTGCACGCCGATTTCGGCGCGGCCATCGCGCACCGCCTGGCCCAGCGCGTCGCCCACGGCCGGGTCGCTGGCGATGGGATAATCGATCAGGTAGATCGGGGCGACGCCGAACCCCTCGCAGAACTGCTGGAACTTGGCCAGGCGGGGTACATGGCTCAGGCCATGGCCGGTCCGCTCGAACGGCTTGGCCCAGTCGAACTCTTCCTCGGTATCGACCGTGACCACGAAGCGCTGTCCGAAATCAGGCGCAAAGCGCACCCGCGCGGCTACAGGCGGCGGACAGGTGATCCGCGCATCGGGGCCAGCGCCGCCGGCGTCGCGCGCAACCGGGGCAGGCAACGTGATCAGCCCGCTTGGGCCGGGGCGATGCTGCCCTCGTCAGGATGATCGCCCTGCGCGCCCGCTGCGGGCAACTGCACGACCAGGCGGGCCGCCTCGCGCCGCAACTGGCCGCCCATGGCGCGCAGTTCGGCCGCAGCCAGGCGCAGGGCAAAGCCGTTGCCCATCATGCCACCTGGCCCCAGCGCGCCGCCTTGTGCCCTGGCGCCATCGGCGGCGAACAGGGTGGCATCATCGCGCATGGCGAGCGCGGCGGGCAAGGGCAGGTCGAGCCGCACGGCCCCGCCCGTGGCCCCCGGTTCGAGCGCGATCGCCAGCCGCTCGCCAGGCGCTGCGGTGCTGGCGATCACCGCCAGCAGCCGCCACATGGCGTGTTCGAGTTCGGCAGCCGGTGCTGCCACGGCAACCGGGGCGGCGGGTGCCTGCCAGCGCAGCCGCACTTCACGCGGGCCGATCACCGGATCGAGCTGCGCCACCAGGCGGGCGAGCAGCGCGGCAAGATCGGTGGCATCGCCGGCCACCGGCATATCGGCCGCGCCGGTTTCCAGGCGGGCCAACCGTTCCAGATCTTCAAAGCCAGCCAGCATGCGCGCCGCATCGGCCGCGATGCTGGCGGCCAGGCTGCGATACTGGTGCGGCGTGGCGCCGAACACCTGCTGCTGGATCATTTCGGCAAAACCCTGGATCGCGTTGATCGGGGTGCGCAACTCGTGCAGCGTCTGGCGCAGGCGGTCAGCGCCCTGGGCCACCGGGGCCGGTTCGGGGGCAGCGGCGGCCATTGCCTGCGCCGGGCGGCGCAGGCGGGCGCGATAGCCGGCAAAGGCGCCACCGGCCTGGGCGAACACCGGCACCGCATCGATCTGCCATGCACCGGCGACCGCTGCGGCGCCATCGATCAGCAGCACCCCGGCACTGATGGGAAGGCGCGCGGCAAAGGCGCGGGTGCTGCGCGCATCGAGCCGGGCCGGGGCATGCGGCTGGCCGGTAAACGGGCGATGCCCCACCAGCATGGGCGCCCAATCAGCATCGGCGGCCACCACGGTGCCCAGCGCATCGATCGCCAGGTCTATGCCCAGCGGGCGCGGCGCGTCGATCGCTGGCTCATCGGCAAAGGGCAGGCGCGGGTGGGGATCAGCGGCCAGGCCGGCACGGTCGGCCGGGGTGGCGATGGTGGTCGGCCCGCCGGGCCGCGCTTCGCGATCGCGGCGGAACGCTTCGATCCGGCGCACGATGGCGCCGATGCCCTCGCTGGCCGCAGGCGACAGCAGCGGGGCGGGCGGCGGGCCAGCGTCGATCGTGTCTGCCGAAGGCAGCGGGGCCGGCGGGGCGGCTGGTTCAGTCGCCGCGGCGACCGGTTGGGGCACGTCAACGACCTCAGGCGCGAACGCCACGGTGGCGGCGGCGTGGTCGCCATCAGGTTCGGGTGCGGACAGCGCGAAATCGTCGATGCCCAGCCGCGCGAGCAGCGCTTCCACTGCCGGGCCCAGATCGCGGCGGTGGCGCAGGAAACCGCGGGCATGGATCGGCAAGCGCGGTACCAGGTTCAGCCAGGCTGCCTCATCAAGCCGGGCGGCGCGAATGGCGGCGAGCGCCAGGCGCGGCGCCTGGGCAGCGAAATGTGCCACCAGACGCGGATTGGCCAGCGGCGTCCCGGCAAGCAGCGCGGCAGCGCCTTCGTGCCCGCCCGGTGCAGCGGCAATGGCCTGGAACAACGAGTCGAGCCGGAAGAGGCCATCGTCGTGCCGCTCTGTCCAGGCGGCCTGGTCCACGCGGCCCAGCAGATCGGCCAGCTGGCGAAACTGCACGCGCATGCCAGCAGGCCCGGCGGCGCGCGTGCGCAGCACCGTTTCCAGGCGATCGTCCACGATCATCTGGAAACCGGGCATGTGGAGACCGGGCATCACGCCGCCTGGCGCCAGGCGGCCGGGCGCGGGCGCGAAGGGAGGATCAAGATCGGCAGGCATCGCTCTCGCCGGGACATCCTTGTGCACGGCCTTTTCACATGGGGCATTGCCCTGCCGGAGGCAAGCCGGTTACGGACCGTTTCGAAACTCATCCCTCTGCCTTTAAGCCCCAGGCTTTTAAGAAAGTGTGGCGATGCACCGGGGGCCGTGCAGAAGCGGTTCGTTCATCCTGGAGCGGGTTTTTGCAGGCTATGCACCGCCTTTGGTGCTGGCTGTTGTGATGGTGCGTTGCATTGTAGGACAATTGCGATATGAGCTAATAATATTAGCTTCACTGCCAGCGGTGACGCACAATCTTGCGGATCGAGCGGCTAACGAACACGAACATGGCAACACTGGACGGAATTGACAGGCGGCTGCTGGCCGAACTTCAGGACGAGGGCCGCGTCACCAACGTGGAATTGGCCCAGCGCGTGGGATTGACCGCGCCGCCTTGCCTGCGCCGCGTGCGCGCGCTGGAAGAGGCCGGCGTGATCCGCGGCTATCACGCCGATCTTGACCCGGCCAAGCTGGGCTTTGCGATCACGGTCTTTGCGCTGGTCAGCCTGAAGAGCCAGGCCGAAGAATCGCTGCGCCAGTTTGAAGAGCACATGCGCACGCTGCCCGAAGTGCGCGAGTGCCACATGCTGAACGGCGAGATCGACTTCATCCTCAAGATCGTCAGCCGCGACCTGCAGAGCTTTCAGGAATTCCTGACCAGCAAGCTGACGCCTGCGCCCAACGTCGCAAGCGTGAAGACCTCGCTCACCATCCGCACGGCCAAGCAGGTGCCCGGGGTGCCGTTCAGCGAGTGACCGCCTCCGCGTTTCGGGCCGGGCCTGTGGGGCTTTGACAGGCTCAGCCCGAACGGACCCTGGGATGGTAAACCCCATCTCCGTTCGCCCTGAGCCTGTCGAAGGGCGCTGGCGCCGCGCTTGCGGCGCAGGGCCCACCCTTTCGGGCAGGGCACGCGGCGTGGTTCAGCCTTCCGCCTTGGCCTGCTTGTGGTGGCGGATCACTTCCTCGATGACGAAGCGCAGGAACTTTTCGGAAAATTCCGGGTCCAGCCGTGCTTCTTCGGCCAGCTTGCGCAGGCGCGCGATCTGGCGTTCCTCGCGGCCCGGATCGCTGGCCGGAAGGGCGTTTTGCGCCTTGTAGGCGCCCACCGCCTGGGTAATGCGAAAGCGTTCGGCCAGGATGTGAATCATCGCGGCATCGATGTTGTCGATGCTCTGGCGATAGCCGGCCAGAACCGGGTCTTGCCCTTCGGCAGGTGCGTTCATGTGCCTGTCTTGCCTTTTCGTCGATCGCGTTCAAGTGCTCCGCTTGCCGCTACCGTGCAACTTGCGACTTGCCAAGCCGTGCCCCACACGCCAAGCGGGCAGCGATGACTGCTACCCTCCATACGCTCCCCCGCAAGGCCGAACCCTCGCTGGCGCCGCTGATGGCGCTGGTGGCCGACGACATGAACAGCGTCAACTCGGTGATTCTCGACCGGATGCAATCGCGCATCCCGTTGATCCCGGCCCTTGCCGGGCATCTCATTGCCGGTGGCGGCAAGCGCATGCGCCCGATGCTCACGCTCGCCGGGGCGGCGCTTCTGGGCTATGGCGGCAGCCGCCATTTCAAGCTGGCAGCGGCCGTGGAATTCATCCACACCGCCACCCTGCTGCACGATGACGTGGTCGATGGATCGGACATGCGGCGCGGCAAGAAGGCCGCCAACATCATCTATGGCAACCCGGCCACGGTGCTGGTGGGCGATTTCCTGTTTTCGCGCAGTTTCGAACTGATGGTCGAAGACGGTTCGCTCAAGGTGCTGCGCATCCTCTCCAATGCCTCGGCCGTGATTGCCGAGGGCGAGGTGGACCAGCTTGTGGCCCAGCGCCAGGTGGAAACCAGCGAAGAACGCTATCTTTCCATCATCAACGCCAAGACCGCGGCGCTGTTTGCCGCCGCCTGCCGCATCGCCGCAGTGGTGGCCGAGCGGGGCGAAGCCGATGAACTGGCGCTCGATGCCTATGGCCGCAACCTGGGTATCGCGTTCCAGCTGGCCGACGATGCCATCGACTATGATTCCGATGCTTCGGAAATGGGCAAGGACCAGGGCGACGATTTCCGCGAAGGCAAGATGACCCTGCCGGTGATCCTGGCCTATGCCCGCGGGACCGAGGAAGAGCGCGGTTTCTGGCGCGATGCGATTGCCGGCAACCGCAACAGCGATGCCGATCTGGCCCAGGCGATCGCCCTGATCCGCAAGCACGATGCCGTCAACGCCACGCGTGAGCGTGCGCGCCATTATGCCCAGCGCGCGATCGATGCGATTGCCGGCTTCCCCGCCAGTGCGGCCAAGGCGGCGATGGGCGAAGCGGCCGAATTCGCGGTGGCGCGACGCTATTAATTCCAGGAGGCCTAGTGCAGCAGCTGCGCCAGGCCTTCGACCACCGACGATCCGGCCAGCGGGCCGATCAGCAGAAACAGCAGGTTGACCGCCACGATCAACACCACGATGCGCTGGCGGCGCGGCGTGAGGCGGGGCGCGGAAGCGGGCTGCCGGTTGGGTGGTGCCGGCGGCCACGGGTCTTTCAGGTCGAGAAACATGGCGTCCTCTTGGGGGCTGGGCCGTGCCCCAGGGGCACCTGCGAACAAAGAGTATCACGCTTTGCCCGTCACCGCACGGGCCCTCATGGGCAGTTCGGATGCACTTGGCCGCGCGCAGGCGGCTGCGCACCTTGCCAGCGGCGGGGGCCGGCGTGCTATGGCAGCACACCCATCCTTTCCCCCATCGTGACAAAGGCCTGCCATGACCGCCACGCCCTTTCGCCCCGTTCTCTACCTCAAGCGCTCGTGCCCGTTCTGCCTCAAAGTGGCGGCGCTGTTGAGCGAGGTGGGCGCGTTCGACACTGTCGACCTGCGCGCGTTCTGGCCCGGTGATGAGCACGAAGCACCGATCCGCGCAGCGCTTGCGCCACATCTTGAGAAGATCACGTTTCCCGCCTTGGAAGTGGAGCCGGGCCGCTTCATTGCCGATTCCGATGCGATCGTGGCGCTCTATGCGCAAAAGGCCGGCGTCGATCCGGCGAACCTGCCGTTCTATCAGTATGTCATGGCCGGCCCGTTCCGTCGCATTCGCGAAGCACACGTGGAAACCCTGGAACTCAAGAAGCGGCTGGGCGAGGCCTGACAGCCATTGCACCGGTGATGGCCAAGCGTCGGGCAAGACGATAAAGGCAGCGGCGTGACCGACCTGCCCATTCATGCCGTCTTGCCCGATCTGCTGGTTGCGCTGGCCAGCCAGGCTAATGCCGTGCTGATCGCCCCGCCCGGCGCGGGCAAGACCACCACGGTGGCCACGGCGCTTTTGGGGCAGGATTGGTGCCGCGGCACGGTGATCCTGTTGTCTCCGCGCCGGGTGGCGGCGCGCGCCGCGGCCGAGCGCATGGCCGACCTGCTGGGCGAGGCGCCGGGCGAGACGGTCGGCTATCTCACCCGCCTGGACAGCAAGCGTTCGGCGCGCACCCGCGTGCTGGTGATGACCGAGGCGATTTTCGTCGCCACGATCCTGTCGGACCCCGAATTGACCGGCGTTTCCGCCGTGCTGTTCGACGAAGCGCACGAACGCCATCTCGATTCCGACCTGGGCCTCGCCTTGGCGCTGGAAGCGCAAGGCGTGCTGCGCGAGGATCTGCGCGTGGTGGTCATGTCTGCCACGTTGGATGGCGCGCGCTTTGCAGCGCTGATGGGCCGCGATACGCCGGTCATCGAAAGCGCCGGCAAGGCCCATCCCTTGCGCATCCGCTGGCTGGGCAGCAGCCCGCAATTGCGCCTGGAGCAGGCCATGGCCAACGCCATTGCCACGGCCTGGGCCGAGGAAACCGGTGATATCCTGGCTTTCCTGCCCGGCGTGCGCGACATTGACCGCACCGCCGATATCCTGGCGCAGCGCCTGCCCACAGCGCTGGTGCTGCCGCTGCACGGCCAGGTGGAACCGGCCGGCCAGCGCGCCGCGATCCGCCGCGATGCGCAAGGGCGCCGGCGCGTGGTCCTGGCCACGGCGATTGCCGAAACCTCGCTCACGCTCGATGGCGTGGCCGTGGTAGTCGATGCCGGCCTTTCGCGCCGGGCCGAGTTCGACAAAGTGGCCGGGGTGACGCGCCTGGTCACCACGCGCGCCAGCCAGGCCGCCGCCGCGCAGCGCGCCGGGCGCGCCGCGCGCCAGGGGCCGGGCGTGGCCTATCGCTTGTGGGAAGAAGCCGCGCACGCCGGGCGCGCGCCGTTCGATCCGCCCGAGATGCTCACGTCCGATCTGGCGCCGCTGGCACTGACGCTGGCGCAGTGGGGCGCGGGCGATTCGGCGGCGATGGCCTGGATCGATCCGCCGCCCGCCGCTGCCATGGCCACCGCGCAGGCCAGCTTGCAGGCGCTGGGCGCGCTGGACGAGGAACGGCGGATCACCGCCCACGGCCGGGCCATGGCGCGCCTGCCGATGGAGCCGGCACTGGCGCACATGCTGATCTATGCGGCGCGCCATGGCCCGGCCGGCGATGCCGCGCGGCTGGCGCTGCTGTTGCAGGAACGTGGCCTGGGTGGCAGCGGCGAAGACCTGGCCCGGCGGTTCGACCGTTGGCAAGGCGATCGCAGCGGCCGTGCCGAAGCCTCGCGCAAGTTGGCGGCGCGCTGGGCCGGTCTGGCGGAGCGGGCGGCTTCGGGGAGCTTCGGCAAGCTTAGCCCGAACGGACTTTCGGAAAGAAACAATCCCTCCACCCCCGTTCGTGCTGAGCCTGCCGAGGGCCGCCAGCGCAACGCCGGCCGGCCCCCGCTGGCCGTGCTCTTGGCCGAAGCCTTTCCCGATCGCATCGCCCGCGCGCGCAGTGCGAGTGGCGAGGAGTGGCTCGCTTCGGGCGGGCGGGGCTATCGCCTTGATCCGGCTTCGCCGCTGGCCACTGCGCGCTGGCTGGTGATCGGCGACGCACAAGGGGAGGCCAAGGGCGCGCGGATCATGAGCGCCCTTGCGCTCGATGAGGACGATGTCACCACCTGGCTGGCCCATCGCATGGACCAGCGCCACACCCTGTCATGGAACGCCGCGGAAGGCCGGGTGGAAGCGCGGCTGGAGCGGCGCCTGGGCGCCATCGTGCTGGCGCGCGTGCCCGATCCGGTGCCCGATCCGGCAGCGGTGACGGCGCTTTTGCTCGATGTGGTGCGGCGCGAGGGGCTTTCCGCCCTGCCGCTGGGTGGCGCGGCGCAGGCGCTGCTGACGCGGGCGCGCTATGCCGGCCTGGCGGCGCTGGACGACGCTGCGCTGCTCGCCGATCTGGATGCATGGCTCGCGCCGCTGCTCTCTGGGCGGCGCGATCTGGCGGTGGGCGCGGGCAAGCTGCACGAAGCGCTGGAGAACCGGCTGGACTGGAACGAGCGGCAGGCGCTCGACCGCCTTGCCCCTCCGCAATACCGCTCGCCCGCAGGCACAACCCACGCGATCGATTATGGCCACGAAGGCGGCCCGGCGGTGGAACTGCGCGTGCAGGCGCTGTTCGGCCTCGACCGCCACCCCATGATCGGCCAGCCGCCGCGCCCGCTGCTGCTCTCGCTCACTTCGCCGGCCGGGCGGCCGATCCAGACGACGGCCGATCTGCCCGCGTTCTGGCGCGGATCGTGGCGCGATGTGGTGAAAGACATGAAGGGCCGCTATCCGCGCCACCGCTGGCCCGACCAGCCCTGGGCCGAAGACCCCAGCCTGAAAACCCGCAACGCGTTCGAGGCGACACGCAAGGGTTGAGCCGGTGCGCCCGATGCACCGGTGGCCGTCGATTTTGCACTCTAGGCGCGCCGCCTGCCGTTTTGCAGGATGGCGCCGGCCACAACGGGAGCGCGCCATGGACACCGATCGCCAGCTGGGCATGGATTGCCCGATCAGCCGCCGCCAGTTCGTCAATGGCGTGGCCGTGGGGCTTGGAGCGTTGAGCGTCGGGCCACTGGGCCTGCCAGCATTCGCCGCAGAAGTTCCGCTGGCAGCTTATCCCCCGGCGCGCACCGGCATGCGCGGGTCGCACCCCGGCGCGTTCGAGGCGGCCCACGCGCTGCGCGATGGCACGCTCAAGCTGGCCGATGCGCAGGATGCCGGTGAGGACTATGACCTGGTGATCGTGGGTGGCGGTCTTTCGGGCCTGTCCGCTGCGCATTTCTTTCACCAGCGCATGGGGGCGGGGATGAAAGTCCTGATCCTCGACAACCACGATGATTTCGGTGGCCATGCCAAGCGCAACGAATTCACCGTCAACGGCCGCCAGCTGGTGGTCAACGGCGGAACGCTCAACATCGAAAGCCCGTCGCGCTACAACCGCTGGGCCCAAGGCGTGCTGGACGATCTGGGCGTGGATCTGGCCCGCTTTCGCGCGGCCAACACGGCCGAGGCGGGGCTCTACCAGAAACTGGGCCTCAAGCACGCCTGGGGGTTCGACAAGGAAACCTTCGGGGCCGATCGCGTGGTGCCCTCGGCCGCAAGTGGCTGGCACGGCCCGGATGCGGCCACGGTGGCGGCGGCGCCGCTTTCTGCCGCGGCCAAGGCGGGCCTTACCCGGTTGCTGGCAACAGACCAGCCCGATTACCTGCCCGGCATGGACCGCGCGGCCAAGCTCGATTGGCTGGCGCGCCATTCGTTTCGCCAGTTCCTGATCGAGAAAGTGGGGCTGGACCGGCAGGCCGAATGGTTTTTCAGCCAGATGGGCTGCGCCAGCTTCTGCGTGGGATCGGATGCCACTCCGGCGCTCTACGCCTGGGTCCAGGGCTATCCCGGCTTTTCCGGCATGGGCCTGGGCGCGGTGCCGGATCAGCTTTTTGCCGATCTGCCCGGCGGCCAGCACGGGCGGCAGCGCGAAGGCGATCTTTCGGTGCACTTTCCCGATGGCAACGCCACGGTTGCGCGCTTGCTGGTCAGCCGCCTGGTGCCCGCCAGCACCACCGCGCGCACGCAGGAGGACATGGGCACCGCGGTGTTCGACTATGCCGCGCTGGACCGGCCCGGCCAGCCCACGCGCATTCGGCTGTCCAGCATCGTCGTCAACGTGGCGCACCTGGGCGATCCGGCGAGGGCCGGCGAAGTGGCGGTGCGCTACATGGCCGGGGGCACCTTGCGCCAGGTGCGCGGCGCGGCGGTGATCCTGGCCAGTTGGAACATGATGATCCCCTACCTGATGCCCGAGCTGCCCGAGGCGCAGAAAGCCGCACTGCATTACGCGGTGAAAGGCCCGCTGGTTTACACCAGCGTTGCGCTGACCAACTGGCGCGCCATGGCCAGGCTGGGCGTGTCGCGCTTTACCACGCCGACCATGTTCCACCAGGACGTGGGCCTGACCGAGGCGGTGAGCCTGGGCGGATTGAAGCATGCCGCCAATCCCGATGAACCGGTGGTGCTGCACCTGGCGAAATACATGACACGCCCGGGCTTGCCCCGTCAGGACCAGCATCGCCTGGGCCGGGCAGACCTGCTCGCGCTCAGCTTTGCCGATTTCGAGCGTGAGACCCGTGCGCAACTGCTGCGTCTGCTCGGCCCCGGCGGCTTTGACCCACGGCGCGACATTGCCGCGATCACGGTCAATCGCTGGCCGCACGGCTATGCCTATACCTACAACTCGATCACCGATCCGGTGGAGTGGGTCTATTCCGAAAGCCCCACGCGCCCCTGCGTGATCGCGCGCCAGCCGTTCGGCCTGGTCAGCATTGCCAACAGCGATGCTGCGGCCAGCCCGCACACCGATGCCGCGATGCTGGAAGCGCACCGCGCGGTCCAGGAAGTGATCGCGCGGCGCACTTATCCCTTCGTGCCGCGCCGGGTCTCCTGACGATCAGCTTTCCTGGGCTTGCGGCTCGGTGATGATGCGGTCGCGCGCGGCGCGCATGTCGCCCCCTTCGATCTGGAGAGTCAGCCGTTCCTTGTCGCGCGCGCGGTACATGTCTTCGGCGCGGGTGATGATTTCCTCGCTCACCCCGGTTTCGGCCAGCGCCAGGCGAGCCATTTTTACTGCCGATTCCATCACTTCGCGAATCACCCACTTGGCCGGGGAGCCGCGCAGGCGCACCACGGCGCGCCGATCGAATGCGCGCACGAAGATCGCCGCCTGGGGGAAGGCATGCTGTACGGCTTCCAGCGCCGCGGCATCCATCTGGTCCCCATCCATGCAGAACAGGATCAGCGCGGCTTCATCGGCCCCGGCCTGGCGCAGCAGGTCGAGCCGGGTGCCATCGCCGAAATAGACCTTGGCGCCGAAGCCGCCGGCGATGTCGATCATTTCCACGTCGGTGTCGATCAGCGTGACCGTCAGCCCACTGGCGTTGAGCATCTGCGCCACGGTCTGGCCAAAGCGGCCATAGCCCACGATCAGCGCATTGGCCGCGTCGCCAGTCGGTCCCTGGCGCTCGCTTTTCACGGCGCGCGGATCGGCGCGCAGCGGCTTGGTCAGGGCCATCAGGAAGGGCGTGGTGGCCATCGACAGCGTGACGATGGCGCCGAACAGGCTGGCGGCCTCGGGCGCGATCAGTTGCGCATGCTGCGCCTGGGCAAACAGCACGAAGCCGAATTCGCCGCCCTGGCTCAACAGCAGGCCCAGCGCCAGCGCCCCGCGCCAGGCCATTCGGAATGCCAGGCCAATGCCCATGATCACCCCGGTCTTCACCGCCACCAGCGCCAGGGCCATGCCCATCACGAACAGCGGGCGTTCGGCAATGGCATGAAGATCGAGCATCATGCCCACGGCCAGGAAGAACAGGCCGAGCAGGATGGAGCGGAACGGCTCCACATCGGCTTCCAGTTCGTGGCGATAGGGGCTGTCGGCCAGCATGACCCCGGCGATGAACGCGCCCAGCGCCGTCGAAAGCCCGAGCGCCTCCATCACCGCGGCCGAAGCCATGACCGTGAACAGCGCGGCGACCACGAACATCTCGCGCTCGCCCAGGTTGCCGATCAGGCGGAACAGCGGGCGGATGAGATAGCGCCCGGCCAGGATCAGGCCGGCGATGGCCAGCACGGTGTAGAGCGCCAGTTGCCATCCCGGCGGGCCATTGGCGTCGGCCGGGTTGCGGCTCAATGCCGCGATCAGGGTGATCATCGGGATGATCGACAGGTCCTGGAACAGCAGGATGGCAAACGTGCGCTCGCCAAACGGGGTGCGCAACCGGCCCGAGGCCTGGAGCATCGGCAGCACCTGCGCGGTGGACGACAGCGCCAGCGGCAGGCCCAGGGCAATCGCCGCCGTCAGGCTGAAATCGGTGCCGAAGTTGATCACCGCGGCGATCGCCGCGCCGCACAGCACCACCTGCAACAGGCCCAGGCCCAGAATGTCGCGCTTCATCCGCCACAGGCGCGTGGGGTTCAGTTCCAGGCCCACCAGGAACAGCAGCAACGTGATGCCCAGTTCGGCAATGCCCAGCTTCTGCTCCGCCTCGCCCACCAGGCCCAGCACTTGCGGCCCCACCACCGCGCCCGCCACGAGATAGCCCAGCGTGGCCCCCAGCCCGGCGCGGCGAAACGCCAGCACGAAGACCATGGCAAAGCCAAGCAGCAGAAATCCATCATGAAGCATCGAGGGGGGCTGGTTCATGCCCCCTGCCTCGCGCGTGGGGGGCGGGGCGTCAAGAGGCCCGAGGTATGGGGCCAAAGCCGCGGCATTTGTCGGGGCGGGCCGTTGCCACCGGCAAATTGCGCGGTACTGTTGTGGCATTCGGGGGAAATCGCGCGATTTTTGCTGCAACGGACCATGCCGGATTCACACGGCGGGGCGGAGCGACCACGGCGGGGAAGGGGACACCCGGTGTTGATCGACGATATTTACGAGGCCGCGTTCGATGCCGCGCACTGTGGCACGATGCTGGAAAGATTGGCGGAACTGGTGGGGGCCGACAGCGCGTTCATCGCCTGGCACGATACCCGCAAGTCCGCCCATTTCCGCGCGCATTGGGGCGATGATCCGCACTGGCAGCAGCGCTATGTGGATGAATTCGTCCACCATGACATCCTGCGCCCGGTGCTGGCCGCGCAGCCCGAAGGCATGCTGGGCACCGTGGCCGAAAAGCTGGACGATCCCGATATCCGGGCGAGCTATTTCTATACCGGCTATATCGCGCCGCAGGGCATTGTGGACAACATGGCCTGCAACCTGATCAAGCAGCCGACCGTGCACGGCATCGTGGCGTTCATGCGCCGTGCGCCGCGACCGCGCTTTGGATCGGAAGAGGTGGCGGCGATGCGGCCCCTGGTGCCGCATCTGCGCCGCGCGGTGCTGATCCAGAGCCAGTTGATCGCCGCCGCCAACGTGGCCGAGGCGCACCGGCAGATCGCGCAATCGAGCCGCGCGCACATCGTCCTGCTGAGCAGGACGCTCGACGTGGCCGATGCCGATCCGCGCGTGGCCGCGATGCTGGGCCTGCGCGTGGGCCAGCCCTTGCGCGCTTCCACCCATGGCCGCGCGCTGGCCACCGCCGTGGCCGATGGCCAGCCGCTGGTGGTAACGCTGGTGGATGAAGACGGCACCATGCAGCACTTGCTGTGCGAACCGCAGGCGCTTGGCAATGATCCGTTCGGCGATCTGGCCTTGCCCGATCGGCCCGCCCATGCCCTGCACGTTTCCGAAGTGGAGCGGCCCCACGCCATCGCGTATGACGCCATCGCCACGCTCTATCAGTTGACTCCCACCGAACAGCGCGTGCTGCGCGCCATGCTCGACCATGGCGATGCGGCGGGGCTCAGCGCGGCGCTGGGCATGGGCCGGGCCACCGTGCGCACCCATCTCCACAATGTCTATGCCAAGACTGGCACCGCCGGTTTCAGCGCGCTGTGCAACCTGGCGCACCGGTTTTCCCGCGCCGTTCTGCCGCGCGGGGACGACCTAAACAGATGATGGATGTTGGTTGCGTAATGTTGCGATAACCCACGGGAACAGGGGCACGGAGCCGGATGGTGGTGGCCCCCGGTGCCGGGCTGAACGGGCCCTGGCGCGGATTATCGCAACGTGGGGGATTTATCGTCATGCAACGATCCATCGGGCATGCGGCCTTGGCCGTGGCCATCGTCACATCGGCCAGCGGGGCTGCTACGGCGGCCAGGGCGCGTGAAGTGCTGGCGGGTGCCGATCTGCTGGCCGGCGCCGTGCGCGACCGCAGTGGCAATCCCGATCGCAACGGTTTTTCTGGCGGTGCGCTGCCCAGCGTGCAGGTGCGGGGCGATGCCTGGCTGCTTCAGGGCGATGGCGTGGTGTTCAGCCATGCCGGTGAAGGGCAGTTCGGTGGCGGGGCGCACTTGGGCGCGCGGCTGGGCGAAGGGGGCTATCTCGGAGTCTATGGCTCGGCCGTCTCGTTCCATCGTGGCCGCACCACCAGCGCGGGGCGGATCGGGGCGGAAGCGCGCTTGGCGCGCGGGCCGTTCACCCTGGCCGCGATTGCCGGTTATGAAAAGATCGGCAGTGCCCAGATGCTGGTGGCCACCACTTCCACAGACAGGGTCTATGACCGCTATGGCCACGATGGCCGGTTCTTCAGCATTGCCGATCTGCGCTATGCCCCCGGCGATCGTTTCGCCGTCGCGGCGGGCCACCGCTATATCGGTGGGCGCCATGCCGCCGCGCTGGGCGCGCAAGTGGGCCTGGGCCGCCATGTGGCGCTGGTGTTCGAGGGGCGCCTGGGCGAAGGCGACTATCGCGGCGCGCTGGGCGGATTGCGGGTGCGCTTTGGCGGCGGCACGGTGAACAACGGGCTGCTGGAAAACCGCCTGGTCGAAGACCTGTTCGCGCCGGGCAACAGCCGCCGCCAGTTGCTCGATCCGCTGCCGCCGCCCGACAATGGCGGTGGATGTGGCACCTGCGGGGGCTATTGCGAGCAGTGAAGCGCGCGGGCGCAGCGTGGCGGGGATGAGCCCGCGCATTCTCCTGGCATGGGAAGGGGGTGCCGGGCGCGGCCACGTCGTCACGCTGGGGCGCGTGGCGCGGGCCATGGCCGGCCTGGCGCAGTGCGATGCTGCGCTGGGGTGGATGACCCACGCGGCGGAAATCGCGCCGTGGTGCACGCAGGTGTTCCCCGGCGTGGCGCTGCCCTATGACCGGGCGGGGCGGGCGGCGCGGGGGGCGCCGCCCAATGCCACCTGGGCCGATTATCTCCATGATTGCGGGCTTGGTGATGACGCGCGCCTGAAAGCCAACGTGGCCTGGTGGCTCGATACCATGGCGCGCCGCGCCATCGACCTGGTGGTGGGCGACTATGCCCCTTGCGCGCTGTTGGCGGCGCGCATCGCGGGCATACCGGCGCTGGCCATCGGCACGGGATACGGCATTCCGCCGCCCGGCCTGCACCGGTTCCCGGTGTTCCTGCCCGATTATGCCGTGCGTGAGGCCGACGAGGCGGCAATGGTTGCCACGGTGAACGCAGCGCTTGGCCCGCTGGGTCTGCCGCGCCTGCACCACCTGCCGGAAATCTATGCGGGATCGGGCGCCATCGTGCGCTCGTTGCCGTTCCTCGATCCCTATGCATCAGCGCGCGAACCCGATGCCTATCTGCCGCCGGTGGCCAGCTATGTGCCGCCGGGCGCGGCCGGTGCGGGCACGCGGGTGTTCTGCTATCTTTCCACCACCGAGCTAGCCCATGCCGGGCTGGTAGAGGCGCTGGTCGGCTGCGGGCTGCCGCTGCTGTGCTATCTGCCCGGTGCCGATCCGGCCATCGTGGCGCAATTGCGCGCTGCGGGGGCGGAGGTGGCCGATGGGCCGGTGCCGGTGGCCACCATTGCCGCCTCGGCGCGCCTGGTGCTCAACAGCGGGCAGCATGGCACGGTGTGCATGGGGCTGGGCGCGGGCCTGCCGCAAGTGTGCATTCCCCAGCATCTCGAACAGCTCTATGTCGCCCGGCGGCTCGCCGAAACCGGGGCCGCGCGCGTGATCGCCCCGCGCCATGCCCCGGCCGAAGCGATCATCTCCACCCTGCACGCCGCCTGGAATGACCAGGCCATGGCCCGGCGCGCCCGCGAACTGGCGGCAGACCTGGCGCCCGTGCTGGCACAAGACGATGGCCCCTTGCTGCGCGCGCGGCTCATGCCCTGGCTGCCCACGGCGGCGCGCGGCTGACTTGTCCGCTGGCGCCGTCGCGGCCGGGCTGCGAGTCAGTCCAGGCGATGGAACGTGGTGGTTTCCAGCCTGGGCATCGCAGTGCCGGCCCAGACGATGGTTTCGGTCATCGTCCGGCCGTCCTTGGCCACGGCATAGACGCGGGTGGAAACCGGAGTACCGTTCTTGCCCAGGGTCATCACCAGGGTGTTGGGCGCGGGCTGGCGCAGCGATACGCTGTCGATGAAAGCCATGTTGCCGCTGATCGGCACGGGCACGCCATCGAGCGCGGCGGTCGATTCCGCGTGCTGGGTGCTGCCATCGGGCGTCACGATGTCCACCACGGTGGTCCAGGTCTTGTCGGCCGCAGGGCGGAACGCCATGGTCACCTGGCGGGGCCGCTCCTGCTCGGGGATGCGCGCCACGTCGAGCGACCAGCGCCCGGCCAGCGGCAATGGACGGGGCGTGGCGGCGGCCATGGCCCGCTCGCGGTGCAGGGGGGATGAAGGGGCAGGGCCGGCGCGATCCACGGTGGCCGCCAACAGGCTGGCAGCGGCAACGGACAGGGCGAGAAGCATGGCAAGCATTCCTTTCGACGAAGCGCGCCCCGTCGATGGGGCGGCTGCCTCGTCGTGCGCAGGATTGCCCGGTGCCGAAAGATCAGGAAACCTGTCCCGATTTTCCTGTGGGGCGCCGGCAACCACGGCATCCTTGTGCGCACCCACCAGCCGCGCCAGCTCGCGGCTGCTGCCCACCCCGGTCTTGCGCCGCGCCTCGCGCAGCCGCTCGTTGATCGAGGCCTCGCTGCGGTCCAGCAGCGCCGCGATGGACTTGATCGTGTGCCCCGCCGTCAGCAGGCGCAGGATCTCCAGCTCCTTGTCGCTGAGCGTCGCCAGCGCGGCAGGTGGGCGTTCCGGGGCCGACATGCCGTCTGGATCACCACAAGGCGCGCCGGGCGTCCATCCCAAATTTCTTGGGTCCGCATTTGCCTGGCAGGATGCAATGGCGCTGGCATGGAAGGGGGGGAATGGTGCCGGCTACAGGATTCGAACCCGTGGCCCCCTGATTACAAATCAGGTGCTCTACCAACTGAGCTAAGCCGGCGCTGGGCCATGCGCATAGCCTCAAGTGGCCCCGAACGTCCAGCCCTCGGTGCGGGCAATTTCCGGGGTCAGCCCGGCCGGGTGCCACAGCGCGGGATCGTGGGCGACCTGGCGCAGCCACGCGGCGGTGACCAGGGCGTCGCTCTGGTGGTCGTCGATCGGGCCGGCTTGGCGCGCGGGCGTACTGCGCAGCGCTTCGAGCGCCAGATCGAGCGCGGTGCCGTCGCGGATTTTCGAGCGGCTGGCGGGGCGGCCGGCGGCCATGGCGGCGATGGTGGTATAGATTTCGCAGACCACGCTGCCGCGTTCGGGCAGGGGATCGATCGGCCAGACGGCAAGGTTTCCCTCCAGCCGATGCAGCAGGCGCATGCCCGAGAGACTCGACTTGCCCACCTGCGCTGCGCCGACGAGGTTGAAATTGCTGGTGGGCTTGCAGCCCATCGCTTCCTGCGCGTGCTCGGTCACGCGCAGGCGGCCGCGCCCGGCGGGAAACAGATCGCCGCAGCGGCCGCCGTGGCGGCGGAAATGGCGGGAAGGCTCGGCGGCATCGACGAAGGCGTTGACGCCCAGGTGGGGTTCATCGGCGCAGAGGCGATCGACCATGGACCACAGCGCGCGGGCGTCGGGCGGGCTTTCCGGCCAGCCGGGAAAGAACGCGCCGTAATCGGCAAAGGGCAACGACTGGCCCAGGTCCATGCCCACCAGGCTGTCGGGCGGCAGGTGATGCAGCAGCCAGTGGAGTACTTCGCCGCGCGACCAGCGGTGGCCGGGGCGCACCAGCACGGGGGCTTCCTGGCCGCGCGCGCACTGCGCCAGCGCGATGCCCTTGTGCCGCTCGCCGGCCGCGCCCGACCAGTCGATCGCCACGAAATGGGCAAAGCGGTTCATTCTTCCGTTTGGCCCACCTCGGCCCGGCGCTCGCGCCGCTTGCGCTCCCACCAATCCAGTCGCTTGGCGATCTCGCGCTCGAACCCGCGCTCCACCGGGCGGTAGAAATCCTGGGCGCGCATTTCTTCGGGCCAATAGTCCGCGCCGGAAAAGCCATCCTGCGCATCGTGGTCATAGGCATAGCCCTTGCCATAGCCGATGTCCTTCATCAGCTTGGTCGGCGCGTTGAGAATGTGGGCAGGCGGGCTGAGCGAGCCGGTCTCGCGCGCGGATTTCCACGCCGCCTTCATCGCGGCATAGGCGGCGTTGGATTTGGGCGCCGTGGCGCAATAGAGGCAGGCCTGCACGATCGCCAGTTCGCCTTCGGGCGAGCCGAGGAATTCATAGGCATCCTTGGCGGCCAGGCACTGCACAAGCGCCTGGGGATCGGCCAGACCGATATCCTCGCTGGCAAAGCGCACCAGGCGGCGCAGCACGTAAAGCGGTTCCTCGCCAGCCACCAGCATCCGCGCCATCCAATAGAGCGCGGCCTGCGGATCGGACCCGCGCAGAGATTTGTGCAGGGCGGAAATGAGGTTGTAATGCCCGTCGCGGTCCTTGTCATAGACCGCCACGCGCCGCATCAGGAACTTGCCCAGGCCTTCGGGATCGAGCGGCGCAGGCAGATCGACATCGAGCAGCGTTTCCACCTGGTTGAGCAGGAAGCGCCCATCGCCATCGGCCGATGCGATCAGCGCCTCGCGCGCAGGCGGGGTGAGCGGCAGGGCCAGGCCGGTCTCTTCCTCTGCCCGGCGCAGCAATTCGCCCAGCGCTGCGGCATCGAGACGGTGAAGGATCAATACTTGCGCGCGGCTGAGCAGCGCGGCGTTGAGCGCGAAGCTGGGGTTTTCGGTGGTGGCACCGACCAGCGTGATCGTGCCGTTTTCCACCACGGGCAGGAAGCCATCCTGCTGGGCGCGGTTGAAGCGATGGATCTCGTCCACGAACAACAGCGTGCGCCGGCCGGTGAGCGCCATCGCCTCTGCCTCGGCAAACAGTTTCTTGAGATCGGCGACGCCGGAAAAGATCGCGCTGATCGCGATGAAGCGCATGCCTACCGCATCGGCCAGCAGCCGCGCGATCGAGGTCTTGCCCGTGCCGGGCGGCCCCCACAGGATCATCGAGGACAGCTTGCCCGCCGCCACCATGCGGCCGATCGCGCCATCCGGGCCGGTAAGGTGGCCCTGGCCGATCACCTGGTCGAGCGCGGCAGGGCGCAGCCGATCGGCCAGTGGGCCATGTTCCAGCGGCTGCGGGCGCGGGGTTTCCTGCGGAGTGGGGGCAAACAGATCGGCCATCTTTCACCGAGATAGGGGGCCGCGCAGAAAATTTCTCGAAAAATTTTGTGAGGGGGCTTGCAGAGATGCAGTTAAGATATATCTTAGCTGCATCGTGATGAAAGGAATATCGATGCGATTTGATAGCAACCGCCCCGAATGGGGCATGTTCGGCGGCTGGCGCGGTGAAGGCCGTGGCGGGCGCCATGGCGGCCGCTGCGGCGGCGGCAATTTTGGCGAACGCCTTGCCAGCAAGTTTGCCGGCCGGTTCGATGATGAAGGCGGTCCCTTTGCGGGCGGGCCTTTCGGCGGCGGACCCTTTGGCGGCGGTCCGTTCGGCGGTGGCCGGGGCGGGCGCGGCGGTGGCCGCGGTGGCCGGGGCCGGATGTTCGCCACGGGTGAACTGCGGCTCCTGGTCCTCAGCCTCGTGGCCGAGCAGGACCGCCATGGCTATGAACTGATCAAGGCCGTGGAAGACCTGACCGGCGGGCAATATGCGCCCAGCCCGGGCGTGGTCTATCCCACCCTGGCCCTGCTGGTGGACGAAGGCCTGATCGCCGAAGCGGCCGGCGAAGGCACCCGCAAGGCGTTCACCGCCACGCCTGCCGGACGCCAGGAACTGGCCGGCAAGGCTGCGGAACTCAAGGTGATCGTCGATCGCCTGACCAGCCTGGCCCAGGCCGGTGCGCGCGAAGCGAGCCCGCCGGTGCGACGTGCCTTTGCCAACCTTGCCCTGGCCCTGCGCCAGCGCGTGGCGGCCGGCGAATTCGACAACGAAACCGCCCTTGCCGTGGCCGACATCCTGGACGAAGCCGCGCGCAAGATCGAGCGGCTTTGATCGAGGCAGCCCCCAAGGGCGCCGGGCGGAATGCCATTCCGTCCCGGCGCCGGGGACAACCGAGACGATTAGCAATTGCCACGAAGTTTGCGTCACTCTAAGTCCGCGATCACTTGAAATGACGTGATCCTGCTCGTGACGCATGTGACCGACGATCCCATGGCCCGGTTGCACGCAGCCGTTGTGGTGAGACACTCTTCCCCGGACGATTGCGGCGCCGGCGATGCGCGCGCAGCCTGGCTGCAATCATCGTGGCTGTGGCTTGTCGCCATGGTGCTGGCGGCCGTGCCCCTGGTGCTGCCGCCGGTGGCTCCGCTCACCGATCTGGGCGGGCACCTGGGTCACTATGCCGTGCAGCTCGATCATGGGCGGTCGGCCGATCTGGCGCTCTGGTACAGTTTCCGCTGGAATCTCGTTCCCAATCTCGGGGTCGATCTGCTGATGGAGGCGCTGGCGCCGGTCCTGGGACTGGAGCCTGCCCTGCGTCTGGTGGCTGCGGCCATTCCGATGTTGCAGGTGCTGGGCATCCTGTGCCTGGCCCGCGCGGTGCAGGGGCGGATCACGCCGCTGGCGCTGTTCGCCCTGCCTTTGGCCTATTGCTATCCGCTGCACTTCGGCTTCCTCAACTTCGTGCTGGGGCAGGCGCTCGCCACCCTGGCGCTGGCGTTGTGGATCGCGATGGGACGGCGCGGGTGGATCGCCGCGCGCTGGGCGCTGTTCGTGCCGCTCTCGTGCCTTTTGTGGGCCTGCCACCTGGTGGCCTGGGCCATGCTGTGCGTGTTTGCCGGCATGGACGAACTGGCGCGGCGGTGGCGTCCGGGCCAGTGGCGGGATTGGCGCGTCCTGTTGCGCGCGGGCCTGGCGGCGAGCTGCCTGGTGGCCCCGCAAATCCTGCGCCTGCTGGTGCCCCTGCCGCCGAGCGGCCATGGCGCCACCGAGGACTTCTTCAACCCGGCGATGAAGCTCACCTACCTGCTGATGCCGCTGCGCGATCGCTGGCTGGTGTGGGACGTGGTGGGCGCCGCGGTCCTGCTCGCGCTGGTGGGATGGAGCATCCGCCGCCGTGCGAGCGGCATCCTCACGGGGCCTTCGCGCGGCCTGTGGTGGGCGATCGCGCTGCTTTGCGTGGTCTACCTGCTGCTGCCGGCCACGCTGATCGGGGCGAGCCTGGTGGACATGCGGCTGGTGCCTTTGGTGCTGATCGTAGCGCTGGTGGTGGCGAGGCCGCGCTATGCCGATAGTGGTGCGCTATCCTGGGCTGGGTTGGCACGATGGGGCGCGGCCTTTGCCATGGCGCGCATGTTGGGCAACGCGCTCAGCCTGTGGCTGGCGGGCCATGAACTGGCCGCCGATCTCGTCGCGCTCGACAGCGTGCCCCGGGGCAGCCGTGTCGCCTCGCTGGTGGTGGAGCCCTGCGTGGTTTCGATCCTGCCGTGGCAGCGCGAGCGGCGCACGCATCTGGGCGGCTATGCAATTGCCCGGCGGCATGCCTTTTCAAACGAACAGTGGATGGTGCCGGGCGGCCATCTGCTCAAGGTCAACGCGCCGCTGGCCGGCGCGTTTGCCACCGACGATTCCGAATTTGCCAAGCTCGATAGCTGCGACAAGCCCAACACGATCAGCCGGCGCCTGGCCGCGCTGCCGCACGATGCGTTCGATTACATCTGGATTCTCGATACCGACCGCGTGCGTGCCGTGGCTGGTGCGGTGCCCGTGCGCCGCACCCGTGCCAGCGTGCTCTATCGCATCATCACGCCGCCGCGCGCCATTTATAAGTTCTCTACCTAACGGCGCGCGCGTTTCTGCCGCAGCAGGCGGACGTAGGTATCGGCCACCGCCTGGTTGATCTTGTCCCAACTGAATTCCTGGGCGCGGCGTTCGCCGGCGGCGCCATGCTCGGCGCGCAATTGCGGGTTTTCCACATAGGCGCGCAGCGCTTCGGCAAACTGGTGCACCGCGCCCGGCGTGATCAGGCGGCCCGAAACATGATCGTCCACCAGGCTCTGGCTGCCGGTGGCGGCCGACGCGACCACGGGCAGGCCGCAGGCCATGGCCTCCAGCGTGACATTGCCGAACGTCTCGGTGACGGAGGGAAAGAACAGCACATCCATGCTGGCCACGCCCTGGCCCAGGTCTGCGCCCGACAGGAAACCGGCAAAGACCGCTTCGGGCAGGCGGGTTTCCAACCACTCGCGCGCCGGGCCTTCGCCGATCACCAGTACGCGGAATTTGGTGCCGCGGCGCTTCAATTCGTCGATGGCGTCGGAAAAGACGTCGAGCCCCTTTTCCATCACCAAGCGGCTGAAGATGCCCACGACCACGTCATCGTCGGCCAGCCCCAGGGAGCGGCGCCATGCCATGTTGCGCCGTTCCGGCGTGAATATCTCGCGGTCCACTCCGCGCGACCAGATGCCGATGTCATAGTTCATGCGCTGTTCGCGCAGCACCTGGGCCATCGATTCCGATGGTGCCACCAGCGCGTCGCAGCGGCGGTAGAACCGGCGCAAGATCGCCTCGATCACCGGCTCCAGCCAGGCGAGGTTGTAATAGCGGAAATAGGTTTCGAAGCGGGTGTGGACCGAAGCCAGCACCGGCAGGCCCCGCCGGCGCGCCCAGGTAACGGCGCGATGCGCGGCGCCATCGGGCGAGGATACGTGCACGACGTGGGGATCAAAGCGGGCGAGATCGCGCCGTACCCGCGGCGAAAGCGCGATCGGCACATGGTATTCCGCGCGGCCCGGAACGGTAAGCGCGGGAATGCCGATCAGCGTTCCGGTCGGCTCGAACGCCGGCTTTTCCACCTTGGGCGAATAGACGCGCACATCCGCACCCTGGCGCAGGAGATAGCCCACCAGCCGGTTGAGCGCCTGGTTGGCGCCATCGCGCACATAGTTGTAGTTGCCACTGAACAAGGCGATGCGCAGGCCATCGAGGCGGCCGGTCGCAGCCATCGCCTTATAGTCAGGCCCCGTATCATCGGGTTGGGTCTGGTTCACGATTGGGGAACTCGTCATGGCGCGCGCCATAGCGGGCGAGGGCCAGGAAGGCGAGAGGGGCAGCGCAAATGCCCCACGAAGAAACCGGGTGCGCAAAAATGCGCAAGCCCGCCGGACAGGGTCCGACGGGCTTGCATGGTTCAGGCGGGCGAGGCTGGATTACCAGCCGCGATGCCAGCGATTGTAGCCATAGCCATAATAGCTGGGGCCGCTGCGATAGACTTCGCGATAGACATAGGTGCGCGGCGGGGGCGGCGGCGAGGCGTAATAGCCGCCACCGTAATAGGCCGGGCCTTCATAGTAATAGGTCGGCGGGGGCGGCGGGGGCGCATAGCGCTCTTCCACCACATAGCCGCGATGCGGGTGATCGGACGCGATCGCGGCGCCCACGGCCAGGCCGAGAATACCCGCGCCGATCGCCACGGCAGCACCATCGCCGCCACCACGGCGCCAGCCATGCGCCTCTGCCGGGGCGGCAGTGGCCATCACGGTGGCGCCCAGTGCGCCGGCCAGCAGAACCTTGCTCAAAAGCTTCATGGCTCGTCTCCAACCCGCCGGCTTGTCCACAAGAGCCTCATGCTCCCGACGGGGTTTGTTGCAGCAACCTTATGCAACACGCGCTGAACCGGCGATGAAACCTTTGTTCAGGGAGCAATCGCCACAAAAAAAGAGCGCCCCGTTGCCGGAGCGCCCCTTTTCGAGCCTGGCTCTGCCACCCTTGCGGGGGCGGTGCGATCAGGCGTTTTCCTTCTTGCGGCTGGCCTTCTTGCGCTCGTTGGGATCGAGGATCGCCTTGCGCAGGCGCACGGTCTGCGGAGTCACTTCGACCATTTCATCGTCATCGATATAGGCGATGGCCTGTTCCAGCGTCATGATGCGCGGCGGAGTCAGGCGGATCGCATCGTCCTTGCCGGTCGACCGGAAGTTGGTCAGCTGCTTGGACTTCATCGGGTTGACTTCAAGATCATCGGGCTTGGCGTTTTCGCCGATGATCATGCCTTCATAGACCTTGTCCTGCGGGCGCACGAACAGCACGCCGCGGTCTTCCAGGCTGTTGAGAGCATAGGCCACGGCTTCGCCGGTGGCGTTGGAGATCAGCACGCCGTTCTGGCGGCCTTCGATCGCGCCCTTGTGCGGACCATACTTTTCGAACAGGCGGTTCATGATCCCGGTGCCGCGCGTGTCGGACAGGAATTCCCCGTGGTAGCCGATCAGCCCGCGCGAGGGGCCGAGAAGGTGATGCGGGTCTTGCCCGCGCCCGAGGGGCGCATGTCGGTCAGCTCGGCCTTGCGGCGCTGCATCTTTTCCACGACCGTGCCCGAGAATTCGTCGTCCACGTCGATCAGCACGGTTTCATAAGGTTCGTTGCGGCCGCCCTTTTCATCGGTGCCGAACAGCACGCGCGGACGGCTGATGCCGAGCTCGAAGCCTTCGCGGCGCATCGTTTCGATGAGCACGCCCAGCTGCAGTTCGCCACGGCCGGCCACTTCGAAGCTGTCCTTGTCGGCGCTTTCGGTGACGCGGATGGCGACGTTGGTTTCCGCTTCGCGCAGCAGGCGGTCGCGGATCATGCGGCTCGTCACCTTGTCGCCTTCGCGGCCGGCAAACGGGCTGTCGTTCACCGAAAAACGCATGGCGAGCGTGGGCGGATCGATCGGCTGTGCGGCGATCGGGGTGCTGACCGAAGGATCGGCCACGGTGTTGGCCACGGTCGCCTTTTCCAGGCCCGCCAGCGCGATGATGTCACCCGCGCGGGCTTCTTCCACCGGCACGCGTTCCAGGCCACGGAACGAAAGGATCTTGGAAGCGCGGCCCACTTCGAGCACCTTGCCATCGCGGTCGAGCGCGTGGATCGGCTGGTTGAGCTTGATCGTGCCCGACTGCACGCGGCCGGTCAGCACGCGGCCCATGAAGTTGTCGCGATCGAGCAGGGTGGCCAGGAACGTGAACGGCCCATCGACATCGAGCGAGGGGGCGGGCACGTGGCTGACGATCTTTTCGAACAGCGGCAGCAGGTTGCCCTCGCGCACGGTTTCGTCGTTGCCGGCATAGCCATTGCGGCCCGAAGCGTAGAGCACCGGGAATTCAAGCTGTTCGTCGTTGGCGTCGAGGCTCACGAACAAGTCGAACACTTCGTCCAGCACTTCCTGCGGGCGGCCATCGGGGCGGTCGATCTTGTTGACCACCACGATCGGCTTGAGGCCGAGCGCCAGCGCCTTGCCGGTGACGAACTTGGTCTGCGGCATCGCGCCTTCCGAGCTGTCGACCAGCAGGATCACGCCGTCGACCATCGAGAGGATGCGTTCCACTTCGCCGCCGAAGTCGGCGTGGCCGGGGTGTCGACGATGTTGATTCGCGTGGTTTCGTCAGTGGCCGGGTTGGTCCATTCCACCGAGGTGCACTTGGCCAGAATGGTGATCCCGCGTTCCTTTTCCAGGTCGTTGGAATCCATGGCGCGCTCTTCCACGCGCTGGTTGTCGCGGAAGGTGCCGGACTGGCGGAAAAGCTGGTCCACCAGCGTGGTCTTGCCATGGTCGACGTGGGCGATAATCGCGATATTGCGCAGAGGCAGGGACATGAAGGGCTTTCTTCGGAAACCGGATATGGAGCTTGCAGCAGCCGGTTCCGGGAAAATCCCGTCTTCTCGGTTTGGGCCGCACTTGGGCGCGCGCTTACTCGTTATTGTGCGTTGCCACAAGAGTGGGTGGCAAAAGAGCCTGTCCCACCGATGTGGCGCCCACGCCACAGTGCGCCAAAAAGTCCGGCTGCGGCAGGCGATTGATCCGTGGTGAAGCGGATTGCGGTTTATGGCCGAATGTATCCGCGCTAGCTAGGGCACGCGGCGAGGCATGCAGACACGGGGGTGTGGCATGCCGGGCCAAGACGGGGCGCGCTTACAAGCAAGACATGGCATTGGCAGGCGAACAGAGCGGATCGGCATGGGCGCGGCGCGTGGCGCCGGGCCGCGTGGTGGCCGGCGCCTTGCTGGCGCCGTGTGCACTGCTGGCCGGGCCGTTCGCCAGGGCCGCTGCGCTGGCCGACAGCGACCTTGCGCAAGCGGTTGGCGCGGACGATTCGATCGTGGTGACCGCCACCAAGCGTGCCGAAAGCCTGCAGGATGTCTCCGTGGCGGTGAGCGTCGCGAACGCCGACACCATCGCCCGCGCCCAGATCCGCGATCTCAAAGACCTGACCAGCCTGGTCCCCTCGCTCTCGATGCAGCAGCTGCAAAGCCCGGCCAACGTAAACATCTATATCCGCGGCTTTGGCAATGGCGCCAACAACAGCGGGATCGAACCTTCGGTCGGCGTGTTCGTCGATGGCGTCTATCGCTCGCGCACGGCGGCGCAGATTGCCGACCTGCCCGATGTGGAGCGGGTGGAAGTGCTGCGCGGCCCGCAGTCCACGCTGTTCGGCAAGAATGCTTCGGCCGGGGTGATCTCGATCGTCACGCGGCTGCCGCAGTTCAAGCCGGGTGCCGATTTCGAGGCGGGCTACGGCAATTATGATGCGCTCGTGCTCAAGGGGCTGGTTACCGGCCCGGTGACCGATACCCTGGCGGTGAGCGTGGCTGCCGGCCGCAACCGGCGCGACGGATACATCGTCGATCCCGATACCGGCCGTCGCAGCAACGGGCGCAATCGCTGGTTCGCGCGCGGCCAGGCGCTGTGGCAGCCAGGCGAAGACTTTTCGCTGCGCGTGATCGGCGATTACGGCCTGATCAACGAGGTGTGCTGCGCGCCGGTCAACGTGCAGTCTTCCGCGGCGACGCAGGCCGTGCTGGCCGTGGGCGGCAAGGTCAATGCCCCCGATGCGATCTATGCCGACCAGGCCTGGTGGAATTTCGATTCCTCCAACCGCATCGCCAACTATGGCTTTTCGGGCCAGATGGATTTCAAGGCCGATGCCTTCAAGATCACCGCGATCTCTGCCTGGCGCCGGCTGACCTCGTCAACCAACCAGGATTCCGATTTCACCAGCGGGCAGATGCTGGGGCGCAATGCGCAAGACCTGAAGATTTCGACGTTCACCGAAGAAGTGCGCGTGGCCAGCGATTTTGCCGGGCCGTTCAACGCCATTGCCGGCGCCTATTACTTCAACGAGACGCTGGACCAGCGCAACGCCATCGCCTTTGGCCAGGACATGCGCGCCTATGCCAATCTGCTGGTGCAGGGCGCGACGGGCGGCGCGTTGAGCATTCCGGCGCTGGAGCAGGTGCTCGGTGGGCTGGAAGGCGATCCCACGCGCTATACCGGGCGGTTCTTTGCCGCCGGGCAGGGTTCCAACGAGCGCTACCGCCTGCGCAACGAAGCGTTCTCCGCGTTTTTCCAGGGTGACCTCAAAGTGGGCGGGGGCATCACGCTGACCGGCGGCGCGGCGTTTACCAGCGATGCCAAGCGTTACGAAATCGCCGGGCAGACATCGGACGCCTTTGCCGGGGTGGACCTCGACGGGCGGCCCTATGCGCCGTTCCGCCAGCAATTGCTGACCGCTGCAGGTTTTCGCGCGGCAGGCGTCAATCCGCAGGACCAGGCCGCGATTGCCGCCTATGCTCAGGCCAATCCGCAGGGTTATGCCAATGTGCTGGGCCAGGCTGCCGCCAATGCCAACAATCCGGCGGCCAATCCGCTTGCACCCTTGCGCAGCCTGCAGCTGTTCCCAGCCGGCCTCAACTTGCCCAATGCGGTGGAGCCGGGCCGCACCCACGATTCGCGCCTGACCTGGACCGGCCGCGCGGCCCTTGCGCTCAACAAGCACGTGCGCGCCTATGTCAGCCTGGCCACCGGCTTCAAGGCGAGTTCGATCAACCTGTCGCGCGACAGCCGGCCCTTTGCAGCCGACCAGGCCGCGATCGAGGCGGCGGGCCTGGCGCAAGTGAACCAGACATATGCCACGCGCTTTGCCGGGCCGGAACGCACCACGGTCTATGAACTGGGGATCAAGGCGGATTGGGGGCTGGCCACCGCCAATGTGGCTGTGTTCCAGCAGACGATCAGCGGGTTCCAATCCAACGTGTTCACCGGCACTGGTTTTGAACTGGTCAACGCCGGCAAGGAACGCGTGCGCGGGGTGGAAGTGGAAGCGGCGCTGCGCCCGGCCGCTGGCTTGTCGCTTTCGGCCAGCGCCACCTGGCTCGATCCGCTCTACCAGGATTTTGCCGCTTCGGCGGTGGGTGACCTGTCGGGCCGGCGGCCAGCGGGCATTCCGGCGCTTTCCCTATCCCTGGCCGGGCAATACGAGCGCCGCCTGTCAGGCGGAGCGCGGTTGTTCGTGCGGGGCGATTTCCACCATGAAAGCCCGGTGGTGATGGAAGAAGGGCTACCCGGCTTCCTGGACCAGGGCACTGCCGCGGCGATTGCCGCTTCGGCGCAGTACAAGCGGCGGATCGACGAACTCAACGCCAGCCTGGGCCTGGCCCTGGCCAATCGCACCGAACTGGCGGTGTGGGGCCGCAACCTGACCGACAACCGCACTTTGACCAAGATTTTCGATTCGGTGGCCCAACCCCACGGGATTTCGGGTTACACCAACCAGCCGCGCACCTATGGTGCATCGGTGCGTTATCGCTTCTAACCCGGACGCGAAGCGCAAGACTTGGAAGGGGGCTGCCTCGCGGCCCCCTTTTTCTTGTCTTTTCGATATTTTTCTGGCTGTTTTGCCCAATGCAGAGCGCTGGGGGTGAGCGCGGGACGGGGGGATGCCGATGCACTGGATGATTGTGCCGTACAAGCGGATGCTGGATTTTCGCGGGCGCTCTGGGCGCCCGGAATACTGGATGTTTCAGTTTTTCCTGATGTTGCAGATCGCCGTGATGGTGGCGCTGATCGTTGCCTTCGCGCCGTCCGATGGCGGCTCTTTGCCGTGGACATCTCCGGTCACCATGCTGTTGACGGTTCTGGGCACCGCAGCGGCAGTGGGTTGGCTGTGGGCGGGCCTTGCCCTCTCGGTGCGCCGGTATCATGATCAGGACCGGTCCGGCTGGTTCGTTCTCTTGGGCGCCATCCCTTATGTGGGCGGGTTGATTGCCTTTGTTTTCATGTGCATGCCTGGAACGGTCGGACCAAACCGCTTTGGCCCCGATCCGCGGAACCCCTACATGACAGACGTGTTTGACTGAACGTTACCGGGAGAAAAGCCGATGTACTGGATGCTGCTGCCCTATCGCCGCTATTTCGAGTTTTCCGGTCGTTCGCGGCGCAAGGAATACTGGATGTTCACCCTGTTCGGGTTCCTGGTGAACGTGGCTATCGCGATCGTGTTCGGGCGCACCACCTACACCGCCATGGGCTGGTATGTGGGGGCGAACACGCAGCTCAATGGCCTGGGTGATGCGCTGTCAGGGCTGTTCGCGCTGGTGAACCTGATCCCGGGCCTGGCCGTGTGGATCCGTCGCCTGCACGACATTGATCGTTCCGGCTGGTGGGCATTGTTGATTTTCCTGCCGATCCTGGGCTGGTTCGCGCTGTTCGTGTTCGCCTGCCTCGACGGCACGCGCGGATCCAACCGCTTTGGCCCCGATCCCAAGAATCCCTACGAAGTCGACGTTTTCCAGTAATTACAATTCTCTGAGCGCCTGGGCGGGCCGCGTGCGCAACACCGCCAGCGATCCGCCCAGCGCCATGAGCAGCACCAGCAGCAAGGCCCCGCCGAGCACGGCCAGGATCGTGCCCCAGCCGGGCAGCCAGGCAAATTCGAACAGTTGTGTCACCACGGCCCAGGCGCCCGCGGTGCCCAGTGCCAGTGCCACGCCGGCCAGCAGCACTGCCAGCAGCGCCTGTTCGGCCAGAACCAGCATCAGCAATTGGCCCGATCCCGCGCCCAGCACACGCAGGACCACGGCATCATATTGGCGCTGCGCCCGCGCGGCGGCGATCGCACCAGCCAGCACGGCCATGCCCGCCAGGATCGCCACGCTGGCGGCGGCAAAGATCGCCACGGCCATCTGTCCCAGCAGGCTGCGCGCTTGCGAGAGCACCGGCCCCACTTCGATCACGGAACTGGACGGCAAGGCGCGCACCAGGCCCGAAAGGATGGCGCGCGACACCGCCGGCTTGCCCTGGTCCTTGCCTAGTTCGATCGTGGCAGCCAGGTTATAAGGAGCGTCGGCCAAGGCATTGGGGCTGAACACCAGCACGTAGTTGAAGCCATAGCTGTCCCAATCGATGCGCCGGAACGAAGCCACGCGTGCGCTGCGTTCCACCCCCAGCAGGGAGACGGTGATGCGGTCGCCCAGCTTGAGATGAATGGCCTGGGCCAGCTTTTCGTCCACCGAAACCAGCGGTTCGCCGGTATAGCCCCGGGGCCACCATTGCCCTGCGGTCAGCACGTTGCTTTCGGGCAGGGCATCGGCAAAGGTCAGCCCGCGATCGCCGCGCAGCGCCCATGCATCATCGGGAATGCGGGCAAGATCGGCCACGCGGATCATGTGGTCGGCCGGGCCGAACGCGACGATGGCGCCGCGCATCGCCGGCACGGTGCGGATGCGCGCGGCCGGCGCCGCGCCGTGCACGACGCGCTCGAACGCGGGCAAGCCCGATGGCGGCACGTCGAGCACGAAATAGTCGGGCGCGCGCTGGGGCACACGGGCGGCGATATTCGCGTCGAGGCTGGTCTGCACCCCGGCCAGGAGCACGAAGGCGGCCAGGCCAAAGCCCAAGGCCGTCACCAGCGCGCCGGTCTGCGCGCCGGGGCGGTGGAGGTTGGCGAGCGCCATGCGGGCGATGGGGTGGCGTGGGCGCGGCAGGCGGGCCGCCAGACGCACGATGCCCCAGCCCAAGGCCGCCAGCAGGGCAAGCACGCCGCCCGCCGCGCCGAGGAACCCGGCGGCGAGCCAGGGTTGTTCGGCGCCGACGATGGCGATCGCGGCAATCGCCCCGAGCCCTGCGCCCATGGCCAGCGCGCGGGTGCGCCAGCCTTCGCGCGGCGGCACGAGCCCTGCGCGCATCAGCGCCATGGCCGGCACGGCGCGGGCCCGCAGCAAAGGTGGCGCGGCGAATGTGGCAGCGATCAACAAGCCTTGCCCCGCCGCCATGGCCAGCGCGCGCGGCGACAGCACCACGCCTGCCGGGATTGGCAGCAGGCTCTTGAGCGCCAGGGCGATCAACGGCGTGGCCGCCAGGCCCAAGGCCAGGCCCACGGCAATCGCCAGCGCGGTGGCCAGCCCCAGTTGCAGCAGATAGATCCGCGCGACATCGGCGCCCGTGGCACCCAGGATCTTGAGCGTGGCGATCGCCCCGCGCCGCGCTTCCAGATAGGAGGCGACGCCATTGCCGATGCCGATGCCGGCGATGAGCAACGCGGCCAGCGCCACCAGTGCCAGGAACTGGCCCATGCGCGACACGAAGCGATCGAGACCGGGCGAGGCCTTGTCGCGCGTGCGCAGTTCCAGGCCAGCGCTGGGAAATTGGCGGGTGAGCGCGTCGGCCACGGTCTGTGGCACCGCCGTTTCGGGCAGGCGCAGGCGGTATTTCCACCGCACCATTGCGCCCGGCTGCACCAGGGCCGTGGCATCGAGCCCGGCGCGGCTGATGATCACCGTGGGGCCCAGGGCAAAGCCTTCGCCCAGCCGATCGGGTTCGTCGCCGATTACCCCGCCGATGCGGAACGTGGCCTGGCCGATGCGCAGGCGATCCCCGGTGTTGACGCCCAGGCGCTCGGCCACGCCGGGCGCAATCCAGGCGGTATTGGCGGGCGGCGCCCCGGCCGTGTGCCCATCGGCCAGGGTGAAAGCGCCATAAAGCGGCCAGGCGGCGTCCACCGCCTTCAGTTCGATCGGCACGGCGGTGTCATCGGCGCCCGGTACCGTCGCCATGGCCCGCATGCGCGCGCCGACGGACAGCGCGCCGGCACGGGCAAAAGCGGCCCGTTCTGCGGCAAAGGCCTGACGCCCGGCCACTTCCACTTCCACATCGGCGCCCAGCATCGCCTGGCCTCGTCGGTCGAGTTCGCCGCGCACCGCATCGGTCAGCGTGCCGATCGCGGCCAATGCCGCCACGCCCAGCACCAGGCAGATCACCAGGATGCGCAGGCCCCGGAATTTCCAGTCCAGCCCGCGCCGGGCCAGGGCCCATGCACCCTTCCAGCCAAGGCGCGTGGCAGTGCCGGCGTTCATCGCGTTTCGTCGGCCACGATGCGGCCATCTGCCAGGCGCAGGATGCGGCCGCAACGCTGGGCGAGTGCCTCGTCGTGGGTGACCATCAAGAGCGTGGCCCCGGCTTGGGCGGCGCGGGCAAACAGCAGGTCGGCCACGGCGGTGCCGGTCGCGGTGTCGAGATTGCCGGTGGGTTCGTCGGCAAACAACAGCGCCGGGCGCGGCGCCAGCGCGCGGGCAATCGCCACGCGCTGCTGCTCTCCGCCGGAAAGCTGGCCGGGATAGTGATCGAGCCGGTGGGCCAGGCCCACGGCGGCAAGTTCCGCCTCGGCCCGCGGCAGGGCATCGGTCATCCCTGCCAGTTCCATCGGTGTCGCCACGTTTTCGCGCGCGGTCATCGTGGGCAGCAAGTGAAAGGCCTGGAGCACGATGCCGATGCGTCCGCGCCGGGCGGTGGCCAGGCCGTCTTCATCCAGCGCCGAAAAATCCGCCCCGGCGACGAACAACACGCCGCTGCTCGCACGCTCAAGCCCGGCCAGGACGGCCAGCAGCGAGGATTTGCCCGAACCCGATGGCCCCAGCAATGCGACGGTTTCCCCGGCCATCACGTCCAGGTCCAGACCTTTGAGAATATCGACGCGGGCGGCATCGCGGCCCAGGCAAAGCGTGAGGGCGCGGGCGGAAATGAGCGGGGCAGGGCTTGTCACCGCGCGGGAGTGGCATAGAGGGCATGCACCTTGCAACCGGCCATTCCACCAACGACATGGGGCCGACATGCACTTTGGGGAAATCCGATGCGCGCGCCCGTTCTTGTTGCCCTGTCCCTGATCGCATTGGCCGGTTGCTCGCGCGAAAAGGCGCCTGACGCCCTGGAGACACGCCCCGCCGCGGCAGCTGCGCCGGTGCCGGCCGATGCTCCGGTCATCCTGGCCTTTGGCGACAGCCTCTATGCTGGATATCAGCTGGAGGCGGGGCAGAGCTATCCGGCCCGGCTGGAAGCCGCGCTGAACGCGGCAGGGATCAAGGCGCGGGTGGTCAATGCCGGGGTTTCGGGTGACACCACCGCCGCCGCGCGGCAGCGGCTGGCTTTCACCCTGGACAACCAGCCGCAAAAGCCGGCGCTGGTTCTGGTCGGGCTTGGCGGCAATGACATGTTGCGGGGCCTGCCGCCCGAGCAGACGCGTGCCAATCTCGATGCGATCCTGGCCGAACTCAAGCGTCGCAACATTCCCGCCATGCTCACCGGCATGCTGGCCGCCCCCAACCTCGGCCCCGAATACGTCACCGCGTTCAACCCGATCTGGCCGGCGCTGGCCAAAAAGTATGAAGCGGCGCTGGTGCCGTTCTTTCTCCAGCCGATCTTCGGCCAGCCCGGCCTGCAATTGCCCGATCACATTCACCCCAACGCGCAAGGCGTGGACAAGATCGTGGCCGCGACCGAACCGGCGGTTGCGCAGGCTTTGGCCAAGGCTTTGCGCAAGTAGCAATTCAACCGCGTGCCACTTCCCCGTCGTGCACGTGCCATAGCGCGGCCTGGCCGGCGATTTCGGCAAAGGGGGCCGCTTCGGTGCCTGTCATCCACACTTGCGCGCCCGAGGCGGCGAGCCGCTCGTAAAGCGCGGCGCGGCGCAGCGGATCGAGGTGGGCGGCGATCTCGTCGAGCAGCAGCAGGCGCGGGCGCGGACCGGCGGTGAGTTGGGCATGGGCAAGGACGATGGCGATCAGCATCGCCTTCTGCTCCCCGGTGGAGCAGTCCGCAGCCGGCGCATCCTTGGTGGCCAGCCGCACGGCCAGATCATCGCGGTGGGGGCCGACAAGGGTGCGCCCGGCGGCCCTGTCGCGGCGGCGGCCTTGGCGCAGCGCGGCGCGCAGGGCTTGCTCGTCGTTCGGCACGTCGCTGGCATAGGCCAAAGTGGGGCGGGCAAACGGTTGCTCGGGTAGCGTTTCGAGCACCAGGCCCAGATCGGCCACCAACTCTGCGCGAGCCGCAACGATGGCAGCGCCGGTTTCCCCCAGTTGCGCTTCCAGCGCATCGAGCCAGGCGGGATCGGGCTCCCGCTCGTCGGTCAACAGGCGGTTGCGCTCGCGCAGGGCCGTTTCATAGCGGGCGCTGACCTGGGCATGGCCGGGCAGGCGGGCCAGCACCAGCCGATCGAGGAAGCGGCGGCGGTTGCCCGCGCTTTCGGCAAAGAGGCGGTCCATCGCTGGCGTCAGCCAGGTGAGCGACAGCCATTCCGCCAGGCGTGCCGCCGGCCCTTGCGCGCCATTGATCCGCACCAGGCGCCGGCCGGGCGCGGCGGGCTGGGTCTGGGTGCCCAGCACCACTTCGCCATGCTCCATCTCGGCCACCACGGCAAAGCTGCCGTCGCCGGCCCGCGCGGCCATTTCGGCTGGCTGGGCGCGGCGCAGGCCGCGGCCGGGCGCCAACAGAGACAGCGCTTCGAGCACGTTGGTCTTGCCCGCGCCGTTTTCGCCCACCAGCACGTTGAACGCCGCCATGCCATCCAGCCGCGTGGCGGAATGGTTGCGGAAATCGCGCAGGGTCAGGCGGGTTAGCGGCATGGGCGATGCCTGGCGTGGCGCAAGGCATCGCACCACCCCCCAACCCCCTCCTCTGAAGAGGAGGGGGAGTGCGGCAGGAAAAGCCCCCTCCTCTTCAGAGGAGGGGGTTGGGGGTGGTGCAAACCTGAAGCAACGCCTGAAAACATCACCCCTGCCCACGCTCCAGCAGCCCGTGCTTTTTCAGGCAGTGGCGCAACTGGTCATAAGTCACGCCCAGGGCCTTGGCGGTCTGGCGCTGGTTATAGCGATTGCGGCCAAGGTGGTGTTCCAGGATGGCGCGTTCGTGTGCGTCGACTGCGGCGCGCAAGTCCTGAATCGTATCGAAATCGGCGCGGTTGGTGGCGTGTTCCAGCACCGTGATGCAATCATCCGCTGGCACGGCGCGGGGAGGGCTGATCGGCGCGGCGGGTTTCCACGGGCTGTCGAACGGATCGAACTGGACATGGCCGATCGGCCGGTCGGGATCGTCCCAGCGATAGACCGCACGCTCCACCACATTGCGCAATTCGCGCACGTTGCCTGGCCAAGCATAGCTTTCCATCTGCGCCGCGGCGTGCGCGGCAAAGCCGGGCCAGGTGTCCCACTGCAGTTCGGCCGCCATGCGCCGCCCGAAATAATCGGCCAGCACGGCCACGTCGCCATCGCGCACGCGCAACGGGGGCAGGGTGATCACCTCGAAGCTCAACCGGTCGAGCAGGTCGGCACGGAAGCGGCCTTGCGCGGCCATCCTGGGCAGGTCTTCGTTGGTGGCAGCCACGATGCGCACGTCCACGCGGATCGGCCGGCTGGCACCGATGCGCGTGACTTCGCCATATTCCACCGCGCGCAGCAGGCGTTCCTGCGCGCCGGTGGACAGCGTGCCCAACTCGTCAAGGAACAGGGTGCCCTTGTCCGCCTCTTCAAAGCGGCCGATCCGGGCGCGCGTCGCGCCGGTAAAGGCGCCCGCCTCGTGCCCGAACAATTCCGCCTCGATCAGGGTTTCGGGCAGGGCCGCGCAGTTCATCGTGACCAGCGGTTCCTGCCAGCGCGTGGACAGCCGATGCAGCCGTTCGGCGATCAGTTCCTTGCCGGTCCCGCGTTCGCCGATCACCAGCACCGGGCGGCGCATGGGCGCGGCGCGGCTGGCACGCTCCACCGCATCGAGGAAGGCCCCTGATTGGCCGATGAACTGCACTTCGCGATCCATGACCAACATTTGGCACAATTTCCCAAGCCTGGGCAAGATGCGCTAAATTCCCAGCCACCGTTTTTGTGAAAAAGCCTGGAAATCCGCCATTTCCACAGTTTGGCACGGGCCTTGCTGAACAGGGGACAACCGCACTGGAGTATCCCCGATGACCACCGCCCCGTTCTTCACCACCCGTCTTGGCCGCGCCGCCCTGGTCAGCATTGCCGCGATGCTGGCGATGAACGCCGTGGTGCTGGCCCGCCACATGCCCGAGTTTCCCGGCATGGCAAGCGCCATGCAGGCAGCACCTGCCGGCCATGCTGGCGTGACCACCTCGGTCGCCGCGATCACGGGGGGGCTGGCATGAATTCCATTCTCGAACCCGTGCCGCCTTTTGCATCCGGCGGCGGTTCTTCGCGCTTTGACGAAGCGTTGCGCGCAGCCCGGCAGCACCCCTCGCAGGGCAGCGGTCAAAGTGATACGAACGCCGCAAGGCCCTTTTTCAACGGAGCAAACCTGATGGGCATCTTTTCGCGCACGCGCGATATCATTGCCGCCAATTTCAACGACCTGTTGGACAAGGCCGATGATCCGGCAAAGATGATCCGCATGATCATCATGGAAATGGAAGAGACGCTGGTGGAAGTCCGCGCCTCGGCCGCGCGCACCATTGCCGATCAGAAGGAAATGCTGCGCCACGTGGCCAAGCTGGACCGGCTCCAGGCCGATTGGGCCGACAAGGCGCAGCTTGCCCTGTCCAAGGACCGCGAGGACCTGGCCCGCGCCGCCCTGATCGAGCGCAAGAAGGCCGCCGACATGGCGCAGCAGCTGCGCGGTGAAGTGGCTGTGCTCGACGACTCGATGCGCGCCTATGAGCAGGACATCGAGAAGCTGCAGACCCGCCTGCGCGAGGCCCGCAGCCGCCAGACCGCGATTGCCGCCCGCCTGGAAAGCGCGGAAAACCGCGTGCGCCTGCGCACCTTGATGACCAGCGAGCGCGTGGACGAGGCGCTGGCCCGCTTTGACCAGCTCGAACGCCGTGTCGACTATGCCGAAGGCCGCGCCGATGCGCTGACCATTGCCGAAAGCGGCCCGCCAAGCCTGGCCGATGAAATCGCCGCCCTGGCCGGCCAGGACAAGATCGACGAAGAATTGGCCGCGATGAAGCGCGCCATGGGCAAGGAGGGCTGATCGCCATGGACCTGACCCCGTTTTTTGCCCTTGTTACGCTGTTCGTCGCGCTGCCGTGGATCGTGCTGCACTACATGACGAAGTGGAAGACCGCCTCCACGCTGACCAGCGGCGACGAGCAGTTGCTGGAAGAACTCTATCGCCTCGCCCGCCGCCTGGAAGAGCGGATGGACACGGTGGAGCGCCTGGTGGCCGCCGAAAATCCGCAATTCCGCCCGGCCCGCCTGGGCGAGGCACGTGAAAGCCACCATGACGATCTCTCCGAACTCGATCGGCTGATGGCGCAGACCAAGGGGACCGTGAAATGACCGCTACCCGTACCCGTTTCTATCGTGACAAGGCCAATGGCAAGTTCATGGGCGTGTGCGCCGGCATTGCCGACTACACCGGGGTAGACGTGCTGTGGGTGCGCCTGGCGGTCATCGTCGGCACGCTGTGCGGCTTGGGTTTCCTGCCCATCGTCTATTTCGGGCTGGGCTTCCTGGCCGAAAAGAAGCCGGCCGCGCTCTATGTCGATCGGCAGGAGCAGAAGTTCTGGCAGGGCGTGCGCCAGTCGCCCGCCCGCTCGGCCCGCGAAGTGCGCGCCAGCTTGCGCGACATCGACCGCCGCCTGGCCGAGGTCGAACACTTCTATGTCTCCAGCAATCCGCGCCTGGCCCAGGAAATCGAAAGCCTGCGCTGAGCGCCTGACCATCCCATCCCGGCACTTCGAAGGGGACTGCTGCCATGGATCACGGAACACTTGCCCTGCTCATCCCGCTTGCCCCGTTCATGATCGCAGGGCTTGCGATCTGGACCCGGCACAGCCGCCGCCTGGCCGAAATCCAGGTCAATGCCACCGCCGAAAAGGCTGCGCAGTATGCGGCGCACAACCAGGCGCTGGAAGACCGGGTGCGCGTGCTGGAACGCATTGTCACCGATGGTGGCTATGACGTGGCGCTGCAGATCGAGGCGCTGCGCGATGTCAACCGCGTGACCGACGGCGAACGCGCCAGCGTTTCGGACAAGCTGCAATGACCGCCGCCGGTGCCATCGTCCTGCTGGCCTTTGCCACGCTTGCGACCTTGCTGGTCGGGCTGGTGATGGCGGCGCAGGCCTGGTCGCGCCGGATGGACCAGCGCGAACGCGAAATCATCGCGACCACCCGCGCCACGGCCGAGCAGGCGGCGCAATACGCCGCCCAGACCGCCCGCCTCGAGCAGCGCGTGCGCGTGCTGGAAGGCATGATGCAGGGCCGCGAGCCCTCGGCCTTTCCGCAGTTCAACTGACCACCCTGTTTCCAGGGCCCAGCCAAGGATATCCCCCGTGAGTTTCGGAGCCACTCTCGTTGCCATCGTGGCGATCCTGGCCTGGGCCAGCCTGCGCCACCGCCGCCACAGCGCCGGCCAGGCCGCATTCCCTGCAAGCGATCCGGCCGAAAACGCCGCCTTGGCCCGCGAAGTGGCCGCCTTGCGCAACCGCGTCGAGGTGCTCGAGCGCATCCTGACCGACCAGCGCGGTTCGATCGACCTGGCGCGCGAAATCGAATCGCTGCGCGAGCGGTGAGGTCAAAAGCGGGTTGAGATGGGGTGGTTCCCGCTTTAAGGCCCAAGGCCATGCGCACCCTTTCCGACATTCTCGAAGAATATGAATTCAGCGATGGGGACGAACGCTATCGCCTGCTGATCGAACTGGGGCGCGAGCTGGAGCCCATGCCCGATGCGCTGAAAACCGATGCCACGCTGGTCCGCGGTTGTTCGGCGGCGGTCTGGGTCTATCCCACCGAAAGCGAAGCGGGCCGCCTGCATTTCCTGGCTGACAGCAACGCGGCGATCACCAAGGGCATCATCGCCCTGGTGCTGGCCGCGGTGCAGGACCGTCCCGCCGCCGAAGTGGCCGCGATGGACGTGGCCGAAGCGCTCGCACCCTTCAACCTCAAGAACCAGCTTTCGTCCAACCGCACGCAAGGGCTGCCGAACATGATCGCGCTGGTGCGCGAACACGCGGCGCGGCTGGCTTCGGCGGGCTGAGGCGGCATGGTCCGCCGCCATCTCTGGACCGGCGCGGGCCTGTTCTTCGTGGGGTTGGGCACGGTGGGGGCATTCCTGCCGCTGCTGCCCACGGTGCCGTTCCTGTTGCTGGCGGTGTTCTGCTTTGCCCGCGGCAACCCCGCGTGGGAGCAGCGCCTGCTCGATCACCCCAAGTGGGGGCCGCCCTTGCGCGAATGGCGCACGCGCCGCGCCATTCCGCGCCGCGCCAAGAAAGCCGCGCTGGCGACGATGGCGGTGAGCGTGGCGGTGACGGCTTTTACCGCCGGATGGCCCTGGGTGCTGATCCCGGCCGGCGTCATGGTGCTGAGCGGCACATGGATATGGACCCGCGCGGAATAGGACGCCCCATGAGGATCACGCACATCTATCGCTATCCGGTCAAGTCGATGGGCGGGCAGGCGATGGAACGCGCCAACCTGACGTTGCAGGGTCTGTCCCAGGACCGGCGCTGGATGATGGTCACGCCCGAGGGGCGCTTTCTCACCCGCCGCGAATTGCCGGCCATGGCGCTGGTGCGCGCGCAGCCGCATGAGAATGGCGGCGTGGTATTGCACCATGCCGATGCGTCCTCACTGTCGGTTGCCGTGCCGACCACGGCCGAACGCCGCCTGGTCAAAGTGTGGAGCGACAGCGTGGCGGCAACACCGGCCGATGCAGCCGCCCACGACTGGCTCTCGGCGCGCTTTGGCCGGCCGGTGCACTTGGTCCACATGGGCGAGGATGTGGTGCGCGGGGTCGATCCCGCTTATGGCCGTCCGGGCGATACCGTCGGTTTTGCCGATGGATTTCCGCTGCTGGTCACGACCCAGGAATCGCTCGACGCGGTCAACGCGCAATTGCCCGCCCCCATCGCCATGGCGCGCTTTCGCCCCAACCTGGTGATCGCCGGGGCACCCGCTGCCTTTGCCGAGGATGGCTGGACCCGCTTGCGCATCGGGACGCTCACGCTGCGCCTGGTCAAGCCATGCACCCGCTGCGTGATCACCACGCAAGACCCCGAAACCGGCGAAAGCGAAGGGCGCGAGCCGCTCGCCACTCTGCGCAAGATGGGCCGGCTATGGCAGCGCCAGCCGATCTTCGGGGTGAATGCCATTCCCGATGGCGCGGGCGAGGTGGCTGTGGGGACTCTGGTGGAACTGGCCTGAGGCCTATTCCACCGCCTCGCGCAGCACGGCAATCCCCGCCGCGCGCTGGGCTTTCAGTTCCTGCTTCAACACCGCCGGATCGCGCGCGACGACAAAGCCGAAGCTGACGCCGCCTTCCTTGCCGATGGTGGCGTGGTGAAGCTTGTGCGCCTGGACCAGCCGTTTGGCATAGCCGCGCTTGGGCACCCAGCGGAACCAGCGTTGGTGCACCAGGCCATCGTGGATGAACGTGTAGATCAAGCCGTAGACCAGCACCCCCAGGCCGATCCACGTGCCCGGCCACCAGGCATGCGCACCCAGAACCAGCGGGCTGCCCACGGCGAACATCGAGATCGAGATCGCTGCGCCGACCACGGCATAGAGGTCGTTCTTTTCCAGAAAGCCATCGTGCGGTTCGTGATGATCGCGGTGCCAGGCCCAGCCAAAGCCATGCATGATATATTTATGGCTGGCCCAGGCGACCAGTTCCATGGCGGCGGCGGCGGCCAGCACGATGGCGATGGCAAGCAGGATGTCCATGGGGTTGCCCTATAGCGCTCTGCGCGCGTGGGGGCGATGCGTTTTATCGTGCATTCTTGCTGCAACCCGAACGATGCGCTCGCGTTTGGTTCAGCATCACTTTGCAAGAACCGCGGCGTTGCAGCGGAATGTTCCAGGAACGCCGCCCGCAAAGAAGGAGTGCATGCCATGAAGAAGCTGATTCTCGCCGCTCTCATCCCCGCCACCATGGGCCTTGCCGCGCCGGCCTTTGCCCAGATGCCGCCGCCGCCGCCCCCGGGTGGCTGGCACCATGGCCCTGGCGATGGCGGGTGGATGAACCCCCAGCGCAACGACGCGATTCGCCGCGATATCGATGGCCTGAGCATGGCCATTGATCGTTCGCAGCAGAATCGCACGATCTCGTACCGTGAAGCCAATGGCCTGCGCCGCGATGTCTATGGCATCAAGCGCGCCTATCGCATCGCCGCGCGCAACGGCCTGTCGCGCCAGGACGTGCACGATCTGGCGCGTCGCGTGAACGTGGTGCGCATGAAGCTGCATATGGAACGCGCCGACTGGGATCGCGATCGCTGGTGATCGCAGGCCGCCTTGCGCGGCCTCAGATAGAAAATGACATGTCGCCCCGGCCTTTCTTGCCCTTTCGTGCTTGAAATGCGCCGGGGCGATGCTTAACCGCACTAGCATGACCAGCACCGGCAAGACGCTCTACGAAAAGATCTGGGACGCGCACGTTGTGGAGAACCGCGACGATGGCACGAGCCTGATCTATATCGACCGCCACCTCGTTCACGAAGTGACGAGCCCGCAGGCGTTCGAAGCCCTGCGCCTTGCCGGGCGCAAGGTGCGCCGCCCCGATCTTACGCTGGCGGTGCCCGATCACAACCTGCCCACCACCGCGCGCCGCGATGCCGCGGGCAACCGCATTCCCATTGCCGATCCCGACTCTGCGCAGCAGTTGGCCATGCTGGAGCGCAATGCCCCCGAATTCGGCATCCGCTATATCGGTGATGCCGATGCTGCGCAGGGCATCGTGCACGTCGTCGGCCCGGAACAGGGCTTTTCGCTGCCCGGCGCCACGATCGTGTGCGGTGACAGCCACACCGCCTGCCACGGCGGGCTGGGGGCGCTGGCCTTTGGCATCGGCACGTCGGAAGTGGAACACGTGCTCGCCACGCAGACCCTGCTGCTCAAGCGCAGCAAGACCATGGAAGTGCGCGTCAACGGCACGCTGGCACCGGGCGTTTCGGCCAAGGACGTGGTGCTGCATATCACCGGCGTGCTCGGCGCTTCGGGCGGCACCGGCTATGTCATCGAATATACCGGATCGGTGATCCGCGACCTGTCGATCGAAGGACGGTTGACCGTATCGAACATGGCGATCGAGCATGGCGCCCGCGCCGGCCTGATCGCGCCCGACGAAAAGACCTTCGCCTATGTGAAGGGCCGCCCCTATGCGCCCAAGGGCGCCGACTGGGACACGGCCGTGGCCTGGTGGAAGAGCCTGGCGACGGATGCGGATGCACAGTACGACAAGGTCGTGGTGATCGATGCGGCGGACATCGCGCCTTCGGTCACTTGGGGCACCAGCCCCGAAGACGTGCTGCCGATCACCGCCAGCGTGCCCGCGCCCGACAGCTTTGCCGATCCTTCCAAGCAGGAAGCTGCGCGCAAATCGCTGGAATACATGGGTCTTGAGCCGGGTACCGCGCTCAATTCGGTGGAAATCCAGAACGTGTTCATCGGCAGCTGCACCAACAGCCGGATCGAGGACTTGCGTGCCGCCGCCGCCATCCTGAAGGGCCGTCACAAGGCAGACAACGTGCGCTGGGCGATCGTCGTGCCCGGCTCTGGCCTGGTCAAGGCCATGGCCGAGGATGAAGGCCTGGACGTGATCTTCAAGGACGCGGGCCTGGAATGGCGCGAGCCGGGCTGCTCGGCGTGCCTGGGCATGAACCCGGATAAGGTGCCCGCCGGTGAGCGCTGCGCATCCACCTCCAACCGCAATTTCGTCGGCCGCCAGGGGCCGGGTGCGCGCACCCACCTGGTCAGCCCGGCGATGGCGGCTGCCGCAGCCGTTACTGGCCGGTTGACGGACGTGCGCGAGCTGGTCTGATCGACTTTCGCAAGTCCGCCTTTGCCCCGGTGGTCAATGCGCAGACCCGCGTGCTGATCTGCGGCAGCCTGCCGGGGGAGGCGTCGCTCGCCGCGCAGCGCTATTACGCCCACCCTGCCAACCAGTTCTGGCGGCTGATCGGCGGCGTGATCGGGCAGGATCTCGTGCCGCTGGATTATCCCGCGCGGCTCGACGCGCTGCTGCGTGCCGGCATCGGCCTGTGGGACACGGTGGCGAGCGCGACACGCGCCGGCAGCCTCGATACCGCGATCCGCGCAGCGCAATTGGCGCCCTTGGCACAGCTTGCCGCCAGGCTGCCGGCCTTGCGCGCGATCGGTTTCAACGGCGCCACCGCCGCGCGCCATGGCCGCGCACAAATGGCAGATTTGCCTGACATTTCATTCATTCAACTGCCGTCAAGCAGCCCGGCCTATTGTGCCGTTACACTGGCGCAAAAGCAGCAGGCGTGGAGTTGTCTTCAGACATTCCTCGATTGAACGTTGCATTGTGCGGCAACCGGGCCAATTCTTGCGGCCCGTAACAAGGAGGAAGGCGTGTCCAAGAAGGAAAACTGGGCCGGAACGGCTGTCCTGGCAGGGGCTGCAGCGGTCGGTTCGGCGGCGCTCGCAGCCGCGCTGCTCTATAGCAACCGTCGCAAGGACCGGGCCAACAAGCCGGCCAAGGAATCTCCGCTGGGCGACAATCCCGAAACCGATTGAGCGCAGCCTTGCCCGACACGCTATTTCCGCCGTTGCGCCGGGCGCGGCGGCGGCTATAGCGGGGGCATGGAACCGGTAAACCACATCGAAGGCCGCGCCATTCCGTTCGGCCGCAAGAACATCGACACCGACGTGATCATCCCGGCCAAGTGGCTCAAGACGATCAGTCGCGAGGGGCTGGGCCGTGGCGCCTTCGAATCGCTGCGTGCCGATCCCGACAACCTGTTCGACAGCGAAACCTTCAAGGGATCGCCGATCCTGATCGCGGGCGACAACTTCGGTTGCGGTTCCAGCCGCGAGCATGCCGCCTGGGCGCTGCTCGACCTGGGCATCAAGGCGGTGATTGCGCCGTCGTTTTCCGACATCTTTTCCGGCAACGCCTTCAAGAACGGCATCCTTACCGTGGTGATGCCGCAGGAACAGGTCGATCGCCTGCTCGAAGTGGCGCAGACCGACCCGATCTCTATCGATCTCGACGCGCAGACCGTGACCACGCCGTTCCAGGATCGCTTTGCGTTCGAGATCGACGCGTTCCGCAAGCATTGCCTGCTCAACGGCCTCGACGAAGTGGGCCTGACCCTGGCGCGTGGCGACGCAATCGGTGCGTTCGAAGCGCAAGTGGCCGATGCGCGGCCGTTCCTGGCCCAGGGCACTGGCGTCCCTGCCTAAGGGTTAGCCGCGCAGCAAGCGCGCGCGGGCCATCAGTCGACTGGCTCCTCCACCGGGGCCACGTCGACGCAAACCCGCAGGCGCTGGCCGCCTCCACCATGGAACACGCCATCCATCGGCGCGACATCGGCATAGTCGCGCCCCATGGCCGTGAACACGTGGTCGGTCGAAGCGAGCACCGCGTTGGTGGGATCGAACCCGACCCAGCCCAATTCGTCGCCGCACCACAGCGCGGCCCAGGCGTGGGTGGCGTCGGCACCCACCAGGCGGGGCTGGCCGGGCGGGGGCAGGGTGCGCAAATAGCCGCTGACATAGGCGGCTGGCAGGCCATGCCCGCGCGCCGCCACGATCATCACATGGGCAAAATCCTGGCACACCCCATGGCGGGCGCGAAAGGCTTCCGCAGGCGGGGTTTCGGCCGTGGTCGCGGTGCCATCATAGGTGAATTCGTCGTGGATGGCGTGCATCAGCGCAAGGCCTGCGTCCATCACGCTGCGCTTGCCCGCCAGGATACTGCCGGCCCAGCCGACGATCTCGGGGGAAAGCGGCGTCATGGCCGACGGATAGATATAGCTCGCCGGGCCCAGCGCCGAAAGGTCGCGATGCGCGGCGGCGCAGGCACCGATCTCTGCCACGCTGGGCGTGACCGCCTCGGCCAGGTCGGCCACAGCCGGCGTCACTTCCACGCGGAACGTGCTGTCCACGTCCAGCCGATCGAGCGGCTCGCGAATGAACAGGCGGCTGCGGTTGACCAGGAAGGGCCCGGCTTCCTCTTCCATGGTCCAGGGTTGCGGCGAGACGGAGAGGCGGAACTGGCTGACCGATTGCGTGGGCCAGGGCGCGGGGCGCAGCCGCAAGTTGAACCGGGCGAGGCGGACAGGCGCGTCGTAATCGACGCGTGTTTGATGGCGAATATCGTAGATCACGCGAGCAGGCTGCCACCGGCCGGGTTTCCGGCCTTTTCGAATTGCAGGAAATAGCGGGTGGATATCGTGTCGGACAGGGTCAGCAGCCGCTGCTCCACATCAGCCAGCCGCGCGAGGTTCCAGCTGGCCACGGGCAGGCTGGACAAGGGCGCCAGGATGGCACGCGCTTCCAACAGCGGGGCTTCTGGCAGGTTGTCTTCGCCCAGCGAAGGCAGCGCTTCGATATGGCCGACCAGCGCCTGCGCCTGAAACGCCAGCGAGCGCGGATTGGTGGGGTCGAGCAGCAGCAGGTCGAGCACCGGCGCCGTGCTGGGCGCCGCCAGATAGCGCGCGCGATAGGTGATCTGGCTGTCCGACAGGTCGAGCAATACGCCCAGCGCTTCGGGTGTCTCGATCTGCGCAGACAGCGCCCGCAGCGTCTGGCATAGCGCCACTGCGCGTTCCAGGCGGCGGCCCATGTCGAGGAAATGGCGCGATGGGCCCAGCGTGAAGTTTTCCGCCAGCAGGCCAGACAGCGCGGACAGGCGCTCGATCAATTCGCGCGCGGCCCGCAACAGCGCGCCGGGGCGGTGGCCGTCCATCGGCGGCAGTGGGCGGCTGGCGATGCGCCAGAAATCGGTGGTGAAGCGATCGCGCAGAGTCAGCGCCGTGGCGCGGATCGCGGCAAACAGCGCGCCGACCGAACCGTTCATCGCCGTGTCGGCCAACGCCGCGCGGCAGGCTTGGGGCACGCTCAACCCGGCATCTTCGCGTTCGATCGCGCCCCAGCTTACCATCAGGTCTACCAGCCGCGCGATCACCTCGGGATTGTGCCCGGCGGCCGCGTCCACTTCGATCGAACTGCCAAGCACGGCGCGCACCACGCGCACGGTGGTTTCCGCACGCTCCATATATCGGCCGAACCAGAACAGGTTGTCGGCCGCCTGGCTCGCCAGGATGCCCCCGCCGCGTCGCACCGCCGGCGGGGCGCCCAGTACCGAAGGCGTGGCGCTGACCGTGGCGACATCGACGGCGGTGTCCACCACGCAGACATCGGCGGAAATATCGCCTTCGCCCATCATCGTCGTGACCATTTCGCCCGACGAGGACAGGCGGGCAAAGCCGCCGGGCATGACGCTCCATTCCCCTGCCGCATTGCGCGCCAGGAAAGCGCGCACGGTAAAGGCGCGCGGCACGAACGCTTCGTCGATCAGCGCCGGCGTGGTGGAAAGAGTAACGATTTCCTGGCCGCAATAGTCCACCGGGCGGCGCTCCATCGCAGCGAGCAAGGCCCGGCGCTGCGCGGGGCTCAGGCTGCGCCCGGCCACGGGACGGCCCTGGGCCAGGCCGGCCACTTCCACCCCGAACGCCGGGGTGATCATCAACTGGTCCAGCCGCGCGGCGACGTCCTGCGCTTCGCGGGGTTGGCCGCACCACCAGGTGGCGACGTTGGGCAGGATGGGCTCTTCGCCCAGCAGGGCCGAGAACAGGCGTGGCATGAACGCGGCAAAGGCCGGCGCTTCGAGCACTTCGGCCCCCGGCCAGTTTGCCAGGGTCACGCCGCCACGGTCCAGCGCCTCGAACAGGTCGGGCACGCCGATTGCCGATCGCGCATCGAAGCGCAGCGGATCGAGCGCGTTGGTATCGATCCAGCGCCACAGCGCGTCCACCCGCTTGGGCCCGGCGATGGTGCGCACATAGAGCCGGTCGTCGCTCACCGTCAGGTCGCGGCCTTCGACCAGGGGGAAGCCCAGGTAGCGCGCGAGATGGGCCTGTTCGGGATAGGACTGGTTGAAGCGGCCGGGCGTGAGCAGGGCGATGCGCGGGTTTTCGCGCTGGCATTCGCGGGCGATGCCGCCGCGCAGGTCGGAAAAGAACTGGGCCACGCGGCGCGCGCGCATGTCGGTGAGCAGGCTGCCGGTCACGCGCGAAAGCGCCAGGCGGTTTTCCAGGGCATAGCCGATGCCATTGGCCAGGCGCAGGCGATCGCCCAGCACGCGCCACTGCCCGCGCGGGCCGCGCGCCAGGTCTACCGCATAGACGTGGATATGCGGGCCGCTGCGTGGACCCACGCCCACCATCGATCGGGCGAAATAGCGGCTGCCGGCAATGAGCGCGGCAGGCAGATGGCCATCGGCCACCAGGCGCCCTTCGCCATAGATGTCTTCCACCACGGCTTCGAGCAGGCGGGCGCGTTGCACCAGGCCGCGTTCCACCTGGGCCCATTCCCGGGCGCCGACGATCAGCGGCATGGGCGAAAGCGGCCAGTCGCGCTCCTCGTCCTCGCCGGTCAGGCGGAACGACATGCCCAGATCGAGGATCTGGCGGCCGACCAGTTCCTGCACCGCGACGCCGGCTTCCTCGCGCAGGGCCATCAGCCCTTGCGCCGCCTGCTGCCAGGCCTGGGCCACATCGGGCGCCGCATGGCGATAGAGATCGCCCGCACCCACATCCACCGGATAGCCGGCCAGCCCCACGGGCGGGCGCCGGCCCGCCGGCGATGGCGGGGTTCCGGGCAGGGTGGCCACCGTGGTCAGGCCAGCCCGGCGGGGCGGCGCAGGTCGAGCGTCATCGGGAATTCCCCAGGCATTTCGGCCGGCGGCACCGGCAGGGGGCCGGGCGAATGGCCATGGTCCTGAAACCGTGCGCGCCGTCGCGCTTCGGCTTCATAGCCGTTGATCGGCACCGAATCGTAATTGCGCCCCCCCGGATGGGCCACATGATAGACGCAGCCCCCCAGCGAGCGCTGGCTCCAGGTATCGAAGATATCGAACGTGAGCGGCGCTTGGGGCGGCAGCATGGGATGCATGCAATTGGCCGGCAGCCAGGCCTTGTAGCGCACGCCGCCCACCGCTTCGCCGGGCGTGCCGGTATAGCTCAAGGGCACGCGGCGCCCGTTGCAGGTGATTACGTGGCGGCCCGGCACGAGGCCGGCCGCGCGCACTTGCAAACGCTCGGTCGAACTGTCGACATAGCGCACGGTGCCGCCGATCGCGCCGGTTTCACCCAGCACGTTCCAGGGTTCGAGCGCATGGCTCACTTCCAGGTGCACGCCGCCCCCTTCCACCGCGCCGTGTACGGGGAAGCGGAACTGGCGCTGCGCTTCGAACCACACGGGATCGAAATCATAGCCTGCGCCGCGCAGATCGGCCAGCACATCGAGGAAATCGGTCCACACGAAATGCGGCAGCATGAACTTGTCGTGCAACTGCGTGCCCCAGCGCACCAGCGGGCCATCCACCGGCTGGCGCCAGAACCAGGCACACAGCGCGCGCAGCAGCAATTGCTGGGCGAGCGACATGCGCGCATCCGGCGGCATCTCGAACCCGCGAAACTCGACCAGGCCCAGCCGCCCGGTGGGACCATCGGGCGAAAACAGCTTGTCGATGCAGATTTCGGTGCGGTGGGTATTGCCCGTCACGTCTACCAGCAAGTTGCGGAACAGGCGATCGACTACCCAGGCGAGCGGCTGGGGCTGATCCGGGCCGGGCACTTGCGATAGCGCGATTTCCAGCTCGTAAAGCCCGTCGTGCCGCGCTTCGTCGATGCGCGGCGCCTGGCAGGTGGGGCCGATGAACATGCCGGAAAACAGATAGGACAGGCTGGGATGGCGCTGCCAATAGATCACGAACGACTTGAGCAGATCGGGCCGGCGAATGAACGGGCTATCCAGCAAGGTCGGCCCGCCCAGCACGATGTGGTTGCCCCCGCCGGTGCCGATGGCGCGGCCATCGACCATGAACTTGTCGGCCGTCAGCCCAATTTCGCGGGCGCAGCGATAAAGCGTTTCGGTGATGTCCACCGATTCCGCCCATGAGCCGGCAGGCTGGATGTTCACTTCGATCACGCCGGGGTCGGGCGTGACTTTGAGCACCATCAGCCGCGGGTCGGGCGGTGGGGGATAGCCTTCGATGCGCACCGGCAGGCGGGTTTCCTCGGCCACGGCTTCCACGCTGGCAATCAGGTCGAGATAGTCTTCCAGCGTTTCGACCGGCGGGATGAACACGCACAAGTGATCGCCGCGCGGCTCCACGGTGATCGCCGTGCGCACCGCGCCTTCGATGGCGATGGTCTGTTCCACGCGGCTCTGCCGCACCGGGTCGGCACTGTGCCGCTCATGCCCCTGCGCCCGCGCCTCGCGGCTGCGATCCTCGTGGGACATCTCGCCGGGCGTGAGCGCGTCGCGCGTCTGCACCGCGCGTTCCACCACTTGCGCGCGGAAATCGGCCAGCGGCTCGCGTGGCTCTGCCGTGTCGCGCGGGTGAATATAGGGATAAGCCGAGGGCGGCACGTAGGGCAGCGAATTGAGCGGCAGGCGATAGCCCAGCGCGCTGTCGCCCGGCACGGCAAACAGCGCGCCGCGGCGCAGCTTCCACTTTTCCGAATACCAGTAGCCGGCGGCATGGGCACGGCGCGCCTGCCAGGGCTGTTGCCGCTGGATCGGCAGGACATGCCCCACCGGCTTGGTCAGCCCGCGCTGGAACGTGCGAACAAAGCGCTGGCGCACTTCGGGATCGTCTAGCTTGGGATCGGTGGGTTCGGTGTTCTCGGGCAGGTCCGCCTCGCGCACGATCCATTCCAGTGCGTCTTCGTAGACCGGGGCGACATTCTCGGGGGCCACGCCCAGCACGGCGGCCGTCTCGCGCAGGAACAGCGCGGCGTCGTCTGCATCCACGCCGGTGACGCTGTCATCGGGCAGGCGATCGCCGGCGATCAGGCTTTCATCGCGCCAGATCGGCACGCCGTCCTTGCGCCAATAGATCGAATAGCCCCAGCGCGGCAGGCTTTCGCCCGGATACCACTTGCCCTGGCCGTGGTGCAGCAGCGATCCCGGCGCAAAGTGATCGCGCAGCTTGCGGATGAGCCGGTCGGCGTACCAGGCCTTGGTGGGCCCCACCGCGCTGCTGTTCCATTCGGGCGCCTCGAAATCGCCATCGGCCACGAACGTGGGTTCGCCGCCGATCGTCAGGCGCACGTCCTGGTTGGCAAGGTCGGCGTCGACTTTTTCGCCCAGCGCATCGAGCGCGTCCCAGCGCGCATCGGTGAACGGCTTGGTGATGCGCACCGCTTCGGCAATGCGCGAAACCTGCATTTCGAAATGGAAATCGGAATGCACCGGTTCCAGCACCACACCTTCGATCGGCGCGGCGGAGCGATAGTGCGGCGTGGCGCAGAGCGGAATGTGTCCTTCGCCAGCAAACAGTCCCCAGGTGGCGTCCAGTCCGATCCAGCCCGCGCCCGGCAGATAGACTTCGGTCCAGGCATGCAGGTCGCACACGTCCTGCGCCACGCCGGCCGGGCCATCCACCGCGGCAATATCGGGCGTCAACTGGATCGAATAGCCCGAGACGAAACGCGCGGCAAAGCCCAGGCGGCGTAGCAGATGCACCAGGAGCCAGGCCGAATCGCGGCACGATCCGCTGCCCACGTCGAGCGTTTCCTCAGGGCTTTGCACGCCCGGCTCCATGCGGATGACATAGCCGACCGCCTGGTTGACCGCCTGGTTGATCGCCACCAGGAAGTCGATCGTGCGCCCCTCGTGGCCGGTAAAGCGCGCCAGCAATTCATCGAACAGCGGGCCTTGCGCTTCGGTTTCAAAGCAGGCGGCCAGATCGGCTTTCAGTTCCTCTGCATAAACAAAGGGATAGGTTTCGGCATATTCCTCGACAAAGAAATCGAACGGATTGATCACCACCAGATCGGCAAGCAGGTCGACCGAGATTTCGAAGTGATCGATCGGATCGGGAAAAACCACCCGCGCCAGCCAGTTGCCATAAGGGTCCTGCTGCCAGTTGATGAAGTGATTGGCCGGGCTGATCTTCAGCGAATAGTTCGGCACGGCAGTGCGGCTGTGCGCCGCCGGCCGCAATCGGATCACCTGCGGGCCCAATCGAACCGGCTTGGAATAGGTATAGCGCGTGAGGTGATGGAGGCCCGCCTTGATCATAAGACGGGAGGGTGCCCCAATTCATGCTGCGCTGCAACGCACAATCCGCTGGCGTGCGATCAATCCGTGTCTGCGTGGGCAGGGCGGCCGCCATAGGCCGGGATCGCCAGTTTCCAGCGGATCGCGGCGGCACGCAGGGCAAACCCGGCCAGTGCCGATACCGCCCAGACCCAGCCCTTGGGCAAGTGCAGCGCCTGTCCTGCCGAACAGAGCGCTGCGGCAAGGGCTGCGGCGGTGACATAGAGTTCGGGCCGCATGATGATCGACGGGCGCCCGGCAACACAATCGCGGATCACCCCGCCCACGCAGCCCGTGATCACGCCCATGATGAAGGCCGGAACGGGAGGGATGCCATAGGCCAGCGCCTTGGTTGTGCCCAGCACGGCATAAGCGCTGAGCCCTACGGCATCGGCCCATTCCAGCGCGGCGCCGCGCCACCAGCGGTGCGGCGTGATCCAGCACACCACCGCCATGGCCAGGCAGACCAGCGCCACCCAGCGATCGTGCACCCAGAACACTGGCGCTCCGATCAGCAGATCGCGCACCGAGCCGCCGCCCACACCGGTGATCACTGCGAAAAAGCACATCGTCACCAGAGTCTGCCGCATCCGCGCGGCCACCAGTGCGCCCGACAGCGCAAACAGCGCGATACCCGCCAGGTCTGCCACGCCGATCACGGCGGGCAGGGCCGGGGCCACCGCGTGCGGCAACGCGCTGGGCAGGGACGATGGCAAGGACGTGGGCAGCGAGGGGACCAGCGGCATGGACCATGCCATGCCTTGTGGTTCACCGCATGTCGAGGCTGACCGTCGCCGTTCCCGTTCCTTCCACCGGCAGGTAGAGGCCCTGGCCCGCGGCCTTGAGACGGCCGGTGCGCACATCCTCGATCCGTGCGCGGATCACGAAATCGCCGGTGCGCTTGTCAGTCAGGGCGCGGTCGATCTTGGCCATCAGCTTGGCATAGTCGCGCTCGAAGTTCTGGGCGAGCGCGGCAGCGATGGTTTCCGAAAGACCTGGCGCGTTGGCCAGGCTCAGCAGCACGTCGGTGCCGGTGCTGTCGGTCACGCCCGAAACGGCAAGGTCGGCAAAGCTGACGACGCGCGAATTCGGCGCGTTGACCGGGGTGCCGGTCAGCCAGACGGTGCCGTGCGCGCCATTGGCGGCAAACTGTACGCCCACCGCCACCTTGCCGCCGGTGGTGCCATAGCAGGTCACCTTGCCGAACTGCGCCGTCACCGCCCCCAGGCCGGGAACATCGAACGGGCGGGCCGATCGCTTGACCAGCGCCCGCGCGATGACCGGTTCCAGTTCGCGATAATCGGCGATCACCGGAATGACGAACAGCATCCGCCCTGGCGCGCCATCAAGGGTGTGGAGCGGCGGCAGCGGGGCCGGGGTGGGATCGGGCGGACGGTTGCCGACGAAGGTTTCGGTTTGCGCCTGCATGCCCAGCTTGAGCACCAGTTGCCGCCCTTCCACGGCATAGCCGCCATAGCGCAGATCCTTGGGCGTGACGCGCATCCACACCGGCGGATTGGCGTGGTTGAGTTCCAGCGACGTAAACGCGCTGGCCCAGGCCTTGCCGATCTGGCGATCGAGATGCAGCTTGTCCAACTCGCTGGGCAGGGTGCGTTCCAGCTTGTCGATCACGCCCTTGAGCTTGGCATCGGCCTTGCTGGTGAACGTGATGCGCTGTCCGAGAAAATCGATGCCCGGCGCGTTGGTCCAGTCATAGTGGATATCGAGCGTGGCGCGTGGCTTCCAGTCGCGCGTCAGCGACAGGCGCACATGCGCGCGCACCACGGCATCGCCGGTGGCGGTTTCCTGCTTGAGCACGCCGGCAATGTCGCGCGCGCGCACCGTTGCGTGCATCGGCAGGGTGATCACCAGGTCCTGCCCTTGTCCGGCCAGCGTGATCGGACCGCGCGCCACGTTGCCCACGACGCGGCATTCCACGCGAGGCGTCTTGATCTTGACGCCCAGCACTTGGACTCGCTTCGACGCCAGGCAATCCTGGCCCGGCTGGTCGATCGACCACAACTCGCGCGGCACGGCCTGTTCGAGCGCGGCGCTGAGTTCATCGAGGCGGGCAACGATCGGCACGGCAATGGTGGAGGCCTGGGGCGGCAGGCTGATGGCGTCTGTGGCCCGCGGCGGCGCCTGGTTGGCCGGGCGGTGATGGCAGGCGACAAGCGGGATCGATGCGGCCAGCGCCACTACGCTGCCGATCAGGAGAGAACGTTTCATGTGCAGTTGCCCCGTTTGGGCAGGACTACGCGCCAACGCCGGGCAAAGTTCCCAGCGCCATGATCGCGCCACAATCGACGTTCAGTTTCAGCACGTTGCGGATGGAGCCAAGCCGCCATGCCTATCGATGCACCACCTGTCGCACCGATTTCTGCCCCCGCCTCGTCCGCACCGCCTGCGGCCCAGGGCCAATCCTTCGACCTTGCGCGGCTCAAGCCGGAAGAGGCGCGCTGCGGCAGTCCGGCGGCCGATGGCGCGATCGTGGTCTGTGCGGTGGATCGGGAAAAGTTTCGCGTCCATCCCCTGACCGGCCCTTTCGCCGATCAGGCGCCACCCGTGGCGCAACTGCAATTGGCGCCTGGCGTCAAGGCCCAGGCCGAAGCGGAACAGCGCGCCGTGGGCGGCGGTGTCAGCGTTCCTTCGGCCATGGTTTGGATGAAGATAGATTTCTAGCGTGCGATGACAAAAAGTGGGTGCCGGTTTTTGGCAGTAAATCGCACGATAACAAAAACCTAGATCACCATGACGTTTCCGTGAAACGTTATCGTGCTCTAGCGCTTGGAAGGGCTGCCTGGCGTCGCACGACGTGGCAGGTGGCGGGCCCGGCAGCCCTTCCTGCGTCAGGTCAACGCGGGCACTTCACGAACTTGCCCTTGTGGCCCTTGCAAACCTTGCGGGGCGCCGGCTTGGCTGGCGGGCACTTGATGAACTTGCCCCTGGCATCCTTGCACGGCGCGGCCTGGGCCACCATCGGCGTGGCGGCAAGCGCCACAGCGGCGGCAAAGGCGATCGTCAGACGGTTCATACGATGCTTCTCCTTGGTAAGCTCCCCTGCTTGCCTGCCTCGTAGATGGGCGGCCCCAGAAGTCACGTAAACAACTGTCAAGCATAGCCTATTTTACAAAGCTGCACGTCTTGTTGCGGCGCGTTGCCAGGGGCCACCAACAAGCGGGCCAAGAAAAAGGCCGCGCCCGGTTGCCCCGGCGCGGCCTTGTTCAATGCGCTCGCCGCCCAACGGCGGTGCGTCGATCAGATGTGGATCGGCTTTTCGCGGATGCCCATCGCCGCTTCCTTCAGCGCTTCCGAATGGGTCGGGTGCGCGTGGCAGGTATAGGCGATGTCTTCCGAGGTTGCGCCGAATTCCAGGGCCAGGGCCGCTTCGGCAATCATCGTGCCGGCCACCGAGGCAATCGCCCACACGCCCAGCACGCGGTCGTTCTGCGCATCGGCGATCACCTTCACGAACCCGTCGGGCTCGTGATTGGTCTTGGCGCGGCTGTTGCCCAGCATCGGGAACTTGCTGACCTTGATCTTGGACTGGTCGCCGCCGGCCTTTTCCAGCGCGGCTTCCTGCGTCAGGCCCACCCCGGCAAATTCGGGGAAGGTGTAGACCACGCCGGGGATCACGTCGTGGTTCACGATGCCCGTGAGGCCTGCGATGTTCTCGGCTACGGCAATGCCTTCGTCCTCGGCCTTGTGCGCCAGCATCGGGCCCGGAATCACGTCGCCGATCGCCCACACGCCATCAACCGCGGTGCGGAAATCGTGGTCGGTCTCGATCTGGCCGCGCGCGTTGGGCGCAAGGCCGATCTTGTCGAGGCCCAGGCCCTCGGTGTTGGGCCGGCGGCCGATGGCCACCAGCACGCAATCGGCCTCGATGGTTTCGGCAGCGCCACCGGCCGAAGGCTCGACCGTCAGCGTCGCCTTGCCACCGTCCACCGCCACGCCGGTGACCTTGGTCGAAAGCTTGAGCGCCATGCCCTGCTTCTTGAAGATCTTGGCCGCTTCCTTGCGCACGTCGCCGTCCATGCCGGGCAGCAGCTGGTCAAGGTATTCCACCACGGTGACCTTGGCGCCCAGGCGACGCCACACCGAGCCCAGTTCCAGGCCGATCACGCCGCCGCCGATCACCACCAGGTGATCCGGCACGCGGGTCAGCGCCAACGCGCCGGTCGAATCGACCACCACGCCCGCGTCGTTGTCCACGCTCACGCCCGGCAGCGGGGTGACCGAAGAGCCGGTGGCGATGACGATGTGCTTGGCCGAAACCTTCTGCCCCGAGACGGTGACGCTGTGCGCGTCTTCGAAGCTGGCATAGCCCTTGAGCCAGGTGACCTTGTTCTTCTTGAACAGGAATTCGATGCCGCCGGTCAGGCTCTTGACCGAATCCAGCTTCTGCTGCTGCATCGTGGCCAGGTCCAGCTCCACCGGGCCGGTCTTGATGCCATAGCTGGCAAAGGTGCCGTTGACGGCTTCCTCGAACTTTTCCGAACCGTGCAGCAGTGCCTTGGACGGGATGCAGCCCACGTTGAGGCACGTGCCGCCCAGGGTTTCGCGCCCATCGGCACAGGCGGTCTTGAGGCCCAGCTGGGCCGCGCGGATCGCCGCGACATAGCCGCCAGGGCCAGCGCCGATCACCAGGACATCATAATCGTATTCAGCCATTGCGGCCTCCTGTTCGCGCGCCCCTGAAACTGTGGCGGGACTGGCGCGACTTATCACACAAGTTCGCTGCTATGCACGCCTGCGCGCCCGGCACTGGTCGCCGGGCGCGGCACGCTTGGTCGATCAGAGATCGATCAGCAGGCGGGTGGGATCTTCGATCGCTTCCTTGATGGTCTTGAGCGCGGTAACCGCTTCGCGACCGTCGATGATGCGGTGATCGTAGGACAGCGCGATGTACATCATCGGGCGGATCACGATTTCGCCATTGCGCACGACCGGGCGGTCTTCGATGCGGTGCAGGCCGAGCACGGCCGACTGGGGCGGGTTGATGATCGGGGTGGACATCAGGCCGCCGAACACACCACCGTTGGAGATGGTGAAGGTGCCGCCCTTCATGTCTTCCATGGTCAGCGCGCCTTCGCGGGCCTTCTTGCCGTAATTGGCAATCGCCTTTTCGATGCCGGCGAACGACAGCTTGTCAGCATCGCGCACCACCGGCACGACCAGGCCGTTCGGCGCCGAGACGGCCACCGAGATATCGACATAGTCGTGATAGACGATCTCATCGCCCTGGATCTGGGCGTTGACGGCCGGAATGTCCTTGAGCGCCAGGCACGAAGCCTTGGCGAAGAACGACATGAAGCCCAGCTTCACGCCGTGCTTCTTCTCGAACACGTCCTTGTACTTCTCGCGCGCGGCCATCACGGCCGACATGTCCACGTCGTTGAACGTGGTGAGCAGGGCGGCGTTTTCCTGCGCGCTCTTGAGGCGCTTGGCGATGGTCTGGCGCAGGCGCGTCATCTTGACGCGTTCTTCGTTGCGGCCAGGCGCGGCCACGGCGGCAGGCACGGCAGCGGCGGTGGCCACCGGCGCAGGCGAAGCGGCCTTGGCCTGGGCTGCGGCCAGCACGTCTTCCTTGGTCAGGCGGCCGTCCTTGCCGGTGCCCTTGACGGTGGAAGGATCGATTCCGTGCTCCAGCACCGCGCGGCGCACTGCCGGCGAGAGCGCGGCAGCACCGGCATCGTCACCGGCCGGCGCAGCCGGGGCTGCGGCAGGCGCGGGTGCAGGCGTTGCCGGCGCGATCGTGTCAGATGCGGGCGGCACCGGCTTTTCCTCGCGCGGGGCAACCTGGCCGTTGCCGGCCGCGGCCACGCCGTCTTCTACGGTGCCGAGCAGCGCGCCAACCGTGACGGTTTCGCCTTCGGCAACCAGGATCTGGCCGAGCACGCCGGCCACGGGCGAGGGCACTTCGACGGCGACCTTGTCGGTTTCGAGGCTGACGATGGGCTCGTCCAGAGCCACCGCTTCACCGGCTTCTTCAGCCACTGGCCGACCGTCGCTTCGCTGACGCTTTCACCGAGCGTCGGAACCTTGACTTCGATGGACATGACTTGGTGTTCCTTGGGGAGAATTCAGGTGGACGAAACGGCCGGGTCAGGCCTTCTTCTTGCGGCGGATTTCCTCGCGCACCGACAGAGCCAGCGCATCGGCCACCAGGGCGGCCTGCTCGGCAACGTGGCGCTTGGCCAGGCCCGTGGCGGGCGAAGCAGAGGCGGCGCGGCCGGCATAGCGGGCGCGGGCAACCTTGCCCTTGGCGGCCTTGAGCGATTCCTCGATCAGCGGCTCAGCAAAGAACCACGAACCGTTGTTCTTCGGCTCTTCCTGGCACCATACCACGTCTTCCAGATTGGCCATGCGCGAAAGACGCAGGGCCAGCGGCTCACCCGGGAAGGGATAGAGCTGCTCGATCCGGATGATCTGGGTGTCGGTGATGCCGGCAGCATCGCGCGCCTCGATCAGGTCATAGGCCACCTTGCCCGAGCACAGCACGACGCGGCGGGTGTCCTTGTCTTCGGGTGCCGAAGGATCGGACAGGATGCGCTTGAACTGTGCCTCGCCGATGAAATCGGCCGCGGTCGACTTGGCCAGCGGGTGGCGCAGCAGCGACTTGGGCGTCATGATGATCAGCGGCTTGCGGAACGAGCGGTGCATCTGCCGGCGCAGCACGTGGAAGTAGTTGGCCGGGCTGGTGATGTTGCACACCTGCAGGTTATCTTCGGCGCAGAGCTGGAGATAGCGCTCCAGACGGGCGGAGGAGTGTTCCGGACCCTGGCCTTCATAGCCGTGCGGCAGCAGCATGACGAGGCCGTTGGCGCGCAGCCACTTGGCTTCGGCAGCGGCCACGTACTGGTCGATCACGATCTGCGCGCCGTTGGCAAAGTCACCGAACTGCGCTTCCCACAGCACCAGCGTCTTGGGATCGGCGCTGGCATAGCCGTATTCGAAGCCGAGCACGCCATATTCCGACAGCGGACTGTCGAGCACTTCGAAGCGGCCATGGGGCAGCGTGGCGAGCGGCACGTACTTGTGCTCGTCGGTCTGGTCCACCCACACGGCATGGCGCTGGCTGAACGTGCCGCGGCCGCAGTCCTGGCCCGAAAGGCGCACGTTGTAGCCTTCGGTGACGAGGCTGCCATAGGCGAGCGCTTCGGCCGTGGCCCAATCGAACCCGTTGCCCGACGCGAACATCTCGCGCTTGGCATCGAGCACGCGGCCCAAGGTCTTGTGGACGGTGAGGCTTTCGGGAACCGTGGTCAGCGTGCGGCCCAGGCTGTCGAACAGCTTCTGCTCGATGCCCGTGGCCACGTTGCGGCGCGCGGTGACCGGGTCGGCCGGCTTGTTGAGGCCCGCCCAGCGGCCGCCGAACCAGTCGGCTTCGTTGGCCTTGTAGCTCTTGGCGGCTTCGAACTCGCTTTCCAGCGTGGCGGTGAAGCGGTCTTCGGCTTCGCCCTTCCAGTTCTTGTCGATCACGCCTTCGCTTACCAGGCGATCGGCATAGAGCGACGAGACCGCAGGGTGCTTGCGGATCTGGGCGTACATCAGCGGCTGGGTGAACGATGGCTCGTCGCCTTCGTTGTGGCCAAAGCGGCGGTAGCACCACATGTCCAGCACGATGTCGCGGCCGAACTGCTGGCGATAGTCGATCGCCAGCTTGCAGGCAAAGGTCACCGCTTCGGGGTCATCGCCGTTGACGTGGATGATCGGCGCCTGGACGCCCTTGGCCACGTCCGAGGGATAGGGCGAGCCGCGCGAGAACTGCGGGCTGGTGGTGAAGCCGATCTGGTTGTTGATGATGAAGTGGATGCAACCGCCGGTGTTGTAGCCTTCCACGCCGGAAAAGCCGAAGCATTCCCACACGATGCCCTGGCCGGCAAAGGCCGCGTCGCCGTGGATCAGCACCGGCAGGACCTGCTTGTGCTTGCCATGGCCCACGTCGTCGCGGAACTGCTGCTGCGCCAGGGTCTTGCCCAGCACGATCGGGTCCACCGTTTCCAGGTGCGACGGGTTGGGCAGCAGGCTCATGTGCACCTTGGTGCCGTCGAACTCGCGGTCGGTGCTGGTGCCCAGGTGATACTTCACGTCGCCCGAGCCGCCCACGTCTTCGGGATTGGCGCTGCCGCCCGAGAATTCGTGGAAGATCACGCGATAGGGCTTGGCCATCACGTTGGCGAGGATGTTGAGGCGGCCGCGGTGGGCCATGCCGTAGATGATTTCCTTCACGCCGCGCTGGCCGCCGTACTTGATCACCGCTTCGAGCGCGGGGATCATCGACTCGCCACCGTCAAGGCCGAAGCGCTTGGTGCCGACATACTTCTTGCCGAGGAACTTTTCGTACTGTTCCCCGCGCACCACGGCGGAAAGGATCGCCTTCTTGCCTTCGGGCGTGAAGTCGATCGACTTGTCGCCGCCCTCGATGCGGTCCTGCAGGAACTTGCGCTCCTCCACGTCGGAGATGTGCATGTATTCCAGGCCGATCTTGCCGCAATAGTTGCGACGCAGGATCTCGACCACTTCGGGCACGGTGCCCCATTGCAGGCCCAGCGTGCCGCCCAGGTAGATCTTGCGATCCATGTCCTTGGCCGTGAAGCCGTGGTATTCGGGGCTGAGGTCGGCCGGGAGGTCCTGCTTGGACAGGCCGAGCGGATCGAGGTTGGCCGCAAGGTGGCCGCGCACGCGATAAGTGCGCACCAGCAGCATCACGCGCAGGCTGTCGTTGGCGGCCTGTTCCAGCGCCGCTTCGTCGAGCGCGGCACCGGCCTTCTTGGCAGCCTTGGCCACTTCGACCTTGAGCGCCATGGGATCGAGCGCACGGGTCAGATCATCGCCGGCCAGCGCGTCGGTAATCGGCCAGCGCTTCGATTGCCAGGATGGACCCTGCTGCGGCGCATCCTGTGAAGGATCGACTTCGAACTCGTGCACTTCTTGTCCCATCGTCAGTTCACTCCTTTGCCCCCGGGAGGGGAGGGGCTTCGGAAAGAGGCATGAGGCAGACCGCGAAACCCAAGGCGGCCTGTCTGTGACTGTCATCGGTTGCCCGACGCCATCGCTTGGATCGGCAGCCAATCTGCGGCGCGGTGCGCGTGGATGGGCCAGGTATCCTTAATGGCGTTCGGTCAACGCCCTCCGAAGAGGGCCTTAAGGGTATTGCCAGCGCCACCGTGGCGGCCCTGGCCGATAACGTGCGGTGCAAGGCCCGCGGCCGCCCCGAAAGGCAAGCCGCGGGCCAGGCATTCAATCAGGCAAGCGAAGGATCGATACCCTTGCAGGCCACCAGAAGTTCCTTCACCGCATCGACCGAAACCTGGAGGTTGGCCTTGGCGGTTTCATCGAGGTTGATTTCGATGACCTTTTCCACGCCGCCTGCACCGATCACCACCGGCACGCCAACATAGAGGCCGTCAACGCCATAGGCGCCATCGACATAGGCGGCGCAGGGCAGGACGCGCTTCTGGTCCGACAGGTAGGCTTCGGCCATGGCGATGCCCGAAGCGGCCGGGGCATAGAACGCCGAACCGGTCTTGAGCAGGCCGACGATCTCGCCGCCGCCCGAACGGGTGCGCTGCACGATCGCGTCGATCTTGTCCTGGGTGGAAGCGCCCATCTTGATAAGATCGGTGACGGGGATGCCGGCAACGGTGGAATATTCCACAACCGGAACCATCGTGTCACCGTGGCCGCCGAGCACGAACGAGTTCACGTCGCGCACCGAAACGCCGAATTCCCAAGCCAGGAAGGTGCTGAAGCGGGCCGAGTCGAGCACGCCGGCCATGCCCACCACCTTGTTGTGCGGCAGGCCGGAGAATTCGCGCAGCGCCCAGACCATCGCGTCGAGCGGGTTGGTGATGCAGATCACAAAGGCGTCGGGCGCGTTGTCGCGGATGCCTTCGCCAACGGCCTTCATCACCTTGAGGTTGATGCCGAGCAGGTCATCGCGGCTCATGCCGGGCTTGCGCGCCACGCCGGCCGTCACGATGATGACGTCCGCGCCTGCGATGTCCTTGTAATCGTTGGTGCCGATGATCTTGGCGTCGAAACCTTCGACTGGGCCGCACTGCGAGAGATCGAGAGCCTTGCCCTGGGGAACGCCTTCCACCACGTCGAACAGGACGATGTCGCCCAGTTCCTTCTGCGCGGCCAGATGCGCCAGAGTGCCACCGATGTTACCCGCGCCGATCAGCGCGATCTTCTTGCGTGCCATGTGCTTTACGGTCCTTTCCCGGAGACGTCGCGGGACAAGCGTTCAAGCGTTGCCGACTCAAGCCCCCGGATGGAGGTCCCCCCGCGCCCGCGAGACGGGAAGGGTTGCCGACAAGTGGAGGGGCACGTAGGCCTGCCCGGCAGGGATTGCAACCGCAAAAAACCCCGCATTTGCGGGTTTCTTTGATAAGAGTTCGCAATAGCATTAAACAGTAAATCGGCCGTTCATACGAATGCGACAGGCAGGCCAGTGCCCGCCCGCCAGAACGGCACCGGGTGGCCGGCTTTCAGGGCAATTCACGCCAGGCCGGCCAGTTCCCGTTCCAGGGCGTGGCCCTTGCGGCGATCGAGCGTGTGGCACACTTGCGCCCACCAGGCGGCGCCATCGTGATCGCCCGCCACGGCGGCACCCTTGGCTGCCGCGGCAGCCTGCCCGGCGGCGGCGTGGCCGTGACTGGCAAACAGGCGCAGCGCCTGGGCCAGCAGGGCATCGTCGGCAAGATTGTCAGCCACGCGCGCGGCCATCATCCGGCCCGGCGAAGCGTGCGCGGTGCCATTGGCCTGGCGCAGGCTGGCCCAGCCGGGATTGTCGTTGGCCGCATGGGCCGGCCGGCCGGCGGGCCGGCGGAGACAGGGCGAGATCATGCCATAGCGAGGGGCGAAACGCAGCATGCGCAGATGGTCTCCATTGTTCGTTGCGACACCGAAATTTCGCGTAAATTCGGCTTTTTCCTTGTTGAAAGCGGCAAGCGGGCTGAAATCCGCAGCAGCTCTGCCGTCCTTCTAAGGGGGTGCGCGCTAACAGGGGATGAGACGAGACGGTAAACGACCCGTTGATGCTGCCATGGCGGTGGAAGTGAAGTGGCCCGGCGTGGCCGTGCCGCAGCGGCGCGTGGGTTCAGCCGTGCGGCTGGGCAATCCACTTGCCCGCGTTTTCATAAGCCTCGCTCGCTTCGGGGCGCAGTTGCCCGCTCGGCGCGCCGGGCAGGGGCGTGCCCGACAGCGCGGGGCCGGCCGGCGCCATGCCGCGCAAGGGCGAATCGACCGCACGCAGGCCCGTGCCTGCCGGTTGTGCCAGGGGCGCACCGCCCGGCCCGGCGGTCGTGCGCTCCAGTGCGGCCATGCGGCCATCCTCGAACGCTTTTTCCAGCGTCAGCGGATCGGCCAGATCCGCCGCGACGGGCACCCAGCTGCGCGGATGCGGGGCGGCGAGCGGCTCTGCACCGCGATACGTGCCGGTGAAAGCAGCCGGCAGGCCGGCCGTGCCGGCCCAACGATAGAAGCGATGCGCCCCGATCGTGCCGATGAAGGCAAGCTTGTCTGCCCACAGCGGGTGCACCGCGCTGGTATGGTAATGCGTGGCGAGGCCAACCGGGGCAAAGACATTGCCGGCCAGGGCATCGGCGGCCACGCGCCGCGCGCGGTCCCAGAACTGCTGCACCGGGCGGCGCGCCATAGCGCCGTCGCACGCGAAGCTGAACTGGCAGCCGGGCCGTTCCGATCCCTGGTAGACCACGCCGCACACGGTCTTGGGAAAAGCGGGATGGGCCACGCGGTTGAGCACGACTTGCGCCACCGCGCGCTGGCCGGCATCGGGTTCCGAAGCGGCTTCGTAATAGATCGCGGTGGTCAGGCATTGCAGCGCGCGCCAGCGGTCTTCGCCGCTGCCCGAGGCAAACAGCGGCCGCGCCGCGGGATTGCGCGCCCAGGCCGCAAGCGTGGGCGCGTCGTCGGCGTCGCCATGGATCGCGGCCACCTGCCGGTCCCAGGCGCGCGCGGCGTCCTGCGGAGCCAGCAGGCCGCTGTCCTGGGCCGAAACGTAATAGAATGCCGAGCCGGGGAAACTTTCGCCCGCGCGCTCGAATGGTTGCAGGCCGTTACGATCGTGCGCGGCCGCGGCATCGATCCCCGGCGATCCCCAACCCACCGCGCCCAGCACCAGGCCAAGCGCGCCGATCGCGGCAATGCCGGCAGCGCGCTCTGCCAGGCGCGAGCCTGCGCGGTGCTGGTGCCGCCACGATGTCATGTCGCGCCGGCGGATGCGTGCGGCAAAATCGCGTGGCCGCACCGGGGCCAGGGTCAGCGCCTGAAGCAACGCGCCATCGGCCTGCCGCCGCTGCGCCAGCATCGCGCGCTCTTCCGGCCCCGGCGGCGGCATCAGCGCTTCGGGTGGCAGGGTGGGCGTGGCGCCGGTGAAGGGACTCGGGTCTGGCATAAGGGCGGGCAGGGGCCTGATCTTGCAATGGTGCGTTAGTCGCTGCGTGGCAACCATGCACGGGGGTAAATGGCTTCGTCCCGATAAGGCACACCCCGCTACCGCTTGGTTAAATTCTGCCGCGGGCTTGCCCCATGGTACAGGGGGCGCTATCGGCCGCGGCAGACGCCACCGGTGCCCGCGCAAGCGGGCTAAGAGGGAAGCCGGAACCAAAGCCGGCGCTGCCCCCGCAACTGTTTCCGGACGAGCGCCACGCCCTTTGTGCGCCACTGGCCCCCACGCGGGCTGGGAAGGCCGGCGTGTCGCGATGACTTCGGATGAGCCAGGAAACCTGCCGGTGTGTGGTCGTTCCGCGGCCGGGCGGGGTGTACCGGGCGCAAGCGTGACGAGTTTCCGCCCGGGGCCCGGCGGACCCTCGCGCCATGGACGGCAAGACTGTCCATGGGCCGGGAGGAAAAGACCATGAAGACTTCGCTGTTTGCGCTGGCCGCCACGCTCGTGCTGGCCATGCCTGCCCATGCCGAGGAAGCTGCACCATCCGATGGCGCAGAAATCACCGTCCTGGCCACCGGCAGCGCCCTGTCGCTCGACCAGACCGGCCAGGCGATCAGCGTCGTGCCGCTGCAAACGATCGAGGCGGTGCAGGGTGTCGATATCACCCGCGTGCTCGAACGCGTGCCGGGGCTGACCTATTCGCGCACCGGCGGGCTTGGCGCGCAGACGGCCGTGCGCCTGCGCGGCGGGGAAGGGCAGCACACCCTTGTCCTGGTCGATGGCGTACGGGTGGAAGACCCGTCCGCGCCTTCGGGCGGGTTCGATTTCGGCACGCTGACCAGCGGCGGCATCGAAAGGATCGAAGTGCTGCGCGGCTCCAACTCGGTCATCTGGGGCAGTTCGGCCATCGGCGGGGTGATCGCGGTGACCACGCGCGAGATCGACGGCGCGGAAGCTTCGGCCGAAGCCGGCTCGCGCGGCAGCTATGATGCCGAGGCGGTCGCCGGGGTTAAGCGCGATCGCTATGCCTTCTCGCTGGGCGGCGGCTATGCCACCACCGATGGCGTCTCGGCCGCAGCCAATGGCACGGAACGCGATGGCTATGACCAGTGGCGCGTGGGCGGCAAGGGCCGCGTCAACCTGACCGACACGCTTTCGCTGGTGGCCAGCGCCCGCTATGCCGATGGCAAGACCCAGATCGATGGCTATGACGCCGATTTCAATTTCGGCGATACCCCCGAATATACCACCACCCGGCAGTTCTTCGGCCGTGCCGGGGTGCATTACGCGGGCGGCGCCCTCACGCTGGACGCAGGCTATGCCCTGTCGGACACGCGCCGCCGCTATTACACCGGCGGAGCAGACGACACGTTCGAATACGGTTACAACGGCCGTAGCGAGCGGGTGGAACTCAACGGCCGCTATGCGCTGCCGGCCGATTTCGCGCTCGATTTCGGCGCGGATCGCGAATGGACCCGGTTCGACAGCACTTTTGACGCGCAACAGCGCGCGCACCTGACCAGCGGCCATGCCATGCTCGGCTGGTATGGTGCCAAGGCCAGCCTTGCCGGCGGCGTGCGCTATGACGAACAGAGCCAGTTCGGCAGCAACGTGAGCCTCGGGGCCAACGGCACCGTGGAAGTGCTGCGCGGCCTGCGGTTCAACGCCAGCTATGGCGAAGGCTTCCGCGCGCCCACGCTCTACCAACTGCTTTCGCCCGATTACGGCAACGCCAATCTCAATCCCGAACGCAGCCGCAGTTATGATGCCGGCTTGGCCTATACCAGCGCAGACGGCACGTTCCACGCCGGGCTCACGCTGTTCCGCCGCGATACGCGCAACCTCATCACCTACGTCTCGTGCTACATGGTGGAAAGCGCGCTGTGCACCGGCCATGCCTATGGCGTGTATGACAACGTGGGCAAGGCGCGCGCGCAGGGCGCCGAACTGGAAGTGGGCGCCACGCTCAGCCCAGGGGTCAAGGGGCAGATCGCCTATGCCTATACCGAAGCGACCGATCGCACCCCTGGCGCGGCCACGTTCGGCAAGGACTTGGCGCGCCGTCCGCGCCACGCGCTGACCACTTCGCTGGACTGGACCACGCCCTGGGCCGGCCTGGCCCTCGCCGCGGATATCCGTTTTCAATCCGAAACCTTTGACAACGCGGCCAATTCGATCAAGCTGTCGGGCGGTAGCGTCACCACGCTGCGCGCCAGCCTGCCGATCCTTCATCAGGCCGAACTGTTCGGCCGGGTGGAAAACGTGTTCGATCGGCCGCTGGTGACGGCAGCGGGCTATGGCGCGCTGGGTCGTTCGGTGTTTGGCGGGGTGCGCCTGCGCTACTGATGGCGCGCCGCGGCACCAGCGAAAGGAATGACCTTGACGTGATCGGCCGTGTGCTGCCCCGCTTGTCTTGCCGCCGCCTGCCTGCACTGCTGGCCCTGGCTCTGGTGGGATGCGCGCGGGTTGCCCCGGCCGGTGAGGCGGCGCATGGCGCAGGTGCCCTGCCGCGTATCGTCTCGCTCAACCCGTGCAGCGACGCGGTGCTGGCGCAAGTGGCCGACCGCGGGCAGATTCTGGCGCTGTCCTTCTACAGCCGCGATCCTGCGCAAACCTCGATGGACGTGGCCGAGGCGCGCCGCTTTCCCTCCACCGATGGCGCCGTGGAAAGCGTGGTCGCGCTTCATCCCGACCTGGTGGTGACCAGCACTTATGCCGATCCGGCCACGCTGGCGGCGCTGCGCAGCATGGGGCTGCGCGTGGAAACGGTGGGCATTGCCGATTCGCTGGCTGCGGCGCGCGCGCAGGTCCGCAGCCTGGCCGCCTGGGCCGGCCATCCAGAGCGCGGTGCGGCACTGCTGGCGCAGATCGATCGCGCCGTGGCAGAGGCTGCGCCGCCGCCCGGCCATGTTCCCATTCCGGCCGTGTTGTGGGAGCCGGGCGGGCTGGTGCCGGGCCAGCACACGCTGGTCTCTGACCTGATGAGCCAGGCGGGTTTTGCCAATTTCAGCGCGCAGCGCGGGCTGGGCCAATCCGAACGCCTGCCGCTGGAGCGCATGCTGGCCGATCCGCCGCGCGTGATCCTGGCGGTGGGCCCGGCACCGGGCACGATCGTGCCAGGCACCGGCCCGGACGAAGACCGGCTGCTGTTCCACCCCGCGCTCGCTGCGTTGACGCACACCGCGCGCGCCCCGATCGCGCCCAATCTCATCTATTGCGGTGGCCCCACGATTCCGCGCCTGCTCGATCGGCTGGTGGCGGTGCGCCGCGAACTGGAAGGCCCTGCGTTGGACAAAGCTTTGGGTAGGCCGCAATGAACCGAGCCGCTCTGCCCGTGGTGCTGGCCACGCTGCTCCTGCTGCTGTTTCCGCTGTGCCTGATGGCGGGGCAGGTGTGGATCAATCCGTTCGATCCAGCCGGGGCCCCATACAGTGCCAATGCCACGGTAATCCTGGCGCAACTGCGCCTGCCGCGCGCGGTGCTGGCGGTGGTGGTGGGCGCCGGGCTGGGCGCGTCAGGCGCGGCGATGCAAGGATACTTGCGCAATCCGCTGGCCGATCCCGGCCTGTTCGGGGTGGCGCCGCTGGCTGCATTGGGTGCTGTATTGTCGTTGTTCATGGGCTTTGCGGTGCAGCCTTTCGCGCTACCGGCCATGGCCCTGGCAGGCGCGGCGGGCGGCATGGTCCTGCTCGCCCTGATCGCTTCGGGGCCGCGCACCGGCCTGGCCGGCGGGGTGGCGCTGTTCACCCTGGCGGGGATGATGCTTTCCAGCCTTGCCGGCGCGCTCACCAGCCTGGCGATCAGCCTGGCGCCCAATCCCTTTGCCCTGACCGAGATCGTGACCTGGCTGATGGGCGCGCTCACCGACCGCAGTTGGCACGATGTCGCGCTGGCCGCGCCGCTCACCGCGCTGGGCCTTGCCGTGCTGTGGCGGGCAGGGCCGTCGCTCGATGCGTTGACGCTGGGCGAACTGGCCGCGCGGTCGATGGGGCTCGATCCCGCGGCCTTGCGCTGGATGATGGTGCTGGGCGTCGGGCTGGTGGTGGGCGCCGGGGTTTCGGCCGCCGGGGTCATCGGCTTTGTCGGGCTGATGGTGCCGCACATTGTCCGCCCGTTCACCGATCGCCGCCCGTCCAGCCTGCTGCTGCCCAGCGCGCTGGCTGGTGCCCTGCTGTTGCTGGTCGCCGATGCGCTGTGTCGCTGCCTGCCGCTGGCGGGCGGGGAACTGCGCCTGGGCATCGCGCTCAGCCTGCTGGGGGCGCCGTTCTTCCTGCACCTCCTGCTGCGCCTGCGGCGTGGTCTCGCCTGAAAGGGGCGCGCATGGAACTTGTTGCCGAAGCCGTAACCGTGGTGGGCCGCCTGCGCGAAGTGCGCGCAGGCCTTGCGCCCGGGCGCCTGACGGTGATCTGCGGGCCGAACGGCGCGGGCAAGTCCACCCTGCTGTCCGCCCTGGCCGGCCTGGTAGAGCCTGACGCGGGCCGCGTGTGCCTGGGCCAGCACCGCCTGGGCGAATTGACCGGGCGCGAGCGGGCCATGGCGATCGGCTATCTGCCCCAGGCCGGCGAAGTGGCATGGAACGTGACGGTGGAAACGCTGGTGCGGCTGGGCCGCCTGCCGCACCGCACCCCGGCCAAGGTGGACGCCGCCGCCACCATGGCCGCACTCGACGCACTCGATCTCAATGCCTTGGCCGGGCGCGAGGTGGGCACGCTTTCGGGCGGGGAGCGCGCCCGCGCCCTGCTCGCCCGCGTGCTGGCCGGGCAGCCGCGCTGGGTCTTGGCGGATGAACCACTGGCCGCGCTCGACCTGGCGCACCAGCAGGCGCTGCTTGCCCATTTTCGCCGCCTGGCCGGCCAGGGCGTGGGCGTGGTGGTGGTGGTGCATGATCTAGCGCTGGCGATGAACCACGCCGATCACGTCATCGTGCTCGATCGCGGCACCGTGGCGGCCAATGGCCCGCCGCACGTGGCCCTGGCCGAAGAGGTGCTGGCCAGCGTGTGGGGGGTCAAGGCGCGCTGGGTAGGAGACGGGCGCAGCCGCGCGCTTGCGATCGGCTGACCGGCTTCCCACATTCCAGATCAATCGTCCTTGCCCACGCAGCCATCTTGCGCGGCTATTGCTGCGCTGCGACAGGCTTGCGTGAATCGAACAAATCTGGAACACCGCCCTTCATGTCGACCGCATCCACTCGTGCGCGTAGCGCATTGACCACCCTTTCCGTGCGCGGCGCGCGCGAGCACAACCTGAAGGGCATCGATGTCGATCTGCCGCGCGACAGCCTGGTGGTGATCACCGGCCTGTCGGGCTCGGGCAAGTCCAGCCTGGCGTTCGACACGATCTATGCCGAGGGGCAGCGGCGCTATGTCGAATCGCTTTCGGCTTATGCGCGCCAGTTCCTGGAAATGATGCAGAAGCCCGATGTGGAGCACATCGACGGCCTTTCGCCCGCCATTTCCATCGAGCAGAAGACCACCAGCCGCAACCCGCGCTCCACCGTGGCGACGGTCACCGAAATCTACGACTATATGCGCCTGCTCTGGGCGCGGGTGGGCATTCCCTATTCACCGGCCACCGGCCTGCCGATCAGCGCGCAGACCGTCAGCCAGATGGTCGACCGCGTGATGGCCCTGCCCGAAGGCACGCGCGCCTATCTGCTCGCCCCCGTGGTGCGCGGCCGCAAGGGTGAATACCGCAAGGAACTGGCGGAGTGGCAGAAGGCGGGCTACACCCGCGTGCGTATCGATGGCGAGATGTTTGCCATCGAAGACGCCCCGGCGCTCGACAAGAAGTACAAGCACGACATCGAAGTGGTGGTCGACCGCATCGCGGTGAAGGACGGCATCCAGACGCGCCTGGCCGACAGTTTCGAACAGGCGCTCAAGCTGGCCGATGGCCTGGTCTATATCGACCTGGCCGACACCACCGTGGCGGAACTAAATGGCGAGGCGCCGCCGGAAAAGGCCAAGAAGGGCGCCGCCAAGGGCCAGTTGAAGGGCGCGGGCCTGCCCGACAACCGCATCGTCCTGTCCGAAAAGTTCGCCTGTCCCGTCTCGGGCTTCACGCTCGACGCGCTCGAACCGCGCCTGTTCTCGTTCAACGCGCCCCAGGGGGCCTGCCCGGCCTGCGATGGCCTAGGCGAAAAGCTGCTGTTCGATCCACAACTGGTGGTGCCCAACGAGCATCTCAGCCTCAAGCAGGGCGCCATCGTGCCCTGGGCCAAGTCCAACCCGCCCAGCCCCTATTACATGCAGGTGCTCGCCAGCCTGGCCGGGCATTTCGGGTTCAGCCTGGACACGCCTTGGGACAAGCTGCCGGGCGAAGTGAAGATCGTGATCCTCCACGGCACCGCCGGCAAGGCCGTGCCGCTCACCTTCATCGACGGCAAGAAGAGCTACACCGTCTCCAAGGCGTTCGAAGGCGTGATCGGCAACCTCAACCGGCGCATGCTGCAGACCGAAAGCGCCTGGATGCGCGAGGAACTGGGCAAGTTCCAGACCGCGCAGCCCTGCGAAACCTGCAACGGCGCGCGGTTGAAGCCCGAGGCGCTGAGCGTGAAAGTGGCCGGTAGCGACATTTCCACCGCCACGCACCTGTCGGTCAGCGATGCGCTGGAATGGTTCGCCACGCTCGATGGCAAGCTCACCAGCCAGCAGAGCCAGATTGCCAAGGCCATCCTCAAGGAAATCAACGAGCGGCTTGGCTTCCTCAACAATGTCGGCCTCGATTACCTCAATCTCGATCGCACGTCCGGCACGCTCTCGGGCGGGGAATCGCAGCGCATTCGCCTGGCCAGCCAGATCGGCTCGGGTCTTTCGGGCGTGCTCTATGTGCTCGATGAACCCTCCATCGGCCTGCACCAGCGCGACAACGACCGCCTGCTCGAAACCTTGAAGCGCCTGCGTGACCTCGGCAACACGGTCATCGTGGTGGAGCACGACGAAGACGCGATCCGCACGGCCGATTATATCGTCGATCTGGGGCCGGGCGCGGGCGTGCACGGGGGCGAAATCGTGGCGCAAGGCACGCTGGACGATATCCTGTCCAGCGAAGACAGCCTGACCGGCCAATACCTGACGGGCGCGCGCCGCATCGAAGTGCCCAAGAAGCGGCGCAAGGGCAATGGCCTGTCGATCGTGGTCGAAGGCGCGCGGGCCAACAACCTCAAGAACGTGACGGCCAAGATTCCGCTCGGCACGTTCTGCTGCGTCACCGGCGTGTCCGGCTCGGGCAAGTCGAGCCTGACCATCGACACGCTCCAGGCCGGCGCGGCGCGCATGCTCAACGGCGCGCGCGTGGTGGCCGGCGCCCATGATGCGATCAAGGGCCTCGAACACTGCGACAAGGTGATCGAGATCGACCAGTCGCCCATCGGCCGCACCCCGCGCTCCAATCCGGCCACCTACACCGGCTCGTTCACCCTGATCCGTGACTGGTTTGCCGGCCTGCCCGAAGCGCAGGCGCGCGGCTACAAGCCCGGCCGGTTCAGCTTCAACGTCAAGGGCGGCCGCTGCGAAGCCTGCCAGGGCGATGGCCTGATCAAGATCGAAATGCACTTCCTCCCCGACGTTTACGTGACGTGCGAGGAGTGCGGCGGCAAGCGCTACAACCGCGAAACACTGGAAGTGAAATTCAAGGGCCATTCCATCGCCGACGTGCTCGACATGACGATCGAAGACGCGGTGGAATTCTTCAAGGCCGTGCCCCCGATCCGCGAGCGCATGGCCATGCTCCACGAAGTGGGGCTGGGCTATGTGAAAGTGGGCCAGCAGGCCACCACGCTATCGGGCGGCGAAGCCCAGCGCGTGAAACTGGCCAAGGAACTGGCCCGCCGCTCCACCGGCAAGACGCTCTATATCCTCGACGAACCCACGACCGGCCTGCACTTCGAAGACGTGCGCAAGCTCCTGGAAGTGCTCCACCGCCTGGTGGACCAGGGCAACAGCGTGGTGGTGATCGAACACAACCTGGATGTGATCAAGACCGCCGACTGGATCATCGACATGGGCCCCGAAGGCGGCGTGCGCGGCGGCGAAGTGGTCGCCGTGGGCACCCCGGAGCAGGTGGCCAAGACCAAGGCGAGCTTTACCGGGCATTACCTGGCGCCGTTGTTGAAGCGGTGAAGGCCTAAGATCCTCCCCGCTCCGCGGGGAGGGGGACCACGCGAAGCGTGGTGGAGGGGGGCGGCAGAACGCGACTTGTAGGGATGCTATACCATCTCGAGACTAAGCAGGTCCGTTGCAAGTGATGGGCAGAGATTGGGATATTGCCGTCATTGGGTTCGCATCGTAGGAAAGTGCTCTACGATGGCACTGCTACCCATTACTAAGATCAACTCCATTGGTGGCGACCTCTTAGCCTGATATCTCGGAATCCGTTTGGACATGGGGGTTTTGTGACGGAAGAAGTTCAGCAAACGCGGTATCAGCGGTATCTTGAGGAGATCAGCGAGGATATCACCGAAACAGTACAAGCTATGGGCTGCCAACCCATACTGTTCATTGGTTCAGGACTTCCGCGTCGTTATATGGGTGCCCCTAACTGGGACGAACTGCTAAATCACCTTGCTGGTGAGTGTTCGGCAATTGAAAAGGGGCTTGGATTTTACAAGCAGTCGCTTAAAACTCCGATGAAAATTGGTGAGGAGTTTGCTCGCCTATATCAAGAATGGGCTTGGGGCGTGGGGCATAATGAGTTCCCCGAGAACATGTTCGGCGAGGATGTGAACGCACAAGACTACTTGAAATTCAAAATATCTGCTCTCCTCAATTCTATAACACCGGCAGACTTTTCGCAGCTAGGCGGCGATAATTTTAAAGCAGAAATTGAAGCTCTCCGTAACATCAAGCCTCATGCGATCATAACGACCAATTATGACCGGATGATCGAGATGATTTTTCCCGACCATGAGCCTATTATCGGCCAGCAGATTCTCCGGGGGCAGCAGTTTTCGGTGGGAGAAATATTTAAAATACATGGATCAATTGAGCAGTATAATAGCATTGTATTTACTCAGACTGACTATGATAATTTTGCTAAAAAGAAAAAGTTCTTAAGTGCTAAACTGTTAACTTTCTTCAATGAGCATCCAGTGCTGTTCATCGGATATAGCGCATCCGACCCCAATATTCGGTCTATCCTATCAGATATCGACGAAGCCCTACCTGAAAAGGGCGGTATAATCCCGAATGTCTATATCCTGGAATGGAACGATGGGTTAGCGGCCGACAGTAGCCCAGCCAGAGACAAGTTGATAGCGACAGAAGAAGATCGCAGCATCCGTGTGAAGTTGATCGAAGCGTCAGATTTTGGCTGGGTATTCGATGCATTCGCGGCCAACCCAGTTCTCAATGATGTCAACCCACGAGTGCTTAGGGCATTGATTGCTCGTTCATACACCCTCGTTCGCCATGACATTCCGACAATGACGATCGAAGCGGATTTCAAGATGCTCAACCAAGCTGTTGAAGACTCAAACAGCTTTGCCAAGTTGTTTGGGATTGCAAATATCAGCGATTACAGTGCAGCATCTGCGCATCACTGCCTTAGTGCCACCGAACTGACAAATCAGCTTGGCGGAAAAGGATCGTACATAGCTGTGTCGCTGATCAGAAAGATAAAAGAAGATAAGGGCGTGGATATTAAAGAAAGCGATAACCGCTATCATAGAACAGAAAAAGTGAATAAGACTATGTTTCACAAATACTCTGCCGACATGCTAGAGATACTTAAAAAAGTCCAAGCAGGTGAGGATTACGAACTTGATTTAGAATGAGCAGTTTGCCGTCACGGAAATTTCGGGAGATGCGTTGCTGTCAACCCTGAGGCCGCGCCTCGCGTGAATTCCGGGGGCAACGTGAATTCCGGGGACAGTATACTGATCTCTTAGCGATCAGAAGGCGCGCACGGTCGCGTGGCGTGCTGCATGCATGGGCCGCTGCCCCATATTTTTCACACGAAGCCACGAAGACACGAAGAAGCTTATCCTCTTCGTGTCTTCGTGGCTTCGTGTGAAATCAATTCAATAGCTGTGCTGCGCGCAACAGCCGTTCTTGAGCGCAGCAATCTCAACGTTCCACGTGCGGCGCCGGTACTGCCGCACCACCCCTCCACCACCGCTTTGCGGTGGTCCCCCTCCCCGAATCGGGGAGGATTGGATGGTCTGCGGAGGGCCGTGGTGTTACGGGAGATGCGTTGCCATCAGCCCTGAGGCCGCGCCTCGCGCCGCACGAACCATAGCGCCATCACCGCCAGCGCCACCAGCACGCCGCACAGCAGCCACGCGGCATTGACCGCCGGAACGAGCGCTGCTTTTTCCACCAGGGGTCGCACCATCTCGGTGGTGAAATCATCGAGGGGTTGGCCGCGTTGTTCCAGGAAGGCGTCGCGGGGGATGCCGATGCGGACGGCGGTGGCCACGTCGCCGGCGCGGAGCTGGTCGGCGATGTGGGTGCCGGCGCTGGCGGCGCGGGTGAAGATCGTGGTGTCGATCAGGGCGAGGCCCACGGCGCCGCCCAGGTTGCGCATCATATTGAACAGGCCGCTGCCGTCGGCCACCAGAGTATCGGGCAGGCGGCCCAGTGCCATGCGGGTGGGCGGCAGCAGGCAGAACATGATCGCGGCGCCGCGCACGATCTGCGGCAGGATCATCGCGTGGAAGTCGGTCTGTTCGGTCTGGCCGGTGCTGAGCAGCAGGCCGATGGCGAACAGCACGAAGCCGAAGCCGGTCAGCAGGCGCGGGTCCATCCGGCGTTCGGCATAGACGGCGATGGGTGCCACCAGCAGTTGCGTGCAGCCGGTCACCAGCATGATCTCACCGATCTGCAGCGGCCCATGCTCGCGCACCAGGCCCAGGAAGAACGGCATCAGATAAGTCGAGCCGAACAGCCCGAAGCCGAGCACGAAGCTGAGCAGGCAGCCGATGGTGAAATTGCGATCGGCAAAGCAGCGCAACTCCACCAGCGGAGCGCTGGACAGCATCGTGCGCCACACGAAGCAGGCGGCGCACGCGGCCGCGCCGGCCAGCAGCCCCAGCACGCGCGGGCTGGCCCAACCCAGCGTCGGCGCGTCTTTCAGGCCAAGCTGCAATGCCACCAGCCCCGCGGCGAGCAGGATCAGCGCGAGCAGATCGACCCGGCGGCCCACCTGCCGGCCCGTCGATTGCCCGCGCAGAAAGATCAGCACGCCCAGGCTGGCGATCACGCCGGGCAGGATGTTGACGCGAAACAGCCAGTGCCAGGAATAGGACTGGGTGATCCACCCGCCCACGATCGGCCCCACGGTGGGCGCCAGCACCGCCGCAACACCGGCAATCGTGGTCGCCAGCCCCTGGCTGCGCGGCGGAAACAGCAGGAACACAGCCGCGAACACCGCCGGGATCAGGGTTCCCCCGGCAAAGCCCTGAACCACCCGCCACGCGATCAACTGGCCAAAGCCGCTGCTGGACGCGCAGCCCGCCGATGCCAGGGTGAACAGGCAGGCAGCGGCCACGAACAGCCAGCGCATGCCCAGCCGCGCGGTGAGAAAGCCGGTGAGCGGGATCGCCACGATTTCCGCGGTGAGATAAGCCGTCTGCACCCACACCATCTGATCGGGCGCGATGCCGAGGGCCGCCTGGATGGCGGGGAGCGACGTGGCGACGATCTGGATATCGAGGATGGCCATGAACATGCCCAGGCACATCAGGATGAAGCCGATCCATTCGCGATAGCTTGCGCCGTCATGTTCGCTTAGGCTCGGGGCGTCAGTGCCAACCATGCGTCCAGCCATCGATTCTCCTGTGCGAGCCCGCGCCCATCATAACGCAGGCTAAGGAACTCGCTCTCGACAAATTCGTTTCGGGGCTGGGACATTTGCTGCCGGTTCGCCGGTCTTTCAGGCGACATCCGTGATGCAACCCGTTTCGATTCTCTCGCTTTGCACCCAAACCCCGGCCAATATCCTGCCCCAGGCCGAAGCGATCGCCACCGCGCGGGAACTGATCGGCGGGCACTTTGCCGATTTCGAGCGATTGGCCGCCGTCTATACCAACGCCGGCGTCCACACCCGCCAACTGGCCATGCCGGTGCAATGGTATCGCAGCGAGCGCAGCTTTGCCGAACGGAGCGAAGTCTATCTCTCCGTCGCGCTCGATCTGTGGGTGGCGGCGGCCGAGCAGGCGCTGGCGCAAGCCGATCTGCGCGCCGAGCAGGTGGATACGATCGTCACCGTGTCTTCCACCGGCATTGCCACGCCCAGCCTGGAAGCGCGGGCCATGGCGCGGCTGCCGTTCCGCAACGACGTGGCGCGTGTGCCGGTGTTCGGCCTGGGCTGCGCCGGTGGCACCTCCGGCCTTGGCCTGGCGAGCAAGCTGGCACGGGCCACGCCGGGTTCGCATGTGCTGTTCGTGACGGTCGAGCTGTGCAGCCTGGCCTTGCGCACCAACCGCGCCGACAAGGCCGATATCGTCTCCACCGCGCTGTTTGGCGATGGCGCAGCGGCCTGCGTGCTGCGCAGCGGCGAGGGCGGTTTCGTGCAGATCACGGCGAGCGCGGAAAAGACCTGGCGCGACACGCTCGACATCATGGGCTGGCAGGCGGAGCCGACCGGGCTCGGCGTCGTGCTCAACCGCGCCATTCCCGCCTTCGCCCGGCAGGAAATGCGCCAGGCGATGCAGGAAATGCTGGCGCCGCAAGGGCTGAAGATCGAAGACGTGGATCGGTTCATCTGCCATCCCGGCGGGGCCAAGGTGGTCGATGCGCTGGAACAGGCCCTGGCGCTCAACCAGGGGGCGCTGGTCAAGGAGCGAGAGGTCTTGCGTGATCATGGCAATATGTCTGCGCCCACGGTGCTGTTCGTGCTGGACCGCTATCGCCGGGAAGGGCTGCCGCCGCTCAGCGTGATGAACGCGCTGGGGCCGGGCTTTACCGCGTCTTCGCTCACGCTGCGGTGCGCGGCATGAACGCGGCCTATGCCATCATGGCCTTTGTCACGCTGCAGCGGTTGAGCGAACTGGTGATTGCCCGGCGCAACACCGCGCGGCTGCTGGCCGCCGGCGCGCGCGAAGTGGGCGCGTCGCACTATCCTGTGATGGTGGCGATGCACACGGCATGGCTGGCGGTGTTGTGGTTCACCGTGGGCGATCGGCCGATTTCGCTGCCCTTGCTGGGGGTGTTCGCCGTGCTGCAATTGCTGCGGGTATGGGTGCTCGCCACGCTGGGGCCGCGCTGGACCACGCGGATCATCGTCACGCCCGAAGCGCCGCTGGTGAAGCGGGGGCCGTTTCGCTTTGTGCGCCATCCCAACTACATGGTGGTGACCGCCGAAATCGCGGTGCTACCGCTCACGTTCGGGCTGGTCTGGGTGGCGCTGCTGTTCACCGTTCTGAACGCGGCGATGCTGACGGTGCGGATCGGGGCAGAAAACCGCGCGCTTTACGGCGATGGAAAAGTCAGTGCTTAGCCGCCGCCTCGCGCTCGGCCTTGATGCGCAGCATGGCGGCGTGGCACACCGGTGACGTCTGCTCGATCTTAGTGATCATGCAGGCTTCCACCTTCTTGCGGCTCAACGATTTCATCTCTGCCGGGCACAGCCGCCGCGCTTCCTGAACGCAAGCCTTCTTGCCCGGATCGGGCTGGGGCGATGCAGCGGCCTGGCCCATGCCCAGCACAATGGCACCCAGGGCCAGAACAACGCGGGCAGCACGTGACAGCATCGATGCATTCCTTGCGACAGGGGCAGGCTTTGCCCGGATGCTGCCGATTGGACCCATTCTTGCGATGCTTGTCAACGGCTTGCCGTACTTGGGGCGCGGCAGTTCAGCGCAGCTTGGCGATGCTCAGCCCGTCTGCCTTGGCGCGATCCTTCACCGATTCCTCGGTGCGGGTGAGGGCCTTGGCGATGGATTTGAGGCCCATGCCTTTCTTGGCAAGGGTGTGAAGCTTCTGGAGTTCCGCAGGGGTCCAGGGCTGGCGATGACGTTCGAACTTTTCGGCCATGGCGCGGGCGGTAGTCCACAGCGGGCGGGCTGTCCAAGGAAACGAGACCCGGTGCGGTGTGGGCGCGCGGGTGGGCGCGCCCGGCCATCGCATCACTGGTGCAGGTAGATCGCGCGTTCGTGGCTGAAGCACTTGAAGCCGAAGTAGCCGTGATAGCTGCCCATGCCGCTGGTGTTCACGCCGCCGAACGGCAGGTTGTTTTCCAGATAGTGCGAGAACACGCCGTTGACCGTGACCCCGCCCGAAGAGGTGCGGGCGAGCACCTTCTCGACCGTCGCGTCGTCCTTGCTGAACACATAGAGCGCCAGCGGCTTGTCGCGCGCCTCGATATAGCCGATCGCCTGGTCGAGGGTGTCATAAGTCATAACCGGGATGACCGGGGCAAAGATCTCGTCCTGCAGGATCGCCATCTGCGGTGTCACGTCGGTGAGCATGGTGGGGTGGATCGTCAGGTCATCGGCGTCGAACTGCCCACCCACGGCCACCGTGGCGCCCTTGGCCACGGCATCGTCGAACATCGCCTTGACCCGGTCGAAATTGGCCTTGTTGACGATCTGGGCAATGCCGTCCTTCCTCAACTGGCCGGCTTCGTCATAGAGGTTGGCCTGCACGCGGGCGCGGAACCCGTCGACCAGCGCGGCCTTGGCGTCTTCGGGCACGAAGACATAGTCCGGGCTGATGCAGGCCTGGCCGCCGTTGAACTGCTTGGCAGCGGCCAGGGCCGCGGCGATCGGCGCGATGTCCGCGCCGGCATCGATGATCACCGGAGACTTGCCGCCCAGTTCCAGCGTCACGCTGGTGAGGTGGCGGGCGGCGGCGGCCATGACGATCTTGCCCACGCGCGGGCTGCCGGTGAAGAAGATGTGGTTGAACGGCAGGTCGAGCAGCGCGGTTGCCACCGAAACGTCGCCTTCGAACAGGGCCACGTCCTTTTCATCGAAGGCTTCGCGGATGATCTTGGCGGCAACGCGCGCCGTGGCCGGGCACAGGTCGGTCAGCTTGACGATGCAGGTGTTGCCGGCGGCAATCGCGGCGGCCACCGGGCCCAGCGCCAGGCCCAGCGGGAAATTCCACGGCCCCAGCACCAGGCACACGCCGCGCGCTTCATAGCGGATCTGCGCGCGATCCGCCGGGTTGAGCGAGGTGGCGACTTCCGTCGGCTGCATCCAGGTTTCGAGATTGTCGATGTTGCGCTGGATGTTGCCAGTAACGTTGAGCACCTCGGTCACGCGGATTTCGCCCACCGGCTTGCGCGTGTCATCCTGCACGGCGGCCACGATGGCATCGGCATGGGCTTCGACCGCGGCTTTCATGCGGGCCAGCTTCTCCTTGCGCTCCGCCGCGCTGGAGGCCTTCGCCTCCCACTGGTGGGCCTGCTGCAAGGCAAAGACGCGCGCGATATCGGCCGAAAGGTCGGCGGCGGTGGGAACGGCAATGGTCATGGTCCGTGGCATCCTGCTGGCTTTTTATTCGTTAGTTAAACTAACGATAATTCTGCAGGAAGCAAATGCCATGTTGCCAGCGTGGCCCTGCACGAAGGGGCAGGCCCCGGCGCAGGCAAAGTCTGCGCCAGACGCCGCGCATAAAACGAGGGCCGGCATTGCTGCCGGCCCTCACGAACGCCTGTGACCGGCCAAGCCGGTCTTGGGGAAGCGGGCGCTGACCAACGGTTGCGGGCGAGGGCCGTTCAGGACATCAAAGCCCCTGGGCCGTTGGCGGCGCCCGGCTGGTCAGGCGGCGTCAAAGCTCTCGTGCGCAGTCCGCATTCGCTCGCCCGGGGAAGGGCGAGGCCAGAACCCTTTTCCGCAACACCGCACGGTGCGCAGCATCACGGGCGTGGCCTTTACACCGAAGCACCGCTCCCACGCGCGCCGATCATGAACGCACGGGACGGACCCCACCGGGGCAAAGGCACCGGCAAATGGCGCCGTGGGCGCAATTCCTGGCCGCGTGTTTCGACACGGGCATGTGCGAAATTGCTGCGCACAAAAACCATTGCCGCAAGCCCCCTCGCGGGCGCCACATATCCCCCTCACCATGCCGTGAAGGCACGAGCAGAATGCATGGTGTTCCGTTTGGCAAAAGGCTTGCTCTTCAGGTAAAGAGCTTTGCAAATCAGGGGCTTGCGCCTGCTGATTGGCGGCACTTCATCCTGTCGATTTCAGGATGCTGCGCCTGTCTTTCGAGTCGCGCAAGAGGGAATTTTGCGGATGGTTTGACGGGCGGGACGAGGCGAGTTTGCGGTGTTGTGCAAGGCTTCGCACCACCCCCGACCCCCTCCTCTGAAGAGGAGGGGGAGTATTGCGCAGGCACAAAAAAGCCCCCTCCTCTTCAGAGGAGGGGGTTGGGGGTGGTGGAGGCCATAAGCAGCCTCGAAGGGAGATCAGCGCCCCTGCTGGGCCAGCAGGCGCAAACGCAGGGCGTTGAGCTTGATGAAGCCAGCCGCGTCCTTCTGGTCATAGGCGCCGGCATCGTCTTCGAACGTCACGTGGCGTTCGGAATAGAGGCTGTCGGGCGACTGGCGGCCGACCACCGAGGCAAGGCCCTTGTAGAGCTTCAACCGCACGGTGCCGTTGACCTTGGCCTGGCTGTGGTCGATCGCGGCCTGGAGCATTTCGCGCTCGGGCGAGAACCAGAAGCCGTTGTAGATCAGCTCGGCATACTTGGGCATCAGCTCGTCCTTGAGGTGTGCCGCGCCGCGATCGAGCGTGATCGATTCGATGCCGCGATGCGCCACCGCATAGATCGTGCCGCCCGGGGTTTCATACATGCCGCGGCTCTTCATGCCGACGAAGCGGTTTTCCACCAGATCGAGGCGGCCGACGCCATGCTTGCGGCCCAGCTCGTTGAGCGCGGTGAGCAGCGTGGCCGGGCTCATCGCCTCGCCATTGAGCGCCACGCCATCGCCCTTGGCGAAATCGATCGTGATATATTCGGGCACGTCCGGCGCGTCTTCCGGGTTGACCGTGCGCGAGAAGACATAGTCGGGCACTTCCTGCCACGGGTCTTCCAGCACTTTGCCTTCGGACGACGTGTGCAGCAGGTTGGCGTCGGTCGAGAACGGGCTTTCGCCGCGCTTGTCCTTGGGCACCGGGATCTGGTGCGCTTCGGCCCAGGCGATCAGCGCGGTGCGGCTGGTCAGGTCCCATTCGCGCCAGGGGGCGATGACCTTGATGCCCGGCTCCAGCGCATAGGCCGAAAGCTCGAACCGCACCTGGTCGTTGCCCTTGCCGGTGGCGCCATGGGCCACGGCGTCGGCGCCGGTTTCGCGGGCGATCTCGATCAGGCGCTTGGAAATCAGCGGCCGCGCGATCGATGTGCCGAGCAGGTAATCGCCTTCATAGCGGGCATTGGCGCGCATCATGGGGAAGACGAAATCGCGCACGAATTCCTCGCGCAGGTCGTCGATATAGATGTGCTCGGGCTTCACGCCCATCAGTTCGGCCTTGGCGCGGGCCGGTTCCAGTTCCTCGCCCTGGCCCAGGTCGGCGGTGAAGGTCACGACTTCGCAGCCGTATTCCACCTGCAGCCACTTGAGGATGACGGAGGTATCGAGCCCGCCCGAATAGGCCAGGACGACACGCTTGATCTCGGACATGGGCGGGCACTCCTCAACTGAAAGACGCGACAATGCCCGGACAGGGCAAGGACGGGGCGCGCCTAACAGGCAGGGGGCCATATCGCAAGGCGCGCGGGGGATTTTCGCCCCCCGCGCCCGCGCTCAGTTCATGAACCAGCCGTGGCTGGCCACCAGCGACTGGCCGGTGAGGGCATTCGTCGGGAAGGCGGCAAAGAACAGCGCCACTTCGGCAATATCGTCCACCGTGGTGAATTCGCCGTCCACGGTCTGGCCGAGCATGACCTTCTTGATCACCTCGTCCTCGCTGATCCCCAGTTCCTTGGCCTGTTCGGGAATCTGCTTGTCCACCAGGGGGGTGCGGACAAAACCGGGGCAAATCAGGTTGGTGCGCACGCCCTTCTTGCCGCCTTCCTTGGCGATCGTGCGGGCCAGGCCCTCAAGCCCGTGCTTGGCCGTGACATAGGCGCTCTTGAGCGGGGAGGCTTCCTTGGAATGGACCGAACCCATGAACAGGATCGCGCCGCTGCCCTTGGCATACATGTGCGGCAGCACGGCCTTGCTGGTGAGGAAGGCGCCATCGAGATGGATCGCCAGCATCTTTTTCCAGTCAGCAAAGGCGAAATTTTCCACCGGGTTGACGATCTGGATGCCCGCGTTTGACACCAGGATGTCCACCCCGCCCCAGGCGTCCACCACTTTGGCAACGCCGGCGTTGACCTGGTCCTCGCTGGTCACGTCCATTTCCACTGCCATCGCCGCGCCGGGATGATCGGCGTTGATGCCATCGGCAGCGGCCTGCGCCGCGTCCAGCTTGAGATCGGCAATCGCCACGCGCCCGCCGGCCTGGGCATAGCGCTTGGCAATGGCCAGGCCGATGCCGCTGGCCGCCCCGGTGACGATGGCGATCTTGTTGTCGAGGTTCATCTTTTCAAACTCCAGGTCTGGTCGGTCCCCAGAAGGTGTGCCGGCCCTGCCGTCAGGCAAGGTCGAGCGTGACGATGCCGCGCTGCGGGCGCTGGCGATGTTTCCAGCGCGGGCTGGCAAACGAGCGTTCCACATCGCGGCGGCCATTTTCCCAATGGCCGTTCACCGTCATGCGCGAAAACTCGTAATCCTTGCTTTGGGTTTCATAATCCTCGCCGCGATTGATCAGGTGCAGGATCGTCACCGGCCCATCCTGGGCGTGGGCGGTCAGCGTGGCGAGGTCTTCGTCCTTGGCAAATTCGGGTGGCAGGCGCTCGGCCAGCCGTGCCGCGGCGGCTTCGAGCGCCTCGATCCGCTTTTGCATGTCGGTGTTGAGCCGGGTGCGGCTGGAAAAGCGGATGTCCTTTTCGCGCTGCGCGCTTTCGGCCAGGCTGCGCGGCATCATCCCGCGTGCGGAGAAGAGATCCACCTGGAACACCAGCACCGGATCGCGCGCGGCCTGCGCACGGGCGCTGTCGTGCCGGTCTGCCTCGCGCGCGCGCTCGTCCAGCACGAATTGCAACGGCGTGTTGGAAACGATGCCGCCGTCCCAATAGGGTTCGCCATCCACCATGACCGGCGGGAAGCCCGGCGGCAGGGCGCCGCTGGCCATCACGTGTTCGGGTTCGATCAGGCGGTCGCGGTTGTCGAAATAGGCGAAATTGCCGTTGAGCACGTTGACCGCGCCAACGCTGAACCGCACTTTGCCGCTGTTGATCAGGTCGAAATCCACCAGTTCGAGCAGCGTCTGGCGCAGCGGGCTGGTGTCGTAGAGGCTGATCGAATCGGGCGAGCCGGGCAGGGCCAGCCACGGCGGCGTGGTGCGCGGCGTGAAGAAACCGGGAATGCCGGTAAGCGCAACCGACGCGGCGGCCCATTCGTTGAACAGGCGGCGGCCCCAGCCATCGGCGAACGGTGAAGGGTAAGGGATGCGCGACGATGCCTGTTCCCAGAACGCGCGCAAGTTGCGCACGCGCCGCTCTGGCGGGTTGCCCGCAATCAGCGCGGCGTTGATCGCGCCGATGGAAATGCCCGCCACCCAATCGGGGCTATAGCCTTCGCCAGCCAGTGCCTCGAACACTCCGGCCTGATAGGCGCCCAGCGCGCCGCCGCCCTGGAGCACCAGAACACATCGTTCGCGCGTTGCATCGGCCATCGTGGTCTTTTTCCGCCTTGTCGTGCGCCGCCTGCGTGCAGTGCAGCGCGGTGCAGTGTGGGAGGGCAACGTGAAACTGGCAAGACGGGTTCCGCCACCCCGGTTCCGATTGTTGGGGCGCCACTTGCAGATTTCGCATGTGCTGGGCGGGGGCGTGGCGGAGAAACTTGCGCGGCTTTGGAATTCGCCTGCTTTCCATGCGGGCAATCCCACCCTACATGGGCTGCATCATGGCAAGACCAACTCCCCAGGCCTTCGACAAGAAGAAGATCGTCGCCGAAAACCGGCGCGCGCGGTTCGAGTATTTCATCGAAGACGTGTACGAGGCCGGCATCGCCCTGACCGGCACCGAAGTGAAATCGCTCCGCTTTGGCGAAGGTTCGATTGCCGAATCCTATGCCGAGGTGAAGAACGGCGAAGTTTGGCTGGTCAATTCCAACGTGCCCGAATTCAGCCACGGCAACCGTTACAACCACGAGCCCAAGCGCCCGCGCAAGTTGCTGTTGAAAGAGCGTGAAATCGCCAAGTTCCATGGCGCGGTAGAGCGCAAGGGCATGACACTGGTGCCGCTGTCGGTCTATTTCAACGGCAGGGGCCGGGCCAAAGTGGAACTGGCCCTGGCCAAGGGCAAGAACGCGGCAGACAAGCGCGCCACGATCAAGGATCGCGATTGGCAGCGCGACAAGGCGCGGATCATGCGCGAACATAACTGAACGCGATTCTTGGCCCGCGGCTTCATCGCTTGGCAAGCTGGGCGGGTGCAGGATCGCGGCGAACGCCTTGGCCGCCACCATTGCTGCCACAACCACCAGGAACTGCCGTTTCGATGCATCAGAAGATAGCCACGATGGTCCGCTCCTCGATGCCCACGCGCGAGCAGATGGAGCGCAACCGCTTTACCGGGCCGCTTGCGGCGCGGGCGGAACTGTGGCGCTTCACCCGCCGCTCGGTGCCGCGCGGCGTGGCGATCGGCCTGCTGGTGGGCATCTTCGCGATGATCCCGGGGGTGCAGATCGCGGGTGCTGCGGCCATGTGCCTGCCGTTTCGCGGCAATATCCCGATTGCTGCAGGGATGACGTTCCTCTCCAATCCGGCGACAACGCCGCTGTTCATTGCCGCCTCGCTCGCGCTAGGCAACTGGTTTGGCTTCCACGCCGATGTCGCCACGTTCATGGGGCTGTTCGAACGCGGCGCCAGCCTTTCGGAATGGACGGGCTGGCTGCTGTCCGATGCGGCCCCCGCGCTGGTGTTTGGCCTGTTCGTGATCTCGGTGGTGGCTGCCGCGCTGGGCTATGTCATCGCGGCGTTTGCCTGGCGCTGGTGGACGGTGCACAAGCGGCGCACGCGCTTGGCCATGCGCGCCGGGCATTGATGAAGTGGGCGGGCTTTGCCGCCTGCAGGGGTGAAGGGAGCGAGCGTGCCGGCCGCAGCGGGCGACATCGAGGGGGAGAGCGACCGCTCGGCCACGCAGGCGGGTGCAGGCCCGGCCTGGCGACGCGATGCCATTGCGGTGGCCGCGGCAGCGGCGCTCGGCGCTCTGGTGCTGTGGCTGGTCGCGGGCGATGCGGTTCTCGCGCTGGCCTATCTCGTCGGCCTTGGTGCGCTGGTTCTGGCGGCGCGGCTGGTCGTGCGGTTCGTGCCCCAACGGGCCGATGCCGCCTTGGCGGCGCCCGATTGGTCGGTCACTTTCACGGCGATCGAACGGCCTGACGAAGCGCTGGCGATCATCGACCGGGCCGGGCGCCTCGCTTGCGCCAACAGCCGCTTTGCCCAATGGTTTGGCCATGCCGCGCCCCCGCGCGTGCCGCTCGATGGGCAAGACGCCGATGCACTCGATGGCGCGGTGCGGGCCGCATGGCGCGATGGCCGGGCGCATCTGGACCAGGTTGCCTCGCCCAAGGGGCGCTGGCGGGTAGACCTGCTGCGCGCCGGGCGCGGACAGGATCACCTCGTCTGCCGTTTCGTGCCGCTGGCGCAGGCCGATCTGGTGGCCGACATGGCCGGTCATGTCGCGGGCAAGCTCGGCCGCGCGCTGGCGCGCGAGGGTATCCAGGCCGCCGTGGTCATGCCCGATGGGCGGGTGCGGGCGGCCAACACCGCCTTTGCCGCCCGCGCCAATGGCGAGGGCAGCGCCGTTGTCGGCAGCGATTTCGTTTCCTGGTTCCGCGCCGATGATAGCGAGCGCATCTTCTATGCCCGCGAAGGCGCGCGGGGCATGCCGGTGCGTTTTGTCCATGTGCCGGTTGTCGATCCCGATGGCGTGGCAGGCACCGGGGCCATTTCCGATCCGGCACGGGTGCCCTCGCTGTTCCTGATCATCGACAACGATGGCGCGCTCGGTGATGCGCGCGCGGGGCTTCCACAGATCGAGGCGCTGCTTTCGCGCCTGCCGCTCGGCCTGGCGATGACCGACCGCGATGGCCGTTTTCTCTTTGCCAACCGTGCTTTCCTGCGCGCCGCGGGCCACGACGATACCGTCCCGCCGCCCTATCCGTCCGACCTGGTGATCCGCGAAGACAAGGGCGCCCTGGCCGATGCCGTGCGCCGCTATACCCAGGGCGCGCCCACGGCCGGAGACGTGGCCGTGCGGCTCCGGGCTTCGCCCGAAGAGCCGGTCTCGCTCAGCCTGGCTGGTGTGCGCGGCATGGGTGAGGGGGCGGTGCTGCTGTCCCTCAAGGATTCGACCGAGGAAGCCCGCCTCAAGCGCGAGATCGCCCAGGCGACCAAGATGCAGGCCGTGGGCCAGCTGGCCGGGGGCGTGGCGCACGATTTCAACAACGTGCTCACCGCGATCATCGGCTATTGCGACTTGATCCTGATGCGCCACACGCCCGGTGACAGCGATTACGACGATATCCAGCAGATCAAGGCCAATTCCAACCGTGCCGCCTCGCTCACCCGGCAATTGCTGGCGTTCTCGCGCCAGCAGACGCTGCGCCCCGAAGTGCTGCAACTGCCCGATGTGGTGGCCGAGGTTTCCACGCTGTTGAAGCGCCTGCTGGGCGAGAAGATCCAGCTCGACGTGACGCACGACCGCGATCTGGGCCTGGTGCGCGCCGATCCGGTGCAACTGGAGCAGGTGCTGCTCAACCTGGCGGTGAACGCGCGCGACGCAATGACCGCCAATGGCACCGATACCAAGGCTGGCGGCACGCTGCGCATCGCCACGCGCCGCGTCACCGCGAATGACGTGCGCGCGATGAAAAGCGAAATCCTCCCGATCGCGGATTACACCGCGCTGGTCGTGGAAGACACCGGGCACGGCATCAAGCCTTCGCAGATCGGCAAGATTTTCGAACCGTTCTTCACCACCAAGGAAAAGGGCAAGGGCACGGGCCTTGGCCTGTCCACCGTCTATGGCATCGTCAAGCAATCGGGCGGGTTCATCTTTGCCGATAGCGAGGTGGGCAAGGGCACGCGCTTTACCATCTACCTGCCCGTCCACGTGCCCGATCCGGCCGAGGCGGCCGAAGCCGCGCGGCCCAAGGCCGAAACGCGCCGCACGGAGTGGACCGGCGGCGGGCGCGTGCTGCTGGTGGAAGATGAAGACACCGTGCGCGCCGTGGCCGAACGGGCCCTGGTGCGCCAGGGCTATGAAGTGACCACTGCCGCCGATGGCGAAGACGGGCTGGAAGCACTCGCCCGCATCATGGCCGCGGGCAACGACATCGACCTCGTGGTGTCCGACGTCGTCATGCCTTCGATGGACGGGCCCGCCATGGCGCGTGAGATTCGCCGGGTGAAACCCGATCTGCCCGTGCTGTTCATGTCCGGCTATGCCGAGGAACAGCTCCGCCGCGAGATCGACATTCCCAACATGCATTTCCTGGCCAAGCCGTTTTCCGTGGCGCAGATCGTGGCGGCGGTGGAACAGGTGCTGCGCGGCGGCTGATTGCCCCTCCACCACCCGCCACGCGGGCGTTCCCCGTTCCCATCGCTGCGGGACAGGGAAGATCAAGCAGGTCCACCCCCTGCTGGGGGAGCGTGGCAGGCCGCAGGCCTGACGAAGGGGGCAAGGAACAAAGCCACCCTGAGTCGCCAATCCTGCCACGATGGAAGCATTTCCCGATATTCGCAAAAGACCATGATTTCGCGTCTGTTGCGGCCCGCTTCAGCTTGCAAACAGGCCCGGAAATCCCCATGATTCCAAGCGACGGCAGGAATTGTCGCCAGTCTGGAGTGAAATTTATGTTCCCCTCTTGTTCCTATGGAACAGAGTGAGTACATTGTTCTGCGTGTTGACGGTTCGTGTCAGCCATCTCTAGGCAAGGGGAAGCAGCCATGGCGGCGCAGCTCAAGCTCATTCAGGAAGGCAAAGAAAAGGACATGGATCGTCAGAAGGCGCTAGACGCCGCGCTGGCCCAGATCGACCGCGCATTCGGCAAGGGCTCGGTGATGAAGCTGGGCTCGAAAGAGACGATGCAGGTGGAGGCTGTTTCCACCGGCTCGCTCGGGCTTGATATTGCGCTGGGCATCGGCGGCCTGCCGCGCGGCCGCATCATCGAAATCTATGGTCCGGAAAGCTCGGGCAAGACCACGCTGGCGCTGCACGCCATTGCCGAGGCGCAGAAGACCGGTGGCACCGCTGCCTTCGTCGATGCCGAACACGCGCTTGATCCGGTCTATGCCAAGAAGCTGGGCGTCAACATCGACGAACTGATCGTCTCGCAGCCCGACACGGGTGAGCAGGCGCTGGAAATCGTCGATACGCTGGTCCGTTCCAACGCGATCGACATCCTGGTGGTGGACTCGGTGGCCGCGCTGGTCCCCCGCGCCGAAATCGAAGGCGAAATGGGCGATAGCCATGTCGGCCTTCAGGCCCGATTGATGAGCCAGGCGCTGCGCAAGCTGACCGGCTCGATCAGCCGTTCGCGCTGCATGGTGATCTTCATCAACCAGGTGCGCATGAAGATCGGCGTGATGTACGGCAACCCGGAAACCACCACCGGCGGCAACGCGCTCAAGTTCTATGCCTCGGTCCGTCTCGACATCCGCCGCACCGGCCAGATCAAGGATCGTGACGAAATCACCGGCAACACCACCCGCGTGAAGGTGGTCAAGAACAAGGTCGCCCCGCCGTTCAAGCAGGTGGAGTTCGACATCATGTATGGCGAAGGCATTTCCAAGATCGGGGAAATCCTCGATCTGGGGGTGAAGGCCGGCCTGGTGGAAAAGTCGGGCGCATGGTTCAGCTATGATTCCGTGCGCATTGGCCAGGGCCGTGAAAACGCCAAGAACTTCCTGCGCGAAAACGGCGAGCTGCGCGATCGGCTGGAAGCCGCGATCCGCGCCCGCACCGAGCAGGTGGCCGAAGGCCTGATGGCCGGCCCTGACGCCGACGACGACAACTGATCGGCGCGGCAGGCGCCCGGCGCGCCTGCTGGCCTTTCACCCGATATCCTGATCGGCGCGCCACCCATTGCGGGCGGCGCGCCGATTACGTTTTGTTTCCCGGCGTTTGCGCTGCCCGCCTGGCGCGTTTAAAGCGCGATGAGGCACAGTGGGAACCGGCTCCGTCGAAAAATCGCACGGCAGCAAAGCCTTGGTCCGCTTCACCACCATGGAGGCACGGCATTTCGATCCATACAGACACGACACCACAGCCCGTCCTGAACGCAGGGGGTTGGCGCGCGCGCTGGGCGGCCTGGATGACGGACGGCGTCGATCATGATGCCACGCTGCGGCAGGTGGTCGAGGATTCGGGATGGTCGGGCCGCTATGCCTTCCTGATCGTGATTTCGGCGATGCTCTCACTGCTTGGCCTGCTGATGCCGTCGGTGGCGGTGCTGATCGGTGCCATGCTGCTGTCGCCGCTGATGATGCCGATCATTGGCCTGGGCTTTGGCATCGCCACCCTGGATTTTGCCGAAATGCGCCGTTCCGCCTTTGCGCTGGGGGCCGGATCGGTGATCGCCGTGGTGCTGTCCATCGTGCTCGTCCGCCTCTCCCCGATCCAGACCATCACCACCGAGATTGCCGGCCGCACCCATCCCACCCTGTTCGATCTGCTGGTGGCGCTGCTGTCTGCCGTGGCGGGTGCCTATGCCCTGATCCGCGGGCGGGGCGGCGCGGTGGTGGGCGTGGCCATTGCCATTGCCCTGATGCCGCCGTTGGTGGTCGTGGGCTTTGGCCTTGCCACCGGGAACGCCACGGTGTGGGGCGGGGCGCTGCTGCTGTTCGTGACCAACGCCGTGACCATCGCATTGACCGCCGCGCTGGTTGCCCGCGTCCATGGGTTCGGCAGCCACCTTTCGCCCCACCACACCGGCCTGCAACTCACGATGTTTCTGGCCGCCCTTGGCCTGCTGTCCGTGCCGCTCGGTGCGGGCTTGCGGCAGATCGCGTTCGAATCGCTGGTCCAGCGCCAGGTGCGCGACACCATTCGCGAACGCTTTCCCGACAGCGCCCGCCTTGGCCAGTTGGACATCGATTACAGCGCCCGGCCAATCCGCGTGCGTGCCATGATCCTCACCCCCACGGTCGATCCGACGGCCGATGGCCATCTTGCCGATGACTTGCGGGCGCGGCTGGTGCAGCCGGTCGATATCCATGTCGATCAATTGCGCACGGCGCAGGAAGTGGGCGCGGCCGAAGCGGCGCAGATCGCCCACGCCGCCGATGGCGATGGGGCCTATGGCGACGGATTGAACGCGGCCGTGGCGCGCCTGGCGCAAGTGGCCGGGGCGGCGCCCGATGTGGTGAGCGTCGATCGCGCCACCCGCACGCTGACCGTCGCCGCCGCGCCGCTTCCGGGGCTGAGCATGGCCGGCTACCGCATGCTGGAACAGCGCGCGACCGCGCCCGAACCGGGCTGGACGGCGCACCTCGTGCCCCCAGCGGATGCACCGTTGCCAGCCATCGTCCCGGTTGACGGCGTGATCGATCCCGCCGCGCTGGATGCTGCCGCCTGGGCCGCTCAGCGCCGGGGCCTTGCGCTCAGCGTGCGCGGCGGCACCGCGCGCCAGCGGCAGGCCGTGGCCGCTGCCCTTGCCGAAAACGCGGCCAGGGCCGATGAAGGGGACGCTGGCGGTCCGCTCCGCCTGGCATGGGGCCAACCGCAGGAAGACAGGCAACGATGACCGGGACAAGCGATTGGCAGGGTGGCGTCGGCCGTGCCTGGGCCGAAGAGTGGCAGCGTACCGATCGCTCGTTCTGCGCGCTGACGCCGGTGCTTCTGGCCGCCATCGCCGCGCAACCGGGTGCCCGCATCCTGGATATCGGCTGCGGCGCGGGGGAACTCTCGCTCGCCGTGGCGCAGGCGCGCCCGGCCGCGCAGGTGCGCGGCATCGATGTCTCGGCTGATCTGGTCGAGGCAGCCCGGCAACGCGGGCAGGGCTGCGCCAATGCCCGGTTCGATCTGGCCGATGCCGGGGCCTGGTCCGATCCCGCGTTCGTGCCCGATCTGCTGGTCTCGCGCCACGGGGTGATGTTCTTTGCCGATCCGCCGGCCGCGTTTCGCCAGTTGGCCGCTTCCGCCGCGCCGGGTGCGCGGCTGGTCTTTTCCTGCTTCCGTGCGCCGGCACACAATGCCTGGGCCAGCACGATGGCCGGCCTTGCGCCGCCGCCGGCCAGCCTGCCCGATCCCCGCGCTCCTGGCCCATTTGCCTTTGCCGATCCCGATCATGTCCGCACGATGCTGGCCGGATGGACCGACCTGGCATTCACGCCCCACGATTTCCGCTATCGTGCCGGGGAAGGCGCCGATGCAGAAGCACAGGCGCTGGCCCTGTTCCGGCGCATCGGCCCGGCGGCCTCTGCCCTGCGCCAGGCGGCAGAGGCCGATCGCGCCGGTATCGAACACCGGCTGCGCCAGGTGATTGCCGCGCATCATCGGAACGACGAAGTATCCTTCGCCGCTGCCGCCTGGATCGTTACCGCCACGAAAGCGTAAAGCGATCACGGTTAGCGATGAATCCCGCTTGTTCCGCAGCCGCGCCTCGCCTAATCGGCGGGTCATGACTTCGACGAACGAAATCCGCCGGTCCTTCCTGGAATACTTCGGCTCCCAAGGCCACGAAGTGGTGCCGTCCGCGCCGCTCGTTCCGTATAACGACCCGACGCTGATGTTCACCAATGCGGGCATGGTCCCGTTCAAGAACGTCTTCACGGGCCTGGAAACGCGCGCCATTCCCCGCGCCACATCTTCGCAGAAGTGCGTGCGCGCCGGGGGCAAGCACAACGATCTGGACAACGTGGGCTATACCGCGCGGCACCACACGTTCTTCGAAATGCTGGGCAATTTCTCGTTCGGCGATTACTTCAAGGAACAGGCGATCACCAACGCCTGGACCCTGCTGACCAAGGTGTGGGGCATCCCGGCTGAAAAGCTGCTGGTGACGGTCTATCACACCGACGAAGACGCTGCCGCGCTGTGGCGCAAGATTGCCGGCTTGAGCGATGACAAGATCATCCGCATCGCCACCAAGGACAATTTCTGGGCCATGGGCGACGATGGCCCATGCGGCCCGTGCTCGGAAATCTTCTACGATCACGGCGCGCATATTCCCGGTGGCCCTCCCGGCAGCCCGGACGAGGACGGCGATCGCTTCATCGAGATCTGGAACCTGGTGTTCATGCAGTTCGAGCAGGCGGCCGGCGAAATCGTCGGCAATCTGCCCAAGCCCTCGATCGACACCGGCATGGGCCTGGAACGCATCGCTGCCGTGCTCCAGGGTGAGCACGACAACTATGACACCGATACGTTCCGCGCGCTGATCGCCGCTTCGGAAAGCCTGACCGGCGTCAAGGCCAGCGGCGAGCACACTGCCAGCCACCGCGTGATCGCCGATCATCTGCGCTCGTCCAGCTTCCTGCTGGCCGATGGCGTGCTGCCCTCGAACGAAGGGCGCGGCTATGTGCTGCGCCGGATCATGCGCCGCGCCATGCGCCACGCCCATCTGCTGGGCGCCAAGGATCCGCTGATGCACCGCCTGGTGGGCTCGCTGGTTACGGAAATGGGCCAGGCCTATCCCGAACTCGGCCGCGCGCAGCCGCTGATCGAGGAAGTGCTGCAGCGCGAGGAAACCCGTTTCCGCCAGACCCTGTCCAACGGCTTGCGCCTGCTCGACGAAGCCTCGGCCGGGCTGGGCGAGGGTGACAAGCTGCCGGGCGAAACCGCGTTCCGCCTCTACGACACGTTCGGCTTCCCCTATGACCTCACCGAAGACGCCCTGCGCGCCCGTGGCGTGAGCGTGGACCGCGCCGGTTTCGATGCCGCCATGGCGCAGCAGAAAGCTGCCGCCCGCGCCGCGTGGAAGGGGTCGGGCGACGCTGCATCGAGCGAAGTGTGGTTCGACATTGCCGAGCGCGAAGGCGCGACGGAATTCACCGGCTACACCGCCACCAGCGGCGAAGGCGTGGTGGTTGCGCTGGTCAAGGACGGCGCGGAAGTGCAGGTGGCCCAGGCAGGCGACAGCGTGACCGTGCTGACCAACCAGACGCCGTTCTATGGCGAAAGCGGTGGCCAGATGGGCGATACCGGCACGATTGCCGGCGCTGATGGCCTCAAGATCACCGTGACCGACACCGCCAAGCCGCTTGGCCGCCTCCATGCGCACCAGGCCGTGGTGGATGCGGGCACGATCAAGGTGGGTGATGCCGTGCAACTGGTCGTCGATGTCGCGCGCCGCGATGCCACGCGTGCCAACCATTCGGCCACGCACCTGCTGCACCAGGCGCTGCGCAACCGCCTGGGCGGGCATGTCACGCAGAAGGGCTCGCTCGTCGCGCCCGATCGCCTGCGCTTCGACTTTTCGCATCCCACCGCGCTGACCGCCGACGACATCACCGCGATCGAGGCCGAAGTGAACGCGGAAATTCGCGCCAACGAGCCGGTGACGACGCGCCTGATGACGCCCGACGATGCCATCGCGGCCGGCGCCATGGCGCTGTTCGGCGAAAAGTATGGCGATGAAGTGCGTGTGCTCTCGATGGGCCGCCACACCACCGACAAAGTCTATTCGGTGGAACTGTGCGGCGGCACACACGTGCGTGCGCTGGGGGACATCGGCGTGTTCCGCATCGTGGGCGAAAGCGCGGTATCCTCGGGCGTGCGCCGGATCGAGGCGCTCACCGGCGAAGGCGCGCGGCAGTGGCTGATCGGCCGCGAAGACGCGCTCAAGCACACCGCCAGCCTGCTGCGCACCACGCCCGATGAAGTGGAAGCCCGCGTGGCCGCCCTCATCGACGAACGCCGCAAGCTGGAACGCGAACTGGCCGAAGCCAAGAAGGCCCTGGCCCTGGGCGGCGGCGGCGCCAAGGCCGAGACGGCCGACGAAGACGTGGCCGGCACGAAGTTTTCCGGGCAGGTGCTGGAAGGCCTTGATCCCAAGGAACTGCGCGGCCTTCTCGACCAGGCCAAGCAGCGCCTGGGCTCGGGTGTCGCGGTGATCGTGGCCGTCAACGAAGGCCGCGCCGCCATCGCAGCCGCGGTGACCGAAGACCTCGCTGGCAAAGTCAGCGCCGTCGATCTGGTGCGCGCGGGCGTGGAAGCGCTGGGCGGCAAGGGCGGCGGTGGCCGTCCCGACATGGCCCAGGGCGGCGGCCCCGATGGCAGCAAGGCGGCCGATGCCCTGGCCGCAGCCAAGGCCGTGCTGGCCCGCTGATCGGCAAGGCAAGGCAGGATTAAAAAGGGCCGGTGCGCGCGCGCCGGCCCTTTTTGCTGGTCAGGCCTGGGCCAATGGCAGTTCCACCCGAAAGATCGCGCCAGATCGATCCTGACGGTTGCTCGCCACAATGCGCCCGCCGTGCGCCTCCGCCAGTTTTTCTGCGAGGGCGAGGCCGAGCCCGCTGCCCGGCCGGCCCGCCACCTTGTCGGCGCGCGATCGCCAGAACGGCATGAACAGGCGCTGGGCATCCTGCGGGGCAAACCCGCCCCCTGCATCGATCACTTCGATGATGGCCCGGTGCCCGTCGGTGCGGCTGCTCACCTGGATACGGCTGCCCACCGGCGCATGCTTGATGGCATTGGTCAGCAGGTTGAGGAAAATCTGGCTGAGCCGCACGGCATCGCCATGCACTTTGCCCCCGGCATAGTGTTCGGCAAATTCCACCTCGGCGGCCACGGCGCTGCCGCGCAGGTCGGTCACGCACACGCGCAGCACGTCGTCCACCATCAGGTTGCGCCGATCCAGCGCCAGTTCGCCGGCATCGGCATGGGCCAGGGTTTTCAAGTCCTCCACGATCCGTCCCAGGTGCTCCACTTGGCGCAGCAACCGATCGGCTTCTGCCGCGGAAGCGGGCACCATGCCATCGGCAATGCCATGCAGCCGTCCCTTGAGGATGGTCAGCGGCGTGCGCAACTCGTGCGTGACGCCGGCGGTGAACACCGTGCGCTCGCGCTCATAGGCCTCGATGTCGGAAGCCATGCGGTTGAAGCTGTCGATCAAGGTGCCCACTTCGCCCGAAACCCGCCCCTTGGCGACCCGAACCGAGCGATCGCCGGCTGCCACGGCTGCGGCCGCCTCGGCCACGGCGATGATCGGTTGGCTGATCCGCCGTGCCAGGAGAACCGCAACCGTGCCGCCGGCCACGATCGACGTGATGCCGATGGCCAGGATGAAGCCGGCATCGCTGATATCGAGTGCGCCGCTGCCATAGCGTTCGAACAGCGCGAAATAGCGTGGGCTGGCCTGCTGGCCATGGGCGATCAGGCCGGCCAGTTCCTGCCGCGCTTCGGGCGGCATGTGCTTCATCATCACCTGCAGATGAAAGTAAGCTGCGCCGTAATAGGCGATCAGCCCCACCGCCATGGTGATGGCGATCATCACCCCGGCCAGCGCGATCAACCGCGCGACGATGCTGTTCAACGCTCGGCCCACAGCCGATATCCGATGCCGCGCACGGGCTCGATGATGTCGGGGCAACCGGCCATCATCAGCTTCTGGCGCAAGTTGGAAACGTGGCTGTCCACCACCCGGTCATAGGCGTCGCTGTCGGGCGAAATCGCCTCCAGCAGTTCCGCGCGCGAGAAGGCCCGGCGCGGATGCGCGGCCAGATGGGCCAGGATGCCGAATTCGCTGGGCGTAAGCGGCAGGCGTTGGCGGTTCTCGGCCGGGCCGCAACTGGCGGTGCGGGCATCCAGGTCGATTTCCACCGGGCCTGCCGCAAATAGGCGGCGCAAGCGGCCGCCCCGCGTGCGGCGCAGCACGGCGCGGATGCGCTCCACCACTTCGGACGGGTTGAACGGCTTGACCACGTAGTCGTCCGCGCCGATCCGCAAGGACGACAGCTTGGTGACTTCATCGTCCACCGCCGTGACCATGATCACCGGCGTATCCACCCGGCGGCGGACCGAACTGAGCACGTCGAGCCCGTCGCCGCCGGGCAAGCCGATGTCGAGCAGGACGAGATCGGGGGCAAATTGCGCATGCTGGCGCACCGCCTCTTGGTAGCTGGTGGCGCGGGCCACGGCGAATCCGGCATTTTCCACGTACAGCGTGAGGATTTCTGCAATCTCGCGCTCGTCTTCCACGATCAGGATGCGGTCGGTCATCGGTGTGCCTCTTCACCCGATCCATGGCACGGCAGTGTTGAGAAATGGTCGAGAGCGCCTCGATCGTTTCTTGATCGCTTGCCCATCGGCCCTTGATCGCGCCGGGCTAACTGCCGTGGCGGAGCCGGCGCCCCCTGCCGGCGATGCACAAGGAAGCGCATATGTTCCGTCCTCACCATCTTGCTGCCCTGGCCATGGTTTCCGCGCCTTGGGCCACCAAGGCCCACGCGCAAGACGCCGAAAAGGGGATCTATGCCGTGGCGCGCGCCGGCGGCGTGATCCAGCCCGATCAGAAGCTCGATCGCAATGGCCTGCCCAATGTCACGATCGACGACAACACCAAGTATCGCACCGGCGTGACCGGCGAAATCGGCGGTGGTTATGATTTCGGCATGTTCCGCCTGGAACAGACCATCGGCTACACCGATCTCAAGCTCAACCGCGATCGCGCCGAGGCCGGCGGGTTCCTGGCCGATGGCCGCGCCAAGATGTTCACGATGAGCGTGAACGGCTATGTCGATATTCCGCTCGGCCGCGTTTTCGTGCCCTATGTCGGCGGTGGCGTGGGTGTAGCGCGGGTCGATGCCGATCTTTCGCGCGTGGATGCCGTGACCGGCGCGGGCAGCAGCTATTCCGGCAAGGACTGGGGCTTCCTGTGGCATGCCGATGCGGGCCTGGGCATCAAGGTGTCGCGCAAGGCGACGGTCGAAGTCGGCGCGCGCTACACCCGTGTCAGCAGCCTGACGTTCGACGGCCAAAGCGATGGCGTCGCCACGCAGTTCGCGCCGCAACTCAATGGCATTTCCGGCACCGTGGGCCTGCGTTATCGCTTCTGATCGCGGGCAGATTGGCGGGGTGGCGCGCCGATCGGCGTTGCCGCCCGCTGCGCGCGCGCGCAGCCAAGCCGATCAGGCGGGGCGATCGCGCAGCCGGCTGGCCTTGAGGCGGGGTGGAGTGGCCAGTTCGCCTTCGGCCATGATCTGTTGGCGAAACTGGTCGCGCTTTTCATGGATCGAGGCGATCACCGGGCCCATCGGCACGCCCAGATCTACCAGTACCGCTTCCGAAAGTTGGAGCGAACTTTCCAGCGTTTCGGGCACGGCATGGCTGGCCCCGGCGCGATAGAGCTGGGCGGCATGGCCGGCATCGCGCGCACGCACGATGATCGGTACATCCGGCGCCAGGCTGCGCAGCTTGCGCACGATGCGCAGGGCCAGCACCGGTTCGTCCATCGTCACGATCACTGCGCTGGCCTCGGCCAGGTTCAGTCGTTCGATCACGGATGCGCTGTCGATATTTCCGAACAGCACCGGCAGCCCGGCCGACCGCGCGGCGCGCACCACCGCCGGTTCGGCATCGAGCGCGAGGTATGGGCGGCCATGTTCGGTCAGCATTTCGCCGATCAGCCGGCCGACGCGGCCAAAGCCCAGGATCACGGTGCGATTGCCCTCGGGTTCGTCCACGGCAACCTCGTCCGGGCGCACGCGGTTGCGCACGCGGCCCGCGCCAACCTGGCCCACTTTGGCCAAAAGCGGCGTGATGGTGAGGCCGATGGCGGTGACGATTTGCCAGAATTGCGCGGTGGCCGGCTGGATCAACTGGGCCTGGGCCGCCGTGCCCAGCACGATCAGCGTGGTTTCCGAAGGGCTGGACATCAGGATGCCGGTTTCCAGCGCGGTGGAACGCTCCTTGCCCCAGAACAGCAGCAGCAGCCCGGTAACGAGCGCCTTGGCCACCACCACGCCGGCCACGCCGAGCGCCAGCGGCCAGAAATTGGCCACCAGCACGCGCAAGTCGATCCCCATGCCCACCGTGATCAGGAACACGCCCAGGGCCAGGCCCTTGAACGGCTTGGTGATTGCTTCCACCTCGCCATGGTATTCGGTTTCGGCGATCAGCAGCCCGGCGAGAAGGGCGCCCATGATCGGCGACAGGCCGGCCGCCCCGGTGGCGAGCGAGGCAACGATCACCACCAGCAGGCTGGCGGCCAGGAACAGTTCCGGGCTCTTGGTCTTCGCCGCCTGGGCGAACAGCGGCGGCAGGCCAAAGCGGCCGAACACCAGCAGCGCAATGATGACCGCGCCGCCCTTCCACAGCGTTTCGACCATGCTTGGCGCGTTGGCCGCTGCCACCGGGGCCATGGCGCCCAGCAGGAAGATGATCGGCACCAGCGCGATGTCTTCGAACAGCAGCATGGAAAGCGCGGCGCGGCCCACCGGGCCCTGCGTGCCGGAAATTGGCAGCACCAGCGCGGTGGACGAGAGGGCGAGCGCCAGGCCCAGGCCCAGTGCACCGGCCACTGGCTGGCCCAGCAGCATCAGCCCCAGCCCGACCAGCAGCGCCGAACCGACCAGTTCCATCGCGCCCAGGCCCAACACCAGCCGGCGCATCGACCAGAGGCGATTGAACGAGAGTTCCAGCCCGATCTCGAACAGCAGCAGGATAATGCCGAATTCGGCAAAGGGCTCTATCGCGTGGGGATTGGATATCGTGACGTAATGGAGCCAGGGCACGGCCTGCGCCAGCGAACCCAGGCCATAGGGGCCCACGAGCAGCCCGACGAGAATGAAGCCGATGATCGGCGTAATGCGGAACCGCGCAAAGGCGGGAATGACGATACCCGCCGCGCCCAGGATCACCAGGGCATCGGACAGGGCGGACGTGGATGCGAACTGGCCTGCCATCGGCCCAGGCTAGGGGTTATGGTCGCGCTTGGCCACCCCCGGCTCACGTAAGATTGTGTGACTGGGGCAAAAGAATGCCGCCGATCCGGATCAAGGCGGTGAAATTTTCTCGGCCTAGGTCGTGAACTCATAAATGGCGCCCCCGAGGCGCCAAAATGGCGAACATATCGGGCCAAAGTGCCCGCCGTGAAGGCTGGTAGCCTTTGCAAGGGCACTTTGGGCTGAGATGGAAGCCATTTTGGCGTCCCTTCGGGATTTGACCCAAAGGCCCCTTCGCAGCGTCGAAAGCACTTGAAATATGTAAGATATTCCTGCGCGCTTTCTCCTCGCGACGGGGCCTTTGGCCTCAAACCTCGGGGGCGCCATTTATGAGTTCACGACCTAGACAGCCGGTGCGATCATTTCGGCGGTCTCGAACCGGCGCTCGGCAAGATCGTCCGGGGCTATCCAGAATTGCAGCACGTGGTCTCCCAGGTGATGACCCAAGGCTTCATCGGCGGACAGTTCCAGAAGCAGCAACTCGCGGCCGGTGCGGTCGGACTGGTCGCTCTCGGTTTCCGACGGCGCGGCCAGCAGGCGATCGGGTACGCGGGCGTGCACCCGTGCGGCGGTGCGCACGGCCAGGGCGTGGCGATAGGCCAGCCTTGCCACCAGTTCGTCCGGGAACGGAGCCGTGCTGCCGGGCAAGGCATGCAGCGTGGTTTCCACCGCCGTCACGCACCCGCGCGGCGCAACGAGCCGGGCGAGCGGGGCATACCCGGAAAACCATTCCCAGAACGCCTGGCGCACCGGCTCGGTCACGTCGGCAAAGGCGGGTTTCGTGCGGGCAAGCGCGTGCCATTCGCCGCATTCGCTTGCGATCCGGGCCAGCAGGGCGCGGCGTTCGTCTTCGCCCGCCTGGGGCCACAGCGTGCGTGCGGCGGCTGGCATCGTGCGTCCCGCTTCGCGAGACAGCATGGCCACCAGCGTCTGGATCGCCAGCCAATCGTGTGGAAAGCCGGGCCACGGGCGGTCCATCAGCCCATCGTCCCCCACGTTGAAATCGTTGGGGGACAGCGCAAAGACCGCAACGGGCGAGCCCTGCGCGGCCAGCAGGGCATCGGCCGTTGTGCTGCCTTCGGGCCAGGTCAGCGGCGGGGCGGCAGGATCGTGGGCGGCGGCGGTGAGTTCGATCACCGCCGGGGCAAAGGGCCAGCGCGGCAAAACCTGTGGCGCATCGGCAGCATCGAGCGCCCAGGGCCAGGCTTGCGCCGTGGTATCGCCATAGGCCGGGGGCAGGTCGCCCGGCGGGTCGGCCTCGGTCCAGGTTGCGTCGTCTGCTTCGTCCAGCCAGATCACGCGCCCGTGCGCCGGGTGACCGGTGCCTGGTGCGGCGGCCAGATCGGCAAAGAACAACAGCGCCCCGCTGCCGGGCAGCACGCCCAGCCGGGCACGAGGCGCCACGGCGGCGCAATCCACCTGCAACAGGAAATGCAGGGGCAGGCCAGTTCGGGGCGAGCGCGGCCAATCGAGCGGGGCGGGGGTGAAGGGAACGCCGCCATAAAAGCTGCGTGCGCCGGCGGGCGCGGGGGGAAAGGCCTGGCGAAACACCACCGCTTGGCGCAGCGCGCCGGCAATCGTGGCGGGCAACCGTGCAGGCGCGGCGGTCTCGGCGGCGGGCGGCGCAGTGGCCGCTTCATGCGCGGCGGCGGCCTGGGCGGCGGTCACGAACGCGGGCAGGTCGGGTGCCGCATCGGCTGCGGGAGACTGACTTTGCGCAACGGCGCTGCCGGGGCCAAAGCTACGGCGGCGCACGATCGGGGCAGGGGCATCCTCGGCCAGTTCGGGCTCTGCCAGGGCAGCAGCCTTGCGGCGGCGGATGATCAGCAGCACCACAAGCGCGCCGAGCGCTGCCACCAGGGCCAGCCCGATCCCCGCCAATGCCGCCAATTCCCGCATGCTACCCCCTTGTGCGCAGCTCCGTCACCCGAAACCGCATCTGTTCGTGCTAGCCGGTTCCCACCCCAAAAGAAAAGGCCCCGGCGAGAGCCGGAGCCTTTCTTTTTCATGCGAAATGGCGCGGGTTCAGGCCCAGCTGGCCATTTCCTTTTCCAGGTTCTCGACGATCGCCTCGAAGAACTTTTCCGTGGTCATCCACGGCTGGTCCGGGCCGATGAGGATCGCGAGGTCCTTGGTCATCTTGCCGCTTTCCACGGTATGGATGCAAACGCGCTCCAGCGTTTCGGCAAAACGCACCACTTCGGGGGTTTCGTCGAACTTGCCGCGATACATCAGGCCGCGCGTCCAGGCGAAGATCGATGCGATCGGGTTGGTGCTGGTCGCCTTGCCCTGCTGGTGCTGGCGATAGTGGCGCGTCACGGTGCCGTGCGCCGCTTCGGCTTCCACGGTCTTGCCGTCGGGCGTCATCAGCACCGAGGTCATCAGGCCGAGCGAGCCGAAGCCCTGGGCCACGGTGTCGGACTGCACGTCACCGTCATAGTTCTTGCACGCCCAGACGAACTTGCCCGACCACTTGAGCGCCGAGGCGACCATGTCGTCGATCAGGCGGTGCTGGTATTCGATGCCGGCGGCGGCGAACTTTTCCTTGAAGCCTTCGCTGTCGAACACTTCCTGGAACAGGTCCTTGAAGCGGCCGTCATAAGCCTTGAGGATGGTGTTCTTGGTCGACAGGTAGACCGGCCAGCCCAGGTTCAAGCCATAGTTGAAGCTGGCACGGGCGAAATCGCGGATCGAATCGTCGAGGTTGTACATCGCCATCGCGACGCCGGCCGACGGGAAATCGAACACGTCGAGATCGATCGATTCGCCGTTCACGCCGTCGAACACCAGACGCAGCTTGCCGGGGCCGGGGATCAGCGTGTCGGTCGCCTTGTACTGGTCGCCAAAGGCATGGCGGCCGACCACGATCGGGTCGGTCCAGCCCGGAACCAGGCGGGGCACGTTCTGGATCACGATGGGTTCGCGGAACACCACGCCGCCCAGGATGTTGCGGATCGTGCCGTTGGGCGACTTCCACATCTTCTTGAGGCCGAATTCTTCCACGCGGGCTTCGTCCGGGGTGATCGTGGCGCACTTCACGCCCACGCCGTACTGCTTGATGGCGTTGGCCGAATCGATGGTGATCTGGTCGCCGGTCTCGTCGCGCTTTTCGACCGAAAGGTCGAAATACTTGAGGTCCAGGTCGAGGTAGGGAAGGATCAGGCGTTCGCGGATCCATTCCCAGATGATGCGGGTCATCTCGTCGCCGTCGATCTCGACGATCGGGTTCTTCACCTTGATCTTCGCCATAGCCGTCCTGTTGCCTTGCCTGGGGAGTTGAACTTACCGCCCCCTTAGCAGGTGCGGAACGCGGCGCAAGCACGGGGCCGGTGATTCTTGGCGGGGGTTGCGGTTTTCACGGCGCGGCCCGCAGGTCATAGATTGCCTCGCCCACGCGGACCCTGTGGCGCCGCACGATGTGCCAGCCGGCGTCTTCGAGCAGGCGGGCAAAGCGCAAGGGGCCGTGGCGGTGCAACCAGATCACTTCCTTGCGACGCAGGTGCAGCGCCCACAGCACGTCCTGGACCGAGGCGTGGTTGTACGACAGCACGACCCGATCGAATTGCCGCAGTTGCGCAAACAGGCGCGGCAGATCGGTCACGTACTCCACCACGCCCAACATGGCGGCGGCGCGTTCGGCAAAGGGGGGCAGGGGATCGGCGTTGAGATCGGTCAGCACCGTGCCCGGGCCGCGATCGACGATATCCACCGGCACATAGCGGGTGGCGGCAGGCAGATGATCGCGCAGCGGCATCAGTCCGCAGCCGATGTCCACCACGCCCGGTTCACCCGCCAGCCAGGTGGCGGCCTGGCGCGTGCGGCGGTCCCACCGGTCTTGCAGGGCAGACCAGTACAGGCGCTGGCAAGCCAGTGTCGCATCGGTGGGGGCATCATTCATCCCGGGCAGGTGGCCCGCCTGGCGTGGCAACATCAAGCGCAGTTGGCTCGCATGTGGCGCAATTGCCGAGGAAACCCGCCCAAGCCGGGCTATGCGCAGCGCTCAATTAATTTTGTAGACAATGTTGCACGCCCGGCCGAACTCTCCGCCACCATTTCCCAAGCCTCGCATTGGCGCTCGCCATTGCCGATCAAGGAGCCTTGCCATGTCATCCTCCCGCTTGTCCCGCCGCGCTGCCCTGGCCGGTCTTGCCGCCGGGGGCGCGGCCCTGGCATCGCCCACGCTGGCCGCGCCCGCGGGAGCATCAGCGGGCAAGAAGCTGAATTTCCTGTATATCATGGCCGATGACATGGGGTATGCCGATGTTTCTTGCTATGGCCGGCGCGACTATGCCACGCCCGCCATCGATGCGCTGGCAGCGCAGGGCGTGCGCTTTACCCAGGCCTATGCCAACAGCGCGGTGTGCACGGCCACGCGCGTGGCGCTGATCACCGGGCGCTATCAGTATCGCTTGCCGGTGGGCCTGGAAGAACCGCTCGCCCAGCGCGCGGTGGGCCTGCCGCCCAGCCAGCCCACTTTGCCCTCGCTGCTGCGCAAGGCCGGCTATGCCACCGGCCTGATCGGCAAATGGCATCTGGGCAGCCTGCCCGATTACGATCCGCTCAAAAGCGGCTATGACGAATTCTGGGGCATCCGCAGCGGCGCGGTGGACTATTACACCCATGCCAATTCGGGCGGAAAGCCGGATCTGTGGGACGGGGCCACCCCGGTGCAACAGGCCGGATACCTGACCGACCTGATCGGGGACCATGCCGTGGCGGCGGTCAAGCGCAACGCCGGGATTGCCAAGCCCTGGCTGCTCAGCCTGCATTTCACCGCGCCGCACTGGCCGTGGGAAGCGCCCGATGACGACAGCGAATCCAAGCGCCTGGCACAGTCGAAAGACCCCGAAGCGTTGATGCATTTCGATGGCGGCGGCCAGAAGACCTATGCCGCGATGGTACAGCGGCTTGACCTGCAGGTTGGCCGCATTCTCAAGGCGCTGGCCGAATCCGGCCAGGCAGACAACACCGTGGTGGTGTTCACCAGCGACAATGGCGGCGAACGCTTTGCCGATACCTGGCCGTTCACCGGCAAGAAGACCGAACTGCTCGAAGGCGGCTTGCGCATCCCGGCCATCGTACGCTGGCCGGGCCTGGCCAAGCCCGGCACCACCAGCGAGGCGCAGATCATCTCGATGGACTGGCTGCCCACCTTCGTGGCGGCGGCGGGCGGCGCGCCCGATCCGGCGTTCGCCCCCGATGGCATCGACATCCGCGCCGCGATCGCCGGCGGCACGCTGCCCGAGCGCACGCTCTACTGGCGCTACAAGTTGCACGACCAGCAGGCCGCGCGCCGGGGTAAGTGGAAATACCTGAAGATCGGGGACAACAGCTTCCTGTTCGACGTGGAAGCCGACCCGCTGGAGCGCGGCAATCTCAAGGCGCTGCATCCCGATGTGTTCGCTGCGTTGACGCAGGACTGGAACCGGTGGAACGCCACGATGCTGCCGCTTGATCCGCAAAGCTATAGCCACGGGTTCACCGCGGCCAAGCTCGCCGATCATTTCATCGCGGTGGATTGATCATGGGCGGAAGGGGCGGCCCCGGCCGCCCCTTCACCAACAACAAAAAACCCCGCCGAAGCGGGGTTTTGCCGATGGTGGGCGTAGCAAGGATTGAACTTGCGACCCCTACGATGTCAACGCAACGCTTGGGTGTGGAAATGGCGGAAAACCGCCATTTGTTCTCATCGCGATCTAAGAACGTTCCTGGAACATCGGCGTTTTTTGCGCGATTCTCACGCAAAACTCACGCAAGGCTTTCCTCCCTACTCCGCCGCCTGTTCGCCTGGCACTGCCCCTACCAAGCGCCCGGCTGCACTATGCGCGACATGTGCCCTGATTGCCGGAGAGACACGGCCTGGTGATCACTGATCGTGCTGCCCAGCCTGCTCGTCCCGTCGCGGCCAGCTTGACGCGTTTGTTCTCTTCCTGTTCTCGTTTTCGGCATGCGAATCGCCCCGCCCGACCAGGACCGACTAACACGCCTCGCGCTCGAGGCCGTGAGCGAGGCGGCGGCTGAGGCGCAGGAGCAGATCGTCGAGATCACTCCAGGCCTCCGCATCGCTCTGCACTGGCTCGTAGCACGTGGACTGCTGCAGCGGTGGCATGTGCGCGAGTTTCTGGATGCAGTGGGAGGTCCGATCAAGGATCACGGGAACCCTGGCGCAGACTGGTATTGCAAGGGTAGCCAAGCGCACAGCTTGTTGGAATATTGCCATCGGGAGTTGGGGTTGCCCCGAGCGTTCGGCCCCGCACAATGGCTTCGCGAGCGCCGCTGGCACGATGAGATGCTTGACCCTGCCACCGGCCGCGCGCAGCCTTGGCTTATGTGCAACAGGTATCGGCCAGGCGAGCGCGAAACCATCCGCCAGCATTTTGGTGCCAAGATGTGGCGCGAGATCAACGACGGGCCTGCGATCGTGCACCCTAAGGATCCTGGCTGGGTTGTGCGTCAGGTCGATGGCGCGCTGGTGCTCGACCAGATGACGTGGGGCTTTCCCGTCGTGCTGACCGGGCGCAAAGGTCAGCCGCTCAAGCCCAAGCCGGTCAACAATGCACGCATGGACAAGCTGGGCGGCTTCTGGCGGCGCTGGACCGGGCCTGAGCACCGCTGCTTGATCCCGGCCACGTCCTATGCCGAGGCCGTGGGACCGTCGGGCGAGATGACCGCCACTTGGCTGTCGATCAAGTCGATGCCGGTTTTCGCTTGGGCCGGCCTATGGCGCGACAGCGACGAGTGGGGGCCGGTCTATACCGGCGTGATGACCGACAACGCGCCGGAGCTTGCCTCTATCCACGACCGATCGCCGGTGATTCTGGCGCGCGAGGATTGGCCCGCATGGCTGACCGGGCCGGCCGATGGCTTGGCGCGGTTCGATCGGCCGTGGCCGGCGGCGGATGTGGTCGTGGATGCGACGCGGGTGCTCTGGAAGGACGGCGGCCTAGAAAGCGAATTCGTGTGACAGCGACTGGCGCTTGATTCGAATCAGGCGCAGATTGGATCCTTGATCGACCGCAAATTCGCGAAACGTGGCCTGTGGATGACGGGCAGAAGCTTGTAGACATTTTATTGTCCACAACAACTCTGGCCCCGCGGAAAATATTTCACAAATCCTAATTTTTACTTGAAGTCGTGGATAACCTACGGTTCGCTGCACTGCAGCAGCTGCAGCTAGCGACGAAGCGAATCGTGTGTGCGACGAAATGCAGCGACCTTATGGGCATCGCCCACTTGCTCGTTGCACCGTGTCCACGCACTATGAGTTACGGGCATCGCAATCAGGAATAAAAGTCTGAGCGGGAATCCCGAAGCCGCAGAAATCCAAGGAGCAGATATCGAGCGCTAGGAGGATCCGGGGAATTGCCGGAATAGAAAAAGGGCCGCCCCGTCTGGAGCGACCCCTTCCTGAAAAGTCCGGACGGCTAGCCGTCGCGATCTCTCCCTTCGCAAGTAGAGCGTCGCACGATTGCCCTCCGGACTCAACCCCAGTTGATAGGAGGTGCGAATGGTTCGCATCCGGTCGTACCTACGCGTCCGTTTCGGTCGCGAAGAGCTCGTTCGGGCGCACTGGCGCTCGCGTTAACAAACCACGATGTGTCGCCGGGCGGGATCCGTCCGGCGACTTTGTGCAGACAAATTGGAGGCTTCCATGATGTTTCAGATTGACCAAGTCTTCGCTGGCTATGTTGATCAGGCGCCAATTGGCACATTCTTCATGCCCATTGAGGATGAAGGTGCCTATATGCTTATTGGTGAGGCGAAGGATCCTGACGAGAACGACGAAGCATTCGCAGTTTTCCTCAGTCGTCACGATTTTGAGTTTATGCCGACCCAGGGTAATCGTGCGTGGAAAGGACTTATCATTTCCGATGTTCGAATTGAAGTTGATCCGAAATCTGCAAGCATAAATCGCTGCGTTGGATGCATTTATATCAAAAATGGAATAATTAGCTTGGTTGCAAAAAATAGAATGTTTAGCAAACTTATAAATATTGGGGTGACTAATTCATTGAATGATTTCGAGGTGGCATTTACGCGTTGGAGTATTATTCATGGTAGGGGTGAGCATAGGAAGGTGCTTGCTGAAATTGACTTGGGCAATCATGAGCATGCAATTTCTATAGCGTAATACTTAGCCTCAGGGTGGCGAAGTGGAGCGCCTAATGCCATGGCCGCGCCAATCCATGCCTGATCAGGTACGCACCCGCGTCCCGCCCGTCGACCGTCACGCGCGCCAAGATCCTCCCATACCGATCCCGCCCGACCGGCGCGATAGTTGTGGTCCCGCCGTCGACTAGTGCAGCAAGTGCGTCCCGCGAGCGCTCGCCCAGCATGTAATCGCACCAGGAGGGATTGCGGCTGCCGGCGAGGCGCCGACGCGAAGCGCGGCTGCAGCGCTCGCTGCCGGCAAGCTCGGGCGCATCGATGTTGACCAGGCGGACACGCTCGGCGCCGCAGCGGATCGTGTCACCGTCATGGACGATCGGGTGTGGGCAGGGCGTGAGCGCGGCGATGGTCGCCAGGGCGAGGGTGCTGGGCATGTAGGTAGAATGCCTTATGCCGGCCAGGGCAGCCAGTGCAGATCGGTCCGGATTAGATCGGGCTCGGATCCATCGCCTGGCCGGCTTGACCATCCTTGACACTTGCGCCCTCGCGATCCTGCCAAATTGGCGGTAATCAGGTCCGGGGGGCGTACGAGGAGAGTCTTGATGCGCAGGATTGTAATTGCCCTGGCCGCCGCGATGGCTGTTGCTGCCACGCCAATGGCCGCTCAGGCCGCGCCGTGCAAAGATGCGAAAGGCAAGTTCGTGAAGTGCCCGGCCGCCAAGCCAGCACCGAAGAAGCCCTGCAAGGATGCCAAGGGCAAGTTCGTGAAGTGCCCGAAGTGAGGTGAATGTCCGTCCAGCGGTCAGGCAGACTTGGCCGCTGGCGGCTTACGGCGCTGCGCACCCCTGCAACAGCGCCACCGCCTTGTCGAATGCCGCGCGCAGCCGCAGGTTCGACACCGCGATCGGGCCGATATCGTGGGCCGCATCGCCGGTCAGCTGATCGCCCACGCGCGGCGGGGCGGCGGGCACGTCCTTGGGATCGACACAAGCAACGGCTACCGGCACGTTCACGCGCTCGACGCGCGTCTCAATGACCGGCGGCGTTGGTTTTGCGGCACAGCCGGCCAAGGCTAACGTGGTCAGGCCCAATGGGGCGAGGATCAGGCGGCGCATTATAGTTCCCCTTTGGCAGCCATCACGGCGTCAGGCGTTCGGCAGAATCCGGCGGCGGACGGCGGCGCGGTCTCGATCGCGTGGGCCAGCCCCTCGCGCACGGCGTTGCGCGGCGCGGTCGCATCGAGCGCAGCCTTGCCAGCGGCTCGGCGCGCGTCGCCCTCGTCCTTGAGCCGCTGCACCGCCGCGTTCTGCATGCCGAGCGCGCCGTGCAGCGTGTCGTAGCTGGTGCGCATGATCGTCGCGGCCCGGCGCCAGTCGTGCTCGGCGCTGCGCCAAAGGACGATTTCGGCAGCGCGCTTTTCCGCCACAGCGCGCTCATGGATGGCAAGCGCGAGCAAGATCGCCACGGCGGCCCAGGGCACCATTGATCGCCAGTGGTTGCGCAGCATGGCCAGCAGCGGGGCGAGTAGGGCGCCGATCATTGTCCATCTCCCGGCTTGGGCGGCTGCGGCAGCCGGCGCGCGATCGTCGGCAGGGCAAAGGCAGCAAAGCCCACGGCCACCGATGCCAACGGGCGCCAGCCTTCCGGCACATAGGCGACCACGCGGGGCAGCAAGGTGGGATCGCTCATCAGATAGGCGACGATCAGGCCGCCGAGCGCAGCCAGCTTTACGGACCACAGGCGCCACAGCGAGCGCAGTTCGATCATCAAGTTGTTCATGCCAGACTCCATGCGAGCAGCGCCCAGGCCAGCTTGCAGAGCAAGTGGATTGCCTGGTCGGTGTTGAACGAAATGCGCCCCCGGCACTTGGCGTCGTCGGTGGCGAAGTGGATTGCCGCCTCGGCCAATGCTAGCCACCAGATGCCCGTGATCAGCGCGACAAGTGCGCCGTGGATCGCAACGTGTGCGCCCAGTGCCTGCCACCAAGGCACGCCGGGAATTGGCGCAGTGCGATTCTTGGCCTTGGAGAGAAAATCTCCCTGGCCGGGGTAATCTGCAAAGGCATGAGCGCCGATCAGCAGGATCAGCATCATGGGAAAGGTCATGCGATCACTCCCAAGCTACGCGCCCGCCGGCGGGCCACCTCTTCAAGGCCCACAAGGCCGCCATTGACGCGCCGGCGCAGGCCGACGAAATCGCCGCGGTCGCAATAACCGTTGGCCTTCACCCGGCCCCAGTAATCGCAGAGCGCGCGCGCCATCGGCACGGGATCGCCGCCGTGGATCTGGGCCGACGTGACACCGAGCCGATCGGCCAGCAGCTTGTATTCCGCGGCTCCGGTGTGCTGGATCAGGCCGCCCCCGCGATGGTCCCAGCCGTCATCGTCCGTGGTGCCATTGGCCTGGTTACCCATCCGGCTGCCGTAGACGTAGTTCGCCAGCGCGCGGGGTTTACCCAAATAGGGCAGCGTGGACTCTACAGTCGGGAAGCGCTGCTTCCAGATGCGCATCATGCCGGCGCTCGAGTAGCGCATGTCTTCGGCGAACTTCGTGTAGCCGCCGGTTTCGTTGCCGGTCTGGCCCAGCAATTCGGCCAGGCGCTGCGGCGTGTCCACGATGCCCGCCGCCAGCAGTTCCGGCGCCAGGGCGACGCCGAGCGCGCGCAGCGCATCGTCGGGCTGGCGCTGCGCCTGGTGCGCCAGCAGCGCCGTGCAGGTCTTGGCGCCCCAGTCGCCATCGACCGGGCCGGGATCGTAGCCGGCAGCCTTGAGACGGGTTTGCGTCGTGCGGATGTCGATCATACGCCCCTCACTTGATGGCCAGGGCGATGCCGCCCTTGATTGCGACCACGATGGCGGCGATTGCCGCGGCCAGCGCGCCGACCCACTTCACGAACTTCCCGCCGGTTTTGACTGCCTCCCAGGCCTTGACGATCTCGCGGGTTTCCTCGACGCCCTCTTTCACGTCGGAGAGCTCGCCGCGCATCGCATCGACCGCTTTGATCAGCTGGTCGACGCTGGTTTCCAGTCCGCTCATGCGCTGGACGATCTCCTGATTGGTGGGCTGGGTCATGACATGCACCATGCGAATGCAGGAATGCGCCAGACGAGGACTGCAAGCCGGAGTTGGCCGAGCGGGGCGTGACCAAGCTTAGCCATGGTAGCCCTTCGGCCGCTGGCCGATCGCGAGGCTGAACGTCGCGTTCCCCACCGCCTCGCCGATTTCGTCGTATCCGGCGATTACGTAGTGATCGCTGTCCATCATCAGACCGCGCGAATAGAAGTAGCGCGTGCCCGTGTGCACCATGAACAGCCCGGCGTTGCTCTCCACCAGTTCATCCTGGGCTTGCCGGATCGTGGCATCGCCCGTCGTGTCGCCGCTGTTCTTGGTCCCGATCCTGGTAATCAGCATCGGCACGCGCGCGCCGATCACGCCTTGCACGCGGCTTTGCAGATCCAGAAACGCCGTCTTGTACGTTGCGCCCGCCACACCATTGTCAGCGTCGGTTTCGCCCTGTTGGATATAGACTTCGCAGCCGATGATCGGCAGCTGCGCCGCAGCAGCAAGGGTCAAGGCATTGGACAGATCGGTGACCGCCTGGCTCCATGATCCTCCCGTCGCAGACCAGGCACCCGTACCGACGATCGACGTGCCGCCTTCGGCCGAGTTGATCAGGATGCAGCCGATTTTCCCGTTGGACAGTTGCTGCACCCGCTTGGCGAGCGCCGGCCCCATCGAACCGCGCCCCGCCGCTGCCGTCGCATCGTTGCCGGTGGGATCGGCAAGCGTCGCCAAAGTGTTCGACGCGCGCACGTATTTGTACGCTTGGCCGGTCTGAAACGTCTTGCTGCTCAGAGTTGTTGCGCGACCAGAAACGTTGGACTGGCCGATCATCCACACCAGGATGAAGCCAGTCGGCGCCACACCTGAAAAATCGGTTCCACCTCCCGCCTCTAGTGCGGTCACGCGCGTCTTCAGGCTGGCAACGTCGGCAGTATTTCCGGCCGTGGGCAGGATGGTGTTGAACGTCAAACGCAGCTGGAACTGCGCGGTAGTGATCGGCCCCGTCGCCGTGAACGAAGTCGCGTTGCCGGCGCCACCGCTGCTGTAATAGCCCCCGCTGTCGCCCGTCGCGGTCAGATACGAGACCAGGCCGTTGCCAGTCGTGGTAGCGCGCGGCCAGATGCCGATGTAATCGCCATTCGCCACCGGCCAGGAACCGAAGGTGGCGTAAGTGATCGTGTTCAGCCCGGCCACCACCGGCACGACAAGATCCGTCCCCACTTGGGTAAATGTCGAACCGCTCTTGCTGAACCGCCGCAATAGCACAGTGCCCGTGCCGGTCGGGTTGAACAGTTCGATCTGTTGCAGGAAGCCATCGGCCGTGACTGCGTTGGCATAGACATAGGTGGCGCCGCCCAGCGCCGTACCAGTGACCAGCGTGGCACCGCTTGGCCGGCCCAGTAGGGTCTGGATGCCGCCAGACTGTCCATTGACTGACCCCTGCAAAGTGCCGATCGCCAGTGCATTGGCCGAAACCGTGGTGGACAGCGTCGCGAATTGGTCAACCAGCCCCACCGTTGGCAGCGCCGTGATCACGCCGAACCGCATTTGCAGTTGGACGTTGGTCGTGGTCGCGGCATCCGTGAAGGTGCCCGTGTCGCCAGCACCAGCGCTATCGTAATAGCCGCTGCTGTCGCCCGTGGCGCTCACATAGGCGAGACGGCCAGCCCCGCTGGTATAGGCATTGATACCCAGGCGCTCACCAGCATTGACCGGCCAGGAGCCGAAGGTTGCATAGGTGATATGGTTGAGCCCCGGCTGCACCGTCAGGACCAAGTCGCTGCCAACCTGGGTGAAATTGTTGCCGCTCTTGTTTTCGCGACGGATGCGCACGGCGCCAGCGGACGCGGCCGGATTGTAAATGTCGAAATATTCGAGATATCCATTCGACGTAATCGCATCAGAATGGACATAGGTGGCGGCGCCCACCGCGGTGCCAGTCACCAGCGTAGAGCCGGTCGGGCGACCCAAGACCTGGCGCGTGCCGGCGCTGCCATTGATCGTGGCGATCAGAGCTTGCACCATGGAAGACAATGCCAGCGACTTCTGCGTGCCGCCGGCCGGCCAGGACGCCAGCGTTCCTCCGTTGTTGTACCAGCTCAACAGCGCGGTACCATCAGACGACGGCGCCTCGAAAGGCACGTTCGCTGGGATCAAGCCGACGGTTGCTGTGGGTGCGGTCGGCGCAGTGGTAAATCCTGCCGCAGACGGCCATGCAAAGGACGGTGCCGTGCCTGACGTGGAAAGACCGCCCTTGTCACGGCGATAGGATGCGACCTTGCCATCGCTACCGATTGTGCCAAAAATTCGCATGCCCCAGAAGCCGTTGGTCGGGACAAGCTCATATTCACCCGGAGTTCCGCCCACGCCCGTTCCGACGCCGCCAGAAACAGCGGTTACGGTGTTGGGAGGCGTTCCGCCCGACGAAACCGTAGTGGGCAAAACGCCAAAGGATGCGGCAGAGCTTGCGGAGGCCGCCGCATACGTCGCGGAATCGTTCGCTTTGTTCGTGGCGAGCACGACTTGATCGCCAGCAAGGGACACCTGGGCGGCAGACTGATCGCGCGCCGCCTCACTCTGCCCCTTGGCGGTGATCGATGCATCACGTGCAGTTTCAGCGAGGCCTTGCGCTGTCTGAGCAGCCAATTTTGCTGCGTCAGCTTCTTCCACAGACAGCGCAATGTCGGCGCCCCCGAATGGCACTGGCTTGACCATGCCACCCACGATGCCCAACACTTTGCCTTCTGAATCGGCCAGCGACGCCATCGGCAGAGGCGCCTCACCCAGCGGCACACGGAGCGCTCGATCAACTTCGCGCTTGTTCGCCTGATCGCGCAGTGCTGACCGGTCATTGGTACGATTTACCGCCGACGCCAGCCATGCGCTTCCATCCTCGAACTGCGTTAGCTGCTGAAAAGACGGATCGAGCAGGATATAAATTTCACCCGACGTCGGCGGTGTGTCGAACACGACAGAGCCACCACCGCCACTAGCCAGCGAGACGGAAAATCCACTTACCGACGCCCCATCGATTTCTACCTGCACATCGTCAGTGACCAGCGCCGTGAAGGTGAACGGGAACGTCGTAGCCACGCCGTTGGCGATGAACGGCCCGTCGAATGCATTGGTCGTGGAGACAGCCATAATACCCACCGGTTGCGAATACCGATGGGTCTATGGGGCTGGACTATGCGCGTGAATCGCGTGGGGTCAGTCGTCCTTGACCTTGCCGGTGGTCAACCCCTCTATCCAGTCACCCACACTTTGCGGATCTGCGCCCTGGCCCACGTCGACCAGGAACTGCGTGGCGCTCGCGACCTGCCCAGGCACCAAGCCGGTGAGATAGCCGGTCGTTTCCAGCACATCCTTAGTGGCGTGCTTTGTTTCCTGGCCGCGCGCCAACTTGCCCACGTCGCGCCCAGCCTGAGCCAAGCTATCGGCCGCGCGCTGCATCGGAGTGAGGGATGCGCTGAACACTTTGTTGCCGGCGACTGCGTTCCAAGTCGGCTCGAACACGTCGCGGGCGAGGGGGATCGGGCCAATCGCATTGGCCAGCATCTTGCGCGCTAGCCATTCGCTCCACCATTCATCATCGTCAGGGCCCCCACCGCCCGTCACCCCAGCCTTGATCAACTCGGTCAGCAGGGGCGGCGCGATGAGCAGGAAGAAAGCCCGCGCCGTGAGCTTTGGCAGGTTGCGCGTGCGCCGCGCATCAGCGCCACCGGTATCGCGTGCCAGCGTGCGCTGGCGCTGATACTGGGCAGAGAAATAGCTGTAGAACATCGTGAACAGCTTGGTCGCTTCGCCCCATTTCCCCGTGCCACGCACAATTGCCGCCATGTCCTTGGGCGATCCAGCGCCCTGTGACTGACGCACCGCCTTGTCCCCGGCATAGATCGCGTCAGCTTCTGTGGCGCCGCCAGCGATTGCATTGGAATAGGCGGCCATCCACGTCGGCACGGAAACCACCCGATCCATATATCCGATGCCATGGAACATGAAGCGCTTGGCATCCAGCGCCTGGCGCGCGAGCTTGCCCACCGGGTTCACCGTGGCCATGGCCGCGATCTGATTACGGATATCGCGGTCCAGCGTGTCCATGCGGGCTCGCAATTCGCCAGACCGCTCAAGAGCAAAGCGCGACGTTTCGATCGGCGAGGCGGCGAACCGTGCGATGGCCTTAGCCATGGAGCCGGCCCCGACCACCTCGACCGAGTTGGAGTAGCCGGCGATTTGCGTCAGCATCGTGGTGGCACGCAGGCCCATGCCGACCACAGTCACATTCGCCCGCAGCTTGCCCAGCCACTTGCCAAAGCCTTCGTTCCCGGCGCGCTCCATCGCCCAGGAGTTGGCCACAAACTTCACCCACGGCCGGAACTGCTTGCGGATTTCAGGGCCAAGGGCGGCATCCACCGCGCGCGACACCCGCTCGCTGGTAAGGAAGCGGTTCGCCTGGATCACAGCCTCACGATGCGTGACGTCGTGGATCACCTCGCCCAGATGCCGGTTGATGACGCCCAGATCCAGCAGGATCGGCGCCTTGACTTTTTCTGCACGCTCTTTCGTCGCCCGGGCACGCGTGGTGGCGCGAGTGTAGTTCGTACCCAGCAAGTCGCTTTCCTTGCCGCCACGCTCTTCCGCGCGATAGTCGCGCGTGGTGTCATAGATCGCCGGATAATAGCCGCCGCGCATCGGGCCGTGCGGCGTGTCGAACGCACGCGGACCGATCTTCTCCGGCGCAACACCGTTCACGCGCCGCTCCAGCTGCTCGATCATCGGCCATAGCGTGTCGATGGTATCCCACACGCTCTGCACGAACTGCCATTCGCTGGCGGTCAGCGTGTCGTTCAAATAACCCTCGATAGCGCCGGGGTTGATCCGGTAGCCGTCAGCCAATCGCTGGAAGTTTCCGGCGTTGCCGATGTTGAGCGCCATGGCGATGACCTTGGACCGCTCCATGCGCATTGGCCGGCCGGTGGCCACGTCTGTCCAGGGCATCTCCAGCTTGTCCCGCCACCGTGCCGCATCTTCGGCTGGGACAGCCTTGAACAGCCCTTTGATGCGACCGTAGTAATCGGCCAGCATGGCGTTCTCTCGGTCTTGCGCATCAGCAATCGGCCGAAACGCGATCCGGTTGAACACGCCATTGGGGTCGCCGCCATCGAGCCAATCGAACACGGTTTCCAGCTTGAGCAGCGTGGCGTCCACAGCCAGCGCGCCAGCCTTGATACGCTCGAGCATGTTCGGATCGGTCAGATCCCGCGGCGGCGCGCCAGCGATGTTGTCGGCGGCGCGCTCTGCTTCATCGAAAATGTCGCTCCACTCGCGCTCTTCCTGATTGTCGAGCAACGTCTGCTTCAGCCGGCCCAGGTGCATGACCTGGTTTACCGCATCATCCAGCCCCAGCAGGTTCTCAACCGTCAGGCGCGACCAATGCGTGCCACGCAGCGTGGCCTCAAAGCTGGCCGGAACGACGATCTCGCGGCCATCGGCTTCCTGTTGCGCCGCCCAGGCCTCCCACTTCCCCTGGCGCTCGATCGACTTCTGCGAGCGCGGCCCCAGCTGCACCGCATCAAGCAAGGCATGGGCCTGTTCGAGGTATTCCTGATCCACCGACTTCATGGTCTTGCGCTTGGCGATCTTGGCCAGGCGGTCCTGCGCGCGCGAAACCTCGTCATAGGCCGCCTTCGATTCCGCCAGCAGCGCGGCCGAGAGCATCTGGCGTTGCTTGGCGGCGAACGCCTCATCCATCTTGCCTGCCAGGATTGCCTTTTCAGCCTCGCGCCCGGCCTTCGCAACCGCCTTCGTGTGGCGCTGGATAGCCGCCAAGCTGGCCTGTTCCACGATCACGCCGCTGCGCACCCGTTGCCGGGCCCAAGCCCTGGCAACCTGATAAGGCGTTGCCTGTTGCCCGGTACGCCGGCCGAGATAGCGCAGTTCCGTGGCCAGCAAATCACCGGCCAGGTCATTGTTCACGGCGGCGATCGCCTCTTCCTCGATGCTCCCATCATTGAGCGGATCATCGCCGTGGCGCCGCTGCATTTCCTCGTCTGCGGCATTGTCGATCATGCGCTGGCGCAGGCCGCGCGCGTCGCCACTTTGCTTAGCGGCCAGGTGCTGGCGCTGGGCGCCGATCAGAACCTCGATCATCTGCTGGCCACTTTCGAAGCCGGCCATTTCCGCGAGCATGTCGGGGTTCACGCCACCGGCCTTGTGGAGAGGCGGAACCTGCTTGGGCAGCAGGTCCAGCACATCGCGGCCGAAGCGGTCCTCCAGCCATTCCCGGCTGATCGGCGTGTCGCGCATGAGGCGCAGCGACCTGAGCAGCGGCGCTGCATCGAGCCGTTCCGCTTCATCGGCGCGCGCCGCCGCGCGCTCATCGTTCCAGGCCTTGGTCCGCTGCCGCCGGATTGCCGCCATGGTCTTGGCCAGCAGATCGGCGTTCGCCTTGTCGCGCGCGCCCTGTGCAAGCTGGGTATAGGCATCGAACTCAGGCCCGGTCATCCCCATGGCCTTGGGGTCAGTGATTGCCGGCTGCATCGACAAGGCATCACGCTGCGCCGAGATTTCCTCATCGGTGGCAAGCAGGCGCCCGAACACCTCGCGAATTTCCGGACTGATCGGCGCACGCAGAGCCTCGACCTTGCGATAGATCGCCAGCATCCACCCGCGCACCGTCTCGAACAGCCTGGCCAGGCCAGTGGACGGCGCCTTGCCCTCCATCAGGTAGCGTTCGATTCCGCGCGCCCAGTATTCGTGCGCTTCGACCGGGATTGTGCCATCATCGGCCAGCGGATGGCCCAGGCTGGCGAACCAGCCCTTGACCGTCTCCCAGTCGGTACGCAGCTGCTCGCTGGCATCGGGATGCGTGGCATCTGCGCGCAATTCCTCCAGCCACTGGTGACCGAATTCGTGGATCAGCGTCGAAGGGTTGCGGCTCTGGAAAAGCTCGATCGTGCCGCCACGACCGCCCTGGCCGGGGATGAAGCGGCCGCGCGGGCCAGTTTGGGCCGATTGCTCAAGATCATTGCTTTTCCGGCGCAGTGAGAGTAGAGGCTTTTTCTCCCTCTCAGGCTTCATGTCCGGAATTGGACCGGAATAATCAGCCTGAGGGGGTTCTCCTTCATAGACCGGATTGCCCTTGGCCTTTTCCGCATCGATCATCGCCTGAACGCGATCAATACCGGTTGCGCCAGCCACCCCATCCTTGCCGTAGACACTGACCACCACTGAACCATCGGTCTGCGGTTCAAGCACGGCCAGGATCGGATTACCTTTGGCATCAAGCGCACGAGTTGCGACAATGACGCGCGACGAATTGTTGGCGTCGGTGGTCGGGAAGATCGCCCACGGTTTGGCCAGCAGGCGCGGAAGGTTGCGGATGGCCTCCCGCGAAACCTCGTCGTGATCGCGGCCGATAGCATTCAGCTTCCCGCGCCCGATGCGCAGCACGCCTTCGGGCAAGCCATAGGTTGACAGAACCGCCGGGGTGCGGCCCAACTCAATGAACCCGCGCGAGCGCTCGCCATTCAGGGATGCCTCGATGTCTGCCGACACGGCATCATCCGCCTGCTCATACCCCTGGCCCTGCTGACCAGTCGTATACTCCTGGATCGCCGCGCGGATTTCGGCATCAGTCATGCCGTCCGGATCGCGCCCATTGGCTTCGAGCATGGCGCGAAGATCATCAGCCGCCGCGCGGGCCGGGTCGATCTTGGGCGCTTCGGCATAGCGCGGCCGCCCCGCCAGTTCATCGCGAATTGCGTCGAGCAGGGTGTTCTGGTCGATTGCGCTGGGCCCGGCCTCGAACTGGGCAGCCTGCAGTTCCGGGAAGTAGCCGGAATCGATCGCCGCCGACAGCGTGGTGTCCAGGCCATATTCGCCGTTGCCCGAAAGCGTGCCCACTTCGTTCTGGCGTGGGTCGTAATCGCGGATGAGCTTCCGGCGCCCCTTGATCGGCGTGGGCTTCTTGCCCTTGTCATTCAGGTGCCATCGGTCCAGCCCCATGGCCTTGAGGTCGCCGCCGACGTCGTTGATGCCGCCCCGGTCATTGATCCATTGCAGCAGGGTCTTGCCTTGCGGGATTTCGGCCGGCGCGCGCTTGCGCATGGCGTGGATCACCGTGTCCCACTGGTCCGCCCGCTGGATTTCAGCCAAGCTATCGGGGAGCACGGCGCGGATCGTCGAACCGAAATCCTTGGGATCGAGCGGCCGGCCATTGCGTTCGGCGCGCACCGCGGCGCGCAGCACGTCTAATTCGGCGTAGATGCCGGCCATGCGCGGTGTGAACCCGGCGTTCTGCAATTCCTGCGTGCGTGCTTCAACAATGGCGGCGCGCTGGCTTTGCTGCTCTGCCGCCGCACCGTCTTGCTGATCGGCCTTTTCAGTGACCCGCTTGATTTCCGTTTCGGCGTTGTCCTGAAATGCCTGTACCTCGCGCATAGACATGCCGCCAGGCCGCAGGCGAATGTCATCTTTGAGCGCAGCCCATGCCGGCGTGCTGGGCAGGGCGGTCAACGCAAAGTCGGACGGCAGCACCACGTCACCGCCAGTGGCCAGCGCTTCGGCAATCTGGCCCTGATAGTCTGCCAGCGGATCGTCGAACTGGTTGTAGCTGTCCGACTGCTGATACGCCGTGATCGCTTCGGCCGGAATGTAAACCTGTGGCGGGATGTGGCCGTTCTCACTGGCGACACGCAGCAGTGCGGCATAGGCTTCGGGATCGCGCTGGCGCAGCGCCGAGCCTTCTGCCGCCTTCGCCATCAGGTTGAGCGCTTGACCGTCCTGTGCGGCGCGCTGCGCCTCTGCCTGGCCGCGCTGATAGTGATTGGCAGCAGCTTGCGCAGCCCGATCAGCGAGGACTGCGCCACCAGTCTGCGCGCCAGTGGCCGCTACCGTGCCGACCAGGGTAGCCAGTGCAGCTTCGGGCCGGGCCTTGAGGTAATCGCCAAACGTCTGGCCTTGGTTGAGGGATGCCCAGTCGGAAAAATCCTGCACGACAGTCGCGATCTGCTCGCCAGGGATCTCGTGCACCAGCTGGCCGAGGATGGCTTTGCCCACCGGCGTCTTCTGCACCAGCGCTTCCACCAGGTGGCTGGCTGGGGTCTTTTCAGTGATATACTCGGTGCCGCCCTGCGTAAGCGCATAGGATAGCGCCGACGCCCCTGTCAGGCCCTGGGCCCGCCCCTTCGCATAGGCATTCCCCCCAACCGACGCGGCGGGAATGGCCGTCGCCAGTTCCGGGTTGCGCGTCATCGCGGCGGCAATAGTCAGCGGGATGCTTTCCAGCGCGGACAGCGCGCTTTCAGTCCAGAAGTTGTTGCCGATCGCGCTCTGGCGGATCGATGCCGCTTCATCGCGCATTTGCTGCCGCCCGGCCGCGCGCCAGGCCTGCTGCTGGGCGAAGGCCTTGTCAGGATCATACCCCTTGGCCAGACCAGCCTGCTGAAGGACTGTCGTCAGGGCAGTATCGACGCCGTACCCCAGGTAATCGGCAGGTGCCAACAACGTGTCAGCGAACTCTCGCAGGCCTGCTGCGCCTTCATAAACACCCGACGCACCTATACGGGCAGGCACCTTCTTGAGCATGTCCCAGGCGCTTCCCAGGATGCCCAGGCTCTTGGTATCATCCGACGCCGCCACGGCGCTGCGCGGATCGCCCGCCGCCCACTGGCCAATGGTGGGGTGCTGATCGATGAGCTTGCCGAAGTTGTTCGCCCGCAGCGAGCGTTCAGCGTCCTCAATCGAATCCTCCACGTCAGCCGGCAAAGTGCCGAGGCTGCGCGCCGTGCGTACGGTGCGGGCGACCTGATCGGGCGCGTGTGGTGACGTGAGGATGTCGAAGCGGATTTGGTCCGTGCGTTGGCGCTTGATCGCGTCGGCGCCAGCGCTCCCCGTCGCCGTGTTCGACGGGTTGAATTGCGCCAGATAGTCGAAGGGGTCGATAGGGCCAGCCATTGGCCGACCCTATGAGAGCTAGTTCCCCTGTGAATCCCGAGCGGTTCGCCGATACTCGCGCACCACGTCGTCGTTGCTCGCATTCTGGATGCCGCGCAGTCGCAGGTTGTTGCGGATGGTCTGGACGGTCTGCTGGCTCAGGTTCTCGAACTGGATATCGTAGAGGTGGCCGACGTTCCCATTCGCAAACCGGATTTGCTTTGTTGCTTGCGTGACCGCCTGTTGCAACTGGGCTTCCGTCGGTATCGTGCCCTTGGCCGCGATGCCATCCGCGAACTGCGCCACTGTGTCCAGGATGGCCAGCCGCTGGCGGTTATAAGTCACCATGGCATCGGGATGTTTGATGCCAGGATTCGTCCGCAGCAGGCCGGGGTTGCGCCGCTCGAATGTCGCCAGCGCCGATGCGGATGCATCCGCTGATGACCATTGACGAGCCGAAGCGCGGCGCTTGGCCTGCTCCTCCGCCAGGCTGCTTAGATCCGAGAACGGCACCAGACCTTGATATTTGCGCAGATCGGTCTGCGCGAACTTATCCGGCTCCAGATAGGACTGCAATTTCAGGGCCAGGGCAGTGCTCTCCTGCGCCTGCTTTGCCGACGCATCGTATTTGGCCTTCTGCGCCTTTGCGAGGTTGCCGCGCATTTCCGCCATGTACGCCGGCTTCACTCGGCTGGCGATGTTCGACGGGATGGCGTCGGGAGAAGGGTCCTCTCCATTGTGGTTAGCCTGATAATTGCCAATCCACTGGTGCAGACTGTCGGCAGCATCCTGGTATTGATCGTTGAGCGCCTGCTCGTCCTGGCCCATACGCTGCCGAGCATAGCCCTTCACGCGCTCGCGCTTTTCGAACGACCAATCCGTGCGCTTATCGATCGCGGCGATGATGGCGCCCTGGTCCCAGTTGCGCGGTGCCTGAGGCGACCCGACGACGCTTGTCGCGCCAGGCCGTCCACCGATGACTTTCTGCGGATCAAGATCGGCGCCGTCAGCGCCACGGACGCGCAGGTGCACATGCGGGCCGGTCGTATGGCCCGTCATGCCCACAGTTCCCAGCACCGTGTCGGGCGTGACGGTGTCGCCGACTTTCACCGACTGGTTGCCCATGTGCGCATAGGTCGATGTCGTGCCGTCGGGGTGCTTGACCTTCACCCAGCGCCCAGCGCGATCGTCCTGCGTGACCGCTTCGACCATGCCGCCGGCAATCGGATGGATGGCAGCGCCCATCGGGGCACCAATATCTAACCCGGCTGAGCCGCGCTCCTTGTGCTGCTCGAAGGTGTTGGTGACGCGACCATTCGCCACTGGCATCTGGGCAGCAACGCCTGGCTTGCCTTGTGCAGCCTCAGGAACCGCGCGCGCAGCGCCGAGGCCCGCCGTCACCTCCAGGAACCCATCGGCCGCGTCTCGCCGCTGCATAGGCTCGCGCAAGGCGTCCAGTGCAGCATTGCGCTGGTCGAACGTCATTTCATCGTGGTGAGCGTCGAACACAGCGGAAGCCATATCCACCTTGTCGTCTTTCACCAGCCGATCGATGGCCGTGGCATAGACGGCGCCCTGCTGCTGTTTGACGTAGTGGCCAGCTGCGTCACCCAACCCGGCAAAATCGGCGTAGGCTTGGGCCTTCTGCCCGACGATACCGACGGCGGCGCGCAGATCGGCAGGATTGTCCACTAGCCCGGCCGCCGCATCTTGCGCGTCGGCCAATTCGGCCCCGAGCACACCCTTGCGTTGCACTGCAGCCTGCTCGATCGCGTGACCATTGATCTCGCCAAGCGCCGAAGCATAGAGCGCGCCGAACCGCTCGCCGAAGATCTTCTGCGCGCGCGGGCTTTTCAAGCCCTCCAGCCCCTGTTTTCGCAGGTCATCCAACTGCTTCTGCGCCGCCGGCAGACCATCCACCGCATTGCCGCCCTGCTGGGTCTTGAACTGGGTCAGCGCGTCCGAAAGCTTGGGCTGCAGCGCCAGAACCTGTTGCCGGGCCACGGTGTCATCATGCTGGGCGTTCAGTTGGTCGATCGCGCTCAGTGTCTGGCCTAGCCGGTCCATGCCTTCAGCAAAGCCGTTGGGCACCGCGCCGGGGGCCTGCAGCCGGGCACTGACAGGCGCAGCACCGTTGGTTGCCTGCTGATATTGCGGAGCGCGGGGCATCAGCCGAACCCTCCCTTGGCCTTGGCGGCCTGATACTGCTTCACCCCACCCAGCACGCTCGATCCCATGTCGAACACGCCGCCGATGATCGCATTCGTCTTGGCCGCGCGCGCCGCGTTGGCCTGGGCATCATAGTTGGCTGCATTGATGTCGTGGCTGCGCAGCGTGTTGTCACCCTGGCGGTAGATGTTCGCCACGTCTTCCCGGCCGAGCAGATCGGTATCGGCCACTACATCAGCAGCGGTGCCAAAGCTGGTCGACACGCCGTTTGCTGCCGCTGCCACGGTCTGCTGCCCCTTGATGCGCGCGATCTCCCGATATTGCTTGAGCGCGGCCTGGCGCGTGTTTTCCTGGTCCTGCTGCGCTGCATCGCGTTCGGCCGCGGCGTTGGCATCGGCCACCTTGGCCTGCACGTTGGCCTGCTGCACGGCGCTGATGGTCTTCATCGCGCCGGCGCCCACCGATAGGGCAGCAGCGGCAATTGGGATGAGCGGCGCGCACATCAGCAAGGCTCCTTGGAAAACCGGCGAAACATCACCCCGCGCACGTCCTGTTCCTCATCATCAACGGCAAAGCCCCAGCGCTCCAGCAGCCGGATCGCCTGGCTATTCTGCGCGGAAACTAGGTTTCGCAGGGTCAGTCGTGAATCGTGCAGCCGCTCGATGATCCCCGGCCCCCATTTCAGCAGTTCACGCGGATGCCGGTAGACCTCGTCTGTGCCCAGGAACCAGGGGACGCCTTCACCGGACAGCACGCTTTCCACCACCACGCCGAACATCGCGTGCGCCCGGCCGTCCAGCAGGGCAGTCCAAGCTCTGGCGCTGGCGGCAATTCCGGCGCGCAGGGCCTGCTTTGGCTCCCGGCCCATGGCGCGGCATTCCAGTTGATCGATCGCGCGCATGTGGCGAGCCAGGAACCCGACATGGCAAAGTTCCGCCGGCACAATCCTGATGCCAGATCCGATCAACCGTAGATTTCCGGGTCCTGAGCGATTGCCAGCATGGTGAAAGGCAACGGCGCGGTCTGGCGGATCAGCACGGTGCATTCGTCCTTGGCCTTGTTGGCCATGTTGATCGTGTAAGCCCCGTTCATCAGCGCATCCGGTGCGGCATAGGCTTCGGCAGTGCGCGACTTGAGCGGGAACAGGTTGGCTTCATCGATGCCGGCCATGATCTGCCGGGTATTTGATAGCTGCACCACGACTTCGCCCGTGCTGTGCACGCGGCCCATGTTTGATCCAGACTGGGGCGAATTGATCCGGACTGGCAGCGTCTCGACCGTGACCTCGTAAGGTATGCCGAAACTGGCGACCGTGCCGCCACCGAAGTCTTCCGGCAGCGTGATCGTGCCATTGGTGACGGTGAGCCCTGAGATGGCCTTGCCATCGACCAAGCCGGCAACATCGGTGCGGCCCTCCAGGTGCCACAAACCAGTGAACGTCGTCTGCGTTTCTTCGAACGTCCCTGATACCGCGCAATCGAGAAAGCAGCATTCCTTCACATCCGACCAGCGATGGCTGACCATCCGCTCCACGAAGCGCCGCGTGACACCTTGCACCTGCCGGTCGACCATGAGGTAGACGCGATCCTCGCCATCCTCAGAGATGCAGCAGACCGACACGACATCGCCGTCGGTTTCGCACAGGGTCCAGCCCCACACGTTCTGCTCCTGCTCCCAGGTGAAGCACAGCAGCTTTCCATCGTCCCGGGCGGCCCAGATGACGCTGCGTGGCTCTTGCGCATAGCACCAGGAAACGATGCTCATGCCTTCGAAGAAATGCGGCGAGAAGATCGACACATCGTTCGATTTCAGGCCATCGATGGTGAAGTCATAGCCGATCGTGCGCACCGACTGCCCGACGCTAGGCTGGTAGAACACGACATTGTCCACGACCAGGGCGGGAAGGCGCGAGGAGCCGCGCCCGATCTGGCGCCGGGTAGCTGGCGGTGATGTCGCATCGAGCACGCCGCCACTGCCATCGCCATCGATGTGAAACACGCTGTCCGACGTCAGCGCCAGCAGGCTGGTGGTCGTCACCAGATGGTTCACAGAGTTGACGCGGCCAGCCATGATGGCGAACGAAAGGGCGTCAGACGCGATGGCCGGGCGGGACCGGTCCATATTCTCCAGCTGGCCCGATCGAGATCCCCAGACGCCGTGCGGGACGTTGGTCGTGCGCGCCCACATCGAGCGCTGCTCGAAAAGGGTGACGGTCGAAGGATAATCCCCAGCAGCTGCGAATGGGTTGTTGCCTTGCGGCGGCGCCTGATCGAGCGCTGGCCCGATGTTGTCGTCGCGAAACGTCGTGGAATCGGTCGTGCCGATGTAGCCAAAGAACTGCGAGTTGTCGGCCTTGTACACCTTGTAGCGCGTGGCACCGGTCACTGCCGACCAGGTGATCGTGTTGTAGTTCCGCTTGAGCGTCAGATCGTTGGTAACCGTCGCCTCACTCGACGCCCGGCTCTCATACCCGGTGTCATCGTTGAAGGACGTCACACAATAGGTTGCCGGCTGCGGGAAATACGATTTTCCGCTGTTGTCGCTGTCCGTGTTCGGAACCGTCGCAACAGCTGTGCAGGTGGCTGGTGCGTCGATGTTGGGGCCGAAGCTCACATCATTGAATGACCAGTCGGTATGGCCCGCTCGGATCAGCTTGGCCGGCGCGTGGTCGATATGCGCCAGGTACATGGTGTCGGCGGTCTGCTCGAAATCGAGCTCCGCCAACTCGACGCCATTATAGGGCGACCCGACTTTGTAGATGCGATATCCACCCATCTCAGGGCTCCAGCTTGCGGATATAGCCGAAACCACCACCACCACCGCCACCAGTCGTAGGCGGCGCGGGCGTTTCCACCACCGGCGGCACCACTGGCACGACGGGCGGCGTCGGCGTGACCGTGCGGGTTATTCCGCCCTCGCAGCCGCTGAACGCCGGCGCTGCGCTGGTATCGACCGCCACTGCGAAATGGCTGTCATCGACGATCGTCACGACCTTGAAGGCCCTGCCGTTCAGCAGATCGCCCAGGCCGCCATCAACGCCGTCGAAATACCACCAATCACCGACGGCAAGCCCGTGATAGGCAACCGCCACCACCGCTTGGGCGGCATTGGTGATCCCGGTAATGGCCAGTTCTTCCTCCAGCACCCGCCCGCCGGCGGCGCATGGCGCCATGTAGCCCTGGCCCATCTCGAGGGCATACGTCTGGGTCAACGAAAACTGGAACGGGACGAGCCGCGTCGGCTTGCTGGCGTCCAGGACCTCGCCGACAAGACGCGTGCCCGGTCGCTTGGTGATCCCGCCATACTTGAGCACCAACACATTGCGCGCCTGGCGCAGCGTCGAACCATAGGCCTCGACATCGAACCGGCCGTAGAGTTGCGGACCAAGTTCGCCGCGGCTGAAATTGACCTGCGGGATACGCACGCTCATGCGAAATCACCGATCCCGGCTCGCGCATACTCGGCATCGCTGGCATAGCGCACCGGCCTGTGAACGCGCTTGTTCTCTTCATCAGCAATAGCGCGGGCGCGGGCCAACTCTGCACGCTGCTCTAGCACCTGTGCGACTTTCGCATCCTTCTTGATCGGAAGCGCAATGCGCGCAGCCAGTTCCAGTTCGAACGCGCGCGCCACCAGAGCGGGCATGTCGCCAGCCTCCAGCGTGTTGCGTGCATAAACCAGCGTCGCCGTTGGCACGTTGGCATAGATGCGGCCACCTTCGTGCAGGTAGGCCAGCGGAATCGCGTCCTGAAACGGAAATGGGTAAGGCCCAGCGATCGGCAGATCGGTGGCGTCATCCTCCACCTGGCGGATGGCCAAAGGCTGGGCCAGGTCCGCCGGCTCTGCATAGGCAAACAGCCATTCGGCGGGGCGGTCGTTCGCCACAGATGCAAGCGCCTGACGCTTGATCATCCAATGCCATTCGGTCCAGTCGGCCACTTCCAGCAAGAGCGGGGAGGCGAAGCGCGAAACCTCGCGGGCCTCGATGCTCCCTTCGGAAAAGTCGGCGATCTGGCCTGCCGCGATCTGCGCCAGTGCACGGTTACAGAGGTCGATAAGAGCAGCCATGACAAGACGCTATGCCCGGGCCGAGCGGGCGTGAATCCCAACAGAAAAGGCCCGAGGTTTCCCTCGGGCCCCATCGGTACTGTTGCAGCCTGTCAGGCCGGCGGATTGGGATTGGCATCCCCGCCCGATCCATCGCCGGTACCATTGCCGCCGTCGCCAGCGCCGCCATCGGCGTTCGTGCCGGCCTTGGCAGCCTTGCCCTTTCGGCCCTTGGTAGCCGCGGACTGGGCATCGCTGGACGCATCCGTGGCCTCCTTCGCGGCGTCGCGCGCGGCCACGGCTGCCTTCGCGGCGTCATCCTGCGGATCCCAGGCCAAGCCCGGCATGATGTCGGTGGTGAAAAGTTCACCGGGTTGAATGTAGCGCCCCTCCGAAGAGAGGGAAATCGCTTGCAGAGCACTATACGTCGCCATGGTCAGCGGCCTCCATAGGTGTTGTTGGTCTGGCGGCTTGCCACCACGCCGGCATTGATCTTGCCCGTGGTCGGAGCGGTCCCCACAACGGTGTAGAAGAGCCGCACGAAGCGAGTATCGGTCGACTCCTCGAATTCGGCGGGCACCTTGAACTGGTATCCCGCCACGAGACTGGCCAGCGGCACAGCTTCACCCTGCACGCGCGTGGTCCAGGTGGTGTTGTCGGGCGAGGTCTGAACGCCCACCGCCAGGCTGGTCAGGTTGTTGAACGTGGCCGTCACGGCAACGGACAATTCAACCTCGCAACCGCGCCCGATATCGCGGGTCAGCGGAACCGACGAGCCGAAAGGCGTTCCGGTGGCGCCCAGATCGATGATGTTGGCGGAAGCGGCCGAAGCGGTGATCGCCTGCTGGTCGCTCAGGAGTAGGGAGGCATCGAAGATCATTGGTCTGTTCCCTTTCAGGAGGTGACCGGGATTTTAAGCCCGGCCCCAAAGTGAGCGGCCGATTACTGGACCAGCGTTTCGGTGTTCAGGAGCGCGTCGGTTTCCCGGATCGGCATGCCGCGCCAGGTCATCACTTCTTCGCCCTGAATTTCCATGGGCGTGAGGCGCACGAAGTTGTCGACACCGCTGCGGCCGTTGGTGCTTTCCGCGTCGAGCGCTTCCAGCATGGTCTTGTTCATGTAGATGACCGTGCGGCCGGGGCTGACCTGACCTTCCCGTTCCATCTTGTAGGCCCTGCGCCCCTGCAGACGGTAGTAGAGCTTGCGCAGGAGCGGATTGACCGCAACGGTACCGGCGATCACGTCGGACACGTCGATGTTGGCCAGGCGGCCATTGAAGCGCCAGTCCTTCACGCACAGCCCGATGTGCTGCGAGAACTTCTCTTCCTTGACGTAATAGGGGTTGCCGCTGGCATCCAGCACACGCTGGCGGCCCATGTCCTCGCGCTGCACGCTGGCGGGGACGTTTTCGGGCGTGATGATGCTGGTCTGCATGTCACCATGCGTGACCATCCAGATCGAGGTGTTGTCGCTGCCCGAGCCACCGCCGTTCACCACGTTGGCGTTCGACAGCGAGTTGTAGCGCGGCGCCAGGCCGTGGAACTGCTTGCCGTTCACCTTGACGTCGGAATACCAGATCGCGCTTTCGACCGTCTGTGCGATCGATTCCAGGAAGCCCTGGCCTTCCACGAGGCGCAGTTTGGCCGCTTCCTTCGGCTTGAGGTTGAGCAGGCGCTCATCCACCGACGAAAGGCCTTCCACGAACCCGGTCGTGTCCTTCACCTCGCTGTAATTGCCCTTGGACTGGGCGATGCCCTGGTAGAGCGCGCCCCACGAAACGCTGGGCAGGCCGGTGCGAATGCTGCTGCGGTGTTCGGTACCGCTATTGCAGGTGATGACATTGGCGTCCTTCATGAAGGGCGTCAGCTGGGTCAGGGCCTCGACCACGTCACCGGTGCTATCATTGCTGGCCTTGAGGACGTCGATCAGGTTCCAATAGGAGGTTCCGAGAATTGCCATGATAAGGCTTCCTTACTGCTTGGCGTCGTTGGGATAGAGCCGCTCCCAGACGGGGCGGCTGTCGCTTCCGGCGCCAGCGCGCGCGAAAGTACCGTCCTCGCCAACCATCTCGCCGATTGCGCGAAATGCGCGGATCATATCGGGGTGGTTGCCGAAGCCGGATTCGGTCAGGGCCGTGCGGAACGGGTGGCCGGCAGCGAAGCCCAGCGCATCCAGGCCACGCGCGGCCAGGTGTTCGGTCTGCTCACGGTTCGCGCCGCCGATTTCGGGATCAGCCACGAACGCATCGAGCCATTGCTTTTTCTGCGCGGCGCCTGCGTCGGTCAGTTGCTGCACAAGGGCGTCGGTCGTGCGCTGCTGGATCTGCTGCGCGATCGGCAGCAGGGTGTTGGCCTGCTCGTTGGTCAGGCCCAGCTCGCGCAGCACCGGATCGGCGGCCTCGACCAGGCCGGCATCGAGGGTCAGGCCTTCCAGCGCCAGTTCGTACTTTTCCGGCACAACCGGGACGATGGGCGCGTCGGCTGCCGGCGCGGTCGGATCGGCCGGGGGCGTGGCCGGGGCCGCATCTTGCGGAGGCGTGGCGGGAAGATCGCCGCCCAGCACGGTTCCGTCGTTTGCAGACGCATTGGGCGCCGCGGCGTCAGTCGGCGTCGTCGCCTGGGGGGAGATCGTCGTATCGGTCGGAGCGGTTACGGCGTCGGTCATTGGGCTTGTCCTGTGTGGTGAGAGCTTGGCGAAGGGCTGCGGTCAGCGTGGTGATGGCCTGCGGATCGGCGGTGCGGATCGGCTCAGGCTGGCCAGCGTGGACCATGTGCAGCAGTTCGAACCCCAGGCTTCTCCGCCCCTCGACAAAAGCGAGATCGCGGTCCAATCGCCCATTGGCTCCGACTTGCTGCCCGACGATTCCAGCGGCGTGAATCGCGGCACTCAGGAAGCGCATGAATTCCGGCCGCGAGAGCAGAAACTCGGCGTCGCGCTGCTTTTGGCTCATGCCGGCATCATCCGGTTCAGCAGGCTTTGCCCGCCGCCCACATCAGCGCGCGAGAGCAATTCCGCGGCTGCCGCGCCATCCTTGGCCACGGGTGCCATCGCCGCTGCTTGCTGGGCTTGCTGTGCCTGCGCGCGTTGGTCGCGGATTTGCTGCACCTGGTCCGTGGTGCGCATGATCTTGGCAGGCGTGCCGGCGCGATAGCCGTATTCGTCGATCGCCGCGTCGAAATCGATCTTGTCGAGCGCGTCGGGATGGGCGGCCGCCAAGTTGCCGACAAAGCCCACCACGCGCTCGATCTGGCCGATGCCAACCATGCGCTGCATCTGTTGGAGGATCGAGACGAACTCGACGTTGATCTGCTGCTCACTCAACGCCTGGGGCACCGGTGGCAGCATCCCACCGCGGCTCATGATGCCGAACGTGCGGTCGATGGAGACTTCCAGTTTTTCGTTGGCCACGCGCTCGATCACGGGGCCAAGCTGGGTCAGCTTTTCCTCGTTGCGCGCCGCAATCTCTTCCATGTTGCGAGGCTGAACGCCGCGCATGTTGGTGATCGCATTGAACAGATCGGCAAAGCTCAGGCCATCGATCTGCTGGCGGCACTTGGTCATTTCATCGCCGATCGCCGCCACGGCCTGGTACGGCATCTGGTAGGGGATGAGGACGCCATCCTTGTCCATGCCCGCTGCGGTAACTGTGCGCCCCGGCTCGCCAGTCAGCTTGACACCTGGCGGCACGATCTTTTCGGGCTTCACCATGGCATCGATGGCTTCGTTGCGGCGCTTGGCCTGCATCTGCAATTCGCGCAACGCCGGCAGGGCTTCCATGCCGGGCGAATGGCCGTAAGTGTCCCCACCCACCACGTCCCAGCGCGGGGCCCAGAACGGTTGCTCGTTGTACCCCGACACCTTGAGCAGCCCATTGGGGTTGCCGCCGGTTTCCCAGTAGGCGCTGCGCCAGGGCTTCGATCCCAGGCGGCCGGGCTGGTGGTCTGGATCAGGCTCGATCGCGTGGTAGATTTCGACAGGCTTGTCGTACTGGCTCTTGTCGTACATCGACCGCACGGTGCGTGAGACCGCATCGCCAAAGGTGTCGACTGCCTGCTTCACGCTCATGGGGCAGATGCGATAAAGCGTATCCGGCGTCATCGCGTCGGATAGGGCGATCCAGTATTCGCCGAACGTCAAGGCGTGGCAGACTGCGCCCACCTGGCGGTGATCGACCATGACGCATGCTTCGGTGCCGAACAGGCCCATCTCGCCATAGCCGGCCTTGACCGCACCGTAGAAGTTGGTCTGGGCGAAGAACGTGTACATGCGGCGCTCGACTTCGCTGAGCCAGTCGCGCACGCCCGGCTCGTCCATCATCGCGTCGTCGCCGGTTTTGAGCGTGAACCACGGGCGTGACGCACTCGACAACCCAGACGTCATGCCGTTGGTCAGCGTGCGGAACGCCTCGATGCCATGGGGGTCGAACAGCGTCCTGTTCCACTGGCGCCGGCGGCCACTGTTCTGGTCCTTGCTGTTGGACAGGAACCGCGAGCGCGCGGGCTGGGCGAAGCGGGCAATCTGCTCCGCCTCCTGCTCATAGTCGCTGCGGATCGACTTGAGTTGTCCCAGGCGCAACTCGCAGTGCTTGCGGATCGCGCGTGAACGCTCGTCATCCAGCGGCCCAGCCTGGCCACGGGCCGAGAGAATGGGCCGGTCTGCCATCAGCCGAGCGTCGCCTTGGACGTGGTGGGAGAACCCAGCACGCCTTGCGGCGACGTGACCATTCCGGCGAGGATCGCCTTGCGCCAGCTGCTGGAATCGTTGGCCGAGGTTGCCGCGCCCGCGTCAGGGAGCTTTTCAGCCTGCCGCGCTGGCGCGGTGGGCACGGTCGGGGTGCTGCAAATAGGTGCCTCCTGTCGATACAGGAGACGGGCCTACGGATGTGTCAATCGACCGTGAATCGCATGACGAAGGTTCGAATTTTCATGATCAGACCTATGGCGGCCTTCACCGCGTCAGACGCGGAGAATGTTCGCGTTTGAGGCACGTGGAATCCCGTTGCTGCAAATGACCGCCTTGATCACCTTCGCTGGTTTTGGCAGTTTCGCGCACATGACTTCACGATCGTTCGTGCGATTCTCGATGCAAAGTGCCTGCATTCAGATTGGTGACATCAACGCATATGTAGCAGGGAAAATAGGATTTTTGGTGGACAATTGCGGCGATTCCACCGCAACCAAAGGTAGGTTATCTGACCGGAACAGGAACGATTTTTTCAACCTTATGTTGACATTGTCGAGGTTATCCACAATCTCGGCACCGGAGATTCACCATGTCATACCATGATCGCCTTCTACTCAAGGCTGCAAAAGCCTCAAGAAAGCGCGCGTCCGGTGAGCGGGTGGCCGCGGCGCTGCGGGGCATCAATGTCATAACCTTGAATCCGAATAGCCCCAATTTGAACATTGGCTCGTTACAGGATGACTGGTTAGCGGTCGGCAACGACATGCGAAATGCAATGCGGCAGTTGGATTTTTGTGACTAACAACGGTTCTGAATTCGAAAAGTCACATGAAGCGACGATCGAACAGTCGATCGCGCAAACTCTTCAGCCGTTTGTGCAGCCAGGCAAAACCGACCAAGCAGTCCGGGCAGTCACCACAGTGTTTCGGAAGGTGCATCAAGGTCCCTTGCCGGCGCCGGAGGATCTTGGGCATTACGAATCGGTGATGCCCGGCGCAGCGGAGCGGATTTTCCAGCTTACCGAGCGCGAACAAGCACACCGCCACGAACAGGAAAAATCCGTGTTCAGACGAGAATACCGCACCCGGTATATCGGACAGGCTGGCGCGATACTGATAGCATTCGGGCTGATGGGCGTGGTGGTTTTCTGCGCATATGTCGGGCAGCCAGTGACTGCGGGAGTTATCAGCGCGATCGGTATCGCTGCGGCTGTATTCATCAAGCATACCGCGCAGAGGAATGAACGGGTCTCTCAGGAAGACCAGCGTCCGGTTGCCAAGAAAAAGCCCGGACGAACGAGATAGGGCGCTGCAAGCAATAGATATTCTCGTGTTTGTGAACGCGTGATTATCGGCAGTGAGGCGGGGGCGTCCACAATCAAAGTTCCTCATACCGATCCCGCGCGCCGTAGTTGTCGGGATCCAGATACCCCGGCACGGCACGCGGCATGACAGGCTCAGCAAATGTGCAGGCCAGCGCATCTCCCCAGTCGGGGCTGGGCAGGCCGCGCTTCTTCATGTCGGGCTTGCGTTCCAGCTTCACGCGCGTGTCATCGGCCGCAAAGGCATAGGTCGGGCCGATCAGGTCATCGCGCAGCCGCTCCCTGTCGGGGATGGCACCGGAACGCAGCCAGGACCGCATGCGCGTCCACATCTCGGCGCGTTTGTCGGCGGTGGGTACGGTAACGCCCGGCTCCAGTTCGGCATCGCGCCCCTTGCCGCCAAACCAGACCTCGATCACTGGAGTGTCGGGGATCAACTGGCGCAGGCGATCAACCACGGCTGCACCGATGTTGCCCGCGTCCACGAAGATCGCATCGGGATGATAGCGCGCCGCTTCCAGAGCGATATCGCCGGCCAGCGTCATGGCATCGACCTGGCCCCACGACTTCCACGGCAGCGACCGCGCGTCGCGCCCCCGGCGAATGGCAAGCACGCTCTCGTCGTCGCCGAAGCGCGCACAGTCCACGCCGAACACGATCGGGTCACCGGGCAGGCCGGCAGGGATATCGCGGCTCTGCGCCACCTCCACGTCGCTCAGGGCAATGAACTGCATGCTGCTGGCGGACGGGAACATGCCGCGCACGCGGACCTTTGCGATGTCGCTATCCTCGCCATAGGTATCGCATAGCTCCTGCAGGTAGGTCTTGTTCGTGCCCTCCACGGTGCGGCTATCGATCTGCGCGGTGCGCCACAGGTTGCGGTGCTTACCGAAGCACTCGCGGAATGCGCCGGTGTTCAGCGTCGGGTTGCCGAACGCCAGCCAGATGATCTCGGTATCGGCATCGGTGAGTGCGCCCAGCGCCACTTCCCACACCTTGTCGGCGATCCCGCTGGCCTCGTCGAAGATCAGCACGATGCGGCGCCCCTGGTTGTGCAGGCCGGCGAACGCTTCGGTGTTGTGCTCGCTCCAGGTCACCAGGTCCGCGCGCCATTGCTTTTCATGCCCAGGTTGGTTCGATGTGATCGACGTGGCCGACACGCGAAACCAGTCACGGGTGAGCGCCAGGTTCTGCCACTTGGTCAGTTCCGGCGACGTCTTGGTGAGCAGCTGGGCTTCCGTGTTGGCGGTCACGACCACGCGGGTGTCGGGGCAGGTGTCGAGCGCCCATTTGACCAGCATCGAGATGGTCGCGGATTTGCCAATACCGTGCCCCGAAGCGCGGGCGATGCGAAGTGGCGTATATCGCGTGGCCGGATTGGCCAGGTGGTCGCGGATCTCGATCATCACCTCGCGTTGCCACCGGCGCGGACCGTCGATGCCCACCAGTTCGCCTTGCCCCCAGGGATAGACGTAAAGCGCGTGGCCAAGCGGATCGTGCGTGAAGCTGCCGACATCGGCGGCCAGCTCGGCTTTGGCATTACGCGCCATTCGCTGCCCTCCGGCGCGCGGCGTCCACAGCATCGGCCAGGTCGAAGTTCGAGCCGTCGGCGTTGCCGTGCTTGATCAGTTCGCCGTAACGCTTGGGGTCCCACTTCGCGAGCAGCTTGAGCCGCGCCTCGAAGCGGTTCTTGGCGCGCTGCACCGATGCCCCGTCGATGCGGGTTTCGGTGCGGTCCTCTCCCGTCGTCGTGGTGACGCGCTCCGGTTCCTCATCGATGATCTTTAGGGCGTCCATCGCGATGGCGTCGAAGCCCAGTTCGCGCGCGCGCGCGATGGCCCGAGCCAGTTCGTCATCCGCGTCGGCCCACAACCTGATCGTGTCATCGTTCGCCATGCCCTTGCCGCGACAGATCACGGTGAGCGGCGTTCCCTTGCTAAGGCCGGCAATGACCTTCGCGATGATCTTTTCGCGCTCGGCTGGCGTGTAGACCTTCGCCATCAACGTTCCCCCAGCAGGTAGCCATTGCGGCGCTTGGCTACGCATTCCTTGGCCCGGTCGAGCAGGCGATCGAGAGCGCCCAGTTGCGGCAGGCCACCCAGCATCAGATCGGCCACATGCTCAGGCACGCCCAGTTCGGCCAGGGCGGTGATCAGTGGCCCGTCATAGTGGGTGCCACGGTCAGCGCGTGGCTTGTCGGTGCGCTCGTTTGGCGGTGGCGCGGTGCGCTTTCCGGTGGCGGTGATGGTCACGATGCGGGCGCGGTGGTGGCGCTGCACTTGGATCAGCCCCTTGGCTTCCAGGCGTGCTACCGTCTTTGGCCCCATGCTCGACGAGGACGCGCCAATCTCGATTTCGATATCGATGTTCATCGGGCAGCAGTCGCCAGCTTCGGCGGCCTCGTAGATCATGCGATAGGCGATCGATTCCGCAGGCGTGAGGTGAGCAGGGCTGGTGCTTTCGCCGATGTCGAAAAGGGTGGCTTGTGTCATTGCGGCCTCCATGCGGCGATATGGCTCCTGTGGACGTTGGCTGGGAACACGGTGATGACGCGATTGCCGTTCAGCATCACGCGGTGCCCGGTGGGCAGGCGCACACACGGCGCGCCGAAGTCTGCGGCCAGTTCGATGGCGGCCGAGGAGAGCAAGGCCACAACCTCGCCATCGGGCAGGTTGCACACCCGTTCCTGATAGCGCTGGATGGCATGGATCGTGACGTGGATCATGCGGCTTGCGCCTCCCCGCCACCATCGGCTGCCACGGCATCTGCCCAGCTGCCGGCGCGCAGCGAGTAGCGGCCAGACGGCAGGCGCCACAGCAGCATCATGTCGGACAGGCGGCGCTTGAGCTTGTCGGGCATGGCGTCGATCTCGGCCTGATCGAACCGGCCCTTGCCCTCGATGGCGGCCCGCAGCCGAGCGGCAAGATCCTCAAGCCGGGCCGCGCGTTCGTTTTCAGCGATGCGCCAGGCGGCTGACTTCACGTCGACCGCCTCGTCGTCACGCTTCCAGCCCTTCGCGATGTCCAGGCATTCCGCGATTGAGGGAAACCAGCGACACGTCTCGAGAACGCGGCGCGTCAGGTATCCGATAGCCTCTGCCGGCATGTGGCCCAGGGTGCGGGCGTAAAGCTTGGCTCGGTGCTCGCCGGTGTCGTCGTCATCCCCCTTGCGCGGCAGGATCGCGATGGCGCGCAGGAACTTGGCGAAGTGGTCCGGCGGGCAGGGCGGCAGGGCCGGCAGCGGGGCGGCTGCGATCGCGTCGACTTGGGCGAGCAGGCCGTCACCAACTCGTGCCGGCAGGCCCGCCAGAAAATCCGCCGCGGCGCTCGGCGAGGCCAGCATCGAGCCGGTCGAGAGCGCGGGTGAATCCGTCTCCCTCGCTCCGGGAAGCGCGGGCAGGTGCTGGCTGATTTGCGTTGCGTCGGTCATGACGGAATCCCTCATCGTTCTTGCGGCGGCACCAATTTCGCCATGCGGCTTGCCAGTCGGCTTTCAGGGCGTTCTGCCCGGTCGCCGCAGCGGCCCAGTCCCGGAACTGGGCAAGCTCTCGCTCGATCGCGCCGGGGGGCCACGCCGCGACAGCCTTCGCCATCTCCCCAGTGAAAGGCTCGGGCTGCCAATCGACCGGCAGGCGGCTCCCTCGCGTACGCGCACGGGGTGTGTGTTCCGGGTGGGTATGGGTGGGTGGGGTTTGTTGGGGGGTGTGGGGGGAAGAAAGGGGAGGGCGGGAAAGGGAGGGGTGTCCCGGGACAGGTTCGGACACGTCCCGGGACTGTCCCGGGACAACGGCGGGATTGTCCCGGGACATTTCACGTTGACGCCGCTTCTTGTCCCGCGCGGCCGCGCGCCGTGCTTCAACGTGCGCAATGGCGGCGTCAGCTCGAGCCTGGGCCTCTTCCAGTGCCCTGACAGCGATGAGGATCGCCTCGAACGGCGCGCCCGCTTCGGCCATGGCCTGCATCAGTTCAGACGTCGTCACGCGGCTTCACCGATCGTGATCTCGACGCGCCCAGGTGCTTCCGGTTCGGCGAACTCGAAGGCCGGCAAGAACCGGCTGTCATTGACGCGCATAGCATCGGCCAGGCCATCGAAAATCGGTTTGCAGCGGTTCGGAAAATTGACCCGATCCCCCCGCCGGTTCGGCGGCACGAAGCGCACGCGCACGACGATGTCGCCGGCAGCGGGCGCTTTGACCTTGGCCGCGAGCGCAGCGGCCTTGGCCCAGGCACGCCACTTGGCGGTGACACCGGACTTGCCGTGCCAGTTGCCTTCGGCGTGCCCGGACAGGCTCGACGGGGGGAACGGGAGGGTGATCACCGGATCAGGCTTCCGGCTGCCCCAGGTAGATGGGCAGGGCGGTCTTTTCGCCCACATCCGCCACCGCCTCGTTAAACGCGGTTTCGAACGTCAGGTCGGGGCGCCACAGTTCATACCAGAACACGGGCTTGCCGTTGGCGATGCGATACCGCAGCCGCGCAATGAGGCGGTAGAACACGGGCGAGCGCGCGAAGATCGGGATGACGATCGAGAACAGCTTGGGGAAGTTCACGGGCTTGCCATCGGCTGCCTTGTGTTCCGACACGAAGGTGAATTCCGTTTCGCCCGAGGTCAGGTTGACCGCCTCGCAGGATTCCGCCGTCTCGTAGATCTTGAACTTGACCGAAAGGCCGACGAGGCGCGTGGGCGTAGCGATGGCGTCGGTGCCGGTGGCCCGGTTCGCCTTGGCAAACGCTTGCGCCTGCTCAGACCACTTGCCGACCGGATCATCGGAAACATCGACGATCTGCGTTTCCAGGAATTGGGCGAACTCGCCCATGCTCATCGGCTTCGCGTCGCGGCTGAACCAGGCTTGCCATTCTTTCGAGAGCGGGAAGGAATAGGCGGCGCGGTGCCGGCGCGCTTGGGCTGCATTGACGCTCAGTTCCCCGCCGACTTCGCCGTTGTCGGGATGGTAATCGAAGATCGCCGTCAAGCTGGGCTTGGCCAGATCATCGACAGCGAAGATCGCCGAGTGCGGGAACTTGAAGCGGTTCACCAGCGCGATAAAGCTGGGCAGCTGGGTGAGCGTCGCAGTGCCCGCACGGTGCAACGGATTGTCCCGATATGCGTCGAACGCATTTGCCGGCAGTGGCGTGACGCTGCCATGAGCCCCGAGAGTGAACAGGGCTTCGGTGCCATCGCGCGGATCTGCCAGGGTGATGACTTCGGCACGCAGGTGGTTCTCAGCCGTGGCGATGGCAGTCGCCAGCAGTTCGCCAGTGCGATCGACGACGGATTCGGTTTTCGGTTCGGTCATGTCAGGATTCCTTCGATCAGCCGCGCACGACGCGGGCTTCGGTGGAGATTTCGCGGATCGCGCCGAACAGGTTGCCCTGGCGTGGCTTGTTGGGGCTCAGGCGGCCATCGGCCGTGAACCACGCGACGGTGGCACCATGCTTCTCGACCGGCAGGGTCATCTTGAGGCTGGGCGTGACGACCGAGAATTCGCGGGTGGGGTCGAATTCCACCTCAATGGTCAGTGCGATTTTGCCCTTGACCTTCTTGTTGCCGTCGATGCCGGCCGCCTCCAGCTTGGTTGCGAATTCCTGCAGGGGCTCGCTGCTGTCGGTGTTGAATTGGCCGTCCTTGAGCATCAGGATCAGGTCGGACAATGTGGACGCAGCGGGGTAGCGCCGCCCGCCGTCGGCGGCTTCCAGCAGTTCCCCGGTGTCGGGGTCATGATCGTCAGACATTTGGCATTCTCCGTGGCGCGGGATAAGAAGACAGCGGGCGCCGCGCCTTGCGCTCGCGTTGGAAAAGGGGCGCGGCGCTCAACCGGCGCGCGAGTGGGGCGCACCGGTGATCACATCTCGACCTTTCGGCCGCGCAGGCGGGGATATCCGGGCGCCGGCGGCGGCTCATTGCGGAACAGCCAGCCCGCGCCGTGGCGCTCGAGATACGCGAGGCGCGCGGCGATCAGCACGTTGCCGCTGGTGATTTGGCCGAAGCTCGATGCGCTTCCGGCCGGTGCGATGACATCGCGCGCGCTCATGCTGCCCTCGCAGCCATTGCGGTGACAGCGCGGGCGTTGCGGCCCAAGCGGTTGCCGATATGGGCAAGATTCGCCGAGCCACCGTTGATGCCCCGGACCAGCGCCGCGGCATCTTCCGCCACTTCCGCAGCGAGATCACCCGGGCTGGGCTCATCTTCCGGCAGGTCGAACGCGCCCTGGCCGATGATCGGCAACCATTCGTTTGTAAAATCGGCGCCCAGGACGGCTGAGATGGAAAGCATCTGGCCCCAGTCGAGCGACCGCCAGTCGGGATGCCCGAGCCGATAGCCCTTGAACGCCTCGATTGTGCGATGATGCACGCCCGATGCTTTAGCCAGTTGCGCAACGCTCATCCGGCGGCCGCGTCCAACGAAAAGGCTGAGGCCTTTCTGGAACGCGTTCACGACTTGTTCGTGGGAAACAAGCGGCTCAAAATCCACGGAATGTCTCTGCTGCATGTGCGAGATACCTCGGTATGGAAGGAATATCGATCAAAGGCCGGGGCGATGGCTGGCAGGGGGAGGGGCACCATCGCCCCGGCGCCCGTGGTGCGACCCGACGGGCAATGGGGTCGTCAGCGTCGCTTGCGACCGCGCGGCACGTCGGCCAGCGTCTCGACCACGATCCATGCCAGGCACAGGCTGGCGCCCATCAACACGAGGCGGGGCCAGTGGTCGGCGATGAAGCTAAGGGTGGCGCTCATGCTGCCGCATCCTGGCGCTGTGCGATCAGCACCATGTCGGCCGGATCACAGCCACACATGGACTTGATCGCGCGCGTCAACGACGCTGCGTCAAAAGGAGAAGAGCATGAGCACTGCTGATTGGTATCTTGAGGAAGATGGCGCGGTTGCGGTTCGTCCAGTTCTCGACTGGCGCATCGCGCGCATTGGTCTGGCTGCTGCCGTCCGGCTATCAACTGCATTTCTTCAGGACGGACTGCCCATCGTTGAACATCTGCAATTTGGGCTAACACCCGACGAAGCGAGGCAGATTGCTGCGGCACTTCTTGCCGTAGCGGATCGAGCGGACCACGCCGATGGGCTGGCGTAAATGGCGCGCTCATGCTGCGCGGTCCGAAGGCATCGCCAGCGTGACACCCTTTCGCTCGGCGAGCAGGATGATGGCTGGCATCCGCCAGTGCGGGATTTTGCCTGCTGTCTTCCAGCTGGAAACCGTCGATGGGGGGCTTCGATGGCTTTCGCCACCTCTACGGTGCCGCCGAGGGCGACGATCATCTGTTCAGCGGTCATCATGCATTATGAATTACGATAACCGTAACGTCGTCGCAAGCCCTTTTGTTACGATATCCGTTATCGACGGGGCATTACGATATCCGCAATGTCGCTCCATGGTTACGCACGACGAGATCCGCGACGAACTGCTGCGCCGCCTTGATGAAAAGCGCCATTCAGCTAAAGCAATTGCCGAGCTGCTTGGCATCGCGCCGCCGCGCATATCGGAAATTCGGCGTGGCGATCGCATGATCCAGCAAGACGAGATGGTTACGTTAGCCCGGTTCTTTGGCATGGGTGACATTGCGAACGATCACCACGCAGAGTTCGAATGGCTTCCGGTAATCGGGATTGCAGCCGCCGGGACTTGGCAAGAAGCAATCACGCTGCCGCATTATTCAGTGCCGATACTTCGCAAGCCTGGGCGCAAACCTACTTTTGCAGTGGAAGTCTATGGCGACAGTATGGATCGCGTCATCCCGCATGGCAGCTGGGCGGCTATCGACCCTTCGCAGCGCACGCTGTTTGAGCGCAAGGTCTATCTAATTCAGAACGGCGATGGTGAAGCGACGATCAAGCGTTATCGCGATAATCCTGCACGCTTTGAGCCGGACTCGTTCAATACTGAACACAAAGCCATCCACATGGGTGAGCATCAGATTGCCGTGATCGGCAGGGTAGTGGCATGGGGGAGCGAGGAGGGGCTATGAGGAAGATTCTTTTTGCCGCGACGATGCTTGCGGTGGGGATTCCACAGGTGGCGCCAGCCAAAAGTGTGAAGTCGGAATTCATCAGCGCATGGACTGACCGCGCGGCACGATACCTATCTGATTTAAAAGATAGGCAGGCTAATTTGCAGTCCACCTCCGCGCAGGCTGACGCCGCGGCCTCCGCCCACAGCGCGGATGCAGAGCAAAAAGTAATGCAGTATATCAAGGCCAGCGGCGAATACGGATACGCGCAGGGACGATCGATCACATTGACGGCGTTTCAAGCATTCATAAAGTCTAAACCGTCAGAAGCCAGAGTTGATATGTGGATGCAGGAGCAGGCCCAATCAATAAAGGACTATGGAAAGCAGGTTGATGCCAAACTTGATGAAGTAAAAGCAATACAATCGGACCCAGAAAAACAAAATTCGCAGACCGTTCTGCACCTTATAGGCGAGCATTCTTTTATGAATGGTCTAAATAAGGGCATGATTGACGAGATTTTACTTATTCAGCAGAATATGGATACCTTTAATGTTGCGCGAAGGGAGGAAAGCGCCAGGCGCACGGCAGCTTGGCAGGCCCTGGCGAGGTCTATGTCTCAGATGGGGGAAAGCATGCAGCAACCGATGCAACCACCCCCGCCGTTGATCGCTCCAAAAACGGCTCAAACCACGAATTGCCATACAACTGGCCAGAACACCACCTGCACAACCATGTGAGCCGGACTTGAAGGCAAATCGCACCCCGCTCCGGCGGGGTTTTTTGCGCGCCCATGAAAAGTTACGATTATCGTATTGACGTGCAATTACGACTATCGTAACAAATCTCCATCAGCCGGTGAGCCGCAAGCGCAGACCCGGCCAGCTTGGAGACTGGACGATGGCCACTGCCTCGATCACCGAAATCCCCGCGAACTGGATCGCCTACCGCGCCACCGTGCGCAATCGTGATGGCTCGATCCGTGCGCAGCACACCTTCCACCATGCCGCCGGCGCTTCCGATCTGGACCTGCGCAGCCGCGCCTATTCCATCTGGATGCCCGCCCGCATCGGGCAGTTCATGGACCCCACGCTGACCGTTGAACCGGTGGGCGCTGGCCATGCAGAGGCCGCGTGAGATGTGTGGCCCTGCAGTCACCCGCAGCATCAGGAAAATGTCTGATGCTGCCCTTATCGAGATCGCGTTTCGTCGCGGGTCCGTGTTCCGGCAGAAATATGCCGAGCACGTCGCGGCCTGGGACGCGCTGACCCGTCGCGAGATCTGGGCGCGCTATTACCGCCAGCCAGGCTTCCGCGCGGCATACGATAGCCGCGTCGCGGGCGAGGGGCGGGCGGCATGATCCGCAATATCGCCTCCTGGCGCGTGACTATCGCCGAGGCCGGCGTGACCCGTGCCCTCGCTGCCGCTGCCATCGCTCTCACCCTGATCTTGCCGGTTCTGGCCGGCGCTCTGATCCTTGTTGTGGAGGCCATGTTCCAATGACCCCGCGTCCCCGAGCCACGGACTGCCTGCCGGTCCGGTTCATCGCCGCGCCGCCCATGCGCGGCCACCGCACCTATCTGGACTTCCTTCCTGCAGCCTCGCCGGCAGCCCCCGCCGGAACCCCCGCAACCCGCGCCCAGGCTGTCGTGGCCAGCTTGGGCGCCAACCGGGAGCCGCGCCCGTGAACGCTCAAATGAAAATCGACAACCCCGTTGTCCCGGCTGTTTACGTGGCGATTTCCAACGTCATGGCCGCTGTCTCTCGGGAAGGGCTGTCCAAGGGGCGCCGCAACCAGCAGCAGGGGTATCAGTTCCGGGGCATCGACGACGTCTACAACCTGCTCTGTGGCATCCTTGCTGAGAACAAGCTCGTCATCTTGCCGGATGTTGAGAAGATGGAGCGGGAGGAGCGGCAGACCCAGAAGGGCGGCCAGATCACATTCACTATCCTGACCGTGCGCTTCAAACTGGTGTCAGCAATCGACGGCTCGTTCGACTATGTGCGCACTGTTGGTGAGGCCATGGATAGCGCCGACAAGAGCGCAAACAAGGCGCAGTCGGCGGCCATGAAGTATGCCGAGCTGCAGGTTTTTCAGATTCCCACCGAAGGCGACAATGATGCGGATGCTTCGCATCATGAGGTTGCGGCGCGTCAGGATCATGCCGGCAAGGAGAAGCCTAAAAAGGCAAATGCAGCCGCTAAGGCAGACGGCATGCCCCCTGAGGCCTTTGCCAAGATCACGCAGCTTCTCAGCGCAACCCGCACATCGCCGCAGATCCTTTGTGAACACTACAAGGTCGCCAACATCGGGCTGCTCAACAAGGCTCAGTTTGAGGAAGCGGTCGAGCGTCTGGAGGTCGACCTTGCGCGCCTCGCCCGCAAGCAAACCAACAACGAGTTCGATGCCAGCCAACTGGCCGGCGCGGACCTGTGAAAGGCTCACCGATGACCACGATCTACAACGGGTCGAAGGGCCCGACTGAAATATCCACCATGAACGGCAAGCACGCCGCGACCGCCGCCGCAAAGCTGCGCCGGGAAGCGCCGGAGCGCGTTACCGAGATCGAGGCGCTGGAGGCGCATGCCGCGCGCATGGCCATCGAGCACGCCGCGCCGGATGAAAACCCGCGCGCTGTGATCGGCGGCAACATGCCGCCCGAGGAAATCGAACCGGTGACCGCGTCCACCGATGGTCCCGCAACGATTGCCGGCCGCAACGCAGTCGAAATCCACATTGCCGACCTGCTCGCCGAAGCCAGCAACTGGGCCGATGGTGTGCCGCTGGAATCGGAAGACCAGGCCTCGCAGGTCGCAAAGCTGGTGCGGATGCTCCAGGACGCTGGCAAGCTGGTCGACGAGACGGCCGACGAGGAAAAGCGGCCGCTCAATGAAGCGCTGGCCGAGATCGGCACCTGGCGGAATGGCTGGCTGGCCAAGGGGCTCAAGCGCACGCCCGATGGCAAAATCACGACCGCGCTTTCTGCGCTGGGCCGCCTCTCCACGGGCTGGCTGATCAAGCTCGAGCACGATCGGCAGGCGCGTGAAGCCGCAGCCGCCAAGGCTGCCGCCGAAGCCGCAGCCGCCGCGCTCGCAGCCAAACAGGAGGCCGAGGTCACTACTGATCTGGCCGTGGTCGATGACGCGCAGGACAAGATGGCCGAGGCCATGTCGCTGATCAAGCAGGCGCAGGGCATCGGCAAGGCCAAGGTTCGCGTCGACAGCGGCGAGGGCTTTCGCGCGCAGGCCTTGCGGTCATTTTGGACCGCCATCCCCACCGAGGAAGATGGCGCGTGGACCGCGGCGCTCAAGCACTATCTGCCAAATCCGGAATTCCAGCAGGAACTGCGCGAGATGATCAAGCGCTGGGCGCACCGCGACGCCCAAACCGAGGCCGGCCGTGCCCATCCAATCCCTGGCTTCCGGTTCAATGAGGATCGGAGGGCCGCATAATGGCCGGCAGCGTGAACAAGGTCATTCTGGTGGGCAACTTGGGGGCTGATCCCGAGGTGAAGTCCTTCCAGAACGGCGGCCAGCTTTGCAATCTGCGCATCGCCACTTCCGAAAGCTGGAAGGACCGGCAGACTGGCGAGCGCAAAGAGCGGGTCGAGTGGCATAGCGTCTCGATCCAGTCCGAAGGCCTGGTGGGTATCGCCCAGCGCTACCTGCGCAAGGGCAGCAAGGTCTACATCGAAGGGCAGCTTCGCACCCGCAAGTGGCAAGACCAGAGCGGCCAGGACCGGTACACGACCGAAATCCTCGTCGCCGGCATCACTGGCAGCCTCACCATGCTGGATAGCCCACAGGGCGGCCAGGGCAGTCAGGAACGCAGTGGCGGGGGAGGTTGGGGCGGTCAGCGCGAAGAGCGCGCCGGTCAGCGCAGCACGGGCAGCTGGGGCAACTCCAGAGGCAGCAGCAGCTTCGGCGGCAGCTTCGCCGACGATGACCTGGACGACGACATTCCGTTCTGATGCTCCCCGCCACCACTGAAATCCCCTGCATTCGACACGAAAGGGCAGCCAGATGAGCGCCGCCGATCGTCCCCCTCTGCTATTCAAGGCGCACCTTGGAATGCTCCGCCCCGCCAATCGTGCGGCCGAAGAGGCAATGCGCGAGATCAAGGGCAACGTCCGTTGCGAGATCAAGGGCGGGATCGCCAACCAGCGCCGTCGCGGGCTCTATTGGGCCGTCGCCCACCTTGTCGTGCCGCTGCTCAATGAACGGTTTCGCCTGACGCTCGACGAGCAGGACCTGCACGATATCACCCGTGCGAAGCTGCGGATGTGCGACGAGATCAAGCTGCCCAGCGGCGAGGTCCACCGCAAGCTGTGGTCAACCAGCAACCGCGCCATGAACGAGGCCGAGCGCGCAGCGTTCACCGACAAGGCGCTTGCTCTGTGGTCAACCTGGTGCGGCGTGGACGTGACCACGCTGCGCGCCGAAGCCGAAAGGCTGGCCGCATGAGCTGGTCCCCGCAGCAGGAGCGCGCGATTGCTGACGTTGGCGCGTGGCTGGCCGATCCAGACGGCAAGCAGGTCTACCGCGTGTTCGGCTATGCCGGCACCGGCAAGACCACAATCGCCAAGGAACTGGCCAACAAGGTCAAGGGCACCGTTCTCTATGCGACCTTCACCGGCAAGGCAGCACTTCAACTGCGCCGCAAAGGCTGTGCCGACGCCTCGACGATCCATTCGCTGATCTACAGCGTGGAGGTCTGCGACAAGACAGGTGAGGCCAAGTTTCGGCTCGACGCTGAAAGCGCACTGGCCGATGCCGCGCTGCTGGTCGTGGACGAGGTGTCCATGGTCGGGGAGGATCTGGCGCGCGATCTGCTGAGCTTTGGCGTGCGCATCCTCGTGCTGGGCGATCCCGCGCAGCTTCCGCCGGTCAAGGGCGAAGGCTTTTTCATCAACGAAGAGCCCGACGTCATGCTGACCGAGGTGCACCGGCAAGCCCAAGACAATCCGATCATCCGCATGAGCATGGACGTTCGCGCTGGCACTGCGCTGTGCCCCGGCCAGTATGGTGAAAGCCTTGTCGTTCGCCGCGAGGGCATCGGCAAGGACCGCATGCGCGAACTGGTCTTGGGCGCTGACCAGTTGTTGTGTGGGCTCAATCGGACCCGCCAGACGTTCAATGCCCGCATTCGGGCGCTCAAGGGCCTTGCCGGGGCCGCCCAGCCTTGGCACCCGACCGTCGGCGACCGTCTCATCTGTCTGCGGAACAATCGCGAAAAGCGCATTTTCAACGGCGGGCTTTGGAGCGTCGATTCAGCCCGCCCCAAGGAGGCCAGTCTCCAGTTGCGCGTGACGTCGCAGGACGAGAAGCGCGACCCGATCCGCATCCGGGTGCTGGAACAGTTCTTCGCTGGCACCGAGCAGGAGCTCGACTGGCGCACGCGTCGCCAGTCCGACGAGTTCACCTTTGGCTGGGCGATCACTACGCACAAGAGCCAGGGCTCCCAGTGGGACAGTGTCGTGGCGTTCGACGAAAGCGCCGCCTTTCGGGATGCCCGGAGCAACTGGCTTTACACCGCCATCACCCGCGCCGCCGAGCGCGTCACCGTGGTGCTGTGATGTGGCCTGGCAACCGAACCCTGGCCGCATTCCGCGTGACGCCCTCTTGCTCGACGAACTTGGCCACGTTGCCGGATACCGTCGCGTCCATGTGCGCCTTTTCAACGGCTACGACAGCCGGGCGAAAGGGCATGAGCCCTGGCCGGCCGGCGGCGGGAAGCCCCCGACGCAATGGGCGATCTCCCGCCCGGCGCACCCCTTCGAAATCCGCGAATATGAGGTGGCCTGACCATGGCTGATTTTCCTGGCCCATACCACTCCACGGGCAAGCAGGTGCTGCGCAATGGCGCGCACTTCCTCGACGCCTGCAGCCCTGAAACCGCCGCCGCCCTGGCGCTGCTGCTCAACCACGCGCGCGTCGCTGTCTGTCCCGGCCTGCCGATCGAAGAGCTCGAGCAGATGAAGAAGGTGCTTTGGTCGTGAGGGAGCTCTTCATCGACGGATTCGCAGGCGGTGGCGGCGCGTCCACCGGTATCGCCCAGGCGATCGGCCGTTGCGTCGACATCGCCGTGAACCACAGCCCCACCGCTATCGCGATCCACAAGGCCAACCATCCCACCACCGAGCATTTCTGCCAGGATATCCGCTCGCTCTGGCCTTCTGCGGCCACGCGGCTGCGGCCGGTTGGCGGCGCCTGGTTCTCGCCCGATTGCAAGGAATACAGCAAGGCCAAGGGCGGCCCAGTCAAGGACCGCCATATCCGTGCGCTGTCCGATGAAGTGGAGGTCTGGCTCAAGGAAACCCAGCCACGCGTGGCCTATCTCGAAAACGTCGAGGAATACGAGACGGCCGGCCCGCTAGATGAGCACGGCCATGAGATCAAGGAAATGCGCGGCCTGCCGTTCAAGCGCCGCGTCGCGCGCTGGCGTCGGCTTGGTTACCGCGTGCAGCACCGAAAACTGCGCGCCTGCGACTATGGCGCCCCGACTGTCCGGCGCCGGCTCTACGTGCTGATGCGTCGCGATGGCCTGCCGATCGTGTGGCCCAAGCCCACCCACGGCCACCCCGATAGCCCAGCGGTGAAGAGCGGCAGGCTACTGCCCTGGCGCACTGCCGCCGAATGCCTCGACTGGTCGATCTCCTGCCCGTCGATCTTCGACCGCAAACGCGAACTGGCCGACGCCACAAAGCGGCGCATTGCCCACGGCGTGATGCGCTATGTGGTCAATGCTGCCCGGCCGTTCATCGTCAATATCGACGGCGTCGATCACCACCTTCGCTCCCCGCATATCACGAAGTTCTATACCGGCAGCGTTGGCGCCGACATGCAAGCGCCAATGCCCACCGTGACGGCCAACGGACAGCCAGCCCGCCAAGCCGGTGCGACGCCGCTGGGTATGGTTGAAGCGCAGATCGCCCCGTTCATCAGCTTTGGTCAGCAGGGCGGCCGCAACCGGTCCGCCGATGCGCCGATGCACACGGTGTGCGCTTCGACCAAGGACACGAACAGCATCGCAGCGGTAGTGCTGCAGAAGTTCGCCAGCGGTAACGCGCCAGCCCAGGTTGATGAGCCGGCGCAGACCATCGAATGCAAGTCGAAGCACTCTATGGTGACCGCCTTCCTGTCTAGCTTCTATGGCAGCGACGCGAAGAATGGCGGCGGCAACCCGAGCGCGCCGCTGCGCACCGTGCGTGCCGGCGGCCAGCATCACGCTATCGTCGCCGCACACATCGAACAGGCCAACGGCGGCCCGCGCATGCGCAACGCCGCCGGCCGCGCTGCCACCGTGCCGCTTTCGACGGTCACCACCACCGGCTCGCAACAGCGCCTGGTGCAGACCACGCTGGTAGAGCAGGACGCCCTACCGCCCGAACTGCTGTCGCGCGCGGTCATGACAGCCGCGTTCCTGGTGAAGTATTACGGCACTGACAGCGACAACGAGACCGCGCAGAGCCAGGCCGTGGACCGGCCCATGGATACCGTTACGACAAAGGCCCGGTTCGCCGTCGTCACGGTCACGATTGACGCCACCACCTATGTGATTGTCGATATCGGCCTGCGCATGCTCACCCCGCGCGAACTGGCCCGCGCCCAGGGCTTCCCCGAAGACTATGTGCTCGATCCCGTGGTGCGCAAGTTCCTGCGCGGCAAGTGGGTGGAGCGCAAGCTCACCATCTCCGAGCAGATCAGCGCGATCGGCAACAGCGTCTGCCCGCCCGTGGCGCGCGCACTGGTCGCCGCCAACCAACCCGAATTTTGCGAACGCGAGGAGGCGCAGGCGGCATGATCAAATCCGCCTTCCTCTCATCGAAGTCTCCCGGCGGGCAGTTGGGGGCAGGGAAGCGCAGTTTGCGGTCGCGGCTCTGCTGGCGGCGTGGCGGGTATTTCGGCATCTGGGCAAGGCTCCTTTCTGGCCTGCCCATGCTTTCGGCCAATCGCCGATCGCTTTCCCCCGGCGGTTTTTCCGGGCGGGCAGTGCCAGCGCCTCATGGCCCGGCTCGCGCTTTTCGGCAGGGCGGTTCCGATAGCCTCGCCATCATTCAGATCACCGCAATCGCTGTGCATGCGAGGGCGGACAAGGAGGATTGTCGCCATGGCTGAAACCCCGCACGAGTGCTTCACCGTGGCAAGCACCAACTACATTCGCAACCTGGGTGAAGAAGACCGTCGGGGCGAGCACATCGCTATTCATTATGGGAAGCCTCCTGTCCGCAATAATGAGACGGGCACCGTCACCTTTGGGCTGATATTCCCTCTCCTGATCGTATCGCTCTATTCCAGCGAGCGGGAGCAGGTTGCCGAGCGTGTGGCCGAGATCCTCAACGCTCATTGGGACAGCCACGGCCAGCACGACCCGCGCGATGCGCTGATCGCGCAAATGGCTGCGGCGTTGCAAAGCCTAATCCCGGCGAACCTCTGCACCAGCAACGCCAACGTGCCCGATGATACGATCATCCCGGTCGATATGACCATGGGTGACGTGCGCGCGGCCGTCGCGGCGCTGACAGCCATGGAGGTGCGCCATGGCTGAGAAATGCATCCCCTGCGCCGGCAAGGGCTTCCGCTGGGTCAGGGGCCGCACCGGCCAAGCCCACATGGTCAAGCGCCAGTGCCAATATTGCAAGGGCACCGGGCGCGCCAAGCAAACTGGAAAGGGCCGTGGGAATGGCTGATCTGTCCGGCCTGATCGCGCGCGTAGAGGCTGGCCGCATCAAGGCTCTGTCGATCAAGCAGCCCTATCCGCACCATATCTTTTACGATGGGAAGGATGTTGAGAACCGCGATTGGCCCACCAAGGGCCGGGGCTGGTTCATCATCCACGCCGGAGTGTCCAAGAGCGAACTCGACACTGATGATGCGGAAGAGATGGCTATGCCGCGCGGTGGGATCGTCGGCATGGCGCGCATTGTAGATTGCGTGACCAAGATGGACAGCCGGTGGTTCTTTGGCCGCTTTGGCTTTGTCCTCCGGGATGCTTTCCCGGTCGATTTGATCCCGTGCCGTGGGCAGTTGGGGTTTTTCCTGCCACCGCCGGATGCGCTTGCTGCACTGGCCGAGATCCTGCGCGCGAAGGAGGCGGCCCATGTTTGACCGCGAACACCTGCCAATCATCGCGGCGTTCATCGAGCAACTTGCCGACCGGTCGGAAGCGTTCGCTCGCGCTGCAGGCGTGGGTGGCATGGAAACGGCCGGCCACCTGATCAGCTACCTGGCTGAGCGCCCGCGCGACCTCGAACCCTTCCTCAATGGCGGGTTCATGGAACTGCCCGATCGCTGGATCGAGCATGGCCGCCTGACCCACCACGCGCTGAACGGCAAGATCGTGCATCCCGAGCAGGTGCGGCGCGCGCGGGTGGTCAAGGCGATGGAGAAGGGAGGGCCGGCGGCATGATCGTGCGCATCGGCCCCGCCACGCTCCACTTGGGCGATGCCTATCAGATCCGGCCCACGCTCGGCTTCATGGACGCCGACGTGATGGACCCGCCCTATGAATTCCGCGCCACCGGCGGTGGTCACTATCGCAAGAACCGCAAGGGCATGGACCAGATCGTGGACGAAGGCCTTGACCAGGGCTTTGACCACCGCGTGATCAACCCGCTGCTCTGCGGTGCAGCGATCGTGTTTTGTCACAACGATCAATTGCCGAAGCTGCTGCCGTACCTCGACGGTTCGTTCAAGCGGCAGGCAGTCTGCATCTGGCGCAAACGCAACCCCCAGCCGGTGGCTAACAAGCACTATCGGCCGGTGTTCGAGTTCTACGTGCATGCCTGGAACGATGGCTATCACCCGCAGGGCGCGCTTGCTGACCTTGATCGCCAGGTGACGGCATACTCGCCGCGCGGCGCAGACAAGTTCGGCCATCCAACGGTGAAGCCCGATGCTGTCATGGACAAGATCATGGCGAATGTCGCCGGCGAGCGCGTCTGCGATCCCTTCATGGGCACCGGCAGCACCGGCGTGGCGGCCCTGCGCGCCGGCAAGCAGTTCGTGGGCATCGAGAAGAACCCGACCCATTTCCAGACCGCCGTCGATCGAATCACTGCGACTTGGCACAGCATCCAGCAGGAGGCAGCATGACCAGCGCCACCCCATGCGAGGCCCTGGTGCGCCTCGACCGCAAAATCAGCAAGGCATTGTCCACCGGCAAGGGCGTGAAGCTCGGCGGCGACGAATTGGCGCTGCTGGCGGGAATCGGCATGATCGAACAACTCGCCGATTCGAAGGCGAAAGCATTGAAGGAACAGGCCCGGTGTCTACAGTTAAGGGTGGCGTCTATCAGAGAGGGCCGTTCTGGCTCGATCTCGTCAGGGGCGCCGACGGCAAGCCTGCGAGCGATCGATGGTACATCTGGTGGTATGACGCCGCCGCAGGACGCCAGCAGCGCAAGAGCACGCGCACGAGCGACGTTCGGTTAGGGTGCGAACGGCTCGACGAGCACTACCTGGCCGCGCACACGCCCACCGAGGCCGACAAGGCGATCTACTCGGTGCACGACGCTATCACCGACTATTGGATCGAGCACGGCCAGCACCTGCCCAGCGCCGACGCGATCAAGTCGCGGTCGAAGCTCATGGTGCGATTTCTCGACGTCGAGACGGCGGCCGGGCGACTGCCCGATATGATTCGGCCCGACCTCATCGATGACAGGGTGATCGAGAGGTTCCGCGCTTGGGCGCTGGCCGATCCGCTGGTGGCACGGAAGAAGGATGCCGACGGCAACTGGACAGACGGCAAGGTTCGCTTCCGTGCACCTTCCACGGTTGAGGAGGCGGTGATCCAGCTGAAAGCTGCTCTCAACCATGCCTACCGGGCGAGGCGCATCGTTTACCTGCCGCCGCTCCAGCACAAGACGCGCGACAAGGTGACGCCGGCGCGCACCTATCGCCTTTCCGTCGATGCCTTGGGCGAACTGCTCGACTATAGCCTGGTCGGCGCGGGCAAGTATGCTGGGCATGCCGATCGGCTCCTGCCGCTGCGCCGCTACCTGATCGCCGCGATTTGCACGCTGGCCCGGCCCGACGCCATTTTCGACCTCTCGGTGGCTCCGGCGCGCCAGCAATGGCACCGCAACGCCGGGCTGCTCGATCTGAACCCAGCCGGCCGCATCCAGACCAAGAAGGTCCGGCCGACGCTGCCCGTGGTGCCGCTGCTCGATTCGTGGCTCAAGGCCACCGACGAATGGTTTATCTGCCGTGAGGTGCGCAGCTTCGACGATCGCCAACAGATCGACGTGGTCGAACAGGTCGGCGTCGATTCGATCCGCACCGCATGGGACGGCGCCCGCGAGAAGCTGGGTATCCCGGCGGGGTGGGGGCCAAAGCTGATCCGCCACAGCATGGCGACGATTCTGGCCGGGCGCCGCGTCGATCTGATCGAACTGGAAATGGCCCTAGGGCACCGCGTGCTGAGCAAGACCAGCAGTCGCTATGCTATCTTCGATCCGGGCTATCTCGGTACGGTTAAGGCCGGGATCGAGGACGTGATTTCCGACCTCACCAGGATTGCCGGGCCGGCACTTCACGCAAAACTCACGCAAAAGGAGACGAACGTTGCCGTACTCAGAGCATGAAAAAGCCCCGCAAAAGCGGGGCGATTTCATTACCTTATCGATGGTGGGCGTAGCAAGGATTGAACTTGCGACCCCTACGATGTCAACATAGTGCTCTACCACTGAGCTATACGCCCGGCACCATCGATTTTCCGTCAGCCGCTCGGCGTCGGGAGCGCCCCACTACCTTTGCCGTTTTGCCTTGGCAAGGGGGCAAATGTGGTTTTTTACGCAGCGTTGGCAAAGATGCGGTCGACCTCCATCACCAGGTCGCGCAAGTGGAACGGCTTGGACAGCACGCGGGCCTGCGGTGCCTCGCGATTGGCCTTGAGGGTGACGGCGGCAAACCCGGTGATGAACATCACTTTGGTGGAAGGGCTGATTTCGTTGCAGCGCTGGGCAAGCTCGATCCCGTCCATTTCCGGCATGACGATATCCGACAGCAGCAGGTCGAAACGCTCGCGTTCCAGCAGGGGCACGGCCGCGGTGCCCCGATCGACGGCCACCACGCTGTAGCCGGCGTTTTCCAGCGCGCGCGCCAGATAAGTGCGCATGGCTTCCTCGTCTTCGGCCAGCAGGATGCGGATCATGTTACCCTTCTGATTTTCCATGTCGTTTTCCAGATGCACCCGGCAGTCGCGCGTCGCCGTTGCCGGCGGGGCACGCAGCCGGGGTGCTGCTATAGCGCCCGGCGGGTTAACAATCTCCGGCCGCCAGCATCGGCTTTATCGGCCGCGTCCTTTGCCCGCTTTTGCACCCGTGGGGTTTTGACAGAACGCGCAAAGCATTGCAGCCAATGGGCATGGATGCAACCGATGGTCCCGCCCCTGATTCGTGCCGCGATGGGGCAGTGCCTGCATCCCATTCCTGTGTGCCTGCCACAAGCCAGGATAGCGTGACCCAGGCCGAAGGTGGTGCGATTCCCGGTGATGCAGGGCCGGCCTTTGTCCTGCATCGCCCGATGCCCGCGCCGATCCCTGTGGTCATTGCCGTGCCCCATGCCGGCCGGGCCTATCCGCCAGGCCTGCTTGCCGCGATGCGCCAGCCCGCGCAGGCCGCGCAACGGCTGGAAGACCGCCTTGTCGATCTGGTGGCGCAGGCCGTGGCGCGGCAGACCGGCGCGGCCTTGCTGATCGCGCGGGCGCCCCGCGCGATGATCGATCTCAATCGCGCGCCCGACGATCTCGATCGCGAAATGATCCTGCCCGATCCCGCCCTGCCCGATTTTCCGCCGGTTGCGCGCGGGCCGATGGCGGCGCGCCGCGCGCATAGCGGGCTGGGCCTGGTGCCGCGCCGTCTGGCCGGGCTGGGCGATATCTGGCGCCAGCGCACCCCGGCAGCAGAAATCCAGGCGCGAATCACCGGCATTCATGCGCCTTATCACCTGGCCCTGGCGCAAGTGCTGGCCGACCTGGCATCGCGCTGGGGTGCGGCCCTGCTGATCGATTTGCATTCCATGCCGCCCCTGGCGCGTCGGGAAGAAGGGGAGTTGCCACCCACCTACGTGCTGGGGGACCGATTCGGCGCGGCCTGTGCCGGCCCGCTGATGGCGGCGGCCTTTGCCCATCTGGCCGCCTGCGGCGCGCGGGCGGCACACAATCGCCCTTACGCCGGCGGTTATGGCCTGGAACGGCAAGCCCGGCGCGAGGCGGGGGTGCATGCGGTGCAGGTGGAAATCGACCGCAGCGCCTATCTCGATGCGGCGCTGGCCGAACCGGGCGCAGGGCTCGCCGATGTGGTGGAAACCGTCACCGGGCTGGTGCGCGTGCTGGCGGGCGAAGTCGCCGCTCTGGGCCAGGCAGCGCAGCGATGGCCGCGCGCGGCCGAATAAGGCCAAGAAAAAACCACCTGGAGACGTATCTCCAGGTGGCCAAGGTTCAGGGAGGAGGTGCACCAAGTGCACCAATCAGACCGGGCCATGAGGGGAGCGCCGGCCTGATGTGATGAAGATAGGCAACACTTCCGAACCATGCAAGGGGGTGATGCAGAAATTTATTGCATTTGCCGAAAATCTTTGTTTGCTGGGCAGCCCTTTCCTGAACGGGCAATACATTTGCGGTTCAGTGATGGCGCCAAGCGCCCTGATTCTCACCATTTTTTGCAGAAAAAGCATTGCCGCGGCGCGTGCCGGGTGATCATCGCGCGTGCCATCGAGCACGAAAAAAGCCCCAGCCGTTGCCGGCGGGGGCTTTCTCGTTTGGGCTTTGGCGCCGGTCATCCGGCACCAAAACGCACCGATGGCGTATTACAGCGCCGGCACGGCCACCGGGGTCGGAGCCTTGCCCTGTTCGGCCTGGATGCCGAAGATCGTGCTCATCAGGTCGAGCGAGAAGATGTGGGCATAGAGCAGCGGCAGCAGGCCGCTCTGCGCCCAGCCGCGCAGCACGTCGCCGCGGATTTCGCGCAGCTTTTCCTGGTTCACCATCTGGAACCCGCGATAGATGAACGGCTGGTCCACACCGGTCTGCTGGATGGCGACTTCGCCTTCCATCAGCAGGTTGTGCTTCTTGAGTTCATCGATGAACGCCTGCGTGCGCTGCCCGGCCTGTTCGAACTGTTCGCAGAACTGCAGGGCCTGCTTGGTCGCTTCGCTCGGCTGGTCGCCGTCGAACAGCGGCTCGCCATCCTCGAATTCGCCGACCAGGCCGCTCGACGGATCGAAGCACAGCGACAGTTCTTCGCTGTTGGGCGTGAGCTTGGCGAGCATGAAGGGATAGCGGCGCGCATAGGCGGGCAGGTAGATCGGTTGGTCGATCTTGCCTTCTTCGTTGACGAAGACGTTTACGCCTTCGTTCAGGCCCATCAGCGCCAGCGGCACGGGATTGTCGCCCGATGCGAAGATGATCGGGAAGTGGCGCGCAGCCTGCGGGAATTCTTCCACGGTCAGCGGCACGGCATGCTGGCCGATCAGCCACGGGGCCGATTGGGCGCCGCGTGCGCGCCACGTGGCGTGGTCGCGCGTGTTGAGCGGCATGAGGTCCTTGTAGAACAGGGGCAGGTTGGCTTGCGGCGCGCTGGCCATGAACTCTCTCCGAAAACGATAATGGGCCCGTGGCCAGCACGGGCGCGCGCCGGGCATAAGGCCTCAAGGGTGCAGTGACAAGCGCGAGGCCGCGCGGGACTGGGGGTTTATCGGCCGAAACGTGCCCGTTTCGGTGCTGGATACGAATGCCGTCCCCCCAGTGCGCCGCTTCAGATCAGCTTGCCGGGGTTCATCAGGCCTTGCGGATCGAGCGCCTGCTTCACTTGCCGGAGGATCGCCAGCGCCACCGGATCACCCAGCCGCGCCAGTTCGTCGCGCTTCAACTGGCCGATCCCGTGCTCGGCCGAGATGGAGCCGCCCCACGCGGTGACCATGTCGTGTACCTGGTGGCTGATCGCCTTGCCATCGCCGGCTTCCCACGCGGCGCGATCGGCGCCCTGGGGCGCGATCACGTGGAAATGGATGTTGCCGTCGCCCAGGTGGCCAAAGCCGATGGCGCGGGTGCCGGGCCATTGCGCTTCCAGCAGCGGAACGGCTTCTTCCACAAAGGCAGGCATCTTTTCCACCGGCACGCTGATATCGTGCTGTACCGCCGGGCCCAGTGCCCGTTCGGCCGGTGCAATGGATTCGCGCAGGTTCCAGAACGCTTCGGCCTGGGTTTCATTGGCGGCCATCGTCGCATCGTCGATCAGGCCGGCCTCGAACGCTTCTTCCAGCACCCGCTGCGCCAGTTCGGGCAGGCGTTCGGCGCCATCGGCATCGGCAACCATCTCGATCAGCACGTGCCAGGGGTGGTCTTCGGCCAGCGGCTGGCGCGCGCCCGGCAGATAGTCGCGCACCGCGTCAAGGCTGTGCTGGGGCATCACTTCAAAGCCTTCCAGCGCCTGCCCGGCCAGGCGTTCGGCCAACAGCAGCAGCTCACGCGCCTTGGGCAGGCTCTGCGTGCCGGCCCACAGAACTTCGCGCGCGGCCACCGCCGGCTCCAGCTTGAGCGTGGCGGCCGTGACAATGCCCAGCGTCCCTTCCGAGCCGATCAGCAATTGCTTGAGATCGAAGCCGCGGTTGTCTTTCTTGAGCGGGACCAGCTGGTTGAACACGCTGCCATCGGGCATCACCGCTTCCAGCCCCAGCACCAGCGCGCGCATCGAGCCATGACGCAACACCTGGGTGCCGCCGGCATTGGTGGAAACAAGGCCGCCGATCGTGGCCGAACCCTTGCCACCCAGCGACAGGGGGAAGCGCAAGCCCTCGGCCTCGGCCGCTTCGTGCAGCACTTGCAGGATCACGCCGGCCTCGCACGTGGCGCTGCGGTTGGCGGTATCCACCTGGCGGATGGCATTCATGCGCCGCAACGAGAGCACCACTGCATGGCCGGTCTCGTCAGGGGTGGCCCCGCCCGACATGCCGCTGTTGCCGCCTTGCGGCACGATCGGCACGCCGTGGGTGGCGCACAGGCGCACCAGGGCGGCCACTTCCTCGGTATTGGCAGGCGATGCCATCCCCAAGGCGCGGCCCGTGAAGCGCTGGCGCCAATCGGTCAGCCAGGGGGCGATCGTGTCGTGATCGGTGGTAAAGCCCTTGGCGCCCAGCAGGGCGGCGGCGGCTTCCAGGAACGGCGCGGTTTCCGCGCGGGGTGCAAGCGTTTCGACCATGGCCACCGGCTACGCGCCTGCGCGCCCGGCAGCAATTCCTTTTTCATCGTGGGCGGGTTAAGGCGCTGTTCAAGCGTCGGCTGCAAGGCAGGGCGCCAATCGGTTCGGGTCGGGTGCCAAGGGGGGCGCCGGGCCACGGACATGAGGGATCGTAGGTTCGTTGCCGATTTGCTGATGCCTGGTCTGGTCCATCCTCTCGTGGCCATGGCGGCGCTTCTGGGCGTTGCCGTTGGGCCTGATGCCGTGCCCGTGGCGCCGGCGGGACGGACTGTGCCGATCGTTCAGGCCGCGCCGGCCGCCATCGCACCGCAGCCCTTGCGCGATGGCGCCAGCGGCCCGATGAGCGAGGCCGCCCCCGATCTTCGCGATGGCCAGGGCACCTTGGCCGACAGCCTTTCGGAAGAACCTTGGCGGCAGGTGCGGATCGAGCAGCGCCTGATCATTCGCATCACCCCCGGCTTTGGCCGCGACTTGCCGCCGCCACCGCCCTTGCCCCAGCCATTGCTGGTGCCGCGAGGCCGCCATGGCAGCAGGGCCTGCGTGGCGCTCGGCGGGATCGGCGCAATCGCGCCGTCGGCGTCGGATAGCCAGATCGTGCTGATGCTGCGCGATCGCCGCCAAGTGGTGGCGAGCCTGGAAAAATCGTGCAGTGCCCGTGACTTCTATGTGGGATTCTATGCCGAACGGAGCAGCGACGGCATGCTGTGCGCGGGCCGCGATTCGATCCATTCGCGGGCCGGCGCCACCTGCATGATCACGCGGCTGCAGGAAATGGGCCACTGAGCCACTCGCCGCTGGCGGCTTTCCTTGACTTTCCGGCAGGTTTCGGCATAGCGAGCCCGCAACGAGTGTCGGGCCGCGCATGGTCCGTCCTGGTGGCCCGGACCCATGGTGGCGTCGCGCGCACGGCGCTTCGTTGCCAGAAGGGCGGGCCATCCTGCTTTCGGAACATAATCTGCATGAAGTTTGCCGATCTCGGCCTCTCTGACGAACTGCTTAAGTCGGTTATCGACGCCGGCTATGACGAGCCGACTCCGATCCAGGCACAAGCCATTCCTTCCGTCCTGATGATGCGCGACATCATCGGCATCGCCCAGACCGGCACCGGCAAGACCGCCGGTTTCGTGCTCCCGATGATCGACATCCTGGCCCATGGCCGGCGCCGCGCGCTGATGCCGCGCTCCCTGATTCTGGAGCCGACTCGCGAACTGGCCGCCCAGGTTGCCGAAAACTTTGAAAAGTACGGCAAGAACCACGATCTCAAGATGGCCCTGCTGATCGGCGGGGTCCAGATGGGCGATCAGGTTAAGGCGCTGCAGGAAGGCGTGGACGTGCTGATCGCCACGCCGGGCCGCCTGATGGACCTGTTCGAGCGGGGCAAGATCCTGCTCACCGGTTGCGAACTGCTGGTCATCGACGAGGCCGATCGCATGCTCGACATGGGGTTCATTCCCGATATCGAGACGATCTGCTCCAAGCTGCCGGCCCAGCGCCAGACGCTGCTGTTCTCGGCCACCATGCCGCCGCCGATCAAGAAGCTGGCCGATCGCTTTCTGTCGAACCCCAAGTCGATCGAAGTGGCGCGCCCCGCCAGCACGAACACCAACATCGTGCAGCACAAGGTCAAAGTCGCTTCCCGTGCCAAGCGCGAGGCGCTGCGCCACCTGCTGCGCACCGACAACGTCACCACTGCAATCGTCTTCTGCAACCGCAAGACGACCGTGCGCGAACTGGCCAAGAGCCTCAAGAGCCATGGCTTTTCGGCCGGCGAGATCCATGGCGACATGGACCAGTCCTCGCGCAATGCCGAACTGCAGAAGTTCAAGGACGGGGTGATCAACATTCTCGTGGCGTCCGACGTGGCCGCACGCGGGCTCGACGTGAAGGGGGTGAGCCATGTGTTCAACTTCGACACGCCGTGGCACCCGGATGATTATGTCCACCGCATTGGCCGCACCGGCCGGGGTGGCGCCTTTGGCCGCGCGTTCACGCTGGTAAGCCCCGAGGATGCCGAAGCGATCGACAATGTCGAAAAGCTGACCGGCACCAAGATCCCGGTCATGGAGCTGGATATCGGCGGGGCCGAACCGGCCGAGCGCACGGAGCGCGCCGAACGCCCCGCGCGCAAGAGCAGCCGGGCCGAAAAGCCCGCCCGCGCCGAAAAGGCGCCCCGTGCTGAAAAGCCTGTCCGCGCCAAAGCGCCCGCCCAGGAAAAGCCGGCCCGCCGCCGCAAGGATGCCCCGGCATCCGAAGCGCCGCGCCGCGCCGAACCTGCGCCGCGCGAATCGGTTGCCCGCGAAGAAGCGCCGCGCCAGCAGGCCGAGCGCCGCCGCGACTATCGCGCCGATCCGCCCAGCGCACCGGGTGACTGGAACGGCCCGATCCCCGGCTTCCTGCACGTTTCGGCGCTTTGACCCGCACGCGCCGTTTCCACGCGGCGCGGCTGGCTCTGATCCTGGTGGCCGTGGCCGCCGGGGCAAGCGTTTTGGCCTGGTCGATCGGCCAGGGCCACACGGATGCTGCATCCGCCCCGGGGGCAGCGTCCGCACCGGTGGCGATCACCCTGGCTGGCCGCGTCACCGATGCAGCCCATGTGCTGTCACCGGACGAAGTGGCCCAACTCGATCGTGCGCTTGGCGATTTCGAGCGGCGCACCGGCCATCAGATGGTGGTGGTGACCGCACCCGGCCTGGGCGGCGCCGACATTGCCACGTTTACGCGCGCCCTGGGCAATGCCTGGGGCATCGGTCGCAAGGGCGTTAACGATGGGGTGATCGTGCTGGTGGCCCCGGCCGAGCGCCAGGCGCGGATTGCGGTGGGCGACGGGCTGCGCAGCGCGCTCAGCGATGCCGATTGCGCCACGATCATGCAACAGCACATGGTGCCCCAGTTCCGCGCCGGCCACTATGGCGCGGGCGTGATTGCGGCCGTGGCGGCGATCCGGGCCAAGCTGGCCTGAACGGCCGGCTGGTGCCGCGGCGCACAGGCTTCCCCGTTGTGAAATAATGAGAAAATGAGACTGGCTGACGCGAAATCGCGGGCTGGTTTCATGATGCTGTCACCAATCGGTGGCGGGGAAGGGCGGCGCGTTGGGCCGGCATGGCTCAACCGGAACCGATGGGGGTCTCATGCGTCGCCTTGCTCTTTCCCTGCTGGCAGCAGCCAGCACCTTGCCGTTCGTGAGCGTTTCAGCCCTGGCCGCCGCACCCGCCGCGTCGGGTCCAGCCGATACGGCCAGCGCCGATCCTGCCGGTGCCACGGGCGAAGCCGTCAATGTCGTCCAGGGCGATATTGTCGTGACCGCGCAAAAGCGGGAGCAGAAGCTCAAGGACGTGCCGCTGACCGTCTCGGCCGTCACGCAGGACCGGCTGAATCAGCTTGGCGTATCCGAACTGGGCGAGATGGCCGCTTTCGTGCCGGGCCTGCAGATCCAGAAGCAGAGCGCCAACAACCCCGGCTTCGTCATTCGCGGGATCACGTCGGACAGCGGCTCTGCCCAGGCCGGTTCGCGCGTCTCGGTCTATTACAACGGCGTGGATATCAGCCGCGCGCGGGGCGCCTGGCAGGATCTGTTCGATATGGAGCGGATCGAAGTGGTCAAGGGGCCGCAGGCAACGCTGTTCGGCACGGCGGCCGAAGTGGGCGCGGTCTCGATGATCTCGGCCCATCCGCGCGCGGGCTTTTCCGCCGGGCTCAACGCCAGCTACGGCAATTACAACAGCACGCGCATGTCGGGCTATGTCAACGCGGGCAACGATACGCTGGCTGGGCGCGTGGCCTTTTCGCACAAGTATCGGCACGGCTACACCACCAATATCCAGCCCGGGCAGGATGACCTGAACGGCGAAAACGATTGGGGCGCGCGCGCTTCGCTGCGCTGGACCCCGACCGCCGCGGTCAAGGTCGATCTGGTCTATACCTATGACCGCCAGCGCGACCCGGGCACCGGCTTCACCAGCCTGGTCTATCCCACCAGCCAGGGTGCGTCCGATCCGTTCGGCACCACCCAGTTGTCCGGATCGCCTTACAGCGCCAGCGCCCTGGGCGCGGCCAAGCTGGGGATCAACCGCGATGTGCACGACGTCAACCTGACGGGCACGGTGCAACTGGCGCCGGGGCTGACGTTCACCACCGTCAACGGCTTCCGCACGTTCCATTCGCACGAAGTGTTCGATGCCGATGGCAGCCGCGCGTTCTATCTCGAATTTGCCGAAGACGCGCAGGGCGAACAATATAGCCACGAGGGCCGCTTCAATTACGACAGCACGCATTGGCGCGCCACGTTCGGCTGGAATGCCTTTGTCGAAAACAGCTTCCAGAAAGTGCCGTTCTCGACCGACGAAGGCACCTACCTGGCCTGCGCCGCGATCAGCAGCTTCGCCGCGCTCCAGAAAGTGCTGTCCGCCTATGGCGTGGGCACGGGCACCGGTTGCGTGAATGCCAACGGCGTGGCCACCAACGCGGCCGGCCAGACCGCGACCTATCTGCTGACCGGGGGCAAGGCATCGAGCCTGCCTTACACCTCCAGCTACATGAACAAGGGCGTCAACAAGACCTTTTCGGTATTCGGCGACGTGACGTTCACCCCCACGCCGCGCCTGGAAATCACTGCCGGCGCGCGGTTCCTGCTCGAACACCGCAAGTCGGAATACAGTTCGGTCCAGCCCAATTCGACGATCCTGGCTGCCTATGGCGTCAACACCAGCCTGCTCGGCGTGGTCAGCACCAATGGCGGCCTGTTGATGGCGGATCGCAACTATCACGCCGTGCTGCCGCGCGTGAACGTGCTCTATCGTCTCAGCCCGGATGTGAACCTCTACGCCACGATCAGCGAAGGGCGCTATTCGCCGGTGCTGCAGGTTACGGCCAAGACGGCGACCACGGCCAATGTCCTGCCGATCCCGGCGGAAAAGCTGTGGAACTATGAAGCCGGCATCAAGGGCCGGATCGGGCCGTTCAGCGGTGCACTGTCGGCGTTCTATCAGGTTTACAGCGGCTTCCAGGTGACCGTGACCACCAATGGCGTCACCACCACGCAATCGGCGGGCAGCGCGCACAACCCTGGCGTGGAATTCGAAGGGAACTGGCAGATCAGCCCGATCCTGTCGGTCAACGGCATGGCGGCTTGGCTGCACGGCCGCATCGATGGCAGCAATGCGCTCAGCGCCTATGCCGGCAACCATTTCCGTCTCCAGCCCGATTTCAGTGCGGCCCTGGCGGTGAACCTGCGCGTGCCGCTGGGCCAGGATCGCCTGTTCTATTTTGCGCCCAACTGGAACACGCGCTCCAGCGTGTTCTTCGAAATGCCCAACAAGGCGGCGATTTCGCAGGGGGCCTATTCGCTCACCAACTTGCGTGCCGGCTTCGAACTCGGGCCACAGGGGCGCTATGCCGTGGGTGGCTATGTGCGCAACCTGTTCAACCGCCACTACCTGCTCGATGCCGGCAACACCGGCGGCAGCTTTGGCGATCCCACCTATATCGCGGGCGAACCGCGCATGTACGGGATCGAAGCCAGCGCCCGCTTCTGATCACGCCGCACCTTGGCCATACAGGACAACGACCATGCAATTTCACCGTCGTGATATCATCAAGACCGCCATGCTGGGTGCCGGCGCCCTGCTGGCGCCGGATTGGGCACGGGCCGCTGCGCTGATCGGCGCGCGCGGGTTCACCCATGCGGTGGCCAGCGGCGAACCCGGCGCCCACGAAGTGCTGCTCTGGACGCGCTATGTGCCCACCGATGGCGGCGTCGCCGATCTGCGCGTCGAACTTTCCGAGACCGAAGATTTTGCCCGCGCCTTCGCCGGTGGCACGATGCAGACCGGGCCGTGGCGTGATCATACGGTCAAGATCGTCGCGACCGGCCTCGCTCCGGCACGGCGTTATTTCTATCGCTTCATCGCGCCCGATGGCACCCGCTCGCCCGTGGGCCGCACGCGCACGCTGCCCGCCGATGGCCAGCAGCCCTGGCGCGCTGCGGTGTTCTCGTGCTCCAACCTGCCGTTCGGCTGGTTCAATGCCTATGCCCATGCGGCTCAGAATGATGCGTTCGACTGCACCATTCACCTGGGCGACTATTTCTATGAATATGCGCCGGGTCACTATCCCGAAGGGGCTGATGCGGTCGCGGGTCGTGCCATCCTGCCCGATGCCAACACCGTGCACGTGGCCGATTACCGCCTGCGCTTTGCCAGCTATCGCGCCGATCCCGATCTGCAGGAATTGCATCGCCGTTTTCCGATGATCGCACAGTGGGACGACCATGAAAGCGCCAACGACAGTTGGTCTGGCGGCGCGCAGCACCACGATCCGGCCACCGAAGGCGATTGGGGCGTGCGCAAGGATGCCGCGATGCAGGTCTATCGTGAATGGATGCCGGTCAGCGAGGCGCCGTGGAAGGCCTATGACATCGGCGGGTTGGCCACGCTGTTCCGCACCGAAACGCGGCTGCTCGGCCGCACCCAGCAGCCCGATGTGGCCCCGCTGTTCAAGGCGGCCGATCCCATCGCCGCGCTCAAGGCATTTCGCGATGGCGCCTGGCAGGATCCGGCGGCCACGATGATGGGCAGCGAGCAGGAAGCCTGGCTGGCCGGCGCCATGCAAGCCTCGGTCAAGAGCGGGCGCCCGTGGCAGATCGTGGGCTTTGGCACGATCATGGGGCAAACCGTCATGCCCGCCAGCGCGCAGGATTGGCTGGCCAACGAAGTGGCGCCGGTTGCCGCCTATCTCAAGAGCGGGATGGCGCAGGCCAAGCTGGGCCTGCCGTTCAACTATGACAGCTGGGGTGGCTATCCGGCGGCGCGCGCGCGGTTCCTGCGCAGCGCGCAGGCGCTGGGTGGCAACACCGTGGTCATTTCCGGCGATAGCCACAACGCCTGGGCCTATAACCTGCGCCAGGATGGCCATGCCGCCGCCGTGGAATTTGCCGGGCACTCGGTCACCTCGCCCGGATACGAGCACGACGTGCGCACCGCGCCCGATACGGTGGCGCGTGGCCTGGTCGGCGCCAATCCCGAACTCGCCTGGTGCGATACGGCGCGGCGCGGTTACATGGCGCTGACCGTGACGGCGCAGGCGGTGACCAACGAGTGGATCATGGTCGATACCATCCGCGAGCGCAGCCCGGCCGCCAGCGTGGGCCATCGCGCCACCGTGCGCCTGGGTCGCAACGCGATGGAGGCCTGAGCGTTTGATCCGAAACTGCGTCCATGACGCAGTTTCGGATGGGCCGGCGCCGAACTTCACATTCGCCGATCGGCGAATGTGAATTGGATTCAGCGCTTCAACTGCTTGGGCATCAGGAACACGACATAGCCCTTGAACTGCGGTTCGTGGGCCAGGGCAGGGGGCGGTGTCCAATCGCCGCCTTCGGCCAGGGCCACGCGGAACGGCAGGGGGAAATGCGCCATCTTGCGGAAATAGGCGTCATACCCCGGTATCGTGCTGCGCCCCTGATAGGTCTGCACCACCACTTCGTCGATCACCGGCTTGAGCCGGGCCAGCGCGGCCGGATCGCCATTGGCGCTCCAGTCCATCAGCCCGGTGATGGAAAGGCGCCAGGGGCGGGGCAGATGCGCGCGGGCATCGGCCAGGAACGCGGCATAGCGATCGAGGCCTTGCGTCGCCGCGTCGAAATCGATTTGCAGGCCGGCCAGGTGGTTGCCGGCGGCCTGCCAGCGTTCCATGTCGGCCACGATCATCGCCCAGGTGCGCGGGTTCAGGTCCAGCCGGTCGATCCGCACCACCAGCCACAGATCGGCATCGGGCAGGCGCGGCAGCCCTGCGCGCAACCGGGTGAAGCGCGCCGGGCCGGGCCGGCGGCGCACTTCGCCATCGAGCAGGTAGAGCGTGTGGGCGTGCAGATCGGCGGCCGGGCGCACGCCGGGCCACACATAGAACGCGTCGAAGCCGTGGGCGTCGACCTTCGGCTCGTCCGGCTTGGTTGCCGGCGTTTCCACCGGCTTGGGTTGCTGGCGCTGGCAACCCGCCATCAGGGCGAGCGCGGCCAGCGCAAGGGCGCGCCGCTTCACCAGTAATACCGCAGGCTCTTGGCCCAGCGGCTGGTGGGATAGCGGGCCTTCAACTCGTCATACCAGGCCTTGCGCTGCGCCTTGGGCACCTGCTGCGCCTGGTAAGCGGCGTAATCGGGCGTCGGCCCGGCGCAGCCATTGGCACCTGACGGCGCATAGCACATCACCGCGCGATAGAGCGCATAGGCGCGCAGATCGGCTGCCGCGCTCTTGTCGGCAATGATCGCGGCATAGATCGCGTCGCGCGAAAGCATGGGCCCACGAAACTGGTCCTTGCCCCGGCCCAGTTGCTCCACCTTTTCAAATGGGGTGTAGAGCGCGAAGCCATCGAACCCGTTGAGCCGATAGAATTCGCCCAGGCACAGCCGCGCGGTCTGGTTGGCCGGATCGCGTGCCAGCGTGGCGGCGGTCTGCTCCAGCGGCGGGCAGGGCAGCACGTCGGACCATTGCCCTCGCGTAAAGCGCTGCGCGGGCGGCGTCGCCAGGCCGGCGCCATACCACGCCGTCAGGTCGGCCTTGGGATCGGCCGGCACCAGCGCCAGGTCGCGGGTGAAATCTGCATAGGCGCCGCGTGTCAGGCCTTTATACAGCAAGGTGAATCGCGCCACGTTGCGTTCCTCGTCAGGGCGTGTGGCATCGGCGGCATTGGCGCGCAGCGTGGCCGGCGCGGCCATGGTCTGCAGCATCAGCTGGCGCAGCGTGGTATCCTTGATCGGGGAGGCGCTGGCCAGGGCCTGGTCGATCCGCCCGTCGCGCTGCCAGCGCAGCGCCAGGCCCAGTTGCGCCAGTGGCCCCTGCCACAGCCCCTTGGCGCCGCCCATCAGTTCCTGCCAGAACCCGGCCTCGTTGGCATCGTGCGCCTTGGCCAGCGCCATGCCGCGCAAGACCTGGCGGCTGAACGCCAGCGGCGTGTAGCTGGCGCTGCGCGCCGCATCGGGCAGTCGGGTGAGGATGCTGCGCGGTGCTTCGCCGGCGTAATAGGCGCGCGTGGCATCGAGCAGCCCATAGAGATCGTCGTGCCCCGCAAAGGCTGGCGCCTGCGCCGCCAGCGTTTGCGCGTCGAGCGGCATGGGCTTGGCCGGATCGAGCAGGCGCATCGCCTTGAGATCGGCAACGGCCATGAGCAGCGGCGTCTTGTCACCGCCGACCACGGCCTGCACCCCATCCGCGCGCTGGAGCAGCGCATTGTCGATTTCCTCGGCCAGATCGGCAGCGGCCGCGCTGTTGCCTGGCGTGGCGCGCAGCATGGCCTCATAGCTTTGCGCCAGCGCGGCGTCCTGCCCGGTCAGCCACAGGACGCGCCGCTTGAGGCCTTGCGCCGAAGCAGCATAGCGACCTTGCGGATAGGCCTTCAAGTAGCGGTCGATCGCTTCGCCCGCCGCTTGGGCTGCGGTCTTGTCGATTTTGTCCAAGCCGGCAAAATCGCCGTACTGGTCAATGGCTTTGGCTACCGCTTGGCGCAGGGCCACGCGGATGACCATGTAGTTTCCGGTTTCCTGTAACCACGGAGAGGCGCTGCGCGATGCACTCGCAAAGCCGACCAGCGCAGTGGGATACTCACCCTTGTAAAAGGCATCGGCGCCCAGCAGGTAATCCAGATAGCCGCGCCCGGCGGCACTGGTGGTCTTGATCGCCATGTCGGCATCCGCGCAGCCCGCCTTGGTGCGCAGGGTCATCAGCAGTGTGCGATCACTCTCAGCAACGGCCTTGTCGGCCAGCAAGGCAGCGGCAAAGGCATCCTGTGCGGCCTTGGGTGCTGCGCACTCGCTGGCCGGTTCAGAGGCGGCCGTTTCCGGCTCGGGCGCTTGCGGCCACAGCGTTTCACGCAGGCCCTTCCAGCTGAAGAACACATGGCCCAACTGGCCATCGTCCCAGTCCGGCTTGGCATAGCTCGCGCCCGCGTCGCTCACGGGTGCCAGGCTGCGCATCAACAGCAGCAGGTTGATCCGCGTGTCGTTGCCGGGGCTGAGCATCGCGCGGCCTTCGCAGGCGTAATCGGGTGCATCGAGCCGCCAGACCGGCGAACATGAGGAATCCGCGCAGGCCCAGGCAACGGTTGCCGCCAGCCCGCTTGCCCCGACCAGGGCCGCTGCGCCAACCCATGTTCTGGCCGCCCCCCGCTGCCATCCCCGCATCGCTTGTCCCCTTGCGGCCTGGCTCAGGCCGGTTTCACGAAACTGTCGAGCACGCGCTTTTCCCCGGCGCTGTCGAACAGGATTTCCAACTTGTTGCCTTCCTGGCCCTGAACCGTGCCATAACCGAACTTGTCGTGAAACACGCGCGCCCCCACGGCCACATCGCTGCGCGGCTTGCTGGCGAAACTGGCAGCGCTGCGCGTCGATTCGGCAATCTTGCGCGGCTTGGGATCGAACATCTGATTGGCCGCGCGCTGCCAGCCCGGCCCGCGCGTGCTGGCCTTGACCGGGTGGTTGCGCGCCACGTCGGCAAAGGGATCGCTCGCCTCGCTCCAGTTGGCCCGCCACATCGATGCCCCGCCCGACAGCGTGGTTTCCTGCTCGATATGGTCTTCGGGCAATTCCTCGATAAAGCGCGAGGGGATGGCGCTGGTCCACTGGCCATAGATGCGGCGGTTGGCCGCGTGCAGGATGGTGCAGCGCCGCCGCGCCCGCGTGATCGCCACATAGGCGAGGCGCCGCTCTTCCTCCAGGCTGGCGAGGCCCCCTTCGTCCAAAGCGCGCTGCGAAGGAAACACCCCTTCCTCCCAGCCGGGCAGGAACACCTGGTCGAATTCCAGGCCCTTGGCCGCGTGGATGGTCATGATCGTGACCTTCTCCTCGTTGGCCGCCGCCTCGTTGTCCATGACAAGGCTCACATGCTCCAGGAAATCGCCGAGCGTTTCATACTCTTCCATCGCGCGGACGAGTTCCGAAAGGTTTTCCAGCCTGCCATTGGCCTCGGCGCTCTTTTCCGCCTGGAGCGCGCCGGTATAGCCGCTTTCGTCCAGGATCGTGCGCGCCAGTTCGGCGGGCGAGAGCGTCGCCACCTGGTCGCGCCAGCGCAGGAAATCGCGCACCAGCGCCAGCAGCGTGTTGCGCGCGCGCGCGGGCAATTCGTCGGTATCGGCAATGTCATAGGCCGCACGCAGCAGCGGCACCTGTTGCGCTCGGGCAAAGCGGAACAGCTTCTCCAGCGTCTTGTCGCCCAGGCCGCGCTTGGGCGTGTTAAAGATCCGCTCGAACGCCAGGTCGTCCGAAGGTTGGCCCACCAGCCGGAGATAGGCGAGCGCATCGCGCACTTCGGCGCGTTCGTAAAACCGGAAGCCGCCGACGATGCGATAGGCGAGGCCGATCTGAATGAAGCGGTCTTCGAATTCGCGCGTCTGGAACTGCGCGCGCACCAGGATCGCCACGCGATCCAACGGACAGCCCTCGCGCTCCAGCCGCTCGATCTCCTCGCCCACGCGGCGCGCTTCCTCGGGCGCGTCCCACACGCCGATCACGCGCAGCTTGTCGCCGCCGTCCTGCTCGGTCCACAATTGCTTGCCCAGCCGCTGCGCGTTCTCGGCAATCAGGCCCGATGCCGCGCCCAGGATATGCGGGGTGGAGCGATAGTTCTGCTCCAGCCGGATCACCTTGGCGCCGGGAAAATCCTTTTCGAAGCGCAGGATATTGGCCACTTCCGCGCCCCGCCAGGAATAGATCGACTGATCGTCGTCCCCCACCACGCAGATGTTCTTGCGCACTTGCGCCAGGAGCCGCAGCCACAGGTACTGCACCGCGTTGGTGTCCTGGTATTCGTCCACCATGATATAGCGGAAGCGGTCCTGCCAGGTTTGCAGCACATCGCGATGCTGGCGAAAGATAGTCAGCATGTGCAGCGTCAGGTCGCCGAAATCGCAGGCGTTGATGGTGCGCAGCCGGTCCTGATAGAGGCCATAGAAATGCGCGCCGCGCCCATTGGCATAGGCTTCGTTTTCCCCGGCATCCAGGTCGGCCGGGGCAAGCCCGCGATTCTTCCAGCGGTCGATCAGCCCGGCCAGCTGCTTGGCCGGCCAGCGCTTGTCATCCACGCCTTCGGCCTGGATCAGCTGCTTGAGCAGGCGCAACTGGTCATCGGTATCGATGATGGTGAAGGAACTGGTGAGCCCCACCAGTTCGGCATGGCGGCGCAGCATCTTGGCCGCGATCGAATGGAACGTGCCCAGCCACGGCATGCCTTCCACCGCCGGGCCGATCAGATGCCCCACGCGCTCGCGCATTTCGCGCGCCGCCTTGTTGGTGAAAGTGACACACAGGATCTGCGAAGGATAGGCCAGGCGCTGGCGCAACAGGTTGGCAAGACGCGCGGTCAGCGCGGCGGTCTTGCCCGTGCCGGCGCCGGCCAGCATCAGCACTGGCCCGTCGGTGGTCAGCACGGCCTCGCGCTGCGGCGGGTTCAGGCCGGAAAGCCAGTCGGGTTCTGTTCCAGCGGCATGGGAAGGGGGGGCAAAGCTCGTCACCGTGGAACAAGTAGGGAACTGGATGCGCGCGCGCAAGGCGGATTTGCCCCGAGCCATTTGCCATCGGACGCGGTGATTGCCGGTTATTCATCTGTCATACATCAACAAAAACACGGTTTGTCGTATGCCAAGGGCAAGTCGATCGGCTGATCGACGCAAGATCACGCCTTGCCGATTGGGCGGAAACGAAATGAAGGGATGGGGCGTAACTTGGACAAATTCTGATCTTGGGAACAGGAGAAGATCCCCATGCGAAAGATCATGTCTATCAGCGCTTTTGCGCTTGCCGTTACTTCGATCCCGGCTGCACTGCACGCCCAGTCGGCCGCTACCACCCCGCCCGCGACTGCGGATGCGGCCGCTGCCGCAGCGCCTGCCGGGCCGTTTTCGATGACCACCGAGCAGAAGGGTCAGTATGATACCTGGCCGGCCGATCTGAAGGCCAAGTATGATGCCTGGCCCTCGGCGCAGCAGGAATACTTCTGGTCGCTCAATGCTGACCAGCAGAAGGGCTGGTGGGCGCTGAACGATACCCAGCGTGGCCAGGTCTACGCGATGACGCCCGACCAGCGCGCCCAGATCTGGCCGTCGATCGTGGCGCAGGTCCAGGGCCGTGCCACGGCATCGGCTGCCGGAAGCACGCCGCCGGCGCCCGCCGCCGGTGCTGACGCCCAGGGCAGCACTTCGGGCGGCATGGCGGCCAACACCGCGCCCTCGCCCGCCCCGGCGGCTGATGCTGCCACGGACAGCGGCAGCAACGCGACGGCCGGCAGCAACAGCCAGTACGCTGCGAACAGCGATACCAGCGCGATGCCCGCCAAGAAGTATCCGGTGTGTTCGCGCACCGTCACGGACAACTGCCGCAACCGCGGCGGCGTGTAACCGACAAGCCCTGAAGGGTCGCAACACTGTTGCCCTGACAATGGGACGGGCCAACGGGGAAGGGGTGCCGGGAAACCGGCGCCCCTTTTGCGTGCGGTGCACAAGATCATTGTTCGCTTGACAACGCACCGGCCGGCGGGAACGTCGCGTGCGTTATGACCGCGCCCACCCCGCTCCACGCCGTCCATCCCATCCGCCAGCACGGCCGGATTCTTGCTGCCAGCCTGGTTGGTACGGCGGTCGAATTCTATGACTTCTATATCTATGCCACGGCAGCGGCCCTGGTGATCGGGCCGCTGTTCTTTCCGGCCCAGGCGCCCGAGGCGCAAGTGCTGCTTTCGTTCATGACATTTGGCCTGGCCTTCGTGGCGCGGCCCGTGGGGGCCATCGCGTTCGGCCATTTCGGTGATCGCGTGGGGCGCAAGTCTACCCTGGTGGCCAGCCTGATGCTGATGGGCGGATCGACCATGCTGATCGCGTTCCTGCCGACTTATGCCATGGCGGGGCCGGTGGCGCCCGCGCTCTTGTGCCTGCTGCGTTTCGGCCAGGGCTTTGGCTTGGGCGGCGAATGGGGCGGGGCTTCGCTGCTGGCGGTTGAAAATGCGCCCAAGGGCTGGGAAGCGCGCTTTGGCGCGGCGCCGCAATTGGGCGCGCCGCTCGGCTTCCTGTTTGCCAACGGGCTGTTCCTGATCCTCGGACTGACTTTGCCCGAAGCCGCCTTTGCCAGCTGGGGCTGGCGCGTGCCGTTCCTGGCCAGCGCGCTGCTGGTCGGCCTGGGCCTGTGGGTGCGGCTCAAGATCGGGGAAACCGCCGCTTTCCGTGAAGCGGTGGAAGCCGCGCCTCCGCCCAAGGTCCCGGTCGGCCGCCTGATGGCCGATCATCCCGGTGCGGTCTTGGCCGGCATCGCGGGCGTCGTCGCCTGCTTTGCCATCTTCTATCTCGCCACCACTTTCGCGCTTTCATTTGCCACCACCAAGCTCGGCTATGCCAAGCAGGAATTTCTGGCGGTGCAGCTGGCCGCCAATTTCTTCCTGGCTGCGGGCATCGCGCTGGCTGGCTGGTGGGCAGACAAGCGCGGGCCGGCCGCCGTGCTGCGCGTGGGCGCAGGCCTCACAGCGCTGGTCGGGCTGGTCTTCGGCTTGGGGCTGGGATCGGGGCATCTGCCGTTGGTCTTTGCCACGCTGGCCCTGGCGCTGTTCGTGATGGGGCTGGTCTATGGCCCGCTCGGCGCCTGGCTGCCCACGCTCTATGCCGTGCCGGTGCGCTACACCGGCATTTCGATCGCGTTCAACGTGGGCGGGATCATCGGCGGCGCGCTGGCGCCGTTCGCGGCACAATTGCTGGCGGCGCGCGGTGGCACGGCCAGCGTGGGCCTGTTCCTGACGGTGGCAGGGGCGGTGACTTTGGCGGGTGTGCTGCTGGCGCCCAAGCCAGCGCGCTAGGGGCCTGTCCTGAAGCCTGTCGAAGGGCGCCAGCGCTGCCCTGTCAGGCCTTCAAGCGCAGCAGCGTGAGCCGTGCCTTGCCCACCTTGCGTTCGCTTTCCACTTCGCAGGCCTTGATCTGCGGCGCTTCGTCGGCGTGGGTTTCCAGGCTCACCCAGGTGCCTTCGCCGATCCAGCCCAGCCGGACCAGCTTGTCCACCGCCACCGCGCCCGCGCCGGTGCCATAGGGCGGATCGAGCAGGATAAGGTCCAGCGGTTCCTTGACCGGTCCCAGTGACAGGACGGACGAGGCGCGCACATCGGCCTGGGCCTGCACGCGGAAGGCGGTGAGGTTGGCACGGATCGCGCGGATGGCGGCCGCGTCCTGTTCCACGAACAGGCAATGCGCCGCCCCGCGCGACAGCGCTTCCAGCCCCAGCGCACCCGATCCGGCAAACAGATCGGCCACTTTGAGGCCTTCGAAATCGCCCAACCGGCTGGTCAGCATCGAAAACAGGGTCTCGCGCGTGCGGTCCGACGTGGGGCGGGTGGTGTCTCCGGCGGGCGCGTTCAGCTTGCGTCCGCGCCATTGCCCGGCAATGATACGCATTCGTTCAATTTTCCGTGTTGGGCGTGGCCGGCTTGGCGGGCTGGGCACTCTGGGCCGGCTGGGCTGCCTGCGCGGGCTGGGTCTTGAGCGTCTTGCGGAAGCGCTCGACCAGAACCTGCGGCACTTCCTCGGCCCCGCCGCGGGGCAGGTCGGCCAGCTCGAACGGGCCATAGGCGGTGCGCAGCAGGCGCGAGACCTGCAGGCCCAGATGCTCCAGCACGCGGCGCACTTCGCGATTCTTGCCTTCGGTCAGGGTCATTTCGATCCACTGGTTGCGGCCGGTGCGCCGCTCCATGTTGGCGTCGATCTGGCCATAGTGAATGCCTTCGATCTCGATCCCCTCGATCAGCTCTTCCAGCTGGTTCTGCGAGATGTCGCCAAAGGTGCGGGCGCGATAAGTGCGCGGGATGCCCGTGGCGGGCAGCTCCAGTGCGCGCTTCAATTCGCCGTCGTTGGTCAGCAGCAGCAGGCCCTCGGTGTTGAGGTCCAGCCGTCCCACCGGCATCACGCGCGGCGTGCCCGGCGGCAGCGCGTTGCGCAGCGCGTTGTAGATCGTGGGCCGACCCGAAGGATCGCGCTCGGCCGTGATCAGGCCGGCCGGCTTGTGAAAGCGGAACACGCGGGTGGGGGCGGCGGCGGCGATCAGCTTGCCGTCCACGCTCACACCCTTGAGGTTCTTGAGAATCGTGGCGGGCGTGGTGACGAGTTCATCGTTCAGGCGCACGCGCCCTTCGGTGATCAGGCGCTCCACTTCGCGGCGCGAGGCAACGCCGGCGCGGGCAAGCAGCTTGGCAATGCGTTCGCCCTCGCGGCCTTCCTCGCGCGGCTGGGCCGGCGCGGCGGCGGGCTTGGCTGCGGGCCGGGCAGCCGCCTTGGCCGGATGGTTGGCGATGCGGAACGGGCGTTCGCCCTGCTGCGGGCGGGTGAGCGAGCTGGCCTGGGCCATGCCGCTCGGCCGATCGTCGCGCCGCGCTGCGGGCTTGGGCGCAACCGGCTTGGGGCTCAGCTTGCCTTCGATCTTGGCCGCGGGCCGTGCCTGCGGCTTGCCCGCTGGCTTGGCGCCGGGCTTGCTGCCGTCACGCGGCGCGGCGCGGTCTGCGCGCGGCGCCGGCTTGCCATCGGGACGGCGTGTACTTGCGGCCTTGTTGGAAGCGGCGGGCCGTCCCGGGCGGCCGCTCCTGCCTTTTGGGGGAAGTGTCATCGCCGGCCCATAGACCATTGGCGCCTTTGCGTCAAAGTGGCGGCGGATGGGGGTGCTTGGGGCTTCGACAAGCTCAGCCCGAACGGCACTTCGGTCGTGAAATCCGTTCGCCCTGCGCTTGTCGAAGGGCCTTCCCCGCGCCTAGGGTGCCCAGCGAGCAACCAGGAGACCACGATGGCATCGGCCCCCGCGCCACAGAAACCCAAGGGCTGGCGCCTGTTCAAGCTGGCGCTGCAATCGCGCAAGTCGGCCACGATGCTGGGTTTCGGGTTCTCCTCCGGGTTGCCCTATGCGCTGCTGATCGGCACGCTCAACGCCTGGCTGGGCGAAGTGAAGATCGATCTGGCCACCATCGGCGTGCTGTCGTGGATCGGGCTGTCCTATTCGTTCAAGTTCCTGTGGTCGCCGCTGGTCGATCGCCTGGCGCTGCCGGGGCTGGAGCGGCTGGGCCGCCGCAAGAGCTGGATCGCGCTGTGCCAGGGGGTGCTGGTGCTCAGCTTTGCCGGGCTGGCCGCCACCGATCCCACCCATGCCATCGGCACTTTTGCGCTGTTCGCGTTCCTGGGCGCGCTGGCTTCGGCCACGCAGGACGTGGCGATCGATGCCTGGCGGATCGACGTGGCCGACGAACAGGCCAGCGTCGAGCTGCTTTCCTCGATCTATCAGTTCGGTTATCGCATCGCTTCGATCGTGGGTGGGGCGCTGGCACTGGTCATGGCCGGGCGGATGAGCTGGCCGCTGGTCTATCTGCTGATGGCCGGGCTGATCGGCCTGGTCTTCGTGGTCACGCTGCGCGCGCCCGATACGCCGCGCGCCGAGCAGGGCGCCTTGCACGCCACGCTGGGGCAGGTGGGTGAACTCAACGCGTCCGCCCGCACTGCCGCGCTGGCGGTGGTGGGGGCCAGCTGGGCCTGGGCGATTGCCACGATCGTGCTGTTCATGGTCAAGATGCTCAGCCCGCTGGGGCCGGGGGAAAAGCACCCCTCCGTCGCCAGCTTCACGCGCGAAACCGGGCCGTTGATCGTGCTGGCCACGGTGGCCGTGCCGCTGCTGGTTTCGGCGGTGGTCAACGCGCTCAAGACGCGGCAGGTGGCCGTACTTGCCGCGCCCGACATGGCCCATGGACCGGTGCGCACGGCGATGAACCATCTCTATGTGGCGCTGGTGGCGCCGCTGGCCGAACTGGTCGGCCGCTTGCGCTGGGGCGTGCTGATCGTGGTCGGCATGATCCTGACCTACACCTTGTGCTACAACATGTGGGCCAGCTTTGCCTTTCCGTTCTATCTGGAATTCCTGCACTATTCCAAGGACGAGGTGGCTTTTGCCTCCAAGCTTTTCGGCATTTTCATGACCATTGCCGGGATCAGCCTGGGTGGCTTCCTGTTCGTGCGGCTGGGGCGCATGCCCACGATCCTGATCGGTGCGGTACTGCCGATCCTGGGCAATTTCGTCTATGCCGATCTGGCCGAAGGCGCCCCGTTGATCGACCGGGTGGGCCATGCCATTGGCCTCCACGCATTGTTCGGCGCGTTCGGGTTCGATGATCGCATGGTGCGCCTGCTTCTGGCGATCAGCTTTGAAAACATCTCCACCGGCATCGCCGGGGCGGCGTTCGTCGCTTATATGTCGGGCATCGTCAGCCGTAGCTACACCGCCGTGCAATATGCGCTGCTGTCCTCGCTCACGTTCCTGATCGGCTCGCTCGGGCGCGGGATCGCGGGCGAGGCATTCGACCTTTATGGCTATGCCACGGTGTTTCGCTATGCCGCGCTGGCCGGCGGGCTGGCGGTGGTCTTCGTGCTGCTGGAGTGGGCAAGGGTGTCGCGCGGGGCCTTGCGCGTGGCTTCGCACCACCCCCCAACCCCCTCCTCTGAAGAGGAGGGGGGGTAAAGAATTGATATCTAAGCCCCCTCCTCTTCAGAGGAGGGGGTTGGGGGTGGTGGAAATCACGCCTGCCGATTCAATCCGGCACTTCCCCGTTGCGTGCCAGCACGTCTCCGGCAAGGTAAAGCGAGCCGACGATCAGCACGTCGCCGTCCGCCGGCAGCGCGGCCAGGGCCGCTTCCACATCGGCAAAGCTGCGCACGGGCAGGGCGCTGTGCGCGGCGAAATCCTCGGGCCGGTGGGCATCGTGGCCGGGCGCGGGGACGACCGAGATGGACAGCGCATGATCGCCCAGTGGGGCGAGGATTGCGCCGGGGTCCTTGTTGGCCAGCATGCCGATGACCACGTGCACCGGGGGCTGCGCGGCGAGGTGGCGGGCGATGGCAAGGCCGGCATCGGGATTGTGTCCGCCATCGAGCCACACCGTGCGCCCCGGCACTTGCGCCGTCAGCGGCCCGGCACCCAGCCGTTGCAGCCGGGCAGGCCAGCGCGCGGCGCGGATGCCATCGGCCATGGCCTGCGGGCTGACGTCGAGGGCGCTCTGGTGGCGCAGCATGGCCACGGCGAGCGCAGCGTTTTCCGCCTGGTGGGCGCCGGCCAGCGCGGGCAGCGGCAGGGTAAGCGATCCTTGGCTGTCGCGATAGACGATTGCGCCCTCCACGCTGGCATCCCACGCCGCGCCGCGCGGCACCAGGATGCCACCTTGCGCCGCGGCCGTATCGGCGACCACTTGTGCCGCGTGGGGCGGATAGGCCAGCGTGACCAGCGGCACGCCCGGCTTGGCGATGCTGGCCTTTTCAAAGGCGATGCGCGCCAGCGGGTCTTGCGCCGCGGCGGCGGGAATGCCGGGATCGGGTGAAAGCAGGAACGCCTCGTGATCGAGGCCCAGCGTGGCAAGGCCGGCGCAGGCCGCCGTTGGCAGGATGTTGGTGGCATCCAGCCGCCCGCCCAGACCGGTTTCGATGACGCAGGCATCCGCCGGCACGCTGGCAAAGGCCAGGAACAACGCGGCGGTGGTCACTTCGAAAAAGCTCGGCTTCAGGTCTGGCTCTGCGGCGTCGAGCGCCCGCTTGAGCAGATCGGCCAGCAGCGCATCGTCGATCAACTGGCCGGCCAGGCGAATACGCTCGTTATAGCGCACCAGGTGCGGCTTGGTGGCGGTGTGCACGCGCAGGCCCTGCGCTTCCAGCATGAAGCGCAGGTACGTGCAGGTGGAACCCTTGCCGTTGGTGCCGGCCACGTGGAACACTGGCGGCAGCCGGTCTTGCGGGTTGCCCAGACGCGCGCAGAGCTCACGCACGGTGTCGAGGCCCAGCCGCCCTTGCGGCAGCGACAGCGCGCCCAGCCGATCGAGCTGGGCCTGCACTGCCGGATTTTCGGAAATCGCGAAGTCCTTCACGAAACCCCCTCCCGCCGATCCACCCCCGCGCGGGCGCGGGGGCGGGGCGCGTTCGTGTCAGGCGGCCTTGGCGGCCATCAGGTAATCGATGGTTTCGGCCAGGGTGGCGCGCAGGTTGTGGCGGTGCACCACCATGTCGATCATGCCGTGGGCGTGCAGGTATTCCGCGCGCTGGAAGCCTTCGGGCAGCTTTTCGCGGATCGTGTCCTGGATCACGCGCTGGCCGGCAAAGCCGATCAGGGCACCCGGCTCGGCAATCTGCACGTCGCCCAGCATGGCATAGCTGGCGGTCACGCCGCCGGTGGTCGGATCGGTGAGAACCACGATATAGGGCAGGCCCGCAGCGTGCAGGCGGCTGATCGCCACGGTAGAACGCGGCATCTGCATCAACGACAGGATGCCTTCCTGCATGCGCGCGCCGCCCGCCGCTGTCACGGCGACATAGGGGCACTTTTCGCGGATTGCGCGCTCGGTGCCGGCGATGAAGGCATTGCCCACGGCCATGCCCATCGATCCACCCATGAACGCGAATTCCTGCACGCCGACCACGGCCTTCTTGCCTTCGATCCGGCCCACCGCGTTGGTCAGTGCATCGGAATGCGGGTTGGCGGCGCGGGCGGCCTTGATGCGATCGGCATACTTCTTGGTGTCGCGGAACTTGAGCGGGTCTTCCTTCACCTTGGGCGCGGGCAGCAGGACGAAACCGGGGTCCATCAGCTGTGCCAGGCGCGCATCGGCGCCGATGCGGCCATGGTGGTCGCAGCGCGGGCAGACCGACTGGTTGTCTTCATACTCCTTGGTGAACAGCATTTCGCTGCACGAAGGGCACTTGATCCACAGGTTGTCGGGCGTATCGCGCTTGGGGGTGAAGGGCAGCGCGTTGCGAACGCGGTTGATCCAGCTCATGCAATGTCCTTTCGCGCCGCGTGCACGGCCGCGCTCAGTGCCGCGACCAGGTCGCGCACCGGGCCGGCGGCATCGGCGCCGTGTTGGGCCACGAGATCCACCAGCGCGGAACCGACGACGACGCCATCGGCCACGGCGGCAATGCCACCGGCCTGTTCGGGCGTGCGCACGCCAAAGCCCACGGCAACGGGGATCGTGGCGGTCTGCTTGATCCGCGCCACCGCCTCTTGGATCGAGGCGAGCGCGGCCGATTGCTTGCCGGTGATACCGGCAACCGAAACGTAATAGAGGAACCCGCCCGAGCCATCGAGCACGGCGGGCAGCCGCGCGGCATCGGTGGTGGGCGTGGCGAGGCGAATGGGCGAAATGCCGTGCGCGCGCAGCGCCGGGCCCAGTTCCGGGTCTTCCTCGCTGGGAATGTCCACGCAGATCACGCCGTCCACGCCGGCATCGGCGCAGGCATCGGCAAACCACTGGGCGCCGCGCGTGATCATCGGGTTGGCATAGCCCATCAGCACCAGCGGCACGTCAGGGTGACGGGCGCGAAAACCCTTGGCGATGGCCAGGATATGCGCGGTCTTGGTGCCTGCGGCGAGCGCGCGCAAGTTGGCGTTCTGGATCGCCGGGCCATCGGCCATGGGATCGGTGAACGGCATGCCCAGCTCGATCACGTCGGCCCCGCCAGCCACCAGCGCATCGAGAATTGCGGGTGTCGCTTCGGGCGTCGGGTCCCCGCCGGTGACGAAGCAGACGAGCGCGGCGTGGCCCTTGGCAAAGGCGGATGAAAGGCGGGACATGGTCAAGCCCTCTCCCCTTCGGGGGAGAGGGTTGGGAGAGGGGCAAGCCGCGCATCTGCCAACGCCTGCGAGAGCATTTTCAAAACACCTTCCATCGTCTTCGTCACTTTCGGGCAGCGCACTACGTTATTCCCTGCTGGATGCAAAGGGGCGCACCTTTATCGTCGTCACCCCGGATCAAGTCCGGGTGACGATGCATGAGGAGGCTAGGGCGTTCCGCCCTTACAGCTCCACCCCCAGGTGCTTGGCGACGGAGAAGATGTCCTTGTCGCCACGCCCGCACAGGTTGGCCAGGATGATCTGGTCCTTGTCCAGCGTCCGCGCGAGCTTGGTGACAGCGGCGATGGCATGGCTGGGTTCGAGCGCGGGAATGATCCCTTCGGTGCGGCAGAGCAGCTGGAAGCCGTCGAGCGCCTCGGTATCGGTCACCGAGGTGTATTCCACCCGGCCGATATCCTTGAGCCAGGCGTGCTCGGGGCCGATGCCAGGATAATCCAGGCCCGCGCTGATCGAATGGCCTTCGGTGATCTGGCCATCCTCGTCCTGCAACAGATAGGTCTTGTTGCCGTGGAGCACGCCAGGGCGCCCGCCGGCAAGGCTGGCCGCGTGTTCCTTGTCCAGCCCGTGGCCGGCCGCTTCCACGCCCAGCATCTTGACCGAAGGATCATCCAGGAACGGATGGAACAGGCCGATGGCGTTGGAGCCGCCACCGATCGCGGCCACCAGCACATCGGGCAGGCGGCCGACGCGCGAGAGCATCTGCGCCCGCGCTTCGCGGCCGATCACGCTTTGGAAATCGCGCACCAGTTCGGGATAGGGGTGCGGGCCCGCGGCGGTGCCGATGATGTAGAACGTGTCGTGCACGTTGGCGACCCAGTCGCGCAGCGCTTCGTTCATCGCATCCTTGAGCGTGCCCGCGCCCGAGGTGACCGGCACCACTTGCGCGCCCAGCAGCTTCATGCGGAACACGTTGGGCGCCTGGCGCGCCACGTCGGTGGCACCCATGTAGACCACGCAGGGCAGCCCGAAACGCGCGCAGACGGTGGCCGTGGCCACGCCGTGCTGCCCGGCGCCGGTTTCCGCGATGATCCGCGTCTTGCCCATGCGCATGGCCAGCAGGATCTGGCCGATGCAGTTGTTGATCTTGTGCGCGCCGGTGTGGTTCAACTCGTCGCGCTTGAACCAGACTTGGGCACCCTTGCCTTCCGGCGCGCTCTTGGCCAGTTCCTCGGTCAGCCGGGGCGCGAAATAGAGCGGGCTCGGCCGGCCGACATAGTGTTCGAGCAGATCGTCGAACTCGGCCTGGAACGCCGCATCGGCCTTGGCCTTGCGGTATTCCGTCTCGAGATCGAGGATCAGCGGCATCAGCGTTTCGGCAACATAGCGGCCCCCGAACTGGCCGAAGTGGCCACGCTCGTCGGGCTGATTGCGGAAGCTGTTCGGGTTCTGGACAGTCATGGTCCAGCCGATTGGCAGAGGGCGCGGCGCTTGTCCAGATTCATGGCCCAACGGGCGGTTGCGGGCCATGCCCCCCCACGCGACGTGCCCGGTTCACGCTTCGGATTTATGCAATTCCATTTCCGCAATTTGCACCATTGCGCGTTCATCCTGGCGTAATGTGCCGGCGTTAGAGAGCGTTTTGCAACGTCGTGAAGGCGGTCCTGTAATGGGGCCGCCTTTTTGCGTTTTCAAATACTGCAACGATACTTTCTGTCTATTTGTTCAGAAAAGAAGAATCCTTTCACAAATGACAGAAACTGTGGCAAAAATGCCATGTGTACTATGTTAGAGTCAGAAATGTCATTTTTCTGACTTGTTGAGGATTGAGGCGCGGACTACTTGCCCACTCGACCGCCGCGCAAAACGGCGGCTTGAATGCAAGGAGGTTTATTATGCGTCTCGTTCTTCTCGCGCTCGCCGGTACCCTGGCTGCAGCTGCCCCGGCTATGGCCAACGAGGTCCGCGTCGAAGCGCACAGCGGCGTGCTGTGGAATCACGACAGCACCGATGCCACGGCTGGTGTCGCTGCCGGTTACGACTATGACCTTGGCCCTGCCGCATTCGGTGGCGTCGAAGTGTCGGCCGACAAGATCCTGAACAGCTATGCCAAGCGCGTTTCGGTTGGCGTTTCGGGTCGCCTGGGTGCCAACCTGGCCGGCACCAAGCTCTATGCCGTGGGCGGCTATGCCACCACGCCGTGCTCTGACTGCGGCGGCGCATGGAACTTCGGCGCCGGCGTGCAGAAGTCGTTCCTGCAGAAGTTCTACGGCAAGGTGGAATACCGCCACTACATCGCCGACGAAGGCCTGGGCAACCGCGACGCGGTGACCGCCGGCGTGGGCTTGAAGTTCTGATCGCACCGATCCGAACAGCGGGAAAAGGGCGGCGCGCGAGCGTCGCCCTTTTTCGTTGCGGCACCGGCCCGCTCTCCCACCCGACCTCCCAACGATAGTACCCTATGGGAGGTCGGGTGGGGGAGCGGGCCGGTGCCGCAAATCCGGCGAAGCCGGACCTTCAATTAGCCGAACGCGCGGCGCGGCAGAAGGCCTGGATGCGGCTTTCGTCCTTGACCCCGGGCGCGCTTTCCACGCCGGACGAGACATCGACCAGTTCGGCGCCGGTCTGGCGCACCGCATCGGCAACGTTATCGGGTGAAAGACCCCCGGCCAGGCCCCAGGCGGTGGCGCCGCGATAGGTTTTGAGCAAGGTCCAGTCGAACACCAGGCCCAGGCCACCGGGAATGGCAGCGCCCTTGGGCGCCTTGGCATCGAACAGCAGCAGATCGGCCGCGCCGGCATAGCGGGTGGCGGCGGCAACGTCGGCAGGGGCGGCGATGGACAGCGCCTTCCACACCGGCAAGCCAAACTGCGCCTTGAGCTGGGCGGCGCGTTCGGGCGTTTCCGCGCCGTGGAGTTGCAGCACGTCCAGCCGGGCGGCGCGCACGGCCTCGGCAATCGTGGCGTCATCGGCGTTCACGAACAGGCCGACCAGGCGCGCACGCCCGGCGTTGCGGGCGCCAAGCGTGGCGGCATCGCGCACCGATACGTGCCGGGGCGAAGGGGGGAAGAACACGAGGCCGGCGTATTCGGCGCGCGCGGCAAGCGTGGCGTCGAGCGCGGCACTCGTGTTGATTCCGCAGATCTTGATAGCAGGGGCTGGCATGACCAGCCCATGTGGCGGCTTGCTTACTGCGGTGCAAGCTCGAACGTGATGGTGACCGATGCGCTCACGTCCAGTTCGCCGGCGGCAACCGGGCTTGGTGCGGCGCTCATCATCATCTTGTCGGCGCGGGCATAGAGCATCGGCGGCTGGGGCGACCAGCCGCCGGTTTCGCTGATGGTCAGAATGCGTACCACCTTGAGGCCGGCAGCGCGGGCATAGAGTTCGGCGCGGGCGCGGGCCTTGCTCACCGCGTCGACTCGCGCTTCGTCCTGGGCCACGTCGGGCTTGTCGAGCTGGAAGCTCGGGCCGTTCACTTCGTTGGCGCCGGCTTTCACCAGCGTGTCGATCACCTGGCCATAGCGGGCAAGGTCGCGCTGCTTGACCTGCACCTGGTTGGTGGCGCGATAGCCCACGATCACCGGATCGCCTTCGGTGCTGCCGTCGGGCAGGCGCTTTTGCTGGCCATAGACCGGGCTGACCGAAAGATTGCTGGTCTGCATGTCACGCGCGGCCACGCCGCTGGCCTTGAGCGCGGACAGCGTGGCATTCATCGCGCGGGCATTGGCGGCCAGCGCTTCGCTCGCCGTCTTGCCTTCGCTGGTGACGCCGGCGGAGAACACCGCCAGATCGGGCACGCGCGTGGTGCGGCCTTCGGCCTGGACGGTCAGGACGGTAGCGCCGGGGCTGACGACCGGGGCGGTCTGCACCGATTGGGCATGGGCGGGAACGGCAAGCGCGGCCAGCGGCAGGGCGGCAATGCTGGCGGCAAGGATCAGGCGCTTCATCGGGGACGGTCTCCGTTTGTTACGGTTCAGGCATGGCCGAAGCGAGCTTGCGGCGCGCTGAACCGTTGCAAGGGAAACCGTTCAGGTAAGCGGGCGTTCCAGCACGACCATGGCAAAATCGACCGCCATGGTGCCGGGGAACGGGCGGGTTTCACCGGTGCGGACATAACCGCGGCGCTCGTACCAGGCGATCAGTTCAGGGCGGCGGTCGATTACGGTCATTTCGATGGCGCGGGCGCCCAGTTCCGTCTTGGCCATGGCATCGCACTGCGCCAGCAGCGCGCGCCCCAGGCCACCGGCCTGCACATCGGGATCAACGCAGAGCATGCCGAGATAGGCCTTGCTGCCGGGCAAGCCCACCAGTGTGACCGTGCCCACCAGTGCGCCATGCCCTGCTTCGGCCACGATCACGCGCTTGTCGGCGGCGGCAAGCGCGGCGGCGAGTTCTGCGTCCGACGTGCGTTCGTCATCGAGCAGATCGGCCTCGTGTGTCCAGCCCTGGCGCGCGGTGTCGCCGCGATAGGCACGTTCCACCAAGGTGCGCAGCGCGGGCAGGTCAGCCAAGGTGGCCAGCCTGAACTTTGGCTCCACAGCGGTCGGCATGGCGCTTACAGCGTGGCTTCGATGGCGCGGGCGGCGGCCACCGGGTCTTCGGCGCGGCTGATCGGGCGGCCGATCACCAGGCACGATGCGCCGGCATCGCGGGCGGCGCTCGGCGTCATGGCGCGCTTCTGGTCGCCCAGTGCGGCGCCCTTGCCTTCGGCCGGGCGCAGGCCGGGCACCACGAAATAGCCATTCTTCCAACGGCGGTGGACTTCGCCCACTTCGTGGCCCGAACAGACGATGCCATCGAGGCCCGCTTCCTGGGCGAGGTCGGTCAGGCGCAGCACCTGGTCGTGCGGGGTGCCGGCAATGCCGGTGCGGGCCACGTCGGCATCGTCCAGGCTGGTCAGCACGGTTACGGCCACCACCTTGCACGCTTCGCCGGCCGCCGCCTTGGCGTCTTCCATCATCGCCCGCCCGCCAGCGGCGTGGATGGTGACGATCGCGGGCTGCAGCACATGGATCGACTGCATCGCGGCCGCGACCGTGTTGGGAATGTCATGCAGTTTCAGGTCGAGGAAGATCGGCAACCCGATCTTGGCCATTTCCAGGACGCCGTGGTGACCATGCGCGCAAAAGAATTCCAGACCCAGCTTCAACCCGCCGACGTGCCCTTTCACCTTTTGCCCCAGCGCCACTGCGGCATCGAGGCGGGGAAGATCGACGGCAAGATAGATCGGGTTGCTCACGGGTGGATGTCCGGCTGGGCCGCATCAATGGCGGCATCGGTGGCGGGATAGGTGCCGGCCTGGCTCACCAGGCTCGACTCCAGAGTGGCGATGCGGCGCTTGAGGCGCCAGCGGCGCAGGCGGCCCGCCGCCCAGGGCGGCAGGAACCCGGCCAGGAAAAAGACCAGCGCGACAAATCCCACCGGCCAGTCGAAATGCAGATACCCGGCGCCATAGGGCCAGAAATTCACCCGCGCGGTTTCCGCGTTCATCACGATGAAAGCGGCAAAGGCCGCAACGAGGGCGAGCCACAAGACGATGCGGATCTGCTTCATGTGTGGCGCTTCACCTTCAACCTGCCGTGCCCCATGCACGGGTGGCGGACATTAGGCAGATTGTAAACGAAGCGCCAGCACTTGCATTATTCGCCGAACACGCGGGCGAAGATCGTATCCACAGCCTTGAAGTGATAGTCCAGGTTGAACTTTTCCTCGATCTGCTGCGCGGTCAGGGCCTTGGTCACGTCCTCGTCGGCCTTGAGCAGTTCGAGCAGCGAAAGCTGGCCGTCGGATTCCCAAACCTTCATGGCGTTGCGCTGCACCAGGCGATAGGCCTCGTCGCGCGTCACGCCGGCCTGGGTCAGGGCCAGCAGCACGCGCTGCGAGTGGACCAGGCCGCCCATGCGATCGAGGTTCTTCTGCATCCGCTCAGGATAAACCACCAGCTTGTCCACCACCGAAGTCAGGCGGGCGAGGGCGAAATCAAGCGTGATCGTGGCGTCGGGGCCGATGAAGCGTTCCACCGACGAGTGCGAGATATCGCGCTCGTGCCACAGCGCCACGTTTTCCAGCGCCGGGGTCACGGCCGAACGCACCACGCGGGCAAGGCCGGTGAGGTTTTCGGTCAGCACCGGGTTGCGCTTGTGCGGCATGGCGGACGAACCCTTTTGCCCCGGCGAGAAGTATTCTTCCGCTTCGAGCACTTCGGTGCGCTGCAGGTGGCGCACTTCGGTGGCCAGGCGCTCGATCGAGCTGGCGATCACGCCCAGCGTGGCAAAGAACATCGCGTGGCGATCGCGCGGGATCACCTGGGTGGACACCGGCTCGACGCTCAGGCCCAGCTTTTCGGCCACGTATTCTTCCACGGCCGGATCGATGTTGGCAAAGGTGCCCACTGCGCCGGAAATGGCGCACGTGGCGATTTCGGCCCGGGCATTGACCAGGCGCGTGCGGCAGCGCGAAAATTCGGCATAGGCCTCGGCCAGCTTCTTGCCGAAGGTGGTCGGTTCGGCATGGATGCCGTGGCTGCGGCCGATGGTCGGGGTATACTTGTGCTCTGTCGCCCGGCGCTTGATCGCGGCGAGCAGGGCGTCGATGTCATCCAGCAGGATATCGGCGGCGCGGGCCAGCTGCACCGCCAGCGTGGTGTCGAGCACGTCGGAGCTGGTCATGCCCTGGTGCATGAAGCGCGCCTCGGGGCCAACCTGCTGCGCCACCCAGTCGAGGAAGGCGATCACGTCGTGCTTGGTCACCGCTTCGATCGCGTCGATCGCGGCCACGTCGATCGTGGGGTTGGTCGCCCACCAGTCCCACAGCGCCTTGGCGCCGCTTTGCGGCACCACGCCCAGGTCACCCAGCTTCTGCGTGGCATGGGCCTCGATCTCGAACCAGATGCGATAGCGCGCTTCGGGTTCCCAGATCGCGGTCATCGCGGGGCGGGCATAACGGGGGACCATGGTTCGACTCCGGAGTTGACAGGTTTGCTGGTGCTCGCCCGCCCGCTACGGGCGTGCGGCCGTTAAGGCAAGGGGCAGGGGCGCCAGCGTGCCGGATCGGCCCGCCCTGCCACGCCGTTCCCCCCGGTTCGGCATGGCAAGGCGGGCCGGCCCCGTGCGCGCCGCCGGCGGCTGCACGGGGATCGAGGAACGATCGGGGCAGCCGGGGAAAGAGGCGCCAGCCGATCGAAGCGTCGAATCGCGCGGAAATTACAGCGCGAGAGTGAGCGCCACGGAGGCGACGTGGTCGCTGCTGTCGAGCTTGCCGGGGCGGATGCCGTGCTGGTTAAGATAGCCGGCTTCAACCGATAGCGTCTTGGTGATCGGCGCATTGACGCCGATGAAATTGCGCATGCGTTCCTCGCCGTTGACGGTCTGGAACGTGGTCTTGTTCAGGTCGATGAAGCTTTCGTGGCTGGCCACGATCATGACCTTGCTGTCTTTGGCCACTGGCAGGCTGGCCTTGATGAACGGGCGCAGGCGCCAGCCGGTGCCGGGCATGTTGTCGCGCCAGCGTTGTTCCAGACGCATGCGGCCGTTGAACCGCACCGGGCCCAGGTGGGCGAAATTGTCGAACGAGACCTGCTGGCGGAAACGACGCTCCATCACCGCGAAATCGCCGTGCAAGTAGTTGGGATCGTGGGTGTAGCCGAGCCACACGGTGAAGGTCTTGTCCAGCTTGTAGCCGACCATGAAATTGTCTTCGAGTTCGTAGAACCCGCGCGTGTTGCCGGTGCGCAAGATGGTTTCGTTGGACACGCGCCAGTGGGGCCCGGCCTTGGCGGTGACGGTCAATCCGCCCCAGCCCTGCGTGTCGGTGTCTGCGCGGGCGGCGCCGGGGGCAAGCATACAGGTTGCGGCCAGGGCGGCGCCGAAAAGGCAAGGAAGGATACGCATGAGGCGAAGTGTCCGTTCAGGGCTGTTGGCCGCCCCTATGACGTTTTGATGACACATTCGTGACAAAGGATTGACGTAAAATAGACGGAATTGATGGCGAGGGGCGCCGCATTTTCGGGGGTTTGGGATGATCCTTGCGCTATGCTGTGTTTCGTGAAATATAGCCTGGGGTGACAAAATATGACACTGCGGCTTGGCCGCGGTGCAGTATCCAGGGGCAATAGATCCATGAATTCAGCGACGAAACGCCACTTGTGCAAAGTGGCGCCGGCCGGGCTCGCCCTGGCGGCACTCCTGGTCATGCCGGACGGGGCGCGGGCGGATTCGGCTGCCGATCCGCAACCTTTGCCCGGGCCGGCCAACGATATCGTCGTGACGGCGCGCCAACGGCCCGAACCGGCGCAGCGCGTTCCCGCGGCGTTGAGCGTGGTGGGCGGCGCGTGGCTCGATCGGTCGCTGGCGGTCAACACCCAGGCGCTGACCACGCTGGTACCTGCGCTTGCTTATTCCTCAGCCAACCCGCGCAACACGGCCTTTACCATTCGCGGCCTGGGATCGAGCGTCGTGGCGGTGAGCCAGGCCAACGACGGTCTGGAGCCGGGCGTGGGCTTTTATGTCGACGGCGTGTACCACGCCCGCCCGGCGACGGCGGCGTTCGACTTTTCCGATATCGAGCGGGTGGAAGTGCTGCGCGGCCCGCAAGGCACGCTGTTCGGCAAGAACACCACGGCCGGGGCGATTTCCATCACTTCGCGCCTGCCGTCCTTCACGCCGGCCGCCAGCGAGGAAGTCAGCCTGGGCGAGCGCCGTTATGTGCAGGCGCGGGCCATGGCGACCGGGCCGCTGGTGGACGATGTGCTGGCCTATCGTGTCTCGGGCCTGCTCACGCGGCGTGACGGGGTGATCCACAATGTACGCACCGGCGCTGACCAGAACAGCGTGGACAACCAGGCCCTGCGTGGCCAGCTGCTGTTCACGCCTTCGGCGAGCGTGCGGCTTCGGCTGGTGGCCGATTATGCCCGCTTTGGCGGCGAATGCTGCACCCAGGTTTACCTGCGCGTTGGCACCAGCCAGCGCAGCGCCTCGCGCCAATATGCGGCGCTGGCCGCCGCTGCCCACTATGCCCCGCCCAGCACCAATCCTTATGACAGGTTGACCGATATCGACGCTGCGCTGGGGGTGAACACCAACGAAGGGGGCGTTGCCGCAACGCTGGACTGGAACCTGGGCGCCGCCACGCTCACGTCGGTCAGTGCCTGGCGCTTCTGGAACTGGGACGCGGCCAACGATCGCGACTATACCGGCCTGCAGATCCAGACCACGCAGCACATCCCCTCGCGCCAGGATCAGATCAGCCAGGAACTGCGCCTGGCATCCAACGGCGATCATCGCCTCAGCTATGTGGCCGGGCTCTATTATTTCCGCCAGGTCATCACCGGGCACCCGATCTCGATCTATGGTTCCTATGGCGCGCCGTGGCTGCTGGGCACGACCACGAGCAACGGCACGACGATCCCAGCCAACCTGCTCGACGGCTATGGCCAGACCGGCAACACGCGCTATGCCGTCAGCAGCTATGCCGCCTTTGCCGAGGCGAACTGGAAAGTACTGCGGCGCGTGACGCTGACCGGCGGCCTGCGCCAGACCTGGGAAGACAAGAACGGCCAATATGCCACCACCGTGTTCGGCGGGCCGGCGACCAGCAACGCCGCGTTGATCGCCGCGCAGCTTTCGGTGCTGCGGCCCCAATCCTATACCGCGCGCAACAGCGATGCGAGCCTTTCGGGACGGGCCAACCTGGCCTGGCAGGTGACCCCCTCCATCATGGCCTATGCCGGCTATGCCCAGGGGTTCAAGTCGGGCGGGATCAACATGTCGGGCCTGCCGCTCGACAGTGCCAACCAGCCGGTGCTTGCCACCGCGGTGATCCGCCCCGAACGCAACGTGACGTGGGAAGGCGGGATCAAGAGCCAGTGGTGGGACCACCGCCTGACGCTCAACCTGGCGGCCTATCGCACCACGGTGCGCGATTTCCAGGCGACGATCGTCGATTCCAGCCAGACCGTGGCCCTGCGCGGCTATCTTTCCAACATTCCGCGCGTGCGGGTGCAGGGGGTGGAAGCCGATGCCGCGCTGCACTGGGGCGGGCTGACGCTGACCGGCGCCCTGGCCTATGCCGATGGCCGCTATACCGATTATCCCAAGGGGCCGTGCCCGCTGGAAGTGCAGACGGCGGCCACCACGGCGTGCGACCTCACCGGCAAGACGCTGACCGGTCTGTCGCGCTGGACCGAGACGCTGGGCCTGGACTATCGCCTGCCCATGGCGCGGGGCGAATGGGTGCTGCACAGCGACACCGCCTGGCGCACCAGCTATAACGGCGATCCCTCGCTCTCGCGCTATACCATGATCGACGGCTATGCGCTGACCAACGCCAGCCTCGCGTGGCGCAGCCGCCGCGATGGCGGGCCCGGCGTGGAACTGGGGGTCTTTGCGCGCAACCTGTTCAATGCGGACTATATCCAGAACCTGACGATCCAGGCGGGCAATTCCGGCTTGATCCTGGGCACGCCAAGCGATCCCCGCACCCTGGGCGTGACGTTCCGCGCCTGGCAGTGAGGGGGCACGGCGGCGCGCCTTGCCCCTCCGCCAGGCTTGCGGCCTGCCACCTCCCCATCAGAAATGGGGAGGAGTAGTTCCCCTGATCCTCCCTGCCGCACAGCGGTGGGGAGGGGGACCGCCGGCATTGCCGGGTGGTGGAGGGGCACCTTCCCGTCGGCACCCCGCGTCCCGGCATCGGTGCGCATTTCTCCCCGCAAGGCAGGGGGCAAAGAGCGTGAAACAGTGGCCGATGGATCGGGCAGGAAAAGCCGCGCCATGCCGCAAGGGCTGGGCGCGTGGGTGGGCGGGTCGGGCGGCGACACCGCCCGACGGATAGCAGATGCCACGACTTCCCCAGCCTGTGGCAACCCTCCGGAGCTATGGCCAATCCGCCTGCTCCCGGCCTTGTTCCATCGATGCCAATGTCGCTTCCCTTACACCCCCTGCTAAGTGAAGACCTGTAGAGCAGGGCCAGAAGCGGGCGGCGAAGTCATCCCGCAATGCCTTGGGTTTCGACCGACATTGGGCGGTTTGGACGGGCAGGCGCGTGTGTGTTGCCAAAAATTACACTGCTTTTCGGTGGTTGCCGCGCTGCCGCAATCGCTCGGTTTCGGACCGATTGGCAACGCTCGGTTTTTCCGATTGCTGCATCTGTTTCGGTTTGCAGCGGGGCGTGGTCCATGGCACCCCATGGCCATCCGAAAAGCCTTGCAAGAGGATGCCCCCATGCTGCCTTATCCCGCGCTTTTGCGCCTGCGCCTTGCCATGCTCGCCGGCGCCATGCTGGCCACACCCCTGGCACTTGCCGCCCCTGCCCGGGCCGACGAGGGGATGTGGACGTTCGATGCCTTTCCCGCCGCGCGGATGAAGCAGGATTATGGCTGGGCGCCCGACCAGGCGTGGCTCGATCGCGTGCGTGCCTCGGCCGTGCGGCTGACGGGGGGCTGTTCGGCCAGCTTCGTTTCGGCCGAGGGGCTGATCCTCACCAACCACCACTGCGTGGTTGATTGCGCGCAGAACCTGTCGAGCGACAAGGAAGACCTGGTCGCGAACGGCTTCATTGCTGCCCGGCGCGAGGATGAGCGCAAGTGCCCGGGGCAGCAGGCCGAAGTGGTAACAGCCATCACCGACGTGACCGCCGCCGTGAAAGGCGCGATCGGCACGCTGGCGGGTGAAGCGCTGGTCAAGGCGCGCGACGCCAAGATTGCCGAGATCGAGAAGGCCGGCTGCAAGGACACCGCCACCACGCGCTGCCAGGTGGTGACGCTGTTCGGCGGCGGGCAATACAAGCTTTATACCTATCGCAAGTATTCCGACGTGCGGCTGGTGTGGGCGCCCGAATTCCAGGCGGCGTTCTTTGGCGGCGATCCCGACAATTTCAACTATCCGCGCTATGCCCTCGATGCCGCGTTCCTGCGCGCCTATGAAAACGGCAAGCCGGTGAAAGTGGCCGCGCACCTGAAATGGAGCGCGCGGGCGCCCCAGCCGGGCGAGGCGACGTTCGTGGTGGGCAATCCCGGCTCCACCCAGCGGCTGTTCACGATGGACCAGATCGCGTTCCAGCGCGAGGTGTCGCTGCCGATCACCAACACGGTGCTGTCCGAATTGCGCGGCCGGCTGATCACCGCGATGGAGCAGAGCCCCGAGCGCAAGCGCGAGGGCGGAGACAGCCTGTTCGGTTTTGAAAACGCGCTCAAGGCTTATATCGGGCGGCAGAAGGCGCTCAATGACCCCGCCTTCCTGAAGATGCTGGCCGATAACGAGGCGACGCTGAAAGCCAAGGTGGCCGGCAATGCCGCGATCGGCGATCCCTGGGCGCAAGTGGGGCAGGCGGTGGCCGCCTATCGCAACATCTACGCCGCCTATCGCTTTACCCAGCCGATGGGCGACCTTTACGGCTATGCCGAAACGCTGGTGAAAGCCGCGATCGAGCGGGGCAAGCCCAATGGCGAGCGCCTGCCCGGCTACACCGACAGCGCGCTACCGCTGTTGGAAAAGCAAGTGCTCGATGCCAAGCCGACCTACCCCTGGCTCGAACAGCTTGAGCTGGAGTGGAGCCTGTCCAAGGCGCGCGAATACCTGGGCGCCGATGATCCCGACACGCGCCTGATGCTGGGCAAGGAAAGCCCCGAAGGCCTGGCGGAGCGGCTGATTTCGGGAACGAAGCTGGCCGATCCCGCCGTTCGCAAGGCACTGTGGGAAGGGGGCGCGGCCGCGATTGCCGCCAGCACCGATCCGCTGATCGTCTATGCCCGCACCCTGGAGCCGCGCCAGCGCGAACTGCAGAAGGCGGTGGACGCGCAATACCAAGGGCCGCTGGTGGCGGCCGGGGCCAAGCTCGCCGATGCGCGCTTTGCCGCCTATGGCGCGACGCTCTATCCCGATGCCACGTTCACGCTGCGCATCAGCTATGGCAAAGTGGCGGGATGGAAGGAACGCGGGGCCGACGTGGCGCCGGTGACGACCATCGGCGGCGCGTTCGACCGCGCCACCGGCGCGCAGCCGTTCCTGCTTGCCAAGGGTTTTACCGCGCACGAGGCGCAGATCGCCAAGGCCACGCCGTTCGATTTCGTGACCACCAACGATATCATCGGCGGCAATTCCGGCTCACCGGTGGTCGACAAGGACGGCGCCGTGATCGGCGCCGCCTTTGACGGAAACATCCATTCGCTGGGTGGGAACTATGGGTACCAGGGTGACGTAAACCGCACCGTGGTGGTCAGCACCGCCGCCGTGCAACAAGCGTTGGAAACGATCTATCCGGCGCCCGCGTTGGTGCGCGAACTGGCGTCGAAGTGAAACACCTTGGCCCCGTCGGCGCCAGCCTCGGCGCCGGCGGCGGCCAACCGCCGCGCGCGCAGCCCGTTCTCTTCCCGGCCGATATAGTCGCGGGTGAGGGGCAGCGTGTCGCGATGGCGCACCAGCTGGAACTGGAAATTCACCATATCGGCATGTTCAAACGCGGTGGCGGCACCGGCCAGGTAGAATAGCCACATGCGATAGAAGCGCGCATCGAACAGCGCCTCGATCTTGTCCTTGTTGGCCACGCAGCGATCGTACCAGGCGCGCAGCGTGGGCGCATAGTGGCGGCGCAGCACTTCCACGTCGGTGATCATCAGGCGGTTGGGTTCGACCGCCGCCACCGTCTCGCTCATTGCCGGGATATAGCCGCCCGGGAAGATATACTTGCGCGTAAAATCGTCGGTCACGCTGGGCGGGCCGACGCGGCCGATGGTGTGCATCAGCATCACCCCGTCTTCGCCCAGGATATTGTGGCATTGCCGGAAATAGGCGCTGAAGTTGGGCACGCCGACATGCTCGAACATACCCACCGAGACGATGCGATCATACGTATCGGTCACGTCGCGATAGTCGGTCAGGCTGAAGGTAACGTCGCCGTCCACCCCTTCGCGCCGCGCCCAGTCCTGGGCATAGGCAAGCTGTTCCTTGGACAGGGTGATGCCGTGCACGCTCGCGCCGGTCAGCTTGTGCAACTGGATCGCCAGGCCACCCCAGCCGCACCCGATATCGAGCACGCGCAGGCCCGGGCGCAGTGCCAGCTTGGCGGCGATATGTTCCACCTTGGCGTGCTGGGCTTCTTCCAGCGTGGTCACCCCTTCGCCCCAATAGGCGCAGGAATACTGCCGCAGCGGATCGAGAAACAGATCGTAGAGGCGATCATCCAGATCGTAATGATGGGCGACGTTGCGGCGCGAGGCGTTGCGCGCGTTCAACTGGTCGATCCGGCCGGCGATGTTGAGCCACAGCTTGCGCAAGGGGCCGGGATTGTCGATGTCTCCGGCGCGTTCCCACGGGTTGTTGGCCCGCACGAAGCTGATGAAATCCATGATGTCGCCGCCCTCGATGCGGACGCGATCATCCATGAAGGCCTCGCCCAGGCCCAGGCTGGGGTTGCGGGCCAGATAGCCCGGGACCTTCTTGTCCATCAGGCGCAGGGTAAGATCGGGCCAGCCTTCCTGGGCCACGCCAAACACCCGGCTGCGGCCATCTGCTTCGATTACTGACAAGGTACCGTGGCGGATCAGGCGTTTGAGCACCGGACCCAGGATCAACATGGACATCGTTAATAAAGCTCCGACGGACCCTCCCCGCATGTCCACTATGCACAAGCGCGGCCCGCCTGCAAGCGGGCCGCACCGATTATTCAATATCCTGATTTTTCAGGATGTGTGCGTTGGAGTCTGATCCAAAATTCGCCGCTGGGCGATTTTTGGGTTCGGCGCCGGCCCGCTCCCCACTCGGCCTCCCAAAAGGTATGCTTGCGTGGGAGGCCGGGTGGGGGGAGTGGGCTGGTGCCAAACCAGCCGGGACTACGTCATCGACGTAGTCCCGGATCAGAACCTTAACGGCAGCGTGCGTTGCCGCGATCGATTTCGCGGCCAAGCAGGCCGCCACCCACGGCGCCCAGCAGGGTGCCCATGGTGCGATCGCCACGCGTGTCGATCGCGCGGCCCACCAGGGCGCCACCGGCGGCGCCGATGATCAGGCCGGTCGTGCCGTTGCTACGCTTGCAGTAGTATCGGCCGTCGCGGCCACGCCAGATGCGCTCGTCGCGGCCGATCGGACGGGGCTCGCGATAGCGGCCGCGATCGTCGAAGCGATCGTGACGGCCATAGCCGTGGCCACGGCCGTGGCCCGGATCGGCCATGGCCGGTGCGGCGGGAAGAACGATGGCGGCCATGACCGCGGCGAGAATGGTCTTCTTCATGGGGTATGCTCCCTGCTTGGTCCGAAAATTCGTGACGGTGAACCCGGTTTTGAGCGATGCGATCCACAACCGGCGATGAACGTCTCGTTGTCTTTCATGTTCCGGGGCAAAGCGAGCCGCCTGCGCGACGGGTTGTGCCTTGCCGGGCGCGGGGCTGGTCGATAGTCATGGTCGAATGTTGCTCGATCTTGTCGATGTTTTCGTTTCGGGCCCGCTTTCGGGCAATCCCCTGGCCGTGGTGCGCTGGGGCGATGCCCTTGATGCCGATGCGATGCTGGCGTTGACGCGCTGGCTGGGCTTTTCGGAAACCACCTTTCTGCTGCCACCCACAGACCCTGCCGCCGACTATCGGGTGCGGATTTTCTACCCGGCCGGCGAATTGCCTTTTGCCGGCCACCCCACGCTGGGCACGGCCAAGGCCTGGCTGGCGGCGGGCGGCGTGCCGCGCACGCCTGGGCTGGTGATCCAGGAATGTGGCGTGGGGCTGGTGGACGTGCGCGTGGAAGATGATGTCCTGGCGTTTCGGGCCCCGGCGCTAAGGCGTGGGGGGCCGCTTTCGCCCGAAGATCGTGACGAGGCGATCCGCGTGGCCGGCGTGCCGGAAAGCGCGGTGGTCGATGCGGTGCATGCCTACAACGGTCCTGGCTGGCGCTTGTTGCGGCTGCGCAGCGCAGCCGATGTGCTGGCTGCCGTGCCGGTTGCGAGCGCGCCGGTGCCCACCGATGTGGGCCTGATTGGCCCCTGCGCGCCCGGCACCGACAGCGATTTCGAGCTGCGCGCGTTCTTTACCAACCCGCAGGGCAAGATCGTGGAAGATCCGGTGACCGGCAGTCTCAACGCCGCCGCGGCGCAAGTCCTGTTTGCCGCGGGCCTGGCCCAGCACCGCTATGTCGCCACGCAAGGGCGCCGCACTGGCGCCGACGGGCGCGTGGTGCTGACCCAGGATGGGCAAGGCGCGGTCTGGGTGGCCGGCGGCGTGCGGATGGTGAGCCGGGGCGGGGTGGTGGAGGCCTAAGGCAGCCTCCTACCCCAACGCAGCCTGCTTTTCGGCGACCAGGCGGTCCATCTCGGCGCGGCTGCGGCGTTCGGCAGCGGTCTTGAGCTGGCCGCAGGCGGCATCGATGTCGCGCCCGCGCGGGGTGCGCACGGGGGCGGAAATGCCCGCTTCGAACACGATTTCGGCAAAGCGCTTCACCCGTTCCGGGGTGGAGCATTCATAAGGCGCGCCCGGCCAGGGGTTGAACGGAATGAGGTTCACCTTGGCGGGCAGCTTGTACTGCTTGATCAGCCGCACCAGTTCGCGCGCGTCATCGTCGCTGTCGTTGCGGTCTTTCAGCATGACATATTCGAACGTGATGCGCCGCGCGTTGCTGGCGCCGGGATAGTCGGCGCAGGCCTGGAGCAGTTCTTCCAGTCCGAACTTGCGATTGATCGGCACGATCTCGTCGCGCACGTCCTTGGTCACGGCGTGGAGCGAAACCGCCAGGTTGACGCCGATTTCCTCGCCCGCGCGGGCCATCATCGGCACGACGCCGGCGGTGGACAGGGTGATGCGCCGCTTCGACAGGGCAAGGCCGTCGCCGTCCATCACCAGCTTGAGCGCATCGCGCACGTTGTCGAAGTTGTAGAGCGGCTCGCCCATGCCCATCATCACGATGTTGGTCAGCAGGCGACCATCGGCGGTATAGCTGCCTTCGTCCTCGTCCAGATCGAGGTCGTCCGCGGCGCTGGCCATCGATCCCTTGGGCCATTCGCCCAGCGCATCGCGCGCCAGCATGACCTGGCCGACGATTTCGCCCGGCGTCAGGTTGCGCACCAGCTTCATCGTGCCGGTATGGCAGAACCGGCAATTGAGCGTGCAGCCCACCTGGCTCGACACGCAAAGCGTGCCGCGGTCGGCATCGGGAATGAACACCATTTCAAAGTCATGGCCATCGGCGGTGCGCAGCAGCCACTTGCGCGTGCCATCGGTGGAAACCTGCGCTTCCACCACGTCTGGCCGGCCGATCACGAACCGTTCCGCCAGCCAGGGGCGCATGGTCTTGGCAATGTCGGTCATCGCCTCGAATTCGGTCACGCCACGGTGATAGAGCCAGTGAAACACCTGCTTGGCGCGCAGCTTGGCCGCCTTGGCATCGAGCCCGGCGTCCTGGAACAGCGTGGCGATCTGCGGGCGGGGCAGGCCGATCAGATCGGTCCGGCCATCCTCGCGCGGGGTAACCGGGCGCGGCACGGGCACGGGATCGATATGGCCGGGAATCGGCATGGACACGGGAAGCGAAGTGGGGGCGTTCATGCCCCGCCATATACGCATTTGTGGGAAAATCGCCAGAGGGCGTCGTTTCCCGCTGCACGCAGCGATTGTTTGGAAATCCGGCTTTGCCGGATTTGCGGCACCAGCCCGCTCCCCCACCCGACCTCCCAACGATAGTACCCTATGGGAGGTCGGGTGGGGGAGCGGGCTGGTGCCGCCCAAAAAATGCGCCATGGCGCATTTTTCAAACGGACTCTCAGCGGCGCAACCACCCGGTAATCGCCAGGCGCGGCGCCCCGGCAAAGGGCGTGACTTGCGAAACCGAATGGCGCTGCGGCACGCGGAACAGGTGCAGCGCGTTGTGACGCGGCGCCAGCGCGCGCTGCACATCGCCGGCATCATCGTGGAACATCAGCAGCCCGCCCCATTCCACCCGCCACTGCGGCGTGAGATTGAGGACATAGGCCGCGACCCGGTTTTTTCCGGCGACATTGTCATCATGGCAGGTGAGAAAGTGGCCAGGCAGATAACGCGTGGCCTGGCCATCGACCAGCCGGATGGCCGGTTCGCCGGTCAGCGTGCGAAAGAGATCGAGCCATGGCGGCGTGTTGAACGCGCTCACCAGCCGGTCCACCGGCCAGTTGCGCGCGGCCCGCTCGGCCGGATCGTCGGACACGCGCAGCGAATCGAACAGGAACTGAAAGCCATCGCGGGCCTGGGCATGCACCGCATCGAGCAGGGCGGCCTGCCGCTGCGGATCGAGCGCGGCGCGGGCCTTGGCATCAAGATCCCAGACCTTGTCCCCCTGGTTGAGCACGCGGGAAAACGCCGCTTCTTCGCCCATCCAGCGATGCAGGGCATCGGCAGTTGCGGCGGGCAAAACCGGGGCCAGGCGCACATGGCCAGACGCGGCCAAAGTGGCCGTGGCGGCCTGGCACGCGGCAGGGGTGATGGCGGGCGAAAACGGGTTGGCCATGTCGCCTCCTAGCGCGATGCACGCTGTGGCGCAAATGCCACAGTTTTCTTGTTGTGCTGTGTTCATGAAACCGGATCGCCTCTGAGGCCGTTCGTTGCAGGTCTGTCGGGTCGCAGCAAGGTTGCCAAATTGGAATGTTCCAAAAGGAACTGGCAACCGGCCGACAGAAAAGAACAGTTCGCATGGAGTTGAACCGCTATGAAGACCATTCTCGCCAGCGTCGTTGCCGTTTCGGCACTTGCCGTTGCCGCCCCCGCCTTTGCTCAGGACACTGCGGGAACGCCTGACGCACCGAACCGCACCTTTGTCGGCCCGCGTGTTGGCGCCGTTCTGGGCTATGACATCAGCCGTTCGGGCAGCTCGGTGGACAACGACAGCACCCGCGACCAGAAGCAGTCGATCGACGGCCTGCTCTATGGTGGTGAAATCGGCTTTGACGTGCCGGTTGGAACCAATCTGGTTGTCGGCGTGGAAGGTGAAGCGACCGGTAGCACCGCCAAGTGGACCAATCGGTTCGAACCCAACACGTTCAACCTGGGCCGCGTGAGCGCCGGCCGTGACCTCTACGTCGGCGGTCGCGTTGGTTATGCCATGTCGCCCAAGGCCATGCTCTACGTGAAGGGCGGCTACACCAACATGCACTACAAGCTGCAGGGCACCGACGGCACCACCTCGGAAGACTACCGCATCACCACTGACGGCTATCGCGTCGGCGGCGGTCTGGAATATGCCTTCAGCCCCAAGACCTTCGGCAAGATCGAATACCGTTATTCGAACTACAGCCGCGCCAACTTCAACTTCGACGGCAACACCAGCGACCGGTTCGACATCGATACCGATCGCCACCAGATCGTGGCCACCTACGGCCTGCGCTTCTGATCACGGGTTGATCGTCTGTTGCAAGGGCGGGCCGGGGGAAACCCCGGCCCGTTTTGCTGTGTCACGCGCCGATGCAGCCAAGCGTTGCTGCATCCATGGCCGAAGCGGCGCCGGTCAGGCGATAGCTATCGCGAAAGGTGCGCCCATCGCGGCCCTTGCCGCTGACGCTCAGCGTGGTGGCCGTGCGCAGCTTGGCCACCACCGCGGCATCCATCCGTCGGTCCTGCGCCCAGGCAGCCGCTTCGCCGGCGACAAGATCGAAGCGCGCGTCGCCCAGGCTCAGGGTTACTTTGCTGCCTGGCGCAATGCGGTGTGACAGGCGCCAGTGCACTTGTCCTTGCAGGTTGCGGCGCGGCCAGGTGCCGATCGTCATGTAAGGGACCATGTCGCGCGGGCGGCTGCTGGGCGCGGGCATGGCAATGGCATAGCAGCGCGGCACCGCAGGATCGCGAAACGCTGCCCAATCGTCCCACACGCCCAGTGCATCGCGCGCGCCGGCCGGCCCGGGCAGCAGCACGCCGGCCATGACCAGCGTCAGGATCAGCCTTCGGCCAGGTCGAGCCATGCGATCACGTCGTTGTCGGTGGCGATGAACAAGTCGGCCTGGATCTCTTCGCTTTGCTGGGCGGCCAGGGCCATCGCCTCTTCGAGCGGGCCATAGAACAGGGTCTGCGCCGCGCTGCCCTCGGGCCCGTCGGCCAGGTGATAGAGCCGCACGGTCGCGCTTTCATACGTGGTGCGCATCAGGCCTCGTCTCCATCGCGGCGGTGGCCATCGAGATGGCGCTTCGCCTGTTCCTCGCGCATTTGGTCGGCGGCCTTTTCGGCCTTGGTGCGGCCAAAACGGGCGCGATTGGTTGCTGCCTGGGCCTCAGCCGCCTGGCGGGCGCGGGCCTTGCGGGCTTGGCGCAAGTTGATCACTTGCGCCATCAGGCGTGCTTCGTCCCGCGCGAAGCGCCGAAGAACACCGTTTCTTCCCCGTTCTCGATCAGCGCGATGGAGCCTTGCACCAACGACGGCGCGATCGGTGCGCCATGATCGGGGTGGGGCGCCAAGCCGGCCAGCAAACCGCGCAGCACGCGGCTGGAAATGCCGTGCATCACCACGATATGGGTTTCGCCGGTGTGCCCCATGGCATCGATCCAGTGTTGCAGCCGGGCGGCGATCGCCGGATAATCCTCGCCATCGGGCGCCGGGCGCAGCAGGTGGTCGGCCAGCGTGATGGGGCCATGTTCGGCTTCCACATCATCATACCCGCGCCCGATCCACGAGCCCATGTCGATTTCGAACAAGTCGGGCGTGCGGTGCGCGGCGAACCAGTCGATCCCCAGTTCCTCGGCAATCAGCGAGGCGGTCTGCAGCGCACGGCCGGTATCGGAAATGTGCAGGCGCACGGCCGGTCGCTCGCCCAGTTCGCCGCGCAGCGCCTGGCCCATCATCACCGCCTGTTCAAAGCCCTGGCGGGTAAGCGGGGTGTGCATGGCATTGGATTGCAGGCGGCGTGCGGCGTTGAACACGGTTTCGCCATGACGCAGCACGAAAAAGCGGCCGGGCAGGGGCGTGTTCCGGTTTTCGGGGCCGTTCATGCCGGCACCGGATAACTGATGGCCATGATTTCCCATTCCTTTTCCCCGCCGGGCAGGCGCACCACGCGCAGATCGCCCACCCGCGCCCCGCGCAGCGCCCGCGCGATCGGCGCGCTCCACCCGATCAGGCCTTTGCTGGCGTCCTGCTCGTCATCGCCCACCAGGGTGAGCGTGCGGCGGTTGTCGTCCTCGTCGGCCAGTTCCACCGTGGCACCGAACAACACGCGGCTCTGGTCTTCCTGGCGCGCCGGATCGACCACGCGCGCCGCTTTCATCCGCCGTGCCAGCCAGGCCAGTTCGCGGTCGATCTCGCGCATGCGCTTGCGGCCATAAAGGTAATCGCCGTTTTCCGAACGATCGCCGTTGCCGGCAGCCCAACTGACGATCTCTACGATGGCCGGGCGTTCGGTGCCCAGCAGGTGGTCATAGCGCGCGCGCAGGGCAGCAAGGCCGGCGGGCGTGATCGGATTGCCATCGGGTTTCATTGTCGTGCGTCTTTAGCGTGCAGCGTTGGGTTCCACCACCCCCGACCCTTTCACTCACCCCGGCGTGGGCTTGCCCAGGATATGGCTCATCGGGTTGGGCCCGTGCCATTCCGCCTTGTCAGGGTTCATCGCGTCATAGACCACGGCGTTTTCCAGCACGCGCTGCACATAGTTGCGGGTTTCCGACAGCGGGATGCGCTCGATCCAGTCAACCCATTCGACCGACCCGGTGCGCGGATCGCCATTGGCGCGCAGCCACTTGTTCACGTTGCCCGGCCCGGCGTTGTAGGCAGCCACGGCCAACGGGGTGGAACCGCCATAGATGTCCATCAGCCGGCCGAAGAAGGCGCTGCCCAGCATGATGTTGAAACCGGCATCGTCGGTCAACGCCTGGGTGGAATAGGCCAGGCCCAGCTTGCCGGCCTGCTCGCCCGCCGTGGCCGGCATCAACTGCATCAGCCCACGCGCGCCGGCGTGGCTCATCGCATTCTGGGCGAACTGGCTTTCCTGGCGGGTGATGGCGTGGATCATCGTCCAGGACTGCTCGGTGCCAGGGGGAACCGGGATCAGCGGAAAGGCGATGTGCTGGAAATCGAGATAGCCACGCGCGCCGGCCGCCTGGCCCACGATCACGCCAAGGTCCCTTCGGCCGAGTTCGCGGGCCAGTTCGGCCACCAGCATGTGCTGGCCCTCGGTCTGCTGCTGTTCGGAAATTTCCTTGAAGAAGCGCACTGTGGTGCGCCACTGCCCGCTGCGTGCCACTTCGCGCACCGCCAGGGTCAGCGGGCTGGCGTTGAAGCGGGCGCGTTCGTCCGGCGTCGGGATGGCGCGCGAATCATAGGCGAAATTGGGCACGCTCTGGCCCAGCCGTTCCAGCGCGAGCAGGCCGTAGAACTGATCGGCATAGCGCGCGGCCATGGCGAAATAGCGCTGGGCATCACCTGTCAGCCCAGCCTGCGCGGCGGCGCGGCCGGCCCAGTAAAACCCCTTGGCCCGCGTGCCCGGCGTGCGCGCGGCATTGCCATAGCGCCAGAACAGCGGCGCGGCGTTGGCCGCATCGCCCAGCCTCCACAGCGCCTGGGTTCCGCCCAGCCAGACCAGCGAGGTGTAATCGTCGCGCAAGTCATAGGGCAGTTGGCTGATGTCTTCGCCCGCGTCGAAGGCATCGTCCACCCCGCGCGCGATCGCCACGGCGCTGCGCGCATCGCCGCCGTTGGCGGCGCCCTGCGCGTTGGCCAGCAGTTCCTCCACCCACTTGCCGCGCGCCAGCGGTTTGGCCCGCAGCGGCGGCCGGTTGGCCAGAAGCTGCTGCGCCAGCATGCCTTGGCCCTGTTTGCGCAACTGGCGCGCCCGCAGATAGAGAAAGCCGGGGTCGCCGTTGAGCATGTCTGCCGGCGTTCCGGCGGCGGCGGCATAGGGATCGAGGCCCTGCAAGGCCATCAGGCGCGCGCCATCGATTCCGCGCCGCAGGGGGGAAACCGCGCCGAACGCGCGGTTGGCCTGGTCGGTAGCGCCGGCCCATAACAGCGCGTCCATTCGCGCGTCGGCATCGTCGGGCGTGAAGGTGGCGCCCCACATGGCCTGGATCGCGGCTTCGTCGGCATCGCTCATCGGCCCGCCGCGCCAGGCGGCTTTGGCCATGGCATCGGCATCGGGCCGGCCCAGGGTGCGCAAGGCCAGTGCATAGCGGGCACGGCCGGGATTGGTGAGCGGCGGCTGGCGATCGAAATACGATACGATCGTGCGCACGTCTCCGCCGGCACCGGTGCCGGTTTCGCGGGTCAGCGCGCCTTCGGCATAGCGACGCAGGCGTTCTTCGTCGGGGAAGCCGGGGTATGACAGCAGGAAGCCGGCATAATCGGAAAAATTGAAGCGATTGGAAGACGTCAGCAGTTCCCAGCGCGAAATGGCCAGGGCCATCGGCCCCTGCTGCCCGGCGATCAACTGCGCGCGGGCACGGTCCCACGCGCTGCCATCGGTATCGGGCCCGGCATCGCTGGCGCGCGTGGGCATCGATAGGGCAACGAGCGCGGCGAGGCCGCACAGCCCATTGCGCAGGGCGTTGCGCAATGGGGGGGAAACCGGGGTTCGGGGCATGTCCATGCTGGACATCGTCTATGCCGCCTCCTTATCAGGCGCTGAATATGGCTTTGCAGTGGCAAACTGTGGTTTGACGCGGTATGCGCCGCGCGGCAAGCGTCCAGACCTGCCCAGACCCGCATTGTGCGACAAGACGAGGGATAATGTCCATGTTTTCCGGCTCCATTCCGGCTTTGGTGACACCGTTTCGCGATGGAGCCCTTGACGAGAAAGCATTTCGTCGCCTGGTCGATTGGCAGATCGAGAACGGTTCGTCGGCGCTGGTGCCCTGCGGCACCACGGGCGAGGCATCGACCCTGTCCAACGCCGAACACCACCGCGTGATCGAGGTTTGCGTGGAGCAGGCCGCCGGCCGCGTGCCGGTGATTGCAGGCTGCGGCAGCAACGACACGATGAACGCGCTGCTGCACATGACCTTTTCCAAGAAGTGCGGCGCCCAGGCGGCGTTGTGCGTGGCGCCCTATTACAACCGCCCGAGCCAGGCCGGCCTGATCGCGCATTTCAGCTATCTGGCCGAAAACAACGACCTGCCGATCATTCTCTACAATGTGCCGGGCCGCACGGTGACCGATATCCTGCCCGAAACGGTGTGCGAACTGGCCAAGCGCTATCCCGACAAGATCGTGGGCATCAAGGACGCGAGCGGCGATTTGTCGCGCGTGACCGATCACCGCATGGGCATCGGCAAGCATTTCTGCCAGCTTTCGGGCGACGATGAACTGGCGCTCCCGGCCAATGCCGCAGGCGCGGTGGGCTGCATCTCGGTGACGGCCAACGTCGCGCCCAAGCTCTGCGCCGAATTCCAGGCGGCCTGCGCGGCCAATGACCTGGCCCTGGCGCGCGAGCTGAACGACAAGCTCTATCCGCTGCACTATGCCATGTTCGAAGACGCTTCGCCCGGCCCGGTCAAGTATGCGCTTTCGCGCGTGCACGACTGGATGGGCGAGGAACTGCGCCTGCCGCTGGTGCCCTGCAGCGACGCCGCGCGCCGCGCGGTTGATGCCGCCCTGGAGCATGCCGGGCTGGTGTAAGTTTCGAGAAATAAGTAAAATTCCCCCCTCCTCTAAAGAGGAGGGGCGTATCAAATCAAGCCCTTGGCCTTGAGCGAGGTGTGGCCTTCGCGGCCGATGATCACGTGATCGTGCACGGTCACGCCCAGCAGCCGTGCCGCTTCCATGATCTTGTGGGTGATCTGGATATCGGCGCGGCTGGGCTGGGTGCTGCCCGAAGGATGGTTGTGGACCAGGATCAGCGCGGCCGCGCCGATGGCCAGCGCCTTGGCAATGATCTCGCGCGTGTAGATCGCGCTTTCGTCCAGCGTGCCGTCGCTCACGATCTGGTCGAGCAGCAGGCGGTTCTGGGTGTTGAGATAGAGCACGCGCACGCGTTCGTGGTTGAGGTGCGCCATGTCGATGGTGAGATAATCGATCAGCGCCTGCCAACTGGATAGCACCGGCATTTCCTGCACTTGGGCGCGGGCCAGGCGCCGTGCGGCGACCCCGGCGATGCGCAGCGCGGCGGCGGCGGCTTCCTTGATGCCGGGCACCGATTGCAGCGCGCGTGGATCGGCATTGAACACGCCGGGCAGCGAGCCGAAGCGCTGCAGCAGCATGCGCGCCAGCGGTTTCACGTCCATGCGCGGGATAACGGTCATCAACAGCGCCTCGATCACCTCGTGATCGGCCAGGGCATCGTCGCTGCCACCCAGCAGGCGCCGGCGCAGGCGGGCGCGGTGGCCGGAAGGATCGTGCGCCGCCTCGCGCACGCGGTCGGGCACCAGATCCGGATCGGGCGCGCTTCGTTCAGGAAAGAGTCCGGGTTCGTCCTGCATGACCTCGTGCGTGGGCAAGAAGGTGGGCACCGGGCAGGCCGGCGCGCGTTGCGAAATGCATGTTTCGGCGATTTGCATTGCCCAAGCGCGGGCCATGCGCAAGAAGGGGGCGAATGGCGGATACGACCGATTTGGCGGAACCTGAAGGTCCGGCGCCCATGCGGCGGCGGCGTCGCTGGCGTGTGGCCCTGCTGGGCGCAGGCGCGGCGGCGTTGGTGGTGGGCGGTGGCCTGTGGCTGGCGCGCAATCGCATTGCCGACGGGGTGATCGCGGGTGAACTGGCGGCGCTTGGCCTGCCGGCGCGCTATACCATCGTTTCGATCGGGCCGGGGCGCGAAGTGCTGGCCAACGTGGTGGTGGGCGATGCCGCCCGGCCCGATCTGGTGATCGAACGCGTCGAACTCGGCCTGGCGTGGAGCCTGACCGGCCCGCGCATCGGCCAGGTCACCCTGGTCCGCCCGCGCCTCTATGGCACCGTGCACGCCGGCCATGCGAGCTTCGGCACGCTCGACAAGGTGATCTACGCCCCATCCACCAGCAAGGAGCCGTTCCGGCTGCCCGACTGGCGGTTGGCCATCGTCGACGGGCGCGGACTGGTCGATGCCGACCAGGGGCGCGTGGCGTTCAAGGCCGATGGCGCAGGCCCCTTGCGCGATGGCTTTGCCGGCACGCTGGCCGTGGTCGCGCCGCGCCTGGCGCTGGGCGCCTGCACCACAGGCCGCGCCACCGCGTTCGGCCAGGTGATGGTGAGCAACGAGCAACCGCGCTTTGCCGGTCCGGTGCGCGTTGCCAACCTGGCTTGTCCCGCCAATGGTCTGGCGGTGGGCGGGGCAGACCTGCAGCTTGAAGCGCAGGCCGATCGCGATCTGGCGGGACTGAGCGTCAAAGGGCGTGCGCGCTCCAGCGCGTTTCGCGCCGCTGCCGTTTCGGGCCAGACGCTGGGCCTGGATGCCGCGCTGGCCTGGCGTGGCGGCGCGCTGAGTGGCCGCGTGGCGGCAACGGCCGGCGGGGTGCGTACCGCGCAAGGGTCGGTCGGTCTGTTGGAACTGGATGGGCTGGTCAAGGCACGGCCGGCCGCTACGCCGGGAGCCATGGCCGATGCCGAGTTTCGTGGCACGGTCGATGCAAGAGGGCTGCGGCGCGGGCCGGCCTTGGACCAGGCGCTGGCCTCGGCGCAGGCGGCCGTGGCCGGCACCCTCGCCGCGCCGATGATGGCGCAAGTGCGCCGCCGCCTGGGCGAGGAAGAGCGCGGCAGTCGCTTTGCTGCCGATCTCACCGTGCGCCACGGGCATGATGGCGCCTGGGACGTGGTGGTGCCGCAGGGCACCCTGCGCGGGGGCAGCGGGCAGGCGCTTTTGACGCTGGGCAAAGTGCAGGTGGCGGGCAAGGGCGCGATCACGCCGCGCTTTGCCGGAAACTTTGTCACTGGCGGCAATGGCTTGCCGCGCATTTCCGGCACGATGGAGCGGCGCGGGCGCGCCGGCGCGCAGTTCCACCTCGCCATGGCCGATTATGCCGTGGGCGGCGGGCGCTTGGCCGTGCCCGAACTGGTCGTGGTGCAGATGCCCGACGGCGCGATGGGCTTTGCCGGCCAGACACGGCTTTCGGGCGCGATTCCCGGCGGGCGGGTGGAAAACCTGCGCCTGCCGGTCAGCGGCGCTTATGGCCGGCACGGCGCGCTGGCGCTGTGGCGGCGCTGTATCGAGCCGCAATTCGATTCGTTGCAGCTCGGGCAGATGACGCTCGATGGCCAGGCGTTGACGCTGTGCCCGGTGGGTGGGCAGGCGATCGTTTCGGCCGGCGGGCCGGGCCCCTTGCGCGTGGCCATGGGCACATCGGCCCTGCGCATGACGGGGCGGATGGGCGAAACGCCGCTCAGCCTGCAAACCGGCGCGGTGGGCCTGGCCTGGCCTGGCACGCTCACTGCTCGTGGGCTCAATGTCGCGCTCGGGCCGGAAGCCACCGCCACGCGGCTGACCCTGGCCGACCTGACCGCCCAACTGGGCAAGGACTTTACCGGCCGCTTTGCCGGGGTGGAGGCGCGCATGGCCGCGGTTCCGCTCGACATCACCGGCGCTACCGGCACCTGGCGCTATGCCGCGGGCAAGTTGATGCTGGCCCAGACCGCGTTCGACGTGACCGACCGCGCCAGCCCGGCCCGGTTCGAAAAACTGACCGCGCAAGATGCCACGCTCACGCTGGCCGACGGGCGAATCACCGCGCAGGCGCTGTTGCGCGAAGCGGAGAGCAAGCGCCCGGTGACCGTGGTGAGCGTGGAGCACGATCTTTCCCACGCCACCGGCCATGCCGATCTCGCGGTGGACAAGCTTGTGTTCGACAAGGATTTCCAGCCTGCGCAGCTCACCCGCCTGGCACTGGGCCTGGTCGCCAATGCGAGCGGATCGATCAGCGGCAAGGGGCGGATCGACTGGCAGGGCGACCGTGTCACATCGTCTGGCCGGTTTGGCAGCCAGGGCCTTGATTTTGCGGCGGCGTTCGGCCCGGTGAAGGGGCTTTCGGGCACGCTGGACTTTACCGACCTCTTGGCCATGGAAACCGCTCCGCACCAGATCCTGAAAGTCGCCTCGATCAACCCGGGCGTGGAAGTGACCGACGGCACGGTGGACCTGCAACTCAAGCGCGACATGGTGGTCCAGGTCAACGGCGCGCAGTGGCCGTTCATGGGTGGGCGCCTCTCGCTCGATCCCACGACCTTGCGCTTTGCCCTGGCTGAAGAGCGCAAGTTCACCCTGGTGATCGACGGGCTTGATGCCGCGCAGTTCGTATCGCGCATGGAAATGGCCAATATCTCGGCCACCGGGGTGTTCGACGGGCGCCTGCCGGTGGTGTTCGATGCCAATGGCGGGCACATCGTGGGCGGCACGCTGGCCTCGCGCGGGGGCGGCAATGTCTCCTACGTCGGCGCGCTGACCTACAAGGACCTGTCGTTCATGGCCAACTATGCGTTCCAGGCGCTGCGCTCGCTGGACTACAAGCGCATGACCATCGCGCTGCGTGGCGACATTGCCGGCGATTTCGTCACCCAGGTGCAGTTCGGTGGGGTGAGCCAGGGCGCAGGGACCAAGCGCAACTTCTTCACCCGCCAGATCGAAGGGCTGCCGATCCAGTTCAACCTCAACGTGCGGGCGCCGTTCTACAGCCTGCTGGGTACCTACAAGTCGATGTACGATCCTTCGGTCGTGGCCGATCCGCGCACGGTCGGGCTGCTCGATGCCAAGGGCCGCATCGTGCCGCGCGTGCCGGCCGGCGCCCAGCCCGCCGCTGCGCCGTCGGCCGGCGAGAAACCCGGCAAGCCCGCCATTCAGCCTTCAGCAAGTGGAACCATGCCATGAACGCTTTCGTGCAATGCCTTCTCTTGCCAAGCCGTGGCTTGACCGTGCATCGCGGCGCTGCAACGATTGCCGGCTGTGACGGCCAAAAGAGGGGGGCAGACGTGAAGCGCAAGGTTGTGGCCGTGGGATTGCTGGCGGGCGCTGCCGCCGCGCTGTCCGGGTGTATTTCGGTCAAGGCGCCTGACAAGCCGATCGTCATCGAATTGAACATCAATATCAAGCAGGAAGTGGTCTATCGCCTGGCCGGAGACGCCAGCCAGACGATCGACAAGAACAAGGACATCTTCTGAGATGGCACGCAACGCTGCTTTTTCCGCCCCTGTCGCCTTCGCGCTCGCCGCTGCCGTGGCCTTGCCGCTGGTGGCCGCGCCCGTCGCCGCGCTGGCGCAACGCGATCCAGCCTATGCCTCCGCGCGCGCGGCCGGTCAGGTGGGCGAGAAGATGGATGGCTATCTGGGCTATGTCACGCCGCCCAGCCCGGCGCTGAAGTCTGTCGTGGACGATATCAACCTCAAGCGGCGCGCGGTCTATTCCGAAAAGGCCCAGGCGCAGAAGGCGACTGTGGAGGAATACGCCTTCACGTCCGGCTGCCTGTTGATCGCCCAGACCCAGCCGGGCGAGATGTACCAGGCGCCCAATGGCACCTGGACCAAGCGCACCAGTGCCCCGCCGCAGCGCGATTCGCGCTGCCTGTAAAAGCCCTGGAATTCCGGGCGCTCAGGGCCGCGCTGTCGCAGGATTGACGCAAACGTATGCGCGCAACTGGGGCAAGTTCGGCGCACGGCGGTTGACTCGGGAAAACCCCCCGCCTAAGGGGCAGGCGCCCTCGGCGGGATGCCGTTGCGCATGACCTGCCCCGATGGGGGAGCGAGCACCCGTGTTCGATCCAGCGACGGAGCATGCCATGAGTGACGAACAGACCGACGCAGAGCCCATCGGTGAGGATGCACGTCTTTCCCGTCTGAACGCGCGGCTCGATGCCGCCCGCCAGAAGGAGCAAGCGCGCAAACCTGCGCCAGACCGGGAAAAGTCCGATGCGAACTATCGCTTGGGCAACCGGGTTCTGGCCGAACTGATCGGCGGGCTTGCGGGCGGCGCGTTCATCGGCTGGGTCATCGACCAGTTTGCCGGTACGCGACCATGGGGGCTTCTGGTGATGCTGTTTGTGGGGATGGGCGTAGCCTTCCGCAATGTCATCAGGATCTCGAACGGGCGCTCCTGATCGGGTCTTTGCATCCGATGGGTTTCCGGCCAAAAGAATGGCCGGGGCAGGGGTGCCTTGGTGTTTTTGCGCGTAACGGGGACAAGCACTGTGGCCGAAGGTAAGGTCGATCCGGTACACCAATTCACGATCGAGCCGCTGTTTGGCACCGATCATTGGTCCATCGCCGGGCACAACATTGCTTTCACCAATTCGGCCCTGTGGATGGTCATCACCACGCTGGTGCTGATCGTGTTCGTGGGCGGTGGTGCCAAGAAAGCGCAAGTGCCGGGCCGCTGGCAGATGGCTGTCGAAGGGCTGACCGGCTTTGTCGACACCCTGCTGCAATCCAACATCGGCGATGCGGGTCGCAAGTACCTGCCTTACGTGTTCTCGCTGTTCACGTTCATCCTGTTTGCCAACTTGCTCGGCCTGCTGCCGCTGGCGCTGGTGGGCATCCATCCTTTCACGGCCACCAGCCACTTCACGGTGACGGGCGTGCTGGCGATCATGAGCTTTGCGATCGTGCTGATCGTGGGCTTTGCCAAGCATGGCTTCCACTTCTTCTCGCTGTTCGTGCCGCACGGCACCCCGGCGGTGATGGTGCCGGTGATTTTCCCGATCGAGCTGATCTCGTTCCTGGTGCGTCCCTTCTCGCTTGGCCTGCGTCTGTTCGTGGCCATGATGGCAGGGCACGTGCTGCTCGAAGTGCTCTCGGGCTTCGTGATCTCGGGCACCAACGCGGGCGTTGGCACCTTCTTCCTGGCAGGCGTGCCCAGCTTCCTGCTGATGATCGGCATCTGCGCCCTGGAACTGCTGGTTGCCGGCATCCAGGCCTATGTCTTTGCCCTGCTTACCTGCGTCTATCTCAACGACGCGGAAAACCTTCACTGACCGTCACCACCACCTGATACCGCTTCACACCGGTTTACGACAAAGAGGGAGTTTTTATCATGGACGCACAGAGCGCAAAGCTTCTCGGCGCTGGTCTCGCTGCCATCGGCGCCGGTCTGGCCTCGCTGGGCGTGGGCAATGTCTTCGCCAAGTTCCTCGAAGGCGCGCTGCGCAACCCCGGCGCCGCTGACGGCCAGCAGGGCCGCCTGTTCATCGGCTTCGCCGCCGCCGAACTTCTGGGCCTGCTCTCGTTCGTCGTCGCGATGATCCTGATCTTCGTTGCCTGAGGCAGCGAAGCGGACCATTGATTGACATCCGGCCGGGGTGATCCCCGGCCGGCCAGAACGATAGACAGGAAGCGCGGACCAACGCGATGCCCCAGATAGCCCAACTCGCCGATACCTATGCCAGCCAGGTGTTCTGGCTGCTGGTGTGCTTTGGCCTGGTCTTCTTCGTCATCGGCCGGGGCTTGCTCCCGGGCGTGGTGTCGACCATCGACCAGCGCAACAAGCAGATCGCCGACGACCTTGGTGCGGCTGAAGCTGCCCGGGCCGCCGCCGACGCCGAAGAACAGGCCTGGCGCATTGCCGAAGGCAAGCAACGCGCCCAGGCCCATGCCCTGATCGCCGCCGCCAAGGCCGACGCTGCCCGCAACACGCAGGCCGCACTCGAAGCCGCCGCCGCGCGGATCGAGGAAACCACTGCCGCCGCCGAGGCGCGCATTGCCGCCGCCCGCGCTGCCGCGCAGGGGGAAGTGCAAGACGTGGCCGCGCAGGCTGCGCAGGATATCGTCAGCCGCCTCGCGGGGCTTTCGGTTTCGGCCGAAGACGCGCGCGGCGCCGTGCAGGGAGTGCTCGCCCATGGCTAATGTCAGCGCAACGACGGCAACGGTCGAACAGCACGCTGCTGGCCATGAAGCGGCCGAACCCACCATCAACGGCATCGGCGCCGGCGCGATCGTCGCCGCTGCCATGTTCGTCTTCCTGCTGATCCTGGTGTGGAAGAAGGTGCCTGGCACGATCACCAAGGGCCTTGACGGGCAGATCGCCGCGATCCGCCGCGAACTGGCCGATGCCAAGGCGCTGCGCGCCGAAGCCGAAGCCCTTCGCGCCGAATACCTTTCCCGCATTGCCAATGCGGAAAAGGATGCGGCCGCCATGCTCGATCACGCTCGCACCGAATCCAGCGCGATCGTGGCCAAGGCCGAAGCCGACACGCGGGATATCATCGCCCGTCGCGAAAAGATGGCGTCGGACAAGATCGCCGCGGCCGAGCGCGCCGCGGTTGACGATCTGCGCGCCACGGCCGCTGCGGCCGCTGCTGCTGCCGCCGGCCAGATTATCGCCGCCCGTCATGGCGCCGATGCCGACAAGGTGCTGGTTGACAGCGCGATTGCCGGGCTCACCCACTAAGCAAGCTTTCCGCAAGGATTGCCAGAAGGCCCCACCGGGAAACCGGTTGGGGCCTTTTTCTTGTGCCCGGCAGGTCTTGTTTCCAGGGCACAGCAAAAGGCCCGGAAACCCTGTTGGGCTTCCGGGCCATGCGCCACGCTGCTGGCTACGATGTCCTAGCGGGGCAGGGTCAGCGCAAAGGCTGCGTCCTGCGCATCGCGGCCCACCACCAGCGACACGGGCTCGCTACCGGGCACCGCACGCAGGATGTAGGGGCTGGGGGTGATCGTGGCCGTGGCCGTTTCACCCGGTTCGAGGTGCAGCTTGGCAAAGCCGACCAGCGCGAACGGGCTTTGCGCGAGATAGGCCTGGATCACTTCGCTGCCGGGGCGGCTGCCGGTGTTGGTTACCTTGACCAGCACCTGGCCATCCACGATGCGGGCGTCATCCAGCGTGAAGCGGGTGTAGCCCTGGCCAGCGCCCAGAGGGAACAGGGCCGCCTTGCCCTGTGCCTTGAGGCCGCGATAGCCCACGAGGACGCCATCATCGTATGCCAGGTTGCCATCGGCATCTGGGGTGAGGTTCAGCGCGGGATAATCCGCCTCTGCCGCGGCCAGCGTCATCGGCAGGCGGCCGCCTGGTTCGCGCGTACCGGCCAAGACATCGGCCAGGGCCTTGCCAAAGTTCTGGCCCGGATACCACGCCACCAGCAGCGCGGCGTCATCGGCGGCAAAGCTGGCATCGAAGGCGTGGCCAACGTTGACCACCACTGCCGTGCGCGGATTGGCGGCGCGCACGGCCTCGGCGAGGCGCAACTGCGCAGGATCGAGCCGGGTATCGGCGCGGTCCTTGCTTTCCACGCTGGCATCGGCGGTTTCACCCAGCATCAGCACCACGGCATCGGCCTGGCGCGCGGCGTCAACCGCCCGGGCGAGCATGGCGTCGGGCGTATCGGGTGCGCGCACGCCATACCACAGGCCCTGCACGCGGGCCGGCGCATAGCGGAGTTCCACTTCCACCAGCACGCGCTGCCCGGCGGCCAGGGTCACCACGCCGTCATCGGCATCGCCAGCCTTGAGCACGCCCATGATGTCGGAAGCGGGGGGCTGGATCGCGCGGTCCACCACGTCAACTCCGTCCACCTTGAGCACGACGGGCCCCGTGGCCCCGGCATAGAAGCGATGCGGTCCATCGGCCTGGGCCGTGAACCAGCCGCTGGCGCGCACTGCGCCGGCTTCGTTGAAGTGGCCCTGATCGTGCACGCCGTGGAACCATACCAGCGAATTGGTCGCCCGCGTCTCGCGCGAGAGGGGCGTGGCTGTCAGGTCGTGCCCGGCGAAATATTCCACCGTCAGGCCGGTGGTATAGCCATCGCCCAGGTCCATCGCCGGGGTGACCGGCATGGATGGCAGGCGCGGCTGCGGATCGACGCCAGGTTCATGGACGATCGCCATGGACGGGCCCAGCGTTGCCTCGATCGCCTGGAGCGGGGTGAGCGCATCAGGCGTGACGGCGATGCGGGCAAACGTGCCGCCCTGATAGCAGGGCGCCGTGGCATTGGGGCCGATCACTGCCAGGGTGCGAATCGTGGGGGCAAGCGGGAGCAGCCCATCGTTGCGCAGCAGCACGAAGCCGGCGGCGGCTCCTGCGGTGAGCAGTTCCTCTGCGTCGAGCGTCGCCGGGGTCTTGGCCCCGCCAAAGCGCTGATTGAAGCGCACGACGCGCTCGGCTGCATCCTGCACCCGCCCGGCGCTGACGGCACCTTGCGCCACGGCGTCTTCTGCCTTGGCGCCCAGGAACCGTGCCGGCCCGGGCATTTCCAGGTCGAGCCCGGCGTTGAGCGTGGGCGCGGTGGAGTGGGTGGCGAAGAAATCGCTCATCAGCACGCCGCCATAGGCCCATTCGTTGCGCACGATGGCCAGCGGCGCTGGGCCTTGCGCGCACCAATCGCCGTTGACACGGTTGTAGGCGGTCATGATCCCGCCGCAGCCGGCGGCGCAGGCCATTTCGAACGGCAGCAGGTAGACCTGGCGCAGCGTGGCATCGTCCACCACGGCGTTCATGGTGTCGCGCTGGGTTTCGCTGTCGTTGCACACGAAATGCTTGGCGACTGCCCCCGTGCCGGTGGACTGGATGCCGCGCACCCAGGCCGCACCGCACAGCCCGGTCAGCAGCGGGTCTTCGGAATAGTATTCGAACGCGCGCCCGGCCAGCGGGCTGCGCGCCAGGTTGACGTTGGGTGCCAGCAAGGCATCCACGCCCATGGCAATCGCATCGTTGCCCACCAGCGCGCCCATTTGCGCGACGAGATCGAGATCCCAGCTCGCCCCTTGCGCCACTGGGGCGGGCGTAAGCACCGAAACGTCGCGTTCGTCCACGCGCCCGCTGGCCACGCCCATCGGGCCATCTGCCATCATCACGCTGCGTGCGCCACGTTCGGGAACGGCGCCCGTGGTCCACATCGTGGCTCCGGCGGTGAGGCGGGCAGCGTCGGTCAGGGACAGGGTCATGCCGCCACTCCTGCAAATTGCATGATCTGGCGCGCCTGGGCGGCCACCGCGCCGGCAATCTCGGCATCGGCGATCGTGCCATCGGGGCCAAACGGCTTTTGCGCCACGGTGTTGACGGCAATGCCCAGCGGCGTTGGCCAGCCGCGCATGGCATGGGTGATGCCGCGCAGCGCCGCCAGGGTGACTCCGGTGGCCTGCCAGCCGGCCGCGCTCACGACCAGGCCCACCGGGCGCCCGTCGAAATAGGGGCGCGCGTCCTTGGCCAGATCTTCCAGCAGGTCGATGGCGTTCTTGACCAGGCCCGAAACCCCGCCGTGGTAGCCGGGCGAACCGATCACCACGGCGTCGGCCTGGCGCACGGCTTCGACCAGGGCGCGTTCGCCGTCGGTTCGTTCCGGGCTTTCAGGGTTGAAATGGGGCAGGGCCTTCAAGGCGCTGCCGCCGAACATCTGCGTCTGGGCGCCCATGCTTTCGCAACTGGCCAGCACCGCCGCCACCAGGCGTTCGGTGCTGGAACCATCGCGCAGGGTTCCGCCGATCCCCACGATCTTCATGGTGTTCAAGCCCCCTTCAGCGCGGGCAAGACCTTGCGACCCATGAGGTCCAGCGTCTGGTTGCCCAGGCGCAGCCGTTCCTCGGTCAGCGGGCCGGTGGTGGTGCCGCACAGGACGTTGCCGATGCCGAGTTCGGCGTAGGGCTTGAGATGCTCGATCACCGTTTCGGGCGAGCCATAGAGGCACCAGGTGCCGATCCAGTCTTCGGTGAGCGCGTTGGGCGTGCGATCGGTCTTGGTGTTGGCTTCGTCGCTTTCGGCGCGCGCGTTGAATTCGGCCTCGCGCTCGATCGCATCCTGATAGGCGCGCAGGATCGTCATCATTTCATCGCGCGCCTGCTCGTCGGTTTCGGCCACGTGCACCAACTGGTAGGTGTGCGTGGTCCAGGACAGCGCATCGCGCACGGTCGCCTCGCTGTGCCCGGCTTCGAGCAGCAGGCCCTTGTAGATGTCGAAGTACTTTTTCACATGGGTGAACGGTTCGGTGCCGCCGATCTTGGGCGGGGTGAAGGCCGGGATGAACGCGGGCCAGCCATGCTGCGCGGCGCGGCGCGCGCTGGCTTCCTTCATCGCGACCGGCATGAGGCGGGCATGCTTTTCGCCATAGGGCGCGGGCGTGATGCGCTGGAGCACGCGGCCCTGGTAGGGCCCGTTGTCGATCGTCACGGCCGGATCGTCCATGCGCTTGGCCCACAGCTCTTCGGCAAGGGCCAGGTTGCGCTCTGCCAGGGCGCCGGCTTCCTTGTAGTTGACGTTGAAGCCGATCATTTCCTCGGGCGTGGTGCCCGAACCCACGCCCACCAGCAGCTTGCCCTGGGTCAGGTGATCCAGCACGTTGACCCGCTCGGTAAAGCGCACGGGGTGGTGCAGCGGCACCGAAACCACCGAAAAGCCGATGTGCATCTGCGGCAGCCGCGCGGCAAGGTAGCCGGCCAGGATGAAGCTGTCGCTGGCCACGGGCATGTAGCCGTTGAAGTGGTGGTCGGGCATGAACACCGCTTCAAAACCTTGCGCGGCGGCGTTCTCGGCATGGCCGATGAGGTCTGTGATCAGTTGGCCATCTTCGGCCGGGCTCATCGAGCGAGCGTTCAGGAACACGGAAAAGCGCATTTTCTCTCCCCTAAAGGTCCGGGCAGGCGCGTTGATTGTCGGGAAACCAGCTTGCTCCCCGGATCGCGCTGCGGTACTATTTCGAATTAGAACTGCAATTATATTTTGTCCAGTCGGATTCTCGCTTTGCCCCCTGCTGCACTGCGTTTCCCGGCTGTTGGGATGGGCGGGTTGGCGGCGCTGTGCGCTTGGCCAGCAAGAGGATCGGCACTTGGAAGAAGCACATTTGGCACCATCGGTGCGGGTACCCCGGCAGGGCCGCAGCAAGGCGTCCTACGAACGCATGCTGGTTGCGGCCGAGGAACTCCTGGTGACCAAGGGCGGGGAAGCTTTCACCCTGAGCGAGGTGAGCCGTCTGGGCCAGGTTTCGATCGGTTCGATATATTGCCGGTTCGAAAGCAAGGACGCGCTGGTGCAATCGGTGCAGTTGCGCGTGCTCGACCGCGTGGACACGCGCATGCTCACCCAAGTGGTTGCCGCGCGCGAAGCGGCAGGAAGCCTGGTGGCGATCGTGCCCCTGCTGGTCGAAGCGGTGGCCGAAACGCTGCGCGAACACGCCCCCCTGCTGCGCCCGCTGATGCAGCGGGCAACCCACGATCCGATCGTGGCGCAAACCGGCAAGGCATCCTATGCCAGCACGGCTGCGGCGGTGCGCAGCGCGTTGCTCGCCCATCGGGCCGAAATCCGCCAGGACGATCCCGAGCGCGCGGTCGATTCCTGCTTTCGCGTGCTCTACGCCGCGATCGCGCGCTACCTTGGTTTCGGCTCAGCCAAGGAAGCGGCGTGGGAAGGCCGCTGGGACGTGCTCAAGCAGGACCTGGGCCGCATGCTCGCCGCGTTCCTGATGATGCCATCGGCCTGATCAGGTCGGCCGCCCCACGTCGATGCGCGCCGGGGTGCCGGTGCGGGCCGCCGGCGCGATCCAGAAATCGAACGCGCCGCTGCCCGCCACCACGTGGCAGGCCTGGTCGAGATGGGCGAGCATGGCCGGCGTGATGGCAAACCGCGCCGTGCGGGTTTCCCCCGGGGCCAGCGCCAGCTTTTCGAACGCGACCAGCTTCTGCACCGGTTGCACCACTTCGCTGGCCACGTCGTGGAGATAGCACTGCGCGACTTCCTCCACCGCGCGGCTGCCGGCGTTGGTCACGCTTGCTGACACCACCACGCCTTCGCCAGCGCGCGCTGCCTGCACCGGGCCATAGCGCACATCACCATACGTCAGCCCGTGGCCGAACGGGTAGAGCGGCGCATCGGACAGCCCGATGAAGTGGGATTTGAAAAGTTCATCAGGCGCGCCCGAGGCCGGGCGTCCCGAACTTTCGCGCGCATAGTAATAGGGCTCCTGCCCAGTGGCCTGGGGAAACGTAACCGGCAAGCGCCCCGATGGGCTGACTTTGCCCAGCAGCACCGCCGCCAGGGCATGGCCGGTTTCCGTGCCCAGGAACCATCCCGCCAGCAAAGCGGGCGCCTCTCGCACGGCACCCTTGAGCGCCAGGGCCCGGCCATGGCGCAGCACGACGACGAGCGGCTTGCCCGTGGCGGCCATCGCTTCGGCCAGCGCCTGCTGCGCGGGCGGAATGACGATATCCACGCGCGAGGAACTTTCGCCCGACATGCGCTGGCTTTCGCCCAGGGCGAGGATGACCACGTCGGCATTCTGCGCGGTGGCACGTGCCGCTTCGATCCCGCCGGGCAGGGCGGCGTCGATCGCGCAACCGGGCGCCACGGTCAGCAGGGCGGGATCGGGCAGGGCTGCGCGCAGGCCCTGTTCGAGCGAAACCGGCGGGGCATCGGGCGTGAAGGTGGACCATGGGCCGTGGCAATTGTCCGCATCAGGTCCGAACGGGCCGACCAGGGCAATGCGCGGGCCGGCACGGAGCGGCAGAAGACCGCCTTCGTTGCGCAACAGGACGATGGACTTGATCGCCGCCTCGCGCGCCAGTTCGCGGTGCGCCGGCGGGGCCGGGCGCCGGCTGCGCGCAGGGTCCAGCCGACGGAACGGATCGGCAAACAGGCCGGCCGCCTGCTTGACCCGCAGCACGCGGCCCACCGCGCGATCGAGCGTGGCCAGGGAAATCGCGCCTTGTGCCACCAGGGCGGGAATGTGCAGCGGAAACAGGCCGCTGACCATGCCCACGTCGCACCCGGCATTGAGCGCCAGGCGCACCGCGTCCGCGCCGTCTTCGGCCTGGCCGTGGGCGATCAGTTCCTCTTCGCTGCGGAAATCGGAAATGACCGCGCCGCCAAAGCCCATCTGGTCGCGCAGGATTTCGGTCAACAGGTGGCGGTTGCCCGTGGCCGGGACGCCATCGACAGTGTTGAACGCGGCCATGACGAGCAGCGCGCCGGCGTCGAATGCGGCCTGGAAAGGCGGCAGGTACACTTCGTGCAGCACCCGTTCCGACAGGGCGTTGCCCTGGTAATCCAGCCCGCTTTCCCCCGCGCCATAGGCGGCAAAGTGCTTGACGCAGGCAAGCAGGCTGTCCGCCGCGCCCAGCTTGCCTTGGAAACCGGCCACGCGCGCCGCAGCAAACAGGCGCGCCAACAGCACATCTTCGCCAGCGCCTTCGACCACGCGGCCCCAGCGCTGGTCGCGGCCCACGTCCACCATCGGGGCAAAGGCCGCGTCCAGCCCGCGCGCCGATGCTTCCACCGCGCAGGCCCGCGCAGTGCGGCGCGCCAGGTCCGGGTCGAAACTCGCCGCTTCGGCCAGGGGCACCGGGAACACGGTGCGATCGGAATGGATGATGTCGGCTGCAAACAGCACGGGGATTTTCAGCCGCGATTGCTGCACGGCCGCCTTCTGCCCCAGGATCATGGATTCAACGTCCATCGGCGTCATGATCCAGCCCACGCCGCCCGCGCGGATGCGCGCCAGTTGCTCGGCAAATTGCGCACGTGCCTGTTGCGGGGTAACGGGCGGCACGAAGGGGTTGAACTGCGCCACCGCCGGCTCGGCCTGGCGATAGGACAGCGCGGCTTCCATGTGCAGCTGCCCGGCCTTTTCGGCCACCGTCATGCGCGCCACCAGAGCATCGAGCGCGGCATCGGGGGCCGGCGCGGCTTCAAGCGGACCGGCAAGGGCGGAAACGGCCCCGGTCACCAGCGCTGCGGCCAGGAACTGGCGGCGATCGATGACGGCCGACGCCGGCAGGAGCGAGGTGGTTTGGCTGGACATGGCGCGGGCTTTCGATCGGGTCAGAACATCGGGTGCGTGTTGGCGGACTGCTCGGGAATCGGCTGTATCACGTCCCAATGCTCCACGATCTTGCCGTCTTTGAGGCGATAGAAATCGGCCACGGCCGCGCCGCGCGCTGCCGGATCTGGTTTGACGAAGATGTGCACCGCGGCCAGATCGCCGTCCACCACAATGTGCCGAATGGCAAAGCTGTGGCCGCGATCGGCAAACATCGGGGCCAGCATGGTGATCGCTGCATCTCGTCCGTCGGCAAGGCCGGGATTGTGCTGGATGTAATCGGGCGCGACATAAGTTTCGAACGCCGATCGCACCTGGCGCAGGGTGTAGAAGCGGTGGGCGAAATCGGTGATGATCGCGCGGTTGCGCGCGGTTTCGCGCGCGTGCTGGCCGCTGCCGTGGTGCGGGTTGGGCGCGGGCCGCCCCCAAGCGATAATCGGCGCGGCGGCACCAGACACCGCCAGCGCCAAGGCCAGCGCCGGCTTGAGAATATGGCTCACGCTTGCTCTCCCGTTCGCGGTCTGGTCGTTCGGGCAATGCCGGCGCGCCGGGGTGCCGCAGGCCCCGGCGCGCGCATGGTCAGGCGGCGCTGACGGTCTTTTCGTCGGTGTTGAACGCGGGGAAGGGCAGGTACGAAACCCGCAGCTTCTGGCGCAGGCCCAGCTTGTGCTCGCCCGTGCCCAGTCCGCCGGGGTGGCTGACCAGGATCGTGGCAGGCGTGCCGAACGCCCAGCGCCGGTCATAAGCGGTTTCCATGGCATCGAGCGCGATCGGCCCCGCGCCTTCATCGAACTGCACGGCATCGCGCGGCAGTTCGGTCCCGTCGAGCGTGACGGCGAGTTCTTCGATCATCGAAAGGGTCAGGCCACGGTAATAACCCAGCTTGGCTTCAAAGGCGAAGCCGGTGGGTGCATCGGCCGGGCCGGTGTTGCGCACGGTGGCCGGGTCGATCAGGTACTTGTCGAACATCACACGGTCTCCTTGGCGCCATACTTGGCTTCGGCCTGGCTGATCAGCCGTTCGAACATCACATGCTGGCGCCGGACCTGCTCGCGGCTGTCCACTTCGTGCACGTCCTGGATCCAGCGATTGCCTTCGTATTCGCTCGAAAGCGTGCCTTCCCAACCGCACTTGACCAGTTCGGGAATCACTTCGTCATAGGCGATGGCAGGATCGGTGCAGTCCTCGTTCATTTCATAGAACTTGGCCTGGATGTGGCGGAAATAGGGGGCATAGTCGCCGATGCGCTTGGGATTGGCGAACGGCGCATGACGCAGGGTTTCGGCCATGGCCACTTCGGCCTTGTTGCCGCCCATCTTCACCGCCACTTCATAGATCGTGTATTCGCACATGATCTTGGCTTCGTGCTGGTCGACGATGAACTGCGCCACTTCGGGCCGGGCGCCCTGGCGTTCGAACCGCGCGCGGAAGGCGGGCGGGTAGTGCTTCATGAAGATGCCCATGTCGGGCAGGATGCCGAGATGGCGCGTGCCCAGGCGATCGGCCTCTTCGATCGTGCGCAGGATCCAGGCATGTTCGAGGTGCCAGGGCGCGTGGACTTCCACGCCCAGGTGCACGTCGTACTGTTCGGCAAAGGGCACGCAGCGGGCCAGGATATCGGGGCGCACGAAGACCAGCACGCGCATGTTGCGAATGCCCAGCCGGCTGGCCAGCTTGATATCGCGCACGATGCTGTCCACCTGCTCGTCATCGCTCAGCAGGCTGTCCTTGCGCAGCTTGGTGTCGAGGAACATGTCATAGCAGGTGAAATGCGCGCCGTGCCGGGCAAGCATGTCCTGCCAGCGCGCCACATCGGCGTCGGTCACGTTGGGGAATTCGGGCATGTTCTGCTCAGGCAGAATCTCGATGCCGTTGGCCCCGATCGAACTGGCAAAGGCAACGCAGTCTTCAACCGACATGCGGCCCAGGAAGAGCTCTTCCTGGAAGGAATAGAGGCTTACGCCCCGCTGGATTTTGGACATGGCTTTCATGGCTCCGTCAGGAGAGGCGGCCGGCGCGGGTTGCACGCCGGGGATGCGAAAGGAATGGGAAGAGCGGCAAGGCCCGCGGCGCCATGAAAGCGCCGACGCTCACGCGCGCAGGGCCCGCAGCGCGGCTGCCGGCCCTTGGTGCGCCCGATGTGGCGATGGCTGCGATCATGGCTCTCCCCCCAAGCGCGGCAGGCTGAATATCCTGCTGCGGATGGCTTGCTAAAAATAGAATTATGGTTCGTATTGTTTGCGGTATTGCCGCAAGGCGCGGCGCTGTCAAGCGGCCGCGTTCGGCAGGCCGCAAAGGCCCCTTGGCCTGGGCGCAAGTGTCAGTTTGTAGTGAGCATTCCAAATAGGCTTGACCAGCCCGGTTCGTCGCGATAATCAGAACGAGCATTTTGATTCAAAAGCAGCGAGTCGTGTTCTCGCTGCAACGATTGGGGAGGAAAATCGGATGAACCGCTTCATCGCGGCGCTGTTGATCGGCGCGAGCATGCCCACCATCGCCACCGTTGCCCATGCCCAGGACGGCGCCACGCCGCAGCCCGCCGCCGCGCAGGGCGCGCAGGCCGAACCCAATGCGGATGGCCTTGCCGAAATCGTGGTGACCGCCAACCGCGCGGAAAGTTCTGCCCAGAAGACCGCCGTTGCGCTGACCGTCTACACCGGCGCCGATCTGGCGCAGAAGGGCATCAGCAACGTCCAGTCGCTGGCCACCATGGACCCCAGCGTCAACGTCACCAGCAGCACCGGCGCGGCTTATGTGGCCGTGCGCGGCATCGCATCGACCGACGTGACCGAAATCGGCGATCCTTCGGTGCCGATCGCCCGCGACGGGTTCTACACCAACCGCTCGTTCTCCATCGGCACGTCGATGTACGACATCGCCCGCGTCGAAGTGCTCAAGGGCCCGCAAGGCACGCTCAACGGGCGCAATTCCACCGGCGGCCTGATCTCGCTGATCACCAACCGGCCCAGCGACACGGCCGGCGCCTATGGTTCGTTCGAAGTGGGCAACTACCGCGCGCTCAACGTGGAAGCGGGTGGCAACGTGCCGCTGACCGATACCCTGGCCGTGCGCTTCTCGGGCATCCATCGCCAGCATGACGGCTATCGCCACCTCACCGGCATCAACATCGACGGCGACGATGAAAACACCTCGTCGGGCCGCGTGCAGGTGCAGTGGAAGCCCACCACCAACGTCAAGCTCTGGGCTTCCTACCAGCATGACGATATCAACAACGTGGGTGACGTCGCGCTGGTCTCCGCGCCGCTCGGCACCCGGCCCAGCTTTGGCGATGCCAAGAGCTTCCCCAACCAGGCCGCCACGTCCAACCGCGTGAAGGGTGACCGGGTGCGCTGGGAAGGCACCGTGTCCGATATCCTGGGTGACCTGTCGCTGACCTACGCCGGTGGCTGGGACAAGCAGACCTGGAACCACAAGCTTGATGCGACGGGCCCCGCCTATCCGGCGATCCGCAACTTCCTGCAGAACGAATCGCCCACGACGTGGAACCACGAAGTGCGTCTGTCGAACGGGCAGAACAATCCGTTGTTCTTCCAGGTTGGCCTGTTCCACTTCCAGGAAACCAACACGATCGATTCGGGCATCTACAACCTGGCGATGACCGGTGACTATGCAACCGGTGGCCCGCTCTCGTTCCTCGATTTCTCGAACACGTACGGCATCCACTTCAACTACCACGTCAAGACCAAGTCCGACGCTGTGTTCGGCCAGGTGGCCTACAAGCTGAACGACCAGTGGAAGCTGACGGTGGGCGGCCGCTATACCCGCGACGAAAAGGTGCGCACCGGCGGCGCGGCGCTCAACTATCCGGCGCTGGCGTTCCCCGAATGGGGCTTCGTGTTCCCCTTCACCACCGGGTACACCGATGGCGCGGGCCGCATGACCAAGTCGCAGCCGACCTGGCACGTGGGCCTGGACTACACCCCGGCCACCAACTCGCTGGTCTATGCCAAGTACGATCGCGGCTACAAGTCGGGCGGGTTCAACTCCAACGGTTCGGCCGCATCGATCCCCTATGGCCCCGAAACGCTCGACGCGTTCGAAGTGGGCACCAAGAACCGCTTCATGGGCAACCGCCTGCAACTCAACGCGGCCGCGTTCTACTTCAACTATCGCGGTTATCAGGCCTCGCAGACCGCGGACTCGCTCAACGGCGCGGCCGGGACGTTCAACGTCGGTTCGGCCAAGATCTATGGCGCCGAATTGCAGGCCGTGGCCCTGTTCGGCGCAGGCGGGCGGATCGATTTCAACGCGGCCTGGCTGCACACCCGCTTTGGCGACAACATCACCGTCAACGATGGTGGCGGCACGGCGCAGAACATCGGTGGCAACCAGCTGCCTAACGCGCCCAAGCTTTCCGCATCGGGCGGCATCGAATATGCGATCCCGGCCTTTGGCGGCACCCTGACCCCGCGCGCGGATGCCAAGTACAGCTCGTCGTTCTACTATTCGGTGTTCAACACCTACGACACCCAGTCGCGTCCCTACGTCACGGGCAACCTTTCGCTGCAATATGCGCCCGACGGCGGCAGCTGGAACATCCAGGCCTTCGTGCGCAACGTGGGCGACAAGGTGGTGCTGGCCAACGGCGTGCAGAACTTCAACTCGCGCACCAACACCTATCAGTTCCAGCCGCCGCGCACCTATGGCGTGCGCTTTGGCTTCAAGATCTGATCGGCTGACACGAAAAGGCCAGTCCGGGGCAAGCCGGACTGGCCTTGGAGTGCGGCATGGGGCCGGGACAGCGGCCCCATGCCAGCGTGAGAGAGTTGGCGACGCCGGGAGGAACGGCGCCGCCGGAGGGATCAATCGAACTTGAAGCGCGCGCCCAGGGCAAACGTGCGCGGGCGCAAGGTGGAGCCCAGGTTGAACTGGTCCTGGTTCCCGGCGTTGCCGTACTTGTAGTAGTTCTGCTGCATCTCGCTGGTCAGGTTGACGGCATCGAACGTGATGCCGATGCGGTTGTTGACGTTGAGTGTCAGCTGGAAATCCAGGCTCTTTTCCGGGCGGAACCACACACCGATGGGGTTGGCGAACAGCCGCGCTTCGTTGTTGTGCAGGAAGGCCTGGCGCCAGATGTAAGACAGGCGGGCCGAGATCGGACCCTTGTCGTAAGCCAGCGTGGCATTGTACGAGAACTTCGAGACGTTGAAGAACTGCGACTGCGTTTGCGTGATATTGCCGGCCGCGTCGCTTTCGGGAATGTTCTGCTTGGAATCGAGCACGGTGGCGCTGCCGGTCAGGCCCAGGCCGTTGAGCGGGCCCGGCAGGAAATGCGGGAACCAGGTCAGGCCCACTTCCACGCCCTTGAGCACGCCGTCCGAGGCATTGACCGGGCGGCTGATCACGAAATGGTCGGTCGCGCCGGCGGTGATGCCGTTGTTGGGAATGTATTCCAGCGCCGAAAGCGGCACGACGAGGCCATCGATTTCGCGGCGGAAACCGGTGACGTAGATCGCGCTGTCGCGGTCGAAGTACCATTCGACCGCCGCGTCGAAATTGCGCGAATGGGTCGGGCGCAGGGCCGCATTGCCGGCAACGCCGCTGCCATAGCCCACGTTGGTGAGATCACCGGTGAGGGTGGGGTTGGGGTTGAGATCGGAAAAGTTCGGGCGGCGCAGCGTTTCGCCATAGTTGAAGCGCAGGCGCAGCTTGTCGGTCACGTCAAAGCGCGCGGTGAACGAGGGCAGGAAGCGTTCCGCCCCCACCGAACCACGCACCGGCAGGCCCTTGTTGGCGCCGAACGTGGCCATGAACACCGTATCCGTATCCACCGTGACAAAGCGGACGCCCGCTTCCAGGCGCAGCGGCCGGCCGAACAAGTCGATCTGGCCGTCGGCCTGGACATAGGCCGCCATGGTGCGCTCGTCGATGTCGAACACATGGTCGAGCGAGAGCTTGTCCGACGTGGGTATGCCATAGAGACCGCGCACGGTATCGGCGTTGTCGTTCAGCCACCAGCCGCTGGGCAGAGTCCAACTGGTCGGCACGCTGGCGCGGCCATCGAAGAAGTTGCTGTTGGTAAACAGCGCTTCGCTGGGCAGCGTGGACAGGTTCCGGCCCAGGCCGTTGGCACTGGCGGTGCGGCTGTAGCTGGAGGCCTTGCGATCGTCGTAGCGCATCCCCGCTTTGATCTGGCGCAGGAAGCCGCTGTCCCAGGTGTAATGCCCGTCAAGCGTCAGCGTGATCGCATTGCCGCTGGTCTTGCCGGCATTGTCGTAAAGCTGCGCGACGTTCCACTGCGTGGGATCGGTCAGCAGCGCGTCGTCGTTGAAGTGATAGGACGCGACGCCGCCGCCGGCATTGAAATCGGCCGTGATCTGCTTGGCCACGCGATCGGTGCGCATGGCGATGAACGTGGTTTCATTGGTGCTGGTCTGATAGGCGACATCGGCAACGATGCCCCCGCGATTGCCCAGGTCCCACTTGCCGTTCAACGCATAGACATAGCTGTCGGTGCGGTTGGTGGTGAAATCGGCGCTGTTGAAGCCATAGACATCGTCCACCGTGCGCGACTTGACGATGTTGGTGCCGTCATAGAGCGAGACCGGCCCGGGATTGCCCCACCAATCGACGAAGCTGAACATCAGGCTGTTGAACGTCTCGCCCCGGAAGCCGGCGTAGAACGCTTCGGCGGTATAGGTCGAGCTGGGGTTGGGCGACCACTGCAGCGCGATATTGGCCGAGGGCCGCTCCCGCTTGCCATAGAGGTCGGAGCTGAACACCGCGTCGCGGCTCAGGTAATAGGGCGTGGCCACGCCGTTGATATTGAGCGTGGAGCCGGGCGCCGTTGGCAGGCCGGCATTGAGGCCCGGCGTCCAGTTCACGTTGTCGTCGCCCGGGAAAATGCGTTCGAGCGGCGATAGGCCCGAGCCGGCGGGCGGCGTTTCGGTGGCAAAGGGCACCAGCGCGCCGGCAGTGACCGACATGGTGCGGTACTTGCTGCGGCTCCAGCTGCCGTTGACCAGGATGCCCACGTCGCCGATCCCGGTTTCCCAGCGATCCGACACCAGCAGCGCCACGTTGGGGTTATAGCTGTTGGCCTGCTCGTCATAAATCCCGCGCACCAGGCCCGAGATGGTGAAGCCCTTGAAATCGAACGGGCGCCGCGTCTTCACGTCGATCTGGCCAGCCAGCCCCGTCTCGATCTGGTCGGCCGAGCGGGTCTTGTAGACATCGACCTGGCGGATGAGGTTGGCCGAAATATCCTGGAGCGCGAACGATTGGCCTGCGGCGGTAAAGATGTTGCGGCCGTTGAGCGTGGTGAGTGGATCGGCCAGGCCGCGGATGGTCACGGTGCCGGCTTCGCCGCTGGCGCGGTCGGTCACCTGGATGCCGGTCACGCGCTGCAGGGCTTCGATCACGTTGTTGTCGGGCAGCTTGCCCACGTCTTCGGCGACGATGGAATCGATGATCTGCGTGGCCTGCTTGCGCACGTTGACCGCACCCACGATCGAGGCACGCACGCCGCTGACCACGATGGCACCGGCGACATCGCTGTCCGCCTGTGCATCGCTGGGCGTGGTCGGTGCTGCGGCGGGGGCGGCGTCTTGCGCGTGCGCAACGCTGCCCAAGGTGAGGGCCAGCACCGAAGCGGACGCGCATACAAATGTTCTGATTGCCATGAAACACCCTCCCTGGTGGGCGGGCTGGTTGCCTCGCCCGATTTAGTCGGAGTATTTATTACTCCGACTAATTCATGGCAAGAGATATTTTGTCAGCCGTGGCAACATTCAGAATAGGCGCAAGCGCCAAGGCGACGGCGCAAACCGGCCGCGACCTTGGCGATATTCTGGTCTGACAAATCAGTTGAGCGTCCACAGGCAGATGCGCGCATGGCGCGGCGCCAGGCGCAATGCCTGCCCTTGCGCCGCAAGGGCCTGGCCCGGCACGGCCAGCGAGTCGAAGCGCCACTTGCCCTGCGGCAGTGCCACTGCGTGAAACAGCGCGGTGGGCGGAACTGCCTGGCCCGGCGCCAGCTCTACCAGTGTGGCGCTGCCGTCGCGTGCCACGGCCAATGCGGCATGGGGGCGCAGGATCGGTATCAGGCACACCGCGCCGGCCTGGCCGGGCAGGGGCGCCGTGCCCGGCGCCAGTTCGTTGACCAGCGCGGGCAGGGGCACCTGGCGGAACTGGGTTTGCGCAAGGGGCGCGGTGCCCACCGCCACGCCGCCATCGCCGTGCAACAGGAAGCGGCCCGGCGCGCCGGCCGGCACCAGCCGATCGGGCAGGGCGCCGTTGCCCACCGGCACGCCGAAATCGGGCGTGCCATCGGCGTGGTAGTAAAGGCGCTGCACGCGGGTGTGGCGGTTGGGATCGAACAGCGGATCGCCCGTGATCGCGGCATAGTCGCGGCCGTGGTAGACCAGCATGTCGTGGCCGTGCTCGTCCACGGTGAAGCTGTTGTGCCCCGGCCCATAGACGCTGGTCTGCGGGCACGAGGTGAACACCGGGTGCTGGCTCTTGGCCCAGGCGCGCGGATCCATCAGGTCGGCATCGGTGTCGGCCGTCAACATGCCCAGGCAATAGCGGGCATCGGTGGCCGCCGCCGAATACGTGAGGAACAGGCGCCCGTTGCGGGCCAGCACCGCCGGCGCCTCGTTCACCTTGAAGCCGGGAATTTCCCAATCGAGAGTGGGCACTGACAGCCGCACCGGCGCACGGCCCGGCGTCAGTGCATCCGCCAGGGGCGCGAGGTAGAGATTGGAGTTGGTCTCGATCCCCGGTTCGCGCTGCGCCCAGCAGACATAGCGCACGCCCTTGTGCACGAAGAGCGTGGAATCGAGCGTGAAGCTGTCCCACGGCCCCTTGAACTGGCCCAGCAGATGCCAGGTTCCCGTCAGCGGATCGGCATCGCGGCTGGCGAGCACATAAGTGCGGATGTGGAACGGATCGTCGCTGTCACCGGCGGCGAAATAGATATGCCAGGCGCCATCGAACCAATGCAGTTCGGGCGCCCAGATATAGCCGCCCAGTTTGCCGTTCGCGGGCCGGCGCCACACCACGTGCTCGCTGGCCGGATCGGCCAGTCCTGCCAGCGTCGGCGCGCGGCGAATGGCCAGCCGATCGTATTCCGGCACCGATCCCATCATGTAATAGTGGCCATCGCCGTGGCGGAACACCTGGGCGTCGGCGCGCTGGCGCACCAGCGGGTTGCGTGGCGCAGGCAGGGCGCTGACGTTGCCCGGCCCGGTGCCACGCCCGATGCCCCTTATCGCTGCGCGCGCCGCCATCGGGCTGGCCATCGAAAGGCCGGCCGCGCCCAGGGCAAAGGCGCGGCGGCTCAACACGGGGGTGCGGCCCATGGCTCAATAATCCGCCACGGGCCAGCCATCGGCATCCCAGCGCACTGGCGCCAGGCGCATGGTGGATGCGCCGTTGTTGGCCTTGTCATAGGCGTGATAGACAACGTAGGTCTGCCCGTCCTTGTCGGTGAACGCGCCGGCATGGCCAGGGCCGCGGAAGCGCTGCTGTTCCTGAAGATCGGCGCGCAGGAACACGGTGCCGCCGCCCTGCATCATGTCGCTGCCGTCCTTGCCCAGATAGGGCCCGGTGATCTGCTTGGCGCGGCCGACCACGGTGTAATACGTGCTTTGCGTGCCCTTGCAGCAATAGTCGTAGCTGGCGAGCAGGAAGTAATACCCACCGTGCTGGAGGATGAACGGCGCCTCGATCGGGCCGGGTGCGCCGGCCGGGGCGGGGCGGCGGGCAATGCTGTAGGGCAGGGTGCCGGGCGCCGGCTTGCCAGTCTTGGGATCGAGCGGGAACAGCTTGATCCCGGTCCAGAAGCTGCCCAGCGCCAGCCAGTGCCGCCCCTGCGCATCGATCACGAAATTGGGATCGATGGCGTTGAAATCATCCGCCTGGGTCGACATCACGACCAGGCCCTGGTCTTTCCAGCCATAGTCCTTGGCCTTGGGATCGAGCGTCTTGCCGGTGAACAGCCCGATGGCCGACCGGTTCGATCCGAACGTCGAGACCGCATAATACAGCCGGTATTCCCCGTTCACGAACGAGATGTCGGGCGCCCACATCTCGCGCGTGCCCGGCACCGCCTGCTTGGCCCATTCGGGAATGGCCGTGAACAGCGGGCCGGTGGCCGTCCAGTGCCTGAGATCGGTGGACGTGCGCGAGAGGATATAGTGCCCATCGTCACCCGGCACGCCGGTGCCATAGACGTGATAGGTATCGCCTTCGCGGATGATCACCGGATCGTGGGTGGGAACAAGGTCGCCGGTCAACTGGCTGTTGAGCGTTCCGGCAGCCTTTTCGCCCACTTGCTGCGCCACGGCCGGCGCGGCGAGCATCTGGGCGGGAAGGGCCAGGGCGGCGGCTGCCGCCAGCAGGGTTTTCGCGTTCATGCAATCCTCTCCTCTTGCCCGCGCTCAGCGCAGGTCGAGCACCACGACCGACTTGGCCGGCAACGTGACGGTGAGCGTGCCGCCCTGGATGGTCGCGCCGGTGAACGGCGCGGGCCTGACCGCATCGGGTGTGTCAAAGGTGTTGTGCGCGTCCATGGTGGCGGCGGTCACCACCTGCCCGGCGGCGCTGCTGGCGGTCACCCCGTCCAGCCTGACCGTCACCGTGTTGGCCTGGCCCGGATCGCGGTTCGACAAGGCGACGTGGACCACGCCGGCCTTGTCGCGCACGGCCGAGCCGCTGACGGCCGGCATGGTGAATTCGTCCTTGGCATACCATGGGCTGGCAATGTCGATCGGCAGCACCGTGGCATCCTGCCACGGCCGATACATCATGAAGACATGATAGGTGGGGGTGAGCACCATCTTCTTGCCTTCGGTCAGGATCATCGCCTGCAGCACGTTGACCATCTGGGCGATCGCCGAAAGCCGCACGCGATCGGCATGGCGGGCAAAGATATCCAGCGTGGTGGAGGCAACCAGCGCATCACGCAACGTATTCTGCTGCAACAGGAAGCCCGGGTGGCTGCCCGGTTCCTGGGCGTACCATGTGCCCCATTCGTCCACCGCCAGGAACACGCGCTTTTGCGGGTCATACTTGTCCATGATCGCGCTGTGCCGCGTGACCAGTTCGTCCATGCGGCGCGCACCGGCCAGCGTCTCGGCCCAGCCGTGCTCGTCAAAGCCGGTGGCCGTGGCGCGCGGCGGCCAGCCGCCGGGCACGGTGTAATAGTGCAGCGAAAGCCCGTCGATTTGGTCGCCAGCCAGGCGCATGACCGTTTCGGTCCAGTTGTAGTCGTCCACGTTCGGGCCCGAGGCGATCTTGAGCACGCGGGTGCCCGCTGGCGCCTTGATGAACGTGGCAAAGCGGCGGGTCTCGTCGGCGGCATATTCGGGGCGCATATTGCCGCCGCAACCCCACAGCTCGTTGCCGATGCCGAACAGGGGCAGTGCCCAGGCGCCCTTGTGCCCGTTGCGGGCGCGTTCTTCGGCCAGGCTACCGGCCGGTGACGTGATGTATTCCACCCATTCGGCCATTTCGCGTGCCGTGCCGTTGCCCACGTTGCCCGAGATATAGGCTTGCGAACCCACTTGGCGCAGCAACTCGAAATATTCGTGCGTGCCTACGGCGTTGGGTTCGGTCACGCCGCCCCAGTTGGTGTTGATCTTGACCGGGCGCTTGGCTTGCGGGCCGATGCCTTCGCGCCAATGATATTCATCGGCAAAGCAACCGCCCGGCCAGCGGATCACCGGCACTTTCAGTTCGCGCAGCGCGCCGATCACGTCGTTGCGGAAACCGTTGGTGTTGGGGATCGACTTGTCGTTGCCCACCCACAGGCCGCCATAGATGCCGTTGCCCAGATGCTCGGCAAACTGGGTAAAGATCCGCGCGTCATACGTGGGCCCCGGCTTGTCGGCGTGGAGCGTCGCCGTGGTCGGCTGGCCGGCGGTATCGGCCAGCGCGGGCACAGCAAGGGCGCTCGCTACCAGCAGTGCAGCGGCAGCGGTGTGGCGAATTGTCTTGATCATCGTGTTCTTGTCCTCTCCCAAAAAGGGGTGGGTCAGTCGAAGAAAGCGTCTGTCACCAGCCGTTTGCCGCGCAAGAATGCGTCAGCCACCAAGGTCAGCGGCGCCAGGTCGACATCGCTGCGGCCGCTGCGGATCAGGGTGGCAAAGCGGGCATAGAGGCCAGGGTATTCGTGGTCCTCGTTGTGCAGCGTCTCGCTCGGCAAGGTCAGCACGGCGCCGCCCTGGGCCAGGCGCAGCGTGCCGGCGTCGGTTTCCACCACGATGTCCCAGCTTTGCGGGCCGGTCTGCCGCCAATCCAGGTCCATGTGGATGGCCGCCCCGGCCGTATCGCGGAAATGCAGGTCTGCAGCGATCGGCGCGGCGCGGTTTTCGGGAATTTCCAGCGTCGCTTCGGACAGGAAGAACGGGCGCGGCAGGATATGGGTGATGATCGAAAGGGCGTTGATGCCCGGATCGAACACGCCCAGCCCGCCTGGCTGCCAGATCCAGGCCTGGCCGGGGTGCCACACGCGCACGTCTTCGCGCCAGATCACTTTCACGCTGTCGATGCGCCGCTCCGCCAGCCACGCGCGCGCCGGGGCAACCCCGGCGGCAAAGCGCGAATGCCACGAGGCAAACAGCGTTGCGCCCACGCGATCGGCCTGGTTGGCCAGGGTATGGACTTCCGCCAGCGTCGCGCCCGGCGGCTTTTCCAGGAACACGTGCACGCCCTTGGCCAGGGCTTGCGCCGCCAGGTCATAGCGCACCTGGGGCGGGGTGCAGAGCGCCACGGCATCGACCGCCGGCCCTTGCGCCAGGAGATCGTCCAGGCTGCGATGGTGCGAGATGCCCTCCACGCCGGAATCGCGCGGGCTGACCGTGGCGGCCAGGCTGAACGCCGGGTTTCCGGCAATGGCCGGCAGGTGCTGGTCACGGGCGATCTTGCCCATGCCCACCACGGCAATGCGGATCGGGTCCATCGGCTTAGAGTGCCTTTACCGCAAAGGGCACCGGGCCGGCCGCGGCGCGGGCCAGCGGATTGTGCAGCGGCAGGGCAAAGGGCGCGGCGCTGATTTCAAAGGCATCGCCTTCGCGCGTCGCGATCCCGTCGCTGAACGAAAGCGTGGCCGTGCCGAAGAAGTGCACGTGGATGTCGCCCGGGCGGCGGAACAGGCCATACTTGAAGTGGTGATGCTCCAGGTTGGCCAGGCTGTGCGACATGTTGTCCTCGCCCGAAAGGAACAGCTTTTCCCACAGCGTGGCGCCGTCGCGCAGCACGCGGCTCGTGCCGCGCACGTCGGCCGGCGGGGTGCCCAGCAGCAGTTCGGCGCCAAGGGCTGCCTGGCGCAGCTTGGAATGGGCCAGCCACAGGTAGTTGTGGCGCTCGGTCACGTGGTCGGAAAACTCGTTGGCCAGGGCCAGGCCCAGGCGCCAGGGCGTGCCGTCCTCGCCGATCAGGTAGATGCCGGCCAGTTCCGGCTCCTCCCCGCCATCCTTGGCAAAGGCGGGCATGGTCAGCGGCTGGCCGGGGCCGACGAGCTGCGTGCCATCCCCCTTGTAGAACCATTCCGGTTGCTGCCCTTCGGCGCCAGCCGCAGGCTTGCCGCCTTCCAGCCCTTCCAGGAACATGCGCATGGAATCGGTCTGCTTTTCCGCCTGGGCGGCATCGCGGTGCATCTTGTCGCGCCCTTCGGCCGAACCAAGATGGGTCAGGCCCGTGCCGGTCAGCCAGACGCGCGCCGTATCGCTGTGGTCGATCGCGGGCAGCAGGGTGCCGGCAGCAAGCTCGGCCGCGATGTCCACGCTCTGGCTGCTGGCGCGGGCTGCGGCAGCTTCGGCCAGGCTCTGCCCGGCGGCGATGGCGGCCTGCGCCAGTTCGCGCACGGTGGCGGGCTGTACCAGGAACACGGCGGTGTCATCGGTGGCCAGGATCACGCGGCGCACGCCATCGGCGCTGCGGTGTTGAAGAAGGCGGGTTGCCATGGATCGGATGCTTTCTGCGAAAAGGGAAGGGATCAGAGCGTGAGCGTGCCGTCGATCAGGCGCGGCGCGCCATCGCCGCGCGCAGCGTCGGTCAATTCTGCCGGCAGCACCGCCGCGCTCAGGTTCTGGTAGCTGACCGGACGGAGGAAGCGATCGATCGCCAGGCTGCCGACCGACGTGGTGCGCGGGTCCGACGTGGCCGGGAACGGACCGCCGTGGACCATGGCGTGGCACACTTCCACCCCGGTGGGCCAGCCATTGGCCAGGATGCGGCCAGCCTTGCGCTCCAGGATCGGCAGCAGCCGGGCGGCGAGCGGCTCGTCGGCAGCGTCCATGTGCAGCGTGGCGGTCAGCTGGCCTTCCAGGCCCCTGAGCAGGCTGGCCAGTTCGGCTTCATCGGCGCATTTCACCACGATGGAACTGGCGCCGAACACCTCGTGGCCCAGTGCCTTGTCGGCCAGGAAGGCCTGCGCGGTGGTGACGAACAGCGCGGCGTTGCCGCAGGGCCCTTCGCCCGCCGGGCCGGTTGCCACGGTTTCCACGCCGGGCGCGGTGGCCAGGGCCTTGACCCCCGCTTCATAGGCGGCGTGGATGCCGGTGGTCAGCATGGTCTGCGGCGCGGCTGCGCCCACGCCTTCGCGCGCGGCCGCCAGGAACGCGCCAAGCCCGTCACTGTCGATTGCCAGCACCAGGCCGGGATTGGTGCAGAACTGCCCGGCGCCCATGGTGAGCGAGCCGACGAAGGCCTGGCCCAGGGCCGCACCACGCGCGGCAAGCGCCTCAGGCAGCAGCAGCACGGGATTGATGCTCGACATTTCAGCATAGACCGGGATCGGCACGTCGCGCGCCTGCGCGATGCGGGCCAGCGCCAGGCCGCCCCCGCGCGAGCCGGTGAAGCCCACCGCCGCGATGCGCGGATCGGCCACCAGCGCGGCGCCCAGATCGTTGCCGGGGCCGACCAGGTGGCCGAACACGCCTTCGGGCAGGCCACGGGCTGCCACCGCGCGGGCAATTGCCGCGGCCACCAGCGCCCCGGTTTCGGGATGGGCGGGGTGGCCCTTGACCACCACCGGGCAGCCGGCCGCGAGGGCAGAGGCGGTGTCACCCCCGGCCGTGGAAAACGCCAGCGGGAAATTCGAGGCGCCGAACACCGCCACCGGGCCCAGCGGGATCATGCGCAGGCGGATATCGGGGCGGGGCAGAGGCTGGCGATCGGGCAATGCAGGATCGATGCGCAACTGCTGCCAGCCGCCCGCGCGCACGACGCCGGCAAACATGCGCAACTGGCCCACGGTGCGGCCGCGTTCACCTTCCAGGCGCGCGCGCGGCAGGCCGCTTTCGCGCATCGCCGCCTCGATCAGCGGATCGCCGATGTCCAGGATTTCCTGGGCGATGGCTTCCAGGAACAAGGCGCGCTCCTCGCGCCAGGTGGCGCGATAGCTGTCGAACGCCGCTTCGGCCGCGGCACAAAGCCGCGCCACGTCTTCCAATCCGTGCACGGCCAGGGCGGGGCCGTGGGGCAGCCCGGTGCGGGCGTCGATCGAGCGGAATTCGGTCATCGGATTCTCCATATTTACTCCGACATATTCCGGCTTGGCGGCAAACGCAATAATAGTCATTTCGCCCTTGCGCGCTCCCTGCTAACCACATTGGCCAGGAGGCGGCACAAACAGTGACGGAACGGCATATTCCCGGCAATTCGGTAGACGGCAGCGCTGCCCCGGCCGATCGTGAAGAGGCTCTGCGGGGGCTTGGGCGCGGCCCCGGACGGCGGCTGCACGGTGCCATTGCGCACAAGTTGGGCACGGCGATCTTGTCTGGCCAATACCAGCCCGGTGACATCCTTTCGGGTGAAGTCGCCTTTGCCGAGGAACTCAAGGTTTCGCGCAGCGCCTATCGCGAGGCTATCCAGGTCCTGACGGCCAAGGGCCTGGTGGCGAGCCGCCCCAAGGCGGGCACGCGCGTGCTGCCGCGCGAGCGCTGGAACCTGCTCGATCCCGAAGTGCTGGCCTGGGCCTTTGCCGGCGAGCCCGACCTGCAATTCGTGCGCGACTTGTTCGAATTGCGCGCCGTGGTCGAGCCGGCCGCCGCGCGCCTGGCCGCACAGCGCCGCGACAAGGCCGATCTCAAGGCCATGCGCGATGCCCTTGCCGCCATGCGTCGCCACACCCTGACCAACGATGCCGGCCGCGCCGCCGATCGCGATTTCCACGATGCCATCCTGCGCGCCAGCCACAATGCGGCGCTGCTGGTGCTGTCGGCCAGCATCGGCGCGGCAGTGCATTGGACCACGCAGTTCAAGCAACGCGCCCGCGAACTGCCGCGCAATCCCATTCCCGATCACGCGCGGGTCTATGACGCGATTGCCGATGGCGATGGCGATGCTGCCGCCCAGGCAATGGGCGTGCTGGTGCAACTCGCGCTCGAAGACACCGCCAGCGCGATCGAAGCGGCGGTGCAAGGCTGATTGTCCCTCCCCGGCACGGGGAGGGGGCCGCGCGAAGCGTGGTGGAGGGGATTGGCCGCCTGCAGCGGCGCTCAAGGCAGAAACGCCCCTCCACCAGCCTGCGGCTGGTTCCCCTCCCCACGAGTGGGGAGGGAGCAATCAGTCCGCTGTCTTGGTCTTCGCGCCCCACAGCGCATAGAACACGATGTAAAGCTCGCAGGCGGCGGTCAGCAGGAACGAGGTCTGCAGGCCAAAGGCATCGGCCAGCTTGCCCTGCACCACCACCAGCGCGCCGCCGGCAATGGCCATGATCAGCAGGCCCGAGGCTTCCTCGGTCAGCGGGCCCAGGCCCTTGATCCCCAGCGTGAAGATCGTGGGGAACATGATCGAGTGGAACAGGCCCACCAGGATCAGCGCCCACATCGCCGCCGGGCCATGGGTGAGCACGGTGATCATCATCACCACGAAGGCCCCCACGGCGGCGAGCGCCAGTACGGTTTCGGCGCGCACCTTCTGCATGATCGCGCCGCCGGCAAAGCGGCCCACCATCATCCCGCCCCACAGGAACGTGAGGTAACGGCCGGCTTCCTCGTGCGTGAGGTTGGCGATGTCACCCTGGCTGACGAAATTGACGAAGAGGTTGGCCACGCCGATTTCGGCGATCAGGTAGATGAAGATTGCCGGAATGCCGAACACCAGGTTGCGGTGCGACCACAGCGAGTGATGCTTGCGTTCCTCGCGCGCCATGCGGCTGGTGGCGCTGCCCATGGCGGGCAGGGGATAGCGTGCGATCACCACGGCCAGGACCACCAGCACCACCGCGACCAGGCCATAGGGCAGGATCACCGAATGCGCGTCGGCCAGGCGTTCCGCCGGGGTCAGCACGGTGCCGGCCACGGCTGTCCCGCTCTTGGACCTGCCCAGGATGAGATAGGCGCCGAACAGCGGCGCCAGCATCGTTCCGGCCGAATTGAGCGCCTGCACGAGGGTGAGCCGCGACGAAGCGGTTTCCGCCGGGCCGACCACCGCGACATAGGGATTGGCCGCCACCTGCAGCAGCGTGATGCCGCTGGCGATCACGAACAGCATGACCAGCGTAACGCCGTAGGACGGGATCGATGCCGCCACCATCATGCCCAGCGCGCCCGCCGCCATGATCAGCAGCCCGGTGACCATCGACAGCTTGTACCCGATCTTCTCGATCAGCTTGGCCGAAGGGATCGACGCCACGAAATAGGCGATGAACCACACGGATTCGATCAGTGTTGTCTGGGTATAGTTCAGATCGAACACGGCGCGCAGGTGCGGCAGCAGCGTGTTGTTGATGACGGTGATGAAGCCCCACATGAAGAACAGTGTGGCCAGCAGCGCCAGTGCGCGACCATAGCTGGCGCCCGCAGGAAAGCCTTCGCCAGGGGTCGCGGATAGCGCGGCCGATGAAGCAACAGGGGGCATGTCCATCCTCTCTTCCAAGGTTTGTGCAAGAAGAGAACAATGAACGGGCGTATGCCAGTGGACAGGCGCCACGCGAACCGGCTTGCACTCTTTCTATTTGTCGGACTATATGCGATGCCACGGCCGCGTCAATGGCTGCACACGTGTTTTCACGTGGCTCCCCAGGGCAGAACGGGTCGATCATGGAGAACAGGATGAACACGAAGGCCGCTTCCCTTGCCGCGCTTCTCGCGCTTGCGCCCTTTTCGGGTGCCCACGCCGCGCAGGCGAGCCAGGAGGCCGCCGGCACGCTGGCCGATGGGCAGAAGGTTGTCGCGGTCACGCTCAAGGCGGCCAATGGCGTTTCGGCCCGCATCCTGAGCTATGGCGCCACGCTCCAGGCACTGGTCGCGCCCGATCGCCAGGGCAAGCCGGCCGACGTGCTGCTCGGCTACGACGATCTGGCCGGCTATGTCGATCATCCCAACTATTTCGGCGTCACTGTCGGCCGCTATGCCAACCGCATTGCCGGCGGCAAGTTCGCGCTTGATGGCAAGACCTATCAACTCCCGCTCAACGACAACAAGATCAACAGCCTGCACGGCGGCGGCAAGGGCTTCGACAAGCAGGTCTGGCAGGTTGTCTCGGTCAAATCCGGGCCGGTGGCGAGCGTCGTGCTCAGCCATGTCAGCCCCGATGGCGATGCCGGCTACCCCGGCACGGTCAAGGCCACGGTCACCTATTCGCTGGACGAGGCGGGCAACCTGACCATCGCGTTCGAAGCGGCCACCGACAAGCCGACCGTCATCAACATGACCAACCACGCCATTTTCAACCTGGCCGGCGAAGGCGCGTCGCAAGGGGCGATGGACCATGTGCTGACCATTCCGGCCAAGGCCTATACCCCGGTCGATGCCGGTCTTATCCCCACCGGCGAACTGCGCCCGGTGGCCGGCACGGTGTTCGATTTCACGCAAGGGCGCCGCGTGGCCGATGGCCTGCGCGACGGGCGCGACCAGCAGATCGTCTATGGGCGCGGCTATGACCACAACTTTGCCCTCGACAAGGGCGTGACCGCCCAGCCCGAACTGGCCGCGCGCCTGGAAGATCCCGCCTCGGGCCGCGTGCTCGAAGTCTTGACCACCGAGCCCGGCGTGCAGTTCTATGCCGGCAATTTCCTCGATGGCACGCTGGTGGGCAAGCAGGACCACCTCTATCGCATGGGTGATGGCATCGCGCTGGAACCGCAGAAGTTCCCCGATGCACCCAATCACCCGTCGTTCGTTTCCGCGCGCGTCGATCCCGGCAAGCCCTATCGGCATGTCATGATCTATCGCGTTTCCACCTCGCGCTGACAGGCAGACATGACCGACCACCAGACCCCCAAGCTGCGCAGCCGCGCCTGGTTTGATAACCCCGACAATATCGACATGACCTCGCTCTATCTGGAGCGGTACCTCAATTTCGGGATCAGCCTGGAAGAGTTGCGCAGCGGCAAGCCGATCATCGGCATCGCGCAGACCGGCAGCGACCTTTCCCCGTGCAACCGCCACCACCTGGTGCTGGCCGAGCGTATCCGCGAAGGCGTGCGCGAGGCCGGCGGCATCGTCCTGGAATTTCCGGTTCATCCGATCCAGGAAACCGGCAAGCGGCCCACGGCAGGGCTCGATCGCAACCTCGCCTATCTGGGCCTGGTCGAAGCGCTCTATGGCTATCCGATCGATGGCGTGGTGCTGACCACCGGGTGTGACAAGACCACCCCCGCGCTGCTGATGGCGGCGGCCACGGTCAATATCCCCGCGATTGCCCTCTCGGTCGGCCCCATGCTCAATGGCTGGCACAAGGGTGAGCGCACCGGTTCGGGCACCATCGTGTGGAAAGGCCGCCAGTTGATGGCCGCCGGCGAACTCGATGCCGAAGGGTTCATCAAGCTGGTCGCGTCTTCGGCGCCATCCACCGGTTATTGCAACACCATGGGCACGGCCACCACGATGAACAGCCTGGCCGAAGCGCTGGGCATGATGCTGCCCGGTTCGGCCGCGATTCCCGCGCCCTATCGCGATCGCCAGGAATGCGCCTATCACACCGGCAAGCGCATCGTCGACATGGTGCGCGAAGACCTCAAGCCTTCCGACATCCTCACGCTCGATGCGTTCCACAACGCCATCGTGGTCAATTCCGCGATCGGCGGATCGACCAACGCGCCGATCCACCTGGCCGCGATTGCCCGCCACGTGGGCGTGGACCTGCCGCTCGACGACTGGCAGCGCCTGGGCCACAAGGTGCCCTTGCTGGTCAACCTGCAGCCAGCGGGCGAATACCTGGGCGAGGATTACTATCGCGCCGGCGGCGTGCCGGCCGTGGTCGGCCAGTTGATCGACCAAGGCCTGATCCGTGAGCAGGCGATGACCGTCAACGGCCGCACCATGGGCGAAAACTGCCGTGGCGTGGAAATCGAGGACGAGCGTGTGATCCGCCCGTTCGCCCAGCCACTGGTCGAAGAAGCCGGCTTCCTGGTGCTCAAGGGCAACCTGTTCGACGCCGCGATCATGAAAACCAGCGTGATCAGCGAGGAATTCCGCGCGCGCTATCTGTCGAACCCGGCCGATCCCGACGCGTTCGAAGGCCCCTGCGTGGTGTTCGACGGGCCGGAAGACTATCACCACCGCATCGACGATCCGGCGGTGGGGATCACGCCCGAAACCTTGCTGTTCATGCGCGGCGCCGGGCCGATCGGCTATCCGGGCGCAGCCGAAGTGGTCAACATGCGCCCGCCGGCCTACCTCATCACCGAAGGCGTCAGCGCGCTGCCGTGCATCGGCGATGGGCGCCAATCGGGCACCAGCGGCAGCCCCTCGATCCTCAATGCCAGCCCGGAAGCGGCGGCGATGGGCGGCCTGGCGCTGCTCGAAACCGGGGACCGGGTGCGCATCGATCTCAACGCCGGCACGGTGAACGTGCTGGTTGCCGACGATGTGCTGGAAGCGCGCCGCGCTGCGCTGGTGGCCAAGGGCGGCTATCCCTATCCGGCCAGCCAGACGCCGTGGCAGGAAATCCAGCGCGCGCTGGTGGGCCAGATGAACACCGGTGCCATCCTGGAAGGCGCGGAAAAGTACCAGCGCATTGCCCAGACCCGTGGGCTGCCGCGCGACAACCATTGAGCGATGATGGGAAGCGTGGGCCTGGCCCCGCGCTTCCCGCTGAACGAAGCGAAAGGATGACGGCCGCGATGGCACCCTGGCGCAAGATCGAACGCGACGTGGCCGATACCCTGGGCGAGGGCACGCTGTGGTGCCCGCGCGACGGCGCGCTCTACTGGACCGATATTCTTGCCCCGGCGCTCAACCGGCTGGATCTGGCCAGCGGGGCGATCCACCGCTGGGCCATGCCGGAGCCTCTGGGCTGGGTGGCCGCAAACCGCGCGGGCGGCCTGGTCGGCGGCTTTCGCAGCGGCGTTGCGCGCATCACGCTGGATCCGCTGCACATTGCCGAACGCAGCGATCCCGAGCCGCACTTGCCAGGCAACCGCATGAACGATGGCAAGGCCGATGCCCATGGCGCGATCTGGTGCGGCACGATGGACATGGCCGAAACGCAGGATAGCGGCACGCTCTATCGCCTCGCTCCCGATGGCACGTTCCAGGCGATCGACACCGGCTATGGCGTGCCCAATGGCCCGGCGTTTTCGCCTTGCGGCCAGTGGCTCTATCACGCCGACAGCGCGCGGCGCGTGATCTATCGCTTCCCGCTCACGGCCGACGGCGTGGGGCAGCGCGACGTTTTCGTGCGCTTCGAGGAAGCCGACGGCTATCCCGACGGGATGACGTGCGACGCACAAGGGTTCCTGTGGCAGGCGCACTGGGATGGCGGGCGGATCAGCCGCTTTGCCCCCGATGGCCGGCTCGATCGCACGATCAGCCTGCCTGCCCGCCGCATCACCAATATCGCCTTTGCCGGTAAAAGGCTCGATCGCATGTTCGTGACCAGCGCGCGCGTGGGGCTGGATGACGCAAACGAATTCGACGGCGCCCTGTTCGAAGTGGATGCTGGCGTCGCCGGCTGCGCACCGGGTACATACGCCTAGATTTGCCCCACCGTGCCGATGGTGGAGGGGCTGCAGCCCCTCTCAATCCGGTCAATCGCTTTCCACCCCGGCATAGCCGGGCAGGTGCCGCGCCGCGCGGCTGCGGGCCAGTTCTATTCCCACCCGCAGCGCCTCGTCGAACTTGTTGGCGAGCTTGCGCGGGCCGATATGGTCGCGCAGGAAATCGGCCCACAGGAATTCGGCATAAGGCCGCGTGGTCTTGGCATAGCCACCGGCCCGCCGCACATCGCTTGCCAGCGATCGCCAGGGATCGTCTTCCAGCTTGCCGACATGGTGGGGCAGGGCTTTCCATTCGCGCCGCCGCCCGCGCGCGTCATAGGGATGCAGCCAGTTGTTGGCGTCCATGAACGCCAGGAAGCGCTTGCGCGGCAAATGCGCCAGCCGCGCGACCACCGAAACCAGCACCTGCTCCACCCCTTCGAGATGCAGCGCCAGGGCCAGGTGGTGATGGTCGAGCATCCACAGTTGATCGTCTGGGCCGATCACCGCCGGAATCATGTGCGCGCCCAGGAATTCGCCTGCGGCGCTGGCCTCCTGGCGGCGCGTCCAGTCGCGGCGCTTGCGCTCCACTTCGCGCAGGCCGATCGTCATCTGCGTGGGGCGCAAGTCGGCAATGGCCACGGTCTTGAGAATCGGTTGGATCGGTCCCGCAAGTCCCATGATCTATTTCCCACCGTCTTTGCCCAATGGACTCAGTGCCCGGCAGGCGCAGTCTGCGCCAAAGCCACTGCATCAGCAACGCTGAAGGTGGCATTGCGTGCCAGGTCATCGAGACCGGCTGCCGCCAGCACCGCCCGCGCGCGATCATGCGTGCGCGCCAGGATCAGCCGGCCTTGGCGCGCGGCCAGGGTCTTGTGCAGCTCGCCGATCACTTCGGCCGCCGTGCTGTCCAGGTCGTCGCTTTCCTCCAGGCTGAGCACCACCACGACCGGTGCGCCCGGCCGCTGGGCGCGGCGTGCCACCAGGGCCAGCACCGTTTCGGCATTGGCAAAGAATAGCGGCGCATTGGGACGATAGATGGCCACGCCCGGCACGGCGGCAGCTTCCGGATGGGCGGCGCGATCGACGAAATCGTGGCCCTGGCTGATCTGGCCCAGTTCGCTGAGCGAGGGATGCGCCAGGCGATAGAGCAATTGCGCCAGGCTCAGCCCCACGGCCAAGAGCAATCCGTCGAGCACGCCCAGCGCCAGCACGCCCAGCGCTGCCGCTGGTGCCGTCCAGCGATCGCGGCCCGGCTTCCACGGGCGCAGCAAGGGCTCGGGCGACAGGGCATGGGCCAGCGCGGCCATCACCACGGCGGCAAGCACCGGCTGGGGCAGGCGCGCGGTCAACGGCCCGGCCCACAGCGCCAGGGCAAGCAGGGCGAGCGCCGCCATCACCCCGGCCGCCCGGCTGGTGGCGCCACTCGCCGCGTTGGCCGATCCGGCGGAAAAGCCCGCGCCCACCGGCATCCCCTGGGCCAGGGCTGCGGCGGTATTGGCCAGGCCCAGCGCGGCCAGTTCGCGATTGGGGTTCAGCGCATCGCCGCGTGCCAGCGCCAGGCTGCGGATCGTGCCCCAGCTTTCGGCAAACAGGATCAGCACCAGCGGCACGGCCAGCGGCACCAGGCGCAGCCACTGCGCGGGATCGGCCGGCAATACCGGCATCGATAGCACCAGCGGCGTGGGGCCGGCCTGGGCAATCCCCAGCCGGGCAAAACCGGGCAGGCTGGCCCCGGCAATGCCCAGCACCAGCACGATCAGCGCGCCGGGCACCCCCGGCCAGCGCCGCAGCAGCAACAGCAGCACGAGCGCACCCAGCCCGCAGGCGAGCGTCGCCACATGCCAGTGCGGCATCTGTTTCAGCACGGCCCAGGCCACGGCACCTACGGTGCCGGGCGGGGCAGGCACGCCGGTCATCGCGGGCAGTTGGCGGATTATGATCGTCAGCGCCAGGCCAAGGGCAAAGCCGCGCAAAACCGGCCGCGCGATAAAGCCGGCAAGGCTGCCCAGCCGTGCCGCTGCCAGGGCGATGAACAGTCCCCCGGCCAAGAGCGTGAGGGCGGTGGCATTGGCGGCCGTTGCAGCGGCACCGCCTGGCCCCGCCACCAGGCTGCCCAGGCTGGCCGCCAGGATCGCAGCCGAGGACGAAGTTGGCGAGACGACGGCAAACCGGCTGCGCCCCACCAGAGCATAGGCAAGGCCGCCCGCCACGGCAGCAATCAGCGCGCGACTTGGTGCCAGCCCGGCAATCCCGGCATAGGCAACGGCCTCGGGCAGCATCAGGCCGGCCATGGCCAGCCCTGCCAATGCGTTGCGCACAGTGAAAGCCATCGTTACCCTCCCGCGCCTCTCGCTGCGCCTGGCCTCGATCACGAACCGGCCGGTTGTGGTTCGTCGGCGCGGCGCCAGGGCGATTTCACAGCGCCCTATCCAGCATTGGGCGGTCGATCTCACCGCAGTAGATATGTTCAACCGGGCCGGCGAGGCGAACGCCACCCGAGCCGTCCCATTCCACCTCCACCGGTCCGCCGTCGCACACAACCACGACGCGCTCGTCCAACAGGCCCCGGCGGATACCGCCGACAACTGCGCCACACGAGCAAGAGCCCGATCCCAGGGGGATGCCGCCGCCGCGTTCCCAAATCCGCAGCCGGATATGGCTGCGACTTAGCACCTCGACAAAATGCACGTTTGTTCGTTGCGGGAACAGGGGGTGCATTTCCATCGCCGGGCCAACCGTTGCCACGTCGACGCGCGACAGGTCGTCGACGAAGAACGTGCAATGCGGATTGCCCATGCTGCAGGCGGTGGGATCGCCCGCCAGGGGCAGGGCGAGCGTATCCGCCTCTCGTGCCAATGGCACATCGCGCCAATCGAGCGATGGTGTGCCCATATCGACGGAGATGGCGCCACCTTGCCTGCGTTCACACCGCAGCAGCCCCCGTTTTGTTCGGACGAAGACAAAATTCTGAGCCGTCTCGCGCATGAGAAGGTCGGCGACGCCGCGCGTTGCACTGCCGCAGGCATCCAACGGCGTGCCGTCGGCATTCCAAAACGCCAGTTCGACGTGCCCGTCCTGGCCGTCCGACATCATGGCGAGCTGATTAAATCCAATGCCGCGATGGCGGTTTCCAAGACGGCATGCGAGTGGGCTTGTCATGGCGATTGACCTGCCGCGCGCATCAACGATGACGAAATCGTCGCCGTTGGCATGCATCTTGTGGAATTCCATGGGCATCCTTTGGCTACAAGCGATCCTGCGGGCTGTGGCGCATTGGGCGATATCCTGTTCGCCAGGGCCGGGAAACACCTCTTTGCTTCGACGGGATTTTGGCTCGATCGGCCCCATCGATACCTGGCAATAGGGAAAGTCCAGGAGCGTCGTTTCGATCGGCACGCGGCGAACTGATCCGGCCACTCCATGATGCCGACCCAACGCGGCGCGTGGCCGCCGTAGATGGCGCCCGGCAGCCACCCGTGCGCGGCAAGGCGGTCACTGAAGGTTTGTCGCGCGCAGCCTGTCAGGCCTCAGCCAGCCCTGGTGCACACCCAGAGATCAGCCGGTTGCATCTCCCCGGCCGCTCAGTTGACCACCAACCCCTGCCGCTGTCCCGCCGGCGGCAGGCATTGCGCCTTGTCGCTGCGGGGCGTGGCGGCGCAATCCCACCAGGCGCCTTCGCCGCCGTTTTCGCGGTTGCGGCGATAGGCGAAGGCGAGAGTGTCCATTCCCCCAGTCGTTCCGCGCCAGCCCAGCACCACGCAGCGTGGGCGGTGGCCGCATGCCTCCAGCGCGAGGATGGCATAGCGGCCGGGAAACAGCGCGGGGTCGAACGTCAGGCGGATCGCACTTTCGTCTGCCGTGCCCCCGCCGCTGGCGGGCGCGGTGTGCATGGCCATCAGCGCGGCACGGCCAGGAGCGAGCGCGGCTGACAGGCTGCCATCGCGCAGGGCCAGGCCTGGGGCGCCCACCGGGCCGTCGCTTCCAGCCAGCCGGGTATCGGCCGTCACGCCTTCGTCGCTGTCTGCCAGGCTGGCGAGCAGCGCACCATCCTGTCCCGCCGCGGCGGGATCGTGCGTGGGTGAAAGCGTCGTCAGCTTGGGTTCCAGCGGTTCGGTGGCCATGTCGGCGCCGCCGCGGCGAAACGCGGGGGTCATGCCCCACCAGCCTTGCCAGCGATAGAACAGATGTGCGCCAACCTGGGCCAGCTTGGTCAGCGAATCCCGCCACTTGGGCACCACGTAATCGGCATGGTAATGCGTTGCCCAGCCCACGCGGGGATCGACGGCGCCGGCCAGCGCCGCCCCGGCAATCGCCCGGGCCCGCGCCCAGGCTGCCGGACCGGGATGGCGCGCGGCCAGGCTGCCATCGCAGGTGAAGGTGAATTGGCAGCCGGTCTGGCGTTCGGACCCCTGGAACACCACGCCGCATACGCTGCTGGCGAAAGCGGGATGGCGCGCACGGTTGAGCACGACCTGGACCACGGCCCGCTCGCCCGAGGGATCGTCGCCCGCTTCGTACCACGCCGCCGCAGCCAGGCAATCGCGCGCGCGTTCGTGGTTGGGCGAAAGCGGTGCGGGCAACACGAAAGGCGTGGCCGGTGCCGGTGCCTCGGCAATCGGCACGGCAGCGTTGGACGTGCGCGCGTCCTGGCTGCTCAAGTCGACCAGCGCGGCGGGATCGGGCAGGGCTGGCGGCGGGGCGGTGGGGCTGGCAAGGTCCACCCGCAGGGCGGCTCGGTCAGGGCCTGGCGCCAGCAAGCGCAACGTGGCCGCCAGTGCCACCAGGAACAACAGCGCCATCGCGGCGCGCAGCGCAAGCTCGGCCCGCCTTGCGGCCGTATCGACGGGTGCCGCATCGGCGTCTGACGGCGCAGCGGCGGCGGTTTCGACAGGATCGAGCGGGATGCTGGCCATCGCGCGCGCCGCTCAAAACACGTATTTCAAAGTGATGGTGGCGCGGTTCTGGTCATATTCGCGTGGCTTGGCCACCAGGGCGGAAGACCGCCCCAGCGCGTGGCGCAGCGTCCCTTCGACCATCAGGTGCGGGGCCGCCTGCCAAGTGGCCGAGAGACCCACGCTGGCATAGCGATCCACCCGCGCACCGCCGCGAAAGCGATTGACGGTATAGCTGGCGGTGGGGCGCAGGATCAGCGTACGCAGCAATTCATGCGCCGCGCCAAGGCTGAACTGCTGCTGTTCGATCCCCGCCACGTCCACGATCGGCGAACGCTGGATGGTCTTGTCGGCCGCCAGCGAAAAGGTGGTGAGCGGGGTAACATGCCAGTGCAGGTTGGCGTCATAGGCCAGGCCCGCAATCGTGGGATAGGCCGGACTGGTGAAGCGCTGGTGCAGGTAACCCAGCGCCAGTTCCCCTTCCAGCAGGCGATCCTGGCCAAAGGCCACGCCGGCCATCACGGCATAGCCATGCGCGCGGCGGGTGGCCTCTGCCGGGTTTTCATGAGGATAGCGCGTGGCGTTGAGGCGCACCGCAACCGAAACCGCCACTGCCGACGAAATCGGCCGGATCACTTTGGCGCCACCGGCCAGCGCCTGGTAATCGCGCTGCGAGAGGACGATGGTGCTGTCGCCATCATGGCGATTGAAATAGTGGAACCGGTCGAACCGCAAATCGAATGCCAGGTGCGTGGCGCCAACCTGCTGTTCCACGCTGCCGCCCAGGCCGACCTGGCGATAGGCGATCGGCTTGACCCCGAACAGCGTGTCGCCGGTGGTGCCGCGTGCTTCGATCCGCCGGTCTATCGCGGCGTCCAGGTTTATCCGCGTGTCGCGGCCGATGTCGATGCGGCCACCGATTCCGGCGCCATAGCGATCGGTGCCTTCCGCGCCGTGGCGGGCATAGCGTTCGAACAGCCCGTCGGCGCGCAGCGTCAGCGCATGGCGATCCCATCGCGATTGCACGGCGAGCGCCGGGGCAAGGCTGGCGCCCACATCGGACACACGGGGAACGCGGCGGGCATAGAGATCGTCCGTGGCAATCGCGCCGAAGCCCACGCTGGGCAGGATGCGCAGCGATCCTGCCTCGAACCCGGTGCCTTCCAGCCCCGGCCGCACGCGATTTTCCACGGTTTCCGGCCCGGCGCGACGCTCGCTGGCGTTTTGCCCGGCGGCCAGCATCGGCCACGAAAGGGCGCCGGCCAGCGACCCCCATTGCATGGCCATGCGGCCCCAGCGGCAGCGGCGCAGCCCGTCTGCCCCCGGCCTTGCGCGCGTGCCATCCCCCTTGCGATGCTGTTGCACCTCGCCTCCTGCCACCATTGCCCCAGTCACCATTGCCATGGCGGTGTCGTATCATCGCGGCGCAGGCGCGGCGGCAGCAATTGACGCCATTACTGAGGCACTTTCCGGCCGCGCGCATCGGCATTTGCTTCACCATGGCCGGCATGGCCTTGCCAAGGGGCCGGCAGGCGCTTGCCAGGCCAGGCAAAATCGTGCCGGTTCAACATCATGATCCATCGTGCCGTAATCGCACCAGATTGCCGCCAAAGCCGGGATATTTTCCCTCAGGCATTGTGCGGATCGGGTTTGCCGGCGCGTTAAGGATCGCGCGCAAGCATTCGTTGAGGGCTGTTATGTCACGCACCAAGGCGTGAACCGCTTGCTCGCCCGCTTTGCCCCTGCGCAGGTCGTCCGTTTCGGGCGCATCCTGGCGCTGTTGACCGCCACGGCAATGACGTTCGGCTATGTCACCGGACGGGCTACGGCCGAAAGTACGGCAGTCATGGCCTATGTTCTAGGCCTGCTCATCCTGCTTTCCGCACCGGGCCAGCGCAGTTCGGAATTGCTCGGCGCGCAGGCAGTGTGGATGACGGTTGCCGAATTCCTGGCGGCCGCGCAATCGGGCCAGATGCTGTTGTGGCGCTGGGCGGTGTCGGTTGCGGCGCTGGCGGTGGTCATGGTGCCGCTCAAGATCCAGCATTTGCGCAGTCTGGCCTGCCGGCACCCCTATTCGCCGTTGCGAGACCTTGAAAGGCGAGCGCCGGCGGCCAGTTCGGCCGTGCTCGATGGCCGGGCGCGGCGGGTACGGCCCCGGCCCGGCAAAACGCCCGAAGCCGATGCAGATGGCGTGGCGGGGCATTCATCCTCGCGCGCAGGATAAGGCGCCGGGCCGCCCGACACCGCCGACGCAGCCAGCCGCGCGGCATAGAAATCGAGCAGACGGGCGATCCACGCATCGGGTGACAGCGCCAGGTCATCGGGCAGGGCAAAGGCCGCCTCGCTCATGGCGCGCACGCGCGCATCATCTTGCGCCAGGGCGGCCAAGTGCCGGGCAAAGCCGGCGGTGTCGCGCGGGTCGATCGCCACGCCGGCGCCATGGCGCACCATGTCATCGGCCAGCAGCGCCGTGCCAGGCAGGATAACCGGCAGGCCGGACCGTGCGGCCTCCATCGCCACCAGGCCATAGGGTTCCGGATAGCGGCTGGGCATGACCAGCAGCCGCGCCCGCCGCGCCACCCGCGCAATCTCTGCCGGAGAAAGCCGACCGCTGAAGCGCGCTTCGGGGTGGCGGGCGCGCAACGTCGGCTCCATCGCGCCGCTGCCGACCAGGCGCAGCGGCACCCCGGCGGCGCGGGCAGCGGCAGCGGCGAGGTCAGGCCCCTTGGTTTCCTCAAGCCGGCCCACGAACAGCACTTCGCGGTTTTCCTCGGCCGGAATGCGCGTGGCAGACCATGGCTCCACCGGATTGGGCAGGGCGTGGATCGCATCGGCGGGAATGCCGGCGCGGGCCAGAAGCGGCGCCATGGCGGCATGGATTGCCAGCACCGGCGGCGCATGGGCCGGATCGAACACGCGCGTCTGGATGGCGTGGCGGACCACGCGCAACAGCTTGTGGCTGCGGCTGTGGCGGTCGCAGTCGGCCATCACGCACGCGCGCGAGAGTGGCACGAGCGGGCAGGGCCGCCCGGTCTTGAGATCGGCAAATGCCCCGTTGGGGCAGGCCAGGAAGAAATCGTGCGCGGAAATCACCAGCCTGTCGCGCACCGGGGCCAAGGCGTGGAACACGGCGGGCGAGAGGATCTGCAACCAGCCATGCAGGTGATAGACCGTGCGCGGCGTATCGTGGGTTGCGATCCAGCGGGATACCATGCGGGCGGCGCTGCGGTTCCACAGCGCAGCCAATGTCGCTTCGATCCTGGGCCGAGAGAGCAGGCGGCCCTGGCCCAGCGCCACGCAGGCAATGCCCGCGGCCGCCAGGCTGCCATCGTCACCGGTATCGCCCGCCAGCAGCGTCACCGCGTGGCCCTGGGCGCGAAACGCCCGGGCAGAGGCCAAGGCCAGCGCGCTTGCCCCGCCCATCGGCCGGGCCAGATCGTTGATCACCACGATGCGGTCGATCGGCACGCCGCGCATCAGGCCAACACCGCCCCAGCCGGTGCGGTTGCCGCGTGTGGGGCGCTGGCCGTTGCCACCTCGGCCGCCTGCCGCGGCACCTCGTGCTGGGCGGCTGAGGCAAGGCGGATGCCCAGCGCGGCCACATCGGCGCGCGTGCGCTCGATCAGGCTGGCCAGCGCAGCGCGGTCCACCCCCTCGGCCAGCGCTGCCTGCGCCAGTTCGACAATGGCGGCGGGGGCCAGGGCCGGCCCGTCGACGGCATATTGGCTTCGCCCTGCCAGCGCGAAGAAGCTGGCCAGCTTTTCGTCCCAGGTCAGCCCGATGGTGGGCACGGCAAAGGAATGGGCGGCGATGCAGGCATGCATGCGATGGGCAATGACCAGATCGCAGCCGGCAACGAACCCGGCGAGATCGGCCGGGGTGGCAAAGGGCGCGGCCATGCTGATCCGGCCCTGGCCCTGGCGCGCAATGCCGCCGCGCCAATCGGCGGCCGGGCGTTCGGCCGTCCAGCGCGGCGCGTGGCGCACCAGGCAGGCGCGGTCTTCCGGGCTGCCGTTGGTGAACAGGATCACGTGCAGTCCCTGTTGCGCCAGGGCCTGGGCGAGGGCGCCATACCATTCGATCACCGCGCCATCGTGCAGCGCGCCTGCCCCGCCCGTGGCGGCGGATTCATGGTGCTGGCCCACGTGATAGCGCAGCGCCAGGGGCGCCGTGATGCACAGGCCCACGCGCCGCCCGGCATCGCCGCGTGGCACGCCGGGCTTGCGCGGATAGTGCAGGCTGGCGAGCAGGCCGGGATCGCCCGACACTGCCGCCGCGATTGCGCCGAGCGGCTCGAGCTGCCGGGCCCAGGCCTGGCGGCTGCGTTCGTCCCGCACGGTGGCATGGGCCAGCGGGCGGCGTGCCAGGGCACGGGCAAACAGCGCGCGGCCCCGCGCAGACCACTGCGCACTGGCCCCCACGGCGTGGACGGCAAGGGGCAGGCCGCGCCGCGCCACTTCGGCCGCCGCGCCCGCCAGCTTGATCGGAAAGTTGAGATCGGCGTCGGTCAACAAGTTGCCCCCGCCGATCACCGCCGCATCGCACCGCGCAAGGCCGCCGCGCACATGGCGGCGCAGGGCCAGCCGGCTCAGCAGCGTGAGCGCCGCGCCCGCGGCCATGCGGCGCAGCGCAGGGGGCACGGCTTCGAGCAGGGCCATGGCAAGGCGCCGCCGCCCGGGTCCGCCATTCCATCCGGTGCGGCCGGCAATATCGATCGAAAAGACCTCTGCCCCGCCCAGCGCCTGGGCCAGTTCGCGCTCAAGGCATTCGGCCAGCAGTCCATCGCCCAGGTTCGGGCTGTATTTCACATTGAGCAGCGCGACGCGCATGGACGCGCGCGGGGCCGGGCTGGCAGAAGAGGGCGACATGGCGGGCACGCATCCTTGGCCGGAAACAGCAGGGCACCGGAATGGCCGCCGCTGGCGCCATTGCCGATGCCCTTAGTGTTCCCGTCCTGCCGCGCTGCGGCAAGGAACGATGCAGCCGGAACCCAACCGTTACGGAGCGATCCGCGCCGGTTTATGCCGCAACGCGGCCGTCAGGGCGTGAGGCCACCGCCCAGCACTTCATACAGCGTGACCATGTTGGTTGCGCGTGCCAGCCGGGCCGTGACCAGCGCCTGGCGGGCAGTATAGGCCGTGCGATCGGCGTCGAGCGGCTCCAGGAACGTATCGATCCCGTTCTGATAGCGGGCCAATGTGATCTGCGCCGCCTTTTCCGCATTGGCGGCATAGCTTTCCTGCGCGGCCACCTTGTCGTCGATCGTGCCGCGCCGGGCCAGGGCATCGGCCACTTCCCGGAACGCTGTCTGGATCGCCTTTTCATAAGACGCCACGGCCGCATCGCGGCTGGCCTTGGCATAGGCCAGGTTGCCCGCGTTCACCCCACCATCGAACAGCGTCTGGGTGGCGCTGCCACTGGCGCTCCAGGCAAAGGTGCCGCCGCTGAACAGGCCTGACAGGCTGGTGCTGGCAAGGCCGAGCAGCCCGGTCAGCGAGATCGACGGGAAGAACGCGGCGCGGGCTGCGCCGATGCGCGCGTTGGCCTCCTTGAGCGTATGTTCGGCCTGGAGCACGTCGGGCCGGCGAAGCAGCACGTCGGATGAAAGCCCCACGGGCAGGCTGGCCAGGGTCTGCCGCCCTTCGCCCAGCGTCTTGGGCAACAAGGCTTCGGGCACGGGCGCGCCGGTCAGCAGTTCCAGGGCGTTGCGATCCTGCGCCACATAGGTGGTATAGTCTGCCACGTCGGCCCGCGCGGTGTCGAACGCGGTCTGGGCCTGGGCCACGGCCAGCTTGGTGCCAACGCCATTGGTTTCGAGTTGCTGCGTCAATTGCAGCGTCTTGGTGCGCGAAGCGAGCGTGGCCTGGGCCACGGCCAGCGCGTCGCGGTCGGCAGCCAGTGTGAGCCAGGCCGTCGCGGTTTCGGAAACCAAGGTGATCTGCGTGGCCTTGCGGCCTTCGTCGCTGGCCAGATAGGCTTCGAACGCCGCCCGGCTGGTGTTGCGCAGCTTGCCGAACAGATCGACTTCATAGGACGATACGCCGCCGCTGAGCTGATAGCTTTCGCTGGTCACGCCGTTGCTGCGCGAGCCGGAGGCGGTCGGCCCGGCCGTGACCGTGGGCACCAGCGCGGCGCGGTCCACCTTGTAGGTCGCGCGGGCCTGGGCCACGGCAGCCACCGCGCTGCGCAAGTCGCGGTTGCTCGACAGCGCCAGGGCGATGGTGTCCTTCAACTGCTGGTCGGTGAAAAACGCCTGCCAGCCGATGGCATCCACGCCGCCCGCGCCGTCGGCCAGCGTGGGATAGCTGGTGCCCTGGGGCAGGCTGGGGGCCACCGGCAGGTCGGGACGGACGTACTTGGGCGCGAGGTTGCAGGCGCCCAGGGCCAGCATTGCGCCCCCGGCAAGCGCGGCGCGCGCGATCTTCACGTGTGGCGCGCTCATGCCTGCGCCTCCCCATTGGGTTCGTGGTGGTCGGATGGCTCGCGGTGCCGGAACACGCGCTTCACCAGGACGAAGAACAGCGGCACCAGGAAGATGGCCAGCAACGTGGCCGACAGCATCCCGCCCAGCACGCCGGTGCCGATGGCGCGGCGGCCATTGGCACCCGCGCCGCTGGCCACCGCCAGCGGAATGACGCCGGCGATGAACGCCACCGAGGTCATGATGATCGGGCGGAACCGCAGCCGCGCCGCTTCCATCGCTGCGTCGGCCGGCTTGAGCCCGCGATGCAGTGCCGCTTCGGCAAATTCCACGATCAGGATCGCGTTCTTGGCCGAAAGCCCGATGGTGGTGAGCAGGGCCACCTGGAAATAGATGTCGTTGTTATAGCCACGCAGCGTGACCGCCAGCACCGCGCCGATCACGCCCAGCGGGATCACCAGCAGCACCGACACCGGCACCGACCAGCTTTCGTAAAGCGCGGCAAGGCACAGGAAGATGAAGAAGATCGATGCGCCATAGAGCAGCCCGGTCTGGCTGCTGGCGGCACGTTCCTGATACGACAGGCCCGCCCACGCCACGTTGTAGCCACCGTTCATCTTGCTCGCCAGGTCCATCATGGTCTGCATCGACTGGCCCGAGCTGACCCCGGCCGCGGGATTGCCGACCACTTCCTGCGCGGCAATGCCGTTGAAGCGGGGCAGCACGGGGGCGCCCACGGTCCAGTCGGTCTGCGCAAAAGCCGCGAACGGGGCCATCGCGCCGTTGGTGCCGCGCACATACCACTGGCCCAGGTCCTGCGGCTTGCTGCGATAGGGCGCGTCGCCCTGCACGAAGACCTTCTTCACGCGGCCACGATCGACGAAGTCGTTGACGTAGGTGCCGCCCCAGGCAGTGGACAGGGTGGAGTTCACGTCGGACGGCGCGATCTGGAAGGCCGTGATCGCTTCGTCGTTGAGCGAAACCTTGAGCTGCGGGGTGTCTTCCAGGCCCTGCAGGCGGGCCTGGGCGACGCGGCCGCTGCTGTTGGCATCGTCCACCAACTGCTTGCGCGCGTCGGTCAGCGCGGTGCGGCCCTGGCCTTCGGCGTCCTGCAGGTACATGTCGAACCCGCCCGAATTGCCCAGACCGCGAATGGCCGGCGGCGAGAGCACGAAGATCTGTGCCTGGTTGCCCAGCTTCATCGCGAAGAGCTTGTTGAGCCGCGCCGAAATGGAAGACGCGCTGGCATCGCTGCCGGGACGATCGGCCCAGTCCTTGAGCAGGACGAAGCCCATGCCCGTGTTTTGTCCCGAGCCGCCCTGGCCGCGCCCGGCAATGATGAACACGGCGCGGATATTGTTGCCTTCGGTCTTCTGGATCAGGTCTTGCGCCTGCGCTGCCACGGCCTGCGTCTGCTCCATGGTGGAGCCGACCGGCAGGGTATAGCTGAGCATGAGCTGGCCCTGGTCTTCGTCGGGCAGGAAGCTGGTGGGCAGGCGGGTATAGAGCAGCACCATTGCCGCGATGATCGCCACGAACGCCAGCATCCACACCAGCGGGCGCCCGAGAATGCCGGTCAGGCGGTTCTGATAGCCTTCCTGCAGCCGGTCGTAACGGCGGTTGAACCCGGCAAAGAACCGGCCCTTGGGCTTTTCGGCCTGCTTGAGCAGCGTGGCGCAGAGTGCCGGAGTCAGCACCAGCGCGACCAGCACCGACAGACCCATGGCCGAAACGATGGTGATCGAGAACTGGCGATAGATCGCCCCGGTCGAGCCGCCGAAGAACGCCATGGGAATGAACACGGCCGTGAGCACCAGGGTGATGCCGATCAGCGCCGAGGTGATTTCGCCCATCGACTTGACCGTGGCATCGAGCGGCGAAAGATGCTCCTCGTGCATCACGCGCTCGACGTTTTCCACCACCACGATGGCATCGTCCACCAAGAGGCCGATCGCCAGCACCAGGCCGAACATGGTCAGCGTGTTGATGGTATAGCCCAGCAGCGCCAGGATACCGAACGTGCCGAGCAGCACCACCGGCACCGCGATCGCCGGGATCAGCGTGGCGCGCCAGTTCTGCAGGAACAGGAACATCACCACCACGACCAGCGCGATCGCCTCGAACAGGGCCTTGACCACTTCTTCGATGGAGATCTTCACGAAGGTGCTGGAATCGCGCGGATAGGCGATCTGATAGCCTTCGGGCATGTCCTTGGCGAGTTCGTCCACCTTGGCCTTGACAGCCGTGGCGGTCTTCATCGCGTTGGCGCCCGAGGCAAGGCTCACCGCGATCCCCGTGGCGGCATTGCCGTTGAGCGTGTTGATCGAGGAATAGCTTTCCTGGCCCATTTCCACGCGGGCCACGTCCGACAGGCGCACTTCGCCGCCGTCGGCATTGGTCTTGAGGATGACCTTCTTGAAATCGTCCACCGTCTGCAGGCGCGATCGCGCCGTCACCGTGGCGTCCAGCCGCTGGCCTTGCGGCGCGGGCAGGGCGCCCACTTCGCCGGCCGCCACCTGGGTGTTCTGCGCGGTGATTGCGCTCGTCACGTCCGACGGCATCAGGTTGACCGCGGCAAGCTTGGCGGGATCGAGCCAGATGCGCATGGCATAGGACGAACCGAACACGTCGGCCGAGCCCACGCCTTCCACGCGCGAGAGCGGGTCCTGGATATGCGTGGTCAGGTAGTCGGCAATGTCGGCGTTGGTGCTGCGCCCGGTGGTGTCGTACAGCGCCATGACCAGCAGCTGGTCGTTCTGCGCCTTGGTCACCGTCACGCCTTGCTGCTGCACCACGGTGGGCAGGCGGCTGGTGGCGCGCGAGATGGCATTCTGCACCTGCACCTGCGCCGTATCGGGATTGGTACCCTTTTCGAACGTTGCCGTGATGCTGGCCGAACCATTGGAACTGGTCGACGTGAAATAGAGCATGCCGTCGATGCCCTTGAGCTGCTGCTCAAGCACCTGGGTCACGCTGTTTTCCACCGCCGAGGCATCGGCGCCGTTATACGTGGCGCTGATCGAGACGGTGGGCGGGGCGATGTCGGGGTACTGTTCCACCCCCATGGTGGTGATGGAAAAGGCGCCCGTTGCCATCACGACGATCGCGATGACCCAGGCAAAGATCGGGCGGTTGGCAAAGAAGCGCGACAGCATGGGGCGTTACTTCGCCCCCCCGGCATCGGCGGTGTTGGCGGCTGCGGCCGGCGCGCTGCCGGCCGGGCTTGCCTTCACCTTGGCGCCGGGCTTGGCCTTGATCAGCCCTTCGGTGATCACCTTGTCACCGGCCTTGAGGCCGCTGGTCACCAGCCAGTTGGTGCCCACCGGGGTTTCGGCGGTCACGTCGCGTGTTTCCGCTTCGCCCTTGGCATTGACCACCAGCACCGTGGCCGTGCCGCGCGGAGTGCGGCTCACGGCGGCCTGGGGCACCAGGATGCCATTGGGCACGATGCCTTGCACCAGCTGCGCTTTCACGAACAGGCCGGGCAGCAGGTCGCCCTTGGGATTGGGCACGGTCACGCGCAGGATCACCGTGCCGGTTTCGCTGTTCACGTCCACGTCGGCAAAGTTGAGGCGGCCTTCGACCGGCCATTCCGTGCCATCGGCCAGGATCACCTTGACCGGGGCCGAGCCATCGGCCGACAGCTTGCCCGATTGCAGTGCGCGGCGCAGCGCCATGTAATCATTGCTCGATTGCTGGATGTTCACCCACATCGGGTCCAGCTTCTGGATCTTGGCCAGCGCATCGGTCTGGCTGGACGTGACGAGCGCGCCCTTGGTCACGCTCGAAACGCCGATGCGCCCGCTGATCGGGGCAAGGATGCGGGTGAAGCCCAGGCTGACCCGGGCCGCCTGCAGTGCGCCTTCATAAGCCATGACCTGGCCGCGCGCCTGGTTGTAGCTGGCAAGGGCGTCGGCCGCATCCTGGCGGGAAATGCCGCCCTGGTCGGCCAGCACTTTATAGCGTTCGGCCTTGAGCCGCAGCGATTCCACCGTGGCGCGCGTCGCCGCCAGGTTGCCCGCTGCCTGGTTCGCCGTGGCGGCATAGCTGCGCGCGTCGATCTGGTAGAGTGGCTGGCCGGCGCGCACCATGCTGCCTTCGGTAAACAGGCGATCCATGATGATGCCGGTTACCTGCGGGCGCACTTCGGCGATCTGGCTCGCCACGGTGCGGCCGGAAAGCTCGGTGCTCACCGGAACCGCCGTGGGCGTTGCCACGATATAGCCGACGACCGCGTCCTGCGGGGGTGGGCCGTCCTGCTTGCTGCCACAGCCCCCCAGCGAAAGCGCGGCGAGCGAGAGTGTGGCCAGTGCCAGGGGCGCCATGGCCCTGGCCCGGTAAAGCTGGGAGAACCGGAAGGAGGAGGCAACCGGATGACTGTGCAACATTCTTTCACCGACTTGTGTGATTCGAAGGCGGCCTAGCACAGCTTGCTGTTTGGCGTGGCGCGAAAGCCTGTTTGCACAAGCCCTGCGACACTTTGAGACAAGTACCGGCAACCCACGGGAGATAGTCCCGTCGGGATCACAGATCGGCAGGGAAGGCAAGCATTAACGCGCGCAAAAACCCTTTCGGGCCGCTGCGGGAACCGCTGGCGCGGCGGGGCGTTTCAAGGGGTTGGCCGGGCCGGTGGCTTGATGCCAGGGCCGTGGCGGGCGGTGCGGCGGCAAGGCAGCGTCACGGCTGCCCCGGCGCGCCGCACTGGCGTTACCGCGCGGCGTAAAGCAGGCGGCCTGGCCCCAGCAGGCCCAGCACATGATCGATATCGCTGCTTGAAACGGCAAAGCAACCCTGGCTGCGGCCGACCCGGCCCTGCATGCTGGCAATGTCGGGGCCGACATAGCTGGCTGCGTGGATCACGATGCCGCGCACCTGGGCCAGGTTGTTTTCCGGGTCCAGCCCGATCAGCCGGCGCGAGCGACCATGGCGGCCGTAATAGGTGTCGCCGGTCAGGAAGCTGCCGCTGCACGACGCTTCCGAGCCGTAATCGTTGGACAGGCGCTCGACCCAGCCCTTGTTGGACGGGTCCGATCCCTTGCCATGGGCGACCAGATGCGACGAGAGCACGCGGCCGCTGGCCACATCCACCAGCTGCATCCGCGCCTCGCGCGAGGGGGCGGAAAAATCGACGATGCCGATCACGTCGCGGGCAGCCACATGGTTGCCATGATCGCGCAGTGCGCCAAGAGCACGGGTCAGCAAGGTCGGGCTGTCGGCCACGGAGGAGGGCGGAGGAAGCGTGGCTGCGCCAGGACCGAGGCCCGGTGCCCAGGCACCGTTCGAACCCTGGATGGGCGCAATCGCTTCTGCCGCCGCGCGCGGAAACAGCGCCGAGGCCGCCGATCCGGCAATCGCGCCAAGGAACTGGCGCCTGCCAAATGTCATGATTGCGAGACCCCGAAACAAGTAATGCGTTATGCTATGGGTCTCAAACTGGCGTTGGTTCCCGCTGCTGCCAAGGCCGGGGGCGGGGCAATGCGACGAGATGTGCATCACATGCCACTGGCCGTTGTGCAGCGCGGGAACCGAATTCCATCTATCGTATCAGGCGGGCAGATCGCCGAAAGTGCCTGCCACGGCCACTTCGGCCACCGGCTTGCGGCCGCTCGGGGCTTCGCGTTCCTTGAGGAAGTCGGGCAGCTTTTCCGGGCTGTCCTGGCGACCGATGACCACGGCCGCTTCCACGCGCCAGCCTTCGGGCACGCCCAGCACGTCGCGCGCCTTGGCAAAATCAACGCCGGTCATGCCATGGGTGTGATAGCCCAGGGCAGTGGCCTGCAGGGCCAGCAGCGCCCAGGCAGCGCCGGCGTCAAAGCTGTGGCTGTGGTTGGGATTGGCAGTGCCATCGTCCTTGCGCATCGATTCGTCCGACACGATGAACACCAGCGCGCCGGCATCCTTGGCCCAGCCCTGGTTGAACGGAATGAGGATGTCGAGGAACGCGGCCCAGTTGGCGTCGCCCGGCACGGCATAGAGGAAGCGCCACGGCTGATAGTTGAACGCCGAAGGGGCCAGGCCCGCTGCTTCGAAAATAACGGCCAGGTCCTGGGCCGGCACGGCCGTGCCGTCAAAAGCGCGTGGCGACCAGCGGTCGACGATCAGGGGCAACACGCGGGGATCGGCAGTACGGGTGGTCATGGGATCGAATCCTCGTTTGGGAATCACGTCGGCGCGCGGTCTGAAGGCTTTTGCGCATTTCGAAAATCCCTATAGTTCGGATAAGAATGTTCAAGTCTGTTGAACGGAGTGGCATGGCATGGATGTGGGGCAGCCCAGCATCGACCAGATTCGCATTTTCCTCGCGGTGGTTGACGAAGGCACATTCAACGGGGCAGCCCGAAGGCTGGGGCGGGCGATTTCGGTGGTCAGCTATGGCATTGCCAACCTCGAAGCGCAGCTGGGCGTGGCGCTGTTCGACCGCGAAGGCTCGCGCAAGCCGCAGTTGACCGAGGCCGGGCGCGCGGTTCTGGCAAGTGCCCGCGCTGTGGCCGACGATGTCGACGCGCTGATGGCCCGCGTGCGGGGGCACAACCAGGGTCTTGAGGCGGAATTGACCGTGGTGGTGGACGTGATGTTCCCGACCCAGAGCCTGGCCCGCCTGCTCGAGGATTTCCTGCTCGCCTTTCCCACCGTGGACCTGCGCCTGCATGTCGAGGCGCTGGGCGCGGTGGCGGCCCAGTTGCTGGATGGGCAGGCCGAACTGGCGATCACCGGCGCGGTGCTGGTGGACCATCCCGCGCTCGATCGCATGGCGATTGGCGCTGTAGAACTGGTGCCGGTGGCCGCGCCCGGCCATCCGCTGGCGGGCATGGCGCAAGTCACGCCGGGGCTCGGCCGGCAATACCTGCAACTCGTGCTGACCGATCGCTCTTCGCTCACCCAGGGGCGTGACTTCTCGGTCTTGGCCGCGCGCACGTGGCGGCTGGGCGATCTGGGGCCAAGCATGCCTTGCTGCGCCAGGGCATCGGCTGGGGCAACATGCCGCGTCATGTCGTGGCCGATGACCTGGCGAGCGGGCGGCTGGTGCACCTCGCCATGGCGGAATCGCCCACCATCACTTATCCCATCCATGCCCAGTGGCGGCGCGACAGCCCGGCCGGCCCGGCGCGCGCCTGGCTGCTCGACCGCCTGCTTTCGGGCGAATGCCGTTCCCATGCTGCGGCGTTCCATGACGGATCGATGACGCTGAAATCCCGGGATTGAAGCCAAACTGTCATCGAAACGGCATCAATCTGAAACGGCAGGGGGCTAGGCGCCGCGACGCACGTCTCCCGATTGCACGGGAGCATAGCCATGAGGGATTTCCATGCGTCGCGTTTCTGCCCTGCTTGCCGGCTGCGCCGTGCTCCTTGCCCATCCCGCCCTGGCCGCCGCGCCGGCTGATGCGGCCGCTGCGCCCGATGCCGCCGCTCCCGACGTGGCTGGCGAAAGCGGCCCGGCCATCATCGTTCTCGGCACCGGCCAGACCCGCCAGACCCAGGAAATCAAGACGGCCGACCTGGCCGTCCTGGCGTCGGGCACCAGCCCCCTGAAGGCGATCGAAAAGCTGCCCAGCGTCAATTTCCAGTCGGCCGACGCGTTCGGCAACTATGAATGGTCCACGCGCGTGACCATTCGTGGCTTCAACCAGAACCAGCTCGGCTTCACGCTCGACGGCATTCCGCTGGGCAACATGAGCTATGGCAACAACAACGGCCTACATGTCAGCCGCGCGATCAGCCCCGAAAACATCGGCGTCACCGCGGTCAGCCAGGGTTCGGGCGCGATCGATACCCAGTCCACCAGCAACCTGGGCGGCACGCTGGAATTCAAGTCGATCGACCCGGCCGAACTGCTGCGCGATCACCATGTCGCGCTTGATGCCAGCGGTTCCTATGGCTCGGCGCAGACCTGGCGCGGCTTTGGTCGCGTGGCCGTCGGCACGCCCGATGGCGTGCGCGGCTTTGCCTCGCTGCAATACCAGGATGGCAACAAGTGGAAGGGCGATGGCCAGCAGCGCACGCTGATGACCAACGTCAAGTTCATTGCGCCGGCAGGCAGCGTCAACCTGGAAGGCTGGTACAGCTATTCCGACCGCGTCGAGCAGGACTACCAGGACATGTCGCTCGAAATGATCGGGCGCCTTGGGTATGACTGGGACAACTTCGGTCCGCACCAGTATGCCCTGGCCGTCAAGGTTGCCGATGTCGGCGCCAACACCGGCTACACCGGCGTGACGCCGACCAATCCCTCGGCCGGCACGACCTATCCGGGCAAGATCACCTCTGCCGACGATGCCTATTACGATGCCGCCGGCCTGCGCCGCGACTGGGTCTATGCGTTCGGCGCCAGCGGCCCGCTCAACGACAAGATCACCTTCAACATCAAGACCTACTACCACCACAACCGTGGCCAGGGCCTGTGGGGCACGCCTTATGTCGCCAGCCCCAGCGGCGTGCCGATGTCGGTGCGCACCACCGAATACGACATCAAGCGCGAAGGCGTGTTCGGCGATGTGTCGGCCGATCTGGGCAAGAACAAGATCACCGTGGGCGGCTGGGTCGAAAACAACGATTTCCAGCAGGCGCGGCGCTTCTATGGCTTGACCAGCCGCACGGTCGCGGGGATCGATTTCCACCACTTCCTGACCAACCCGTTCTACACGCAGTGGGCGATGGCCTATAACACCAAGACGTATCAGTATTACGTCATGGACGATGTCGATCTCGGCGCGCTCAAGCTCAACCTGGGCTGGAAGGGCTTCGACGTGGAAAACAAGGCGTCCAAGCTCGCTGCGCAGAGCACGCTGGCGACCGGCAGCCTCAAGGCGCGCGACTGGTTCCAGCCGCATGCCGGCCTCACCTACAAGCTGGGCGGCGGCGCCGAACTCTTCGCCGGCTTCACCCAGGTGACCCGCGCGTTTACCGCGGATGCCACCTCCAGCCCGTTCTCCACCACGCAGGCGGCGTTCGGAGCGATCAAGGCCAATCTCAAGCCCGAGGAATCCGATACCTACGAAGGCGGCCTGCGCATCAACCAGGGTCCGTTCAACGCCGTGCTCGGTGGCTACCTTGTCAATTTCCGCAACCGCCTGCTCACCATTCCCACCTCGCTCGGCATCGTCGGCGCGGCCAACGTGGTGCAGAACGTGGGCAACGTGCGCTCCTATGGCCTGGAAGCGGTGGCGAACTACAAGCTGCCCTATGGCTTCGCGCTGTTCGCGTCCTACAGCTACAACAACTCCACCTACCGCGACAACGTGGTGACCACCTCGGGCACCAAGCTGACCGCCGGCAAGACCGTGGTGGACACGCCCAAGCACCTGGCGCGTGGCGAAATCTCGTATGACAGCAGCACCTTCTTCGGGCGCGTGGCGGTCAACTACATGTCCAAGCGCTATTTCACCTACCTCAATGACCAGTCGGTGCCCGGCCGGGCCTTGGTCGATGGCACCATCGGCTACCGCCTCGACGTGGGCCAGCGCACGCCGCTGGAACTGCAGGTCAATGGCAACAACCTGCTCAACAAGCGCTATGTCGCCACGATCGGTTCGAATGGCTTCGGCTTCTCGGGCGATGCCCAGACCCTGCTGGCCGGTGCGCCGCGCCAGGTCTTCGTGACGCTCAAGGCCGGCTTCTGATCCACCCGCCTCGGGCCGCCCCGGCGGCGCGATTCGGCCTCTTGTGCCCCGCTTCGCATGGCGAAGCGGGGCGCTTTTTTTATGAGCAACGCTTTGTGGCAAAGCGCACGAAAGCGCGGAAATCCGCCAAAAATGCCGCGATCAATGTCAGGTTTCGGTCAAATGTGACAATGACTGACATATCTGCGTCACAAAAGTGCAGCCATGCCGACCTAGGGGGAGGCGCGAAGGGGCTGTCAGCCTCACCAGTGAGGGAAATCCGATGTTGAAGAACACTGTTCGTGCCGGCCTGCTGGCCGGGGCGGGCGCGCTTGCGCTGAACGCCATGCCGGCTTTCGCGGCCGAAAATGCTCCGGCTGCCGATGCTGCTGCAGAAGCGCCAGCCAGCGATGCTTCGTCGGGCGAGAAGGGTCTGACCGAAATCGTCGTGACCGCGACCAAGCGTGAAACCAACCTTCAGAAGACCCCGATCTCGATCAACGTCGTCACTGCCGATACGATCAAGGATCGCCACATCCAGAGCCTGCTCGACCTCGCCGATGGCGCGGTGCCGAGCTTGCGCGTCGTGACGTTCGAAGCGCGCCAGACCGCGCTGACCATCGGCATTCGCGGCATCGTGCCGCTCGATGCCAACCAGCCGGCGCGCGAACAGGGCGTGGGCGTCTACATCGACGGCGTCTACATGGGTCGCCAGCATGGCCTCAACGCCGCGCTGTTCGACATGGAACGCGTCGAAGTGCTCAAGGGCCCGCAGGGCACCCTGTTCGGCCGCAACACCGAAGGCGGCGCGCTCAGCCTGGTGTCCAAGGCACCCTCGGGCGAGTTCGGCGGCCGTGTTTCGGGTGGCTTCGGCAACTATGGCTCGTACAACGGTGAAATCCACCTCGACCTGCCCGAATACCACAACTTCTCGGTTAAGCTCGACGGCGTTGCCCAGTACCAGGGCGCCACGACCAAGAACCCGATGGCGGGCCAGACCGGCTGGAACTATTTCGACCGTCGCGGCGGCCGCATCGCCGTGCGCTGGAAGCCCAGCACCAGCATCACCAACGATTTCAGCTATGACAACGGTTGGGACAGCAACTCGCCGTTCTACAGCCAGCTGCTGAACTACAACCCCAACAACTGCGTCGCCGGCGCCGTTACCGCCGCCTGCAACACGCCCGGCACCAACTTCACCACGCTGTCGGGCACGGTCAAGTCGCTGCCCAGCCAGGTCGTCGTCAACGGCACCACGCGCATGAAGGTGGCCGACATCGGCGTGCCGCAGCAGCCCAGCGTCGATCGCACCCACGGCTTCACCAACACGCTCAAGTGGAAGGTTTCGCCCGAACTCGAACTGCGCTCGATCACCGCATGGCGCGGCGTGACCAGCGAGCAGTGGGACAACTCGGGCGGTGCGCACCGCGTGCCGGTCTATTCGGCCAATGGCGTGTTCAGCCGCTATTCGCTGGCCAACCTGTGGCAGCACCAGTTCAGCCAGGAAGTCCAGGCTGTCGGCACCGTGGGCATCGTCGATTACGTGGCCGGCGTGTTCTATTTCAACGAACACGTTTCGGATAACGCCGCGACGCCGAACTCCAACATCTGGACCACGGACGCCAACGGCAATGTGACCGGCTACACGATCAACACCGCCGCGCTGCTCAATCCTTTCGCGTCGATCGACCGTGCCTCGGTGGCCAACTCCAAGAGCCTGGCCGGCTATGCCCAGGCCACGATCAACCCCACCGACGCGCTGCACCTGACGGTCGGCGGGCGCTACACCCACGACAAGAAGACCGGCACCCTGGTCACGTTCCGCAACGCCGCCAACGGCGCCACGCTGGACAAGGCCTGGAACAAGTTCAACCCGATGGCGACGCTCGCCTATGACGTGAACAACGATCTGCACGTCTATGCCAAGTATGCCACCGGCTATCGCGCCGGCGGTGCCTCGTCGCGCTCGCCCACGTACCGTGGCTTCGATCCGGAAACGGTGACGTCCTACGAACTGGGCCTCAAGTCCGACTTCTGGGATCACCGCGCCCGGTTCAACATCGCCGGCTACATCATGGACCGCAAGAACAGCCAGGTGGACTTCAACGCCATCTATGTCTCGGGCAGCTCCAACGTGAACGTCCTGGAAACGGTCAACGTGCCCGGCATCACCAAGATCCGCGGCATCGAGGCCGACCTGACGGTTAAGCCGGTGGACGGCCTGACGCTGACCGCGTCCTATGCCTACACCTATACCAAGATGCCCACCGTGACGAACCCGTTCACCGGCATCACGCAGAACGTCTATATCGTCTACACCCCGCGCAATGCCGCCAGCGGTTCGGTTGATTACGAACTGCCGCTCGGCGTCAACGGCACGCGCCTGCGCGCCCACATCGATGGCAACTATTCGCAGGCCACGCAGACCTTCGACCAGTATGCCACCAAGAACGACTCCAGCCTGGTGTTCAACGGGCGTCTCTCGCTGGCTGACATCCCGGTTTCGGGCACCGGCCAGAAGCTGACCGTGGGCCTGTGGGGCCGCAACCTGTTCAACACCGCCTATGTCTATCGTCGCGATCCGTCGAACTCGATCCCGGGCTTCTCGACTTCGTCGACCGGCAGCATCAACAACGTGCTGGGTGACTACGGCAACTTCAACGCGCCGCGCACTTATGGCCTGGATGCCACGATCAACTTCTGATCGCACAAGCGCTTGATATGAAATGGGGCGGCGGGGAAACTCGCCGCCCTTTTTCTTTGCGGCTTGCGACAGACTTCGCACCATCCCCCGACCCCCTACTCTGAAGAGGAGGGGGTTGGGGGTGGTGGAAATCTGAAGCAACTTTGGCAGTCAAGCCGCCTGGCGCGCCCCGGCCAGCACCGCTTCATAGCTGGCGAAAAGCTCGCGGAAATGATCGTCCATCGTGCGTGGCGGGGGCAGGTCGGCGCGCGGGCCGTCCAGGCCGCTCTCGCGGGCCAGGCAGTATTGCGCCACCGCTTCGGTCGCGGCGGCAGCGTTGGCGGATTCATAGATCCACCCGCCCGAGGCGCGGGCCTGGTCGCTGGCGCCGCCCTGGTCGGGTGCGATCAGCGGCAGGCCGCTGGCGCGCGCTTCTGCGGCCACCATGCAGAACGTTTCGGCCTCGCAGCCATGCAGCAGCGCATCGGTGCTGGCCATCACGCGGGCCAGTTCGTGGCGCTTGGTGATCGGGGCGAGCACGCGGATATGCGGGTTGCCGCCGATGCGCCGCTCGATCGCCTTGCGTTCGCGCCCCTGGCCGGCCAGCACCAGCCCCACCGGACGGCGGCTGCCGGCGGCAGTCACCGCGTCGACCAGCATCGGCCAGCGCTTTTCCGGGGCAAAGCGCCCCACGCCCAGCAGCAACGTGGCATCCTCGGGCAACTCACACAGCTCCAGCATGCCCTTGCGCAGGGCAAGGTCGCGGAACGTGGGTGAAAACACGCCGGGATCCACGCCCATCGGGTTGGTCACCACATGGGCTAGGCCGCCGCCGGTCAACCGTTCCGACAGGCTGGCACTGGCGCTTACGATCATGTCATAGCGCTCGTCGAGCCGGCGCAAGTGCCGCCAATAGCGTTCGAACGCCTTGTCGATCGTGGGGCGCGTGGCCACGCCGTCGAACCAGCGATAGGCATAGGCCGACAGCGGATCGGCATGCATGATCAGCGCGCGCGGGGCATGCCCGGGCCATTCGGCAATCACGCTGGCGCTGCGCCAGGGCGAAGATGCCTCCACGAAATCGGGCGCTTCCTCGTCCAGCGCGGCATAGAGCGCGGGAATATCGGAGAACCAGCGGTAGTTGAAATCGAGCGGGAACAGCTGGCTTTTCAACCAGCGGATGCGCGCGTTCGGCCCGCGTTCCTCCACGTGGTCGTGCTGGCCAGGGGCAATGACGGTGACATCATGCCCCAGCGCGGCCCCGGCCTTGAGCTTGCGATCGACATAGGTGCGCACCCCGCCGCCCTTGGGGGCATAGAATGCGCAAACATCGACAAGCTTCATCGCGCGCCCTTGAGTGGCCCCACAGACATCAACCCGTTACGGTAATTCATCACGATCCGCAACGTGGTCGGGCCATTTCCGGCCGAAACGGTGGCGCTGGCAGCCTTGGGCTTGGACCAGCCCAGCCGTGGGTTGCCGGAAAAACCGATGCCGTCGCGCTGCCAGTTGAACTTGCGGTTGTTGTCGCGGTCATGCAGCACCGAGACGGTGTATTGGCCCGGGCCGGGCAGGCGCACGCACAGGCGTGGCGTCGGTTCCGCCGGCGTTGGCACTTCGACGCGGCGGAACGTCTTGCCCGCGCCCACCAGCACATTGTCGTCGGCCAGGAAATCGGTGTCGTTGGCGGGATAGACTTCCAGCTTGAGCTTGCCGGTATGGTCTTTCAGCCCCAGGATATCGACCATGAACGAGGGACCATGTTCGCCCGGGCGGCACTGTCCTTCGGCCTTGCCCAGGTCGGGCGTGGAGGGCGGCAGCGGGCCAGCCCCGCCCAGCAGCAGGGCGGCGGGAAGCAATGATGCACCTAGCAAGGCAGTTGGGGCCAGAACAGCCAGCTTGTTCACGCATTCTTCTCCTTCTGCACGAGATCCAGCAACATCAGGCCGATGAACAGGATCACGTGTGTGGCAACGATCAGCATCGATATCATCGCGATCATGACATCAGTCTGAACTCCCTTGCCCACGATCAGCGGCGTGATGCCGGCAAACGCGATATCCTTGTTGGGGATGAAGGGAAGGCGTGCCACCAGAAGGCGGATGGTGGAAAAGAGTATCCAGGTGCCGATCGAAACCTCGGGCAGGATCAGGTGCCATGACAGGGCGGTAAAGCCCATGCCGGCGGCGATGCGCAGGCAGTGCACCACGAACACGAACCACAGGTCCGGCCCCGAGAGGCTGAAAATGCCCTTGCGCAGGAAGGTGATGACCAGCGACGTGGCGAGGGCAAAGCCGATGGCCGAGACGATCAGCCAGGTGTTCTGGCCGAAATCGACCCGCCCGCTGACATACCAGGTGATGCCCATCATGCCGATGGTGATGATGTTGCCGGCCAGTGCCGAAAGGATCGCCACGTCCTTGACCGCGCCGAAAGGCGAACCTTCCATTTTCACATGGCGGCGCGCCCAGTCGTAGAAATAGACTTCACCGACATAGCCGAGCAGCAGTTCGTTGCCGACCAGCTTCTTCAGCAACGGCGCCAGCCCCGAAAAGGGAATGCCCCACAGCTTGCGGAAAATCACCCAGTCGGCCACCGGCCCGGCGAAATAGCTTGCGGCCAGCACCAGCCAGATCAGCGGCGAGCGCGGGATGATCGACACCACCATCAGCCAGTTGAGCTGGCGCAGCTGCCACAGCACGGCGCCCAGGATGGCCACCGACACGGCGGGGCCAAGATAGGCGCTCCATCTGCGCAGGCCGCTGGCTTGGGGAGCGGTCTCGGGAATCGCGGGTGTCGTCATTGTGTCTCGTTCAGGCCCGGGCGCGGCGTTACCGCGAACGAAGCCGCCGCGCCATCCGCTTTATGCAGGATGGCCCAAGCGGCGGGTTCGTCCGTGCCGGGCAGCGGGTGGTCAGCCATGGGCCAGTCGCTGCATTTCAACGACATAGCTTTGGGCGGCAATTTCTACGGTAAAACGGCGTGCCTGGGTACGCGCCGCGGCCGAATCGAAGGGCAAGGCAGCGATACCGTCCATCGCGGCGGCCAGCGCGGCCTCGTCGCGCACCGGCACCAGCAGGCCAAAGCGGCCATGACCCAGCAGGTCTGCCATGCTCACGCTGCAATCGGTGGAAACCACGGGCAGGCCGGCGGCCAGCGCTTCGGGCACCACGGCGGGCACGCCTTCATAATCGGATGACATGACCAGCGCATCGGCGGCCAGCAAAGCGTCGGAAACCGGATTCACGTGGCCGGGCATGTCCACCCGGTCGGCCACGTCCAGGCTGCGCGCCAGGGTTTGCAGCGTCTTGCGTGCGCCCCCTTCGCCCAGGATGGTGAGCCGGTCCGTTGGCCGCGCGATCCTGGCAAAGGCGCGCAGCAGCAGGGGGAAGTTCTTTTGCGCGGCCAGCCGGCCGATCGCCAGGAAGCGGCGGCCCGCTGCGGCCGGGCGAGGCGGACGCGGCAGGGTTTCGAGATGGGCGATCTGGGCTTCATCCAGCGCGGGATCGTCGATGATCGCCACGCGATCGGCCGGCACGCCCATCAGGTCCTGCAATTCGGCGCGCATCGGCTGCGCCATGCCCACCACGCGGTGGAGCATGCGGCCCTGGATGCACAGCCACAGGCGATAGAACGGGCGCGCGGGGGCGGGCAGGTCTGCCCGCGTCAGGTCGTTGCTGATCTTGGCCAGGATCGGCGGGCAACGCTTGCCCAGCACGAGGCGCATGACCACGGCCACCACGGTATAGGAATTGCCGGCGCAAAACAGCACGTCGGGACGGTGGCGGCGGATCGCACCTGGCAGACGCAGCATCATCCACAGCGTTTCCCACGCCGCCGTGGGCACGCCGTGGCTGTCGAACACCTCGGCTTCAAGCCCGGGCCATTCGCCACGCATCGCGCCTTGGGTGCGCCCCAGCACCAGCCGCGCGTCGATCCCCTGCGCCAGCCACGCGCGATGCAGGCGCAGCGCCACGCGCTCCACCCCGCCCGGCTCGAAGCTGTGCAGGAAGGTCAGAACGCGCAAGGGTCTTGGCGCGGTTGCAGTCAAAACAGGCTCGCCGGGCCGGTCAGGCTGGCATAGCGGGCGGGCGCGTGGCTCTTGGCAAAGCGCGCCAGCGTCTTGTCGATCGAGCGCAGCAGCGCGGGCACGGTGGTATCGCCGGGGTGCACCGCCACGCGCACCGTGCGGGTGGCGGGCAGGGCCTGGCGGGCCAATGCGGAAAACCACAGCGAGGAACGGATGCGGGCCTTGCTGCGGCTGGCCCAGGTGATCACCGGGCCCTTGGCCAGCACTTCGCCGGTCTGCGGCCGCCACACTTTCATGTGGTCTTCGGCCAAGGCAAAGCCCACGTCGCCCATCGCCTGGTGGGCGCCGGGGCCATAGAGCCAGGCCGGCGCGATAAAGCCGGTTACCGGGCGGCCCAGGATATCTTCGACCAGCGCCTTGCCCTCGCGCATGCGGGCCAGCGCCTGGTCATGCGGCAGGTTGAGGAACTCGCCTTCGCCCGCGGTCATGTGCTTGCCCTTGAAGCCGGCAAGACCCTGATCTGCGGGCGTTTCGTCCTTGTGGCACCAGCCGTGCAGGAACATCTCGATGCCCATGTCGGCCCATTGGCGTAGCCGCGCCTGGAACGCGGCGTTGCCAGCCAGCGGCGCGCCGCGCCAATGATCGGGGATCACCAGCATGGCAAAGCGGCCGGTGCCCAGATGGCCCGACAGCCGTTCGGCCAGCGCGTCCACTTCGCACTCGAAACGCGGGCTCACGTCGTGGATCGAGGCCAGCAGTCGCTTGCGCGGGGCGTCTTGGTTGGCTGGTGCAGTCATGCCGGAAACGTCCGTGATCCCTTTAGAGTGCGATGACAAAAAGTGGGCACCGGTTTTTGTCCATAAATCGCATGACAACGAAGAACCCAAAGCCTGCTGGCGCTTCAACCCAACGCCCGCAAGCTTCAGGGCGCCAAGGCCCCCCTTGCGCCGGCCCCCGCCAGCTTGCACCGGTTCGGGCCTGTCGCAATTGGCGGCAAAATGCAACGGTGTTCCAGCGCCTTCCCACCGGGCGCAAACGGCTGTCGTTTCATCGCCGGCCTATTGTCTATCACAAAGATTGAGTTATCTCTTGTTCATGTCGGGACGTAGACCGAGTCGACCGGCCGCTTCCTTGGTGGGAGAACTTGTATGGCCCATGAACATTCCTTCGCGCGCAATGCCGATCCGATCATCCTGACCGTGCCGGGGCTGGACAACTCCGGCCCGGATCACTGGCAAACCCTTTGGGAACAGACACTTCCTGATTGCCACCGGGTAGACCTGGGGCTGTGGAACGATCCGCACCGCAACACCTGGGTCAACAAGCTCGCTCTGGCGATCCAGCGCGCCCATGAGGGCACCGGTCGCCCGGTGGTCCTGGTGGCGCACAGCCTCGGTTGCCTTGCCGTGGCGTGGTGGGCGGAATACGAACGGCTCGCCAATGCCTCGCGCGCCCATGCGCCGGCCATGCCGGTGATCGGCGCGCTGCTGGTTGCCCCGCCCGACGTGGAAGACGGGGTCAAGGACCGCCGCCTCACCCGCTTTGCCCCGGTGCCCGATGCCGATCTGCCGTTCCCCGCCATCGTCGTGGCCAGCCGTGACGATCGCTATGCCGCGTTCGGCGCCACCCGGCGCCTGGCGCAGCGCTGGGGCGCGCGCTTTGCCGATGCGGGCGCGGCCGGCCACATCAATGCGCAATCGGGCCTGGGTGAATGGGCGTTCGGCCGCCTGCTGCTCAACCGCCTGCTGCCACGGCCGCTGTCGCTTGATGATGGCCAGGCCAACTATGTCCCGGCGCCGCGCCGCTATATCGATCCGGCCTTGCGGCGGCTGGGGGCTTGAGGCTGCGGCTGCGTAGGGGCTTCGACAAGCTCAGGCTGAACGGGGCCTTCTGGAATTCCTGTAACCCCGTTCGCCCTGAGCCTGTCGAAGGGCCTGTCCTGAGCAAGGTCGAAGGGCCCGTCAGCCCAGCACGACACCGTCGGAGCGGCTCACCCGAAAACCAGGCCTGATACCGGCGGGATCGTGCCATGCCATGCCCGGCGTCACTGGGTCTTCCCACCGCGCGCTATCCATCGGCGCGCCATCTAGCGCCAGCCATTGCCCGTCTTCCGGAAACCGTGCCATGTCGCCGCCCGCGCGCTTTGCAGCCAGCTGCGCGACAAAGTTCTCAAGATCGTGGTCGCGCCCCTGCCAGTCGATCCAGGTCAACCCGTTGTCCTGGGCATAGGCGTTGTTGTTGCCCTGCTGGCTACGGCCGAATTCATCGCCTGCGGTCAGCATGATCGTGCCGGTTGAGGCAAACAGCGTGCCCAGCAATGCGCGCAAGGCCGCCTGGCGCCGCGCCAGCACGGCCGGATCGTCGCTCGGCCCTTCAACGCCGTTGTTCCACGAGAAATTGTCGTCATGCCCGTCGCGGTTGTCCTCGCCATTGGCGTGGTTGTGCTTGCGGGCAAAGGCCACACAATCGGCCAGGGTAAAGCCATCGTGCGCCGCCAGGAAATTCACGCTGCGGCAGGGCGTTGCATCGCACGGGCCAAACACGTCGGCCGATCCGGCCAGCCGCGTGGCGAGCTCGCTCAGCGCGCCATCGCCGCGCCAGAACCGCCGCGCATCGTCGCGAAAGCGGTCGTTCCATTCCAGCCAGTTGGCCGGAAACCGCCCCAGTTGATAGCCATCGGGCCCGATGTCCCAGGGTTCGGCAATCAACACGCGGTCAGCCAGCAGCGGGTCGGCTGCGATCTCGGCAAAGATCGGTGCATCGGCGGCAAAGCCCGGCCCGCGCGCCAGGATCGGCGCCAGGTCGAAGCGGAAGCCATCCACGCCGGCATGGGCAACGAAATGGCGCAGGGCATCCAGCGTCAGGCGGCGCACATGCGGATTGGCAAAGTCCAGCGTGTTGCCACAGCCGGTATCGTTGATGAGTTGGCCCGCCGGATCGTGGGCATAGGCCTGGTTGTCCAGCCCGCGCAGGCCCACGACCGGGCCGGCCAGATCGCTTTCGCCGGTGTGGTTGAACACCAGGTCCAGGATCGTGCCGATACCCGCTGCGCGCAAGGCGGCCACCGTTTCGCGCAATTCGGCCAGGCCACCGGGGCAGAGGCCAGGATCGAGCGCCATGAAGCCCACCGGGTTATAGCCCCAGGCATTGGTCAGGCCCAGCGGGGGCAGGTGCCGCTCCTCGATCCAGGCGACGATCGGCATCAGTTCGACCGCGTTTACGCGCAGCTTCCTGAGGTGGGCCACCACCGCCGGATGCGCCAGGGCCGCTACCGTGCCGCGCAAATGCTGCGGCACGTGCGGATGCAGCATGGTGAAGGCGCGCACGTTGACTTCATAGATCAGTCCGCCCGGCGCGAAGAGCGGCGGGGCGGGGGGCACCGTGGGCAGATCGCCGGGCACCACGGCCTTGGGCACCAGTGCCGCCGTGTCCGTGGCGAAGGCAGACAGCGCGGGCTCATAGGAAAAGCGCCGGTCCAGTTCCACCGCATAAGGATCGACCAGCAGCTTGGCCGGATCAAACCACAGCCCGCGTTCTGGCGCCCATTCGCCGTTTGCGCGGTAACCATAGCGGGCGCCGCCATGATCGCCCGCCAGCGTCAGCGTCCAGTCCTCGCCTTCGCGCACCATCGCGTGGCGGGTTTCGACTTCGCCTTCGAACAGGCAAAGCCACACCGCCTCGGCACGGGGAGCGCGCACCCGCCAGGCGGTGCCGCCGGGGCAGGGGTGCGCGCCGTATCGCATCAGGTGATCACGTCGGGCGCGGTGCGGCCGGTGTGTGCCACGATGCCCGCCACGGCGTCGGCCGCCGCGATCAGGTCGGCCAGCATGTCGCCCGTTTCGCGATCGAGATAGCCGTCGGCCGGTTCATAGCGCTCCAGATAGACGCGCAACGTTGCGCCTTCGGTCCCCGTGCCCGAAAGGCGGAACACGATGCGCGATCCGCCCTCGAACAGCACGCGCAGGCCCTGGTTGGCGCTGGTGCTGCCATCGACGGGATCGAGGTAGGAGAAGCTGTCCGCCGTGGCCACGGTGAGCGCGCCAAAGCTCTGGCCCGGCAGGCTGTCCAGCTTGGCCTTGAGCGCCGCGATCAGGGCATCGGCCTGTTCGGTGGGCAGGCCTTCATAGTCGTGCCGCGCGTAATAGTTGCGGCCATATTTGGCCCAATGCTCGCGCGCCAGTTCGTCCACGCTGATCTTGCGCACGGCCAGGATGTTGAGCCACAGCAGCACGGCCCACAGGCCATCCTTCTCGCGCACGTGGTCCGATCCGGTGCCCGCGCTTTCCTCGCCGCAGATCGTCGCCTTGCCGGCATCGAGCAGGTTGCCGAAGAACTTCCACCCGGTGGGCGTCTCGAACGCAGGGATGCCCAGCGCCTCTGCCACGCGATCGGCCGCCGCGCTGGTGGGCATTGAGCGGGCAATGCCAGCCAAGCCACGGGCATAGCCGGGCGCCAGGTGTGCATTGGCCGCCAGCATCGCCAGGCTGTCGGACGGGGTGATGAAGCGTCCCTTGCCAATGATCAGGTTGCGATCCCCGTCGCCATCCGATGCCGCACCGAAATCGGGCGCGTCGGGGGCAAACATCGTGTCGAACAGGGCCTTGGCGTGCACCAGGTTGGGATCGGGATGGTGCCCGCCAAAGTCTTCCAGCGGCACGCCGTTGCGCACCGTGCCGGCGCCAAAGCCCAGCCGCTTTTCCAGGATTTCCACCGCATAAGGCCCGGTCACAGCGTGCATCGCGTCAAACGCCATGGTCAGGCCATCGCTTGCGGCAGCACGGATCGCGGCGAAATCGAACAGCTTTTCCATCAGGTCGGCATAGTCGGCGACGGGATCGATCACCGAAACCTGGCACCCGCCCACGTCCACGCTGCCGCAGCTGTCCAGGTCGATGTCTGCCGTGTCCACCGCGTGCCAGCGGTCGATGGTCTGCGTGCGGGCATAGATCGCCTCGGTCACGCCTTCCGGCGCAGGGCCGCCATTGGCGATATTGTACTTGATGCCGAAATCCTCGTCCGGCCCGCCGGGATTGTGGCTGGCCGAAAGGATCAGGCCGCCGCTGGCCTTGTACTGGCGGATCACGTTGCTCGCCGCCGGGGTGGACAGGATGCCGCCCTGGCCCACCAGCACCTGGGCATAGCCATTGGCCGCCGCCATGCGGATCGCCTGCTGGATCACCGTGCGGTTGTGATAACGCCCGTCGCCGCCGATCACCAGCGTGCTGCCGGCCGGGCGCTCCACCACGTCGAACACGGCCTGGATGAAATTCTCGGCATAATTGGCCTGCTGGAACACGCGCACTTTCTTGCGCAGGCCCGATGTGCCCGGTTTCTGCCCGGCATAGGGCGTGGTCTGGTGAGTCGTGATCGTCATTGTGCCCCCGCAAGTTGGCGATAGAGCGCAGCATAGGCCTGGCCGCTGCGCTTCCACGAAAAGTCCGTCTTCATGCCTGTTCGCTGCATCTGCGTCCAGACATCGCGTTGCCCGTAAAGGGCAATCGTGCGCGTTATCGCAGCTGCGAAAGAAGGATAGGTGACGCCGTGAAACGCCACGCCGGTCGCGGCCTGGCTGTTGATCGCGGCCAGATTGGCGTCCACCACGGTATCGGCCAGGCCCCCGGTATGCGCCACCACCGGCACACAGCCATAGGCCAGGCCGTAAAGCTGGGTCAGCCCGCAAGGCTCGAACCGGCTGGGCACCAGGATCGCGTCGCCACCGCCCTGCATGCGGTGCGAGAGTGCTTCGTCATAGCCGATGCGCAAGCTGACCCGGCCGGGATGGCGCGCGGCGGCGGCGTGCAGGCCCGCTTCCATTGCAGCATCGCCCGAACCCAGCAGTGCCAGCCGCCCGCCCAACCCAACGAGATGGTCGATGACTTCAAGCAGAACGTCGATGCCCTTTTGCCAGGTCAGCCGCGTGATGCACACGAACAGCGGCCCATCGCTCTGGTCCAGGTGAAATTCCCGCTCCAGCGCGCGCTTGTTGGCTTGGCGTCGCGATAGGGAGCGCCAGGAATAGGTCTGCAGCAGGTGGGCATCGGTTTCCGGGTTCCACACCGCCGGATCGATGCCGTTGACGATGCCGCTCACCCGGTCCGCCTTGGCGGCGATCAGCCCTTCCAGCCCCATGCCGAACGCGGGATCGCGAATCTCGCGGGCATACGTCGGGCTGACCGTGGTAATCGCGCTTGCGCTTTCCAGGCCGGCTTTCAAAAATCCCACGCCGCCGTGGTATTCCACCCCGTCGATCGCCCAGGCCCACGACGGCAGTTCCAGCAAGGCAAAGATGTCAGAGCCATAGTGCCCCTGGAACGCCATGTTGTGGATGGTCATGATCGAAGGCACCGTGCCCACGCCGGCCGGGGCAAAGCGCAGATAGGCCGGCGCCATCGCCGCCTGCCAATCGTGCGCATGGGCCACATCGAACGCCAGGCCTTTCACCGCGCCGCCCGCCACGTCGGCTGCGGCACGGGAAAACGCGGCAAAACGCCGCCAGTTGTCCCCCCAGTCGCGCCCGGCCAGATCGGTGTAGGGCCCGCCTTCGCGCGCAAACAGGTTGGGGCTGTCCACCACCAGCAAAGGGTGGCTGCCCAGGTTACCGGCCAGCTTGCCGGCCAGCAACCTGGCCGGTTCACCCAGCAGGCTGTCCCACTGGTGGATCGCCTTGGCTTTGCCGACGGCTTTCAGCACGGCTGGATAGCCGGGCAGGATCGTGGTCATCGCCACGCCATGGGGTGCAACGGCATCGGGCAGGGCGCCAACCACGTCGGCCAGCCCCCCGGTCTTGATCAGCGGCACCGCTTCGGACGCGATGGAAAGAACGCGCAAAGTCATTCCAATCTCCCCCTCCCGCCTGCGGACGGAAGCAGGGGGAGGGCATGTTATGCAACAATGGCGTTAAACCAGCCTGTCGATCATCGCCTTGGTGATGAGGCACACCCCATTGTCGGTGCGACGAAACCGCCGGGCATCGAGTTCGGGATCTTCGCCCACCACCAGGCCTTCGGGAATGCGCACGCCCGAATCCAGGATCACCCGCTTCAACTGCGCGCCGCGGCCGATGTTGCAATAGGGCAGGATCACCCCTTCCTCCACGCTGGAGAAAGAGCCCATCTTCACGCCGGTGAACAGCAGGCTCCGCTTGGCCAGCGCGCCCGAAACGATGCAGTCCTGGCTGATCAGCGAACAGATCGCCATGCCGCGCCGGCCATCCTCGTCGTGCACGAACTTGGCCGGGGCGGCCACGATCTGGTCGGTCCAGATCGGCCATTCGCGATCGTACATGTTGAGCGCGGGCACCGTGTCGGTCAGGTCGAGGTTGGCATCGAAATAGGCGTCGAGCGTGCCCACGTCGCGCCAGTACTCGCCGATCTCCTCGGCCGCGCGGATGCAGCTGTCGGTAAAGCGGTGGGCCACCGCCTTGCCGTGCTTGACGATGTAGGGGATGATATCCCCGCCAAAGTCGCGGTTCGATCCCGGCGTGACGGCATCGCGGCGCAGTTGGTCGAACAGGAACTGCGTCTCGAACACATAGATGCCCATCGAGGCCAGGGCATGGTCCGGATCGCCGGGAATGGTCGGCGGATCGGCCGGCTTTTCGACGAAGCTGGTGATCACGCTGTTTTCGTCCACGCCCATCACGCCAAAGCCGGTTGCCTCGGCCTTGGGCACCACCAGGCAGCCCACCGTCACGTCGGCGCCCGAATTGACGTGCTGCTGCAGCATCAATTCGTAGTCCATCTTGTAGATGTGGTCGCCCGCCAGGATCACCATGTGCTTGGGCGCATGGGCCTGGATGATGTCGATGTTCTGATAGACCGCGTCGGCCGTGCCTTCATACCACAGCAGTTCGGAAATGCGCTGCGAGGCGGGCAGGATGTCGAAGCTTTCGTTGCGTTCGGGGCGCATGAAGTTCCACGCGCGGTTCATGTGGCGGATCAGCGAATGCGCCTTGTATTGCGTGGCCACGCCAATGCGCCGGATGCCCGAATTGATCGCATTCGACAGGGCGAAGTCGATGATGCGGCTGACTCCGCCGAAATAGACCGCCGGCTTGGCGCGGTTGTCGGTCAACTCCTTCAACCGGCTGCCGCGTCCCCCGGCCAGGACATAGGCCATGGCATCGCGGGCCAGCGGTTGCCCATAGGTTTTGCGCATTGTTCCTCCTGACCGATTATTCGGGTTGGTCCTGCAATTCGAACATCATCGTGGAAAGCGGCGGCAGGATGACAAAGGCCGCGCCATCGCGCGCCACGATCTTGCCGGCGTTGCCCTGGCCGCTGCCGCCATAGATCGCGGCATCGGAATTGAGCACTTCGCGCCACACCCCATCCTGCGGGGCGGGCAGGCGATAGTGGTCGTGCAATGCCGGGGTCATGTTGCACACCACGATCACCGGGGCGTGGCCGGGCGTGCGGCGCACCCAGGCAAACACGCTGGCCAGCGCATCGTCCACCACCAGCCATTCAAAGCCTTCGCCCTCGCAATCGCGCGCGTGCAGCGCCGGCAGGGCGGCATAGGCGCGGTTGAGGTCGCGCACCCAGGCTTGCATGCCGGCGTGGGGGGCATGTTGCAGCAGGTCCCAATCGAGCTCGCGCGCTTCGCTCCATTCGCGCGATTGGGCAAATTCCTGGCCCATGAACAGCAGCTTCTTGCCGGGATAGCCCCACATCAGCCCGTAATACGCGCGCAAGTTGGCAAACTTCTGCCATTCGTCGCCGGCCATCTTGCCCAGCAGGCTGCCTTTGCCGTGCACCACTTCGTCATGGCTGATCGGCAGCACGAAGTTCTCGGTGAACGCATACATCAGGCCGAACGTGATTTCGTCGTGGTGATAGCGCCGGTGCACGGGTTCGCGCGCCATGTAGCGCAGCGTGTCGTTCATGAACCCCATGTTCCACTTGAAGCCAAAGCCCAGGCTCGATGGGCGCTCCCCCTGGTCCAGCGCCGGCTGGGTCACGCCGGGCCAGCTGGTCGATTCCTCGGCCACGGTGATCACGCCGGGGCAGGTGCCATAGACGGCCTGGTTCATCGCGCGCAGGAAATCCACCGCTTCCCAGTTCTCGCGCCCGCCTTGCGCATTGGGCACCCATTCGCCGCTCTTGCGCGAATAGTCGCGGTACAGCATCGAGGCGACCGCATCGACGCGCAACCCGTCGACGTGATAGCGCTCGGCCCAGAACAGCGCGTTGTTGACCAGGAAATCGCGCACTTCGCGCCGGCCGAAGTTGTAGATCGCGGTGTTCCAATCGGGGTGAAAACCCTGGCGCGGGTCTTCATGTTCATAGAGCGCGGTGCCGTCGAACCGCGTCAATCCGTGGGCATCGGTGGGGAAGTGCGCCGGCACCCAATCGATCAGCACGCCCACCCCGGCGCGGTGCGCCCCATCGACGAAGCGGGCAAAGCCCTGCGCGTCGCCGAACCGGGCCGATGGCGCATAGAGCCCGGTGGTCTGGTAGCCCCAGCTTGGATCATAGGGATGCTCTGAAACCGGCAGGAATTCGATATGGGTAAAGCCCATGTCCACGGCATAGGGGATCAGCCGCGCGGCCAGTTCGTCCCAGCTGAAGAATTCGCGGCCGTCGCCCGGCTTGCGCCAGGATCCGGGGTGCACTTCATAGATCGAGATCGGCTGGCGGCGCGGATCGACCTGAGCCCAATGCGCGCGGTGGGCCGCGTCGCCCCATTCATGCGGCGGCTCGTCCAGCGTGATCGAGGCGGTATGCGGGCGCAACTCGGCGGCAAAGGCAAAGGGATCGGCCTTGTAAGGCTGCACCGTGCCATCGGGCCCGACGATGCGATACTTGTAGGCACGCCCGCCGCCGATTTCGGGCAGGAACAGTTCCCAGATGCCGGTGTCGGTGCGCCGGCGCATGGGATGGCGGGCTGGGTCCCAATCGTTGAAATCGCCCACCACGCTCACCAGCCGGGCGTTGGGCGCCCAGACGGCAAAGTGGACGCCGCGCGCGCCTTCGTGGTCGATCACGTGGGCGCCCAGCTTGTCGAACAGGCGATGGTGGGTGCCTTCGCCGATCAGGAAATCGTCGACCGGCCCCAGCACCGGCCCGAACGAATAGGGATCGGTCACGTCCCAGGTATACGTGCCCGCATGGCAGGCATAGCGCACCGGCTGGCGCGGGCCGGCCACCGGCCCTTCGAACAGGCCGCGCGGATCGACGCGCGACAGCACGCCAAGCGGCGTGCCATCCAGGGCAAAGGCTTCGGCGCGCTCGGCGCCCGGCAGGATGGCGCGGGCAAAGGCACCCTGCGGACCGGGATGCACCCCCAGCAATGAAAATGGGTCGGCGTGGGTGCCGTCAAGCAGCGCGGCAATCGCCTCTGCCGGGGGGTGCATGGTCAGGATGTCAAACTCCCCAGATGTCGCGGGCATATTCGCCGATCGTGCGATCGGACGAGAACCAGCCCACGTTGGCGATGTTGCGGATCGCGCTGGCGCGCCAGGCGGCCTGGTTTTCCCAGCGCTTGTCCACCCCGCGCTGCGCGGCGTGATAGGCATCGAAATCGGCCGCCACCAGGAACCAGTCGCTGTCGTAAAGCCCGCCCATCAGGCCGGCATAGCGCTGCGGATCGTCGGGCGAGAACACGCCGCTGGCAATCGCGGAAATGGCCTGCTGCAATTCGCGGCTGCTCTCGATCACCGCGCGCGGGTTATAGTTTTCGCGGGTCTGGGCCACTTCGTCTGCCGTCAGGCCGAAGATCACGATGTTGTCATCGCCCACGCGGTCCTTGATCTCGATATTCGCGCCGTCGAGCGTGCCGATGGTGAGTGCGCCGTTGAGCGCGAACTTCATGTTGCCCGTGCCCGACGCTTCCATGCCCGCGGTGGAGATCTGTTCCGAAAGATCGGCGGCCGGAATGATGCGTTCGGCCAGGGTCACGTTATAGTTCGGCACGAACACCACCTTGAGGAGTCCCCCGACGGAAGGGTCGGAGTTGACGCGGCGGGCAATGTCGTTGGCCAGTTTGATGATCAGCTTGGCATTGTGATAGCTTGGCGCGGCCTTGCCCCCGAAGATCTTTACGCGCGGGGTCCAGTCGCGTTCCGGGTGGCTGCGAATTTGGTCATAGAGCGCAACGGTTTCCACCAGGTTGAGCAACTGGCGCTTGTATTCGTGGATGCGCTTGATCTGCACGTCGAACAGCGCATCGGGATCGATGCGGGTGCCGGTCAATTGCTTGATATGCCCGGCCAGCGCCACCTTGTTGGCGCGCTTGACCTCGGCAATGCGTTCACCCAGCGCGGCATCATCGGCCAGGGCATTGAGTTCCGAAAGCTTTTCCGCGTCATCCAGGAACGCGTCGCCGATCGCATCCTTGATCACGCCCACCAGGCGCGGATTGCACTGCTGCAGCCAGCGGCGCGGGGTGACGCCATTGGTCTTGTTGTTGATGCGCGTGGGATAGAGCGCGTGCAGATCGGCAAAGACCGTGCTTTTCATCAGCTCGGTATGCAGCGCGGCCACGCCGTTGATCGAATGCGCGCCCACGAAAGCCAGGTTGGCCATGCGCACGCGCCGCTCGCCGCCTTCGTCGATCAGGCTGATCGCGGCAATCGCGCGGTCGTCCAGCCCCGCCTTGCGCGCTTCGCGCAGCACGCGGCTGTTGATCGCATAGATGATCTGCATGTGGCGCGGCAGCAGGCGTTCGAACAGCGGCAGCGGCCAGCTTTCCAGCGCCTCGGGCAGCAGGGTGTGGTTGGTATAGCCCACCGTGCGCTTGGTCACTTCCCAGGCTTCGTTGAATTCAAGGCCATGCACGTCCACCAGCAGGCGCATCAGCTCGGCCACGGCGACGCTCGGATGCGTGTCGTTGAGCTGGATCGCGGCTTTGTCGGGCAGGGTGCGCACGTCGCCATGGTATTGCGCGTGGCGGCGCACGATGTCCTGGATGGAAGCAGAGGTGAAGAAGTATTCCTGGCGCAGGCGCAGCTCCTGGCCTGCCGGGGTGCTGTCGGCCGGATAGAGCACGCGCACCAGCGCATCGGCGCGCACTTGTTCGGCCAGCGCCCCGGCATGGTCGCCGGCGTTGAACGCATCCAGGCGGATGGGATCGAGCGGGTTGGCCGTCCACAGGCGCAGGGTGTTCACCCGCTTGCCCTTGTAGCCCACCACTGGCGTATCGACGGCGTTGGCTTCCACCTTTTCATGGGGATGCCATTCCACGCCATCGCCATTGTCGATCACTTCGCCGCCAAAGCCGATCATGTAGGCGCTTTCGCGGCGGTCGAATTCCCAGGGATTGCCGTGGCTCAGCCAGGTTTCGGGCAATTCCACCTGCCAGCCATCGTCGATGCGCTGGCGGAACATGCCGTTCACATAGCGGATGCCATAGCCGTAGGCGGCAATGTCCAGGCTGGCGAGGCTTTCCATGAAGCAGGCGGCCAGGCGGCCCAGGCCACCGTTGCCCAGCGCGGCATCGGGTTCCAGCTCTTCCAGCGCTGCCAGGTCAAAGCCGTGGCTGGCCAGCGCCTTTTCCATCTCGCGGGTGAGGCCAAGGTTCGACAGCGCATCGCGCAGCAGCCGCCCGATCAGGAATTCCAGGCTGAGGTAGTAGACCCGCTTGCCGCCTTCGTCATAGGTCTTGCGGGTGGATTCCATCCAGCGGTCGATGACCACGTCGCGCAGCGCCAGGCAGGTGGCGGTATACCAGTCATGCGGCTTGGCGGCGCGTTCGTCCTTGCCCACGCGGTGGCGCAGCACATCGATGATGTGGGCGTCGATTTCGGCAACCTTGGACGTGATTTCGAGGGTCATGGCTACTGGCTCCACCTGCTTTGGGCCGTGCCATGCTGCGTGCCCAAGGGCGCAACATGGATCGGGCCGGTTATCCCGGCCTTTCGCTGGCTCCTGCCCCCGTATCGCGTGACGCCGCTGCCGCCCCCTTGCGACATGCGGCCACGGCCAGCGGCTTGTTGTCGCAGCCCGAATTGCCCCCGGCTGCGACCTCCCGATGCAAGGGGTAAGCCAGGCCAGCCCCTGCCGACAAGCGCAGAGTTGCAAACAATGTAAGAACGGCGCCGCCCGCCCATCGAATTGTGCGTGAACGCCTGCCCCATCGCGCGCATCCCCCCATGGCCCCGCACGCTGTGCTGCGCGTCTGGCCTGCAACAGGAAGGCTAGGCGCAAATCCTGCGCCTGTCTGCCTGCTTGGGGATTGAATACGATTGCGAGGGCGCGCGCAACTGGGGGCTTCGACAAGCTCAGGGCGAACGGAATTCGAGAGATGGTACCGAATTCCGTTCGCCCTGGGCCTGTCGAAGGGCGCTTCCCGAAAACGCGGCGCCAGATCTTTACTTCAACCCGATCCGCAGCCCCGCCCACAGCGTGCGCGGCGTGCCGATGTCGATCGTGCCGCCCGAATTGCGCGTGACGATCGTGGTGTCGAACAGGTTCTCCCCGCGCAGCACCAGGCTGGCCCAGGGCGCCAGCGGCACTTGGGCAAAAGCATCCAGCGTGGTCGCCGCGCGCAGCGGCGCGGTCTGGAGATCGTCTTCATAGGCAAGGCCCACGTGGCGCAGCGTCACCGCGCCGGTCCAGCGCGGGGCAGGGTGCCAGGCCAGCGTGGCGCTGCCGGCAATGCGCGGTGTCTGGGCAGGCCGCATGCCGTCCAGCGCCGTGCCGGGCGCTTCCACCTTGGCGTCGGTCCAGGCCAGGCTGCCGTTGAAAGACAGCGTGCCGGCGGTCACTTCACCGCCCAGTTCCAGCCCGCGCGCATGCACGGCGGCCACGTTCTGGCGCTGGCGCACCGTGGTGGTGCCGCTGGACGATAGCGTCACGTTGGCGATCGCGTCCTTCACCTTGTTGTCGAACGCCGTCAGCGTCAGCTTCACGCCCTTGGCCGGGGTCAGGTCGATCCCGCCTTCAAAGCCGATCAACCGCTCGTTCTTGAGCGCCGGGTTGCGCTGGGTGGTGGTCAGCGAAACGCCGCCACTGCCATTGGGCGCGGCGAGCGTGAACGAGCGGTAGAGTTCGTTGAGCGTGGGCAGGCGCAGCCCGGTATAGGCCGCCCCGCGCAGCGCGGCCCAGCTTGCCGCCTGCAAGACCGCGCCACCGCGCCAGCTGCCCTGCCAGCCCGTGCGCGAGGCAACGGCAGGATCACCGACGGAGGTGACGGTCGTGGTCCCGGCCGCGTTCAATTCGCCATAGTGGCCCTGGGTGATCGCCCAGCGATCGGCGCGGCCGCCTGCGGTCAGCACCAGCGGGCCCAACGTCCAGTCATCCTCGATAAAGAAGCCCACGTCGTCGCTTCGCCCGCCGGCATTGCGCCGCGCGGTGACCAGGCCGGTGACGGCGGAGATGGCGTTCTCCTTGGTTACGCCATCGGCCCGGCGCCAGTCTGCCCCCAGCTTGAGGACGTGGCCACCGCCCACCGGCGGGCGCAGTTCCAGCTTGCCGCCAAGGCCGGTGGACGGCGTGGCGTATTGGTCCAGCGTCTTCTTGAAACTCGTTGAACTCACCGTAACGGCGTGGAAATCGCGCGCCTGGACATAAGCCAGCGCATCGAACTGCCAGGCGCCGCGGCCCACCAGGCGCAAGCTGGCATCCTGCCCGCTGATGCCATTGTCAGCCCCGGCAAAGCGCAAGGTGCGGTTGTCTTCGAACGCGGCCACGCGGGCCTGCAATTCCACGCTGCCCGTCAGGGGCGCCACCGCGCGCACGCCGGTTGACCAGCTTTCATAGCGGGCCCGCACGCTGGCGGCCACGCGCTGGCTTTCAGGCGTCGTCCAAAAACCCTGGCCGCGGTCCCACCGTCCGGTCACCACGGCAAAGCCTTGGCCCAGCTTGGGCGCCAGCGCGCCGGAAACCGTGGTCTCTCCGCGATCGTCCACCAGGCCCTGCGCGTTGAGCAAGCCCAGATCGGCCTGTCCGGCGCTGGTCATGTTCACCGTGCCGGCCACCGCGCCCGCGCCGAATGCGCCCGATCCGCCACCGCGCTGCACGCGCACGCTGGCCAGGCGCTCGGGATCGATCGCGTTCATGGGGATATAGCCAAAAAACGGATCGGCCATCGGTACGCCGTCGAGCAGGACCAGCGTGCGGCTGGTGGCATTGCCGCCCAGCGCGCGCAGGGTGATGCCCTGGGCCGATGGATTGGACGCGCGGCTGTCGGAACGGCGAAATTGCTGCACGCCGGCGGCCGAAAGCAGGGCGTCGTCGATTCGGCCCGATGCGGTGGCGTTCAACTGCGCGGCAGAAATCGTCTGCGTGTCATAGGCCGGGGTGGCGGGCGTCGCCGCCAGGCCCTGTCCGGTCACCACGATCGTGCGCTCCGCGCCACTGGCGTCGGCTGCGTCGGGGGCTGCGTCAGGCGCATCTGCTGCCATCGCCGGCGCAGCCAGAGCCAGGGCAAGTCCCAATGCCATGGCCGAGGTAGATGGGAATTTGGTATGCAATGCGCGCACTTGGCTCGTCCTCTCCTGACAGTCCCTGCCCATTGCGCCCCTTATGGTGAGGCCCCCTGGCGGCGTCATCCGCGATTGTTCTGGTTATCGTGCGTGGCGCGTTTGCTGCGGCTTTGATGCCACATGCCCCCGTGCCCGCGGGGCGACGATGGCCGTTGCTTTGTCCTGGCGCCATTGCACGTTAGGCCAATGGCGCACGCCGCCGGCGGAGGCAGAAGGCGCAAAAAAAGGCCGCACAAGATGGGCGGCCCTTCGAAAGTTTGGGAGAGGATGCCTGAAAGGCCCGTCCCTTTTGTCTGCCGCAGCGCAAATGTGCAAGTGCGAAATGCAGAACTAATCTTGCAAAAAATGCAATTGTTAAACGCTCAGCAAGAAACACCCTTTCCCCGCCGGAACACATGCATTCCACTAAAAATATGAAATATATGAATAAAAGACGATAAGCGCATCTGCAACCAATCTGCGCTGATGCGGAAATTGCAAATCACCCCGTATGTTTGCCTACGCGAAATAGCAGGTGCCCCAAGGGGCATAACCGCCCGCGATGGGCCTGTGGCGGCACTGCCCGGTTGCGGCTGCCTGCGATGATTGCTATAAACCATAACATAATTGGGAGACTCACGATGCAGTTCGAACGGCTCAATCCCCTTGATGGCTCGGTGGCATCTTCGGCCCCGGCCATGCAGGCTGCCGATATCCCCGCCATTGCCGCCAAGGCCGGTACTGCGTTTCCGGCCTGGGCTGCCCAAGGCCCCAATGCCCGGCGCGCCGTGCTGATGAAGGCGGCCGCCGCGCTCGAAGCCCGCGCCGATGCCTTTGTCGAGGCGATGATGGGCGAAATCGGCGCCACCAAGGGCTGGGCGCTGTTCAATCTGGGCCTGGCCGCCAGCATGGTGCGCGAGGCTGCCGCGCTCACCACCCAGATCGCCGGCGAAGTGATCCCGTCCGACAAGCCCGGTTGCCTGGCCATGGCCCTGCGTGAACCGGTCGGCGTGATCCTGGGCATCGCGCCGTGGAATGCGCCGATCATCCTGGGCGTGCGCGCCATTGCCGTGCCGCTGGCCTGCGGCAACGCGGTCATTCTCAAGGCATCGGAACAGTGCCCGCGCACCCATGCCCTGATTATCGAGGCTTTTGCCGAAGCCGGCTTCCCCGAAGGCGTGGTCCAGGTCGTCACCAATGCCCCGGCCGATGCCGGCGCGGTGGTGGGCGCGCTGATCGATGCGCCGCAGGTTAAGCGCATCAACTTCACCGGCTCCACCGCAGTGGGCAAGATCATCGCCACCCGCGCGGCCGGCCACTTGAAGCCCTGCCTGCTCGAACTGGGCGGCAAGGCGCCGCTGATCGTGCTGGAAGATGCTGACCTCGATGAAGCGGTCAAGGCCGCGGCCTTTGGCGCGTTCATGAACCAGGGCCAGATCTGCATGAGCACCGAGCGGATCATCGTGGTCGAAGCCGTGGCGGCCGAATTTGCCAAGCGCTTCAAGGCGAAGGTCGAAACGCTCGCCGTGGGTGACCCGCGCGAGGGCAAGACGCCGCTCGGCGCCGTGGTCGATGCCAAGACCGTGGCGCACTGCCAGGGCCTGGTGCAGGACGCGCTTGATCACGGCGCCACGCTGCTGGTCGGCGGTGAAACCACCCACAACGTGCTGATGCCCGCCCATGTGGTGGATGGCGTGACGCAGGCCATGAAGCTGTTCCGCGATGAAAGCTTCGGCCCGGTCGTCGGCGTGATCCACGCGCGGGATGAAGCCCATGCCATCGCACTGGCCAACGACAGCGAATATGGCCTCTCCGCCGCCGTGTTCACGCGCGACACCGCGCATGGCCTGCGCGTGGCGCGCCAAATCACTTCGGGCATCTGCCACGTCAACGGCCCCACTGTGCACGATGAAGCGCAGATGCCGTTCGGCGGTGTCGGCGCGTCTGGCTATGGGCGCTTTGGCGGCAAGGCCGGGATCGACAGCTTCACCGAACTGCGCTGGATCACCGTGGAAACCCAACCCGGCCATTTCCCGATCTGAATTTCCGAAACAAGAACACCGAAAGGACAATATCATGGCAGAAGAACAGGCCGTGCGCGCGGAAGAGGATACCGTTGCCGTCACGATCGAGAACCGCATCGCCTGGGTGCGTTTCAACCGCCCGGAAAAGCGCAACTGCATGAGCCCCAAGCTCAACCGCCAGATGCTCAAGGTCATCGAGGAACTGGAATTCCGCGAAGACGTGGGCGTGCTGGTGCTCTCGGGCGAGGGCGATGCCTGGTCGGCCGGCATGGATCTCAAGGAATACTTCCGCGAAACCGAAGCGCAGGGCCTGTGGGCCGTGCGCAAGGCGCAGCGCGAAGCCTATCGCTGGTGGAACCGCCTGCGCTGGTATGAAAAGCCCACCATCGCCATGGTCAATGGCTGGTGCTTTGGCGGCGGTTATGGCCCGCTCTACGCGTGCGACATCGCCGTGGCTTCGGATGATGCGCAGTTCGGCCTTTCCGAAATCAACTGGGGCATCCTGCCCGGCGGCGGCGCGTCCAAGGTGGCGGCCGATCTCATGCCGCTGCGCAAGGCGATGTACCACGCGATGATGGGCGAAAACCTCACCGGCCAGCAGGCCGCCGCGCAGGGTCTCGTCACCGAATCCGTGCCGCATGACCAGCTCAAGGCGCGCGTCCAGGCCGTTGCCGAAGCGCTGCTCAAGAAGGACGGCCATGCCCTGCGCGCCACCAAGTGGGCCGTGCGCCGCATGATCGACATGACCTATGAAAACGCCGAAGACTATCTGATCCGCGCCCAGGAAGCGCTGCACAGCTTTGGCGGCGTGGCCGCGCGCAAGGAAGCGACGCGCCAGTTCCTCGATGAAAAGAGCTTCAAGCCCGGCCTGGGCACGTTCGACACGTCGAAGATCAAGGACTGATCGCGCGTTCCTTTGCGACGTAATGCCGGACCCCGGTGCCTTTGCGGCGCCGGGGTTTTGCACATCTGGCATCGCAAAAAGAGGTTGTGCGCGAAACCAATCGGGACCAGTTTCCGGCGCGAAAAGGAGTGCCCCCCCCCATGACACCGCCGATGAAACTGACGTTGCCCCTGGTTTCCCTCGCTGCCCTGGTCGCCACGCCCGCCCTGGCTGCCCCTTCCGGCCATGCCGAGGCGGAAGCCCAGACGCTCGACTTGTCCAAGCAGACCATCGCCATGCGCTCGGTGCAGGGGCCGGGCAACGAAACGCCCAAGGTTGCCGCGCTCTATCGCGACACGCTGCTCAAGGCCGGCTGGGCACCGTCTGACATCGAGATCGTGCCGGTAGACGATACCGCCTATCTGCTCGCCACCTGGAAAGGCAGCGACCCCAGCCTCAAGCCGCTGGTGCTCTCGGGCCATATGGACGTGGTGGAAGCCAAGCGCGCCGATTGGGAACGCGATCCCTTCGTGCCGGTGGTGGAAAACGGCTACCTGTTCGGGCGCGGCGCGCTCGACATGAAGTTCAACGCGGCGCTCGCCGTCTCCACCCTGATCGAAATGCGCCACAAGGGGTTCAAGCCCAAGCGCACGATCATCATCGCTTTCTCGGGCGATGAAGAAACCACGATGAAGACCAGCCGCCTGATCGCCGAACGGCTGAAAGGGCAGGCGGGGCTGGTCATCAACGTCGATGGTGGCGGCGGCATGCTGGCCGAAGACACCGCCAAGCCGCTCGCCTGGACCTGGGACGGCGCGGAAAAGAACTATGCCGATTTCCAGCTGGAAGTGACCAATCCCGGCGGCCACAGCTCGGCCCCGCGCAAGGACAACGCCATCGTTCAGCTCAGCCAGGCGCTGGTTGCGATCGGCGCCTATCACTTCACCCCCGAACAAAGCCCGCTGACCAAGGCGTTCTTTGAAAGCGCGGCCAAGATCACGCCCAACCCGCAAGTCGCCGGCGCCATGCGCGCCTTCGCCGCCGATCCCACCGATGCCGCTGCCATTGCCACGCTGCGGTCCTTGCCCGAATTCATCGGCCGCATCGAAACCACCTGCGTGCCCACGATGGTCAATGGCGGCCACGCGCTTAACGCCCTGCCGCAACGCGCCACCGCCAATATCAACTGCCGCATCTTCCCCGGCCACAAGCGCGAAGACATCATGGCCGAACTGGCCAAGGTGGCAAACATGCCGGTGGTCAAGTTCACCGACGTGACCGAGGGCTCCACTCCGTCGCCGGCCAGCCCGATGCGCCCCGATTTCGTGAATTCGGCGAACAAGGCCATTCACCTGGCCTATCCCGGCATCGCCGTGATCCCGGCCCAGGCCTCCGGCGCGTCGGACTCGATGTGGTACCGCGTCAACGGCGTGGACGCCTATGGCGCCAGCCCCGTGCTGATCAAGGACAGCGAAGAATTCGCCCACGGCCTCAACGAGCGCGTGCCCTTGTCGAACATCGCCCCCGGCGTGGTCTACTTCACCAGCCTCTTCACCGACCTGTCCAAATGAAGAATGAGCCCCCTCCTCTTCAGAGGAGGGGGTTTGGGGGTGGTGGAAGCAAGGCGCTACTATAGCCTTCCTCCACGAAGTCGTTGAGGAAGATTTGCATGAGCCCAATGTTGCGCGAACAAGACCCCCAATGGAAAGAATACCGCGCAAGCCGGCAGGCAAACTACGCACGCTTGATGAAGCGCTACGGTCCGCATCCACATTGGTTCGCCCAGCGCCACATTTCACAAATTCGGGCGATGCGCCGTGTATTGCTCAACGGCGGGCAACCTACCTATCGCGCATTTAGTTCCCATCGCGTCCTGCAAGTTTGGAAAGACAAACGCAGGATGGCTATTGAAGTAAGGCAGCGCGCATTGAGCCGCGATCTCCCTCACCACGAGCAAATCCGAAGAATTGCCAGATTGACCAAGCAACTTAGCGTGCTTTGGTGAAAACTTGGAATCGTCACAATAAGCGGGACCCCGGATCAAGTCCGGGGTGACGGAGAAGTAATTACACCACGGATATTTAACGTCACCCCGGACTTGATCCGGGGTCCCGCTTACGGCCGTGCATCACACCATCGTGACGGGCCATTCCCAGTCGTGCCAACCAAAAAATCCCACACGAAGACACGAAGCCACAAAGAGAACGACCTTCTTTGTGCCTTCGTGTCTTCGTGCGAAACCATCCCGAAACCGGGTTGATCGATCGGCGACAAAGCGATCGGGCGTTGGCTGACTTTACTCGCCTACCGTATCCCCACAAACCGTCCCCAGAAACCGCCGCGCAATCGCGCCGGCTTCCTCGCCGGAAAAGCACTGCGGCGAAAGGCACAGTTCCAGCCACAGCCCATCGACCAGCGCAGTCACGGCAATCGCCGCATGGCGCAAATCCGCCTCGGCCACGCCGGTTTCGCGCAGCAAGTGCTCCAGCCGGGCGCGATAGCCGGCGTATTGGTCGTCGTGCTGGCGGGCGATCTGCGGCTGGCTGGTCACCAGGCTCCAGAACGCGATCCAGGTGGCCAGCAGCGCGGGCTGGGCGATCGGTGCGGTGAAGCTTGCCGTGACGAAGGCTTCCAGCCGGGCGCGGGGCTGGGGCGGGGCGGCGGCCACGGCAGCGTCCAGCGCACGGGTCACCATGGCATCGACGTGGGTATAGGTTTCGGCGATCAGCGCATCGATCCCGGTGAAGTAATGCCCCACCAGGCCCGGCGAAACGCCGGCTTCCTGCGCAATCGCGCGCACGCTTGCGCCATTGGCCCCGGCGCGCGCCAGCACCCGCATCGTCGCCTCGATCAGGCTCTGCCGCCGCGCATCGGGTTCGGCGCGTCGGCGCGTGGCACCGCGCGGCGCGGCTTCACGAACCTGCGGAGGGCGGGGCGAGCGCCCTGTCCGGGCATCGGCACCTTGCATCTTGCACTTCCCGATAGTTGTTGTACGATCGTCCAATAAGGCGATGTGCGGGGAGTCACCCATGGCCGATCTTGCTCTTGATGAACACCGCCATTTGGTGATGGCGCAATGTGCTGGTCAAGCGGGCACGCCCGATCCGGATGCGGATTGGAGCCTGCCCGGCTGGATCTATCGCGATCCCGAATTCGCGGCGTTGGAAATGGAGCGGATCATCCGCCCTTCGTGGCAGATCGTGTGCCATGAAAGCGATCTCGATCAGCCCGGCGCCTGGCGCAGCCTGTCCTACTGCGGCGAAAACGTCATCGTCGTGCGCGGCGAGGATGGGCAGGTACGCGCGTTCCACAACCTGTGCCGCCACCGCGCCATGCGCCTGGTGGAAGGCGCGGCGGGCTGCGCGCGCAAGCTGGTCTGCCCCTATCACGCCTGGACCTATGAGGCCGATGGCCGGCTCACCGGCGTGCCGATGAAGCGCGATTACCCTGCGCTCGATCTGGCGCAGAACGGCCTGTTCCCGGTGGACCTCGAAGTGTGGCACGGCTTCGTCTTCGTCCGGCTGGAGGATCGCGGCTTTCCTTCCGTGGCCGAAATGATGGCGCCCTATGAAGCCGAATTGGCGCCCTATCGCCTGGCCCAGATGTGCCGCATGGGCGACGTGCGCGAACGCCCCCGCGCGGTGAACTGGAAGAACGTGGGCGACAATTATTCCGACAACCTGCACATCCCCGTGGCGCACGACGGGCTAAGCCGGATTTTCGGCAAGTCCTACGAGATTTCCGCGCAGCCCTGGGTCGATCGGATGAAAGGCGATCTGGTCGATACGCCCAGCCCGCATTTCTGGGAGCGGTTTTACCAGACGCACCTGCCGCGCGTTCCGCACTTGCCCGATGCGGCACAGCGGCGCTGGCTCTATTACAAGCTCTGGCCCAACATGGCGTTCGACATCTATGCCGATCAGGTCGATTTCATGCAGTGGCTGCCCACATCGCCCACCACCTGCACCTTGCGCGAAATGGTGTTCAGCCTGCCTGACAGCGCCACGCCGCCGGGGCAGGAGCGCACGATGAAGCTGGTGCGCTATGCCAATTGGCGGATCAACCGCGTGGTCAATGCCGAGGATACCTGGCTGATCGAACGTGTGCAGCAAGGCATGCATTCGGCCAGCTATGGCGCCGGGCCGATCGGCCGCAGCGAAGTGTGCCTGCGCAGCTTTGCCCGCAAGATCCGCACCTTGATCCCTGAGGCCAGACTGCATCACCAGCCGGCCGAGGGCTGGAGCAAACGTTAGCACCAACGTCACCCCGGACTTGATCCGGGGTCCCGCTTGAACCCGTGCACGGCGCTGGCAAAGAAGCGGGACCCCGGATCAAGTCCGGGGTGACGAAGCAGAAACGCATTCCCTTTTACGATCCCACGAAGGAAACCACACGATGAGCAACCGCTACGACGCGCTGATTATCGGCGGCGGCCACAACGGCCTGGTCTGCGCGTTCTATCTGGCCAAGGCCGGCATGAAAGTGCGCGTGCTGGAACGGCGCGACATCGTGGGCGGCGCCTGCGTGACCGAGGAATTCCACCCCGGCTTCCGCAATTCCACCGCCAGCTACACCGTCAGCCTGCTGCGGCCCAAAGTGATCGCCGACATGAAGCTGGCTGATCATGGCTATCGTGTGCTCGAACGCCAGATCAGCAACTTCTTCCCCTTTTCTGACACCTATTTGAAACTCGGCGGCGGGGCGGAACGCACCCAAGCCGAATTCGCGCGCTTCTCGCAAAAGGATGCTGACGCTTATCCGCGCTATGACGCCGCGCTGGAAAAGGTGGCGCAAGTGCTGCGCGATCTGGCCCTGCAATGCCCGCCCAACATCGGCGGCGGGCTCCATGCCCTGGCCGCGGCGGCCAAGCAGGGCTGGCCGCTCGCCAAGATGGACCTGGCGGCGCAGCGCGACCTGCTCAATATCTTCACCCGCTCCGCGCGCGAGTTCCTCGACGCCTGGTTCGAAGACGATCACGTCAAGTCCGCCTTCGGCTTCGACGCGGTGGTGGGCAACTTTGCCGGCGTCTCCACGCCTGGCTCTGCCTATGTCCTGCTGCACCATGTGTTCGGCGAAGTGAACGGCAAGCTTGGCGCCTGGGGCCACGCGGTGGGCGGCATGGGCGCGATCACCCAGGCCATGGCCAAGGCCTGCGAACTGGCCGGCGTTGAGATCAGCCTGGAAAGCCCGGTGGCCAAAGTGCTGGTCAACAACGGCAAGGCGGCCGGCGTCAAACTGGCGGGCGGCGAGGAACTCTACGCGCCCATCGTCGCGGCCAATGTCGGCCCCGCGCTGCTCTATCGCCAACTGGTGGACCGCAGCGACCTGGCGCCCGATTTCGCCCAGGCCATCGATGGCTACAAGACCGGATCGGGCACGTTCCGCATGAACGTGGCGCTGTCGGAACTGCCCGATTTCACCGTGCTGCCGGGCAAGGCCCAGGCCGAACACCATACCGCCGGCATCATCATCGCGCCGGGCATGGACTATATGGACCAGGCCTATGACGACGCGCGCGTCCACGGCTGGTCGAAAAAGCCCATCGTCGAAATCAAGATCCCCAGCACCGTGGACAAGACCCTGGCCCCCGAAGGCGCCCACGTGGCCAGCCTGTTCTGCCAGCAGTTCAGCCCGGAACTGCCCGACGGCCGCAGCTGGGACGACGTGCGCGAGGAAGTGGCCGACCACGTGATCGACACGATCACCGAGCATGCGCCCAACTTCAAGAATGCGGTGATCGCCCGCCAGATCCATTCGCCGCTCGATCTGGAGCGCAAGTTCGGCCTGATCGGCGGCGATATCTTCCACGGCCGCATGAGCCTCGAACAGCTTTGGGCCGCGCGCCCGGTGCTCGGCCACGGCGACTATCGCGCGCCGATCAAGGGCCTCTACATGTGCGGTTCGGGCACCCACCCCGGCGGCGGCGTCACTGGCGCCCCCGGCCACAACGCGGCGGCCGAAATCATCCGCGACCGCTCGCTCCTGTGGAAAATGCTGCACCGCTAAGGGCGCAACAAAAAAGCCCCCTCCTCTTCAGAGGAGGGGGTTTGGGGGTGGTGGAAACCACGCGCAACGCCTCAAAAAAAGCCAAACCCCGGATCAAGTCCGGGGTGACGAGGTGTCCCTGCGCTTCCCCCACCGCACCGCCAGATAGACAGGCAGCCCCAGCGCCACCAGCACCAGCCCATAGGCAATCGCTTCCAGCCCCAGGCCCCACAGCGCCCAGGCGTTGAACGCGCCCGCCAGCATGGCCACCACCACCACCGCCCATTCATCACGCAGCAGGCGCATTGCCGCTGCCATTGTCGCCACATAGGTCAGCATGCCGGCGGCCAGGCTGATCGAGGCGATGAAGGTGAACAGGTTGCCCATGTCGCGCCCGAAATTGAGCAGCGTGATCACGGTGAGCAGCCCCGAGGACACGAGGTGCGCGTTGATCGGCGTGCCGGCGCGGGTTTCCTTGCCGAACCAGGCGGGAAACAGCCCGTCGCGCGCCATGGCCCAAGGCACTTCGCCTTGCACCAGGATAAAGCCGTTGAGCGTGCCGAACGCGCTGATCGCGGCAAACACCGCGACAATCTTCGAAACGTCCCCACCCAGGCGCGATCCCAGGAACTGCGCCACCGGGGACGGGGAGGCGCCCGCCGCTGCTTCTGGCATATAGGCCCGAAAGGCCAGCGCGATGCCCAGGTAGATCGCGCCGGCCAAGGCCACGCCCCACAGCGTGGCGCGCGGCACCACGCGCGCGGCGTTTTCCACTTTGTCCGAAGGCACGGTGGCCGATTCCAGCCCTAGGAAGCCCCAGAACGTCAGGCCGGCCGCGGTCGCCACCAGGCTGGGCGACAGGGGCAGGGCGGGCTGCACCACGCGCGGCGCGCCCGCAAGCCACAGCCACAGTGCCAGCCCGATCAGCAGCGCCAGCGGCAGCAACTTGAGCACGGTGGTGATCACCTGCACATCGCCCGCGCTGCGCACGCCGCGAATGTTGATCGCCGTCAGCAGCCACACCGCGCCCACCGCAAGGGCCGCCGGCGCGCCCGGCGTGTTGCCCAGCGGTGGATAAAGCAGGCTGAGGTTGGAAACCACCGCCACCGCCACCGCGCCATTGCCTGACCACAGCATCGTCCAATAGGCCCAGGCCGCGGCAAATCCCGCGCCCGGCCCGAACCCTTGCATGACATAGGCAAACGGGCCGCCCGGCGCCGGCATGCGCGCGGCCAGCCGGGCAAACACGAAAGCCATGCACAACGAGCCGGCGATGGTCACCCCCCAGCCAGCCAACTGGTTGATGCCCAGCGGCGCCAGCGTGGCCGGCAGCAGGTAGATGCCCGATCCGATCAGGTTGCCCACCACCAGGGCGAGCGTCATCCAGAAACCCAGGCCCCGTCTTTTGGCATCACTCACGCGGCGCATCCCCTGGTTCACCTGGCATCGCACAAGACTAACGCTTGATCGCGCGGCGTCACCATGTTTGTTGTGGCGCGATGACCACCGTGACCCTGCCCTCGCGCCCCGCCTACGATCCCCGCCTTGTCGCTGCCGCCGCCGCGATGAACGCCAACGATCTGCCGCGCGCCGAACCCCTGCTGCGCGCGCTGCTCAAGGACGATCCGTTCGATGCCCGCGCGATCCGCCTGTTTGCCGAACTGGCCGGGCGCATCGGCCGCTATGGCGACGCGGAAAACCTGTTGCGCCGCGCGATCGAACTGGACCCGGCCTTCACCCCCGCGCGCGCCAACCTGGCCTTGGTGCTCTATCGCACCAACCGCGCGGCAGAGGCGCTGGAGCAGTTGCAGCAAGTCACCCTGGAAGACCCCGAAAACCTCGGCCACGCCAATCTGGCCGCCGCCGCCAATGGCCGCATCGGATCTTTCGATGCGGCCCTGGCGCTTTATGAAAAGGTCCTGGCCCAGGCGCCCGACCAGCCGCGTGTTTGGATGAGCTATGGCCACATGCTGAAAACCGTGGGCCGCCAGGCCGACGGCATTGCCGCCTATCGCCGCGCCATCGCGCTGATGCCGGGGCTGGGCGAGGCGTGGTGGAGCCTCGCCAACCTCAAGACCGTGCGCTTTGCCGATGAAGATATCGCCGCGATGGAGCAGGCGCTGGCCGATCCCGCGCTTGGCGCCGAAGACCGCTGGCATCTCGATTTCGCGCTGGGCAAGGCGTTCGAGGATCGCAAGCAGGCCCAGGCCGCGTTCGATCACTATGCCGCCGGCAATGCCCTGCGCCGTCGCCGCATTCCCTACAAGGCCGATGAAACCACCGCCACCGTCGATGCGATCATCGCTACGGCCCCGCCGGCGCTGTTTGCTGCACGCGCCGGCGCGGGGTGCGCGGCGCCCGATCCGATCTTCATCCTCGGCATGCCGCGCGCCGGCTCCACCCTGGTCGAACAGATCCTGGCCAGCCACAGTCAGGTGGAAGGCACCAGCGAACTGCCCGACATCGCCCAACTGGCCCGCAAGGTGCCCGATTACCCCGCCGGCCTGGCGGGCCTCTCGCCCGAAGAGTTGCGCAGCATGGGCGAAAGCTATCTGCACACCACGCGCATCCAGCGCCACACCGCACGCCCGCTGTTCATCGACAAGATGCCCAACAACTGGGTGCATGTGCCGCTGATCCGCCTGATCCTGCCCAACGCGCGGATCATCGATGCGCGGCGCCATCCGCTGGGCTGCTGCTTTTCCAACTTCAAGCAGCATTTCGCGCGGGGGCAGGGCTTTACCTACGATCTGGCGGACATGGGGCGCTATTATGCCGATTATGTCCGGCTCATGGCCCATGTCGATGCCGTGCAACCGGGCGCGGTCCATCGCGTGATCTATGAACGCATGGTCGATGATACCGAAAACGAAGTGCGGGCGCTGCTCGATGCCTGCGGCCTGCCGTTCGAGGCGGCATGCCTGGCGTTCTACCAGACCGAGCGCGCCGTGCGCACCGCCAGTTCCGAACAAGTGCGCCAACCGATTTTCCGCGAAGGCACGCAAGGCTGGAAAGCCTTCGAACCCTGGCTCGATCCGCTCAAGGCCGCGCTCGGCCCGGTGCTCGATGCCTATCCCGATGCGCCGCAAAGTTTTGTCTGACATCGGCAATGCGTTGCAAAACTGCCACGCTCATCTGTGATCGATTGGTGAAGATTGTAACCGCTTGACGCAATATCGCACGGCGGCGCACACCCTTGCGCACAAGAATTGCAACAGGGTGGGTTCAAGCATGCGTATTGCCACGGCGGGTCTCTCGCGGTTTCTCCTGATGACGAGCACCGCGCTCCTGGCGCCGGCCAGCATCGCGATGGCGCAGGATGCTGCGCCCCAGGCCGAACCGCAGGCGGCCGATGGCGGCAACGTGATCATCGTCACCGCGCAAAAGCGTTCGGAAAACCTCCAGAACGTGCCGATCTCGATCCAGGCCCTGGGCACGCAAAAGCTCGACCAGCTCAATGTGTCGAACTTCAACGGCTATACGCAGCAATTGCCCACGGTCGTGGCGCAAAGCTCGGGCACGCCGGGCACCAACATCATCTACATGCGCGGTGTCGCCTCGGGCGGCGATGGCAACCACTCGGGGTCGCTGCCCTCGGTGGGCGTCTATCTCGACGAACAGCCGGTCACCACGATCGGTGGCAACCTTGACGTGCATGTCTATGATATTGCCCGCATCGAAAGCCTGGCTGGGCCGCAGGGCACGCTCTATGGCGCCTCGTCCGAAGCCGGCACGATCCGCATCATCACCAACAAGCCCGATACCTCGGGCTACTACGGCCGCATGGATGTGGAAGTGAACAAGGTGCACAAGGGCGGCACCGGCGGCAAGGTGGAAGGGATGGTCAACATCCCGCTGTCGCAAAAGGCCGCGCTGCGCATCGTCGGCTTCTATGAAAAGGATGCCGGCTATATCGACAATGTCGCGGGCACGCGCAGCTTCGAGCCCAAGCCCGGTGGCATCACCATCAACAACAGCAAGTACGTCAAGAAGAACTACAACGACACCGAGATCGCCGGCGGCCGCGCCCTGCTCAAGGTGGACCTTGACGACAACTGGACCGTCACGCCCGGCCTGATGTACCAGGATACGCGCAGCCACGGGTCCTACGGCTATGACACCAGCCTGGGCGATCTTCAGGTGCAGCATTTCCTGCCCGAATATCGCCGCGACATCTTTGCACAGGCTTCGCTCACCATCGAAGGCAAGATCGGTAGCTGGGATCTCACTTATGCCGGCGCCTACCTCGATCGCAAGACGTTCTCGTCGAGCGATTATACCGACTATGCCGAAGCCTATGACTCGCTCTATTCCAGCGCGGGCGGCCTCGCCGGCTATTTCTATTACAAGGACAATGCCGGCAACCAGGTCACCCCGATCCAGCAGGTGATCGGGCAGGATCACTTCAAGAAGATGAGCCACGAACTGCGCATCGCTTCGCCCACCAGCGAGCCGCTGCGTTTCGTCGGTGGCCTGTTCTACCAGCGCCAGTCCAACCTGATCCACCAGGATTACCAGGTCGCGGGCCTGGCCGATCTGCTGTCGGTCAACGGCAAGCCCGGCACGCTGTGGCTGACCCAGCAGCACCGCGTGGACAAGGACTATGCCGCGTTCGGGGAATTGAGCTACGACATCCTGCCCAACCTCACCGCCACGGCCGGCGGCCGCTATTTCAAGTATGACAACTCGCTGATCGGTTTCTTCGGCTTCGGTCGCAATCCGGCCTATATGACGGGCGCGGATGGCAAGGCGGTTCCCGGATCGCCGCCGCCAAACGCTGCGGGGTCGTCGCGCACGGGCGTGGCTGGCTGCTACACCACCAGCGGGTTGCGTCTGCGTGATGCACAACAGGCCGGACAGGCCGATACCACGTTGCTGCCGCCAGCCGTTGGCGGAAGTCCCTGTACCAACCTGGGCGAATACGAAAACGGGGGCGTGGTGCCCACGCGCGCCAAGGGTGATGGCGGTACCTATCGCTTCAACCTAACGTGGAAGCCTGATCGTGACGTGACCGCCTATGCCACCGTCTCCCGCGGGTTCCGCCCCGGTGGCATCAACCGCCGTGCCGACGTCGCCGCCTACAAGCCGGACTATCTCACCAATTTCGAACTGGGCCTCAAGACCACGCTGTTCGATGGCCTGCTGCGCTTCAACATGGCGGTCTACCAGCAGAACTGGAAGAACTTCCAGTTTTCGTATCTGGGCGCCAACAGCTTTACCGAAATCCACAATGGGCCCGATGCGCGCATTCGCGGCGTGGAATTCGATGCCAATGTGGTCAAGGGTGGGCTCTCGTTCAATTTCGGCGGCGCCTATACCGATGCCAAAACGCGCAAGAACCTGTGCCTTGGCGATGATGCCACGTACAAGTGCAACGGCACGCTGCCAGATGGCCGCGCCGATGCCGTTTCGGCAAAGGCCGGAACCCGCCTGCCGATCACCCCGCAGTGGAAGCTGGTCAGCACCCTGCGCTACACCACGCCCGTGGGCGCGGCCAAGGTCTATGGCCAGGTGAACGCCACCTATCAAAGCTCGGCGGCATCGGACATCCGCTCGCTGTCGTATCTTGGCGGCACCACCACCACCTACAGCCCGGCGGCCGCGCTGGGTCGCATCAACGCGTTCACGCAGTTCAATCTGGCTCTGGGCAGCGAGTGGGACAAGTATTCGCTCGAACTGTTCGCAACCAACGTGTTCGATGAGCGTGGGGATCTTGCCCGCTTTGCCCAATGCGGCTCGTGCACGCAGCGCACCTACGTGGTCCCCAACCAGCCCCGCACGATCGGCATCCGCGCCGGCGCCAAGTTCTGACCCTCACACAAAAAGCCCCCTCCTCTTCGCAAGGAGGGGGTTGGGGGTGGCGGAACCCTCGCGCTTTACTGCAAAAGGCTTCGGCACGGTCACCCCGAACGGGATCGAGATCGGCGGCTTTGCCCCCATTCCCGTCCGCAACGCCGCCAAAGATCAAGGCTTGTCCAGCACATACCCCAGCGCGCGCACCGTGCGCAGCGGATAACCGGCCCCGGCGTCGCGCAGCGCGCGGCGCAGGCGGCTGACCCAGGCGTCCACGGTGCGCTCGTCGATCGGCTGGCCCTGTTTGCCCAGTGCCGCGATCAGTTGCTGGCGGGAAAAGACCTGGCCCGGCTGCTCCATCAGGTAGCGCAGCAGGCGCAGCTCGTTGGGCATCAGCGCGATGGCCTTGTCCTTCCACCGCGCCTGAAGCGCCGTCAGGTCCAGGCTCAATTCGCCCAGCCGCAGCGTGCGGGCCACGGTTTCGCGTTCGGGCAATTGCACCGAAAGAACGCGATCGAGCACGGTGCCACGGTCGATCGGCCCGACGATGTAATCATCCGCCCCGGCGCGCATGGCGCGGCGCTTGGCCTCGGGATCGTCTTCTTCCAGCACCATGGTAACATGGGCCGCTTCGGTCTGCATGTCGCAGCGCAGGCGCCGGCACAGCTCCAGGCCCGAAAGTTCGGGCAGCAGCCAATCGACGAAGGCCCAGGGCCGCCCGTCGAGCAGGGGCAGGGGGCCCGCGCCACGCCAGGGGTGAAACACCACTTTCAGGTCGCCATGGGCAAACGGGTCGTGGCCGCCTTCCAGCGGGTTGGTCAGCAGAATGTCGATCTGGCGCATGGGCCTGCCTGTTGGGGGAAACAACAGGCGCCTTGTGTCTGCGCTTTATGACGGCCTTGTGACGATACTTGGCGAATTGTCACATTGCGGGGAAAATTCGCTTCTCGTCTGGCAAGGGGGTGGGGGAGAGAGGCCCGCCCACCCCCTTGCCAAGCTAGTCAAAGGGCCAAGGGGTCAAACCGGAAGCCCCACATAGTTTTCGGCAATGCTGGTCTGCGCGGCACGGCTGGTGGCGATGTAATCCAGTTCGGCCACCTGCATCGCCCGCTCGAACGGGCCATCGTCGGGGAAGCGGTGCATCAGCTTGGTCAGGGTCCAGCTAAAGCGTTCGGATTTCCACACCCGCGCCAGCGCCTTGGCGGCATAGCTGGCAATCGCGTCGGCATCGTTCGCCTTGAAAAAGCCGGTCAGCGCCTGCGCGGCATAATGCACGTCGCTGGCTGCCAGGTTCAGCCCCTTGGCCCCGGTTGGGGGCACGATATGGGCCGCATCGCCGCACAGCAGCAGGCTGCCGTGGCGCATCGGCTCGAACACGTAGGACCGCAGCGGTGCGATCGACTTTTCGATCGAGGGCCCGCGCGTGATGTTCGCGGCTGCATCGGGGCCCAGGCGGATGGCCAGTTCGTCCCAGATGCGATCGTCGCTCCAGTCCTCGATCTTTTCGGTCAGCGGCACGTCCACGTAATAGCGGCTGCGGGTGTGGCTGCGCATCGAGGCGAGGGCAAAGCCGCGCTCGTGGTTGGCATAGATCAGTTCGTGGTTGCACGGCGGCACGTCGGCCAGGATGCCCAGCCAGCCGAACGGATAGACGCGCTCGTATTCGCGCGCCACGCTGGCGGGAATGGCCTTGCGCGACGGGCCGTGAAAGCCGTCGCAGCCCACGATGAAGCGCGCGTCCAGCCGCTCTGCGCGGCCTTCATGGGTAAACGTCAGGTAGGGCGCATCGCTTTCGATGTCGTGCAGCGCCACGTCGCCTGCGCCATAAAGCACCGGCAGCCCGCGTCCGGGCGCGGCATCCATCAGGTCGCGCGTCACTTCGGTCTGGCCATAGACGGTCACGGTCTGGCCGGTGAGGCCGGCCACGTCGATGCGGATCAGGCGCTCGCCATCGGCCAGGTTGAACCCTTCTTCCACCAGGCCTTCGGCCTTGAGGCGGGCATCCAGGCCCAGCCGCTCCATCAGGTTGACGGTGATCGATTCCAGCACGCCGGCCCGGATGCGGCCCAGCACATAGTCACCGGTCTGGCGTTCCACCACCACGCACTCGATCCCTTCGGCGCGCAGCAGGTGGCCCAGCAGCAGGCCGGCGGGGCCAGCGCCCACGATGGCAACTTGGGTTTTCATCGCTTTTCTCTCCCTCGGGCGGCCCGTCCGTCATGGCCGCCGCTCACGCCCTTTCTTGACATTGGCCGGCCCGTGCGGGAAGGCATCAGCCTGACATAAGATGGCACTTTCAGGACAAGTCGATGGCGCAAGGCAGCATCCCCAGCTATGCCCTCTATGGCGAGGAACAGGCCGGAATTGCCAGCGGATTTGCCCATATCGAGACGATCGCAGCGCGTTCCTCCTTGCACGATTGGGAAATCCGGCCGCACCGCCACGCCGATTTCGTGCAATTGCTGCTGGTGCACACCGGACAAGTGCGCATCACCTTCGACGGTGCAGAACAGGCGCTTGACGGGCCCGTGGCGGTGATCGCACCGGCCGGCGTGGTCCACGGCTTTCGCTTTGCCGCCGATGTGGTGGGCCATGTCGTCACCTTGGGTGCCGATTTCCTGGCCCGCGCCCCGGCGGCGGCCGATCCGCTGCATCGCGCGCTCACCCAGGGGCAGGCCGCCCCGCTGGCGGCCGAGCCGGCCCGCCGCGCCGCCTGGCTCGCGGCCGAAATGCTGGCGCTCCAGGCCGATCGCACCACGGCCGATCCGCTATTGCTGGCGCTTGCCGAAACCCTGGCCCGCTGCGTCGCCCAGGCCGCGCCCGCCGCCGGCCCGGCGCCCGACACCCGGCTCGATCGCTTCCGGCAGTTGGTCGAAGTTCATTTCCGCAGCCATCGCGATCTGGCGTTCTACGCCTCGGCCCTGGGCACCACCCCGCGCACGCTTTCACGCCTCACCGCCGCGCGCCTCGGCTGCTCGCCCATGGACGTCGTCCACCGCCGCCTGGCGCGCGAGGCGCACCGCCTGCTGCGCTACACCAACGCCACCGCCGCCCAGGTTTCAGCCGAACTCGGCTTCGAAGACCCTTCGTACTTCTCCCGCTTCTACTTGCGCCTCACCGGCCGCCGCCCGGCACAAGATCGCGCTGGGGCGGCGTAATGGCGCTTGCACGCGGCCACCCAGTCGCTATGAAATCTTCACAAGTGTGAAATTGCGCAAGGGAGAGGCCCTGTGGCCCATATCAAGACCAGCCATGTCGGCAGCCTGCCGCGGGGCGAGGAACTCACGCCGCTGTTGCTCGCGCGTGATGCGGGCAAGCCTTATGACGCGGGCGAATTCGATGCCAAGGTGGGGGCGGCCGTCAAGGCGGCCGTGCAGGCGCAAGTGGAAGCGGGCGTGTCGATCGTCAGCGATGGCGAGCTGGGCAAGGTGGGCTATTCCACCTACATGATCGAGCGCCTGTCCGGCTTTGGCGGGCATATCGATCGCAAGCCGGCGGCAGACCTGGCCGAAGTGCCGAACCTCGCCAAGAAGCTTTCGGCGATCATGGGCAGCCAGGAGTTCGTGCGCGCCTCGTGCATCGGGCCGGTCAAGCTGGTCACGCTCGAGCCGCTGCATGACGATATCCGCCGCTTCCGCGCCGCGCTCGATGCCCATGCCGCGCCCGATACGCAGGCCTTCATGAACGCCGCCTCGCCGGGGCTGATCACTGCGTTCCAGGTCAACCGCCACTATCCCAGCCACGAAGCCTATCTGGCGGACCTCGCCGATGCCATGCGCGAGGAATACGAGACGATTGTGAACGCCGGGTTCTTCCTGCAACTCGATTGCCCCGATCTCGCCATGTCGCGCCACACCGGCTACCAGGACCTGAGCGAGGCCGAATTCCTGAAAGTGGCGGCGGCCAATGTGGAGGCGCTCAACGCCGCCACGGCCAACATCCCGCCCGAAAAGATGCGCATGCACGTGTGCTGGGGCAATTACGAAGGCCCGCACGATCACGACATTCCGCTCGAACGCGTGATCGACATCGTCATCGGCGCGCGGCCTTCCACCGTGCTGTTCGAGGCGGCCAATCCCCGGCACGAGCATGAATGGAAAGTCTGGGCCGATGCCAAGCTGCCCGATACCAAGATCCTCGCGCCCGGTCTGATCGACACCTGCTCCAACTATATCGAGCATCCCGAACTGATAGCGCAGCGGGTGGAACGCTTTGCCGGCATCGTGGGCGCAGACCGCGTGGTGGCCAGCACCGATTGCGGGTTCGGCACCTTTGCCGGCTATGGCAAGATCGATCCCATCGTCACCTGGCGCAAGCTCAAGGCCCTGCGCGAAGGCGCCGACATTGCCGGAGCGCGCCTGTGATTAACGAAGACGAACGCCGCGCGATCGAGGCGGACTGCGCGCGCCTGATCGCGCTCTATGCCAACTTGAACGATGAAGCGCGCTGGGAAGACGTCGCCGCCCTCTATGCCGCCGATGGCCTGATGACCCGGCCCACCGCGCCCGATGCGCCGATCGTGGGGCGCGAGGCGATCCTTGCCGCGTTCCGGTCGCGCCCGCCGCGCACCACGCGCCATGTGTGCAGCAACGTGGTGATCGACGTGGAAAGCGCCGACGCCGCCCGTGGCACCAGCGCGATGCTGCTGTTCAACGGCGGCCCGGCGCCGCTGGTCGGCTCGTTCCACGATCGCTTCGTGCGCACGGCGCAAGGCTGGCGCTTTGCCGAACGGCGCGGCACTCTCCTCTTCCAAACCTGACCAGACAAATAGCCCCCTCCTCTTCAGAGGAGGGGGTTGGGGGTGGTGGAAGCCAAGCACCGCCGCCGCCCCGCAAAAAGGACAAGACACCCATGGCCTCCGCCCCATCGCCCACCGCTTCGGCCAAGACCGGCCCGGTCAAGTCGGCGCTGCGCACGCTCGACGTGATCGAATTCGTCGTGGCCCATGCCGGCGGCGTGGTGGCGCAGGATGTGGCGCAGGCGCTGGGCATTCCGGTGTCGAGCCTGTCCTACCTGCTCGCCACGCTGGTGGAGCGGCAATACCTGGCGCGGGACGGGCGGCGCTACCTGCCCGGGCCGGGGCTGGAGCGCCTGCGCGTGGCCCCGGCGGCCTTGCCCCTGGCCGACCGCGTGGCGCCGCTGGTCCGCGCGCTCAAGGCCGAACTCAACGAAACCGCCAGCTTCATGGTCCGCGTGGGGTGGGACGTGGAAGCCGTGGTGACCGAAGCCAGCGACCAGACCCTGCGCTACGCCATCGAACCCGGCGCCCGCCGCCCGCTGCACTGCCTCGCCGCCGGCAAAGTGATCCTCGCCTATCTCTCGGAAGCAGACCTGCACCGCTACTTCGCGGAAAGCACCCGCACGGCCATGACCGAACACACCCGCGTGCGCGACGAAGACCTGCGCGCCGACCTCACCCGCATCCGCGCCGAAGGCATCGCCACCGCCTGCCACGAAGCCACCCTGGGCATCTGCGGCACCGCCGTCCCGGTGTGGAGCGGCGGCCAGATGGTCGGCGTGCTGAGTGTCGCCGTGCCGGAAGTGCGCTTTGATGCAGCGCTGGCGGCGCGGGTGCGGAGCGCGCTTAAGCGGGCGGCTGGGGCGGTGGGGTGAGGGTGACCTTCTTGGTTCTAACTGACCTCATGGTCGACTTTAACCCATAGTCGGCTACCATCGAAAAGTCGTTGCAATGACATGAACACAACGATATCGTTGTGTTCATGATCCCAGCGCTCATTAGTCAGGTTGGGCATTCCGCCCAGGTGCTGCCCATCGGCTTACACTTTGTGAGCCTGCGGGAGTTCCGCAATGCATTCGTCTTCAATGCTCATCGAGCATGGCTTTTCGATGGGCTGAAGGAGGCGTGCCATGATCTTCGGTTGGCTGGGTGCGCGCGAATTTTCGTTGGTGGCAGCTTTGTTACATCGAAGCCCGACCCGAGTGACTACGATGCATGTTGGGACCCTGTAGGAGTTTCCGCTGATCTTGAGCCCATGCTCTACGACGAAAATCTGCGCATTGAACGGCGTAATCGATACAGAGGCGATCTTCTAATTGGTGGGTGCGACCCCGGTCCTGCGGGCGAGTTTTTCCGCTTCCTGTCGAAAGACAAGATGTCCGGTGAGGAGCGAGGAATGATCGGAATTAAGTTAAAACTATTGGAAATCATGAATTCATGATTAGCAACGAAAAAGAGTATCGATCAACAAAACTTGCATTGGCGGGATTTGAAGATGCGTTGATGAAGTACGACGTCTTGAAGGCGATCGAATGCGGAATTGACCCGATGATTGCTCGGGCGCAACGTGGTTCTTACGAGCGCCAAGCTGCAGAACTGCGTGAGCAGTTGAGTGCCTACGAGGCGCTACGGGACGGGAAAGTGCATGAGTTCGAAGTTCATGGCATCCCCGATCTTGGAAAAGGCTTGGTAGAAGCGCGGGTGGCAAAGGGGCTAACACAACGAGAACTCGCCAATTTGGCAGGGCTGCAGGAACAGCAAATCCAAAAGTATGAGAAGGAGCGCTATGGTTCCGCAAATCTCAAGCGGTTGGCGCATATCGCAGCGACGATTGGTATAGGTTTTGATGCGAAGCTGACTATTACGGGTGATGATCCTTCAATCGATGAAATGCCGGGCGGTCTCAATCTGGCAGATTTCCCGTTTGCCGAGATGAATTCTCGTGGTTGGTTCGGCCAGCAGGTTGATCGGCGCGCGCCATCAGTCGAACGAGCGCGCGTCTTGCGAGACTTTTTCGTTCAAGCGCCACGAGAGATTGCGCCTGCATTGCACATACATATTATTTTTCTCATTCCGCACCTTTTTTCATCATTATTTTTTATTACATCTTTAATTTACTAATTTCTCTTCATCTCTTTTTCCAATCCCTTCTATACACACTAATTAATACTTAACTAATACCCAATAATAACCAAATTACACCCCCCTAAAATAAAAAATATAAACTTTAACACTTTTAAAATCACTACTCATCATTCTACTACTCATTCATCTGCTCATTCCTTGCTAATATACACTTTTACCAATTAAATCCTCTTCCAAAATTCACTCCCCAAAATTAACTAAAAACAATCCCTCCAATTACACCACACTACAATTCCATCTACTACCCTTATCCTTCCACTACCCTAATACTCATCTTTAACATCAACCATCATCTATATCCTACTCCTTCTTTCATCTTACCTTTATAAATCTCCACTACCCCCATCCTTCATCATTCTTTCACCACCTATATAAATCCCAATCCCTCCGTCACAACCCAAGATTATCTTCCCATCCAATCCTCATCTCTTATTTCCCTACTACACTAATATTATCTATCTCAACCTCAAATATCACATAATTTTTCCCTCCCCTTTTATAATTATAATCGAACCCTACTCATCAAAATGATTTCTCTACCGAATCGCCTAATTCTCTTATAATACACTCTCCTTCCTGAGCCAGCAAACCTTACCTCCCTGTTATCTACTTCAATACCCAGCCCCACCGTCAATACGCCCACACGCTCGGCTCACCGCAAACTCTTGTCCCCAGCGTTCAAGATCACTCCGGCAGGATCTTTCGATCCCGACGAGCAGCGGGTACTCTCACCCACGGAGTATCTAAAGAGGTTTGGTCACCAGCTTGCTGAGAGTCGCGGTCGGCGTTTGTCGTTCATCGACGCAGAACTAATCGATGATGACCGCCATCGCAGGGCTGTAGATGTTCATCCGCTTACCGAACTCCTTGAGCGGGCACGTCTCTCTGGCGCTAACGCTGCGCCGATATTCAGCCGTGCTAGCTCGGTTGATTACACCGCCGCTGTCAGCCGTTTCGTACAGCGTGACAGCAACGCACTTTTATGTTTTCGCATCGGACTTCAGGAGCTTGAAGATATACCGAATGCTTCTGTGCTTAGTGATTACGTTCGAGAACTGGGAGGAAGTCCGGGGCAAACAGTATTGCTTTTGGACGGCGGACCACTTCAAATTGACGATGCTGAAGATTTGGCACATCTGCTCGCTATGCAGATGGCGCGCCTTATTGTGCGGGGCACTTGGTTGAGGGTGTTTTGGAGCGCAACCAGCTTCCCTGATAAGCCCAAAATGAAGCCGGGAACTCTTGCTCGCTTTCCACGCAGTGACTGGCATGTTTACGAAGCCATTCTTCGAATTAAGGATGAGTTTCCAGTTGTTCCCATGTTTTCAGATTACATGTTAGAGTTTCCGGGAAACTATTTGCCACTTAATGTAAGCCCTACTGCAAAGTTATTTTATTCGACGGAGAATGAATATATTTACTGCAAGGGGCGTTCGACTAGGGTAGGTGATGGTTATGGCAACATTTTATCGGTTGCTGCGCAACTTGTTTCGATCGAAGAAATGAAGGTGTCAGATTACAGCTTGGGAGATTCTTATATTCATGGGCTGGCCGGCGGGATTGGAAAGACAGGAAATGCGAGTATGTGGAGGTGGTGTTCGACCGATCATCACCTCGCGATGGTGGATGAGCAGTTGACCAGATTGTTGGGTATCCCTCGGGAGCGTTTGGTGCCATCCATTCCGGCTGAACAGTTGCAATTGGTATAGTCATATTTCAGAATTGGCGATTTTTATATTGGTTTAGAATTCGAATATATTTTTCTCTTCATAATTAATCACCCCCTAAAACTTCCGCGTAACCCCAAACCCCAGCTCCACATCCGGCGTATCCCTATTCAACCCCGCCACCGCCTGTACATCCAGTTGCAGCATCTTCGCCGGCTGCACATCGAACGAGAGCGCCGCGCGGCTCGTTGTCGCATGTCCTGCCGGGTCTTGGTCGCGCAGGAATTGCAGTTCCGGGGTCAGGCGGGTCGCTTTCGACAGGTGCACCTGCACCCCCATCGCGGCACCATAGGCGAGGTGGCGGCCTTGGCCGCTTTCGTTCACGGCGGCGTCCACTTCGGGGGAGAGTTCCAGCGAGACGGTGTCGTCGATCTTGTAGCTCGTCGGGACGATCAGCCCGGCACCCCAGTCGCCGGCGCCCACTTCGCTATGGCCGGTCGGCAGGGTGACGAAGGGCAGCACGGCCACGGCGAGGCCGGTCTTGCCTTCGGCGGGATGGCGCAGGTTCTGCTTTACGCCCAGGGTCACGTCGCCCACGCCCTGTGCGGTTTCGATCGTGCCCGATGGCACATCGCGGGTGCGCACGTGGCCATAGGCGGTCCAGCCGAGCCGCACTTCGGTAGTGGCCGTCACGCCATAGCGCAGCAGCACATCGCCGCTTTCGATCGTGTCGGTGCGCTGGTCGGCCTGCTTGTCGAGCGTCCAGTCGCCCAGCCCGATTTCAACCTGGACGCGACCGGGATCGACGGTGCAGGCGGGGGTGTCGAGGCCCGGCCGGTCGCTGCACAAGTCGCGCGGGGCAGGGTGGTGGGTGCTGTCCTGGGCCACTTCGTCGGGCGTGCCGGTGTCCTGTGCCGCCGCCGGCGTGGCAGCCAGCGCCAGCGCCGCGATGATCATTGCTCTCATGGCTTTGCCCCCTTGATGATACGGGGGGCAACGTGCGCCCATCCGGCCGGTTCCCCCGGCGCGGACGCGCGGCTCAGTGTGGCGCCAGCACCGGCGCGCGCCGCGCATGGCTCGCTTGTTCAAAGGCATAGCCATAGGCGAGCACGCGCGCATCGTCCCACGCGGTACCGATGATCGAAAGGCCCACGGGCAGGCCGGAAACCTCGCCCATCGGCACGGTGAGGTGGGGATAGCCGGCCACCGCCGGCAGGCCGCCCGCGCCGCCGCCCACGAAATTGTCTTTCAGCACCTGGTCGATCAGCCAGGCCGGGCCGAGTGTGGGGGCGACCAGTGCGGTCACCTTGTTGTCGGCCAGCATGCGGTCGATCCCCTCGGGTCCCGCCATGCGCCGCGCCTCTGCGGCGGCGGTCACATAGGCGGGGTCGGCCAGGCCCTTGGTCTTGTCGGCGTCTTCGAAGAAGTCCTGCCCGAACAGCGCCATTTCCTGCGCGGCATGGGCCTGGTTGAACGCGATCAGGTCTGCCAGCGTGCGGCTGGGCACTTTGGCCGGATCGGTGGAGGCAAGATAGGTGGCGAGGTCTGCCTTGAGTTCGGTGGACAGCACCAATTGCTCGCGCTCGCCCACGTCTTTCGTGGCGGGCGGGGGTGCCTTGATCTCCACCAGCGTGGCGCCGGCGGCGCGCAGGGCGGCCAGCGCCCGTTCGAACACGGCATCGGTTTCGGGGTGGAACCCGGCGGCAAAGCGCATCACGCCGATGCGCGCGCCTTTCAGGGCATCGGCGGAAAGTGTGGCGGTAAAATCGTGGCCCAGCGCATCGGCGCGGGCCGTGGCCGGATCGGCCGGATCGCTGCCGGCCATGGCACCCAGCAGCAGCGCGGCATCGCGCACGCTGCGCGCCATCGGGCCGGGCGTATCCTGGCTGTGGCTGATCGGCACGACATGGGTGCGCGAGACGAGGCCGACGGTGGGCTTGAACCCGACCAGGCCGTTGACCGCCGAAGGGCAGGTGATCGAACCATCGGTTTCGGTGCCCACGGCCGCTGCGGCGAAACTGGCGGCGGCGGCCGCGCCCGAACCGGCGCTCGATCCACACGTGCTGCGGCGCGGATCATAGGGATTGCGCGCCTGGCCGCCCGTGGCGCTCCATCCGCTGATCGAATGGTTCGATCGGATATTGGCCCATTCGGAAAGGTTGGTCTTGCCCAGGATGATCGCGCCCGCCGCGCGCAGACGCGCCACCAGCGTGGCATCGCGGCCGGTGACGTTGTTCGCCAGCGCCAGGCTGCCGGCGGTGGTCGCCACGGGATCGGCGCTTTCGATATTGTCCTTGATCAGGATCGGAATGCCATCGAGCGGCAGGTGCGTTGGCCTGGCCTTGCGCGCCGCGTCGGCAGCGCGGGCCTGCTCCAGCGCGCGCGGATTGAGCGCAATCACCGCGTGCAGCGTGGGGTCGATCCTGGCGATGCGCGCTTCATAGGCGGCCACCAGCTCTGCCGAGGTGACGCGCCCGGCATCGAGATCGGCGCGCAGGGTATCGACCGACTTTTCCGCCACGTCATACGCGTGGGCCGGCGTGGCGCAGAGAGCCAGGGCCGGAAGAGCAAGGGCAAGCGGGCGCACGAATCGCATGAGGGTCCCCGGTATGTCGCCCGCCAAGTCTGGCATGCGGGCCGGGGTTGGGCCAACCGGCATTTGGCGCATGCGCGCGCGAGACCGGGATGGCACTATCCGCCCATCTCGCGCATTGTGCCATCATGGCCGACACGATCCAGTCCCTCACCGCGCGGATGGAAGCCGCCGTTGCTGCGCTCGATTTCGAGGAAGCAGGGCGCCTGCGCGACAGGATCACGCTGATGCGGGGTGGGGCGAGTGCGGAACAGGCGGCAAAATCGGATACGGCGGGGCTGACCCGCCAGGTGCCCGGCGCCATGGGCCTGGGCACCAGCCAGCAAGCCATGACGCCGCCACCCGGCTGGCGCCCGCCCCCCAAGCCCGATCTGATGACCCGGGGGACGAAGCGCAAGCGGTGAGGGCGGTGGCCGCCGGTCAGGCCGGCTGCTTCATCCCCTGGGTGATCTTCTGCGTTTCGGCCTGGGTCGAAGCAGGGCCGGTGTTGCGCTTGTAGATGCCGCCAAGGCCGGCCGCGCGGTTGAACGCGGGCACGTCGCCCTCGCGCTCTTTCAGGCCGAACAGCGGGAACAGGCCGGGATGGCGGCCCAGACCGCCATAGAGATCGAGGCAGCGGTCGAGCCAGCCGCGCAGCGGATCGTCTTCCACCAGCACCGGCGTCTTGCACACCGAGGACGTGAACAGGAAGCCGCCCAGGATGCGGTAATCGGCATAGTTGGGCGTGGCCCCGCCCAGCCACTGGTGCTGCGACAGCGTGGAGCGCAGCGGTTCGAGCGCGGCGGAAATGGCGGCCAAGCGATCCTCGCGGCCGGCCTGGATATCCTCCAGCTTGCGGCCCAGCATCTTTTCGCGCGAATGGGTGATGTATTCGTGGTCCTGCGGCAGCGACAGATCGCGATAGTCCGCGCAGAAGCAGCGCATCCACGGGCCGACGGCGTTGGCCCAGAACCAGTGGTCCAGCGCCTTGAGCGTGGCCGCCACGCTTTCATGCGGGATCAGCGCGGGGCGATCGGGATAGGTGGCATCGAGGTATTCGACGATGCCCCAGCTATCGAGCACCCACTTGCCATCATCGACGATGGCCGGCAGCCGCTCGGTCTGCCCGCCGGTGCGCTCCAGGATGCCGGTAAACCCGCCGGGCACCACATCAAGATCGAAACCCTTGTGCTTCAACGCATATTTGGTCGCCCACACGAACGGACTGATCGTTGCGCCGGTGGAAATGGCCAAGTCGTAAAAGGTGATCTTGTTGTCTTTTGCCATGGCGGCATCCTCTCCTTTGTTGCCGCGATCATGCCATGAATTGTTAGCAAGGCAAACAAAATATCTGCGCAAACAGAAAGCGCCGGCCTTCGTCGGGAGAAGGCCGGCGCCGCGTCCGGGATGTGCTTCCCGGGCGCTTACCTGTGCGGGCTTACTTCTGCGTGCGCCACCCTTCGGCATAGCTGTCGCGCGCCACTTCCGAATAGGGCACGGGGCTGACCACGGCCTTGATTTCGGTCTGCACGTGGGGTTCCACGGTGGGCTTGGTGGTGCCGCCATTGGGTTCGCCCCACAGCAGGCTGACTTCGCCGCCGATCGTTTCGTGGCCCGGATCCAGCATCGCCAGGGTCAGGAACTTGCCCTCGTTGGCGGAATAGCCGATCCAGGTGGACAGGCCCACCTGCTTGCCGTCCTTGAGCACCTGGTCGAAGGGATGCATCGCATAGACCGCGCTGGGATATTCCATGAACTTGGCGCGATCGCCCTTGCTCAGCGCCGAAGACTGCACGCGCATGACGTCTTCGTTGTCGAGCGCCAGGGTCACCTTGGTGCGGTGGTTGCCGGCAGCCGCCATCTTTTCCAGCGCGGCGCGGCCGATGAAGTCATGGTCGAACTTGACGAACGGGCCATAGCCCAGGTCCCACGGCGTGGTGTAATACCCTTCGACGGTTTCGGGCACATAGCTGCCACCCACCGAGCACTTGGCTTCATAGGAATTGGCCGAAAGCCATTCGCGATAGGGCGCCAGCGCCTCGCCGGTGTAGATCGCCGGAAGGGGTGAGGGGATCCAGCCCGATTCGAGCGTGTTGGACGAGTAGGCACGGCCACCCACCAGGGCGAGGCCGAATTCCTTGCCAGCTTCCACCAGCGCGGCGTGCACCGCGCCATAGTCTTCCCAGGGGCCGAACAGTTCGAAGCCCGGCTGGCCGGCCATGCCATGGCGCAGCGCGCGCACGTCCTTGCCGCCGATGGTCATGCGGGTCATGTGGAAGAACTTGAGTTCGGGCGGGGTCTTGCCGGTGGCCTTCTCGATGATCTTCATCGCGTTGGGGCCCTGGATCTGGAAGCGATAGCTGTTGCGCTTGCCATCGTTGCGCATGGCCCAGCGCTCGTCGCGCTCGACGGTCACGTTCCAGTTGCCGGTGGCGGCGTGGTATTCCACCCATTCGATGGTGGGCGCGCGGCCCACCAGGTTGAATTCGTTCTCGTCCAGGTAGAACAGGATCACGTCACCGATGACATAGCCATCGGGCGTAACCGGCACGAACTGCTTGGCGCGATCGGGCTGGAAGTTCTTGAAGCTGTTGATGCCCAGGTATTCCAGCATCTTGAATGCATCGGGCCCGCGCACGGCCAAGTCCACCATGTGGTAGGACTGGTTATAGAGCACGGCGGTGTGACCCCAGGCCCATTGCTCGGCCCGCCAGTTGGAATATTCCGCCGGCACGCCGGGATAGACATTGGGGCCGACCTGCTGGTTGCGCAGGAAATCGACGAGGTTGGCTTGTGCGCCGATCACGTTGGCCAGGGTTTGCGTCATGACAGGTATCTCTCCCTTGAGCGTTGTCGGGGTGCTTCATGCCTCAAATTCACGCTGGTGAAAAGTTCACAAACATGAATTTGGCAAAAAAGTTCGTGCGGCTTACAATGTGGCATGCCTCAGCGGGTTGACAACGTGCGACAACATGCTGTGATCGGCGCATGACCTGCTCACGACGCGCTGCCCTGCTCGGCCTTTCCGCCGGTGCCTTTGCCCCCATGCTGGCGCGCGCGGCGCCGGTCCTGCCCGATGCGCCGCCGCGCATGCGGGTGATCGTGGACAACGACCTGGCGGGCGATCCCGATGGCCTGTTCCAGCTTGCCCACGCGCTGCGCAGCCCTTCGGCCGATGTGCGGCTGATCGTGGGGTCGCATCTGCATTCCCCCCAAGATGCCGAGCCCGACGACGGCCACCAGGCAGACAAGGCGGCAGCTAAGGCGCGGGAATTGCTGGCCCTGATGGGACTGGCCGGGCGGGTGCCGGTGGTGCGCGGGGCCGAGGGCGCTCTGGGCCGCGCGGATCGGCGCAATTCGGCCGAGGCGGTGGCCGCGATCGTGGCCGAAGGCATGCGCAGCGATGTGCAGACGCCGCTGTTCTATACCGCCGGGGCCGGGCTGACCGATCTGGCGGCCGCGCTCCAGGCCGAACCACGCCTGGCGCAGCGGATGACCTTGGTGTGGATCGGCGGGGCCGAGCATGACGGCGTGGCACTGCCGCCACCGGGCGGCACGCCAGGCGAATACAATTTCACCATCGATCCGGCTGCGGCGCAGTTCGTCTTCGGGCAAAGCGCCATCCCGATCTGGCAGGTGCCGCGCAACGCCTATCGCCAGATGCTGGTGAGCCTGGCCGAACTGCGCGTGCTGGCGCAAAGCGGCCCGGTGGGCGCCTGGTTGGTGGCACAACTGGATCATATGCGTGGCCAGTTGACCCGGCTCGGTCGAAACTTGGGCGAAGTCTATGCCTTGGGCGATAGCCCCCTGGTGACGCTCACCGCGTTGCAGGCCGCGTTCGAGCCCGATCCCGCCTCGTCGCGCTATCACCTGGCGCCAACCCCGCGCCTGGGCGAGGACGGCGCATATCTGCCGCGCCCCGACGGGCGGCCGATGCGCGTCTATGACTGGATCGATACGCGGCTGACCTTTGCCGACATGTTTGCCAAGCTCGCGCACTGAAACGCAAAAAGGGCCAGCGCTGCGAGAGCGCCGGCCCTTTTTTGCCCATCCGTGGGATGAAAGCGTCAGCCTTCGACGTGTTCGGCCAGAACCGTGAGGCCCTTGGCCGAAACTTCGGCAAAGCCGCCCTGCACCTGGATTTCCTCGGGCTGGGCGCCCTGGGTGCGGTAAATCTTGATCGTGCCGTCCTTGACCGTGGACATGAACGGCGCGTGGCCTTCCAGCACACCGAATTCGCCTTCGGTGCCGGGAACGACAACCTGCCACACCGCTTCGGAGCGGACGAGGCGGGCCGGAGTGACGAGTTCAAAGTGGAGCATGGACCGTCTCTGCGCTCCCCTCCCGCTGGCGGGAGGGGCTGGGGGAGGGGCGGTTAGCCGGATGTTCGAAGAAGGGCGCCCCTACAGGCCCTCCGCCGACCCCTCCCGCAAGCGGGAGGGGAGCATTTGGCCTCAGGCTTCGGCAGCCAGCTTCTTGGCCTTTTCGACGGCTTCGTCGATGCCGCCGACCATGTAGAACGCCGCTTCGGGCAGGTGGTCGTATTCGCCGTCGACCACCGCCTTGAACGAGCGGACGGTGTCTTCGAGCTGCACGAACTTGCCCGGAATGCCGGTGAACACTTCGGCCACGTGGAACGGCTGGCTGAGGAAGCGCTGGATCTTGCGGGCGCGAGCCACGGTCAGCTTATCTTCTTCCGACAGTTCGTCCATGCCCAGGATGGCGATGATGTCCTGCAGCGACTTGTACTTCTGCAGGGTTTCCTGAACGCGGCGAGCGGTTTCGTAGTGCTCGGCACCCACGATGCGCGGTTCGAGCACGCGGCTGGTCGAGTCCAGCGGGTCCACCGCCGGATAGATGCCGAGTTCCGAGATCGCGCGGTTGAGCGTGGTGGTCGCGTCCAGGTGGGCGAACGAGGTGGCCGGCGCAGGGTCGGTCAAGTCGTCGGCCGGCACGTAGATCGCCTGGACCGAGGTGATGGAGCCCTTGTTGGTCGAGGTGATGCGTTCCTGCAGCGCGCCCATGTCGGTCGACAGGGTGGGCTGGTAACCCACGGCCGAAGGAATACGGCCGAGCAGCGCCGACACTTCCGAACCGGCCTGGGTGAAGCGGAAGATGTTGTCCACGAAGAACAGCACGTCCTGGCCTTCCTGGTCGCGGAAGTATTCGGCCATGGTCAGGCCCGAGAGCGCGACGCGCGCGCGGGCGCCCGGCGGTTCGTTCATCTGGCCATAGACGAGCGCAACCTTGGAGCCTTCCGAGGTGGCGTTGCCTTCGGCGTCCTTGGCGATGACGCCGGCGTCGAGGAATTCGTGGTAGAGGTCGTTGCCTTCGCGGGTGCGTTCACCCACGCCGGCAAAGACCGACACGCCGCCGTGGCCCTTGGCGATGTTGTTGATCAGTTCCTGGATCAGCACGGTCTTGCCCACGCCGGCGCCGCCGAACAGGCCGATCTTGCCGCCCTTGGCATAAGGCGCGAGCAGGTCGATCACCTTGATGCCGGTGACCAGGATGGCCGCTTCGGTCGACTGGTCGACGAATTCGGGAGCCTTGGCATGGATCGGGGCGAACTGGTCGGCGCCAACCGGGCCGCGTTCGTCGATGGGATCGCCCACCACGTTGAGGATGCGGCCCAGCGTCTTGGGGCCGACCGGAACCGAGATCTGCGCGCCGGTGCTGGTCACGGCCTGGCCACGGGTGAGGCCTTCGGTCGAGTCCATGGCGATGGTGCGCACGGTGCTTTCGCCCAGGTGCTGCGCCACTTCGAGCACCAGGCGGTTGCCGTTGTTGCTGGTTTCGAGCGCAGTGAGAATGGCCGGAAGTTCGCCGTCGAACTGGACGTCGACGACGGCGCCGATGACCTGGCTGATCTTGCCGGTCGAAGTGATGACAGGTGCGGTTGCCATTTGTGTCTTTCCTTGCCTGCTGGTCGTCGTCAGAGCGCTTCGGCGCCGGCGATGATTTCGACGAGTTCGGTGGTGATCGCGGCCTGGCGGCTGCGGTTGTATTGGATGGTCAGCTTCTTGATCAGTTCACCGGCGTTGCGCGTGGCGTTGTCCATCGCGGTCATCGAGGCGCCCTGTTCGCTGGCCATGTTTTCGAGCAGCGCACCGAACAGCTGGACGCGCAGGTAGCGCGGCAGCAGGTCAGCGAGGATCGCTTCCTCGTCGGGTTCGTAATCGACCACGGCGCCGCCATCGTTGGCCACGGCCACGGTGGGCGCCGGCACGGGGATGATCTGCTGCGTGGTGGGAATCTGGGCCAGCGCGCTGCGGAACCGCGAATAGAACAGATGCGCCACGTCGAACTGGCCGGCTTCGTACATGGCCAGCAGTTCGTTGGCGATCTTTTCGGCTTCGGCAAAGCCGGCTTCGCGCACGGTGGTGGTGTCGAACCCGCCGGCAATCGCGCTGGGGAAATCGCGCCGGATCGGGGCGCGGCCCTTGCGGCCGACGAGGTAGAACTTCACCGTCTTGCCTTCGGCGATCAATTCCTGCGCCTTGGCCTTGGCGGCCTTGACGATATTGGCATTGAACGCGCCGCACAGGCCGCGATCGGAATTGGCGACGACCAGGAGGTGAACCTGGTCCTTGCCGGTGCCGGCGAGCAGCTTGGGGCTGCCTTCGCCAACCTGCACCTTGGAGGCGAGGCTGGCCATGACAGCGGCCAGGCGGCCGGCATAGGGGCGCGCGGCCTCGGCAGCGGACTGCGCCTTGCGCAGCTTGGCCGCGGCGACCATCTGCTTGGCCTTGGTGATCTTCTGGGTCGATTTGACCGAGTTGATCCGCAGCTTGAGTTCCTTGAGCGAGGCCACTCGTCTTTTCTCCACTTCATCCCCCCCGGCATGCCCGCAAGGGGCCACCGGGGGGATGAGTCATGCGTTGGTCAGGCGAACTGCTTGGCGAAAGCGTCGAGCGCTTCCTTGAGCTTGGCCTTGGCGCCGTCGCCCAGATCCTTGGTATCGCGGATTTCGGCCAGCAGGTCGGCCTTCTGCGTGCGCAGGAAGCTGAGCAGTTCGGCTTCGTATTCGGTCACCTGGTCAACCGGCACGGCGTCGAGGTAGCCCTGGGTACCGGCAAAGATCACGCAGGTCTGCTCTTCGAAGCCCTGCGGCGAGAACTGCGGCTGCTTGAGCAGTTCGGTCAGGCGCGCACCGCGGTTGAGCAGCTTCTGCGTGGAGGCGTCGAGGTCGGACCCGAACTGGGCGAAGGCCGCCATTTCGCGGTACTGCGCCAGCTCCAGCTTGATCGAGCCGGCCACCTTCTTCATCGCCTTGGTCTGGGCCGAGGAGCCCACGCGTGACACCGAGAGGCCGACGTTGATGGCCGGACGGATGCCCTGGTAGAACAAGCCGGTTTCGAGGAAGATCTGGCCATCGGTGATCGAGATCACGTTAGTCGGAATGTAGGCCGACACGTCGCCCGCCTGGGTTTCGATGATCGGCAGGGCAGTCAGCGAACCGGCGCCGTTGTCGTCGTTCATCTTGGCGGCGCGTTCGAGCAGGCGGCTGTGCAGGTAGAACACGTCACCCGGATAGGCTTCGCGGCCCGGCGGGCGGCGCAGCAGCAGCGACATCTGGCGATAGGCGACGGCCTGCTTGGAAAGGTCGTCGTACACGATCACGGCGTGCATGCCGTTGTCGCGGAAGAATTCGCCCATGGTGCAGCCGGTGTAGGGCGCCAGGTACTGCAGCGGGGCCGGTTCCGAAGCGGTGGCGGCCACGACGATGGTATATTCCATCGCGCCGTTTTCTTCGAGCTGGCGCACGATCTGCGCCACGGTCGAACGCTTCTGGCCGATCGCGACGTAGATGCAGTAGAGTTTCTTGCCTTCGTCCGAACCGGCGTTGGCGGCCTTCTGGTTGATGAAGGTGTCGATGGCGACGGCGGTCTTGCCGGTCTGGCGGTCACCGATGATCAGCTCGCGCTGGCCACGGCCCACGGGCACCAGGGCGTCGATCGCCTTGAGGCCGGTCTGCACGGGTTCGTGCACCGACTTGCGCGGGATGATGCCCGGCGCCTTGACTTCGACGCGGCGACGCTCGGTGTATTCGATCGGGCCCTTGCCGTCGATCGGGTTGCCCAGCGCGTCGACCACGCGGCCCAGCAGGCCCTTGCCGATCGGCACGTCCACGATGGTACCGGTGCGCTTGACGGTGTCGCCTTCCTTGATCTCGGAGTCCGAGCCAAAGATCACGACGCCGACGTTGTCGGCTTCGAGGTTGAGGGCCATACCCTTGACGCCATTGGCGAATTCGACCATTTCACCGGCCTGGACCTGGTCCAGCCCGTGGATGCGGGCGATGCCGTCACCGACCGAGAGCACGGAGCCGACTTCCGAGACCTGGGCCTCGGTGCCGAAGCTGGCGATCTGGTCCTTGATGACCTTTGAGATTTCAGCGGCGCGGATTTCCATCGTTCAGCCTTTCGTGCAAACTTTTTGGCTTCAGCCCTTCATGGCCTGGGCGAGCGAATTGAGACGGGTGCGGATCGAGCTGTCGATCATCTGGCTGCCGATCTTGACGACCAGCCCGCCGAGAATTTCGGGATCGACCGCAGTCTTGAGCTTGACCGACTTGCCGGCGCGCGCGGCCAGCTTTTCAGCCAGCGCGGCAACCTGCGCATCATCGAGCGGGTGGGCGCTGGTGACCTGCGCGGTCACTTCGTTGCGCGCGGCCGCGGCGATGGCGGCATAGGCGCGGGCCACATCGGGCAGGGCAGCGAGGCGGCGGTTGCCGGCCAGCACGCCCAGGAAATTGGCCGTCAGCGGGGTGATGCCGAGCAATTGGCCCACGGCAGCGATGGCGCGCGCGGCTTCTTCGCGGCCCACCTTGGGGTTGCGGATCAGCGCAGCGAAATCGGCCGATTCGCGCAGGGCGTCAGCCAGGCGTTCGAGATCGCCTTCCACGGCCGCAGCAAGGCCCTGTTCGTTTGCCAGCTCATAAAGCGCAGAAGCGTAACGCCCTGCCAGGCTGGCGGTGATGCCGCTGGAAATCTCCACGCGCCTCAGTCCCCCTTCGTCCAAGGATTTCAAGCAAGGCACATGACGCGCAAAAAATGCACGTGACGGCCCGCAGTCCCGGCGCGCCTAGCAACGTCACCGCCATATGACAAGTCACCAGTTGGCTCGCGCTGTTGAACGTTGGCCTCCAACACGCAAACGTATGCGTATAACGCCAGCGAAACGTCTCAAGCGCGGGACGGCGGGGCGGTTTGCAGCGCGGGGCTGATTCGGTTTTCGGCGGGCGCTTGCGGGGTTGCTATCTCCCGTCCTCTGAAGAGGAGGGGAGATTGTTGTGCCGCGCTCCCCGTTCAAGGCACCGGCTGGCAGTTGTAGCGCATGCGTTCGTTGGGTTCGGCAGGGAGCAGGGCGCGGATGGCCTGTTGGTCCTGGCCGAAGCGGCGGGCTTCGGTGTCGCCTGCGCCACAGGCCGGGGCGACGATCTTTTGCCGGGCGTCGCGCGCCTTGGTCATCGCGTCGAGCCCCATGAGGAAGCGCTCTACCGTATAGGTGCGACTGTCCGGATTGAAATGGGTGACGGCGATGGTGTCTTCGCCGTTGGGCACCAGCACGCGCGACCAGCCGTCGCTTGCCAGGCCATATTGGCTGCGCTCGTTCATGCAGCCATCGCCGCTCCAGGTGATCGGCACGTCGGTCATGTCGGACACGGTCACGCGGCTGCGCTGCGCGTCGATCACGCAGATGAACTTGCCCGCGCGCGCCGGGCTGGCGGCGCCCGCGCTGGCCGGTGCCTCGGGCGTGCCGCTGGCTGCGGCAAGGTCTTCGGCGCGGGCATCGATCGATTGCAGGCTGGGGCGCAGCGCCCAGGCCGCCACCGTGCCCAGCAGCAGGGCGAGCGCGCTGCCGCCAGCGATCCGCGTGGCGCGAGGGTTGCTGCGCTGGGCATAGATGAACGCGGCGCCGCCGGCGCCCAAGGTGGCAACCAGCAGGAGCACGGCGATCGCCATGCCATTGTCGCGCTGGGTCAGCACGTCGATCTCGGCCTGGCGGCGCGCCAGTTCGAGGGTGCGGGCGCGGGCGATCTGCTTGGCCTGCGCTTCGGCCGCCTGGCGCGCCTGGTCGCTGGCGGCGCGCTCGCTTTCGGCGCGATCGAGATCGGCGATCGACGTGCAGGGCAGGTCGCTGGCATGGGCCTGCACGCCGTTCTGTTGGAGGAAGCGCGAGAGCTCGCGCATCGAGATGGCGAAGTAGAATGCCGAATCGGTTCCGTTGTCGCTGATCGTGCCAAACGAATTGACCCCCACCACGCGACCGCAGGCATCGAGCAGCGGGCCGCCCGAATTGCCCGCGCCGATCGGTGCAGTGTGGAGGATCGTGTCGAATTCCTTGGAACTGCGCCCGGCCGAGACATAGCCGCGCGTCTTCACCGCCGCTTGCGGGCTGACCAGGTCGGACAGCGACAGGCCCTGCGCCAGATCGACGTTGCCGGGATAGCCCACCGCGCTGACATCGGCGCCATCGCTGACCTGGCCGGCATAGAGCGACAGTGGGGACAGGCGCCCGCCGCCATCGATCTTGAGCAGGGCCAGATCGTTGCGCGGGGAATAGGCGACGACTCGCGCTTCATAGCCGCCGCGCCCTTCGGGCGGGACGACGCCGGCGATCAGCGTGTCATCCTGGCGCAGCGCTTCGACCACGTGGGCATTGGTCACGACATATTCGGGCGTGACGGCAAAGCCGCTGCCATGGCCGATCAGCGTGGAACTGCGCCCTTCGCTCTGCACGATGACGACGCGCACCACGCCACGACTGGCCGCCGCGATGTCGGCCGGGTCAGCCAGCGCCGCGGGCACGAGCAGGAACGAAACGATGAGCGAGGCGATGAGGCGGCGCAACATGGCGCCGGTCATTGCCGGGATTTGCTTTGATCGCAAGGCGCGGGATGCGTGGGGGCTGCAACGATGGCATGAAGGGGCCACCAAACAGACTCAGGTCCAGACGCAGGAAACGCCATGACCGATGCCCCAACCCTTGATCAACAAGCCTGCTGGCAGGCCGTGCTGGCGCGCGATCGCGCGTGGGACGGGGTGTTCGTCACCGGGGTGCTGACCACTGGGATCTATTGCCGGCCATCGTGCCCGGCGCGGCATCCGGCGCGGGGCAACGTGCAGTTCTTTGCCGATGGCGCGGCGGCGCGTGACGCGGGCTTGCGCGCCTGCCTGCGTTGCCGGCCGGACGACCTGGCCCGCGATGCGCAGGCGGTGGCCACGGCGATCGCCGCGATCAAGGACGCGGAAGACGCGCCCAGGCTGGAACAGCTGGCTGCGCAGGCCGGCTATTCGCCCGCGCATTTCCAGAAGCTGTTCACCCGCCATACCGGGCTTTCCCCGGCGGCCTATGCCCGCGCGCTGCGCCAGCGGCGGATGGGCGAGGCGCTGAGCGAGGCGGACAGCGTGACCGAGGCGATCCACGCCGCCGGTTATGGCGCGCCTTCGCGCTTCTATGCCGAAAGCGAGCGGCTGGGCATGGCGCCCTCGGCCTGGCGCAATGGCGGGGCGGGGGTGACGATCCGCTGGGCGCAAGTGCCGACCTCGCTGGGGCCGATGCTGGTGGCGGCGACCGACAAGGGCGTGTGCCGGCTTTCGTTCGGCGAGGGCGAAGCAGCGCTGCGCCAGCGTTTCCCCCGGGCGACGCTGGTTGCCGGCGGGGCAGACTTTGCCGCCCTGCTCGATGACGTGATCGCCGCCGTGGAAGTCCCAGGACGGGCCGATCACATCCCGATCGACGTGGCCGGCACTGCGTTCCAGGAAGCGGTATGGCGCCAGCTTCGCGCGATTCCGCCTGGCGAGACGCGCAGCTATGCCCAGATTGCCGCTGCGGTGGGCAAGCCCGGCGCCGTGCGCGCCACCGGCAGCGCCAATGGCGCCAACCACGTTTCGGTGCTGATCCCCTGCCACCGCGTGGTGCGCACCGACGGCAGCCTGGGCGGCTATGCCTGGGGCCTGGAGATCAAGCAGGCGCTGCTGGAGCGGGAGCGGCGGTAGGCCGGCTCAGGGTTTCAGGATCACCGTGTCGGACTGCTGCCAGGCGGGCGTGGCGGAGACGTAGAACGTCAGTTGCGAGAGGGCGCTGATGCGGTGGGGCACTTGCGGGGGCAGGTAGATCACGGCGCCGGGCTTGAGCGGTTGCACGGCGTCACCGATCTGCACGGTGCCTTCGCCGCCGGTCACGAACATCACTTCGTGGCCCTGCTTGGTCATCATGCTGGGCATGGCGGTGCCGGCGGCCATGGTGAAGCGCGCGGCGCTGATCTGGTCGGTGCGCTGTGGCGCGGTGCGGCCGACGAGTTCCTCCAGCTTGATCGGCGGCGGCGGCGGCGTGGCTGCGGCGGGTGCCGGCTTGGCCGGGCCGTCCTCACGCGTCAGCTGTTTGATCGTGCGGGCAAACTTGGGATAACGGGCCAGCAGGTCCTGGCGATGGCCGGCTTCGTAATCGGCATATTCGAAGCCGGGCGAGAGCGTGTTGGCGCCAAAGCTATAGGCGGTTTGCGGCGCGCCGAGGGGGATTGCGCCCATCCAGGTGCCGCGCGGCACCAGGATCTGCGGCTCTTCCCCGGCGAGGACGTGGCTGCCCCAGACTTTGGTTTCGCCATGGCCATCGGGATAGAGCAGCAGCAAGAGCGCCGGGCTGCCGCCGTAGAAGTGCCACATCTCGTCGGTGGCCAGCCGGTGCATGGCGGAAAAGTCACGCTGGGTGAGGATCAGGTAGGTTGCCGTATAGGCCCAGCGCGGACCGGCATAGCGTTCGGCCAGCGGGCCGCCGATCGCGTCCTTGCTTTTGAAGGTCTGGATGAACCAGGGGCCTTCGTGCGGGATGTTTTCCATGTGGAAATGCCGGATCAGCGCGCGGGCGCCCGCCGGAATGCCGTCGGTGGCGGCCGGACGGGCCACGGCGGACGGTGCGGCGCAGCCCAGCAGCAGCGCGGCGCCCAGCGCGATCGCGGTTTTCATGGTCGTTCTCCATCGCTTGCCGGCAAGCCCCCTGCCGGCGCGGCGCATGGCGTTTAAGCAGAAGTGACGGCCCTGGCCCAGCCTTTGCGCGCGGGTTTCAGTGTCTGGAGGAACGCGGCGGCGCTGTCGCGGTATTCGGCTTGCTTTTCGGCGGTCATGCGGCGCCAGGTGGCATAAGGGTTGGCCAGGCGCGGGTTGCCCGCGAGGCGGTCTTCGTTGCGGGCGAGAAAATCCCAGTAGAGCGCGTTGAACGGGCAGGCTTTATCGCCGGTCTTGCGCTTCACGTCATAGGCGCAAGCGCCGCAATAGTCGCTCATCCGGTCGATATAGGCGCCGCTGGCGGCATAGGGCTTGGACGCCAGCTTGCCGCCATCGGCATAGAGCGCCATGCCCGCCACGTTGGGCAGTTCCACCCATTCGAAGGCATCGGCATAGACCACAAGGAACCAATCGGCCACGTCCTGCGGAGACAGTCCAGCGAGCAGCGCGAAATTGCCCATGACCATCAGTCGCTGGATATGGTGGGCATAGGCATTCTTGTGCGTGGCGCGCACGCAATCGGCAATGCAGGCCATCTGCGTTTCGCCGGTCCACCAGAATTCGGGCAGGGGGCGCGTGGCGTCCAGTTCGTTGGCCTGCGCCAGATCGGGCATCGTCAGCCAATAGATGCCGCGCACATATTCGCGCCAGCCGATCACCTGGCGGATGAAGCCTTCCACCGCCTCGATCGGGGCGCGGCCTTCGCGCCATTCGGCCTCGGCCAGGCGGCACATTTCGACCGGATCGATCAGCCCGATGTTGAGCGCCGGGCTGATCACCGCGTGATACATCGTGTCGGTGCCCGCCATCATCGCATCCTGATAGCGGCCGAACAGCGGCAGGCGGGTTTTCAGGAAGCGGTCGAAGGCGTGGGCTGCCTGTGCCGCCGTGACCGGCCAGGCGAAGTGATCCAGGCTGCCGAAGTGATCCTCGAACCGCGCGGCGACCAGATCGAGCACTTCGCGCGTGATCGCGTCTGGCGCAAAGTGCGAAACAGCGGGCGGGCGGCAATCGGCATCGGGGCCGCCGCGGTTTTCCGCGTCGAAATTCCACTTGCCGCCCACCGGCTTTTCGCCGTCCATCAGCAAGCCGGTCTTGCGGCGCATGTCGCGGTAGAAGAATTCCATGCGCCATTGCCGGCGCCCGGCGGCCCACTGATAGAAATCGGGCAGGGGGCAGACGAAGCGTGTGTCGGGCAAGATGCGCACGCGCACGCCCAGGCTTTCGCGCCAGGCATCGATCATCGCGCGCACCCGCCATTCGCCCGGCTCGGTCACCTGCACGCCGCGCGCGCCGTGGCGCTCAACCGCGCGGGCCACTTCGCCGCTGAAATTGCCGGTGTTGGCGGGATCGTCCAGCGTCACGTAATCGACCGTGAAGCCCTTTTCGCGCAGCTCTTGCGCAAAATGCCGCATGGCCGAAAAGATCATGGCGATCTTGGCCTTGTGGTGGCGGACGTATTGCGTTTCGTCCCACACTTCCATCATCAGCACCACGGTATCGCCGGGCGCGCGGTCGGCCAGGCTGGACAGGCCGTGCGAAAGCTGGTCGCCCAGCACGGGGACGAGAACGGGACCCTTTGTCATCCCGCTTAAACGAAGCTGTAGGGGTCGATATCCACGGCCACGCGTACCCCTTGGGGAAAGCGGAACGGCTCGAGCCACTGGCGGATCACTTTCTGCACCTCGCTCGATCGGCGGGCATTGACCAGCAGGCGATAGCGATAGCGCCCACGCAACAGCGAGAGCGGGGCAGGGGCAGGGCCGAGGATCATTACGTCATCGAGGCGCGGCGCGGTGCCGCCGATGGCGCGGGCGGCGTCGCGCGCTTCGGCTTCGTCCTCGCTCGACACGATGATCGCGGCCCAGCGGCCAAAGGGCGGGGCATGGGCCTCGCGCCGGGCTTCGGTTTCGGCGGCATAGAACGCGTCGCGCTCTCCGCTGGCCAGGGCGGCGATCACCGGGGCATCGGGGTGGCGGGTCTGGATCAGGACTTCGCCCGGCTTCTCGCCGCGCCCGGCGCGCCCGGCGACCTGCGCCACCTGTTGATAGGTGCGCTCCGCCGCGCGCAAGTCGCCGCCTTCCAGGCCCATGTCCGCATCGACCACGCCCACCAGCGTGAGATCGGGGAAGTGATAGCCCTTTGTCACCAATTGCGTTCCCACGATCACGTCGATGGCCTTGTTTTCCGCTTGAGCCACGAATTCGGCCGCTTTGGCGGCGCTGGTCAACGTGTCCGAAGTGACAAGCGCCACGCGGGCCTCGGGCAGGATCGTGGCCACTTCGTCGGCAATCCGCTCCACGCCGGGGCCGCAGGCGACCAGGCAATCGGGTTCTCCGCATTCGGGGCAGGCGCGCGGCGTGGGCACTTCATGGCCGCAATGGTGGCAGGCCAGGCGCTGCGACAGGCGATGCTCCACCAGCCAGGCCGAGCAATTGGGGCACTGGAAGCGATAGCCGCAGGTGCGGCACAAAGTGAGTGGGGCATAGCCGCGCCGGTTGAGGAACAGCAGGCTCTGCTCGCCCTTGGCCAGCCGGTCACGCAATCCTTCCACCAGCGGCGGGGCCAGCCAATGGCCGCGCTCGGGCGGCTGTTCGCGCAAGTCCAGGATCTTGATGTCGGGCAGGCCGGCCCCGCCAAAGCGGCTGGGCAGCACCAGCCGTTCATAGCGGCCGGTGCTGGCCATGTGCAGGCTTTCCAGCGCAGGCGTGGCACTGGCCAGCACCACCGGCACACTTTCGAAATGGCCGCGCATCACCGCCACGTCGCGCGCGTTGTAGCGCACGCCATCGTCCTGCTTGAACGAGATCTCGTGCGCTTCGTCCACCACGATCAGGCCGAGCGCGGCGAATGGCAGGAACAGCGCCGAGCGCGCGCCCACCACCACTTGCGCGCGGCCTTGCGACACCGCCCGCCACGCGCGCCGCCGTTCCGAGGACTTGAGCGAGGAGTGCCAGGTGACCGGCGCCACCCCGAAGCGCGCCTCGAACCGTGACAGGAAGCTTTGCGTCAGGGCGATTTCGGGCAGCAGCACCAGGACCTGGCGGCCCTGTTCCATCGCGGCGGCGATGGCTTCGGCATAAGTTTCGGTCTTGCCAGAGCCGGTCACGCCATCGAGCAGGAAGGTGGCAAAGCGCCGCGCGCCCACGGCGGCCACCAGCCGCCCGGCCACTTCGGCCTGGGCCGGCGTCAATTCCGGCACGGCGTGGCGCGGATCGGCGGCGGGATAGGGCCGGTCGGCATCGACGGTGACCGGTTCGAGCAGCCCGGCATTGACCATGCCGCGCAGCACGCCATCGGAAACCTCGGCAATTTCGGCCAGTTCGCGGATCGTCGCCTGCTGGTCGATCAGCAAGTCCATCGCCTGCGCGCGTTGTGGCGTCAGCCGGCCGGGCTCCTTGCCTGACAGACGGTATTCGGTGACGGTGCTGCCGCCCTGCAGCGCGGCCGTGCTCGACAGCGCCATGCGCGCCACGGCGGCGAGCGGCGCCATGTAGTAATCGGCGCACCATTCGATCAGGCGGCGCAAGGGGGCGCCCAGCGGCGGCACCGGCAGCACGCCCAGGATCGGGCGCAGCTTGTGTTCGGGCACGTCGGCGCTGGGCAGACGATCGGCTTCCCACACCACGCCCAGGATCTGGCGCGGCCCAAGCGGGCAGACCACCACCTGGCCGGGCACCACGTCGAGATGGGCGGGCACTTTGTAATCGAGCGGACCCAGCGCGGCGTTGAAGACCACGCAGCGAATGCGGCGGGCCGTGCGTTGTGGAGGCGGCTGGGTCATGCCAGGTGCATATAGGGTGCCAGGCGCAGGGGGCAAATGGGGAACGGCGTTTGCCCGGCCACGGGGAACAGGGCCAAGGGCGCATCGTTGATCAAATGGCGCACACAACCGCACCTGACAGCGCGGCATAGCTGCCCTATAGCCCGCGCCAGATTCGCCGTTATCAAATCATAACCCACCGCGCAGGAAGCATCCCATGAAGTTCTTTGTCGACACGGCCGATACCGCCGAAATCGCCGATCTGGCCGCCACCGGCCTGCTCGATGGCGTGACCACCAACCCCAGCCTGATTGCCAAGTCGGGCCGTGACTTCATCGAAGTCACCAAGGAAATCTGCCACCTCACGCACGGGCCGGTTTCGGCCGAAGTGGTGGCGCTCGATCACCCGACGATGATGCGCGAGGCCGAGATTCTGCGCAAGATCGCCGACAACGTGTGCATCAAGGTGCCGCTGACGATCGACGGCCTCAAGACCTGCAAGAAGCTGACCGCCGATGGCACCATGGTCAACGTCACGCTGTGCTTCTCGGCCAACCAGGCGTTGCTGGCGGCCAAGGCTGGCGCCACGTTCGTTTCGCCGTTCGTGGGCCGCCATGACGACAACGGCTTCGATGGCATGGATCTGATCCGCGACATCCGCCTGATCTACGACAACTACAACTTCGAGACCGAAATCCTGGTCGCTTCCGTCCGCCACGGCATCCACGTGCTGGAAAGCGCCCGCATCGGCGCCGACGTGATCACCGCGCCGCCGGCCGTGATCAAGGGCCTGTTCAAGCACGTGCTGACCGAAAAGGGCATCGAAGGGTTCCTTGCGGATTGGGCCAAGACCGGCCAATCTATCGGGTAAGGATGAACCCGCGCCCCGGTTTTCGCAGCCGGGGCGCTATTTTGCAAAACTGGATTGATTCTTGGCTGCCGAATCCCCGCTCGATACCTTCCGCTCGGTTCTCACCGGCACGTCCCGCGCCCTGGCGGAACAGCCCGAAGTGGAAGTGGCCTGGACATCGGACCAGGCGAGCCAGACCGGCAAGCTGATGCGCGTGCCCATGCCCGGCCGCGCGCTGCCGGCCGACCAGGTGGCCCAGGCGCGCGGCGCGGCCGATTCGATGGCGCTGCGCCTGCGTTTTCATAACGAAGCCCTGCACAATGCCGGCGCGCCGGGCGAAATGCTCGCCCGCGCCTGTTACGATGCGGTGGAGCGGGTACGCTACGAAGTGCTCGGCTCCGATGGCTATAGCGGGATGCGCGGCAATCTGGACGCCGTAACCGCGCAGCGCGTGGCCGCCGATCCGATCAGCCGCGCAACCAAGCCCGAGGAAGTGCCGCTGCCGACCGCGCTTTCGCTGCTGCTGCGCGAAAAGCTGACCGGCGCGCCGATCCCGGCGCTGGCCAAGCTGGGCACCGACATGGTGCGCAGCTGGATCGAGGCCAAGGCGGGCGACGACATGGCCGGCCTGGCGGGCAGCCTGGAAGACCAGATGGCGTTCCAGAAGCTCGCCCTCTCGATGCTTGGCCATCTCGATCTCACTCAAGTCTCTGCGCCCGAGCAGAACGAGAGCGAGGATGAAGAGAGCGAAGACGAGGACGACGGCACCGAAAAGCCCGAGGACGCCGAATCCAGCGCCGACGACCAGCAGCCGATCGAACAGGCTGGCGACACGTCGGACGGGGAAGGCGATGGCGAGGACCAGGAAGAAGTCGAGCGTCCCGACGACGCCGCCGACGCCGACATGGCCGACGAGGGCGAGGAAGGCATGCTGCCGACCCGACCCAACCGACCGTGGACCGACTTGCCCGAAGACTTTGATTACAAGACCTATACCACGCGCTTCGACGAAGTGATCGCGGCGACGGACCTGTGCGACGAGGAAGAGCTGACGCGGCTGCGCGCCTATCTCGACAACCAGATGAAGGGCTTGCAAAGCGTGGTCACTCGGCTTGCCAACCGGTTGCAGCGCCGGCTGATGGCGGCGCAGAACCGCAGCTGGGATTTCGACCAGGAAGAAGGCCTGCTCGATGCCGCGCGGCTGGCGCGGGTCGTGATCGCGCCGGGCCACTCGCTGTCGTACAAGATCGAGCGCGAGGTGGAGTTCAAGGACACCGTCGTCACGCTGCTGATCGACAATTCCGGCTCGATGCGCGGGCGGCCGATCTCGATCGCGGCGATCAGTGCCGACATTCTCGCGCGCACGCTGGAGCGCTGCGGGGTCAAGACCGAAGTGCTGGGCTTCACCACCCGCGCCTGGAAGGGCGGCCAATCGCGCGAAGCATGGCTGGCCGGCGGCAAGCCAGCGCATCCCGGCCGCCTCAACGATTTGCGCCACATCGTTTACAAGAAGGCCGACGAACCCTGGCGCCGCGCGCGCAAGAACCTGGGCCTGATGATGCGCGAAGGCCTGCTGAAAGAGAACATCGACGGCGAGGCGCTGCTTTGGGCACACACCCGCATGCTCGCCCGCCCGGAAGACCGCCGCATCCTGATGGTGATTTCCGATGGCGCGCCGGTGGACGACAGCACGCTGTCGGTCAACCACGCCGGCTATCTGGAGCAGCACTTGCGCAAGGTGATCGACTGGATCGAGAAGCAAAGCCCGGTGCAGCTGGTGGCCATCGGCATCGGCCATGACGTGACCCGCTATTACCGCCGCGCCGTGACCATCATGGACGTGGAGCAACTGGGCGGCACGATCGTGGAGCAACTGGCCGACTTGTTCGAGGTGGATTGAGGGCAGCGCCGCCGGGGTTTGACAGGCTCAGCCCGAACGGGGTTTTGGGCCAGTTAAGCCCCATCCTCTTTAGAAGAGAGGGTTGGGGGTGGTGCGAACCCTTGCGCCAGGCATCCACCACCCCCCGACCCCCTCCTATGAAGAGGATGGCGAGATAAACCAGCAACCTTGACCTTGCGCCCGGATGCAAGGCAAAGCGCGCGCCATGACCGACCAATCCGCCACGCTCGTGCTGTTCAACAGTCTTACCCGCGCGCTCGAACCCTTCGTGCCGGTTCATCCCGGTGAAGCGCGGGTCTATTCCTGCGGGCCGACGGTCTACAACTATCCCCATATCGGCAACATGCGCGCCTATGTCTTTGCCGACGTGCTGGGCCGCACATTGTCGTGGAAGGGCTATGCGCTCACCCATGTGATCAACATCACCGATGTGGGCCACCTCACCGACGATGCCGACGCGGGCGAAGACAAGCTGGAAAAGGCGGCGAAGGCCAATGCCCAGTCGATCTGGGACATCGCGCGGCATTATACCCAGGCCTATTGGGCCGATATCGCCGCGCTCAACATCCGCCAGCCGGCGCACTGGTCGATCGCGACCGATTATGTGCCGGCGATGATCGAATTTGCCCAGAGCATCGCCGACAAGCACTGCTACGAATTGCCCGGCGGCCTCTATTTCGATGTTTCGACCGTGGCCGACTACGGCAAGCTGGCCCGTGCCGCGACCGACGAGGGCGAGGGCCGGATCGAGCAGGTGGAAGGCAAGCGCCACCAGGCCGACTTCGCGATCTGGCGCAAGACCCCGCCGGGCGAGACGCGGCAGATGGAATGGGACAGCCCCTGGGGCCGCGGCGCGCCGGGCTGGCACCTGGAATGCTCGGTCATGTCGGGCAAGCTCCTGGGCTTTCCGTTCGATATCCACACCGGTGGGATCGACCACCGCGAGATCCACCACCCCAACGAAATCGCGCAGAACCAGGCGTTCTGCTGCGCCGGCAGCCTCACCGATCCGGCCAATTCCGGCGCGCGGATGTGGATGCACAACAATTTCCTGGTCGAACGCTCAGGCAAGATGAGCAAGTCCTCGGGCGAGTTCCTGCGGCTGCAACTCCTGATCGACAAGGGCTACCACCCGCTGGCCTATCGCCTGCTGTGCCTTCAGGCGCATTATCGCAGCGAGCTGGAATTTTCCTGGGAAGGGCTGGGCGCCGCACTGACGCGGCTCAAGCGCTTGGTGATGGCCGTGGCGCAGCTCAAGGAACGGGCGGAGCCGGGCGTGGACGTGTCGGGCTGGCGCGGCCACGCCAAGCTGGCACCGTTGGTTGAGCGTTTCGACGCGGCGATTGCCGAAGACCTCAACACCGCCGTGGCGCTCACCGTGCTGGACGAAGCCGTGGCGCTCAAGAAGATTGATCCCGCGCTGAAACTGGCGGCAATCGGAGCGTTCGACAGCGTGCTGGGCCTCAACCTGCTCACCCTGTCCCGCACCGACCTGCGCCTGCGCCCCAAGGCGGCGGCGATCACCGAGGACGAAATCGCGCAAAAGATCGCCGCCCGCCACGAAGCCCGCGCCATCAAGGACTTTGCCCAAAGCGACGCCCTGCGCGATGAATTGGCGGCCCAAGGCGTGGACGCGATGGACGGCGATCCGCTGGGCTGGGACTGGCGGCTGGGCTGACCGCACGGTTGCGCCAGGTGCCCTTCGACAGGCTCAGGCCGAACGGAAGTTGCAGAAAAATCTGTGAAATCCGTTCGGGCAGAGCTTGTCGAAGCCCCAGGCGGTTTCGCGCCAAGCGCTCATCGCTTGGGAACGACCGTCAGCTTGTAGGGGATGTAGAGCAAGACGCCCGTCAACCCGTCGCGTGCCCATTCCACCGGGCGGCTGAGGCCTTCCACTTCCACGGCATAGTCCGCGCCAAAGGCTTCACTGGTGGCGTGGGCATCGGCCGCCACGGCGCGCGCGATGGCAGGGCGGTATTGGTCGGGCGCGACGACAGACAGCGTCAAGTCGCCATCTTCCTCCATAAGTGCGCGCCCAACCGGCTTCACCATCTTGATGAATGCGGTAATTCGCGCCTGTGCGCTCCGCGCGTCTACCTTGTCGGACAGCGGCACTTTGACCAACACGGTCAGCGCCTGGCTATCGGGACGGTTGGTGCGTTTGAGCGTCAGGCTGCGATAGTTGGCCGTGGTCACCGGTTCTACCACCGTTTCGCCATGGGCCAGGCTGACACCGGCCTTGTCCGCCGCCGCGATGGCGCTGGCGAGCATGGCGTAGATTTCATCGGCCCGCTGCGTGGCATCGCGGGTGTCGCCGGTGATACTGACTGGCATGACGGCGAAATCCGCCATGCGATGCAGCCCCACGGCGGGGCGATCGGCACTGTAATCGTCGGCGTCACGGCGCTGGGCCGTGACGATAACTTCCCCGCTGCCGGATTGGGCCTGCGCCGGGCTGGCTAGGCTTCCAAGCGCCAGGGCCAGCCCCAACGTGCTGCGATACGAACGTGTCATCCTCAGGCCCTCCCGTTTGACCAGAGGGTTGCGAGCGAATGACGCGACCGTCAACCCAGCTCGGCCTGCTTTGCCGATCACCCCTGGTCGAGCAGCAGCAGTTCCAGTTCCACTTCCAGCGTGCGTTGCGGCAGCACGGTTTCGTCGGTGCGCACCACGGTTACATCCGCGACCAGGGCGCCAGGGACAGTGAATTCGTGATCGGGAAGGGCGGCGATCAGGGCTTCGCCGTCGTCGCAGGCTTCCCAGCCGGTGTAGCGCAGCACCACGGTGTGGCGGGCGCCGGAAAACGTGACGCTGGCCCAAGGCTGCTCGCGGTGGTCGATCAGCTGCGCGCTGCGGCCGGCGAGGGCGAGCACGCTGCGCACCACGCGGGGGGCGAGTCCCGTGCCGACTCGGCGCTTGCGAGGGGCGGTGGCTTGGCCGAATGGATCGTGATCGCGCAGCATCGAAGGCAATCCTCTGTTTGAATTTCAAAGAAGTTCATGAAATGTTCCGCATGCCCTTTGCCGAAACGGCGGCAGCGGTGGCTGGTCTGGATGGTTAAGACCCTGGTTTGAATCGTGGCATGAAATTTCCTCGGTTTCCGGTGCAGTCCTGTGGACAAATCCCGATAAAAATCCTATAACCATGGCTCATGACCTAGTGTCTAGGAAAAATCCTTCGAGTTTGGACGCACCATGGCGAAGTCTCTGGAATCGGTTGAAAGCGCTGCGATGGCGGGCAAAATCGGCAATGCCGAACCGCTCGATCCGGCCCGCGCACGATTGGTGGAACTGGCCACTGCGCGGGGCGTGTCGCTCTCTGCGCTGTCGGGCCTGATCGGCCGCAACGCCAGCTACTTGCAGCAGTTCGTGCGCAAAGGATCGCCGCGCAAGCTGGAAGAGATCGACCGTGGCACCCTGGCGCGATTCTTTGGCGTGGACGAGGCCGAACTGGGCGCGCCCGATCCGGCCGTGCATGTGCCGGCTTCGCTGGCGCGGCGCAGTGGTGAGGGCGGGGTGCCGGCCAGCGCCTCTGCCCCGCGTAGCGCGGCCGAATGGGCCGACATTCCGCGTCTGGCGCTGGGGGCGTCGGCCGGGCCGGGGGCGCTGGCGGCCGATGAAGTGCCGGTGGGGCGGCTGCGTTTTTCCAGCCGCTGGCTCAAGGCGCAAGGCCTCGATCCGGCGATGCTCAGCGTGATCGAGGTGGAAGGCGATTCGATGGAACCGACGCTGCGCGACAGCGACGAGATCCTGGTCGACCGCACCCCGCGCCCGCTGCGCGCGGGCATTCACGTGATCCGCGTGGACGATGTGCTGCTGGTCAAGCGGCTGGAAGCGGGCGCGGCCGGCATGATCCGCGTGATCAGCGACAACCCCGCCTATCCGCGCATGGAGCGCCCCATGGCCGATGTGGACGTGGTGGGCCGCGTGGTGTGGAAAGGTGGCAAGATCTAACCACTGCGCGGCATGGCTTGCCATTTGGCCCGGCGCTGGCCATTTCAGGGGGCATGAGCCAAACCCCCGCCAGCAACCAGCCGCCGATGAAAGTGGCGATCCTGCCTGTCACGCCGTTGCAGCAGAACTGCACCCTGCTGTGGTGCACCGCCACGATGAAGGCCGCCGTGGTCGATCCAGGTGGTGACCTGGATCGCATCAAGGCGCTGATCGCCAAGGCCGGGGTCACCGTGGAAAAGCTGTTGATCACCCACGGGCACCTCGATCATTGCGGCGGTGCAGCGCAGCTTTCGCGCGACCTTGGCGTGCCGATCGAGGGCCCGCACGAGGCGGACCTGTTCTGGATCGCCAAGCTCGCCGAAGACAGCGGCCGCTGGGGCGTGCCAGCAGAAATCTTCACGCCCAGCCGCTGGCTGGACCATGGCGACACCGTCACGGTGGGCAACCTCACGCTCGACGTGGCGCATTGCCCCGGCCACACGCCGGGCCACGTGGTGTTCTTCCATGAACCATCGCGCTTTGCCATGGTGGGCGACGTGCTGTTCCAGGGCGGTATCGGCCGCTGGGATTTCCCGTTGGGCAATTTCGACGATCTGGTCGGCTCGATCACCGGGCGGCTGTGGCCACTGGGCGACGACGTGACGTTCATTCCCGGCCACGGGCCGCACAGCACGTTTGGCCAGGAGCGCGCGACCAACCCTTACGTGGGCGACGCGGCCCTGGCCTGATTCGCGGCCGAATCGGCGCCTGCGCGGTTCAGGCGTCGGCGGCGATGGAAATGGCCCAGATCGCCAGGCCCAGCAGCGTCAGCATGGTCGTCAACGCGCCGACCGAGCGCAGCTTTGCAAGAAGGCCGCCGTCCATGCCCACGCCATGGGCCACGCGGCCCAGCAGATAGATCGCCATCGCACCCAGCAGCCAGGGGCTGCCGGGGCGGGCCAGTTCGACCACGCCGGCCAGGATCAGCACGATCGGCGCACTTTCGATGAAATTGGCCTGGGCGCGCATCCGCGCAACCAGGGGGGGATGGCCGCCATCGCCCAGCGAAATCTTCGCCGCGCGCCGCACCATGCCGATGCGGATCATCAGCCAGATGTTGAGAATCGCCGCGGCCCCGGCAGAAGCCAGGGTGATGGGCAGGACCGTCGGCATTGTCATTATCCCCTCTCGTCAAGCCGGCGTGGGCGTTTCTTGTGCGAACGCCCCGGCAGATGCTGTGCAACCTAGCGAGGGCATGCTTGCAAAGCACCAGAAAATCCGTATAGGCGCGGCCTTCGCCCGTGATAGGCGATGCCGGTCCACCCGCTCTCATCCAGAACGGAAGCCGTATGAACCCTTCGTCGTGAGATGCGGGGTTGTGCGGTGGCACGGTTTTCCCTATCGCGCCCGCAACCGATGTAATTTTCAGGAACAGGTGCCGAAATGGCCGTCCCCAAGAGAAAGACTTCCCCGTCCCGCCGGGGCATGCGCCGCAGCCACGATGGCCTGAAGGCCGAAGCGTTCCACGAATGCTCGAACTGCGGTGAACTCAAGCGTCCGCACAACCTGTGCAACGCCTGCGGTCACTACAACGGTCGCGAAATCATCGCCGTCGGCGCCTGAGCCGATCTGACGGAGGGATGATCGGATCATGAGCTTGCCCAGAATCGCCGTCGATGCGATGGGCGGCGACGAAGGCGTGCGCGTGATGATCGAAGGCGCCGCGCTTGCGCGTCGGCGCCACGATCGCTTCAAGTTCCTGCTGGTCGGGGACGAGGCGAAGATCGTTCAGGCCCTTGACCATCATCCCAACCTTCGTGGCGCGTCGGAAATCCTCCACGCGCCCGAAGCCGTGGCCGGCGATGAACGGCCCACCCAGGCCCTGCGCCGCGCACGCACCACCTCGATGGGATTGGCCATCGACGCGGTGAAGCGGGGCGAGGCTGGCGCTGCCGTGAGCGGTGGCAACACCGGCGCGCTGATGGCCATGGCCAAGCTCGCCCTGCGCACGATGCCCGGCATCGACCGCCCGGCACTGGCCGCGCTGCTGCCCACGCTCGGCACGCACGATCTGGTGATGCTCGATCTGGGCGCGAACACCGATTGCGATGCACGCAACCTGTTTCAGTTCGCCCTGATGGGTGCGGCTTATGCGCGCATCGTCAACGGGCTCGACAGCCCGCGCGTGCGCCTGCTCAACATCGGCACCGAGGAAACCAAGGGCACCGACGACTTGCGCGATGCCGCCGCCCTGCTCAAGCAGGCTGCCGCCTCGCTCGCGCTGACGTTCGATGGCTTTACCGAATCCGACAAGCTGTCGCGCGGCGATTTCGACGTGGTGGTGACCGACGGATTTTCCGGCAACATCGCGCTCAAGGCGATGGAAGGGGCGGCGCGTTTCGTGGGCGACCTGCTGCGCCGCAGCTTTGCCTCGTCGCTGCGTTCCAAGATCGGCTTCCTGATCTCCAAGCCGGCGACCGAAACGCTCAAGCATCATCTTGATCCCAACAATCACAACGGGGCGGTTTTCCTAGGCCTCAACGGCGTGGTGGTGAAAAGCCACGGCAGTGCATCGGCCATGGGGGTGGCCAATGCCGTGGCCGTGACCGCGCGCCTGCTGGAAGAAAACCTGATCGAACGCATCGCCGCCGACGTGGCAGCGGTGGACCCGGACACGATTCGCCAGCCGGCCCGGCGCCGCGCGGCCAACACGGAAGGTGAAACCGCGCTGTGACTGTGCGCTCGGTTATTACCGGCAGCGGCTCTGCTCTGCCAAAACGCGTCGTTTCCAATGCCGAAATGGCGCAGATGGTGGATACCACCGACGAATGGATCGTCGAGCGCACCGGCATCCGCATGCGCCACATTGCCGGGGAGGGCGAAACCACGGCCACCCTCGCCACTCTGGCCGCCCGCCGCGCGATCGAAGCCGCCGGGATCGAGGCATCGAGCATCGACCTGATCGTGCTGGCCACGGCCACGCCCGACCAGACCTTTCCCGCCACCGCCACGATCGTGCAGGACAACCTGGGCTGCAACGGCGGCATGGCGTTCGACGTGGCGGCCGTGTGTTCGGGCTTCCTCTATGCGCTGGGCACGGCCGATTCGATGCTGCGCACCGGCATGGCCCGTCGCGCGCTGGTGATCGGCGCGGAAACGTTCAGCCGTATCCTCGATTGGGAAGATCGCACCACTTGCGTGCTGTTTGGCGATGGCGCGGGCGCCATGGTGCTGGAAGCGCGCGACGTGGACGATGCCGACCCGGCCGCGCCCGGCATCCTGGCCACGCGCCTGCATGCCGATGGCGCGCACAACCAGCTGCTTTACGTGGATGGCGGCGCATCGACCACCGGCACCGTAGGCAAGCTGCGGATGAAGGGGCGCGAAGTGTTCCGCCACGCGGTGACGAACCTGGCGTCGGTGCTGGAAGAAGTCTTGGTGGCCACCGGCCACGTTCCGGCCGATCTCGATTGGGTCGTGCCGCATCAGGCCAATTCCCGCATTCTCGATGCCACCGCGCGCAAGCTGGGGCTGCCGGCGGAAAAAGTGGTGGTGACGGTGGATCGCCATGCCAACACCAGCGCCGCTTCGGTGCCGCTGGCTTATGACACAGCGGTGCGCGATGGTCGCATCAAGCCGGGCAGCCTTGTCGTGTTCGAAGCGATGGGCGGCGGCTTTACCTGGGGTGCCTGTATCGCCCGCGTGTGATTCGCACACGAAAGCGATGCAGGAGGGATCGGTTCAGCGCGTGGGGATGCCTGAAACGATCCGAAACAGTCCGATTGGAACTGGATTTTTGCTGCGCGAAAAATCCATCAAGGTTTCAGCGGAATGGATGGCATTGCCTGTCCGGCAAAACGCGCTATTGTGTAGGACGGGAAGGGATTTTTTTACCGGGGGGTAAAATATACCATGCGTTCTGTAGGTACGCTGACACGGGCCGATCTGGCCGAAAGCATCAATCGTCGGGTTGGCCTCTCGCGGGCGGACTCCCTCGAAATGGTCGAGGCGATTTTGCAGCATATGAGTGGCGCGCTGGCCGATGGCCAGAACGTCAAGATTTCCGGTTTCGGCACGTTCCTGTTGCGGGACAAGGCCGAACGCATCGGGCGCAACCCCAAGACCGGGGTGGAAGTGCCGATCACGCCACGTCGCGTGCTCACCTTCCGGGCCAGCCAGATGCTGAAGGATCGCATCAGCGACGGTTCCTGATAGATTGGATGCATGACGGATAAGGGCCATCTCGTTTCTCCCGATGGTGTGATTGATGATGGCAAGGCACCCGATGCCTTGCGCACGATCGGAGAGGTGGCCCGGATCCTGGGCGTGAAACCGCACGTGCTGCGCTATTGGGAAGAACAGTTCCCGATGCTGCGTCCGCTGACGCGTGCCGGCAACCGGCGTTACTACCGGGCGCAGGATGTCGCCTTGGTGGCCACGATCGATCGCCTGCTCAACCGCGAAGGCTACACCATTCGCGGCGCCCGCCAGGCGCTGGAAAGTGGCTTGCGCCCCGATGCCGCGCCGCCGGGCCCCGTGCCCGCACCGTCCGCTGCGGTGACGCAAGCCGCGCCTGCGCCGCAGGCCGCGGCACATCCGGCTGTAGCGGGTGCACCCGCGCTGGAGACCGAACTGGTGGCCGCCATCGCGCGCCTGCGCGTTCATCTTGAGCGCATTCGCAGCGGCCTGGCCGTGGCGCTGGACGAAAGCTGATTTAGAGTGCGCTGACAAAAAAGCGGGAACCGGTTTTTGTCTACAAATCGCACGAGCTGGAGCACGATCACGTTTCCGTGAAACGCCATCGTGTTCCAGGCACGCCCCAAAGGGCAGGTTTTGTCTGCCTTATCGGCAAAAATCCTTTCTATGCAGTTTGTTGCCTTCCCGCTTGCCCTTGTGGGCACGGCGGCGCTGCGGAACCGCGCCGCACAGGCATGGTTTCACCCGCGGCAATTATGCCGCAGTGGAGAGTTTCCCATGCTGAAAGGCAAGTTCACCGCATCGATCGCCGCCCTCGGGCTGGCGCTGGTGATGACCCCGGCCGCGCAGGCCGCCGCGTCCAAGATGGTTGGCGGCGCCGCGATGGTCGGTACCAAGACCATCGTCGAAAATGCGTCCAAGTCTTCCGATCACACCACGCTGGTGGCTGCGGTCAAGGCCGCGGGCCTCGTCGACACGCTGAACGGCAAGGGTCCGTTCACGGTGTTCGCCCCCACCAACGAAGCCTTCGCCGCGCTGCCCGCCGGCACGGTGGACACCCTGCTCAAGCCCGAGAACAAGGCGCAGCTCACCCAGGTGCTGACCTATCACGTGGTGGCCGGCAAGGTTACCTCGGCCGATCTCGTCGCCAAGATCAAGGCCGGCGGCGGCAGCGCCAGCCTCACCACCGTGGAAGGCGAACCGCTGACCGCCAGCCTCGATGGCAGCAACGTGGTGCTGACCGATGCCAAGGGTGGCAAGGCCACCGTGACGATCGCCGACGTGCCGCAGTCGAACGGCGTGGTGCACGTGGTGAACGCAGTGCTGCTGCCGTAAGGCACGCCACCATGTGCTTGATCAGGCCCTCTTCCGCACAGCGCGGAAGGGGGCTTGCTTCATCGAAACGTGTCGCTTTCGTCGATCGGCGTTTTGCGCGCGATACGCTTGCCCAGAAAGAAGAAGCCGAGGCCGAACGCAAAGGGTATGCCGCCGAAGAGGGCGACCAGCAGCAAGAGGCCCGGCAGTGGTCCGAAATCGCCGCTGGTTCCCATCATGATCGTGAACCAGGCGGAGCAGAGCCCGCTCGCGCCGGCAATCAATAGCCCAACCGCCTGGAGGATGGCGCCGATCAACCGGGTCATGCCCGCTCTCCCGCCAGCGCGCGATGCCGTGCGACAACGCCGGCGCCCTCGGCCCCGCTGCGATAGAACGTGTTGTAGGTATCGAAGGGGATGATCTGCCCGGCTTCGGTCACGAAGTGAACGCAACTGCGCTTCACCGTTGCCAGATCGAAATTGTAGCGATCGAGGAATTGCAGGATCACGACGCGAAAGCTGTGCTCATAGCCCAGGTCTTGCGGCACCATCGCCTGGGGCAGGCAGCACAGCACGCCGGCCAGCTTGTCGCTGGTGTTGGCCTGCGTGGTGGCCAGCGAGAGCAGATCGAGCAGCCCGGCGCGCAATTGCGGATAGGCTTCATAGCTGATCGTGTTCGGCCCGGCGAGAATCACCTCGCGCGGGAGGAGGCGGGTGATCGGCGTGACATCCGCGCCCTGGCGCAGGCCATAGCCGATGGAAATCTGGTCCGGGTTGCAGGGCAGGGGAATCATGTCTTGCGTATCGAACACGCCAGACTTGCCCACTTCGCGCCGGATCTGCGTGAGCAGCACACGGTTTTCCGCCGGATCGAAACCTTGGTTGCGCCCGGCATCCTGCACCGGCTGGAACGTGACGCCGCGCACGCAGCGCCAGGTCAGCGCGTGCTGGATGATCGGCGCAACCTGATCGTCGTTCACCCCGCGCTTCACCACGCAGACCAGCGTGGTCGCAAGGTTCACCGCCTCCAGCGCAGCCAGCGCCTGCTGTCGGATGCGCGCCAGCCGGGCGCCGCGCAGGTTGACCAGGGCATCATCGTCCAGCGCGTCGAACTGAAGATAGACTTCCAGCGCGGGGGCATAGCTGGCCAGCCGCGCCACGAAGGCGGCATCCTGGGCAATGCGCAGGCCATTGGTGTTGATCATCACGTGGCGGATCGGGCGGGCTTTCACCGCATCGAGAATGGCGAAGAAATCGGGGTGGAGCGTCGGCTCCCCGCCGGAAATCTGCACCAGGTCCGGCTCGCCCTCGCTGGCCACCAGCGCGTCGAGCATGCGCTCGATCTCTGCCAGGGGGCGATGGCTGCCGTGGGCATCGGCCGCATCGGCAAAGCATACCGGGCAGGCGAGGTTGCAGGCGCTGTTGACCTCGATGATGGCCAGGCACGAATGTTGTTCGTGATCGGGGCACAGCCCGCAATCGAACGGGCAGCCGGCCTCGGTTCGGGTCTGCGCGGTGAGTGGGCGATCGCCCGGTTTCAGCCACAGCTTTTGTGCGCGCCAATAGTCCAGATCGTCGCTGATCAGGGTTTTCTGGACGCCGTGGTCGCGGCAGCGTTTGAGGTAGTAGACCCGCTCGCCTTCGATGATGACTTTGGCGGGAACGGGTTCAAGGCAGGTTTCGCACAGGCTCGTCGTCTGGCTGTGAAACACATAAGGCGCCACCTTGCGCACCGCGTCTTGCGTCGTTTCGCCAATACACGATGCCATAGACGACCAGTCCCCCGCAGATCAGGTGGAACAGGTTAAACGGGCCGACAAGATTTGGATAGGGCTTGAAAAATTCCCACACGAAGCGCTGCGCGCCATACCAGATGGCAAAGGCGTGGAACGCGTGGTGCCGCGCCCAGCCTGCGCCGCGCCGCCGCGCCACGACGAAAACGGCGATGAACAGCGCCATGGCCGCGCTTTCGTAAAGCTGCACCGGATGCCTGCCCGTGCCATCGCCCAGGTCCACCGCCCAGGGCAGCGCGGTGGGGGTGCCATAGGTGAGATCGGGCAGCCCGGCAAACAGGCAGCCCAGGCGGCCGACCATGATGCCCGTGGCCATCGGCAGCACGAACGATCCGCCGGTGGAGCCGCGCACGCCGTGTCGCCATTTCCACAGTTCCACCGCCGCGATGCCCCCGGCCAGCGCGCCGGCGACACTGTGCGAGGGTGCCCAATGCAGCGGCAAGGCGGTCAGGCGCAGGGTATTGAGCGTGCCGGCCAGCCAGGCGCCGATCAAGGCGCCCACGGCCAGCCAGCGATAATAGCCCGGCGCCGTCAACCGCAGCAGGGTTTGCGTGCCCTGGGGCCAGGCGCGGTGCTGGCGCCAGGCAACCAGGCTGGCGCTCGCCCAGGCGGCCAGATCGAACGCGATATGGGCAAAGGGCGCCGTGGGCAGGTGGATCATGCCGGGCGCCCCGTGCTTGCGCGGGGCCTCAGCCTTCCAGCGCCTCGGCAATCAGCTTGCGCGTGTTGCCAACGCCATAGAGCGCGATGAAGCTGCCCATGCGCGGGCCTTGGGGCGAACCCAGCAGGGTTTCATAGAGCGCCTTGAACCAGTCACGCAGGGTTTCGAACCCATAGTGCGGGTCCTTGCCGATTTCATAGACGATGTTCTGCAGCTCTTCTGCGGTGGCATCGTCGCTGGTGGCAGCCAGTTCCTCGTCCAGCGCGGCGAGCGCGGCGGCTTCGCCGGCCTCGGGCTTGCGCCGCACCAGCGTGGGGGCGATGAAATCGCGGTTGTAGGCCAGCGCGCGGGTGACCAGGGCATCGAGCGCGGGGTGCGCGGCAGGGTCTGCATTCTCGACATAGTTGGCCAGGTACGACCAGACCTGCTCGCGCGTGGCATGGGCGCCCAGCACGCCGACAAGGTTGAGCAGCAGGCCATACGTGACGGGCAGCTTGTCGCCCGCGCCGACTTGTTCGCCATTGGTGCGCAGCAGGTGCCACACCGGGTTGCCCAGCTGCTGCTCGATCGGCTGGGTCGCCAGCTTTTCGCGGAACTGCCAGTATTCGTCCACCGCGCGGGGGATCACGCCGACATGCAGCGACTTGGCGCTCTTGGGTTCGCGGAACAGATAAAAGCTGAGGCTTTCCTCGCTGCCATAGTCCAGCCACTGTTCGATGGTCAGGCCATTGCCCTTTGACTTGGAGATCTTCTCGCCCTTTTCGTCGAGGAAAAGCTCGTAGATCAGGCCTTCGGGACGGCGCCCGCCGAGCACCTGGGCGATGCGGCCCGACTGGGTCACGCTGTCGGTCAGGTCCTTGCCGCACATCTCGTAATCGACGCCCAGCGCCACCCAGCGCATCGCCCAGTCGACCTTCCATTGCAGCTTGGACTTGCCGCCCAGCACCGATTGTTCGACCACCGCGCCATCGGCGTCGGTAAAGCGGATCGTGCCGGCCTCGGCATCGACCACTTCGATCGGCACTTGCAGCACCTGGCCATTGCTGGGCGAGATCGGCAGGACCGGCGAATAGGTCTTGCGGCGTTCCTCGCGCAGGGTGGGCAGCATGATGCCCATGATCGCGTCGAAATGGCGCAGCACGTTCTTGAGCGCTTCATCGAACGCGCCGGAATTGTAGCGATCGGCGCCAGAGACGAATTCATAGTCGAAGCCGAAGCGATCGAGGAATTCGCGCAGCATGGCGTTGTTGTGGTGGGCAAAGCTTTCGAACTTGCCGAACGGATCGGGAATGCGGCTCAGCGGCTCCTGCAGGTGGGCGGTGAGCAGGTCCTTGTTGGGCACGTTGTCGGGCACCTTGCGCAGCCCGTCCATGTCGTCGGAAAAGGCGACGAGGCGCGTGGGGTGCCCGCCGGTCAGCGTTTCATAGGCGCGGCGCACCAGCGTGGTGCGCAAGACTTCCTGGAACGTGCCGATATGCGGCAGGCCCGAGGGGCCGTAGCCGGTTTCGAACAGCACCGGCACCAGATTGCCGTCTGCGTCCTTTTTGCCGCCGGGATAGCGCTTGACCAGCTTGCGCGCTTCCTCGAACGGCCAGGACTTCGACACTTGGGCGGCGGTGGTGAGTTCGGTTTGGGTCATGGTTCCCGCCCTTTCGCGCTTGGCGGGCGGGAAGGCAAGGCATTTGGGCGCGTGCTCTGTTTGGCCGACGCGAAAATGCGACACAGCCCGAGGGAGGACTGTGCCGCATTTCCGTGGAGGCTCCAGAAGCGAGGTGTGGATGGGGGTTCTTACTTCAGGAGCGTCAGGACATTCTGCTGGTTCTGGTTCGCCTGCGAGATCATCGCAGTCGACGCCTGGGCCAGGATCTGCGCCTTAGCCATGGCGGTGGTTTCAGCAGAATAATCGGTATCCAGAATGCGGCTGCGCGCATCGGAAAGGTTGGTGACATTGTCGGTCAGGTTGTTGACCACCGACTGCAAGCGGTTCTGGCCGGCGCCAAATTCGGCGCGGACGGCGTTGACCTGGATGAGCGCGGAATCCACGTTGTCCATGGTGGTCGCGGCAACGGTGGCGTCGGACACGTCCAGCGCCTGTGTTGCGGTGGCATCATAGGCAGACAAGCCCGAGCCGAACAGGACCTGCCCGTCGAACGCGACCGAGCGCAGGGTGACGACGTTGTTGGTGTCGGCACCGGCCTGGATGTCGAGCGTGAGGTCGTCGCTGCCGTCGGCGGCGGGCGTGCTGGTCATCACCTTGAACATGTTGTTGCCATTGAACAGCGAGTTGTTCAGCACGTCGGAAATCTGCGCGGTCAGGTTGCTCACTTCCGACTGCATCGCGGTGCGGTCGGAGTCCTGATAGGTGGCCGACTTGGCCTGCACGGCCAGTTCGCGAATGCGCTGAAGCATGTTGGTCACTTCGTTCAGCGCGCCGTCTGCGGTCTGCGCCATCGAGATGCCGTCGTTGGCGTTGCGCACCCCCTGCTGCATGCCCTGGATCTGCGAGGTCATGGTGGTGGTGATGGCGAGGCCCGCCGCGTCGTCCTTCGAGCTGTTGATGCGCTTGCCGGTCGACAGGCGCTGCATGGCGACGCCGGCTTGGGCCGACGCGGTGATCGAAGCATTGGCGGCACGGATCGCCGCAATATTGGTGTTGATGACTGCCATTTTCCCATTCTCCACTATGGGTTGAGTGACGATCCGGCGGTTCCCATCCGGCTCGGGAGCAAAGACGGCGCGGGGCGGGAATGTTTAAGTGCAACGTGGGTGACCTTGCGCGATCTTGCCCCGCGTTCCATTTTCGTTCACAGGGTGGAAGATGGCCGATCCTGCTGTTCCAGACCCGGGCAATCCTGCCCCGCCGGCGCTTGACCTGCCCGCCATTCACGCCAGCCACGGCGGTTGCTGGCTGCGCGGGGTGGACCTGTTCCCGTCCACCCGCACGGTCGGCAAGGGCGAGGCGATCGTGGCGGCAGCCGATACGCCGCTGCTCATGCTCAATGCGCCGCTGGTGGCCAACCGGCTGGGCTATCCCGATCTCTCCGGCCTCGATCTGCTCGAACTCTATGCCTTCATCCACCCGGCGCGGTTCGTGGTGCCCACCCCCAAGGGGCTGGCCAACGCGCTTGGCCTGCCGCAGCCGGCGGGCGACGCCGATGTGCCACTACTGCTGCAACAGGCGGCCGAGGCGCTGCTGGCCACCACCGCCGCGCCCGATTGGGCGGAGCGGGAAGGGGCATGGAGCGCGCTGCAATCCATGATCAAGCTGCGCTGGCCCTGGTCCACGCTGCTGAGCGGGCGCATTGCCCGGCCCGAACGCGCCGAACGCTGGCTGTTTTCGCGCCTGCCCGAATGGGACGAGGCGGGCGAGCGGCCGCAGCCGGCGCAAGTCACGCTTGATTCGCAGGCGGTGGAAGCGCGCCTGGCCAATCTGACCGGAGCGGGCGCGGAAGACCGGCCGGGCCAGCGCGCCTTTGCCACCCAGGCCGCGCAGATGTTTGCCCCGCGCCGCGGCGCGCGCCAGCCGCACGTGGTGCTGGCCCAGGCGGGCACGGGCACGGGCAAGACGCTGGGCTATCTGGCGCCGGCTTCGCTGTGGACAGAGCGTTCGGGCGGCACGGTCTGGGTTTCCACTTATACCAAGGCGCTGCAACGCCAGCTCCGCCGCGAAAGCCGGCGGGCCTTTGCCCAGCCTGCACCGGGCAGCAAGGCGGCCGCGCCGGTGGTGGTGCGCAAGGGGCGCGAGAATTACCTGTGCCTGCTCAACCTGGAAGACGCGTTGCAGGGCGGGTTTACCGGGCGCCCGGCGATCCTGGCACACCTGGTGGCGCGCTGGGCGGCCTATAGCCAGGATGGCGACATGATCGGCGGCGACCTGCCGGGCTGGCTGGGCACGCTGTTCCGCAAGCGCGGGATCGCGGCGCTGACCGACCAGCGCGGCGAATGCGTCTATGCCGGCTGCCCGCACTATCGCAAATGCTTCATCGAACGCGCGGCGCGCGCCAGCGCCGAGGCCGAACTGGTGATCGCCAACCATGCGCTGGTCATGGTCAATGCCGCGCGCGGGCGCGATGCGGCACAGCGGCCCACGCGCATCGTGTTCGACGAAGGGCACCATGTGTTCGATGCCGCCGACAGCACATTCGGCGCGGCGCTGACGGGCGCCGAAACGATCGAGTTGCGCCGCTGGGTGATCGGCCCCGAAGGCAAGTCACGCGGGCGGCGGCGCGGCCTGTCGGCGCGGCTGGCAGACGTGGCCAGCTATGACGAGGACGGCGCCATCGCGATCACCCAGGCGCGCGAGGCGGCCGAACTGCTGCCGGCCGATGGCTGGCTGGCGCGCATTGGCGATGGTGCGCCCGATGGGCCGGTGGAGCGGCTGCTCGCCGCGGTGCGGGCGACCGTGCTGGCGCGCGACGAAAGCGGCGGCACCGAGGCAGGCTATGGCCTTGAGACCGAGGCTGCGCAACTGGACGGCCCGCTGTTGGAAGCCGCCGCTGCCGCTCTCGAAGCGCTGGAAGACTTGCGCCAGCCGCTGTTGCGCCTGTCCTTGCGGCTGGAAGCGATCGTGGAAGAAGGGCCGGACTGGCTCGACGGGCAGGCCCGCGCGCGGATCGAAGGCGCCCGCAGTGCGATCCAGTGGCGCACCGATCTGCTGGCCGGATGGATTGCCCTGCTCGGGCGGCTGGGGGGCCCGACCGATCCCGATTATGTCGATTGGCTCGCGCTGGACCGGTCGGACGGGCGCGAATGGGACATGGGGCTGCACCGCCACCACCTCGACCCGATGAAGCCCTTTGCCGAAGTGGTGCTGGCGCCCGCGCACGGCGTGCTGATGACGTCGGCGACGCTGACCGATGGCGGGGATTGGAGTGGCGCGATTACCCGCAGCGGCGCGCCGCGCATCGACGTGCAGCCGCAACTCTTTGCCGCCAAGAGCCCGTTCGACTATCCCCGGCAGGCCGAAGTGCTGATCGTCACCGACGTGCCCAAGGGCGACATCGCCGCGCTCGCCGGCGCCTATGCCCGCCTGATCGAGGCGAGCGGGGGCGGCGTGCTCGGGCTGTTCACCGCGATCCGCCGGTTGCGCGCTGTGCATGGCCGCATTGCCGACCGCCTGGCGCGCGGCGGGCTGCCGCTCTATGCCCAGCATGTCGATCCGATCGACACCGGCACGCTGGTGGACATCTTCCGCGACGATCCGCGCGCCTCGCTGCTCGGCACCGATGCCCTGCGTGACGGGGTGGACGTGCCCGGCCAGTCGCTGCGCCTGGTGGTGATGGAGCAAGTGCCCTGGCCCAAGCCCTCGATCCTCCACCGCGCCCGGCGCCTGGCTGCCCCGCGCGAGGAAGGCGGCGCGCAAGGGCACGATGATCGCATTATCCGCGCGCGGCTGGCGCAGGCCTTTGGCCGGCTGATCCGCTCGGCCGACGATCGCGGCCATTTCGTCGTGCTGTCGTCTGCGTTCCCATCCCGCCTGCTGTCGGCCTTCCCCGAAGGCACGCCGGTCCGCCGGGTAAGTTTGGAGCAGGCTTTACAATCCATCGCCGGGCGTGTTGATGAACGCGTGTTGGCAGCCAAAGACGAGAACGTGCCGTGAAGACGCTTGCCCTGTTCCGCCATGCCAAATCGGATTGGAGCGATGCCCGCGCCCGCGATTTCGATCGGCCCTTGAACGAACGCGGCCAGCGCGGCGCAGTGGCGATGGGCGAGCACGTGCGCGACAGCGGCCGCCGCTTCGACCGCGTGATCGCCTCACCAGCCGTGCGCGTGGCCGAAACCATCGAATGGGCGAGCAAGGCCTGGAACCGCGTGTTCCCGGTGGAATGGGACCGGCGCATCTACCTCGCCAGTTCGGCCACGCTGATGGACTTGCTGCGCGAATTGCCCGGCGATCCCGGCAGCGTGCTGATGATCGGCCACAATCCGGGCCTGGAAGACCTGATCTTCGACCTCGTGCCCGACGACGGCACCAGCCCCTTGCGCGACGTGGTGGAAGCCAAGTTCCCCACCGCCACTTTCGCCGTGCTGGAACTGGACGTGGCGCGCTGGGCCGACGTGGACGCAGGCTGCGCCCGACTGGTGGCGCTGACAAGGCCGCGCGACCTCGATCCCGCGCTGGGGCCGCAGTTGTTGGGGTGAGGGTTGGGGGTGTCCTAGCGTCGAATTTCGGCCAGTTGCGGACATTGATACTGGTGGCCATTCTCAGCCGACTTCATCAGGGGCTATCCAAATGGGCACTGATCTAAAAAACTCCATATGTCTTTGGCTTAACGGTATCGGCCTAGCGACCCTCTTTTGGGCTGCGATCCATTTTGACCCTCTAGGCGGGTTATCAAAGACATGGATCAGATCGGCTGGCGGCATATTGGGCCTTTTCAACCTTGGCCGGTTGTTTTGGGGCCTGTGGCAACGGCGCGCAGCAAATCCTAATAATCCAAATAAACGGAATTCGCACAAAGGCAGCTAACCACCAATCGCGTTCATTCCAGCAGGCTCCGCGAAGGGGCGTTTTATGTGAACTTGGCGCGCTCCATTGAGACATCGGCTCTATTTCCGAAAATCCCGCACGAAGGCACGAAGAGAGGGGCCTTCTTCGTGGCTTCGTGGCTTCGTGTGAAATCATTCTGGAAACCACGCGCGTTCGGTTCGGGCATGGCGTTAAGGGATGAAGCTGGACCCCGGATCAAGTCCGGGGTGACGAAGAGTTTGATGTAGTTTAAATACTTAGCGTCTAATATTAAACGTCACCCCGGACTTGATCCGGGGTCCAGCTTTCTTTTGGCGCAACTACCGGGCCGCCTGTGCCGCGATCCAGTCTCGCACTTTGCTTTCCAGCACGGGCAGCGGAAGCGCGCCGCTGCCCAGGACTTGGGCGTGGAACGCGCGCAAGTCGAACCGCGACCCCAGCCGCGCCTCCGCCTCGGCGCGCAACCGCTGGATGGTCAGGGCGCCGATCTTGTAGGCCACGGCCTGGCCGGGATCGGCGATATAGCGATCCACTTCCGCCTGGGCGTCACTGCGGCCCATGCCGGAGTTGGTCAGCATGTAGTCCAGCGCCTGTTGCCGGCTCCAGCCTTGGCTGTGCAGCCCGGTATCGACGACCAGGCGCATGGCGCGCAGCATCTCGTCGTCCAGCGTGCCCCAGTGCTGCATCGGATCGTCGAAGAGCCCCATGGGATAGCCCAACGTTTCGGCATAGAGCGCCCAGCCTTCGACATAGGCGGTGTTGCCGCCATAGCGCTGGAAATCGGGCAGGTTCGGATTCTCCTGCGCCAGGCTGATCTGGAAATGGTGGCCCGGTGCGCCTTCGTGCAGATAGAGCGTGGCAATGCCGGTCAGGAACCGGCTCTTGAGATCGAACGTGTTGTAATAGAACACGCCCGGCCGGGTGCCGTCGGCGCTGCCGGGGCTATAGCTGCCGCCCGCCTCGAACCGCGCGCGATAGGCGGGGTGCGGCAGGATCAGCAGCGGCGTGCGTGGCATGGTCACGAAAAAGCGCGGCGCCTGTGCCGCCACCACCTGGGCTACACGCCGATAGCCTTGCGCCAGATCTTCGGCCTTGCGCGGATGATAGCGTGGGTCGACACGGATCGCATCGAAGAACGCACGCAGCGGCCCGGCAAAGCCCAACTGCCGTTTCACCGTATCCATCTCGGCCTGGATGCGCGCCACTTCGGCCAGGCCCAGGGCATGAACCTGCGCAGGATCGAGATCGAGCGTGGTGTGATGGTGCAGCAGGGCGCGATAGAGTGTCGCGCCGCCGGGCAGGGCGGCCAGGCCCACGCTCTCGCGCGTTGCGGGCAGATATTCGTCGGCCAGGAACGCGCGCAGGGTGCGATAGGCTGGATAGACTGCTTCGACCGTGGCGGCGCGATATTCGGCGCGCAGGCGCGTGCGGGCGAGCACGGCGGTCTTGCCCCCGCCTTTGCCGCTTTCGGCCAAGCCCAGCGGCTGTTGCGCCGGGCTCATGAACAGGGAGTGTTCGGGCGGGCGGGCCAGCAGTGCGTCGATCTGCCCGATCAGCGTTTCGACCACGGCACGGGGGCTGGTTACCCCGCGCGCCAGGCCTTCGCGATAGCGCGCGATCGCGGCGGCAAAGACCTGGGGCAGCGCGCGGTCGCGCGCCAGGTTGGCGGCGTGATCGGCTGCGGTTTCCAGCGAGGCCGGCCCGCCGGCAGAAGCCAGGCCGGGATATTCCACCTGCAACCCGCCCACCGGGTTGAGCGGCATCATCGCCAGCATATCGGCCACCTCGGGCGAGAGCATGGCCTGTTCATCGTCGAGCACCGCGGCATAGGCCCGGGCCGAGATGCGGTGCGGGGCATCGAGCGTGGCCAGGTCGATCCGCGCCAGGGCATCGCGCGCGGCCGCGTTGCGCGCGCGCTGCATCGTGGTGAGCGCCGGATCGAACACCATGCGAAAGCTGCTGGCGGCAAGCGGTTCGCCCCGTTCGAGCGTATCGAGCGGGTCAAGCGCACGGCGGGCTGCGTCGTCCTGCGCCAGCAGCGCATCGAGCGCGGCATTGGGCGAAACGGTGGTGGAAGCCGGCGCCGAAGCCGGAGCGGGCTGGGTGATCTGGGCCTTGGCCCCAACCGGAGCGCCGACCAGCGCAAGCAGCAACAGGGCATGAAGCGGCCGCGTCGCGGGCATCAATTCCACGGGCGCGACCGATACCACTTGGTCAGCACGTATTTCACGCCCCGGATAACCGGCGTGCCGGCATGGAGGCTCTTGGCATTGGGGCGGCCATCGGGTGACATGTTGTTCCAGATCAGCAGGGCACCCTGCTGGGGCGGGATCGACAGGTTCACTTTGGGAAAGTCGGTCGAGCCGCCTTCCTCCACCGCGTTGAGATAGGCCATTGCCGTCCAACTGCGCTGGCCGCCGTTGCGCATTTCCTCCGCCCACATCGGGTCAGACGGGCGGAAATGATCGAAGTGCGCCTTGAATTCCTGGCCCGGCGTATAGCGTTGGCCCTGGATGGTTTCGCCATAGGCGGGGTCGAGGCCGATCAGGTCGTCGATCCGGCGCTGCAACATGCGAATGAACGGATCGTGCGGATTGACGTCGCCGCTATAGCTCGTGCGGCCACCATCGTTGCTGTACGTATCCGACGGCCGCGCCACGGAATCGACAACCCCGATCAGGCGCTCGCATTCGGCGCGGGTGAAGAATTCGCCCACGGCATAGATCTCGAAATCTTCGACGGGAATGCGGTAGGCGGCCGGATCTCCATCGAGTCGCGCGCGGACCTGGCTACCGATGCGCTTGAGGTCGGCCATGTCGGGATGACGGTCGGAACGGAACAAAACCATGATCGGATCGTCATGACGCAAGGGCGCGATGGCGGCAAGCCGGCTTGGCCGAATGCCAGGAAAACCCGGTGGAATTCGAGTTCACCAAGTTTTGGTCCGATGTGGACCGAAATCGTTGATAATTCATGCGAAATATTGTCGATAGTGGGTTATTGCAAGATGTAGTTAACCTGAAGCTGTCCTGCGGTTGGGGCCTGGGGGGCCCAACAGAAGGCCTCGCGAAACCAACGGTGTCAACTGTGCCGCACATGTCATTCGCGCCTGCACTCCCCTTAGACAGTAAAGCCATTCCTGATCTGGGAGGTCGCGTTCCTTTGGATGCCCTAGTCGATGTCGAGGCGGAGGCCTTTCGCGTTGCCAAGGCGCTTTATGCGCTCCGCCGTCGCCGCGACGGGGCTACGCCGGTTAAAGGCCTGTTTGGAGAGCCGGCCTGGGACATTCTGCTCGACTTGTTCATCGCCTACAAAAGCGGGACGGAACTGCAGGTTTCGAGCGTGTGCGTGGAAGCGGGCGTGCCCTCGACCACGATCCTGCGCTGGATCGCCCGGCTTGAGCGCGAGGGCTTGCTCTATCGCCAGGCCGATACCGGCGACTTGCGCCGTCGCTATGTCAGGCTGACGAACGACGGGCTGACCATGATGCGCAATATCCTCACGGCCATCGGCACGATCTGACCAACACGAAAACGGCGCATGGCCTTTGCATGGCCACGCGCCGCTTGCCAGGTCAACAGGGCCAACCCACCGGGCTGGCCCCGCCTTAACCATCTTACCAGAAGAAATCGTAGATCACGTCCACGACCTGGCCGGTATAGGTATCGATCAGGACCACGTCGTCATAATAGCGCACCCAGCGATAGGGCGGGTAGGCGGGCGGCAGGCGATAGGCCCACGGATCGGTGATCCAGTACTGCTGCGAGAAGAACGGCGCACCCAGATAGATACCGATATTCAAGCGGTTGTAGCGATAGTTCGGCAGCGGGGCGAAATAGCGCGGGCCGCGGAACAAGTCGCGGTGGCCATTGCGCCAACCCTGCCAGTCATACCGGCGATCCTGGCGCCAGTCGCCCCGCCACGGGCTGCGATCGTTGTTCCAACCCGGACGACCCGGTCCGCGATCGTTGTTCCAGCCGGGACGGCCAGGGCCACGGTCGTTGTTCCAACCAGGGCGACCCGGCCCGCGATTGTCATTCCAGCCGGGGCGATCCGGGCCGCGATTGTCGTTCCAGCCGGGACGGCCGGGACCGCGATCGCCACCCTGCCAGCCGGGCTGCGGCACGGGGCGGGTTGACGGGTTGCCGCCGCCGGGACGATCGCCGCCGGGCCGGTCGCCACCTGGACGCCCGTTGCCGTTGTTCCACGAAGGCTGCGGCGCCTGGCCCGGTTGGGGCACGGCATGGCCGCCGCGCCAGCCGCCGGGCTGGTTCTGATAACCGCCGCCAAAGCCGCCCTGCGGACCGCGGGGAGGCTGCGCCTGGGGTGGCGCCTGGGGTGCGGGGCGTGCCTGTTCGCCGCGCGGGGCGCCGCCACCGCCGCCGGGGAAGCCCCCGCCGCGGTTGCCGCCGCCACGATTTTCACCACCACCGCGGTTTTCACCGCCGCGATGCTCGCCGCGTTCCTGGGCAAAGGCCGTGGCCGGAATGGCCGCGGCCAGAGTGGCGACGGCCAGGGCCGCGCCGATCTTCGATTTCCACTTGCTGCTGGCGGCCATGGCCGTCTCCCTTGGTTCACCTACTCGAAACGTCGGGCGGTGGCGGTTTGTTTCCCATCGCTTGCTGATGTTTCTAAACCTGCGCCGCTGTCGCATCGCTGAACCGGCTTGGTGCCCCCACGTTCATCTTGGCAGACCCCGGCCGTCCGCGCCACAGCGCTGCGATGGACAGCCTGGAACAGACGATCGCCGACGCGCAGGCCCGGTTGGAAGCGGCCGTTGCCGATCGCACTGCGGCGATGCATGCGCCGGTGGTGGGCACGCCCGATGGCGAAATGCGGATCATGGTTTTGCGTGCGGTGGGCCCGGCGCTGTCGGCGCTGCGCTTCCACACCGATGCGCGCAGCCCCAAGGTGATGACGGTTGCCACGCATGGCCGTGCCAGCGTGCTCGCCTATGACCCTGTCGCGCGCGTGCAATTGCGTTTGTCTGGTCCGGCGCGAATCGAGCAAGCGGGGCCGACGGCGGATGCGGCATGGGACAAGGCCGCTGCGTTCAGCCGGCGTTGCTACCTGGCCGAGGCCGGCCCCGGCGCACCGCTCGATGCACCGGGCAGCGCTTTGCCCGCCGATCTCCTTGCCCGCCGGCCCACCCTGGCGGAAACCGAGGCCGGCCGGGCCGCGTTTGCGGTTCTGCTGGTGGAGCCCGAGACCCTCGATTGGCTCAGGCTTGATGCCCATGGGGGCGTGCGGGCGCGGTTCGTGCGCGGGCCGCAGGGTTGGGAAGGGGGCTGGACGGCGCCTTAGGGGGCGTTGCGCCTGGTTTCCACCACGCCCGGCCCGCTCCTCTTTGCAAGGCGCGGGCCGGGGGTGGTGCGAACCCTAGCGCAACCTCAGCGCGTCAGCTTCTTGTAAGCCAGGCGCGTGGGCCGATCGGCCGCATCGCCCAGGCGGCGGCGCTTGTCTTCTTCGTACATGGCAAAGTTGCCTTCGAACCATTCGACGTGGCTGTTGCCTTCGAAGGCCAGGATGTGCGTGGCGAGACGATCGAGGAAGAAGCGGTCGTGGCTGATGACCACGGCGCAGCCGGCGAAGTTTTCGATGGCTTCTTCCAGCGCAGCCAGCGTTTCCACGTCGAGGTCGTTGGTCGGTTCGTCGAGCAGCAGCACGTTGCCGCCCTGCTTGAGCATCTTGGCCATGTGCACGCGATTGCGTTCACCGCCCGAAAGCTTGCCGACGTTCTTCTGCTGGTCCTGGCCCTTGAAGTTGAACGCGCCGACATAGGCACGGGTCGAGGTGTCGAACCCGTTGACCTTCATGTAGTCGAGCCCGTCGGAGATTTCCTCCCACACGTTCTTCTTGGGATCGAGGTGGTCGCGGCTCTGGTCGACATAGCCCAGGCGCACGGTCGAGCCGATGTCGATCTCGCCGCTGTCCGGGGTTTCCTGGCCGGTGATCAGCTTGAACAGCGTGGACTTGCCCGCGCCGTTTGGCCCGATCACGCCGACGATGCCGCCGGGCGGCAGCATGAACGAAAGGTTTTCGAACAGCAGCTTGTCGCCATAGGCCTTGGAGATGTTCTTGGCCTCGATCACCTTGCCGCCCAGGCGCTCGGGCACCTGGATGACGATCTGGGCCTTGCCGGGCGAACGGTTTTCCTGGGCAGAGACCAGTTCCTCGAACTTCTTGATACGCGACTTCGACTTGGTCTGACGGCCCTTGGTGCCGGCGCGGATCCATTCGAGTTCGTCGTTGATCGCCTTCTGGCGGCCGGTCGCCTCGCGGTCTTCCTGCTCCAGGCGCTTGGCCTTCTTTTCCAGGTAGGTCGAGTAGTTGCCTTCGTAGGGGAAGTACTTGCCCCGGTCGAGTTCGAGGATCCAGCCCACCACATTATCGAGGAAGTAGCGGTCGTGGGTGATCATCAGCACCGCGCCGGCATATTCCTTGAGGTGGTTTTCCAGCCATTCGACGCTTTCGGCGTCGAGGTGGTTGGTCGGTTCGTCGAGCAGCAGGATCGACGGCTTTTGAATAAGCAGACGGGTCAGCGCGATGCGGCGCTTTTCACCGCCCGAGAGGCTTTCCACCGACCAGTCACCCGGCGGGCAGCGCAGCGCTTCCATCGCGATTTCAAGCTGGTTGTCGAGCGTCCAGCCGTCAACCGCGTCGATCTTGCCCTGCAGGTCGCCCATCTCGTCCATCAGCGCGTCGAAATCGACGTCTTCGGGCGGATCGGCCATGATGTTGGAGATCTCGTTGAAGCGGTCGACCAGGTCGGCCACTTCGCGCGCGCCGTCCTTGACGTTTTCCAGCACGGTCTTGGTGGGATCGAGCTGCGGCTCCTGCGGCAGGTAGCCCACGGTGATGTTTTCGCCGGGCCACGCTTCGCCGGTGAATTCCTTGTCGATGCCGCCCATGATCTTCATGAGGGTGGACTTGCCGGCGCCGTTGGGGCCGACGATGCCGATCTTGGCACCCTGGTAGAACTGCAGGTTGATGTTGTTGAGCACCGGCTTTTGCGCGCCGGGGAAGGTTTTCGTCATGTTCTTCATGACGTAGGCATATTGGGCGGCCATCGAAGGGTCCTTGCGCGAGACGGAACGTTTGGCAAAACGTGCTAAATTGCCCCGCGCTCTACAGGGCGCGCGTGGGCCGCGCAAGCGTGTGCCGGGCAGGCCGGTGGCGTGTCAGGCTGCCTCGGCCGGGCCTGGCGCCAGGGCAAAGGCCTGGGGCCCGAGGACTTCCCATGTCTGGTTGGCGCGGCAACGGATCGTGGCCGCGGGCAATTGCCGGCTGGTCCCTTGGGCGCGCAGGGCCTGGAGCGGGACGCGCTCGACCGAACAGAGCATGTCGGCCAGGAACGCGCGGCGTTGGCCTTCCATGCCGACCACGACCATGATCGCGGCTGCCGTGCTCGCTTCGCACGGGCAACCCAGCCGGGCGCCCAGGTCGATCAGCGGGGTGGGCCTGTCGCGATGCAGGAACACGCCGGACAGCGGGAATTGCCCGGCGACCGAAAGCATCGGCTGTTCGCCCGGCAAGACCGCCTCGACCGCCGCCAGTGGTAGGGCGTAGCGGGCCTGGCCCAGGCGGAACGTCAACCACGCGTCGCCGGTGCCGGTCACCGCGCCGGTGATCGCATCGGCAGCGGCGGCCGATGCTGCCGCCGAAGCCGTCTTGCCCAGGCCAGCGGCACCCGCCACGGCATCGGCCGGGCTGGCCAGCGGCACCTGCATGGCCGATACTTCGACCAGCCGGGGATCGCCGGCAAGCGCGGTGGGTTCGAGATGCAGCACGGGTTGCCCGGCCACATCGACCAGGGCATGGGCGCCCCCCGCGCCCCCCACGCCGATCGTGCCCAGCGGCGCGGGGGCATGGCGCGGCAATTGGCGGATATCGTCGACCCCGTCGATCAGCAGCGCGACGCGCGCGCTGGCGCCGCTGCGGTCCTGCGGCTCGCCGGCCGACGTGCCGACGTGGATGACCACGGCGGCACTGCGCCCCACGGTGCGGCCGATGCTGCCGATGCCGATCAGGCGCAACGTGTCCACCGCGGGCACGGCCAGGCCGTTCCACCCCAGCGTTCCGAGCCACAGCTCGTTCTCCACGGGCGGCGTTGCCAGCGCGGATTCGGGCAGGGTTGCCACGATGGCGTGGGCATCAAGCGCCAGGCGCTGCCCGCCGGCGCGAAACACCAGGCACGTGGCACGATCGCCACTCCGGTCGCTCAGCCGGTGGCCCGGCTCGTCTTCCTGGGCGGCCGAAGCGCCCTGGTGTTGGGCCTGGCTCTGGCGCTGCCCTGCCAGACTGTCGGGCACCATTGGCAGGCCGGGCATCGCGGTCAGTTGCGCAATGTCGAGCACCACGCCGCGCGTTGCGCCGTGCAGGAAGCCGGCGGCCGACAGGCGGTGCAGCGGTGCATCATCGGGATAGTGCAGGGCCCCCAGGGCCGTTGCCGGCAAGCGGGCAATCCCATCGATCGCGTCGAGCAGGATGCCCGTGACGCGGCCTTCGTGGCGCAGGATCGTCACGATGCCGTCGGCCGCCTGCGCCGGTCCCAGGCCCAGCAGCAACCCCATGTCGATCACCGGAATGATCGCGCCGCGCACTTCGATGGCACCGGCCAGGTCTGGCCGGGTCACGGGAAAGGGCAGCAGGGTGGCCGGGCGCGGCACCACTTCGCGGATCGCGGCCGCCTGGATCGCCAGGGTGATGCCGGCCACCTGCAGCAAGCCGTGCAGCCCGCCCGCCGGGCCTGCCCCTTGTCCCTCGGTAGCGGGCGCTGGCGCCGCGCGATCAGGCAGGTTCATGGGCGGTGGCCGCCAGTTCCTGGATCAGGGTGACGATGTTGCGGGCCACTTCGTCCTGCGCCAGCGCCGAACGGGTGATCACTTCGATGGCGGTGCTGGTATCCCCCACGCTGGCGGCAATCGCGCTGAACGCGCTTTGCGCCGCCTGGGCGCGCTCGGTGCCCATGCCGATGCGCACCAGGCTTTCCTCGATCAGGCGGCTGATGTCGCGCGCGGCGGTACTGCTGCGCTCGGCCAGCTTGCGCACTTCGCCGGCCACCACGGAAAAGCCGATGCCGTGTTCGCCCGCGCGTGCCGCCTCGATTTCGGCGTTGAAGGCCAGCAGGTTGGTCTGCCCGGCAATTTCCGAAATCACGCGCACGATCTCGGCAATGCCGGTGGCCGATTTCTGGATCAGCTCGATCGATTCCAGCGCGGACTTGAGCGCCACGCCACCTTCATCGGCTTTCATCTCGGTCTGGTTGGCCAGCTTGTTGGCGGTTGCGGTGGAGCGGTTGATCTCCTCGATCGTGCGGCCCAGCCGATCGGCGACGCCGGCGGTTTCCTGCGATCGTGCGGCGATCTTCTGTTCCAGTTGCACCTGCTCGGTCACGTCGGTGGCGTATTTGACGATGCGGCGCGGCTTGCCGCGCAAGTCGAGCACCGGGTTGTAGGTGGCCTGGATCCACACGTCGCGGTTGTGCTTGCCCACGCGGTGAAAGCGGCCGGACTGGAACTGGCCCTGGTTCAACGAAATCCAGAAATCGGCATATTCTCGGGTGCGCACGTATTCGGGCAGGCAGAACATGGCGTGGTGCTGGCCGATGATCTCGCGCGGGGAATAGCCCATGACCGACAGGAAGTTGTCGTTGGCGGTGATCACGTTGCCATCCAGATCGAATTCCACCACCGCCATGGCGCGATCGATCGCTTCCAGCTTGGCTTCGTATTCGGCCGTGGCCAGCCGCTGGGCCGTGATGTCATAGGCGATCTTGAGAATGCGCTGCAGCCTGCCGTCGGCCCCGCGGATGGGGGTGTAGGAGGCATGCACCCAGATATCGGACTCGTTCTTTCCGAAACGCTTGTAGGCGCCGTGGCACGATTGGCCGCGGCGCAGCGTGTTCCACAGTTCGCGATAGGCATCCGACGACGCCGTCTCGGCATCGCAGAACAGCGTGTGCTGCTCGCCCAGCACTTCATCCAGGGTATAGCCGGTCAGCTTGAGGTAGTTTTCGTTGGCAGCCAGCACCTGGCCGTCCATGTTGAATTCCACCAGCGCCACGGCGTGGTCCAGTGCGTCCAGCTTGGCTTCAGCATCGAAGCGGGCCAGGCCGTCGCGGCTGATGTCGATCCCCACCGCCAAGATCCGGGCCGGGGTGCTGTCATCGGCGTCGAGCCGGGAAAACGCCAGGCGCACCCAGGCCGGTTCGCGGTCTCCCACCGCCAGGCGCACGGCCGTGACCTGGGCGTGCCCATCGGCCGCCCGCTGCCAGAATGCCGGCGCGGCGCTGTCTTCGACCGCGCCCTTGTGGCACAGGTTGACATAGCGCCGCCCGACGAGGTCTTCGGGCCGCTCGCCGAGCAGTTGCGCGAAATTCTCGTTGGCGCTCACCAACTGGCCGTCGGCGGTGAATTCGCACAGCAGCAGCGCGCGCTCCATCGCCGTGGTGCGGGCTTGGGCCGCGCCCTCTTGCGCGCGCTTGCGCTCGCTGGCGGAAATTGGTGTCTGGTCGGTCATTCCTGCAAACCCCCTCACGGCCGCCACTGCAGCCCGCGCCCGTGGCGCCATCCGCCTGCCGTCCTAGCCCAGGCGTGGTTGCCCGCGTTTAAGGGCCACACTGCGCATTTTTGCGCAGTATTGGCAGCATGGCTCGGACCATTCCGGGCTTGATTATGTCAATTAAATAAGTAGACAATCAGAAAAGCCGTCTAGCAACCGAGGATGTCATGACCGATAGCAAGCCTGCCGCTTCCCGCCCCGAAACCCTGGCCCTGCACGCGGGCTGGCGCGCCGATCCGGCCACGGGCGCAGTGGCCGTGCCGATCTACCAGACCACGTCCTTCCAGTTCGACAGCACCGAGCAGGCAGCCAACCGCTTTGGCCTCAAAGAGCTTGGCCCGATCTACACCCGCTTGGGCAATCCCACCACCGATGTGCTGGAACAGCGCGTGGCCGCGCTGGAAGGCGGGGCGGCGGCGGTGGCGGTGGCATCGGGCCAGGCCGCGTCGACTTATGCCGTGCTCAACCTGGCGCGCGCGGGCGACAATATCGTCAGTTCGACCGATCTCTATGGCGGCACCTGGAACCTGTTTGCCAACACGCTCAAGGATCTGGGCATCGAAGTGCGCTTCGTCGATCCTGCCGATCCCGAAGGCTTTGCCCGCGCCACCGACGATCGCACCCGCGCCTATTACGCCGAAAGCCTGCCCAATCCCAAGCTGGTGGCCTTTCCCATTGCCGAAGTGGCGGCGATTGGCCGCAAGCTGGGCGTGCCGCTGATTGTCGACAACACCGCCGCCCCGCTGCTGATCCGCCCGTTCGATCATGGCGCGGCGGTGGTGGTCTATTCCTCCACCAAGTATCTGGGCGGGCACGGCACATCGATCGGTGGGCTGATCGTGGACGGCGGCAATTTCGCGTGGGATGAATTTCCCGAACGCCAGCCTTTGTTCAACCTGCCCGATCCCAGCTATCACGGTGCGGTCTGGGCGCGGGATATCAAGCCGCTGGGCCCCATTGCCTATGCCATCCGTGCCCGCGTGATCCTGCTGCGCGATATTGGCGCCGCACTTTCCCCGTTCAATGCATTCCAGTTGATCCAGGGGATCGAGACGCTGCCCCTGCGGATCGAGCGCCACAGCCAGAACGCCGCCGCCGTGGCGCAATGGCTTTCAGGCCATGCCAAGGTAACGCGGGTGATCCACCCCAGTCTGGCGCAGGGCCGCGCGGCAGAGCTTGCCGCCAAATACCTGCCGCGCGGGGCAGGGGGGCTGGTCGGTTTCGAACTCGCCGGTGGCGCCGATGCAGGCCGTGCGTTCATCGATGCGCTCAAGCTGTTCTACCACGTCGCCAATATCGGTGACGCACGCAGCCTGGCGATCCACCCGGCTTCCACCACCCATTCGCAGCTTTCGGTGCAGGAACAGGCCGCCGCCGGGGTCAGCCCCGGCTATGTCCGCCTGTCGATCGGGATCGAGCATATCGACGATATCCTGGCCGATCTGGATCAGGCGCTGGCAACCGTCTGAATTGCCGGATTTTTGGGGTGGGCGGTTGACTTCGCGGGGGTGTGCGCAAATGTGGCGGCCCCAATGCCTTTCGGGATTTCGCCATGTCCTTGTTTACCGCCCGCCTGCCTGTTGCCGCCGCTGCCCTGGCGATCCTGCCTGCTTTTGCCGCGCATGCCACCGCCCCCACCACCGATGTGGCGTGGGACCTGGTGCGTGACCTGACCACGCAGATTGGCCCGCGCCCGGCCGGCAGCCCGGCAGAAGCGCGCGCGCGCGAATGGGCGGCGGCCCGGCTCAAGAGCCTGGGCTTCCAGAATGTCGCGATCGAACCGTTCACGATGCGGGCCTATCGCCGCGGCACGGACAAGGCCGAACTCGTCGGCTTTGCCGCGCAGCCGCTGGCGATCACGGCGCTCGGCTATTCCGGCGCCACGCCCGATGCCGGGATCACCGCGCCGCTGGTCTATTTCCCCACGCTTGCGGCACTCGAAGCCGTGCCCGATGGCTCGCTGGCGGGCAAGATCGCGTTCATCGACCATGCCATGGTCCCCACCCAAGATGGCAGCGGCTATGGCCCTTATGGCAATGTGCGGCGCAAGGGGCCGGGCGTGGCCGTGGCCAAGGGCGCGCTGGCGGTGGTGATCCGCTCGGTCGGCACCGACAAGCACCGCAACCCGCACACCGGTGCGATCATGTGGCCCAAGGGCATCAAGCCCATTCCCGCCGGCGCCGTGGCCAATCCCGATGCCGACCAGATCGCCCGGCTGGCTGCCACCGGTCAGCCGCTCCGCCTGCATCTCACCCTGACCGGCCAGATCATCGACAATGCGCCTTCGGGCAATGTCGTGGCCGATCTGCCCGGCCGCGATCCCACGCTGCCAGTCGTGCTGGTGGCCTGCCATCTCGATAGCTGGGATCTGGGCACCGGGGCCATCGATGATGGCGCGGGCTGCGCCATCGTGACCGCGGCGGCCTTGCGCGCCCAGAGCGGGGGAGCGCCTGGCGGGACGCTGCGCACCATCCGCGTGCTATTTGCCGGCAGCGAGGAACTGGGCGGCTTTGGCGGAGAGGCCTATGCCCAAAAGCACGGCAAGGAGCCCCATGCCTTGGCGATGGAAAGCGATTTCGGCGCCGACCGGGTGTGGCGGGTGACGACCAATTTCGCCCCTGCATCCGATGCGGTGAAGAACCGCATCATCGCCGCGCTCAATCCGCTGGGCGTGGTGCCGCACGATGGCCCGGCCGATGGCGGGGAAGACGTCGGTGCGATCATCGCTGCGCAGAAATTGCCGGTGGTGGATTTGAACCAGGACGGCACCCACTATTTCGATCTGCACCACACGCCCGATGACACGCTCGACAAGATCGATCCGGCGCTGCTGGCGCAGAATGTGCAGGCTTGGGAAAATACCCTGGCGATCGTCGCCAACGAAGCCGGGCCGATCGCCGCGCGCTGAACCGGTCCAGGGTTGGCGGGGCGCCCGCCGCGTCAACCCTGGATGTCGAGCTTTTCCGGAAAGATGACGGTGGTGGTCACGCCGGGGGATTGGCCTTCACCAGCGTGGGCATGGGTGTTGCGCGTGCGGTGGCTGCCACCCAACTGCGCCACCAGCCCGGCGATGATCGCAGTGCCCAGGCCCCGGCGCGGCCGCACGCCACCGCCAACGGCGCTGTCCTGGGGATCGGCGGCGGGCAGGCCGCGGCCGTTATCCGCCACCGTCAGGCACAGGGTGCCTGCCTCGGCCCGTTCCAGCCGCACTTCGATCTGCCCGGTCTCGCCCGGCGCAAAGGCGTGCTTGAAGCTGTTGGCCAGAAGTTCGGTGATCAGCAGCACCAGCGGCAGCAACCGGCCCACTTCCAGCCGCACGTCGTCCACCGTCAGGCGCACGTCCACGCCATCGGCATCGGCCATCTCGCGCGCCTGCGCCACGGCATGCGCCAGGATATCGGCCAGCGGCCGGGCCTGCGCGGCGGGATCGTAAAGCTGGCGGTGCACGCGGCCCATCATTTCGATCCGCTCGTCGGCGCGATCGATCAGCGGCAACGCCAGCGCCGGGTTGCGTTCGATCTGGCGGCGCTGCAACCGCAGCATCGAGGCGACCGAGGCCAGGTTGTTGGCCACGCGGTGCTGCAGTTCCTTGAACAGCAGCGCCTGGTGCGCGGCCATTTCCGCCAGGCGCGCCTCGCTGTCTTCCAATTGCCGCTGGCGCCGGGTCAGCCCGTCGATCAGGAAGATGTCAACCGCCACCACGCCGGTATAGAACAGCATCGCGGTGGCCACCTGGGTGTTGATCGCAAAGCTGAGCAGCGGCGGCACGAAGAAGTACCAGGCCGCCAGCCCGCTCAGGACGGCGCAGACGATGCCCGGCCCGCGCCCGGCAATGAAGGTCGCCACGATGACAGCGGGAAAGAACGTCAGGAACGGAAAACCCGGCGGAAACAGCGCATCGGCGATCCAGCGCAGGAACAGGGCCAGGGCGAACAGCGCCACGCCCAGCGTGTAGCGGGCGGCGCGGCCGCGAGATTGCAGGCCCCGGATCGACCAGGGATTATGGCGCGGCGCAAAGGTCATTCCCACCAACGTTGCCTGATAGCGTTCGCAAGTGCAACCGCTTCCGCTTTGGGAAGCCGCTGCGGATGCGAGCGCGGCGCGCTGCGGATGTCGTACCGTAGATGTACCGTAAAATTTTTTGGCCACATGGGGAACCGCCAGGGGGCAAGAAGCATTTTGGCGCCATTGGGTGGCATTGTGCTACGGGTCGCTAAAGGTCGGGAACAAACGTTTGTCGAGTGACAGGGCAGATCAGGCGCTAGGCCGCCCAGACGATGCCAGGAAGGCTGGTGAAGCCACGAGCGGCGCGAGCGAAGCGCGTCACGAGGCCGGTGGTGCCGGCCAGGCCGCCGGTCGCAGGCGCGCCAGCCAGGCCGGCGGGCAATACGATGACAGCGCAGAGCGCTTTCTTGCCAACCATCCGGATGACATTTTCCCCGGTGCCTCGGGTGTCTTGTTCGAACAGGCAATGGCGCAGACGCGCATGGCGGTGTGCCTGTGCGATCCCCATGCGCCCGATGCGCCTATCGTGTTCGTCAACCGCGCGTTCCGCTGGCTGACCGGCTATGACGAAGACGAGATCATCGGCCGCAATTGCCGCTTTCTGCAAGGGCCGGGCACCGATCCCGCTGCCGTTGCCCGCATTCGCCAGGCGCTGGTGGGCCAGGATGTCGTCGTGGTGGAAATCCTCAATTACCGCAAGGATGGCACGGCGTTCTGGAACGCCCTGCACCTGGGGCCGATCTATGATGCCGAGGGCCGGCTGATCTATTACTTCGGCAGCCAGTGGGACGTGTCCGACGTGCGCGCCGCGCGCGCCGACGAGCGCCACGCCCGCGAACTGGCCCGCGAACTGTCGCATCGAATGAAGAACATGTTCGCGGTGATCGGCGGCATCGTCAATTTCACCGGTCGCTCGCGCGGCATCGAAGCCGAAGCGCGCGAGATCAACGATCGCATCCAGGCCTTGGGCCGCGCCTATGAAACCACGCTGGACGAAGCTTCCAGTGGGTCGATCGAAGTGGGCCAGGCGATCCGTTCGGTGCTTTCGCCATATGATCCCGATGGCCGGCGCATCCTGTTCAAGGGCAATGGCCTGCGCAGCGATTTCTCGGCCGTGTCGGTGCTGGGCCTGTCGTTGCACGAACTGGCGGTCAACGCGGCCAAGCACGGTGCACTCAGCAGCGAGGATGGCCAGGTGACCGTCGCCTGGCAGAAGAACGGCAGCAGCGATGCGCCGACGATCGTGATCGACTGGATCGAACAGGGCGGACCGGCCGTTGTGCCGCCCGGCAACGATGCGGAGGCCCCCGCCGGGGGCATCGTCGACCGCATGCTGCACATGGCAAGGGGGAACATCATGCGCGACTGGCATCCGGATGGGCTGCGAGCGAGACTACGGGTGCCGCTGCGCGAGGACGCGGTCTGATGGCACAGGCCTGTTGCCAACCTTCCGGCTGTCGCGTGCTGGTGCTCGACGATGAACCGCTGATCCTGCTCGATCTGGAATTTGCGGTCGAAGACGCGGGCTGTGTGCCGCTCACCGCGCTGGAATTGGCAGAGGCGCTGGCCATTGCCGAGGGCGAGGAAATCGTTGCCGCGATCCTCGACGTGTCGCTGTCGCAGGGCCAGACTTGCGCGCCCGTGGCCAAGGCGCTGGCCGAACGGGGCGTGCCTTATGTGCTGCACACCGGCGACCTTGATCGCATGGATGAAGCGGTGCGCAAGCTTGGCGGGGTCCTCGTGCCCAAGCCCACGCCCGCGGCCGTGGTCGTCAGCCGCGCGCTGGAAGGGGTGACGCAGCGCCAGCAGGCGTGAGGCCGGCCGGGCAGTTGGCCAAGCGGTGGGCCGCTGGCCGATTTGCCGGGGGTGAAGTTTTACTTGGGCTGGCGTTTCGGCCCTCCAGCGCCTATCTCGCGCGCCATCGGAAGGAGTTTCCATGGCGACGACGCACAAGACCCGCATGCTTATCATCGGTTCCGGCCCGGCTGGCCTGACGGCCGCGATCTATGGCGCACGCGCCGGGATGGAGCCGATCGTGGTGCAGGGGCTTCAGCCCGGCGGGCAGCTGACCATTACCACCGATGTGGAAAACTATCCCGGCTTTCGTGACGTGATCCAGGGCCCCTGGCTGATGCAGGAAATGCAGGCCCAGGCCGAGCATGTCGGCACGCGGATGATCTGGGACACGATCACCGACATCGACCTGTCGGGTCCGCCGTTCCGCGCCACCGCCGACAGCGGCGACGTGTTCGAGGCCGACACCCTGGTCATCGCCACCGGAGCCCAGGCCAAGTGGCTGGGCGTTCCGGGCGAACAGCTGCTTTCGGGCAAGGGCGTTTCGGCCTGCGCCACTTGCGACGGGTTCTTCTATCGCGGCAAGAAGGTGGTGGTGATCGGCGGCGGCAACACCGCCGTGGAAGAAGCGCTCTACCTCACCAACCATGCCGAGCATGTGACGCTGATCCACCGCCGCGACAGCTTGCGCGCCGAACGCATCCTGCAACAGCGCCTGCACGCCCATCCCAAGATCAGCGTCTTGTGGAACAAGGCCGTGGCCGCGTTCGCCGGCGATCCGCTGGCAGGCGGCCTCAAGGCGGTGGAACTGGTCGATACCGTCACCGGTGAAGGCAGCCGCGTGGAAACCGACGGCGCATTCGTCGCCATCGGCCATGCCCCCGCCACCAGCCTGTTTGCCGGCAAGCTGGAACTGGACGAGAGCGGCTATATCGTGGTGCAGCCCGGCACGCCCAAGACCGCCATTCCCGGCGTGTTTGCCTGTGGCGACGTGATGGACCACACTTATCGCCAGGCGGTGACGGCGGCCGGCACCGGCTGCATGGCCGCGCTCGACGCGGAACGCTTCGTGGCCGAACTGGACTTCGCCACGGCGCAATTGACCCAAGCCTAACGCAGCGTTTCAAGCACCTGCTCCACCAGCCAGTCCTGCGCATCGGCAAAGGAATGGCTGGTGCTGGCATGGCCGATCACGCGGCTGTCGTCGCCCCAGTGGCTGGCAAAGAGCTGCGCGGTGCGATCGCCTTGCGCCAAGAGGATCGTGACCCGCCCGGCATAGCCGGCCAGCCCGTTGCGCATGTCCTCGGCCAGGGCAGAACGCGCCTGCGGCCCGGCGGCGGTGCGCAGGCCGCCGGCCAGCTTGCCCAGCGCGACCTTGCCCGCGAGCAGCCGCGCCCACTGACGCGGATCGGACAGCCGGCGCAAGTAGTGCCGGCGCAGCGCCGCGGCGGAATGGACCGGTGCCGTTTCGTTTTCCGCGTCGACCGTCCAGGGATTGCACCCGATCACCCCATCGAGCCCGGGCAGCGTGGCAGCATTGAGCATCAGCGCGCTGGCCGCGTCGCAATTGCCCATCGCGAACACCCGCTTCACATGCGGCGCAGCGGCCCGAAACGCGGCCAGGGCGGCGGCAATGTCGGGCGCGCTGGCGCGAAAGCCTTGGTTTTCACCCGCACTGTCGCCCACCCCGCGCCGGTCGAAGCGGAACGTGGGCACGCCTTCGCGCGCCAGGCGGGCCGAAAGAGTGGACTGGCCGCCCCACGCCCCGCTGCGGATTTCATTGCCGCCCGAGACGATCAGCACGCCCACCGCGCCGCTGGCCGTGCCCATGTCGAGCGTGCCGAACAGCTGGCTGCCCTGACAGGCAAAGGCGACGACGTGCCGGTTCATGCGGCAAGGTCTGCCACGATGCGCGCAACCAGCGCCTGGGCCAGGGCGGGCGCCGGGGCCGGTTCCTGGCGAACCCAGGGGGCAGGACCGGCCGCGCCCAGATCGGATAGCGCAATCGCCTGCTGCCCTTCGCCCGCCGGCAGCGCCCCGTGCAGGCCCGCGATCAGCGCTGCGCCGCACGGATAGCCGCCCAGCACCAGGCCCTGCGTGCGACCTTGCTCCAGCAGGGCGGCGGGGCTCGCGTCTTCGTTCCTGGCCCTTGCGGCCAGGCTCGCGGCGCGCAGCAGCGGGCGCAGCACGGCATCGCCGCTGACCGGCGCCAGCGCCCAACCGGGCAGCGTGGGCGGGGCCACCAGTGCGCCGCCGCGCAGCGCAAGCACATGGCTGGCGGCAAAATGGCGCGCGGCGGCGATCATCGCGGCCCGCCAGGCGTTGAGGCTTTGCGCGGCGAAATCCTGCACGCTTTCCCCGCAGCCGGGCAGATCGGGCAGCACCGCCGCCACGCCGGCTGTGGCCAGATGGCGCATCACCGCGGCCAGCATGGCACGGGCGCGGTTCATTTCATCGAACAGCGGCGGCACGATCAGCACGCGCGCCGCATCGCCACCCTGCGTCACCAGCGCCCATTCGCCGTCTGCCCCGGCACCGGGGCAGGGCCAGCGCATGGGGGTCAGCGCTTCAGCCATGGCCCTGCTTGCGCGCCACGAAAGCCAGCAGCGCGCCGTAGGTTTCCAGCAGGTCGCCGTCGATTTCGTCTTCTTCCAGAACGAAGCCGAAGCGATCTTCCAACGCGGTGAAAAGGCCCGCGACGGCCATCGAATCGAGTTCGGGCAGCGCGCCGAACAGCGGCGTCTGCACGGTGAAGCCAGCAGCGCGCGCCGGGGTGAGGCCCAGCACATCGGCCAGCAGGGCGCGCAAGTCGGCGTCGGGCGAAGCGGGGATCGTTTCAGACATTGTCGGCGCCTTAACCATCCGCCGGTGGTGGAGCAAGCCGGCTGCGCCCGGCCGCGCGCCGCACCAGGCCGCGCAGCAGGGCCGGCCAATGCCGCCAGGCGGCGGGATGGTGCGCGTGCAGGCGCCAGCGGGTGCGGGCCTGGTCCATCCAGTCCGCCTTGTAGGGATCGTCGCCCGTGCCGAAATCGATGGCGCGCACGCCATCGCGGTCGATCACATGGGCAAACATCGCAGCCGAAAGCAGCGTGCCGGGAGAGGCGCCACGCGCATCCTGGCGGTGGGCCAGCTTGTGGATGAAGGCGGTGCCGGCCTCCACGCTCCACATTTGCGCCGCCACCGGTTGTCCGTTCAACGTTGCCACGCCCAGTCGCAGCGCGCCGGCCGCGCTTTCGCCTTGGGCAACGGCGCGCAGGAAAGCCGGGTCGCCCTCGGCGGGTTTCCAGCTGGCGGCGTAGATCGCTTCATAGGCTGCCCAATCGCCGGCATCGAACGCGGTGCCCACGCGGCATTGCACCGCACCGCTTGCCCCCTTGCGCCGCACCGTGGCGCGCAGGGCACCCGGCCGCGTTGCCCACCAGGTGGCAAAATCCTGCCCGTCCAACGCCATATGCCGGTTCACATGGGCCGGTTCGACCGCCACCACCCAGCCGGCGGTGCGAAAGGCACGGGCCATCCAGCCAGCCTCCCGTGCGGGCAGCGGCGCAAAATCGAGCGCGCCGTGGCGGGCCAGATCGCGGGCAAGGGCCACGAGCATCGCTTCGGCCCGCTCGGGCGCATCGGTCAGCGGCCGCGCCCAGAAACTGTACCAGTTGGCCAGTGCGCCAAGGCCATGGCGTGTGGCCACCAGGGGCAGGGCCAGCACCGCGCCATCGCCGTCTTCCGCCACGGCCAGGAAGGCATGGGCACCGGAAAAGGCACGGGCTGCCAGCAAGGACAGCCAATCGGCGCGGTCGAACGGGCCATCGGCGTGGCCGCGCGCTAACAAGGCCGCCAGGCGCGGATGGTCTTGCACTTGGGCAAGTTCGGCATGATAGACCCGGCACGCCACGCTTGGCCCTGGTTCCCTTCGCTCGATCCGTCAGGAGTGCCGTGACCGTTCCGCCCGACCCCACCGTGCATCCGCTGGACCATCTCGCCTTGCGGGGCAAGGCCGATGCACCAGCCTTGGTGCTCAAGGACGGGGTGCTAAGCCACGAGGGGTTAAATCGGCGTGTAGGGCAATTGGCTGCCTGGCTGGCGGCGCAACCGGGCATCGTGCCCGGGGCACGCGTGGCGACGTGGCTGGGCAAGGGGCTGATCGCGTGCCTGATGCCGCTGGCCGCGGTGCGCGCGGGGCTGGTCCATGTGCCGATCAATCCGGTGCTGCGCCGCGCGCAGGCCGCGCATATCCTGGCAGACAGCGGCGCTGCCCTGCTGCTGGCCAATGCCGGGCGGCTGGAAACGCTCGATCCGGGCGATCTGGGCGGAGCGGCGGCGCACGATGAAGCCGTTGTGCTGGCCGCGCTCGATGCTCTGGCGCCGCTGCCGCCCAGCGCAGCCACGCCCGAAAGCCTGGCTGCGCTGCTCTATACCAGCGGCTCCACCGGCCGGCCCAAGGGCGTGATGCTCAGCCAGGCCAACCTGTGGCTCGGCGCGATCAGCGTGGCGCATTACCTGGGCCTGGCGGCAGACGATCGCGTGCTGGCGGTGCTGCCCCTGGCGTTCGATTATGGGCAGAACCAGTTGTTGTCCGCCTGGGCGGCGGGGGCTTGCGCCGTGCCGATGGATTACCTGATGCCGCGCGATGTGGCGCGCGCGGTGGCCCGCCACGGGATCACCACGCTGGCTGCCGTGCCGCCGCTGTGGCGCCAGTTGCTCGACGTGCCCTGGCCCGATGGCGCAGGGGCCAGCTTGCGCCGCTTGACCAACAGCGGCGGCGCGCTCACCCCCGATCTGGTGCACGGCTTGCGCGGGCAATTCCCCCAGGCGCGGCTGTTTGCGATGTACGGCCTGACCGAGGCGTTTCGCTCCACCTTCCTCGATCCCGCGCTGATCGACGACCATCCCACTTCCATCGGCACGGCGATTCCCTTTGCCGAAGTCATGGTGGTGAACGACGCGGGCGCGGAAGCCGCACCGGGCGAGGAAGGCGAACTGGTCCACGCCGGGCCGCTGGTGGCGCAAGGCTATTGGCAGGACGCCGTGCGTACCGCCGAACGCTTTCGCCCGGCACCCCCCTTTGCCAAGCTGGGCGGCATGGCGGTGTGGTCTGGCGACAGGGTGCGGCGCGATGCCTTGGGCCTGCTCCATTTTGTCGGGCGGCGCGATGCGATGATCAAGACGTCGGGCCATCGCGTCAGCCCGCAGGACGTGGAAGAGGCCGCGCTCGCGACCGGCCTGGTGGCCGAAGTGGTGGCGCTGGGCCTGCCCGATGCGGCGCTGGGCCAGGCGATCCATCTGGTGTGCCGCGCCATGCCGGGCGCGGCGCTGGACGAGGCAAGGCTGGACGAGGCCGGGCTCCGCGCGGCCATGGCGCAGGACCTGCCCGCCTTCATGCTGCCTGCGCGGGTGCATTGGCGCGATGCCTTGCCGCTTTCGCCCAATGGCAAGCACGATCGTGCCGCTCTTTACCGGGCTTTGACCGGTGAGCGATAAGGCGAAGTCCATGAAACCGCTTGGCCCGATCCCGCCCCATTTCCACAGCCAGGGCGCTGACCTGCTGATCGCCGGTCGCCCGGCGCGCGATTGGGCGCAGGCCCATGGCACGCCGCTGTTCGTCTATGACGCCGGCGCAGTTCGCGCCCGCGTGGCGCAGCTGCGCGCCGCGCTGCCGGCGCGGGTGCGGCTGCATTATGCGGTGAAGGCCAATCCATTTGGCCCGCTGCTGGCTTTGCTGGCGGAATTGGTGGACGGGTTCGACATCGCCTCGGCCGGGGAACTGGCGCTGCTCAAGGCGCAGGGCATCGATCCGGCGCGCGCCGGCTTTGCCGGCCCGGGCAAGCGTGACGCGGAAATCGCCGCTGCGCTCGCCGCCGGGGTGACGCTGCACTGCGAATCCGCACGCGAGGTGGAACGCGCGCTCGCCCTGGGGGCGGCGGCGGGGCACAGGCCCAAGCTGGCGATTCGCGTCAATCCCGATTTCGACTTGCGCGGATCGGGCATGAAAATGGGCGGCGGGGCACGGCCCTTTGGCGTGGACGCGGAGAACGTGCCGCCGTTGGCGCGGCATATCGTGGCATCCGGGGCCGATTGGTGCGGCCTGCACATCTATGCCGGCAGCCAGGCGCTCGATGCCGAGGCGGTGATCGCCACGCAGGCCGCCACGCTCGATCTGGCGGCGCGCCTGGCCGGTGAAGCCGGGGTGCCGCTGCCCGCGCTCAACCTGGGCGGGGGCTTTGGCATTCCCTATTTTCCCGGTGACACGCCGCTCGACCTGGCGGCCGTGGGCAGCGCCCTGGCGGCGCGTCTGGCCGATTTGTCCGCCGTTCTCCACGACACGCAGCTGACCGTGGAACTGGGCCGATACCTTGTGGGCGAGGCCGGCGTCTATCTGGCGCAAGTGGTGGAACGCAAGGAAAGCCGGGGCGAGGTGTTCCTGGTCACCGATGGGGGCTTGCATCACCAGTTGGCCGCCAGCGGCAATTTCGGTACCGTGGTGCGGCGCAACTATCCCCTGGCGATTGCCACGCGGATGGATGCCCCGGCCAACGAGATCGCCAGCGTGGTGGGCTGCCTGTGCACGCCGCTCGATCGGCTGGCGGACAAGGCGGCGCTGCCGCGCGGTCAGGAAGGCGATCTGGTCGCGGTGTTCTGCGCGGGGGCCTATGGCGCCACGGCCAGCCCGGCGGCGTTCCTGGGGCATGGCCCGGCCAGCGAAATCCTGGCCGAAACCCAGGTGGACAGGGCGGGTTAATCTTTGCCGGGGCACCCGTCCCGAATTGGGACCAGGGCCGCGAAGCGCCTTGCCGCCCAAGGCGCTTGGCAACAAGACTAACCGTATCTTCACCCTTTTTGTCGATAGCCGAAGGTGAAGGTCGCAGGCCCCGATGGTCCCGATAGGGGACACTACATAGGGTCGGCGCAAGAGTCAGACAAAGGAACTGTCCGCGATGCCGTCCCATTCCGGCCCAATCCCGAACGCCGCCCGGAGCGCTGCGCAGAGCGTCGCCCGGATTGCCGCTGGGCGCGGACGTCTCGCCCGTACGAGCCTGGGGGTGGCGTGCATTTCGCTGTTGCTCACCGGCTGTGCCGGCGGCGCGCACGGTCCGCAGTTGCCGCCCGCCTCGTTCGTGGCCCTGCAAGAGGGGCCGGGCGAGGAATACGTGATCGGCCCGCTGGACGAGCTGACCATTTTCGTATGGCGCAATCCCGAGCTTGGCGCGCAAGTGCAGGTGCGGCCCGACGGGCGCATCACCACGCCGTTGATCACCGACATGCCCGCCGTGGGCAAGACCCCCTCGATGCTGGCCGAGGATATCAAGCTGCAGCTTTCGCAGTATATCCAGGAGCCGATCGTTTCGGTTATCGTCAACAAGTTTGCCGGCACGTTCAGCCAGCAGGTGCGCATCGTGGGGGCCACCGAAAAGCCCGCTTCGATTCCCTATCGCGCCAACATGACGCTGCTCGATGCCATGATCGCGGTGGGCGGGCTGTCGGAATATGCCGCCGGCAACCGCGCGCGGCTGATCCGGTTCGACAAGACCACCGGCAAGCAGACCGAATATGCCGTGCGCATCGGTGATCTTTTGCGCAAGGGCGATACCAAGGCCAATGTCATGCTGATGCCCGGTGACGTGATCATCATTCCGGAAAGCACGTTCTGACGATGGCTGCGACGGATCCCATCCGGGCGGGCCACCAGCCATTGGAGCGCGCGCCGCGATGACCAATCTTATCGATGAAGTGCGCATTGCGCTCTATGGCATCTGGCATCGCCGCTGGATGGCGCTGGGCGTGGCCTGGCTGGTCTGCCTGCTCGGCTGGCTGGTTGTGGCCATGGTGCCCAATTCCTATGAGTCCAAGGCGCGCATCTTCATCCAGATCGACGATGTGTTGTCCGACCAGATCGGCATCAACGGCAATGCCAAGCAGGATATCGAGCGGGTGCGCCAGACGCTGACCAGCACGGTCAACCTGGAAAAGGTGGTGCGTGCCACGCGGCTGGGCGACAAGGTCACCAACGACAAGCAGATGGAATCGGCCGTGGCGGGCCTGGCCACCCAGATCAAGGTGGTGAGCCAGCAGGACAACCTGTTCGAGATCAGCGCCACATCTGGCCGCAGTTCCTATACCGACGCGCAGAATGCCAAGCTGGCGCAGGACGTGGTGCAGAAGATGATCGACATCTTCCGCGAGGAAAACCTGGCCGGCGGGCGTGGCGAAATGACCGACAGCCTGGCCTTCATGGACCAGCAACTGGCCGATCGGCAAAAGGACCTGGAAGCCGCCGAGGCCAAGCGCCAGGAGTTCGAAGCCAAGAACGCCGCGCTGATGCCGGGCACCGGTTCGGTTTCCGCCAAGCTGGAAGGCGCGCGCAGCGAGCTGCGCGGGGTGGAATCCGATCTGCTGGCGGCGCAAAGCGCGCTGGCCTCGATCAACGGGCAGCTTTCGGGCACGGCACCCACCATCACCATTCCCGGCGCGCAGGGCGGCGCGCGCGGCGCGCTGGCGCAGGCGCTGGCAGACATGGCCTCGATGAAGGCGCGCGGGCTGACCGACAGCCATCCTGATGTGCTGGCGGCCAAGGCCCAGATTGCCAGCCTGCAACGCCAGGCTGCGGCCGAAGGCGGCCATGCCGGCACGCCCAACCCGGCCTATGCCTCGCTCCAGTCGATCAAGGCCGATCGCGAGGCCAGCCTGGTTTCGCTGCAATCGCGGAAAGCGTCGCTCCAGCAGGAAATCGGCCAGCTGACCGGCCAGCAATACAGCGAGCCTGCCGTCGCCGCCGAAGCATCGCGCATCAACCGCGACTATGACGTGCTCAAGGACCAGTACGACAAGCTGCTGCGCGATCGCGAGCAGTTGCGCCTGCGCGGCCAGGTGGAAAGCGAGCACAACTCGGTCAAGTTCGACGTGATCGACCCACCCAGCACGCCGCGTGGGCCTTCGGCACCCGATCGCCCGCTGCTGTTGATGCTGGTGCTGATCGTCGGGCTGGCGGCGGGCTGCGGCGTGGCCTTTGCCATGGCGCAACTGCGCTCCAGCTATGCCACGACGGGCCAGCTCGAACGCGCCACGGGCATGATCGTGCTGGGATCGGTCTCGCTGACCCAAACCGCCGCCGCCCGCGCGCGGCAGTGGAAGCAATTGAAGCTGTTCGGCGGTGCCACGGCTGGCCTGGTGCTGGTATTGATGGTGCTGTTGGCGGTGGAATTCATGAAACGGCGGATGGTGGCGTGAAGGGGCAGGACATGACCGACCAGAGCGATACGCCCCAGCCGCCCCGGGAAACCCCGCGCCGCGCGGCCCCCTCGCTGATCGAGCGGGCGGCGGGCACGTTTGATTTCCGCCAGCACATGCGTGCACCGGCGGTGCCGCCGCTGCCCGCCAAGGCAGCGCCACCGCCCGCCGCGACGCCGGCGCCCATACCCACTGCCGAGCCCACGCCTGCGCCGGCCAGCGAACCTGCGCCTGCGCCTGCTGCGCCGGATCCTGTCGCCGCGCAACCGGTTGAGCCAGACCCGATCGTGCCCGAACCGCCGGCGTTTGCGCCGGAAGGGGCACAAGTGTTCATTCCGGCCCCCGCCGAGGCCGCGCCGCCGGAAAGCGACGCGACGCTCGATGGCATTCCCTCGCGCCAGCGGTTCAAGAAGGCGGCCCAGCCGATCGACCGCCGCCTGTTGCGCGAACAATGCCTGATCGAACCCGAAGGGCCGGTCAGCGCGCTGCTGGAAGAGTTCCGCATCGTCAAGCGCCAGCTTTTGCTGACGGCGGCGGATTCGCGCGCCGGGCGCACCGGCCGCCATGGCGAGCGCATCCTGGTCTGCTCGGCCCATCCGGGCGAGGGCAAGACATTCTGCGCGGTAAACCTGGCGCTGTCGATCGCGGCGGAAAAGGACAACGAAGTCCTGCTGGTCGATGCCGACTTTGCCAAGCCTTCGGTGCTGTCCACGCTGGGCCTGCCCGGCGGGCCGGGGCTGATGGATGCGCTGGCTGATCCCGAAGTCATGGTCGAGGAATGCATCATTCCCACCGATATTCCGGGCCTGTCCGTGCTGCCCGCCGGCAACCAGACGGGGTCCGATACCGAATACCTCGCCTCGGTGCGCACGCGCGCCATTCTTGACCGGCTGACCGCGCAATCGCCCAGCCGCATCGTGATTTTCGACAGCCCGCCCGCGCTGGCCGCCTCGCCCGCATCGGAACTCGCGATGCACGTGGGCCAGGCGCTGATGGTGGTGCGCGCCGACGTGACCGGAGAAGCCGCGCTGCGCGATGCAGTGGGCATGCTTTCGGGCTGCGCGGATATCAAGCTTCTGCTCAACGGCACGCGCTTCTCGCCCACTGGGCGGCGCTTTGGCACTTACTATGGATACAAGGAATGAAACGCACTCGTTCCATTATCCTCACCGGCTTGCTGGCCGGGTCCGGTCTGGCGGTTGCGCCGGGGGCCCTGGCGCAATCGCTGCCCTATCAGGTGGGCAGCGACGATGGCGCCGCAGCGTCTGACGCAGAGGGCGCCGCGCCGCGCAGCGGGCACAGCGCGCGCGGGGCAGGATCGGGCGTGCGCACCACGATCCGGCCCTATCTGGAAGTGACGCAGAACCTGCTGGCGCAGATCACCCCCGGCAACGACGTGGTGACTTATACCACGTTGGCGGCCGGGGTGGATGCCACGCTGGCCGGGCGGCGCACGCAGGGCCAGATTTCGGTGCGCTATGAACGCCGCTTCGTGGAAAAAGGGCGGGTTGGCGACTCCGACACCATTTCGGGCATGGCGCGCGTGTCGCACCAGCTCGTGCCCCGCACGCTGAGCATCGAGGCCGGCGGCCTTGCCGCGCGCACGCGGGTGGAGGCGAATGGTTCCGCCACGCTCAATCCGCTGTCGGTCAACGATGCGGTCAGCCAGGTCTATTCGGTCTATGCCGGGCCGGCACTGACCACGCACGCGGGCGAAGTGGCGATCAATGCCAATTACCTGGCCGGCTATACCAAGCTGACCCAGAAGAATGCCTACCAGCCCGCCGCCGGGCAGCCGCGCGTGGACCTGTTCAACCATTCGGTGGTGCAATCGGCGCAAGTCTCCGCCGGGACCAAGGCCGGCACGGTGCTGCCGGTGGGCCTGACGGCCAGCGCAGGGTGGGACCGCGAGGATATCTCCAACCTGGACCAGCGCATCGACGACAAGCGCGTCGGCCTTCAGGCCACGCTGCCGGTCAGCCGCACGGTGCAGCTGGTGGGCGACGTGGGTTGGGAACATATCCGCGTCTCTTCGCGCGATGCGCTGCGCGATGCCAATGGCAATGCGGTGGTGGGCAGCGATGGCCGCTATGTGACCGACACCAGCAAGCCGCGCCAGATCGCCTATGACAGCAATGGCCTGACCTGGGACGTGGGCGTGATGTGGCGGCCCAGCCGGCGCACCTCGCTGTCGGCCTTCGTCGGCCGGCGCTATGACAGCACGACCTATTTCGGCAGCTTTTCCTATGCGCCCAACACGCGCAGCTCGCTCAACATATCGGTCTACGATGGCATTTCGGGCTTCGGATCGAGCTTGTCGAACGCGCTGAAGCAAGTGCCGACCGACTTTGCCACTGGCGGCGCTTCGGGCTGCGGCATTGGCGCCACGGGTGGATCTTGCGTCAATGGCGCACTGTCTTCGGTGTCTTCGTCCGTCTTCCGCCAACGCGGGGTAAGCGCGACCTATGGCTTTGCCATGGGCCGGCTGCGGCTGGGCGTGGGCGCAGGCTATGTCCGCCGCCGCTTCATCGCCGCGCCGGGCACCGTACTCGCCCAGGCCAATGGCACCGTGGACCAGAGCTGGTACGTGACCGGCGGGGTTTCGGGCCAGCTGGGCCGTGACGCGAGTTTCAGCGTGGCGGTCTACGATGCCTGGTACGACAGCGGCACGGCGTTGCTGGGCAATACCAATTCTTATGGCATCTATGCCTCATACTATCGGCGCCTGGCCGATCGTCTCACCGCAACGGCTTCGGTTGGGCTTGACGGGGTGAGCCGCGATCTGGCTGCGGACCAATTGGAAGCGACAGGCCTCATTGGCTTGCGCTACACGCTCTGACGGTTCAGGAGGCGATACGCCCATGTACGATGATTTCTACCGCCTTTCGGCCCGTCCGTTCCAGCTGACGCCCGATCCGGATTTCTATTTCGAAAGCGCTACGCACAAGAAGGCGCTGTCCTACCTGGGCTATGGCCTGGCGCAGAGCGAAGGCTTCATCGTCATCACCGGCGAAGTGGGCGCGGGCAAATCCACCCTGGCGGCGCATCTTCTGGCCAGCATCGACCCGGCGCAGCTGACGGCCGCGCAGATCGTGACCAGCAAGCTTGATGGCCAGGAACTGGTGCACATGGCCGCGCGCGCGTTCGGCCTGGATGTGGCCGGCCATGACAAGGCCGCCGCGCTCGCCCGGATCGAAGCATTCCTGCATGACGAGGCCCGCGCGGGGCGCCGCTGCCTGCTGGTGGTGGACGAAGCGCAGAACCTGAGCGTGGAAGCGCTGGAAGAACTGCGCATGCTGTCCAACTTCCAGCTGGGCGCGCATCCGCTGTTGCAGATCCTGCTGCTGGGCCAGCCCGAATTCCGCACCCTGGTGCAGCATTCGCCCCGGCTGGAGCAATTGCGCCAGCGCGTGATCGCCACGCACCACCTGGCGCCGATGGAGCCGGATGAAGTGGGCCCCTATGTGGAGCACCGCCTGGCCCGCGCCGGGTGGAACGGCAACCCGGCGTTCGAGCCGCGCGTCTATGCCGATCTCGCCCGCGCCAGCGGCGGCATTCCCCGCCGGATCAACCAGATTTTGAGCCGCGTGCTGCTGGCCGGCGCGCTGGAGCAGACCAACCGGATCGAGGCCGGGCTGCTCCACGCCGTGCTCGACGACATGGCTGCCGACAGCGCCGCACCGGCGCCGGAAGCCGCTGCCGAACCAGCACAGGCCCCTCATGCCGCGCCTGCCATGCCGCAGGCCGCATCGGCGCAGGCGCTGGGCCTGACCACCGACACGTTCCACGGCGAGGGCGAGGCGCAGCAGCCCGCGTCCCAGACGCAGACCCACGCCTTTGACCTGGCTGCGATCGAGGCCGCCATGGCCAGCCGCGACGAGCAGATTGCCGAATTGCAGCAGGCAGTGATCGAAGTGGCGGAAATGCGCGCCGCGATGGGCGACCAGGCCGCTGCGGCCCAGGCCGATGGCGAAGCCCGCACGGCGGCGCTGGAAGCCGCGCTGAGCGATGCCGCCGCGCGCATCGGGGTGCTCGAGCATCGCCTGGCCGAGCAGGAACAAGCGATCCGCCACGTGCTGACCATGCTGATCGAATGGTTCGAAACCGACCGCCCCAAGCGCGCGGCCTGAACGAAAGAGCGGCCATGCCATCGCCTGTCATCAACGGCCTTTCCGTCGACGTGGAGGAATGGTTCCAGGTCGGCGCGTTCGAAAAGGTCATCGCCCGCGCGCAATGGGACGGCCTGGATTCGCGGGTGGAGCGCAATGTTCGCGCGATCCTGGCGATGTTTGCCGCGGCCGATGTGAAAGCCACGTTCTTCACGCTGGGCTGGGTGGCGCAGCGCCATCCCGCGCTGGTGCGCGCCATTGCCGATGCCGGGCATGAGGTGGCGAGCCACGGCTGGGATCACCAGCGGGTCTTCACCATGGACCCGGCGGCCTTTGCCGCTGACCTTGCCCGCGCGCGCGATGCGCTGGAACAGGCAAGCGGCCAGGCGGTGACCGGCTATCGCGCGCCCAGCTTCTCCATCGATGCGCGCAATCCCTGGGCGCACGATGTCCTGGCGCAGACCGGCCACGCCTATTCCTCGTCGGTCGCGCCGATCGTGCACGATCACTATGGCTGGCGCGAGGCGCCGCGCTTTGCCTTTCGCCCGCTGGCGAATTGCGCGCTGTTGGAAATTCCGGTGACCACCGCGGAAATCGCCGGGCGGCGCATGGCAGCTGGCGGCGGCGGGTTCTTCCGCTTGCTGCCCTATGGCGTTTCGAGCTGGGCGATCCGCCAGGTCAATGCCGCAGGGCGCCCGGCGGCGTTCTATTTCCACCCCTGGGAAATCGATCCCGATCAGCCGCGCCGCAACGACGCACCGTGGCGCTCGCGCTTTCGCCATTACACCAATCTTGCGGTAATGGCGCCCAAGCTGGAGCGGTTGGTGCGTGCTTTCGCCTGGGGGCGGATGGACGAACTGGCCGCGCGCGAAGCCGCCTGGGTGGATAGCGCGCCCGCGCCGCTTCCGGCTGCGGCATGAACGCGCCGTTCCGCCTGGGCGCGCCGACCGTGCGCGAGGCCGGGCCGGATGACCGCGCCGCCTATGACCGGTTCCTGGCCGGGCAACCCGATGCCAGCGTGTTTCACGATCCCCGCTGGCTCGATGCCGTGGCGCAGGGCAGCGGCCATGCCAGCCGGCTCCTGCTGGCCGAACAGGCCGGCGTGATCGTGGCGGCGCTGCCTTTGCATGCGGTTTCGTCGCTGCTGTTCGGGCGGGCGCTGGTGTCCGCCGGCTTTGCCGTGGGCGGCGGGATCGTGGGCGATGCGGCCGCGGCGCCCGCGCTGGTGGCGGCTGCGCAAGACCTGGCCCAGCGCCTGAAAAGCCCGACGATCGAACTGCGCGGTGGCGTGGTGCCTCAGGCGCAGGGGTGGCACGTCAAGCAGGACAGCCACGCCGGCTTCGTGATGCCCCTAGCGGCCGACGATGCGGCACAGTTGCAGGCCGTGCCGCGCAAGCAGCGGGCCGAACTGCGCAAGGGGCTGGCCCAACCGCTGGAAATCCGCACCGGGAATGGCGCGCAGGACCGCGCCTGGCACTATCGCGTTTACAGCGAATCCGTGCGCAACCTGGGCACGCCGGTGTTTCCGCGCCGGCTGTTTGCCCGCATGCTCGATGCCTTTGGCCAGGATGCCGATATCCTGACCGTGCTGCACGAGGGGCAACCGGTGGCCAGCGTGCTCAGCCTATATCACGGCGGCGCGGTCATGCCCTATTGGGGCGGGGGCGTGCTGGCGGCACGCGCCCTGCGCGCCAACGACGTGATGTATTATGCGCTGATGAACCATGCGCGCGGGCGCGGCATGGATCGCTTCGATTTCGGGCGGTCCAAGGTGGATTCGGGGGCCTATCACTTCAAGCGCAACTGGGGTTTCGTGCCCCAGCCGCTGTCTTATGCGCACTGGACCGCCGACGGCCAGGCGCCGCGCGACGTCAATCCATTGAGCCCGCGTTACCAGGCCAAGATCCGTCTGTGGCAGAAACTGCCGCTGCCGCTGGCCAACCTGATCGGGCCGATCATCGCGCGCGGGCTGGCCTGACATGGGCGAAATCCTGTTCATCGCGCATCGCATCCCGTTTCCGCCCGATCGCGGCGACAAGATCCGCTCGCACCACATCCTCAAGGCCTTGGCCGCGCTGGCGCCGGTGCATGTGGCATGCCTGGCCGACGACGCGCAGGATATGGCGCATGAAAGCGAACTGGCGGCGGTGGCGGCCAGCCATTGCCTGGTGCGGCGGCGCGGATCGCTGGCGAGCGCGGGGCTGGCGGCGCTGCTGGGCGGCCGGCCAATCAGCCTGGCCGCCTTTTCCAACGGCAAGCTGGCACGCTACGTGAAGCGGACCCTGGCCAGCCGGCCGATCACCACGATCTTCGTGTTTTCCGGGCAGATGGCGCAATATGTGCCCGCCGGTTTCACTGGCCGCGTGGTGATGGATTTCGTCGACGTGGATTCGGCCAAGTTCGGCCAATATGCCCGGCGTCCCGGCCTGGCTGCGCCCGTCTATGCGCGCGAAGCCTGGCTGCTGCGCCGCTATGAAGCGCGCATTGCGCGCCGGGCCACGACCAGCCTTTTGGTGAGCGAGGCGGAGGCCGCGCTGTTTCGCAGCCGCCTGGGGCGCGGGGTCATGCCCGATGTGCGCAGCCTGGGCAATGGCATCGACACCGCCTATTTCGATCCGGCCGGCATTGCCATTGCGCCGCAGATGGTCATGGCGGGGCCGCAGATCGTGTTTACCGGGCAGATGGACTATCCGCCCAATGTGGACGCGGTGGTTTCCTTCGCCCGCCAGGTCATGCCCCTGATCCGGGGGCGGTTTCCGCGTGCCGAATTCAACGTGGTGGGCCGCGCACCCACGCCGGCCGTCCAGGCGCTCGATGGCGTGAACGGCACCCGCGTGACCGGCGCCGTGGCCGATGTGCGCCCCTGGCTGGCCGGGGCAGACCTGGTCGTCGTGCCGCTGACGCTGGCGCGCGGGGTGCAGAACAAGGTGCTCGAAGCCATGGCCATGGCGCGGCCCGTATTGCTGACGCCAGAGGCCGCCACCGGGATTGCGGCCACGGACGGGCGCGACTTTGCCATTTCGCCGGCCGCCAGCGAGGAACTGGCCGCGCGCGCGGTTGGGCTGCTGTCCGACACGATCCGCGCCGATGCGCTGGGCCGTGCGGCGCGCGCTTTCGTGATCGCGCAATGCGGATGGGATCGCGTGCTGGCGCCATTGCCCGCGTTGGTTGGCCTCGATCGCCGGTTTGGCCGCCGTGCGGCTTGATATTTTTGCCAGATCCTCTCCCGCAAAGCGGGGGAGGGGGACCGCCGGCGCAGCCGGTGGTGGAGGGGGTGGGGCGCTCGATGCCCCCTCCGTCGGGCCTGTGGCCCGCCACCTCCCCCACGGTGTGGGGGAGGATCTTGGGCCTTGGGCCATTCTGGCGCTGTGCTGGCTGGGGCTGATCGCGCTGTTCCATGCCGATTGGGCGGCTATGGCGGGGCAGTGGTGGGAGAGTTCCACCTATAGCCACATCCTGCTGGTGCCCTTGATCCTGGCCTGGCTGGTGTCGCTGCGCTGGGCCGCCTTGCGCCAGATCGCGCCGCAGGGGTGGTGGCCGGGGCTGGCGCTGTTTGCCGGCGCTGCGTTCCTGTGGATGCTGGGCGATTTCGCCGGTTTTTCGCTGGTGACGCAGACGGCCTGCGTGCTGATGCTCCAGGCCAGCCTGCTCGCGCTGATGGGGCCGCGCGTCGGGGCCGCCTTGCTGTTTCCCCTGGCCTACATGCTGTTCCTGGTGCCGTTCGGCGATGAACTGGTGCCGATGTTGCAGCTGGTGACGGCGCGTATCGTCATGGCGCTGCTGCATGTGGTGGGCATTCCTGCGACGCTCGATGGCGTGTTCATCACCACGCCGGCGGGCTATTTCAAAGTGGCCGAAGCCTGTTCGGGCGTGAAGTTCCTGATCGCCATGGTCGCCTATGGCGTGCTGGTCTGCCAGGTCTGCTTTCGTTCCTGGCCGCGCCGCGCCGGGTTCATGGTGCTGGCGCTGGAGGTGCCGGTGCTGGCCAACGGGGTGCGCGCCTGGGGCACGATCGTGCTGGCGGGCAAGCTGGGCATCCAGTTCGCCGCCGGGTTTGACCATATATTTTACGGCTGGGTGTTCTTTGCCGTGGTCATGGCACTGACGATGCTGGCCGGCTGGCGCTTTTTCGATCGTGGGCGCGACGATCCGCCGGTGCGGGCCGCCGTGATCCTGGCGGACGCGCGCCTTGCCCGACTGGCACGGGCGCGCCTGGGGCAGGGTGTGGTGCTGGCCGGGCTCGTGGCCCTGGCGCTGGGCTTCGTTTTATGGGGAGAGGCGGCGGGCCGGCTGGCTGCACCCCTGCCGGCGCGGATCGACCTGCCGGCCGTGCCGGGGTGGCACCGTGTGGCAACGCCCCCGGCCTGGCCGTGGCAGCCGCGCCATGCGGGCGCCGATCATCGCCTGCTGGGCCGCTTTGCCGATGGGCAGGGCCATGTGGTCGATGTGTCATTCGCGCTCTATGCCGGGCAGGGCGAGGGGCGCGAGGCGGGCGGTTTTGGCGAAGGCGCTGTGCCGCCGGGCAGCGGCTGGGCCTGGGAAAAGCCCGCTCCGGCGCTGGAAGGCGGCAAGGGTGACATGATCCAGGCCCCCGGCCCGGTCCATCGCCTGGCGCTGACCTGGTACCGCACCGATGGCTGGCTGGGTGGCAGCAATATCCATCTCAAGCTGTGGAACATCGCCGACCGGCTCTTGCTGCGTCCGCGGACCACGGCCACGCTGATCCTGTCGAGCGAGGACAAGGCCAATGCACCGGCAGCGCCGGCACTGGCCGCCTTCGTGGCCTCCGCCGGGCCGCTCGACCGCTGGATCGACACCATTTCGCGCGGGCAATAAGGGGCTGGTTTTCACGGCATGTGCGGCATTGCGGGGATTTTTCACACCCAGGGGATGAAGCCGGTCGATCCGGTGCGCTTGCGCGCCATGGGCGACGTGATCGCGCATCGCGGCCCCGATGGCGATGGGGTGTGGACCGCGCCCGGCGTGGGCCTGGGCCACCGCCGCCTGTCGATCATCGACCTGGCCGGATCGCCCCAGCCCATGGCCAGCGCCGATGGCGCGGCAATGCTCGTGTTCAATGGCGAGATCTATAACTACCAGGACTTGCGCCGCGAACTGGTCGCGCTCGGCGCGCGGTTCCGCACCGACGGCGACAGCGAAGTGATCCTGGCCGCCTGGCAGCATTGGGGCGTGGACTGCCTGGCGCGGTTCAACGGCATGTTTGCCTTTGCCCTTTACGACTTGCGCGCACGCACGCTGCTGCTGGCCCGCGACCGGTTGGGGGTGAAGCCGCTGCACATGGCCACGCTTGCTGACGGCAGCGTGATCTTCGGCTCGGAGCTCAAGCAGTTGCTTGCCCATCCCATGCTGCGCCGCACGCTCGATCCGCTGGCGGTGGAAGACTATCTGGCCTGGGGCTTCGTGCCCGATGGCTGCTCGATCCTGGGCGGGGTGGAGAAACTGCCGGCGGGGCATTATCGCCTGCTGCGCCACGATGCCCCGCCACCGCCACCGGTGCAGTGGTGGGACGTGTCGTTTGCCGAGCGTGACCGCGCCAGCGAAAAGGACCTGGAAGCGCACCTGCTGCACCGCCTGCGCAAGGCGGTCACGTCGCGCATGGCGGCCGATGTGCCGCTGGGCGCGTTCCTGTCGGGCGGGGTGGACAGTTCCACCGTGGTGGCGCTGATGGCCGAGGCCAGCCGCGACCCGGTCAAGACATGCGCGATCGGGTTTGACGTGGCCGCGCTCGATGAAACCAGCTGGGCGGGCGCGGTGGCGCAGCGCTTTGCCACGCAGCACCATGCGCGTACGGTTTCTGCCGACGATTTCCAACTCGTTGACCGGCTGGTCGCGATGTTCGACGAGCCCTTTGCCGATGCTTCGGCGCTGCCCACCTTCCGGGTGTGCGAACTGGCGCGCAGCCATGTGACGGTGGCGCTGTCGGGCGATGGCGCGGACGAGGCCTTTGCCGGCTATCGCCGCCAGGTGTTCCATCATTGCGAAGAGCAGGCGCGCGCGCTTTTGCCCGCCGGCCTGCGCCGCCCGGTGTTCGGCGCGCTGGGCCGGCTCTATCCCAAGGCGGACTGGGCGCCGCGCCCGCTGCGCGCCAAGGCCACGTTCCAGAGCCTGGCCCAGGATGGCGAGGTGGGCTATGCCCGCGCCCTGGCGGTGACCGCGCCCGAGGCGCGTGCGGCGCTCTATTCCCCCGAATTTGCGCGGCTTCGCGGGGATTACCGCGCCGAGGAGCCGCTGGTGGCGCTGATGCGCGGCGCCCCGGCGCAAAGCGGGCTGGACCGCGCGCAATATGCCGATCTCAAGTTCATGCTGCCCGGCGACATCCTGACCAAGGTGGACCGCACGAGCATGGCCGTGAGCCTGGAAGCGCGCGAGCCGTTGCTTGACCACCGCCTGATCGAATTCGCCGCGCGCCTGCCCGAAACCATGCGGGTGCATGGGGCCACCGGCAAATGGCTGATGAAGCAGACCATGCGCCGCTACTTGCCCGACGATGTGTTGTTCCGGCCCAAGATGGGCTTCGTCACCCCGATCGCGGCCTGGCTGCGCGGGCCATTGGCGAGCGCGGCACGCGGCGTTGCCCACGGTGGCGCGCTGGCGCGCACGGGTTGGTTCGATGCGCAACGCATGGCCGCCCTGGCCGAATCGCATATTGCCGGAAGGGCCGACAACAGCCGCGTCCTGTGGCAGTTGCTGATGCTCGATCGCAGCCTGGCCCGGCTGGATAGCTCTTTGGCACCATAGCCTTACCCCGGGCCTAGGGCCTTGCGCGTTACCACCGATGGTAAACGGTAAGGTGATCTAAACCATTTCGGACTAGCTCAGTTAGGTAACCCAACTGCGCCGATGGTCCATGCGAAACTTTCTGCGATCCCCGATCGGAATATCGCTGCTGCTGAGCCTGGCGCTTTGGCTGCCCCTTTTGGGCATCACGGACATTCCCCGCCACGTATATTGGAACACTGCCTTTCACTTCGTGACGCGGCCTGCGCCCTCTTCGGTAGTGGTCGTTTCCGTGGATGGGATGCCCGAACTCGACACCGCTACCGAAGCCCGCGTGCTCGAAGGCGTGCGGCGGCAGATGCCGATGCAGGTGTTCGTCGATCTGCGCATCCCCTACGGGCTCGACGCCGACGGTGACAGGCAACTGAAATCGATCATCGATAGCTATGGTACCGACATCGCGTTCGTCGCGCGTGCAAGCGAGGCGAACCGCAAGGACAAGGGCGCCTTCACGTTTCCGGCGCCCGAGATTGCCGGCACGCATCCGATCTACGTGTCTTCGTGGAACGACAATTTCATCCACGCCGCCGTGTCCGCACCTTACGCCGTGGAAATCGGCGGCAGGTCGTATCCTGCATTGTCCGCAGCGCTGGCGGGTGTGAAGTCTGTGCCGGACGGCACGTTTTATCCCGATTTCACGGTCGATCCCAGCACCATCAAGCAGATCAGCGCGCGCACGCTGCTGGAACATTCCTATACCGCGGGCCTGCTGTCAGGGCGGACGGTTATCATCACGGCATCGAACGGCATCGCGCCCATGCGATACCTTGGCCACGGTATCAAGCCGCCCGTCTCGCTGGACATCGCCGGCGCGGAAGGGCTGAAGCGGCCGCTGAACGCCGATCTCTCGTTCTTGCCCTTGCTGATGCTGGCGGTGGGAACCGTGCTCTTGGCCAGGCGCATGCAACGCCGTGCTGCTAAGAATGCTGCTTACGTCGCCTTGATGGTGATCCTGATCTTCTTGCCGATCACCATTCGGTTCATCGGTCTCGTGATCCATCCCGATGTCGCGCTGACATTCATGGGCATATATGGAGCCATTCGGCTCTGGCAGCGACGAACGCGGCGGATCCAGCACACCAGCACGTCGGGCCTTCCCAACTTCCTTGCACTGTCGTCTCATCCAATCGACGTCGGCCGCGATGTAATCGTCGCGGTTGTCGCACGCTACGAGGAAATTCTCGCGACGTTGCCGCGCGACCTTCATGGCGAATGCGCCAACCAAATTGCACGTCGGCTGTCGGTTGGGTCAGGGGCTGGGCAAATCTTTCACGGCGACGGCGGCCATTTCGCCTGGGCGGAAGAGGCACGGCCGATCGATGTGCAATTGAGCCACCTGGAAGGTTTGCGCGCGCTGTTTTCGGCGCCATTGCAAATCGGCACGCACACGTTTGATACCAACATTCACTTCGGGTTGGACCGCAACGAAGGCTTGGACGCGCTGACGCGCGTGAATTCGGCCCTCGCGAGCGCGAACGATGCGTTGAGCAACGGGCGACCCGTGGAGGTTTTCGAGGCGCATCGACTCGCCGAAGCGCCATGGGAGCTTTCGCTGCACGCGCGCATCGACGAAGGCCTGCGCAATGGCGACATCTGGCTGGCGTTCCAGCCGCAGTGGGATTACCGCACTGGGCGCGTCTCGGGCGCGGAAGCCCTGATCCGTTGGAATCACCCGACGCGCGGGTTCATCGCACCGGATGCTTTTATCCTGCAGGCAGAGCGGGCAGGACGGATCGACGCGCTGACGTATTGGGTGCTTGAAGAGGCCATTACGGCGGCGCAGGCCGTGAATGCCCTTGGGCCGCGTTTCCAGATGAGCATCAACCTTTCGGGCCAAATGGTCGACAAGCCCGACCTGGTCGGAAACTTTCGTGAGATCGTGACCCGGCGCGGCATCAATCCCAGTCTGCTGACCATCGAGATCACCGAGACGTCAGGCATGAACAATCGCGCTGATGCCGTCCGCAATCTCTCGCGTCTTCGCGACCTGGGTTTCCGCCTGTCGATTGACGACTTCGGCACGGGTGAGGCCAGTCTTGCCTATCTGGCCGATCTGCCGAGCGATGAGTTGAAGATCGATCGGCGTTTTGTTTCGCGCTTGCTGACCAGTGACCGTGACCGGGCGATTATCACCAGCACCATTGGTCTTGCGCATGCTCTCGGGCAGGCGGTGGTGGCCGAAGGGATTGAGGACGAGGCGACGTTCCAATTGCTCGCCGCCTTGGGATGCGACCATGCGCAGGGGTATTACCTGAGCAAGCCCCAGCCTTTCGACATCATGTTTCGCGACTACCAGGCGCGCATGCAGCCGCAGAGCAAGGCTGTCTGATTTAACAATCTGAGCCGAATTGGTGAGCGCAGGCCGCCTTGAGCTGGCTGCGTTTCGTTGCGCTGCGTCAAATTTCCCTATGTTTATATACGGTTGGTTGTTCTGAAATGGGACAGGTGCCCCTTCGGGAGGCGAATTTGCAATTGTTTACTTCTTGTTAACCAAGGAACTTAGTGATATCTCGAGGCCTCTAACCGTGGATGGAGGTTCTCATGCTGCTTCGCCTGCTGTTCGGCTAATGCCGATACGGGAACTCGCTGTAGCGTAGGCATTTTTTAAATGTTGTGCGTATCAGGTCAGTAAAGCCCTTTAAAAAGCAAAAGCCCGCGATGAATAATCGCGGGCTTTCGTCTTTATAATGACTTTAAGTTTTATTGGATTATGGCTCACTCATTGCCGTGTCCGAGCGCCAGATAGTCTTGGCTTTGCATTTCCATCAGTCGACTCACGGTGCGCTCGAATTCGAATCGGCCGTCGCCCGATTCGTAAAGGTTAACGGGTTCGGCGTCGGCCGTGGCGATCAGCTTGACCTTGTGTTCGTAGAGCGCGTCGATGAGGGTGACGAAGCGGGCGGCTTCGTTGCGCTGTTCCGGGCCTAGTTGCGGAATGCCGACGATGATCACGGTGTGATAGGCGTGGGCGATCGCGAGGTAATCCGAGGCACCGCGCGGCTGGGCGCAAAGGCGCTTGAAGCTGAACACGCCAACGCCCTTGAGGCTTTTGGGCACGTGCAGCGTGCGTCCTCCGCCCACGTCGAGTTCTGCGCTCGGCACGTTGGCGCTGTCTTCGGGGGCAAAGTCGGTCATGCGGAAGAATGCTTCGCGTACGGCTTCGGTCGCGGCCGGGCCATTGGGCACGTGCCAGGTGCCCACGCCCTGCAGGCGTTCGAGCCGGTAATCGACCGGCCCGTTGAGCGCCAGCACGTCGAGCCGGCTTTCGACCAGCGCGATGAACGGCAGGAAATGCTCGCGGTTTAGGCCGTTCTTGTAGAGTTCCGACGGCGCGCGGTTGCTGGTGGTGACCACCACCACGCCATGTTCCACGATCAGCGCGGTGAACATCCGGCTCATGATCATGGCATCGGCGCTGTTGTTGACGACCATTTCGTCAAAGCACAGCACCCGGCATTCGGCGGCGAGGCCGGCGGCGACGGGCACGATCGGGTCGCCGCTCTCGCTCTTGCGCGCTTCGCGCAGGCGGGCATGCACATCCAGCATGAAGGCATGGAAATGGGCGCGTCGCTTGGCCGACACGGCGAGATTGTCGTGGAACAGGTCCATCAACATGGATTTGCCGCGCCCGACGCCGCCCCACATGTAGAGCCCGCGGGGCGGAGGCGGAGCCTTGTTGCCGAGCATGCGGCCAAAAAGACCCGGCGCGGGCGGGGGGCTTTCCAGTTCCTGCTGCAGCCGGTCGAGCCGGGTGGCGGCGGCCGCCTGTTCGGGATCGGGGCGCAGTTCGCCCGAGGCGACGAGTTGCGCATAGCGCTGGGTGATGCGAGTCATGAAAAAGGAACGGGCCCCTGGAAAAGCAGAACGCCGGCCGGAAGGGACCGGCCGGCGTTCGGGATAACGCGAGAAGGAAAGCCGGCGCTGCGCGTCAGATCGCGCGTTCGGCCTGCATCTTCTTGATTTCGGCAATGGCGCGCGCCGGCGAAAGACCCTTGGGGCACACGTTGGCGCAGTTCATGATGGTGTGGCAGCGATAGAGGCGGAAGGGATCTTCCAGCTCGTCGAGACGCTCGCCGGTCATCTCGTCGCGGCTGTCTGCCAGCCAGCGGTAGGCCTGGAGCAGGATCGCCGGGCCAAGGAACTTGTCGGAATTCCACCAATAGCTCGGGCACGAGGTGGAGCAGCAGGCGCACAGGATGCACTCATAAAGGCCATCGAGCTTTTCACGCTGTTCCGGGCTCTGCAGGCGTTCCTTGCCCGAAGGCGTGGGCGAGACGGTTTGCAGCCAGGGGCGGATCGACGCGTACTGCGCGTAGAAATGGGTGAAATCGGGAACCAGGTCCTTGATCACCTGCATGTGCGGCAGCGGGGTGATGCGGATTTCGCCCTTGAGATCCTCGATCGCGGTGGTGCAGGCCAAGCCGTTGCGGCCATTCATGTTCATCGCACAGGAACCGCAGATGCCTTCGCGGCACGAGCGACGGAACGTGAGCGTCGGGTCCTGCTCGCCCTTCATCTTGATCAGCGCGTCGAGCACCATCGGGCCGCACTGTTCGAGATCGATCTCGAACGTGTCGTAGCGGGGGTTCTCGCCGCTGTCCGGGTCATAGCGATAGACCTTGAACTTCTTGATCTTGCCGTTGGTGGCGGCGGCGTGATGGCGCGCCTTGCCGGTGATCGTGGAGTTCTTGGGGAGCGTGAAAGTCGCCATAAAACCGGGTCCTGCTGCACTGGGCCGCTGGCCGGCAAGGCCAGATCGGCTTCAACGAGTCGTCCTTAGCGCAAACGCAGCATGGGGCAAGGGGGGAGTGGGGCGCTTGCCCCATGGTATGCCCGAAACCGTTGGCCTCGCTCGCTGGCGGGGCATGTTGCCAGTGCGAAAAATCCCCGGGCGTGGCGGGTGGCGCGATAAATCCCATCCAGGATGGTGACAATTGGACGGTGGGAGGCTGGATTATCGCCCTGATTGTGCAATAGCTTGAAATAATGGGCTATATAGGGGGACAGATGCGGTACGAGCTGGCGCGCGTTGGGGCAATCGGCGTGTGTGCATGGGGTTGTGGCCTGGCGGCATTGCTGGCGACGCCGGCCTTTGCGGAAACGGGTGCGTCACCGCAGGGGGCGCCGCCGGCCGCCGCGTCTGCTGCCGCTGCCGCTTCAACGCCCAGCGCAACCGTGCCCGACGCCGATGCCTTTGCCCGGATTCCCTTCTTCGCCGATGGCGCGCTTTCGCCCGACGGGCAGCGGATTGCCGGCAAATTCGGCGTGGGCGGGATGCAGGTGATCGGCGTGCGCAGCCTGTTCGATCCCAAGGAAAAGCCGGTGCAACTGGCCGTACCCGACATGACCGAGGCGGACTGGGTGCAATGGGTCGGCAACGATTACCTGCTGGTCAAGCTGCGCGCGCTGGTGCCGCTGGGCCAGGGCGATCGCGGCTATGTCTCCCGACTGATTGCGGTGGAGCGTGCCACTGGCAAAGTGACGCGCATCCTGTGGTCGCTCAACGGGCAGAATACCGCCTCGGTGATCTGGACAGCGCACGACGGCACCCCCGAAATCCTGGTTTCGGCGCAGCACTCGATGTATCTGGACGAAGGTTTTTTTCCCACTGTCCACCGTGTGAACCTGGCCAACGGGCGCGATCGCATCGTGCAGAACTGGCGTGCCGGGGTGGTGGAGTGGCAGGCCGACGGCAACGGCGTGGTGCGCAGCGGCGTTTCCTTCACCCAATCGGGCCGCCAGGCGCAGTTGGTCTATCGCGGCGCCGATCCGGCCCAGGCGCTCCGCACGATCGACCGCGCCAGTTCGCGCGCCCATGAATCGCTGATTGACCCGATCGTGTTCCTGCCAGGCGGCGACAATGCAGTGGCCGTGTTTACCGGTGACGATGGCCGCGACCGGCTGTTCGAAGTCAACATGCTGACCCAGCAGACCGGGCGGATGCTGTTCGAAGCGCCGGCGGGGACCGAGATCGACCACACGGTACTTTCCACCGATCGCACCGCCGTGCTGGGCGTGGCCACCACCGATGCGCCGGGCCGGGTCCACTGGCTCGATCCCGAGATGGCGGAAATCCAGGGCGCGTTCGACAAATCCGTGGCGGCGCAGGGCGTGAGCGCGGAAATATCCAGCCTCAACGCCGACCGCAGCGCCATGCTGCTCACGCTCGCCCGGCCCGAAAGCCCGGGCGGGCTCTATTACTTCAGCCTCAATTCGGGCCAGATGCAGCGCATCGCGGTGTTCAACGATGCGCTCAAGCAGGTGCCGCTCTCCCCGGTCAAGACCATGCGCTACAAGGCGCGTGACGGGCTGGAGATCGAGGCTGTGGTGACGGTGCCCAAGGGGCACGAGGCGCACAAGTTGCCCGTGGTGATGCTGCCCCACGGCGGGCCCTGGGCGCAGGACGTGGCCAGTTGGGACTATCTGGCGCAATATATCGCCAGCCGTGGCTATCTGGTGATCCAGCCCAATTTCCGCGGTTCCACCGGCTATGGCGTGGGTTTCTTGCGCAAGGGCGAAGGGCAGATGGGCCTGGCCATGCAGGACGATATCACCGATGGCCTGGCCTGGGCGGTGGCCCAGGGCATGGCGGACCCCAAGCGGGCGTGTATCGTGGGCGCATCCTATGGCGGCTATGCCACGATGTGGGGCCTGGCCAAGGACCCGGACCTCTACCGCTGCGGCATCTCGATTTCCGGCGTGGCCAGCCTGCGCCGCGAAGTGAACGATTTCGGCGGCTATTACATGCAGGGCAAATACAGCGACGACTGGAAAGCGATGACGCCCGATTTCCCCGCCGTCTCACCGCTGAACGCGGTGGACAGGATCAAGGCGCCGCTGCTGCTGATCCACGGCCGCAAGGACGTGACCGTCGCCGCCTCGCAATCGGACTCCATGGCCAGCCGCATGCGCGCAGCCGGCAAGACGGTGGATTATGTCAGCCTGCCCAAGGCCGACCACTATTTCACCCGCGCCGAAGACCGCAAGGCGATGCTGGACGCGATCGGGGCATGGCTGGCGAAGTATAATCCTTCTTGAGCGCCCAAGGTCGAATCCTAGGTCGTGAATTCATAAATGGCACCCCCCCGAGGCGCCAAAATGGCGAACATATCGGGCCAAAGTGACCGCAGCGAAGGCTGGTGGCCTTTGCATGGGCACTTCGGGCGGAGATGGAAGCCATTTTGGCGTCTCTTCGGGTATTGACCCAAAGGCTCCCTCGCGGCGTCATTTCTGAGTTCACGATCCAGAGGTGCGGCACCGTCAGCTTGGCAATGTGCTGTTTCCTGATCTTGGCGTCGCTTCGTTCGAGCTGATTATGGGCATTTTAATTTCCGCGCTGGATGGCTAGCTTGCGGCCATCAAGGGAGTGATGTCCATGAAATTGCTGCTCTCTGCGCTTTTTGTCACCAGCGCGCTGACAAGTGCAGCGCTTGCGGCAGACCAGCCCGTGATCGCCCCAGCACCGTCGTGGGTCAAGCCGGTCAATCCGGCCACCGATAGCCAGCCGGCAGACGATGCACCGGTGCGCGTTCTCTTGTCCGACGAGCAAGTGTCACTGGAGCCGGGACGCCGCACGACGTACCTGGCCAGCGCCATCAAGATACAGACCTCGCAAGGCTTGGCTGCGGCCAACATCTCGTTGCCATGGCGGCCCGACACCGATGTGCTGACCGTGCACAAGCTGTTGATACGGCGCGGGGACCAGGCCATCGACGTGTTGAAATCAGGCCAGGCGTTCACGGTCTTGCGACGTGAGCAAAACCTGGAAAGCGCGGTGCTGGACGGCGTGCTGACTGCCAATATCCAGCCCGAGGGCTTGCAAGTGGGCGACACGCTGGAATTTGCGGCCTCGGTTTCCTCCAGCGATCCCACCTTCAAGAACCATGCCGAATATACCGCGGCGATGTGGAACGCTATTCCGATCGAGCATGCGCACGTGCGCGTGCAATGGCCCAGCGCGATGCCGGTGCGATTTCGCGCCGTGGATATTCCCGCCATGAAGCCCGTGAAAACGGGTAACCTGATGACGTTGGAATTGACGCTCGAACACATCACGCCCATCCGCCCGCCCAACGGTGCCCCGCCGCGATATCGCCTCGGGCGCGTTCTGGAATTGACCGATTTTGCCTCGTGGGCGGATCTCGGCGCGCTGATGGCACCGCTTTACGACAAGGCGGTAAGCGTCTTGGCGCAGGGTGCGTTGCGAGCGGAACTGGATCGCATTGCCAGTCAGTCAGCCGATCCCAAAGCGAGGGCGCTGGCAGCGCTTCTACTGGTGCAGGACCGGGTGCGCTATGTCGCATTGCAGATGGGGGCGGGCGGTTATGTGCCGGCCGATGCCGAAATCACATGGGCGCGTCGGTTCGGCGATTGCAAGGCCAAGACGGCGCTGCTGCTCGCGTTGCTTCATGGCATGGGAATCGAGGCTGAGCCCGTGATGGTGAGCACGTTTGCAGGCGATGGTCTCGATTCGCGCCTGCCCATGGTGGGACTATTGAATCATGTCCTGGTCAGGGCGTCGCTTGGCGGCCGCACCTATTGGCTCGATGGCACGCGAACGGGCGACACCAGCCTCGATCGATTGACCACACCCAACTTTGCCTGGGGCGTTCCCTTGCGCAGCAATGCCGCGTTGGTGCGCATGCTGCCAGCGCCGCTGGCCACGCCGACCGACGACCTTTCGATCCGGATCGATGCGAGTGCGGGCATTTCCGCCCCCGCGCCCATTACGATCGAAGAGACGCTGCGTGGCGACGAAGCGATCGTGATGCGTGGCGGACTGGCCAATCTTTCCGGGGACCTGCGCGATCGGATCCTGCAGGAATACTGGAAAAAGCAGTTCGATTTTGTCGACGTGAAAACGATCGATGTGTTGTTTGACCCCAATACGGGGGAAGAACGCCTCTCCATGAGCGGCGTGGCCACGATGGACTGGTCCTCGGGGGCGTACGAGACAGATCGCACCACGTTGGGCTATCGCGCGGATTTCAGCCGCGACCCTGCGCAAGACCGGGACGCGCCGTTTGCCGTTTCCTATCCAGCGTTCCACCGCACGGTGGAAACGATCGTCTTGCCCAAGGGACAGGGTGACTTCGTGCCCGGACCGGGAATGGACGTAGACCAGACGGTGGCGGGTTTTGAATATCACCGCCATGGCGCGGTCAAGGATGGTGTGTTCACGATCGAGAGTACCGAGCGCAGCATCGCGCCCGAATTTCCATCGAGCGAGGCGGTGGATGCGCAAGCGACTTTACGGGCGCTTACTGCCCGAACGGCCACCCTGCGCAAGCCGGCCGGCTACAAGGCATCGGCGTCGGAAGTCGCTGCCAGCCTGGCCACAACACCGTCCAGCGCGGCGGAATACCGACAAAGGGCGAGCCTGTTGATGCAGCAGGGCCGGCGCAAGGAGGCGCTGGCGGATTTCGACAAGGCCGTCGCGCTTGATCCCGGCGATGTTTCGGGATGGGCAAATCGCGCGGTGATACGCATCCAGGACGGCGATCTGCCCGGTGCGCATGCCGATCTTGCCAGGGCCTTGGCGCTCGATCCGGGTTTTGTGCAAGTCTTCATCGCCCAAGGCATGTTGGCAGATGCCGAGCACAGGCCGAACGATGCCCTTGCGGCTTATACCAAAGCCTTGCAGCGCGAACCCGGCCAGGCCTTTGCACTTCACCAGCGTGCCGCGGCACATACGGCATTGGGGCAGGATGAAGAAGCATCCGCAGACCGTCTTGCCGCCGCCGAAGCCATGGCTGCTGCCGATCCTGGCAATGCGCGCGCTTATGGCGAAAAGGGTAACGTGGAACTGGATGAAGGGAAGTTCGACGCAGCGATTTTCGATTTCGACAAGGCCCTGGAATTGGAACCCAACAACGCGATGGCTTTGGCTGATCGCGGCCTGGCCTGGGTGTGGAAGGATGACAAGGTCGCGGCGGAACGAGACCTGGATGCCGCGTTTGCGCTCGATCCGAAGAATCCTGTGATATTCCGTGCCCGCGGCCTGATGGCTGAGCGCAGCAATCGGTTGGCAGATGCGATTGCAGCCTATACCGCAAGCCTGAAAATCGAGCCCACCAACGCCTTTGCGCTCGAGCATCGGGCGCGGCTGGCATATGGTGTGGGCGATAGCGCCATGGCTGAGCGCGATACTGCAGCAGCGATTGCGCAAAGGCCGCATGCCATTGGGCTGTACTTGTTACGCGCCAATGTGCTGCGGGGGCTTGGTCGCGATCAGGACGTGCTGGCCGTGGCGCGTAGTGTCGAGGCTGCCAATCCTGCCGTGAATTATGCCCATGTGGTGGCAGCAAACATCTACAGTGCGCTGCACCGCGATACCGATGCAATGCAGGCCTATGACAGGGCAATTGCCAACAAGCCGGAAGCCTATATCTATCTCAATCGAGGCCTTCGTCGCCCCAAGGCCGATGTCGCGGGCCGGATGGCGGATATTGACGCGGCGTTGAAGCTTGACCCAGCCTTGGACGAGGCCATTGCGGAAAAGGCCAAGTTGCTGGCTGATGGCGGTGATGTTTCTGGGGGGATCGCGACTTTGTCCAAAGCGCTGGTTGCGGCGCCGGACAATGCCGTGCTTTTGGTCGGGCGCGGCCTGATCTATTTACAAGCCGGTGACGCCGCGCGTGCCGATGCGGATTTCAGGCAGGCGCGCGGTTCGGCCAAGACTGCCCAAGACTTGAACGCCATGTGCTGGAAAAAGGCGATTGCTGGCCTGGCACTCGAATCCGCCCTGGCCGATTGCGATGCGGCGTTGGCCAAGGTGCCAGGTTCGCCTGCATTCCTCGACAGCCGTGGATTGGTGTTGCTGCGCCTTGGCCGGCTGGACGACGCCATCGCCGATTATGACCAGGTCTTGGCCAAGCACGCCATTCCCACCTCGCGCTTTGGCCGTGCAGTGGCCTGGGCACGCAAAGGCGATCACGCCAAAGCCATCAGCGATGCCGCGTTGGCGGAAAAGTTGGATCCCGGCGTTCGGGCCGATTTTATCAGCTACGGCATAACGTTGTAGAACCAGCGCCCCGCAAAGAAAAACCCCGCCACCGGCTATCCGATGGCGGGGTTTTCTATCGGGCTTTGATCCCAGGCTCAGGCGCCGAAGGTGCGTTGCCACCAGCCGCGGCGGGGGGCGTTGCCGTCTTCGCCTTCGCCTTCGCTTTCCGCGTCACCGGCGGGTGCCGGGGCGGTGGCGCTGGGCTCGGCCGCTTCGGGCTGGGCCAGAGCAGCAGCGGGCGCAGGTTCGGTGGTCGCTTCGGCCGGGGCTTCGGCGACCTTCTTCTTGCGCACGCGCTTGGGCTTTGCCGGGGCTTCCTGGGCCGGGGCTTCCTGGGCCGGGGCTTCCTGGGCGGGAGCTTCAGCAACGGGCGCAGGTTCTGCGGTCACTTCGGGCGGGGCTTCGGCGACCTTCTTCTTGCGCACGCGCTTGGGCTTTGCAGGGGCTTCCTGGGCCGGAGTTTCCTGGGCTGGGGCTTCCTCAGCGGGAGCTTCGGCAACCGGCGCAGGTTCGGCGGTCACTTCGGCCGGGGCCTCGGCAACCTTCTTCTTGCGCACGCGCTTGGGCTTTGCAGGGGGTTCCTGGGCCGGGGCTTCAGGGGCCACGGCTTCGGTCGCCGGGGCTTCTGCGGCGGCCAGGGCCGCAGCAGCCGGTTCGGTCGCGGTGTCCTCGGCCACGGGGGCCGGGGTTTCCTCGCCGGCCGCATCGGCCTGGGCTTCTTCACCCTGCACGTCGGCAGCGTCATCACGCTGGCCACCGCGACGGCGACGGCTGCGGCGGCGGCGCTTGCGCGGGCCACGGTCGGCGTCGTCGTCAGCGTGGGCTTCGCCCGCGGTGTCTTCGGTGCTGTCGGCGTCTGCTTCGGCTTCGGCGCCATCGGCAGCGATGGCCGTTTCGTCGGCTTCGCCTTCGCCTTCATAGGCTTCGCCTTCGCCGTCTTCACCCGCTTCGCCGTTCACACCGTCTTCGCGGCGATCGCGGTTGCGGCCACGCCGGCGCTTGCGGCGCTTGCGACGACCACTGCCTTCGCCTTCGCCTTCGCTACGGCTTTCACGCCGTTCCTCGCGCTCGCGGCGTTCCTCGACGACTTCTTCTTCCTCGTCGTCATAGGAATCCTCGATCTCATCGTCTTCTTCGGGTTCGACGATGGGTTCGAAGCGGGGCACGAATTCCGGCTTGGGCCCGCGCGAGGCAACGCGCATTTTAGCGCCTTCGTTCTCGCCTTCGGGGATCACTTCCACGGTCACGCCATAGCGCAGTTCGATCTCGGCAAGATCGGCGCGCTTGGTGTTGAGCACGTAGATCGCCGCTTCCTGGCTGGCATAGAGCGTGATGACGTTGCCCTTGCCCTTGGCGGCTTCGTCTTCGATCATGCGCAGCGCCGAAAGGCCGGCGGACGAGGCGGTGCGGACCAGGCCCGAACCATCGCAGTGCGGGCAGGCGCGCGTCGTGGCTTCGAGTACGCCGGTGCGAAGGCGCTGGCGGCTCATTTCCATGAGGCCAAAGCCCGAGATGCGGCCCACCTGGATGCGGGCGCGGTCATCCTTGAGGGCGTCCTTCATCGCCTTCTCGACCTTGCGGATGTTCGATCCGTATTCCATGTCGATGAAGTCGATCACGACCAGGCCGGCCATGTCGCGCAGGCGCAACTGGCGGGCGATTTCGCGCGCGGCTTCCAGGTTGGTGGCCACGGCGGTCTGCTCGATGCCGTGTTCCTTGGTGGAGCGGCCCGAGTTGATGTCGATCGAGACGAGTGCTTCGGTCGGGTTGATTACCAGGTAACCGCCCGACTTGAGCTGCACCACCGGATCGTACATCGCCGAAAGCTGGTCTTCGGCGCCATAGCGCTGGAACAGCGGCACGGGATCGGCATACTGGCGCACCCGCTTGGCGTGGCTGGGCATCAGCAGCTTCATGAAGTCCTTGGCGGCGCGATAGCCCGCTTCGCCTTCGACGACCACTTCCTCGATGTCGCGGTTATAGATGTCGCGGATCGCGCGCTTGATCAGGTCGCTGTCGGAATGGATCAGCGCCGGGGCCGACGAGCGCATGGTGCGTTCGCGGATCTCGTCCCACAGGCGGGCGAGATAGTCGAAATCGCGCTTGATCTCGGGCTTGGTGCGCTGCAGGCCGGCGGTGCGGACGATGCAGCTCATCGAGCGGGGCAGTTCCATGTCGGCGATGATCTGCTTCAACCGCTTGCGATCTGAAGCCGAGCTGATCTTGCGGCTGATGCCGCCACCGTGGCTGGAATTGGGCATGAGCACGCAATAGCGGCCCGCGAGGCTGAGATAGGTGGTCAGCGCAGCGCCCTTGTTGCCGCGCTCTTCCTTGACGACCTGGACAAGCAGCACCTGGCGGCGCTGGATCACGTCCTGGATCTTGTAGCGGCGGCGCAGGGCCATGCGCTTGGCGCGCAGTTCTTCCGCTTCCTTGCTCTGGCCGCGGCCCTGGCGGCGGGGACGGCGCTGGCGGCGGCCGCCTTCACCGTTGGATTCTTCCGCTTCGCCATCGGCGGCGTCTTCGCCTTCGTGGTCAAAGCCGTTTTCGACCACGCCACCTTCGATCGTGGCGACCTGGTCCTTTTCCGAAGTGTCGACTTCGGTCACGCCCCGGCCGTCTTGATAACCGCCGTCTTCATAACCGCCGTCGTCGTAACCGCCTTCGTAATCCTCGTCGTCACCGTCTTCGGCGGCGCGCAGGGCGGCTTCTTCCTCGGCGTGGGCAGCTTCTTCAGCCAGCAGCGCCTCGCGGTCTTCCTTGGGGATCTGGTAATAATCCGGGTGGATTTCGCTGAACGCGAGGAAACCGTGACGGTTGCCCCCGAAATCGACGAAGGCCGCCTGGAGCGAAGGCTCTACGCGGGTAACCTTGGCGAGGTAGATATTGCCCTTGATCTGCTTGTGATCAGCAGATTCAAAGTCGAATTCTTCAATACGATTGCCCTTGAGCACAGCCACCCGGGTTTCTTCCTGGTGGCGCGCATCGATCAGCATGCGCGTGGTCATTCCGTTGTCTCCAGCCGCGCGGCCACGGGGCAGGGCCCGGGTGAATGGCGCGGTTTCTTGTAGTGAGGCAAAGGCCTGGCGTGCGCCCCTTGTCCTTTTGAAAAAGGAAGCTGGGCCAGTGGCGCTTTGCAAATGCGGGTTTGCCGGATCGGAGCATGGACAGGTTGCCCTGCGGCATGGCGCCGCAATGCAGGGGGCCATGGTGCTCGCCGCCCGGCGGCGGTTGGTGTGCGTCTGCGGTGGCAAAGACGTGCAACGATTGCCCCGTGCGGGGGCCCCGGTCTGCAAAATTGTCTGCAAAAGTACCGGGATATTCGTGCGTGCCGGCATCCGTCCAAAACGCAAAGGCCCCGGTGGGGCGCTTTGGCTGGAACGGTACGCGGCTCTTCATCACGGCATCAACCTCAAGCGCGGGCGAGGGTGGCGTCCTGCCTTGTCCCTTCTGCCCGCCAGGACCAAGCCCGACCCCTTCCATCCCCTGCCATTGGCGCGTGTGCCGTGGGCGTTGCGGCCGGGCGCACCATGCGGGCGCAGCGACAACGCGGCGGGAAAGGCAGTTGGTCGAACTGCTCCGTTAGATGGGTGCTAGCACCCCAATCGCAAAGCAGCAATTAAAACCGTGTCCCGAAACGCTCCGTCATCATGCGGATAGGCATTTGCCCCGGTTTTTGCGCTGGACCAGCCGGCCTGCGGCGCGGCATAGGCATCTGCAATATGGTTAAACCTTGGCCGATACCTGCGCGCACGCTGGCAATTGCCGCGCTGTTTGTCGTGCCGCTGCTTGTTCTGCTGGTGTGGGCGCGGGTGGTGCTGGGCATCGGGCCGGGCGCGGGCGCAAGGGTGCCGGCCTATGTCGTGCGCCTGGCGCTGCCCGACGGCACGCGCGCCGTCGATCTGCCGCCGGTGCTGGGCCCGGCCGATGCCAGCCGCCCGCTGGTGGTGATTGATGCCGGCCATGGCGGGCACGATCCGGGCGCCAGCGGCGAGGGATCCTTGCGCGAAAAGCAGTTGACCCTGGCGCTGGCGCTGGCGCTGCGCGATGCATTGCTGGCGCAGGGGCATGTGCGCGTGGCCCTGACCCGCAGCGACGATCGCTTCCTGGCGCTGGACGAGCGTTCGGGCATTGCGCGGCGCCTGCATGCCGACCTGTTCCTGTCGATCCATGCAGATTCCGCGCCGAGCGCCGATGCCGGCGGGGCAACGGTCTATACCCTGTCCGATCGCGGCTCGGATGCGGTCGCCGATGCCCTGGCGCAGCGCGAAAACCGTGCGGATACGATCAACGGCGTTAACCTTGCCGGCCAGTCGGGCACAGTTTCCTCCATTCTGGTCGATCTTTCCCGGCGCGCGATGCGCGGTCGCTCGCTGCGCCTGGCCGATCTTATCTTGCGCGAAGGGCAGGGCGCCGTTCGCTTCCATGTCGATCCGCGCCGCGAGGCCGCGTTCGTGGTGCTCAAGTCGCTCGATCTGCCATCGGCGCTGCTGGAGGCTGGCTATATCAGCAACGCGGCCGATGCGCGTGCGATGACCGACAAGGCCTGGCGCAACGGCTTTGCCCATGCCGTTGCGCGCGCCATTGCCATTTTCCTGGCGGAGCAGGAAAGCCGCCCCCTGGGCGCATGACGGGCGCCTGACCGACACGCGCTCAACATAGGCACTGGTGCGCGCGCAAACCCCCGTGCTAGAGCGCGGCCACGATGGCCGACGACTTGCCCCCGATCATTGCGCGCGGCGATGCGCCCGAACCTGACCGCAATCCCGACGGTGATCCCGAACGGCGGCGCTTTCGCATAAGGCGGGGGGGCAATCTGTGGGGCCGGGCCAAGGGGCTGTGGCAGCGTTCCAAATGGGTGCGCCGTGCCGGATGGCTGGTGCTGGTGCTGCTGATCCTGCGCGGGCTGCTGTGGGTGACGGTGGAGCGCACGCTGCCATCGGCCGATACGCTGCTGACCTATCAACCGCCGCTGCCGACCATGGTGCGCGGCGCGGATGGGCAGATCGTGTCGAGCTATGCGCGCGAGCGGCGCGTGCAATTGCGCTTCGTGGATTTCCCGCCGCAGTTGATCAACGCGTTCCTTTCGGCCGAGGACAAGACGTTCTGGAGCCATGGCGGCGTGGACCTGACCGGCCTTGCCGGTGCGGTGGTGGACTATGCCACCAAGCTGGGTTCGGGCGAGCGCGCGCGGGGCGGTTCTACCATCACCCAGCAGGTTGCCAAGAACATCCTGATCGGCAACGAATATTCGGTCACGCGCAAGCTCAAGGAAATGCTTCTGGCGCGACGCATCGAAAGCGTCTTGACCAAGCAGCAGATCCTGGAGCTGTACCTCAACGAAATTCCGCTCGGCCGCCAGAGCTTTGGCGTGCAGGCGGCAGCGCGCGCCTATTTCGACAAGGACGTGGGCGACCTGGCTTTGCACGAAGCCGCGTTCCTGGCGATCCTGCCCAAGGCGCCCGAAACCTATAGCCGGGCCAAGTTCGCCGAAAAGGCCATCACCCGCCGCAACTGGGTTTTGGACCAGATGGCCAAGAACGGCTGGGCCAGCGCGGCCGATGTGGCCCAGGCCAAGGCACAGCCGCTCGGCCTGGTGCCGCGCCGCACCGAAAACTACACCGCCGACGCGGGCTATTTCCTGGAGGAAGTGCGCCGCCAACTGATCGACCAGTTCGGCGAGCAGGCCGAGGACGGGCCCAACAGCGTCTATGCCGGTGGCCTGTGGGTGCGCACCTCGCTGGACCAGCAATTGCAGACCGCGGCCCAGGATGCGTTGCGCGCCGGGCTGCTGCGCTATGCCGCCGGGCGCGCCTGGCATGGGCCGATCGCGCATATCGACATGGATGATGGCAACTGGCAGGCGCAGTTGATCAACAGCAACCTGTCGATCCGCTATCTCGACTGGCGGGTGGCGGTGCTGGTTTCGCGGCGCGGCAGCAGCGGGCAGGTGGGCTTTGCCGATGGGCAGACCGGCACGCTCTATGGCGTGCCCGACGCGATGAAAGTGGGCGACGTGATCACCGTGGCCCCGGCCGGCAATGGCATCTGGGCGGTGCGCGTGGTGCCCGAAGTTTCGGGCGGCATGGTGGTGGAAGACCCGCAGAGCAGCCGCATCCTGGCGATGCAGGGCGGGTTCGATGCGCGGCTCGGTTCATTCAACCGCGCCACCCAGGCGCAGCGCCAGCCTGGCTCCACGATCAAGCCGTTCGTCTATGCCACGGCGCTCGACAACGGGATGACACCGGCCTCGATGGTCGTCGATGGCACGTTCTGCGTCTATCAGGGGGCTGCGCTGGGGCAGAAGTGCTTCCGCAACTTCGGCAACGAGGGCGGATCGGGCAGCCACACCATGCGCTGGGGGCTTGAGCAATCGCGCAACCTGATGACGGTGCGCGTGGCCAACGACACCGGCATGGACAAAGTGGTGCGCACGATCAAGGCCGTGGGTATCGGCGATTACCAGCCGTACCTTTCCATGGCGCTGGGCGCGGGCGACACCACGGTGACGCGCATGGTCAACGCCTATGCCGCGCTGGCCAACCACGGCCGGCAGCGCGACGCGACGCTGATCGACTATGTCCAGGATCGCAACGGCAAGGTAATCTGGCGCGCCGACAACCGCGCCTGCACGGGATGCAACCTGCCCCGCTGGGATGGCACGGCGATGCCGCGGCTGCGCGCCGCGGGCAAGCAGGTGCTCGACCCGCGCACAGCCTATCAGGTGGTCCACATGCTGGAAGGCGTGGTGGTGCGCGGCACGGCCGAAACCCTGCACGACCTGGGCCTGCCGTTGTTCGGCAAGACCGGCACCACCAGCGGCCCCACCAACGTGTGGTTCGTGGGCGGATCGCCCGACATCATCGCGGGCATCTACATGGGCTATGACCAGCCGCGCAGCCTGGGCGGCTATGCCCAGGGCGGGCGGATCGCCGCGCCGATCTTCAAGCAGTTCGTGCTGGCCACGCGCCCGCGCTGGGCCGACATTCCCTTCACGGCGCCAGCGGGCGTCTCGATGGTCAAGATCGATCGCGTCTCGGGCAAGCGCGTGTTTGGCGGGACGCCGCAGGACAACGAGCGCAAGGCCTCGATCATCTGGGAAGCGTTCAAGCCCGATACCGAACCGCGCCGCACGGTGCAGCCATCGGAAATCACGGCCAAGGAAGCCGTGCTCGATGCCCTGCGCAAGGCGCGTGCGGCGCGCGGGACCACGGCGGCCCCGAACGCCAAGCCGGCGGGCAGCAACTTCGTGGAGGACCAAGGGGGCATCTATTGAGGCGTGCTGCGCTGTGCTAGGCATGGCACATGAACACGCGCTCCCCTCTTGCCGCGTTGGCGGCCTTCGCCCTTTCCCTCACCCCCATGGCCGCGGCAAATGCCGCGTTGCCGCAAGGCGCCCGCGCGCCCGATTTTACCGCGGCCGGTGCGCTGGGCGGCAAGCCGTTCAGCTTCAACCTGAAAAAGGCTCTGAAGCGCGGCCCCGTGGTGCTCTATTTCTATCCCAAGGCATTTACCCAGGGCTGCACGCTGGAAGCCCACGCCTTTGCCGACGCCACCGCCGATTTCGCCAAGGCCGGCGCCACCGTGATCGGGATGTCGAACGACGATGTCGCCACGCTGACGCGCTTTTCGACCGAGGAATGCCGCAACAAGTTTGCCGTCGCCGCCGCCAGCCCGGCCGTGGTCAAGGCCTATGACGTCGATCTCCAGCAGGGTGGCAAGTCCACCGGGCTGACCACGCGCACCAGCTATGTCATCGCGCCCGATGGCCGGATCACCCTGGTCCATTCCGACATGGACTATCGCGATCACGTCAAGCTCACGCTCGCCGCGGTGCAGGCGATTCGACACAAGCACGGTTGATCGCGCCGGTCGCTGCCCGTCCGGGAAGGCGCTTTCCGGGCGGGCGGGCCAGTCTGCGTCATTACAAGGCGGGCACACCTTTACAAACGGCCCCGCTTCGCTAAGCGGCCAGTTCGTTTGTATGGAGTAAGACCGTCATGCGTGCCGAAGGGCAGGCTCATATCGACCGCATCGAGGCAGCGCTGGCGCTGGTGCGCAAGTTCCTCGACTGGGACCGCGCCGTGCGCCGGCTCGACGAACTCAACGCGCGCGTCGAAGATCCCAAGCTGTGGGACAACCCGAAGAACGCCGAAGCCGTCATGCGCGAGCGCCGGCGGCTGGAAGCCTCGATCGGCACGGTCAACCAGATCGGCAGGGAAATGGCCGACGCCATCGAATTCGTCGAACTGGGCGAAGTGGAAGGCGACGATGCCACGATCGCCGAGGGGCTGGCCACGCTGGCCGCCCTGGCCGAGCGCGCCGATGCCGACAAGGTGCAGGCGCTGCTGGCGGGCGAAGCCGACGCCAACAATGCCTATCTTGAAGTGCACGCCGGCGCCGGCGGCACCGAAAGCCAGGACTGGGCGGAAATGCTGCAGCGCATGTACACGCGCTGGGCCGAACGCCATGGCTACAAGGTGGACCTGGTGGATTACCACGCGGGGGAAGCGGCCGGGATCAAGAGCGCCACGCTGCTGATCAAGGGCGAGAACGCCTATGGCTATGCCAAGACGGAAAGCGGCGTGCACCGCCTGGTGCGCATCAGCCCCTACGACAGCTCTGCCCGCCGCCACACGTCGTTTTCGTCGGTCTGGGTCTATCCCGAAATCGATGACAACATCGAGGTGGAAATCAACCCGGCCGACCTCAAGATCGATACCTATCGCGCTTCGGGCGCGGGCGGGCAGCACGTCAACACCACGGACTCGGCAGTGCGTATCACCCACGTGCCCACCGGGATCATCGTGGCCAGCCAGAACGACCGCAGCCAGCACAAGAACCGCGCCACCGCGATGAACATGCTGAAAGCGCGGATCTATGAAGCCGAACTGGCCAAGCGCGAAGCGGCCGCTTCGGGCGAATACGCCGCCAAGACCGAGATCGGCTGGGGTCACCAGATCCGTTCCTATGTCCTGCAGCCCTATCAGCAGGTAAAGGATCTGCGCACGGGCGTGGTCAGCACCAATCCCACCGACGTCCTCGATGGGGCGCTCGATCCGTTCATGGCTGCGGCCCTTTCGCAGCGCGTGACGGGTGAAAAGGTCGCCGTGGAAGACGACGATTGATGGTTTGCCACCGGTTCGGAGCGGGTTTTTGATGGGCGGCAGGCCCATTTCGGCGCGCTGAACCGTCAAAACCGCCACACCGGACTTTCGCTTGGCCGCGTTTCGCCGTAAGCCAAAGCATTCGGGTTTTCATGTCCGGTACGCCAGGCCGGGCACGGACGATCGACAAGGGAACGATCGGCCCGTGCTCGGGGCAAGCCGGCAAATGTCACGCGCCTGAGCGCGTCGAGGGAATGATATGTCTGCGTTCAAGGGGTTGAAGCCGATCCTCTATGGTGGCCGGGAAGTGTGGCCGCTGGTGGAAGGCGGCAAGGGGGTTGCCGCCACCAATCACATGAGTTCGGGAGCCTGGGCTGCGGCCGGGGGAATCGGCACGGTGAGCGCGGTGAATGCCGACAGCTATGACGCCGAAGGCAAGATCGTTCCCCAGGTCTACAACGCGCTGACCCGCAAGGAACGCCACGAAGAGCTGATCCGCTATGCCATCGACGGCGCGGTGGAACAGGTGCGCCGGGCCTATGACATTGCCAGCGGCAAGGGCGCGATCAACATCAACGTGCTGTGGGAAATGGGCGGCGCGCAACAAGTGCTCGAAGGCGTGCTGGAACGCACCCGCGGGCTGGTTTCGGGTGTCACCTGCGGCGCCGGCATGCCCTACAAGCTTTCGGAAATCGCGGCGCGGTTCAACGTCAGCTACCTGCCGATCGTTTCGTCGGGCCGGGCGTTCCGCGCGCTGTGGAAGCGCGCCTATCACAAGGTGGCGCACCTGATGGCCGCGGTGGTCTATGAAGACCCGTGGCTGGCCGGCGGGCACAATGGCCTGTCCAACGCGGAAAACCCGCGCAAGCCGGAAGATCCCTATCCCCGCGTCAAGGCGCTGCGCGACACGATGCGCGCCGAGGGCGTGAGCGACGACGTGCCGATCGTGATGGCTGGCGGCGTGTGGTTCCTGCGCGAATGGAACAACTGGATCGACAATCCCGAACTGGGCGCGATTGCCTTCCAGTTCGGCACGCGCCCTCTGCTGACCGAGGAAAGCCCGATTCCCCAGGCGTGGAAGGACCATCTGCGCACGCTGGAGCCGGGTGATGTGCTGCTGCACAAGTTCTCGCCCACCGGGTTCTACTCCTCTGCGGTGCGCAATCCGTTCCTGCGCGCGTTGGAAGCGCGGTCCGAACGCCAGGTGCCTTATTCCAAGGTGGCGGCAGGCGAGCACACCGTGCAGCTGGACGTGGGCGTTAAGGGCAAGAACTTCTGGGTGACGCCGGCCGATCTGGACCGCGCGCGCGCGTGGTTCGGCGCCGGTTTCACCACCGCGCTGCGCACGCCCGACGACACGGTGATCTTCGTCAACCAGGCCGAGCGCGACGAGATCCGCAAGGACCAGGCCGATTGCATGGGCTGCCTGTCGCACTGCGGGTTCTCGTCGTGGAAGGACCACGACGATTACACCACCGGGCGCCTGGCCGATCCGCGCAGCTTCTGCATCCAGAAGACGCTGCAGGACATCGCCCATGGTGGCGATATCGACCAGAACCTGATGTTTGCCGGCCACGCCGCCTATCGTTTCAAGCAGGACCCGTTCTATTCCAACAACTTCACCCCGACGGTGAAGCAACTGGTGGATCGCATCCTGACCGGCGACTGATCGGCCTGGACAGAACAGAAAAAGCCCGGGTTTTCCCGGGCTTTTTTGTTGCGGTTGAAAGGCTTGGCGGGGCTTCCTCAGTCGGGCTGGTAAGCGTCTTCGCCGTGGCTGGCTTTGTCCAGCCCCGCCAGTTCGTCTTCGCGGGTGACGCGCATGGGCAGGGCCATCGATACCATCAGCGCGGCAATGGCCGTGGCGATCGCGCTCCACGCCGCCACGGTTACCACACCCACGACCTGGCCCACCACCTGGTGGGCAAGATCCATGCCCGGACCATAGCCGGTGCCGCCGAACGCCGGGTTGAGCACCAGCGCGGTGAGCACCGTGCCGGCCGCGCCGGTAACCCCGTGGCCGGCAAAGACCCCAAGCGAATCATCGATTTGCAAGTGGCCTTGCACCACCCGTGCAGCGCCCTTGGCAAGCACCGCCCCAAGGATGCCCAAAACCACGGCCATGCCGGGGCTGATATAGGCTGCGGCCGGCGCCACGATCGCCAGACCCGCCACCACGCCGCGGGCAAGCCCCGTGGGCCCTGGTTTGGCCCCCTTGAGCCGATCCAGCAGCAGCCAGGCCAGCGCCGCGACGGCGGCTGCGACATGGGTGTTGACCAGCGCCATGGCTGCGTCGTCTCCGGCAGCAAAGGCGCTGCCGCCGGCCAGAGCCAGGCTGCCCGCCCAGACCAGCGCGGCGCCGGTGATGGTCAGCAGTGGGCTGCTGCCGGTGCTGGCAACGGCTGTGGCAAAGCGTTCGCGCCGGCCAAGCAGCAGGGCAACGACCAAGGCAGAAACCCCCGCGCTGACATGCACGACCAGGCCGCCGGCGTAGTCCACCGTGCCCAGCCGGGTGGCCAGCCAGCCGCCGCCCCACACCCAGTGGGCGATCGGGGCGTAGACGATCAGGCTCCATAGCGCGGCAAAGCCAATGACCCAGCCAAATCGCGCGCGATCGACCCATGCACCCACCAGCAAGGCCGGGGCGACGAGGGCGAAGACCATCTCGAACAGGGCATAGGCGCTTTCAGGCACCAGCGTGTCTTGCCGCACATTGCCCAGATCGATCAGCATCCAGGCATTGCCACTGCCCAGCCAGCCGTTGCTGACCGTGCCGAACGCCAGGGTATAGCCCACCACGATCCACAGCACCGAGACCAATGCCACCACCGCAGCGGTCTGTGTCATCACCGAGGCCAGGCTTTGCGCCCGGGCACGGCCGGCGTTGAACAGAGCCAGGCCCGGCAGCACGAGCAACAGGCCAAGCAGCGTGGCGGCCAGCAGCCATGCGGTGTCGCCGCTATCGGCGGGATCGAGCGCGGCATCCTGGGCATGGGCGAGGGCGGGCAGGCCAAGCCCGGCGATCCACATCAGCGCCTTGGCAGCGCGCATCCGAAGCGATTCGTTCATGGCGCGCACCCTAGGCCCAAGTCTTTGACAAATCCAAAATGGTTAGCGCCCTGGCGAAGGGGGCTTCAGGCCCAGCCTTCGATGACCTGATCGGGTGGCCGATGGCCATCGGCCCAGAACCGGATGTTGGCGATCACCTTGTCGCCCGAGGCCAGGCGCCCTTCGAACGTGGCGCTGCCCATGTGCGGCAGCAGGACGACATTGGGCAGGCGGCGCAGCCGCGGATCGACTTGCGGTTCGTGGGCAAAGACATCGAGCCCGGCCCCGCCAATGGCCCCCGCTTCCAGTGCCGCGACCAGGGCGGCTTCCTCGATCAGTTCGCCGCGCGCGGTGTTCACCACATAGGCGTGCCGCTTCATCATGGCGATGCGCCGGGCGTTGATCAGGTGGTGGGTTTCGGCCGTGTGCGGGCAGTGCAGCGAGAGAATGTCCGCCTCGCGCACCAGGGCATCGAGATCGGGTTCATAGCGCGCGCCCAGCGCCGCTTCGACCGCGGGGGGCAGCCGGTGGCGGTTGTGATAGACCACCGCCAGGCCAAAGGCGCGGGCGCGCAGGGCCACGGCCTGGCCGATTCGGCCCATGCCCACGATGCCCAGCATCTTGCCGCCGAGCCGGTGGCCCAGCAGGCTGGAAGGCGACCAGCCCTCCCACGTCTGCTCGCGGATCACCCGCTCGCCATCGGTCAGCCGGCGGGGCACGGAAATGATCAGCGCCATCGTCATGTCGGCGGTGTCGTCGGTGAACACGCCGGGCGTGTTGGTGACGATGATCTTGCGCGCGCGGGCGGCGGCCAGGTCGATATGCTCGATCCCTGCGCCGAAATTGGCAATGAGGCCAAGGCCAGGGCCGGCTGCGGCGATCAGATCGGCGTCGATGGCGTCGGTCACTGTGGGGACGAGCACCTGTGCTTGCGATACCGCATCCAGCAGTGCCTGGCGCGACATTGGCCGATCATCGGCGTTCAACGTCACGTCGAACAATTCGGCCATGCGGCGTTGGGTTTCGGGCAGCAGGCGGCGGGTGACGACAACGCGAGGCTTGCCGTCGATGCGGCGCGTCAGGCGCAAATCTTGCGGGCGGGCGTGCTGGCTCATCGCCACCATGGCTATGCCCATGGGGCATGGCCGGTCAAGCCGGACATGGTCGAACATGGTCTGGCATTGCGCCGGACATGGGCGCATCTGCCCCAATCTCGCGCCACTGCGCCGCGATCCGCCGGGGACAGCGCCGGATGCATGCGACGAGACGGTTGCCGCGGTGGTTGCCCTTGGCGATCAATCCTGTATCGCAGGGGCGTTGCGCGCCCCGCCGTGGGGCGGGAGAAGTCTTACCGTGATCCAGTTTCGCTTCATGATCCGAGGGGCCGTCGCGCTTGCCATCCTGGGCGGCGCCGCGGGGCTGGCCGGGCAACCGGCGCGGCTGCAGGCGGCGGACGACGGCAACGCCCGTTACTGGGCCTCGCTCGCCAAGGATGAGACCAACATGCGCGTTGGCCCGGGGCGCGAATATCGCATCAACTGGGTCTATGTGCGGCACGGCCTGCCGGTCAAAGTGCTGCGCGTGATGGGCGGTTGGCGCCTGATCGAAGACCCCGATGGCGCGCGCGGCTGGGTGCTGGCGCAATTCCTCAGCCGTACCCGCACCGCGCTGGTGAAAGGTGCGATCACCGCAATCCGCGCCAACAAGGATGGCAGCGGCCCGGTGCTGTGGCGCGCGGCGCCCGGCGTGCAGGCGATGCTGGGGGAATGCCGTGACGGCTGGTGCCCGGTGGACGTCGACGGTCGCCGGGGCTTCGTGGCGCAAGATGCGCTGTGGGGCGCGGGCACGCCCTGATCATTTCGGGGATTGCCGGGGTTTCCGCCGCTTCTTGAGGCTTCCACCATCCCTGTCCCCTTCGTCCGAAGAGGAGGGGGTTGGGGGGTGATGCATCGCCCACCCCCCTGATTTCAAATCAGATCAATTCGACAGCCAGTGCCGTGGCTTCACCGCCGCCGATGCACAGGCTGGCAATGCCCTTGGTCTTGCCGTGGCGCTTGAGCGCCGCGAGCAGCGTGGTGATGATGCGTGCGCCCGAAGCGCCGATCGGGTGGCCGAGCGCCGTGGCACCGCCGTGGACGTTCACCTTGGCATGGGGAATGCCCAGGTCGTGCATGGCGAACATCGCCACGCAGGCAAAGGCTTCGTTCACTTCGAACAGGTCGACGTCGTCCACGCTCCAGCCGGCCTTTTCCAGCACCTTGTTGATCGCGCCGACCGGGGCCGTGGTGAAGTCCTTGGGTTCCTGGGCATGGGCGGCCAGGGCAACGATGCGGGCCACCGGCTTGAGGCCCTTGGCATCGGCCACGCTCTGGCGCGTGAGCGCAAGGGCTGCCGCGCCGTCGGAGATCGAGGACGAGGTGGCCGCGGTGATCGTGCCATCCTTGGCAAAAGCGGGCTTGAGCGCCGGGATCTTGTCGGGGCGGGCCTTGCTGGGGGCTTCGTCGGTGTCCACCGTCACTTCGCCGGCGCGGGTCTTGATCGTCACCGGCGCGATTTCTTCCACGAACGCGCCCTCGTCGATCGCGGCCTTGGCACGGCGCAGCGATTCGATCGTGTATTCGTCCTGGTTTTCGCGGGTCAGGCCATAGTCGTTGGCGGTGTCCTGGGCGAACGTGCCCATGGCGCGGCCAGCTTCATAGGCGTCTTCAAGGCCGTCGAGGAACATGTGGTCATAGGCGGTATCGTGGCCGATGCGCGCGCCCGAGCGGTGCTTCTTGAGCAGGTAGGGGGCGTTGGTCATCGATTCCATGCCGCCGGCAACGGCCACGTCGATGCTGCCGGCCGCCAGGGCTTCGGATGCCATGATCACCGTCTGCATGCCCGAGCCGCAGACCTTGTTGACCGTGGTGGCCTGGGCCGACTTGGGCAGGCCGGCCTTGATCGCGGCCTGGCGCGCGGGCGCCTGGCCCAGGCCAGCGGGCAGCACGCAGCCCATGTAGACACGTTCCACATCGCTGCCGTCCACGCCGGCGCGGGCCACTGCGGCCTTGACGGCGGTCGCGCCAAGATCGGTCGCGGCGACGTCGGCGAGCGCGCCCTGCATGCTGCCCATCGGGGTGCGGGCATAGCCGAGGATGACGATCGGATCGGCGGCGGAGAACTGGGCCATGGTAACAGGTCCTTCCTGTGCTAAGCAGCCGCCACGGCAGCGGTCGGGCGGCGGAATCTTGTCGTTGCCTGCGCCGATGTAGAGAGCAGGCGGGGCGATTGCAATTGAAGGCGGCGTCACATTGCCGTTTCATGACGCATTGCAGCATTGTCGCGCGCCTTGGTCCGGGCCGAGGCGGCGGGGCAAGCGGGGGCAAAACTTGGAAATTCCGGCTCAGATCGTCGCGCTGGGGCTGCCATGGGAACTGGCCTTGGCAATCGGCACCATATTGGGGGCAATCGTCGGCTCGTTCCTGGGCACGGTGGCAGTGCGGTTGCCCGCAGGGCGCTCGATCGTGCACGGCGCATCGGCGTGCGACCGGTGCCACCGGCAACTGCGCGCGGCGGAGCTTGTCCCGATCGTGTCCTGGCTGGCCCTGCGCGGGCGGTGCCGGCGTTGCGACGTATCTATCGGCTGGGGCCAATTGGCGGCCGAGGCGGGCGGCGCCGTGGTTGGCGCGCTGGCCTGGTGGGCGCCGGATGGCTTGATCGTGCCGGCGCTGGCGCTGGGCTGGCAACTGCTGCTGCTGGCGCTGCTCGACGCGCGCTGCCTGTGGCTGCCCTGGCGGTTGACTGCGGCCCTGGCGGCAAGCGGCCTCGCGCTTGCGCTGTGGCAGGGCGCCGACGCGCTGGTGCCGGCCCTGCTTGGCGCCGCGCTGGGCTATGCCATGCTGGGCAGCGTCGCCTGGGCCTATCGCAAGGCGCGCGGATGTGAAGGGTTGGGCGGGGGGGACCCCTGGCTGCTGGGCGCGATCGGTGCCTGGGTGGGCCCGCTGGGCGTGGTGCATGTCTTGCTGGTGGCCGCGCTGCTGGGGCTGGCCGTGGCACTGGTGCTGCACCTGTCGGGCAAGCGGATCGATGCGCAGACCGCCCTGCCGCTGGGCACCTTCATGGCGCTTGGCGCCTGGCCGGTGTTCCTGCTCCGGTAGGCACCGCGCGCCGCCAACTGGCTTGCGTCTCATGCAATCGTGTGCGCAATTCGTGCAAGGGCGTCTCGCGTTGCGGCATCGCCGCCGTGCGATCGCAGGCTTTCGGGCGAAATCGGGGGGTTTTTGCCTCGGTATTGTCACGGTCTTGCCCAAATGGGCGCGGTCAATCCCCTTTATTGCGCTGCACCCCACTTGCACATGCGCCAAGGGGGGACTAGTGCCCCGTGCCAAGTGCATTCCATCGCGAGTCAGCCCCTTGGTCGACCTCATCCAATATCTGCCGATCCTGATTTTTCTCGGGATCGCGCTCGCGCTTTCGACGGCTTTCGTTTTTCTGCCGATGGGGGCAGCCCGCCTGACGGGCACCTACAACCCCACGGCGGACAAACTGGCCGAATACGAGTGCGGCTTTCCCGCCTTTGAAGACCCGCGCAGCCAGTTCGACGTGCGGTTCTATCTCGTGGCGATCCTGTTCATCATCTTCGACCTGGAGGCAGCGTTCCTGTTCCCCTGGGCGGTGAGCCTCAAGCAGACCGGTTGGGCCGGTTGGGCGACCATGATGGTCTTCCTGGCGGAACTGGTGCTCGGCTATATCTACGCCTGGAAAAAGGGCGCGCTGGATTGGGAATGAACCACATGGCTACCACCCCTGCTGTCTCGCCAGTTGCCGGATCGCCCATCGTGGCACCCGACCAGGCGTTTTTCGAAAGCATCAACGCCGAAGTTTCGGACAAGGGCTTTCTCGTCACCTCGACCGAGGAACTGTTCCAGTGGGCGCGCACCGGCTCGCTCTGGTGGATGACCTTTGGCCTGGCTTGCTGCGCCGTGGAAATGATCCACGTCAACATGCCGCGTTATGACATGGAGCGCTTCGGCGTTGCCCCGCGCGCCTCGCCGCGCCAGTCCGACGTGATGATCGTGGCCGGCACGCTGTGCAACAAGATGGCCCCGGCGCTGCGCAAGGTCTATGACCAGATGTCGGACCCCAAGTACGTCATCTCGATGGGTTCGTGCGCCAACGGTGGTGGCTATTACCACTACAGCTATTCGGTGGTGCGCGGCTGCGATCGCATCGTGCCGGTCGACATCTATGTGCCGGGTTGCCCGCCCACTGCCGAAGCGCTGCTTTATGGCGTGATGCAGTTGCAGCGGAAGATCCGCCGCGTCGGCACGCTCGAGCGTTGAGAGGGTAGGGCACATGGCCATTCTGCATTCCGCGCCGCGCTATGCCCCCTTCGACGGGGTAAAGGACACGCTGGTTGCCGCGCTGGGCGACCAGGTGATCGAAGCCAAGGAGCAGCACGGCGAAATCGTGCTGCTGGTGGCACGCGATTCCGTCGAGACCGTGCTGCGCACCCTGCGTGACGAGCACGAATACCAGCAGCTGATGGAAATTGCCGGGGCGGACTATCCGCAGCGGCTCGATCGCTTCGAGGTGGTCTATTGCCTCCTCTCGCTGACGCGCAACCATCGCCTGATCGTCAAGGTTCGCACCGACGAGACGACGCCGGTGCCTACGGTCACCACGCTGTGGCCGGTGGCCGGCTGGCTCGAACGCGAAGTCTACGACATGTATGGCGTGCTGTTCGAGGGCAACCCCGACCTGCGCCGCATTCTCACCGACTATGGCTTCCAGGGGCACCCGTTCCGCAAGGACTTCCCGCTGACCGGCTATGTCGAGCTGCGCTATTCCGAGGAAGACCAGCGCGTGGTCTATGAGCCGGTGCGCCTGGCCCAGGACTTGCGCCAGTTCGACTTCATGAGCCCATGGGAAGGCGCGGACTACGTGCTGCCGGGTGACGAAAAGGCGGCCCAGGCCGCGCCGCCGCCGCCCGTGGCCACGCCCAAGGACACGCCCACCCCGGCGCAGACCGGCGCCGGCGCTGCTGCCAACAAGGAAGCGACCAAGCCCGCGGGAGACAAGGCATGAGCTTCTCGCTCGAACAGTCGCCCACCACCGGCGACGAGGTCATCACCAACTACACGATCAACTTCGGTCCCCAGCACCCGGCCGCGCACGGTGTGCTGCGCATGGTGATGGAGCTGGACGGCGAAATCATCGAGCGCATTGATCCGCACGTCGGCCTGCTGCATCGCGGCACCGAAAAGCTGATCGAGCACAAGACCTATCTCCAGGCGCTGCCTTACTTCGACCGCCTGGACTACTGCTCGCCGCTGGCGATGGAGCACTCCTACGTGCTCGCGGTGGAAAAGCTGCTCAACGTGGAAGTGCCACTGCGCGCGCAATACCTGCGCGTGCTGTTTGCGGAACTGACCCGCATCTGTAACCACATGCTCAACATCGGCAGCCACGTCATGGACGTGGGCGCGATGACGCCGAACCTGTGGCTGTTCGAAATCCGCGAGGACTGCCTCACGTTCTTCGAGCGGGCCTCGGGCGCGCGCATGCACGCGGCCTGGTTCCGTCCGGGTGGCGTGCACCAGGACGTGCCGCTCAAGCTCCTCACCGACATTGCCGACTGGCTCGATACGCGCCTGCCGCAGCTGTTCGACGACGCGATGAGCCTGGTGGTGGACAACCGCATCTTCAAGCAGCGCAACGTCGATATCGCCGTTGTCAGCAAGGACGACGCGGTGCGCTGGGGTTTCTCCGGCCCGATGATCCGCGGTTCGGGCATCCCCTGGGATATCCGCAAGGCGCAGCCCTATGACGTCTATGACCGCATGGAATTCGACATTCCGGTGGGCACGCGGGGCGATTGCTATGACCGCATGATGGTGCGCGTGGAAGAAGTGCGCCAGTCGGCCCGGATCATGAAGCAGTGCCTGGCGCAGATGCCCGAAGGCCCGGTCATGACCAGCGACCGCAAGGTGGCCCCGCCCAAGCGTGGCGAGATGAAGAGCTCGATGGAAAGCCTGATCCATCACTTCAAGCTCTACACCGAAGGGTTCCACGTGCCGGCCGGCGAAGTCTATGTCGCCACCGAAAGCCCCAAGGGCGAATTCGGCGTCTATCTGGTCTCCGACGGCACCAACAAGCCCTATCGCTGCAAGATCCGCCCCACGGCGTTCTCGCACCTTCAGGCGATGGATTTCATGTCGAAGGGCCACATGCTGCCCGACGCGACCGCCATCCTGGGCGCGATCGACGTGGTGTTCGGGGAGTGCGACCGGTGAGCCGCGCGCAGGTCGACCAGGTTTCGATCCTCGCCTGCCTGACCGGGCTGGTGCTGACGGCCGCCTGGTTCATCGCCCTGGCGGTGACCGGCAAAGCCCCCGAAACGCTGGCCATGCTGGCCAGCGCGGTGGGTGGCTTCGAACTGTTCCATTTCGGCCAGGGGCTGTGGTTCGGCCGCGCCCTTCGTCGCAGCCGGAGGCGCTGACATGGCGGGGCTGACCGAAATCGCCACGGCCATGATCGCGGCGTACAACGCGCAGGATGCCGATACCTACGTCACCTACATGACCGATGATGCCTGCGAAGCGGGCTATCGCGGCGCGGTGGTGCGCGAAGGCAAGGAAGGCACCCGCGAGGGCCTCAAGAAGATGTTTGCCGAGTTTCCGGAAAACCGCGCCGAAGTGATCGGCGCGAACGAACTGGGCAATTATGTCGTGTTTCACGAGCGTGTGTGGCGTTCTGCCGCGGCCGAGCCGTTTGACGTGATTGCCGTCTACAGCTTCGAAGGCGACAAGTGCGCACGCGTGGAGTTCATTCGCTAATGGCTGATCGTCATCCCGAACCCGATACCCCGCAGCTGCGCGCGCGCTGGGGTAGCTTTGCCTGGACCGAGGCCAACGCGGCCAAGGCCAAGGAAATCATCGCGCGTTATCCCGCCGGCCGCCAGCGTTCGGCGGTCATGCCGCTGCTCGATCTGGCGCAGCGCCAGGTCGGCGCCGAGGAAAACACGCAAGGCTGGCTGCCGCTGCCGGTGATGGAATACGTCGCCGCGCAGCTCGACATGCCGATCATCCGCGTGCTCGAAGTGGCCACCTTCTACACGATGTACAATATCGCGCCGGTCGGCCGGTTCCACGTGCAGGTCTGCGGCACCACGCCGTGCATGCTGCGCGGGTCGGACGACATCCTGGCGGTCTGCAAGCAACGCGGGCTCAAGAAGGGCCACACCACGGCCGATGGCCTGTTCACGCTGACCGAAGTGGAATGCATGGGCAACTGCGCCTCGGCCCCGATGGTGCAGATCAACGACGACAACTATGAAGACCTGACGGCCGAGCGGATCGAGCATATCCTCGACGAACTCGCCGCCGGGCGCCAACCCAAGACCGGCACGCAGGAGCCGGGCCGCCACACCGTGGAACCGGTGGGCGGGCCGACCTCGCTGACGGCGATGGTTTCCGAAAACCACGATTACCGAGGGGAGTGGTAAGCCATGGCCCTTGCCGACAAGGATCGCATCTTCACCAATCTCTACGGCTATCAGCCGTGGAACCTGGCCGCCGCCCAGGCGCGCGGCGATTGGGACAACACCAAGGACCTGATCGCGCGCGGCCGTGACGCGATCATCCAGGAAATGAAGGACTCCGGCCTGCGTGGCCGTGGCGGTGCGGGCTTCCCCACCGGCATGAAGTGGTCGTTCATGCCCAAGGAATCCAAGGATGGCCGTCCCAGCTTCCTGGTGATCAACGCCGACGAATCCGAACCCGGTTCGTGCAAGGACCGCGAAATCATCCGCCACGATCCGCACAAGCTGATCGAAGGCGCGCTGGTGGCCGGCTTTGCGATGGGCGCGCGCGCAGCCTACATCTACATTCGCGGCGAATATATCCGCGAAGCCGAAACGCTGTTCGCCGCCGTGGCCGAAGCCTATGACGCGGGCCTGCTGGGCAAGAACGCGGCCGGTTCGGGCTATGACTTCGACGTCTTCGTCCATCGCGGCGCGGGCGCCTACATCTGCGGCGAAGAAACCGCGATGATCGAATCGCTCGAAGGCAAGAAGGGCCAGCCCCGCCTCAAGCCGCCGTTCCCGGCCGGCGCGGGCCTCTATGGCTGTCCCACCACGGTCAACAACGTGGAATCGATCGCGGTTGCCCCCACCATCCTGCGCCGTGGCGCGGCATGGTTTTCCAGCTTCGGCCGGGAAAACAACAAGGGCACCAAGCTGTTCCAGATCAGCGGGCATGTGGACAAGCCCTGCGTGGTCGAGGAAGAGATGTCGATCCCGTTCCGCGAACTGATCGAGAAGCACTGCGGCGGTATTCGCGGCGGCTGGGACAACCTCCTGGCCGTGATCCCCGGTGGTTCGTCGGTTCCGCTGGTGCCGGCGGCCGAGATCATGGACGCACCGATGGACTTCGACGGGTTGCGTGCGCTCGGCTCTGGCCTGGGCACCGCGGCGGTCATCGTCATGGACAAGTCCACCGACATCGTGCGCGCGATCAGCCGGCTTTCGTACTTCTACAAGCATGAAAGCTGCGGCCAGTGCACGCCCTGCCGCGAAGGCACCGGCTGGATGTGGCGCGTGATGGAACGCCTGCGCACCGGCGATGCCGACGTGGAGGAGATCGACATGCTCTTCAACGTGACCAAGCAGGTCGAAGGCCACACCATCTGCGCCCTGGGTGACGCGGCCGCCTGGCCGATCCAGGGCCTGATCCGCCACTTCCGCCCCGAAATCGAACGTCGCATCGCCGATCGTGCGGGCGATGTCCGGGAGGCAGCAGAATAATGCCCAAGGTCAAAGTAGACGGCGTCGAACTCGACGTTCCGGCCGGGGCCACCGTGCTCCAGGCCTGCGAACTCGCCGGCAAGGAAATCCCCCGCTTCTGCTATCACGAGCGGCTGAGCATTGCCGGCAACTGCCGCATGTGCCTGGTCGAAGTGAAGCCCGGACCGCCCAAGCCGCAGGCTTCGTGTGCGCTTCCGGCGGCCGAGGGCCAGGAAATCCGCACCGACAGCGAAATGGTCAAGAAGGCGCGCGAAGGGGTGATGGAGTTCCTCCTCATCAACCACCCGCTCGATTGCCCGATCTGCGACCAGGGCGGCGAGTGTGACCTGCAGGACCAGTCGGTGGCCTATGGCCGCGGCGGCTCGCGCTATCACGAGCACAAGCGTGCCGTGACCGAGAAGTACATGGGTCCGCTCATCAAGACGACGATGACGCGCTGCATCCACTGCACCCGTTGCGTGCGCTTCTCGGAAGAGATCGCCGGCGTGGACGAAATCGGCGCGCTCTATCGCGGCGAAACGATGCAGATCAGCACGTACCTGGAAAAGGCCGCCAAGCACGAGCTTTCGGCCAACGTGATCGACCTTTGCCCGGTCGGCGCGCTGACCAGCAAGCCCTATGCGTTCGAAGCGCGCCCGTGGGAGCTGAAGAAGACGCTGTCGATCGACGTTTCGGACGCGATCGGCGCCAACATCCGGCTCGACAGCCGTGGCCGCGAAGTGCTGCGCATCCTCCCGCGCGTCAACGATGACGTGAACGAGGAATGGCTGGCCGACCGTGGCCGTTTCCTGGTCGACGGGCTGACTCGCCGCCGCCTCGACCGTCCGTGGCTGCGCCGCGACGGCAAGCTGGTGGCCGCGACCTGGGCGGAAGCCTTTGCCGCCGTTGCCTCGATCAATCCGGGCTCGTCGGTGGCGGTGGTCGCCGGTGACCTGGTCGATTGCGAAACCATGTTCGCCGCCAAGGAACTGGCCGGTGCGCTCGGTTCCTCGCTGTTCGAAGGGCGGCAGACGGGCCTCGCTTATACCGCATCGAACCTGGCGGCCGTGGCGTTCAATTCGACGCTGGGCGGCATCGAGGAAGCCGACGCGATCCTGATCGTGGGCAGCCAGATCCGCGACGAAGCCCCGCTGCTCAACGCCCGCCTGCGCAAGGCGGTCAAGCGCGGCGCCAAGGTCTTCGTGATCGGGCCGGTGTGGGATACGACCTATCCCGCCACGTTCCTGGGCGAAGACGCCGGCCTGCTGTTCGACCTGCCGAGCGACGTCACCGACGCCTTCGGCGCGGCGGCCAAGCCGGCGATCATCATCGGCGGCGGCGCGCTGGCCAAGGGCGCGCTGGAAGCAGGCCTTGGTTTTGCCGAGCGCTTCAACCTGGTGCGCGATGGCTGGAACGGCTTCAACGTGCTGCACATGGCCGCTTCGCGCATGGGTGGCCTGATGCTGGGCTATGCCCAGGCTGGCGGTCTTGCCGATCTGGCGGCGGCCAAGCCCAAGATGGTGATCTCGCTGGGCGCCGACGAAGTCGACTGGACCAAGTTTGCCGACAGCATGATCGTGCACATCGGCCACCACGGTGACAAGGCGGCCCATGCCGCCGACGTGATCCTGCCGGCCGCCGCGTTCAGCGAAAAGGACGGCACTTACGTCAACACCGAAGGCCGCGTGCAGTTTGCCGAACGCGCCGTGTTCGCCCCTGGCGAAGCGCGCGAAGACTGGACGATCCTGCGTGCGCTGGCCGATGCCTTTGGCGTAAACGTCGGCTTCGACAGCTTTGAGCAGCTGCGCGCCGCGATGATCGCGCAGGTGCCAGCGCTGGGCGTCGAAGGGCTGGCCGATTACGGCGCGCTGCCGGCGGCCCCGGCCACCGCGGCCTGTTCGGGCACGATCGGCTATCCGATCAAGGACCCTTACCTCAACAACGCCATCGGCCGGGCCAGCCCGACGCTGCAGCGGTGTTCGAGCGAATTGCTCCACGGTGAACTTCAGGCGGAGGCCGCGGAATGACTGCGTTCTTTCAAGGTCTTGGCCTGCCCTTCGGGGCGGCCTGGGCCATCTCCACGATCTGCGGCATTCTGCTTATCGCGCTGCCGGTGATGCTCGCCGTGGCGATGGTGATCTATGTCGACCGCAAGGTCTGGGCCTCGATGGCGCTGCGTCGCGGCCCCAACGTGGTTGGCCCGTTCGGCATTCTCCAGTCGTTTGCCGATGGTCTCAAGGTCTTCCTGCAGGAAACCATCATTCCTTCGGCGGCGAACAAGGGCCTGTTCCTGATCGCCCCGATCATCACTTTCACCGTGGCGCTGCTGGCCTGGGCGGTGATCCCGTTTAATTCGGGCGCGATCCTGGCCGATATCAACGTCGGTCTGCTCTACATCCTCGCGATCTCGTCGCTGGGGGTTTACGGCATCGTCATCGCGGGCTGGTCTTCGAATTCGAAGTACCCGTTCTTCTCGGCGATGCGCGCCTCGGCCCAGATGATCAGCTATGAAGTCTCGATCGGCTTCATCCTGATCTGCGTGGTGCTGTGGGCCGGTTCGTTCAACCTCAACGATATCGTCAAGGCGCAGCACGGCTTTGGCCTTGGCTTCATCAACGGCTTCTGGTGCAGCCCGCTGCTGTTCCCGATGTGGGTGATGTTCCTCATCTCCAGCATGGCCGAAACCCAGCGCGCACCGTTCGACCTGACCGAAGCGGAAAGCGAACTCGTCGCCGGCTATCAGACCGAATATTCGTCGATGGCTTTCGCGCTGTTCTGGCTGGGCGAATACGGCAACGTGCTCTTGATGTGCGCGCTCAACGCCACGCTGTTCTGGGGTGGCTACCTGCCGCCGGTGGAACTGGCGATCCTCTATTGGATCCCTGGCTGGATATGGCTCATCCTCAAGATCGCTTTCGGCTTCTTCGTGTTCAGCTGGGTCAAGGCAACGGTGCCCCGTTACCGTTATGACCAACTGATGCGCCTTGGCTGGAAAATCTTCCTGCCCGTCTCGCTGCTGTTCGTGTTCCTCGTCAGCGGCTACCTCATGGCTACCGGACACTTCGCATGACTGTCGGACAGCTCGTCAAGAGCTTCACCCTCTGGGAGTTCGTGAAAGCGCACTGGCTGACCCTGAAGTATTTCTTCAGGCCCAAGGCGACCGTGAACTACCCGTTCGAGAAGAACCCGCTCTCGCCGCGTTTCCGTGGTGAACACGCCCTGCGCCGTTATCCCAACGGCGAAGAGCGCTGCATCGCGTGCAAGCTGTGCGAGGCCGTGTGCCCGGCGCAGGCGATCACGATCGAGGCGCAACCGCGTGAGGACGGCAGCCGCCGGACCACCCGATACGATATCGACATGACCAAGTGCATCTTCTGCGGCTTTTGCCAGGAAGCCTGCCCGGTCGATGCCATCGTCGAAGGGCCGAACTTCGAGTACGCGACCGAAACGCGCGAAGAGCTGCTCTACGACAAGGCCAAGCTTCTGGCGAACGGGGACAAGTGGGAGCGGGCGATTGCCGCGAACCTTGAAGCCGATGCACCGTACCGGTAAGGGGCGCGCGTCATGATCCAGGCAATTGCCTTTTATCTCTTTGCCACGCTGACGATCTTTTCGGGCGCGGTAACCATTCTCGCGCGCAACCCGGTCCATTCGGTGCTGTGGCTGATCCTGGCGTTCTTCAACGCGGCCGGCCTGATGATCCTCATCGGCGCCGAGTTTATCGCCATGCTGCTGGTGATCGTCTATGTCGGCGCCGTCGCGGTGCTGTTCCTGTTCGTCGTCATGATGCTCGACATCGACTTCTCGCAACTGCGGGCCGGGTTCATCAAGAACTTCCCGCTGGGTCTCGCGCTGGCCTTTGTCCTCCTGGCCGAACTGGTCATGGGCGTGGGCGCCTACAAGGCCGGGGGCCTGGCGCTGGGCACGGCGAACGCGGCCACTGCGCCGATCGCGGGCCTGTCGAACACGGCGGCCATCGGGGCGCTGCTCTATTCGCGCTATCTCTTCCTGTTCGAAACCGCCGGCATCATCCTGCTGGTGGCGATGATCGGCGCCATCGTGCTGACCCATCGCCAGCGTGGCGACGTGCGCGGCCAGAACGTGTCGCGCCAGAACGCGCGCCGTCCGGAAGAGGCGACTATCAATCTTCAGCCGGAAGTCGGGAAGGGGGTCACGCTCTGATGATCGGCATCGAACACTATGTCATCGTCAGCGCGATCCTGTTCGTGCTCGGCGTGCTGGGGATTTTCCTCAATCGCAAGAACGTCATCATCCTGCTGATGGCGATCGAACTGATCCTGCTGTCGGTGAACCTCAACCTGGTCGCCTTCAGCGTCTTCCTTCACGATCTGGTCGGCCAGATCTTCGCGATGTTCGTGCTGACCGTGGCGGCGGGCGAAGCGGCGATCGGGCTCGCCATTCTTGTCATCTACTTCCGTGGCCGCGGCACGATTGCCGTTGACGACGTCAACCGGATGAAGGGCTGAACCCATGTCGTCCATCAACGTCATCGTCTTTCTGCCGCTTCTGGCAGCGATCGTTGCCGGCCTTGGCAACAAGAAGCTGGGCATGGTCCCGGCCAAGGTGATCACCACCGGCGCGCTGGCCGTGTCCTGCGCGCTGTCGTGGCCGATCTTCCTCTCGTTCCTGGGCGGTCACGCCGAAGCCAGCGTCACGCCGGTGCTCAACTGGGTGAAATCGGGCGATCTCGATTTCCTCTGGGCGCTGCGCGTCGATACGCTCACGGCCGTGATGCTGGTGGTGATCACCAGCGTGTCATTCCTCGTGCACCTCTATTCGTGGGGGTACATGAGCGAGGAACCGGATCAGCCGCGCTTCTTCGCCTATCTCTCGCTGTTCACCTTCGCCATGCTCATGCTGGTGACGGCGGACAACCTGGTGCAGATGTTCTTCGGCTGGGAAGGCGTGGGCCTGGCCTCGTATCTGCTGATCGGTTTCTGGTTCCGCAAGCCGAGCGCCAACGCTGCCGCGATGAAGGCCTTCGTGGTCAATCGCGTGGGCGACCTTGGCTTCATGCTGGGTATCTTCGCGACGTTCCTGGTGTTCCACACCGTCTCGATCCCGCAGATCCTGCACGACGCGCCAGCCGTTCTTTCGGGTTCGACCATCGGTTTCCTGGGCTATCGCTTTGATACCGCCACGGTGATCTGCATCTTGCTGTTCATCGGCGCGATGGGCAAGTCGGCGCAGCTCGGCCTGCACACCTGGCTGCCTGACGCGATGGAAGGCCCGACCCCGGTGTCGGCGCTGATCCACGCGGCCACGATGGTGACCGCCGGCGTGTTCATGGTCTGCCGCCTTTCGCCGCTGTTCGAACTGAGCCCCACGGCGACTGGTTTCGTAACCTTCATCGGCGCGATGACCTGCTTCTTTGCCGCCACCGTCGGCACGACGCAGACCGACATCAAGCGCGTGATCGCCTATTCGACCTGCTCGCAGCTAGGCTACATGTTCTTTGCCGCCGGCGTTGGCGCCTATGGCGCGGCGATGTTCCACCTGTTCACCCATGCCTTCTTCAAGGCGCTGCTGTTCCTGGGCGCCGGTTCGGTGATCCACGCGATGCACCATGAGCAGGACATGCGCTATTACGGCGGCCTGCGGAAGAAGATCCCGATCACTTATTGGGCGATGATGGCCGGTACGCTGGCGATCACCGGGGTGGGCCTGGTCGATGTGTTCGGCTTTGCCGGGTTCTATTCCAAGGACGCGATCCTGGAGAGCGCCTGGGCCAAGGGCACGGAACTGGGGCACTTCGCCTTCTTCATGGGCGTGTTCGCCGCGCTGCTCACCAGCTTCTATTCGTGGCGCCTGGTCTACCTGACCTTCTTCGGCAAGCCGCGCTGGGAGCAGTCGGAGCATATCCAGCACGCCGTTCACGATGCGCACGGGCATGACGACCACGCGCACGATCATGGCCACGATCACCACCATCACGACGCGCACAGCGACGGCACGGCGGGCTATCACCCGCACGAAAGCCCGCTGGTCATGCTGGTGCCGTTGATCGTGCTGTCGGTGGGCGCGGTGCTGGCCGGTTTCGTGTTCAACCATGCCTTCGTCAGCGAAGGGACGGGCGAATTCTGGAAGGGCGCGCTGGTCTATAGCGAGCATCTGATCCACGCCGCGCACCATGTGCCGACCTGGGTGAAGTGGGCGCCGTTCGGCGTGATGGCCACCGGTTTCCTGATCGCGACTTATGCCTATGTCGTGAACCCGGCATTCCCGGCGGCCTTTGTCGAGCAGTTCGGCTTCCTCTACCGCTTCCTGCTCAACAAGTGGTACTTCGACGAGCTCTATCACTTCATCTTCGTGCGCCCCGCGCTGTGGCTCGGTCGCGTGTTCTGGAAGGTGGGTGATATCGGGATCATCGATCGCTTTGGCCCGAACGGCGCTGCCTGGCTGGTGGCGCAGGGCAGCCGCGGGGCGGTCAAGCTCCAGTCCGGATATCTCTACAGCTATGCGCTGGTCATGCTCGTCGGTCTCGTCGGCGCGATCAGCTGGGTGATCGCACAATGACCGGCTTTCCGATCCTTTCGCTCCTGATGCTGGTGCCGCTGGTCGGCGCCGGCCTGGTCCTCAAGGCCAATCGCGAGCAGGCCCGCCTGATCGCCTTGGTGGCAACCCTGATCGACTTCGCGCTGGGCGTGGTGCTTTGGGCGCACTACGATGTCGGCGGCGCGCAGTGGCAGTTCCAGGAACGCGCCGCGCTGTTCTCGGGCTTCGAATGGAAGCTGGGCATCGACGGCATCGCCCTGCTGCTGATCGCGCTGACCGTGTTCCTCATGCCGATCTGCATCGGCGCGAGCTGGAACTCGATCGAGAAGCGTGCCGGCGAATATTATGCCGCCTTCCTGCTGATGGAAACGCTGATGATCGGCGTGTTCACGGCGCAGGACTTGTTCCTGTTCTACATCATGTTCGAAGCCGGCCTGATCCCGATGTACCTGATCATCGGCATCTGGGGCGGGGCGGATCGCATCTACGCCAGCTACAAGTTCTTCCTCTACACGCTGCTCGGATCGGTGCTGATGCTGATCGCGATGTTCTGGATGGTCAACGTGGCCGGCACCAGCGACATCCCGACGCTGATGGCCTACAACTTCCCGGTCCATGCGCAGACCTGGCTGTGGCTTGCCTTCTTCGCCAGCTTTGCGGTGAAGATGCCGATGTGGCCGGTGCACACCTGGCTGCCCGACGCGCACGTGCAGGCGCCCACCGCCGGCTCGGTGATCCTGGCGGGCGTGCTGCTCAAGATGGGTGGTTACGGCTTTATCCGCTTCTCGCTGCCGATGTTCCCCGAAGCCTCGGCGCAGTTCGCGCCGCTGGTGTGGGGCCTGTCGATGGCCGCTGTGGTGATCACGTCGCTGATCGCGCTGGTCCAGCATGACATCAAAAAGCTGATCGCCTATTCCTCGGTCGCGCACATGGCGATCGTGACGATCGGCCTCTTCGCCTTCAACACGCAGGGCCTCGAAGGCTCGATGCTGATCATGCTCAGCCACGGCCTGGTGGCCGGCGCGCTGTTCCTCGGCGTGGGCGTGATCTATGATCGCCTCCACACCCGCGAAATCACGCGTTATGGTGGCCTTGCCATCAACATGCCCTACTATGCGCTGTTCATGCTGCTGTTCACCATGGCTTCGATCGGCCTGCCGGGCACCAGCGGGTTCGTGGGCGAATTCCTCTCGCTGATGGGCGTCTATGCTGAAAGCAGCTGGGTGGCGCTGGTCTGCACCACCGGGATCATTCTGGGCGCGGCCTACATGCTCTACCTCTATCGTCGCGTGATCTTTGGCGACCAGAAGAACGCCGATGCCGCCGCGATGCTCGATCTCGACAAGCGCGAATGGGCGATGATGGTGCCGCTCGCGGCCGTGGTGCTGTGGATGGGCGTCTATCCCGAAAGCTTCCTGGCGCCGATGCGCAAGGATATCGCCACGCTCGAACACCGCCTGGCCCCGGCCAAGCCGAAGGGCGACGCGCAACTGAAACTGGGGGCAGGCAAGCCGGCCCCTGAAGAAGCCGCGCACGGGGAGGCGCACTGATGGAACTGCTTCGCTCTCTCCAGATCACCCTGGCCGAGGAAGTGCTCAGCATTTCCGGCCTGGTGCTGCTGCTGGTTGCCGCCTGGGGCGGAGACAAGGCGTCGCGCCTGATCTCCATACTGTCGGTCGCCGTGCTGACAGTCTGCGCGCTGATTGCCGCGCCCGCCCTGTGCGGCTCGGCCATGGGCCCCGACGTGACCGCCTTTTCCGGGCAGTACCGGGCCGACGCCTTTGCCGCCTTTGCCAAGCTGCTGATCTATGCCGGTGCCGGCGTGACGCTGATTGTCGCGCCTGCGTTCTTCGATCGCGTGCGCGCCATGCGGGCCGAATTCCCGCTGCTGGTGCTGTTCGCGGCGCTCGGCATGGGGATCATGGTTTCGGCCGGTGACCTGCTCGCGCTCTACATCGGTCTCGAACTCAACAGCCTTGCCTCCTACGTGCTCGCCTCGATGCTGCGCAGCGACGAGCGTTCGGCGGAATCGGGCCTCAAGTACTTCGTGCTGGGCTCGCTCGCTTCGGGCATCCTGCTCTACGGTGTCAGCCTGACCTATGGCTTCACCGGCACGACGAGCTTTGAAGGCATCCGCCTGGCGCTCAGCCACGGGCTGACCACCGGCGCCACCTTTGGCGTGGTGTTCGTGCTCGCCGGCCTGGCCTTCAAGATCAGCGCCGCGCCGTTCCACATGTGGACGCCCGACGTCTATGAAGGCGCGCCGACCCCGGTGACGACGTTCTTCGCCACGGCGCCCAAGGTTGCCGCGCTGTCGCTGCTGATGCGCGTAAGCCTGGAAGCGTTCGGCACGCAGGCGCACGCCTGGCAGCAGATCGTGATCTTCGCCGCGCTGCTCTCGATCGTGATCGGGGCACTGGGCGCGATCGGGCAGAACAACATCAAGCGCCTGATGGCCTATTCGTCGATCAACAACGTCGGCTTCATGCTCATCGGCCTGGCTTGCGCCAACCAGCCGGGCGCGGCCGCCATGCTGATCTACCTGGCGATCTACGTGGCGATGTCGGTGGCTGGCTTTGTCGCCGTGCTGATGCTCAAGGACGCCGATGGCGAGCCGGTGGAAGCGATTTCCGACCTTGCCGGCCTGTCGAAGACGCGCCCCGGCCTGGCGGCCGCGCTGGCCGCGGTGATGTTCAGCCTGGCAGGCATTCCGCCGCTGTTCGGGTTCTGGGGCAAGTTCGTGGTGTTCCAGGCCGCGGTGCAGGCCAACCTGCTGGCGCTGGCTGCCATCGGTATCGCCGCTTCGGTGATCGGCGCGTTCTACTACCTCAAGGTGGTGAAGGTGCTCTATTTCGACGACGCGACCGACAAGGTGACGGGCAAGAGCGACGTGGCGCACACCGTGCTGCTGGTGATCGCCACGCTGTTCATCTCGCCGCTGGGCTATCTCTTGACGGGCTGGCTGCACACCCTGGCCGGCAACGCGGCGGCTGCGCTGTTCCACGTGGCCTGAGCCACCCTTGCTCGAATTCGTCAAAGAGATCCCCTCCACCAACGCGGCCCTTGTGGCGCGCGCTGGTGGGGGGGATTGCTTTTTGGAAGGGCACTGGCTGATCGCCGATCGCCAGAGCGCCGGGCGCGGCCGCGCCGGGCGGGCCTGGAGCGATGGCTTCGGCAATTTCATGGGCTCCACTGCCGTGCAACTCGCGCCCCATGAAGCCGCGCCGCAGACGCTGGCGCTGGTCGCGGGGCTCGCGCTGTGGGATGCCGTGGCCGCCTGTGCGCCGGGGCTGCCCGATCTCTACCTCAAATGGCCCAACGACCTGCTGGTGCGCCAGGCCAAGCTGGCCGGCATCCTGCTGGAACGTGTGGGCAATACGGTGGTGGTGGGTATTGGCGTGAACCTGGCGGTGGCGCCGCCGGTGTCCGGGCGGGAGACCGTTTCGCTTGCCGCCCTGGGGCATGGCACCGATCGCGATGCCTTTGCCGCCCACTTGGCGACGCACTGGGCCGCGCGCCTGGAAGCGTGGCACGCCGGGCAATGGCCCGCGCTGCGCCGCGCCTGGGAAGAGCGTGCCGTGCCACGTGGCACGCTGGTTTCCGTCAATGACAAGGATCATGGCCCGATCATGGGTGGTTTTGCCGGGATCGATGCCGATGGCGTAGCGCAATTGCGCCTGGCGGACGGCCGGCTTCTTGCCATTCACGCCGGCGATGTCGATCTGGTGGGTGAGCCGGGGTCTTCCGCGGCCCGAGGAGAAGCGTGATGCTGCTGGCGGTCGATGTCGGCAATACCAATGTCGTCTTTGCCCTGTTCGAGGAACGGACGATCCGTGCGCGCTGGCGCGTGGCGACCGATCCGCGCCGCACGGCCGATGAATATGCCGTATGGCTGCTGCAACTGATGCAGATCCAGGGTTTTGCCCGCGACGCCGTGCGCCAGATCGTGATTTCCACGGTGGTGCCGCGCGCGCTGCACAATCTGGAAGTTCTGGCCGACAAGTATTTTGGCCTGGAACCGCTGGTGGCGGGCCAGGGTGCGGCCGAATGGGGCTTCGTTGCCGATGTGGACGAACCGCGCTCGCTGGGTGCGGACCGTGCGCTCAACGTCATCGCCGCCCATGCACGCCATCCCGGCGAGCATCTGATCATCATCGATTTCGGCACCGCAACCACGTTCGATTGGGTTGACCCCGAGGGCACCTACAAGGGCGGGATCATCGCGCCGGGCATCAATCTGTCGCTCGATGCGCTGGTGAGCGCGGCGGCCAAATTGCCGCGCATCGCCATTTCCGTGCCGCGCCAGGGCGAAAGCGTGATAGGGCGCAACACTGAAGACCAGATGCACATCGGCGTGTTCTGGGGCTATGTGGCGATGATGGAAGGCCTGATCGCCCGCATGCGCGCCGAAATCGGCCATCCGGCCAAAGTGATTGCCACAGGCGGCCTGGCCGTGCTGTTTGACCGCCACACGCGGATTTTTGACCATGTTGACGCCGATCTGACGTTGGACGGCATGGCCTTGCTTGCAGAGCGCGCCCAGGGGGCCGCCCAGAACAGGACACAAGAGTGAAGCCCGGTAAGGAATTGTTGTTTCTCGCCCTTGGTGGTTCGGGCGAGATCGGGATGAACGTCAACCTCTATGGGTGTGACGGCAAATGGCTGATGGTCGACCTGGGCATGACCTTTGCCGATCCCTGGTATCCGGGCGTGGAACTGGTGTTTGCCGACCTGGAATTCATCGAGGAACGCAAGAAGGACCTGCTCGGCATCGTCCTGACGCACGCGCACGAAGACCATATCGGTGCCGTGCCCTATTTTGCGCAGGAACTGGGCGTGCCGCTTTATGCCACGCCGTTCACCGCGCGGCTCGTGCATGAAAAGCTGGTCGAGGCGGGCATCGAGAACAGCGTCGAGCTGAACTTGATCGAGAACGAGGGCAGCCTCTCGCTGGGTGCGTTCGACATCCGCTATGTGCCGCTGGCGCACTCGATTGCCGAAGGCAATGCGCTGGTGATCGACACGCCCTATGGCCGCGTGTTCCACACCGGCGACTGGAAGCTGGATGACGAGCCCCGCGTGGGCACCCCGGCGACCGAGGAAGAACTTACCGCGATCGGCGACGAGGGCGTGCTGGCGCTGGTGTGCGATTCCACCAACGTGTTCAATCCCAAGCCTTCGGGCTCGGAAGGGGCGGTGCGTGCGGGCCTGCTGGAAACCATTGCGGAACTGAAGGGCCGCCGGGTGGTGGTGACGACCTTTGCCTCCAACGTGGCGCGGTTGCAGACCCTGGCCGAAGTGGCCGAGGCGACAGGGCGGCAGCTCTGCGTTGCGGGTCGTTCGCTTGATCGGATCATCAAGGTATCGCAGGCATCGGGCTATCTGCTCGATTTTCCCGATCCGATCAGCATGGACGCGGCGATGGACCTGCCGCGCGGCGAAGTGCTGATCCTGGCGACCGGCGGGCAGGGCGAAGCGCGCGCCGCGCTGGCGCGGATCGCGGGCGACCAGCACCCGATCAAGCTGGAAGCGGGCGATGCCGTGGTCTTTTCCAGCCGCCAGATCCCTGGCAACGAACTGGCCATCGGCCGCGTGCAGAACGCGCTGGTGGAAAAGGGCGTGCGCCTGGTCACCGACAAGCAATCGATGATCCACGTTTCGGGCCATCCAGGCCGGCCGGAACTCATGGCGCTGTATGAATGGCTGCGCCCGCACATCCTAGTGCCCGTGCATGGCGAGATCCGCCACATGGCCGAGCAGGCCCGCCTGGGCAAGGCCGAGGGCATTCCCAAGACGATCGTGCAGAAGAACGGGGATTTGGTGCGCCTGGCGCCCAACGGGCCGGTCAAGCTGAGCACCGAGCGCAATGGTCGCCTGGTGCTGGACGGCGATATCATCGCCCCGGCCGATGGCGAAGCCATGGCTGCGCGGCGCAAGCTGGGCAACAACGGCCTGGTCAGCGTTGCCCTGGCGGTGACCGCAGAAGGCAAGCAGGCGTCGGGCGTCGATATTGGCTGCATCGGCGTGCCCCTGGAAGAGGACATGGAGCCTTTCCTGGAAGAAGCCCGCGAGGACGTGTCCAAGGCACTCAAGGCGCTGAAGGGCGATCGCAAGCGCGATCGCGTGGCCGTTGCCGAGTGCGTGCGGCTTACGGTAAGACGCACCGCGCAGCGCTGGTGCGGCAAGAAGCCGGTGGTGCAGGTCCTGCTGCGCGAACGCTGAAACCCATGCGCCGGCGCGGCTAGGGAGAGAGACGATGCGTTGGACGTCGATGTTGGCGATCTATGCCCTGTTCTGGGTGCTTTCGGCCTTTGCCGTGCTGCCGTTCGGCCTGCGCACCCCTGATGAAGTGGGCGTGGCGCCGGCTGCTGGCCATGCCACCAGCGCGCCGGTCAATTTCCGGCCGCGCGTGGTGCTGTTGCGCGCCACGCTGGTTTCGGCAGCGCTGTTTGCGCTGTTCTATGCGAATTTCTACAAGGGCTGGGTGACGGCGGCAGACCTTGATGTGTCGCGGCTTTTGGGGATCGACTGAAGCCCCTCCATCGCGGCTTCGCGGCGGCTCGCCCTCGCCATCACCGATGGGGATGGCGCAGACCGCAGGCCCGACGGACGGGCCCCATCACCACAAGATGCCGCCGTCGGGCTGAACCACCGGCACGGGCGGCAGGCCGATGCTTTCGTTGCAATCGGATTCGATCGTTGCGCACATCGCGGTCAGCGGGGCATCGTGGATCGTGTTGGCGAAGGGGTTGACCAGATCGTCGCCGATCTGCAGCGCGGCCAGGAACATGAACCCGGCCAGCGCCGAACCCAGCGGCGTTGCCGGCCCCAGCGTCTCGACCAGACCGATCGGCAGCAGCACGCAGAACAGCCGGGTAAAGAAGGTAGGGAAGCTGCGGTATTGGGCGGGAAGCGGCGTGTTGCGCAGGCGCTCCATCGCGCCTTGGGCGTTGGCGATGTCCACCATGATCGCTTCGATCCGGTTCAACTGGACCGTGTCGATCCAGCCTTTGCGGAGCGCGGCGGCCAGGCGCATGCCATTGCCTTCGAGCAGGCCGTTGGCGGGATTGCGGCGCCCCAATTCGGGAATTTCGCCATCGCCCAGCACGCGATGCGCGCTGTCCGCCGGGCTTTCACCGCGCAACTGGTGGCGCAGCACATGCACATAGGCGATATGCCGCCGTACCACTTCGTGGCGCAGTGCCTGGCCTTCGGCATGATCGGGCAGGGCCGCGCCCACCGCGCGTGCCAAGCTGCGCGAGGCGTTGGTCATCGCGCCCCACACGATGCGGCCTTCCCACCAACGGGCATAGGCAGAGTTGACGCGGAAACCGAGCAGTAGCGCCAGGCCCGTGCCGAAAATGGTAAGCGGCAGGGCCGGCGCGGGAAACGGCGTGTAATAATAGAAGACGGTTACCGCCACGTCCCACACGAACAGTGCGATCAGCGTGTTCCACGCCGCCACGAATGTCATGCGGATACGCGGTGTCTTGCCAACGATCATGCCTGGATAAGCCCTTGGTCAGAGGCGTGCGGCCGAACTGCTGCCGTTATCCATGGTCAGCCAGGCCCGCCGCAGCGCGATGCAGCCGATAATACCGATCAACTTGGCCAGCGCCAGTTGCAGTGTCTGCCCTTCTTCGTTGAACGCCAGCCAGGCCAGCACGGCCATGGCAACCAGTGCGCAATGCACCGGCAGCGCTTCGATATCGTTCCAGCGCAGCGGTTGTTCGACATCCGCTGTGGTGTTGCGAAAGGGGAATGCAAAGGCCATCGACAGGTTCCCATGGTTGTGGATCGCGCCACCGTGGCGCGCCGCCATGCCCATCATTTTGCGTTGCGCCAGGCCCATGGGAAGGGCTGCGCAGGACAAGTGTGGCTTGCATTTCCCGAAAACATCATGCTTTTGAATGGGTTGCTCGGCAATTTCAAGAGTGGGCAACGATTTCAAACAGTTCTGCAACCTTCCTTATATTGCGACGCAACACCCGCTTCCTATCGTAGGGACATGGCTGATCGATTTTCCGAACTGCTCTCGTTCGTCCGCGTTGCCGAGGCTGGCAGCCTGTCGCAGGCGGCCGTCCGCCTGGGTTTGTCGCTGCCGGTGGTCAGCCGCCGGCTGGCGCAACTGGAAGCGCGCCTGGGCGTGGCACTCGTCCGGCGCAACAGCCGGCACCTTTCGCTGACCGAGGAAGGCCAGTTGTTCTATCGCCAGGCCGGGCAAGTCCTGGCGGATATGGAGCGCGCTGAAACCGTGGTGCGCACGCGGGCCTTCGGGCCGGCCGGTACATTGAAGGTGGCAACCACGCTGGCGTTCGGCCGCCGCCGCCTGGGTGACCTGCTGCAGCGCTTTGCCAAGGCCCATCCGGACGTGACCGTGCATCTCGACAGCGTACCCGCGCTGAGCAATCCGGTGGAAAGCGGCCACGACCTGGTGATCAGCTTTGCCACGCCGCCGCTGTCATCGCTGATCTGCCGCCGCCTGGGCAGCAACCCGCGCTTGTTGTGTGCGGCGCCGTCTTATCTGGAGCGGCGCGGGCGGCCGCGCGTGGTGGAAGACCTGGCCCGGCACGATCACGTGGTGGTGCTGGACGAAGCGGGCGCCGTGTTGCGCGAAGGGCTGCCTGAAAGCCTGGCGCTGCCAGCGGGCCTGGCCACCAACGATGCCGACGTGGCGCGGGCATGGGCGCTGGACGGGGCCGGGATAGCCCTGCATTCGCTGTGGGAAGTGGCCGAAGACCTGGAAAGCGGCGCGCTTGAAGTGGTGTTGCCCGAAGTGGAACTGCCCGCGCTGCCCGTGGTTGCCCTGTTCGAGCCGCGCCAGGGCCGCACCCCGCGCTTGCGGCGGTGCCTGCAATTCCTGGCGCACCAGGTGCCAGCCTTGGCTTGAGGGGAGGCCGCTGCCCGCTGCGGGCTGCGACCTCCCGATGGGGAGGATCTTTGCTTTACACGCCTTCCAGCGCGTAGCCGGCCGAGCGCACGGTGCGCACGGGGTCGGCGGCGCCGGGGACGGCGATCGCCTGGCGCAGGCGGCGGATGTGGACGTCCACGGTGCGCAGTTCGATGTCGCTGCCGCTGCCCCACACGGCATCGAGCAGTTGCCCGCGCGAGAAGACGCGGCCGGGATGCTCCATGAAATGCTTGAGCAGGCGAAATTCGGTGGGGCCGATCTTGATCGACTGCCCGCGCCGCGTCACGCGGTGGGCGGTAGGATCGAGGCTCATGTCCCCGACGGTAATGGTTTCGCCGGCCAGCGCCGGGCGCACGCGGCGCAGCACGGCGCCAACGCGGGCAATCAGTTCGCGGGGAGAAAACGGCTTGGTGACATAATCGTCCGCCCCGGTTTCCAGGCCGCGCACGCGATCGTCCTCGTCGCTGCGCGCGGTCAGCATGATGATCGGCACATGCGCGGTGGCCTTGTTGCGGCGCAGGCGGCGGCACACCTCTATCCCGCTGGTGCCACCGATCATCCAATCGAGCAGGACGAGATCGGGCGTATCCTCGGCCGCGAGCAGCAAGGCCTCGTCACCGTCGTCGGTGCTGCGCACGTCATAGCCTTCGCCGCGAAAGCGGTATTCGACCAGTTCGGCCAGCGCGGTATCGTCTTCGACGAGAAGCAGCTTGGGGGCAGACACGCAGAACCTCCGGTAGTGGACCTTGACCGTAACCTTGCGAAAGCACGACAAATGTTACGCGGCCATGACGAAACCGGCGGGAATGTTGTCCCCCCGGTGGATTACGCGGGCGGAATCACGTCTTCCCGTTCGGGCAGATAAGTGCCGGTGGCGGCATAGTGCACGATTTCGGCGATATTGGTGGCCTGGTCACCGATCCGCTCGATATTGCGGGCCACGAACATGAGCTGCGCCACGCTGCTGATCGTGGCGGGGTTTTCCACCATGTACGACACGAAGTTGCGGAACACGCTGTCATAGATCGCGTCCACCTTGGCATCGCGGCGCACGATCTCGGCCGCGGCCACGGCATCGCGCGCGGCATAGGCCGTCAGCACGTCGTGGACCATGTCGCTGGCCAGCTCGTTCATGATCGGCAGCAGGGTGAGCGGTTCGAAGCGCTTGCGCCCTTCGATGTGGCCCACCCGCTTGGCGATGTTCTTGGCATAATCGCCGATGCGCTCGATCACGCCGGCGATTTTCAGCGCGGCGATCACTTCGCGCAAGTCGTCGGCCATCGGCGCGCGCAGCGCGAGGACGCGGATGGCGAGGCGATCGACTTCGCCCTCCAGCTGGTCGATGCGCTTGTCGCGCGCGATCACGCTGGCGGCGAGGTCTTCGTTGCCGCCGACCAGGGCGTCCATCGCCTCGGTAATGGAAAGTTCGGCCAGGCCGCCCATTTCCGCCACCAGGCCGCGCAGGCGGGTGATGTCTTCGTCGAATGCCTTGACGGTATGTTCAGCCACGTCTCGTTCCCTTACCCGTAACGGCCGGTGATATAGTCCTTGGTGCGCTCTTGCCGCGGATTGGTGAAGATATCCGAGGTGGTGCCATATTCCACGATCTTGCCCATATGGAAGAACGCGGTGCGCTGCGAGACGCGGGCGGCCTGCTGCATGGAGTGGGTGACGATCACGATGGCATAGCGGCCGCGCAATTCGTCGATCAGTTCCTCGATACGCGCGGTGGCGATGGGATCGAGCGCGGAGCACGGCTCGTCCATCAGGATCACCTCGGGATCGACCGCGATGGCGCGGGCGATGCACAGCCGCTGCTGCTGCCCGCCCGAAAGCGCGGTGCCGCTGTCGGCCAGGCGATCCTTGACTTCTTCCCACAGGCCGGCGCGCTGGAGCGAGGTCTCGACAATGCCGTCAAGCTCGCTCTTGCTGGTCGTCAATCCGTGGATGCGCGGGCCATAGGCGATGTTTTCATAGATCGACTTGGGGAACGGGTTGGGCTTTTGGAAGACCATCCCGACGCGCGCACGCAACTGCACCACGTCCATGCCCGAGCGGTAGATGTCCTGCCCGTCGAGCAGGATTTCCCCTTCGACGCGGGCGTGGGCAATGGTGTCGTTCATCCGGTTCAGCGAACGCAGGAACGTGGACTTGCCGCAGCCCGAGGGGCCGATGAAGGCCGTCACATAGTCGTTGGGCACATCGATCGAGACGCTGTCGATCGCGCGCTTGGCGCCATAGAATACGCTGACATTGCGCGCGCTGATCTTGGCCGGGCCATCGTCGGGCAGGGCGTTGACGATGGGCGCGGTTTCGCCGGTCGGTTCGGTCGTGGCATCGGTCAGGGGAAGGGGGGCGTTCATGTTACCACCGTTTCTCGAAGCGGTTGCGCAAGTAGATGGCAAGACCGTTCATGAGCAGAAGGAAGATCAGCAGCACCACGATCGCAGCGCTGGTGCGCTGGATGAAGCCGCGGTCGATTTCGTCGGACCACAGGAAGATCTGCACCGGCAGGACCGTGGAAGGCGAAGTGAGATCGCCCGGCGGCGAGGCGACGAAGGCGCGCATGCCGATCATCAGCAGCGGCGCGGTTTCGCCCAGCGCGCGCGCCATGCCGATGATCGTGCCCGTGAGGATGCCGGGCAGGGCCAGCGGCAGCACATGGTGGAACACCACCTGCACCGGGCTGGCACCCATGGCCAGCGCAGCGTCGCGGATCGAGGGCGGCACCGCCTTGATGGCGTTGCGGCCGGAAATCACGATGACCGGCATGGTCATCAGCGCCAGCGTCATGCCCCCGATCAGCGGGGCGGAGCGATAGTGCGGGAACAGCGCCAGGAACACTGCCAGGCCAAGCAGGCCGAAGATGATCGAAGGCACGGCCGCCAGGTTGTTGATCGAGATTTCGATCAATTCGGTCCAGCGGTTGCGCGCGGCATATTCTTCCAGATAGAGCGCGGCGAGCACGCCGACCGGAAATGCCAGCACCAGCGTGACCAGCATGGTCATGATCGAGCCCTTGAGCGCGCCCCAGATGCCCACGGCCTGCGGGCTGGTGGCATCGGACCGGGCCAGGAAACCCCAATCGAATGCGCGCACCAGCTTGCCCTGGTCCACCAGATGCTGCGCTACGGGACGCAGCGATTCCTGGCCGTCGCCACGCTGGGCGGAGGCAAGGCCGTCGGAAGCGGGAAGCGAGACGGCAATGCTGGCTTCATCGAGCAGCGCCGGCTTTGCCGCCAGGCGCGTGGCCACTTCGCGCCAGGCGCCATCGGAAAGCAGCGCGGCGCCGCCCTGGCCCAGGCCCTTTTCGGCGGCTGCATCGACCAGGGCGGGCAGGCCCGCCAGTTCGAGCGCGCTGGCCGGATCGGGCTGGGCCAGCCGATCGCGATCGATCGAAAGCTGGCCGCGCAGCGGCAGGTCAAAGCGCAGTTCGCTGCGCTGGAAACCGGCCAGGCCGCTCGATGCCATCGACACCAGCAGGAATGCGAGCACCAGCGCGGAAAAGGCCACGGCGGCAAGGCCGGCCAGCTTGAACAGCCGGTCGCCAGCGTGGCGCTTGCCCAGGCGTGCCGCCATGCGCGCGCGGCGCTGCGCGGCCAGCGTATCGGAAGAAGAGGTCAGCGTGTCCATGGTCGGCTCACTCATAGGCTTCGCGATAGCGCTTCACCACGCGCAGGGCGATGAAGTTGAGCGCCAGGGTGACAAGGAACAGCACCATGCCCAGGGCAAAGGCCGAAAGCGTGGCAGGATGGTCGAAGCTGCCTTCGCCGGTAAGCATGGCGACGATCTGGAACGTCACCGTGGTCATCGACTGGAACGGATTGGCGGTGAGATTGGCCGAGGCCCCGGCGGCCATGACCACGATCATGGTTTCGCCGATCGCGCGGCTGACCGCCAGCATGATGCCCGCAACGATACCCGGCAGCGCGGCGGGCACCAGCACCTTGCGGATGGTTTCGGCGCGCGTGGCGCCCATCGCCAGGCTGCCGTCGCGCAGCGAATCCGGCACGGCGGCGATGGAATCGTCGGCCATGGAGGAGACGAAGGGAATGATCATCACGCCCATGACCAGGCCGGCGGCCACCGCGCTTTCGGTCGAGGCGCTGGAAATGCCGATCCCCTGGGCAAAATCGCGCACGGCGGGTGCCACGGTGAGCGCGGCAAAATAGCCATAGACCACGGTGGGCACGCCCGCGAGGATTTCGAGCAGCGGCTTCATCACCTTGCGCACCGTGGAGGAGGCATATTGGGTGAGGAAGATCGCGCTCATCAGGCCAAGCGGAATGGCCACAAGCATGGCGATGATCGCGCCGATATAGATCGTGCCCCAGAACAGCGGAATCGCGCCGAACTGCTTGCCATCGACCGCGCCCGTGCTCATCGGATCGGGCGCCCAGTGGGTGCCGAACAGGAAATCGATGGGCGAGACCATGCCGAAGAAGCGCACGGTTTCGAACACCAGGCTGACGATGATGCCGGCCGTGGTGAGGATCGCCACCAGCGAGGCGATCAGCAGCAGGCCCATCACCGCGCGCTCCACCCGCGTGCGCGCGGTGAAATCGGGCTTCAATCGCAGGAAGGCAAAGGCCCCGCCGGCCAGCGCCACCAGGATGGTGACGACCAGGCCGATCGATTCATAGCGGGTAAGCGCCACGCGATAAGGCGCGATCAACCCTTCGGCTTCGGGCATGAACACGCCATAGGCCTTGCCTTCGGCCACGGCGCGCGCCTGCGCCAGCATGGCTTCGCGTTCAAAGCCGAAGCCGGGCAGGGCGGCGGCGGCCGGATCGGCCAGCACGTGCGCCGTGATCAGCGCCGGGCTGACCGCGTTCCAGACCACTGCAAATACCAGCGCCGGCACTGCGATCCACAGCGCCACGTACCAGGCATGGAAACCGGGCAACGAATGCAGCCGCGCGTGCGGCGCTGCGCGGCGGAATGCCCAGGCACGCGAGCGGGCCGCCAGCCAGCCGACAAGGCCCAGCCCGAAGGCGAGCAGGAGAAGAATGGCTGGCGACATGACTGGGCTTACCCGTCCTTTCTTACTTGAGCTGCGAACCGTCGAGCGACGGCATCGTGGTCACGGCCTTGGCGCTTTCAGCCAGGATGGCATCGGGTGCAACCACCATGCCGAGCTTGGCCAGAGTGCCATCCTTGCCCCACAGCTTTGACCATTGCGTGACATAGGCCTGAAGACCCGGGATAGCCTTCAAATGCGCTTTCTTCACATAGATGTAGAGCGGGCGCGCACCGGGATAGCTGAAATCGGAAATGGTCTGGTAGGTCGGCGTGATGCCGCTCATCGTCAGGCCCTTGATGCGATCGGCGTTCTCTTCGACATAAGAGAAGCCGAAGATGCCGATCGCCTTGGGATTGGCTTCGATCTTCTGCACGATGAGGTTGTCGTTTTCGCCGGCATCCACATAGACGCCGTCTTCACGCACCTGGGTGCAGACATCGTCATGCTTCTTCTTGTCGCTGTCCTTGAGCGCCTTCATCTCGGCATTGGCATCGCAGCCCTTGGCCAGGATCAGTTCCTTGAGCGCGTCGCGCGTGCCCGAGGTGGAGGGCGGGCCATAGACCAGGATCGGATCGGCGGGCAGCGACGGGTTCACGTCGTGCCAGGTCTTGGCGGTGTTGGGCTTGCCATAGGGATTCTTGGCCAGCGCCTTGTAGATGTCTTCGGGCGTCAGGGCGAGGCTGGCGCCGCCCTTGGCTTCGGCAAAGGCCACGCCATCCAGGCCCACCTGGATTTCGGCGATGTCCTTGACGCCATTGGCCACGCATTCGTCGAATTCCGACTTCTTCATGCGACGCGAGGCATCTTCGATATCGGGGTGCTGCGGGCCGACGCCAGCGCAGAACAGCTTCATGCCCGCGCCCGTGCCGGTCGATTCGATGATCGGCGACTTGATCGACGGGTCGCTCTTGGCGAGCTGCTCGGCCACGGCCTTGGCAAAGGGATAGACGGTCGACGAGCCGACCGCGCGGACCTGGTCGCGGCTGCCGGAGTCGGCGCCGCCGCAACCGGCCAGGGCAAACGAACCCAGCGCGGCCGTCGAAAGAGCAAGAGTGCGAAACGTGACCATGGCAATACCTTCCATTCCCCGTGGCCTGCCGTTCTTGGTGGCCTGGATGTGTCCCGGTGGATGCTGCGCCAATGCGACCGGCGTGTGACAGGTTTATGACAATTCCCGAAGCGATTGTGACAAAACCGCCAAGCCCCCGGAAAAGCGCCGGTCAGCCCTGTGCCGCGGCCTCTTCGGTAGCGAGATCCACCAGCGGCAGATGGACGGTTACGGTGGTGCCTTCGCCCAGGGTGCTGGCGATATCGAGCTTGCCACGATGGCGTTCGACGATGTGCTTCACGATCGCAAGGCCAAGCCCGGTACCGCCCGCCGCGCGGCTGCGCCCCGGATCGGAACGGTAGAACCGCCGCGTGAGGTAAGGCAGGTGATCGGGGTGGATGCCTTCGCCGCGGTCGGCCACTTCGAGCACGACATCGCTGCCCTCGCGGCGCACGCGCACGCGCACCGGTGCCTGCGCATCGCCATACTTGAAGGCGTTGTCGATCAGGTTGCGGATCAACTGGTCCAGTTGCTGGCGGTCGCCGCAGACCAGGCCGCTGTCGGTTTCGGCCACGATCCGCTCGTCGCCCACGGTAAAGCCCACTTCGCTGGCGATCGTCTGGGCCATTTGCCCCAGGTCGATCTTCTCGCGCGGGAATTCGTGCTTTTCCGCCTCGATCCGTGAAAGTGACATGAGGTCTTCCACCAGCGTCTGCAGCCGCTTGGCCTCGCGCAGGACGGTGGCGTGGAACTTGGCCGAAGTGGCCGGATCGATGCGCGCATCGGGATCGGCCAGGGTTTCGACATAGCCGATGATCGAGGCGAGCGGCGTGCGCAATTCGTGGCTGGCATTGGCGACGAAATCGGTGTGGGCGCGGCTGATGTCGGCCTCGGCGGTGCGGTTGACCAGCTCGATCAGCGAAAACCGTTCGTCGATCGCCACGCGGCTGACCTGCCAGATGCTGCGTGCGCCAGTCAGCCCGCGAACCAGCGCGGTTCCCTCGGGCTTGTCGAGCAGGGTGATCGCTTCGGGATGGCGCAGCGCCACGCGCGCATCCTGGCCCACGATGTGCGGGCCCAGCGCCTCGCGCGCGGCGGCATTGGCCGATGCGATGCGCTGGCGATCGAGCATCAGCACGGGCACGCTGAACGGTTCGACCAGCGCGACCATCGCCTGGCGCGAAACGCTGCCTTCCTCGGGCCGGACCTGGACGATCTCGGGCTCGGGACTGGCAAGCCAGAGCGAGGCAAGCCACACGACCAGCACTGCAAAGGCCAGCCACAGGCTGGCGCCGGCAAAGGGCATGGCAAGCGCAGCCGCCAGCGCGATGGCCACGCTTGTCCAGGGCAGGGCCAGACCTTTCATGGGGGTACGTCACTTTCGCAGGAAAACGAAGATGGCCCACCTGTTAGGCGAGGGCAGGGGGTGGCGGCAAGCCTGCGTGGGTGCTGTCACACTTGCGGTCCACAGAAGAGGCGCGTGGGCGCAAAGGCCGGGCGGCGCGCCAGCTTTTGCTTCCGTTTCGGCGGGACCGGTTATGCCGGGCACATTGATCGCGCAAATCTGGCCGGGATAAAAGATTGTTTTGCTTTGCCGAAGTCCGCTGTCTTGGCCATTTTGGCACATGCGCTGGTTGCAGCCGATACCGCCAAAGCTGCGGGGAAAGACGTGGCCGGGCGCCGCCGGGGCGCGTAAACGGGGGGCAAGGTCGAACATTCCCTTCATGGCTCGCCCGCAAGCAGGCACGGGGCAATGGCATGCGCAAGGGCGGTGGGGTGCGCAGGACGGCCCAACGAGGATGCAGCGTTCGGCATGAACCGATCGGCGCCATGGAGTGGAAGGACGTTAGCATGAAACCCTCGGATCGCACCGGCGCCGACAAGGCCGTTCTGGCCGACCTGATCGGCATGCTCGAAGGCTCGCTGGCCGTGCTGGATCGCCAGGGCGCCTCTCTGGCGGCTGCGCACCTGTCGATGGTGCTCGACCTCATGCGCAAGGAACTGGCCGGCCCACGCGTGGTGGAAGGCATCGCCGGCATCCCCGCAACCATGCAATCCTCGCAGGTGCATTGAGCGCCAACGGGGTGCCATCGGGCAAGGCGTTGCCGCCGGGACGCGCCCGCTGATGTGCCAAAATGGAATGTGATCGGGGCTGGCGCTTTGGCGCAGGACCATGATTGCAAACGGTGCTGCGGCAACCGGCCGTCATGGTGACCCCTACGGGAATCGAACCCGTGTTTCAGCCGTGAAAGGGCCGCGTCCTGACCGCTAGACGAAGGGGCCTTTGCATGAAAAGGCGTGCCATAGGCTGCATCGCGCATTGTAGCGTTGCCGGCAATCCACACCTTGGGGAAGGCGGGAATGGTGACCCCTACGGGAATCGAACCCGTGTTTCAGCCGTGAAAGGGCCGCGTCCTGACCGCTAGACGAAGGGGCCGTCCGGCAGCGTGCAATGATGGTGACCCCTACGGGAATCGAACCCGTGTTTCAGCCGTGAAAGGGCCGCGTCCTGACCGCTAGACGAAGGGGCCGCCGGGCTTGCGCCGCTGGGCAGGTCCGCGCCTCTATTAGGCTGGGCGCGGTGCGTCAACCCGGCGATCCAAAAAATCCCGCCAAAAAAATCGGGCCTGAAAATTCAATCGGCAAAAGCGGCGTCTTCGATGTGGAGTTCGGCCGCCGGGCGGCTGCCCCAGTCATCCAGCCGGACCCGCCCGGCAAGCCACAGCTGGCGCCCCTTGCAGCCATGCAGCAGGGTCTGGCCCAACTCAGTTTGCGCGGCGCGAAAGGCCATGGCCTTGAACGAGCGGCCATCGGCGCCCGCCACGATTGCGCGCACGTGATCGTTGCCCACCAGATCGCATTTGACCAGCCGCACCGGCCCCACCGCCACGCGCGGGCCGGGCCAACCCACGCCATAGGGGCCGGCGCCCTCCAGCGTTTCGACCAGGCTGGGGGTGAGGCCACCGGGGCTTAGCGAGAGATCGAGCGCAAGGCTTTGCGCGGCGCGGGCGTTGGCGACATCGCGCCCCAGGCGCTCGTCCAGCCACTGTGCCAGCGGTTCGACGCGATCGTGCGCAATGGTCAGGCCGCAGGCCATGGCATGGCCGCCGCCCTTGACCAGCAACCCAGCTTCGCGCGCGGCAATGATCGCGGCACCCAGGTCGACGCCGGGAATGGACCGGCCCGAGCCCTTGCCCATGCCGGCGCCGTCCACCTCGGCCTGCTCGCCATCGTCCAGCGCGATGACCAGCGTGGGCTTGCCGGTCTTTTCCTTGATGCGCCCGGCCACGATCCCGATCACGCCGGGGTGCCAACCCAGGCCCGACACCACGACCACCGCACGGTTGTGCTGCGCTTCCACTTGTGCTTCGGCGGCTTCCTGCACCGCCTGCTCGATCGCGCGGCGTTCGTCGTTCAGCGCAGACAGGCGGGTGGCGATGTCCTTGGCTTCGTCCGGGTCTTGCGTGGTAAGCAGCCGCACGCCCAGCGAGGAATCGCCGATGCGCCCGGCGGCGTTGATGCGCGGGCCCAGCGCAAAGCCCAGGTCGCTGGCCGTGGGCGCGCGGGCGATGCGGCTGGCATCGATCAGCGCGGACAGGCCGATGTTGGCGCGCTTGGCCATGACTTTAAGCCCCTGTGCCACCAGCGCGCGGTTGAGGCCTTTCAACTGCGCCACGTCGGCCACGGTGCCCAGCGCCACCAGATCGAGCAGCGTCATGAGATCGGGCGTCGGCCGGCTTTCGAACCAGCCGCGGACCCGCAGCACGCGGACCGTGGCCACGGCAAGGAGAAACGCGACGCCGACTGCCGCGAGATGGCCATGGGCGGCGGCTTCGTCTTCCTCGTCCAGGCGATTGGGATTGACCAGGGCCACGGCGGGCGGCAGTTCGGCCGCGCACTTGTGATGGTCCACCACGATCACGTCGATCCCGGCGGCCTGGGCCTGGCCCAGTGCATCGTGGGCCATCGCGCCGCAATCGACCGTGACGATCAGCTGGCTGCCTTCGCGGCCCAGCCGCACCAGCGCCTCGCCCGACGGGCCATAGCCTTCGAGCAGGCGATCGGGGATATAGGCCTGACCTTCCACCCCCAAGGCGCGGAGCAGGCGCAGCAGCAGCGCGGCGCTGGTGGCGCCATCGACGTCGTAATCGCCATAGACGGTGATGCGCTCGGCCCGCACCACGGCGTCCGCCAGGCGGCGGGCGGCCACATCCATGTCGCGAAACACCGAAGGATCGGGCAGGAAATCGCGCAAGGTGGGGCGGCGGTGCCGCTCCAGATCGTCATGGGGCACCCCGCGCGAGAGCAGCAGTTGATCGACCAGGTCGTTGCTCAGGCCATCGTCGCCTGAACCGGCGCGGCCGAAGCGGCCCGAAAGGTCCATGTTGCCGCCGCGCCAACGCCAGGCGAGGCCGGAAAGGGAATGGGTAATCGCAGTGACGGGGATCATCCCTGCGCGGTAGCCGATCAGCGCGGCAGGGGCAAATCGGCCCGATGCCGCCAACACCGTGGAAACCGCATCGGCCACGCGCCGTTCATATCCGATTTGACACGAATTTGTCGGGCGCGTTTGCTGAGGTGGCCGGGGGCTTGGCGGGCAGGCGCGGGATTAAGGATCGGGGCATGTTGGCGATTATCTGGCACAGCCGCACGGGCGCGGCACAGGCCATGGCCGAAGCGGCCGCGCAGGGCGCTGCAGGCGCGGCGATTGCCGTGCGCCTGCTGCGTGCCGAAGCCACCACGCCCGAAGATTGCCTGGCGGCGCAAGGCTTCCTGTTCATCTGCCCCGAGAACCTGGGCGGGCTGACCGGGGAGATGAAGGCGTTTTTCGATCGCTGCTATTATCCCTTGCTGGGCCGGCTGGAGGGGCGCGCCTATGCCAGTGCCATCGCCGCCGGCACGGCGGGGCAGGGGGCGCAGGCCCAGCTCGACAGAATCGTCACCGGCTGGCGGCTGCGCCGTGTTGCCCCGCCCTGCATCATCCTTACGGGTGCAGATCGGCCCGATTCGATCTTGGCCGCCAAGACGCTGCCACATATTGCATTGCAAAAATGTCGCGAATTGGGACAGTTGTTATCAAATGGCTTGGAAATGGGTGCCTTTTGATCGTGGCGCCGCCAGATGTTGACGATATTTCGACCTTCTTGAGCGCAGGCACTCTAAGTAGCCGCAATGGATTGCGGTGCGGTGGTTGGCCCGAAGACAGGAGCGTGTGCGGTGGGCAATGGTAAGGACAGTGCAGGGGGGCGCGCGATGGCGACGCTGTTGTTCGCCCCGGGCGCACGTCCCGATGCCGATGCCCTGGCCCGGCTGGCGCAGGCCGATCATGCTTTTGCGGTAAGCCATCGCCCGGCCGGCTCGGCGGGATGGGTGGAATTGCTGCGCGACGGTTTAACGTTCGATCTCAGCGGTTTATCCCCTGATGGCGGCAATCCCCCACCCGTTGCCGCATCCCGCGTTGGGCTGCCTGCAGGGCTTGACGTGGCCGCGTGCGAAGCCTTGTCGCTGGCGCCAGGACCGCATCTGGCGGGCGCGGAAAATCTGCTTCCCGTGGTTCAGGTGGCCGCCAGCCTGCTCTTGGCGCTGGCCACGTTGCCGGGCTTGGTGGCGATCGGCTGGGTGCCTGCGGGCAACCTCGTTTCGCCACGCTGGTTCGTGGATGCCGTGCAACCCTGGCTCGACGGCGGGCCGTTTCCGGCGCTGGCGCTGGCCGGACTGAAGCGCGGAGCCGAGAGCGTGACGAGCAGTGGCTTGCGATTCTTCACCGGCCAGGAATTTGAACTGCACACGCAGGGCGGCCGGCCCAACGAAAGCCACGCGCGCGCTGCCGTGCGCCTGATCGATTGGCTGGTGGCCCATGGGCGGATCACCCAGGCCCAGACGATCACTTTGCCTGGCATTGGTGCGCTCTGGATAGAAACGGATGAAAGCGGTAATATTTCGGTACGATGGGCCTGACGAAAAATGTTCCTGATTCGTCCCAAAAGCTGCGCCAGGCGGCGCGCACCACGATTCCCTTCTATTCCGTTAACGTGGCCGGATCGCCAGGATACCAGGCGCACATGCAGCGGCACCATATCCTGCCGCGCCAAATCCTCAGCCGTCCCGCGCTGCACACGATGCTGGCCCGCCTGGGCGAGGCCAGCGTGGGCTTTCACGATTTCCGCCGCAACGGCCTGCTGCTGCCGGCGACCGAAGCGGCGGCACGGCGCGTGTTCATGCCGCTGCATCGCGGGCCGCACCGGCAATACAACCAACTCGTGCTCGAACGCATTGGCCAGATCGAGGCCGGCTGGCAAAAGCGCCGCGCCGGCAACGATATGGCCGCCGATCACGAGGCGCTGATGCGGATCGACCTGTTGCAGCGCGCCTTGCGCCGGCGCCTGCTCGATCCGCGGCGCTGGGGCGGCATGCCGCTCAACTCGCGTGATCCTGCGGCCGATTTCAGCCATCTGGACGCGATGGCCGACATGCTCTGGGCCGAAACCGAAGCATAAGCAAAACGCCCCGGAAGCAGACCTTCCGGGGCGCCCTATGCGATTGAAGTGGTTGGCCGTTCAGCGCCCGGCGTTGGCCGCCGAAAGGATGGCGCGCACGCTGGCGGTGGCGACGTCTTCGTCGATCCCCACGCCCCACACCACGCGGCCATCGGCCAGCACGCATTCGACATAGGCTGCGGCGCGCGCATTGGTGCCGCTGCCCATGGCGTGTTCGGAATAGTCGCGCACTTCCAGGCCCACGCCGAAGCCATCGTTGAGCGTGGCCACCACCGACGAGATCAGGCCGTTGCCGCGCCCGCTGACGGATTGCACCTGGCCGTCGATCTCGATCTTGCCGGCAAACACGCGGGTGCCATCGGTGCCGCGCTGCTCGTCATAATCGACCAGCTGGAAGTGCTGCGGTGCATCCAGGCGATAGACCTTGCGGAACACGCCCCAGATATCGCCGGCCTGCAGTTCGCGCCCCAGTTCGTCGGCCAGTTCCTGCACATGGCGCGAGAAGTGCGCCTGCATCTTCTTGGGCAGTTTCAGGCCCTGGTCCTGCTCCAGCACCCAGGCAAACCCGCCCTTGCCGCTTTGCGAATTGACGCGGATCACCGCTTCATAGCTGCGGCCCAGGTCTGCCGGGTCGATCGGCAGGTAGGGTACGGCCCAGAGTTCGTCGTTGCGCTGTTCCTGCGCGGCGAAGCCCTTCTTGATGGCGTCCTGGTGGCTGCCGGAAAAGGCCGTGAAAACCAGTTCGCCGCCATAGGGATGGCGCGGGTGCACGGGCAGCTGGTTGCAGTATTCCACGGTCTGGATCACTTCGTCGATGTCCGAGAAGTCCAGTTCCGGGTCTACGCCTTGCGTGTAGAGATTGAGGCCCACGGTCACCAGGCAGCAGTTGCCGGTGCGCTCGCCATTGCCGAACAGGCAGCCTTCGACGCGGTCTGCGCCGGCCATCAGGCCCAGTTCCGCCGCGGCCACGCCGGTGCCACGGTCGTTATGGGTGTGCAGGCTGATCACCGCGCGGTCGCGGCCGGGCAGGTTGCGGCAGAAATACTCGATCTGGTCGGCATAGATGTTGGGCGTTGCCGCTTCCACCGTGGCCGGCAGGTTGAGGATGATCGGCTTTTCCACCGTGGGTTGCAGCACGTCCATCACCGCTTCGCAGCATTCGATGCTGAAATCGAGTTCGGCGGTGGAGAAGGTTTCCGGGCTGTACTGGAAATGCCAGTCGGTCTGCGGGAAACGGGCGGCCTGGTCGCGCAGGAACGTGGCGCCGCGGCGGGCGATCTCGCGGATTTCGCTCTTTTCCATGCCGAACACCACTGTGCGCCACAGCGGCGAAACGGCGTTGTAGACGTGGACGATGGCCTTCCTCGCGCCAGCAAGGCTTTCGAACGAGGTCTTGATCAGGTCCTCGCGCGATTGCGTCAGCACCTGGACGACGACGTCTTCGGGAATGCGGCCTTCATCGACCAGCGCGCGGATGAAATCATATTCGGTCGCCCCGGCGCTGGGAAAGCCGACTTCGATTTCCTTGATGCCAACCTTGCACAGCAGATCGAAGAAGCGTGCCTTCTTGTCGGCGTCCATCGGATCGATCAGCGACTGGTTGCCATCGCGCATGTCGGTGGAAAGCCAGCGCGGCGCCTGGGTGATGGTGCGCGAGGGCCACAGGCGATCGGGCAGATCAACCTGCGGGAACGGACGGTACTTGATGCCGGGATTCTTCAGCATGGCCATGATGGCTGAACCTTGGATTTGGGAATGATGCGTCTGGTGTGAAGGGATGACCCTTGGGCGCCGTGCGCGCCGCGAAACCGACGCGTCAGCTCACGCCCAAGGGCGTGTAAGTCGCAGGGTAAGGTTCAGCGCGGCGATCATGGGGCATGCCTATGGTGGTTTGCGGCCGCCTTGTCCAGATGAAATGTCCGGCCAAGACAAACCCCGCACCGGCCGGGCCGATGCGGGGTTCGGTTCTGCGCTGGGCGGATCAGGCGGTCTTTTCGAACGCGATCGTGATGTTCAGCTTCACCTCGTCCGACACGAACGGCAGTACGCCGTTCACGCCAAAGTCGGAGCGCTTGATCGTGGTTGCGCCTTCAAAACCCACGGTTTCCTTGCCCGACATGATGTTCTTGCCCGCGCCGATGAAATGCGCGGGGATCGACACCGGCTTGGTCACGCCATTGAGCGTGAGGTTGCCGGCGACAGTGGCGCTGGTGCCATCGGCGCCAGGTGTCACGCTGGTCGAGGTGAACGTGGCATCGGCCGGGGCGGGGCCGAAGAAATCGGGCTTCTTGCCGTCGGCGCCGGGGCGCAGCAGGTGGGCAGTAAGGCCGGCGCTGGCCGTGATCACCTTGCTGACGGGGATCGTGGCCGTCACCTTGGCGGCAGAAGGATTGGCCGGGTCGAGCGTCAGCGTGCCGGTCACGCTGCCGAACAGGCCGAAATAGTCATTGAAGCCCAGGTGATTGACACTCCAGGCCACCAGCGAGTGGTTGGGATCGGCGGCATAGCTGCCGGCAGTGACACGGGCCTTGTCGGGCTGGCCGGGCAGGGCCGGGGCCTGGGCAATCATCGGCGTGGCCGCCAGGGCAAGGGCCAGCGGCGCTGCCAGCGTGAACGCGGTACGAACGGTGATCATGTGAAGTCTCCCATGGGCGCTGCCGTTTCGCAGCAGGGCACGGCGCCCAGGGCATGGGATGCCAAAGGGCTGCGCCTGTGGCAAGCGAGCAAAGCTCATGGCTGGGCCGGCATGCGCGAACAGGACGCGTGCGCGCTGGGCGAGGCGGATAGACCAACCCCACGCGCGATTGCCTCAGCCGCAGCGCGTGGCCGCAATCTGGCCGTGCTCGTCGACGATCACATTGAGGCGGCCGGGTTGGTAATCCATCGTCACGGCGTCGCCGGGATGCACCCAGCGGATGTGGCGGTGGCCGACGGCCGCGATCACGGCGGCGTGGGTCTCATCGTTCTCCGGCTGGTGCATCAGGGCGGCCAGACGCCCTTCGCCGCAATTGATCGCGGGAAGGCTTTCGGCATCGATAGCGTCGCTGCCCTCGGCGAGCGGCGTGGCGGTGCTGGCCTCGGCCGAGGAACCCGGCTTGGGCACCTTGGCGCCGCACGCCGCCAGCAGGCAGAAACCGGCGCAGGCCGTGGCAAGATGTCGCAGCGAAAGCATCGGCAACTCGAATCTGGTCACGCGGGACACGTGGTGGGACAGGGCAAAGGCGGCAATTTCGAACCGGTAGGTCCAAAATGGCTATAATTGCTTTCTGGCCGTTGGCCATGCCGTTTGTCGAGCCTGCGCATACATCCGTAGAGGCCTGATACAAACGGCAAAGGGCCGGCCCGGGTGCGGGCCGGCCCTTTGCCGGACGACATGCGCCCCGCTGCGCAGGCAGCGGGGCGGCAGGCGTTCTGGGGATCAGTTCTTGGTCTGGTCGACCAGCTTGTTGGCGCCGATCCAGGGCATCATCGCGCGCAGTTGGGCACCGGTCTTTTCGATCGGGTGCGCGGCAGCGGCCTTGCGCGCAGCCTTGAGTTCGGGCTGGCCGGCGCGGTTGTCGAGCACGAAGTTCTTGACGAAGCGGCCCGACTGGATGTCGGCTAGAACGCGCTTCATTTCCGCCTTGGTTTCAGCGGTGATGATGCGCGGACCGGTCACGATGTCGCCGTATTCGGCGGTGTTCGAGATCGAGTAGCGCATGTTGGCGATGCCGCCTTCATAGAGCAGATCGACAATCAGCTTGGTTTCGTGGAGGCATTCGAAATAGGCCATTTCCGGGGCATAGCCGGCTTCGACCAGGGTTTCGAAACCCGCCTGGATCAGGTGGGTCACGCCGCCGCACAGCACGGCCTGCTCGCCGAACAGGTCGGTTTCGCATTCTTCCTTGAAGTTGGTTTCGATGATGCCCGAACGGCCACCGCCCACGCCCGAAGCATAGGCCAGCGCGATATCGTGTGCATTGCCGGTCGCGTCCTGGTGGATCGCGACGAGGCAGGGCACGCCGCCGCCCTTGACGTATTCACCCCGCACGGTGTGGCCGGGGCCCTTGGGGGCGACCATGATCACGTCCACGTCGGCGCGCGGTTCGATCAGGCCGAAATGCACGTTGAGACCGTGGGCAAAGGCCAGCGCCGCGCCGGGGCGCAGGTTGGCATGGATGTCGTCGGCATAGATCGCGGCCTGGTGCTCGTCGGGCGCCAGGATCATGAGCACGTCGGCCCAGGCGGCGGCTTCGGCGTTGGGCAGGACCTTGAAGCCGGCCGCTTCGGCCTTGGCGGCGCTGGCCGAGCCCGGACGCAGCGCGATGGCCACTTCCTTGATGCCCGAATCGCGCAAGTTCTGCGCATGCGCGTGGCCCTGGCTGCCATAACCGAGGATGGCGATCTTCTTGCCGGTGATCAGGTTCAGATCGCAATCGGCGTCGTAATAAACCTTCATGGTATTCGTCCTTGGTTGGTCGTCCTGCCGCAAGGGCATCCATCGGGCTGCAAGAGCGCTGTGGCGGACGTTGGTTTGGTCTGTCGCGAAAAATTCTGGTCTGGCGAACGCCGGCTGGTTCAGGCCGCCAGGGCGCCGCGGATCATGCCGACGATGCCGGTGCGGCCCACTTCGACCAGGCCGAGTTCCTTCATCAGGGCAACAAAGGTGTCGATCTTGTCGGGCGCGCCGGTCAGTTCGAAAATGAAGCTCGACGTCGTGGTGTCGACCACGTTGGCACGAAACACTTCGGCCAGGCGCAGCGCTTCCACGCGGTTCTCGCCCTTGCCCGAAACCTTGATCAGCGCCAGTTCGCGGGCCACGTAGGGGCCAACCTCGGTCAGGTCGGTCACCTTGTGCACCGGCACCAGGCGTTCGAGCTGGGCGTGGATCTGGTCGATCACCGCCGGCGGGCCGTGCGTCACGATCGTGATGCGGCTGACATCGTGCTCGTCGGTGATGTCGGCCACGGTCAGGCTGTCGATATTGTAGCCGCGCGCGGTGAACAGCCCGGCGATCTTGGCCAGGATGCCCGCTTCGTTGTCGACCGTGATGGTCAGGACGTGGCGCTCCTGCGCCTCTGCTTTGATTTTCATCATCGGATCAATCTTCAAAATCTGGCTTCAATTCCGGCTTCAGACCAGGGCCTTGGCTTCATCATCCATCGTGCCGGCCACTTCGTCGCCGTAGAGGATCATGTCGGTGTGCGCCGCGCCCGAGGGGATCATCGGGAAGCAGTTGGCTTCCTTCGTCACGCGGCAATCGACGATCACCGGGCCGGGATAGTCGATCATCGCGCGGATGCCATCGTCCAGCTGGTCGAGCGTGTCGATCTGGATGCCCTTCCAGCCATAGGCCTCTGCCAGCTTCACGAAATCGGGCAGGGCATCGGAATAGGAGCTGGAATAACGGCTTTCATACGTCAGTTCCTGCCACTGGCGCACCATCCCCATCCATTCGTTGTTGAGGATGAAGACCTTGACCGGCAGGCGAAACTGCGTGGCGGTGCCCAGTTCCTGGATGTTCATCTGGATCGAGGCGTCGCCGGCAATATCGATCACCAGCGCATCGGGGCAACCGACCTGCGCACCGATGGCGGCGGGCAGGCCATAGCCCATCGTGCCCAGGCCCCCGGACGTGAGCCACTTGTTGGGCGCATCGAAATGGAAATGCTGCGCCGCCCACATCTGGTGCTGGCCCACTTCGGTGCTGATGATCGGCTCGCGGTCCTTGGTCAGTTCATAGAGCCGCTCGATCGCCAGCTGGGGCATGATCTCGCCATTGGTGCGCTTGGGATAGGCCAGGCTGTTGCGCGCGCGCCAGCCTTCGATCCGCGCCTGCCATTCGCCCAGGTCTTGCGCCACATGCCCGGCATCGAGCCAGCCGGTGATGATCTGGCGCAGCACCTGGCCGCAATCGCCCACAAGCGGGAGATCGACGCGCACGGTCTTGTTGATCGAGGCGCGGTCGATATCGATGTGGATCTTGCGGCTGTCGGGCGAGAACGCATCGAGGCGGCCGGTGACGCGATCGTCGAACCGCGCCCCGACGCACACGACCAGATCGGCCTTGTTCATCGCCATGTTGGCTTCATAGGTGCCGTGCATGCCCAGCATGCCCAGCCAATCCTTGTGCGCGGCGGGAAATGCGCCCAGGCCCATCAGCGTGGACGTGACCGGCGCGCCGGTGAGCGCCTGGAGTTCCTGCAGCAGGCGCGCGGCTTCCGGGCCGGAATTGATCACGCCGCCACCAGTATAGAGCACCGGTGCCTTGGCCGCGGCCAGCATGGCAACGGCCTGGGCAACGGCGTCGGCCGGGGCTTCCACTTGCGGGGTATAGCGGTTGCGCACTTGCGGTGCCTGGCCGGTCCAGCGGGTGGAGGCGATCTGCACGTCCTTGGGAATGTCGATCACCACCGGGCCGGGGCGGCCTTGCGTCGCGATGCGGAACGCCTCGTCGATCACGCTGGCCAGTTCGGCCGGGTCCTTCACCAGGTAATTGTGCTTGGTGCAGTGGCGCGTGATGCCAACGGTATCGGCTTCCTGGAACGCGTCGGAACCGATGAGGGCGGTGGGCACCTGGCCGGTAATCACGACGAGCGGAATCGAATCGAGGAACGCGTCGGCAATCCCGGTGACGGCATTGGTGGCGCCGGGGCCGGAGGTGACCAGCACGACGCCGGCTTGCCCGTGGCGCGGGCATAGCCTTCGGCCGCGTGGGCCGCGCCGGCTTCGTGGCGGACCAGGATGTGGCGGATGCGTTCATCGCCGAACAGCGCATCATAGATCGGAAGTACGGCGCCACCGGGATAGCCGAACACGAATTCGACGCCCTTGGCGACCAGGCTTTCGACCAGGATTTCAGCGCCGCTGCGCTCGCTTTTCACGACCTTGTTCCCTTGCTTGCAGGGCCGGATCAACGGCCCAAAACCCTTGAAAACTGCGACCGGCCGCAGTCGCCTGCGCCGGTCCAAAACCCTTAAAAACTGCGGCCCGGCTGCAGTTGCCTGCGCCGGGCCGTCTCTCCCTACTCGGGCACCTGGCAAAGCCAGGCAATTGACGGCTTGGTAATTGACACAAACATTCGTGTCAACTCATGAGTTTTGAAATAAAGATGCTAGGGCGTGGCTGTCAAGGAAATTTTCGTGCGTCCCGCGCGGCCATTCGCCCGGAAACTGGTGTTTGGCCCAGGTGAATTGCCGTTTGGCGTAACGCCGCGTCGCCTGTTGACCGGCGGCAATGGCGGATTCGGCAGTCATTTCCCCACGCAGGAACGCGGCGGTTTCGGGCACGCCGATCGCGCGCATCACCGGCAAATCGGGATCGAGGTTGCGCGCCAGCAGCGCCGTAACTTCCTCCAGCGCGCCGCCCTGCCACATGCGTTCAAAGCGCAAGTCGCAGCGGGCATAGAGCCAGGCGCGATCGGGCAGCAGCACCAGCGGGCGCAGGTCGACCGCAGCGGCAATGCCGCCTTCGCGCCGGCCCTGCCAGTGGGCCAGGGGCTGACCGGTGGAGCGCACCACTTCGAGGGCACGCGCCACGCGGGTGGTATCTGCCGGGTTGAGCAGTGCGGCGCGCGCCGGGTCTTCGCGGCAGAGCGCGGCATGGGCCTCTGCCACCGGCAGCGCGCGCACCGCGGCGCGGGTGGCAGGGTCGATCGGCGGGATGGGGGCAATGCCCTCGATCAGCGTGCGGATATAAAGGCCGGTGCCGCCCACCAGGATGGGCAGCGCGTCTTGCGCATGCGCCGCGGCGATCGCGGCCTTGGCCGCCTGCGCCCAATCGGCGGCAGAGCAGGCCTGCGCCCCGTCCCATGCGCTGAACAGGTGGTGGGGCACGCCTTGCATTTCTTCGGGCGATGGGCGTGCGCTCAACACGGCAAGGTCGGCATAGACCTGCGCGCTATCGGCGTTGATCACCACGGCGCGGCCGCCGGCGGCCTGCTCGGCCAGGGCCAGGCGCACGGCAAGATCGCTCTTGCCGCTGGCGGTCGGCCCTGCAATGAGCGCGAGCCGAGGCCGGCGGTCCGCTGCGGATGCGTGTTGGCCGGAACAGGAAAGGGACGTTTCAGTGCTCATTGCCCGTCTGATAGCAGACCCGGAGACGCTTGGTGACAATCTTGCGCGGGCCATGGAACTGATCGAGGAAGCCGGCGCCGAAGTGGCCGGGGCCGGCATGCTGGATTTCTGCGAATCGGTGCTGGAAATGGAAGTGGTCGATGGCGATGCGGCCACGGTGCGCGACATTCTCGATCGCTGCTTCCCCACCAGCGATTTCCTGCTGTCCGACCGCGTGATCGAAACCCCGCGCCTGTTCGTGTCTGACATGGATTCGACCATGATCAGCGCCGAATGCATCGATGAGCTGGCCGATTTTGCCGGGCTCAAGGATCGCATCGCGGCGATTACCGAACGCGCCATGCAGGGCGAGCTTGATTTCGAATCCGCCCTGCGCGAGCGGGTGGGCCTGCTCAAGGACTTGCCCGAGGCCGCGATCACGCAGTGCCTCGACGAACGCATACGCCCGATGCCCGGCGCGCGCGTGCTGGTGTCCACGCTGAAATCGCGCGGCTGCCACACCGTGCTGGTTACCGGGGGCTTCCATTCCTTTGCCGATCCAGTCGCGGCGCAGCTTGGTTTCGACCGCGTGGTGGGCAATCGCCTGGAAATCGTCGATGGCAAGCTGACGGGGGCCCTGGTTGGCGGGATCGTCGACAGCGGCGTGAAAAAGACCGTGCTGCTGGACGAACTGGCGCGGCTTGGCCCAGCCACCGTCAGCCTGGCCACGGGCGACGGTGCCAACGATATCCCGATGATCGAGGCCGCGACCCACGGAATTGCCTATTATGCCAAGCCCAAGGCACGCCAGGCCGCCGACGGCTGGATCGACCGGGGCGACCTGACCTCGATCCTCCATCTGTTCGGGATCGCGCGCGAGGATTGGGTGATCGACTGATGCAGGCGGAAGAGCGCGACTTTGCGGCGCTGCCGCTGCTGGATCCCGCACGGGAAAAGCCGCGCCTGCGCCCCTGGGTTGCATTCGGGCACTTTCGCCGCCTGATGCACAACACCGAGAACACTGCCGAAGTGTTCGGCATCTTTGCCGCGTTGCCCTGGCGCGGCGGCGGCCGGGCAGGGACGGCGTTCCTGTCCACGCCGCAGGGCCAGGCGCTGGCCCTGGCCGAACCGTGGCTGCCCGCCGTGCTCGACGATCACGGGGCGCTGCGCCGCATGCCGGCCGGCTCGCTCGCCCAGGCCTATTGCGATTTCATGGAAGCCGAGGGGCTGACCGCACAGGGACTGGTGGACGAGGCGGAGCGCTTCCTGGCCGATCGCCCGCGCTACAACGACCGTTTCCAGTGGTACATGAACCGGCTGCGCGATGTGCACGATCTGATCCACGTGCTCACCGGTTATGGCCGTGATCCGCTGGGCGAGGCCTGCGTGCTGGCATTCACTTATCCCCAGCAGCCCGCGCCTGGGCACTTGTTCATCGCGTGGATGGCGGCCCTGCAGATGAAACTGCGCCTGAAAAGCCGCGCCCCGGTGCTGGCCGCCGTGCGCGAGGCCTGGCGGCGGGGCAAGGCTTGCCCGCGTCTGATGGAGCAATCGATCACCATGCTGCTGCCGCTACCGCTGGAGGAAGCCCGGCGGCGGCTGGGGATCGTGCCCGGCCTGACCTATGATCGGGCACACGCTGTTTGGCGCGGCGAGAGCATCGACCCGCGCGACTTGCTGGCCTCGGCGCGCTGAATCCAGATAGCCCCTCCCGCCTGCGAGAGGGGTTGGGGGAGGGCGTGTCATGCCCTGCCGTTTAGGGCTTCCACCACCCCCCGACCCCCTCCTCTGAAGAGGAGGGGGAGTATCGAGCAGGCACAAAAAAGCCCCCTCCTCTTCAGAGGAGGGGGTTGGGGGTGGTGCGAGGCCTAGCAAAGACCTCGAACGATCACCCCTCCATCCAATCCCGGAAGAACGCTTCGTTGGCTTCGCGCAGGGTGGCGAGCGGCACGCCGGCCACGGCCTGGCCACCAGTGGTGCCGAGCTTCGTCGCGCCTTCCAGGTCCACCCCGGCAGGCGTGGTGACGACATAGCGCGACTGGTCTTCGCCAAAGGCCTGCGCGGTGGTGAGCGGCGCATCGAGCGTCACGCCGATCTTGCCGGCCAGCGCCATTTCGGTGAGCGCCACGAGCAGGCCGCCGTCGGCCACGTCGTGCACCGCAGTCACCTTGCCGTCGGCAATCCATTCGCGCACCTGCTCGCCATTGCGGCGTTCGAGCGCGAGATCGACGGACGGTGCTTGGCCTTCCTCGCGGCCCAGGATTTCGCGCAAGTAGAGCGACTGGCCCAGGTGCGTGCCCTGGGGCCCAAGCAGCCACACGGTTTCGCCTTCGGCCTTGAACGCGATGGTGGCCATCTGTTCGTGGTCGAGCATCAGGCCGACGCCGCCGATGGCCGGGGTGGGCAGAATGGCCGAGCCGCCGCCGGTCGCCTTGGATTCGTTGTAGAGGGAGACGTTGCCCGACACGATCGGGTAATCGAGCGCGCGGCAGGCGTCGCCCATGCCTTCCAGGCAGCCCACGATCTGGCCCATGATTTCCGGGCGCTGCGGGTTGGCGAAGTTGAGGCAGTTGGTGATCGCCAGCGGCGTGGCGCCAACCGCGCAGATGTTGCGGAACGTCTCGGCCACGGCCTGCTTGCCGCCTTCATAGGGATCGGCAAAGCAATAGCGAGGGGTGCAATCGGTGCTCATCGCCAGCGCTTTGTCGGTGCCGTGCACGCGCACCACGGCCGCATCGCCACCGCTCTTCTGCAGCGTGTCGGCGCCCACCTGGCTATCGTATTGCTCGAAAATCCAGCGGCGGTTGGCCAGGTCCGGGCTGCCGATCAGCTTGACCAGGTCCGCGCCGATATCCGCGCTTTCGGGCAGGGCGCCGAGCGGCGCCGGCTTAGGGCTCGGCACGTGCGGGCGATCATAGAGCGGGGCATCGTCGGCCAGCGGGTCGAGCGGAATGTCGCACACGACTTCGCCGTTCCATTCCAGCACCATGTGGCCGGTGTCGGTCACTTCGCCGATCACGGCAAAGTCCAGTTCCCACTTGCGGAAGATCGCTTCGGCCATCGGCTCCTTGCCGGGCTTCAAGACCATGAGCATGCGCTCCTGGCTTTCCGAGAGCATCATTTCATAAGGCGTCATGCCCTCTTCGCGGCACGGCACCATGTTCATGTTGAGGCGGATGCCCGCGCCGCCCTTGCTGGCCATTTCCACCGAGGACGACGTGAGACCGGCCGCGCCCATGTCCTGGATGGCCACGATCGCGTCGGTGGCCATCAATTCGAGGCAGGCCTCGATCAGCAGCTTTTCGGTGAAGGGGTCGCCCACTTGCACGGTGGGGCGCTTTTCCTCGCTCTTCTCGTCGAAATCGGCGCTGGCCATGGTGGCGCCGTGGATGCCGTCGCGCCCGGTCTTGGACCCGACATAGACGATCGGGTTGCCCAGGCCCGTGGCCGCCGAGTAAAAGATCTTGTCGGTATCGGCCACGCCCACGGTCATCGCGTTGACCAGGATGTTGCCGTCATAGGCCTTGTGGAAATTGGTTTCGCCGCCAACCGTCGGCACGCCCACGCAATTGCCATAGCCGCCGATGCCCGCGACCACGCCTTGCACCAGATGCTTCATCTTGGGGTGGTCGGGCCGGCCGAAACGCAGCGCGTTCATGTTGGCCACGGGCCGCGCGCCCATGGTGAACACGTCGCGCAGGATGCCGCCAACGCCCGTCGCCGCGCCCTGGTAAGGTTCGATGTAGCTGGGGTGGTTGTGGCTTTCCATCTTGAAGATGGCGGCCTGGCCATCGCCGATGTCGATCACGCCAGCGTTCTCGCCGGGGCCGCAGATCACCCAGGGCGCCGTGGTCGGCAGCTTCTTCAAGTGGATGCGGCTCGACTTGTACGAGCAGTGTTCGGACCACATGACCGAGAAGATGCCCAGTTCCACCAGATTGGGCTCGCGCCCCAGCGCGCCGAGCACGCGGGCGTATTCTTCTTCCGACAGGCCGTGGGCGGCGACGATTTCAGCGGTGATCTGGGACATGGCAGCGCCCTTAGCCGCGTGCGCGCGATTGCGCCAGAGGGAGAACGGCGCAAAAGGCGGGTGAGGGCACGCATGTTCGTCGTGTCACCGGGCTTGACCGGCCTGCCGCGCCCGGCCATTGCTGGCGCCGATGGCAAGCACACCCGATATCGCCGCGCTCAGCTTCGAGGATGCGCTGAAAGAACTGGAAGTGGTGGTTCGCCGCCTGGAAAGCGGCGAGGCTCCGCTCGACGAGTCGATCGACCTCTACACCCGGGGCGAGGCATTGCGCACGCATTGCCAGGCCCGGCTCGATGCCGCGCAGGCGCGAATCGAGGCTGTCGTGGCTGATCGTGAAGGACGTCCGGCGGCAACGCGGCCGTTCGACGGGGCCTGAACGCCATGGCCGCGCCCGAGGGCCGCTTCGGCTTGCTCAAGCCCGCACTGGCGGCGATCCAGGCCGAGATCGACGCGAGTTTCGACGCGCTGCTGCCCATCCCGGGCGATCCGCGTGACCGGCTGGTCGAGGCCATGCGCTATGCCACCATCGGCGGCGGCAAGCGGTTGCGCCCGCTTTTGGTAACCGCGACTGCGGCGATGTATGGCGTCGATCGCCAGGCGGCGGTGCGTGCCGGCACCGCGCTTGAGGCGATCCACGTCTATTCGCTGATCCACGACGATCTGCCGTGCATGGACAATGACGACCTGCGCCATGGCAAGGCCACGGTGCACAAGGCGTTCGACGATGCCACGGCCGTGCTGGCCGGCGACGCGCTGCACGATTTCGCGTTCGAAGTGCTGTCCGATCCGGCGATGAGCGGCGATCCCTTCGTGCGGGTGGAATTGATCCGCACTCTGGCGGTCAACAGCGGCACGCATGGCATGGCCGGCGGCCAGATGATGGACATCGTGGCCGAAACCGCCACGTTCGATTTGCCCACGGTCACCCGGCTGCAACAGCTCAAGACCGGGGCCCTGCTCGCCACGGCGGTGGAAATGGGCGCGATCCTGGGGCGCCTGCCGCCTGAGGGACGCACCCATCTGCGCGGCTATGCGCGCGACATCGGCCTGGCGTTCCAGATCGCCGACGACCTGCTCGACGCCGAAGGCGACGAAGCCGCCGCCGGCAAGGCGCTGCGCAAGGACGCGGTGGCGGGCAAGGAAACCTTTGTTTCGCTCCTGGGCGTGGAGCGCGCCCGCGAACAGGCGAGTATCCTGGTGGAGCAGGCCATTGCCCATCTCGCCAGCCATGGTTCGGAGGCGGACCTGCTGCGCGAACTGGCGCGCTTCATCGTGGAAAGGAATCACTGATGGCGCCGCGCGTTGGCATCTATCCCGGCACGTTCGATCCGATCACGCTGGGCCATCTCGACATCATCCGCCGCGGGGCCAAGCTGGTGGACCAGCTGATCGTGGGGGTGACCACCAATCCTTCCAAGAACCCGATGTTCACGCCTGAAGAGCGCATGGACATGGTGACCCGCGAACTGGACGAGCAGGGCATCGAGAATGTCTCGGTGGTTGGGTTCAATGCCCTGCTGATGAAGTTTGCCGAAGCGCAGGGCGCCAGCGTGATCGTGCGGGGCCTGCGCGCCGTGGCCGATTTCGAATACGAATACCAGATGGCCGGGATGAACCAGCAGCTCAATGACCGCATCGAGACGGTGTTCCTGATGGCCGATGTCAGCCTTCAGCCGATCGCGTCCAAGCTGGTCAAGGAAATCGCCCTGTTCGGTGGCGACATTTCCGGCTTCGTTACCCCCACCGTGCGCGACGATGTGGTGGCGCGTGTGGAGCAGATCGGCCGCCTGGGAGACTATTGACCCCGCGCGCCGGGACACTGGCGGCGTTTATTGCCGAATCGTTCATTGCAGTGTCAGCGCGCTCGGCCTAATCGGCGTTTCACCTATTCCAACAAGGATCGCAGGCTTGATGATCGCCCGTTCGTTTTCCAAGGCCCTGATGAGCGCTGCACTGGCGGCCACGGCGATTGTCTTTGCGGCAACTGCCGCGCCGGCGATGGCGCAAAGCCAGCAGGAAAAGGCGCCGGCCCAGCCCTTCAAGCTCGACAAGGTGGTGCCCGAGCACGAAATTCCCTATGCCGTCGATACGGATCCCGCGCACGATCCCGACAACGTGCTGGTGCTCGACCTGTCGAATGGCGGGCGAGTGCTCATCCGCCTGATGCCGCAATGGGCCCCGCATCATGTGGAGCGGATCAAGACGCTGACGCGCCAGGGCTTTTACGACGGGATCATCTTCCACCGCGTGATCGACGGGTTCATGGCGCAGACCGGCGACCCCACCGGCACCGGGCAGGGCGGGTCCAAGCTGCCCGACCTTCAGGCCGAATTCAACGATGCCCCGCACATGCGCGGCACGGTGTCGATGGCCCGCACCAACGAGCCCAATTCGGCCAACAGCCAGTTCTTCATCGTGTTCTATCCGCGCTTTGCGCTGGATCACAAGTATACCAATTTCGGCCGTGTGATCAGCGGTATGGATGCGGTGGACACCATCGTGCGCGGCGAACCGCCCAGCAACCCGACCAAGATCCTCCAGGCCTCGATCCTGGCCGACAACAAGCCACGCCCGGCCCCGCCGGCAGCCGTGCCGACCAGCGCGATCACGCCCGACATGCTGAGCAAGTCGCGCACCAACTGAGCGGGTATCCGCAAGGCCCTTCGACAAGCTCAGGGCGAACGGCGGGGAGTGTTCGGATTCCCTCAAATCCCGTTCGGGCCGAGCCTGTCGAAGCCCCCTAGCGGTCAAGCCCTTGCCCTGCGCCACCGCTGCGGCTAGCGGCCTGCCCCATGCGTGTTGACCTTTTCGATTTCGAACTGCCGCCCGAAAACATCGCCCTGCGTCCGGCCCGCCCGCGCGATGCGGCCAAGCTGCTCCATGTTGCCGGTGGCGGGGCGCTGACCGATCACGTGGTGCGCGATCTGCCCGGCCTGTTGCGCGCAGGCGATGTGCTCGTGTTCAACGATACCCGCGTGATTCCGGCCCAATTGGAAGGCCGCCGGGGCGAAGCGCGGATCGGCGCCACGCTGCACAAGCGGCTGGATCTGCGGCGCTGGCAGGCGTTCATCCGCAACGGCAAGCGCCTGCGCGCGGGCGATACGATCGATTTCGGCGCCGATGTTGCCGCCACGGCCGAAGAGCGCCATGCCGATGGCAGCTGGACCCTGTTCTTTCCGGGCGAGGAGCCGGTGGAAATCTTGCTGGAGCGGGCGGGGCGCATGCCGCTGCCGCCCTACATCGCCGGCAAGCGAGAGACCGACGCGCAGGATCGCAGCGACTATCAGACGATGTTCGCCCAAAAGGATGGCGCCGTGGCCGCGCCCACGGCGGCGCTGCATTTCACGCCCGAACTGATGGCGGCGCTGGCCCAGGCCGGGATCGCCCATGAAACGCTGACTTTGCATGTCGGCGCGGGCACGTTCCTGCCGGTCAAGGCAGACGACACTGCGGACCACCAGATGCATGCCGAATGGGGCCGGATCGAGCCGGACACCGCAGCCCGCCTCAACGCCGCGCGGGCAGCCGGTGGGCGGATCATCGCGGTGGGCACCACATCGCTGCGCCTGCTGGAAAGCGCGGCCGACGAGGCCCGCACGATCCATCCCTTCGAAGGCGACACCGCCATTTTCATCACGCCCGGCTACACCTTCAAGGCGATCGACGGGCTGATGACCAATTTCCACCTGCCCAAGTCCACGCTGTTCATGCTGGTTTCGGCGTTGATGGGGCTGGAAACGATGCAGGCGGCCTATGCCCACGCCATCGCCGGTGGTTATCGCTTCTACAGCTACGGGGATTCCTCGCTGCTGCTGCCATAAAGCGCAGTTTGCGCCGCGCGCATGATCGTTAAGCCTGCGCTTCCGACAAGCCAGGGGAGAGCGGCATGGTTCCGGCGCATGTTCCACACGCGCGGGTGGTGGATTTCGACATCTTCGATCCGCCCGGCGTGGAGCAGGATTATTTCGCGGCATGGCAGGCGCTGGCTGATGGGCAGGGCCTGGTGTGGACGCGGTCCAATGGCGGCCACTGGATCGCCACGCGGGGCGATGTGGTGCGCGCGCTGTGGATGGATGCAGACCGGCTTTCCAGCGCCTGTCTGGCGGTAACGCCGGGGCTGGGGGAGGTGATGCAGTTCATTCCGCTGCAGCAGGACGGGGCCGAGCACAAGGCATACCGCACCCCGGTGATGAAGGGCCTGGCGTCCCGCTTCGTGGTGGCGATGGAGCCGCAGGTGGAAGCGGTGGCGCGCGAATTGTGCGCCGGCCTGCGCCCGCGCCAGGCTTGCGAATTCGTGGCCGACTTTGCCGAGATCCTGCCCCTCAATATCTTCCTCACCATGATCGACGTGCCGCTGGAAGATCGCCCGCGCCTGCGCCGGCTGGGCGCCCAGCTCACTCGGCCCGATGGCTCGATGACGGTGGAGCAATTGAAGCAGGCTGCCGACGACTATCTCTGGCCGTTCATCGAGAAGCGCATGGCCGCGCCGGGCGAAGACCTGTTCAGCCGCATCCTGGCCGAACCGGTGGAGGGCCGGCCCTGGACGGTCGAGGCGGCGCGGCGCATGTGCCGCAACCTGCTGTTCGGCGGGCTCGATACGGTGGCGGCGATGATCGGCATGGTGGCGCTGCATCTGGCGCGCCACCCGCAGGACCAGGACCTGCTGCGCGCGCAGCCCGACCTGATCCCGGCCGCGGCGGACGAACTGATGCGGCGCTATCCCACGGTCTCGGTTAGCCGCAATGCCGTGGCCGATGTTGCCGTGGATGGCGTGACGATCCGTGCGGGCGATCTGGTCTATCTGCCCAGCGTTCTGCACAATCTCGATCCGGCCTGCTTCGACCGGCCAGAGGAAGTGGACTTTGCCCGCTCCCTTTCGCCCATGCGCCACACCACGCTGGGTGCTGGGGCGCATCGCTGCGTCGGCGCGGGGCTGGCGCGGATGGAAGTGATCGTGTTCCTGCGCGAATGGCTGGCGGCGATCCCGCGCTTTGCCCTGGCGCCCGATCAGCCGGTGACGATGAAAGGCGGCAATGTGGGGGCCTGCACCCGGCTGCCGCTGGTCTGGACGGCCTAGGCGCGGGAACGATCGAGCCGGACGAGAGCAAAGCCGGCGAGAAGCGCCACGGCGCTGCCGATCACGGTATCGAGTGCACGGGCGACCAGCAGCGTTTCCAGCGCCAGCGGGCCGCGATGCGCGGCTTGCGCCAGCAGCAGCGCCAGCGGTGTGATCAGCATCACGGCCAGGCCATAGTGGCGCGGCACCAGCGCTTCGACGCCCCACGAAAGCAATGTGATCGCCAGCGCGACCAGCCAGGGATGCGGCGCAAGCGGGAGCAGCAGCGCGGCCGGCACCAGGCCCAGCAGCGTGCCCGCCACGCGGTGGGCATAACGGGTCTTCACCGCGGCAAAGCTCATCCCCTGGATCACGGCGATGCAACTGACCGGTGCCCAATGAGGGCGCGGCACGCCGGCAAGGTGGGCAAGCGCGTGCGATGCCGCCACGGCAAGTCCTACAACCACCGGCACTGCGCCGCTGCGCTCCACCCAGGCCAGCGGCGTGGCAGCGGGGGCGGACAAGTCCGGCGCCACCACGCGGAACAGCCCGACCATCGCCAGGGCGAGGGCTACCCCGCTGCCCAATTGCAGCATCACCTGCGGCAGGGCGGCGAGCGGCAGCGCAATTTGCGTGGCAAGCGCGGCACTCATGCACGGGAACAGCGCGCCGGGCATCCCCACGCGCCCGCGGAGCACCGCCGCCACCGCGCCGGCGGCAAACAGGCCCAGCCCGATTGCCGCCATCGGCCCGGAAGGCGCCACGATCGTGCCCAGCACGAACCCGGCGATGATCCCCAGCCCCATCGCGCCAACCACTGCAAATTGCCGCCGGGGTGAGCCAGGGAGCAGGGCGCAAAAGGCAAAGGCGCCCAACGCCGCATTGGTGCCGGCCGGAATATTGCCCGCGATCGCGCCGCCGGCCATGGCCACGCCCACCGCCGCTGCGGCCAGCACGGCCAATTGCCACGGACGGCTCGCCGGGCGCAGCGTCAGCAGGCCGTGCAGCCGTGCCATCACCCGGCAAACCATTGCCACACCAGCCGCCCGGTCAGGCCCAGGCTGACGACGATGAGCAGCGGGCGTATCAACCGGGCGCCAAAGCGGGTGGCGAAATGGCTGCCGATCACCGCGCCCGCCATCGCGCCTGCACCCATGCACAGGCCTAGCAGCCACAGCACGTGGCCACCCAGCGCGAAGACGATCACGCTGGCGAGGTTGCTGATCAGGTTGAGCAGCTTGGTCAGTCCCGTGGCGCGGGTCAGCCCCATGCCGCGCAGGGCAACCAGGGTGGTCGTATAGAACTGCCCCGCGCCCGGTCCGAAGAAGCCGTCATAGAACCCCACGCCACCGGCAACGGGCAGGAAGCCGCGCGGCCCCACGCGATCGTGCCGGTCGCCATCGTCCATGCGCGGCGAGAGCACGGTATAGAGTGCCACGCCGATCAGCAGCACCGGCACGATCAGCGAAAGCACATGGGCATCGAAATGCTGGATGATCAGTGCCCCGATCAACGCCCCGGCAAAAGTCACCGCGGCAAGGGTGCCATTGCCCGCCATGGTGAACAGGCCGGCGCGGTGATAGCGCCAGGTGGCCATGCTGGTGCCGCACATCGACTGGATCTTGTTGGTGCCCAGCGTCAGGTGCGGGGGCAGGCCCAGTGTGATCAGCGCCGGCATCATGATCAGACCGCCGCCCCCGGCAATCGCATCGACCATGCCGGTGACCACGGCGATCGCCGTCAGCACGCCATACATCCAGGCGTGCGGCTCGAACGGCGCAACCGGCGGGGTGGCCTGGGTCGCAGCTTGGGCGGTGGCGATGGCAAGGTGGATCAGCGACATTTGCACGCCTTGGCGTTTGCGCCTAAGGGCCGCAACTGTTCTTTCTCCCCCGGATGCCAGCTAGCCCACGATGACCCGCTTTTCGTTCCAGATTCACGCCACCAGCGGCAAGGCCCGCACCGGCACCATCCAGATGATGCGGGGCGAGATCCGCACCCCCGCGTTCATGCCGGTGGGCACCGCGGCCACGGTCAAGGCGATGAAAGTGGAAGACGTGCGCCGCACCGGCGCCGACATCATCCTGGGCAACACCTATCACCTGATGCTGCGTCCCGGCGCCGAGCGCATGGCCCGGCTGGGGGGCCTGCACGCCTTCATGGGCTGGGATCGCCCGATCCTGACCGACAGCGGCGGCTATCAGGTGATGAGCCTGTCGGAACTGCGCAAGATCACCGAGGATGGCGTGACGTTCGCCAGCCACCTCGATGGCTCGCGCCACATGCTCAGTCCCGAACGCTCGATGGAAATCCAGCGCCTGCTCGGCTCCGACATCGTCATGGCGTTCGACGAATGCCCGCGTGCCGACCAGCCGCGCGACGTGATTGCCCGTTCGATGGAAATGTCGATGCGCTGGGCCCGCCGCAGCCGTGCCGGGTTCGACAGTGGCGAGGAACACGCCGCGCGTTCCGCCCTGTTCGGCATCCAGCAGGGCGCGCTCGATGAAGGCCTGCGCCAGGCCAGCGCCGACGCGCTGCGCGACATCGGCTTCGATGGCTATGCCATCGGTGGGCTTGCCGTCGGCGAGGGGCAGGAGGCGATGTTCGCCACGCTCGATTTCGCACCGGGCCAGTTGCCCGCCGATCGCCCGCGCTACCTGATGGGCGTGGGCAAGCCCGATGACCTGGTGGGCGCGGTGGAGCGCGGAGTGGACATGTTCGATTGCGTGCTGCCCACGCGATCGGGCCGCAACGGCCAGGGCTTTACCTGGAACGGCCCGATCAACATGCGCAACGCCCGCCATGCCGAGGACACCGGCCCGCTCGACGAGCGCTGCACCTGCCCGGTCTGCGCCAAATACAGCCGCGCCTATCTGCATCACCTGCACAAGTCGGGCGAGATGCTGGGCGCCATGCTGCTGACCGAGCACAACCTCTCGTTCTACCAGCAGCTGATGGCGGCCATGCGCGCCGCGATTGCCGAAGACCGCTTTGCCGCCTTTGCCGCCGATTTCCGCCGGGACTATCTGCGCAAGGAGTAAGCCCCGCAAAACGGATGCGAATTTTCCCGGTCCTGCCTTTCCCATCCGCGCCACTTTGCTATGCCTAGCAAGGTTTTGATACGAATTGGGATGGGGCATGGCGCATCGGCATCGGGGATTTGGCGGCCTTTTGGCAGGCGCGGGAATGGCGCTGGTGGCCGCGGTTGCTGGCAGCAGTGCCCAGGCCGCCGATCCGGCGGCGCTGGATGGCGCAGCAGCCGCGCGGGCATTCGGCGCACGCGTGGGCGTTTCGGCAATGAGCATGTCGCCCGATGGCACCCATGTCTCTTTCCTGGTGCCCGATGGCGATGGGCAAAAGGTCATGGTTGCAGATCTGGTTGCGGGCGGTGCGCCGCGCGCGATCCTGGGCAGCAATCGCAGCGATGAAAGGATCCGTAGCTGCACCTGGCCCACCAACCAGCGCCTGTTCTGCCGTGTCCAGGTCTATTCCGAGAATGCCGGCACACCGATCAGCTTTGCGCGCATGCTGGCCGTCGATGTGGATGGCAAGCACGTTGGCGTGGTGTCTGAACAGCAAAGCGATCGGGCCCTGGGTTTCGATTATCACGGCGGCGCGGTGATCGATTGGACCGGCGACAAGCCCGGGCAGGTGCTGATGACGCGCACGTTCGTGCCCGAAACCACGATCGGCACGCACCTGGCCAAGACCGACGACGGCTTCGGCGTCGAATCCGTGGACGCGACCACCTTGCAGCGCCGCACCGTGGAACGGCCCCGTGTCGATGCCGAGGCCTATGTCACCGATGGCATCGGCCACGTCCGCCTGATGGCCCGTGCTGTGGCCAATGCCACCGGTTACGATACCGGCAAGGCCACATGGTATTATCGCAAGGCCGGATCGTCCGATTGGCTGGCGTTGGGCCGCACGGATGAAAGCGACGGCATTTCCGCGCGCGGTTTCCAGCCCGCTGCGGTCGATCCCACGCAGGACGTGGCCTATGGCTTCGATGCCGGCGATGGCGGGCGCAGCGCACTGTTTCGCATCAAGCTGGACGGCTCGCTGGCACGCGATCGCGTGCTTGGGCGCGGCGATGTCGATGTTGACGAACTGGTCACCATCGGGCGCAACCGCCGCGTCGTGGGGTGAGCTACGCCACCGAAACCCGCGTGGTGGAATTCTTCGATCCCGCGCTCAAGGCCCTGGCTGCCGCGCTGCACAAGGCCTTGCCCGGCCAGCCGCAGATCGACTTCATCGATGCGGCGGCCGACGAAAGCCGGCTGCTGCTGCTGGCTGGTGGCGATACTGATCCGGGAACCTATTACGTCTACGACAAGCCGACGCACCATCTCGAACAGGTCCTCGCCGTCCGTCCGGAACTTACCGGTGTCGGCTTGGCCCCGATGAAGCCGATCACTTATCCCGCCGCTGACGGAACGTCGATCCCGGCCTACCTCACGCTCCCGGCTGGCAGCAATGGCAAGGGCCTGCCGGCCATCGTCATGCCCCATGGCGGGCCCAGTGCGCGCGATGAATGGGGTTTTGACTGGCTGGTGCAGTTCTTCGCGGCGCGTGGCTATGCCGTGCTGCAGCCCAATTATCGTGGCTCGTCGGGGTTCGGGATCGATTGGCAATCCAGGAACGGCTTTCAATCCTGGCCCAAGGCGATCGGCGATATCGACGACGCGGGTCGCTGGCTTTTGTCGCAGGGCATTGCCGCGCCCGGGAAGATCGCCATCTTCGGCTGGTCCTATGGCGGCTATGCCGCGTTGCAATCGGGAGTGGTCGATCCCGGATTGTTCAAGGCCGTCGTCGCGGTCGCACCGGTGACGGACCTCGCGCGGCTGCGCGAAAACGCGCAAAGCTATACCAATGGTGTCATCGTCGACCGCCAGATCGGCCATGGCGACTATATCAAGGCGGGCTCACCCGCGCAGAACGCATCGTCGATCACGGTGCCGGTCATGCTGTTTCACGGCGATGCCGATCTCAATGTGCCGGTGGACCAATCGCGCCTGATGGCAGACCGGCTCCGGGCGGCGGGTCGCTCCGTCGAATATGTCGAGTTCAAGAAGCTCGATCATCAGCTCGATAGCGGGGCGGCGCGCATCCAGTTGCTGAGCAGCAGCGATGCGTTCCTGCGCAAGGCGATGGGCATCGCTCCCTAAAGCGAGGCCGCCGCCCCGGGGCGGAGCCCCCGGCGTCAGGCAGCGATCTGGGGACGCGGCGTCATCACCGCCTGCGTCTCCAGGCGGGTGCCGGGATATTGCGCGAATTCGCCGGTGCGCGTGTCCAGAAAGCCGGCGCCGATGGCGCTGGCCTGGGCCTTGGCAGTTTCCAGATCGGGATACCATTTGCCGCAACGGTGCGGGGTGACGAAGCGATACATCAGCATGCTCCGACAATGCCTGCAGCGCCGTGCCGTTCCCGCTTTCTGCTGCGCGCGTGCGCGATTTGCGACGATCCGTTTATTGCGGGAAACGGCTGAAAATGTTGCTTTAATATGTCTACCAGGCAGAGGCCATCGGTGGCAGCATTTCCGCCAGGAATTCGATCCAGGCGCGGGTTCTGGCAGCCGGCCGGCGCGAGGGATGGGTGACCGCATGGATCGCGCCGAGTTGCGCCAGGGGCTGGTCCAATGGCACCTCCACCAGCCGGCCCTCGCGCAGCGCGCGTGCCGCGATGAAGCGCGGGCCATAGACCAGGCCCAGGCCTGCAGCGGCAGCTTCAACCAGCACATCGCCGTTGTCGGCTTGCAGCGTTCCGCGCACCGGCTGGTGGATCGTGCCGTCCAGGCCAAAGCGCCAGATGTGCCGCCCCAGCATCGACAGCGTGAAGCCAAGGCAATCGTGCTGCGCCAGGTCGCTCAATTGCGTGGGCGTGCCGCGCCGCGCGAGATAGTTGGGTGAAGCGCAGACGACCAGGTGCATGTCGGCCAGCTTGCGGGCGATCAGGTTGCCATCCAGCAGCCGGCCGATGCGGATCGCCATGTCCCAGCGCTCTTCCACCAGGTCGACATGCCGGTCGCTCAACCCCAGTTCGATGACGATGCCCGGGTGGCGCTGGTTGAAGGCGGCCACCAGCGGGGCCAGGTGCAGCACGCCGAACGACATCGGCACGCTTACCCGCAACAGTCCCTCGATCGCCACGCTTTGGGCGGCGGCATCGGCTTCCGCCTCGCGCAAGTCGGCCAGCACGCGCGTCGCCCGGTCGAGATAGGCCGTGCCCGCCTCGGTCAACAGCAGGCGCCGGGTGGTGCGGTGGACCAGCGTGGTGCCCAGCCTGCTTTCCAGCGCGGTAAGATGCTTGGCGGCCATCGCGGGGGACATGTGCAGCGTGCGCGCGGCGGCCGAAAGCCCGCCCAGGCGGATCGCTTCCACGAAGACTTCGATGCCGGTCAGGCGGTCGGCCACAGATTTCCTACCTCTGGTAAAAAGACAATGTCGTTGGCGACATATTATCATCCAAGGGTGGAAACGCCATCATGGCTGGGATCATTTCAACAAGGACGATCCCCTGTCATGACACGCAACAAGACTTTCGCCGCCCTGGCTCTGGCGCTGGCGGTTCCCGCCCTCGCGGTGCCGGCGCTGGTCGCCGCGCAGGCGACGGCCGCGCCCTCGGCCGTGCCGGCTGGCACCTATCAGGTGGAAAGCCACCACACCCTGGCCGAATTCACGGTCAGCCACTTCGGCTTCAACGATTTCTTCGGCGTCATCCCCGGCGCCACCGGCACGATGACGCTCAACCCGGCGGATCTTGCCGCCACGGCGCTCGACGTGTCGCTGCCGGTCTCGGCCATCTCCACCACCAACGCGACGCTTGATGGTGAACTCAAGAGCGCCGACTGGTTCGACGCGGCCAAGTATCCCACCATCCGCTTCGTGGCGCGCAAGGTGGTGCCCACTGGCGAGCGCAGCGCCAAGATCGAAGGTGATCTTACCCTGCACGGCGTGACCAAGCCGATTACGCTCGATGCCACGTTCGGCGGCGCCGGTGCCAATCCGATGAGCAAGGCCTTCACCGTGGGCTTTGGCGCCACCGGCACGCTCAAGCGTTCGGACTTCGGCGTGAGCAAGTACGTGCCCTTCGTGAGCGACGAAGTGCGCCTCAAGATCACTGTGGCGTTCGAAAAGAAGGCCTGATCGGCAAGGCGGCCCGGTGCGTGCAAACGCATCGGGCCTGCCGGCCAACCGCTGCTCGCAGGCAACAAAAAAGGCGGGGCAAAACCCCGCCTTTTCCGTTTGTCTGATCCTGTGTGGACCGACCGATCAGCGCGAATAGAATTCGACGACCAGGTTCGGTTCCATCTTCACCGGATAGGGCACTTCGTCGAGCGTGGGCACGCGCACGAAAGTGATCTTGTCGTTGCCTTCCTGGGCGACGTAGTCAGGCACGTCGCGCTCGGGCAGGGCCTGGGCTTCGGCGATCAGGGCCATTTCCTTGGCCTTGGGGCCCAGGGTGATGACGTCGCCGGGGCGCACGCGGCGGCTGGCGATGTTGCACTTCACGCCGTTCACGCGGATGTGGCCGTGCGAAACGATCTGGCGAGCCGAGAACACGGTCGGCGCGAACTTGGCGCGGTACACGACCATGTCGAGGCGCTGTTCGAGCAGGCCGATCAGGTTCTGACCGGTATCGCCCTTCATGTTCGACGCTTCCTGGTAGGTGCGCTTGAACTGCTTTTCGGTCACGTCGCCGTAGTAGCCCTTGAGCTTCTGCTTGGCGCGCAGCTGGATACCGAAGTCGGAAACCTTGCTCTTGCGGCGCTGGCCGTGCTGGCCGGGGCCATACGAGCGGCGGTTCACCGAGCTCTTGGGGCGGCCCCACAGGTTTTCACCAAGGCGACGGTCAATCTTGTACTTGGACGAATGGCGCTTCGACACGCGTTCGTTCCTTTCAACTAGCGTTTCATGTGAGGAAAGCCGCTGCGGCCTTCCTGGCTGTTGTCCGGACCCGCACCATCTGGCCTGTTGCCAGATGCGGCCACCACTTCACCGGACGTGTGGGGCCAATTGCGAAGGCGCGCCTAGAACAGGCATTGCCTTCAGAGTCAAGTGCGGAAAGGGAGAACGGGAAAAATCGGCGGGTTTGCGCCGTTCAGGGCCGCTCGCCAGGGGTGCGGCGCAAGGTGGAGAGCACCCCGCGCAGGGTGCGGATTTCCAGGTGATTCCACGCCGGCTTGGTCAACATCGTGCGCAAGGTGCGGCGGCTGGCCTCAGCGCGGCTGGGGGGCTGGAAATAGCCACGCGGTTCCAAGAGGTCGCACAGCTGGCTGAACATGCCCTCGAATTCCTCCTGCGGGGCAGGGGGCAGCAGTTCTTCCACCGTGGGCTGCACCAGCGCGGTGGCGCAGCCCTGATGCTTGGACCATTCATAGGCGCACAGGATCACCGCCTGGGCCAGGTTGAGCGAGCCGAATTCCGGGTTGATCGGCACGGTCACGATCGTGCGCGCCAGCGCCACGTCGTCGGTCTCCAGGCCCGACCGCTCCGGGCCGAACACCAGCGCGCTGCGGCCTTCCTCGGCCACGATCGCGCGCGCGGCTTCCTCGGGCGTGACGACCGGCTTGGTCACCCCGCGCTTGCGCACGGTGGTGGCATAGACATGGGCGCAATCGGCCACGGCCTCGGCCAGGCTGTCGAACACCTGGGCGCGTTCCAGCACGATGTCGGCACCCGAGGCAGCGGGCCCTGCCGAGGGGTTGGGCCAGCCATCGCGCGGGGAAACCAGGCGCATTTCAGCCAGGCCGAAGTTGAGCATGGCGCGCGCGGCCTTGCCGATGTTTTCGCCCAGTTGCGGGCGCACGAGCACGATAACGGGTTGGGAAGGCATGGTTCTTACTTGGCCACTTCGCGCACGGAAGAGGCGAATTCCTCGAAATCGCGGGCTTCGGAAAAATCGCGGTAGACGCTGGCAAAGCGGATATAGGCCACGCTGTCCAACTGGCGCAGCCCGTCCATCACCATTTCACCGATCACCTTGCTGGCCACTTCGCCATCGCCCATCGTCTCGATCTGGCGCTGGATGCCGGTAACCAGCTGGTCCAGCCGTTCCTGGGTGACCGGGCGCTTGCGGCAGGCGAGCGCCACGGACTGTTCGATCTTGGTGCGGTCGAACGGTTCGCGGCGCGGCTCGCTGCCATCGCCCTTGTTCTTCACCACCAGCACTTCGCGCAATTGCACGCGTTCGAACGTGGTGAAGCGGGCGCCGCAGCTTTCACATTGGCGCCGCCGGCGGATCGAGGTGTTGTCCTCGGTCGGCCGGCTGTCCTTCACCTGGCTGTTGTCATGGGCGCAGAACGGGCAACGCAAACGTTCAAAGCTCCGGGTAGATGGGGAACTGGGCGCACAGGTCGGCCACGGCATCGCGCACGCGCTGTTCCACCTGGCCATCGCCTTCGTCGCCATTGCGGGCAAGGCCTTCGACGACCTGGGCGATCAGCTGGCCGATCTGGCGGAATTCTTCCTCGCGGAAGCCGCGCGTGGTGCCCGCCGGCGTACCCAGGCGAATGCCCGAGGTGACAAACGGCGAGCGCTTGTCGAACGGCACGCCGTTCTTGTTGCAGGTGAGCCAGGCGCGATCGAGACCCTTTTCAGCGGCCTTGCCGGTCACGTCCTTGGCCGACAGGTCCACCAGCATCAGGTGGTTGTCGGTGCCGCCCGAAACGATCGACAGGCCCGCATCGACCAGCGACGCCGAAAGCGCGCGGGCATTGGCCACGATCTGGTGGGCATAGGCCTTGAATTCTGGGCGCAGGGCATCGGCAAAGGCCACCGCCTTGGCGGCGATCACATGCACCAGCGGGCCACCCTGCAAGCCGGGGAACACCGCCGTGTTGAACTTCTTGGCCAGCGCCTCGTCGTTGGTGAGGATGATGCCCGAACGGGGACCGCGCAGGCTCTTGTGCGTGGTGGAGGTGACCACATGGGCATGCGGGAACGGCGAGGGGTGCGCGCCACCGGCAACAAGGCCGGAGAAGTGCGACATGTCGACCAGCAGCCAGGCGCCCACTTCATCGGCGATTTCGCGGAAGCGCGGGAAATCCCACACGCGCGAATAGGCGGTGCCGCCCGCGATGATCAGCTTGGGCTTGTGCTCGCGCGCCAGGCGGGCCACTTCGTCCATGTCGATCAGGTGATCTTCCGGGCGCACGCCGTAGGGGATCGGCTTGAACCACTTGCCGCTCATGTTGACCGGCGAACCGTGGGTGAGGTGGCCGCCCGAATTGAGATCCAGCCCCATGAAGCTGTCGCCCGGCTGGAGCAGGGCCAGGAACACCGCCTGGTTCATCTGGCTGCCCGAATTGGGCTGCACATTGGCGAAATCGCAGCCGAACAGCTTCTTCGCGCGTTCGATCGCCAGGGTTTCCACCACGTCGGCATATTCGCAGCCGCCGTAATAGCGCTTGCCCGGATAGCCTTCGGCATACTTGTTGGTGAAGACCGAGCCGGTCGCTTCCAGCACGGCCAGGCTGGTGATGTTTTCCGAAGCGATCAGCTCGATCTTGGTCTGCTGACGCTTCAATTCACCCTGGATGGCGGCGAAGACTTCGGGATCGGCCGAGGCGAGGTGCTCGGTAAAGAAGCCGGCCGTGCGGACTTCCGACGGTGCGGTGGCAGCGGTGGACATCGGTGGGGCTCCTTTTCAGAGTGCGGGATTGGAAAGCTTGGTAACGCGGCGCACGTGGCGGTCACCAGCAAAGGGGGTGGCGAGAAACGCCTCGACGCAGGCCTTGGCCATGTCCAGCCCGGTCAGGCGGGCACCCATGGCCAGCACGTTGGCATCGTTGTGTTCGCGCGAAAGCTTGGCCGAAAGCGGCTCGCCCACCAGGGCGCAGCGCACGGCGGGATTGCGGTTCACGGCAATGGAAATGCCGATGCCCGAACCGCACAGGGCAATGCCGCGCTCGGCTTCGCCGGCCGCCATCGCGCTCGCCAGCTTGTAGCCATAGTCGGGGTAGTCGACGCTGTCGCCGTTGTAGGGGCCAAGGTCGGCCACGTCGTGGCCCAACTCGCCCAGCCATTGGACAAGATCGGCTTTCAGCGCCAGCGCGGCGTGATCGGAAGCAATGGCAATGCGCATGGGTTATAGCGTTTCCGGTTGCCTGTTACGGATATCGTGTCGGGGATTCTGGCGTCCCCCTAAACCCATTGCGCGCGCTATGCCAGATTAATTGGGCTTATGTTGCACCCATTGCCCCGATGGGTGGGCGAGGGGCGTCCGCGCTCAATGCGCCTCGCCGTGCGCGGCGGCCATCTTCCTGGCCACTTCGGGATGCTTGGCGAGATAGTCGGTGATCTGCGCTTTCATTTCCTGCGCGGTGGCCATCCCAACGGACATGCCCTCGCGGTTGAGCGCACCCATCACGGCCATCACTTCCGGGTCCTGCATCAGCTCTGCCGCGCGCGAGAGATAGCGCCCGCCCGCCGGCGTCTGGGCAAAGGCCAGGATGGCGCGCAGGTCTTCGCTGGAAAAGCGGCGCACATAGGCATGGGCCATCGCCTGCGTCAGTTCGGGCAGGTGGCGTTCCATCGCCGGGCGCATCGCGGCGGGCATCTTTTCGAGCATGGTGTCGAAAATCTGGTTGAGGCCGGGATCGTCCACGCCCAGGCCGGCGGCGATGTTGCCGCGCATGGCAGCCATCATCGCTTGCGTGACGCGCTCCACGATGGCCAGGCGCTGTTCGGGCGGCAGGATCACCGCGATGATCTGGTTGGCCACTGCCACGTCGGCGGGATTGAGCGGCACGGCAGCGGGGGGCGGCGTGGTCTGCGCGGCTGCGGGGCTGAGCGGCATGGCAATGGTGGCCAGAACGGCAAGGGCCATGGCGCGGCGGGCAAATGGCATCATCGGCTTCTCCCAGATACGGGGCAGGTGATCCATGCGTCCCGTGGCGCGGTGGTTGCGCCTTGTTGCATCCCGGTCAAGCCGCGAAAGCACTGCGACAGCGCCATGCACCGGGTGGAAATGAAAACGGGGCGGCATCGCTGCCGCCCCGCTTCATGTCATCAGCGGAACGAACCGCTGAGCGAAACCCCGATCGTGCGGGGATCGTTGTAGATCCCGGCGCGATAGTTCGAGGTGTCGATCACCCCGATCAGGTTGCGCTTGTCGGTCAGGTTGCGGGCAAACACCGCCAGTTCATAGCGGCCCCAGGCAACGCCAGCCTTGGCGCCCAGTTCGTAATTGCCGTTGGAGGTGTATTCCACCGTCTTGTACGGCACGTACATGGTATAGCCCTGCAGGTTGAAATCGCCGCCGACAAAGGCCTTGAAATCATCGCTGAGCGGCAGGTCGTAACGGCCCGAGATGTTCAGGTTGAACTTGGGCGCGTTGGGCAGCGGATTGCCGTTGATCTGCGCAAAGTAGTTCGCGCCCACCTGCTTGACCGGGTTGAGCACGGTTTCCGACAGCACGCCGCCGGCCGAGCCGGCCTGGGCATAGACATTGCTGTCCTTCACTTCGGTGTGCAGCACGCTCACGCCGATATCGAAGCGCAGGTTGGTTGCCGGGCGCAGGCCCAGTTCCGCTTCCGCGCCATAGCCCACGGCCTTGTCGGCATTGAACAGCACGCCGCTACCGTTGCTGTCGTTGCCGTTGAGCTGGATGTCGGTGACGGTGTAGTAGAACCCGGTGAGGTTGAACGTGACGGCATTGTCCAGCCACGCGCTCTTCACGCCGGCTTCCCACGAGGTGTTCTTTTCCGAATTGGCCGTGGTGAAGGCCGAATTGAACACGGCCGAGCGACCCTGGATGGTCGGGCCACGGAAGCCGCGCGCCACGCGGGCAAAGAACGACAGGTCGGAATTGGCGCGATAGAGCAGGCTTGCGTCAAAGCTCGGCTGCGTGTCCGACAGGCGCACGGTGCGCGGCGCGGTGGACGGGAACGTGACGACGCCGCCCACGGTGTCTGCCGTCTTGAGCAGCGAGGTGGTCTTGGTGTCGTTAGACAGGCGCGCGCCAGCGGTGAAGCGCAGCTTCTCGGTCAGGTCATAGCTGGCCTGGCCGAACACCGCCCAGCTGGTGTTGACGTTGTGCAGCAGCACCCAGTTGTTGGGATTGGGCGTGGTGCCCAGCGCATTGCTGGTGAGGAAATAGGCGCGCTGGTCGAACTCGGTGTAATCACGCGAATCGAAGTAGATGCCGCCAAACTGCCACTTGAAGCGGGCCGCATCCGGGCTCGCCAGGCGCAGTTCCTGGCTCCACTGGTTGAGGCTACGCAGCACGCCGCGCGATTCGCCATAGCCGGCGCCACCGAAATTGGCCGCCGCGCCGCCATCGGTGTCACCCCGGCTGGACCCGTGCGAGGCTTCGTAGGCGGTGATCGAGGTCAGCGTCGCGCCGCCGAAATCCTGCACGGCCTTGAGCGAGACGCCCTTGGTCTTGTAGGCCTGCGGGTTGTTGCCGCCTTCGTCATAGGCAACATTGGTCAGGTCCAGGTTTTCCGGCACGGTGTGCGTGCCCTTCTGGATCGACCCGCGATAGAAGATCGAGGCGCTGCCGTCATAATCGCGGTAGTGGCCCGACACGCGCAGCGACAGGGTTTCGGTGGGCTGGACCAGCAGCTGCAGGCGCACGTCGCGTTCGTTGAAGCCGCCCATCACATTGTTGCCGGGCTTGGTGCCGTCGTCGCTCACGCCGGTATAGGTGTTGTTGATCCAGTTGTCGCGGTGCTGGTAGAGGCCCGACAGGCGGAAGCTGATGCGGCCATCGCTGGTCAGCGGGCCGCCGACGCCGGCATCCACGTTGATCGCGTTGCGGCTGCCCCAGCTGGCGCTGCCCTGGCCCTGCCACGTCGCGGTGGGCTGGGCGGTGTCGAACTTGACGATGCCAGCCGTGGTGTTGCGGCCGAACAGCGAACCCTGGGGCCCGCGCAGCACTTCGACCTGGGCAATATCGAACGCCGGGTTCGACTTGAGCACGACGTGCTCCATCACCACGTCGTCCTGGATCACCGAGACCGGCTGCGAGGCGCCGAGGTAGAAGTCGATATTGCCCAGGCCACGGATGTAGAAGCGCGGGAAGATGCGGCCCGTGGTCGATTCAACGTTGAGGCTGGGCACGCGGCCGGCCAGCGAAAGCAGCGTGTCGGCGCCGGCAGCCTGCAGGTTGTGCAGCAGCTCGGGCTTCATCACCGCCACCGAAACCGGCACGGACATGATGTTTTCCTGGCGGCGCTCGGCGGTCACGACGATGGCATCGCCGGTTTCGGCGGCCGTGTCGGCAGCAGCCGGTGCGGTGTCTTGCGCGAATGCTGCGGGCGCGATGGCCGCAAGCGCGGCTCCCGCCAGCATGGCGGCAGCGAAATGGGTGGTACGCATGGAAATTCCCCTGACGGAAGGACGCGGTCTTTGCCGCTGTGGTTTGGTCCCTGCGGGGCTATTAGCGTTGTGTGTCAAACCTGTGTCAGACTAATGCAGGTTTGTGTCGGTTTCATCTGATACTGATGCCGCATTGCAACACAATGTCCGCAACGCAAAAGAGGCGCCGGGCCGGTGGCCGGGCGCCTCTTGCATGATGGGGCAGGAATGCCGCGCTTACTGGTCCAGGAACGAGCGCATCTTGCGGCTGCGGCTCGGGTGCTTGAGCTTGCGCAGCGCCTTGGCCTCGATCTGGCGGATACGTTCGCGCGTCACCGAGAACTGCTGGCCCACTTCCTCCAGCGTGTGATCGGTGTTCATGCCGATGCCGAAACGCATGCGTAGCACGCGTTCCTCGCGCGGGGTCAGGCTGGCAAGGACGCGGGTGACGGTTTCCTTGAGATTGGCCTGGATGGCCGCATCCACCGGAATGATCGCGTTCTTGTCCTCGATGAAATCGCCCAGGTGCGAATCTTCCTCGTCGCCGATCGGCGTTTCGAGAGAGATCGGCTCCTTGGCGATCTTCATCACCTTGCGCACCTTTTCGAGCGGCATCGACAGACGCTCGGCCATTTCCTCGGGCGTGGGCTCGCGGCCCTGCTCGTGCAGGAACTGGCGGCTGGTGCGCACCAGCTTGTTGATCGTTTCGATCATGTGCACCGGGATGCGGATGGTGCGCGCCTGGTCGGCGATCGAGCGGGTGATTGCCTGGCGGATCCACCACGTGGCATACGTGCTGAACTTGTAGCCGCGGCGATACTCGAACTTGTCCACCGCCTTCATCAGGCCGATGTTCCCTTCCTGGATCAGGTCCAGGAATTGCAGGCCACGGTTGGTGTACTTCTTGGCGATCGAGATCACCAGGCGCAGGTTCGCCTCGACCATTTCCTTCTTGGCGATGCGCGCTTCGCGCTCGCCCTTCTGCACCATGTTCACGATGCGGCGGAATTCGGCCAGTTGCATGCCGGTGGCCGAAGCGATGTCGGCCACTTCGGAACGAATGCGCTCGACGGCGGCGGTTTCGTTGGCGGCAAAGGCCGCCCACTTCTTGTCGCGCGTGGCGAGCGACTGCAACCAGCCTTCGTCCAGTTCACGGCCGACGTAGTGATCGAGGAAATCCTTGCGGCTCACCTTGTGGCGTTCGGCCAGGCGCAGCATCTGCCCGCCCAGCGTGGTCAGCCGGCGGTTGAACGCATAGAGATTGTCGACCAGGTATTCGATCTTGGAGGCATGGAACTGCACGCTTTCCACCTGCGCGGTCAGTTCCTCGCGCAGCTTGTGGTATTCGGCTTCCTTGGCGGCCGAAAACGCCAGGCCAAGGCCCAGGGAATCCAGGCGCTCGCCCTGCAGCTTTTCGAAAGTGCGGAACAGGCTGGTGATTTCGGCGAACTTCTCAAGCGCGGCCGGCTTGAGCGTGGCTTCCATCTGGGCAAGGGAAAGGGTGTTGTCCTCTTCCTCTTCCTCGGCCGGGCGCGCGCGGCGTTCGCGCAGCTCGTCGTCCTCGTCCTCAGTTTCCTCTTCCTCGACGTCTTCCTCTTCCTTGAAGGAAGGGCCGGCGGTCGCTTCGCTGATTTCGCCGTCGGCGTCTTCACCGTCTTCGGAAAGGTTTTCCGGCTGCGGTTCCTTGGACAGCATGGCGTCGAGATCGAGGATCTCGCGCAGCTGCATTTCGCCCGCGTTTAGCGCTTCGGACCACTGGATGATGGCGTGGAAGGTGATCGGGCTTTCGCACAGGCCCATGATCATGGTGTCGCGGCCGGCTTCGATGCGCTTGGCGATGGCGATTTCGCCCTCGCGGCTGAGCAGCTCCACCGCGCCCATTTCGCGCAAGTACATGCGCACCGGGTCGTCGGTACGCTCGATGGTTTCCTTGCGCTTTTCCACAACCGGGCGGTCATCCATCCCGGTGTCGGCGTCTTCGGCTTCCTCGGCCTCACGCTCTTCGGGATCGACCGCGTCCTCGTCGCTCTCGACGATGTTGACGCCCATTTCCGAGATCGCGGCCATGATGTCCTCGATCTGCTCGGAGGACATCTGGTCTTGCGGCAAAGCCTCGTTCAGCTCGTCATAAGTGATGACCCCGCGGCGCTTGGCGCGCGCGATCAGCTTCTTGATCGAAGCCTCGTTAAGGTCGATCAGCGGTGCATCGCCGCTATCGGTCTTGTCGTTGGAAGCCATTAACCCCGGTACCACCCTTTGACGTCATGCCGCTTTGGCCCTGGTCGGGGCCTAGGCCGGGATCGCGGCCGGTCTCGGGCGATCCCTATCTACCTATTATAACGATGCACGAGTGCGACCCATTTGCCCCAACCGGGCCAGCAATGCCAGCCTTCGTTGCAGCAATCGTTGCTGTTCGGCAAAGCTATCCTCGGAAAAATCGCTTTCCAGGCGCTCTGTCGCGTGCGCCAGCGCCGATTCCACCGCCGGAAGATCCACGATCAGCTCGATTGCCTCGGCCAGTTCGTCAAGCGCGGTTGCGCTCGTTTCGGACAAGAAGCCGAATCGCAGCCCATCGTAATCGTCTGCCTGTGGCACCCGTAGCTGCCGCTCCAGCAATATGGGGCGCAAGGCGGCGCTTTCAAGCGGGGCGCCCGATTCGGCAAAGGCCAGCAAAGTATCGAGCAGTGCCGCCATGCCGGGATTGGCCGGATGGATGCGGGCCAGCGCCTCGCCATGGCCGGCCAGCGCGGCGGGATGGACCACCAGCCCGGCCAGCACAGCGGCCAGCAGGGCATCGCCCGATCCCACTTTCTGTTGCAGGCGGCTGGCCGCCTCGGCGGGCAGGGGCGGGGGCGCGGGCTTCCACGGGCCACCTCGGCGCTGCTGCCCGCCCTGGAAGCTGCCGCCGCCGGCCTGGCGCGGGGTAAACGCCGGCCGCTCGCGCCGGGCAAAGGCCAGTTCGCCAAACCGGTCGAGCAATTCGCGGCGATAGAGCGCCTTGATGTCGGGGTGCTGGATCGTTTCGCAATGGGCCAGCAGGCGCGCTTTCAGGCCGGCCTTGTCCTCCGGCGTGGCGAGCGGCAGGGCGTCGCGCTCGCCCTGCCACAGCACCTCGACCAGGCTGCGCGCCGTCCCCAGCAGATCAAGCATGGCTTCGCGCCCGCGCTTCTTGACCACGTCGTCGGGGTCCATGCCATCGGGCAGGGTCACGATGCGCAGGGAATGGCCGGGGCGCAGCAAGGGCAGGGCGCGCGTCACCGCTTTCATCGCCGCGCGCTGCCCGGCGGCGTCCCCGTCAAAGCACAAGGTGGGGCATTCGGTCACACGCCACAGCCGCTCGATCTGGTGCTCGGTCAGCGCGGTGCCCAGCGGGGCCACCGCCTCGGCAATGCCGGCGGCGGCCAGGGCCACCACGTCCATATAGCCTTCGACCACCACGATCCGCGCGGCACTGCGTGCGGCAGGCGCGGCGCGGTGCAAGTTGTAAAGCGTGCGGCCCTTGTCGAACAGCGGCGTATCGGGCGAATTGAGATACTTGGGCGCGTCGGTCTTGTCGGCGGCCAGGATGCGCCCGCCGAACGCGATGATCCGCCCGCGCTGGTCGGCAATCGGCAGCATCAGCCGGCCGCGAAAGCGGTCGTACGGCGCCTTGCCGTCCACCACGATCTGCAGGCCCGCCTCGATCAGCATCTCTTCGGGAAACTGCGAGAGCGCCTCTTTCAAGGCGGTGCGGCTATCGGGCGCATAGCCAAAGCCGAATTCGCGCGCCACGCGCTCGGGAAACCCGCGCGAGGCAAGATAGGCACGCGCCTGTTCCGCGCCCGGCGCCTTGAGGCTGGCCGCAAAGAAATCCTGCGCGGCTTGCATCACGTCGTGCAACGATTTGGCCGCCTGCGCGCGCTGCGCCGCCTGGCGGTCCATCTCGGGCATGTCCATGCCCGCCTGCGCCGCCAGTTCCTTGACCGCCTCGATGAACGGCAGGCCCTGGTGATCGGTCATCCAGCGGATGACATCGCCATGCGCACCACAGCCAAAGCAGTGGTAGAAGCCCTTTTCGTCGTTGATCGTGAAGCTGGGCGTCTTCTCGTTGTGGAACGGGCAACACGCCTTGAACTCGCGCCCCGCCTTCTGCACGCGGATCGACCGCCCGATCACGCTCGACAGCGAAATCCGGTTGCGCAGTTCATCCAGCCATTGCGGGGTCAGGCTCATGGCGTTGCCCGATCCTCCCTCGCGCAGCGGGGGAGGGGGACCGCGCGCGCAGCGCGGGGTGGAGGGTGGCAGCCCCCTCCGTCAGGCCTGCGGCCTGCCACCTCCCCCGCGATGCGAGGGAGGATCGAGGTCACTGGGGGGACGGAGGCAAAGGCGGCCATGCGGTTCAGCTCAATGCCGCCTTCACCAGCCCGCTTGCCTTGCTCATGTCGATCTGGGTGCCGTGGCGCGCTTTCAGTTCGCCCACCACGCGGCCCATGTCCTTCATGCCGGTGGCGCCCAGTTCATCCTTGATCGTGGCAATCGCGGCTTTCACGTCGTCTTCCGACATCTGCGCCGGCAGGAAATCCTCGATCACGGCCAGTTCAGCCTTTTCCACGTCGGCCAGTTCCTGGCGGCCGCCCTGCTCGAACAGGGCAATCGATTCGCGGCGCTGCTTGACCATCTTCTGCAGCACGTCGATCACGATGGCATCGTCTTCGGGCACCACCGTGGCGGTGCGCAGTTCGATGTCCTTGTCCTTGAGCTTGGCCAGGATCAGGCGGACGGCCGCCAGGCGCCCCTTGTCTCCAGCTTTCATGGCAGCCACTTGCGCAGCCTTGATCGTGTCGCGGATCATGTCTCTCGATTCCTGTGGGTGGATGCCGCGCCGATGGCGGCAAAGGATTCCTCCTAGGACAAACTTTCTTGAACCGCTAGGTTGACGCTGCGGCCTTAGGGGCGTAGCGGCCGGGCCTTAGCAACATCGCCAGAACCCCTGCCAACGGAGCGCCCCCATAATGGCCGACCCCGCCCTTTCGCTTGCGTCCCAACCAGAAGGATCGACGGGTGTTCTCGTCCTTGCCGACGGTTCGGTCGCCTGGGGCCGAGGATTTGGCGCCGTGGGCGAAGCCGTGGGCGAAGTGTGCTTCAACACCGCGATGACCGGCTACCAGGAAGTGATGACCGATCCGAGCTATGCCTCGCAGATCGTCACCTTCACGTTCCCGCACATCGGCAACGTGGGCACCAATCCCGAAGACATGGAAAGCCACGGCGTGCCCGGCGCCGTGGGCTGCGTGGTGCGCGAAGACGTGACCGCGCCGGCCAACTTCCGCGCGCAGGGCACGTTCCAGCAGTGGATGGAGCGCCAGGGCCGCATCGGCCTGGCCGGGATCGACACCCGTGCGCTCACGCGCCGCATCCGTGTGGGCGGCGCCCCCAACGCCGTGATCGCGCACGACCCCGAAGGCAAGTTCGACCTCGAAGCGCTGCTCGACAAGGCGCGCGCCTGGCAGGGCCTGGAAGGGCTGGACCTGGCCCGCGTGGTCAGCCGCGAGGCGCAGGAAGAATGGCAGGGTTCGGTCTGGCACCTGGGGCAGGGCTATACCCGCCCCGAAGGCACCGGCCGCCCGCATGTGGTCGCCATGGATTTCGGCGCCAAGGACAATATCTTCCGCAACCTGGTCAAGGCCGGGGCAGACGTGACCGTGGTGCCCGCGCAGACCGGGTTCGACGCGATCATGGCCTTGCAGCCCGCCGGCGTGTTCCTCTCCAACGGCCCTGGCGATCCGGCCGCGACCGGCGCCTATGCGGTGCCGGTGATCCAGAAGCTGCTGGCGGCCGACGTGCCGATCTTCGGCATTTGCCTGGGCCACCAGATGCTCGGCCTTGCCGCCGGCGCGCGCACCACCAAGATGAACCAGGGCCATCGCGGCGCCAACCATCCGGTCAAGCGCAACGAGGATGGCGTCGTGGAAATCACTTCGATGAACCATGGCTTTGCCGTGGACAACGCGCCGGGTTCGCTGCCCGAGAACGTCATCGAAACCCATGTCTCGCTGTTCGACGGTTCCAACTGCGGGATCGCGATCGCCGGCAAGAAGGCCTTCGGCGTGCAATACCACCCCGAAGCCTCGCCCGGCCCACAGGACAGCTTCTATCTGTTTGAAAAGTTCGTGAGCATGCTGGGCTGACTGCCCGCAACCGCTTCACGAACCCATCCGCCGTGCCCGGCACGGCCGACGCAAGAACAAAGACAAAGGCCCTCCCATGCCCAAGCGCACTGACATCTCCTCGATCCTGATCATCGGCGCCGGGCCGATCGTCATCGGCCAGGCTTGCGAGTTCGACTATTCGGGCACGCAGGCGGTCAAGGCGCTCAAGGAAGAGGGCTATCGCATCATCCTGGTCAATTCCAACCCGGCCACGATCATGACCGACCCGGAAATGGCCGACGCCACTTATGTGGAGCCGATCACCCCCGAAGTGGTCGCCAAGATCATTGCCAAGGAACGGCCCGATGCGGTGCTGCCCACGATGGGCGGGCAGACCGCGCTCAACACCGCGCTGGCGCTGGCGCAGGATGGCACGCTGGAAAAGTATGGCGTGACGATGATCGGCGCCAATGCCGAAGCCATCGACAAGGCCGAAGACCGCCAGAAGTTCCGCGATGCGATGGACAAGATCGGTCTGGAATCGGCTCGCTCGGGTGTGGCGCATACGGTGGAAGAAGCACTGGCCGTGCTCGAAACCACTGGCCTGCCTTCGATCATCCGCCCCAGCTTTACCCTGGGCGGCACCGGCGGCGGCATCGCCTATAACAAGGACGAATTCATCAAGATCGTCCGCGGCGGGTTGGAAGCATCGCCCACCACCGAAGTCCTGATCGAGGAATCGCTCCTCGGCTGGAAGGAATACGAGATGGAAGTCGTCCGTGACCGGAACGACAATGCCATCATCATCTGCTCGATCGAAAACGTCGATCCCATGGGCGTCCACACCGGCGATTCGATCACCGTCGCGCCCGCACTGACGCTGACCGACAAGGAATACCAGATCATGCGCAATGCATCGATCGCGGTCCTGCGGGAAATCGGCGTGGAAACCGGCGGGTCCAACGTGCAGTTCGCGGTCAACCCCAAGGATGGGCGCCTGATCGTGATCGAGATGAACCCGCGCGTCTCGCGCTCCTCGGCGTTGGCGTCCAAGGCCACCGGCTTCCCGATCGCCAAGGTCGCGGCCAAGCTGGCCGTGGGCTATACGCTCGACGAGATCGTCAACGACATCACCGGCGCCACGCCGGCGAGCTTCGAGCCGACGATCGATTACGTCGTCACCAAGATCCCGCGCTTCGCCTTTGAAAAGTTCAAGGGCTCCGAACCGCTGCTGTCCACCGCGATGAAGTCGGTCGGCGAAGTCATGGCGATCGGGCGCAACCTCAAGGAATCGCTGCAAAAGGCGCTGCGTGGCCTGGAAACCGGCCTCGACGGCTTCAACCGCTACGATGCGCTCGAAGGCGCCACGCGCGACGAGATCAACGCCGCCTTGAGCCGCGCCACGCCCGAGCGCCTGCTCGTGGTGGGCCAGGCCTTCCGCGAAGGCTTCAGCGTGGAAGACGTCCACGCCGTGACCAAGTACGAACCCTGGTTCCTGCGCCACATCGCCGAAATCATCGCCGAGGAAGAGGCGGTGATCCAGCATGGCCTGCCCGTGACCGCACAGGGCATGCGCCGGTTGAAGGGCATGGGCTTTTCCGACAAGCGCCTGGCCAAGCTGGCCGTGCGTTCAGCGGGCCTTGTGGGCAGCGCCAACCACGCGCGTTCGGGCCTGGTCCACGATGTGGTTTCGGCGATCGCCGGCGCCACCAGCGAGGCTGAAGTGCGCAAGCTGCGCCACAAGCTGGGCGTGCGCCCGGTGTTCAAGCGCATCGACAGCTGCGCGGCGGAATTCGAAGCCGTCACGCCCTATATGTATTCCACCTATGAAGGCGGCCTGTTCGGCGAGCCGGAAAACGAAGCAGCGCCGAGCGATCGCCGCAAGATCGTGATCCTGGGTGGTGGGCCCAACCGTATCGGCCAGGGTATCGAGTTCGATTACTGCTGCTGCCACGCCTGCTTCGCGCTGGAAGAGGCCGGGTTCGAGACCATCATGGTCAACTGCAACCCGGAAACCGTCTCCACTGACTACGACACCTCGGACCGCCTCTATTTCGAACCGCTGACCGCCGAGGACGTGCTCGAGATCCTGGATGTCGAGCGTGAGAACGGTGAACTGGTCGGCGTTATCGTGCAGTTCGGCGGGCAGACCCCGCTCAAGCTGGCGCAGGCGCTCGAAGACGCCGGCATTCCGATCCTGGGTACCTCGCCCGACGCGATCGACCTTGCCGAAGACCGCGAACGCTTTGCCGCCCTGGTCGAGCAGCTTGGCCTGCGCCAGCCGGCCAACGGCATTGCCCGCAGCCGCGACGAAGCCATCGCGGTCGCCACCCGCATCGGCTATCCCGTGCTGATCCGCCCCAGCTATGTGCTGGGCGGCCGCGCCATGGAAATCGTCGACAGCCAGGCCCAGCTAGAGGACTACATCGCCACGGCGGTGCAGGTTTCGGGGGACAGCCCCGTGCTGATCGATCAGTATCTGCGCGACGCGATCGAGTGCGACGTGGATGCCCTGGCCGATGGCGAAACGGTGCGCGTGGCCGGTGTGCTCCAGCATATCGAGGAAGCCGGCATCCATTCGGGCGACAGCGCCTGCACTCTGCCGCCTTACAACCTGCCGGCCGAAATCGTGGCCGAAATGGAACGCCAGGCCGTCTTGCTGGCCCATGCGCTCAAGGTGCGCGGGCTGATGAACATCCAGTTCGCGGTGCAGGAAGGCGAAGTCTTCCTCATCGAGGTGAACCCGCGCGCCAGCCGCACGGTGCCCTTCGTGGCCAAGGCGGTGGGCCAGCCGGTGGCCAAGTATGCCGCGCGCGTGATGGCGGGCGAGCGCCTCGCCGATCTGCCCGAAATCCGCCGCGACATCGACTATATGGCGGTGAAGGAAGCGGTGTTCCCGTTTGCCCGTTTCCCCGGCGTCGATCCGGTGCTTTCGCCCGAAATGAAGTCCACCGGCGAAGTCATGGGCATCGACAGCAGCTTTGCCGTTGCTTTTGCCAAGGCGCAGCTTGGTGCCGGCACGCGCCTGCCGCAGGGCGGCACGCTGTTCGTTTCGGTCAAGGACACCGACAAGCCGGTTGTGCTGCCGGGCGTGCGCAAGCTGGCCGCGCTGGGCTTCAAGATCGTGGCGACGGGCGGTACGGCGCGTTACCTGGCGGAACAGGGCGTGGCCGTGGAGCAGGTCAACAAGGTGGCCGAAGGCCGCCCGCACATCGTCGACCGCATTATCGACGGCGAGATCGCCCTTATTTTCAACACGACCGAAGGCTGGCAAAGCCACAAGGACTCCGCTTCGATCCGCGCTTCGGCCCTGAACGGCAAGGTTCCCTACTTTACCACGGCGACCGCTTCGGTGGCCGCGGCCGAAGCGATCGAGGCCTTGCGCAGTGCCGAACTTGAAGTGAAGTCGCTGCAAGACTATTATCGTTGATCGTCCAAGGGTTCCCCTCCCACAGCGGTTAAATGCGGCCGGGCTGGTTTTCAGCCCGGCGGGGGAACGGTTTTCCCTTGAACCGATTGGGCCAGGGAATTGAAAGAGAAGGATTACGGATGGCCAGTGTAGAAAAGCTGCCGATGCTCCAGGAAGGCTATGAAAAGCTGACCGCAGAGCTCAAGCTGCTGCGCGAGGAGCGTCCCAAGATTGTCGACGCCATCGAGGAAGCACGCGCCCACGGCGATCTTTCCGAAAATGCCGAATATCACGCCGCCAAGGAACGCCAGGGCCAGGTGGAAGCGACGATCGCGGATCTCGAAGACAAGATCAGCCGTGCGCACATCATCGATCCCACCACCCTTTCGGGTGATCGCATCGTGTTCGGCGCCACGGTCACGCTGCTCGACGATGATGAAAAGCCGGTGCGCTACCAGATCGTGGGCCAGGCCGAGGCCGACGCCAAGCGCGGCCGCATCAGCTACAACTCGCCGCTGGGCCGCGCGCTGATCGGCCGCAAGGTGGACGAAGAGATCGAAGTGACCGTCCCTTCGGGCGACAAGTTCTATCTCGTGCAGAAGATCGAGTTCATCTGAGACCGACCTTCCAAGCATCATCAAAAAGCCCCCGGAAACCAATGTTTCCGGGGGCTTTTTGCTGTGCCTTGCGGCCGGTCAGGCTTCGCTCTGCGCCGGATCGAGCAGCTTGTGGAGGTGCACCACCACATAGCGCATTTCAGCGTCGTCAACCGTACGCTGCGCCGCCGAGCGCCACGCTTCTTCAGCGGCGGCATAATCGGCATAGACGCCAACGAGGTCGATGGCCTTGAGGTCGACAAAATCGAGGGTCTGCGGGTCTTTCACCCGGCCGCCCATCACGAGGTGGAGTTTCTGCATTGTGGCCCTTCCCTGGGAGGATGCGCCACAGCCGATGGCAAACTGCGCGCCTTTGCGCAAGGCCCGTGCACATGGCTGCATTTGCAACCTGCGCACGGGCGTTTGCGCAAAATGGGCGTCAGGCCCTGTGTTCAGCGCTTGAACCGCGCGGCGAGTTCGCTTGCCTTGGCCAAGGCGGCATCGGCTGCTTCGCGCACCACATGCCCGGCAACATCGGCCAGGTCGCCGGCTTTCTTGCGCGCCTCGCCAGCGCCATCGGCCAGTTTGCCACCGGCATCGCTGCCGATATCTTCCAGCTTGTGCACGCTGTCACGGCCGGCTTCGGCCGCCTTGGCGGCATAGGCCATGGCCACTTCGGCAGCGAGCGTCGCCAGTGCGCCCGCTTTCTTGCTGAGGCCGGCTGCCGCCTGTTCCGCCGGACCGGCGAAATCGGCGAAGCTGCGGCTGGGCGGCGCCTTGCGGCTGCGCCCCGCCAGCTTGCCGACGACGAGGCCGAGGGCGATCCCGCCGGCAAGCGCTGCCAGCGGGTGTTGTTCCACCACCTGGCGCACGGTGGAGCCGACATCGGCTGCCTTGGCGCGCGCCTGGGCCAGGCGGTCGGTGGTGTTGGCGCCGGCGTTGTCTTGAACCGGCTGCTCGGCCTCGGCCGGCGTGGCCAGGGCGAGGTCGGGCGTCTGCTTGGTTTCTTCGCTCACCATAATCCTCCAGATTTGCGCCCCCGATGTATATTCGCCCAGCTGCGTCGTGCCGGTTGGCCAAACCATCCGGCGGGCCGTTTGCGCCACAGCCATTGGGCCAGCGTGGCCAAGGGCGCGCGCAAGGTCCATCCGGCCAGCAACACCAGCGTGGTGATGAGGGCAGGGGCCGTGTCGCGCACCACGGTGCCCGCGCCGTCGATCGCCTCGACCATTTCGTCGATCAGCCGCTCACGCAGGCGCAATCCAAGCGGACGGGCCGTCAGGTCGTCTTTCAACCCAACCAGTTGCGCGCGCATGTCCTGCCAGGCTTGCGCGCGGGCCTGGGCCGTGGCGAGCAGGGTGTCTTCGGCGCTCATGCCTCACTCTCCTGGCCGGCATTTTCATGCACTGCGGCGACCACGGCCTCTTCGGCCTTGGTCGGTTTGCCCAGCACGGTGTCGCGCGCATCGCGGAATGCACGGACCGCCGCGCGGAAGCACAGCGCGCTAAGCAGCGCGAGGCCCAGGCCCACCACTGCCAGCGCGCCCCATGGCGTCAGCAACGGGGCCAGCGCAATCAGCAGCCCCACCACCAATGCCACCAAGGTCAGTCCGCCGAACGCGCCGGCCAAGGCCAGATAGAGGGCAACATGCTTGCCCCTGCTCCAGCCAAAGCCCACGCGCGCCTTTTGATAGGCCAGTTCGGCGCCCAACAGGGTTTCGCCCTGGCGCAGGAGCGCTTCGAGTCGCGCGGCCAGCGGCGTGGCCTCAGCTTCGGCACCGCTGCTGTCAGGCATCCTTGCTGTCGCCGCCGCGGAACAGGCGCGCCAGCACAAAGCCGGTGACGGCAGCAATGCCCAGCGCTGTGGCCGGGCTTTGGCGCACGAACGTCTTCACGTCTTCGCCCAGTTCGGCAAAGTCCTTGGACGCCAGCTTGTCGGCGGTTTCTTCCACGCTCTTGGCGGCGGTGCGGGCATAATCGCCGTACTTCACGCCCAGCTTCTCGTCGATCGCCTCGGCCGAGCTGCCGATGGCCTTGGCAACGGTAGCAAGCGCCTCGCTCGCCTTGGCCTTGCCATCGTGTGCCAGGTCGGCGCCCTTGTCCTTGGCCTGCGCGGCCAGGGCCTTGGCTTCGTCGGTCCACTGCGCTGCGGTGTCGCTCGCCTTGTCCTTGTAGGCCTGGCCCTTTTCCACGGCTTCGGCCTTCAGGGTTTCGGCGCTGGTGCGCGCGTCTTCCACGGCCTGGGCAAAGCGAGTCTTGGCCTTTTCGGCCAGATCGCGCGCGGCTTGGGCAAGATCGCCCGCCTTCACTTCGGCGGCGTCGACCGCCTTGGTCCCGGCATCCACCAGATCGGTGCCGGCATCCTTGATGGCGGCCTTCGTTTCGTTGGTTTCAGGTGCGGTGTCGGCCATGAGAATCCCTTTCTCTTTCGACAAATTCGTATGCCACAATCGTATGCCCTGGTCGGGCAGGCGCTTGGGCGGCGTTCAGGTGTTGCACTGCGGCATTATTTGCCGCTCTACGCCATCTTGCAAGCCAACGCCGCTTGCTTGCCAAGGTTCCACCCGATAGGAGCCCGGCAGGCCGGTGAAGTCCAGAGAAACTTGCCCTGGAAACTTGCACCGTCGTTCGCTGCTGGAAGCGGGCTCAAAGGGAGCCTGCCACCGAAAGCCAAGGGGAAGCCGATCATGACCGCGATCATCGATATTCACGCCCGCGAAATCCTCGACAGCCGGGGCAATCCCACCGTCGAAGTCGACGTTCTCCTTGACGATGGCTCGTTCGGTCGCGCCGCCGTTCCTTCGGGCGCCTCCACCGGCGCACACGAAGCGGTGGAACTGCGCGATGGCGACAAGAGCCGCTATCTGGGCAAGGGCGTGACCAAGGCGGTGGACGCCGTCAACGACGAAATCAGCGAAGTGCTGCTCGGCCTCGACGCCGAAGACCAGCGCGACATCGACCTGGCGATGATCGAGCTGGATGGTACCGAAAACAAGAGCCGCATCGGCGCCAACGCCATTCTCGGCACCTCGCTCGCGGTGGCCAAGGCCGCGGCCGACGCGCGCGGCCTGCCGCTCTATTCCTATGTCGGTGGGGTTTCGGCCCATGTCCTGCCGGTGCCGATGATGAACATCATCAACGGCGGCGAACATGCCGACAATCCGATCGATTTCCAGGAATTCATGATCATGCCGGTGGGCGCGCCCACCCTGGCCGAAGCGGTGCGCTGGGGCGCGGAAGTGTTCCACACCCTCAAGAAGGGCCTGCACGAAAAGGGCCTGGCCACGGCCGTTGGCGATGAAGGCGGCTTTGCTCCCAACCTTGCCAGCACGCGCGACGCGCTCGATTTCGTGATGGCCTCGATCGAAAAGGCCGGGTTCAAGCCGGGCGAGGACATGGTCCTGGCGCTGGACTGCGCCTCCACCGAATTCTTCCGTGGCGGCAAGTACGAAATCAGCGGCGAAGGCCTCTCGCTCAGCCCCGATGCCATGGCCGACTATCTCGCCGCGCTGTGCGATGCCTATCCGATCCTCTCGATCGAAGATGGCATGGCCGAAGACGATTTCGAAGGCTGGGCTGCGCTCACCGCCAAAGTCGGCAAGCGCGTGCAGCTGGTGGGTGACGACCTGTTCGTAACCAACCCCAAGCGCCTGCAGATGGGCATCGGCAAGGGCCTGGCGAATTCGCTGCTGGTCAAGGTCAACCAGATCGGCACGCTGACCGAAACGCTCGAAGCCGTCAGCATTGCGCAGCGCGCCGGCTACACTGCCGTGATGAGCCATCGTTCGGGTGAAACCGAAGATGCCACCATTGCCGATCTTGCGGTTGCCACCAACTGCGGCCAGATCAAGACCGGCTCGCTTGCCCGTTCGGACCGGCTTGCCAAGTACAACCAGCTCATCCGCATCGAGGAAGAGCTGGGCCAGGCCGCGCATTATGCCGGCCGGGGTGCGTTCGGCCGCTTGGCCTGAACCCAAAAGAAAACCCTCTCCCCGGCGGGGAGAGGGTTGGGTGAGCGGGTGTTGGGATGTTCGCTTGGTAACATTCCATCCCCCGACCCCTCCCGCAAGCGGGAGGGGAGAAGGTTAGGGGTGAGGGCTCAGTTGCCCCACTTCTGCTTCAGGTCATAGAGCGCGATCGCCGCCTTGGCCGCTTCGCCGCCCTTGTCCTTTTGCGCCGGATCGGCGCGGACCAGGGCTTGGCTCTCGTTTTCCACCGTCAGGATGCCGTTGCCGATCGGCAGGCCATCCATGGTCAGCGCCATGATCCCGCGCGCGCTTTCGCCGGCCACGATCTCGAAATGATAGGTCTCGCCCCGGATCACCACGCCGATGGCAATATAGCCATCATAGCTGCCGTCCTGGTCGGCCAGTGCGATGGCGGCCGGGATTTCCAGCGCGCCGGGCACGGTGACCACGTCCGCCTTGTGGCCGGCGGCCTTGATCGCGGCGCGGGCACCGGCAATCAGCTTGTCGTTGAGGTGCTCGTAAAAGCGGGCTTCGACGATGAGGAACTTGGCCAAGCAACTTACTCCGAAAGAATGGGGCGTTCGCCCACGATATTGAGGCCATAGCCTTCGATGGCGACCAGGGTGTGATGGGAATTGGTCAGCAGCACCATGTCGTGAATGCCCAGGTCCGCCAGGATCTGCGCTCCGATGCCATAGACGCGCAAGTCCACGTCCTGCCCCGGCGCGGCGCCGCGCACCGGGTCGCTATCGGCGTTGGGGAACAACAGCACGATCACGCCGGCGCCTTCGCGGCCGATTTCGGCCATGGCGCGCTGCAAGGTGCGCTTGCGCGGGCCGGCGCGGCCCAGCAGGTCGTCAAAGGCGGAAAAGGAATGGACGCGCACCAGGGTGGGGCGGCCAGGCACGACATGGCCCTTTTGCAGGACCAGGCTTTCGGTGCCGTCCACCTTGTTGCGATAGGTCAGCACGCGCCAGTCGCCGCCATAGTCCGACGTAAAGGGCACGTCCGCCGCTTTCTGGACGAGATGATCGTGCCGGCGGCGATATTCGATCAGGTCGCGAATCGTGCCGATCTTGAGGCCATGGCGCCGGGCAAATGGAACGAGATCGTCCATTCTGGCCATGGTGCCGTCGTCCTTCATGATCTCGCAGATCACGCCCGAGGGGTTGAGGCCGGCCAGGCGCGAAATGTCCACCGCCGCTTCGGTATGGCCGGTGCGCACCAGCACGCCGCCATCGCGCGCGATCAGGGGAAAGACGTGGCCGGGCGTGACGATGTCGCCACGTCCCTTGGTCGGGTCGATCGCCACGGTCACGGTGCGGGCACGGTCGTGCGCGGAAATCCCGGTGGTCACGCCATCGCGTGCCTCGATCGAAACGGTGAAGGCGGTTTCGTGGCGGGTGCCGTTGGCCCGGCTCATCAGTTCGAGGCCGAGTTCCTCCACGCGCTGGCGGGTCAGCGTCAGGCAGATCAGCCCGCGCCCGTGGGTGGCCATGAAATTGATCGCATCGGGCGTGACCATCTGGCCGGGGATGACCAGGTCGCCCTCGTTTTCGCGGTCCTCGTCATCCACCAGGATGAACATCCGGCCGTTGCGCGCTTCCTCGATGATTTCCTCGATCGGCACGATCGCGGGGCTGTCATCGCCTTCGGTCAGCACGCGCTCCAGCTTGGCCAGGGTGTCGGCGGTGGGGTTCCAGCCGGGCGAGGTGCATTCGCGCAAGGTGTTGGCGTGAAGGCCGGCGGCGCGGGCGAGCCCGGCGCGCGACATGCCCCCGTCGGTAACGAGCTTGCGGACGCGTTCGATCAGGTCGTTTGACATGCGCCGGCATTGTCACATTGAAATGTGATATGCAAGAGGTCAAAATCACATTTGCATGTTGTCCGCCTGGGGAACGACCAGGACAGTGACCGATGGCGTCGCGCTGGCGGCCACCTGCAACACATAGTCTCCGGGCTGCAAGGCAAAGTCCACGATCTTGCGGATGCCGCTGCAATCGGGCCCATGGCCATGGCCGGTGGCGGGCAATGTTGCGCCATTGGCCAGCAGATCGATCCAAGCCGGCGCGCCCAGCGCGACGCGATAAGTGCCCGCGGCTGTCACATGCACGCCGACCATGCCGCCAAAACTGCCTGCGCCGCCTGGCTTTGCCGGGGGCGAGACATAGTGAACCTCGGCCGTGGGATGCAGCGCCAGGTTTTCCGCCTCACCCGGTGCGATCTGCGTCATGGCAAGGCCGGGTTTGTCCGGGGCGCTGGTCAACGCGGTGGCGTTGGGCCAGGCGGAAAAGGCTGGCGGCAGCGGGGCTGGCGTAGCGGGGCAGGCGGGGCTGGCGCCCGGCGGCGTGGCGGGCTGGGCGTGGCCCGCCATGGGGAGCGCCGGCACGGCGAGCACGCCGATGGCCAGTTGGCACAGAAAATGGCGGGGCATGCGCATCGGGTTTCCTTTCATCCTGGCCGGGCTGGCCATGCCGGGCGGGGGCCATGAGAATCACGGCCAGGGCATGCAACCTGCTGGACGATAACCAACAATTGGCCGATGGCTATCCCAAAGCCGGGCCCTGTTCTGGCGGAGCGCGCTCGCCGACGTTCTGCCGGCGGCCCGGTGACCATGGAGGCACGCGATGGAATTCGATTTTTCGGTGGTCCCGGCGGGCGACCGCTATAAGCTCATGAGCGCCTCGATCACGCCGCGCCCGATCGCCTGGGTCACCAGCCGCTCGTCCGCCGGAGTGGCCAACGCCGCGCCGTTCAGCTTTTTCAACATGGTGGCGGCCGATCCGCCGCTGGTGGCGATCGGCTTTTTGCGCCAGGCGGATGGGCGGCACAAGGATACCCCGGCCAACATTCTGGAAACGAAGGAATTCGTTGTAAACCTGGTGTCCGAAGCCGATGCCCCGGCCATGAATTTCACGTGCATTGACGCCCCACCTGAATTCGACGAGGCGGCCCACGCCGGCCTGGCACTGGCGCGTTCAAGCGTGGTGGCCCCTGATCGCATCGCCACCGCGCCGGTTTCGATGGAATGCCGCCTCTACCAGGCGATCGAGGCGGGGCAGAGCACGATCGTGCTGGGCGAAGTGGTGCGTTTTCACATCCATGATCGTTTCATCGACGCGGAAAAGCTGCATGTCGATACCATGGCCATGGGCCTGGTGGCGCGCATGCACGGGGCGGGTTGGTACAGCCGCAGCGACACCTCGTTCCAATTGCTGCGGCCGCGCTATGCCGATTGGCTGGCGGCGCAAAATGACCGCTGATTGACGGAATTCGTGCGAAATCGTTGCAATGCGGCATTCGTTTCGCCGCATTGCCACATCTTGCCAATGTAGTTTCATGTGTATCTTTGATAAACAAAAATATCAATATAAAACAACGGTATATACCGAATAACTGTAGCAAATCCGGCATATTTGCGCCTTATCCGATCGCGGTTTCAAGGAGGCAATATGACCCATCAAAAATACCGTCTGGCGGGCTACGCCAGCGCAGCCGCGCTTGCCCTGGCAGGTTTGGCCGCAGCCACGCCCGTGCTGGCCCAGTCCACCGGCACGCTCGATTTCGGCAACCAGATCGTGGTGACCGCCACGGGCCAGAAGGGCATTGCCGGGGTGGCCAATCCCGACACCACCAAGGCTTCGGCGATCCTCACTCAGGCCTGGATCGAGCGGCAGACGCCGGGCCAGTCGATCAACGACACGATCAACTATCTGCCCGGCGTGAGTTTCCAGAACAACGATCCCTATGGCGGCAGCGGCGGCACGCTGATGATCCGCGGCTTTGACGCAACGCGCATTTCCGAAACCATCGACGGCGTCACGCTCAATGACGATGGCAACTATGCGCTCTATTCGGGCGAACTCCTCGATTCCGAAGTGATCGACCAGGTTTCGGTGAACCTGGGCACCACCGACGTGGACAGCCCGACGTCTTCGGCTTCGGGTTCGAGCATCAACATCCGTTCGCACCGCCCGACCGAGGATTTCCACCTCAAGGCTTCGGGCGCGCTGGGCACCGACAACTATTACCGTGTGATGGGTATGGTGGACAGCGGCGCGATCGGGCCGGCCGGCACGCGCCTCTATGGCGAATACAGCCGCTCGCACAACGACTCGCCGTTCAACAACTATGGCAAGGTGCGCCGCGAACAGGCCAATGGCGGCATCTACCAGCCGCTTGGCAACAACGGCGATTTCCTGTCGCTGACCGGCACTTATGTGGGGACGGAAAACAACTTCTCGGGTTCGGTGCCGCTTTCGAACGTGGCGCTGACCAGCGACACCGGCACCGGCTTCACCTATTTCCCCACCAGCTTCAAGAACGCCTATTACAAGTACAGCCCGTGCACCACGGCCAGCGCCAATGCCGGGGTGGCCGATGCGGCCAACACCTGCGGCTCTGCCTATGACTACCGCGTCAATCCGGCGCAGTTGTTCAACTTGCGCGGCAGCGCGCGGCTGACGCTGGCACCCGGCCTGGTGTGGACGATCGATCCCAGCTTCCAATGGACCAAGGCCAATGGCGGCGGCACGGTCGTGGCCTCGGAAGGCACGTCGAGCGGGATGACCGGCTACATCAACGGCACATACTACCTGGGCAAGGACCTCAACGGCGATGGCGACACGCTGGACAAGGTGCGCCTGCTGGCCCCCAGCCAGACCGTGACCCATCGCATCGCGCTGACCACTTCGATGCGCTACGATCTGGATGATCACCAGGCCGTGCGCCTGGCCTATGCCTTCGCTCGCTCGGTCATCGCGCAGACGGGCGAACTGGGCACGCTGAACAGCGACGGTTCGCCCACGCTGATCTCGCCGGTCAACGATCCGCTGACCGACGCGGCCGGCAACGTGGTGGAAAAGCGCGACACGCGCTCGATCGCGCTGCTCAACCAGGTTTCGGCCGAATATCGCGGTACGTTCCTGGACAATCGCCTGAAAGTGAACGCCGGCCTGCGCGCGCCGTTCATGCACCGTGACCTGACCAACTATTGCTTCACCCGCAATTCCAGCGGCAGCGTGACCTGCGCGTTCGGGGATTCGGCCACGACATATGCCGCCTCGATCACCACGAGCCCCTATTACGGCGCGCCGCAGCGCCGCACCTATAACTACAGCGCCGTGCTGCCCAGCCTGGGGGTGACCTATGACCTGCCCGCGGCCGGGCAGATCTTCTTCAATTACTCCAAGGGCATGTCCGTTCCGCAGACGACCTCGCTCTACCAGTCGTTCTATTTCGCCAATGGCAGCGACGCCGGGCTGGTGAACCCGGAAAAGACCGACAACTTCGACCTGGGCTTCCGCCGCACCAGCGGTCCGCTCCAGGCGCAGGCCGATCTGTGGTATACCCACTTCACCAATCGCCTGGGCACGGCCTACCAGCCCGATGCGCAGACCACGATCTATACCAACCTTGGCACGGTGGACCGCTATGGCATCGATGCCAACCTGTCCTACCGCTTCAGCAGCCATGTGAGTGGCTATGTCTTCGGGTCCTGGCTGCATTCGCGGATCAAGGACAACGTGACCTCGTCCACCGGCGATCTGGCCACGGCGGGCAAGTTCGAATCCGCCGTTCCGATTACCACGTTCGGCGCGCGGCTTTCGGGCAATTTCCAGCCGTTCACGCTGGGTGCGCAGGTCAAGCGCACGGGCCCGCGCTATGTCAACGACCAGAACACGCCCTATTACCTGGCTGGCACCACCACGGTGGCCTATGGCGCCAAGACGCCGTCGTACACGGTGGTCGATCTCGACGCCCGCGTGGCGCTGGGCGCGGTGGGCCTGAACGACAAGTCGTACCTGCAGCTTAACGTGACCAACCTGTTCAACCAGTATTACGTCGGCGGGTTCTCGGGCACCTACAACAACCAGATCAGCTATTCGGGCAGCTATACCAATGCCCAGATCGGCGCGCCGCGCGCGGCGATCGCCACGCTGGTGCTGGCCTACTAAGCGACAACTTGCGTGCATCGATGGGGCGGCGGTTCGCAAAGGGCCGCCGCCCTTTTTTTCGCGCATTTGCCCTTGGCTTGCGCCTATCATGCGGCATGAGCACGATTTCCTGCGCGATTCATCGCCTTCATCCCGCCCAGCGCGACGATATCGGAGACCTGGTCACGCGCCGGCCGTTGCCGGGGCCCGATCTTGATCACCTGGGTGCGTTCCTGTTTCTCAACCACCATGGGCCGCAGGTCTATCCTGCGCCCAACCGGGGCCTGCCGTTCGGCCCGCATCCGCATCGCGGGTTCGAGACCGTCACGTTCATTCTCGACGGCGAACTGACCCACCGCGATACCGGCGGCCACGAGAGCACGATCTACGCCGGGGGTGTGCAATGGATGACGGCCGGCAGCGGCCTGATCCACGCCGAAATCTCGTCAGAGGCGTTCAAGCAGGCCGGTGGCCGCCTCGAAATCCTGCAATTGTGGGTGAATCTGCCAGCGCGGCTCAAGATGACGGCGCCGCGCTATACCGGGGTGCAGGCCGATGCCGTGCCGGTGCTGGTGGAGGACGAGGGTCGCGTGCATGTGCACCTGGTGGCCGGATCGCGCGGCGGCGCAACCGGGCCGGTCGATTCGCTGACCGGGGTGTTCATGAGCTTTGCCCACCTGGCCCCGGGCGGCACCCTGGCCATCGACGGTTTGGGCGGGCGCGACGTGTTTCTCTATATCGTGCGTGGGGCAGTCAGCATCGCTGGGCAAGTGGCGCCGGCGTTTCACCTGGCGGAGCTGGTGCCCGGCGAGCGGCTGGAATTGACGGCGCAGGAGGACAGCGTGATCCTGCTGGGCCATGCCGGGCCGATTGCCGAACCGATCGTGGCGCACGGACCCTTCGTGATGAACAGCGTGGCGGAAATTCACCAGGCCTATGCCGATTTCCGCGCTGGTGCGTTTGGTACCATGGGCTGAAATGCAGCACAGAACCGCCGATCGTTGATCGAGGCCAAAGCCTGTAGCGACGGGCAATGTCATTCTTCATGCAATTGGCAAAAAAGGAGAATGGCAATGGTCGATATGATGAAGGCCGCCGTGGTGCATGGCTTTGGGCAGCCGCTGGTGATCGAGGACGTGCCCGTGCCCACCCCGGGGCCTGGGCAAGTGCTGGTGAAGATCGCCACGTGCGGGGTGTGCCACACCGATCTGCACGCCGCGCATGGCGATTGGCCGGTCAAGCCGGCGCCGCCATTCATTCCCGGGCACGAGGGGGTGGGCCATGTCGTGGCTCTGGGGCCAGGCGTGACCGGCGTGAAAGAAGGCGACTGTGTGGGCGTGCCGTGGCTGCATTCGGCCTGCGGGCATTGCCCGCATTGCCTGGGTGGCTGGGAAACCCTGTGCCACGAGCAAGAGAACACCGGTTATTCGGTGAACGGCGGCTTTGCCGAATATGCCCTGGCTGAAGCCGCCTATCTGGGCCACGTGCCGCCCGGGCTGGACCTGGCCGAAGTGGCGCCGATCCTGTGTGCCGGCGTGACGGTCTACAAGGGGCTGAAAGTCACCGATACCAAGCCGGGCGACTGGGTGGCGATTTCGGGCATCGGCGGCCTGGGGCACATGGCGGTGCAATATGCCAAGGCCATGGGGCGCAAGGTGATCGCGGTGGACGTCGACCCGGCCAAGCTGGAGCTGGCAACCAGCCTGGGCGCCGATCTGGTGGTCAACGCGCTGGAACACGATCCCGCCGTTTTCGTGCAGGATCATTGCGGCGGGGCGCAGGGCGTGTTGGTCACGGCGGTTTCGCGCAAGGCTTTCGAACAGGCACTGGGCATGGCGGCGCGTGGTGGCACGGTGGCGCTTAACGGCCTGCCGCCCGGCGATTTCCCGCTGTCGATCTTCGACACTGTGCTGAATGGGATCACCGTGCGTGGCTCGATCGTGGGGACGCGGCTCGACCTGATCGAGGCGCTGGATTTTGCCGCTGCGGGCAAAGTGCGCGCCACGGTGCAGACCGCGCGGCTGGACGAGATCAACGCGGTGTTTGCACGGATGGAGCAGGGCACGATCGAAGGGCGCGTGGTGCTCGACCTGCGCTGAAGGCCTTCAGCCGGGCCGGTGCGTCTGCTGTCTGGAAAGGATGGTGGACGCACTAGGGCTCGAACCTAGGACCCGCTGATTAAGAGTCAGCTGCTCTACCAACTGAGCTATGCGTCCATGCCGGTGTGCGGCAGGCCGGTGGTGGGCACCGGAAAAAGGGATGGTGGACGCACTAGGGCTCGAACCTAGGACCCGCTGATTAAGAGTCAGCTGCTCTACCAACTGAGCTATGCGTCCACACCTGCGGTTTGCGCAGGCCGGTGTTGGTGCACCGGAAAAAAGGAGTGGTGGACGCACTAGGGCTCGAACCTAGGACCCGCTGATTAAGAGTCAGCTGCTCTACCAACTGAGCTATGCGTCCGGGTTCCCGAGCGACCGTCGCCGCCCGGGAGCGGCCCCAATAGCGTTTTCTCGCTCGCTGCCAAGCCCCAATTTCAACTTTTTTGGCAAAAGCCCTGTGGAGAATCAGGACAGGCCGGTGGCGCCCCGGCGGCTCCACCGATCGACCGCCATGATCGTGCCGATGCAGACCATGTTGGTCATCATCGACGAGCCGCCATGGCTCAGGAACGGCAGGGGAATGCCCACCACCGGCGCCAGGCCCATGACCATCATCATGTTGATGCAGGCATAGAAAAAGATCGTGGCGACCATGCCGGCGGCCAGCAGGCGGGAAAAGCGATCGGGCGCGCGCAGGGCAACCTTCAGCCCCCAGCGCAGCACCAGGCCGAACACCAGCAGGACGAACAGGCCGCCCAACATGCCCCATTCCTCGGCCATGGTGGCAAACACGAAGTCGGTGTGCGCCTCGGGCAGGTAGTCCAGGTGGCTTTGCGAGCCATGGCCAAAGCCCTTGCCGAAAAAGCCGCCAGAGCCGATCGCGATCTTGGACTGGGTGATGTGATAGCCTGCGCCCAGCGGATCGCTTTCCGGGTCCATGAACACCAGCACCCGCTTGCGCTGGTAGTCATGCAGCGCAAAGAAGAACGCGAGCGGGGCAATCACCGCGCCAGCGCCGCCCGCGCCCAGGAACCAGCGCAAGGGCAACCCGGCCAGGAACATCACGCAAACCGCGCCGAAACAGATCGCCAGCGCGGTGCCCAGGTCCGGCTGCAGCATCACGAAAGCGGCGGGAAAACCCACCAGCAGCGCCGGCGGCGCCAGCGCGCGCCAGGTGCGCGTTTCGCCCGTGGGCAGCACGCTGTAGAACCAGGCCAGCACCAGCACGATCCCCGGCTTCATCAGTTCCGAGGGCTGCAGCGTCATGAAGCCCAGGTTGAGCCAGCGCTGGCTGCCCCCGCCGATGCCGCCGATCAGTTCCACCAGCACCAGCAGCACGCAGAGCGCGCCATAGGCCGGCAGGGCGGCGCGGCGGAACCAATCCTGCGGGATGCGGGCCACCACCATGGCCATGGTCAGGAACACGAAGAAGCGCGCCACGTGCGTGGCCGCCCATGGCTGGAAATGCCCGCCGGCGGCCGAATAGAGCACTGCGCCGCCAAACAGCACCAGCATCAGCAGCGGCAGCAGAACGCCCCAGGGCTGGCGCGAGAGGGCAGCAGGGATATAGGCGCGGCGCATGGCGGTCACTGCCCCCCGTTGGCCGGCGTCGCCGGGCCACCGGCAGTGCCGGGCGAGGGCGTGGGCTGCGGGGTGGGCGCATCGGGTTCGGGGGCGGGGGGCGCGGCGTCGGTCTGCGCAGCGGACGGCTCGGGCGCGGGCTTGTTCTCGTCTTCCACCACTTTGCTCGCCTGCGCTTCGTCGGGCGCGCGCGGGGCGCTGGTGCCATATTGCGCGGCAAAGGCATTGTAGCGGGTGGCCATGCGCTGTTGCACGTTGCCGCCCCAGCCTTGCTCCAGTTCCTCCAGTGCGGCCATCGCCTTGGCCGGATCGAACAGATAAGTCATCACGTCGCGCGCGATGGGATAGGCGCTGGGTGAACCGCCGCCATGCTCGATCGCCACGGCGCAGGCATAGCGCGGCTTGTCGAACGGGGCGAAGCAGATGAAGTGGCCATGGTCGCGCCGCTTCCATTCCACGTTCTTGCCGTTGCCGTGTTGCAGACCCACGACCTGCGCGGTGCCGGTCTTCCCGGCCATCAGCACGTTTTCGATCGGAATGCGCGCCTTGCCCGCCGTGCCGCGCCCGTTGACCACTTCGTTCATCGCCGCGTGGATCAGGTCCAGATGGTCTTGGGCAAAGCCCATCGAGGGCGGCGGCGCGGCGTGCTTGTCAAGGATCAGGCGCGGGGTGAGTTGCAGGCCCGAGGCGATGCGCGACACCATCGTGGCCTGCTGCAGCGGGTTTACCAGCATGTAGCCCTGGCCGATGGTGGCGTTCACCGTGTCATAGATCGCCCATTCCTTGTGGTATTTCCGCAGCTTCCACGCCGGATCGGGCACCGTGCCATAGGATTGCCCCGGATAGGGCATGGGGAATTCCTGGCCCAGGCCCAGGCGCCGCGCCATGGCGGCAATCTTGTCCATGCCGATCTGTTGGGCGAAGTGATAGAAATAGACGTCGCACGACTGGTAGATGCCCTTGAGCATGTCGGTCGAGCCGTGGCCATGGTGGTTCCAGCAGTGGAACACGCGGTTGCCCACGCGCAGGCCGCCGGCGCAATTGACCGACGCCTTGGGATCGAGCCCGGCTTCAAGAAAGGCCATGGCCACCAGCGGCTTGACCGTGGAGCCGGGGGGATAGAGCCCGCGCAGCACCTTGTTGCGCAAGGGCACGTGATCGTCTTCCGACAGCATTTTCCATTCGATGCGGCCGATGCCATCGGAAAAGCTGTTGGGATCGTAGCAAGGCATGGAAACCATCGCCAGCACATCGCCCGTGGCGCAATCCATCACCACGACCGAGCCTGATTCCAGGCCGATGCGCCGCGCGGCATAATCCTGCAACCCGCCCAGGATGGTCAACTGGATCGGCTGGCCAGGCACGTCCTCGCGCGTGCCCAGATCGCGCACCACGCGGCCCGAGGCGGTGGCCTCCACCCGCCGCGCGCCGGGCACGCCGCGCAGGCGCACTTCGAAATGCTTTTCCAGCCCGTCCTTGCCGATCTTGAAGCCGGGCGTGATCAGCAGCGGGTTGCGCTCGCGCTCGTAATCCTCGGCAGAGGCGGGGCCGACATAGCCGACCAGGTGCCCCACCGACGGACCGGTGGGATAATAGCGCGAATAGCCGCGCTGCGGGATCACGCCGGGCATTTCGGGCAGGCGCACGCTGACCGCGGCGAACTTGTCCCAATCGAGCTTGGCCGCCACTTCCACCGGCTGGAACCCGCGCGCCTTGTCCAGCTTGTCCTTGATGTCGTTGATCTTGTCCGCCGTGAGGCCAAGCAGGCCCGACAGCTTGGACAAGGTATCGTCGGCATCGACCAGGCGATCGGGGATCACGTCCACCCGGAAATCGGCGCGGTTGGAGGCCAGCGCCGCGCCATTGCGATCGAGCACCCAGCCGCGGCGGGGCGGGATCAGCGACAGGTTTACGCGGTTGCTTTCCGATGCGGCCTTGTACTTCTCGTTCTCGAAGATCGAGAGATAGGCAAGGCGTGTGGCGAGCAGCGCGCCGACGCTGGCCTGGGCCATGCCCAAGACGAACGTGCGACGCTCGAAACGATTGGTCAGGATAGCCGAGGTGAGCGGCAACTTCTGCTTCACGTCACAGCCTTTTGAGCGGGAGCAGGCGGATCCGGTCGAGCAACGCGACGATCCGCGTGACCACCGGGTGCAGCAACACCGCGAGCAGCACTTGCGGTCCCACCGTGACGGGCAGGGGATAGCCGGTGGCCAACCCGGCGAGGCACGCCGTGAGCACGACATAGGCCGCAAGCAGCGTGGCGGCGGTCAGCCAGTCCTGGATAAAGCCGCGCCACAGGAATTTCTCGTCGATCACGTCCATGGCCAGCATGGTGAGCGACCACAGCACGATGCCGCTGCCAAACGGCTGGCCGCTGTAGAGATCGTCGAACAGGCCCAGCGGCAGCCCGGCCCAGACCGGCAGCAGCGTGGGCCGCAGCAGGCGCCAGGCGAGCAAGGTCATGAAGCCGAGCGGCGGCAGCACCGGCGCGGAGGCGACCACCGGCGAAAACGTGACCATCGAGGCGAGCATGATCGAAAGCCACGGCAGGCCTTGCGCGACCACGGGCGAAGGCCCGCGATTGAGGCGGCGCCGCACGAGGTCTTCGGGATGCGCGGGAAGGAAGGGGAGGGGCATCGATGCGGCCGCGCTTCAAGGATTGCCGTCGTCGGCGGGCGGCGGCGGCGCGGCTTTCTGTGCAGCTTCCAGCGCGGCCTGGGCGCCGGCCTGCCAGGCCGGCAGCACGACCACGAAATCGGCGTCCGACGGGTCGCTGGCGAGATGGCCGGTGGCGCCATCGCGGTGCGGCTCTGTCGCCACGGCCACGGGAATGCCCGGCGGATAGAGCCCGCCCGAGCCCGAGGTGACGAAGACATCGCCCTTTTTCAGTGTGGCGACCCCGGTGTTGATCAGGCGGATTTCGATCCGGCCGTTGGCACCGCCCTGCACGAAGGCGGTAAGGCCATCCGAGGCGCGGCGCACCGGAACCACGTTGTCGGGATCGGTCACCAGCAGCACGCGTGCGGTGTTGGGCCCGGTTTCCACCACGCGGCCGATGAGGCCGCCGGCCGCGCGCACCGGCTGGCCGTTTTGCACGCCCTGGTTGCTGCCTACCGAAAGCACGGCAAAGCGGCGGGTGGACGTGGCGGTGGAGCCGATCAGGCGCGCGCCGGTAACGGGGCGCACGGCGGGATCGACGATCCCGAGCAGCGCTTTGAGCCGGGCGTTTTCTTGTTGCAGCGCATGCATCGTAACCGCGTCGGCGCGAGCGGCCTGCACTTCGCGGGTGAGCGCGGCGTTCTGCCGGCCGGCGTTGAAATAGGCGCCGATCGCGGCGAACACGCCCTGGCTGGCGCTGCGCGTTTCCGCGCCGGCCTGGCCCAGCGGACGCGCCACTTCGCTGGCGGTGGTGCGGGCAAAGGCAAAGGCTTCCGGGTTGAACATCGAGACGCCGAGCACGACGAGACCCGCCACGACGCCCAGAACGGCGATCACGTAGCCGGTGAAAATCCCGTATTGCGCCCTGCGCGAAAAGCCCGGGCGCCGGTCAGGCGACCGCGCCATGATATTCTACCCCTGATACTCTTCTCTATGCCAAGCCAGAGACGCGATGAAGGCCGGCTGAACCGCCGCTTGCCCCAATCGCGCCGCCGGCCCGAATATCGGCATTCCTCAGGCGGTCATCAGCACGCCGCGATAGATCGGATCTTCCATCGCGCGCCCGGTGCCCAGCGCCACGCACGACAGCGGATCTTCCGCCACGCTGACGGGCAGGCCGGTTTCCTCGCGCAAGTGCTCGTCCAGCCCGCGGATCAGGGCGCCACCGCCGGTCAGCACGATGCCCTGGTCGACAATGTCCGCTGCCAGTTCGGGCGCGGTGTTTTCCAGCGCGATGCGCACGCCTTCCACGATCGCGCCGATCGGTTCGGACAGCGCTTCGGCCACGTTGGCCTGGGTGATGGTGATTTCCTTAGGCACGCCGTTGACCAGGTCGCGGCCCTTGATGTGGATGGTTTCACCGATGCCGTCGGCCGGCATCGTGGCGATGCCATAGTCCTTCTTGATGCGCTCGGCCGTCGCTTCTCCAATGAGGAGATTGTGATGGCGGCGCACATAGCTGACGATGGCTTCGTCCATCTTGTCCCCGCCCACGCGCACCGAGGTGGTATAGGCCAGGCCACGCAGCGACAGCACGGCCACTTCGGTGGTGCCACCGCCGATGTCGACGACCATCGAGCCCACCGGCTCGGTCACGGGCATGTCGGCGCCGATCGCGGCGGCCATGGGTTCCAGGATCAGGTAGACCTGGCTGGCGCCGGCATTGCTGGCCGCGTCACGAATGGCGCGGCGTTCCACCGAGGTGGACCCCGACGGCACGCAGATCACGATTTCCGGGTAGCGCAGCAGGCTCTTGCTGCCGTTCACCTTCTGGATGAAGTGCTTGATCATCGCTTCGGCGACTTCGATGTCGGCAATCACGCCATCGCGCAGCGGGCGGATCGCTTCGATGCTGTCGGGCGTCTTGCCCATCATCATCTTGGCATCGTCGCCCACGGCCTTGACCTTCTTGATGCCGTTCAAGGTTTCGATGGCAACGACGGACGGTTCATTGAGAACGATGCCGCGATCCTGGACATAGACGAGGGTGTTCGCCGTGCCGAGGTCGATCGCAATGTTCTGGGAACCGAACTTGAAGAATCGGGAAAACATCGAAGCCATCAGAAAATCCGTGTGATTCGCGCGCGGTACCACCGCCATTGGTGGCCTATGCGCAAAAGTGAGCGCCCGGGGAAGGCGGCTCATTAGCGCAAGCGGGGGGTAAAACCCAATATTTTGTGCGATGGCGGCGTGGGATAAGTCATGCCGCCCGTCTCGAAAAAGGGCACGTTCGTCGCTAGGTTGGCTTCCATGGCCAGTACAACCCGCGTGATACGCCGCCTGCCCGATACGCTGATCAACCGCATCGCCGCGGGCGAGGTGGTGGAGCGCCCGGCCAGCGCGCTCAAGGAACTGGTCGAGAATGCCATCGACGCGGGCGCCACGCAGATTTTCGTGCGCCTTTCGGAAGGCGGCCTGGGCCTGATCGAAGTGACCGACGATGGCTGCGGCATGCGCGCCGAAGAGATCGCCTTGGCGCTGGAACGCCATGCCACGTCCAAGCTGCCGGACGAGGCGATCGAACTGGTCGCGACGCTCGGTTTCCGTGGCGAGGCCCTGCCTTCGATCGCCTCGGTCGCGCGCGTCACGATCGAAAGCCGCAGGCGTGAAGATGGCAGTGGGGCGCAAGGCGAGGCATGGAAACGCGTGGTCGATCACGGCGCGCTGGTGGCCGAAGGGCCCGCCGCCCTGCCGCCGGGCACGCGGGTGCGGGTAGAAGACTTGTTCGGCAAGATCCCGGCGCGGCGCAAGTTCCTGCGCAGCCCGCGTTCGGAATGGGCGTCCAGCCTGGATGTGGTCCGCCGCCTGGCGATGGCACGGCCCGACATCGGTTTTACCCTGGAGCATGACGGCCGCCGCGCGCTGCACGTGCAACCCGGTGACAACCTTGCCGCGCGCGTGGCGCAGCTGGTGGCCCGCGAACTGGCGGACAACGCCGTCGCGGTGGACCTGGCGCGCGGCGATTACCACCTTGTCGGCGTCGCCGGGCTGCCCACCTACAACCGCGGCGTGGCCGATCACCAATACCTGTTCGTCAATGGACGCCCGGTGAAAGACCGCCTGCTGCTCGGCGCGGTGCGCGGCGCCTATGCCGACATGCTGGCGCGCGACCGCCACGCCGTGCTGGCCCTGTTCCTCAATGTCCCGCCCGAGGAAGTGGACGTCAACGTGCACCCGGCCAAGACCGAAGTGCGCTTCCGCGACAGCGCCCTGGTGCGCGGCATGATCGTGACGGGCCTGCGCCAGGCGCTGTCCACCGGCGATCGTCGCGCGGCCCAGACGCCCGACGCCGGGGCGATGCGGGCGTGGCAGGCAGAGCCGATCGTTTCATCCCCAGCGCCGCTGTTCACGCCGCCCGCGGCGCCAGAGCCAGCGCGCCAGGGCAGTATCTTTGCGCCCTCCTATCAGCCGACGCGGCTGAGCGAAGCGGGGCAAGCCTGGCGTGGTTATGAAGCCAGTGTCATGGCCCCGCCGGTTGCGCGGGCCGAGGAAGCGGCAGCCCCGGTGCCCGAAGCGGTGGAGCACCCGCTTGGCGTGGCGCGCGGCCAGGTGGCCAAGACCTATATCGTGGCCGAAGCCAGCGATGGCCTGGTGATCGTCGACCAGCACGCCGCACATGAGCGCCTGGTCCTAGAACGCTTGCGCGCCGCAGGAGCGGGGGACGGTGCCGCGCCGGCCCAGGCGCTGCTCCTGCCCGAAGTGGTGGACCTCGACGAACCGGCCTGCGACCGCCTGGAGGAAGCCGCGCCGCGCCTGGCTGATTTCGGCCTCGCGCTCGAACGCTTCGGCCCGGCCGCGATGCTGGTGCGCAGCGTCCCCGCCGCGCTCGCCAAGGGCGACGTGCAGGCCCTGGTGCGCGACGTGGCCGACGACCTCGCCAAGCACGGCGACGCGCTGCTCTTGGGCGAACGGCTGGATCTCGTCCTGGCCACCATGGCCTGCCACGGCTCGGTCCGCGCCGGGCGCGTGCTCTCGGTGCCGGAAATGAACGCCCTGCTGCGCGAAATGGAAGTGACGCCACGCTCGGGCCAGTGCAACCATGGCCGGCCTACCTGGGTAAAGCTGGCGCATGGGGATATCGAGAAGCTGTTCGGGCGGAAGTAGGGACCTAGCGCCGCAATAAACGACCGCGCATCCCGCCATTCTCGGAGCTTTGCAGGGAGAAGTCAGTGCTTGCGAGAATGGTGGCTCAGCTTATCGGCCTATCGCTGTTCGCATCGTCGGCACAGGCCGCGATGTAGAAGGTTGTCAGCGTGGCGCCGGAAAAGTGGGAACTTTACACACGGACAGCAGAAGATGGTCGTCCTCTTGTGGTGATGGCGCGACAGCGCGACGAAAGCACAGAAACGTTGTTGCAAAACGGCATCGTCACCCTGGTCCGGTGCCGTGCTGATCCTGATGCGGTAAACGGACAAGGGATGCCAAAGGGTACCGACCGCCTTTATCCGCTGGAAGACAGGCTTGATGAGGAGCCTGCGTTGCGTGCCGTTGGGGGGATTCGTGTGGCAAGCGTGACTGGGCAGGGCGAGCGCCGAATGATCCTCGTGCACAGAAGCCCCATCGACCTTGCCCCCGTTCTCGCTGCGTTTCCGGTAGAAGGCTATACTTGCGGAATCTCGGCGGTTTCGGATCGCGCCGCCCTGATCCAGCTCGTCACGCCCACCGAGGTCGAGCATCAATTCAACGCCGATGCAGACGTGATCGCGTCCCTTGAGAAGCAGGGGGATGACGGCCATGCACCGCGAAGTACCGATTTCTGGTTCTATGGCAGCCCAGAGGCGCTCAAAGCCACCGCCGGCCGGCTCGGGCCGCTCGGCTTTTCGGTAAAGCGATGGCTGGATGGCCGCTCCGGCATTGTCCTTTCCCGCACCATGCCGGTCGATCTCTCCAGCTTTCAGGCGGTCACCCCGGCAATCGTTGACGCAGCCGGCCAGAACGATGTCGAGTATGACGGCTGGGAAACAGAAGTCATCTCGGCGAGCGCGAAATGAAACAGTACCATCACGCATGGGGCAAGATCGGGCTTGCCGCCTTTCTCCTTGCCGGCACGGTTGGATGTAAGCAGCAAGGGTTGCCCGCAACGCCGCTGTTTGCCGGGGTTGAAGGCAGCACCTTTCAACAAGGCAGCGCGATGATCCAGCAAAGGCTCGATGCTCGTTTCCCCAAGGGCTCTTCCGCTCGCGCGCTGGCGGCATATCTTGAGCAACAAGGATTGATCTTGGTCCGTCCGGACGGAGGAGCGTTGCCCACCACCGGTAGCGCGCAGGCCAAAGTTCGCGGTTTTGTCTGCGGGAGTCAGGTCCGCGTGGATTGGAAAGCTGCCAAGAATCAGGCAGTTGAGCGGATCTTCGCCCTGTATGGCGACACGGGCTGCCTGTAGCGTAGGGTGTGTGCGTGCCGTTTACGGGCTGGCCAATGCCAAGCTGGCCCACAGCGTATTCAGAAGCTGTTCGGGCGGAAGTGGCATCAGACTACCCCACCGGAAGATGCTCTCGGCTGAGTCAGTCGATCATCGTTTCGACGGTTTCGTGTGGATAGAGCACGAATTCCCGATAGAGCTTGAAGTGCGCGGTCTGTTCGATGGCGGTGGGTCGAAAGCCGAATTCGTCGAGTTGCCAGAGATCGGCATCTGGCAGGGCCATCAGGATGGGTGAGTGTGTGGCCATGATGATCTGGCAGGTGCCGGCGCGCTGAAGTTGGCGCAGCAGCTTGAGGAACTCGAACTGCTTGGCCGGTGACAGGGCCGATTCCGGTTCGTCGAGAATGAAAAGACCCGGTTCGGTAAGGCGCTCTTCGAAGAAGCTGAAGAAGCCTTCGCCGTGCGACGCGCGCAGATAGCCGGCGCGCAGGGATCCCATCTCATCGAGATAGCGGGCCACGGAAAAGAAGCTCTCGGCGCGGAAAAACCAGCCATGCTTGACCTGGGGCAGCCATGCTGCCTTGAGCAGCTCGCCCAGGCGCGCTCCGTCTTCGCCCGAAGCGACCGAGGGGGCAACGGCACGCATGCCCGCTGCGCCACCGCTTTCGCTAAAGCCGGCCATGGTGGCCAACGCCTCCAGAATGGTGGACTTGCCCGAGCCGTTTTCGCCGACAATGATTGTGATTGCCTTTCCGAATGTCAGGTCGAGGCCCTCGTTCTGGACGATGGGCAACGACAGGGGATAGGCATTCCAGTCCAATTCGGCGTCTTGGGAAATGGTGGGCAGCCAGGCGCGCTTCAGGAATGGGGGCGGCAATCGGATGGTGCGGGATCTACGGCTCATCGCGGTTCTCTTCCAACAGGCGAGCAAGGCATAAGGAATGCGCGGAAGCGCAGGCAAGGACAGAAGGCGTTAACCGACAGGAAAACCGCGCCAACATCCACCTTCCGTGCAGCGGGTGAGGATCTGCTTGGTTGCTGGTGCTTGTGAGATTATCGAGGGGCTTGCCTGCGAAAAGGAGAGAGAGTTCATGCGGCACATTGCGATCCTTCTGCCCCTGGCCGCCCTGACCGCCTGCCACAAGGCGCCGCAAGAGAGCGACGCGGCCGCGATTGCCCAGGTGGAGGCGGCGCAGAAGGAGCGGGCGCCGGCGCGCGAGATCAGCCCGCAAGTGATCGACTTCTTCGATATCACCAAAGGCAAGCTGACCGGATCGGGATGCAACTTCGTACCTGACAATGGCGGGATGGGTGCCGTGCTGCTGGCGCAGGAGGACCGGGGCATCATCAAGCTGGACGGCGCGCCGGTTATCCTGGCGGCTGACAAGGGCAGCGCGAAGCTGCCCCAGCATGGCTGGTCGCACTACACCGGGCGCGAATGGGCGCTCACGCTGACGCGGATCGATGATGGCAAGGGCAAGACGATGGGCGTGATCGACAGCTTTACCGGGCAATTGATCATTACCGATGCCGATAATCGCCCGGTCTACAACGCCAAGGGCAATGTGCAGTGCAAGCCGATGTAGGTTTCGTCACCATATCGCGCAAAAACACCAATCTGGCGCGTTTGGGCATTTCCCGTGGTTCCCCTTTGCCGCCTTGTGCGTCTTCCATCGCGCGGGGGCGCCAACGACTAAGGGAAATGCCTATGAACAAGGGTCGCCACATCGTGTTGCTTTCAGCACTTTTGCCAATGGCGCTGGCAGGGTGCGCAACCACCGGATCGGTTAAGCGCGCGCAAGCGGCTGCTGATCAGGCACAGGCGCGAGCCGACGAAGGGGTTACGGCCGCACAGCGGGCACAGGGCTCTGCCGACACTGCGGCACAGGCTGCGGCGCAGGCCCAGGGTTCGGCCAACAATGCGATGGCTGCCGCACAAGGCGCCGGTTCGGCCGCGCAGGCCGCCTCGATGGCGGCGCAATCGGCCGGCACCCGTGCGGACTCTCTGGAAACGCGCCTGCGTTCGCTCGAACGCTGGAAGTGGGCGAAGACCCACCCCAAGAAGGCGAAGAAGCACCATGCCCGTCACCATGCGGCCAAGCGGCAGAACACGCTGCATCGCCCGGTGACCGCCGACCAGACTTCGGCACAGCACATGTAATCATTGCCAGGGCGCGCGTTGCATCGGCACGCGCGCCCTTTTTTCGCCGGTCAATCGGTGGCAGTGGGATCGCGCGTTGAAACCATCGCGTTGCTCACCATGGTCAGAACCACGACATCGTCTTGGTTGAGCACGCGGGTGGCGGCGCGAAACAGGCCCATCTCGGGGCGCGACTGGCTGCGGCGCTTGCCCAGGATTTCGGTTTCCACCCGAAGTGTGTCGCCGGGATAGACCGGATGGCGCCAGCGCAGTTCGTCGATGCCGGGCGAACCCAGGCCCTGGTGGCCGGCGCGCTCCTGCTCTTCCACGATCATTGCCATGGTCATGGCGCAAGTGTGCCAGCCGCTCGCCGAAAGCCGCCCGAAATGGGTGGCCGCGGCCGCTTCGTCAGACAGGTGGAACGGCTGCGGATCGTATTTGCCCGCAAATTCGACCACTTCCTCGCGCGTGACGACACGCTGCCCGAACCGGGCAACGGCGCCAACCTCCAGATCTTCATAGTATCGCATGGTGGCAGGGTGCACCTGCCTTACGCTTACGTCAACCGTGCACTCAGACGTTGAACTTGAAGTGCATCACGTCGCCGTCCTTGACGACGTATTCCTTGCCTTCCTGGCGCAGTTTGCCTGCGTCGCGCGCGGCCGCTTCGCCGCCCAGGCCGACGAAATCGTCATAGGCGATGGTTTCGGCACGGATGAAGCCGCGCTGCATGTCGGAGTGGATTTCGCCTGCCGCTTCGGGGGCCTTGGCGCCCTGGTGCACGGTCCAGGCGCGGGCTTCCTTGGGGCCCACGGTGAAGAAGGTGAGCAGGTGCAAGAGATCGTACCCGGCGCGGATCACGCGGTTGAGCCCGGTTTCGTGCAGGCCCAGTTCTTCCAGGAACGCCAGGCGCTCTTCGGTGTCCATGCCGATCAGGTCTGCCTCGATCGCGGCGGAAACCACCACGGCTTCGGCGCCTTCCGCCTTGGCCTTTTCGAACACGCGAGCCGAATGGGCGTTGCCGCTGGCCGCGCTTTCCTCTTCCACGTTGCAGACATAGAGCACCGGCTTGGCGGTGAGCAGCTGGGCCTGGCGGAACAGGCGCTCTTCCTCGTCGTCCTTGGGCTGGGTCAGCCGGGCGGGCTTGCCTTCGCGCAGCAGTTCCAGCGCCTGGCCCAGGACCGAGGCCATGGCCTTGGCTTCCTTGTCGCCGCTGGTCGCCTTCTTGGCGGCGGCGGGCACGCGCTTTTCCAGGCTGTCGAGATCGGCCAGCATCAGTTCGGTTTCCACCGTGTCGGCATCCGACAGCGGATCGACGCGGTTGTCCACGTGCTGGATATCGTCGTTTTCAAAGCAGCGCAGGACGTGGATGATCGCATCCACCTCGCGGATGTTGCCCAGGAACTGGTTGCCCAGGCCTTCGCCCTTGGATGCGCCGCGCACCAGGCCGGCAATGTCGACAAAGCCAAGCTGGGTGGGGATGATCTTCTGGCTGCCGGCGATCTTGGCCAGGGTATCGAGCCGGGCATCGGGCACGCCCACGTTGCCCACGTTGGGTTCGATGGTGCAGAACGGATAGTTGGCGGCCTGGGCGGCCTGCGTCTCGGTCAGCGCGTTGAACAGCGTCGACTTGCCGACATTGGGAAGGCCGACGATCCCGCAACGAAAACCCATCTTCGTGTCCTTGGCTATGGCCCCAAGCCGATGCGGGGCCGCATATTGCGGCTGGCGATGGTGGCTTGCACGCGCAAGGTCAAGGGGGCACGGGTGGCAGGGCACGGGGTTTTGCGTGGGGTGGCGACAATCTTCATCGAAGTTTCAACCCTTGCTGGCATGGCAGGCGGCATGAAGCGCCCTGCCTGGTCTTCCCTTTCGCGTTCCTCTCGTGGGTTGGCGCTCGCCCTGGTGGCGGGCGCGGGGCTGGCGCTGGCCGGCTGTGGCGATGATCCGTCAGCCCATGCCGCCCGCGCGCGCACGGCCTTTGCCGCGCAGGATTTCGTGGCGGCACGGATGGAGGCGCTGGCTGCGCTCGATTCTGGGCTCGATTCGGGCAAGCTGGCGCCGGGCGATGCCCAGGCCCTACTGCGCCTGCTGGCGCGCGCGCAGTTGCAATTGGGTGATGGCGATGGCGCCCAGGCCACCTTGGTGCGGCTGGACGAAGCCGGCGGTGGAGGGGCCACGGTCAATCGCATGAAGGCCGAAGCGGCGCTGCTGCGCGGGCTACCGCGCCAGGCGTTGTCGCTGCTCGGGCAGGATGGCGATGCCGATGCCTGGCGCCTGCGCGCCGCCGCGCAGCAGGCGCTGGGCAACAATGCCGATGCACTGGCCGCCTTCCGCCAGGGCCTTGCCGCTGGCGATAACGTGGCGCTGGCGCGCGATTATGCCCGATTCCTGATCACGGCCGAAGACTATGCCGGCGCGCAAGCGGCGCTGGCGGTGATGCAGCGCGGCGATCCCAAGGGCCTCGATACCGCGATGGTGGAAGGCGCGCTGCGGGCCAAGCAGGGGCAGCTTGACCAGGCGGCCGCGGCCTATGACCGGGCGATCGCCGGCTATCCCACCCGTGTGGAACCGTTGATCGAGCGAGCCAACCTGGCCGACATGCAGGGCCAGTTGGACCGGGCCATCGGCCTGATCACCCGCGCCGCCAAGCTGGCGCCGGGCGATGGCCGCGTGCTCGACCTGCAAGTGCAGTTCGCCAGCGAGAAAGGCGATTGGGAAAAGGTGCGCCAATTGCTGGCCCCGCACGAGATCGATCTCGATCCGCGCACGCCCAATGGCCTCACGTATGCCGAGGCGTTGTTGCGCCTGGGCCATCCCGAGCAGGCGCGGGTGATCTTTGCCCGCGCCCTGCTGCTTTCGCCGCAGAACCCCTATTCGCGCATGATGCTGGCCGAAGCGCAATTGGCCACCGGCGATCCCGCCACGGCCTTGCGCACGATCCGGCCGCTGTCGGATTCGCTGCTGGCCGGCCCGCGCGAACTGGACCTGGCGCTGCGTGCGGCGCGGGCGGCGGGCGATCCGGCTGCCGATGCCCTGGCGGGACGCATCCGCTCTGCCCAGTGGCAGCAGGACCAGCGCCTGGCCGGAGAAGGGCAGGCGGCCATGGGCCGGCGCGATTGGGCCGCGGCGATCGAGGCTTATACGGCGCTGCTGGCCGATGGCAGCGATGCCGAAGTGCTAAAGCGCCTGGCCGTGGCGTGCAGCAACGCCGGGCGCCACCACGAGGCGATTGCCTATGCCGACCGCGCCCTGCTGATCGCGCCGCGCGATCCCGACATGGTGCACATGGCTGGTCTCGCGCGGCTCAATGCCGGGCAAGACCTGGATGCGGCGCGCCGGCTGCTCGCCCGCGCCGCAGAGGCCGAGCCCGCCAACCGCCTGTTCCGCGCCGATCTGGCCCGCGCCCAGGCACGCTGACACCGCGCTGGGCCATTTTCAACGCAACACGCCGCCCAAGCCAGGCTTGGACGGCGTGCGGAGAAACAACGCTGAGGCGGTTGCGGGGGCCAGCCGGGCCGCGCCGTATGCGCAAACCCGTCCCTGTGCCGGTATCCCCCGCTATGCGCCGGCGTGGATCAGCGGCGACGGCGGCGCACGAAGGCCAGGCCGGCCAGGCCCGCACCCATCAGGCCGAGCATGCCCGGTTCCGGCACGTCGGTGCCGCCGGTCGACGAGGAAGTGGTGCTGCCGCCCGAGGTCGTCGAAGAGGTGGTCGAGCCGCCCGAAGTGGTCGAAGACGTGGTGCTGCCACCCGAAGTCGAGGACGAGGTGGTCGAACCGCCCGAGGTGGACGACGTGGTCGAAGACGTGGTGCTGCCGCCCGAGGTCGACGAAGTCGAGGACGAGGTGGACGACGTGCTGCCGCACATGGCCGCACCGGACGAGTGGCCGCAGTTGCAGTAGTGCGTGTGGAAGAAGGTGGCATGGGCCGGTGCGGCAGCAATGGTGGTGGTCATCGCGGCGGCGAGAATGGCAATCGAGCGCTTCATGGTCTGTCCCCTGTCAAATCCGGTAAAGTGGCGAATTCGAGAATTCCGTCTTGGTTGACGGGAATAAAAGCAAATCCGGTGCCAATTGCGGATTTCCGCCATTTTCGATAGTTAATGGTGCTTCAGGGGTATGGCTGTTGTAAGCGTTTCCGACGGTTTGTACGCGGATCGGCGTTAACCTTTTCGTTTCGTTGCAGTCCGCGCCGATGGGGTCAATCCTGCTGGCGCAGCGCCACGTCGTTCATGAAACGGGTGTCTTCGCCGCGTGCCAGGCGGTCCGCCTCTGCCGCCACGGCGCCCAGCATGGTGACCAGGTCGTCCTGCTCGGCCTTGGCGAAGGGGCTGAGTACATAGCCGGTGACGCGATCCTTGTGGCCGGGATGGCCGATGCCCAGGCGAATGCGGCGGAAATCGGCGCCGCAATGCTGGTCGATCGATCGCAAGCCGTTGTGGCCGGCATGGCCGCCGCCTTGCTTCACTTTCACCTTGAACGGGGCCAGGTCCAACTCGTCGTGGAACACGGTGAGCGCGTCGGTCCCCAGCTTGTAGAAGCGCAGCGCTTCGCCCACGGCACGGCCGCTTTCGTTCATGAACGTTGCGGGCTTGAGCAGGATCACCTTGTCGCCACCGATGCGGCCTTCCTGCACCCAGCCCTGGAATTTCTTCTGCACCGGGCCAAAGCCATGCACTTCGGCAATGGTGTCGAGCGCCATGAAGCCCACGTTGTGGCGGTGCAGCGCGTATTGCGGGCCGGGATTGCCCAGGCCAACCCAGACTTGCATGGCAGATGCTCCTTGCCGTCGCGCGGCTCCAAAAAGAAACCCCTCCTGCGCGGCAGAAGGGGTTCCCGATAGCTTGCCGGCCTGCACAGCTTTTTGCGCTGCGCAGGCCCGGAAGGATCAACCTTCCGTGGTGGCTTCGCCGGCTTCTTCTTCCTCGGTCAGCACCGTGGGGGTGGCGATCGTGGCAATGGTGAAGTCGCGGTCGGTAATGGCCGAGCGGGCGCCGGCGGGCAGGTTCACAGCGCTGATATGCACCGAGTCGCCCACTTCCAGACCGGAAAGATCGACGATGATGTCATCGGGGATCTTGTTGGCTTCGCACACCAGTTCGAGTTCGTGGCGCACGATGTTGAGCACGCCACCAGCCTTGATGCCGGGGGCCTTTTCTTCATTCTGGAACACCACGGGCACGTTCACGTGCACTTCGGCGTTGGCGGCCACGCGCAGGAAGTCGGCGTGCTGCGGACGGTCGCTCACGGCGTGGAAGGCCACGTCCTTGGGCAGGGTGCGGACGGTCTGGCCGCCGATGGTCAGCTCGACGATCGAGTTGAAGAAGTGGCCGGTGCCCAGGGCCTTGGCCAGCGCCTTTTCCTCGATGTGGATGGCAACCGGTTCCTGGTTGCCGCCATAGATCACGGCGGGGGTGCGGCCTTCGCGACGCAGAACACGGGAGGCTCCCTTGCCAGCCCGTTCGCGCAGCTCAGCCGACAGAGTCAGCGTCTCGCTCATGTGAATTACCTTCCGAAATAAATCTGTTGTGCATTCCTTCCGCCACGCCTCCAGGGATGACCATGACGGGGAAGCGGCGGCCCATAGCCGATTGCCGCGAAAATGCAAGCGCGCCAGTGCTTGATCAGGCGCTATTCCACCCGGCGCACCAGCCAGCCGCGCGCCTTGAGCAGGGCAGGCAGGCCATCGCTGCCCGCCACATGCGCCGCGCCAACGGCGATGAACGGTGCGGCGCCATCTTTCAGCATCGCATCGATCTGCGCCGCCCAGGCCGCATTGCGCGCCGTCAGCAGCGCCTGGTGCAGCGTGGGATCGGACAGGAAGCCTTTCTGGCTTTCGCGGGCAATGCCCAGGTCATCGCCGCGCAGCCACAGGCGCACCATGTCGGCATCGTCGTCGCTGTCGTCGGCCGCCTCCACGGCAACTTGTTCCAGCAGGGTCTGCTGCGCGTATGGCGGCAAGGTATCGAAAATGCCGAATTGCCCGTCCAGCGTTTCCAGGCCCTGCACGGGCTTGCCGCCGATCAGCTTGCGCAATTGCGGCTCCACCCCGCTGGCCGGGTCCATGCCCTGCTTTTCCCCGCCGATCGAGGCGATCTGCAGGGCTACGGCCCAGGTTTCCTCGTTCTGGAACTGCGCGTCGGTGAGGTTGAGATCTTTGTAGACCTTGGCCAGCGCCGCGCGATACTTCATTGCCACCCGTTGCGACGGGGGCGGCAGGCCGGGGGTGTAGGCCAGGCGTGCCAGGGCGACGCCGGCGACATTGCCATCGAGCGGTTGCGCGATTTCCAGCACGAGACGGTCGGCATTGGCCAGCGCGTGGTCGATCGCCGGCCGGCGCCATTGCAGCCCGGCGGGCAGGGCATGCACTGTGCCGAAGATCCAGCCGCGCGTGCCGCTGGTATCGGCGATTTCCCACAGCGCCACTTTGGCCGGCGGCGCTTGCGGCGCAGGCTTGTGACAGGCGGCGGCGAGCAGGGCGAACGCGGCGGCAAGGACGTTTTTCCAGCGCATGGCCTATTGCACCCGGGTGACGGCAATGCCGTCCTTGGCCAGATCGTCCTGCACGCTGCCCTTGCCGGCAAGGTGCCCGGCGCCCACTGCCACGAACACCGTGCCCGGCGTTTTAAGGCGTTGCACGATCCATTTGGCCCAGGTGGCGTTGCGGCGGGTGAGCAAGGTTTCGACCAGGCGCGGATCATCCTGCATGTCTGCGGTCATCAAGCGGCCCAGTTCGTCGGGATCACCCGCGCGCCAGGCATTGACCATCTGGGCGATCTGCATGCCGATGGTATCGTACTGGGCGATCACCGTGTCGAGCCAGGCGATTTGCGCGTCCTGAGGCAGGCCATCGAGCAGGCCAAGCTGGAACGCCACGGTTTCGAGCGCCTCCTGCTTTTGCGGGTGGGCGTTTTCCAATGTTGCTTCCACGCCTTGCGAGGTCAGATAGCCGCGCTGGATCAGCGGCAGCAGGGATAGCGCGGTGGCCGCCATCCATGGCTTGTAGGCATCGAACTGTGCAGCCGGAACGCCCGAGGCGGTCAGCGTGGCGGCAAGCCTGCCGGCGCGTTCCGGCCCCAACAGCGCGGGCAGGGTCTGACCGGCCGGCAGCATACCGGGGGAAAGGCTCGCCCCATGCTCTGCCGAGGCCTGCGTGTCGGCCTGCGCAATTTCGGTAACGAGCGTGTCTGACCCTTGCAGCGCTTGCGCGACGGGCCCCACCAGCCATGGCGCGCCGCCCTTGGGCAGCACATGGATCGTGCCGAACAGCCAGATGGTGGTATCGGCATCGGACACTTTCCACAGCGCTGGGCGCGATGGCGGCGGCGTATCGGCGGCGGGCAGCGACGGCACGATCTGGGCCTTGGCCGGCAGCGGCTGCCACAATAGCGCGAACACGGCGCAGGCGGAGATCAGGCTGGGAAGGGGCTTGGGAAAACGGCGCATGCTTGTCCCATGCACAGCGCAGGCTGCCATGGGAAGTCCCCATCTCGCGTCTGCTTGCGGTTGATTTGCAGCCCGCCATCGGCCATGGGCGGCACACCATGGCCGACACTGCACCAAAGCCGCTCAGCCTGCAGGACATGATCCTGCGCCTCCACGCCTATTGGAGCGAGAAGGGCTGCCTTGTCCTGCAACCCTATGACATGCGCGTGGGCGCGGGCACGTTTCACCCTGCCACCACGCTGCGTTCGCTGGGTCCGGAACCGTGGAACGCAGCCTATGTGCAGCCCAGCCGCCGGCCGACCGACGGCCGCTATGGCGAAAATCCCAACCGGCTTCAGCACTATTACCAATACCAGGTGATCATGAAGCCGAGCCCGGAGGCCATGCAGGACCTCTATCTCGACAGCCTGCGCGCCATCGGGGTGGACCCGCTGCAACACGACATCCGCTTTGTGGAAGACGACTGGGAATCGCCCACGCTGGGCGCCTGGGGCCTGGGCTGGGAAGTGTGGTGCGACGGGATGGAAGTGACCCAGTTCACCTATTTCCAGCAGATGGGCGGGTTCGATTGCAAGCCGGTGGCGGGCGAGCTGACGTATGGCCTCGAACGCCTGGCGATGTACATCCAGGGCGTCGATAACGTCTATGACCTGGCTTATAACAGCCAGGGCGTGACCTATGGCCAGGTATTCCTGGAAAACGAACGCCAGATGTCGAAGTGGAACTTCGAGATCGCCAACACCGACGCGCTGTTCGACCTGTTCAACAAGGCCGTGGCCGAATGCCAGAATTGCCTTGAGGCCAAGCTGCCGATCCCGGCCTATGAACAGGCGATCGAGGCCAGCCACGTGTTCAACCTGTTGCAGGCGCGCGGCGTGATCTCGGTGCAGGAACGCGCCAGCTACATGGGCAAAGTGCGCGATCTCGCGCGCGGCTCGTGCGAAGCCTACATGGACAAGTACAAGGACGAATGGGCGCAGAAATTCCCGGGGTGGAGCGCATGAGCATGACCGCCGATTTCCTGCTCGAACTGCGCAGCGAAGAAATCCCCGCGCGGATGCAGGCCGGCGCGCGCGCCGATCTGGAAAAGCTGTTCGTCAAGGAACTGGCCGCTGCCGGACTGAAGGCCGGCGCGATCACGGTGTGGTCCACCCCGCGCCGCCTGGCGCTGATCGCGCGTGACCTGCCGCTGGCAACGCAGGCGTTGCGCGAGGAAGTCAAAGGTCCGCGCGCCTCGGCCCCGCCGCAGGCGCTCGAAGGCTTCCTGCGCAAGACCGGCTTGACGCGCGAGCAACTGACCGAGCGTGACGGCGTGCTGTTCGCGGTGACTGAAAAGCCCGGCCGCGCGACCAAGGACGTGCTCGCCGAAGCGATCCCGGCGATTGTCCGCGCGTTCCCCTGGCCCAAGTCGCAGCGCTGGGGTGCCGCGTCGGTCAGCCCGGAAAGCTTGCGCTGGGTTCGCCCGCTGTCCGGCATCATCGCCATCCTGGGCGACGAGGCCATCGATCTCGAAGTGGGCGGGGTGCGCTCCGGCACGGTCACGCGCGGCCACCGTTTCCACCACAGTGGCGACGTGACCATTACGGGCGCCGGCGATTACGCCGCCAAGCTGCGCGACGCTTTCGTGATCGTCGACCATGCCGAGCGTGAAGCGATCGTGCGCGACAAGGCGCGTGCCGCGGCGCAGGAAGCCGGCCTCGTGCTGGTGGACGACGAAGGCCTGGTGGTGGAAAATGCCGGCCTTACCGAATGGCCTCAGCCGCTGCTTGGCCGCTTTGACGAGGCTTTCCTGGAAGTGCCGCCCGAAGTGATCCAGCTGACCGCGCGGGTGAACCAGAAGTATTTCATCTGCCGCGATGCCGCCGGCAACCTGGCCAATGCCTTTGTCTGCACGGCCAACATCGCTGCCACCGATGGCGGCGCGGCGATCGTGGCGGGCAACCGCAAGGTTCTGGCCGCGCGTCTGTCCGACGCCCGCTTTTTCTGGGAGCAGGACAAGAAAGTGCCCTTGGCCACCCAGGCCAAGAAGCTGGCGCGCATCACTTTCCACGAAAAGCTCGGCACCGTGGCCGACAAGGTTGCCCGCGTGGCCGACCTGGCCGAATGGCTCGCCCGCGAAGGCGTGGTGCCCGGCGCCGATCCGGTGCTGGCGCGCCAGGTGGCAGAGCTGTGCAAGGCCGATCTCGTCACCGACATGGTCGGCGAGTTCCCCGAACTGCAGGGCCTGATGGGCGGCTATTACGCCCGCGCCGAAGGCTTGCCCGATGCCGTGGCTGACGCCATCCGCGATCACTACAAGCCGGTGGGACAGGGCGACGATGTGCCGACCGCGCCGGTTTCGGTCTGCGTAGCGCTGGCCGACAAGCTCGATACGCTGCGCAGCTTCTTTGCGATCGATGAAAAGCCCACCGGATCGAAGGATCCCTTTGCGCTGCGTCGTGCGGCGCTCGGCATCATTCGCCTGATCACCGAGAACGGCTTGCGCTTTGCCGTGGGCGAGGGCGAACTGCTCGCCTTCTTCGCCGACCGCCTCAAGGTCCAGCAGCGCGAAGCGGGCGTGCGGCATGACCTGATCGATGCGGTGTTCGCGCTGGGCGGGGAAAGCGATCTCGTCCGCCTGCTGGCGCGCGTTTCCGCGCTCCAGGCCTTTGTCGGCACCGAGGACGGCGTGAACCTGCTCGCCGGGTACAAGCGCGCGGCCAATATCCTGAAAAAGGAAGGCACCGCCACGGCCGGCGCCAAGGGCGAAGGCGTGGTGCCGCCCACGGGCGAGGAAGACCCGCTGGTGCTGGTGGACGACCCGCTGTTCAAGGATATTGCGGCCGAATTCGCGCATGGCCAGCCTGGCTTGCCCTATGCGCCCGAACCGGCCGAAGCGGCGCTGATGGCGGCGCTGGCCCAAGCCGCGCCCAAGGTCGAAGCGGCCGTGCGCGAAGAGGCGTTTACCACCGCGATGGCTGCGCTCGCCTCGCTCCGCGCGCCGATCGACGCCTTCTTCGACACGGTTACGGTTAATGACGCAGATGCGGAAAAACGGACCAATCGCTTGGCCCTGCTTGACCAATTCCGTGCTGCGGTGCACAAAGTAGCGGACTTTTCGCGGATCGAGGGCTAAGCGCCCTCGATCCACTTCCTAGACCTTGCAATGGCTCAACTTTGCTCAGGGGACGGACTGTAATTATGAGTGCATACGTATTCCATTTCGGCGGTGGTGCGCGAAACGACGATCCTCGGGCCAAGGACAAGACCATCACCGGGGGCAAGGGGGCGAACCTCGCCGAGATGGCGGGCATCGGCCTGCCGGTGCCGCCGGGCTTCACGATCAGCACCGAAGTGTGCGCGCAATACAACACGGCCGGCAAGACATTCGATGCCGGTATCGAGGCGGGCGTTGCCGCCGGGATCGCGCATATCGAAAGCGCCACCGGCCGCGTGTTCGGCGATCCGGCCAATCCGCTGCTGGTTTCGGTGCGTTCGGGCGCGCGGGTTTCCATGCCCGGCATGATGGACACCGTGCTCAACCTGGGCCTCAACGACGTGACCGTCGAAGGGCTCGCCACGGATTCGGGTGACGCGCGCTTTGCCTGGGACAGCTATCGCCGCTTCATCCAGATGTATTCCGACGTCGTGCTGGGCGTGGACCACCATCGCTTTGAAGATGCGCTGGAAATCGCCAAGGAAGACAACGGCTATTACGCCGACGTGGAAATGAGCGCGGACAACTGGCGCAAGCTGGTGGGCGAATACAAGGCGATCGTTTCCGAAGAACTGGGCCGCCCGTTCCCGCAGGACGTGCACGAGCAGCTCTGGGGCGCGATCGGCGCGGTGTTCGATAGCTGGGAAAGCGAACGTGCCAAGGTCTATCGCCGCCTGAACGACATTCCGGCCGAATGGGGCACGGCGGTCAACGTCCAGGCCATGGTGTTCGGCAACATGGGCGATACCTCGGCCACCGGCGTTGCCTTCACGCGCGATCCGGCGACCGGCGAAAAGGCCTATTACGGCGAATGGCTGGTCAACGCCCAGGGCGAAGACGTGGTGGCCGGCATCCGCACCCCGCAGTACCTGACCAAGTTCTCGCGCGAGCGGGCCGGGGCCAAGCCGCTGTCGATGGAAGAAGCCATGCCCCAGGCCTATGCCGAGCTGGCGAGCGTGTTCGAGTTGCTGGAAAAGCACTACAAGGACATGCAGGACATCGAGTTCACGGTCGAAAAGAACAAGCTGTGGATGCTGCAGACCCGCTCGGGCAAGCGCACCGCCAAGGCCGCGCTCAAGATGGCGGTCGACATGGTGGCCGAGGGCCTGATCGACGAAGCGACCGCGATCGCCCGCGTCGATCCCATGGCGCTTGACCAGTTGCTGCACCCCACGCTCGATCCCAAGGCGCCGCGCGACGTGCTGACCAAGGGCCTGCCGGCGTCGCCGGGCGCGGCCAGCGGCGCGATCGTGTTCGATGCCGATACCGCCCAGGCGCGCGCCGAACGCGGCGATGCGGTGATCCTGGTGCGGGTGGAAACCTCGCCCGAAGACATTCACGGCATGCACGCGGCCAAGGGCATCCTTACCGCGCGCGGCGGGATGACCAGCCACGCCGCCGTGGTGGCGCGCGGCATGGGCCGTCCCTGCGTTTCGGGCGCCTCGGGCCTGTCGATCGACATGGTCTCGCGCAAGGCGCGCATCGGCAACCGCGATGTGGCCGAAGGCGACCTGATCACGCTCGACGGTTCGACCGGCGAGATCATGGCCGGTGAAGTGCCGATGGTGGAACCCGAACTGGTTGGCGATTTCGCCACGCTGATGGTCTGGGCCGACAAGCACCGCCGCATGAAAGTGCGCACCAACGCCGAAACCCCGCTCGATTGCCAGGTCGCGCGCCAGTTCGGTGCCGAAGGCATCGGCCTGTGCCGCACCGAGCACATGTTCTTCGAAGCCGGGCGCATTTCCGCCGTGCGCCAGATGATCCTGGCCGAAGACGAAGCCGGCCGCCGCGCCGCGCTGGCCAAGCTGCTGCCCGAACAGCGCGCCGACTTCATCTCGATCTTCGAAGTGATGGCGGGCCTGCCGGTCACCATCCGCCTGCTCGATCCGCCGCTGCACGAATTCCTGCCGCATGGCGATGCAGAGTTCGAGGAACTGGCCGAAGTGACCGGCCTGGGCGTCGACCACCTGAAGCGCCGCGCCGGGGAACTGCACGAATTCAACCCCATGCTGGGCCATCGCGGCTGCCGCCTGGGCATCACGTTCCCCGAAATCTATGAAATGCAGGCCCAGGCCATTTTCGAGGCGGCGGTGGAAGTTGCCACGAAGTCTGGCGAAGCGGTCGTGCCCGAAGTCATGATCCCGCTGGTGGCGACGAAGAAGGAACTGCAGATCCTGCGCGCGCTGGTCGATCGCGTGGCGGCCCAGGTCTTTGCCGACAAGGGCAAGACGCTGGACTACCTCGTCGGCACGATGATCGAACTGCCGCGCGCCGCGCTGATGGCCGGGGAAATCGCCGAGGAAGGCACGTTCTTCTCGTTCGGCACCAACGACCTGACGCAGACCACCCTGGGCGTGAGCCGCGACGATGCCGCGCGCTTCCTCAATCCCTATGTAGACCAGGGCATCTACCCGCGCGATCCGTTCGTCAGCCTGGATATCGAAGGCGTGGGCCAGCTGGTGGAACTCGCCGCCGAGCGTGGCCGCAAGACCCGCCCCGATATCAAGCTGGGCATCTGCGGCGAACATGGCGGCGATCCGGCCTCCATCGCGTTCTGCGAAAAGGTCGGCCTCGATTACGTCTCCGCCAGTCCCTATCGCGTGCCGATCGCACGGCTGGCGGCGGCGCAGGCGGCATTGAAGGCTTGAGGTTAGCTTAGGCCTCGCACCACCCCCCGACCCTTTCCTCTAAAGAGGAGGGTGAGTTAAGCCGCTGAAAAAAGCCCCCTCCTCTTCAGAGGAGGGGGTTGGGGGTGGTGAGAGGCCTTACGCAATCCAACGATTAAAACTTCGGCGCGCGCAGCGGCTTGGCCCAGCCGCTCAGCGTCAGGATCTCGAACGTCTCGGTCACGCGGCCATCCGCATCGGCCATTTCGGCAAAGGCTTGCTGCGCGCGGGCCAGCGCGGACTTGCCCAGCGGGGCGCCGGGGCGGGCAAGGCAGTTGGACAGGCCCTGTTCGCGCAAGTCCTGCACCAGCCGCTTGAGGCTGCGATAGCGCACCGCCAGGCTGCGGCTGTCGATCACCGGATCGGCAAAACCGGCGCGTTGCAGCAGTTGCCCGCCGGCGCGCACGTCCACCTGCGGGTGCACGCGTGGCGCGGGCCGCTCGGCATCGGCGGCCAACATCACGCCGCGCAAGGCCGGCAGGCTGCCGGCGGCGGTAAAGCTCATCATCGCCAGGCCATCGGGCGCGAGTGCGCGGCGCAAGTGCACCAGCGCGCCGGGCAGGTCGTTGACCGTGTCGAGCGTGCCGAGCACAGCGATCAGATCAAAGCCTTGAGCAAAGGGCAGGGGGGCTTCCTGCTCCACGCCGGTTTCGCCCGGCAGCGGCGCGGGATCGGCGCGTGTCACCGCCACGCCCTGGGCAACGAGCGCGGTGGCCAGCGCCCCGCGCACATCGCCGATCACCAGCGCCGTCTTGGGCGAGTGGCGCAGGAACGACAGGCGATCGAGCATGTCCTCGATCATGTCGTCGGCCAGGAAATGCGCGGCATCGGGCCGCTGGGCCAGGCGGCGCATGCGCGCACGCTGGGCCAGGCGGCGCTGCGGGGCAAAGATCACCGGCGGGGCCGGATTCGTGGGCTGGGAAGGGGATGCGGATTGAGCCATGGCGTGCTGCCTGCCCGCAAGCTGCGCGCTTGCCAAGCCTCTTGCGCTGGGGGATGGAGAGCAGGCGATGCTGCGCCCCGCATTCCTTGCTCCGGTCGTTGACCTGCTGTTCCCGCCGCGCTGCCCGCTGTGCGGCGAAACGCTGGCAAGCCATGGCGGTCTGTGCGCGGCGTGCTGGTCCAATCTGGAAATCCCTGGAGAGCCGGCATGCAAGCTGTGCCAGCGCCCGCTGGAAACCAGCCTGGTGGGCCAGGAAGACGCGCTGTGCGCGCCGTGCATGGCGCAGCCGCCCCGGCACGACGGGATCGCCGCCGCCACGCTCTATGGCGATGCCACGCGCACGCTGGTGCTGCGCTTCAAGCATGGGCGCAAGGTTGGCCTGGCCGGCCTGATGGCGCGGCTGATGGTGGCGCGCCTGCCCGTGCTGGAGGGGGAATGGCTGATCGTGCCGGTGCCGCTGCACCGCTGGCGGCTGTGGCAGCGCGGCTATAACCAGTCGGCGCTGCTGGCCAGGCAGATTGCCCAGGCCACCGGGCAGCGGCTGGTGGTCGATGGCCTGGTGCGGCGCAAGCGCACGCCCTCGCTGGGCGGCCTGGGGGCCAAGGCCCGCGCGCAGGCGCTGTCGGGCGCCATTGCCCCCCATCCGCGCCACGGCGCATCGCTCAAGGGCGCGCAAGTCTTGCTGGTGGACGATGTGCTGACCAGCGGCGCCACCAGCGATGCCTGCGTGCGCGCGTTGCGCCGGGCTGGCGCGGCCAAGGTGAAAATCGCCTGCTTTGCCCGCGTGCTGCGCGAGGTCGAAGGGAAGGGGTGATTCGCGCCCGCGCTGTTTCGCGCGATGCAAACGGCATCAAACCGAAAACGCCCGGAACCTTGCGGCCCGGGCGTTTCGTGACGAAACCTTTTGATTGACGGGGCTCCCTCTCGGCCCTGACCGTAGCCCCGCCACTCAATCTCTCCGAACGGCCGTGCCTTCCTTGTCAGAAGGTCGAACCAGCCACCCGGTCCCTCGCGTGTCCCTGAACTTTGGCGCTTGCCGCGCCGCCTTTCGGCGGTTCAGTTCGCGGTTCCCTCAAACCGCATGTTCTTTCTTGACGATTGCGCCGCCGGAAGGAAGGGGAAGCCGCGTATACCGCCGATTTTGCCCCCGCCATGTGGTTATCGTGCAACAATGGATGCGGTTGGGGTGCTTTTTGCAGAAGGGATTTACCCACAGTGTCGGTCGATAACGATTCGCTGCAACGCGAGCAGGGCACGGCATTCATGCCGCGCTTCGATTCCCAGGGCCTGGTCACCGCCGTGGCGATCGAGCATCGCACCGGGCAATTGCTGATGCTCGCGCACATGGACCGCGAGGCGATCGAGCGCACGCGCGAAACCGGCCTGGCGCACTTCTGGTCGCGCTCACGGCAACGGCAATGGATGAAGGGTGAAACCTCGGGCCACGTGCTCAAGGTGCTGGAGATTCGCGTGGACTGTGACCAAGACGCGCTAGAACTGCGGGTGGAGGCGGCGGGGCCGGCTTGCCACACCCTGGCCACCAGTTGCTTCTATCGCCGCATCGCGGCCGACGGATCGCTCGAGCGGATTGCAGTTTGACGTTTACGTAAGCTGCGCGGTATCGTGGCGGGCATGGAAACCGTGCCCGCCAATTCGACCAGCGCTGCATCTGCCCCAACACCGGCTCAGGGCCCGGCCGGCCATATCGATCGGCCCGATGCCCTTGCCCGCGATCAGTTTTCCATCACCGACTTGTCTGCCGAATTCGGCGTCACGGCGCGGGCTTTGCGCTTTTACGAGGATGAGGGGCTGATTTCGCCCACGCGGCAGGGCACGCAGCGGATCTATTCGCGCCGCGACCGGGCGCGTCTGGCGTGGATCATGCGGGCCAAGAACGTGGGCTTCAGCCTAGCCGATATTCGCGAAATGATCGATCTTTACGATCTGGGCGATGGCCGCGCGCAACAGCGCAAGGTAACCATTGCCAAGTGCCAGGACCGCATCGCCGCGCTGGTGCGCCAGCAGGCCGACATTGCCGGCGCTATCGCCGAACTGGAAGGGTTCGTTGCCCAGTTGCGCGGGCTGGAGGGAGCAGTGGGCGACACCCCGGCGTGAGGTGCCGCCCGATTGCACTCGATCAGGGATAGACTTCATCGAGCAAGGCGGTCAGCGCCAGCCACGACTGGCGATCGGCACTGGCGTTGTAGCCCAGGAAATCCTTGCCGCGCGCTTCGCTGTCGGGATCGGTAAAACCATGCTTGACCCCGGCATAGGCGTGGAAATGCCAGTTGCCGCCGGCGGCATCCATTTCCTTCCAGAAATCGAGCACCTGCTCGCGCGGGACCAGCGGATCGGCATCGCCATGGCATACCAGGATGCGCGCCTTGATCGGCGTTTCCGCCGTTGCCGGGCGACCGGTGGCCAGAATGCCGTGGAAACTGGCTGCCAGCGCGATCGGCGCGCCTTCGCGGGCCAGTTCGAGCGCGGCCTGGCCACCCATGCAATAACCGATCGCCGAGAGCGTGAGGCCCGGCGCGGCGGCGGCCAGGGCATCGAGACCGGCCTGCAAGCGGGCGCGATAGTGATCGACATTCTCGCGCAGGGCATTGCCCAGCGGGAACGAGGCTTCGAAACTTTCCACCGGCTCGCCATAGAAATCGGCAACCATGGCGACAAAGCCCTGGTCGGCCAGCATCTGGGCGCGGCGGCCCATCGCTTCGTTGTAATTGGCGATGGTCGGCAGGATCAGGATCGCACCGCGCGCAGTGCCTTCGGGGCGGGCAAGCCACCCCGTCAGCGCCACGTCGCCATGCGCATAGTCGATGCGTTCAAGGCTCAAGGCTTGTTACTCCGGAAGGAAATCGGGCACCGACAGATAGCGTTCGCCGGTGTCGTAGTTGAAGCCCAGCACGCGGCTGCCCGGGGCAGCTCGCCCAGCTTGGCGGCGATCGCAGCCAGCGTCGCGCCCGAAGAAATGCCCACCAGGAGGCCTTCCTCGCGCGCCGAGCGGCGAGCCCATTCCTTGGCATCGGCAGGATCGACCTGGATCGCGCCGTCGATCGCCTGGGTATGCAGGTTGCCCGGAATGAACCCGGCGCCGATGCCCTGGATCGGGTGCGGCGCGGGCTGCCCACCGGAAATGACCGGGGAGAGCGTGGGTTCCACGGCATAGGCCTTGAAACCGGGCCAGACTTTCTTGAGCTCTTCGGCGCAGCCGGTGAGGTGGCCGCCGGTGCCAACGCCGGTGATCAACACGTCGATCGGGCTATCGGCAAAATCGGCCAGGATTTCCTGGGCCGTGGTGCGCACGTGCACCGCCACGTTGGCGGGGTTGTCGAACTGCTGGGGCATCCAGGCGCCGGGCGTTGACGCCACCAGCTCCTTGGCGCGTTCGATCGCGCCTTTCATGCCCTTTTCGCGCGGCGTCAGGTCAAATGTTGCGCCATAGGCCAGCATCAGCCGGCGCCGCTCGATCGACATCGATTCGGGCATGACCAGCACCAGCTTATAGCCCTTGACGGCGGCCACCATGGCCAGGCCGATGCCGGTGTTGCCCGAAGTCGGCTCCACGATGGTGCCGCCGGGTTGCAGGCTGCCGTCGGCTTCGGCCGCCTCGATCATCGCCAATGCGATCCTGTCCTTGATGGAGCCACCGGGATTGGTGCGCTCGCTCTTCACCCATACCTCGTGGTCGGGAAACAGGCGGGACAGGCGAACATGCGGCGTGTTGCCGATAGTGGCGAGAATGGAATCCGCTTTCATGTCGCGAGTGCTCCTTGGATGGTGAGCGGGTCAGGATTGGTATTTTGCAGCAAAGGTCCGGGCGCGGCGCAATTCGGGAAATCCGATCGCCCAGGCCAGGGTAACGATTATGGCACCCACCCCGCCAAACACAACTGCGCCGGTTGCGCCCAGCAGGGCCGCAGCCACGCCCGATTGCATGTCGCCCAGTTCGTTGGAGCAGGAAATGGCCAGGCCCGAGATGGCCGAAACCCGGCCGCGCACCGCGTCGGGCGTGTGCAACTGCACCAGGGTGGTGCGGATATAGACCGAAACCATGTCGGCCGCGCCAAGCAGGGTGAGCATGGCCAGCGACAGCCACAAGTTGCGAGACAGGCCAAAGACCACGGTGGCCGCGCCAAAGGCCGCCACGGCCAGCAGCATCTTGGCACCCACTTCGCGCTCCACCGGCCGTCGCGCCAGGAACGCGGCGACCAGCGCCGCACCCAGGCCGGGCATGGCGCGCATCACGCCCAGGCCATAAGACCCCACCGGGCGGCCGTCGAAGGTCAGGATGTCGCGCGCATAGACCGGCAGCAGCGCCGTGGCCCCGCCCAGCAGCACGGCGAACAGATCGAGCGTGACGCAGCCGAGCAGGAAGCGATCGTGCGCGACGAAGCGAAAGCCGTCGGCAATCTGGCGGAACGGATGGGTCTGGCGGTTTTCGGCCGGCGGCGGAATGCGCCGGATGCCAAACGCGCCCACGGCGGCAATCACCAGCAAGGCCACCGAAACGCCATAGGGCAGGGCGGCTGCCGCGGCGAACAGCACGCCGGCCAGCGCCGGCCCACCCATCGAGCCGATCTGCCAGGCCATGGCATTGATCGCCACCGCGCGCGGCATCAGCTCTGCCGGCACGATATTGGGGGCGATCGATGACAGCGCCGGGCCGATGAACACGCGGCTGGTGCCGTGGCAGGCAGCCATGGCGAACAGCAGCGGCAGCGACAGCGCATCGGCATACGTCGCGAGCGTGAGCACCAGGGCGATCAGCGCGTCGAGCACCATGGTCAACCCCGCGATCACGCGGCGGTCGAACCGGTCGGCGACCACGCCGGCCACGGGCGTGAGCACGAATTGCGGCAGAAATTGGACCAGGCCCATCAGGCCCAGCTGGAACGCGGCTTCCTTGATGCCCATGCCATACTGGCCGCGCGCCACGTCATAAAGCTGATAGCCCAGCACCACGACCATGCCCGACGTGGCCACCACCGAAAACAGGCGGGCCACCCAGAACCGGCGAAAATCGGCGATCTGGAACGGCGATGAAGGGTGTTCGGGCAGCGCCGGGGCAGGGGTTTGCGTCACGAAGGCGTCTGTGGCAGCGCCATGCGGCTTTGCCAAGCCAACAATTGTTTGTCGTCGCTTCAGAAATTCATGACGGGCAAGCAGTTTTGCTCAAGTGTCGTGGCGCCTGGTGCTCAACCCTTGGCGCGCAGCCTGGCGTTCGGCTGCAATTGCTTGATCATCTTGGTAAAGTCATCCTGCCGCACGATCCGTTCAAACTGAAAGCCGGCGCGGCTGTCATCGCTCCACACCAGGAAGGCCTCGATCCGGCCGATTTGCGGGAGGCGGATGGTCACGCGCTCGCCCCGGCCCAGATCGAGGGTGTCGCGCACCATGAAACCGGTGGTGGAGATGTTGACGATATTGAGCATCACGTCGCCCAAACGCCGATGTTCCCCGATCACTGGCAAGTGAACGGGGTGGCGGGTAGACCGGCGCAGGTCGGTCACTGATAGCTGCGCGCCGCCAGACATGGCTTCTCCTGCCGGTAAGAGCGATTCCAGCAGCAAGAATAGAACCAAATTGGCTTAGATTTGGTTAACGGGCGGCAGCGGGCTGCCGCCGCCCGGCAAAAACAAGTCGTTAAGCTGGCTTGATAATGCCATGCTTCTTTTTGCCTGACGAAAGGCGTCGTTCGGCCGATACTTCGATAATGGTGGTATCGTCGCGCACCGCTTCGCCATCCAGCCGCGCACCGCCGCCCGCGACTAGCCGCTTGGCCTCGCCGCGGCTGGCGGCAAAGCCCAGCCCGATCAGCGCCTCGATCACGCTGATGCTGCCACCGCCCACTTCCAGCGTGGGCAGGTCCTGGCCCAGCCCGCCACCGGCAAAGGTGGCCTTGGCGGTCGCCTCGGCCGCGTCAGCCGCCTCGCGCCCGCGGATCAGGGCGGTCACCTCGTTGGCGAGCACGGTCTTGGCGGCATTGATCTCGCTGCCCTGCAGCGCTTCCAGGCGGCCGATTTCGTCCAGCGGCACATCGGTGAAGATGCGCAGGAAACGGCCCACGTCGCGGTCGTCGGTGTTGCGCCAGAACTGCCAGAAATCGTAGTTGGGCAGCTGATCTTCGTTCAGCCAGACCGCGCCGTTGACCGACTTGCCCATCTTGGCGCCATCAGCCGTGGTCAGCAGCGGGGTCGTGGCGCCGAACACCTCGATCCCGTTCATGCGCCGGGTCAATTCGATGCCGTTGACGATGTTGCCCCATTGGTCGGACCCGCCGAACTGCAGGCGGCAGCCATGGCGCAGCGCCAGTTCGCGGAAGTCATAGGCCTGGAGAATCATGTAGTTGAATTCCAGGAACGTGAGCGGCTGTTCCCGATCCAGGCGCAGCTTCACCGAATCGAAGGTGAGCATGCGGTTGACCGTGAAATGCGGCCCGACGTCGCGCAGCAGATCGATATAGCCCAGCTTCGAAAGCCATTCGTCGTTGTTGACCAGGGTCGCGCCCGTCGCGCTGTCATCGAATGTCAGCAGGCGATCGAACACCTTGCGAATGCCGGCGATGTTGCTGGCGATGACCTCTTCGGTCAGCATCTGGCGGCTGGCATCCTTGCCCGAAGGATCGCCGATCTTGGTGGTGCCGCCACCCATCAGCGCGATGGGCTTGTGGCCGGCCTGTTGCAGGCGGCGCAGCAGCATGACAGAGGCCAGGTTGCCGACATGGAGCGATGGCGCCGTGGCGTCATAGCCATTATAGCCCACCACGATTTCCTTGGCCGCCAGGGCATCAAGCCCCTCGGCATCGGTCAACTGGTGGATATGGCCCCGCTCGGACAGCAGGCGCAACAGGTCGGACTTGTATTCGGTCATGGTTGCCTCGATGTGGAGCGGGGCGCCTAGCATGAAAGGACGTGCCTTGGAACCGGCGCTGCTTGTTGCCCATCCCGATCACCCGGCGATCGCCGTGCGCCAGGTTTCGGCGCGCATCCTGTCGATGGATGCCAACTGGCTGTGCCTGCGCTGGCGGGTGGAGGGTACGGCCGCCCTGGTGGTGCCGCCGTTCGCCGGGCGCGCGCGCACCGACGGCCTGTGGCAATCCACTTGCTTCGAGCTGTTCCTGGCCGAAGACGAAGGCATTGCCGCGGGTACCTATGCCGAATTCAATTTCGCCCCGTCGGAACGCTGGGCGGCCTATGATTTCGATGGCTATCGCGCCGGCATGGCGCCTCGGCCGATCCCGCGCGAACCGGTGATCACCCCGCGCCGGGGCCAGGACCTGCTGATCTGCGATGCGGCGCTACCCATCGCAGGCCTGCCGCCGCTGCCCTGGCGCATGGGGCTTTCGGCCGTGCTGGAAGAGGCGGACGGCGCCAAATCCTATTGGGCGCTGGCCCATCCGCGCGGCAAGCCCGATTTCCACCATGCAGCTTGCTTCGCCGCGCGGGTTGAGGCACCGCAAGCGGCATGAAGACCGGACTTGATCGCCTTGTGGCCGATGCCGCGCTGCGCGCGCCGCTCGCTGGCCGCCGCGTGGCCCTGGTGGCCCATCCCGCCTCGCTCACCCAAGGCCTTGTGCACGCCCTCGATGCCCTGGCGGCCTGCACGGACGTGAACCTGACCGCCGCCTTTGGCCCGCAGCACGGGCTCAAGGGTGACAAGCAGGACAACATGGTGGAATCGCCCGATTATCGCGATCCCGCCCTGGGGATTCCGGTGTTCAGCCTTTATGGCGAAGTCCGCCGGCCCACGCCGGCCATGATCGATGCTGCCGATGTCTTCCTGTTCGATCTGCAGGATCTGGGCTGCCGCATCTACACCTTCGTTACAACCTTGCTCTACCTGCTGGAGGCCTGCCACGGCACGGGCAAGGCGGTGTGGGTGCTCGACCGGCCCAATCCCGCCGGTCGGCCGGTGGAAGGCACCCGGCTCGTGCCTGGGTGGGAGAGTTTTGTCGGCGCCGGCCCCATGCCGATGCGCCACGGGCTGACGCTGGGGGAAATGGGCCGCTGGTTCATCGCGCACTACAACCTCGATGTGGATTACCGCGTCATCGCCATGGACGGCTGGCAGCCCGATGCCGCGCCGGGCTTTGGCTGGCCGCAGGACCGCATCTGGATCAACCCCAGTCCCAACGCGGCGAGCCTGGCCATGGCGCGCGCTTATGCCGGCACGGTCATGCTCGAAGGCGCGACGCTTTCCGAAGGCCGCGGCACGACCCGCCCGCTTGAAGTGCTGTTCGGCGCCCCCGATGTCGATGCGCTGGCGGTGCGGGCTGAAATGGCGCGCGTGGCGCCGCACTGGCTGGCCGGCGCGGCGATCCGCGAATGCTGGTTCGAGCCCACTTTCCACAAGCACGTCGGCCACTTGTGCCACGGCCTGATGCTCCACCCCGAAGGCGGCTTTTACGATCACGCCGCGTTCCGTCCCTGGCGGCTGCAGGCGCTGGCGTTCAAGGCCATCCGCAATCTCTATCCCGATTATCCGCTGTGGCGCGATTTTCCCTATGAATACGTGCTCGATCGCCTCGCCATCGATGTGATCAATGGCGGCCCGGCCTTGCGCGAATGGGTGGACGATCGCGGGGCGCAGGCCGCTGACCTCGATGCCGTGGCCAGCCCCGATGAAGCCAGTTGGATCGAGGAACGGCAGCAGTTCCTGCTCTACTGACAAAAAAGGGAGGGCCAGGCCCTCCCTTTTTCCATGGATGAAAGGGCTGCTATCGGTGGCTCAGAAGCGCGTCCCGACCTGCACCGCCACGTGGCGACGCTGGAAGTTGATGCCTTCATAGCTGCCGAGATCGGCGTAGTTCAGCGAGAAGCCGGCATAGACACGCTGGCTGACGACAAAGTTCACGCCCAGTTCGCCACCGATCCCGTCGAGATTCTCATGGCCGGTGCGGCTGCCGATCGAGGCCTTGAGGCGGAAGCGGTCATAGCCCAGCTTGAAGAACGCCTCGACCTTGGGGGTCACGGCCACGCCCACGCGCGCGCCGGTCAGCAGGTTGCCGTTGGAACCCAGGCACACGCCATCGACACAGTCCTTGGCATCGGCATAGTCATAGTTGATGAACGGGCCCGCGGTCACGCTGTTACCCAAGGGCACGTCATAGCCCAGTTCGCCACCGATCGAGGCAGAATTGCCGATCTTGTAGACTTCGCCATCGCCAAGGCCGCTGACGGTGGGCGTTTCGTAGCCCACACGCACTTCGGCGCGCAGGCCCGAGAACTTGGCATCTTGTGCAAAAGCAGGCTGTGCAGCCACCATGGCAGCCAGCAGAACGATCTTCTTCATGTTTTCCCCTGTTAGGCCTGTCTTGCCGCCGGGTTGTTAGCGGATCGGCAGTCACGCCACTGTCATGGCGGCGTGATGCGCGGCGTCTGGTCGAAGACACCGCGCAAAACAAGAGGGAAGATTGCTATTTGTTTCGAGATTGGACGAATAATACTGGCGGATACTTGCCGATCTGCACGCGTTTTGCGTTTTACTGTTGCAGCAATGTCACGCCTGCTCTGCCACCGGCTGGCCCGGCGCGGGCGGTTGCCCGCTATAGCTGGCATCGCGGCGGTCGACCTGGGCCCAGGCCGGCGCCTCGTCCGTCCAGATCACGGTATCGGGTTCCAGGCCATGGCCGGGATCGAGAAAGCCCAGGCGCACCGTCCGCAAATGCATGCGCCCCGATGATTGCGCCATGACGCCGGTGCCGCACTGCGGGCAAAAGAACTGGGTCAGCGTGTTGCCCGATGGCGCGACATAGCCGAACGAACCCAACGCGCCGCTGACCGTGACGGATTCTGCCGGAAACACTGCATTGTTGGTGGAGCCACCTGCGGCGGCCTGCTGGCACTGGCGGCACCAGCATTGGCGCACGGCCACCGGCTCTGGCGCAGAAATGGTGGCGGTAACCGCCCCGCAGGCGCAGCGTCCGGTAAAGGCCATGGCAATTCTCCATTCGGGTATTGTTAGGTTGGCAAACAATGTCTAGGCTGCGTTGGCAAAGCCGGGAAGCAACCCGGGAGAGGATAACAGGCTCCATGCTCAAGCTCTACAGTTTCGGCCCTGCCGCCAATTCCATGAAGCCCTTGCTCACCCTGTTCGAAAAGGGCCTGCCGTTCGAAGCCAACCGCCTCGATCCGGTCAAGTTCGAACATCATGCCGATTGGTTCAAGGCGATCAACCCGCGTGGGCAAGTGCCCGCCTTGGTGGATGGCGACAAGGTGATCACCGAAAGCACGGTGATCTGCGAATACCTGGAAGACGAATATCCCACGCAAGTCTCGCTGCGTCCGGCCGATAGCTATGGCCGTGCGCAGATGCGGGTGTGGACCAAGTGGGTGGACGAATACTTCTGCTGGTGCGTGTCGACCATCGGTTGGCACCGCTATGTCGGCAAGATGGTCCAGGGCCTGTCCGACGCCGAATTCGAAGCCAAGGTCAAAGCCATTCCTGTGGTCGAGCAGCAGGTGAAATGGCGCCGCGCCCGCGAAGGCTTCCCACAGGACCTGCTGGACGAGGAAATGCGCAAGATCGCCTTTTCGGTGCGCCGGCTGGACGATCACCTGCGGGATCACGAATGGCTGGTGCCGGGGCAATATACCCTGGCCGATATCTGCAACTTTGCCATCGCCAATGGCATGCAGTTCGGCTTTTCCGAACTGGTCAACCGCGCAGACACGCCGCATCTGCTGCGCTGGATCGAGCAGATTGCCCAGCGGCCGGCGGCGCGCACGATGTTCGAACGCGTCGAACTGGAAAAGCTGGGGCCACGCGATTGAAGCCATCCCCCGGCGCGAACAATCTTTTTTGTCGTTGCCGCGAAGGGTAACGCGCAATCGAAGGGTTTTGTCACTGCCGGCCTTGGTATAGGGCGGCGGCTGGCGGGGCCTGTTGCGCATGCGCAGCGCACAGGCACCCGCGGTGACGGAGCCTAGATGCAAGACGTGCTGCTTGCGGAGGGGGGCGGGCGCTATGGCGCCGATCCCCGCCGCCGTTCCCTGTCGTTCGTGCTGGCGCTGGCCATGTCGCTGCTGTTGCTGGCGGCGTTGCTGTCCGTGGGGCTTTACGAGCCACCGGCCAAGCACGAAGGCGGCACGCTGACCGCCGTCAACCTGTCTGCCGCAGCCGGCGACAAGAGCGACAATCCCACGCCCAAGCAGCAGAAGGCGGCGCAGCAGGCCACCCGTGCTGCCGCCACCATGCCCGCCGCGGCCAAGCCGCCGCGCGTGGTGATCCCCACCGACAACAAGGTGGTCTGGCCCGAAGGCTTCATCCCGATGAGCCGGTCAGACTTCGCCTCGGCCGACATTTCCAAGCTGAAAGGCCCGGCCGGGACCGGCAGCGCGGCGCAGCAGGCCTCTGCCGGCGGCGGTGGCGGCGGCACCGGGGGCACCGCGCCCGATGGCTCGCGCCTCTACAACGCCGAATGGTATCGCGAGCCGCGCGACGCGGAAATCAACGGCTATATGCGGCCGGGCCAAAGCTCGGGCCGCTGGGCGATGATCGCGTGCCGCACCGTGGCCGATTATCACGTGGAAGACTGCCAGGAACTAGACGAAAGCCCGCGCGGATCGGGCATGGCCCGCGTGCTGCGCCAGGCGGCGTGGCAATTCCTGGTGCGCCCGCCGCGCGTGAACGGCACGCCGCAAGTGGGCACCTGGGTGCGCATCCGCTTCGACTTCATTCGCGGCAAGCGCGATGACGACGCGGGCGGCGCGGGTGCAGGCCCCAACGGCGACGGTTGAGCACCGGACCGCCGCGCCGTCAAAGGCTGATCGTCACGTTGTCGGTCCCGCTGGAGGTGCCCTGAGGCTGTTCGTGGTTCAATGCGTCCATCGCCTGCTCTGGCGTGGGAAGGCTCTTGAAAGGTTGATAGAACAGTATCTTGTCGAACAAGATCAGATGCAGGTCAAAATTGTCCGGCTTCTTCTTCATGGCTGCCAACACATTGGGGCCCGCTTCCAGCGTGACGCCGGCATCACCGAGTGCGATGATGTAGTGCTGGGTGTCGCCCGGTCTGCGGTATAGCGCGCGGTCTGGCGTCGCGCCGGGATCGCGGCAGAGCGTGTCCGCATAATCCGGGCTGACATCCTTGTCCCCATCGTCCTTGTCGGCGTTTGCCACTGCGTTGCTAAGCGCGGCTCCCAGCAAGGCATTCATCATCACGCTGGCGCGGCTATCGTCGCCATTTAGGCGCTTGGCGGGCTTGATCGACAGCGCATCGGCACAAGCCGCAATCGGCTGTGCAGCCGGCAGAGGTTTCGCCGGCACGGGCACGCGCAGGGCCGCCGCCGTTGCTGCCAGTTGCGCATCGAGCGCCGCGGCGTCGAACTTGGGCGAACTCATCCGCATGGTCACCAGCCAGTTGCCGGCCGGGATCACCACGGCACCGGTGGCCTGCAAAGCGCCGCCCTGCGCGCTCTGCACCACGCGCATGCCACTCGCACTGGCATGGCCGGTGGGCGTGAACGGCGTGAACACAGGCGTTCCTGCCAGCGTGCCGCCCATGCGCTGCACGGTCATGCCCATCACCTGGCTCAGCCGGTCTGCCCACAACGGCGCCTGGGGCCAGCCGGCGCGGAAGATATAGATCGTCAGCGTGGTGCGGGTGGTGTTGTCGTCATAGCCGATCGAAACGTCGGCCAGGCCGTGGTCGCTTTGCGACACCGACGTGCGGGTGAAGGCCCCGATGGCAGGCGGGATCACGATGCCGGTGGGTGGGTGTGTCCAGGCTGCCGCGGTATCCACCACGATTGGCCCGGCCTTGGGCGGGGGCGGTGGTTCTGCCGCCCCGGCAACCGCCGATCCGCCAGCCGTGGCCACGCCCATCGCGGCCAGCATTGCCCATACCACCTTGTTCATTGCGCCTTGCCCCTGCACGCGCCGCAATAGTGCAGCAAAGCATGAGCTTGGCGTGGCGGGCGGGCCCGCGCAAGCGAGGCTTCTAGGTCGTGAACTCATAAATGGCGCCCCCGAGGCGCCAAAATGGCGAACATATCGGCCCAAAGTGCCCGCCGCGAAGGCTGGTAGCCTTTGCAAGGGCGCTTTGCTGAGATGGAAGCCATTTTGGCGTCCCTTCGGGATTTGACCCAAAGGCCCCCTCGCAGCGTCGAAAGCACTGGAAATATTGCCGATATTCCTGCGCGTTTTCTCCTCGCGACGGGGCCTTTGACCCCAAACCTCGGGGGCGCCATTTATGAGTTCACGACCTAGAATTCCGACCAATCTTCCATGCCACCGCCACCGCCACCGGCCACCTTGCGCGGCGCAGGTGCCGGCGCTGGCGCCGGCGCCGGTGCGGGTGCGGGCGGTGGGGGCAGGGCGCGCACGGCCGCGCTGGGCGGGGGCGGCGCCGCAATGGCAACCGGGGTCGCCGGTGCCGTGGCCACGGGCGAAGCACTGCGCAGCGGCTGGCGGCTGCCACCGGCACGGAAGCGCGCCACCAGCGTGCTGAGCGAATCGGCCTCGGTCGCCAGGGTGCGGGCCGCGGCCGTGCTTTCTTCCACCATCGCGGCGTTCTGCTGCGTCATGCGGTCGATCGCGCCCACGGTTTCATAGACTTTCTTGACGCTTTCCGATTGGTCGGCCGTCGCTTCGGCGATGCCTGCCACCAGGCCGCGCAGATTGCCGATGCGCGCGATGATCGCCTCCAGCGCTTCGCCGGTGCGCGTCACCAATTGCACCCCGGCTTGCACCTGCCCGGTGCTCTGGCCGATCAGGCCCTTGATGTCGTTGGCAGCATCGGCTGATCGGCGGGCAAGCGCGCGCACTTCGGTGGCCACCACGGCAAAGCCCTTGCCGGCATCGCCAGCGCGCGCCGCTTCCACCCCGGCGTTGAGCGCGAGGAGGTTGGTCTGAAAAGCAATGCCTTCGATCAGGTCGATGATCTGGTTGATCATCTGCGATGACTTGGCGATGCCGTCCATTGCCGCCACCGCTTCGCTCACCACCGCGCCGCCTTCGCTTGCCGCGCTCGATGTTTCCTCGATCGTCTGGCGCACCGCCTCGGCCTTGGCCGCACTGTCGTCCACCATCGCGGTCACGTTGCGCATGGCGCTGGCAGCCGATTCCAGTTGGGCGGCCTGCGCCTCGGTGCGGTGGGCAAGATCGTCGGAAGCGGCACGGATCTCGGTCGATCCGGTGCGCACGTTGTCGGCCGCGCCGGTTACCGCGCCGATCACTTTGCCCAGTTCGGCCGCCATGGTGTTGAAATCGTCACGCAACTGGGCAAACGGGCCTTCCAGCCCGGCATCGATCCGCGCACCCAGGTTGCCGCTTTTCAGGTCGGCCAGCGCCACCCCCAGCGTGCGCACGATGAGGTCGACCTGGGCGGTCTTGGCTGCATCGGCGGCGGTGAGCTGGTCGCGTAGCGCGTCGAACGCGCGGGCAAGATCGCCCAGTTCGTCGGCGCTGCCGCCGTGGTCCACGCGCACGTCGCGATCGCCCGCGCCCAGCCGCACCAGCGCCTGCGCCACTTGCGATACCGGGCGCGCCACCAGCCGTTCAAGCAGGCGATAGCTCCACGCCAGCACCACGATCAGCCCGGCCAGCGCGCAAAGGCCGGTGCCCAGCGAAAACCAATAGGCTTGCGCGGCTTCCGCCGTCGCGGCGGTGATATGGCCGCGCTGGTAGTTGATCAGCTTGTCCAGCGCCTGGTCGATACGGTGAGCCAGTTCCTCGCCCCGCTGGATCAGCGCCTGGGCTTCGGCAACGCGGTTCTGCTCGGCGAGGCTCTCGACGTTGTCGATCGAGGCTGCGTATTCGCTCCAGCCCTTGGCGAAATCGGTCACGAAGGACGATTCGTTTTCATCCAGATCGGTGCTCTTCAGCCCGGTCAAACCCTCTTCGAGCAGCTTGCGGTTTTTGGCAATGCGCGCTTCATGAGCCTGGCGCACCTGGGCTGATGACGACATCGTCAACGCGCGCAGATCCGCGTCGATCTGGGCGATGGCCGTGTCCATGCCGTTGGCCAACATGGCCTGTGGCACGTGGTCGTTGGTGATTTCTGCGTCCTGCAGGCTGATCTGGTGCAGCCCGGCGCCGATCATTGCGAGCGCCGCCATGATCATGATCGCAATAATTGTAAACAACCGCGACAGCTTACGCCCGATCGGCGCGTTCATGAGGTAGTTCATCAGCACTCACCCGGTCCACCGACGCCGCCCAGGCACCGGTTCTTGATCGGGTGGAATGCCACAGCGCGCTTAGGCGCTGTTCAATGGCGGCCTAAGCGAAAGCGCCTAGTGCGCCTAGCCGTTCGTATCGGCGTTGTCGTGAAACAGCGCGGTTCGCAGCCGCCGGACGGGCGGCGTGCGCCATAGCAAAACCAGGGCCAGCGCGAGCAGCGCCCAGGGCAGGGCCATGCCGCCGATCACCAGCACCGCCCACACCATGGTGCGCCCGCTCGACAGTGTGTTTTGCAGGGCATCGGCAAAGGGATTGTCGCTCAATGCCAGACCTGTGGCCCCTTCATAAGTGAAGTGCATCGGTGTGGTGGCGAGTTCGGCGCGCGCCGCGGTGCCGCTTTGGACGGCGGTGGCCAGAGCCTGATCCAGCGCGGCGATCTGGCGGGTCAATTCCGTCCGCTCACGATCGGCCAGGCCGGGCTGGGCCAGTCGCTTCTGCAACGCCTCGCGCTGTTGGGCGCTTTGCCGTTCGCTGTTCCGTGCTTCTTCGATCTTGGGCGCCTGGTCGGTGCCCTCGATCTCGGTGTCTTCCAGCCTCCCGCCTTCCTGGGTTACCGTGGCGATGCGGTCGCGGCCAAAGCCGCGTGCGAGATCACGGGCCAGGGCAAGGTCCAGCCGACCCGAGATGTCGCCGTGGCCATCGTTGCTAAAGCGCATGCCCACCACGCGGCATTGCGCCGGGCCAAGCCTTTCACAGGCGGTGGCATGCTGCTCCTGGATCGCCGCCAACTTGTTGCCGGGCACGAGCACGCGATAGAAATAGGTGAACGCCACCGAAGGCGCGGAACTGGCATCGATGCCGTCGAACCTGCCTTGGTCCGCAACGTCTGCCGGCTTTTCAGAGCATGCCGACAATGCCAACGCGCCGGCGCAAAGGCCGGCCAGGGCCGCGTGCTTTTTGCGCCAAACGAAATGCCCAACGGCGGTAAACATGCCGGCGTGGCCCCCCACGGATTCAACCGCAACAGTCTGCACGCGTGGACAAAGATTGCAAGGCGTGTTCCCGGCGGGCTCAGGCGTCGATCAGGTCGCGGTCCAGGTCGCCGGCGCGGTTTTGGATGAACATGAAGCGGTGTTCGGGGTTGCGACCCATCAGGCGGTCGACCAGGTCCTTCACCGCCGCGCGGCCTTCGTATTCGGGGGGCAGGGTGATGCGCAGCAGGCTGCGGCTGGCCGGGGCCATGGTGGTTTCGCGCAACTGGCCGGGGTTCATTTCACCCAGGCCCTTGAACCGGCCCACGTCCACCTTCTTGCCCTTGAACTTGGTCTTTTCCAGTTCGGCGCGGTGCGCATCGTCGCGGGCATAGGCCGAAACGGTGCCTGCCGTCAGGCGGTAGAGCGGCGGCTGGGCGAGGTAGAGATGCCCGCGCTTCACGATCTCGGGCATTTCCTGGAAGAAATAGGTCATCAGCAGGGTCGCGATGTGCGCGCCGTCCACGTCGGCATCGGTCATGATGATGATGCGGTCATAGCGCAGCGCGTCGGGATTGCAGTCCTTGCGCGTGCCGCAGCCCAGCGCCAGGCACAGGTCGGCGATTTCCTGGTTGGCGCGGATCTTGTCGGCCGTGGCGCTGGCCACGTTGAGGATCTTGCCGCGGATCGGCAGGATCGCCTGCGTCTTGCGGTCGCGCGCCTGCTTGGCGCTGCCGCCGGCCGAATCCCCTTCCACGATGAACAGTTCGGTCTCGCCGCTGCCTTCGCCCGAACAATCGGTGAGCTTGCCCGGCAGGCGCAGCTTGCGCGCGTTGGTGGCGGTCTTGCGCTTCACCTCGCGCTCCGCCTTGCGGCGCAGGCGCTCGTCCATCCGCTCCATCACCGCGCCCAGCAGCGCGCGGCCACGGTCCATGTTGTCGGTCAGGAAATGGTCGAAATGGTCGCGTACCGCGCTTTCCACCATGCGCGCGGCTTCGGGCGAGGTGAGGCGGTCCTTGGTCTGGCTCTGGAACTGGGGATCGCGGATGAACACCGACAGCATGATCTCGCTGCCGGTGATCATGTCTTCGGGCGTGATGTCCTTGGCCTTTTTCTGGCCAACCAGATCGCCAAAGGCGCGGATGCCGCGGGTGAGCGCGGCGCGCAGGCCCTGCTCGTGCGTGCCGCCATCGGGGGTGGGAATGGTGTTGCAATACCAGGAATAGGCGCCGTCAGACCACAGCGGCCAGGCAATCGCCCATTCCACCCGGCCCATTTCCTGGCCATCGGGGCCCAGCGGAAAGTCCTGCCGCCCGGCAAAGGGCACGGTGGTCACGCATTCGCGGCCCTTGACCTGTTCGGCCAGGTGATCGGCAAGGCCACCGGGGAACTGGAACACCGCCTCGGCCGGGGTATCGTCGGCAATCAGCGCGGGATCGCACTTCCAGCGGATTTCCACCCCGGCAAAGAGATAGGCCTTGGACCGCACCAGGCGGAACAGGCGCGCCGGCTTGAACTTGGCGTCCGCGCCAAAGATCGTGGCATCGGGAATGAACGTGACGGCGGTGCCGCGCCGGTTGGGCGCATTGCCCACGCGCGCCAGCGGCCCGGTGGCCAGGCCGCAGGAAAACTCCTGCGCGTACAATTCCTTGTTCCGGGCCACTTCCACGCGGGTGAGGGTGGACAGAGCATTGACCACCGAAATGCCCACGCCGTGCAGGCCGCCCGAGGTGGCATAGGCCTTGCCCGAAAACTTGCCGCCCGAGTGCAGCGTGGTGAGGATCACTTCGAGCGCGGACTTGCCCGGATACTTGGGGTGCTCGTCCACCGGGATGCCGCGCCCGTTGTCGGTGATCGTCACTTTGCCCGCCGCGCCTTCGGCAGCTTCGAGCGTGACTTCGATGCGGTTGGCGTGGCCGGCAACGGCCTCGTCCATGGCGTTGTCGAGCACTTCGGCCACCAGGTGGTGAAGCGCGCGCTCGTCCGTACCGCCGATGTACATGCCGGGCCGGCGGCGAACCGGCTCAAGCCCTTCCAGCACTTCGATGGCAGAGCCATCATAGCTTTCTTGAGGGCTGCCCTGGGGCAGCTTGTCGAACAGGGAGCCGGAATCTTCTGTCGCCATGAGAACGGCTATAGAACACGCGCGAATTGCCGCGCAAGCCGTCGCCGTCCCCTTATTCGCTTCAAATGCTCAGTTTGCGAACTTTTCCGGCGCGCGCGACACCGTCACCACCGTGCCGCCGGAAACCTCGCGCACTTCCAGCGCGCGCTCGGCCACGCCATTGGCGTTGAAGCGGAACACGCCGTCGGTGCCGATGAAGCCATCGCGGTCATAGAGCCGGGCGGTGGGGAACAGCGTGCCCGGCTTCCACCCCCGCGCGATGTTGAGCGTGAGCAGCACCGAATCATAGCCCAGCGTGGCGATGCGCGCAGGGCTGGCACCAAAGCGCTGGCGATAGGATTGCTCGAAGCGGGGCAGGCGATCGTCGGAGATGGCAGCAAACCATGCGCCCTTCATCGCCGGGCTTTTCGCCAGCATGGAATCGCCCTTCCACAACTCGGTGCCCAGCAGGCGCGTGCCCTTGGCAAAAGGCGCGGCCTGCAGGGCGATGCGCGCGCCATCGCCGATCAGCAGCGCGTCGATCGGGCCCTTGGCCTTGACACGGCGCACCGCGCTGGCGGCCGAGGTATTGCCACGGTCATAAGTCTCGATCGCGGTCAGGCGAATGCCCTGGAGCCGCGTGGCCTCGGCCAGCGCGCTGCTCACCCGTTGGCCATAAGTGCCGGTCGGCACGATCGCGCCCACGGTCTTGATCCCCTGGCTATGAGCATAGCCGACAACGCGCGCGATCGATTGGCCGGGCACCTGGCCCAGCACGAAGACATCGCGATCGGCCACCGCGCTGTCGTTGGAATACGTGATCATCGGCACTTTGGCCGGGCGCGCCACGCCAGCCACCACGCTCACGTCATCCGCCGTCAGCGGCCCCAGGATCAGCCGGTTGCCGTCCATCACTGCCTTGCTGGCCGCCGCCGCCGCACCGCTGCCGGTGTCATAGGTGGTGATGCGCAGCGATTGGGCGTTGGTATCGAGCAGCGCCATGGTGGTGGCGTTGGCGATCGCCTGGCCCACGGCCGCGTTGGGGCCGGACAGCGGGACGAGCAGCGCCACGCGATGGCGCCCGGCGTCGGTCGGCAGGACGTTTTCCTGCGGGGCGGTTTCTTTGGGCGGGGGCGGCGCGCCTTGCGTGCCGGGCTTGGGGATCACCGAACAGCCAGCCAGCAGCACGGCAGGAAGGGAAAGGGCCAGCCACTGCCCCGCGCGGCGTCGGCTCCATCCGGCAGGCTGGTTTCCTGCACGCGAAATGCCGTCGTTGCCGCTCTTGCCCATCATCATCTGCTTGCCGCTCCCGTAAGGCCGGTCCATGGAAAAGGGATGGATACACCACCCCTTGCGTCCGGGCTCTATATCGTGGCCACGCCTATCGGCAATCTTGGCGATATCACCGCCCGTGCTGCCGACGTCATTGCCCGGTGTGACGTCATAGCCTGCGAAGATACCCGCGTCACGGGCAAGTTGCTCAATCATCTGGGAATCCGCAAGGCCATGCGCCGCTATGACGACCACGCTTCGGCCGAGGTGCGCGAGCGTCTACTCGGTGAAATGGCCGAAAAGTCGGTCGTGCTGGTGTCGGATGCGGGCACGCCGCTGATTTCCGATCCCGGCTATCGCCTGGTGCGCGAGGCGCGCGAGCGGGGCCTGGCGGTCACCAGCCTGCCGGGGCCGAGCGCGCTGACCGTGGCGCTGACGCTGGCCGGCCTGCCCACCGACCGCTTCCTGTTCGCCGGGTTCCTGCCATCCAAGGACAAGGCGCGGGGCGATGTACTGGGCGAGCTGGCGCCAACCCCGGCCACCCTGGTGTTCTACGAAACCGGGCCGCGCCTGGTGGCCTCGCTCACCGCCATGGCGCAGCACCTGCCGGGCCGTGAACTGGCCGTGGCGCGCGAATTGACCAAGCTGCACGAGGAATGCCGCAGCGGCACCCCCGAAGAACTGATCGCGCACTATACCGCCCATCCGCCCAAGGGCGAGATCGTCCTGCTGGCCGGCCCACCGCCCGAACCGGTCGCTCCGCAGGCCGATGATGTCGATGCGCTGCTGCGGGCCGCGCTGGCGCAGGCATCCCCCTCGCAAGCGGCAGGGCAGGTGGCCAAGGCGCACGGCCTTGATCGCAAGGCGCTTTATGCGCGCGCCATGGCGCTGAAAGCCGAGCCGTGAACCGTGCCCGGGCCGAGGCGCAGGGCCGGCGCGGCGAGTGGCTGGCCGCGCTCTACCTCAGGTTGACCGGCTGGCGCGTGCTGGCGCAGAGGATGAAGATCGGCGTGGGAGAGGTGGACCTGGTCGCGCGGCGCGGGCGCACGGTGGCCTTCGTGGAAGTGAAATGGCGCGCGAGTGCCGCCGCGCTCGATACCGCGATCGACGCACGCCGCCTCGCGCGCGTGGCGCGGGCCGCCCAAGCCCTGGCGCCGCGCTATGCCGCGCCGGATGACGATGTACGGATCGACGTGATCCTGCTGGCGCCGGGGCGCTGGCCGCGCCGCATCGTCAATGCGTGGCAGGGGTGACGGTCAGGCATGAACCAGGCCGGGCACGTCGATCAGCACCACGGCACAGGCGATCAGGCCAAGAAACGGGGTGACGAGCCGGGCGGCGAGCATGGTTGAATTTTCCTGATGCGGTTGCGGCTCCTTTTTGGTCGCGCTGCTGCCAATTCGCCTTTAAACGGGCCACCCGCAAGACCACGGATATCATTCGGAGCACTGCCTTGACCCTGCGCGTTGCGGTCCAGATGGACCCTCTCCACTCAATCAAGATCGGTGGTGATTCGACCTTTGCCCTGATGCTTTCGGCGCAGGCGCGCGGGCATGAACTGTGGTATTACCACGTCACCAGCCTGGCCTGGGAAGCGGGCCGCGTCACGGCCGATGCCGCGCCCGTCACCGTGCAGCATGTGCAAGGCGATCACTACAAGCTGGGTGAAACGCGCAAGATCGACCTGGGCCACGATATCGATGTCGTGCTGATGCGCCAGGATCCGCCGTTCGACCTGGGCTATATCACCGCCACGCACCTTCTGGAGCGGCTGGAGGGCGAGACCCTGGTGGTCAACGATCCCCGCTCGGTCCGCAATGCCCCCGAAAAGGTCTATGTGCTCGATTACGCGCGGTTCATGCCGCCCACGCTGATCACGCGCTCGGCCGCCGATGTTCGCGCGTTCCAGCACAAGCACGGGGACCGTGCCGTGGTGGTCAAGCCCTTGCACGGCAACGGCGGCAAGGCGGTGTTCAAGATCGATGCCGATGGCGGCAACTTGTCGGCGCTGGCCGAACTGTTCGGCCAGGTCTGGCCCGAACCCTTCATGGTCCAGCCGTTCCTTCCCGAAGTGGCCGAGGGCGACAAGCGCATCGTGCTGGTCGATGGCGAAGTGGCCGGCGCGATCAACCGCAAGCCGGGCGAGGGCGAGTTCCGCTCCAACCTGGCCGTTGGCGGTTATGCCGAAGCGGCCACGCTCACCACGCGCGAGCAGGAAATCTGCGACGCGTTGGGGCCCGAACTCAAGAAGCGCGGGCTGATCTTCGTGGGGATCGACGTGATCGGCGGCCAGTGGCTCACCGAAATCAACGTGACTTCGCCCACCGGTATCGTGGCCATCGACAAGTTCAACGGCACCGACACGGGCGGCATGATCTGGGACGCGATCGAGCGGCGCATCTGAGCGCGCCGCATCGGAACGGCGCGGGGAGCATTTCCGGCTCCTCGCGCGTTTTGCCGTGATGAATGACTGGATTCTGCAACTCATCGCCGATGGCGGCTATTGGGGCATTGCGTTCCTGATGGCGCTGGAAAACATCTTTCCGCCGATCCCGTCCGAAGTGATCATGGGCATGGGCGGCATTGCCGTGGCGCAGGGGCGGATGGAAGTCCTGCCGCTGATGATCTTCGGCACGGTGGGTTCTACGTTGGGCAACTATGCCTGGTTCCTGCTGGGGCGGTCGCTCGGCTATCGCCGGCTGCGGCCCTTCGTGGCGCGGTATGGCCGCGTGCTCACGCTCGATTGGCCGGCCATGCGCCGCCTTGTCGCGTTCTTTCGCCGCCACGGGCAATGGGTGGTTTTTGCCATGCGCTTTTCCCCCGCCATGCGCACGATGATCTCGCTGCCCGCGGGACTTGCCGCGATGGGCCACGCGCGGTTCCTGGCCTTCACCTTTGCCGGCGCGGCGATCTGGAACGCGCTGCTGGTCTGGGCTGGGTGGCACCTGGGGCAGCATTACGAAAAGGTGGCCGCCTATACCGGGCCCGCCTCGCTCGCGCTCATGGCCGTGCTGGTGGGGGCGTACCTGTGGCGGGTGATCACCTGGAAGCCGCGGGACAAAGATCCTCCCTCGCGCAGCGGGGGAGGGGGACCGCCGGCATAGCCGGGGGTGGAGGGGGCGGGTGCAGGACATTCTCCCTCCGTCAGGCCTGCGGCCTGCCACCTCCCCCACGATGTGGGGGAGGATCGAGGTTACTTGCCGCCGCCCTGGGCCAGCCATTCCTCAAGATACTTGATGGAATAGCCGCCATCGAGCACCGTCGGGTCTTCCAGCAGGCGCTGGTGCAGGGGGATCGAGGTCTTGACCCCGTCGATCACCATTTCCTCCAGCGCGCGCTTGAGGCGCATGATGCAGCCTTCGCGGGTGCGGCCATAGACGATCAGCTTGGCGATCATCGAATCGTAATAGGGCGGAATCTTGTAGCCGGCATAGAGCCCGCTATCGACGCGCACGTGCATGCCGCCCGCCGCGTGATAGCTCTTCACCAGGCCCGGCGAGGGCGCGAAGGTGAAGGGATCTTCGGCGTTGATGCGGCACTCGATGGCGTGGCCCTTGAACTCGATCTCGTCCTGCGTCACCGACAGCGGCTTGCCATCGGCGATGCGGATCTGTTCGCGCACCAGGTCCACCCCGGTGATTGCTTCGGTCACCGGGTGTTCCACCTGCAGGCGGGTGTTCATTTCGATGAAATAGAACTCGCCGTTTTCCCACAGGAATTCGATCGTGCCCGCGCCGCGATAGCCCATGTCGGCCATCGCCTTGGCCACGATGCCGCCCATGCGCGAGCGCTCGTCGGACGAGATGACCGGCGAGGGGGCTTCTTCCAGCACCTTCTGGTGGCGGCGCTGCAACGAGCAGTCGCGTTCGCCCAGGTGGATCGCCTGGCCATTGCCATCGCCAAAGATCTGGAATTCGATGTGGCGCGGGTTGCCCAGGTACTTTTCCAGGTACACCGTGGCATCGCCGAACGCGGCCTTGGCTTCCGAGCCGGCCTGCTGCATCAGCGTTTCCAGGTCATCGGGGCTGTTGCACACTTTCATGCCGCGTCCGCCGCCGCCCGAAGCGGCCTTGATGATCACCGGATAGCCGATTTCCTCGGCAATTTTCCGCGCTTCTTCCACGTCGGAAATCGCGCCGTCGGAACCGGGTACCAGCGGCAGGCCCAGCGCGCCCGCGGTGCGCTTGGCTTCCACCTTGTCGCCCATCGTGCGGATGTGCTCGGGCTTGGGGCCGATCCAGGTGATGCCGTGCGCTTCGACGATTTCGGCAAAGCGGGCGTTTTCCGAAAGGAAGCCATAGCCGGGGTGGATCGCGTCGGCCTGGGTGATCTCGGCCGCGGAAATGATCGCGGCAATGTTGAGATAGCTGTCCTTGGCGGCCGGCGGGCCGATGCACACCGCATGGTCGGCCAGGCGAACGTGCATAGCATCGGCATCGGCGGTGGAATGAACCGCCACCGTCTCGATGCCCATTTCATGCGCGGCGCGATGGATGCGCAGCGCGATTTCGCCGCGATTGGCGATCAGCAGGCGCTTGATGGCCATTGTGTCCGCGTCCTTAGCCGATGACCACGAGCGGCTGGTCGAATTCGACCGGCTGCGCGTTTTCGACCAGAATCGTCTTGATCGTGCCGCTGGTGGGCGCGGTGATCGGGTTCATCACCTTCATCGCTTCCACGATCAGCAGGGTGTCGCCAGCCTTCACTGCCTGGCCCACCGCGATGAACGGGGCCGCGCCCGGTTCGGGGGTGAGGTAGCAGGTGCCGACCATCGGCGATTTCACCGCGCCGGCGACATCGGCCGCCGCCGCCGCTTCAGGCGTGGGGGCGGCGGCGGCAGGCGCGGCGGCCGGGGCCGCGGCGGGCGCTGCCACCATGTGCGCCACCGGGGCGGCGGTGAGTGTGCGTGCCACGCGGATCTTGCGCGGCCCGTCTTCCACTTCGATTTCGGAAAGCCCGGTATCGGCCAGCAATTCGGCCAGTTCGCGCACGAGCGCGCTGTCGATTGCCATGGTTGCGGCGGTCTTGTCGCCGGTGTCGTGGCCCATTGTTAACCTCACAGGTGGGAACTTCAAGCGCAGCGCCATGCCCGCACGGCGCCACGCTGGCAAGGGGGAAGGCAGGCGAAAACGCCCACCCTTCGGGGAAAACGGCGCTGGCGACGCGTTAAAGATGCAAAACCGCGTCCAACGCCACGAGATAGCTGGCAGCGCCGAACCCGGCGACGGTGGCCTTGGCCGCCATGCCGACATAGCTCTTGTGGCGGAATTCCTCGCGCTTGTGCGGGTTGGAAAGGTGCACTTCGATCACCGGGGTCTTGATGCCCTTGATCGCATCGTGCAGCGCCACACTGGTGTGGGTATAGGCGCCGGCGTTGAGCAGAACGGCGCGGGCGCCCACGGCCTGGGCTTCGTGGAGCCAGTCCACCAGGTGGCCTTCGTGATTCGATTGGCGCACGTCCACGCTCAGGCCCAGTTCCTGTGCTCGGTCTTCCAGGCGGCCGGCAATGTCATCGAGCGTATCGTGGCCATAGATTTCCGGCTCGCGCATACCCAAGAGATTGAGGTTGGGGCCGTTGAGCACGAATACGACAGGTGCGGCGGTATCGGTCATGATCGGGCAAAACTCCTGCCGAAAGCGGTGCGCGCGTGATAGCGCGCTGCCGCTTGCGTGCAAGGGGCGCCGATAGCGCGGTGTGCGCGGCTCAGGTGGCGACGGGCGGGTTGCCCACGTCGACCGGGCCGGGCACGTTGGCCGGCGGCGGCTGGATCACCAGTTGCGGCCCTTCGCCATCGGGTGCGGCGTCGAACGAGGTGTCGTTGTTGCTCTGCTGCTGCTGCTGGTCGAAATCACCTTCCACCGGCGGCTGGTCGTCGGGGTTGGCGTCCTGGTTTTCGGTGTCGGCGCTGTCGTCTACCGTGCCCACGGTGACCGGGGAACTGGCGCCGGCGGCCGATTCCGCCGCCGCGGCGCGCTTTTCCGCGGCAGCGGCCTTGGCCTCGGCGGCGGCAATGCGCTCTTCCAGCTTGCGATCGCGCTCGCTTTCGCAGCCCGCCAGGGCAAGCGCGCCCAGGCCCAGCGCCAATAGCGGCAGGCGGACGAGCGTGGCGCGCAGGGATTTGTGCAAGTTCGGCATCTTGGCCAATGGCCTAGCAGGCAAAGGTTACTGCAAGCTAACCAGACTGATGTCTGCGCCGATCGCCGGCACGCAAACGAAAGAGGCGGCCCGCTTGCGCTGCCGCCTCTTTCGTATCGACGATGTCGAATGATTGGTCGGGACGAGAGGATTCGAACCTCCGACCCCCACACCCCCAGTGTGATGCGCTACCAGGCTGCGCTACGTCCCGACCGGTGGGGCGCCTCTAGGCGGATCGTTTGGGGATGGCAAGCCCCTTGGCGCGCATCTTTTTCGCGCTGGCCGGTTTTGCCTGTGGATTGTGGCACGGCTGAATTGTGGCGCGGTTTGGGCACGCCCTGCCGCTTCATTGCCTTGGCCCGCCCAAACTGCTAGCAGCCCCGGCCAATTGCAACAATCTGAGGGCAGCGGGGCCAAACGTGCCGCGCCGGGGTTGCAAACCCTTGTCCTCGATCCCACGAACGGTCCTGTCATGCTCACCCTTCTTTCTGCCGCCGCCGCCAATGCCGGTTCGCCGCCCGCCTACCTCCAGTTCCTGCCGCTGGTGGCGATGGCCGTGATCTTCTATTTCCTGATCCTGCGCCCGCAGATGAAGCGGCAGAAGGAGCATCAGCAGCGCATCGCCGGCCTGCAAAAGGGTGACCAGGTGATCACCGCCGGCGGCCTGGTCGCCAAGGTGGTCCGGATCGACGATCACTACGTCGATCTCGAATTGGCGCCCAATGTGCGGGTCAAGGCCGTGCGCTCCACCCTGGGCGAAGTCGTCCAGCCGGGCGACAAGGCCGCCAACGACTGACCTTATAGACTTTCCGAAAGTCCGATCATGCTCGATTTCCCGCGCTGGAAGGTGCTGATGCTATGGGGGGTGACCATTCTGGTCGCGCTTGCATCGCTGCCTTCGCTGTTTTCGGTCTCCGGCCTCAACTGGCCCGCGGCCCTGCCTTCGCCCAAGATCAACCTGGGCCTGGACCTGGCCGGCGGTAGCCACATCCTGCTCGAGGCTGATCCGTCGCAAGTGCGCCAGCAGCGGCTGGAAGGCATGGACGAATCCGTTCGCAACAAGCTGAAGACGACCGATGCGACGATCCGCATCAGCGACATCAGCAACAACAACGGCAGCCTCACCTTCCTGGTCGACGATGTCACCAAGGTGGACGCCGTGCGCGAGGCGATCCTGCCGCTCACCTCGGGCGCCGGGCTGACCGGCCAGCGCGACTGGAACATCCAGGTGGTGGACGGCAACCGCTTTGTCCTTACCCCCACCCAGGAAGGCATCGACCAGGCGGTGACGCAGGCGATGGACACCGCGGTGGAAGTGGTGCGCAAGCGCATCGACGGCCTGGGCACCAAGGAACCCACGATCCTGCGCCAGGGCGCGCAGCGCATCGTGGTGCAGGTGCCCGGCCTGCAAGACCCGCAGCAGCTCAAGAACCTGCTGGGCCAGACGGCCAAGCTGGAATTCAAGCTGGTGGACCAGAGCGCCCTGCCATCCGACGTGGCGCGCGGCATTGCCCCGGTGGGCAGCCAGATCGTGCCTTACGCCGATCCCAAGATGGGTGCGCCGATCGCGGTCAAGCGGCTGGGCGGGATTCGCGGCGATGAACTGACCAACGCGCAGACCGGCAACAACCCGCAGACCAACGAACCGGTGGTGAGCATCACGTTCAACACCGAAGGCGGCGCCAAGTTTGCCAAGCTGACCACGCAGAACGTGGGCAAGCCCTTTGCCATCATCCTCGATGGCAAGGTGCTGTCTGCGCCCAATATCAACGAGCCGATCCTGGGTGGCAGCGCCCAGATTTCGGGCCACTTCACCACCGAAAGCGCGGGCCAGCTGGCCATCGCGCTGCGCTCGGGCGCCTTGCCGGTGGACCTCAAGGTGGTGGAAGAACGCACCGTCGGGCCAGACCTGGGCGCCGATTCGATCCGCAAGGGCGTGATCGCGATGACCGTGGGCACGCTGGCGCTGGTGGTGTTCATCATCGCCACTTATGGCCGCTTCGGCGTCTATGCCTGCATCGCGCTGGTCATGAACATGCTGATGATCCTGGGCGTGATGGCCACGATCGGGGCCACGTTGACGCTGCCGGGCATTGCCGGCTTCGTGTTGACGATCGGTGCCGCGGTCGATGCCAACGTGCTGATCAACGAACGCATCCGCGAGGAACGCCATCGTGGCCGACGCGTGGTGGCGGCCGTCGAAACCGGCTACAAGGAAGCCAGCCGCGCCATTTTCGATGCCAACGTCACCAACGTCATCGCCGCCGTGCTGATGGCGGGCTTCGGCACCGGCCCGATCAAGGGTTTCGCCGTGGTGCTGATCATCGGCATCGTCACGTCGGTCTATACCTCGATGTGGCTCACCCGCATGTGGGTGGCGCAATGGCTGCGCCGCGCCCGCCCGTCCGATCTCAATCTGTAAAGGGGAGCGCAGACCATGAAACTCTTGAAGCTCGTTCCCGACAACACCAACATCCACTTCCTCAAGTGGCGCCTGCCGTTCTACATCGGCAGCCTGCTGCTGATGGCGGCCTCGCTGGGGCTGGTGTTCACCAAGGGCCTTAACCTGGGCGTCGATTTCGTCGGTGGCCAGATGATCCGCGTGACGTTCGAACGCAGCGCCGAAGCGCCCGTGGCCGACCTGCGCGAGGAAGTGACCAAGCTGGGCTATGGCGAACCGATCATCCAGCGCTACGGCAAGCCCAACGAGATCTCGATCCGCATGAAGCTGCCCAGCGGTGCGGACCACGATCCCGCGCTGTCGGACAAGATGGCCCGTACCATCACCGCCGATATCAAGGGGCACTACGCCGATGCCCGCATCGACGGGATCGATTCGGTTTCGGGCAAGGTGTCCAAGGAACTCGGCTGGGACGCATTCCAGGCGCTTGGCCTCGCCGCGCTGGCGGTGGCGGCCTATATCTGGCTGCGCTTCGAATGGCAGTTCGGCATCGGCGCGCTGTTCAGCCTGGTGCACGACGTGACGCTCACGCTCGGCATGTTCGCGCTGACGCAGATGGAATTCGATCTCAACATCGTGGCAGCCTTGCTCACGCTGATCGGCTATTCGCTCAACGACACGATCGTGGTCTACGATCGCGTGCGCGAAAACCTCAAGAAGTATCGCAAGATGCCGCTGCCCGAGCTGCTCGATCTCTCGGTCAACGAAACCCTGGCGCGCACCATCGTCACGTCGCTGTCGATGCTGATCACCCTGGTGGCGCTGCTGGCCTTCGGGCCGGAAGTGATCTTTGGCTTTACCGCCGCGATCACGCTGGGCATTTTCGTGGGGACCTACAGCTCGATCTACATGGCCGCGCCGATTCTCATCTGGCTCAAGGTCAATCCCAAGAGCTTCGTGCCCACCGAAACCGCGCTCGAAAAGCAGGAACGCCTGGCGCGCGACGGGGCTTGATCGGTCCCGGTTGCGCCAGCCTCGCACCACCCCCAACCCCCTCCTCTAGAGAGGAGGGGGCTTTTTTGTGCACGGCTTGGTTCCCCCTCCTCTTCAGAGGAGGGGGCTAGGGGGTGGTGGAAGCCTCGCGCAACGCTTATCCGCCCCTCACAACCTTCTCATAAACCCCTGCCAGCGCCGCCGCATTGGTTTCCCAGCTGAACCGCGCGGCGCAGGCTGCCACCGCTTCGGGTGCGCTGGGCTGGGCAATCAGCGCGGCCAGCGCGCGGGCGATCGCTGCCGGTTCGCGCGCGGCGATGCGGCCCGCAGCCGGCGCCGTCACCACTTCGCGCGCTCCACCGATATCGGGGATAACCAGCGGGGTGCCGCAGGCCAGCGCCTCGATCCACACGTTGGCCAGTCCCTCGCGCTCGGATGGCAAGACCACCGCGCTAGCCCCCGCCATCAGCACGGGGATGAAATCGTGGCCCAGTCCGCCCAGGAAATAGACGCGGTGTGCCACGTCGAGCTGGCGCGTCAGCGCGCGCAAGGCTGCTTCATCGGGGCCGGTGCCGGCCAGGGCCAGGGCAATGCCTTCCATGCCCGGCTCGGCCAGGGCGCGGATTGCCAGCGCCTGGCCCTTGATGCCGATCAGCGCGCCCACGCAGGCAACCAGCGGCCCGGCCGGCGGTAGGTGAAAGCGTTCGGTCAGGATCGCGCGTGCCGCCGCGCGAGGGCGGGGATGGAATCGCCCACGATCGAGCCCGGTATAGTGCACCGTGATCTTGTCTTCGGGAAGGCCCAGGTCGGCCATGTCGTCGGCCAGGGCCTGCGACACGCTGAGCAGCGCGCCTGCGCCCTGCGCGGCCGATGCCATCTGGCGCAGGGCTGCAGGGCGCTTGCCCCACACATGGATGTCGGAACCGCGCGCCTTGATCGCAAACGGCAGGCCCAATGCGCGGGCAATCCGCGCCGCGGCGGGCCCATCGGGGTAGAAGAACTGCGCGTCCACCATGTCGAACGGCTGCTCGGCATGGAGCCGCCGTACCAGCGGCAGGACTGCGCGCGCGATCAGCGCCGGGTTGAAGCGGCCCGAAAGCGCCGGCACCAGCGGAAAGCGCGGGTGATAGACCGGCACGCCGCTGCGCCGCTCCATCGGGGGAATCGTGCGCAACTGGGCATAGCTGCGCGGCAGCAGCAGGCCGGGCAAGGGCGGCAGGCCGATCGGGTTGATCACCGTCACTTCCCAGTCCGGCCGCGCCGCCAGCGCTTCCATCTGGCGGGCCACGAAACGCCCGAATCCCGGCCTGATCGAGGCGGGATAGAGGGTGGACAGGCTAAGCAGGCGCAACGTCATACCCCAGACCTAGCGTGAAAATGCTGCAAGTGCGAGGGCGTGCGTGTCGGATCGGGCAAAACGAAGCCGATCTGCCGTTGCGCCGGGAATGCTCGTCGATCAGAGCGTGCGCACCAGCACCTCGGCGACGGCGATCCACGCCGGGCGATCGATCACCAGTTGGCGCTGGCCCGGACCCGGCGGCAACAGCGCCACGCGCCCGTCGCGATGGTCGATCATGCGGCCAAAGGCAAAGCGCCCGCCCGGCCGGGGGGCCAGGATGTCGCGGTTGAGCCCGCGCCCGATGTCGGCCGCGTCAAGCCGGCGCAACCACACCTGGTCGCCCGCACGCCAATCGCCGGCGCTGGCTTCCACGGCGAGGGCCAGCAACCCTTCGCGGCCCAGCAGCGTGTCGGGCAGTTGGGCAGGAACGGGGCTGGCAAGTGGCTCGGTTCCCGCAGGCGTCAGCCGCGCCACCAACTGGGCCTGGCTGTCGTCTCCGGCGCGAACCAACAGCTCGGGATCGATGCCCAGCGCCGCGCCAATGCGGTTCATCCATTTGAGCGAGAGAGAGCGCGTGCCGGTTTCCAGGCGACCAATGGTCTGCGCCGTGGTCGGCGGCGCGCAACGCGCGGCCACATCGGCCAGCGTGAGCCCCTTTTGCCTGCGAATTTCGCGAATGCGGTTGATCATCGGGGAAGGCCCACAGCTACAGGCATCAGGTCTTGTTCTTTCTTACCCGTAATTTGCATGGCAGGGCAAGCATCCTTGCATAATTGTTCGCGTGGATTGTCATTCGTCGATCGAAATCGCGATTTGGTCGATCGCCGGTACATTTTCATTGTCGCCGGATGGGCCCCGTGGCACCTCGTCGCATCTGAAACAATCATACCGGGGAGCGACCCATTTGATGATGCACGGTTTGGAACGACGCGCTTTCCTTTCGCTGACGGGCGGGGCCATGGCCGGAACCTGGCTCTCCGGCCTGCCAACCGCGGCCTTTGCGCAAGATACTGATGACACAGCATTTGTATCCCTGCTAGACCGCATTTTCTGGTCGAGCCTGCTGATCGAGCCGGAACGCGCCACAGGCCTGGGGCTCGATAACGGGCCACGCGCCGCGCTGCGCCACCGCCTCGATGGCGCCGGGGCTGGCGCGCGCGAAGCGAGCCTGGCGTTTTACCGCGATGCCCGGGCTGCCGTTTCGGCGGTCGATCCGGCGGGCTTGAGCACCGCCGGCAAGCGCAATCGCGCTATCGTCCTGCACCGGTTGGGTGAGCAATTGGCCGGCGCGCCGTTCGATATCGACGATCCGCAGACCCCGTTCACCGTCGACCAGCAGCGCGGCGCCTATTTCTCGGTGCCCGATTTCCTCGACAACCAGCATCCGATCGAAACGCTCGACGATGCGCATGCCTATCTCGATCGCCTGGCCGCCTTCGCCCTGGTGCTCGACGACCAGACCACCGAAGTCGCGCGCCAGGCTGGCCTTGGCCGCATCGCTCCGGCCTGGGCAATCGATCTCGCGCTCGGCCAGATGGGCAAGCTGCGCAGCCCCGCGCCGGGTGAAAGCGGGCTGGTCACCTCGCTGGTTCGCCGCACGCGCGAAAAGGGCCTGGGCGGCGATTGGCAGGCCAGTGCCACGGCGATCGTCAAGGACAAGGTCTATCCCGCGCTCGACCGGCAGATCGCCTTGCACCGGCGCTTGCGTGGCAAGTCTGCGCCGGGCGACGGGGTGTGGCGCCTCAAGCGCGGCGATGACATCTACGCCGCCGCGCTGGCCAGCGCCACCACCACCACGCTCAGCCCCGAAGCGGTGCACAAGATGGGGCTGGACCAGGTGGCCGATATCACGGCCCAGCTTGATGAAGTGCTCAAGGCCGCCGGCCACACCACCGGCACCGTGGGGCAACGCCTGGCCGCGCTCAACCGCGCAAGCGACCAGCTCTATCCCGATACCGCTCAGGGCCGTACCGACCTGATCGCCGGGTTGAACAAGGGCGTCGCCGCGATGCGGGCGAAACTGCCGCGCGCCTTTGCCGATATTCCCAACGACCCGCTGGTGATCCGCGCCGTGCCCACCGAGATCCAGGATGGCGCGCCCAATGGCTATTACAACAGCGCGCCGCTCGATGGCTCGCGCCCGGCGATCTACTGGATCAACCTCAAATCGGTGAACGATTGGCCGAAATACACGCTGCCCTCGCTCACCTATCACGAAGGCATTCCCGGTCACCATCTCCAGGGTGGCTATGCCCAGGGCGGCGGGCAGCTTCCGTGGATCCTGCGCGACTACTTCATCTCCGCCTATGGCGAGGGTTGGGCGCTCTATGCCGAGCAGCTGGGCGACGAGCTGGGCGGCTACGAAGGGATCGAGCGCGCCGGCTATCTCCAGTCGTTCCTGTTCCGCGCCGTGCGCCTGGTGGTGGACACCGGCATTCACCACTATCGCTGGAGCCGTGAAAAGGCGACGGCCTACATGGTGGAGAAGACCGGCTTCACCCAGGGGCGCAGCCAGCGCGAGATCGAGCGCTATTGCACGATGATCGGCCAGGCCTGCAGCTACAAGATCGGCCACACCGCCTGGGTCGCCAATCGCAAGAAGGCGCAGGCTGCGCTGGGCGACAAGTTCAGCCTGCCCTGGTTCCACGCCGTGCTCAAGGAAGGCTCGATGCCGCTTTCCATGCTGGAAGCGCGGATTGATGAGCGCATTGCCGAGCGCCTGCGCAGCGCCTGATCCCGGATCGTGGCGGGGGTGGCCGGTGCTGCCCCCGCCACGGCTTCAGGCAAATTGGTTGACGATCTGGCCGCTGGCGCCATTGCCGGCCTGGCTTTGGCCGCCCACGGCATAGGTATCCTGGTCCTGTCCCTGGCGCAGGTTGTGCAGGAACGCCTTGAGCGCGGACAGCTTACCGTCGCCAGCGCCGTCACTGTCGCTGTCCTGGCCGCCGGTGCTGCTGCCGCTGCTGGTGCTCGACACTGTCGACGTGTCGCTGACATTATAGACCGTGGGCTGGGCATCGATGTAGTCGGGAATGCCATCGCCGTCGCTGTCGGTGGTGGTATCGGTGCTGCTGCTGTCGGCCCCGCCAGCGCCGCCGCCGCGCGGGCCACCGGCCGGTGCGGACGATCCGCTCTCCGCTGTGGGCGCCGAGGCAGTGCCATCGGCCTGGTTGCCATCCTGGCCGCCCGGCCCTCCGGCAAAAAACGCTTTCAGTTCATCGGCCTGGTCCTGGCTCAGCGTGCCATCCTTGACTTGCTGGTCGATCAACCCGTTGACCCGATCCTTCATCTGCTTGGGATCGAGCGTCGTGCCGGTCTGGTTGCTGGCGCCTGATTGCAGCGAACTGTCGATCTTGTCGAGCGCCGTCTCGATCGCGCTGGCGTCGGTCTGGCTCAGCACGCCGGCCTTGACGGCGGCGGTGATGTCTTCATCCATCCGGCTGCGCGGAGAGGGGCGCTGGCTGGCGCCGGCGGTGGAAAGGGCGGATATGGTGGACATCGGCGGGGTTCCCCTGTGGATACCCTGCCACTCTAACCGCGATTGTCTCCCATCGCCTTGCCGGGGGAATAGTCCTGGCTGCTTATGCCGCGAGCGGGCAAAGCAAACCATTGCTTCATCACAATTGCGCTTTGTTTCAGCCCTCGGCCTGCTCGGCCAGTTCCAGCCAGCGCTCCTCGGCCGCTTCCTTTTCGGCGCGCGCCTTGGCAATCGCGTCGGTCAGCGCGGCAAAGCGCTTGGGATCGCGGGTGTAGAGCGCGGGATCGGCAAGCGCGGCCTCGTCGCGCGTGATGGCCGCGTCCAGTTCCTCGATCCGCTTGGGCAGCAATTCGTAGTCGCGCTGGTCCTTGTAGGTCAGCTTGGCTTTGCGCGCCGGCGGGGGAGGGGGCGGCGGTGCGGCCTCGGCCGCCTTGCTGGCGCCCACCTTGGGCTGGGCCGCCAGGCGCGCCTTGCGCTGGCGTTCCCAGTCGGCATAGCCGCCAACCACGATATCAACCTTGCCCGAACCGTCCATGCCCAGGGTGATGTTGACCGTGCGATCGAGGAAGTCGCGGTCGTGGCTCACGATCAGCACGGTGCCGTCGTAATCGCCGATCACTTCCTGCAACAGGTCCAGCGTTTCCAGGTCAAGGTCGTTGGTCGGCTCGTCGAGCACCAGCAGGTTCGACGTGCGGGCAAATTCGCGCGCCAGCAAAAGGCGCGAGCGTTCGCCGCCCGAAAGCGTGCCCACGCGCGCTTCCACCAGGCCGGGATCGAACAGGAAGTCTTTCAGATAGCCGTGGATATGCTTGCGGACCCCGCGCACGTCGATCCAGTCGCCGCCTTCGGCCAGCACGTCGCGCACGCGTTTTTCCGGCGCCATCAGGCTGCGCTGCTGGTCGATCACCACCTCGCTCAGCGTCTGGGCCAACGTGATGGTGCCTTCGTCGGGCACCAGTTCGCCGGTCAGGATTTTCAGCAGCGTGGTCTTGCCCGCGCCGTTGGAGCCGACCAGGCCGATGCGATCGCCGCGCTGGATGCGCAGCGAAAAGTCCTTGATGATCGTCCGCTCGCCAAAACGCTTGGTCACGTGGTCGGCCACGATCACTGACTTGGTCTTGCTGTCGTCGCTGGCGATGGCCAGCTTGGCGGCGCCCTGCGGCCCGGTCATCGCCGCGCGTTCGGCGCGCATTTCGTGCAGCTTTTCCAGCCGGCCCATATTGCGCTTGCGCCGCGCGGTCACCCCGCGGTGCAGCCAGTGTTCCTCGATCTTGAGCTTGGCATCGAGCTTGTCGGCCGCGCGCGCTTCCTCGGCATGGACCTGCTCCATCCAGGCGTCATAGCCGCCAAAGCCCACTTCCTTGCGGCGCAGGCTGCCCCGGTCGAGCCACAGCGTGGCCCGCGTCAGCCGCGTCAGGAAGGTTCGGTCGTGGCTGATCACCACGAAGGCGCCGTTGAAGCGTTGCAGCCAGTCTTCCAGCCATTCGATCGCGGCGAGGTCGAGGTGGTTGGTCGGCTCGTCGAGCAGCAGCACGTCAGGGTCTTGTGCCAGCGCGCGGGCCAGCGCCGCGCGGCGCCGCTCCCCGCCCGAAGCGCTGTCGGCCTGGCGCGAGAGGTCGATGCCGAGCTGGTCGGCAATGGCTTCCACTTCGTGGGTTTCGGGGGCATCGGACCCGTGCAGCGCGAAATCGCGTAGGCTAGCAAAGCCCTTGAAGAACGGGTCCTGTTCCAGCGTCACCACGCGCGCGCCGGGCTGCACCGAACGCTTGCCCTTGTCGGCATCGATCGTGCCGGCAATCAGCTTGAGCAGGGTGCTCTTGCCCGCGCCGTTGCGCCCGATCAGGGCGAGCCGGTCACGCGGGGCGATCTGGATGTCCAGGTCCTGGAAAAGCCAGCCGGTGCCTTGATGCAGGCCCAGCCCTTCCCAACTCAAAATCGGTGCTGCCATAGGGGGCTGCGCTTAGCGGCCCATCTGCCACAGGTCCACCTGAACCTGCCGAAACCGCGCTATTCACAACTTGTTCAATAGGATTGTTGCAGGCAGAAGAAGTGATGATGCTCCGCCGCCTTCTTCTTGCTGCCGCCAGTGTGCTGGCGCTGGCTGCCACTGCGCCGCCGGCGTTGGCCCAGATTCGCAACGAACAGGACCGTGCCCGCCAGGATCTGGCGGCCGGCCATGTCCGCTCCCTGCGCGAGATCGAGGCGCGGGTGCTACCCATGATGCGCGGCGCGCAATACCTTGGCCCGGAATACGATCCGCAGGCGCGCGCCTATCGCCTCAAGTTCATTCGCGAAGGCCGCGTGGTGTTCGTCGATGTCGATGGCCGCACCGGCCAGGTGATGGGCGAATCGCGCTGAATGGCGGGGAAACGGCAGGGAGCGGGAACCGTTTCTTGACCGTTCAGGTTCCTGCCGTCATCTAGCCACCATCCAAGCACGTGTGCGCTGCCCGGTTTGCCGGCTGCGCCAGAAGGGGCCAATTGCCATGCGTATCCTGATCGTCGAGGACGAACCGACCCTGGGGCGGCAGCTCAAGTCCACGCTCGAACAGAACGGCTATGCCGTGGACCTGTCCACCGATGGCGAGGACGGGCACTTCCTGGGGTCGACCGAAGACTATGATGCAGTGATCCTCGATCTGGGCCTGCCCGAGATCGACGGGCTGACCGTGCTGGGCATGTGGCGCAAGGAAGGCCGCAAGTTCCCTGTGCTGGTGCTCACCGCACGCGACAGCTGGTCGGACAAGGTCGCCGGGCTCGATGCCGGGGCCGATGACTATCTGGCCAAGCCTTTCCAGACCGAGGAACTCATCGCCCGCCTGCGCGCGCTGATTCGCCGCGCTTCGGGCAATTCCTCGTCCGAACTGATCGCGGGCGACGTGCGCCTCGATACCCGTTCGGGCCGCGTCACGCTCAAGGGCGAGCCGGTCAAGCTCACGGCGCAGGAATACAAGCTTTTGTCCTATCTCCTCCACCACAAGGGCAAGGTGGTGAGCCGCACCGAACTGATCGAGCATATCTACGATCAGGATTTCGACCGCGATTCCAACACGATCGAGGTGTTCGTCACGCGCATCCGCAAGAAGCTGGGTGCCGATGTGATCACCACCATCCGGGGCCTGGGCTACAGCCTCGACGATCCGGCAGCCGTGCGCGGCTGATAGGCCAGTGAACCGGCTGGCCCGCCTCCTGCTGCGGCTGGGCTTCGGGCGCCACCGCGCCGAAGCCGCCGCCGCCACGGCAGGCGGGCGCCAGCACACCGGCTCGCTGTCGCGGCGCATGCTGCTGATCGCGTTTGCCTGGGTCACCGTGCTGTTGCTGGGCGGCGGTATCGCGCTCGATCGCACGCTGACCGGCCTCGTCACCCGCAATTTCGACGACCAGCTGGGCTACATGCTCACCGCCATGGTCGCTTCGGCCGAAATCGGCCCCGATGGCGAAGTGTTCTTCAACCGGCCCTTGGGCGATCAGCGCTTTCTCGAACCCAACAGCGGGCTCTATTGGCAGATTTCGGGGCAGGGGCATGACGATTTCCCCTCGCGCTCGCTGTGGGACCGCACGCTCAAGCTGCGCGGCGACCATGTCGATACCGCGCCGCACATCTATGATTCCAACCAGTTCGGCAATGGCGAACGGCTGCGCATGATCGAGCGCTCGGTGATCCTGCCGGGCAGCAACACGCTCTGGCAATTTTCCGTGGCGGCGAGCAGGGGCGAGCTCGACGCCCAGATCAGCCGCATCCGTTCGATCCTGGTCTGGTCGTTCCTGGTGCTCGGTATGGGCCTGTTCATCATGGCCGGCTTGCAGACCTACTACGGGCTTGGCCCGCTGCGCCGCGTGCGCCGGGCGATCGCCGCGATGCGCGATGGCGGCGCGGCCCGCGTGAACGAGCCGCTGCCGCTCGAAGTCCAGCCGCTGGTGGAGGAAATCAACCTCCTGCTCGCCCATTCGGAAAAGCAGGCCGAAGAAGCGCGCACCCATGCCGGCAATCTGGCGCACGCGCTGAAAACCCCGCTGACCGTGGTGATGAACGCGGCGACGGCGCACGCCTCTGATCTTTCCGATACGGTGATCCGCGAAGCGGCGGTCATGCGCCGCCAGGTTGATCACCACCTTGCCCGCGCCCGCGCCGTGGGCCGCCGCGCCACCGGCCTTTCGCGCGCCACCGTGTGGGAAAGCGCCGATGCCGTGGTTCGCGCCGTTACCCGGCTCTATCCCCAGGTGCGGTTCGACCTTGATGGCAATCGCGAGGCCGGCGTGGCGATCGAGCGCCAGGACCTTGACGAAATCCTCGGCAACCTGGTGGAAAATGCGGCCAAGTATGGCGGCGGCTCGGTGTTCATCACCATCGATGCGGTGCTTACCGATCCCCGCTTCTGCGACATCTGGGTGGAGGATGACGGCATGGGCATCCCCGAAGCCGAACGCGAACGCATCTTTGACCGCGGAGCCCGGCTCGATACCGGCAAGCCCGGCACGGGCCTGGGCCTGGCCATCGTGCGCGACGTGGCCGAACTCTATGGCGGCGCGGTGACGCTGGGGGAAAGCGAAGACCTCGGCGGCCTCCTCACCACGCTACGCCTGCCCCGCGCGAAATAAAGATCCTCCCTCCGCAAAGCGGGGGGAGGGGGACCGCCCGCGCAGCGGGTGGTGGAGGGGGGATCGCCTACTCTCCACGCTCCCGCGGATGCGCATTGCGATAGGCATCCAGCAACGTCGCCGCATCCACCCGCGTGTAGATCTGCGTGGAAGACAGGCTGGCATGCCCCAGCAGTTCCTGCAGACTGCGCAAGTCCGCCCCGGCGCCCAGCAGGTGCGTGGCAAAGCTGTGGCGCAGCGCGTGCGGTGTGGCCGTGGCCGGCAGGCCCAACGCCACACGCGCGCGGGCCATCGCGCGCTGCACCATGCCGGGGGAAAGCGGGCCGCCCTTGGCCCCGCGAAACAGTGGTTCGTCGCGCGCCAGGGGCCAGGGCACTTGGCCGGCATAGTCGGCCACCGCCTCGCGCACCACGGGCAGCAGGGCGATCACGCGCTGGCGCCCGCCCTTGCCGGTCACCGTCAGTCGCTCGCCCAGGGGCAGCACGCTGGCGGGCAGGGCCAGCGCTTCGGCAATGCGCAGGCCCGCGCCATAGAGCAGCAGCAATACGGCCCGGTCGCGCGCGGCGATCCACGGCGCGGCCTCTTCCGAAACCATTTCGGCCAAGGCCACGGCATCATCTGGCGAGATCGGGCGGGGCAGGCCTTTCTTCACGCGCGGGCCGCGCAGGCGGGGTGGCGCGGCATCGGGCAATCCGGCCTGCGCGCGGGCGAATGCAAGGAACGCCTTGAGCGCGGAAAGCTCCCGCGCGGCAGAGGTGTTGACCAATCCATCGGCCCGCCGCTCAGCCAGGTGCTGGCGCAGGCGCGGCGCGTCAAGCCGGGCAAGGCTGGCCCAGTCCTGACCGGGCGGCAAGGCGTCAAGCAGGCGTACCGCCGTCTTGTGATAGGCGCGCACCGTGTGGGGGGAGCGGCGCAGCGACAGCGCCAGATGATCGTGCCAGGCGATGAGCAGGCTGGCCCTGTCGATGGCGCTTTCCATGGTCGGTCAGGCGACCAGGTCTGCCGGCACCAGTTCGGCCAGCAAGGCATCGAGCAGCGGCATCCCCGCCTCGGTCACCACCAGCCGGGTGCCGGTTTCGCGCAGCAGGCCATTGCGGCCGTGAAACGCGCGCTTGGCCGGATCGATCAGCAGCGCTTCGGGCAGGCCGAACCGGGTGGCCAGCGCGCCCACGTCCACCCCTTCGGCCAGGCGCAGGCCCATAAGCAGCGCTTCGCTGGCCTGTTCGCTGCGGCCCAGCGCGCGTTCCTGCGCCAGGCCATGGCCTTGCTGCGCCACGGCGCGCAGATAGTTTTCGGGCTTCTTGTGGCGCACCGTGGCGGTGTGCAGCCGCCGGCCGTGGGCACCAGGCCCGATGCCGGCATAGTCGCCATAGCGCCAATAGGTCAGGTTGTGGCGGCTTTCCTCGCCCGGCCTGGCGTGGTTGCTGATTTCATAGGCAGGCAGGCCGGCCGCGTTCATCCGCTCGCGTGTCAGCGCGAAGAGATCGCCGGCGGCATCGTCATCCAGCGGGGTGAAGCGCCCCTCACGCACCAGCGTGGCAAAGCGCGTGCCGGGTTCGATCGTCAACTGGTACAGCGACATATGACCGGTGCCGAGCGCCAGCGCGCGGTCCAGTTCGGCCAGCCAGCTTTCGGGCGTATGGCCGGGGCGGGCATAGATCAGGTCGAACGTCACCCGCGCGAAATGGCGCTGCGCTACGTCAAGCGCGGCCAGTCCCTCTTCGGCATTGTGCAGCCGCCCCAGGAAATGCAGCGTCTCGTCGTCCAGCGCCTGGAGCCCAAGCGACACGCGGTTGATGCCAGCACCTGCCAGCGCGGCAAAATTGGCCGCTTCGACCGAGGATGGATTGGCTTCCAGCGTGATCTCGATGCTGTCGGACAGGCGCCAGTGCTGCCCGGCCGCCTCGATCAACCGCGCTACCAGCGCGGGCGGCATCAACGAGGGCGTGCCGCCGCCGAAAAAGATCGAGGTCAACTCCCGCCCTGGCAACAGCGCCGCCTCGTGCGCCATGTCGGCCAGCAAGGCGGCTTCCCATGCGGCCATGTCGGTCTTGGCGCGGACATGGCTGTTGAAGTCGCAATAGGGGCACTTGGCGAGGCAGAACGGCCAATGGATATAGAGGGCGAGTGGGGGCATTTTTACTCCAGATAGGGTTGTTTCAGGCTTCCACCACCCCCCGACCCCCTCCTCTGAAGAGGAGGGGGAGTAGTCGGCTTCCAAAGCCCCCTCCTCTTCAGAGGAGGGGGTTGGGGGTGGTGCGAACCCTAAAGCAACCTACCCCGCAAACTGCGCGGCGACCAGCTTGGCAAAGGCCCGCGCGCGATGGCTCACCGCGTTCTTCTGCGCCGGGTCGATCTCGGCAAAGGTTTGCGTCCCACCCTCCGGCACGAACACCGGGTCATAGCCAAAGCCCAGCGTGCCGCGCGGCGGCCAGGTCAGCGTGCCGTCGATCCGCCCTTCAAAGGTCTGCGTCTCGCCATCGGGCCAGGCCAGTGCCAGCATCGAGGTGAACCAGGCGTCGCGCGGCGCATCGGGGCCAAGCTGGGCCAGCTTGCCCTCCACTTTGCCCATCGCCATGTACCAATCGCGCCCGGGGCCGCCTTCCAGCGGGCTCGCTTCGGCCCAATCGGCGGTATAGACGCCGGGCGCGCCGCCCAGCGCCGCCACGCTCAGCCCGGAATCATCCGACAGCGCGGGAAGGTTGGCGGCCTTGGCGGCGGCATGCGCCTTGATCAGCGCGTTTTCGGCAAAGGTCGTGCCGGTTTCTTCCGGTTCGGGCAGGCCCAGTTCCCCGGCCGACAGGCATTCCATGCCATAGGGCGCCAGCAAGGCCTGCATTTCCTTGAGCTTGCCCTTGTTGTGCGTGGCGATCACCAGCTTGCCGGGGGTGAGCTTGCGTGTCACCGCGTGACGGCCTTTTCCTGGGCGGCAAAGATGTCGTTGCAGCCCAGGCGCGCCAGGCGCAGCAGGCGCAGCAGCGCTTCTTCGTCATAGGTCGCGCCTTCGGCGGTCGCCTGCACTTCGGCGATATGGCCGCCTTCGATCAGCACGAAGTTGGCGTCGGCATCGGCCGAGCTGTCTTCGATGTAATCCAGGTCGAGCACCGGGGTGCCCTTGACGATGCCGCAGGAAATCGCCGCCACCTTGCGCGTCAGCGGATCCTCGGCAATCGCGCCGGCATCCATCAGCTTCTGCACCGCCAGGCGCAGCGCCACCCAGGCGCCGGAAATCGACGCGGTGCGCGTGCCGCCATCGGCCTGGATCACGTCGCAATCCAGGGTGATCTGGCGTTCACCCAGCTTCTTGAGATCGGTCACGGCGCGCAAGGAGCGGCCGATCAGGCGCTGGATTTCCTGGGTGCGGCCCGATTGCTTACCCTTGGCCGCCTCGCGGCTGCCGCGGGTGTGGGTGGCGCGGGGTAGCATCGAATATTCCGCCGTCACCCAGCCTTCGCCCTTGCCGCGCAGGAAGGGCGGCACGCGTTCTTCGACCGAAGCAGTGACCAACACCTTGGTATCGCCAAAGCCGATGAGGACGGAACCCTCGGCATGCTTGGTGAAATTGGTCTCGATAGTGATCGCCCGCATCTGATCGGCGGCGCGGCCGGAAGGACGCATGTAGAAATTCCTTGATGGTGGGTGCCTGAATTGGGCGCTGCCTTGGCCGATTGCGTGGCCAGTCGCAAGCAAATCCCTCCCGCAAGCAAATCCCTTGAGCCCCGGGCCAATGCTTCTACATAAGGGCGCGGTATGCATGGTCCCACGCTCACCGAACTGTCCAATCGCGCGCGCGACATTTTCCGTCTGGTCGTGGAAGGCTATATCGCGTCGGGCCAACCCGTCGGGTCCAAGACGCTGGCCGGCAGTGGCAGCGTCAATCTCTCGCCAGCCTCGATCCGCTCGGTGCTGCAGGAACTGCAGGATGCCGGGCTGCTTGCCGCGCCCCATACCAGCGCCGGACGCATGCCCACCGAAATGGGCCTGCGCTTGTTCGTCGACGGGATCATGCAAGTGGCCGAACCTTCGGCGGCCGAGCGTGCCCAAATCGAGCGCGGGCTGGAACGCAGCCGCGCGGGCGGCGGCACGATCGAGGCGGCCTTGGCTGCGGCCACCACAGCGCTCTCCGATCTTTCTGCCGGGGCGGCGGTGATCATGGTGCCCCGCCGCGAACCGCGCCTGGTGCAGCTTTCCTTCGTGCCGCTCTCGCCGTTGCGGGCGCTGGCCGTGCTGGTGGCCGAAGACGGCGCGATCGAGAACCGCGTGATCGACCTGCCGGCGCCGATCGCGCCGTTCGTGCTCGATCAGGCTTCCAACTATCTCACCGCGCGGCTGGCCGGGCGCACGCTGGGCGAGGCGGTCAGCGCCATTCGCGACGAGATCGCGGGCGGGCGCAGTGCGCTCGATGCGGCGAGCGCGGATCTGGTGCAGCGCGGGCTGGCGGTGTGGAGCATGGACGCGGCGCAGCGCCCGGTCCTGGTGGTGCGCGGTCAGGCCAACCTGCTCGATGAAACTGCGCTGGGCGATATCGAGCGCGTGCGGCAATTGCTGGACGAGCTGGAAAGCGCCGAGGCGATTGCCGGCGTTCTCGATGCCGCGCGCGAGGCGCAGGCCACGCGCATTTTCATCGGCAGCGAGAACCGCCTGTTCTCGCTCTCGGGTTCCTCGGTCATCGCCTCGCCCTGGCGCGATGGCGAAGGCCGGGTGGTCGGCGTGGTCGGCGTGATCGGCCCAACGCGGTTGAATTATGCGCGCGTCGTCCCCATGGTGGATTTCACGGCCCAATCCTTGGGCAAACTTATCGGACAAGACGGATTTTCACGCAAATGAGCGATAACGAGACGCGCCCCCATGACGCCGAAGTCGAAGCCGAACTGGCCGGCGTGCCTGATGATCTGAAGGACCAGGGCGCTCCTTCGGCCGATCATGCGGCCGAACTGGCCGCCCTGCGCGAATCGCTGGAAGTCGCCAAGCAGGACGTGCTTTACGCCAAGGCCGAAACCCAGAACGTGCGCCGCCGCATGGAAAAGGACATTGCCGACGGGCGCGCCTATGCCGCCACCAGCTTTGCCCGCGATATCCTTTCGGTGGCCGACAACCTTGCCCGCGCGCTGGAATCGATCCCGGCTGACTTGCGCGAGGATGAGAAGTTCAAGAACCTGGTGACCGGGCTTGAGGCCACTGGCCGCGAGATCGAAAAGGTCTTTGGCAACCACGGCATCAGCCGCATCGCCGCACGCGGCCTGCCGCTCGACCCGCATCAGCACCAGGCGATGATGGAAGTGCCCTCGGCCGAGCATGAACCCGGCACCGTGGTGCAGGAACTCCAGGCCGGCTACACCATCAAGGACCGCCTGCTGCGCCCGGCGATGGTCGTGGTCGCCAAGAAGCCGGATTGACCCGACAGGTCGCTCCAGGCCCCGCATCAGACAAAAGCCCCCGCCTGGGAAAAGGTGGGGGCTTTTGGTTTCGAGGCCTCATATCGCTTGCCAGCAACACGCTAACACGGAACCAAACCTGCCCCTCCATCGTAACCTCTCGTGACAACGGGAGGCATATGGAGGATTTCTCATGGGTAGGAAGTTCCTGATTCCCGCTTCTATGGCTCTGGCGGCGCTTTCGCTGGCCGGGTGCGCGCGCAACTATGCGGGCGAAGGTGGTTTGGCTGGTGCCGGCGTTGGCGCGGCGGTGGCCGGTGTTTCCGGCGGCAATATCGGCACGGGCGCGGCCATCGGCGGCGCGGTGGGCGCGGCGGCCGGTTCGCAGGTCAAGAAGGACTGCTGGCGGACCGACGCCGACGGGCGCAACTACCGCGTCTGCTGATCAGAATGGCAGCACTGCCCGATAGGCCGGCAAGGGCGGCCGATCGGGCAGTTGCGCGCCTTGCTGCAACAAGAAGGCATGGCGCACGATTTCGGCCTGCTGTTCCAGGCCATAGCGGGCAAATCGCTTGCCCGGTTCCAGCCGATACTCATAGCGGCAAAATGGATGCCGCCGCAAAGGCAGGAAAATGCCTTGTTGCCATTGCCATACGTGGCAAAGCTCATGGATGAGCAAGCCCTGCAGGCTCAACCGTTCGCGCGAAAAGTCGGCTGACCAGAAATCGGCGCGCGGGTGAAAATGAATATGCCCAGCCGGCGCCATGACCACGTTGGTTTTCTGGAACGGCCACCAGCGCCGCCGGCGCAACTCCACGCGCGGCCAGTCTATGGCATCGCGAAAGATGCTGCGCCCCAGCGCCACTTCCCCGGCCGTGAGCGGGCGGGCATGCATCGCCGCCACGCGCCGCCCTCACATATGGTCCATGTGTCCCATATCGCCCGCGGCTTCGGCGCCGCCGGGGCCCACCACCTTGGCCTTGGTCGTCGCCTTGTCGCCATTGTCGAGCGTGATCGTCAATTCGGTCACGCCGCCCGCCTTGAGGCTGGGCGCAAGGTCGAACAGCATGACATGGTTGCCACCTGGCTTGAATTCCACGCTCTTGCCCGATTGCAATGCGACCGTCTGCAGGGGTGACATCTGCATCATGCCATCCTTCATCGCGCTTTCGTGCATTTCCGCGCGGCCAGCGCCATCCACATGCACCGCCACCAGTTGGCGGTCAGGGCCGCTGCCCTGGGCCACGGTGAAATAGGCGACGCCGGGATTGCCGGCCACGGCGGGCAGTTGCACGGTGGCGTCGGTCAGCGTGGTGCCCGGTGCGTTTTCCGGCGTGGCATCGAGGCTTGCCGCCGCGCTCGGGCTTTCCTGCGGCGCAGGCTTGCTGCAGCCAGCCAGTGCCAGGGCGAGGCCAAGGCTCACGGTTGCAAAGGCAAGGCGGGCAGGAACTTGTGCGCGCATGGCGGGCGATCCTTCTTTTCGATAAGCGTGAAAATGTGGGCCAGCCATAGCACGCGCGGGGCTTGTGCCAAGCGCAAGCGCACCTATATCCCGCCCGTAACGAGCCGCCAAGGTGGCGCCTGCCCACAAGGGGGACGCCCGAGTTAGCGGTGTCAACACGCAAGGATATGGGGAAACATGGCTAAAGTTATTGGTATCGACCTCGGCACGACCAACAGCTGCGTCGCGGTGATGGATGGGGGTACGCCCAAGGTCATCGAGAATTCGGAAGGCGCACGCACGACGCCTTCGATCGTGGCCTTCACCAAGGACGGCGAGCGCCTGATCGGCCAGCCGGCCAAGCGCCAGGCCGTGACCAACCCTGACAACACGATCTTCGCGGTCAAGCGTCTGATCGGCCGTCGCTTCGACGATCCGCTGACCCAGAAGGACACCGAACTGGTGCCCTACACGATCACCAAGGGCAAGAACGGCGATGCTTGGGTCAAGGCCGGTGGGCAGGATTACAGCCCGTCGCAGATTTCGGCCTATACCCTTCAGAAGATGAAGGAAACCGCCGAAAGCTACCTCGGCGAAACCGTGACGCAGGCGGTGATTACCGTGCCGGCGTACTTCAACGACGCACAGCGCCAGGCAACCAAGGATGCCGGCCAGATCGCGGGTCTTGAAGTGCTGCGCATCATCAACGAACCCACGGCGGCCGCGCTCGCCTATGGCCTCGACAAGCAGGACGGCAAGACCATTGCCGTGTACGACCTTGGCGGCGGCACCTTCGACATCTCCATCCTGGAAATCGGCGATGGCGTGTTCGAAGTGAAGTCCACCAACGGCGATACGTTCCTGGGCGGCGAAGACTTCGACACCGCGCTGGTCGAATACCTGGCGGACAAGTTCAAGAGCAAGGAAGGCCTTGACCTGCGTGGCGACAAGCTTGCCCTGCAGCGCCTCAAGGAAGCGGCGGAAAAGGCCAAGATCGAGCTGTCTTCGGCCCAGACCACCGAAATCAACCTGCCCTTCATCACCGCGCGCATGGAAGGTGGCAGCACCACCCCGCTGCACCTGGTGGAAACCATCACCCGTTCGGATCTTGAGCGGCTGGTCGGCAAGCTGATCGATCGCACGCTCGAACCCTGCCGCAAGGCGCTGGCCGATGCCGGCCTCACCGCCAAGGACATCGACGACGTGGTGCTCGTGGGCGGCATGACCCGCATGCCCAAGGTGCGCGACGTGGTGAAGGACTTCTTCGGCAAGGACCCGCACACCGGCGTGAACCCTGACGAAGTCGTGGCCATGGGCGCGGCCATCCAGGCCGGCGTGCTCCAGGGCGACGTCAAGGACGTGCTGCTGCTCGACGTGACCCCGCTTTCGCTGGGTATCGAAACGCTGGGCGGCATCATGACCAAGATGATCGACCGCAACACCACGATCCCCACCAAGAAGAGCCAGGTCTATTCGACCGCGGAAGACAACCAGCAGGCCGTGACCATCCGCGTGTTCCAGGGCGAACGCGAAATGGCGCAGGACAACAAGCTGCTGGGCCAGTTCGACCTGCTCGGCATTCCGCCCGCACGGCGCGGCGTGCCGCAGATCGAAGTGACGTTCGACATCGACGCCAACGGCATCGTCAACGTTTCGGCCAAGGACAAGGGCACCGGCAAGGAACAGCAGATCCGCATCCAGGCATCGGGCGGCCTGTCCGACGCCGATATCGACCAGATGGTGCGCGATGCTGAAAAGTTCGCGGCCGACGACAAGAAGCGTCGCGAAGCGGCCGAGGCCAAGAACAACGCCGAAAGCCTGGTCCACGCCACCGAGCGCCAGCTCGAAGAGCATGGCGACAAGGTTGACGCTGGCCTCAAGGCCGAAATCGAAGCGGCCCTGGCGGAAGCCAAGACCGCGATCGAAAGCGGCAATGTTGAAGAAATGACCGCCAAGACCCAGGCTCTCACCGACAAGGCGATGAAGCTGGGCCAGGCGATCTACGAGAAGGAACAGGCCGGTGCCGCCTCGCCCGGCGCGGAAGCGCCCAAGGACGATGGCGTTGTCGACGCCGAGTTCTCGGAAGTGGACGACACCAAGGCTTGATCTGCAACATGACCCCCTCCCTTGCCCCGATACCGGGCAGGGGAAGGGGAGAGGGGACCAGGAACGCCTAATCATGGCTTTCGCCCAGGCCCTCTCCCCTTGTGGGGAGAGGGCTTTCTTATGGCAGTCGAAGCCGATTATTACGAATTGCTGGAAGTGGAGCGCACGGCTGATGACAAGGTCATCAAGACGGCTTTCCGCAAGCTGGCGATGAAATACCACCCGGACAAGAATCCGGGTTGCCAGGATTCCGAGGCCAAGTTCAAGCAGATCAACGAGGCCTATGCCTGCCTCTCTGATCCGCAGAAACGCGCCGCCTATGATCGCTATGGCCATGCCGCGTTCCAGCAGGGCGGCCCCGGCGGCGGCGGTGCAGGCGGCTTTGGCGGCGGCGATTTCGGCGACATCGGCGATATCTTCGAAACGATCTTCGGCGGCGCCTTTGGCGGCGGCGGTGGCCGGCAGCAAAGCCGGCGCGGCGCAGACTTGCGCTATGACATGGAAATCACGCTGGAAGAGGCGTTCCATGGCAAGACCGCCGAAATCAAGGTGGAAGTCTCGCAGCCGTGCGAACCGTGCAAGGGCTCGGGCGCCACGCCCGGTACCTCTGCCCGTCGCTGCAACTTGTGCGGCGGCCATGGCAAGGTGCGGGCGCAGCAGGGCTTCTTCATGGTCGAACGCGCCTGCCCCAACTGCCACGGGCGCGGCGAAGTGATCGAAAAGCCCTGCCGCCATTGCCGCGGCGAAGGCCGGGTAGACATGCCGCAGACCCTGGCGGTGGACGTGCCCGCCGGCGTGGATACCGGCACCCGTATCCGCCTGGCCGGCAAGGGCGAGGCCGGGCCGAATGGTGCCCCGGCAGGCGATCTCTACATCTTCCTGCACATCGCGCGGCACAAGGTGTTCGAACGCGACGGCACCACGCTGCTGACGCGCGCGCCGATCAGCTTCACCACGGCCGCGCTGGGCGGGGAAATCGAAATCCCCGGCCTCGACGGCAGCCGTCACACCATCGAAATTCCCGCCGGCATCCAGTCGGGCAAGCAGCTGCGCAAGCGCGGCGCGGGCATGCCCGTGCTGCAAGGGCGCGGTTCGGGCGATCTCGTGGTGGAAATCCAGGTGGAAACCCCAAGCCGGCTTTCGGCCCGCCAGCGCGAATTGCTGCGCGAATTCCAGGCCACCGAAACCGGCGAGGAATGCCCCCAATCCAAGGGCTTCTTCGAACGCATCAAGGACGCCTGGACCGATCTGACGGACTAAGGTCGGGTAAACTCCAACACTACCCCGACCCCCTCCTCTTCAGAGGAGGGGGTCGGGGGGTGGTGGAACCCTGGCTCCCCCGTTGCAAACCGCGCCTCAACCTCCCCGCGAATCCCCGGCACCAACCCCCGCTCGGCCCGCAACCTCGGCTCTTCCTCATCCAGGATCGCCAGAAAGGCATCGCGCTTGAAGCCGTCCACCAGCGCGGGATCGAGCGGCACGTCAAGCGTGGAGCAGACCATGTCGATCAGCCGCTCTGCGCCGTTGAGGCGACCCCACAAGTAGTCGTTCTCGCGCCAGGCACGGCTGAAGAAGGCGCCAAAGTGGGTGAAGGCAATGCCCTTGAGGCAGGCGCGCGTGCCGCCGTCGCGGATCGCGGTGGCGTCTTCGGGTGAAATGCGGTCCACTTTGACCGGATCGAATTCGCCCAGGCCATCGCCCTGGAACAGCGGCAGCGTGGCCACGTCATAAAACGGAAAGCCCAGGTAGGCGTGGAGGAAACGGCGGCGCAGCGCCTTGTCCATCGCGCCCAGCGCATGGACGAACATGCCATCCACTTCATCGTCCAGCCGCGCCAGATCGCGCCGGGCGGCAATCGCCGCCAGCACCGCGCCGGGGTCTTCGCGCACCACGGCGGCGCTGGCGGCAAAGCCGGGGCCCAGCCCGTGCAGGCTGGCGCGCGCCTGGTACAGCGCTTGCGCGCGATAGACCACGTCGCGCGCCGCCTCGCGCGCGGCGGGCGCGATCTCGGCCGCCTCGTCCCAATCGGTGGTCAGCCGCCGGGCCAGCAGTTTCAGGCGGCGGATGCGAAATGACAGGTCGTGCGCGCGGAAAAAGGCAATGGCCGGGGAGGTTGCGCCGCCGCCTCGCGCGCTCAGGTTGTCCAGCCCCTGCTGCGCCAGGTGATGCCACAGGGCTTCTTCCACCCCGGCGTTGTCGTCGGCGGGCAGGGCCTGGGTGATCAACTCGGCCAGATCGCCCACGATTCCCGCCAGCTTGACCTGGGCATAGCCGTGAAAGGCATAGCCGGCCTGCTGGGCGGCGGCCTGCTGCGCCCGTGCGCGCCAGCCGATCAGCCGCTTGGGATTGGGCCAATCGAAGAACAGCGTGTGGCCGAACAGGCGCGCCACGGTATCCTCGATCTCGCCCTGCAGCGAATCGACGATGGCGCGCAGCCGCAGCCGCTCGCGCGATTGCCGTTCCAGCGCTTCCAGGTTGTCGCGGATCGGCTGCTCGCGGGGGATTGTGGAAAGCGCGCCAAAGATGGCAGAGAGAAAGCCAACCGGCGCGGCGGGCTGCGGCCCTTGCGCCGGGGCATGCGGCGCGGGATCGAGATAGACGAAGCGCCGGTCCACTTCGCGCCGGGAGGGCCGGCTGCCCAGCGCCGCCATCGCGGGCGCAAACGGCCGGTTGACCAAGACCGCCCCATCGACAAGCGCGGCCTGGTCCAGCGTCCCGCGCCGCCAACGCTGCGGCATGATGCGCTGCAGGAAAGCCGATCGGCTCGGCCAGGCCTCGCCCCGCTCGGCCGCCAGCATGTCGATCTCGGCCAGGGTCAGCGGCGGAAAGGCGCCGGGAAAACTCGCCGTCGCGCGCGCGGCCATGACCAGTTCGGGCACCGGCGCCAGGCCTTCGCCGGTATGCGCGCGCGCTTCGGCGCGAAAGCCGATGGCCAGGCGGTGTTCGTTTTCCTCCACCACCGGCGGGCTGTTGAGCCGCAGCGGGGCAGGGTGCCCGGCAAAATCGGTGGCCGTCACCATCAGGTCGATCGGGTGGCCCGGCGGCAAGAGCGGCGCGGCATTGCCGCTGCGCGCCATGGCATCGAGTGCCTCGGCCAGCAGGCGGGAAAAGCCGATGCCGCTGAACGGCGGGGCAAACCAGCGCGCGCGGATCAGCCGCGAAACCTTGCGGCGCACTTCCCCGCGCGTTTCAGGCCCCACTTCCTGTGCCAGTTCGCCGCCGCTGCGGCGCAGGGCTGGCCAGCGCAGCACGGCCCAGACGAGCGGCTGGGCCCAGAACTTGGCGAAGCGCCCCCACGGCCGCGCATCGGGATCAAGCAGCACGTCGCTGTCGGCCCGCGCCAGCCACAGCCGGGTCAGTGGCTCCAGGCTTTGCCCGGTGACCAGGGCCTGGGCCAGAAACACCGCGTTGATGCCTCCGGCACTGGCGCCGGAAAGAATGTCGACCAGCACGCGCAATCGCTGCCCGCGCTGGGCGTGGATGGTGTCGAGCAGCCGCATCCACACGTCTTCGATGCCGGGCTTGGGCGTCACCATCGGCGGGCCCTTGGCATGCACCGCGCAACTCGCGCGCGAGAGGTGCCACAACTCCTTGGTAACCCCATGCATATAGACCGCCAGGCTGATGCCGCCGGTGGAAACAAGGGCCAGGCGCAGTTCTTTCTGCCGCATGCGCGCCAGCATGGCAGGGATTGACGCACTCGGCCAGTAGGGAGGAGAGGCTGTAAGCCAAGCCGACGTTGTTAACCGTGACTTGTCAGATTCACCGACAATTTACCCACGCGGGCTTATGCCGCTGCTAACGATACGCCCGTTCACGCAATGCCAGTCAACGAAGCGCCCATGCCGGGCACAGTGGGATACCCTTGGCCTGATGATCCGCCTGTTCAAACACTATATCCCCAATGCCGTTTTCCTGCTGGGAATGATCGATTTCTGGCTGCTGATCCTGGCGGGTGAACTGGGCTGGATGGTGCGTGCGCACCAGATCGGCATCGATGTGGGCAGCCCGGCCGACCGGGTCATGCCGCTGCTCACCTTTGCCGTGCTGGTGCATACCGCGATGGTTTCGGTGGGCGTCTATGGCTCCGATGCGCTGCGCTCGATGCGCTATGCCACGGCGCGGCTGATGGTGGCCGTCAGCCTTGGGATCATCGCGCTATCGGTCGTCTATTTCCTCATCCCGGGGCGCACGCTGTGGCGCTCCAACCTGTTCTACGCCATGGTCATCTCGCTGGTGCTGCTGGTGGGCGTGCGCCTGGTGCTGGGCGGGTTTCTGGGCACCGCCGCGTTTCGCCGCCGCGTGCTGGTGCTGGGCGCCGGCAACCGCGCCGACCGGCTGCGCAAGCTGGGCGAGCGGCCCGAATCCGGCTTCGTCATCGTTGGCTATGTGGCGATGAGCGGCCAGCCCCCCGTGGTGGAAGAGGCGATCAGCCGTGACGCATTGCCCAATCTCACCCGCTTTGTCGAAAACCTGGGGGTGAGCGAAGTGGTCCTGGCGCTGGAGGAGCGGCGCAACGCCCTGCCGCTCAAGGACCTCCTGCGGATCAAGACCACCGGCGTCCACGTGAATGATTTCTCCACTTTCGTGGAGCGCGAGACCGGCCGCGTCGATCTCGATACGGTCAATCCCAGCTGGCTGATCTTTTCCGACGGATTTTCCTCTGGCCGGATGCTGTCGGGCGCGATCAAGCGGGCGTTCGATATCTGCGCCAGCGTGATTCTGCTGGTGCTCACCGCTCCGATCATCGTGCTGTTCGCGATCCTGGTAAAGCTCGACAGCAAGGGCCCGGCGTTCTTTCGGCAGACCCGCGTGGGTCTTTATGGCGAGACGTTCAATCTCATCAAGCTGCGCTCCATGCGCACCGATGCCGAAGTGGATGGCGCGCAATGGGCCGCCAAGAACGACCCGCGCGTTACCCGCATCGGCCGCCTGATCCGCAAGCTGCGCATCGACGAACTGCCCCAGACCTGGACTGTGCTCAAGGGCCAGATGAGCTTCGTGGGCCCGCGTCCCGAACGGCCCGAATTCGTGTCCGACCTGGAAGAGCACCTGCCCTATTATGCCGAGCGGCACATGGTGAAGCCGGGCATCACCGGGTGGGCGCAGATCAACTATCCTTACGGCGCCTCGATCGAAGATGCGCGGCACAAGCTGGAATACGATCTCTATTACGCCAAGAACTACACCCCCTTCCTCGACCTGCTGATCCTGCTGCAGACCCTGCGCGTGGTGCTGTGGCACGAAGGTGCGCGCTGAGGGGCTGCGCACGATGCTCGCCCCGGTGGGATGGATAGGGCTGGGCCAATGGGTCTTCGTGCTGGCGGCGTTCGGCGCGCTGGTGCTGGGCATGTGGCAGGTGGAACGGCAGCGGCGGGGCAAGCCGGTCAGCCGCGCCGCCGTGGGGGCCGTGCTGGTCAGTGCCGTCTGGGCGCTGCTCCAGGCTGCGCTCGCCCCGGGCGATCCGCTGGCGTTGATGGCCGACGTGGCACGCAACCTGGCCTGGCTGCTGGTGATCTATGCCCTGTTCGCGCGCGACGGGCGGCACGAATCGGTTGCGCCGGTGCGCCCGGTGCTGGTGGTGCTGGCCGTGGTGGAACTGCTGCAACTGGCGCTGATGGTGCTCGACTGGCGATTCCGCATGGTTGCGCCGGCCGTGGCGATGATCTTCCAGATTTCGGTCATGCTGCGCCTGCTGGTCATCACCGGCGCGCTGGTCCTGGTGCACAATCTTTATGCTGGGGCCATGACCGCCCAGCGCGCGGCTGTGCGGTGGACCTGCGCGGCGCTGGCCCTGATCTGGGGCTACGATCTCAATTTCTACACCATCGCCTATCTGGTGCGCGGCACGCCGGCCGAACTCGTCGCCCTGCGTGCGCTCGCGGCGCTGCTCGGCGTGGTGCTGCTGGCCACCGGCGCGGCGCGAGAGCGCGCAACGGGGCGTTTTTCCCCCTCGCGCGCGGTGGCGTTCCAGTCGCTCTCGCTGCTGGTGATCGGTGGGTACATGCTGGTCATGGTGGGCGTGGCGCAGTCCGTTGCCTGGGCAGGGGGCAATGCCACCATGCTCACGCAACTGGGCTTTGTCTTTGCCACCACGGTGCTGGTGCTGGCGCTGATGCCCTCGGGACGGCTGCGCAGCTGGCTCAACGTGATGGTGTCCAAGCACTTTTTCCAGCACCGCTATGACTATCGCGCCGAATGGCTGCGGTTTACCAACACCATCGGGCGCGGCGGCGCGCGGGTGGGCGCCGATGGCGGCGCCGATGCCGTGCCCTTGCACGCCCGCGTGGTCCAGGCCGTGGCCGATATCACCGACAGTGCGCGCGGCGCGCTGCTGGTGCCGGCCGACGGTGGCGAGCTGGTCCTGGCTGCCCGCTGGCAATGGGCCACGCTCGATGTGCCGGCGCAAGCGATGGACGCGGCCGGCGCGGCCTTTTTCGAACGCGGTGGCTTCATCGTCGATCTCGACGAAGTGCGCGGCGGGATCGACCACCAGGGGGAGGCCGCCGTCACCCCGGCGTGGATGATCGCCGAAGAGTCGATCTGGGCGCTCGTCCCGCTGCTCCACTTCGATCGGCTGGTTGGCCTTGTCGTGCTGGGTCGCCCGGCCGTGGCGCGCAAGCTCGATTGGGAGGATTTCGATCTGCTGCGCGTGGTCGGCCACCAGCTCGCCAGCTATATCGCCGAAAGCAACGGGCAGCTTGCCCTGCTCGAAGCCAGCCGGTTCGATGAATTCAACCGCCGCATCGCCTTCGTGATGCACGATATCAAGAACCTGGCGAGCCAGCTTGGCCTGCTGGCGCGCAACGCGCAGCGCCATGCCGACAATCCCGAATTCCGCAAGGACATGCTCGTCACGCTGAGCAATTCGGCCGACAAGCTCAATGCCCTGCTGGCCCGCCTTTCGCGCTATGGCGCGGGCAATGTCGAGCAGCTTTCCCCGGTCGATGCCGGGGCCGTGGCGCAGGCGCTGGCCGCGCGCTGGCCCCAGGTGGCCGGCCACGCCCACGTGGCGCTGGTAGAGGCCGATCCTTGCGTGATCATGGCCCATCGCGAAACGCTGGACCAGGTTCTGGCCCATCTCGTGCAGAATGCCGTCGATGCCAGCCCGCCCGCGCGCACCGTGGTGATGCAGGTGCGCAGCGAAGGCCTGCACGGCTGCATCGACGTGATCGACACCGGCAGCGGGATGAGCGCCGAATTCGTGCGCAATGGCCTGTTCAAGCCATTCGTTTCCACCAAGCCGGGCGGCTTTGGCATCGGCGCGTTCGAAGCGCGCGAACTGGTCCGCGCGATGCGCGGCCGGCTCGATGTGGAAAGCCGCGAAGGGCTGGGCAGCCGCTTTTCCGTGCGCCTGCCGCTGGCCAGCACCGCCGCCCTGTCTAACCCGGATTCCCAGCAGGACATTGCATGATGACCGATTCCCGCCCCAAGCTGCTTATCGTGGAAGACGATCCGGGGCTTCAGGCCCAGCTCAAATGGGCCTACGAGGATTTCGAGGTGTTCATCGCCGGTGATCGCGCCACTGCGCTCACGTTGCTGCGCGCCGAGGAGCCGGCGGTCGTCACGCTGGATCTGGGCCTGCCGCCCGATCCCGACGGTGTGAGCGAGGGGTTTGCCGTGCTGGATGCGATCATGGCGATCAAGCCCGATACCAAGGTCATCGTCGCATCGGGCCATGGCGCGCGCGAATCCGCGCTGCGTGCCGTGGCGCAAGGCGCCTATGACTTCTATCCCAAGCCGGTGGATATCGATGCGCTGGGCCTGATCGTGCGCCGCGCGCTGCACCTGCACCGGATCGAGGCGGAAAACCGCACGCTCGCCACCCGCGCCCCGGCCGATAACCGCGTGCTGGGCAACATGATCACGGCCGCGCCGGAAATGGTGAAAGTGGCCCGCACGATCGAACGGGTGGCCAACACCAATGTCTCGGTCATGCTGTTGGGCGCCAGCGGCACTGGCAAGGAATTGCTGGCGCGCGGTTTGCACGAGGCGTCGGGCCGGGCCAGCGGTGCGTTCGTGGCGATCAACTGCGCCGCGATCCCGGAAAACCTGCTGGAAAGCGAGCTGTTCGGCCACGAGAAGGGCGCCTTCACCGGCGCGGTCAAGACCACCGAGGGCAAGATCGAGCAGGCCAGTGGCGGTACGCTGTTCCTCGATGAAGTGGGCGACATTCCGCTCCAGCTCCAGGTCAAGCTGCTGCGCTTCCTGCAGGAACGCACGATCGAGCGGATTGGCGGGCGGCGCTCCATCGCGGTGGACACGCGCATCGTCTGTGCCACGCACCAGAACCTGGAAGCGATGATCGCCGACGGGCGCTTTCGCGAAGACCTGTGGTATCGCCTCGCCGAAATCGTGGTGAAGATCCCTGGCCTGGCGCAGCGGCCAGGCGATGCCACTTTGCTGGCCAAGGCGTTTCTCACCCGTTTTGCGGCGCAGATGAACCCGGCGGTCAAGGGCTTTGCCCCCGATGCCCTGGCTGCCATCGATGGCTGGGGCTGGCCGGGCAACGTGCGCGAACTGGAAAACCGGGTGAAGCGCGCGGTGATCATGGCCGACGGCAAGCTGGTGGCGGCCGCCGATCTCGATCTGCCCAATCCCGATGCGGCGGCAGACAATCCGCTCAATCTCAAGGCCGTGCGCGAGGCAGCCGATCGCAAGGCGATCCGCCATGCCCTGGCGCGCAGCGAGGGCAACATTTCCAGCACGGCGCGCCTGCTCGGCATCAGCCGGCCCACGCTCTATGACCTGCTCAAGCAGTATGACATGCATGGGTGATCGCGCCCGCGCCTTGCTAGCGCCCCTGCTCGGGCTGCTGCTGGCGCTGGTGCCGGTGGGGCAGGCGGTGGCCGATGGACCCCCGCTCGATGCCGTGCGGGCCAAGGCGCGCGCGGCCCTGGCGCGGCGTGACCCGATCTCTGCCGAAGTGGCCCTGCGCGAGGCCCTGCGCCATGGCGCCCCGGCCGATGCCCTGCGTGCCGATCTGGCCGCCGCGCTGCTGGCGCGCGGGGCGCGGGGGGATGCCCATCTCCTGCTTGATGGCGGCGCTGCCTTCACGCCCGATACGGCGGCTCTGGGTTGGCGCATGCGCGGCGAATTGGCCCTGGCCGATGGGCGCTTGCCCGACGCTGGCAAGGCTTTCGACCAGGCCTTGCGCCTGGCCCCGGCCGACGCGGACCTGTGGGTGTCGATCGCCCGCCTGCGCTTTGCCGGCGGGGAACAGGCCCAGGCGGTGGAAGCCGCCACGCGCGCCGTCGCGCTGGCGCCGCAGAACCCCCACGCCCTGGTGCTGCGCGGCATGCTGGTGCGCGAACAGTTCGGGCTGCGCGCCGCGCTACCGTGGTTCGAACAGGGCCTGGCGATTCGGCCCCAGGATCCCGATCTGCTGGCCGAATATGCCGCCACGCTGGGCGACATGGGCCAGGCCCGCGCCATGCTGGTGGTGGTGCGCAAGCTGGCCGAGGTCGATCCCGGCAATGTTCGCGCGCTCTATTTCCAGGCGGTGATCGCCGCGCGCGCCGGGCAGACCGATCTGGCCCGCAGCATTCTGCAACGCACCGGCACTGCGCTGCGCGACATGCCCGCCGCCATGCTCCTGGGCGGCGTGCTGGAATTCCGCGCCGGCAATTTCAGCGTCGCGTCAGGCCTGCTGGCGCGGCTGGTGCGGCTGCAACCCGATAATCTCCAGGCCCAGCAGTTGCTGGCCCGCGCGATCGCGCGCGAAGGCGATGTGCGCCAGGTGGCATGGCGCTGGGACGGCGTGGCGCGCCAGCCTTTCGCGCCGCCCTATCTCCAGGCGTTGGTGGCGCGTGCCTGGCAAAGGCTGGGCCAGCCGCGCCGCGCGCAGGGCTTGCTGGCGCCAGAGGCAAAGTCGCGCCCATTTGTTGCCATTCCGCCCGACTTGCCGCTCGGGGCGCTCGCCCTGCGCTATCAGGACGGGCCCAACTTCGCCGTGCTGGCCGTTCCCTATGCGCGCGGCCTGCTCGCCGCCCGGCAGTTCGACCAGGCTCGTGACGTGGCAGACCGCCTGCGCGCCGCCAATCCCGGCGCGGCCGAAGCCTGGCTTCTGGCGGGCGACACGCGCATGATGGCAGGCGACGCCCGCGGCGCGCTGACGCAATACGAAAACGCCGCCGCCATCCGTTTCAACGAACCCGTCCTGCGCCGCATGGACGCCGCCCTGCGCGCGGCCGGGCGCGGCCGGGACGCCGACGCCATGACCGCGCGCTACCTGGTGCAAAACCCCGCCAGCCTCACCGCCATGCGCCTGCTCGCCACGGCCTGGGCGGGCGGGGGGCGCCAGGCGGAAGCCCAGGCGATGGCCCAGGCGCTAAGGGCGCGCGATCAGGTGCTATGAGGTTCAACTCCCCCTCGTTTTCAGAGGAAGGGGGCAAACCCTCGCCCCGTTCGGGCCCAGCTTGTGGACGCTCCCCGCCGCCAAATGCAACCCTCACTTGGGCTGATAGGTCTGCTCAACGCCCGGAAACGCACGGGCCCGCACTTCCTGGGCATAGCGGGCAGCCGCTTCCTCGATCGTCGTCGCCACTTCGGCATAGCGTTTCACGAAGCGCGGCACGCGCTCGAACATGCCCAGCATGTCTTCGGTCACCAGAACCTGCCCGTCGCACTGCGCCGATCCACCGATGCCGATCACCGGGCAGGGAACGGCCTGCGTAATTGCGATCGCCAGTGGCTCCACCACCCCTTCGGCCACGATGGCAAAGGCGCCCGCATCGGCCAGGGCGCGCGCATCGGCCAGGATCTTGTCGGCTTCGGCCTGGCTACGGCCGCGCGCGCCATAGCCGCCCAGCACGTTGACCGCCTGCGGGGTCAGCCCGACATGGCCCATCACCGGAATGCCGCGCGCGGTGAGGAACGCGACCGTCTCGGCCATGGCCGCGCCGCCTTCCAGTTTCACTCCGGCGCAGCCGGTGTCCTTGAGCAGGCGCGCTGCCGCCTCGAACGCTTGGGCTGGCGAGGCTTCATAGCTGCCGAACGGCATGTCCACGATGACCACCGCGTGATACGAGCCGCGCACCACCGCCGCGCCGTGGGCCGCCATCATGTCCAGCGTCACCGGCACGCTCGATGGCAGGCCATAGATCACCTGGCCCAGCGAATCCCCCACCAGCAGCAGGTCGCAATGCGCGTCGAGCAGTTGCGCCTGGCGCGCGGTATAGGCGGTCAGCATCACGATCGGCTGTGCCGTGTGCCCATCGGCCTTGCGCTGGCGGATGGTGGGCACCGAAAGCCGCTTCATCGGCGCGGGCGTAGGATGCGCGCGGCTGGTCGCGGTATCGAGCTGAAACGTCGTGGACATGGCTGCCATTTCCCCGAAAAAGCCGGTCAGGTAAGGCGCTCGCCTCTATAGCATGGGGAAAAACCCGCAAGGGCGGGCCTCTTGCCGGCACGAGATGAAAAAAGCCTCTTTGACAAGGCAGGGGTTGCCGCTAGCGTTGCGGCCCATGACCTGGTTACCGGTGCAACGTCTTGGCGTGGGGGTTCCCGCCGCACCGGTCCAAGGCGGGAGATTTCAATGTTTGGACGCGTCAAACCACTCGACGCTATTCTGGCGACAGCCGAAAAGAAATCGCTGCACCGCTCGCTCGGTGCCTTCCAACTGACCATGCTGGGCGTCGGCGCCGTGATCGGCACCGGCATTTTCGTGCTCACGGCCGAAGCCGCGCAAAAGGCCGGGCCGGGCATGATGATCAGCTTCATCATCGCCGGCTTCGTCTGCGCCGTAGCCGCGCTGTGTTACGCCGAAATGGCAGCCATGGTGCCGGTTTCGGGATCTGCCTATACCTACAGCTATGCCGTCATGGGCGAACTCGTCGCCTGGATGGTGGGCTGGGCGCTGATCCTGGAATACGCGATTGCCGCCGGGGCCGTGTCCGTCGGTTGGTCGGGCTATATGATCGGCTTTGTCCAGAACAGCCTGCATATAACCGTGCCCCTGGAATTCGTGCGCGGGCCGTTCGATGGCGGGTTGATCAACCTGCCGGCCATGGCCATCGCGGCGGTGATCACTGGGCTGCTGGTGCTGGGCACCAAGGAAAGCGCCACGGTCAACGCGGTGCTCGTGGCGATCAAGATCGTCGCCTTGTCGCTGTTCATCGTCCTGACCATCCCGATGCTCAAGGCCGGCAATTTCGAACCGTTCGCGCCGCTCGGCTTCACCGGCATCTCGGGCGCGGCCGCGTCGATCTTCTTTGCCTACGTGGGGTTTGACGCGGTTTCGACGGCTGCGGAAGAAACCAAGAATCCCCAGCGCAACATGCCGATCGGCCTGATCGGCAGCCTGGCGATCTGTACCGTGTTCTACATGCTGGTGGCGGCCGGCGTGATCGGCACGGTTGGCGCGCAGCCGGTGTTCGGTCCGGGCCACGAAGCTCTTTCGCCCGGCTCGCACGATCTTTCGCAGGCGTGCAAGGCCATTGCCGACAATGCGGTGGTCTGCTCCAAGGAAGCCTTGGCGTGGACGCTGCGTTCGGTTGGCCATCCGATGGTGGGCTGGCTGGTCGGCCTTGCCGCCATCCTTGCGCTGCCCTCGGTCATTCTCATGATGATGTTCGGCCAGACCCGCATCTTCTTCGTGATGAGCCGCGACGGCCTGCTCCCGGAATTCTTTTCCAAGGTGCACCCGCGCTTCCACACGCCGCACGTGATCACGCTGATTACGGGCGTGTTCGTGGCGCTGTTTGCCGCGTTCTTCCCGGTGGGCCTGCTGGCCGACGTGTCGAACTCGGGCACGCTGTTTGCTTTTGCGGCCGTGTCGATCGCCGTGCTCGTGCTGCGCCGTACCGACCCGTCGCGCAAGCGCCCGTTCCGCACCCCGGCCGTGACCGTGGTTGCACCCATCTCGATCCTGGGCTGCCTCTATCTGTTCGGCAGCCTTTCCGCCGCCACGATCCAGCTCTTCGTGGGCTGGGCCGCGATCGGCTTGGTCGTCTACTACGCCTATAGCCGCAACCGCAGCCATGTGGGCCGCGGCCTCACCGAAGTGCACGAGGCCGATGCCGATCTGCCGCCCAGCTCGGTGCCGCCGATCGACTGACATTCTGCCTGTCAAACAGCAAAAGGCCGCCGTTTCCCCAAGGGAAGCGGCGGCCTTCGCTTATTGGAACGGTTTCGTTCTATTTAAAGGCCGGTTTCGGCATAGCCGCCCTTGAGGCTGTCACCGATCGGCAGGCCCAGCGCCATCTTGACGACGCCGACGACGCCGACTTCGCCCGACCAGATCGCCGCTTCGCCCAAGTCCATGCGCAGGAACAGCAGGTTGGGGTCCGTCTTGCCCTGGGGATACCAGGATTCGACCGTCTTGCTCCAATGCTGTTCCAGCACGGTGCGATCGGTTTCCTCGGTCAGCGCGCCGGAAAAGCGGGCGAACAGGTCGTGCCCCTTGGCGGCATAAGTTGCCGTTGCCCCGCCTTGCGCGGCAAAGCGATTGTCGCGCGTGGTGAAGAACCAGATCGCGTGGTTGGCGTGCTTGTCCAACTGCGCCGTCATCGGAGCCGCGCTTTCCGGATCGGCATCCAGTTGCAGCATGACAAAAGGCGAATGGTCCAGTGCCTTCCAGAACTTTTCCTTGAGTTCGGTGGGATTGCCTTGGTCGTAATGCATCAATTCTCTCCTGCTCAAGGGCGTTTTACATCATCGGGTTGGCGAGCATTGCCGCCGGCAATGCGTCGATCACGGCCTCGCGATCCTCTGGCCGCTTGCCAGCCAGGAAATCGATGAGATCAGCGATCAGGCGATCGGTGGCCGTGGCAAACACGCCGTGCGGCGCGCCGGAATATTCCAGCAACGTGGCATGGGGCACCGCACGGGCCACGGCGCGCCCGGTCGCTTCGATCGGCACGGTCTTGTCCGACGTGCCATGGATGACCAGGGTGGGCACGGTGAAGCTGGGCAGGTCACCCCGGAAATCGGTAGTGGCAAAGGCATTGGCCGCAGCGAGGGTGGGCAGCAGGCCCGCTTGCATGGTGTGGTTCCACGAAAGCTTGAGCTGTTCGTCGCTCACCGGCTGGGTCAGTAGCCCAACGCCATAGAAATCCTTGAGAAACTGGGCCATGAACTTGGCACGGTCGGTCAGCATGCCATCAGTCATTTCGGCAAAGGTTTCCGCCGGCACGCCTTCGGGATTGTCGTCGGTCTTGGCCATGTAGGGCACGACCGAGGAAACCAGCGCCACCCGGTTGATGCCATCGGCGCCATGGCGCGAGAGATAACGGGCGATTTCGCCGCCACCCATGGAAAAGCCCACCAGCGCAGCCCCCGGCCGTGCTTCGGTCGCTTCCAGAACATCGGCCAGGTCATCGGCAAAGGTATTGTAATCATAGCCGTGGCCGGGCTGGTCCGACCGGCCGAACCCGCGCCGGTCATAAGCAATGGCACGATACCCGGCCTGGGCCAGGGCATGCATGACGGGGTCCCAGCTGTCCGAATTGAGCGGCCAGCCATGGATCAACACCACCGCAGGGCCTTGGCCCCACGACTTGACATAGAGCCGGGTGCCGTCGCGCGTTTCGATCATGGGCATTGTCGGAAAACTCCGCAAAAAGTCTTCCCCCTCCGCGCCTATAACCGGCGCGAGGCCCGGTCCGTTCCAACCCATTGCCCAAAATGCCGCTGGCGCCGGCGCGATATGGAACGTATAAGGAACAAATGTCGCAACCTACGGTGATGGAACGTCTGGGCATCCTGGCCGATGCCGCCAAATACGATGCCAGTTGCGCATCTTCGGGCACGGCCAAGCGCAACAGCGCGGGCGGCAAGGGCCTGGGCTCGACCGAGGGGATGGGCATCTGCCATGCCTATGCGCCCGATGGCCGGTGCATCTCGCTGCTCAAGATCCTGCTGACCAACCACTGCATTTTCGATTGCCACTATTGCGTCAATCGCAAGAGTTCCAACGTGCGTCGGGCGCGGTTCACCCCGCAGGAAGTGGCTGACCTGACCATCGCATTCTATCGCCGCAACTATATCGAGGGGCTGTTCCTGTCCTCGGGCATCGTGCGATCATCCAACCATACGATGGAGCAGTTGATCGAGGCGGCGCGGATCCTGCGCGAAGAGCACGAGTTTCGCGGCTATATCCACTTGAAGACGATTCCCGAGGCCGATGCCGAACTGGTCGCCCGCGCGGGGCTCTATGCCGATCGCGTCTCGATCAACGTCGAATTGCCCACCCAGGCGGGCCTGGCGCGGCTGGCGCCCGACAAGTCCACTCCGGTGATCGAAGGGGCGATGGCGCATATCGGCAGCGCGATCGTGGAAGCCAAGGACGCGCGCAAGCGGTTCCGCCACGCGCCGCGCTTTGCCCCCGCCGGGCAATCCACGCAGATGATCGTGGGCGCGGACCAGGCCAGCGACGCTGATATCGTCGGCCGCTCGGCCACGCTCTACAGCCGCTTTCGCCTGCGCCGCGTCTATTATTCAGCGTTCAGCCCGATCCCTGACGCCAGCGCCGTGTTGCCGCTGCAGCGCCCGCCCTTGATGCGCGAACATCGGCTCTATCAATCCGACTGGCTGATGCGTTTCTATGGCTATGCCCCGCACGAAGTGCAGCAGGCCGCCGGGGCAGACGGCATGCTGCCGCTCGATATCGATCCTAAGCTGGCCTGGGCGCTGCGTTTTCGCGAGTCTTTCCCGGTGGATGTAAACCGCGCCGGGCGCGAGGCGCTGCTGCGCGTGCCGGGGCTGGGCGTGCGCGCGGTCAATGCGCTGCTGGCCGCCCGCCGCCAGCGCCGGCTGCGCCTGGAAGACGTGGGCCGGCTCACCGTTTCGCTGGCCAAGGTGCGTCCGTTCATCGTCACCGCCGATTGGCGGCCCACCCTGCTGGTCGACCGGGCCGACCTGCGCAGCCGCCTGGCGCCGCCCAAGGCCCAGCAGCTCGAACTGTTCGGGGCATGACCCTTGCGCGTGTGCCTGCCTGCCCCTGACGATACCGAGGCCTGGCGCGATGCGGCGCGCAGCCTGATCCTGGCCGGCGTGGCGCCAGACGACGTGGTGTGGGAAGAGCCGGGGCAGGGCACGGGTGACCTGTTTGCGCAAGGCCCCGCGCCGATCCCGCCACCGTGCCCAGGCGCAGCGCCGGTGCGGGCCAGCAAGGCGTTCCTTGGTCTGGTGCGCATGGCCCTGTTGCATCGCGCGCCGCAGCGGTTCGACCTGGCCTATCGCCTGCTCTGGCGCTTGCAGGATCGGCCCCGCGCGGCGCAGGACGCGGCCGATCCGCTGGTGCGGCGCCTGGACCAGCTGGCGCGCCCGGTGCGCCGCGACATTCACAAGATGCGCGCCTTCCTGCGCTTTCGCGGGGTGGGCGATGGGCCAGGCGATGCCGAACGCTTCGTCGCCTGGTTCGAGCCGGACCATCACATCCTGCGCGCCAATGCCGGCTTTTTCGTGCGCCGCTTCGGCACGATGCGCTGGTCGATCCTGACGCCGGACGGTTCGCTGCACTGGAACGGTTCGGTACTGGAAGAAGGGCCACCGGCCACGCGGCTCGACGCGCCCGGTGGCGACCCGCTGGAAGAGCTGTGGCGCACCTATTACGCTAACATCTTCAATCCGGCGCGGCTGAAAGTGGGCGCCATGCTCAAGGAGATGCCGCGCAAGTATTGGAAGAACATGCCCGAAGCGGCCCTGATCCCCGATCTGATCGCCGGTGCCCAGGCGCGCGAGGCGGCGATGGTCGATCTGGGCCGCCAGGCTTTCGGGCCGGCGCCCGAAAGCCTGGCCGGTCTTGCCGATGGCATTGCGGCGTGCCGCCAGTGCGCCATCGGTTGCAACGGCACCCGCGCGGTGCCGGGCGAAGGCACCCGCCGCCGGGCCTTCATGATTGTGGGGGAGCAGCCGGGCGACAACGAGGAACGCGAAGGGCGCCCGTTCGTGGGCCCGGCCGGGCAAGTCCTGCGCGCGCAGCTTCAGCAGGCGGGCATCGATCCGGCGCAGGGCTGGCTGACCAACGCGGTGAAGCATTTCAAGCATGAACCCACCGGCAAACGGCGCCTGCACCAGACGCCGACAGCCGGCGAAATCGACACCTGCCGTTGGTGGCTGGACCGCGAGCGTGACCTGGTTGCGCCGCGCCTGATCCTGGCCCTGGGCGCCAGCGCTGCCCGCGCCCTCATCGGCCGCACCGCCAGCGTGCAACGCGAACGCGGGTTGCTGGCCCGGCAGGACGGGGCAGAAATCTGGCTGACCTGCCACCCCAGCTACCTGCTGCGCCTGGATGGCGCCGCGCGCGAGGCGGAGGAAGCGCGGTTCGCAGCCGATTTGCGGGGGTTTGCAGCGGCGTTGGCTTGAGGGTTCCACCACCCCCCAACCCCCTCACCTAAAGAGGAGGGGGAGCTAACGAGCTGAAACAAAAGCCCCCTCCTCTTTAGAGGAGGGGGTTGGGGGTGGTGCGAAGCCTAACGCAAGCTCTAGCTCATGCTCACGCCCGCAGCCGCTCGATCCCCTGCGCCAGCGCGACATAGAGCTTGCCCATGTCGGACGAGAGCAGCGTCACGCCCAGGGCATTGCCATCGCGGGTGGACAGCAATTGGCGCAGCATGCCTTCGAAATCGTGGATATAGCGGTTCACGTGGCCACGGAACTCGGCGTCGCCGGCATAGTGCTGCTGCACGGCCTTGGCATCGGCGCTATCGAGCAGACTGACCGCGCGTCGGGTAAAGATGCCGCGGTCGCCGCGCAGGTAGGAAGCCCAAGCGGTTTCCGAAACGTCGGCCGAAAGCGCCTGCGCAATGTCGATCGCGGCGGAATTGAGCGATTCGGTGATCAACGCGGTGCGGCGGGCAAAATCGTTGTCCACCTGCTCCTCGGCGCGCTCGCGGGCGCGCGCCACGCGATTTTCCAGGTTGGCGGCCAGTTCGTCCACCTTGGCCAACTGGTCGCGCATCTGCACGGCGCTGTCGCGGCTGGCGGCGGCGGCACTGTCGATCGCCTGTTCGAGCCGGGCGATCAATTCCGCCCCGCGCCCTTGCAGCACGCGCGCGATGGCGGCGTTGCCTTCATCGCCCAGGCGCGCGGCCAGGGCGTCGATCTCGGTGTGCAGCGTGCTGCCCATGGTTTCGCCGGCAGCGCGGGCTGCGGCGTTGAGCCGGTCGATCGCGGTGGCCATCGTGCCGGTCATGTCACCGGAAAGGGCCTCGGCCTCGCCACGCGCGGTTTCCAGGCTGGCGCGCAGTTCCTGCAACTGGGTGCGCTCGGCTTCGGCCTGCTCGGCGAAGGCCTGGTGCAGGCGGGCAACGTGGGCCAGCGTGGCGGCAATATCGGCGCTGGTGTCGCGCACGGTCTCGGCCAGGGCCGCGCCCTTGCTACCAGCTTCGCCCAGGCCGGCGTGCAGCGCGGCCACGCGCTGGTCCAACTGGTCCAGCCCGGCCTCGCTGGCGCGCAGCACTTCGGGCAGTTCGGTGCGGCTGTGCTGGCCCGTCGCCTGGATCAGTTCGAGCAGGCGCACGGCGGCATCGGTGGTGCGCGCGATGTGATCGTCCTGCGCGGTCAGTTCGATGCCGGTTTCGGACAGGCGCGTGCGCAGCAGTGCCAGCGCGCGATCCACCGCCTGGGCCGTGGCATCGCCGGTGGCGGCCGATGCCGCCAGCGTTTCGGCCAGTTCGGCAGCGCGCGAGGCGGCGGTATCGCATTGCGCGGCCAGGCGCCGTGCCTCGTCCTGCTGGCGGTTGCGCTGGGTATCGAGCGCGCGGTCGAGATCGGCGAGTTTGTGGGCCAGCGTTTCGGTGGCTTCGTTGGCGGCGGCGGCCAGCGCGGTGCGGCGCTCGGCAATCGCGCGGTCGATTTCCACCATGCGGCGGGCGAGCGTCTCGCGCTGCTCGTCGGCGCCGGCGGCCAGGGTGGCGCGCCGTTCGGCCACGGCCGCGTCGATCGCCGCGCCTTCGCTATCGAGCGCGGCCACCAGGGTGCGGCTTTCCTCGGCAAACTGGGCGAGGCGGGCCTGCGCCTGTGCCTGGCTGCGATCCTGCGCCGCGGCCAATTCGTCCAGCCCAGCACGAAGGCTGCGCATCTGGGCTTCGCTGCGCGCCTGCCAGCTTGCCAGCGCGGCGCTTTCCTGCTCGGCCACCGCGGCACCCAGCGTGCTGCTGGCTTCCTGCAATGTCGCCAGCCGCTGTTCCAAGGCCGCCAGGCTTTCGCGCTCGGCGCGGGCGAGGGTGCGGCGCTGCTCCTCCAGGGTGTCGGCCAGGGCCTGGGCACGGGCGCGGATCGCGGCCAGCGCGGCATGCTCTTCCTGGTCCAGCGCGGCGCGGTGGCTGCCCACTTCCTCTTGCAGGGTGGCAAAGCGCGCCTCGGTCTGGCGGGCAAGGTCTGCCCCGGCAGCGTTCAATGCGCCCAGCGCGGCCTGCACCTGCTCGCGCACGGTGCTGACCTGGCGTTCGCTGGCCAGGCCGAATTCATTCAGGCGCTGGAACCCTGCGACCATGTCTTCCAATTGCACGTGCGCATTGCGCCCGGCATTGGCGATGGAATTGGTCACGTCCTTGGCGCTGTTGGCGATCACGGGCAGCTGGCTGCGCAGCTTTTCCATGTTGTCCAGCGCATTGGCCGAAACGTCGGCAATCGCGTTTACTTGCGCGCCGTTGTCCTGGATCAGGCCGCGCAGGCTTTCCGCATGGGTGGAAAGCCGATCGGCCGCCATGCGGCCCAATGCATCAAGGTCGCGTGCCTGGGCAGCGATGAAATCGCGGGCAAGGGCCAATTCGGTGTTGATCGTGCCGAGCCGGCCATGCAGCTGCGCCGATTCGCGCGAGAGGCCGCTGGCAATGCTGGCAAAGCGCCGCGCCTCGCGCCCGCTGCCACGCTGCACCAGCAACAGTCCCACCAGCACGACAAGCACGGGGGCAGCCCACTGGCCGGTGGCCGAGGCCCAGGCCGCCGCGCTGTGCACGGCGATCAGGCCGGGCACGCTGGCCCATAGGTAGAACCCCGTCCACACGGCGATCAGCGCGCCGGCCAAGGCCAGCGGCCAAGGCGTTGGAGCGGCGGGCGCATCATCCTCGACATCGTCTTCGGATTGGGGTGCAAGTTCTGGCAATAACAGGGAACCTTCCGCGTGTTCGCGATCCAGCGCCAGGCCTTTCCCGCCGGATTCCGGCTGGTTGGCTTCGATCGGAATGATCCGTGGTCCCCCGTTCATGGCGGGCTTGTATCACGGAAAAGGCCACCGGTTAAACCCGCCTTAAGCCCTGATGCGACACTATCAACAGCATGGCCTATCTTGGTGACCCGATCGATGCCCAGCTGGCGGCCGTGGCCGGCAGCGATCCCGCGCTGTTCGTGGAACTGCGCAGCGCGTTTCTCGACAGCGCGCAGCGCCAGCTTGATCTGATGCGCCGGTCGCGGTGCGACGGAAACTGGTCGATGGCGGGCATGCGGCTCAAGGGTCTGGCGGCATCGTTTCATGCCGAGGGACTGATGGCCCTGGCCGAGCAGGCCCTGGCCGGCGCACCGGGCGATCCGGCGGTGCTGCGGCGCATCGCCGCCTGGCTCGACGATTTTCGCGCCGGACCCGACATTCTGCCCGAGGGCGGCCAGACAGCCTGAACGGCGACGCTGCCGGGCTTAACGGATTGCCGCACGTCGGCGCCGGACGGGCGCTTGGCATGTCGGGGCTGGCGCCCTACCATGCGGCGATCAGGAGGCATTCACTTGCGGGTCGCGCTCATTTCGTTGATGGAAAACATGCCGGTCGATCTGACGGGCGAGGGGGCCGGCCAGCCGGGCGGAAACCCCGGTTTCCTGCCGATCGCCGGCCACAGTATCGCCCGCCACCAGCTTGGCCTGGCCCTGGCGCTGGGCGCCACGCGAATCGTCGTCCATGCCGAAATGCTCTCAGCCGAGATCGTGGAGATCCAGCACGTCGCCGAACAGCGCGGTGCCCGCTTTCACGTGATCACCGCTGCGCGCGCCCTGGTGCCGCTCGTTTCGGCCGAGGACGAACTCTTTGCCTTTGCCGAAGGGTTCCTGGCGATGCCCGAGGACGCGCGCCGCATCCTGGACGAGGCGCCCGGCGTGCTGGCCCTGCCGGTGGAAGCGGGCGTTGCCGCCGGGTTCGAGCGGATCGACATCAACCACGCCTGGGCGGGTGCCTTGCGGATGCCCGGGCGCGTGGTTGCCGGGTTGGGCGATCTGCCGCCCGAATGGAATCCGGTCGCGGCGCTCCTGCGCCTTGCCACCCAGGCGCGCTTGCCATTGCGCAACGTCCCCCAGGCCTTGCTCGATACCGGGCGCTGGCGCCTGGTGCGGGGCGAGGCCGATGCCCATGCCGCCGAAAACGATTGGCTGGCCCAGCATACTGCGGCCAGCCACGTCCGCTCTCCGGGTGAATGGCTGGCGGTGCAGGCCGTGCGGCGCGCCGGCCCGGCGCTGCTCCATGCGCGCACGCGGCCCTGGGTGGTGGCGATGGCGGCGCTGTTGCTGGTGTTCCTGGCGCTGGGCGCTGGGTGGTGGGGGCGCGCGGGCCTTTCCTTTGCCCTGCTCGGCCTGGGCTGGGTGGTGTTGCAGACCGCGCGGCTGCTGGCCAAGGTGGAGGAGGATTCGCTGCTGGAGCCGGCCGGCCACTTGCGCGGCGTGGCGATGTTCGGCCCGCTCCTCGATGCCGCGCTGGTCGCCACGTGTGCCTGGCGCGTCGCCGGCAGTGCCACGGCGCAGACGGCGTGGTTTCCGCCGCTCGTGCTGGTGCTGATCCTGTGGCTGTTCCCCGCGATCCTGCGCGATTTCCGCTGGACGACCTGGCTGTGCGACCGTCTGCTGGTGGCGCTGGCCTTGCTGGTGGTGGGCCTGTTCATGCCGCTGGAAACCGGGTTGCGCCTGATCGTTCTGGCCCTGCTTGCAACGGCTCTGGCACAGGCGCATGGTCTGTTTCCTAACCGCTTGCTAACCAATGGAACCTAGAACCACGGGCATGCAAAACCCTGCGCCCTATTCCCTTGGCGACGATGCCTGGTTCGCAGCCGGCCTGGCGCGCGCGTCTGCCGCGCTCGACAGCACGGCCCCGATCCTGCGCCATCTCGTGCTGGGGGAAGAGCGCGAGGTGTTTGGCGACGCGGTGATTGCCCATGTGCGCGGGATGGTGGACGACGTTGCTCGCCAGCTTGCCGTCGCGCTGGCCCAGGCCGGTGGCGCCGACGCCGGTGCCGCGCCCGATGTCGATGACGTGGCGGGATTTTCCGGCCTGCTTTGTGCCAACGGGGCGTTCCTGGCGGCTGTTCACGGCCAGGCGCTGGAATGGCAGATGGCCTGCCGGCTCGAGCAGGCGCACGGCGTGGACATGATCGTGCCGCCCTTGATCGAAGCGGCCATGGCCGCCGTCGACCACCCCGCAGAAGATGGTTCAGGCCAGCAGGGCGATCGGGCTGCCCTGGCCATGGCCGTGCTGGTGGCGCAGGCGCGGTTCTGCCAGGCGCAGCGGCGCATGGCTTTGCCGCTCGACGAATTGCCCCAGGATCTGCTGCGGATCGCATTGGGCACGCTGCACGCCCGCGCCCACGACGATGCCGAGGCGCAGAGCCGCGCGATCATTGCCGAGCGGTCGCTGCGCTTGCGCTTCGATGCCGAACGCGGCCGGCTGGCCCTGCTGCGCCGGCTGGTCGATGCCTTGCCCGATCCGGCTGCGGCGCTCGATCCGCTGCACGCCGGCCCGGCGCTGTTCCTGACGGCGCTGGCCCGCGCCATGGGCGCCCCGCGCGAGGATGCCGCGCTGCTGGCCGCGCCGGCCCAGGTCGCACGCCTGGCCCTGGTCCTGCGTGCAGCGGGGCTTGATGGCGATGCCGTGCGCGCGCACGTGGCGGTGTTCCATCCTGAGGCGGTGGTTCCTGCGAGCCTGGCAGCGCTGGCCCCTCAGGCGGCCGTGGCGCGGCTGGCGCAAGCCGGGCTGGGCACCTGACCTTGGCCGCGGCCGATCCGATCCGCGCCCGGTGCGATGCGGGCGACCAACTGGTTGCGGCCGACGAGGCACTGGCCCGCTTGCAGGCTGCTGCCGGTGGCACCCTGCCGGGCTTGCTCGCCATTCCCGCCCTTCTTGCCCTGGTGCGCCAGGTGCGCGCCACTGGCCTGGCCCAGGCGCGGCCGATCCTGGCGATGGACGGCGAATGCCCCATCGCGTTTCAGGCGCGCGCCGTGCCTGATGGCGACAGCATCGATCTTGTCCTGCGCGATTGGCGCCGCGCGCCCGCGCCGGATTCGGGCCTGCCGCCGGCCGATGACGCCGCGCTGTGGCATCATCTGGCACAAGGACACGTGCTGCTCGATGCGCAGCAACGCGTGATCGCGGCCGATTGCCCAGCGCCAGACCTGGTCGAACTGGCCACCGATCTTGCTGGCGCCACCGGCCGGCATTGGACCGCCTGCGCGGCCCTGTCGCTCGGCCTGGGTGAAGATGGCCGGGACGGCGGCCGGAATGGCGGTCGTCCGGGCCGGGTCGACATGGCCCGGCTGCACTGGCGCCTGTTGGACGACATGGTGGTGGACGTGGCCGGATCGCCGCGCCGCTGGCGTGTGCGCCTCTTGCCCAGGGTGGGAAGCGGGTTCGACCTGCTGCTGCTGCCCGAAACGATCCTGGCCCTGCCGGCCGATCCGGCGCTGCTGCCCCAGGCCGAACCGGCGCCAGCGGGGGCCGGCGCCGCCCTGCCGCCCTGGACCGGCTTTCTCGGGAGAGATCTTGCCCCGGCGCTGCGCCAGCCGATCAGCCGGATCATCGCCAATGCCGAAACCATCCGCAGCCGTCTGGCCGGGCCGCTGGCCGATGCCTATGGCAACTACGCCGCCGATATCGCCGAGGCGGGGCGGCATCTGCTGGGCCTGGTGGAGGATCTGGCAGACCTCGACGCGGTGGAAGCCCCCGGCTTTGCCCCCGCGCCCGACCATATCGACCTGGCCGATTGCGCACGCCGCGCCGCTGGCATCCTCTCGGTCCGCGCGCGCGAGCGCGGCATCGTGCTGGCCCTGCCGGAAGAGGATTGCCATGCCCCGGCCATCGGCGAATTCCGCCGCGTGCTCCAGGTGCTGCTCAACCTGCTCAGCAATGCGATCCGCTATACACCGGCACAGGCCACGGTCACGCTGGCCTGCGGGGTGGAAGGCGCCACCGCCTGGATCGCGGTGGAAGACAACGGCGAAGGGCTGACTGCCGAGCAGGCGTCGCGGGTGTTCGAGAAGTTCGAAAGACTGGGGCGCAGCGGGGACGGGGGCTCTGGCCTGGGCCTCTATATCTCGCGCCGCCTTGCCCGCGCCATGGCGGGAGACCTGACCGTTTCCAGCACGCCGGGGGCAGGGGCGCGCTTCATGCTCACGCTGCCGGCCGACGTGCCGAGCGCCGGGATCGTCAACGCGCGCTGAACCGGGCCATCCCGACCCCGCCTGTCCCAACGTGAACGGCAGATTTGCCGGTCATTCCAACCACATTCAGATCGCAACCGGTAAGCCTGCTGCCGTTGGGGACCACCTGGCGTCTTTCTGGAAAGGTTCGCGATGATCAGGATGATGGTAATGGCCGGCTTGGCCGGTGCATTGGTGGCCAGCCCGGCGCTGGCCCAGGCAGTAGATCCCAACCAGCCCTTCAACGACGGGTCGGCCGCGGCATCGGTATCGTCGCCGCCGGGCGTGGTCGCGCCCGGCTATGATCCCGGCACGCGCGCCGCCAATGTGGACATGGGACAGGCTCTGGCTGCGGACATGGCCAGCGTTCAGGCCCGGCAGCACGCCGAATTGCAGCGGTACCACCAAGCCCTGAAGGGCCGCGCGCAGACGATCGCGATGATCCGCACCACGCAGGCGCGGCGCGAAGCAGCCTATGGGCGCGCGATGGATGCCTGGCATGCGCAAGTCGCAGCCTGCCAGGATGGGAACCGGCAGGCCTGCCTGGCGCCCACGCCCGATCCCGCCGCGTTCGAATGAGCGGCGCCTTGGGGATTGGATAATGCAATGAAGTGAGGCGGAAATGCCCGGGCGTCAGCGACGGCGCCCGGCGCGCCATACGGCCGCGATGCCAAGCAGCGCCAATGCCAGCCCGCGCCACGCCCACGGGCGCTGGTCGAGCATGAAACTTTCGCGGGGCCAGTGCACCAGGCCAAGCCCCTGGGCCATCCACAACAGGCCCATCAAAAAGGCGGCCACGCCAAAAATCCGCAGGATCATTGCCATGGCCGCCTTCCTTTTCATCTATCGATACCCGCTCAGCGGCTTTCGATCGGCACATAGTCGCGCTGCGTCGGCCCGGTGTAGAGCTGACGCGGGCGGCCGATCTTCTGGCCGGGATCGCTGATCATTTCGTTCCACTGGGCCACCCAGCCCACGGTGCGGGCCAGGGCGAACAGCACGGTGAACATGGTGGTCGGGAAACCGATCGCCGACAGGATGATCCCCGAATAGAAGTCCACGTTGGGGAACAGCTTCTTTTCGATGAAGTAGGGATCGTTCAGCGCGATTTCTTCCAGGCGCAGCGCGGTTTCGAACAGCGGATCGTTGACCTTGAGCGCGTCGAACACTTCGCGCACAGTCTTCTGCATCACCGTGGCGCGCGGATCGTAGTTCTTGTAGACGCGGTGGCCAAAGCCCATCAGGCGGAACGGATCGTTCTTGTCCTTGGCGCGCTCGATGTAGTGCGGGATCTTGTCGGGCGTGCCGATCTCGCGCAGCATGTTGAGCGCCGCTTCGTTGGCGCCGCCGTGTGCCGGGCCCCACAGGCAGGCAATGCCGGCCGCGATGCAGGCGAACGGATTGGCACCCGACGAGCCGGCCAGGCGCACGGTCGAGGTCGAGGCGTTCTGCTCGTGGTCGGCGTGCAGGATGAAGATGCGATCCATCGCGCGTTCGACTTCGGGGATCACTTCATATTCCTCGGCCGGAACGCCGAAGGTCATGCGCAGGAAGTTGCCGGTGTAGGACAGGTCGTTGCGCGGATAGAGGAACGGCTGACCGACCGAATACTTGTAGGCCATCGCCGCGATCGTGGGGATCTTGGCAAGCAGGCGATGCGAGCTGATCGTGCGGTTCTGCGGATCGGCGATATCGGTCGAATCGTGATAGAACGCCGAAAGCGCACCGACCACGCCGCACATCACGGCCATGGGGTGGGCGTCACGGCGGAAGCCGCTGTAGAAGCTGCTGAGCTGTTCATGCACCATGGTGTGGCGCGTGATCGTGCGGGTGAAGCTGTCCAGCTCGTCCTTGTTCGGCAGTTCGCCGTTGAGCAGCAGATAGCTCACTTCCATGAAGCTGGAATGCTCGGCCAGCTGGCCGATCGGATAGCCGCGGTGCAGCAGGACGCCTTCGTCACCATCGATATAGGTGATCGCGCTGTCGCAGCTGGCAGTGGAGGTAAAGCCCGGGTCGTAGGTGAACTTGCCCGACTGGCCGTAAAGCTTACGGATGTCGAGGACGTCCGGCCCGATGGTGCCGCTCTTGACCGGAAGGTCGATGGTCTTGCCATCAATGGTCAAAGTAGCCTGATTGTCGCTCACGCTAGGCTCTCCTGTACAAAGAAACAGTGTGTTCTGTGTGCTGCCCTCGTCAGGCAGCGTGGTCACGCAAACGGGCCAGGCTCTCCTCCTTGCCGAGGAGAACCAGGACATCGAAAATTCCAGGTGAGGTCGCTTGTCCCGTCAGGCTTGCGCGCAAAGGCTGGGCGATTTTGCCCAATCCCACTCCCAGCTCCTCGGCCATTTGCTTGAGATTGGCCTCCAGCGCCGGCGCTGTCCAGTCGTTTGCGCCCTCAAGCCGCGTCACGACTTTGGCAAGGATTGCCCGCGCATCCGCGGTCAGCAACCCTTGCGCCTTTTCATCGAGCGCCAGCGGGCGTTGGGCAAACAGGAACACCGCACCCTTGGCCAGTTCGTTGAGATCGGCGCTGCGCACCTTGAGCACCGGCATGGCCTCGACCAGCTTGGCGCGGTCGTGCGCGGGCACGAGCGATTCCAGGCGCGGCGCAACCAGGTCGGCCAGGCGCGCATCGTCGGCTTCGCGCAGATAGTGCCCGTTGAGGTTGAGCAGCTTCTTGAGGTCGAACCGCGAGGCGCCCTTGTTGACATTGGCGATGTCGAACCATTCCACCGCCTGGTCGCGGCTGATGATTTCCTCGTCGCCATGGCCCCAACCCAGGCGCAGCAGATAGTTGAACACCGCTTCGGGCAGCAGGCCCATCTCGTCGCGATAGGCGTCCACGCCCAGTGCGCCGTGGCGCTTGGACAGCTTGGCCCCATCGGCGCCATGGATCAGCGGGATATGGCCATAGACGGGGTCGGGCCAGCCACCCTCGATCGCGTCCATCGCGCGGATCACCACGAGCTGGCGGAACGCATTGTTGATGTGATCGTCGCCCCGGATCACGTGGGTCACGCCCATGTCATGATCGTCGACCACCACGGCAAGCATATAGGTGGGCGTGCCATCGCCACGCAGAATGACGAAATCGTCGATTTCCACGTTCTGCACGGTGATCGTGCCCTGAACGGCATCCTCGATCACGGTTTCGCCCTCGCGCGGCGCCTTGACGCGGATGACATAGGGCTTGTCCGCCGGCCAGGTGGCCGGATCGGCATCGCGCCATTCGCTTTCGAGGCGGAAGGGGCGGCGCTCTTCCTGCGCCTTGGCGCGGCGGGCGGCGAGTTCTTCCTGCGTCAGATAGCAGCGATAGGCGTGCCCTGCGTCCAGCAACTGGTTGGCGACCTGCGCATGGCGATCGGAGCGGGCGAACTGGAACACCGGATCGGCATCGCCGCCCAGGCCAAGCCAGTTGAGACCGTCGAAGATCGCGTCGATTGCCGCGTCCGTGGAACGCGCGCGATCGGTATCCTCGATGCGCAGCAGATAAGTGCCGCCGTGATGGCGGGCATAAAGCCAGTTGAACAGAGCGGTGCGGGCACCACCGATATGCAGGAAGCCCGTGGGCGATGGAGCAAAGCGGGTGACAACGCGTGCTGCCGGGCTGGCGCTGGCCGTGCCCGATCCTGCAGAAACGGTGTCAGTCTGGCTTGCCATCGAGGGCGCATTCCTTCCTATTCGGCGCATGGCCGGTTCTCTCGCGACACCGCTTGTTCGTCCTGCGCCGCAAGGCGAAGGCGCTGGTGCCGGCCCGGTTGAAACCGGTCTTGATATGGGACCGAACGGGCTCGGGCGCCATTGGGCCAAAGCGGCGCGTTTGTCCAGCATGCTCGCGCATGCGAATGCGTGGATCGATCAACGCGGGACTGAGCGCGGTCCCTGGCTAAGTGTAGCGTTTGCCGCGGGAATCTGCGCTTGGGTGGTGCTCCCGGGGGTATACCACTGGGTTGCTTTTCTGGCTGGAATCGGTGGAATTTTGCTGCTGGTGCTGCCTCGCGATCGAGACGGCCGACTCGCCCATTTGCGACTGGCCGTGCTTTCGCTGGGGCTGATGGCGGCGGCCGGCTGCGCCACGATCTGGGTCAAGTCTGCCTTTTTGGGCACGCCGCCGATTCCCCGGCCCATGCTCGCCGTGCTGGAAGGCACCGTGGTCGATCGCCAGGTTCAGGCCGCGCAAGGCCGCATGCGGTTGACGCTGGCCACCCAGATCCTGTTGCCGTCGGGCATGGTGAGGGCCGGGCAGGTGCGGATCAACGTCCCGCTGCCGCCGGGCGATTCGGCCGGCAGCGACACCAGGCTGGGCGATGGCGCGCGGGTGCGCCTGCGTGCGCGCCTGATGCCGCCCGCTCCGCCGATGGTGCCCGGTGGCTTCGATTTTGCCCGCAGCGCATGGTTTTCGGGATTGATGGCGACGGGCAGCAGTGTGGGCCCGCTCACGCTGATCGCGCCCGCCCCGCCGGGCACGCGGCTCGATGCCGTGCGCCAACGCCTGGCCGATCATATCCGTGCGCAACTGGGCGGATCGCCCGGCGCGATCGCCGCTGCCTTTGCCAGTGGCGATCGCGGCAGCATTGCGCCGAGCGACGAAGACGCGATGCGCGACGCGGGCCTGACGCACCTGTTGTCGATCAGCGGCTTGCACGTCAGCGCCGTGGTGGGCGCGGTCTATTTCATCACCGCGCGGTTGCTGGCGCTGGTGCCGTTCCTTGCCCTGCGCCTGCGCGTGCCGCTGGCCGCCGCGGCAATGGGGGCGCTGGCCGGCATTGGCTATACCCTGCTGACCGGCGCAGAAGTGCCCACGATCCGCTCGTGCCTGGGGGCGCTGCTGGTGCTGCTGGCCTTGGCGCTGGGGCGCGATCCGCTCTCGCTGCGCATGCTGGCGGTGGCGGCGTTCATCGTCATGCTGTTCTGGCCCGAAGCCGTGGTGGGACCCAGTTTCCAGATGAGCTTCGGCTCGGTCATCGCGATTATCGCGTTCGACAGTTCGGCCCCGGCGCGGCGGTTCCTGGCCCACCCGCACGAAGGCTGGCCGATGCGGCTGGCGCGGCACCTGGCGCTGGTGCTGGCCACCGGCCTGGTGATCGAACTGGCGCTGATGCCGATGGCGCTGTTTCATTTCCACCGCGCCGGCATCTATGGCGCGGCGGCCAACGTGGTGGCGATCCCGCTGACCACGTTCGTCACGATGCCGCTGATCGCACTGGCGCTGTTTCTCGATCTGGCCGGCTGGGGCGCGCCGGCCTGGTGGGCGGTGGGCAAATCGCTCGATGGCCTGCTGTGGCTGGCCCATGTCACCGCCGCGCAGCCGGGCGCGGTGACGCTGATGCCGGGCATGCCGGGATGGGTGTTCGGCCTGCTGGTGGCGGGCCTCCTGTGGCTGGCGCTGTGGACCGGCAAAGTGCGGCTGTGGGGTTTCGTGCCCATATGTCTCGGCGCCATGCTGACAGCGTTGCAGCCCACGCCCGATGTGCTGGTGACCGGCGATGGGCACCATGTCGGCCTTGCGGGCGAAGGGCCCGACCTGCTGATGCTGCGCGACACGCGCAGCGACTATACCCCGTCCACGCTGCTGGAAAACGCCGGGCTGGAGGGTGAGGCGCGCAGTCTCGACACCTGGCGCGGCGCGCGGTGCAACGAGGATTTCTGCCGCGCCGTGCTGGTGCGACAGGGCCAGGCTTATACCGTGCTGATGAGCCGGGGCCGCGACCGCGTTGACCTACGCGAACTGGCCCGCGCTTGCTCCCACGCCGATATCGTCATCGCCGATCGCACCCTGCCGGTCACGTGCCACCCGCGCTGGCTCAAGGCCGATCGCCGCCTGTTGCGCCAAACCGGCGGGCTGGCGATCTACCTCGCCAGAGGCAAAGTGGTGACTGTTGCCCAAGGCGAAGGCCAGCACGGCTGGTTTCCGGCGCCGGAGCCGTGGGCGAGGCGCCCTGCCTTGGCGGGGACGCAGCCCTGCTGCCAGACGAAGGTGGCTGGGCGGTGATGCCGGCGTTGGCAGCGCTGGACGGCTGCGTGGATGATCTGATGCAAAGCTGGGGCTGTAAGCGACGATGGCGGAAGCCCCGCCAGCCTCGGGGTTAGTGTATTGATCCTGGCGATTTTCCCGGCGGTCCGTTGCAGGCCGGGGAGCAAGCCCAACTGCGCTTTCGGCTCGGCGTGGACGCTGATGGAAGCCCGAGCGCTTGGCGAACAACAGGATCCACCGTGGATTCCGATAGCAAGTTTGCCCAATCCAGTTGCGCCGCCCTGATGCGGCGCGCCCGCTTCCGGCCGTTATGCGATGCAGCCGGCCAGTCGACAAAGGGCTGGTTTTTCGGCCAAGTGCATTACGTTTTCCCGCGAAGGTGAAATTCTGCGGTCTAGCGGGCGGAGGAAACAGCCAGCTTCAGGCCGAAGCCCACGAAGACCCCGCCCGTCAGACGATCGAGCATGGTAACAAGGCGAGGTTTCTGCAGGGCCGTGCCCAGTCGCGCGGTGGCTGCGATCAGCGCCGCGAACCAGACCAGTCCCAGCACGACATGGACGCAGGCCAGCCCGAACGAATAGGCCGCCACGTTTGTGCCAGGCGGCACGAACTGGGGCAGGAAGGTGACGTAGAACACACCCACCTTGGGATTGAGCAGGTTGGTGAGGAAGCCGCGCCAGAACGCGTTCGTCGCCGTGTTGGCGCGGGTTGAACCGGCGCCGCTATCCAAGGAGCCGCGCGGTTTCCACAAGAGCTTGATGCCCAGCCACAGAAGGTAGGCCGCGCCCGCCAGTTTCACCACGGTATAGGCGATCTTTGAGGCGCCCAGCACAGCGCCGAGGCCGAGCGCGGCCGCCGCGCCCCAGGCCAGGCAGCCAAGTGCGATCCCCAGGGCAGCGCGCGCGGCGGCAGGCTTGCCTTCCACCGCTGCCGCGCGAAGCACCAGTGCCGTGTCTACACCCGGCGTGATCGTCAGGATGGCAACAGCTGCGAGAAACGCGAGCAGCAAGGTGATTTGGGCCATGTGCGCTTCTACCATGCTGGCCGATCGCGAGCCAGTTCTTGCCGTGCCGGTTGTCCCGGCGCCGGCGGCGTGGGGCGGGCGGCCGGCTCGTCCCACGCCAGCGGTGCTCAAGCCGTTAGGGCTGGCCGATCATAATTGTTGGCATAGGCGTTCTCGACGCCGGGCAGGATTTCGACGATCGAGAAATACCGGTCCCAAAACGGGGTTTCGCGCAGGCTTTCGACCAGCAACTCGTAGCTGTGGTGATCGACTGCTTCCCACATCCACACGTCGGTGACGCGCGTGGCGTAGAATTCCACGTCGAAAAAGCGCAGCGACACCCTGTCGGCATATCTTTCGAGGATCGGGCTGACATGCTCGCCCAGCAGGGCGAAGCGGCGATCGATGGAGAAGCCGAGCCATTCGGGCGAGGTCTTCACCAGCATGAAGACGGTGAGCGCGGGGGTAAATTGCTTGGTCATGGTGCATCCTTGCATCGTGCAGTGAGGCCCCTAGAATGCGAGCAGATCATCACATTTGGCTACTCGCATTCCCGCCATGCCCGAACCGTCTCCCCCTCCGCGCCAGGTCCCCCGGAAACTGCCGAGACAGGCGCGGGCGGTGGAAACCGTGGCGGCCATCGTCGAGGCGGCGGCTCGCATTCTGGAGCAGGGGGGAATCGCCGCGCTGACCACCAACGCGGTTGCGGCGCGGGCGGGCGTCAGCGTGGGTTCGCTCTATCAATATTTCCCCGGAAAGGAGGCGCTGGTTGGCGCGCTGATCGTGCGCGAGACATCGATCCTGATTGCCGAGTGCGAAGAGGCGCTGGCGCGCGTTTCAGGCCAGGAGGCACTGGTCCGGATGATCGGCGCGGCCGTGGCCCATCAATTGCGACGGCCCAAGCTGGCGCGCCTGCTCGATGTGGAAGAGGCACGAATGCCGCATGACCCGGAAACGCAGCGCGTATCGCGCCATCTCCATGGGATTTTGCGCACTGTTCTGATGCAAACCGACCTTGGCACGCAGAGCGATCTGGACGAAGCGGCGCACGATGTGATGGCCATCGTCAAAGGGATGATCGATGCCGCCGGCGAGCGGCAGGAACAGGACCAGGCCGCGCTCGCCGGGCGGGTGTGGCGGGCGGTCCATGGCTATCTTGCCACTGCCGCCCCGCCTGTTGCGGTCATCCCCATGGCGGATGCATGATCATCCGCCGCGGCGGGCATCAATGATCAATGATAGCGGCGTAGCAGCCCGGCGAGTTTGCCTTGCACTTCCACTTCGTCGGGCGCGTAGAACTGCGGGTTATAGGCCGCGTTGGCAGGATCGAGCCGGATCTGGCCCTTTTCGTGGTGGAGGTATTTCAGCGTGGCTTCCTCACCACGCACCAGGGCGACGACGATTTCACCGTCGCGGGCGGTGTTGGTGCGGCGCACCAGGGCATAGTCGCCATCGAGAATGCCCGCCTCGATCATGGAATCGCCGGACACTTCAAGCGCGTAGTGCTCGCCAGAGCCGAGCAGGGCGGCGGGCACGGGCAGCATGGCCGAGCCTTCCAGCGCTTCGATCGGGGCGCCGGCGGCGATGCGGCCGTGCAGCGGGATTTCGATCACGTCGTTCGCCGCCACCGGAGTGGGGCGGGCCGCCGCAGGAGCGGGGCGTGGCGTGGCATTGCGCGGGGCAGCCTTGGTGGCCAGGCTTTCCGGCTCACGGATCACTTCAAGCGCGCGGGCGCGGTTGGGCAGGCGACGAATGAAGCCGCGCTCTTCCAGCGCGGAGATCAGGCGGTGCACGCCAGACTTGGACTTGAGATCGAGCGCTTCCTTCATTTCTTCAAACGAAGGGGAAATGCCGGAATCATCAAGGCGCGTCTGGATGAACGAGAGCAGTTCGTGCTGCTTGCGCGTGAGCATCCGCAAGTCTCCTTTGGCGAACGAATGCGGAACGAATAAGCAACCAAACCGAACCCGTCAAGCAAATCCGCCAAAATCGAGCAGATAGATCGGCACAAGGCTCCCTTCCGGTTGCATCGGTACGCCGGGTTCGCGCCGCACCAGGCAATTGGCCCGCGCGATGGGGGAAATGGCGCCAGAATCCTGCAGCGGATCGAGCGTCACGCCGTGGCCATCCCATGTGCCACGCAGGAATTCGGTGCGGCTGCCGCCAGCGGGCAACGCCTGGGCCAGCGCGGCATGGAGCGGCGCGGGCAGGGGTTGCGCTGCGCCCAGGGCCGCGCGCAGCAGCGGCAGCAGGAACAGATGCGCCGTGACATAGGCCGAGGCCGGATTGCCTGGCAGGCCGAGGATCACCTGCGGGCTGGCGAGCGAGGTTGCGGCGCGATGGCCCACCAGCAGCGGCTTGCCCGGCTTGATTGCCACGCGCCAGAAATCGATGCGCGCGCCCACCGCTTCCAGCGCCGGACGGACGAGATCGTGATCGCCCACCGAAGCGCCGCCGCTGGTCACCACCACATCGGCGTCGCGCACGCCATCGATGGCGGCGGCCAGGGCATCGAGCCGATCGGGCACGGGGCCGATGCGCCGCACGTCCACCGGCAGGGCCGCGGCCATGGCGGCCAGCATCGGCCCGTTGCTGGCCGGGATCTGGTGCGGCAGCAGGGGGCGGCCGGGGGCGGCGAGTTCATCGCCGCTGTCGATCACCGCCAGGCGCAGGCGGCGGCGCACCGGCACATGGCCGTGCCCGGCGCCGATCGCCAGGGCAATCTGCGCGGCGCCAAGCCGCGTGCCGGTGGGCAACAGCGGATCGTGCGTGGCAAAATCCATCCCGGCCGGGCGGATGTGCCGCGACGGCGGGCTGGGCGGGGTGCCGGTGAGCATGAGCGCATCGCCCTGGCGCGCGGCGTCTTCCTGCAAGAGCACGCAATCCGCGCCGGCCGGCATGGCCGCACCCGTGCTGATCCGCACCGCCTCGCCATGCCCGACATTGCCGGCAAACGGATGGCCCGCCGCGCTTTCGCCCAATACCGTCCACGGCCCGGGCAAATCCGCGCCACGCAGGGCATAGCCATCCATGGCGGAAAGCGCAGTGGCCGGTTGGGTGCGCGCGGCCAAGAGCGGGGCGGCAAGGTAATGCCCCAGCGCTTCGGCCGTGGCGCGATGTTCTACCGAAAGATGTGGCGCCATGGCGACCAGGCGGGCCTGCGCGTCTTCCAGTTGGAGCGGAGGCTGGCGGCCGTTGCTAACCGGGCTGGTCATGGCGCAGACCAATCGCCCGACTTGCCGCCGCGCTTGGCCACCAGGCGGACCGCGTCGATCACCATGCCCTTGTCCACCGCCTTGGCCATGTCGTAGATTGTCAACAAGGCCACGCAAGCGGCTGTCATCGCTTCCATTTCCACGCCGGTCTTGGCGGTGAGAGAGGCTGTTGCGGTGCATTCCACACCCTGTTCGACGAACGCGAATTCCACCGCCACGGCATCGAGCGACAGGGGGTGGCACAGCGGGATCAGTTCGCCGGTTTTCTTGGCCGCCATGATCCCGGCGATGCGCGCGGTGGCCAGCACATCGCCCTTGGGCACGGTGCCATCGCGGATCGCGGCAAGGGCGGTGTCTGACATGCGGATCATGCCGCGCGCCACGGCCACGCGCTGCGTGGGCTGCTTGGCGCCGACATCGACCATGCGTGCATGGCCCTGGGCATCGAGATGGGTAAGCTGCGTCATGCCCTGCTCATGCCATGTGCGGGAAAACGCGCAAGTCCTGTTGCTCGGCCAGTGGCTGTGGCGGAGCCAACCCGGCGCGCAGATAGTCCAATGCGATGCCGGCCAGGTTCTGCGCGCGGCCGACATGGCGCACCCGCACGCGGGAAAATGAAACGAGGCCGTTCCGATAGGCTGCCAGGTAATCGGCCGAGGCGGGATGGGCGGCGGTGCGACCCCGGATCTGATCGATCACGAAGGCGGAATCGCTGCAGAGGATCACATCGGTTTCGCCCAGGCGGCGGGCCAGGTCCAGCGCGCCAAGCAGGGCCAGCCATTCGGCGCGATTGCTGTCCCCCTTGCCGCAATCGGGCGCAAACCAGGTTTGGCCGTGGGCGACGACGGCCATTTCCATGCGGCCGGGGTTGGGCCGGCAGCCGCCATCGAACCACAGCTTGCGCGCCAAGGCGCCCTCAGCCCTGGAGCAGGGCCTGGGTTGCGGCCGTCACGTCGGGCTGGCGCATCAGGCTTTCGCCCACCAGGAACGTGCGTGCCCCGCAGGCGGAGAGGCGCACCAGATCGGCGTGGTGGTTGATCCCGCTTTCGGCCACCAGCAGGGTACCCTCGGGCGCGCGCGGGGCAAGCCGCTCGGTGTTGGCGATGTCGGTCACGAAGCGCTTGAGATCGCGGTTGTTCACCCCGATCAGCCGCGAATGGAGCTGCGCGGCGCGATCCATTTCGGCTTCGTCATGCACTTCGACCAGCACGTCCATGCCGTGCTCGCGCGCGGCCGCCTCGATCTCTGCCATCTGCGCATCGCTGAGCGCGGCGACGATGATCAGGATCGCGTCGGCGCCGATCGCGCGGGCTTCGGCCACCTGCCAGGGATCGACCATGAAATCCTTGCGCAGGACCGGCAGCGCGCAGGCGGCACGCGCGGCCACGAGGAAATCTTCATGTCCTTGGAAATAGGGCGCGTCGGTGAGCACCGAAAGGCAGGCGGCGCCGCCTGCCTCATAGGCACGGGCATGCTCGGCGGGCTGGAAATCGGAGCGGATCAGGCCCTTGGAGGGGCTGGCTTTCTTGATTTCGGCAATCAGGGCAAAACCGCTGGCGGCGCGGGTGCGCAGCGCGGCTTCGAATCCGCGTGGCGCGGTTTGCGTGGCGGCGCGCGCGGCCAGGTCTGCCAGCGACGTGGCGGCCTTGCGCCGGGCCACTTCGGCGCGGGTGGTGTCGCAGATTTCGGTGAGCTTGTCGGTCATTCCAGGGGCCTTACTTCAGCGCGTCGATCCAGCAACGCAGCAGGGCAAGGGCGAGGCCCTTGTCGATGGTTTCGGCGGCTTCTTCCACGCCTTCGTGCCAGTCGGTCACTTCGCCCGCCACCATCAGCGCGGCCGCGGCGTTGAACAGCACAGCATCGCGATAGGGTCCGTGCTGGCCATCGAGCAGGGCCTGGAGCGCGGCGGCGTTGTAGGCCGCGTCGCCGCCGCGGATGGCGTCGACGGGCGCAACGGCAAGGCCGGCGTCGGCCGGCGCAACCCGGTGCATGAGGATCGCTTCGCCATGCACATCGGCCACTTCGTTGCCGCCGGCCAGGCTCAGTTCGTCCAGCCCTTCGTCACCCGAGACGACGAACGAGCGCGCCGTGCCCAGGCGCGCCAGGGCATCGGCATAGATCGGCACATAGGCCGGGCGCGCGATGCCGACGAGCTGGCGCTGCACGCCGGCGGGATTGGCCAGCGGGCCCATCAGATTGAAGATCGTGCGGCGGCCGATGGCGCGGCGGATCGGCATTATCCGGCCCATCGCGGGATGGTGCTTGCCGGCGAACAGGAAGCAGATGCCCAGGTCCGCCAGCGTCTCTTCCGCCGTTTCCACCGCGCGATCGAGATTGAGGCCCAGTGCCTCCAGCGTATCGGCCGCGCCCGCCTTGGAACTGGCGGCGCGGTTGCCGTGCTTGGCCACGGGCACGCCGCAGGCCGCCACCACCAGGCTGACGGCCGTGGAGACGTTGAGCGTGTGGTGCCCGTCGCCGCCGGTGCCGCACACGTCGATGGCGTTTTCCGGCGCAGCCACGGCGATCATGCGTTCGCGCATGGCCTGGGCGGCGCCGGCAATCTCGCTGGCGCTTTCGCCGCGATCGGACAGCGCGACAAGGAAGGCGATGGTGGCATCGTCGTCCACTTTGCCATCGAGAATGGCGGCAAAGGCGGCCTGCGCTTCGTCTTGCGGCAGCGGGGTTTCCGCCACCTGCGGCAGCAGGCTCATGCCGGCATCCGCACGTTCACCCCGCACAGCGCCAGGAAATTGGCAATCAGCGCGTGGCCATGTTCGGTAGCGATGCTTTCGGGATGGAACTGCACGCCATGGATCGGCAGGCTGGCATGGCGAAAGCCCATGGTGTGGCCATCATCCGAGCGCGCGTTGACCACGAGGCATTCGGGCACGTCTTCCACCACCAGCGAGTGATAGCGCGTGGCGGTGAACGGCGAGGGCAGCCCGGCAAACACGCCGGTGCCATCATGGGTGACGGGCGAAGTCTTGCCGTGCATCAGCCCGCCGCGCACGACCTTGCCGCCGAAATATTGCCCGATCGACTGGTGGCCCAGGCACACGCCGAGCAGCGGCACGCCAGCCTGCGCCGCCGCGCCGACGAGATCGAGGCTGACGCCCGCCTCGTTGGGCGTGCAGGGGCCGGGCGAGAGCAGGAAACCCTTGGCGCCGCTGGCCAATGCCTCGGCCGCGGTGAGCGCATCGTTGCGCACCACGTTCACCTGCGCGCCCAGTTCCATCAGGTAGTGGACCAGGTTCCAGGTGAAGCTGTCGTAATTGTCGATGACGAGGATCATGGCCTAATCCCTATTGCCCGAACGCCGGTTCGGCGGCGACGCGGATGGCTTCGCGGGCGGCGGCGAAGAGGGCGCCGGACTTGTGCTCGCATTCGCGCTGTTCGGCCGCCGGGTCGCTGTCGGCGACGATGCCGGCGCCGGCCTGGACGTGCATCACGCCATCCTTGAGCACGGCGGTGCGCAGCACGATGCAGCTATCGACCGAGCCATCGGGCGCGAAATAGCCCACGCCGCCGGCATAGGCGCCGCGCGTTTCGGGCTCGAGTTCGGCAATGATCTCGCACGCACGGACCTTGGGCGCGCCGCTGACGGTGCCGGCGGGGAAGCCGGCGAGCAGGGCATCGACCGAGTCGGCGCGCTTGGTATCAAGCTGGCCGACCACGTTGGAGACGATGTGCATCACGTGGCTATAACGCTCGATCGTGTAGCTTTCGGTGACTTTCACCGTGCCGGCGGCAGCCACGCGGCCCACGTCGTTGCGGCCAAGGTCAAGCAGCATGAGATGCTCGGCGCGTTCCTTGGGATCGGCCAGCAGGCTTTCCTCGTTGGCGCGGTCTTCGGCCGGGGTGGCGCCGCGCGGGCGAGTGCCGGCGATCGGGCGGATCGTCACTTCCCCGTCGCGGATGCGCACCAGGATTTCCGGGCTCGACCCGATCAGGGAAAAGCCGGGCAGATCGAGGAAATAGAGGAACGGCGAGGGATTGATCCGGCGCAGCGCGCGATAGAGCGCCATCGGCGGCAGGGGGAACGGCGCGGTGAAGCGCTGCGCCAGCACGACCTGGAAGATATCGCCGGCAGTGATGTAGTCACGCGCGCGGGCGACCATCTGGCCATAGCGTTCGGGTGCCATCTGCGGTTCGCGCACCAGATCGACCGGCTCAGGCAGGCGCGGATCGGCCGGCAGCGGGCCGTGCAGGCGGGCAAGCGCGGCATCGATGCGGTCGGCCGCGCGGGCCAGCACCACCTCGGGCGTGCCTTCACCGGCCCAGACCGGTGCCACGGCGGTGAGTTCGTCGGTCAGCCGGTCGAACACCAGCAGCACGGTGGGGCGGACGAACAGCATGTCGGGCAATTCGAGCGCGCTTTGTTCGGCACGCGGCAATTTTTCCACCAGGCCGATGGTTTCATAGCCGAAATAGCCCACCAGGCAGGCGAGCGTGGGCGGCAGGCCTTCCGGCACGTCGATCCGGCAGCGTTCGACCAGCGCGCGCAGTTCTGCAAGGCTGTTGCCGGGCAGCGCGGCAAAGGCCTCGCGGTCGGTCTGCCACGTGGTGTTGACCTCGGCCGCGGGACCAGTGGCGCGGAACACCAGGTCGGGATCGAGCCCGACCAGGCTGTAGCGCCCGCGCACTTCGCCACCTTGCACCGATTCCAGCAGGAAATCGCCGCGTTCGGGCACGAACAGCTTGCGCGCGGCGCTCACCGGGGTTTCGCTGTCGGCAATCAGCTTGCGCCAGACCAGCGCCGGCTTTCCGGCCGCCAGCGCGGCGAAGGCCGCCGCGCTGTTTTCGGGCTGGGCGCCGGTGGGCGGCGCGGGACGCGACAAGGTCTGGGTCATGGTCTTACTGGGCACCGACAAGCTTGGCATTGAGCGCACGCAGCGCGGTTTCATTGCGGGAAACGCCCACGCTCTTGCGGATCGCGAGGCGCAGTTCCTCGGCGAGCTCGCGGCCCATGTCGAGGCCGAACTGCTTGCCCGCCTGGCCCAGGAAGGGATCGCCGGCCGGGATCGTGCCGGGCGTCACGTTCTTGAGCGCGATGACATAGAAGCCGGCCTTGTTCGGCGCTTCGAGCGGCTTGGACGTGCCCTTGGACATGGCGAAGAGCAGCACCAGCGGCGGCGGCAGTTGGCGTCCGCTCTGCTGCATGGCGGCCAGCTGTTCGCGGGTGATGCTCACTGGCTGGGCCGGGGGCAGCGTCACGCCCAGGGCCTTGAGCGCATCGGCCAGCGAAGCACCCTTGGCCATGGCATCAAGCACCTTGGTCGACGCTTCCTTGGCCTTGGCCACGCCCTGTTCGGTGGCGAAATCACGCGCGACCTGGTCCTTGATCTGCGCCAGCGGAGCAGGGGATGCCGGGGTGATCTGGCCAACGTCATAGATCGCGATGCGCTTGCCATCGGCTAGCGGGGTCACCTGGCCTTCGCCTTCGTGTTCCATGGCAAAGGCACCCTGGAGCAGTGCGGCGACATCGGCGGGTGCCTTTTGCCCTGCTTGGCCGAACACGGTGCCATCGGCGGTCAGCGCGGGCGTGGTGGCCAGCGTCAGCCCCTGGGCCTTGGCCACGTCGGCGAGGCCGGTGTGGTTTTCGAATTCTTCTTCCAGGCGGGTCGACAGGTCGAGCAGCGCGGCGTGGCGCTTTTCCACCGTCAGATCGGCCACGATTTCGGACCGGGCCTGCTCCAGCGTCTTGCCGGGCTTCTTGACCACGGCATCGACGCGGATCACGTGCCAGCCAAGGCCGCTCTTTGCCGGGGTGGCGACTTTGCCCTGGGCCGCGGCAAACACGGCATCGGCCACGGCGGCAGACGTCTGCCCAGCTAGCTTGTCACGCGTAAGATCGGCGATCTTGCTGGCGGCAAGGCCCTGGGCACGGGCGGCGGCCTCGATGCTGGTGCCACCGGCCACTTGCGCGGCAAGCGCCTGCGCGGCGGCCTGGGTCGGCACGACGACCTGGGTCACGGTGCGCGTCTCGCTGGGCGCATAACTATCGGCCTTGGCCTTGTAGCGGGCGGCGATATCCGCGTCGCTGGGGGCGGGCACATTGGCCAGCGTGGCTTCGTCGATCACGGCATAGCGCACGGTGCGGCGCTCGGGCTGCTGGTAGCGCGCGGCGTTGGCCTTGTAATAGCCGGCCAGCACGTCATCGGAAGGCTTGTCCTTGCTCGCAAAGGCCAGGCTGGGCAGGAAGGCGATGTCGCCGTCGCGCTTTTCCTTGAGCATGGCGGCATAGCGCGCGGTGGCCGAAGCGGGCAGCGCCGTGCCGACGGAAACCGGCGAGAGCACCTGGCGCACGATCAGGCTTTGCGTGATCGACTTGCGCACGGCCGCGTCGGTCAAGCCGCGCTGGGCCAGGAACGCGCGATAGACCGCATCGCTGAACTTGCCATCCGGGCCCTGGAACGCCGGCTGCTTGGCGATTTCGCTGTCGACCAGGCGGTCGGACACGCCCATGCCAGAGCGCGCGGCCCATTCCTGCAGCGCGGCGCGGTCGGCCAGGCCGGTGAGCGCATCATTGAGCACGCCCTGGGCCAGGAACTGCTTCATCGTCAGCGTCGGGTTCTGCTCCCGTTCCTGATCGAAGGCAGTGGTGATGGTCTTTTCCAGCTCTGCCACGGCCACCTGGCTGCGGCCGACAGTGGCCGCCGCTTCGCCGCCGCCGGTCTGGCCGACGCGAAGGCCGGTCACGTCGGCGCCGGCAAAGGCCAGGGCAAGGAGACCGATGAACACCAGGGCGAAAAGCGCGCCGATGCGGGAATGGATCAGTTTACGAAACAGCGAGAGCATGGGATGCGATCAAATCCGCCATATATCTTGGTTGGCCTGCCTTAGGAGGCTTGCGCCGATCCCGCAATGCCTGTGGCGGGTGCCGGGGCGGGGCGTTTGGCCTGCCCGGCGCACGGCACTTCATCGCGCGGGCCTTGCGCTGGCGGGCCAATTGCAGGCAAGGGGATTGCAAGGAATCGGGATTCTGCAATCCGCCCGCCGGCAGGTGCCGTGCCGGCAGGGGCGGATTGCCAGCACCCGGTCACGGGGCAAACAGCACGAGGGACAAGGCCTGCCATGGCACAACGACCATACATCGTCGGGAACTGGAAGATGAACGGAAGCCGGGCCATGATGGCCGAGGCCCGCGCAATCGACCGGGCCGCGGCGCGCCATCCCCAGGTGGATATCGCGCTGGCCCCGCCCTTTCCGCTGATCGGCCTGCTGCGCGAAGCGGTGACCGGCATCGGCGTGGGCGGCCAGGATTGCCATACCCAGGCCAAGGGGGCCCACACTGGTGACGTTTCGGCCGCGATGCTGGCCGATATCGGCGCCGACTTCGTGATTCTGGGCCATAGCGAGCGCCGCCGCGACCATGGCGAAAGCGATGCCCTGGTGCGTGCCAAGGCCGATGCCGCCCTGGCCGCCGGGCTGGGCGTGATCATCTGCGTGGGCGAAACCCTGGAAGAACGCGACAGCGGCCGGGCCGAAGCCGTGGTTGCCGGGCAAGTCGATGGCTCGCTGCCGACGGGCGACGCCGCGCTGGAAGCGGCCAATGCCGGCAAGCTCGCCGTCGCCTATGAACCCGTCTGGGCGATCGGCACCGGCCGCGTGGCCGACGTGGAAGACGTGGTGGCGATGCACGCGGCCGTGCGGGCACGCCTGGTGGCGGCCTATGGCGAGGCCGGCAGCCGCCCGCGCATCCTGTATGGCGGTTCGGTCAACGCCGGGAACGCCGCGGCGCTCCTGGCCGCGCCCGAAGTGGGCGGCGCCTTGGTGGGCGGCGCAAGCCTGACTGCCGATGCCTTTCTGCCGATCGTGGCAGCCGCCGGCGCGGGCGAGGGCTGAGAGTCGGGAAATCGGCCCCTTGCGCAAGGGGCCGGCGCGCCCTAAGTGCGCCGCAACAGTTTCAGGCGGAACCTCATGTCGCTCTTTATCTTCCTCACCGTCATCCAGGCGCTTGTCGCAGCAGCGCTGGTCGGCGTGATTCTCATCCAGAAGTCCGAAGGCGGCGGCCTTGGCGTGGGCGGCAGCCCGGCCGGCTTCATGTCGGCCCGTGGCGCGGCTGATTTCCTCACCCGCATGACCTCGATTCTCGCCGCGCTGTTCGTGGGGCTGAGCATCGTGCTGGCGGCCATGGCGGTGAACACAGGTGGCACGCGCAGCCTCGACACCTCGTTGCAGCGCACGGCCGATCCGCTGGCCGGGCAAAGCCAGCAAGGTGGGGCACAGCAGCCCGCGGCCCCGGCCGCTGATCCTTCGGCGGCGGCGGCTCCGGCTGCACCGGCCGATCCTTTGGGCGGCGCCGCCAAGCAGTAATACCGTGCAAGCATGAAGCCAGGCGTTCCCGCCGCACAGGCGGGGGCGCCGGTTTTGTTTTTGCGCACCCATTTCGTGACGGTCCCCGCGCCCGCAGGTGGCACGGGGACGGCCACGGTTCGTCTCGCGCTTGTGGATTGCCATGCCATTCGGCGTCGGTTCCGCTTGCGCTCCTGTCCCTTCTGACGCTAAGGCCCAACTCCCATGGCGCGGTACATTTTTATCACCGGCGGCGTGGTCTCCTCGCTCGGCAAAGGTCTCATGGCGGCAAGCCTCGCGGCGTTGCTCCAGGCTCGTGGCTATCGGGTGCGGATCCGCAAGTTCGACCCCTATCTCAACGTCGATCCGGGCACGATGAGCCCCTATCAGCACGGCGAAGTCTTCGTGACCGACGATGGCGCCGAGACCGATCTCGACCTTGGGCACTACGAGCGCTTTACCGGGGTTTCGGCCCGCCAGGCTGACAACATCACCTCGGGCCGCATCTATCGTGACATCATCGCCAAGGAGCGGCGCGGCGATTACCTGGGCGCAACCGTGCAGGTGATCCCGCACGTGACCGACGCGATCAAGGACTTCGCCCAGACCGAGACCGAAGACCTCGATTTCGTGCTGTGCGAAATCGGCGGCACGGTCGGCGACATCGAAGGCCTGCCGTTCATCGAGGCGCTGCGCCAGCTGCACAACGAGCTGGACCGCGACCAGACCTGCTTCGTCCACGTCACGCTGGTGCCCTATATCGCGGCGGCGGGCGAGCTGAAGACCAAGCCCACGCAGCACTCCGTGCGCGAGCTGACTGGCCTTGGCATCCAGCCCGACATCCTGCTGTGCCGCTGCGAAAAGCCGCTGCCCGAGGGCGAGCGCGCCAAGATCGCGCAGTTCTGCAACGTGCGCAAATCGGCGGTGATCCCCGCGCTCGACGCCAGCAGCATCTATGCCGTGCCCTTGCAGTACCATGCCGAGGGGCTGGACGCGGAAGTGCTGCGCCACTTCGGCATGACCGCGCCCGAACCGAACCTGGCGGTGTGGGACGATATCGTCGACCGCTACCAGAACCCGGAAGGCGAAGTGACCATTGGCGTGGTCGGCAAGTATGTCGGCCTGCAGGACGCCTACAAGTCGCTCAACGAAGCACTGGCGCATGGCGGCATGGCCAACCGCGTCAAGGTCAACGTGCGCTGGATCGACGCCGAACTGTTCGAGCGTGAAGACAGCGAGATTGCCGCCCATCTTGAGCCGATGCACGGCATCCTGGTGCCCGGCGGCTTTGGCGAGCGCGGCTCGGAAGGCAAGATCGCCAGCGTGCGCTTTGCCCGTGAGCGCGGCGTGCCGTTCTTCGGCATTTGCCTGGGCATGCAGATGGCCTGCATCGAAGGTGCGCGCAACACGGCCGGGATTGCCGAGGCTTCGTCCACCGAGTTCGGCCCGACCAAGGAGCCGGTGGTGGGCATCATCACCGAATGGATGACCGCCGAAGGCCTGGAAAAGCGCGAGGCTGGCGGCGACCTGGGCGGCACGATGCGGCTGGGCGCCTATGAAGCGCACCTGGCCGGCAACAGCCACGTATCGAGCATCTATGATGCCACCACGATCAGCGAGCGCCACCGCCACCGTTATGAAGTGAACGTCGCCTATCGCGATGCGCTGGAGCAGGGCGGCCTGCGCTTTTCCGGCATGTCGCCCGATGGACTGCTGCCCGAAATCGTTGAGCGACCGGACCATCCGTTCTTCATCGGCGTGCAGTTCCATCCCGAACTGAAGAGCCGCCCGTTCGATCCGCATCCGCTGTTCAAGGGCTTCATCGCGGCGGCGGTGAAGCAGGCGCGGCTGGTTTGATCCTGGCCTCGTTTCAGGGTTTCAACGCATGAAAAAAGGGGCGCTGGCCGCATATGGCCAGCGCCCCTTCTTGTGTCAGGCTGTCAGTGGATCAGGCGGCCGCGCTGGCGTCGCCGCCGTCCACCACCGAAAGCGCCTTCTGGTTGCCGATCAGCACCTTCTTGGGCTTCATCGCTTCGGGCACTTCGCGCACCAGGTCGATGGTCAGGAGGCCATCGGCAAGGTCGGCCGCGCTCACCCGCACGAAATCGGCGAGTTCGAAGCGGCGTTCGAAGCTGCGGTTGGCGATGCCAAGATGCAGGTACTGCTTGTCGGCCAGATCGGCCTTGCTGCCCTTGACCACCAGCAGGTTCTGCTGCGCGGTGATATCGAGTTCCTCCGGCTTGAACCCGGCGACGGCCAGCGTGATGCGATAGGCATCGTCGCCCTGGCGTTCGATGTTGAAGGGCGGATAGTTGTCACCGGCATTGGCGCGGGCCTGGCGTTCGAGCAGGTCGAACAGGCGATCGAAGCCCACGGTGGTGCGGCGATAGGGGGTGAAATCGAAACGGTTCATGGCAATATCCTCTTGTCGAGCAATCTGCACGTGCCCCGGCCCGGGAAACTCCGGCGCTGGAGCGGGTTGAAAGTGATGCGCCCGGCTTGCGGCGCGCCTCACGAACAACCATGTGTGGGCTGCGTCGCGCATTTCAAGGCCCCCATTTCACCATTTCAAGCGGAGCGAGCATGAGCCAGAGCCCAACCCCCAAGGTCGAAATCTACACCAAGTGGGGCTGCCCCTATTGCGTGCGTGCCAAGGCCCTGCTCGACGCCAAGGGCGTTGCCTATGAAGAGCATGACGTGACCATGGGCGGCCCGAAGCGCGCCGAAATGCTGGAGCGCGCGCCCGGCGCCGCCACGGTGCCGCAGGTCTTCGTCAACGACCAGGCGCTGGGCGGTTCCGACGATATCCACGCCCTCGATCGCGCCGGCAAGCTCGACGCGCTGCTCGGCCTCGCATGAGCGAAGCGGTAAAAGTCGCCCTGTTGCAGATGACCAGCGGGATCGACCCGCTGGCCAATGCCGCCACCATCGCCGATGCCGTGGCGCGCGCGGCGGGGGAGGGGGCGGCGATGCTGTTTACGCCCGAGATGGCCGGCCTGATCGATCGCGATCGCGCGCGCGCCGCGCCGCACATCGTGCCCGAAGAGGCCAATCCCGTGCTTGCTGCCGCGCGCGAGGCGGCGGCACGCCATGGTATCTGGGTGCACCTGGGCTCGCTGGCGGTGAAGCCCGATGGCGCCGCCGGCGCTTCGGGTGATGGGCGATCGGCCAACCGCGCTTTCGTGATCGACGCGGCTGGTGACATCGCCGCGCGGTACGACAAGATGCACATGTTCGACGTGGACCTCGCCACGGGCGAAAGCTGGCGCGAATCGGCCGCCTATCGACCGGGCGAGGCCGTGGTGACGGTGGCAACGCCGGTGGGGCGGCTGGGCCTGGCGATCTGTTACGATATCCGTTTTCCGGCGCTGTTCGAGGCACTGGGCCAGGCGGGCTGCGATTGCATCGCGATTCCCGCCGCGTTTACCGTGCCCACGGGCAAGGCGCACTGGCACCTGATGCAGCGCGCCCGCGCTGTGGAAGCGAGCGCTTTCGTCATTTCCGCCGCGCAGACCGGCCGGCATGAAGACGGGCGCGAAACCTATGGCCACAGCCTGGTGGTCGATCCGTGGGGTGATGTGGTGCTCGACATGGGGGGCGACGCCGGCCTGGGCTTTGCCGAAATCGATCCGGCGCGCACCGCGGCCGTGCGGCAGCAACTGCCGAGCCTTGCCAACAAGCGGCCCGTGCCCATATCGCACGCGTCATGATTGTCTTCGATCTGCAATGCACCGGCGGCCAGCACCGCTTCGAAGGATGGTTTGCCTCGTCCCGCGACTATGCACAGCAGCAGGAACGCGGGCTGGTTACCTGCCCGGTGTGCGGCAGCGACGACGTGGTCAAGGCAGTGATGGCCCCGGCCGTGGGACGCAAGGGCAATCAGGCGCCCGCCATGCCTACGGCCGCGCCCGCGCAGAGCGCTGCGCCGGGCGGGGCAGCGGCACCAAAGAGCGCGCCGGCCACACCACCCCCATTGCCGCCCGAAGCAGTGGCCATGCTGCGCGCCGTCGCGCTGGCCCAGGCCGAGGCGATCAAGAGTTCGACCTGGGTGGGCGATTCGTTCGCCCAGGACGCCCGCGCCATGCATTATGGCGACAAGGATGTTGCCCCCATCCATGGCCAGGCAACGCCCGAGGAAGCGCGCGATTTGCTGGACGAAGGCATTGCCATCGCGCCGCTGCTGATCCCGGTGGCGCCGCCTGGCGAAGTCAACTGAACCGGGCCAAACGCACATTGCCTTGCCGCCACCACGCCCTTAAGAGAGGCGCGGGCGCCCGTAGCTCAGCAGGATAGAGCACCAGATTCCTAATCTGGGGGCCATGGGTTCGAATCCCGTCGGGCGCACCAACAAAATGCCCGGTCTCGTAGAGGCCGGGTTTTTTGTTGGTGGGTCACAGGCAGGATTGGAAGTTCGAGCCGGAGCACAGCGGCGGCAACCGCTGGCGGGTTCAGCCAATCAGGGCACCCAGAGTGAGAATCGTGCGGGCGTGGCGGCGGGCCACGGCCTGGCGGTCTGCGCCGTAACCGCCGCCCAGCGTGCTGGCGAGGGGGATGCCGCGTCGCCAGGCTTGCGAGGCGACGAAGCGGTCGCGCGCGGCAAGGCCTTCGTCGGTGAGGGCAAGGCGGCCCAGGCGGTCGTCCGCATGGGCATCGACGCCCCCCTGGAGCAGGATGAGGTCGGGGGCAAAATCATCGAGCACCGGCACGAGGGCGCTGTTCAGGGCTTCGAGATAGTCAGCGTCGCCGGTCTGGTCGGGCAGGGCCACGTCGAGCGAGGAGCGCGCCTTGCAGGTGGGGAAATTCTTTTCGGCGTGGAGCGAGAGAGTAAAGATGTCCTGGCGCCCGGCGGTGAGCATGGCGGTGCCATCGCCCTGGTGCACGTCGAGATCGAGAATCAGGATGCGCGCCACGTCGCCTTCCGCGATCAGCCGGTTGGCGGCCACGGCCAGATCGTTGAACACGCAATATCCCGCGCCGCTCTCGGCCAGGGCATGGTGGCTGCCGCCAGCGCTGTTGGCGGCATAGCCGTGGCGCAAGGCCAGCTTGGCCGCCAGCCAGGTGCCACCGGGCGACAGCTGCGACCGGCGCGCGATCGGCGGATCGATGGGGAAGCCGATGCGGCGCTGCTTTTCGGGCGGGACGGCGCAGGCCAGCACTTCCTGGACATAGGCCGGATCGTGCACCGCTTCGAGCCAGGCGGGCGGCATGATCTCGGGCGCGTGGACCGTCATCGGCGTGCCGCTTGCGTGCAGTGCCTGCATGACCAGCGCGTATTTGTCGTGCGCAAAAGTGCCAGGCCGATCGGCATGCACGACATAGCCGGGATGATGGACGACATGCAGCATGCCGGCCGCGTTACCGGCCCTGGCCGCGCGGGTCGAGCCGTCTTGCCCCAGTGGGCAGGCGCCGAACCCAGACCGGCCCACCGCGAGCGCTTTGCATCACACGCTCAGGCAGCAAGGGGTGCCAGCGGTTTCTGCAGGAAAAAGCGACTTTGCCCGCGCGGGTGGTCTGCCAGGGTGCCGAACACGGCAAAGCCGAGCTTTTCGTAAAAGCCGCGTGCCTGGAACGCATAGGTATCGAGCCAGATGCCGACGCACCCGTGCGTGCGGGCAAGGGCTTCGGCCCGCGCCATCAGGGCTTCGCCATGACCCTGGCCGCGATGGCTTGCGGGCACGGCGAGGAGTTCGATGAACAGCCAGTCGTAGGCGATCTTGCCCCACAGGCCGCCCAGTTCGGCGCCATCGGCATCGGTCAGCAGCAGCGCGACCGGGACGAGGCCGGGGTTCCCCCCTTCGCGCAGGTTATAGGCGCGCAAAGGGGCAAGGATGGCTTCGCGCTGCGCGTCGGTGGGGTGGGCGGCGTGGGTGATAGTAAGCGTCATGGCGCCGTTCTTGGCCGCAAACCGCGCGGGCGGCAACGGCCAAGGCTGGCGCCACGAGCGGCGTTGGGCGGTTCAGAACGGCTGGTTGAGCCGATCGAGCGCGCCTTCCAGGATATGGGCATGCTCGGCCGGGCTGCCATGGGCAAGTTGCAGGCGGCCCACCGCGATCGAGCTGTCGATCACGTCCTGGCAGCGCGGATAGCGGCGTTCCTGATAGGCATGCAAGCCGGCGGCCACGTCTGCCCCGGCGCGGGCGAGTTCCTCGGCCAGGACGATGCCGCTTTCCACCGCCATGCCCGCGCCCGAGGCGAGATGCGGAGTGGTGGCGTGGACGGCATCGCCGAGCAGGACGACGCGACCGGTGTACCACGGGCGCGGCTGAAGCGCGGCGGCTAGCGGGCGATAGTTGATCCAGTCCGCCGGGGTCATTGTATCGCGAATCCAGCCGGCATGGCCGCCGAAATCGGCCAGCAGGGCCTTGAGATCGTCGAACAGTTCCTGCTCGGTACGGAAGGTTTCGCGCTCTTCATGCGCGGTGAGCATCCACATGTAGATGCTGTCGGGGCTGCACGGCGTGATGCCGCAGGGGTTTTCGTGCCCGAGGTAGAATTCGCCCATGTCGAGCGTGGGCGGCTTGCGCATCGAGATGCGCCAGCAGCCCTGGCCGGTGGGCAGGGCGGGCGCCATGTGGGGGAATGCCAGGGTGCGCATGTGCGAGAAAACGCTGTCAGCGCCAACCACCAGGTCATAACGCCCGGCGCTGCCGTCGGAAAAGGTGACATCCACGCCATCGCCGCTTTCCGTGAGGTTGCTGACCGTCAGGCCCAGGCGCACCGGGATGGCCAGTTCGCGCACGCGGCCCTGCATGATCTTGTGCAGCACCGGGCGCATGATGCCCCCGGTGGCCGGCAAGCCTTCCTCGATCACCGGCTCGTCCAGATCCTTGATATGCGCGCCGTCAAAGCGGAAAAGCCGGGTCTTGTTGGTGATCGCGCCCTGCGCCTTGATCTGGTCGAGCAGCCCCAGGCGGCGATAGGCCCGCAAGGTTGGCCCGGTAATGGTGATGCCCGCGCCATAGACGCGCCATTGCGGGTCCAGGTCGATCAGTTCGACCGACACGCCGCGTTCTGCCAAGGCGATGGCTGCGGCCATGCCGCCGATGCCGCCGCCAACGATCAGCGTCTTGGTGACGCCGGTGATGTTCTCCCGTTCCATGCCGCCATGGCTAGAGCGCAGCGCGAAGGACGCAAATCCGAAGCATGGATAGGCGCCCATCCACACAATCGGTAAGACGGGCCGGCATGATTGCCTTACGTGACGCCCCATGAGGTTTGCCGCGCCAAAGATGCGCGGAAATGCTCCGGGGAGGACTTGTACATGACAAAGATGCGCGCATGCGCCGGCTTTTCGGTTTCCGTTCTGGCTCTGGCCGTGGCTGCAACAGCGGCACAGGCACAGGACGCAGCGCAGCCGGTGGCACCCCAGCAAGCCACGCAGGGCGCCGCGAGCGGCGATACCGGCCTGGGCGAGATCGTGGTGACGGCACAGCGCAAGTCGGAAAGCATCCAGAAGGCAGCGATCGCGATCGATGCCGTTTCCGGCAACGACCTGATGCAACGCGGCGTGACCAACGCCCAGGACATCACCAAGCAGGTTCCAGCCATCAGCGTGACCAATGGCGGCGGATCGAACACCTCGATCTTCCTGCGCGGCGTGGGCAACGTGACCAACAGCTCGTACAACGATCCGGCCGTCACGCCCAGTTATGACGGCGTGGTGCTGGGCCGTGCGGCGGGCGCATTCTCGGCCGCGTTCTACGATCTCCAGCGGGTCGAAGTGCTCAAGGGGCCGCAGGGCATTCTCTATGGCCGCAACGCCACGGGCGGTGCCGTTAACATCATCCCGGCGCGCCCGGAACTGGGCAAGAACGGGATGGGCTTCAACCTGTCTTATGGCAATTACGACGCGGTCAACGTCGATGGCCACGTCAACCTGGCGCTGGGCGACAGCACGGCGCTGCGCGTCGCCGGCACCCGCCAATACCACAAGGGCTATAACCGCGATGGTTCGGACGATCTGGATCGCAGCGGGGTGCGTGCGCAACTGCTGTTCGAACCGAGTTCGGATTTCAGCCTGCGCCTGGGCGCGGACTGGACCAAGGTGGGCGGCGTCGGCACGGGCAGCAGCTATGTCGGCTCGTTCGATCCCAGCTACAATTTCATCCCCGCCGGGTTCGATACCAGCGAAGGTCTCAACACCAAGGCCGCCAATGCCTGGCGCCAGCAGCAGCTGGCGGCGCCGGGCTTCGGCTTCCTGAACGCGATGAACCGGCAGCAGTCGATCGACTTCACCTATTGGGGGGTGAATGCAGAGCTGAACTGGAACACCGGCCTGGGCAAGCTGACGATCATTCCGGCCTATCGCAAATCCAGCGGGGAAAGCTATTTCTATGGCCCCGCGTTCAACACTGCCTATGCCAACGAAACCGACAACCAGTTCAGCCTGGAAACCCGCCTGTCGGGAAGCAAGGGCATGGTGGACTATGTGCTGGGCGGGTTCTTCTTTGACGAAAAGATCAAGTCGGTCAGCGAGTACAACCAGGAATTCGTGCTGCCGATCCAGTCATACACGCACAAGACCACGAGCTGGGCGCTGTTCGGCCAGTTGACCGCCCATGTGACCGACCGGCTGCGCCTGGTGGGTGGTGCGCGCTATACGCACGACCACAAGGACATGAACGGGATGATCAACAATTTCATCACGTTCTGCGGCGGTGCCCCCGATGGCGTGGCGCCCGAACTGATCACGCCGCCAGCTTCGTTCGCCTATGGCTGCGCCAGCCCCAGCGCCTTGCCGCGCTACCCCAACCTGCTCAGCACCGGGGCGACGGTCGACTGGCTCAAGTCCAACGGCTGGATCTCGTCCAGCGCCACCGACCAGGCGAACGTGCAACTGTTCGACCTGACCACCGGCAAGGGGCAGATCCTCAAGACCTACAATCCGGTGGTGGCGCAGGGCAGCTATTCGCGCGTCACGTGGAAGGGCGCGGTGGAATTCGACGTGGGGCCGCGCTCGCTGCTCTATGCTTCGGCCGAAAGCGGCTATCGCGCCGGCGGGTTCCAGCTGGCCGAGGGGCGCCCCAGCTACAAGCCGGAATTCATCACGGCCTATACCATCGGTTCCAAGAACCGCTTTTTCGACAATCGCGTCCAGCTGAACCTGGAAGGCTTCCTGTGGAAGTACAAGGACCAGCAGATCACCTATTTCACCTATGATACGTCGGGTACGGTGATCAATTCCAACGAGAATGCCGGCCGTTCGACCATCAAGGGTTTTGACATCGACGCCATGGTGCGCCCGTTTGCCGGCACCACGCTGACCGGCAAGGTGCAATACCTCGATGCCAAGTACAACGACCTGCACCTCTATACCGCCGCCCCGCGCGACAACATCGGTTGCCCTTATACCTATACGGGGGCTTCGGCCGGTGGCGCGCCGGTCAAGGATTTCAACTGCTCGGGCAAGCCGCTGCTGTTTGCGCCCAAGTGGACGGTGAACCTGGGCGCGGAGCAGGTGGTGCCGGTGGGCCAGGAACTGGAACTGGTGGGCAACGTCAACACCGCCTGGCGTGCCGACCAGTGGGGCGCGTTCGAATACCTCGATTTCGAGCACATCCGCGCCTATTGGACCACCGACCTCGCGCTCACCCTGCGCAAGGCCGATGGCGGCTGGTCGCTCGGCGGCTTTGTCAGCAATCTGGAGAACAAGCGCCGGGTGGCAATGCCGCAGCTTTCGCCGATCGGCATGGCCGTTTCGCACTATGGCGCGCCGCGCACCTATGGCGTGCGGTTTTCGGCGAACTTCTGATCCGCAAGGCCACATCGCATTTCCGGGCGCCGGGGGCCACACTGGCCCACGGCGCCCGTCTACCGTTATCCGTTTGACCGCGTTATCCTTCCGCACGAGGAGTTGCCATTCCATGACCATTCTCATCACCGGTGCCGGTGGCTTCGTTGGCCGCGAAATCGTTGCGCGCTTGCTGGCACAGGGACGGGGCGTGGTGGCCATGGACACCGTGCCCGACGGCATTCCTGCCGGCGCGCGGGTGGTGGCGGGTGACCTGGGCGATGCGGCGGTGCGTGCAGCGGCGCTGGGCGAGGGGGTGAGCGCGATCATTCACCTGGCCACAGTGCCGGGCGGCGCGGCAGAAGCCGATCCGGCCGCTTCGCGGCGGATCAACATCGATGCCATGTACGATCTTCTGCTGGAAGCCACCGCGCTGGGCCGGCCGCGCTTTGTCTATGCCAGCTCGATCGCGGTCTATGGCGATCCGCTGCCCGCGCGGGTGGACGATGCCACGCCGCTCAGCCCCAAGATGATCTATGGCGCGCACAAGGCGATGATGGAGCATGCCGTCGCGCTGTTTGCCAATCGCAGCGCGATCGAGGGCGTGACGGTGCGGCTGCCGGGTATCCTGGCGCGGCCCAAGGGGCCATCGGGGATGAAAAGTGCCTTCATGTCCAACCTGTTCCACGCGCTCAAGGCCGGGGAAGCGTTCGTCTGCCCGGTTTCGGCCGGCGCGACCATCTGGGCGCAATCGGTGGCGGCCTGTGCCGACAATTTCCTGCACGCCCTGGCGCTCGATACCGCGCTGCTGCCGCCCACTTATGCCGTGACATTGCCGGCATTGCGGGTGACGATGGGCGATCTGGCCTCCGAAGTGGCGCGGCAATGCGGCGTTCACGCCGATCTGGTCAGCTATGCGCCCGATGCTGCGCTGGAAGCGGCGTTCGGGGCACAGCCGCCGCTGGAAACGCCTGCGGCAGAGCGGGCAGGCTTTGCCCATGACGGTGATATTGCTAGACTGGTGGAAAGCGCGTTGGCGACACTGGCCTGACACAACAAGAAAACGGGCCGCCAACGCCGGGAAGAGGAACAAGCCATGCGTTTCCAACGACTGGATCTCAATCTGCTGGCGGCGCTTGACGTGCTGATGCAGGAAAAGAGCGTGAGCCTGGCGGCCGACCGGCTGTGCCTGTCGCAATCGGCCACGTCGAGCGCCCTGGGCCGCCTGCGCGAGTATTTCGGTGACGAACTGCTGGTGATGAAGGGCCGCTCCATGGTCCTGACCGCGCGGGCGGAGGAGCTGATCGAGCCGGTGCGCGCCGTGCTCGACCAGATCCGCACGACCATTGCCATTGCCCCGCCATTCGATCCGGCAACGTCGGATCGGCAAGTGCGGATCATGGCTTCGGACTATTCGACGCAAGTGCTGCTGGCGGGGGCTTTGGCCGAACTGGCCGAGCGGGCGCCGGGCATGCGCTTTGAAATCCAGCCGATGGGAGACAATCCGGTCGACGTGCTGGAGCGCGGGCAGATCGACCTGCTCCTGACCATCGACCTGGCGATCAGCGCCGATCATCCCAGCCAGTTGTTGTTCGAAGACGATTACGTGGTGGTGGGCGACGCGGGCAATCCGGCCCTGCACGGCGAGATGACGCGCGAGCGCTATTTCGAACTGGGCCATGTCACCGCGCGCTTTGGCAAGACGCGCACGCCGGCTTTCGATGACTGGTTCGTGCGGCGGCAAAAGACGCAGCGGCGGATCGAAGTGATCGCGCCATGCTTCCTTTCGCTGCCCGGGCTGGTGGTGGGAACCCGCCGCGTGGCAACGATGCACCGCCGCCTGGCGCGCCAGATGGTCAAGACCCAGCCGCTGGTGATGCGCGAACTGCCGTTCGACATGCCGACCATCCGCGAAGCAGTCCAATGGCACATTTCCAACAACAACGACCGCCCGTTGCGCTGGGTGGTGGAGCAACTGGCTGCTTTCGCCAACGACGGCGAGCAGTGCGACAGTAGCAACGTGGTGCCGATCGCCGAATTGCGCCGCGATGAAATGGCCATGGAATTCCAGCAGAAGCACGGCCACCTGGCGAGCAAGCCAAACGCCTGAGCGGCAAGGGCAGGCGTTCACGCAGGCGCGGCGGTCGCCTCAATCCTCGTCGCGCGTGTCGAACGCGGCGCGCGCGGCCGCGATCGCGGGGCCGCGCGCATTGACCCAGTCGATCAAGGCGCGCACCTGGCCGGCGAGATCGTGGCCCAGGGGCGTGAGCGCATAGGACACGCGCGGTGGCACGTCTGCCGTGACGTGGCGCTCCACAAAGCCATCGCGTTCCAGCGCGCGCAGCTTGAGCGTGAGCACGCGCTGTGAAATCGCCTGCTCTGCCGATAGTTGCGAAAGCGCACGGCGCAAGTCGGCATGGCGCCAGGTGCCGATCATCAGCACTTGCAGGATAAGCGCGGTCCAGCGATCGCCCATCATGGCCATGACCGCACGCGTGGGATCGGATCGCTGCGTGCCGTGGGCGGCCATGTCGACTGCCAGGGCGATCAGGCCGGGGCGCAGCGCGGCGGGAAAACGGGCGGTTTCCACTGTCACCTCAAGATCGCGTCCCATGGCCGGCCCTTCATGCCGGGACGGGCACAAAAATGTGCCTTCTTCCGGTTTGATGCATGACGATTAAGACCATCCCCAACACGACGAGACAAGGGGAGAGAACACGTGTCTGTGGATGCAATCCGCATGGACGGCAAGGTTGCGATCGTCACCGGCGGGGCCGGCGGCATTGGCGCAGCGACGGCCCGCCTGCTCACCGCCCGCGGCGCCCGCGTGGCTATTGCCGACATCGCCTTTGATCGCGCGCGCGAACTGGCCGATGCGATCGATGGCGCGCTGGCGATCCACCTCGATCTGGAACGCGAGGACAGCGTGGAGGCGATGATCGCCGACACCGTGAAAGCATTCGGCCGGATCGACGTGCTGCACAACAATGCTGCACTGCTCGGCCCCGATATTGCGCAAAACGACGGCCACGTGGAGCACATGGCCACGGCATTGTGGGACCGCACCTTTGCTGTCAACGTGCGCGGCACGATGATCGGCTGCCGCGCCGCGCTGCCCCACCTGCGCGCCACGGGCGGGAATATCGTCAACACCGTCAGCAACCTGGCGTTGCAGGGCCACATGATCCAGGCCGCCTATTCCAGCAGCAAGGCCGCGATCATCCAGATGACGCGCGCGATTGCCGCCAGCCATGGCGTGCACGGGGTGCGTTGCAACGCGGTGGCGCCGGGCATGACGATGACGCCGGCATTGCGCGAAGCCTTTCCCCCGGCGCTGCGCAAGGTGGTGGAAGACGAAACCCTGCGCGACCGCCTGGGCGCGCCGGAAGACATCGCCGAGGCGGTGGCGTTCCTGGCGAGCGATGCGGCGCGCAACATCACGGGACAGGTGCTGGTGGCCGATGGTGGTGGCGCCAGCCACGTGCCCGGCCTGGCCGGTTTCCGTGCCTTCTTTTCGGGAGAACACGCATGAGCCAATACGACATCGTGGTGATGGGCGGCGGGCATAATGGCCTGACCGCCGCAGCCTACATGGCCAAGGCCGGCAAGAAAGTGCTGGTGCTGGAAAGGAAGCCGCACTTTGGCGGCGGCGTTTCCACGCGTGAGTTGATCCAGCCCGGCTTCTGGCATGACGAGCACTCCAACGTGCACATCATGATCCAGGGCAATCCGATGCTGCGCGAAGACGAACTGGGCCTGCTCGGCCGGTTCGGCCTTGAATACATCTATCCCGAACTGCCGCACGCCTCGATCTGGGAAGATGGCACGATCGTGCGGTCGTGGAAGGATCTTGATCGCACCTGCGAGGAAATCGCCAGCTTCAGCCCGCGCGATGCCGAGGCCTATCGCAAGTTTGCCCGCGCCAGCATGGCAGCCCTGCCCATGTTCATGGGCGGCCTTTATGCCCCGCCGTTCCCGATGGGCGCCTTCGTGGCGATGATGGACCAGTCCGACGAAGGGCGATTCCTGCTCGATGTGATGAGCCGCAGCGCGCTCGACGTGGTCAACCAGTATTTCGAAAGCGACCTATTGCGCCTCCACATCGTGCGCATGGTCACCGAGAACCTGCAGATGCCCGATGAACTGGGCACCGGGATGGGCGCGTTCCTGATGCCGGGCATCATCCACACCTATGGCTGTTCGATGCCCAAGGGTGGATCGGGCCAGCTCTCCAAGGCCTTGGTGCGCGCGATCGAGCATTTCGGTGGCGAAGTGCGCTGCAGCGTGGAAGTGAAGCGCGTGCTGGTCTCTTCGGGCAAGGCGGTGGGCCTGGAAACCAGCGAGGGCGAAACCTTCATGGCGCGCGACGGGGTGATCGGTGCGATCCACCCGCATGTGCTGCGCAAGTTCGTGGCCGAAACCCCCGAACCCGTGCTGGAGCGCGCCGAGCGGGTGACGCAGTCGACCTTCTCGATCAATCTCACGCATCTCACGCTCAAGGAGCGGCTCAAGCTCAAGGTTGGGAACGACACCAACGCGATGATGACCGAGCTGATGGATTTCTACACCATCCGCGACATGCTGCTGGAATACGACAAGTTGCGCCGGGGTTTGACCGCGCCGCGCCTGATCGCCGGCGGCGACAACACCATTTTCGATCTCAGCCGGGCGCCTGCCGGGGCAGGGGTGTTCTATGGCGTCAACTTTGCGCCCTATGACTTGTTCGATGGCGGCCCGGCCGCCTGGGACGCGCGCAAGGAAGAAGTCGCCGATGCGGCCCTGGCGCAATATCGCAAGTTCTATTCCAACCTGACGGATGACAACATCACCGGTCGCCTGATCCGTTCGCCGATCGATCACGAGCGCGACAGCCCGGCCAGCTTCGTCAAGGGAGACATCCATGGCTGCGCCCCGTTCATGTACCAGTCGGTGGCGCACCGGCCCACACCCGACCTCGGCTCTTTCCGGGTGCCGGGCATCGAAAGCCTCTATCTGGTGGGGCCGTTCATGCATCCGGGCGGCGGCGTGTTCGGTGCCGGCCGCGCCACGGCGATCCAGATGATGGACGACATGGGGATCGATTACGACAAGGTTTGCGGGAGGGACGTGCAATGAATGCTGCAGTGAACGCCGCCAAGAAGCCGCCGCAAATGCGGGTGCTCGACGCTAGCGACAAGGAGCTGATGACCGTGCGCAAGATCGAGCGCGACGGCAATGCCCTGGTCATTCGCGGCAAGATCTTCGGGGCCATGCCGATGGTGGCCAAGCTGACCCCGGCAGAAGCACGCGCCGCGCTCAGGCTGCTCGATGCGCGCACCATCTGGTTCCTGTTGACCCTGCTGTTCCGCAAATGATGGATCGGCCGCTGGTATCGATTTTGGTGATGCCAGCGGTCGATTTAATCCATGCGATCGAATTGCGGTGGATCAACAAACCCGCCGCGCCACCTCCGCATCATCCGGTCATGAACCAAAGGGAGATGTGCGGATATGGCGATTACCGGAATTCGGCGGCTGGTGTTCCTGGTCGATGACCTTGAGGCCACGAGCCGCTTTTTCGCAGACTATGGATTGAAGCCACAAGCGGCCGATGCCCATAGTGCCCGGTTCGAAGTGCTCAACGGGGCGCAAGTGCATCTCTTGCGCCGGGGGCATCCTGATCTGCCCAAGGGCAGCGTGCAGACCGGCATCGGCGTGCACGAGTGCGTGTGGAGCGTGGATACGCCAGAGGCGCTCGCCGCGCTGACCGCCGACCTGGCGCGTGACCACGAACTGGCCGTGGATGCGCAGGGCGTGGTCCATTTCGTCACGCCGTTCGGCCAGGCCATCGGCCTGCAAGCGTGGCAGCCGCGCCCCGTGTTCGGCGCGCCCAGCCCGGCCAACACGCCGGGCCACATCGGCCGGCTCAACCAGCCGCGCAAGTGGCTGGCCCGCGCCTGCCCCAAGCGCATCCACCATTGCGTGTGGACGTTCTCCGATGTGCAGGAAGCGCTGGAATACTATCGCGACCGGCTCGGCTTTCGTCTCACCGATGTCCAGAAGGGCTTTGGCGTCTATATGCGCGCCGACGGCGCCTATGAACATCACAACATCTTCATCGCCAATGCCCATGCCGGGATGCCAGGCTTTGACGGCACGCTGAAGTTTCACCACGCCAATTTCGAAGTGGAAGACATCGACGAGATGATGGTGGGCAAGAACCATCTCGATCGGCTGGGCTATCGCTTCGAGGGCGGATGGGGGCTGGGCCGCCACCGCCTGACCAGCGCGGCGTTCCTCTACCTGCGCGTGCCCGAACTGGGCGGGGAGATGGAATATGGCGCCGATTGCGATTGCGTCGATGACAGCTGGAAAGTGCGGGTGTGGGACGGCGCCTTTGGCACGCTGATCTTCATGCACGATCTGCCGCAGTGGCTGATGGCCGAACCGCGCTGGGACGTGGCCTATGCCACGGCCGAACAGCTGCGTTACCTGCCCGCCGACCCCAAGCCGGTGGCGGCCGAAAACCTGGCCGAAGCGGCCGAATGAGGGAGAGGGGAACCATGGCACAAGCACGGAAGATTTGCGTGATCGGCGGCGGCGTGGCGGGTCTTGCCGTCGCCATCGGCCTGCACCAGCGCGGCATCGCGGTAGAGGTGGCAGAGCGCGACAAGGACTGGCGCGTCTATCACGTGGGCATCATCGTCCAGGCCAATTTCGTTCGCGCGCTCAATGCCCTGGGCGTGGGCGAGGCAGCGATGCAGGCCGGCTATGCCTATCGCGGCGCGCGCTTCCTCGACAGTACGGGCGTGGTCCTGGCCGAACTGCCGGGTGAAACCGCGGTCGATGGCCTGCCGTCGGACCTCGGCCTCACCCGCCCGGCGCTGCACAGGGTCTTGACCGACAAGGTGCGCGAACTGGGCATCCCGGTTAAGCTGGGGGTGACGTTCACATCGATCGAGGACGCCGGCGATCATGTCGACGTGGCGTTCAGCGACGGCAGCACGGGGCGCTATGACCTGGTCATCGGCGCCGATGGCAACTATTCGGCGGTGCGCGGGGTGCTGTGGCCCGAAGCCCGGCCGCAATACACCGGACAGGGCGTGTGGCGCTACAACGTGCCGCGCCCGGCCGGCCTCGAATGGTCCGACATCTATATCGGCGATCCCAGGAACGGCTATAATGGCAAAGCCGGCTATTGCCCGCTTACGCCCACCGAAATGTACATCTTCGCGGTGGTGGAAGAACGCGGCAATCCGCGCTTTGCGCCGGAAACCCTGGCCGATGAACTGCGCAAGCGGCTGGCCGGCTATGGCGGGCTGCTGGGCGAGGCGGCACGGCATGTCACCGATCCCAAGCTGGTGGTCTATCGCCCGCTCGAAGCCTGCATCATGCCCGATCCCTGGTACAAGGGCCGCGTGGTGTTGATCGGCGATGCGGCCCATTCGGCCACGCCGCACCTGGGCCAGGGCGCGGCCATGGCGGTGGAAGACGCGGTCGTGCTGGCCGAGGAACTGGCCGGCAAGGATACCGATGCGGCGCTGCGCGCCTTCATGGACCGCCGTTTCGAGCGGGCCAGGCTGGTCGGCACCTCGTCGATCCAACTGGGCGAATGGGAAATGCATCCCGAACAGGCCGGCGATCCGGTGGAAGTGACCGATCGCATTCGCCGGAAGCTGGCCGAACCGGTCTGATCCGGGTTGCCCAAAGGCGCGCGCGCTCTTTCCCCGGCCTTCTCTCCCGTCCGGGGCGGGGCGCGCGCCCCATCTGCAAAACAGATAGCGACCATCCTGTGCAATGCGTTTTCGCCCCGCGCCCCGCGCGATCATAACTCCCCTTCAAATGTGGGGAGAATCCATGACAATTCTGGGTGTCGAAAGCGTGGTGTTCGGGGTGGCGGATGTTGCCGAACACGCCCGGTTCTGGGCCGATTTCGGCCTGAGTGCGGAAAGCACCAGCGCGCAGGAGGTGGTGTTTCGCCTGCCTTCGGGCAGCCGCCTGATCGTGCTGGCGCATGGCGATGCGCGCCTGCCTTCGCCCGATCCGTTTCCGGGAGACGGGCTGAAGGAAACCGTGTGGGGCGTGGATACCCCGGAAAACCTGGAGCGCATTGCGGCGAGCCTGGCGAGTGAAGTGGCGGTAACGCGCGACGCGGATGGCACCGTGCATTGCGTGTGCCCGGATGGCCAGCCGATCGCCCTGCGCGTCTGGGCCAAGCGGCCGGTCGTTTCCGAAGCCAGCCCGGTCAACACGCCGAGCAGCTATCCGCGCTTCAACCAGCACCGCATCTGGCGCCACAAGGCGATTCCCAAGACCATCAACCACGTGGTGTTCTTTTCGCCCGATTATGTCGGCAGCTTCGAATTCTACGAGCGCCACCTGGGCTTCCGCTATGTCGACCACACGCGCGGCACCGGCATCTTTGCCCGCGCCGCCGGCACGTTCGAGCATCACTCGATCTTCTGGGTGAACTGCGACCTGCCGATCGCCCCCGATCACTTCAAGTTCATGCACATCGCCTTTGGCATGGACGATATCGACGAAGTGATGCTGGGCGCCAACCTGATGGAAAAGAAGGGCTGGAAGAACCAGTCGATGAATTCGAGCGGCGGCATCTCGCGCCACCGCATCTCAAGCGCGATCTATTACTATTGCGATATGCCCGGCCATGCGGGCGAGGCGGAATACCACGCCGATACCGATTATCTCGACGATAACTGGGTGCCGCGCGCCTGGGATTTCCGCTTCGGCTCCTTGCTGTGGGCCAACAATGCCCCGCCGATCTTCCGTGGCGACAACATTCCCTGGGACATGCAGTTCGACGCCGACCGCAAGAGCTTCGAACCCTTTCGCAAAAGCAAGCCGGGCAAGTTGCCGGTCACCGGCAAGCTGGCCGAGATCACCCAGGACGACGAGCACGCGATCTGAATTTGGGGGAGGGCGCTTGCCGCCCTCCGACAAGCTCAGGGCGAACGGGGCATGGAGATTTTCTCCGGTTCCGTTCGCCCTGAGCTTGCCCAGGCCTCTTGCGCGCCAGTCCCCCGTCAGTCTGCGGCTTCTTCCACGAATTCGATCAGGTTGCCCGCGCAATCGCGGATGAAGCAGCCCTTGCCGAACGCCTCGCGCACCACGAAAGCCACGTCGGCGCCCTTCTGTTCCATTTCCGCAAGAAACACCTCCAGATCGGGCACGCGAAAGGCCACGTGCTTGTTGCCGTGGGTTTTCACGTCACGCGGGGGATGGCGGCGGTCTTCGGGGAGCGGCGCGGCGCCTTCCACTTCGAAAATCTCGAACCGCAGCGGCCCCTTGCGCACCATGGCGGCGTGCGAGCGGGCCGCCTCGATATAGAAGCGGCGCTCAAGCTCGAAACCCAGGACGCGGCCATACCAGGCGATCGCCTCGTCCAGGCTGGGCACGGAAACGCCGCCGTGGTGAAAGGTGAAATCAGCCATGGCCGTCAGCCCATTTCAGCAAACGTCTGCGCGCACCAATCGGCGATGTAGTCGCGCATGCCGGTGCCGTTGTCGGCGCCGCAATGCTCCACTTCGAAATCGGCCTTGGTGAACATGCGCAAGTGGCGCTTGGGGCTGTTGACCGCCTGGTCATAGGAAAGCTGCGCGTTGAACGCCGGGATCTGGCGGTCGTTTTCGCCATGGGTGATCAGGAACGGCACCTTGATCTTCTCTACCTGCCCATCAAGCGTGATCTGGTCGGCATAGTCGAGGAACGCGTCGCGATCGTCGAAGCCGAAGACCCATTGCACGTGGTCCCAATAGTGCGGGACAGGGTTTTCGCCCTCGTTCTTCACGCGCTCGCGCTGGCGCTGGCCCCATACGTGGTTGGCGCCCATCACCGCGCACAGCGCATAGCGGGGATCGTTGGCGGCGATGCGCGGCGCGTGATAGCCGCCGAAAGAGAGGCCGAAAATGCCGATCTTGGAATGGATCACGTCGCTGCGCGTGAGCAGGTAATCGAATGCCGGGCTGCCCCAGCGTTCGGCGTCGAACACGGCAGGCAGGTTGCGCTTGCGGATCGCCTCGCCGGTGCCGGGCTGGTCCACGAACAGGGTGTTCATGCCGCGCTCCAGGTTCGACAGCCCATGGCCGGCCATGTTGACCTGTTCCTTCATGGAATCGAGGCCGTTGACCGAAACCAGCGTGGGGCGGGGCGTGCCGCTGCCGTCGTGCACGAAGATCGCGGTATAGGCGGTGCCTTCGTAGGGGATCTCGACCTTGTCGACATGCAGCCCGCGCAAGGCGCTGCCCTTGTGGTACAGGTCCAGGCCCTTGTCATAGGCGGCCCAGCGCGGGGCATAGTCGCGGCTCTGCATGCGTTCGGCAGCCAGGTAGTAACCGCTCGCGCGCAAGTACTTGGCCCCGGCCGAAAGGGTGAAACCTTCGGCCAGATCGGCATCGGCATTGTGCGTGACCTGGTCGGCAACGGCGATCCAGCTATCGAACAAGAGCGCCGATCCGGCATCCGCCCCGGCCTTGGCGGCCTCGCGCACCGGGCGGCAGGCCTCGTCGATCTCGCCATGGTTGCCGCCGCATACCAGCGCCAGGTTGGTCGCCAGGTTCCACACATAGTTGCCGGGGAAAGGCTCGAACATCGTTGTCTGTCCTTTGGAAAAATCAGTCTGGGGTGCAGCCGGCATCGCGGATGCGGCCCGCTCCCTTGATCGCGGCGCGCGCTTGGCAGGCGGGAGGCACGGCTTTGCGCGGCAGGCCCGCAACCGGGGCCTTGAGGCCGCACCGGTGCCTGCCGGCACGCATTGTGGGCCGATGGGCCATGTGTGAAATCTCCCTGGCACTGCCGTTTTGCGGCGGTTTGGCATGGGGGGCAGGGCGCGACCATCGCATCTTGTCGATAGCTGCCTATCGACGCAAAGCCGTTGCCCGAAGCGCGGGCGGAAGGCATCACGCTGCCCGACATAATCTGGTTGTGACGATCTGGGAGAATGAACGGCATGCGTCTGGCAACGCTCGATGCGAGCGCGCAAACCGGCAAGCGCGACGGTGTGCTGGTGGTGGTTTCGCCCGATGGCGCGCGCTTTGCGCCAGCGCCCGTGGCCACTTTGCAGGAAGCGCTGGAAAATTGGGGCAGCGTGGGGCCGCGCCTGGCCGCGATTGGGGAATTTCCCGAAGCGCTTGATCCCGCCCGCCTGGCTGCTCCCTTGCCGCGCGCCTGGCAGTGGCTCGATGGCTCGGCCTTTGCCAGCCATGGTGACCTGATGGACAAGGTCTTGGGCGTGGTGCCGGAAAAAACCGGCAAGCCGTTGATGTACCAAGGCGTATCGGACTGGTTCTATGGCCCGAACCAAGACGTGCGTTTCCCCTCCGAAGAATTCGGCATCGATTTCGAGGGTGAGTTCGGGGTGATCGTCGATGCGGTGCCGATGGGCACCAGCGCTGCCGATGCCATGGCACACATCAAGCTGGTGGTGCAGATCAACGACTGGTCGCTGCGCAAGCTGGCCGGCCCCGAAATGAAGACCGGGTTCGGCTGGGTCCAGGCCAAGCCGCCTTGCACGATGGCGCCCTTTGCCGTCACGCCCGACGAACTGGGCACGGCGTGGCACAATGGCAGGGTCTGCGCCGATCTGCTGGTCGACTGGAACGGCCAGCGCTTTGGCGCGGCGAACGGCGCACCGATGGGGCACGGCTTCCACGAACTGGTGGCCCATGCGGCGGCCACGCGCGATCTGGTGGCCGGCACGGTGATCGGTTCGGGCACCGTATCGAACGAAAACTTCCGCGAAGTGGGCTCGTCGTGCATCGCCGAACGCCGCGGGATCGAGATCGTGGACGAAGGCGCGCCGCGCACCGATTTCATGAAATTCGGCGATAGCGTGCGCATGGAAGGGCGTTTGCCCGATGGGCGCAGCCCGTTTGGCGTGATCGAACAGAAAGTGGTGAAGGCATGAGCGAGGTGATTTCCGACAGCGGGCTGGTCTCTGATAGTGGTTTGCCGGCCGTGCAGCGCGTGGTGACCGGGCACGACGAAAACGGCCGCGCGGTGTTCAAGAGCGAGGACGTGAGCCCGACGAAGATGATTCCGTCGGGCGATGCGGCCATGCTGTTGATCTGGACCACTGCGACCGTGCCGGCCGACAACAACGACGAGACCGATGGCCGCGCGCGCGAAGCCGGGGTCACGCTGGAAGGTGGCTCGGTCATCCGCATCGTCGATATGCTGCCGGGCCAGGCCAGCCCGTTCCACCGCACCAATTCGATCGACTACGGCATCGTGCTGGACGGCGAGATCGAACTGGAACTGGATGATGGCGCCAAGACCACGATCCGCCAGGGCGGCATCATCGTGCAGCGCGGCACCAACCACCTGTGGCGCAACACCAGCGACAAGGTTTGCCGCATCGCGTTCGTGCTGATCGAGGCGCCCGCCTATCTGCACCAAGGCAAGCCGCTGGATGAAGACCGGCCAGAGCACAAGTGAGCGCTGCGCGAGTGAGCGACCCGTTCCGCCTGGATGGCAAGGTGGGGCTGGTGACCGGCTCCACCCGTGGCATCGGCCGCGCCATTGCCGAGGCGATGATCGCGGCCGGTGCGCGGGTGACGATTTCCAGCGAGGATGCTGCTGATACTGGAGCCGTGGCGGCGGAACTGGGCATGCTCGGCGTGCCCTGCGATGTGACCGATCCCGCTGCGATCGAGCGCTTGGTGGAAGCCACCGCCGCGCCCAATGGCGGGTTGGACATCGTGGTGTGCAACGCCGGGATCACCGGGCGGCCCGGTGGTTTTGCCGATATCGCCATGGACGATTACGACCGGGTGATGGCGATCAACTTGCGCAGCCAGGTGGTGCTGGCCCGCGCCGCGCGGCCGCATCTGCGCGCCGGCGGCAGCCTGGTGCTGATTTCCAGCCTTTCGGCGCTGCGCGGCAATGGCGCGATCAGCGCCTATGCCCTGGCCAAGGCCGGGGTATCGCAACTGGCGCGCAACCTGGCGGTGGAATGGGGGCCGCACGGGCTGCGCTGCAACGCCATCGCCCCTGGCTTCATCGCCACCGAACTGTCGCGCCCCCTGCTGGAAAACCAAGCGTTCATGGCGCGGCGGATGCAGATGACCCCGCTGCGCCGCCCTGGGACGGCTTCCGAAGTGGCCGGCGCGGCGGTGTTCCTGGCATCGCCCGCAGCCGGTTTCATCACCGGGCAGACGCTGGTGGTGGATGGTGGCACGCTGATCACCGACGGCAGTTGAATGCTCAGCAGGTTGCGGCCGTGACCGTGGGCGCCGGGTTGTAGATCTTCGTCAAGTCGCGATCGTCGCGGACATACATGGCCGCTTCCTTGCGGATGACGGTGGTCTTGAAGATCGTGCCGAAGAACAGCGGCTGATATTTGTATGCCACCTCCACGAACATGATCGCATAGGGGCTTTCCACGGTAATGACGTGGCCGGTCTGGCCCATGCCGGCAAACGAGGTGCCGGTGGCGCCCGTGCCTTGCACGCCATAGCGCGAGACATAGGCGGTGTTGCCCCAGCAGCGCTGCCACTGGATCCATTGCCCGCCCGAACTGTTGGTCTGCAGGCTGGAAAGGATCACGCGGCCATTGTCGGCGAAATCGAGATCGCCGACCGAGATGCTGGCGCCGGTGAACACCTGGTTGACATCGTATTCGCGGAACATCGGCGCGCCGCCAACCACCGATTGCTTGGCGCGCGACGCGTTGTCGGCCACCGCGATCGCCAACTGGTTGAGGCGCACGTGGAGGATCGCGAGATTGACCATTTCCATCGATCCCAGCGACAGGACCATCAGGAACGGCAGGCTGACGCCCAGTTCCACCACGGTAACCGCGCTGGTATCGCGGCGCAGGCGTTGCAGCAGGCGCCCGATGGGCATGTGCCGGAGGGACAGGCGCTTCAGCATATCTTGGTGACCGTGCGGGTGGTTTGGGTGGCGAACGGCTGGTTGCGCATGATCGTGCTGGAACTGGCATGCATCGTGGATGGCAGGCCCAGCATCGAGGAAAAGCCGAACAGCGGCGCGTAGCTGACGGTGACGGTGTAGACGACCACGTCGTTGGCGCCGCCCAGGCCGGTCGCGCCCATGTCGGAATCCCAAACGCCGTTGCCATTGGCGTCGTTGAAGCATTCGCCCAGGTCGTACTGCCCGTTCTTGTTGGTGTCGGTGAAGTCTTCCGGTTGGCCGACATTGGTGAAATCGGTGTAGTTTCCACGGTTGAATGCGACCGTGGCCCAGGGGATCACATGGTGGATGCGCGCGGTCACCTGGCTGTCGATGGTGCTGGAGGTGGTCTGCGCGCTTTGCATCGACGAGGCGCGCCCGGCAGCGTTGATCGTGCCGACCAGGACCGTCTGCAGATAATAGGACATGCCCAGTTCGATCAGCACTGCCATGATCATCAGCAGCAGCGGTGCGGCCAGGGCGAATTCCAGCGCCGTTACCCCTTGCGCATCGCGCCGCAACCGGCGGGCCATATGCACGAGCGCGCGCCGCATCACTTGTTCAACCGCAAGTCGGCCACCTGGCCGGCGATGTACTGGAACGTGGTGGTCAGCGTCGTGGTGTTCGAGGCGTAGAACGCCTTGTCGGTGGTGGTGGCGCAGCTTTGCATCGGGGTGGTGAGAGTCTGGCCAAAGCCGATCACCCAGATGGTGTAGCCCATGCTCTTGGCAAGGGTGCAGGCGGCGAGGAAGCGGTTGTTGTGATAGTTGACCAGGTTCGCAGCCGTGGTCGACGTCGGCGCGTCACGCCCATCATACTGCGTCACGCCCCAGGCGGTGTAGTTGGCCGGATAGTTTTCCATCGTGCCGTCGGTCATGAAGATGATGTGGCGGCTGACCGAGGGCAGATCGCCCGCGTTGACGTTGCTGGCAAAGATGCCGTTGGGATTGCCCAGCCGCGCGCCCCAGATCATGCCGATGTCGTGATAGGTGCCGCCGTTGGCCACCAGGCTGTTGACGTACGTGTTGAGCCAAGTGGGGACAGTGTTGGGCGCGGTGGTATCGACCGTGGTGAACAGGCTCATCGGCTGGGGGCAATAGCCGGTCTGGTTGGACATCGCCGTCGAGGTGTTGAGCGGCATGGAATAGCCGTTGAGATAGAATTCCAGGCTTTCCAGGTAGGGCTTCCACCGCGTGGCATCGTTGGTGGGCGCACTGGTGACGTCCATGTCATAGGCACCGCTGGGAATGGGCGACATCGAGAGCTGGTTGACGGTGTTGCGCTCTTCCAGGCAGCCGCTCCACGTGTAGTTCGTGGTGGTGATATTGCCCACCGTGCCCGTGGCCGAGGTGCCCGTGGCCAGGTCGCGCAGGTTGTAGTACGGATTGGAAGACGACGGCTGGACCGAAACGTAGCTGGCGCTCGACGGGTTGCTGCCGGTGTAGAGCGTGATCCCCGTGGCCAGCGCGGTGGCGCCAAAACCCTTGAAGGCCGACACGTTGACCGTGCTTTGCGTGTAGCGATAGGACGTGGCGAGATAGCGCGTCTGGTACGTGGTGGTCGTGACCGACTTGTTGCGCACGCAGGTGCCAAGGGCGGACGTGCCGCTGCCCGACTTTTTCGTCCACGAGTTAGAGGAATAGGTCGTCGTCGTCACATTCGACGGCGGGGTCCCGCTGGTCACCGGCGAACCCGCCGAACCGCTGGGATAAGTGTTGCTGCCATAATTGGTGCAGTTGGCCGACGTGATGTTGGAGCCGTAAGTCTCGGTCGTTACCGTGGGTGACCCGGTGGTACCGATGTACGTGGGCGACGTGCTGAACTGCACCAGCTTGGTGATATAGGGCGAACTGTCGACGAAATAGCTGCTTGGCATGGCGCCGGATGTCAGCAGGTTCGATGCGTTGACCGTCATGGCATAGGGCACGAAGCCGAAGCGGATGCGCGTGTTGGTCTTGTCGGTCACGGCGGTGGCGACGGTCGTGTAGAACGACTTGATCGCGTTGCGCAGGCCCACGATCTTGGAATCCGAGCCGCTGACGCAATTGCTGCCCGAGGTGTTGCAGGCCATCGAACCCGTCGTGTCGAGCACGAACATGACGTCGGCGTTGGCCATCTGCAATTCGGCGCTGCACTGCACGGACAGCGGGATGCTGGTATAGCCCATCAGCTTCATCAGCGTGGTGGGCATCGTCGTGCTGGCTGTGGCCGTGACGTGGCCGGTGGTGTCAGCCGTGCTGGTGAAAACGGCAGTCGAGCTGTCGGTGGCGTTTTCGTTGATATTGAAATTGAACATCTTGTTGGCCTTGGCCTGCTCGGTCGAACCATAGGTTCCCGAAGCCGCCATGGCCTTGCGCCCGGCCAGCACGCCGGCGTCGCAGGCGTTTTGCAGGCTGGTCTTGGTGAGATAGGCGCGCGCCATGTCGGTGCCCAGGCCCGCCAGCGTGATCACCATGAACGCCGTGAGCGTCACGATCGCCAAGGCATTGCCGGCGCGATCGGCGGCCAGGCGGCCGAGGAAACCCGGCGCACGGCGTTTGTGGCCTTGGCCGCGAAGGAGTCCCAAGCGTTGACGCAACCACCCGAAACGCATGATCGAAACCCGAACCTTCCGTTGCCGTGGCGCATCCACGCACCACACCCCGGCTCGATCATGCATCGGCAAGTGCTGCCGACCGGTTAATGTCTCGCGAAATTTTCCAACGCATTGCTACGCAGTGGCGCGCGATCGGCAGGCGCCACGGCCGCTGTGGTGGTTAACGCGCCCTCTGCCAACGGCCTGGCGCAGGGATCATACGTATTGGCCGAATTGCCCGCATTTCTGCGGTTTTTCTGCCGCACCGCGCTTGCAATGGGCCGACAAATGTGATTCTCCTTGGATCATGAAGCGGCGTCGCCCCAATCTCAAGTTGCCCCGCAACAGCGTGACGGAGTCCCTGGCTCTGGTGGCGCTGCTGTTGATGGGTGCCTGGGCGGTGGCGGGACCGAGCGGCCTGCTGGCGTGGAGCGAGAATGCCCACGTGCTGGAACAGCGCCAGCACGAAGTGGCGCAATTGACGGCCGAGCGCGATCGCCTGCAAAACCGCGTCAACCTGCTCGATCCGCGCCACGCCGATCCTGACCTGGTGGGCGAACTGCTGCGGTCGGACCTCAACGTTGCGCATCCCGACGAACTGGTCATTCCGCGCCAGGAAGCCGTGCCGAACCAATAGGTTCAGACCCCGAAAAGAGCGCTGCAACAATCATTTTCGCACTGCGGAACCAGTGGGGCCTCCCGGCGTTTGCGCCGGTATGAATGCATCAGAGGGGCCAAGCGATCCCGCGCCCGGCACGCCACAGTCCATTCCCGCCGATATGGCCGATGGGGAGGGCAAGGGGGAAGGTAGCGTGGAGGAGGGCGTCTGGCGCTATGCCCGTGCCACGCGAGCCCATGCGGTGGTCGACGCGGCGGATTACTTTGCCCTGATGCGCGATGCGATGCTGGCAGCGCGCCAGCGTATCCACCTGATCGGCTGGGATTTCGACACCCGTATCCTGATCGGCGATGGGCGGCGCTGGTGGAACCTGCCGCGCAAGCGCGTGGCGCCGGCCCGGCTGGGCGCCTTCGTGGTGTGGCTGGCCAACCGCCGCAAGGGGTTGGAAGTCCTGGTGCTGAAATGGAATTTCGGCGCGCTCAAGGCCTTGCTGCGTGGATCGATGGTGTTCGACCTGATCCGCTGGTGGCGCCATCCGCGCATCGGCTACAAGCTGGATTCCGCCCATCCGCTGGGTTGCAGCCACCATCAAAAGATCGCCGTCATCGATGATCGCTTTGCCGTGTGCGGCGGGATCGACATGGCCGGCGATCGCTGGGACACGCGCGCCCATCTCGACAATGATCCCCGGCGGCGGCGGCCGGGCGGCAAGCCCTATGGCCCCTGGCACGATTGCACCATGCTGTTGGAAGGGCCGGTGGCCGCCACGCTCGGCGAATTCGGGCGCACGCGCTGGCACCAGGCCGGTGGGCGTGCGCTGGAGCCATGTGCGCCCCAGGCAGAAAGCGCATGGCCCAACGGCATCATCGCGCAGTTCACCGATGTGGAAGTGGGCATCGCCCGCACGCGGTCTCCCTATGGCAACATTGCCGAGGTGCGCGAGGTCGAGGCGCTGTTCTGCCGCCAGATCGCCGCGGCACGCCAGTTCATCTACATCGAAAACCAGTACTTCGCCTCGCGCCGGGTAGCCGAGGCGCTGGCCGCGCGGCTGGAAGCGCCCGAGCCGCCCGAAGTGGTGCTGGTCATGCCCCAGGCCTCGGACGGATGGCTGGAACAGGCGGCGATGGACCTGGCGCGGGTGACGCTGTTCGAAGCGGTGAAAAGCCATGACGTGGCAGACCGCTTTTCGATCTGGCACCCGTTCACCAAGGGTGGCTCGCCGATCTACGTGCATGCCAAGCTGATGATCGTGGATGACACCGTGCTGCGCATCGGTTCGGCCAACATGAACAATCGCTCGCTGGGGCTGGACAGCGAGTGCGACGTGTTCATCGATGCTGCGCGGCCCGGCAACGCCCACGCCCAGCCCGCCATCCGCGCGCTGCGGCATTCGTTGTTGGCAGAGCATTGCGGACTGGCGATAGAGCGGGTAGCGGCGGCCTTGGCCGATGCTGGCGGGATGGCCGCGCTGGCGGTTGAGTCGGCCAAGGGAGGCGGGCGGCACTTGCGGCCTTTCGCGCCCCGGCCATTGACCGAGGCCGAACTGGCCCTGGCCGATTCCGAAGCGCTCGATCCCGAGCGGCCCGAGGAGATGCTGGCGTTCTACCGCCGCGGGCGCCTGTGGCGCGGCGGCCTGGGCAGGCGGCTGGCGCATTTTCGGGCGCGGCACGGCGGCGCGGCAAAGCGTTGAGGCCTGGGCGAACCAGGGCTGGCCACGAATTGAGGATAGCACGACCATGACCAACCTGCCCGGCTGCGGCCACGACCATGGGGACGACGAAGACACCGCGCGCGGCAAAGTGCCGGTGCCGCCCCACGTGCAAGCGGCCATCCGCACGCTGATCGAATGGGCAGGGGATGATCCCACGCGCGAAGGGCTGATCGACACGCCCAAGCGCGTGGCGCGCGCCTGGCTGGAATATTGCCAGGGCTATACCGAAGACCCGTCGGTGCACCTGACGCGCACTTTTTCGGAAGTGGGCGGCTATGACGAGATCGTGGTGCTCAAGGACATTCCGTTCCAGTCGCACTGCGAACACCACATGGCGCCTATCACTGGCAAGGCTTCGATCGCCTATCTGCCGCAGAACCGCGTGGTGGGCATTTCCAAGCTGGCGCGGGTGCTGCACGGCTATGCCCGCCGCTTGCAGATCCAGGAGCGGCTGACCGCCGAAGTGGCGCAGTGCATCTGGGACCATCTCCATCCCCAGGGCGTGGCCGTGGTGATCGAGGCGCAGCATGGTTGCATGACCGGGCGCGGCGTGCGCACGCCGGGCGTGGGCATGGTGACGAGCCGGCTGCTGGGCTGCTTCCTGGCAGATTCGCGCAGCCGCAAGGAAGTGATGAGCCTGATGGGCTATTGACGCCCGCCTTGGCGCCGGCCCCTCGCATGGCGAAGGGCCGGTACGCTTTGGATCAAAGCTGTTCGAGCAGGTATTCGGCCGAGCTGACCTTGAAATCGCCCGGCGCTTCGACGTGGAGTTGTTCGACCACGCCATCGTTGATGACGGCGGCAAAGCGCTGGCCACGCAGGCCCAGGCCAAAGCCGGTGCCATCCAGGGTAAGACCCAGCGCCTTGGCGAAATCGCCGTTGCCATCGGCCAGCATGGTCACGTCGGGCGAACCGGACGCCTGGCCCCAGGCCTTCATCACGAAGGGATCGTTGACCGCGGTGCAGGCGATCTCGTCGATGCCCTTGGCCTTGAGTTCTTCCGCTTTGTCGACATAGCCAGGCAGGTGGCGGGCCGAGCAGGTGGGCGTGAAGGCGCCCGGCACCGAGAACAGCGCGACGCGCTTGCCCTTGAAATAGTCTGCGGCCTGAACCGCTTCGGGGCCGTCCTGCGTGGCCTTGACCAGCTTCACATCGGGCAGGGTTTCGCCAACCGTGATCGTCATCCCCAAGTTCCTTTCATGTCGCGCGCGCCATCAGGGCGCGGCAGCCACGCGGGATATAGGGGGCGGGCAGGGCCGTGCAACCGCCGCGCACGGCAAGACCGGTGAATTTTAGGGCGTGGTGAATTTCGCTTTACCGCGCCTGTTGAAGGCCGGGTAAAGTCTGCCTGTCAGATCTGCGTATGGGCAAATGGTGTGCGCATACCCAAGGAGTGGGGACCATGAGGTATCTCGCCAAGGGGTGCTGCGCCGCGTTGGCGTTGGCCGCCCAGATTGCCGCCTTTGTCGCCCCGGCTCACGCCGGTGCCTGCTGGACCGAGCGGACGATGCCCGCAGCGGGGCTGCGCCAGCTCGATGTCATGTTGATGGTCGGGTCTTTGCAATGCCGCACCGGCGCCGACGATTATCGTGCCGAATACGATCGCTTCCTGTCGCGCCATCGCGCCTATCTGGGCGGCGCCAACCACCGCATTCTCGACGAGTTTTCTGCGCGCCTGGGGCCGCTTGCGGCGATGGACGCGCTCGATCATGCCAGCGTGCGCATGGCCAACCACTATGGCATCCGCCGCACGTATGGCTGCCATGAACTCAAACTGGTTGCCGCCGCGCTGGCCAATGGCCCGGATGAAGAGCTTGACCATGCGGCCGATGTGCTGGTCGGCCCGGAACTGGAGGATGGCGGGTGCCCCGGTGCCGGCGTGGCCGTGGCCGCTGCCGCGCCGGTGGCGATCCCCGGCAATCGATAAGCGGCACTCGGTAGAAATGCCGATATAAAGACATCTTTATATTAACGTTGCCCTGCGCACAGGGACCCGCTAAGAGCGGCCCATCAGCGGCCTGCCTCCTGGCGGGTCTTTTGCGTGAAAACGCCCATTTATACGGAGATGCCTCGTGGCCAGCGCGCTCGAAGCGAACAAGGACTATGTCATCGCCGATCTCGGCCTGGCCGATTTCGGTCGTGCGGAAATCGCCATTGCCGAAACCGAGATGCCCGGCCTGATGGCCCTGCGCCAGGAATTCGGCGCGGCGCAGCCCCTGAAGGGCGCGCGCATCACCGGCTCGCTGCACATGACGATCCAGACCGCCGTGCTGATCGAGACGCTGGTTGCCCTGGGTGCCGACGTGCGCTGGGCTACCTGCAACATCTTTTCGACGCAGGACCACGCTGCTGCCGCGATCGCCGCTGCCGGCATTCCGGTGTTCGCCGTGAAGGGCGAAAGCCTGGCCGATTACTGGGACTATGTGGGCCGCATCTTCGACTGGGGCGATGACACCGCCAACCTGATCCTGGACGATGGCGGCGACGCCACGATGTTTGCGCTGTGGGGCGCGCGCGTGGAAGCGGGCGAAGACCTGTTCGAGCCCAGCAACGCCGAGGAAATCGAATTCTGCCGCGCGCTCAAGGCCTTCCTCAAGGCAAAGCCCGGCTACCTGACGCAGAGCGTCAAGGCCATCAAGGGCGTTTCGGAAGAAACCACCACCGGCGTGCACCGCCTGTACCAGATCGCCAAGGACGGCAAGCTGCCGTTCCCGGCGATCAACGTGAACGATTCCGTCACCAAGTCGAAGTTCGACAACCTCTATGGCTGCAAGGAATCGCTGGTCGACGCGATCCGCCGCGCCACCGACGTCATGCTCGCCGGCAAGGTGGCTTGCGTCGCCGGCTTTGGCGACGTGGGCAAGGGTTCGGCCGCCTCGCTGCGCAACGGCGGCGCGCGCGTTATGGTCACCGAAGTCGATCCGATCTGCGCGCTGCAGGCGGCGATGGAAGGCTATGAAGTGGTGACGATGGAAGAAGCCGTCACCCGCGCCGACATCTTCGTCACCGCCACCGGCAACGAAGACGTGATCACCGCCGAGCACATGAAGGCGATGAAGCCGATGAGCATCGTGTGCAACATCGGCCACTTCGACAGCGAAATCCAGATTTCGGCCCTGTCGAACTACAAGTGGAATGAAGTGAAGCCGGGCACCGACCTGGTCGAATTCCCCGATGGCAAGCAGATCATCATCCTGGCCAAGGGCCGCCTGGTCAACCTGGGCTGCGCCACCGGCCACCCCAGCTTCGTGATGAGCGCCAGCTTCACCAACCAGACGCTGGCCCAGATCGAGCTGTTCACCAAGAGCGAGCAGTACAAGAACGACGTCTATGTGCTGCCCAAGCACCTGGACGAAAAGGTCGCCGCGCTGCACCTGGAAAAGCTGGGCGTGAAGCTGACCAAGCTGAGCGAAAAGCAGGCGAGCTACATCGGCGTGACCCCGCAGGGTCCGTTCAAGCCGGATCACTATCGCTACTGATCGGCCGATTTGCGGTTTTGGTTGCAAGCGCCCTGCATCCCCAGTGGATGCAGGGCGTTTTGCTGCGCGGTGATTGCGCGGGATCGGGCGAAATTGACGGGCTGCCCGGTTGTATTTCGGCCGGTTGCGGCCTAGCCATGGGGCGATGCTGTCCCATTCGCCCGCTGGTGTTGCCGTGACCGTTGCCGTGGCGCTGCTGCTGGCAGGCTGGACTCTGGCCGCGGGCTGGGCGGTGTTGGCCGCAAGGGCACGCATGGCCCGCGCGCAAGGCGCTGAGCGGCTGGCCCGCAAGCTGACCCGCATGGTCGATGAAGCGCCGGCACTGCCCCTGCTGGTGCGGGCCGATGGACGGATCGAGGGGGCTTCGCGCCTGGCTGGCTGGATGGGCCTGGACGCGATGCCGGGTTACCTGACCGAGTTGGACGGCGGGGACGAAGGGCGCGGGCTCGATCCCGAAAGCCTGGCCGCGCTGACCGAGGCGGTGCGCCATACCCAGAAGACCGGCGCGCCGCTGTCGCTCTCGGTGGTGCCGCGCGGGGGCGTGACCGCGCTGACCGTGCGCGGCAGCCTGGCCGATCCGCAGATCGCGCCGGGCGGTGCAGCCCTGCTGTGGTTCTTCGACGCAACCGAAAGCGTTGCGGAAATCCGCGCGCTGCGGGCCGAGGCGGAGCAGGCCCATGCCGATTTTTCGGGCCTGGCCGGTCTGATCGAGGCTGCGCCCCTGCCGATGTGGTTTCGCGACGCGGCCATGCGCCTGCGCTTGGTCAACACCGCCTATGTCCGCGCGGTAGGCGCGGCCAGCGCGGCCGAAGTGGTGGACAACGGCATCGAACTGGTCGAGCCGGTGGAGGGCCTGAGCGCCGCGCACATCGCCGCCGATGTCTTTGCCCAGCGCCGTCCGACCGAGCGCGTGGTTTCCGCCACGGTCAACGGCCAGCGCCGCACCCTGCGCGTCAGCGACTTGCCCATCGCGGGCGAGGGTGTGGCCGGCTATGCCGTGGATATCGAGCAGATGGAGGAATTGACCCGCCAGTTCCGCCGTTTCCGCGATGCCCAGCGGCAAATGCTCGATACGCTCTCGGCCGCGATCGCGCAGTTCGATGCGGGCCGAAATCTCGTCTTTGCCAACCAGCCGTTCCTGCGCATCTTTGGCATCAGCCCGAACTGGGTGAACGACACGCCGCCCTTCGACCGCGTGCTCGACCGCCTGCGAGATGGCGGCAAACTGCCAGAAGTGCGCGATTTTCCGGAATGGCGGCGCGAGAGGCAGGCTTGGTTCATGGCGCGCGAACCGCGCGAGGAACCCTGGCACCTGCACGATGGCACGCATCTGCGCGTGGTGGGCCAGCCGATGCCAGATGGCGGGCTGCTGCTGATCTTCGAAGATCAGACCGAGCAGTTGCAGCTTTCGGCCACACGCGACACCCTGCTGCGCACGCGCACCGCCACGTTCGACAACCTGTTCGAATCGCTCGCCGTGTTCGGGCCGGACAGCCGCCTGCAATTGTGGAACCGCCGCTTCACCCACGATTGGGGACTGGACGAGGAATTCCTCGGCACCCATCCGCGCGCCGACCTGCTGCTCACGCGGCTGGCCGGATCGCTCAAGCGGCCCGCGCAAGTGGGCACGATCGGGCAGGTGATCCAGGCTGCCACGCTGGAGCGCAAGCAGACCAGCGGGCGCCTGGCGCTGGCCGATGGGCGCCATCTGGAATTTGCCGGTGTGCCGCTGCCCGATGGCAATGGCCTGTTGACGGTGCTGGACATCACGGATTCGCAAAAGGCCGAGTCCGCGCTGCGCGAACGCAATGCTGCCCTGATCGAGGCAGACGCGGTGAAGACGCGGTTCATCGCCAACATGAGCTATGAATTCCGCAATCCGCTCAATTCCATCGGCGGCTTTGCCGAAATGCTGCAAAGCGGGTTGGCCGGGGAATTGACCCCGCAGGCGCGCGATTATGTTGCGGCGATCCTCTCCTCGGTGGAGCGGCTGGGCGAGCAGATCGAGAACGTGCTCGACCTCTCGCAAAGCGAGGCGGGCATGCTGCCGCTGGCGCGCGACCCGGTGGACGTGTTCCCCCTGCTGGCCGACGTGGTGCGCGAGCGGGCGGACAAGATCAGTGCGGCGGGTCTGGCGCTCGATCTGCGTGGCAGCCAGGCGGTGGGCAAAGTGACCGGGGACGTGCGCCGGTTGCGCCGCGTTTTCGGGCAGTTGATCGACAATGCCATTGCCGCCACGCCCACCGGCGGGCGCATCCTGGTCGAATGCACCCGGCGCGCGCACGATCTGCGCGTGGTGATTTCCGACAACGGCCGGGGCATGGATGCCGCCGCGCTCGCCCGGGCGATGGAAGGGCTGAAAATGGCTGCCGATGGCCGCACGGCCGAACGGCGCCAGGGCCTGGGCCTGCCGCTGGTGCGCCAGTTGATCGACGCGCATGGCGGCCAGTTCGAATTGCTGTCCGAACCCGGCGCCGGCACCAGCGCCATCGTGACTTTGCCTTGATTTCTTCGCCACCTGCGGACTTGATCCGGGGGCCCGCTTCTCTTTATCGCCACGCCCGATGACCACCATTCCGCTTCCCGACATTGCCGCCACCCAGGCCCTGGCCACCCGCATCGCCGCGCGATTGCGCCCCGGAGACGTGCTGGCCTTGGAAGGCACGCTGGGCGTGGGCAAGACCACACTGGCGCGCGAACTCCTGCGTGCGCTGGGGCACGAGGGCGAGGTGCCATCGCCCAGCTTCACCATCATCGAAACCTATGATCCGCCAGCGGTTCGCCTGCCCGTGGTCCACGCTGATTTCTATCGCCTGGAAGACCCGGCAGAGGCCGAGGAAATCGGGCTGGACGATTATCGCCATGGCGCGGTGCTGATCGCCGAATGGCCCGATCATGCCGGCGGTTTCGGGCACGAGGCCGATTGCCTGACGCTGCGCCTGGAAATCGCGGAAAACGGGCGGCAGGCCATTGTCTTGCCCGGCAAGGGATGGTTAGAGCGGCTGCCATGACCAGCAATCTTCCTGCCGGAATCGATGCGTTCCTGGCCCGTGCGGGCTGGGCAGGCGCCCAAATCGAACCCTTGCCGGGCGATGCCTCGTTCCGCCGCTATTTCCGCGTGCGGCGTGGCGACCAGGCCGCCATGCTGATGCACGCGCCGCCGCCGCAGGAAGACCCGCAGCCATTCCTGCGCGCCGCCCGCTGGCTCGACGGCAATGGCCTGCGCGCGCCGCAGATCCTGGCGGAGGAAGCGGGCGAGGGCTGGGTCTTGCTGGAAGACTTTGGCGACACGCGCATGCGCGAATATGTCGATGCCTGGCCGCAGGACGAAGACACCGTCTATCGCGCGGCAATCGACACGCTGGTGCAACTGGCCAAGCTGCCCGCCGGGCCGTTCACCGCCTATGGCATGGCCGAATACTTGCGCGAAGTGCGCCTGTTCATCGATTGGTTCTGCCCGGCGCGCGGCCTCTATGTCGATGGCGCGGGCTGGCAGGCGGCGTGGGAACAAGTGCTGGCGCCGCTTCTGCCGGCGCAGCGCCCGGGGGTGACCGTGCTGCGCGATTATCACGCGGAAAACATCATGCTGCTGGGCGGGCTGGATGCGCAGGGCCTGCTCGATTTCCAGGACGCGTTGACCGGGCATCCGGCCTATGACCTCGTTTCCTTGTTGCAGGACGCGCGGCGCGAGGTTTCGCCCGAACTGGAAGCGCGCATGTTCGATTACTATGTGCACAAGGCGCAACCGCAGGGCGATTTCCTGGCCGACTATGCGCGGCTGGGTGCGCAGCGCAACACCAAGATCGTGGGCATTTTCGTGCGCCTGTGGAAGCGCGACGGCAAGCCGCGCTATCTCGATTATATCCCGCGCGTGTGGGCCATGCTGGAACGCGATCTGGCGCATCCCGCGCTCGCCCCAGTGGCGGCGTGGTTCGATGCCAATATTCCGGCCGACTTGCGCGATCCGGCCGGGCGCCTGGGCGGGAGCTTTGCCGTATGAGCCGCGATCCCCGCAAACCGCTGGTGTCCGACACCGCGATGGTGCTGGCCGCCGGGATCGGCAAGCGCATGCGCCCGCTCACCGTTACCCGGCCCAAGCCGCTGGTGCGCGTGGCGGGCAAGGCGTTGATCGACCACGCGCTCGACAAGCTGGCCGAAGCCGGCGTGACCCGCGCCGTGGTCAACGTGCATTACCTGGCGGACCAGCTGGAAGCCCATGTCCTGGCGCGCGAGGTGCCCAAGGTGCAAGTTTCCGACGAGCGCGAGACGCTGCTGGAAACCGGGGGCGGGCTGGTCAACGCGCTGCCGCTGATCGACCGTGACACCTTCTTCTGCCTCAACAGCGACAACATCTGGCTCGACGGCCCGCGCAACGCCTTTGCCGCGCTCAGCGATTTCTGGGACGAGAGCCGGATGGACGCGCTGCTGCTGCTGGTCAGCCATGCCCAGGCGTTCAACTACACCGGCATGGGCGATTTCCACATCGACCAGATGGGCGTGATCTCCCGCCGCAAGCCCGCGCGCGTCGCGCCCTATATCTTCACCGGCATCCAGATCGTGTCGCAGCGCCTGCTGCGCGATGCGCCCGAAGGCAGCTTTTCCACCGGCCGCCTGTGGGACCGTGCGATTGCCGAAGGGCGGCTCTATGGCTTGCCGCACACCGGCCTGTGGTATGAAGTGGGGGCGCCCGAGATGATCGCGCCGACGCAAGAAGCGTTGACGCATTTCTGATGGCCAGCATCGGATGACCGCGAAGACCCGGCCCAGCGTTTACAGCATCGCCGCACACCGGGGCTTTGCCGACGCGCTGGTGGCCGGGCTCATCCCTCGCTATCGCGAGGACACGTTCGGATTGGCGCGGCTGACACTGCTGTTGCCCAGCCAGCGTGCGGTGCGTGGCCTGACCGAGGCGTTCATTCGCGCGTCGGGCGGCGGCTTGCTGCTGCCGCGCATGGCGGTGGTGGGCGATCTCGATCTGGACGAGACGCTGGGCGCACTGCTCGATCCGCTGGGCGGCGGGGCAGTGGCGCCGCCGGCCTGCGATCCCGTGTTGCGGCTGTTGCGGATTGCAGAGATATTGCGCGAGGAATTGGCTGCGCAAGGGATCGAGCGGGGCGAGGCCGGCCTGCTGCGCCAGGCGCGCAGCCTGGCCCAATCGCTCGATCGCCTGGCGGCCGAGGAAGTGGCGCCCGAGCAGTTGTTGACCATCGACATGCTGCCCGAACTGGCCGAGCACTGGCAGGACAGCCTGCGCCTGTTCGCCCGGGTGCAGGTGCGCTGGCAGTTCGAACTGGACGAGCGCGAGCAGGTGGATGCCCCGGTGCGCCGCAACCTGCTGCTGGCCCATGCCGCGCAGAGCTGGCGTGCCAATCCGCCGCCCGGCCCCGTGATTGCCGCTGGCGTGACCTCCGCCGCGCCGGCGATCGCGCGCTTGCTGCGCACCGTAGCCGATCTGCCGCAAGGCGCGGTGGTGCTGCCCGATCTCGATCTGGCGCTGGAAAGCGAGGTGTGGGACGCGCTGGGCCAGGCCGGTGCCAGCGAGGAGCCGGGCGGCCCGCCGTTCGGCCGGGGCGACCAGGTCACCCATCCGCAGTATCACTTGAAGCTGTTGCTGCACCGCATGGGCCTGGCGCGCGAGGAAGTGCGGCCGTGGCATCGCGCCGGGATTGCAGCGGCCCCCCCGGCGCGCAGTCGGGCGATTTCCAATCTGTTCCTGCCGCCCGAGGCGAGCACCGCCTGGGTCAAGTTGCCGGCGGCGGACCGGCGTCTTGCCGGCGTGCGCCTGATGCACAGCGCGCATCCTGAAGAAGAGGCGCAGGCGATTGCCGTGCTGGTGCGCGAAGGGCTGGCCGTGCCGGAGCGGCGCGTGGCGGTGGTCACGCCCGATCGCGCCCTGGCGCAGCGCGTGATTGCGCATCTCGGCCGCTGGAACATTGCGGCAGACGATACCGCCGGCCGCCCGCTGCCGCAGACCGTGGCCGGGCGCCTGCTGCTGCAACTCGCGCAGGCCTGGGCCGAACGCGCGGCGCCGGTTGCGCTGCTGGCGCTGTTGGGCCATCCGCTGGTCATGGCGGGGGAGCCGCGCGCGGGCTGGCTGGAACGCGTGCGCCAGCTTGATTTCGTGCTGCGCGGGCCGCGACCGGGGCCTGGGCTGGAGCCGATCCGCGATGCGGTGCGTGCGAAAGAGAAACGTTTTCCTGGCCTTTCCGCCTGGTGGGACGAGGTGGAACTGTTGCTGGCGCCGCTGCTGGCCGGGCACGATGCCCTGCCGCTGGCCGCCACGCTCACTTTGCTGGCCGAGATGGCCGAGGCGTTGTGTGGGCCCGCACTCTGGGCCAATGCCGATGGCCGCTGCCTGGCGCAGTTCGTGGAACAATGGCGCGATGCGGCGGCGCAGGCCGGAGAGCAGACAGGCGGGTTGCCGGTCGATTCTGCGCAAGTGCCCGCCCTGCTGCGCGACGCGATGGACGAGGTTTCGGTGCGCCCGCCTTATGGTGGCCATCCGCGCCTGGCGATCTATGGCCTGCTCGAAGCGCGGATGAGCCGGGCGGACCTGGTGATCTGCGCCGGCATGACCGAGGGGACATGGCCCGCCGCGCCTGCACCCGATCCGCTGCTGGCGCCAGCGGTCTTGCGCACATTGGGCATTCCCGGCGCCGATTTCCGCATTGGTCTGGCTGCGCACGACCTGGCCGCGATGCTCGGCGCGCCCGAAGTGGTCTTGAGCTTTGCCGAGCGTGATGCGGCGGGGCCGGCGATCCCCTCGCGCTTTCTGTTGCGCATCCGCGCGATGCTGGGCGAAGAGGGCGTGGCGTGGGAGCGCGAGGCGGTGAACCTGGCCCAGGCGCTCGACGCCGCGCCCCAGGCGCCCGCCTATCCACGCCCGCGGCCGATGCCATCGCCGCAGCAGCGCCGGGTGGACATTGCCGTGACCGCGCTCGACCGCCTGCGGTCAGACCCCTTTCAGTTCTATGCCTCCGCCATCCTGGGCCTCAAAAGCCTGGACCCACGCGACGCCGATCCCACCCCTGCGTGGCGCGGCACGGCGGTGCACGCCATTCTGGAAGAGTGGCACCAGGCCGGCGCGCCGCCGGGTGAACTGGTGCCGCTGGCCGAGCGCAAGCTGGCCGAAATGAGCGCGCACCCGTTCATGCGCAGCCTGTGGCGTCCGCGCCTGACCGCCGCGCTGGCCTGGATCGAGGACGAGCAGGAGCGCCTGCTGGGCGAAGGCCGCGCGGTCGCCGCGTTCGAATGCTGGGGCGATACCACCGTCGATGGCATCCGCATTTTCGGCCGCGCCGACCGGATCGACCGCTTGCCCGATGGCACGCTGGCCGTGGTCGATTACAAGACCGGCACGCCGCCATCGGGGCGCATGGTGCAGGAAGGCTTTGCCCTGCAACTGGGGCTGATCGGCCTGATCGCGCAAGCGGGTGGCTTCAAGGACAAGCAGGGCCGCGTGAGCGTGGAGGGCGAGCCGACCAGATTCGAATACTGGTCCCTGGCGCGCAACCGCGAGCGCGGCTTTGGCTATTGCGAGGAGCCGATCCTGGAGGGGCGCAAGAAATCGGGCATCCCGCGCGAGGATTTCCTGCCCGAAACCCGCCGCTTCCTGGCCGAGGCGATTGCTCGCTGGATTTTGGGCAACGAGCCTTTCGTCGCGCGGCTGAACCCTGATCTGCCCAGCTATGCCGACTATGACCAGTTGATGCGGCTGGAAGAATGGCAGGGCCGGGGAGGGAACGCCGAGTGAGCAAGGTCTATCCCCTGCAAGGCAACCAGGCCCGCGCCGTGGCGCCGCACCGCACGGTGTGGCTCAGCGCTTCGGCCGGCACCGGCAAGACCCAGGTGCTCTCGGCACGCGTGCTGCGGCTCTTGTTACAGGACGGGGTGGAGCCGGAAAACATCCTTTGCCTGACCTTTACCAAGGCGGGCGCTGCGGAAATGGCCACCCGCGTCAACGATGTCTTGGCGCGCTGGGTGCGGCTCGATGATCTGGCGCTGTTCCGCGAACTGGAGGCGATCGGCGCCGACGGCCGGCCCGAAACGCTGGAGCGGGCGCGCAGCCGCTTTGCCGCAGTGCTCGATTGCCCGGGCGGGGGCCTGCGGATCGAGACGATCCACGCCTTTTCGCAATGGCTGCTGTCGGCCTTTCCGGTGGAATCCGGCCTTCTGCCCGGCACCCGCGCGATGGAAGACCGCGACCGCGAACTGCTGGTGCGCGAAGTTCTGGCGCAGATGCTGGTGGAGGCGGAAGAAAGCGGCGAGGAACGCCTGCTCGATGCCCTGGCCGACATGGCGCTGCGCATGGACCAAGGCGCGGTCATCGGCTTCCTGCTACGCTGTGCCAAGGCGATAGACCTGTGGCAGGAGCCCGGCGCCTGGCGCCCGCCGCTGCGCCCGCGCATCAACCAGTTGCTGGGCCTGCCCGCCGACGAGGACGGCAGCGGCGTGGCCGAGCTTTGCGCCGATGACGCGTTCGATGTCGGCTCCGTCCGCCGCTGCATGGCGGCCAATGCCGCCTGGGGCACGAAAACCGGCATCGATGCCGCCAACATGATGGGCGATTGGCTGGCGGCCAACCCGCAGGCGCGCCTCGCCGGACTGGACGACTTTGCCAAGCTGTTCATGACCGCCAAGGGCGAGGCCAAATCCACCCGCAATCTCGACAAGCACGAGCCGGCCTATGGCGATTACCAGGCCCGCGTGATCGCCGGGCTTGCCGCCGTGCGCGACCGCATCGCGCTGGTGAACCTTGCCGCGCTGCTCGATCCCGCGCTCACCGTGGGGCGCCGCTTTGCCTTGGCCTGGGAAGCCGCCAAGGCGCGCGAAGGCTTCATTGATTTCGACGACCAGATCCGCACCGCCGCCGCGCTTTTGACCGAGCGGACGACGGCGGACTGGATCCGCTACAAGCTCGATCGCCGGTTCGACCATGTGCTGGTGGACGAAGCGCAGGACACCAACGAGGCGCAATGGCGCATCGTGCTCGACGGGCTGGTGCAGGACTTTTTCTCTGGCCAGGGGCAAAGCCAGCGCGACCCGCGCACGCTGTTCGTGGTGGGCGATTACAAGCAGGCGATTTTCCGCTTCCAGGGCACCAGCCCCGAAAACTTTGCCAAGGCGCGAGGCCGCGTGCAGCGCGAACTGGCCGGCCTTGCCCAGGCGATGGACGAGCCGGAGCGCGAACTGCTCTCGCTGGGGCTGGGGCAATCCTATCGCACCGCCATGCCAATCCTGGCGTTTGTCGATCGCGCGATTGCGGCCATCGGCCCCGATCGCTTTGGCCTGCCCGAAGCGCCCGAACCCCATGTGGGCGACATGCGCCCCGGCCTGGTGCGGCTGTGGCGCCCGGTGGGTGATCTTTCGGGAGCCGAGGACGATCTGCCCGAAGCCGGCGACGAGGGCGGCGAAAACTGGCTGTCGCGCCCCGATCGCGACCTGGCCGACCGGTTGGCGCGGCAGGTGCGCGAATGGCTGGATACCGGCTTCCCGTTGCACAAGGGCAAGCCGCGCAATGCCCGCGCCGGCGACGTGATGATCCTGGTGCGCAAGCGCAAGGATCTGGCTGGGCTGATCGTTGCGCGGCTGCATGCGCGGGGGGTGCCGGTAGCGGGGGTGGACCGCTTGCGCCTGGGCGCGCCGCTGGCGGTGAAGGACCTGATGGCGGCCTTGCGCTTCTGCGCGCAGCCGCTCGACGATCTCAATCTGGCCAACCTGCTGGTTTCGCCGCTGATCGGGTGGAGCCAGGAAGACCTGCTTGCGCGTGGCTATCGCAAGGATGGCGTGCGGTTGTGGACGCATTTGCTGCACAACCGGGAGCCGGACACCGTGCAGACGGTGGAGCAATTGCTCGACCTGTTGCGACGCGCCGATTTCGAGCCGCCGGCGCAATTGCTGCACTGGTTGCTGGTGGGGCCCTGGGCCGCGCGGTTCAAGCTGGTGGCGCGGCTGGGGCGCGAGGCGAACGACCCGATCGATGAACTGCTCAATGCCGCCATGGCCTATGCGAGCGGGCAGGTGCCGAGCCTGGTCGGCTTTCTGCAATGGTTCGACAGCGGCGATGGCGAGTTGAAGCGCGAGGCGGGGCAGGCCGCCGATCTGGTGCGGGTGATGACCGTGCATGGATCGAAAGGCCTGCAGGCGCCGATCGTGATCCTGGCCGATGCCGCGGACGATCCCGATGCGTCGATGGCGCGCGGCGCAGAACTGGTGGAACAGGGACCGGGTCAGCGCCCGCGCACCGTGCCGCTGCCGGCCTTGCGCAAGGAAGAAAAAGGCGCGCCGATCCGCGCGGCGGAGGAAAAGGCGGCGCTGGAAGAGCGTGCCGAGCATTGGCGCCTGCTCTATGTGGCGCTCACCCGCGCGGAAGAGGCGCTGTTCATCGCCGGCGCCTGGCCGCCCTCGCGCAAGGAACTGCCGGCCGACAGCTGGTATGCGCGGCTGGCACCGCTGTTCGGCGAAGAGGAGGGCTGGACGCCCGATCCGATATGGGATGGTGCGCGCGATATCGGCGCGCTGGGGGCGCCGGTGGCCGATGTCGGCCGCGCCGCGCAAACCGTGGCTTTGCCGCTGCTGCCGCCGTGGCTGACCACGGCGATCGGACCCGAACCGCGTCCGCCGCGCCCGCTGGCGCCGTCCTCTCTGGGCGAGGACGAGGCCCCTGATCCGCCGACACGGCCCGGACCTGGCGCGATGCAGGCGGCGCGACGCGGCACCCTGATTCACAAGCTGATCGAGCGATTGCCCGCTGTGGCGCATGACGAACGCGCGGAAGCCGCCCTGGCCTGGCTGGCACGGCAAGGGGCGGAATTCGATGTCGCCGCGCACGAAGAAATGTTGCGCGCCGCGCTGGCCGTGCTCGATCATCCCGATTGGCAGGGCGTGTTCGGCCCTGGCTCGCTGGCCGAGGTACCGCTGGCTGCGGTGGTGGAAGGGCGCGTGGTTTCTGGCACGATCGACCGCTTGCTGATCACGCCTACCCAAGTGCTGATCGTGGATTTCAAGACCGCGCGGCGCCCGCCGGAGTCATTGGCCCAAGTGCCGTTGGCCTATCTGCGCCAGATGGCCGCCTATGCCGCCGCGCTCGCCGCGATCCACCCCGATCGCGCGGTGGAAGCCGCGCTGCTTTATACCCACGCGCCGCACCTGATCGCCATTCCGCCGCAGGTTTTGGCGCTGCACCGCCCGCAGCCGGCATAGCTTTGCAAGGGGCCAGCGCAGCAAACCTTTCGCGCCTTGCCGGTTGCCAAGCCGCCAGTGCATCCTAGATACCGTCTCAACTGATCAACGGAGTTTCGTTCATGTCCACCAAAGCCGTCACCGACGCCAGCTTCTCTGCCGAAGTCCTCCAGTCCGACAAGCCCGTGCTGGTGGATTTCTGGGCCGACTGGTGTGGCCCGTGCAAGATGATCGCCCCCGCGCTGGAAGAGATCGCCGAGGAACTGGGCGACAAGGTGACCATCGCCAAGGTGGACATCATGGAAAACACCACGACTGCCAGCGATTTCGGCGTGCAGTCGATCCCGCTGCTGATCCTGTTCAAGGATGGCAAGCCGGTCGCGCAGAAGCTGGGCGCCGCGCCCAAGAGCCAGCTCAAGGGTTGGCTGGAAAGCGTTCTGTAAGAGGGCTTGTGGCGCGCGCTTGCGCCCTTCGACAGGCTCAGGGCGAACGGAAGTGGGGAAGATTACCTCAAAATCCCGTTCGGGCTGAGCTTGTCGCAGCCCCTTGCAGTCAAGCGCACGTTACAAGGCAGCCAGCCGCTCGGCCATGGCATCGAATAGGGCCGGGCTGCTGGCAGCGACCAGGCCTTTTTGCCCCACCTGATCGACGCGATAGGGCCGGCCATCGGGCCGTGCAGCCTTGCCGCCGGCTTCGTTGACGAACAAGACGCCGGCCGCATGATCCCACGCGAGCGTGCGTTCGAAGATCGAGACATCGTTCACGCCGAGCAGCAGGCGGGGGTATTGTTCTGCGGCGCAGCGCGGGATGTCTACCACGCTATAGTGCGGCAGGATGTGCTGGCGCATCGCCTGGCGCTGGGCCATGTCCATGAACACGGTGGAAATCGCGGCCACGGGCGGCACTTGCCCGGTGGCCTGCGCGCGCACCGGCGTGCCGTTCACAAAGGCGCCACGCCCCTTCTGAGCGGTGCACAAGCGGCCTGACAGCACATCGTAGATCCAGCCCGCCACGCATTCGCCATGTTCGGCGAGCGCGATCAGCACGCCGAACGGCGGCTTGCCGGCGGCGAAATTGTTGGTGCCATCGAGCGGATCGATGATCCAGCACAGCCCATCGCCCAGCCGGTCGAGCAAGGTGGGATCGGCATGGGCGGCTTCCTCGCCCACGATCGTCGCCTTGGGCAGCAGGGCCGCCAGGCCTTCGCTCAGCAGCCGTTCGGCGTGGGTGTCGGCTACGGTCACCACGTCGTCGGCGGCCTTGGCGGTCACGTCGTCATCGGCCAGTTGGCGATAGCGCGGGGCAATGGCTTCCTGCGCCACGCGGGCGATCAGGGTGCCCACGGCGGCGTCAATCTCTGCGGTCCAGCTCATGTGAAAGGAACCGCCGCGATGTCCTGAAAGCCGGGGCGGGTGCGCAAACGAGCCATCCAGGCCTCCACATGGGGCAGCGCCGGCCGTTCGATCGGCAGGCTGAACCACGTGTGGGCATATGTGCCCATCGGAATGTCGGCCACGCCGAATGCCTCGCCGGATAGGAACGGCTGCCGGGCCAATTGCGCGTCCAGCATGGCCATGAGTTCAGCGCAAGCAGCGGCAGACTTGGCCACAACCGGATCGTTGCCGTCCTTGCCACCGCGCACGCAGCCCAGGAACGCGTCGCGCTGGGCATCGGCATAGAGGAATTGCCAGTCCATCCACTGGTCCCCCTGCGCGCGTGCCGCCGGATCGGCAGGCCACAGCTGCGGGGCATGGGCGGCAAACAGATAGCGCAGGATCGCGTTGGATTCCCACACCACCACGCCGTCATCCTCGATCATCGGCACCAGGCGATTGGGATTTTTGGCGAGGTAGTCGCTCGAATAGCCGAACGACCCGCCCATATCGCGGCGCTCGAAATCCAGGCCGCACTCGCGCGCGCCCCAGACCACTTTCTTCACGTTGTGCGAATTGATCCGCCCCCAGATGACCAGCATGGCGTTCAGCTCCGGTAGTCGGCGTTGATCGAGATGTAGCCGTGCGTCAGATCGCAGGTCCACACCGTGGCGCGGCCCTGGCCAAGGCCAAGGTCCACCTCGATCGAAATTTCGCGGCCCTTGAGATGCGCCGCCACCGGCGCTTCGTCATAGTCGGCCAGCGGCTGGCCGTCCCTGGCCGCCCAGGTGCCGCCAAAGCCGATCGACAGGCGGTCGCGGTCGGCGGGTTCGCCGGCCTTGCCCACGGCCATGACCACGCGGCCCCAGTTGGCGTCTTCCCCGGCGATCGCGGTTTTTACCAGCGGCGAATTGGCAATGGCCAGGCCCACGCGGCGCGCGCTTTCGTCCGAAACCGCGCCGGAAACGGCCACGGCGATGAATTTCTGCGCGCCTTCGCCATCCTTGACCACCAGATGCGCAAGGTCGCGGCACACTTGCTCCAGCGCGGCGGCAAAGGCTTCGCCGCCCACGCTATCCAGGCTGGTCAGCGGCGCGTTGCCCGCCTTGCCGGTGGCAAAGGCCAGCACGGTGTCGCTGGTGGATGTGTCGCTATCGACCGTGATGCACGAGAACGTGCGCTTGTTCGCGGCCGACAGGCATTCCTGCAGGAATGCGGGTGAAACCGCTGCATCGGTAAAGACATAGCCCAGCATCGTCGCCATGTCGGGCGCGATCATGCCCGAACCCTTGATGATCGCGCTGAGCGTCACGGTCTTGTCGCCCACGATGGCCGTGGCGGTGGCGCCCTTGGCAAAAGTATCGGTGGTGCCGATGGTGTTTGCCGCCTCTTTCCAGGTGCAGGGCGGGGCCAGCAGCGCGGCCTCGATCCCCGCGCGGGCTTTGTCCTTGGGCAGGGGCACGCCGATCACGCCGGTGGAGGAGACGAAGACCGCTTCGCGCGCGCAGCCCAGGTGGGCGGAAACCTGATCCATGATCGCTTCCACCGCCTCGCGCCCGCGATAGCCGGTAAAGGCATTGGAATTCCCGGCATTGACCACAAGCGCGCGCGCGGCGCCTTGCGCCACGTTCTGCCGCCCCAGTTCCACTTCGGACGAGCAGCACACGTTGCGGGTGAACACGCCGGCCACCGCCGTGCCTTCGTCCAGCTCCACATAAGTCAGGTCGCAGCGGCCCCAGTCCTTGTACCCGGCGCGGGCCACGCGCGGGGTGACGCCGGCAATCGCGGGCAGGGCGGGGAAGGGCGAGGCGAGCGGGGAAACGGCGTCTGACATGGCCGCGTTCCCTAGCGATTCGGCTGCGCCGCGTCCATGGCTCAGCTTGCGCCAAAGCGGTGGTGCGCATGGTTGACCCTGGCGCGGGCAATCGGCATCACCGGGAGCGGTAAGAGGGGGAGCACCAATGACTTTTGCACCGCGCAACCTTGCCTGGCTGGGCCTGACGGCGGGATGCGCCATGGCAGCGCCGGCGGTGGCCCGCGCGCCGGCGATCGTTCCGGCTCACCCGCTCGGCAATCCGGGCGATTGGGTGACTCCGTACGACTATCCCGCGCGCGCCTTGCGCAATGGCGAAAACGGAACCGTGGGATTCGCGCTGAGCTACGATGCCCAAGGCAAAGTCACGGCGTGCGAAGTCACCGCCAGCAGTGGATCGGCCGATCTCGACGAGGTCACCTGCCAATCGCTGATGGCCCGCGCCGGCTTCAAGCCGGGCACGAAAGGCGGCAAGCCCGAGGCGGGCGTCTATCGCAGCTCGGTGCGCTGGCAGATCCCCGAAGACGCCGACGATGTGCCCGTGCCGGGCAGCATGTCGTTATCCTACACGATCAACGCCGATGGCCATGTCTCGGATTGCGTGGGCATCGATGAAAAGGGCGTGCAAAATCCGATTCCGGCGGGCAGCGGTCCGCCGGCCTGCGCCAGTGGCGCGTTGTTGAAGCCGGCGAAGGACGCCAGCGGCAAGCCGGTGAGCAAGCGCGTGACGCTGATTTTCACCACCAAGGTGGACGACGTACCCTGAGCTTTGCGCGCAAATCTGCGGATTGCGCTTTACGCGCGGCGAGCCGTTCCCTATCTCCCGTCGTAATGCGCTTTCTGCTCGTCCTGTTTGCCCTGCTCAGCGGCCTTTCGCTGCCCGAGGTGGCCAATGCCACCACGCGCACCGAAGTGGCCGGTGCCGCGCAGGCCGGATTGGCCGTGGCCCCGGTGGCCGCGCATTGCGTGGTGCAGGCCGCCCGCGTGCGTGCCGCGCGCCCGGCTTTCGATGTGGCGCAACACGCTGCATCCGCCCCGCTGGCGCCGCTGGTGCTGGCCCACGCAGCGACCCTGCGCTGCGACCGCGCGCGCGAATAAGCGCCGCATTGCCCGCGTTCCGCCGGGCACCAATCCGTGATTTTCGCGTTGCCGGCCCCATGCACGCATGCTGCGCGCGGCACAAGCCAGGCCTCTTTGGCCACACCCATTTGCACAACAGGAAACACCGCCATGTTCGGCGCCCTTGCCAAGTCCATTTTCGGTTCGTCCAACGATCGCTATGTCAAGTCGCTCGACAAGCAGGTGAAGAAGATCGCCGCTTTCGAGGCCGAGATGCAGGCGATGAGCGATGAGCAGCTTGCCGCCCAGACGGTGAAGTTCCGCGCCGCGCTCGAAGCGGGCGCCAGCCTTGACGATCTGCTGCCCGAAGCCTTTGCAACCGTGCGCGAAGCATCGGTGCGGACCATGGGCATGCGCCATTTCGATGTGCAGATGATCGGCGGCATGGTGCTGCACCGGGGCGAGATCGCCGAAATGCGCACCGGCGAGGGCAAGACCCTGGTGGCGACGCTGGCGGTTTACCTCAACGCACTGGAAAGCAAGGGTGTTCACGTGGTGACCGTGAACGACTACCTGGCCAAGCGCGACGCCGAAACGATGGGCGTGCTTTACAAGTTCCTGGGCCTGACCGTGGGCGTGATCGTGCCCAACCTCAACGAGTACGAGCGGCGCCAGGCCTATGAAGCCGACATTACGTATGCCACCAACAATGAGTTGGGCTTCGATTACCTGCGCGACAACATGAAGCACGAACGCTCGCAGATGGTGCAGCGTCCCTTCAATTACGCCATCGTCGACGAGGTGGACTCGATCCTGATCGACGAGGCGCGCACGCCGCTGATCATCTCTGGTCCCACCGACGACAAGAGCGATCTCTATCTCTCGGTCGATGCGGTGGTGAAGACCATCGATCCCAAGCACTACGAAGCCGACGAGAAGACCAAGAGCATCACCCTGACCGAAGACGGCGTGGAATGGGTGGAGCGCGCGCTGGAGGATGCCGGGCTGCTGGTCGGCACCAACCTCTACGACATGGAAAACACCATGGTGGTCCACCACCTGGACCAGGCGCTGAAGGCCAATGTCATGTTCAAGCGTGACATCGACTACATCGTCAAGGACGGCAAGGTGGTGATCATCGACGAGTTCACCGGCCGCATGATGGATGGCCGGCGCTGGTCCAACGGCTTGCACCAGGCGGTGGAAGCCAAGGAAGGCGTGCGGATCGAGCCTGAAAACCAGACTATGGCCTCGATCACGTTCCAGAACTACTTCCGCATGTATCCCAAGCTTTCGGGGATGACCGGGACGGCCGCGACCGAGGCGACCGAGTTCTTCGAAATCTACAAGATGAACGTGGTGACCATTCCCACCAACGTGCCGGTCATGCGCATCGACGAGGAAGACGAGTTCTACAAGAACACCACCGACAAGTTTGCCGCCATCGCCCGCCTGATCCGCGAAAAGAACGAGATCGGCCAGCCCGTGCTGGTCGGCACCGTGTCGATCGAGAAGTCGGAACTGCTGAGCGAGTTTCTCAACCGCGAGGGGGTCAAGCACGCGGTGCTCAACGCCCGCTTCCACGAGATGGAAGCCCACATCGTGGCCCAGGCGGGCCGCCTGGGCGCGGTGACCATCGCCACCAACATGGCCGGCCGCGGGACCGACATCAAGCTGGGTGGCAACCTGGAATTCCGCATCGACGATGAACTGCGCGATGTGCCCGAAGGGCCCGAGCGCGATGCCGCGATCGCCCGCATGTCGGCCGAGATCGAGGCGGAGAAGGCCCAGGTGCTGGCCGCTGGCGGCCTGTGCGTGATCGGCACCGAGAGGCACGAAAGCCGCCGCATCGACAACCAGCTGCGCGGCCGTTCGGGCCGCCAGGGTGACCCGGGCCTGTCGAAGTTCTACCTCTGCCTTGAAGACGATCTGCTGCGCATCTTCGGGCCGGACACGCTGTTTTCGCGCATGATGAATTCCAACCTGGCCGATGGCGAGGCGATCGGATCGAAGTGGCTGTCCAAGGCCATCGAGACCGCACAGAAGAAGGTCGAGGCGCGCAACTACGACATCCGCAAGCAGGTCGTCGAATACGACGACGTGATGAACGACCAGCGCAAGGTGATCTACGAGCAGCGCGCCGACATCATGGATGCCGACGCGGTGGACGACGTGGTGGTGGACATGCGCCACGACACGATCAATGCCATGGTCGGCGATGCCTGCCCGCCGGGGTCCTATCCCGAGCAGTGGAACGTGGCCGGCCTCAAGGAACGCGTGGCCGACGTGCTGGGCCTGACCCCGCCGATCGACGATTGGCTGGAAGAAGACGCGGTGGAAGCGGAATTGATCAGCGAGCGCCTGATCGCGCTGGCCGATGCGCACATGGCCGCCAAGCTCGACACCGTGGACCGTGCTTCGTGGGGTAACCTCGAAAAGTCGATCCTGCTCGAGCGGCTTGACCACCATTGGAAGGAGCACTTGGCCACGCTCGACGCGCTGCGCCAGGTGGTGTTCCTGCGTGCCTATGCACAAAAGACCCCGATCAACGAATACAAGCAGGAAGCCTTCGGCCTGTTTGAAAAGATGCTCGACGCGATCCGCGAGGACGTGACCCGCATCCTGATGATCAGCGAAATCCGCATGCAGCCGATGGAAGATTTCCAGCTGCCCGAACTGCCCGATTTCCTCACCAGCCACATCGATCCGTTCACCGGCGAAAACGATGCGCAACCGCAAGTGCCGGGCGCCGCGGCAATGCTCGGCGCCCTGGGCGGGGCGCCGGCGAGCGCGCCGGTGGCGGCGGGCGAAGACCCCTATGCCGGGCAGGGCATCAGCCGTAACGCCCCGTGCCCCTGCGGCTCGGGCCAGAAGTACAAGCACTGCCACGGGCTCGCGGCCTGATCGCCAGCCCTGCCGACTATTCCAGCCCCGGCCAGCCCACGCGCCGGCCGGGGCTTTCTATTGCAATCCAAGGAGCCCGTTGTGGACAAGACTATCAAGCTCACGCTGAGCGAGGATGAAGGCGAAATGATCGTGGACGCGCTGGAGGTGGACCTGGAAGGCTACCTCGAATCCGCCAAGGAAGCGCGCGGCAACAACAACCGGGCCGACGTGGAAACCTTCACCGAAGCGGCCGAGCGCATCAGCAAGCTGATCGCCAAGATCCGCGCCAAGCTGGACTGATCACCCACAAAAAAGCCCCCTCCTGAGGAGGGGGCTTTCTTTTTCCGTCAGTTCACCACAGCTTGGCGCGCTTGTCGGCGGGGATGTACATCGCATCACCCGGCTTGACGCCAAAGGCCTGGTACCATGCCTCGATATTGGGCAGCGGGCCCAGGATACGGAAGCGGGCCGGGCTGTGCGGGTCGGTCGTCACCTGGTTGCGCAGGGCATCCACGCGCTGGTTGGCGCGCCAGGCCTGCGCGAACGAGAGGAAGAAGCGCTGGTCGCCGGTCAGCCCGCCGATCACCGGCGCAGGCTTGCCGCGCAGCGACTTGTGATACGCATCGAGCGCCACCTGCAAGCCGGCAAGATCGGCGATGTTTTCGCCCATGGTCAGCTTGGGATTGATGAACGCGCCAGGCGCGGCTTCGAACCGCGCATATTCGTCGCCAAACACTTTCGCTTCGGCTTCGAACCGCTGCGCATCCTGCGGCGTCCACCAATCGGCGATGGCGCCCTTCGCGTCGATCTTGCGGCCCTGGTCGTCAAAGCTGTGGCTGATTTCGTGGCCGATGATCGCGCCCGTTGCGCCATAGTTTACCGCGTCATCCGCGCGCGGATCGAACAGCGGCGGTTGCAGGATGCCGGCCGGAAATACGATCTGCAGCTTGGCCCCGCCGTTGTAGGCGTTCACCGTCTGCGGGTTCATGCCCCATTTCTTGCGATCGACCGGCTTGCCCAGGTCTTCCTTCGCATAATCGGCGTTGAAGCGCGCCGCGCGCACGACATTGCCGTAAAGATCATCGGGCTTGATCGTCAGCGCCGAATAGTCGCGCCACTTGTCGGGATAGCCCACCATCACGTCGATCCGCGCCAGCTTGGCCAGCGCGGCCTGCTTGGTCGGCTCGCTCATCCACGGATTGGCCTGGATACGGGTTTCGAAGGCGGCGCGCAGATTGGCCACCAGCGTCTGCATCCGCGCCTTCGATTGGGGTGGGAAATACTTGGCGACATAAGCCTGGCCGGCTGCTTCGCCCAATTGGCTGTTGACCAGTTCCAGCCCGCGCTTCCACCGGGGCTTGATCTGGGCAACGCCGGTCAAGGTGCGGGAGAAGGCAAAGCGGCTGTCGACCATCGCCTTGGTGAGGAAGGGCGAGGCCTGGTCGGCGACATGGAATGCCTGCCACAGCTTGAGCGTTTCGAGCGGGGTTTGCGCATAGAGCGCGGCGATGTCGCGGATCGCGGTGTTTTCGCGCACGATGATGCGCGGTTGCGGGGCAACGCCGGCGCCGTCGAAATAGGCTGCCCAGTCCAGCCCCGGCGCATAGTCGGCAAGCTGGGCTGAAGACATCGGGTTGTTGGTGGCGCTGCGATCGCGGCGGCGGGCAATATCCCAGCTCAGCGTGGCGATCTGGGTTTCGAACGCCATGATCTTGCTGGCCGCGTCGGCGGGCTGGGGCACGCCCAGGGTTTGCAGGGTGCGGGTGATATAGGCGACATAGGCTTCGCGCTGCGGCGCGAATGCGGGCTTGAGGTAATAGTCCCGCTCGGGCAGGCCCAGGCCGCCCTGGCCGAGCGAAAGGACGTTGAGCCCGGCATTGGCCGTATCGGGCCCCACGCCATAATCGACCATGCTGATGCCGAAGGTGCCTTGGGCCGCGCCCATATAGCGGGCAAAGGCGGCCTTGTCGGGCAGGGCCATCACTTTGGCCACATCGGCCTGAAGCGGCGCGATCCCGCGCTGTTCGACCGCGGCTTCATTCATGAAGCTGGCATAGAGCGCGCCGACCTGGCTGTCTGCTGGCATGCCGGCCACCAGGTCTTTCATCTGGGCCTGCACCTGCTCGTCGATCAGGGCCAGCGTGCCGATGTTGGGCCGATCATCCGGGATCGGCGTGCGCGCTTTCCATTTGCCGTTGGCATACGTGTCGAAATCGTCGCCCGGCTTGACCGAAAGATCGCGGCCGGAAAGATCCACACCCCACCCACCGATTGCTCCCTTCGCCACCGGGGCGGCGGCGGGCCTGGCCGCGGGCGCCGCCAGTGCCGGCTGCAGCGCTGCCACCATGGCCGTGGAAGCGAGAACCATTATCCGCAATGTCACAGTGCCATTATCCTTGCTCTATCCGCATGTTGCAGCCAGCCTAGCCCAAGGCGGTTTCATCTGAAAGTGTCTGATGGTGTCGATGCCATTGAAATAAGGGCAGGTCTTCGCAATCACCACCGCTTCATCGGCGGCGCAGCAGCACTTCCACGCTCTGTTCCACGCTGGCCTGCTTGGTATCGCAGCCGCTTTCCTGTTCCAGCGCGGTGCGGATATCGGAAATCTTGCTATCGGACAGGTGCTCGATCCCGATGAAATCGCCGCGTGCGCCGTCCAGCGCGCGGATCAGTTCGTCCAGCTTGGCCTGCATCGCCGCTGCATCGCGGTTCTGGGCGTTCTGGATCACGAAGACCATCAGGAACGTGACGATGGTGGTGCCGGTGTTGATCACCAGCTGCCAGGTGTCGGACCAGGCGAAGATTGGTCCCGATATGGCCCAGACGAGAATGATCAGGGTGGCCAGGGCAAAACTCGCCGGCTGGCCGGCCAGCGCAGAGATGCGGTTGGCAAATGCGGTAAAGAGCCGGTCCATGGCGCAGGTTCTTTCTGAAAGGATTGCTGTTTTGTGTCTGAACCGCCGGGCAAAGGCGGTGGTTCCCGAAAGGGCAGGGAACCGGTTCCAGCAACCAGGCTTTTGGTGCGCCCAAGAATTGCTTTGCCACGCGAACCTATCACGGTTGCTTGACGGTCAAAACTCTATCAAATAAATAGAGATCAAGACGCAGCGGGCTGGCCCCACGCTGTGCCGGCCCGCGAGGGCCGCGTCGTGGGCCCGCGGCTTTTGATCGGGAAGCAGCTTGCTCCGCGTTACCAACGGCTAAAGCGCGCGAACGCTGGGGCGACATCGCCAGGCTTCGTGTTCCCCGCTGTTTCAGGGGTTATACGATGCAATGCCAATCATAAGATCATAACAAGCGCCGCACGCCCCGCACCCTGCCAGGGAAGGGCCCGCGCGCAAACCCACATCCAGATTTTCCAATGGCTGCGCGGCGTTGCCGTGCGCGGCACGCTTGCCTGCGCGGCCTGTCCATGAGGGACCTGTTTCATGTCGATTTCGTTTGCCACCCGCCCGGCCACGGGCCTGGGCGCGCTGCTGCTTGCCTCCACCGCGCTCGCGCTGCCCGGCCTTGCCCACGCGGCTGATAGCGCCGCGTCCGCCGCAGCCGAACAGGCGCCCGCGCCCACGGCTGACCCTGCCAGCCCCGATGTGATCGACGCCAGCGCCATCACCGTCACGGCGCGTCACCGCGAGGAAAAGCTGCAGAACGTGCCGCTGGCCATTTCCGCGATTTCGGGCGCGGAACTGACCACCAAGCGGATCGAGCGCGTAAGCGAGTTCGCCCTGCGCGTGCCCAATTTCAGCGCGCTGCAACAGAACACCCGCGTCTCGGGCCTCTACATCCGTGGCCTGGGCGGCAATGCCAGCAACGATGGCGCCGAAGGCGGCGTGGGCCTGATCGTCGACAACGTGTTCTTCACCCACGTGGGCTTTTCCTGGCTCGATTTCGTCGATCTGGAAAACATCCAGGTGGTGCGCGGGCCGCAGGGCACGCTGCTGGGCAAGAACACCACCATCGGCGCGGTGATCGTCCAGACCGCCAAGCCCAAGTTCGAACCGTCCTATACCCTCCAGGCCACCTACGGGAATTACGATGCGGTGCAGGTGCGCGCCAACGCCACCGGGCCGATCATCGCCGACAAGCTGGCCTATCGCCTGACCTTTGCCGAAAGCAAGGGCGGCGGTTGGAACACCAACGCCTACAATGGCGCCAAGCTGCTCGACAACAATCGCTGGTCGGTGCGCGGGCAATTGCTGTTCACGCCCACGTCCAACTTCTCCTCGCGCCTGATTGCCGAGCATTACGAGACGAACGAATACAACAACTTCTATCCGCCGGTGGCAGACGTTACGCAGAACCTGAACCTGAACGGCACGGTCAATTCGGCGCGCACCGGCAGCTGGACGGCCAAGCTGGCGCGGTTTGGCTACACCCCCAATCTCAATGGCCCCTACAACGCCAATCTCAACAACCAGGACCGCCTGGTGGCCAACACCGATGGCGTTTCGAACGAGATCAACTGGGATCTGGGCGGCGTCAACCTGACCGGCGTGACCGCGTGGCGCCGGCTCTATTTCCGCCCCTACAACGACAGCGACTATAGCCCGCTGGACATCTATCGTGCCGGCTATGACGTTGACGTCAATCAGTATTCGCAGGAACTTCGGCTTGCTTCGGACAAGGGCAGCACGATCGACTGGCAGGTTGGCGCCTATTACCTGCACGAAAAGCTCCGCAGCAACCTGCGCACGATCTTCGGGTCCGATGCTTCCACCTTCTTCCTCGCCTCGGGCGTGCCGTCCTCCTACCTCAACGGGCTGGAATACGATCGCGACGGGCACCTGACGATCGACAGCATCGCCGGGTTCGGCCAGGTGACCGCGCACGTGACCTCCACGTTCTCGATCACCGGCGGCGTGCGCTATACCTGGGAAAAGAAGCAGGTGAACGTTGCCGGCTATGCCCTCAACGTCAGCAGCCTCAATCCCGCAGGCGCCACCTTGCGCACGGCCTTGCTCAATAATCTGGGCGGCACCACGGGCGCAGCGGCAGGCGCCTATACGCTCGACAACGAAGTCAGCCGTGGCTCGGTCGCCTGGTTGATCAACCCGGCCTGGCAGGTCACGCCGGGCGTGCTGCTCTACGCTTCGGCCAGCCATGGCGAAAAGTCGGGCGCGGCCAACACGTCAGCCACGGCGGCCCAGGCGGCGCTGGTGATCACCCGCCCGGAAAAGTCCACCGATTTCGAGGCCGGCATCAAGACCAGCCTGGCCGGCGGCAAGGCGACGATCAACCTCAACTTCTACAACAACACCATCACCGATTATCAGGGCACCCGCGTCGACCAGACCAACGCCTCGTTCGGGACCTACCTTGCCAACGTGGGCAAGGTGCGCCTGCGCGGTTTCGAGCTGGAAACCACCTATCGCCCGGTGCCGGCCTTGGGCCTGAATGCCAACGTCGCCTATAACGACGCGAAATACCTCGATTATGCCGATGCCCCGGCACCGCTGGAATTCCAGGTGGCCAATGGCGGCGCGGCCGTGCCGCTTTCGCTCACAGGCTACCAGGTGGCCGGCGCAGCCAAGTGGACGGTGCAGGGCGGCATCGATCTCGACCAGCCGATCGGGGGCGAGTGGAACGTCACCGGCTATGCCAACACCAGCTGGAAAAGCCGGATCGCCTATATCAATCCGCGCTCGATCTATGGCTGGCAGGCCCCCGTCGCGATCACCAACGTCGGGCTGGGCCTGCGCACGCAGGACAACCGCTGGCAGCTTCAGGCCTGGGCCAAGAACGTAACCAACGAACGCTATGCGGTGTCCTATGGCGCGGCGAGCGCCTCGGCCCCGGTGATCGAGGTCTATGGCAACCCCCGCACGTTCGGCGGCACCATCACGCGGACGTTCTGATCATGAGCCAGGAAACCGTGGCGGAACAGCCGGCGGGGCGCCGCATGAAACTTGGCGCGTTCCTGTTCGGCGTGGGGCACCACGCCGCCGCCTGGCGGCATCCCGATGTCGATCCGCGCGCGCCGTTCCGTTTCGAATATTGGCGCGATCTGGCCCAGAAGGCCGAACGCGCCAAGTTCGACGCGGTGTTCCTGGCCGACAATGTGGCGCTGTTCGGCACCACGCCCGAGGCGATCAGCTATACTCCACCGGTCTATACCGGCGAGCCGCTGACCCTGCTTTCGGCGCTGGCCACGCACACCAGCCACATCGGCCTGATCGCCACGGTTTCCACCACCTATATGCCGCCCTACCATGTGGCGCGCAAATTCGCCGCGCTCGACCAGCTTTCGGGCGGTCGGGCGGGGTGGAACCTCGTCACGTCGGGCAGCGATGCCGAAGCGGCCAATTTCGGGCTGGACCACCAGCTGGCCCATGACGCCCGCTATGCGATCGCGGCCGAGCACGTAGAGGTCGTCAAGCGGCTGTGGGACAGCTTTGCCGACGACGCGATCCTGGCTGACAAGGCCAGCGGGCGGTTCTACGATCCCGCGCGGCTACGCCGGGTGGACCACGTGGGCGATCACTTCCGCGTGGCGGGGCCGCTGCAGACCGGGCGCCCGCCGCAGGGCCATCCTGTCATCGTGCAGGCCGGATCGTCCGAAGATGGCCAGGCCCTGGCCGCCGCGACGGCCGAAGTGGTCTTCACCGCGCAACAGAGCCGGGCCGCGGCGCGCGCCTTTGCCCAGGGGCTGAAAGACAAGGCGCAGGCGCTGGGCAGGCCGCGCGACAGCCTGGTGGTGATGCCGGGCGTGACCATCTACGTCGCCCCGACGCGCGAAGAAGCCGAAGCCAAGTTGGCCCGGCTGCATGCGTTCGTCGATGTGGCCGGCGCGCTCGCCTCGATCCGCACCTTCCTCGATTGGGACCTGACGACGGTCGATCTCGACGCGCCGCCGCCACCGCCGCCTTTCACCCAAGGATGGCAGAGCCGGCAGAAACTGTTTTACGACCTCGCGGTGGAGCAGGGCCTTTCGGTTCGCCAGCTCGTCTCGCGCATGTCGGCCGCGCGCGGGCACCTGGTCCTGGTGGGCACGCCAGCAGAGATCGTCGACGAATTGCAGGCCTGGTTCGAGGACGGCGCCGCCGACGGGTTCAACATCCTGGCGCCGATCTTCCCGCAAGGCCTGGATGACGTGATCGAGCTGGTTCTCCCCGAACTGCGCCGGCGCGGCCTGTTCCGCACCGAATATGAAGGCTCGACCTTGCGCGCAAACCTGGGCCTGGTCCGGCCCGATGCCGGGTTTGCTGCGCCGCTTTCCCCCGAAACAAAGGAACTTGTGGCATGAGCACGCTTGCCCTCGATGCCGCCGGCCGCGCTCCGGCTGCCGCTGCGCCAGCCAGGCTCGGTCCGGCGCGGCTGATCGCCTTTTCCAGCCTGGGCATGCCGCTCGCGGCCGTGGAAGTGCCGCTCAGCACGTATGTCCCGCCGCTCTATGCCAGCGCGTTCGGTTTTTCGCTGGGCACGGTGGGCGTGATTTTCCTGCTTGCGCGGCTGTGGGACGCGGTGATCGATCCGGCCATCGGGCTGCTGTCCGATCGCACGCGCAGCCGCTGGGGGCGTCGCCGCCCATGGATCGCGGGCGGCGCGGCGATCTTTGCGCTTGGCGCGGTGCCGGTGTTCCTGCCGCCGGCCTGGTTTGGGCCTTTGGCGCTCTCGGCCGCGCTGTTCGTGCTCTATCTCGGTTATTCGATGATGGCCACGCCACTGGCCGCCTGGATGGGGGAGCTTTCGGGCGCCTATCACGAGCGCACCCGCATCACCACTTATGGCCAGGCGCTGACTTGCGTGGCGCTCTTGCTGGCCCTGGTCCTGCCCAGCCTGCTGGTCACCCGGCTGGCCGGGCAGCCGCGGCTGGAACTGGCGGCGATGGGCGCGATGGTCTTTGCCCTGCTGCTGTTCACGCTGCCGCTCGGCATTCGCGCCTTGCCTGAACCCCCGCCGCCGGCCGGCGTGCAAGAGCCGGTGCGGGTGTGGCACACGCTGCGCCTGGTGTTTGGCGAAGGCATGCTACTGCGCGTGCTGGCGTCGAACTTTTCGGTACGCCTGGCGCAAGGGGTGCGCACCGCGCTCTTCGTGTTCTTCATCAGCTTTTACATCGGCAAGCCGGCCTGGGCGCCGGGCCTGTTTCTGCTGCAATACGTGTTCGGCATCTTTGCCTGCCCGCTATGGCTGGCGATCGGCCGCCGCGTGGGCAAGGAGCGCGCCGCGGTTGCCGGCGAACTGACGCAAGTGGCGATCAACCTGGCTCTGCTGGCGCTCGCCCCCGGATCGGTCGCGCTGCTCCTCGTGCTCACCATCGCCCAGGGCCTGACGCAGGGATCGGGCAATCTCATGCTGCGTTCGATCGTGGCGGACGTGGCCGATTACCGTCGCCTGCGCACCGGGGACGATCGCATCGGCCTGTTCTTCTCGGTCTTCTCGCTATCCGACAAGGCCGGCGTGGCGCTTGCCATCGGGGTGGCGCTGCCGCTGGCCGCCTGGATCGGCTTCGATCCGCGCGGCACCAATCCGCCCGCCGTGCTCGAGCATCTCAAGTGGCTGTTCGCGCTGGGCCCGGCCCTGGGGCACATCCTGTCGGCCGCGGTGATCAACGGCTTTCCGCTCGACGAGCGCCGCCATGGCGATGTTCGCCGCCAACTGGCCGCGCGCGATGCCGCCGGCCTGGTTTCCGATGCCAGCCGCGATCGCTGGCTGGCGCAAGCTGATCGCGCTGCGGATTGATAATTCCGCTTGGGGGCGGCCACGCAAATCTTGTTCTCGCTCGCCTTGCATGGAAAATGTCAATTGATAGAGTAGAGATAGTTCGCAAACACCTTTTCCCCGGCCAGGAAAAGGGGGCCTCACCGCCCGAACCGGCTCGCGGCATTTGATGGGAAGCAGCTTGCTCCGCGTGACCAACCGCTAAAGCGCGCGAATGCTGGGGCGACATCGCCAGGCTTCGTGATCCCTCCACCAAGTCGAGGTGATACGATGCACAAGACCAATCGAATGTGTTGATCCGCATGCGCTTTTTGCAGCGCTGCCGAATCTGCCCGATCTCTGTTTCCCGATCGTTGTCCCATGTTTGCGCGCACCGGCTCGATGCCGGCTGACGACGCCCGCTTCACAAGGAACCTGTCCATGGCCACCATCGTTGCCAGCTATCCCAATGCCAAGGATCCGTCCTCGCCGCTCGATATTCGCCCCGTGTGTGGCCGCATCGGCGCCGAAATCCACGGGCTGGCGCTGTCGGGCGATCTCGACGCCGGCACCGTCCAGGCCATCGAGGCCGCACTCGTGCGGCACAAGGTCTTGTTCTTCCGCGGCCAGCAGCATCTCGACAATGCCGAGCACGAGGCGCTGACCGCCCTGTTCGGCGATCCGGTGGCCCATCCCACCGTGCCCGTCGCCGAAGGCTCGAAGTACCTGCTCGAACTCGACAGCAAGGAAGGCTACGCCGCTTCGTCGTGGCACACCGACGTCACGTTCCTGGCTGCCTATCCCAAGGCTTCGATCCTGCGCGGCATCACCATTCCCGAGGCGGGCGGCGACACGCTGTGGGCCAATGGCGAAACCGCCTATGAAGGCCTGCCCGAGCCGTTGCGCCAGTTGGTCAACAACCTCTGGGCGGTGCATAGCAACGATTACGACTATGCCGCCACCCTCGCCGCAGCGGGGGTTTCCGAAACGGCGCAGGAAACCGCCAAGGAGCGCACGCTCTACCACAAGTCGGTCTTCGCCTCGACGGTCTACGAAACCGAACATCCGGTGGTGCGGGTCCACCCCGTCAGCGGGCAGCGCAGCCTGCTGCTGGGCCATTTCGTCAAGCGCTTCGTGGGCTTGAGCGAGGCGGATTCGGCGCGTCTGTTCAACATCCTGCAGGATCACATCACCAAGCCGGAAAACACCGTGCGCTGGCGCTGGCAGCCTGGCGACGTGGCCTTCTGGGACAACCGCAGCACGCAGCACCGCGCGATCGCCGATTTCGGCCTACAGCGCCGCACCTTGCGCCGCGCCACGGTTGCTGGCGACGTGCCGGTGGGCATCGATGGGCGCCACAGCCGCACCACGCGCCAGGAACGCGCCGCCAGCGGCCAGCCGGCCTAAGGCGCGCCAGCGTTTGATAATCGGCGGGGAGGGGGCTTGGCGGCCCGCTCCCCGCTCGTGCATTTTCAGGGATACCCATTTCGATGCAATTGCTTGCCTCGCCTGGCGCAACCAGCCTGCCGGCCCATGTGATCATCCGCGAACTCGATCTGCCGGTGGCGGTCCAACTGTTGCGGTTGGGGCCGGGGGGGATGACCTTGCCGCGCGCACGCCTTACGGCCGCATTCCCGCCCTGGTGCTCGACGATGGCACGGTGATTGGCGAAAATTCGGCGATCCTGCCGTTCCTGGCTGATCAGCGGCCCGGCACCAGCCTGTTCGCGCCCGCCAGCAGTGTGGAGCGCGCGCTGATCCAGTCGTGGATCGGCTATATCAACAGCGAGATCCACGGCGCCACGCAGTGCGTGGGCAATCGCCCGCATCTCTATTCCGACGATCCGGCCGCACATGAGGGTATCCGCCTGGCTGCGCGGCGCCGCCTGCGCGAGGCATACCAGCCAATCGAGGATCATCTCGCCCAGGCCGACTGGCTGGTGGGCGGCCGGTTCACCATTGCCGATGCCTATCTAGGCGTCTTTGCCAGCTATGTCCCGCATTTTGGCCCGGCGCTGGCCGATCTTCCCGCCCTGTCGGCTTTTTCCGCCCGGTTCGAGGCGCTGCCCGCCGTTCAGGCAGCGCGCGCAGTCGAAGGCCCCCTGCCGTTCCGTCCTGGCGCCGCCGCGCCGCAACCTACCGTTTCCAACGAGGTGACCGCATGACACTCGAAATTCGCAAGCATGGGCGCGTCGGCGCCGAAATCCTGGGCGTCGATCTCGCCAGCCCGCTGCCAGAGATCGATCTGGCCGCCATCCGCGCCGCCTTTGCCGATCATGGCGTGATCTTCTTCCGCGATCAGCAGATCACCGAGGAGCAGCACATCGCCTTTGCGCAGAGTTGGGGCCCGATCAACATCAACCGCTTTTTTGCCGCCCATCCGCGCTATCCCGAAATCGCGCTGGTGGTGAAAGAGCCCGATCAGCAACACAATATCGGCGGCGGCTGGCACACCGACCATTCCTATGACTTTGCCCCGGCGCTCGGTTCGATCCTGGTGGCGCGCGAATTGCCGCCGCAGGGCGGGGCGACCGCGTTTGCTTCGATGACCGCGGCCTATGATGGCTTGCCGCCGGCGCTCAAGGCGCAAGTCGATGAACTCCAGGCGGTCCATTCCGCCCGCCACGTGTTCGGCAGCAAGGCGGCAGCCTATGAATCATTGCAGGACACGCGCAGCGATGGCCGCATCGGCAATGCCTCTGCGGCCGACGTGCTGGATGATCCGGTGCACCCGGTGGTGATCACCCATCCGCTCAGCGGCAAGCGTGCGCTCTATGTAAACCCCAGTTTCACGGTGCGCGTGCTGGGCCTGTCGGACGAAGCCTCCGCCGATCTGCTGGCCAGGCTCTATGAGCATGCCAAGCGGCCTGAATTCCAGGAAGACTTCCACTGGCGCCCCGGCTCGATCGCGTTCTGGGACAACCGGTCCACCTGGCACTATGCCTATAACGACTACCACGGCCACCGCCGCGAAATGCATCGCATCACCATTGAAGGCGTATCTTTGTCTTGACGGGAACGGTCTAAGATGTTGATTTACAAAAGATTCACTCAAACTGTTGATAAGTTTTTGAATGAAGGCTTGCGCACCCGAAATCGCCCGCATATAGGGCGGCCCTGCCCAGCGGGGACGGCCTAGCCCGAACCGCTCCGGTCGGGGAGTAGCTCAGCCTGGTAGAGCACTGTCTTCGGGAGGCAGGGGCCGGAGGTTCGAATCCTCTCTCCCCGACCACTTATTCTTCCTGTTATGCAGGACGATGAAAAAGCCGGCGCCATGCCGGCTTTTTTCGTTTCCAGCGTCGTATCGTGTCCCGATTTGACCTTTGCGCTGGCGCACCTAAGGCTGAGGCTATGACCAGCCTGACCGAATCCCGCACCGACCACTTTGAATGGCAATACCTTGACCTGATGCGCCAGATCTGGACGCAGGGGGACGAGCGCATGGATCGCACCGGCGTTGGCACCCGCGCGGTGTTCGGTGCGCAGTTGCGGTTCGATCTGTCGGACGGGCGGGTGCCGCTGCTGTCGACCAAGCGGGTATTCTGGAAAACCGCCACGCGCGAATTCCTGTGGTTCCTGACCGGCGACACCAATATTCGCGCGTTGTGCGCGCAAGGGGTGGAAATCTGGACCGACTGGCCGCTCGATCGCTATCGCCGTGAAACGGGCGAGGCGATCAGCAGGGCCGATTTTTCGGCACGGGTCGTGGCCGATGCCGCTTTTGCCGCGCAATGGGGCGATCTTGGCCCCGTCTATGGCAAGCAATGGGTCGATTGGCCGGTCTATGAGCCGGTGGGGCAGAACGGGGACGGGGGCGTGCTCTATCGCCGCCGCGACCAGGGCGTGAACCAGGTGGCGGACGTGGTCGATAGCCTGCGCCGCAATCCGGGCAGCCGGCGCCACATCGTGGAAGGGTGGAACGTGGCCGAGCTGGACGCGATGGCGCTGCCGCCGTGTCACAAGACCTATCAGTTCCATGTATCGGGCAATCGCCTGTCTTGCGTGCTCTATCAGCGCAGCTGCGACGTGGTGCTGGGCCTGCCGTTCAACCTGTGGGGCGCGGCGCTGTTCGTGCACATGCTGGCCCAGCAGTGCGATCTGGAGGCGGGCGAGCTCGTGTGGATGGGCGGAGATACCCACCTCTATCTCAACCATGCCGACCTGATCGCGGCGCAGTTGCAGCGCGTGCCCAGTGGTGAAGCGCCGCGGCTGATGATCGGACGCCGGCCCGAATCGATCTTTGCCTATGCGATCGAGGATTTCGCCGTGGAAGGCTATCATCCCCAGGGGCACCTGGCCGCGCCAGTGGCGGTTTGATCGCCCGATGTTTGTTGGCGCAGGCGTAAATTTCCACAGCTTGCTGCGAAAATTCTGCATGACCCTTTGTTGACACCCGCCGCCGCCCGGCATAGAGGCGCCTCACCCCAAGGGAACTGCGGGTGTAGCTCAGTTGGTTAGAGTGCCGGCCTGTCACGCCGGAGGTCGCGGGTTCGAGCCCCGTCACTCGCGCCATTCCCTTGGGTAAGGTATTGTTGGTCAATGAAAACCTTGCTCGAACAAGGTTTTATCGCCAGGGCCGGGAGCGGCAGTTTGGCAGTTGACAGGCAAGACCGGGCGCCTTAGAGGCGCAAACCCCAAGGGTACGCGGGTGTAGCTCAGTTGGTTAGAGTGCCGGCCTGTCACGCCGGAGGTCGCGGGTTCGAGCCCCGTCACTCGCGCCACTTGGTGGTTTTCAAAAAGGCTTCCTGCGGGAAGCCTTTTTTGTTTGCGGTGTCCGTATTTGCGCTGCGTTAGGCGGTGTGCCTGGGGCTCAGCCCCAGCGGCCGGTTTCCATCCAGATCAGGAAGCGGCGCAGCGGCAGCAGCCATGCCGTGCCCAGCACCAGATAGACCGGCACTTGCGCCAGCACGGGCAAGCGCCCGATCCATCCGCCCAGGGCCATCACCACGCCGGCATAGATGGCCAAGGCCGCCAGCAGCACCAGGATACCCACCGGCTTGCGCCAGGTGGGCGGGGGTGGCGGGTTGAAGTGCGGGCGCTGCGGGTCCATCAAAACGGCCCGTAGAGCCGGGTGGGCGTAACCACGGCGCGCAAGGGAATGTCGTGCGCTTCTGCGGGTAGGCTTTCCACGCACTGCGCGTCCCAGGCCATGCCGATCGGCACTGCCTGTGGGTTCGCTTCCAGCCAGCGGTCATAATGCCCGCCGCCCTGGCCCAGGCGCTGGCCTTGCGCGGTAAAGCCCACCAGCGGCACGAACAGCACGTCGGGCGTGGCTTCGGGCGCATCGGCGGCCGGCTGCAGCACGCCCCAGGGATCGGGTTCCAGCACGTCTTCCAGCGGCGGGATCAGCCACTGGCGAAACTGCATCGGCGCGGCCCGATCGGCAAACCAGGGCAGGGCGACGGCATGGCCGGCTTCATGGAAAAACGTGGCATAGCTCGCGGCGGGCGCTTCCCACGGGCTGGCGTTGTACAGCGCGATGGTGGAGGCGGGGGGCACCAGCGCGAGCAGCGGCGCGGGCGGGCGGCGAAACAGCAGCGCGCGCGTGCGCGGATCGAGCGCCTCGACATGGGCGCGGCGGCGCGCGCGCAGATCCTTGCGCAGGGCCTGCTTGGCCGCGATGGCTTGCGCTGCGGCCTTTGCGGCCTCTTCCGGCAGCGTGGATGGGGGTGACGGGCCCACCATGGGTCGTTCTCCGGGAAAATCCTCTGACGCCTCAACGTCAGGTGGGGACCATGTGCCTGTGCCAGGGCCCAGGTAGGGACAGCCCCCTTGGATTTGCTTATAGCCTCAGGGATGTTTCATGCGGCGCGTGCCGGGCAGAACCCGTCACTGCGCAATCTAGGCATTCGTGGCGTCGGGCTCAAGGGGTGGTGCCAGTTTATGCGCCAGGTTTTCCACCCGCTCTGCCAACCGCGCCACGCGGGCGACCAGTTCGGGCGAGGGCGCCGCGGGCGGTGCCGGTTGTGGCGCCGGCGCTGGGCGGCTGTGCGCCTCGTGCAGTTCGTCGGCCAGCATGAGCGAGGCGAACAGCAGCATGCGCGCTTCGCCCTGGGTGGCGACGTTGCCCATGCGTCGCACGCGATCGTCGATCATGCGGCCAAGCATTTCCACGTGGGCCTCTTCGCCCGCAGCCACGGAAATGGTGAGCGACCGGCCACCAATCGTCAGAGTCACATTGGTCATCTGCATGGTCGTCGTCGTTCCCCCTGGCCTCTGGCCTTGGTGCTGCTGCCGCGCGTACCGGTTATTGCGGCAGGCTGGACAGCAACAGGTCCAGCTGCTGCAATTCCTCGGTCACGCGTTCGCGCAGCTTGCGGTGGCGCGATTTGAGCTCGGTGAGTTCGGCCTGGGCGGCCCGTTCTTCCTGCGCAGTGGCGGTGCCCTGTGCATCGGCCTGCTGACGCGCCACGACCTCTTCCAGCCGCGTCAGCGCCAGTTCCACCCGTTCGATCGCTGAAAAGAGATCGCCGTTTTCAACTGGCGCAGTGCCGTCTGCCGAATTGCCGTCCAAGATTGCCATGATTCTTGCGGTATCACACTGGCTGTTGGCTGCAAGTTCCCCTGTGTATAGATCGGGGTGCATAGATCGGGCCTACATGCGGTCTTGGCCGCAGATTGCGCTGTCAAACGCGGCTACCTGGCGTACCGGGCGATTTGTTCGGTCCCTTGTGCTTGACGCTGGCAAGCCGGGGAACCAAAGAGGCCGCGATTTCCCCGAATCAGACGCGCCCGTGCGCCGGGCGTGTGAGTAAGGACACCAACCCGAATATGACAAGCGATCCGACCGCGCTGGCACCCATGGCCAACGCGATCCGTGCGCTGGCGATGGACGCGGTCCAGGCAGCGGAATCCGGCCATCCTGGCATGCCGATGGGCATGGCAGACGTTGCCACGGTGTTGTGGTCGCGCTTTTTGAAGTTCGATCCCACCGCGCCCAAGTGGGCCGATCGCGATCGCTTCGTGCTGTCGGCGGGCCATGGCTCGATGCTGCTTTATGCGCTGCTCCATCTGTCGGGCTATCAACAGCCGACGATGGATGACATCCGCAATTTCCGCCAGCTCAACAGCCCCTGCGCCGGCCACCCGGAAAACTTCCTGCTGCCCGGCGTGGAATGCACCACCGGCCCGCTGGGCCAGGGCTTTGCCATGGCCGTGGGCATGGCGATGGCCGAACGCCACCTCAACGCCCAGTTCGGCGACGACCTGGTCGATCACCGCACCTGGGTGGTGGCCGGCGATGGCTGCCTGATGGAAGGCATCAACCACGAAGCGGTGGGCCTGGCCGGCACGCTGGGCCTTGGGCGCCTGGTCGTGTTGTGGGACAACAACAAGATCACCATCGACGGGGATACTTCGCTCTCGACCAGCGAAGATATCCTCGCTCGCTACCGCGCCAGCGGCTGGCACACCGAAGATTGCGACGGTCACGATTTCGCCGATATCGAGCGCGCGATTGCCGCCGCGATGGCCGATGATCGCCCCTCGCTGATCTCGTGCCGCACGGTGATCGGCAAGGGCGCGCCCAACAAGCAGGGCGGCCACAACGTCCACGGCGCGCCGCTGGGCAAGGACGAGATTGCCGCCGCGCGCGAATATCTCGGTTGGACGGCCGCGCCGTTCGAAATCCCCGCAGACATCCTCAGCCATTGGCGCGCCACGGGTGACGCTGGCCGCGATCTGCGCGCCGAATGGGAAGGGCGCCTGGCTGCCAACCCGCAAGGCACCGAACTGATGCGCCGCATGGCGGGCGAACTGCCCTCGGGCGAGGAAGCCGGCCTGGCCTTCGGCGAATGGCTGGGCAAGACCCAGAACATCGCCTCGCGCAAGGCGTCGGAACTCGCGCTTGAAGTGCTCACCCCGCTGGTGCCCGAAATGGTCGGCGGCTCGGCCGACCTGACCGGTTCCAACAACACCAAGACCAAGGCCACCACGCCGTTCGGCCCGGCCGACTATGCCGGCCGCTATGTCTATTACGGCATTCGCGAATTCGGCATGTCGGCCGCGATGAACGGCATGGCCTTGCATGGCGGGATTATCCCGTACGGCGGCACGTTCCTGGTCTTTGCCGACTACTGCCGCAACGCGATCCGCATGTCTGCGCTCCAGCACGCGCGGGTGATCTATGTGCTCACGCACGATTCCATCGGCCTGGGCGAGGATGGCCCCACGCACCAGCCGATCGAAACGGTGATGAGCCTGCGCATGATCCCCAATCTCCAGGTGTTCCGCCCGGCCGATGCGGTGGAAACCGCCGAATGCTGGAACCTGGCGCTGGCTTCGCCCACGACGCCGTCCGTCCTGGCGCTCACCCGCCAGAACCTGCCGCAGCTGCGCCACGATGGTGCGATGCTCAGCGCGCAGGGCGCCTATCGCCTGGTTGCCGCCAGTGCCGCGCGCAAGGTCGTGCTGCTGGCCACCGGTTCGGAAGTGTCCATTGCGGTTGACGTGGCCAAGGCGCTGGAAGACAAGGGCATCGGCGCCGACGTCGTGTCGATGCCAAGCTGGGAACTGTTCGAAGCTCAGGACGAAGCCTACAAGGCAGACCTGATCCCGGCCGACGTGCTCAAGGTCTCGATCGAGGCGGGCACCACGTTCGGCTGGCAGAAGTATGTCGGCGATGGCCTGGCCATCGGCATCGACAGCTTCGGCGCTTCGGCCCCGGCCCCGGTGCTTTACGATCACTTCGGCCTGACCGCGGCCAAGATCGTGCCGCAAGTTCTCGAACGGCTCGGGTAATCGCCCGGGCCGCTCGGCCTCTCATCATGCCAATCCATTCGGTGTCTTCAATTCGAAGGAGTAAGACCATGGCGACCAAGGTTGCAATCAACGGTTTCGGGCGTATCGGCCGCAATGTGGCGCGTGCCATTCTCGAACGGCCCGACTGTGGCCTGGAACTGGTCGCCATCAACGACCTGGCCAGCGCCAAGGCCAATGCCCTGCTGTTCAAGCGTGACAGCGTGCATGGCGCCTATCCGGGCACTGTCGAAGTGGACGGCAACGACCTGGTGATCGACGGCAAGCGCATCAAGGTGACGGCCGAGCGTGACCCGGCCAAGCTGCCGCACGCCGAACTCGGCATCGACATCGCGCTCGAATGCACCGGCTTCTTCACCGATCGTGAAGGCGGCCTCAAGCACATCGAAGCTGGCGCCAAGCGCGTGCTGATCTCGGCCCCTGCCAAGAACGTCGATCTCACCGTCGTGTTCGGCGTGAACCACGACAAGCTGACCGCCGATCACCTGATCGTGTCGAATGCTTCGTGCACCACCAACTGCCTGGCGCCGTTTGCCAAGGTGCTCAACGATGCCATCGGCATCGAACGTGGCCTGATGACCACGGTGCACAGCTACACCAACGACCAGAAGATTCTCGACCAGATCCACTCCGACCCGCGCCGTTCGCGCGCCGCGGCGATGAGCATGATCCCCACCACCACCGGTGCCGCGCGCGCCGTGGGCGAAGTGCTGCCCGAACTCAAGGGCAAGCTCGACGGTTCGGCGATCCGCGTGCCGACCCCCAACGTCTCGGTGGTGGACCTCACGTTCCAGCCCAAGCGCGACACGACCAAGGAAGAAGTCAACGCGCTGCTCAAGGCAGCGGCCGAAGGCCCGCTCAAGGGCGTGCTGGCCTATAGCGAAGAACCGCTGGTCTCGATCGACTACAACCACGATGCCCATTCCTCGACCGTCGACAGCCTGGAAACGGCCGTGATCGATGGCAAGCTGGTGCGCGTGCTGTCGTGGTACGACAACGAATGGGGCTTCTCCAACCGCATGGTCGATACGGCCGGCGCGATGGGCAAGCTGATCTAATCGCCTGAAATGCGAAGGCCCGGCCCCGCGCGTCTGCTTTGAGAGCAGCGGCGGGTGCCGGGCCTTTTCCTTGTGGAACAGGGGTATAGCGCCATGACTTTCAAGACTCTCGATGATCTGGGCGATGTCGCCGGCAAGGCCGTGCTGGTGCGCGAGGATCTCAACGTGCCGATGGCCGACGGCCAGGTGACCGACGATACCCGCCTGCGCGCGGCTGTGCCGACGCTGACCGAACTGGCCGACAAGGGCGCCAAAGTGCTGATCCTGGCCCACTTCGGCCGCCCCAAGGGTGAACGCAGCGAAGCCAACTCGCTCCGCCAGGTCGTGCCCGCGCTGAGCCACGTGCTGGGCCGCCCGGTCGCTTTCATCGACGATTGCGCCGGCGAAGCGGCGGTTGCTGCGGTGGCTGCGCTCGACAACGGCACCATCGCCGTCCTGGAAAACACCCGCTTCCACAAGGGCGAGGAAAAGAACGACCCCGATCTGGTCGCGGCGATCGCCGCGCTGGGCCAGGTCTATGTCAACGATGCCTTCTCGGCCGCGCACCGCGCCCATGCTTCTACCGAAGGCCTGGCCAAGGCCCTGCCGGCCTATGCCGGGCGCGCCATGCAGGCCGAACTCGAAGCGCTGGAAAAGGCGCTGGGCAAGCCGGTGAAGCCGGTCGCCGCCGTGGTTGGCGGGGCGAAGGTTTCGACCAAGCTCGACGTGCTCAAGCACCTGGTGTCCAAGGTCGATCACCTGATCATCGGTGGCGGCATGGCCAACACGTTCCTGGCCGCGCGCGGCGTGGACGTGGGCAAGTCGCTGTGCGAGCACGACCTGACCGGAACTGCCGAGGAAATCCTCGACAATGCCGACAAGGCCGGCTGCACCGTGCACCTGCCCTATGATGTCGTGCTGTCCAAGGAATTCGCGGCCAATCCGCCCAGCCTGCGCACCGCCAACGTGCACGAGGTGGGCGCCGACGAAATGATCCTCGACGTCGGCCCGGCAGCGGTCGAAGCGCTGGGCGATGTGCTCAAGACCTGCCGCACGCTGGTGTGGAACGGGCCGCTCGGCGCGTTCGAGATTGCCCCGTTCGATGCCGCCACGGTGGCCCTGGCCAAGACCGCAGCCGCGCTCACCAAGGAAGGCTCGCTGGTGTCGGTCGCCGGTGGCGGAGATACCGTCGCGGCGCTCAACCACGCTGGCGTGGCGGCCGATTTCTCATATATCTCAACTGCTGGCGGCGCTTTCCTCGAATGGATGGAAGGCAAGGAACTGCCCGGCGTGGCCGCCCTGGAAGCCTGATCGCAACTTTTTTGCAGGCGCGTGTTGCAGTGCAGCGCGCGCCTGTTTATTGCGTGGATGTGCATAGGTATGCGCGGCCAGATTCGCCACCTGCCAGATAGCCCTTTCCACGGCGGCGCCTTGGCGTTGCTCACCCAGATCCACAGGACCGATCATGAACCACGCTGAAATGACCGAAAAGATGGCTGCCGGACATGGCTTTATTGCCGCGCTGGACCAGAGCGGCGGTTCGACGCCCAAGGCGCTCAAGGGCTATGGCGTGGAAGAAAGCGCCTATTCCAACGACGAGGAAATGTTCGGCCTGATCCACGAGATGCGCAGCCGCATCATTCGTTCGGCCGTGTTCAACGGCGACAAGGTGATCGGCGCGATCCTGTTCGAACGCACGATGGATGGCACGGTCGATGGCAAGCCCGTTCCCAGCGCGCTGATCGAAAAGGGCGTGGTGCCGTTCATCAAGGTGGACAAGGGCCTGGAAGACGAAGCCAATGGCGTCCAGCTGATGAAGCCGATGCCCGAGCTTGACGCGCTGGTGGCGCGGTCAAAGGCGCTGGGCGTGTTCGGCACCAAGGAACGCTCGGTGATCCACTCGGCCAATGCCGAGGGCATTGCCGCCGTGGTCAAGCAGCAGTTCGAAGTGGGCCTGCAGATCCTGGCCGGCGGCCTGATGCCGATCATCGAGCCTGAAGTGAACATCAAGAGCGAAACGCGCGAAGCCTGCGACACCATCCTGCGCGACGAGATCCTCAAGGCGCTCGATGCCCTGCCCGAAGGCACCCGCGTGATGCTCAAGCTGTCGCTGCCCAAGGTTCCGGGCACGTTCGATGCGCTGGTCGATCATCCGGCAGTCCTGCGCGTGGTCGCACTGTCGGGTGGCTATGCGCGTCCGGAAGCCTGCGTCGAACTGTCCAAGAACCGCGGCATCATCGCCAGCTTCAGCCGCGCGCTGCTCGAAGACCTGCGTTATCAGATGAGCGAAGCGGAATTCGACGCGGCGCTCGGTGGCGCTATCGACGAAATCTTTGCCGGCTCGACCCAGAAGCTGGTTACGGCCTGACCGCACTGAAATGAAACCGCCATGCGCCCGGCAGGATCCGCCTGTCGGTGCGCTTGGCGGGATCGGCGCTGTCCAGCACCACGCCCGCAGCGTCGGGCTTGCGCAGTTCCAGATTGCGCATGTCGCGTCCCACGCGCGCTTGCACGATCAGCCGGCCAGCCACGATGCAGCGGGCGTTTTCCGGGCAGCGACTGTCTTCCACCACGGCCAGCGGGCGCACGGTCAGCGCACCGACGCGCGTGGTTTCGCCCAGCCGCGCCATGCCATCGCTGCGCGGCTCCTGCGGCAGCGTGGCACAGGCGCCAATCGCGATCAGCGATAGCAGCGGCAAAAGCGGGGGCAGGGTCCTCATGGACCATGCAATGCGCTGCAACAGACGCGGTTCCCGGCGGTTTTGGCGCAAAAAGTGGACGCGCGAGGGCGAAACGGTTAGGGGCAGCGCCATGACCGACCTTGCCAGCCAGCTGTACCTGATTTCGCCGCTCGACGTGGGCGGCACCTTTGCCGATCGCCTGGCCCGTGCGCTCGACGGCGGGCCGGTGGCGGCGTTCCAGTTCCGCGTCAAGGATGTGGACGAGCACACGGCCGCCAAGCTTGCCGATCCGCTCCAGCGCATTTGCGCGGATCGCGACGTGGCGTTCATCGTCAACGATTCGATCAGCCTGGCCAAGCGTCTTGGCGCCGATGGCGTGCACCTGGGACAGGACGATGGCAGCGCGGCCGACGCGCGCCAACGCCTGGGGCGCGACGTGCAGATCGGCGTGACGTGCAACAACAGCCGCCACCTGGCGATGGAAGCGGGCGAGGCTGGCGCCGATTACGTGGCGTTCGGCGCGTTTTATCCCAGTGGCACCAAGGAAACCAAGCACCGCGCCGCGCCCGAACTGCTCGCCTGGTGGTCGGCCGTGTTCGAATTGCCCTGTGTTGCCATCGGCGGGATCACCCAGGAAAATTGCGCCCCGCTGGTAACCGCCGGCGCCGATTTCCTGGCCGTGAGCGGGGCAGTTTGGGCCAATGCCCAGGGGCTTGACGAAGCCGCCGCGGTGGCGGCTTTCGCACGCGCGATCGGCGATGCGCCGCCGCGCAGCACCGAAGGCCTGGGCGACGTTCGCGCGGACGACGCCGACGTCGAGGCGGACTGACCTGCGCGACCGCGTTTGCGCGGGAACCTGGGAACCATCGCGGAACGTGTTGATTGTGGCGTGGCAATGCCGCGCCACGCCTGCCGTCCTGCGGCCTGACTGACCCCTTGCACGGAGACCCGATGACACGCGAACGCCGGCTTGCCGCTTCCGCCTTGATTTCCCTCGCTGCCCTGGCCCTTGCCACTTCTGCCTGCAACCGTTCCGCGCCCGATACCGCGTCCAGCGACGCAGCGAGCGCCACAGCCGCGCTGCCCGGCGCCGACAGCATGGCGTCGGACGATGCCGGCCCCGGCGAGGCGGCGGGCATGCACGACGATCGGCCTCGTCCCGAAATGCAGGCCCAGGTCCTGCTCGAACGGGCCGGCTTTGCACCCAGCGTGATCGACGGCACGATCAACCCATCCACGCGCAACGCCCTGCGCGCGTTCCAGCAGGCCAATGACCTGCCCCAGACCGGGTTGCTCGACGATGCCACGCGCGCGATCCTGTCGCGCCAAAGCAATGTCCCCGCCACGCGCATGGTGACCATTCCGGCCAGCTTTGCCGCGGGCCCCTTTGCCCCGTTGCCGCACGATCCCGCCGCCCAGGCCAAGCTGCCCGCGCTTGGCTATGCCAGCCTCGATGAAAAGCTCGCGGAGCGGTTCCACACCACGCCCAAAGTGCTCCATGCGCTCAACCCCGGCGCGCCGCCGTTTGCCGCCGGGGCCAAGCTGCGCGTGCCCAATGTCGGGGCCGACGCGATCGATCCTGAACAAGTGGCCGATCCTGCCTGGCGCCAGACCCTGGCCGATCTTGGCGTGGGCACCGATGAACCGCATGCCGCCCGTATCGTGGTGAGCCGCAAGGCCGGCACGCTTTCGGTCTATGATGGGCAGGGCGCGCTGGTCGCGCTGTTCACCGTCACCACTGGATCGGCGCACGATCCGCTGCCGCTGGGCAACTGGAAGATCTACGGCGTCGATCACAATCCCAAGTATCATTTCAATCCCGACTTGTTCTGGGACGTTTCCGATAAAAAGCCCGATGCCCTGTTGCCGCCTGGCCCCAACAGCCCGGTGGGCGTGGTGTGGATCGATCTGTCCAAGCCGCACTATGGCATCCACGGCACGCCCGAGCCGGCGATGATCGGCCACACCGAAAGCCATGGCTGCGTGCGCCTGACCAATTGGAACGCGGCGCGCCTGGCGCAGATGGTGAGCCAGGAAACCAAGGTGGAATTCGTTGCCTGAGCCTTGGGCCTGATCTTCCTTTTGCCGCCGCGCCGTGCCACACCGCGCCATATAGCCAGGTTGGCGGCAAGAAGGATGCAATGGTGGCAAGCGGTAGCAATCCCAGCGAATTGACGGCGCGCGAACTAACCTGGCGCGGTGTGGCGCTGGGCGCGGCGCTGACGGTGATCTTCACCGCAGCCAATGTCTATCTGGGCCTGCGTATCGGCCTCACGTTTGCCACCTCGATCCCCGCGGCGGTGATTTCCATGGCGATCCTGCGCCTCTTGCCGGGATCGACCATCCAGGAAAACAACATCGTCCAGACCATCGCCAGCTCGGCGGGCACATTGTCGGCCATCGTCTTCGTGCTGCCGGGCCTGGTCATGGTGGGCTGGTGGACCGGGTTTCCCTATTGGCAATCGGTGGCGGTCATCGCCATCGGCGGCATCCTGGGGGTGATGTATTCGGTCCCGCTGCGCCGCGCGCTGGTGACCGGGTCAGACCTGCCCTATCCCGAAGGCGTCGCGGCGGCCGAAGTGCTCAAGGTGGGTGCGGGCGAGGGCGGCACCGAGGAAAACCGGCGCGGGCTGGCCGCCGTTGCCACCGGCACCGGGCTGTCCGTCGCTTATCCGCTGCTCGCCAAGCTGGGCCTGGTGGCCGAGGAAGCGAGCGGCGTGTTTCGCTTTGCCGGCGGCGCAACCACGGCGGGCGGCGGCCTTTCGCTGGCGTTGATCGGGGTGGGGCACCTGGTGGGCCTGGCCGTGGGCCTGGCAATCTTGACCGGCGTGATCATCGGCTTTGGCGTGCTGCTGCCGATCTACACTGCCGGCGGTCCGCCCGCTGGCACCGAACTGGCCGATTTCGTTTCGACCGTGTTTCGCGCCAAGATACGCTTCATCGGCGCCGGCACCATCGGCGTTGCCGCGATCTGGACCTTGCTGCGCGTGATCGGGCCGATCGTGCGGGGCATCGCCGGGGCGCTGGCGGCCAGCCGTGCCCGCGCGGCCGATGGCTATGCCGGCTTGGCCCTGACCGAGCGCGACCTGCCGATCGGGCTGGTTGGCGGCACCATCCTCGTGCTGATGGCGCCGATCGCGCTGCTGCTCGCCAATTTCGCCAGCAGCGGCCCCGTGGCCGAGCATCTGGGCACCACGCTGCTGGCGGCGGTGGCCTATGTCCTGGTGGCAGGTGTCGTGATCGCTTCGGTCTGCGGCTATATGGCCGGCCTGATCGGCGCTTCGAACAGCCCGATCTCGGGCGTGGGCATCCTTGCCGCGCTGGGCATTGCGCTCGTCCTGCTCGCGCTGTTCGGGCACCTGGCCGATCCCGCCGCAGGCAAGGCGCTGGTCGCGTTCGCACTGTTCGTCACCGCGCTGGTGTTTGGCGTTGCAACCATTTCCAACGACAACTTGCAAGACCTCAAGACCGGCGAACTCGTCGGCGCTACGCCTTGGCGGCAGCAGGTGGCGCTGGTGCTGGGCGTGGTGTTCGGCGCGGTGGTGATCCCGCCGATCCTGACGCTGCTCAACGGTACGTTCGGCTTTGTCGGCGCGCCCGGTGCCGGCCCCAATGCGCTGGCCGCGCCCCAGGCCGCGCTGATTTCCGCGATTATCCAGGGCGTCCTGGGCCAGGGGCTCGATTGGAACCTCATCGCGCTCGGTGCGGCGATCGGCGCAGGCGCCATTGCCATCGACGAGGGGTTGCGCGCCACCGGCCGGGGCTCGTTGCCGCCACTCGCCGTTGGCATGGGCATGTACCTGCCGATGCCCACCACCCTGCCGGTGGTGCTGGGGGCCGTGCTGGGCCATCTCTACAACCGCTGGGCCATGCGGCAGGCCGATCCTGCGCTGGCCGAGCGCATGGGCGTGCTGACTGCAACGGGCCTGATCGTGGGCGACGGGCTGTTCAACATTGCCTTTGCCGCCATCGTTGCCGGCAGCGGCAAGGCCGATGTGATGACCGTGCTGGCCAGCAATCCCTGGGCGATGCCGCTCGGGCTTGTCCTGTTCGGTGCTATCGTGGCCTTTGCCTATGCCCGCATGGCGCGGGGCGGGCGGGCCTGAACGCTCAATTGGCGCCGTTCACCGTGGCTTCGGGCGCGTCGGCAAAGCCGCCACTGGCCGCGCCCTTGCGGGAACAGCGCACGCCGGTGCGCTTGCCATGGGCATCGAGCTGCAGGACCGTGTTGGGCCCTTGCGCTTCGTAGCTGTGCCCGTTGAGCGGGCCGGAAGTGAACACCATGGCCCTGCCCAGCAGCAGATAGGTGCCGCCGCCCTTGCCATCGGGCGTGCGATAGCTGGAATCGGGCGTGATGCGAAAACCTTCGCCCGGCACCTGGCGCGGCTGGGCCGCAGCGTCACCGGGGTATTCGCAGGTCCAGTGGCCATTGTGCAAGGTGGCAAGGTCGCCGCCGGGAGCGGCGCTGGCCGGGGTGGGGGCCAGCGATGCGGCCAGCATCAGGGCCATGGCCATGAGGGGGGCCGCCAGGGAAGCATTGCAAGCGCGCAGGGTCATGGCCGCAGGGGCTAGCATGCAACAGCGGCTTGAAGCAATCGGCCACCTCGGCTAAGGCGCGGCCTTTCCTACTTTGGTCAGGGCTCTTTCCATCATGAAGATCAGCGGCGTGGACATCCGTCCGGGCAACATCCTGGAATACGAAAAAGGCATCTGGAAAGTTGCCAAGACCCAGCACACCCAGCCCGGCAAGGGCGGCGCGTTCATGCAGGTCGAAATGAAGAACCTGATCGATGGCCGCAAGACCAACGTGCGCTTCCGCAGCGCCGACACGGTCGAGCGCGTGCGCCTCGATACCAAGGACTTCCAGTTCCTTTATGCCGAAGGCGAAGACCTGGTGTTCATGGACGTGGAAACCTACGACCAGATCACGCTGCCGAGCGATCTTCTGGGCGACGCCGCCGCGTTCCTCCAGGACGGCATGACCGTCCTGCTCGAAATGTACGACGAGCGCCCGATCTCGGTCGAACTGCCCGAAACCGTGGAAGCCACCATCGTCGAAGCCGACGCCGTGGTGAAGGGCCAGACCGCCTCTTCGTCCTACAAGCCGGCCGTGCTCGACAACGGCGTGCGCATCCTGGTGCCGCCGCACATCGAAAGCGGCACGCGCATCGTGGTGGACGTCTACGAGCGTTCCTACGTCGGCAAGGCGGGCTGATCCCATGGCGATTTCCGGTCTAGTCCGGGTGATGGAGCGTGCCGCGCGCAAGGCCGGCACGCGTCTGCGCCGCGATTTCGGTGAAGTCGAACATCTCCAGGTCAGCCGCAAGGGCCCGGCCGACTTCGTTTCGAAGGCGGACCAGGCTTCGGAACGCACGATCTACGAAGAACTGCGCGCCGCGCGCCCCGACTGGGGCTTCGTGATGGAAGAAGAAGGCGTGGTGGAAGGTGATCCCACCAAGCCGCGCTGGATCATCGATCCGCTCGATGGCACCACCAACTTCCTCCACGGCATCCCGCATTTCGCAATCTCGATCGCGGTGCAGGAAGCCGCCGCCGATGGTTCGGGTTGGGGCGACGTGATTGCCGGCATCGTCTACCAGCCGATGACCGACGAAAGCTTCTGGGCCGAAAAGTCCCGTGGCGCCTGGCTGCAGGATCGCCGCCTGCGCGTTTCGGCGCGCCGCAATCTCGATGATTCGGTCATTGCCACCGGCATTCCGTTCCTTGGCTATGGCGATATGGGCGAATGGACGCGGGTCTATCACGAAATCGGCATGCGCGTGGCCGGCATCCGCCGCTTCGGCGCCGCTTCGCTCGATCTCGCCTGGGTGGCGGCGGGCCGTTACGACGGGTTCTGGGAAAGCAATCTCAAGCCCTGGGACACGGCGGCCGGGTGCCTGCTCGTGCGCGAGGCGGGCGGCTTCGTTTCGGACTATCGCGGCCGTTCGCAGCCGATCTGCGATGAAACCGTGCTGGCCGCCAACGATGCACTGCATTCGCGCCTGCACAAGCTGGTCGCCACCGCGCTCAAGAATTGAGGGCCAGTGGCCACGCCGGCAAGGTGTGGATTTCCAACCGATCCGGTGTGTGCCGGGTTGAACCTTTTTGCCGGGGCCGCTAAAGCGCCCCGGCAAGCTGCAGTGCCCCTGTGGTGGAATGGTAGACGCGACCGACTCAAAATCGGTTGTCGAAAGACGTGCCCGTTCGAGTCGGGCCAGGGGCACCATTCCTTCCGGCCGAGTCCGACGATTGCGGGTTGACCGATGCCCCACTCCGGCCCTTTTTCGCCTCGACGCGGCTTTTCCCACGCTTTCACCACGCTGCTGATCAAACTCGTCGTGCGCCTGCGCCGCCTGCTGCGCGAGCGCGAGGCAGCCTTTATCGTGCTTGCCGCCCTAGCCGGCGCACTCGCCGGACTTTCCACCAATGCCTTGGCTTTCATCGCCCATGCGATGCAGCAAGTGTTCTATGGTCTGGAAGGCAACCGCCTGAGCGCGCTGGCGGAAATTCGGCATCCGTGGCGCCTTGTCGCCCTGCCGCTGGGCGGTGTGGCGCTGGCGCTGTGGGGGCGTTGGCTGCGCCGACGCAACAGGCCGCTGATCGACGTGGTTGAGGCCAATGCCTTGCACGGCGGGCGCATTCCCCCTGCCGACAACCTGATCATCGCCGGGCAGACGGTGATTTCCAACGGCGTAGGTGCTTCTGTGGGACTGGAGGCAGCCTATGCCCAGATGGGCGGCGGCATGGCCAGCGTGCTGGGCCAGGCGATGAAGTTGCGCCGCAACGACTTGCGCACGCTGGTGGGCGCCGGGGCGGGTGCCGCCGTGGGCGCGGCGTTCAACGCCCCGCTGGCCGGGGCGTTCTATGCGTTTGAAATCGTCATCGGCTCGTTCGTGCCGGGGGCCGTGGCGCCGGTGATGGCCGCGGCCCTGGCGGCGGCGGGCATGTCGCGCCTGATGGGCAGCGAACCTTGGCTCATCGCCACCACCGCGGTGGGGCGCAGTCTCACGATCGAACATTACCTGGCCTATGGGGTGCTCGGCGTGGTCGCGGCCATGGTCGGCATCATGGTCATGCGCCTGGTTACGGCGGCGGAGCTGGCGCTGGGCCGCTTCAAGTGGCTGGCGCGCTGGCGCCCGATCCTGGGCGGATTGCTGCTCATCCCCCTGGCCTTGGTCACGCCGCAGTCGCTTTCGGCCGGGCACGGCGCCTTGCATCTCAATCTTGCGCTGCGGCCAGGTCTGGATTTCCTCGCCGTGGTGCTGTTGGCCAAAGTCGCCGCCTGCGTCGTCGCGCTGTCGAGCGGCTTTCGCGGCGGGTTGTTCTTCGCCTCGCTGTTCCTTGGTTCGGTGGTGGGGCAGGCCTTTTCGATCATCGCCGGGCAGCTTTTCCCCGGCCTGGCGCTCGATCCCACCGACGCGGCTCTGGTCGGCATGGCCGCGCTCAGCGTCTCGATCGTCGGCGGGCCGATGACGCTGGCCATGCTCATGCTCGAAATCACGCACGATTTCGCGCTGATGGGTGTGGTGCTGACCGCCGCGCTGGTTTCGGGCACGCTCACCCGCGAAGTGTTCGGCTATTCCTTCTCCACCTGGCGCCTCCACGTGCGCGGCAGCAACATTCGCGGGCCGCGCGACATCGGCTGGATGCTCAATCTTTCGGCCGGGCGGATCATGCGCCGCGATTGGGTTTCGATGCCCGAAGACCTGACCGTGGCCGAGTTCCGCACCCGCATGCCGCTCGGCTCGGCCAGCAAGGCGGTGCTCGTGGACGAGGCGGGCCATTATCGCGGGATCATGGCTACCGCTTCGGCCTACCGCCCTGATCTGACGCCCGAAACCCGGCTTCATGCGCTGGCAACGCTCACCGGCCTGACCCTTTCGCCAGCGGCCGATATCAAGGCCGTGCTCGCCCTGTTCGATGAACACGCCGCCGATGAAATCGCCGTGGTCGATGGCGTGGGCGTGGTGCAGGGCGTGATCACCGAGCGCCACGCCCGCCGCCGCTATCTTGAGGAAGTCGAAGCGGCCCAGCGCTCGACGTTCAGCGAATGATGCCATATCGGCGTTACAGGCTGCTTGCGTTCCCGCTCTGTTCGCGTTAGCGCGGGGCATGGCCAAGCCCAAACGTCGTTATGTCTGCCAGGCCTGTGGCAGTGTCTCTCCGCGCTGGCAGGGGCAATGCCCCGATTGCGCCGAATGGAATACCCTGGCCGAAGAAGCGCCGCAGACGGTGTTTTCGGCCAAGCACGACCTGTCGAGTGGCGGGCGCGCGGTGCAGTTCGTTTCGCTCGATAGCCCCGTGGCCCTGCCGCAGCGGCGCAAGACCGGCCTTGCCGAATTCGATCGCGCGCTGGGCGGTGGGCTCGTGCCCGGCTCGGCCATCCTGATGGGTGGTGATCCCGGCATCGGCAAATCGACGCTGCTGTTGCAGACGGCCGCCTGCATCGCTAACGCGGGTGGTCTCGTGGTCTATATCAGCGGCGAAGAAGCGTCGGACCAGATCCGCCTGCGCGCCGATCGCCTGGGGCTGGGCAAGGCGCCGATCCGCCTCGCCTCCACCACGTCGGTGCGCGATATTCTCACCACGCTGGGCAGCATGGAGCCGCCCGCGCTGCTGGTGATCGATTCGATCCAGACGATGCATTCCGACCAGATCGAGGGCGCGCCCGGCACGGTGAGCCAGGTGCGCGGCTGTGCGTTCGAACTCATCCGCTATGCCAAGGAAAACGGCGTCGCGCTGGTCCTGGTCGGGCATGTCACCAAGGATGGCTCGATCGCCGGGCCGCGCGTGCTCGAACACATGGTCGACGTGGTGATGAGCTTCGAGGGCGAGCGCAGCCACCAGTACCGCATCCTGCGCGCGATCAAGAACCGCTTTGGCGCGGTGGACGAAATCGGCGTGTTCGCCATGGCTGGCGCCGGGCTGGAAGAAGTGGGCAACCCTTCGCTCTTGTTCCTCTCGGGCCGCGAAGAGCCGGTGCCGGGCAGCGCGGTGTTTCCCGCACTGGAAGGCACGCGGCCGGTGCTGGTGGAAATCCAGGCGCTCACCGTGCGCCTGGCCAGCGGGGCCACGCCGCGCCGCGCGGTGGTCGGATGGGATTCCGGGCGCCTGGCCATGCTGCTCGCCGTGCTCGAATCGCGCTGCGGCCTCAGCTTTTCCTCGGCCGAAGTTTATTTGAACGTGGCCGGCGGCTATCGCCTGACCGATCCCGCCGCCGATCTCGCCGTGGCCGCCGCGCTGGTTTCGGCACTGGCCGATCGCCCGCTGGCGGCGGGCTCTGCCTGGTTCGGCGAAGTGTCGCTGGCCGGTGAGGTGCGCCCTGTCGCCCATGCCGGCGTGCGCCTGCGCGAAGCGGCCAAGCTGGGCTTCAAGCAGTTGCACGGGCCCGACGGCGCGGGGGAAAAGGTGGAAGGCTTGCGCTATTCGCCGATCCGACTGCTGCCAAATCTCGTTGACCGGGTGATGAGCGGCGCCTAATCGGCAGGGAATGACCGGCTTCGATTATGTTGTCTTTCTGGTCGTCGCGGTCGGCGCGATCGGCGGTTTCTTTCGCGGCTTCGTGGAGGAAGTGCTCTCGCTTGCGGCGTGGTGCATCGTGCTGGTTGCCGTGCACTATGGCCTGGAGCCCTTGACGGCTGCGCTCAAGCCGCATCTCAAGACCGATACCGGCGCTGGCGTTCTTGCCTATGCCCTGCTGATGATCGTGCCCTGGGGCCTCATGCGCCTCATCGCGCGCAGGATGGGTGCGGCCAGCCGCGATTCGATGCTCGGGCCGATCGACCGGTTGCTCGGCTTCGGCTTCGGCGCGGTGAAGGGCGCCATTCTCATGGTCCTGGGCTTTGCCTTGGTGGTCTTTGCCTATGATGTGGTCTGGGGCGTAAAGGGCCGGCCGGAATGGATCACAGAGGCGCGCACGTATCCCTTCCTCAACGCGGCGAGCGAGGAACTCGTTTCGGTGATTGCCGAGCGGCGCGCCGCAGCGGCCGAGGCAGCCGACGACGATGCCGCCAATGCCGATGGGGATGCCCCGGCGCCCAAGCCCACCGCCGCGCACAGGAAGGCGCACCACCGCAAGCATCCCGCCACCAGCACGGCGGATTGATCGATGTCGGCCGCCGTTCTCTATACGCCCGAAGTGCTGGCCGCTGCCATGGGGCTGGCCCAATGGCCCTGGGACGAGAGCTTGCCCCTGGTTGGAGAGGCGCGCTCGCGCGCATGCGGCAGCACGCTCAGCCTCGGCCTGGCGCTGGATGGGGAAGGGCGCATCGTCCGGCTCGGCCTGCGCCCGCATGCCTGCGCGGTGGGCCAGGCGGCAGCCCATATCTTCGCCACGGCCGCGCAAGGCCGGACCCAGGCCGACGTGGCGGCCGCCCGCGCGGCCTTGTCGGCCTGGCTGGCGGGCGAGGGGGACGAGCCCGACTGGCCGGGCCTGGCGCTGCTGCGCAAGGCAAAGGACTATCCCGCCCGCCATGGCGCCATTCTCCTGGCATGGGATGCTGCACTGGCAGCGCTGGCGGAGCCGGCCAAGGCAGGCTAAGGCTGTCCCCGATAACGAACGCCGGGGGAATTTCACGTCATGAACACCACGCACGCGGAACCGACCGCGGCCGATATCCGGCTGGTCATCGCCGCCAGTAGCGCCGGCACCGTGTTCGAATGGTACGATTTCTTCATCTACGGCACGTTGGGCACGATCCTGTCCAAGGCCTTCTTTCCCACGGGCAATGCCACGCTGGAATTGCTGCTGTTCTGGCTGGTGTTTGCCGTTGGCTTCGGTTTCCGACCGCTGGGCGCGGTGCTGTTCGGCTTCCTGGGCGATCGGCTGGGGCGCAAGTACACGTTCCTCGCCACGGTGGCGCTGATGGGCGTGGCCACCGCCGGCGTGGGTCTGGTGCCCTCGGCGGCCAGTATCGGTTATGCCGCCCCCGCGCTCGTCATCGTGCTGCGCGTGGCGCAGGGGTTGGCGCTGGGCGGCGAATATGGCGGCGCGGCGGTCTATGTGGCCGAACACTGCGCGCCCGCGCGGCGCGGGTTTTTCACCAGCTTCATCCAGGCCGGCGTGGTCGGGGGCTTCATCCTCAGCCTGGTGGTGGTGCTCACCTGCAAGGCCGCCTTTGGGCCGGAACTGTGGGCGGCCTGGGCCTGGCGCGTGCCCTTCGTGCTCAGCCTGGTGCTGCTGGCGATTTCGCTCTGGATGCGCCTCAAGCTGTCGGAAAGCCCGGTGTTCCAGGCGATGAAGGCCGAAAACGAGTTGGCCGGCAATCCCTTCGTGGAAAGCCTGACCGCGCCGGGCAACAAGAAGCGGCTGTTCGTCGCACTGTTCGGCATCGCCGCCGGGCTGACCGTGATCTGGTACACCGCCATGTTTAGCAGCCTCACGTTCCTGAAAACGGCGATGCGCATGAACGACACCGCGGCCGAGATCATCGTCGGGATCGCGGCGCTGTTCGGCGTCGCCACGTTCCTGCTCTTCGGGCACCTGTCCGACAAGGTGGGCCGCAAGGTCCCGATCGTGTGGGGCTATGTCGCCACGCTGGTGCTGCTGTTCCCGCTCTATTGGGGCATCGGCGCGCTGGCCAATCCGCATCTCGCTCGCCAGGCGCGCGAATTGCCGGTCGTCGTTTCCGGGCCCGATTGCCATTTCGATGCCTTTGCCACCGACCAGGCCAACCCGTGCGCCAAGCTGCTGTCTGACCTGACCGCTACCGGCGTGCCCTATCGCCTCGAACGTGCGCCCACGCTTACGCTTCATGCCGGGGCGGCGCGCCTGCCGCTCGAAGCCTATCCCTGGGCAGACAAGAAGGCGCGCGGCAAGGCGCTGGAAGCGCTCCTGGCCAAGGCCGGCTATGATCTGGCGCGGATCACGCCAACGCCCGGCAGGGCGGCGCTCGTGGTGCTGGTGCTGGTCGGGCTCATGGCGCTGTCCGGTGCCACCTATGGCCCGGTGGCGGCCGTGTTGTGCGAGATGTTCCCCCCGCGCATCCGCTATTCCTCGCTGTCCATTCCCTATCACATCGGCACCGGCTATTTCGGGGGCTTCCTGCCGTTTCTTTCCACACTGATCATCGCCAAGACGGGCGATCCCTATGCCGGCTTGTGGTACACCTGGGTTGTCGTGCTGGTGGCGCTCGTGGTTTCTGCCTGGGGCCTCAAAAGTGGGCTGCCGCAAGACGAAGTGGGCTGACCGGCCGCCTTTGCCATCTACGGAATCGATTTCGCCTTGTCCTTGCCTGACCCCTCCTTTGCTCGTCCCGTTGCTGCTTTCGCACCCTTGCCGCCAGCCGCGCTGCGGCTTGCTCTCGATGCCACGGCCCTGGCGGCCAACTGGCGCGCGCTCGATCGCATGAGCGGCGCGGCCAGCGCGGGCGCGGCGGTCAAGGCCGATGCCTATGGCCTGGGGGCCGCGCGCGTCGTTCCCGTGCTTGCGCAGGCGGGCTGCCGCGATTGGTTCGTGGCGCATTGGGGCGAAGTTCCCGACGTGCTGGCCCATGTGCTGCCCGCGTCGATCCATGTGCTGCACGGCCCGATGAACGCGGCTGACGTCGCCTATGCGCAGGCAACCGGGGTTACCCCGGTGCTCAATTCGCTGTCCCAGGTGCGCCGCTGGCGCGAGGCCGGGGGCGGGCGGTGCGACCTGATGGTCGATACCGGCATCAACCGGCTGGGCCTGCCGCTGGCCGATCTGGGCGATCCCGCGCTTGCCGGTCTCGATATCGACTGCTGCATTTCGCATCTTGCCAGTGCGGACGAGGACGTTGCGCAAAATGCGCAGCAACTGGCGCGGTTCCAGGCCGTGCGCGCCCAGATTCCGGCCCAGCGCTATAGCCTGGCCAACAGCGCCGGCATCGCGCTGGGCGCGCGCTGGCACGCCGATGTCACGCGGCCGGGCATTGCGCTTTACGGCGGCATTGTGCGCAGCGAACTGGCCGGCGTGATCGCGCAGGTTGCCCACCCGCAGGCCGCCGTGATCCAGCGACGCCAACTCCAGCCCGGCGATCTGGTGGGCTACAATGCCACGTTTACCGCCGACCGGCCGATTTGCGCCGCCGTGGTAGCGCTGGGCTATGCCGACGGGTACTTGCGCACTTGGTCGGGCAAGGGTGAATTTCGCTGGCGGGGCAGCACCTTGCCGGTGATTGGCCGCGTCTCGATGGATATGACCATTGTGGACGCAACAAGTGCACCCGATCTGGCCGAGGGCGATTGGCTGGACGTTGCCTATGATCTGCCAGAGGCTGCGAAAATCAGTGGCTTGTCCCAATATGAGCTGCTCACCCTGCTCGGACGGCGATTTTTGCGCGACTGAGGCATGCTTGCGTCTTGATTAACTCATATTGCGCCGCACATACTGCATCTGCTAATCGTATGTGACATTCCCAGCGGGGGTCCGATAAAAATGGCAAATCAGGCTAAGGACGGCGATACCGTCATCATCAAGAAATACGCCAACCGCCGTCTCTACAACACGCGGACATCCAGCTACATCACGCTCGACCACCTCGCGCAGATGGTGAAGGAAAACGTCGAGTTCAAAGTGATCGACGCCAAGAGCGGCGCGGATCTGACCCATTCGATCCTCACCCAGATCATCATGGAAGAGGAAGCGACGGGCGAGCAGATGCTGCCCACCAACTTCCTGCGCCAGCTCATCGCCATGTACGGCAATTCGATGCAGGCGCTGCTGCCCGGCTATCTGGAAGCCTCGATGGAGCATTTCCGCGAGAACCAGAACAAGCTGCGCAAGGCGATCGAGGATTCGATCGGCTCCAATCCGCTGGCCCAGATCGCCCAGCGCAACATGGAAATGTTCAAGGCCGCCGCCGCCGCCTTCGTGCCCGGTGCCACGGTGTCCGGCTCCACGGGGCGCGAAGACGACAAGCCGGCCAGCAGCAGCCCCGCCGGCAGCGACAGCGAGCTTTCGGAACTGCGCAAGCAGATGGCCGAGATGCAGAAGAAGCTGGAGCAACTGGGCAAGTAATCCGCTTTTTCCCGGTGCGCGTGCATTGGGGCGTTGCCCCGATCCGCCGCACCGGCTAACCGGCAGGGCATGAACCAGCCCAAGATCAAGCACGCGCTGCCGATCACGCGCGACGAAGACTTTGCCCAGTGGTATCAGGCGGTGATCGCCGAGGCCGAGCTTGCCGAGGAATCCGGCGTGCGCGGCTGCATGGTGATCAAGCCTTGGGGCTATGGCATCTGGGAACGCATCCAGAAGCTGATGGACGCGCGCATCAAGGAAGCGGGCGTCGACAACTGCTATTTCCCGCTGTTCATCCCGCTGTCGTACTTCGCCAAGGAAGCCGACCACGTGGAAGGCTTTGCCAAGGAAATGGCCGTGGTCACGCACCATCGCCTAGTGGCCGATCCCAAGGGCGGGCTGATGCCCGATCCCGAAGCCAAGTTGGAAGAGCCGCTGGTCGTGCGCCCCACGTCGGAAACGGTGATCGGCGCGGCCATGGCGCGCTGGATCCAGTCGTGGCGCGATCTGCCGCTCTTGACCAACCAATGGGCCAATGTCGTGCGCTGGGAAATGCGCACCCGCATGTTCCTGCGCACCAGCGAATTCCTTTGGCAGGAAGGCCACACCGCCCATGCGGACGAGGCCGACGCCATGACCGAAACCCTGCGCGCGCTGGAAATGTACCGTAGCTTTGCGCAGGACGTTCTCGCCATGCCGGTGATCGCCGGGCCCAAGCCCGAAAACGAACGCTTCCCCGGCGCGGTCGAAACCTTTTCGATCGAAGCGATGATGCAGGATGGTAAGGCGCTGCAGGCCGGCACTTCGCATTATCTCGGCACCACATTCTCGCAGGCCGCCGGCATCCGCTATCAGGACAAGGAAGGCCAGCAGGCGTTGTGTCACACCACCTCGTGGGGCGTGTCCACCCGCCTGATCGGGGGCGTGATCATGACGCACGGCGATGACGATGGCCTGCGCACTCCGCCGCAAGTGGCGCCGCACCAGATCGTGATCCTGCCCATGCTGCGCGACAACGATGGCGACGAAGCGCTGCTCGCCTATTGCGAAGACCTGCGCAAGGCGCTGGCCGGCCAGAGTGCGTTCGACGAAAAGGTCCGCGTGCTGCTCGACAAGCGGCCCGGCAAGGCCACGGCCAAGCGCTGGGCCTGGGTCAAGAAGGGCGTGCCGCTGATCCTGGAAATCGGCGGGCGCGATGCGGAAAACGGCCAGGTTTCGGCCGTGCGCCGCGACCGCCTGTGGCGCGAGGATGGCAAGGTCAATTTCGTCGGCCAGGATAGGCAAGACTTCGTCGCCTCGGCCGTGGCCGAACTGGAATCGATCCAGGCCGCCCTGTTTGCCGAAGCGGCAGCCCGCCGCGACGCGCAGATCGAACGCGGCGTGACCGATCTCGATGGCCTGGCGGCCTATTTCGCCGAAGACCGCAAGTTCCCCGGCTGGGTGGAACTGGGCTGGTCGCGCCCCACGGGCGAGGCGCTGGACAAGGTAGTGGAGCAGTTGAAGGCGCTCAAGCTCACCATCCGCAACACCCCGCTCGATGCCCCGGCGCCCACCGGCACTTGCCCGTTCACTGGCGAACCGGCGGTGGAAACGATCTATATCGCCCGGGCTTATTGATCGGGTTATAAAATTCCCTCCCCCAGCCCCTCCCGCTTGCGGGAGGGGAGCCAGGGAAGAAAGCCCCCTCCCGCTTGCGGGAGGGGGTTGGGGGAGGGCATGTTCCCCCTTACCTCGCGCAAAATATCGTTTACCCTGCGCGACATGACCCGCGCTCTTCTTGCCCTCCCGCTCATGGCCCTGGCCCTGCCGCTCCACGCCCAGGAAGTCTCCCCACAGCGCCTCAAGGCGGACGTGGAAACCCTGGTCGGCTTCGGCACGCGGCACACCATGTCTTCGCCCACCGATCCCAAGCGCGGCATCGGCGCGGCGCGCGCCTGGGCCAAGGCGCAGTTCGAGGCGAGCAGTGCCGCCTGCGGCCAGTGCCTCGCCATCGTTACCCCCGAAACCACCGTGACCGGCGAACGCCTGCCCACGCCGACCAGGATCGTCGATGTCGTCGCGATCCAGCGCGGCAGCGAGCGCCCCAACGAAGTGGTGATCGTGGCCGGCCATATCGACAGCCGCGTGTCCGACGTGATGAACGCCACGGCCGATGCCCCCGGCGCCAACGACGATGGCTCGGGCACGGCCCTGGTGCTCGAAGCCGCGCGCGTGCTGTCAAAGCGCAAGTTTCCCACCACCATCGTCTATGCCGTGCTCAGCGGGGAAGAGCAGGGCCTTTATGGCGGCAAGCTGCTGGCCGAATATGCCAAGGCCCAGGGCTGGACAGTAAAAGCCATGTTCAACAACGACATCGTCGGCAATTCGCGCGGGTCTGACGGACTGGTGGACGATACCCATGTCAGGGTCTTTTCCGAAGGGCCACGCGGCGATGGCGATGCCGCGCTCGCCCGCGCGCAACGCGCCATCGGCGGGGAGAACGACAGCCCCTCGCGCAATTTGTCGCGTTGGCTGGCGGGCCTGTCCGATCCGGCCAGGACCGGCTTGGCCGTCCGCCAGGTGTGGCGCGCCGATCGCATGGGCCGCGGCGGCGATCACTTGCCGTTCGAGGCGCTGGGTTATCCTGCCGTGCGCTTTTCCGTCGCGGTGGAGAATTACGACCGCCAGCACCAGGATCTGCGCACCGAACAGGGCCGCGCCTATGGCGACACGATCGAGGCCATGGACTTTGCCTATCTCGCCAAAGTGACGCGGCTCAACGTCGCCGGCCTGGCCGCGCTCGCCCGCGCGCCGCTGCCGCCAGTCGCCACGGTGAAAGCCGCGGTGCAAACTTTCACCGAGGTATCGTGGAAACCGGTGCCCGGCGCGGTGCGCTATGCCCTGTGGCAGCGCCGCACCGACGCACCGGGCTGGCCGGTCAAGCCCGTGCTGCAAACCACGCAGACCCAGGTAACTCTGCCCGGCGTGCGCGGCGATGACTGGTTCTTCGGCGTCAGCGCGATTGCCGCCGATGGCAGCGCAAGCCCGGTGGCCTCGGCCGTGCCGGGCGGCGGTTTCGGGCCGCAGGAACAACGCTGAATCGCGATAACCAGCCTTGGGAGAAGCCCATGCTTCACGCCATCAAACACGGATTGCGCAATCTCTTCAACGTCAACGGCCGCGATGCGCGCCAGACGTTCTGGTATTACGCCTTGTTCCTGTTGCTGCTGCGCTGGATCGCCGGCACGCTCGCTGCCGTGCCGTTGATGCGCAGCACGATGACCACTGCGTTCGACGCGACGCGCAACAGTGCCGATCCCGATGCCACGGCCACCGCGGTCCAGGCGAATATCACCGCGGCCTTGCCCCACCTCATGGTGCTGGGCATCGTCATCGGGTTGATCTCCATGGCAATGCTGTTGGCCAGCCTGGTCCGCCGGCTGCACGATGCCAACCTTTCGGGCTGGTTCGTGCTGCTGCCCGGCGTGCCCTATCTGCTCGCCCTGGCAGCGGCGCCCTCGCAGGTTGCTCACACGATGGAGGTCATGCAGCGGGGCGCACATCAGCCGGGCGTGATGCTGCACGAAACCAATTGGTCGGTTGCCGCGTTGGGCTGGCTGGCCTTTGCGCTGTTGGTTGCACTGGCGGTGCGCCCGTCCACGCCCGGCGCCAATCGCTATGGCCCGCAGCCGTTGGACGGGCAGGTTTGATCAGGCCGCCTCTGCCTCGATCAGCAAGGTGTCGATGGTAAAGCTGCCATCGGCCTCGATCGCGAAGTGGTCCTGCACTTCGCGCGGAGCCTGGCTCTGAAGCTGGCGAATGGCGGTGGCCAGATCGGGCGGGGTGCCCATCCGCGCCGTCCATTGCGCAAAGTCCATGCGCAGGCGCCCCGGCATGATTGCGGAAATCGCAAAGCCGGCCTGGCCCAGCGCGACGGTCCATTCGGCCAGGCTGTAATCGCGAACATGGCTCGCATCGCGCAGCAATTCCACCGCTTGCAGATGCGTGTCGCACAGCGCGCTGGCCGGCGCCACCACATCGGCAAACAGGGCCAGGCCGCGCGGTTGGCACACCCGCCGCGCCTGGGCCAGCCCGCGCGCCAGGCTGTTCCAGTGATGCCCGGAAAAGCGGCTGGCCACGGCATCGGCATGGCCATCGGCAAAGGGCAGCGTCTCGGCTGCACTCACGCAAGTAACCACGTTGGCCAAGGCGCGCCGCGCGCTTTCCGCCTCCACCGCCGCCAGCATGCGGGGCGAAAGATCGGTGGCGATCACTTCGCCACAATGCGGCGCGGCGGCATAGGCCACATGGCCCCCGCCGGTGCCGATGTCGATCAGGCGCGCCGGGCGCCGCGCGGCCAGTGCTTCGGCCATGCGGGCCAGATCGGCGCCCTGGGCATGGACGGCACTGGAAACATAGGCGGCGGCGCGGCTGCCAAACTGGGCATCGGCGTGATCATCGTGGCTGGGTCGGGTCATAGTCGTTCCTTTCGCGTCTCCGTGTGAACCGCGATTTACCCTGTTACAAGATTGGCACTTATCCTGTTATAAGTGATGCCATGACCGACACGAGACAGGAATTGGGCCGCTTCCTGCGCGCCTCACGCGAACGCTGCCCGGCCGAAGGCAGCGGCCGGCGCCGCACCCCCGGCTTGCGGCGCGAAGAACTGGCCATTCGCGCCGGCATCAGCACCACTTGGCTCGCCTGGCTGGAGCAGGGGCGCGAGGCCAACCCGTCACCGCACGCGCTCGCGCGCCTCGCTCGCGCGCTGGCGCTGTCGGTGGCAGAGCGTGCCTATCTGTTCGAGCTGGCGGGCCGGCTCGATCCCGAAGCGCCCATGGCGACAACGCTGGAAGAAGCGCCGGATTCGGTGCGCGTCCTGGTGGAATTCGCGCCGGGTCCGGCTTACGGCCTCGATCGCACCTGGCGCGCCACCTGCTGGAATGCCGGAGCAGAGCGCCTGTTTCCCGGCTGGCTGGACGACATGGGGGAGCGCAACCTCTTGCGCTATATGTTCCTGCGGGCCGAAGCGCGGGCCATGCTGCCCGATTGGCACGAACGCGCGCGCCGCCTGATCGCCGAATTCCGCGCCGATCATGCCGGCCGCCACGCCGACCCGGTGAGCGAGCGGATCGTGGCCGACCTGCGCGTGGAAAGCCCCGATTTCGCCAGTCTGTGGGACGAGCAGGTGGTGCAGGGCCGGGAAGGGGGCCTGCGCCGCTTCGACCACCCCTGGGATGGGCACCTGGCCTTCCGCCAATTCACCTGGATTCCCGCCGATCGGCCCGATTGCAAGGTCGTGGTACTGCATCCCGCCTAGAGCATTTTCAAGGCAGGTGGAATCACCTGCCTTGAAAATGCGGCAAATCAGAAGGCTGGAGCGCCGGCTTTCACGCAGTCAAAGCCGATCGCGCTCCAAGGGCGCTGTGCAAGGTTGCGCTTTTTCGCCCAAGCGCCCACATGCGAGAAGATGGTCAAGACCAAATTTCCCCAGGGACTCCCTTCGCGCCAGCAGGTGCTCGATTTCATCGCCCAGAGCACGGAAGCGGCCGGCAAGCGCGAGATTGCCAAGGCTTTCGGCCTCAAGGGCACCGAGAAGATCGCGCTCAAGGCGCTTTTGAAAGACATGGCCGAAGAAGGCCTGATCGACGGCAACCGCACCGCGTTCCATGCCATGGGCGGCGTGCCCAAGGTGACCGTGCTGCGCGTGGTGGAAATCGACGAGGGCCATGTCCTGGCCATTCCCGATTCCTGGCAGCCCGATGACGCGAGCCCGCCGCCGCGCCTGCGCGTGATCGAGCCCAAGGGCAAGGCGCGCGATCGCCAGGCCGCGCTAAGGCCTGGTGACCGCGTGCTGGCGCGGACCGAGGAAGTGGGCGGCCCCGGCTCCGGCAAGTGGTTGGCCCACCCGATGAAGAAGCTGCCGCAGCAAAGCGAGCAGGTCATGGGCGTGGTCGAACTGGACGGCGCGGGCAAGGGCTGGCTCGCCCCCATCGACAAGCGCGAGCGCCACGCCGCGCCGATTTCCGATCTCGGTGGGGCAGAGGCGGGGCAACTCGTGCTGGCTGAACCGGCAGGCCGCTCGCCCCGCTCGGGCATGCGCGTCACCGCCGTGCTGGGAGATCCGCTGGCGCCGCGCGCGTTCAGCCTGATCGCGATTCACAAGCACGGCATCCCCATGGCCTTCGCGCCCGAAGCGCTGGACGAGGCGCAAGTCGCGGCCAAGCTGCCGCTCAGCCAGGATCGCCGCGAAGACTTGCGTGCCCTGCCGATCGTGGCGATCGACCCCAGCGACGCGCGCGACCACGACGATGCGATCTGGGCCGAGCCCGATGGCGAAGGCGGTTTCCGCGCGCTGGTGGCGATTGCCGATGTCAGCTTCTATGTGCGGCCAGGCGGCCAGCTCGATCGCGATGCGCGCAAGCGCGGCAATTCGGTCTATTTCCCTGATCGCGTCGTGCCGATGCTGCCCGAAGTCTTGAGCGCCGATGTCTGCTCGCTCAAATCCGGTGCGGATCGTGCGGCCATGGCCTGTCATCTGCACATTGCCGCTGATGGCCGGATCACGGATTTCCGCTTCACCCGCGCGCTGGTGCGCATCCATGAAGTGATCGCCTATGAAGAGGCGCAGGCCCGCATCGACGAGGATCGGGCCGAGCTGCACCTGCAAAACCTGTGGGCCGCGTGGCGCCTGTTGGAAAAGGCGCGCTCGGATCGCAATCCGCTCGAACTCGAACTGCCCGAACGCCGCGTGATGCTCGATGAGCAGGGCCGCATCGCCCAGATCGCGCTGCGCGAGCGGCTCGACGCGCACCGTGTGGTCGAAGATTTCATGATCGCTGCCAACGTCGCGGCGGCCAAGGCGCTGGAAGCCAAGACCGCCCCGGTGGTCTATCGCATTCACGAGCCGCCGAGCCGGGAAAAGCTGTTGGCGCTCAAGGACTATCTCGCCACGTTCGATCGCAAGCTCTCGCTCGGCCAGGTAATCACGCCGGGCCTGTTCAACCGCATGCTCAAGGACGTGACCGACGAGGCGGAAAAGGCGCTGGTGATGGAAGCCGTGCTGCGCATCCAGACCCAGGCCTATTACGGCCCGCGCAATGCCGGCCACTTCGGCCTGGCGCTCGGCTCCTACGCGCACTTCACCTCGCCGATCCGCCGCTATGCCGACTTGCTCGTGCACCGCGCGCTGGTCGATGCCTATGGCCTGGAGCAGCCGCGTCCGGAAAACCACGCCATTCCCGCCACCTCCGGCCTGTCCGACCGTGATCGCGGCGATCTGGCCCGCGTGTCGGACGCGATCAGCGCTGCCGAACGCCGCGCGATGGAAGCCGAGCGCGAGACGATCGACCGCTATGTGGCGGCTTGGCTGTCCACCCGCGTGGGCGAAGTGTTCGATACGCGCATCACCGGCGTGCAGAAATTCGGCCTGTTCGCCACGATCCTGGGGCTGGGCGGCGATGGCCTGGTGCCGGTGTCCACCCTGGGCGCCGAACGCTTCAACTATGACGAAAAGGCCCAGCGCCTGGTGGGCGAACTGAGTGGCGAGGAATTCGCCATGGGCATGATCATCAAGCTGCGCCTGGCCGAAGCCAACCCGCTCACTGGCGCATTGAAGTTCGAGCCGGTGGACGTGGCCGAGGGCATCCAGCGGATCGAGCGGCGCGGCAGCAAGCTGGACGTGAAGCCCAAGTTCCGCGGCAAGCACATGGTCGGCCAGCGCGGCCGCCCCGGCAACATCCGCCACCAGGGCAAGCGGCGCTAACCCCCTCCGACGGCCTGCGGCCGCCACCTCCCCCGGTGGGGGAGGATCTGGGTTGAATGATCCTCCCCCGCCGGGGGAGGTGGCAGGCCGAAGGCCTGACGGAGGGGGGCAGACCCCCTCAACTCACCGCGTCGATCGCCTCGTCGTCCACCCCGCCCGGCACGATCATCAGCACGCAGGGCAGGGTGCCGGCGGCCGCAGCAAAGTGGGCGATCAACGGCCCGGAATTGTCTTCCGCCGCGCCCAGCACGAGGGCAGACACTTCCGGATGTTCCTTGAGGTATTCGCGAACCACTTGCGGTCCGTTCCCCTGGCGCACGCTGATCAATGGGGCGAGGCCGGATTCGCTCGCCAGGCTGCCGGCCGCGGCCGTGGCCAAGACTTCGGCGCGGTCGTGCGCTTCCTGCTCGATCGTGGCCTGGACCCCGGCGAAGGCGACGAATTCCTGGCGCGGCACCAGCGCCAGGATATGCACCCCGCCGCCCGTGCGCACCGCGCGCCTTGCAGCAAAGCGCAGCGCGCGGGCCGCTTCCTCGGTCTCGTCCATGATCACCAGATAGATGCGCTGCTGGTCTGGCATGTCGCTGGTCCGCCCCCCCGTTTCGTGGCAAGTGGTACCGCGAATGCGCGGTTCTGGCAAATAGGCGAGGTGCACACCCATGGCAGTATACGTAAACTGCCTGCTTAAAAATCATGCCCCGTGCATGTCGCTTGAGGCTTGACCGAAGGTGCAAGGCTGGTGAAATGAGGTGGTGAAACGAAAATTCGATTTAACCCGAATTTTTGCCAAAAAACCAGTTTTGCAAACCGAATTGACACTTTTGTCAGCAAGGACACGGAAAACAGCCCATGCCCATCGCGATCAAGATGCCCGCCCTGTCCCCGACGATGGAAGAGGGCACGCTGGCCCGCTGGCTCGTCAAGGTTGGTGACAAGGTTGCCTCTGGCGACATCATGGCCGAAATCGAAACCGACAAGGCCACCATGGAATTCGAAGCCGTCGATGAAGGCACGATCGTGTCGATCGACGTGGCCGAAGGCAGCGAAGGCGTGAAAGTCGGCACCGTGATCGCCACGATCGCCGGTGAAGACGAAGATGCCAGCGCCCCGGCGCCCGCTGCTGCTGCGCCCGCGCCGGCCAAGGCTGCCGAAGCGGCACCGGCCCCCGCGGCCAGCGCGCCTGCTCCGGCTCCCGTTGCGGCCGCCGCTGCGCCGGCCGCCAAGGGTGATCGCGTGATCGCCACCCCGCTGGCCAAGCGCATCGCCGCCGAAAAGGGCATCGACCTGGCCAGCGTGAAGGGCAGCGGCCCCAACGGCCGCGTGACCAAGGCCGATGTGCTGGGCGCCAAGCCCGGTGCTGCCGCCCCGGCGCCTGCCGCCGCTGCACCGGCTGCCGCGCCTGCTGCCGCCCCGGCGCCGGCGGCTGCACCCACCCCGGCTGCGGTGCCCGATTTCGGCATTCCTTACGAAGCGCAAAAGCTCAACAACGTGCGCAAGACCATCGCGCGCCGCCTCACCGAAGCCAAGCAGACCATTCCGCACATCTATCTTACCGTCGACGTGCGCCTCGATGCCCTGCTCAAGCTGCGCAGCCAGTTGAACGCCGCGCTCGAAGCGCAGGGCGTCAAGCTCTCGGTCAACGACCTCTTGATCAAGGCGCTGGCCAAGGCCCTGGTGCAGGTGCCCAAGTGCAACGTCAGCTTTGCCGGCGATGAACTGCGCAGCTTCACCCGCGTCGATGTGTCGGTGGCCGTGGCCGCGCCTTCGGGCCTGATCACGCCGATCATCAAGGATGCCGGGGTCAAGTCGATCTCGGCCATCGCCACCGAAATGAAGGCGCTGGCCGGCAAGGCCCGCGAAGGCAAGCTGCAGCCGCACGAATTCCAGGGCGGCACCGCTTCGCTGTCCAACCTCGGCATGTTCGGCATCAAGCAGTTCGAAGCCGTGATCAACCCGCCGCAGGGCATGATCCTGGCCGTGGGCGCGGGCGAACAGCGCCCCTACATCGTCGATGGCGCGCTGGGCGTGGCCACGGTGATGAGCGCCACGGGCAGCTTTGACCACCGCGCGATCGACGGGGCTGACGGCGCCGAACTGATGCAGGCCTTCAAGCAGATCGTGGAAAACCCGCTGGCGCTGGTGGCATGAGCGTCCAGAGCCGCGAACCGGCCATCCGCGTCACGGCCATGCCCGCCGATTGCAACGCCTATGGCGATATCTTCGGCGGCTGGTTGATGTCGTTGATGGACAATGCCGCTGGCCTGATCGCCGCCCGCCGCTGTCGCGGCCGGGCGGTGACCATCGCGCTCGATGGCATGCAGTTCGTCCAGCCGGTCAAGGTGGGGGACGAGGTTTCGGTCTATGGCGAGATCGAGAAGACCGGGCGCACCTCGATGACCATCGCCATCGAGGCATGGCGGCGCGAGCGGCACCGCGAGCAAGCCTCGATGGTCACCCAGGCCAAGTTCACGTTTGTTGCCGTTGACGGCACCGGCCGGCCCCGCCCGGTTGACGAATAAGGAGAATTCCAAGTGGCTGATCAATATGACGTGATCGTCCTCGGTTCGGGCCCCGGCGGCTATGTGGCGGCGATCCGCGCCGCGCAGCTGGGCCTCAAGACCGCGATTGTCGAGCGCGAACTGCTCGGCGGCATCTGCCTCAACTGGGGCTGCATTCCCACCAAGGCGCTGCTGCGCTCGGCCGAAGTCTTCAACAACATGAAGCACGCGGCCAGCTATGGCCTGGCGGCGGACAATATCCGCGCCGACCTGGAAGCGGTGGTCAAGCGTTCGCGCGGCGTGGCCAAGCAGCTCAACCAGGGCGTGACCCACCTGATGAAGAAGAACAAGATCACCGTGCACATGGGCACGGGCGTCTTGAAAAGCGCCACCAGCGTGGAAGTGACCGGCGAGAAGGGCACCGAGACGATTTCGGCCAAGCACGTCATCGTCGCCACCGGCGCGCGCGCGCGTGATCTGCCCTTCGCCAAGGCCGACGGCAACCGCGTGTGGACCTATCGCCACGCGATGACGCCCAAGGAACTGCCAGCTAAGCTGCTGGTCATCGGCTCGGGCGCGATCGGCATCGAATTTGCCAGCTTCTACAATGATATGGGCGCCGAAGTCACCGTCGTTGAGATGATGGATCGCGTCGTGCCGGTGGAAGATGCCGATGTTTCGGCCTTCCTCGAAAAGGCGCTGACCAAGCAGGGCCTCAAGATCCTGACCGGCGCGGGCGTGGAAAGCCTGGCGGTGGGCGCCAATGGCGTGAAGGCCAAGATCAAGGCCAAGGACGGCAAGGTGGTGGAAGGCGATTACAGCCACGTGATCGTGGCCGTCGGCATCGTTCCCAACACCGAGAACATCGGCCTGGAAGCGTTGGGCGTGAAGGCGGAGCGCGGCATCATTGCCATCGACGGCTATGGCCGCACCAACGTCAAGGGCCTGTGGGCCATCGGCGACGTGACGCCCGGCCCCTGGCTGGCGCACAAGGCCAGCCACGAAGGCGTGATCGCGGCCGAAGCGATTGCCGCCGAACTGGGCAACAAGGACGTGCATCCGCACCCGATGGACCGCGCCAACATCCCGGGTTGCACTTATTGCCACCCGCAGATCGCCAGCGTGGGCCTGACCGAGGCCAAGGCCAAGGAAGCCGGCTACACCGTGAAGGCGGGCACGTTCCCGTTCATCGGCAATGGCAAGGCCATCGCGCTGGGCGAGCCCGAAGGTTTCATCAAGACGGTGTTCGATGCCAAGACCGGCGAACTGCTGGGCGCACACATGATCGGCGCCGAAGTCACGGAAATGATCCAGGGCTTCGTCGTGGGCAAGACGCTGGAAACCACCGAGGCCGAACTGATGCACACGGTCTTTGCGCACCCGACGATGAGCGAAGCCATGCACGAATCCGTCCTCGCCGCCTACGGCCGCGCGCTGCACATCTAAGCGCCGGCCCAAACCCCTCCCGCTTGCGGGAGGGTTTTGGGGGAGGGCCTGTTCCCAACAGAACGCCGCCCAACCCGCCCCTTGCCAAACCCTGGCCAATCCCCCACGGCCCCAGCAATGACGCACGACGTGATCATCCTGGGTGCCGGGGCTGCCGGCCTGTTCTGCGCGGCCACCGCGGCCGCGCGCGGGCGCCGTGTCCTGGTGCTCGATCACGCCGAAAAGCCGGGCAAGAAGATCCTGATTTCCGGCGGCGGGCGCTGCAATTTCACCAACCTGCACACCGCGCCCGACCGCTATCTTTCCGAAAATCCGCATTTCGCCCGCTCGGCGCTCAGCCGCTATACTCCGGCCGATTTCATCGCCCTGGTCGATGCCCACGGCATTGCCTGGCATGAAAAGACCCTGGGCCAGCTGTTCTGCGATAGCTCTGCGCGCCAGATCGTGGACATGCTGCTGGATGAATGCGCCAAGGGCGGCGCGCAGGTGCGCTGCAACAGCCCGATCCGCGCAGTGCGCCACGCCGATGGGCTGTTCCAGGTAGAGGCCGGGGAGGGCACCTTCGCTGCCCCCTCGCTGGTCATCGCCACGGGCGGCCCGGCCATTCCCAAGATCGGTGCCACCGGCTTTGCCTATGATCTGGCGCGGCAATTCGGCCTCAAGGTGGTGCAGCCGCGCCCGGCGCTCGTGCCGCTCACCCTGCCTGGCGAAGCGGCGCTGTTCCGCGAACTGTCGGGCATTGCCGCCCCGGTCGAGGCGGCCTGCGGAAAGGCCCGCTTTGCCGAAGCCGCGCTGTTCACCCATCGCGGCCTGTCCGGCCCGGCGATCCTCCAGGTTTCGTCCTATTGGCAGCGCGGCGAGGCGGTGCGCATCGATTTCCTGCCCGGCCGCACGGGCGATTGGCTGCTCGATGCCAAGCGCCAGCGCCCCCGCGCTGCCCTGCGCAGCGTGCTGGCAGAAGCGCTGCCCGAACGCCTGGCCACGGCCCTGGCTGAACAGATCGGCCTTTCCGCCGAAATGGGCAACTTGCCCGACAAGGCCCTGCGCGCCGCACAGGCACGGCTGCGCGCGTGGGAATTCATGCCCAATGGCAGCGAGGGCTTCGCCAAGGCCGAAGTGACCGCCGGCGGCATCAGCACGGCCGAACTTTCCCAAGCCACGATGGAAGCGCGCAAGGTGCCGGGCCTCTTTGCCATCGGCGAGGCGGTGGATGTCACCGGATGGCTCGGCGGCTATAACTTCCAGTGGGCCTGGGCCAGTGGCCACGCCGCCGGAATGGCCGCCTGATGGGCATAAGCCCGTATATCCCGGCCGCATAACCGGCAAGATATTGCCGGATAACGGCGGGATAACGCCGGCTGGGTGCAAGTACCTGCCCTTAAAAATACCCGGTATTGAGGGTCTATGTGGCCTGTTTGCCTTGGAAAGCCCGAAAGCGGGCGTTGCACGATCAAGGACAACACGCCCATGCCCAGCTATACCGATGCTTCGGTCGTTTCGACCTACAGTCTCACCGGCAGCAAGTATTTTGACTCGTTGCTTTATTCCAAGCCGGGCTTTCGGTCCAAGTGGTCTAGCGTGGTCGATGGCAAGACCGCCATTACCTACAGCTTCCCCTGGCTGGACGGTGTGTCCAGCAAGTTTGCCGGCAGCTATGGCACCGAACCGACCGCTGCCACGCATGGGGCGATGCCCAGCGGGCAGATCGCCAATATCCAGGCCGCGTTCCAGGCCTGGGCCAATGTTGCCAACATCACTTTCACCCAGGTGAGTGAAACCGACGCGGGCACCGTGGGCGATATCCGTATTGCGCAATCGTCCAGCGTCACGGGGCAATACTGGGGCTATTGCAAGATCGTGTCCAACGGCGCAGCCAATGCCCACGGCGATATCTGGATTTCCCCCACGTATGGCAGCGGCTCGTTTGCCGTGGGCACCTATAACTACATGGCGATGATGCACGAGATCGGCCACGCGCTGGGCCTGGATCACCCGTTCGAAGGCAACAAGATCCCTTCGGGTTTTGACGTGCGCAGCTACACGATCATGTCTTACACCGATCCCAAGAATGTGTGGTGGTACAACAGCAGTTCGGGGCAGACCGAATACTTGATCAAGTCGCCGATGGTCTATGATATCGCCGCGATCCAATCGATCTATGGCGCCAACACCGGATATAATGCTGGTGACACCACGTATACCTATTCGGCAACGGCCCCATTCTTTGCCGCGATCTGGGATGGCGCTGGCAACGACACGATCGATATCAGCGGCTTTTCCAAAGGCTGCCGTATCGATCTGCACGCCGGCACTTATTCCACCTTGGTGTTCGACAATCTGCAAACGCTGACCAACAACCTGGGCATCGCGTTCAATTGCACGATCGAAAACGCCACCGGCGGCAGCGGGGCAGACAAGCTGGTCGGCAACGACATTGCCAATGTGCTCAACGGGCGCGAGGGCGACGATACGCTGACCGGCAATGGCGGCAACGACACGCTCAATGGCGGCGCGGGCAAAGACGCCCTGCAGGGCGGCAACGACAATGACACGCTGATCGGTGCGGCCGGGCAAGATACCTTGACCGGCGGCGCCGGGGCCGATGCCTTCGTTTTTACCGCCATTTCCGACTTTGCCGGGCTGACCATCACGACCTGCGATGCAATCACCGATTTCAGCAAGACGCAGAAGGACGTGATCAAGCTCAACCAGATCGATGCAATCAGCAGCACCGACAGCGTGGACGATCCGTTCACCTTCATCGGCACCGCCGCTTTCCACCGGGTTGCGGGCGAATTGCGCTATTCCACCGCTGGCAACATCACCACAATCCAGGGCGATGTGAACGGCGATGGCGTGGCCGATTTCTGGCTCAAGGTGGCGGGCAAGGTTGCCTTCGCCGCCACCGATTTCGTTCTCTGACAGGCTTTGCGCCGGGGTGGAGGCGCCCTCACGCCTCCACTTTGAACCTGTCGCTCGTCCCGTAACGCTGGCCGTCCGCCTAACAAGGCGGGCCATAGCTTATCGGGAACGCGCGCGTGGCAACCTATACCCAGGCATCGGCGGTCAAGACCTACAAACTCACTTCGGATTCGCGTTTCAACGCCTTGCTCCAGGCAGATCCGGCCTATCGCATGGCCTGGTCCACCGTGTCGGGCGGGAAGACGGTGGTATCGTACAGCTTCATCTGGGGCGGGGGCGTGGCGTCACAATTCGCCACCGGCTATGGCACGGAAATGACCGCGGCCACGGTCGGCGCGCTGCCATCTGGCGAATACGCCAACGTGGCGCTGGCGTTTCAGCAGTGGGCCAACGTCGCCAATCTCACGTTCAAGCAGGTGACGGAAACCGCCGCAGGCGCCGTGGGCGATATTCGCCTGGGCCTGTCCTCCCGCGTCGGGGATTCCTGGGGCTATACCAAGGTCAACGCCAATGGCACTGCCAACAGCCATGGCGATATCTGGATCAACCCACTCTACGGCAAGGATTCCTACGCCGTAAACACCTATAACTTCACCGCCCTGATGCACGAGATCGGCCATGCCCTGGGCCTGGCGCATCCTTCGGAAGGGAACATCATCCCGGCCGGCTACGATTATCGCAACTACACGATCATGTCCTATAACGATCCCTATGGCGTCTATGCCTACAATGCCGCCAAAGAGGATTTCGACTACATCATCCAGACGCCGATGGTCTATGATATCGCCGCGATCCAGGCGATCTACGGCGCCAACATGAGCTATCATGCCGGCGACAACAAATACGTCTATTCCCCTGACAGCCCGTTCTACGCCGCGATCTGGGACGCGGGCGGCAACGACCTGATCGACTTGCGCAAGTTCAAGCTCGATTGCTGGGTCGATCTTCACCCCGGCGCCTATTCCACCCTGGGTTTCACCAATGTCAGCGTGTCCAACAACCTGGGCATCGCCTACAACGTGACGATCGAGGATTGCTATGGCGGCGCGGGCAACGACACGCTGGTGGGGAACGAGGCGAACAACCGCCTCTATGGCTATGCCGGCAACGATCGCATCTATGGCTATGGCGGCAACGACAAATTGTCGGGCGGCAAGGGGGACGATATCCTCTCGGGCGGCGATGGCAACGACACGTTCCTGGCCGGCGACGATTTCGGCAACGATCGCTATGTCGGCGGGCCGGGGCTCGATCTGGTCACCTATGCCGGGGCCACGGCCGGGATCAGCGTCAATCTTGCCACCGGGATCGGGGATGGCACGGCCGCCGGGCTGGGCAAGGACACCATATCGGGCGTGGAACGCGTCACCGGATCCGCGCACGACGATACCCTTGCCGGTGACGCCAACGACAACATCCTGTCCGGCAATGGCGGCAACGACACCATCAGCGGCATGGGCGGCGCCGATACCTTGCGTGGCGGATCGGGGCAGGACGTGCTGACCGGTGGCGCCGGGGCCGATCGCTTCGTGTTCGAACGCGTGCTGGAATTTGCCGGCACCACCGCCGGCGCGTGCGACGTGATCACCGATTTCAAGCATGCCGAGGGCGACACGATCATCCTGTCGCCGATCGACGCCAACACCCTGACCAGCGCCGACGATGCCTTTGCCTTCATCGGCACGGCCGCGTTCCACCACGTTGCGGGCGAACTGCGCTATGCCATCACCGGCGGCAACACACTGCTCACGGGTGACGTGAACGGCGATGGCGTCGCCGATTTCGCGCTCCTGCTGCAAGGCAGTGTCACGCTGGCAAAGGGCGATTTCGTGCTCTAGGCGGCGTGGACAAATTCCGCAACGCCACGGTTGTCCTTTAAAAGGCCCTGGGGAGGCGCGAGGACGAAGCAAGAGTGGGCCTCTTGTAAGGCCGAGCAACGCTGCCAGGGCCTTTTAAAGGACAACCCCTGCGGGGCTGGACCAAAAACCGCCATTTCTGCGTCGGCTCGTCGCACAATATTCCCGATATTGCGCTTCCTCGCCTCCTTGAACTGGCGGTTTTTGCCTCCAGCCGTGGCGTTGCGGAATTTGTCCACGCCGCCTAGGCCGCGCCGGGCGCATCAGATGCGCCGCATCACCGCGCTTGCCACCACATGCGCTTCGTGCCGGCTGGCGCGCAGCAGTGGGTGCGGATCCATCCGGGCATAGAGGCCGCCGGGCGGTGCCGATTGGGCGCTCTTGCCGTCCCACTGCGCCGCCACCGCGCGCAGTTCGGGCACGATCACCACTTTCACCACGGCCAGCGTGGCCAGCCACAGCGGTATCGAGAGCAAGGTTGACCAAGCAAGGCACACGGCGGCCCTGCGCGGGCGGGGGATGTTGACGTTCCAGACCATGACCAATCCCGATGTTCAGCACTGGTCCCCGCGCAGACGGCTAATCCCGCGCGCCTGACAGCGGGATGAATGTCCAAATGTTCATGTAGCTCGGCGCTATTTTGTCTGACCAATCGAACCGATTGCATCCGCCGATGCATCCATGGCTCGGCGTGCTGAGCAGTTGACGCCAAGCATTACTCCGACAATAAAGCACGCGTACAACGGGGAGATCGCCATGGATACCGCCTGCGCCTGCCACCGTCCGCATGGAATGGCGCTGACTCGGCGTGAACTGGCGCCCCTAGGGCTGGCCGGCATGGCTCTGGCCGGTGTTCCCGTATCATTGCGCGCAGCATCGCCCGGGCCTGCCCCGGCAGCGGGCGCTGGCCTGTCTGCCTTCGCGCTCGATCGCGTGCGCTTGCTCGATGGGCCATGGCGCGATGCGCAGCAGCGGACCCTCGCTTACCTGCTCTCGCTCGATCCCGATCGCCTGCTGCACGGCTTTCGCGTCAACGCGGGCCTGCCGCCGCGCGGGGCGGTCTATGGCGGCTGGGAATCGCGCCCGGATTGGGCCGATATCCATTGCCAGGGGCACACGCTGGGTCATTACCTGTCGGGCTGCGCGTTGATGTTCGCGGCGACCGGCGATCCCCGCCTGCGGCAAAGGCTCGATCACATCGTCGCCGAACTCGCCGCCTGCCAGAAAGCGGCCGGCAGCGGGCTGGTCTGCGCCTTTCCCGAAGGGCCCCGGCTGATGGCCGCCATGCTCGCCGGCCAGCCGGTCACCGGCGTGCCGTGGTACACGCTGCACAAGGTCTTCGCCGGCTTGCGCGATGCCGGTCTGGTGGCCGGTGTGGCCGCCGCGCGGCCGGTGCTGCTTGCGCTGGCAGACTGGACTGTGGTGGCCACGCGCCCGCTTGATGATGCCGCGTTCGAAGCGATGCTGGCGATCGAGCATGGCGGCATGAACGAAGTCTTCGCCGATCTCCACGCGCTCACCGGGCGGGAAGACTATGCCCGGCTCGCCCGCCGCTTTTCGCACAAGGCCTTGCTGACGCCGCTGGCCCAGGGGCAGGACCATCTCGACGGCTTGCACGCTAACACCCAGGTGCCCAAGGTCGTCGGCTTTCAGCGCGTGGCCGAAACCCAGGGCGATGCGGACTATGCCCGCGCCGCGGCCTTTTTCTGGCAGACCGTGGTTTCCACGCGCAGCTATGCCGGCGGCGGCCATGGTGATGGCGAGTTCTTCTTTCCCGTGGCCGATTTCGCGGCCCACGTCTTTTCGGCCAAGGGTTCGGAAACCTGCGGCATCCACAACATGCTCAAGCTGACGCAGATGCTCCTGCTGCGCGATCCGCAAGCGCCGTTGGCCGATTTTGCCGAACGCGCGCTGATCAACGGCATCCTCGGTTCGCAAGACCCGGAAAGCGGCATGGTCACCTATTTCCAGGGCGCGCGGCCGGGCTACGTCAAGCTGTTCTGTACGCCCGAGGATTCCTTCTGGTGCTGCACCGGCACGGGCATGGAAAATCACGCCAAGTATGGCAGCTTCATCTATGCCCACGATGATCGCGGCCTGTGGGTCAACCAGTTCATCGCATCGCGCCTGGCCTGGCCCGAACGCGGCGCGGTGTTGACCCAGCGCACCCGTTTTCCCGAAGCGCCAACCACCACGCTCGCTTGGCAATTGCGCCGGCCCCAGGCGTTGGCGTTGCATCTGCGGCATCCGGGATGGAGCCCCTGGCTCGAAGTGCGCGTCAACGGGGCCGTGGTGGCGCGTTCCGATCGTCCCTCCAGCTATGTCACGGTGGAGCAGACCTGGCACGATGGCGACGCGGTGGAACTGGCCATGGCCATGGCGGTGGAGGCAGTGCCTTTGCCCGGCCATGCAGACATTGCCGCCTTCCGCTATGGCCCGGTGGTGCTTGCCGGCCTGCTCGACGGGCCAGCCATTGCGCCGGGGGCAGACCTGGTGGTCAACGAGCGGCGCTATGGCGAATATTGCGATGCGCCCGTGCCCGTGCCGCAACTGGCGGGCCGGGCGGCAGAGGTGGCGGCGCGGATCAAGCCGTCCGGGCCACCGCTGGAATTCACCACCCCAGCGGCCGATGGCGCCACGCTGCGCTTCGCGCCTTATCATCGCGTCGCGCACCGGCACTTTGCCACGTATTGGAAACTCGCGCCGCCCGCATGAACGGGCGGCGCGCGCATGCGGTCAGGCGGCCACGTAATGGGCCGTGGTCTTGGCCGCCACGTCCTCGGCGGTCACGCCCGGCGCCAGTTCCACCAGGTGGAACGGGCTGTCGTGGTCGGGCCGCTGGAACACGGCAAGGTCGGTGATCACCATGTCCACCACGTTCTTGCCGGTCAGCGGCAGGGTGCATTCGGGAATGAACTTGGAACTGCCGTCCTTGGCGCAATGCTCCATCACCACGATGATGCGCTTCACGCCGGCCACCAGGTCCATGGCGCCACCCATGCCCTTGATCATCTTGCCCGGCACCATCCAGTTGGCAATGTCGCCGCCTTGCGAGACTTCCATCGCGCCCAGCACGGTGAGGTCGATATGCCCGCCGCGGATCATGGCAAAGCTTTGCGCACTGTCGAAATAGGCGGTCTGCGGCAATTGGCTGATCGTCTGCTTGCCGGCGTTGATCAGGTCGGCGTCCACTTCGTCGTCAAAGGGGAAGGGGCCGATGCCCAGCATCCCGTTTTCCGATTGCAGCGTCACTTCCATGCCGGCGGGAATGTGGTTGGCCACCAGCGTGGGAATGCCGATGCCCAGGTTCACATAGAAACCATCTTGCAGTTCGCGCGCCGCGCGGGCGGCCATTTCATCACGAGTCCAGGGCATCAGGCGTTCTCCCGCGCACGGGTGGTGCGGAATTCGATCTTCTTGTCATAAGGCGCGCCCAGCACCAGCCGCTGGACATAGACGCCGGGCAGGTGGATGCCATCGGGATCGAGGCTGCCGGTCGGCACGATCTCTTCCACTTCCACCACGCAGACTTTGCCGCAGGTGGCGGCCGGCACGTTGAAATTGCGCGCCGTCTTGCGGAACACCACGTTGCCGCTCTCGTCGGCCTTCCATGCCTTCACCAGTGCCAGGTCGGCAAAGATCCCGCGTTCCAGGATATAGTCCTGCCCGTCGAAGGTCTTCACTTCCTTGCCTTCCGCCACCAGCGTGCCCACGCCCGTCTTGGTGTAGAAGCCGGGAATGCCAGCACCCCCGGCGCGCATGCGCTCGGCCAGCGTGCCCTGGGGGCAGAATTCCACTTCCAGTTCGCCCGAAAGGTACTGGCGCTCGAATTCCTTGTTCTCGCCCACATAGGACGAGATCATCTTCTTCACCTGGCGCGTGCGCAGCAGCTTGCCGATGCCCTCGTTGTCGATCCCCGCGTTGTTGCTGGCAAAGGTCAGCCCCGTCACGCCGGATTCGCGCACCGCATCGATCAGCCGCTCAGGAATGCCGCAAAGGCCAAAGCCCCCGCAGGCGATCAGCAGGTCATCGCGCAGCAGCCCGTCCAGCGCGGCTGTGGCAGAGGGATAGATCTTGTTGGCCATCGGCACCTCTCCATTGATCGGAAGGGAATAGCCAAAACGATCCATCGAAACCAGCGATACGTTCTTATCTTTTATGATAAGAGGCGGATATGTTACATTGGCGCCCATGAAGCGCCTGGCCATCTATCATCTCGAAACCCTGCTGTGGATTGCCCGCCTGGGCACGTTCCGCGCCGCGGCCGAGCGGCTCAACACCACGCAGCCCGCCATTTCCGCCCGCGTGAAAGAGATCGAGGAGCAACTGGGCGTGGACCTGTTCCGCCGCGAAGGGCGAAACATGGTGCTCACCGCGCGGGGCCGGGCCTTGGTCGCCGATTTCGAGCCGCTCTGGGCCGGCTTCGAACGCGCGCTGTTCAAGGCGAGCGACTTTGCCGGCGCCACCGGCATCGTGCGCCTGGGCACCGGAGAAATCGCCGCCGCCTCTTGCCTTGCCGCCTTCGTCGCGGGCGTGGAGCGGGACTTGCCCGGCGTCACCCTGGAAATCGAGGTGGACCTTACCGCCCGCATGCTCCAGCAATTGCTCGCCGGCACCAGCGACATGGTGTTCCTCGCCGGCCCGGTGGCAAGCCCCGGTGTGCGCACCACCAGCCTGGGCAGCGTCGGCCTCGTCTGGGCCGCCAGCCAGGCCACTGCGCAGGCAGGCGGCTTCAAGCAACCACTGCCCGTCTGGTCGATCCCTGAACACTCCCCCATCCACGGGATCATGCGCGAGTCCCTGGCCCAACACGGCATCACGCCCCCGGTCATCCGCACCTGCAACAACGTGCGCGCCCTGGTCGAAATCATCCGCGAAGGCACCGGCGCCGCCCTGCTACCCGAAACCATGATCCGCAGCGAACTGGCGAGCGGCGCGCTGGTGTCGGTCCTGTCGGCGCCCAAGCGGCAGTTGCGCTTCGAGGCGGCGATTAGAAGTGCGGAGCGCGATCCGCTGATTTTGGAGCTGTTCCGCCGGGTTGGTGGCTTGCGGATTGATTAATTAAAGCCAGATGTTTTCTCAATGAAATTTAAAATATCCATCTGATTTATTAAGAGGGCATTTATGTTGGTGGATTCTTTAAAATTCAATAACGGCCCGCGCGGGCTACATGATGATTGTTTGCTCAGGCCGGGAAGTGTAACAATATTTATCGGCCCAAACAACGGAGGGAAGAGCTCGGCACTTCGCGAAATAAGCAATGAATTTAATTTCAACGGATCTACAGATCGACATATATTCTCCGAAATAAAAATAAATGAAATAACTAGAGAATTAGCCGAGAAAAAAATATCAAGATATAGGTCTAACGAATCTGAAAAAGATTCAGAAAAAGGAATTTTCTTTCGGAGAGGAATGGGTAGGCAAGAAGTAAATGAAAGGCTTCTTTTTGGGATACTTCTTGAAAAATTCAATAAAGGCGAAGAATTTGGGGTAAATGAAAAAGAGTATTTTTGTCATCACTTTATGAGTTCTTATATTATCAATCTTTCTGGTGAAAGCAGGCTGGGGCTTGTTAACCAAGGTCAAGGGCAACGTTTGGATGAGCCTGCTCTTAGCACGATAGCTGCTTTATTTAAAGATGATGATTTGCGGAAAAAATTGTCGGATATTGTATTTGACTCTTTCGGAATGCATCTAGTTATAGACGCGACTAATATGAGTGGATTTTTTTACGCCCTGAGTGAAGAAAGGCCGGAAAAACAGATAGAAAGATCATTTTCTGATGAAGCTATAGCTTTTTTCAAAAGTCACAAAATCTCTCCCGGGCCAGCGATGGCACCAAGGCATTTATCGGCGTCATGTCTGAAGTATTGGCGGGTGATGCCGAAGTCATAATTGTAGATGAGCCAGAAGCATTTTTGCATCCAGGGTTGGCTTATAAATTAGGTCGCGAGATATGCCTCAATATAGGCGAAGGAAAACAATTTTTCGCGGCAACACATAGCCCTCATTTTTTAATGGGATGTCTTTCTACGGGGATGTCAATAAACATTGTAAGACTCACTCATCATGCGGGGAAAGGTACTACTAGGCTGTTGCCGGCTAGTGAATTATCCCAGATGATGAACGATCCGTTATTACGCTCCGTTGGAGTAGTGTCTGCGCTTTTTTATGAAGCCGCAATAATTACCGAAGCAGATGCTGATCGGGCATTTTACGAAGAAATTAATAATAGACTTAATTTATATTCTAAAAACGGCGTCAATCACGCATTATTTCTTAATGCTCATAATAAACAAACTGCTGCTGAGATTGCTTTTCAGTTAAGAAAAGTGGGGGTTCCAGCGGCAATCATACTGGATTTGGATTGGATAAAAGAAGATGGGCAGGTATGTAAAAAATATCTCGATTCTGCTGGAATTCCTGAAAGTATCAGGGATGGTTTTCGTAGTATTAGGAAAAACATTAGAGATAGGCTAAATTTAAAAGATCCTAATTATAAAAGAAATGGTGGAATAAATATTTTAGAGGGTAATGAATTTATCTCAGCTGAATATTTTTTTGATCAGATGGATGACTACGGTCTTTTTACAGTTAGATTGGGTGAGCTGGAGCAATGGCTCAAATACCTCAATTGCTCAAAAAACAAATCTCTGTGGTTAAGTGAAATTTTTTCATCTATAGGTTCAGATCCCACGAGTCCGAATTACCTTAAGCCCCAAAATGGCGATGTTTGAGATTTTATTCGGAAATTATCTAAGTGGTTTTTGAATAATGGGCGATTGGGTATGGAATAATATACTTGAAAGTCAAAGTTTGGTGGTTTAACTCTAGATCGAGTTAGATCGGCAGAAGTCTAATTGCTTTGATGCGCGTCCCCAAATGGCTTACGCTTGCTCACTCGCGTCCCAAACTGCGCTACACCCGCTGTGGCGCAGGCCCCCGCCTTCAATCACCGCGCCCGCCAAAGCCAATGGGGTTGAAGGAGCAATTGCCACGTCGCTTCCCCTTGTTCCTCCAGCCCTACCGCTCCCTAATCGCCCCCTTAAGCCCCAGATGCGCCGCCAGCGCCTTCAAATCCCGTCCCACGCTGTCGTTGATCAGCACGGCGTGGCGGTCTTCCACTTCCATCACCAGGGCGTCGCCTTCGCGGCGCAGGGTGCTGCCGTTGAGGGCGGAGGCGGCGCCGACGGTGAAGCGGCGGCACAGGCGGGTGGCAAGGCCCCAGGCCTGGGCCTGGCGCAGGGCGGCGGAGGAGGCGAGGAGGGGCAGGTCGGGCGGCAGGGTCAGCTTGCCGGTGTTGGCGATCATCGCGGCGGCGAGCATCGCGCGGTCGCGCGCGGTGGCGCCGATCCAGCGTTTGCGCAGGCCCCATTCGTGCGCCAGGTCGCCGCGCAAGTTGGGCTCCACCGTGGCCGAGGCCATGCACAGCATCGTGGCGGCCAGGCGCAGGCGCTCGCGCCGGTCCGGCCCGTCAGTCGGCGCAATGCCGGCGGTCCAGCCGGCCACCATGCTGGCGGAATTGGCGGCAATGCCGTGTTCCTGCGCAAAGGCAGAGGCGCCGGCCACCAGCGGGTCTTGCCCGCGCACCGATTGCGGCATGGCTTCCCACAGCACGCCTTCGCGCAGGCCCCAGGCGGAGAACACCAGCCGTTCGGGCTGAAGCCGGGTGATCAGCACGGCGAGCAGCGCGGCCGTGTCGGGCAGGCTGGCCAGGCGCCCGCCGGAAACCCCTGCGATCGGCGCCACGGCCTCACCCTTGCGCCGCGCCATGGCCTTGGCCAGCTTGAGCGCCACCGCCGGATCGGCGACATAGCCGTGCGGATCGTCGATCGGGAACCGGGTTTCCACCATCACATGGCGGGCAAAGGCGCGCAGCGAGCCGCCCACCAGATAGAGTGTCTGCCCTGGCGTGGCTTTCCATTCCGCCTTGGCCAGCGCCTTGCGGATCTTCTGCCCGAACGCGCGCTGTCCTTCGGCGCGCAGGCCCGGCAGGCGCAGCGTGCCCAGCGGCAGGCTCACCCCATGGGTGCAGCGCTCACCGTCCACGTCCACCAGTTCCAGGCTGCCACCGCCCAGATCGCCCACCACGCCCTTGGCGCCGGGAAACGCGCCCATCACGCCATGCGCGCTGGTGATCGCTTCTTCCTCGCCGGTCAGCAGGCGCGGGGTCAGCCCCAGCTTGGCAATGGCATCGAGAAACGCCGCGCCATTGCCCGCGTCGCGGCTGGCGGCAGTGGCCACCACGTCAACCTGCGTCACGCCCTGCAGCGCCAGGATCGCCTTGAACCGGGCGAGCGAGGCGAGGGCGAGGGCCATGGCCTTGGGTGAAAGGTTGCCGCTGTCGGCCACGCCCTTGCCCAGGCGCGCGGTCACTTTCTCGTTGTGCAGCACTTTGGGCGCGCGCAGCGGCTGGCCATAGATGACCAGGCGCACGGTGTTGGAGCCAATATCGATAATCGCGCGGGCTTGCGCGTCCTTGCCCCGGGACAGTCCGAATGCCATCGAACGTGTCAATCCACCGTCGCGCCGCCGCGCCGCAGCGCCAGCTTGGGCACGCGGCGCCCCTTGGTCAGGGCCGCGCCACGGCCCGAAAGCGAAGGGTTCGTCATGAAATAGCGGTGCACATTGAACGGTTTCTCGCCAGCGTCTGATCGGCACGAAACCCGCTGATAGTCGCCATCGGCGCTCAAAGTCCAGCTTTGCTCGGTATCGATCAGGTTGGCCAGCATCACCTGGTCCAGGATCTGGTCGTGCACGGTCTTGTTGCGGATTGGCACCAGCACTTCCACGCGGCGATCGAGGTTGCGGCTCATCCCGTCGGCCGAGGAGATGAACACCCGCGCCCGCCGGTTGGGCAGGGCCGCGCCATTGCCGAAGGCCCAGATGCGGCTGTGTTCCAGGAACCGGCCGATGATCGATTTCACCGTGATCCGGTCAGACAGCCCCGGCACGCCCGGCCGCAGGCAGCAGATGCCGCGCACCACGAGGGCAATGTCCACGCCTTCCTGCGCGGCGGCATAGAGCCGGTCGATCAGGCGGCTATCGGTCAGCGAATTGAGCTTGGCCCAGATGGCTGCCGGCCTGCCTGCGCGGGCAAAGCCGATCTCGCGCTCGATGCACTCATACAGCGTGCGGCGAAGGCCAATGGGCGAGATCGAGAGGAACTCGGTGTTCTTGGGCTCGACATAGCCGGTGATGAAATTGAACAACTGCCCGGCATCGCGCCCGGCCTTGGGATCGGCGGTGAAGAACGACAGGTCGGTATAGATGCGCGCCGTCACCGGGTGGTAATTGCCGGTGCCGAAGTGGCAATAGGTGCGATAGCCATCGCCCTCGCGCCGCACCACCATGGAAACCTTGGCGTGGGTTTTCCAATCGACGAAGCCATAGATCACTTGGACGCCGGCGCGTTCCAGCTGGCTGGCCCAATGCAGGTTCTGCTCTTCGTCGAACCGCGCTTTCAGTTCCACCACGGCGGTGACGGACTTGCCCTCTTCGGCCGCGGCGATCAGCGCAGCGATCACGGCCGATTGCTTGCCGGCGCGATAGAGCGTCTGCTTGATCGCCACCACGTCCGGGTCGCTCGCCGCCTGGCGCAGGAAATCGACCACCACGTCGAAACTTTCGAACGGGTGGTGGATCACCAGGTCCTTTTCGCGGATCGCGGCAAAGCAATCGCCATCGTGTTCCAGCACGCGTTCGGGATAGCGCGGGTTATACGGCTCGAACTTCAGTTCGGGGCGCGGCATGTCGACGATCTGTGAAAGGCCGTTCATCGCCAGCAGACCCGGCGATTTGACCACCAGGGCATAGTCGAGCCGCAGCTTGTCGCGCAGCAATTGCTCGGCCGCAGGATCAAAGTCCTCCTGCAGTTGCAGCATGATCACTTTGCCGCGCCGGCGCCGCTGGATGGCGGTGCGGAAATAGCGCACCAGGTCTTCGGCGTCTTCCTCGATTTCCATGTCGCTGTCGCGCAGCACGCGGAACGTGCCCGAACCCTGGATGCGGAAACCGGGAAACACCGTGGCGGCGTTGCGGCGCACCAGTTCCTCGATGCTGATCCAGCCGCCGTCATCGGGCAGCCGCACGAAGCGCGGCAGGGCCGGCGGGATCAGGATCATCTCGGTCACGGGGTCGTTGTCGGCCACCCGCACCATCGAGAACAGGATGCCCGTGCCCTGATTGGCAATGAACGGGAAGGGGTGCGCCGGGTCGATCGCCTGGGGGGTGAGCACCGGCATCACATGTTCGCGGAAATAGCGTGCCAGCCATTCCGCCTCGCCGCGCGGCAGGGGCTTGTCGCCCACCAGGTGGATGCCGTTTTCGGCGAGCAGGCTCGACAACTCGCCCAGCACCACGTGCTGCGCGCTCACCAGGTCTTCCACCGCGCCGTGGATGTTCTGCAACTGCTGCGCGGGGGTGAACCCGTCGATCGAAACCTCGTCGATGCCGCGCCGCACCTGGCCGGCCAGGCCCGCTACGCGCACCATCATGAACTCGTCCAGGTTGCTGCCCGAAATCGACAGGAACCGCATCCGCTCCAACAGCGGATAGTTGGTGTTCTGCGCTTCGGCCAGGACCCGGCGGTTGAACATCAGCCAACTGAGTTCGCGGTTGAAATAGCGCATGGGCGGGGGGCCTTCGGCCAGTGGCGAGAGCGCCTGCATCGGCAGTGCGCCGATCGGCACTGCGCTTGATTCTGCCACGATTGCTGTCCTGCTTGCTGGTGTTGCGGTGCCGCGCGCCATCGTTCCGCTTTGCTACTCTTGTATGACTATCCGCACCCTAGCACCGGGCGGGGGCGCCATGGCAAGCCCAAAGCGCCGCTGTCAGGAAAGGTGCGCGGCCGGCCGAATGCCCCGCGTTAATCTCTACTCGTTTTGTCGAGAATCGCGCGCGTTTCAGCGCCTGGGTTCTCGCCAGCGGGCACAGTGACGCTAGATTGCAGCCTGGCCCTGGTGAGTCGTGTTCCACGTCGCGCATTCCCGGCCGATCCGCAGCGGGCTGGCCGCGCATGCCCAAGCCCGCTGCGGACTCTTTCCAATATCGTTTTTCGGCAATGGCTTGGCCACCATGGTGGGATTCCGGCGGGCGCGCGCGGCGCCGTTCATCGCAGGGAAAGTTTCGCTTTCTGGCCCGCAACAACTCGTTTAATGTCTATCTGAAAAGTTGAGTATAAGAAGGGCTCGTCCGGGACACAGACGCCCGGTCATCCACGAGTTTTGAAGAGAGAGCCGATGTCCACCACGCCCGCCCACGATCCGGCCAGCCACGATCCGGAAAGCGCGCGCCTGATCGAGCAGTCGCTCGACAGCGTGCGCGAGGCGCTGGCCGGGCTGCGCTATGGCCATGTCGGCCTCACCGTTCACGAAGGCCGCGTCGTGCAGATCGACGTGACCGAAAAGCGTCGCTTCAAGAACAACTGACCATACCGCTTCACGCCTGATCCATGGCGGCACCACGGCTCTGGGGAGGGCCGCCGGCCATGGCAATACCACAAAAAACCATGCCGGCCGCCGCCACGGAACCCCTCCGCGCGCGTGGCAAGGCATGTCGAAAGGGACTGACCATGCTTGTTCGCGCCAATCTCGCCGCGTCGGTGGCCTCTGCCGGCCTCGCGCTCGCCCTGGCCGCTCCGGCCCACGCCGCTGCCGATGCACCGGCTGCCGAAGCCGCTTCCACCGCCACCGCCACCGCCGCTGACGCAGCGACGCAGCCGGTCGATGACAGCATCGTGGTCACCGCCCGCCGTCGCGCCGAAACGGTGCAGACCGTGCCGCTGGCCGTCACCGTGGTGGGCGGCGCGCATATCGAGAACACCGGCGCGTTCAACGTGGGCCGCCTCACGCAACTCACGCCCACGCTGCAGTTCTATTCGTCCAACCCGCGCAACACCTCGGTCAACATCCGTGGCCTGGGCGCGCCGCTCGGCCTCACCAACGACGGTATCGAGCAGGGCGTGGGCATCTACATCGACGACGTGTTCTATGCCCGCGCGGCATCGTCCACGTTCGACTTCCTCGATGTCAGCCGCATCGAAGTGCTGCGCGGGCCGCAGGGCACCCTGTTCGGCAAGAACACCACCGCCGGCGCGCTCAACATCACCACCCGCGCGCCCACGTTCGATCCCGAAGCCCGGCTTGAAGCATCGGCCGGCAACCTCGGTTTCGTGCAGTTGAAGGGCGCGGTCTCGGGCCCGCTGTCCGATACCCTGGCCGTGCGCCTGGCCGGTTCGTTCACCCAGCGCGACGGCACGGTCTACAACGTCGCCCAGCGCCAGTGGATCAATTCGCAAGACAACAAGGGCGCGCGCCTGCAATTCCTGTGGCGTCCCACCGGCGGCGTGGAAGTCACGCTGTCGGGTGACTACAACAAGCAGAACCCCAATTGCTGCGCCTTGATCTATGTGCGCACCGGCGCGACGCAGCGTCCGCTGACCCGGCAATACGCGGCCCTGGCCGCCGCGCAGAACTATGCCGTGCCCAGCACCAACCCGTTCGACCGGGTGACCGACGAAGACGTGCTGCTGCGCGCCAAGAACGAAGTTGGCGGCGTGTCGCTGCGCGCCAAGATCGATACCGGCATCGGCACGGTCACTTCGATCACCGCGTGGCGCTATTGGGATTGGGACCCGTCGAACGACCGCGACTATCTCGGCCTGCCGATCACCACCAAGTCCAACAACCCCTCGCACCAGGACCAGTACACCCAGGAACTGCGCCTGACCGGCGAAACCGGCCGCTTCAACTATACGGTGGGCGCGTTCGGCTTCTATCAGAAGATCCACACCAGCGGCGTGCAGCAGCAAGGTCCGGCGGCCAGCAAGTTCCTGATCAATCCCACCAGCACCGCGCTCTATAACGATCCCAGCGTGCTCAACGGCCTGACTGCCACCAACGACATCACGCTCAAGAACACCAGCGCCGCGATTTACGGCAAGTTCGGCTACAAGTTGAGCGATACGTTCTCGATCCAGCCGGGCGTGCGCCTGAACTACGACAAGAAGGATGGCGTCTATTCCTCCGTCGTCACCGACGGCAACGGCAACCTCGTGGTCTTCGAAACCAACGCCGATGGCACCAGCGCCAACAGCAGCCGCGAACGCGCGCAGCTTGCCGTGCTCGCCCCGCAGTATTTCAAGGCCAATTTCAGCAACTGGAACGTTTCGGGCGACGTCACTCTGGCCTGGGACCCGACGCGCGACGTCCACGTCTACGGCACCTATGCGCGCAGCTTCAAGTCGGGCGGCATCAACCTCAACGGCGTGCCGGCCAACACCGACGGCACCCCGCTGCTGCAGTTTGCCACGATCAAGCCCGAGCGCGTCAACCACTTCGAACTGGGTGTGAAGACCCAGTTCTGGGGCCGCAAGGGCACGTTCAACGTGGCCGCCTTCCGCACCGATATCAACGACTACCAGGCCCAGGTATCGAACTACACGGTGGGCGCGCTGCGCGGCTATCTCGCCAACGCCGAAAAGGTCCGCACCCAGGGCGTCGAAGTCGATTTCGCGCTGCGCCCCAGCGAACGCTTCAGCGTCTATTCCAACGCGGCCTATACCGATGCCAAGTACGTGCGCTTCAAGAACGCGCCGTGCCCGCCCGAGCTTTCGGGTGGCACGCAGACGGTCGATGCCAACGGCAACCTGGTCGGCACGCCCGCGCCCGCCGGCACGCCCGGCATCAGCCCGCTCTCGTGCGACATTTCCGGCCAGGTCCTGCCCGGCGTTTCGAAGTGGTCGTTCTCCTACGGCGGTGAAGTCAACCTGCCGGTCCAGGCGTTCGGCGGCGAAGGCCAGGTCTACCTTGGCGTCGATGGCAACTACCGCTCGCGCTTCTCGTCCAACCCCACGCCCTCGGCCTATACCTGGGTCGAAGGGTACGCGCTCACCAATTTCCGCCTCGGCGTGCGCCGCGATGCGCGCTTCGATATCTATGGCTGGGTGCGCAACGCGTTCGACACGCACTATTTCGACCAGCTGGCGGTTGCCTCGGGCAACACCGGCCTGATCGTGGGCCAGGTGGGCGATCCGCGCACTTATGGCCTGACGGTGCGGACGCAGTTCTGAAACTGCGCCGGGCCCAGGGCTTCGACAAGCTCAGCCCGAACGGATGTTTTCTGGAATTTCCCAGCCAACGTCCGTTCGATCTGAGCCTGTCGAAGGGCCAGTCCTGAGCGTGTCGAAGGGGCCGCAAGCGCAACGCTGCGATCAGCGATTGCCGTCGATGAAGTCGCCCAGCGGCCCCAGGATCGATCCTTCGCCACGGTTGTTGCCGCCGCCCGGAATGGCTGCGGCCACCACCCGGCCGGCCAGGCGGGCAAAGGGCAGCGACTGGATCCAGACTTTGCCAGGGCCGGTCAGCCGCGCAAAGAACAGCCCTTCGCCGCCGAACAGCACGCTGCGCACGCCGCCCGCGCTCACCAGGTCGAATTCCACAGAAGGGGTATAGGCGGCCAGGCACCCGGTATCGACATGCAGTTGTTCGCCCGGTGCCAGTTCGCGTTCCACCAGCGTGCCACCCATCTGGACGAAGACCCAGCCATCGCCGTCCAGCCGCTGCATCACGAAGCCTTCGCCGCCAAACAGCCCGGTCATGATCCGCCGCTGAAACGCGATGCCGATCGAAACCCCGCGCGCCGCGGCCAGGAAGCTGTCCTTCTGGCAGATCAGCGTGCCGCCCAGTTCCGACAGCTTGAGCGGCAGGATCGTGCCCGGCACCGGCGCGGCAAAGGCCACCCGCGCCTTGCCCACGCCGCGGTGGGTGAACACGGTGGTAAACAGGCTGGCGCCGGTCACCAGGCGCTTTCCCGCACCCAGCAGCTTGCCCATGAAGCCGCCGCCGTCGTTTTCGCTGCCATCACCGAACACGGTGGTCATCTCGATCGAGGCATCCTTCCAGACAAAGGCGCCGGCTTCCGCCACGGCGCTTTCGCCCGGATCGAGTTCGATCTCTACAAACTGCAAATCATTGCCGCGAATGGCAAAGTCCACGTCGTCGGCGATGCCGGCGCGGCGGCTGTGGCTCCAAGGGTTGCTGCTCATGAAAAATGCACTCTCCTTTCCGCGCCGGCAATCTGCCACGCCGCACGGGACGCGACCAGCCGGGTTCGGCGCAGCGACGATGGCCATCGATCGATGACATGCGATCGTTGCCGTGCTGCCAACGGCCCGTGCAGCGGCCCGCATCGGCACAGTAGGAAAAGCCCACCGTGCCTGATAAGAACCACGCTGGGTCACCCAAGGACGCAGGAGAATTCGGCCGCATGAACCAGACCTTTGCCACAGGCCTTTCGCCACGGCGCTATGCGCTCAGTGCGATCGTGCTTCATTGGACCATCGCGGCGCTGCTCCTGTTCCAGGTCTCGCTCGGCTGGCGGCTGGAAGACCTGCCCAAGGGCACCGCGCAATTCGCCGGTTATCAGTTCCACAAGTCGGTCGGCTTCCTGATCCTGGCGCTCAGCCTGGCCCGCCTTGGCGTGCGCCTGTTCGCGCGGCGGCCGGCCCCGGCCGAAGGCACCCCCGCGGTCAAGCTGCTCGTCAAGGTGGTGCACGTGCTGCTCTACGCGATCATGATCGTCGGGCCGCTGTCGGGCTGGATCATGGTGTCCACGTCCAAGATCCGCATGCAGACCATGGTGTTCGGCACGCTGCCGGTGCCCAACCTGCCGGTGGGGCAGGGCTGGCACGAAGGGGCGGAAACGATCCATGGTGCGCTTGGGCTGGTCACGATCACGCTGTTCCTGCTGCACGTGGCCGGCGCGCTGCGCCATCATTTCATGGGCGATGACCTGCTGGCGCGGATGATCCCGGCGGCCACGCGGCGGGGCTTGACCATCGGCGCCGTGGTCGCGCTGGCGGGGTCGGTCGGGGCCATGGCCCTGGCCAAGGTCTGGCCATTCGGCGCAAGCGCGCCAGCGCCAGCCGCGCCGGCTTCGGCCGAGCCAAGCGATGATCCTTCCGCCGACGCGGTCGATCTGGCCAGTGCCGCCCCGCAAGAAGCCGCCAGCGCGGCCCCGGCGGCCGATGCCTCCGGTGCTGCCGCGGCGGCGCAGGGGGCCGTCGCCTGGCAACTGGCACCAGGCGGGCGGCTGGGTTTCCACGCGACGTATTCGGGTGACGCCATCAACGGCAGCTTTGGCCGCTGGGACGCGCGCATCCGCTTCTCGCCCGATGACCTTGCGCATTCCAGCCTGCGCGCCACGATCGACCTTGCCTCGGTCGCTTCGGGCGATGCCCAGCGCGACGATATGCTAAAGGGCGACAACTTCTTTGGTGCCGCCGCCCATCCGCAGGCGATCTACACCGCCTCGCGCTTCCGCGCACAGTCGCCGGGGCACTATGTGGCTGAAGGCACACTGTCGCTGGGTGGCAAGATCCGTCCCGTGCCGCTTGCCTTCGTGCTCACCATCGATGGCGATCGTGCCAATGCGCGCGGCACGGCCACGCTGTCGCGCACGGCGTTTGGCGTGGGGACCGGTGAATGGGGCAGCACTGATACGCTGCTCGACAACGTGACGGTCGATTTCGCGCTCAAGGCCACGCGCCAGCCTTGAAATGCAGAACGGCACGCCCGGCGGGCGTGCCGCCAGCGAACCCGGCAATAGCGGGGCGCACTCAGCCCAGCGGACCGCCCGGCGAGCCCTGCTGGCGCACCCCGGCAAAGAAATACCCGACATAGCGATCGGCCCAGCGCATGTGCTGGGCGCGGTCCTGCCCATTTTCCGAACTGGCCATCTTAAAGTGGCCCAGGATGCCTTCCAGCCAGAACCGGGCTGCGCTTTCGCAATCGCCGATCACGATGTCGCCGCGCTGCTGGGCCGCTTCAAAGTTGCTGCGGATGGTGTCCACCGCCGTGCGATAGACCATGGCGCGATAGCCGCCCTGGGGGCTGCCGGCGTCGGTATCGAGCCAGTCGATCAGCCGTTCCATCAGCTTGCCATCGGGCGAATGGAGCAACTCGAGCGTTTCCACCGCCCGCAGGCGAAAGGCATCGGCCAGGGGGGCATTGCTGCCCATCGCGCTGATCGCCGCGCGCCGCTTGGCCATGCCATGGTGCACCAGCGCTTCCATCAGTTCGCGTTTGCCGGCAAAGCGGGCATAGATCGTGGCCTTGCCGATGTGCGCCCGGCGCGCCACGCGATCGAACGTGAATGTGTCCAGCCCGGTGTCGAGCAGCACTTGCCAGCTGGCTTCCAGGATCTTGCCGTAAAGCTGCTCGGCTTCGGCCACCGAGGGGCGGCCACGTCGCACCGCCTGGTTGGCCGTGGTGCCGTTGCCGCCGCGCGTATCGGTGGCGGACGCTTCAGTGCCGGGCGCTGGATCCGTCGTGGAACGTGATGCCGTCATCGTTCGGCCCCCCGTTCCCCGGCCCCATCGGCGTTTCGATCCGCGCACCGAACGTGAAGGATGCGCTGAATTCCGTTGGGCGCTGCTGCGGCAGGGCGGAAGCGCTGTCGCGCGCCGCGATCTGGCCAAACCGCGTGCCACATTCGCGATGGGCCGGACACGTCATCTCCAGCCCTTCCTGATAGGCCAGCCAGACGCGGCGGCCGATGCCCGAAAACCAATCCATCCTTCCCGACCCTCGATCCGAGTGGTTCGCGCCTTTGCGGCGCCTTGTCGAGAAAGACTGACATAAATTCGATTCGCCGCAAAGCGCTATAAACGGAACGCGAACGGTTCATTTCAGTGGTCCTGCGCGGGAGCCTGCCAGCCAAGGCCGAGAGCCTTTTCCACCGCGATGAAATCGGTGGTCAATTCGGCGGCAGCGGCGGCGGCGGCCTGCTGCGCCTGAAGCTGCTGGCGTCGCGCGGTCAGCGCATCGGATTGGCCGACGGTGCCGGCATCGGCCCGCTGCTGTTGCAGGGCCTGCGCGCGCGTGGTCTGCACCTGCGTGTCCAGCGCCTTGCCATAGACCTGGCGCTGGCTGCCAAAGCGCGTCAGCGCGCCTTCGGCATCCTGCAACGCGGTCAAGACCGTGTTGCGATACTTGGCTTCCGCTTCGGCATAGGCTTCGCGCTTGTTGGTCACCTGGGCCTTGTTGCGGCCGCCATCGAACAGGTTCCAGCGGATCTGCGGCAAGGCTAGGCCGATGATCTTGCCCGGATCAACCACGTCGCCGATGCTCGTGCCACCCAGGCCCAACAGGCCCATGAAGCTGATCTTGGGCAGGCCAGCGGCAATCTGCGCGCCGATATCGGCATTGGCGGCGGCCAGTTGGCGTTCGGCCATGCGGATGTCGGGCCGGTTGCGCAGCAGGCTGGCGGGATCGCCCACGGCAACGCTCGCCGGGGGCAGGGGCAGGGGGGCGGGCGAGGCCAGCGTGGCATCGAGCGCGCCGGGTTCCTGGCCCGTCAACACCGCCAGCTGGTCGATCAGCACGGTGATGTCGGCGCGCGTCTTGGCGCGGTCGCCTTCGGTCTGGGCGGCCTGGCCGCGTGCCTGGGCCAGCGGCTGTTCGGGCGCGGTGCCGCGTTGCAGGCGCTGCTGTGCCAGATCGACCAGCTGGGCGTCGACGGCCGCCTGCTGGTCTTGCAGGGCAAGCACGGCCTGGCGGGCGCGCAACGAGACATAGGCACGCGCGATTTCCGCCGAAAGCGTGACGCGGGCATCGTCGGCGCTGGCCTGGGCGGCTTCGGCGCGGGCGCCGGCCGCAGTGATCTTGCTGCGGGTGCCGCCGAACAGATCCAGTTCCCAGCTCGAATCGAAGCCCACGTTGTAGATCGTGGTGTCGGTCCGCCCGGTGTTGTCGCCGCCCAGGATATCGGCCGGCACATTGATATAGGGCACGGCGCCCGACACGTTGAGCGTGGGGACCAGCGCGGTCTTGTTGGCGGCAAGGCCGGCGCGCGCCTGGGCGATGCGGGCATTGGCCGCGGCGATGTTGGGCGAGCGGGCCAGGCCCTGCTCGATCAGGCCGCTCAGCACCGGATCATTGAGCGCATCCCACCAGCGCGCGGCCGGCGCGGCCGGCGTGGCGCTGGCGTCACCGCGCAGAAACGCCGATCGCGCGGCAGCGCCCGGCGCCGCATCGGGAGCGCCCGTGTACTTGGGGCCAACCGTGGTGCAGCCGGCCAGGGCCAGCGAGGCCAGCAGCGTGGTGGCGACCGCAGTTGTGGCGGGCGGGCGGTGGGCCAATCGGCGGAAGGAAGTGTGCATCAGTGCATCGCCATCTTGTGATGGCCCTTGGGCAGGGGCCGGAGAAGGAAAACGAGCGGGAGGACGACGGCAATGCCGACCATCAGCGCGATGAATTCATCGGTATAGGCCATGACCATGGCCTGCTTGACCACGGTGCCGTCGATCGCGCGCAATGCGGCGCCCAGGCCTTCGGGCCCGCCACCGAACTGCGCGGCCTGGCTGGAAACCCAGTCCTGCACCGTCGGGCTGTTGGCCGGCAGTGCCTCGTGGATCGTCCAGCGGTGGTATTCCTCGCGCCGCTCCTGCAGCGTGGCGAGCAGTGCCAGGGCGATCGAACCGCCCAGGTTGCGGGCCGCGTTGAACAGGCCCGACGCGTCACCCGCTTCATCGGGCTTCACGCTGGCGATCGCCGCCTGGTTGAGGAACAGCATCGACAGCGCCTGGCCCAGGCCGCGCATCAGCTGCGAGATCACGAAGTCCGATCCATCCGAATTGATCGTCAGCGTGGTATCGAGCCAGCACGAACCGGCCATGATCAGCATGCCTGTAAGCACGACGTAGCGCAGGTCGAACCGCGCCACCAGGATCGGGAACAGCGGCATCATCATGGCCGCGGGTATCCCCGAAAGGAACACGATCTGGCCCGATTGATAGGCATTGTAGCCGGCAATCGCGGCCAGGAACTGCGGGATTACATAAGCCGTGCCATAGAGCACCGAACCGATCAGCAGGCCCAGCACGAACACCGCGGCAAACGCGCGGTTGCGCAGCAGCGCCAGCTTGATCACCGGTCGCTTGGCATAGAGCTGCCCTATCCCGATCAGGACGAAGCCGACCACGGTGACCCCGGTCAGCTTCCAGATCAGGTCAGACTGGAACCATTGCTCGCGGTTGCCTTCTTCCAGCACCACGGTCAGCCCACCCAGTCCCATGGCCATGCCGACGATGCCCAGCCAATCGGCGCTGAACAGTTCGTCCAGCCGCATCTTGGCGTTGGTCAGGCCGATGACCAGGAACACCATCAGCAGGATGCAGATCGGGATGTTGATGAAGAAGGCATAGTGCCACGAGAAATTCTCGGTCAGCCAGCCGCCCGCCAGCGGGCCGAGCACCGGCCCCAGGATCAGGGTGGAGCCGAACAGCGCCGTGCCCACCGGTTGCTGGTGGCGCGGCAGGCGCGTGGCGATGATCGTCATGCCGGTGGGGATCATCGCCCCGCCGGTAAAGCCCTGGCCCACGCGGCCGATGATCATCATCGTCAGCGTGGTGGAAAGGCCGCAGACGATCGAGAACCCGGTGAACAGCACCGAGGCGATCAGCAGGAAGCGCTTGAGCCCGAACACGCGTTCGAGCCAGGCGGTCAAGGGAATGATCACGATTTCGGCCACCAGATAGCTGGTGGCGATCCACGTGCCTTCGGTGGAAGACGCGCCGATTTCGCCCTGGATCGTGGGAAGGGCGGAATTGACGATCGAAATGTCGAGCGTGGCCATCAGCGCGCCGATGGCCCCGGCCACCACCGCCAGCCAGGCGGTGATGTCGGCATTGCCATTGGCCTGTCGGCCGGGCGTCTTGCCCGACGCGCTGCCGGCCCCGCCGCCGGCATCGGCGGGAAGGGTTGCGGCGGCCATTACTTGGCTCCCTGATCCTGCTCGGCGCGGATCGCCTTGATCGCGCCCTTGGCAGCCTTGGTATCGACCTTGACCGTCAGCGACAGGCCGGGGACCAGCACCTTGCGCGATTCCTCACCGGCATTGATGCGGATGCGCACGGGCACGCGCTGGACGATCTTGGTGAAGTTGCCGGTCGCGTTCTGCGGCGGGATCAACGAGAAGTTGGCGCCAGTACCCGGCGTGATCGATTCCACCACGCCATGGAAATCCACGTCGGGCAGGGCGTCGACATGCATCGTCACCGGCTGGCCCGGGCGCATCAGGCCGATCTGGGTTTCCTTGAAATTGGCTTCCACATAGATCGCCTGGGTCGGCACGATCGTGAGCAGGCGCTGGCCGGGCTGCACATACTGCCCCAGGCGCACCGCCGAGGAGCCGACCTTGCCGGCAATCGGGGCGACGATGCGGGTGGTGCCCACGTCGTTGCGTGCGGCCGCTTGCGTCGCCTGGGCCGAGTTGATCTGCGCATCGGCCTGCTGCACCTGCGCCTTGATCGTGGCGATCTTGGCGGTGGCCGCCTCGACCATGGCCTGCTTGGCCCGCACGTCGGCGGCGGCCTTGTCGCGGGCGCTGGTCAGCTGGTCCAGCTGGGTGCGCGGTTCGGCGCCACTCGCGGCCAGCGGGGCATAGCGTGCCGCTTCGCCGCTGTAATAGGCCAGGTCGCGCTGCGAGGCGGCGAGGGCGGCGCGGGCCTGGTTCAGGCTGGCCTGGGCTTCGGCAATGCCGGCGGCCGTTGCCTGCTGCGCTGCACGCGCCACATCCACCTGGGCCTGCGCCTGGTTCAGCTTGGTGCTGTAATCGGTGGGATCGATCTGCACCAGGAACGCGCCGGCATTGACCTGCTGGTTATCGGCCACACCGATCTGCCGGACATAGCCGGCCAGCTTGGAACTGACGGTCACGCCATCGGCCTTGACATAGGCATCGTCGGTCGACTGTACGTACTGGCCGTTGTTGCGGTAATCGATGAAGGCATAGATGCCGTAGACCAGGCCAACGGCCGCCACCCCGATGGCAATGCGGCCGATCAACTTCTTGCGCCCGCTGGGTGCCGGGGTCTCTTCGGCGGCAGGCTGGGCGGCGGACGTTTCGGCAGGGGTGTCGGAGGCGGGCATCGGGGGGCTTCCTGTCAGACGGCAAAAAATGGAACGAGACAGTTCAGTTCTATATCGGCGCAATTGGCGGGCGGCCAGTGGCGTTTCAAGTGCAAGTTTGGAAAATGCCTTTGCAGAAAACGCAATCACGGTGGCGCCACGCCGGGGGGCGGGCTGGGCAGGCGACGCGGGCTGCCCGGGCGAACCGTGGCAAAACGCGAGGATTTGCGGGGGATCGCGCCGATGCGACCAGGCCGCGCCATGCCCGATCCGGGCTTGCGCCCCTGCAATTCGCAACCCCGCGATTGGTTCCCGCCGGTGAAGAGGGCAAATCCGGCCCTTTCGGGCAATCCGGCGATGGCGCTTGGCGCAGCGGGTCTTATCGAAAGGATCAATCAATCTAGGCAGAATTGATCATTGGTAATCCCGGCCTCCGGCGCCTAATTGCTGCCTTGCAACCGGGCCGTGGCGCCTTTGCCGCGCTGCGCCCGGGTTGCCTGACCGCTTTTCACGACCAACCATAAGGAAGTCGAACTCATGTCGATCGTCGGAACCAAGCTCAAGCCGTTCCAGGCCACTGCCTATGTCCAGGGCAAGTTTGTCGATGTCAGCGATGCTGACGTGCTGGGCAAGTGGGGCGTGTTCTTCTTCTACCCGGCCGACTTCACCTTCGTGTGCCCGACCGAGCTGGAAGACCTTGCCGACAGCTATGAAGAGCTCAAGGGCCTGGGCGTGGAAGTCTATTCGGTGTCGACCGACACCCACTTCAGCCACAAGGCCTGGCACGACAGCTCGCCGGCCATCGGCAAGATCAACTACTACATGCTGGGTGACCAGAACCACACCATCTCCAACAACTTCGGCATCCTGCGCGAAGGCGTTGGCCTGGCCGACCGCGGCACCTTCGTGGTCGATCCGGACGGCACCATCCAGCTGGTGGAAATCACCCCCGAGGGCGTGGGCCGCAACGCTGCCGAACTCGTGCGCAAGATCAAGGCTGCCAAGTACTGGCGCGAAAACCCCGGCCAGGTCTGCCCGGCCAAGTGGGAAGAAGGCGCCGAAACGCTGGCTCCCTCGATCGACCTCGTCGGCAAGATCTAAGCGTCTTCGTACAAGTTTTCCGGGGCGGCGCTGGCCGTCGCCCCGGCACTCTGGCGGCGGCGCCCCGGCATACAGCCTTTGAGCCATGCCCTTTTACCCGCGCAAGCCGCTCCGATATTCTGTTAAATTCCGCCCCATCCCAGGCGTGAGGCCGTCCATGGCCCCACGCGGCACGCACCCTCCTGCCTGAGAGAGACAGACCATGCCCGTTCTTGACGCCCCCACCACCGCCCAATTGAAGGGCCTGCTTGGCAACCTGCGCCGCCCGATCGAACTGGTCGCGAGCCTGGACGAAGGCGCCAAGTCTGCCGATACCCGCAGCCTGGTCGAGGAAATCGCCGCGCTGAGCGACAAGGTTTCGGTGCGCCTGGATGGGCAGGACGAACGCCGCCCCAGCTTTGCCATCCGCGCCGATGAGGGACGCGCCCAGGCCGTGTTCGCCGGGCTGCCGCTGGGCCACGAATTCACCTCGCTGATCCTGGCGCTGCTGCACGTGGGTGGCCATCCGCCCAAGGAAGAGGCCGAACTGCTCGATGCGGTGCGTGGCCTGGAAGGCCCGCTGCATTTCGAGACGTTCTTCTCGCTCTCGTGCCAGAACTGCCCGGATGTGGTGCAGGCGCTCAACATCATGGCCGCGCTCAACCCCGCGATCACCCACGTGGCGATCGATGGCGCGCTGTTCCAGGATGAAGTGGAGCGGCGCAAGGTCATGGCCGTGCCGACCGTCTACCTGAATGGCGAACAGTTCGGCCAGGGCCGCATGGATCTGGCGCAGATCGTGGCCAAGCTCGACACCGGATCGGTGGCGCGCGCGGCGGAAAAGATCGCTGCCAAGGACCCGTTCGACGTGCTGGTGGTGGGCGGTGGCCCGGCTGGCGCTGCCGCCGCGATCTATGCCGCGCGCAAGGGCATCCGCACCGGCGTGGTGGCCGAGCGTTTCGGCGGCCAGGTGCTCGACACCATGGGCATCGAGAACTTCATTTCCGTGCCGCACACCGAAGGGCCCAAGCTGGTTGCCCAGCTGGAACAGCACGTGAAGGACTATGACGTCGATGTCATGAACGTGCAGCAGGCGGTGAAGCTCAAGCCGGCCAATGGCGACGGGCTGCACCACATCGAACTGGCCAGCGGCGCCAGCGTCAAGGCCAAGACGGTGATCCTGTCCACCGGTGCGCGCTGGCGCCAGATGGGCGTGCCCGGCGAAGACGAATATCGCAACAAGGGCGTGGCTTACTGCCCGCACTGCGATGGCCCGCTGTTCAAGGGCAAGCGCACGGCGGTGATCGGTGGCGGCAATTCCGGCGTGGAAGCGGCGATCGACCTGGCCGGCCTGGTGGCGCACGTGACGCTGATCGAATTCGACAGCCAGTTGCGCGCTGACGCCGTGCTGCAGACCAAGCTGCGCAGCCTGCCCAATGTGACGGTGATCACCTCTGCCATGACCACGCAGGTGCTGGGTGATGGCGGCAAGGTGACTGGCCTTGTCTACAAGAACCGCGAAACCGGCGAAGAGCACACCGTGGAGCTGGAAGGCATCTTCGTGCAGATCGGCCTGGTGCCCAACACCGAATGGCTCAATGGCAGCATTGCCCTGACCAACCGTGGTGAGATCGAAGTGGATTCGCACAACGCCACCAGCCTGGACGGCGTGTTCGCCGCCGGGGATTGCACCACGGTGCCGTTCAAGCAGATCGTGATTGCCATGGGCGAAGGGTCCAAGGCTTCGCTTTCGGCGTTCGATTACCTGATCCGGCATTGATGATCGCTGGCGTCTAACATTCCCTCCCGCGTAACATTCCCTCCCCCCGACCCCCTCCCGCATGCGGGAGGGGGAGAGCAAGAAGCCCCTCCCGCATGCGGGAGGGGTTGGGGGAGGGCATGTTCCCCATCATACCCCCGCTTTCGACAATCTTTTGCCCCGATCCCCTTGCCGCCGCGCCCCTGCGCGCTAAGAGCGAGGCGTGAGCGCAACCATCGTCATTGGCGCCGACGACAGGTCGGGCGCCGCCGTCCGTATCGATGTGGAAGAACTGCTGGCCACGCGCCTTCTGGTGCAGGGCAACAGCGGCTCGGGCAAGTCGCACCTGCTGCGGCGCATCCTGGAACAGAGCGCCAGCGTGGTGCAGCAGGTGGTGATCGACCCTGAGGGCGATTTCGTCAGCCTGGCTGAACCGTTTGGCCATGTCGTGGTTGATGGATCGGCCTATGACGGCACGGAAATCGTCAAGCTGGCCGCGCGCATCCGCCAGCATCGTGCCTCGGTCATCCTCGCGCTCGACGGGTTGGAACTGGAAGCGCAGATGCGCTGCGCCGCCGTGTTCATGAACACCCTGTTCGATGCCCCGCGCGACCAGTGGTATCCCGCGCTGGTGGTGGTGGACGAAGCGCAGATGTTTGCGCCCGCTGCCGCCGGCGACGTGGCCGACGATGTGCGCCGCCTGTCCCTGGCGGCGATGACCAACCTGATGTGCCGCGGGCGCAAGCGCGGCCTGGCCGGCATCATCGCCACGCAGCGCCTGGCCAAGCTGGCCAAGAACGTGGCGGCCGAAGCCTCGAACTTCCTGATGGGGCGCACCTTCCTGGATATCGACATGGCGCGTGCCGCCGACCTTTTGGGCATGGAGCGGCGCCAGGCGGAAACCATCCGCGATCTGGAGCGCGGCCATTTCCTGGCGCTGGGGCCGGCGATCTGCCGCCGCCCGGTGGGCGTGAAGATTGCCGACGTGGAAACACGTGCGCGCAACGTGGTGCACGGCCTGATGCCGATGCCCAACGCCGCGGGCGAGGAAATGGAAGCCCTGCTGATGTCAGAGCCGCTGATGTTCGATCCGCTGCCCACGCCGCCCGAGCCGGAAGAAGCCGCGCCCGACAGTGGCGAACTGATCGAGCAGATCGCCAGCAGCGTGCCTGCCGCCGAGAAAGTGGAGCCGCCGGCCGAACCCAGCCTCTTCGCCGCCGAGGAAACCGCATCCGACATCGCCGCGATCCTGGCCGAAATGGCGGCCGAGCCCGATTGCACGTTCCAGGCCGCATCGCAGCTCTACCAGGATTTCACCGTGCGCTGCCGGATGCAGCGACTGGGCCAGGTGGGCGTCGACCTGGCGCAGTTCCGTCGCCGCTTTGCCATGGCCGTGGCCGGCATTCCCGACGACCGCGAACCCAAGTGGCAGCCGGCGCTGAAACTGGCCGAGGGCGTGGCCGACGATGTGCTCGCGCCGTTCCTGGTGCTGGCGGTGGCGGCGGTGGAGGGGCTGCCTTGCCCCGACGATGAACGCATGGCCGAAATCTATGGCACGCGCAGCCCGGGGCGCATCCGCCGCCTGCTGGACCATCTGGAAAAAAGCGGGCTGATCGTGGTGCGCACCGATTACGGTGGCCGCCGCTCCATCGGGATTCCCGGGCTCGGCATGACGACTGCGCCCGTGGAAGCGTGAGTTTTGCGGAAGTTCGGACCTGCTGCGCCGCAAAACATTTGCGCAAAATCGGTTCGTATGCCTAATGGACTTCAAGCGGTAACACTGGGTTGTCGCTGATGTTGCGAAAGGCCTGGCTTTGACTTCCGAAGTCCTTACTCGTCAATCGGTTACGCCCGAACTGGCGCTTGACGGGCTGGATTCGGTCCTGGGCCTGCACATCGGCACCACCAACACGCTGTTCGTCTCGCGGCTGGAACGGCAGCTTGAACCCTTGAACGCCACGCCCAAGCAGGTGGCGATCCTGTGGCTGGTCAACGCCAACCCTGGCGTGAAGCAGACCGACCTTTCGCGCTTCTTCAAGATCGAGCGGCCGACGGTGCACCAGTTCGTGCGCCAGTTGATGCGCAACGGCTATCTGGTCAACGAACCTTCGAAGCTCGATCGCCGCGCGGGCGGGCTGTGGATCACCGAAAGCGGGCAGATCACGCTTGCCGAAGCGCGCCGGGTGATCGTGGCGCACGAGGACGAACTGACCGCCTGCCTGACGGTGCGCGAGCGTTCGGAACTGTTCCGCATCCTCATGAAGGTTTACCTGTCGGCGCCGTCGAAAGACGTCTGACCGGTTTCCTGCCTGAACGCACGCCCGCTGCGCCGTTCAGCGCTGTGTCAGCCGCCTTTTGCCATGATGTGCAACATGGGGCGCCAGATCGGCGGCCCGCTTGGGAGACCGTCATGACCCTAGTTCGTTTCCATCTTGCCGCGTTGGGTGCGCTGGGCCTGGGCCTGGCGGGAATGGCCGTGCCGGCCGCAGCGGCCGATGGCGATCCGGTGCATGGCCGCACCGTGGCGGCGCGTTGCCTGGCCTGCCACGATCTCAACACCGGTGCCACGCGCCTGGGGCCCTCGCTCAAGGGCGTGATGGGGCGCAAGGCGGGCTCGCTGCCGGGCTATGCCTATTCCGACGCGATGAAGACGCGCGGAGTGACCTGGACGCCCGATACGCTTGATGCCTATCTGAAAAGCCCGACGACCTATGTGAAGGGCACCAAGATGGCCTTTGCCGGCCTGCCCGATGCCAAGGATCGCGCCGACGTGATCGCCTATCTGCAACAGGCGACCAAGTAAGTTCCTATTCGGCGATCAACAGGTTGACGCCGGCCGCGCGGATGGCGGCGGCGGCGCTTTCGGTGATGCCGGCATCGGTGATCAGCGTGTCGACTTCATCCAGGCCGCACACGATCGTGCCCGAACGGGTGGTGAACTTGCTGCTATCGACCAGCAGGATCACTTGTTCGGCGCGGTCGATCAGGCGGCGTTCGGCGGCCACCAGCACGACATCGGCCTGCATCACCCCGGCCGGGCCGACCGAGGCCGCGCCCATGAACAGCTTGGGCGCGTGGAAGCGTGGCATCGATTCCTCGCCCGCGGCTGCCAGGATGATGTTCTGTTCGCGAAACACCGCGCCCGAAGGCACCAGGATGCGCGTGCCGGCCTGGGGCAGCAACGCGTTGACGATGTGCAGCGAATTGGTGAGCACCTGAAGATCGAGCCCGGCCAGGTGCGGGCACATCTGCAAGGTGGTGGTGCCGCCATCGACCATGATGCCTTCGCCCGGCTGGCACAGCGCGGCGGCGGCGCGGCCGATGGCCTGCTTTGCACCCAGGTTTTCGGTGATGGCCTGTTCGAACGGCGTGCCCGAAAGGTGGAAACCGGCCGGGCGTGCAGCGCTCTCGGCGCTATCGGCCAGCCGCGCGCCGCCGTGCACGCGCACGATCCGCCCTTCGCTTTCCAGCCGTGAAAGATCGCGCCGGATCGTGGCTGGGGACGCATCGAGCAGGGCTTCCAGATCGCGATAGCTGACGAAACCCGTGGGGCCGATCGCTTCGACGATCAACCGTTCGCGTTCCGCTGCATGCATGGCCCTGTTGCGTCCTGTTTCGTGGCGTGAAGCCCTGGCTTATGCCGCGTCTGCCGCTCAAAAGCCATCATCTTCGCGCAGATGTCCTGGTTTTCGGCACCGCTTCAGGCCGAGGCCTGAAGCATGTTGCCCGCGCCGATCACCACCGTTGCACCCACCAGCAGGCCGATGCCCGACCACACGATGGCGCGGGTCCGCGGCGAGGTGCCTTTCCATTCCTTGAGCGCGAAGCCCCAGAGCGTGGAAAACAGGATGATCGAGGCCATGTGCAGCGTCCACGAGGAAAAGCCGTACTTGCCCATCTGGCTTTCGCCCATGGTGTAGAAGAAGAACTGGCCATACCACAGCGTGCCGCCCAGCGCCGCCAGGGCATAGTTGCGCCGCAGCGGCGCGCGCGGGCCGCCATCGTTGGCCGCGCCCAGGAACTGGCCGGCGCTGCGATTGCGTGCGATCAGGATCAGGCACCAGACGAGATTGGTGGTGAGCCCCCCGGCAAGCACAACGCAGAGCACGGGCAGGCCCTGGCTGAGCGGATCGGTGCCGGCGGCCAGCGTCAGATCGCGGATCGGCTGCCCGGCATCGAGGCCCCAGGCAAAGCAGCCCGACATGACGCCGGAAAAGATCGCGATGAGAATGCCCTTCTTCAGGTCGAATTCGGCCACGCCCTCGCTGGCGGTGCCGCCCAGGTCGCGCTGCTTGGCGCTGCCGGCGCGCGCGACGACGACGATACCGGCGAGCGTGATGGCAATGCCGAGCAGGGTCAGCTGGCCACTGGTGGTGGCGGCGATGGCCCCGATCGTGCCATGGAAGATGGGCGGCCCCATCGTGCCGATCACGGTGGTGAGGCCGAGCGCCACGGCCATGCCGAGCGAGAGGCCGAGATAGCGCATGGTCAGGCCGAAGGTCAGGCCGCCAAAGCCCCACATCGCCCCCAGAACCAGCACCACAGCAGCGTGGCGCGCGGCGCAGCGGCGAGCACGCCAAGCAGATCGTGCGTGCGCAGCGAGGCAAAGGCCCAGGGCGCGATGGCCCAGGAAAATAGCCCGCCGGCCAGCCAGAACACTTCCCACGACCAGCGGCTGATGCGCTTGTAGGGCACATAGAAGCTGGCCGAGGAGAACCCGCCCAGCCAGTGGAACAGCACGCCCAGTGCCGGATTTCCGCCCATCTTCGTTGCTTCCTCTCGTTTATGTTGTCTTGTCAGGCCGGCACGGTGATCGCCGCGTGCCAGGCCGCGCGGTAGGCGGCGATATCGCCCTCCAGCGGGGCCACGGGCACGAGTTCGCCTTGCGGCTTGAGCGCCGGATCGATCAGGCGCAGCGCGCCGAACGAAACGTCGTTGTGGGCGTTGGCGGTGTACACCGCCACATCGGGCCGCAGGGCGGCGAGGGCGCGGACGAACACCTCGGCTTCGGCAAAGCGGCCTTCGACCAGCAGCCGCCCCTTGGCGCCGATCAGGCCGAGCGAGACGTCGGCGACGAGCGCGGCATAGAGGCAAGCGGCGGCGCGGCGTTCGTACCAATCGTCGGGCCGCTCGATCCAGCCGAAGCGACCGTGGGGCAGGGGGCCAAAGCCCTGGCACAGCGTGGGCAGGATCATCGTGCCGCGCGCCAGAACGGCGGGCACAGCGGCGAGCAGCGCGGGTTGATCGGGCTTGATGTCCACGCGGCGGGTGTCGATCTCGATCAGGCTTTCGATCTCGCGCCCGCCCATGAACCGCGCGGAGGGCACGGGCTGGCCGAACACGTCGACATTGACCAGGCAATCGCGCGCCTCGGGCAGCATGGCCAGGTCCACCGGCTCGGCCGGCAGGCGCATGGCGATGAACCAGGTGCCGGTGGACAGGATCGTGGCATCCTGCCCGGCGAGTTGGTCGAACCCGCGCGCGGCCATCAAGGCGGCGTTGGAATCGTGCAGGCCGGCGCGCACTTGGACCGTGGCGGGCAGGCCGGTGGCGCGGGCGATGCGCGGGGACAGCCGGCCGACCACGGCGCCGGCCGACACGAGCGGGGCGAACTGGTCGGCCCAGCCGCGCCGGACGGCCAGCGGCGAGAACGTGCCTTGTGCCGGGCTCCACACATCGGAATGGCAGCCCAGGCTGGTCACTTCGCTACTGGCAATGCCGGTGAGGAACCAGGCCCAGTATTGTGCCCAGGGCATCAGCGTGGCGCGGGCGGGGCCGGCGGCAAAGGCCGCGGGATAAAGCTGTTCGAGCCAGAACAACTGGCTGCCGAAGTTGAGCCCGTCGGGCAGGGCAGGCGATCCGGTGAGGGCAAAGGCATCGCGCTGGGCACGATAGGCCGCCATCATCTCGGCCGGGATCGCCTGTTCATAATCGAGCGGCGGAAAGGCCAGGGCACCCTGCGCCACGCCGACCACGCCAGCGCCGTGGCCCACCGGCACGATCGTGTCGATCGCGGCATCGAGTGGAAGGGCAGCGAATTCCCGCAACGTGGCGAGCAGCCAATCGCCGATGCCCTTGGCATCGAGCCGGCGCAGGTCGTCAATCTCCACCGGTGCATTGGGGCGCACCTTGCGATCGAGCAGGGTGCCATCGGGGCGCCACAGGCTGACCTTGCTGAGCGTCTTGCCCAGATCGATGACGATGATGCTGCCCCGTGCCAAGCTGTTCGCTCTCCATAAATCATGGCGCTTGTCCGCGAATCTCGCGGCCTCGCCCTGTGTGGAAATGATCATTATCAATCAATGTTGATCATTTCCACCAAAAATGTTAGCAGCCTCGTGACGCGATGCAATCACCGGGCGATCCTCCGGCGTGCATCGCCCCATGTTCACCGGCCGATCGGGCAGCGACTCGATGGCCCAATCCACGCAGGATGCCATGACCGTCGAAACGCTTGCAGTTGCGGATGCCGCCATTCCGTTTGCCGTGCCGGCCAGCCGCTGGGACGATGCCCATGCCGCCACGCTCTCGCCCGCAGAGCTTCTGCTCTATCGGTCGAACCTGCTGGGTTCCGACCTGACGGTGACCAACTTTGGCGGGGGCAACACCTCGGCCAAGCTGGAGGAAGTCGATCCGCTGACGGGCCAGAAGGTGGAAGTGCTGTGGGTCAAGGGTTCGGGCGGTGACATCGGCTCGATGAAGCTGGATGGCTTTGCCACGCTGTACCAGGACAAGCTGCTGGGCCTGGAAGCGCACTATGCCGGGCCGGAAGACGACGACAAGATGGTCGGCTACCTGCCGCACTGCACGTTCAACCTCAACGGCCGCGCCGCCAGCATCGACACGCCGCTGCACTCGCTGCTGCCCTTTGCCCATGTCGATCACGTCCACCCCGATGCGATCATTGCCCTGGCGGCCTCTTCGGGTGGCGAAGCGGCGACGCAGGAAATCTGGGGCGGCAAGATCGGCTGGCTGCCGTGGAAGCGCCCTGGCTACACCCTGGGGGTAATGCTGCGCGACTATGTGCGGGCCAACCCGCATGTCGAAGGCGTGATGCTGGCCGGGCACGGCATCATCTGCTGGGCCGACAGCGCCAAGGCGTGCTATGAACACACGGTGCAACTGATTGCCGATGCGGCGGAATATCTGAACGCCAAGCTGGCCGACAAGCCGGCGTTCGGCGGCCGCAAGGTTGCGCCCAACCCGGATCGCGCAGCCATCGCGGCCGACCTGATGCCCCGCCTGCGCGGTTTCATGACGGGAGCTCGTCGCAAGCTGGGCCACTGGTCCGACGATGCCGAGGCGCTGGAATTTGCCGGGTCTGCCGAGTTCGAGCGCCTTGCCGCGCTCGGCACCTCGTGCCCCGATCACTTCCTGCGCACCAAGATCGCGCCACTCACGCTCGATCCCGCGCGCCTGCAGGACGATGCCTATCTCGCCGAAAAGATCGCCGATTACCGCGCGATGTATGCAGCCTACTACGAGCGCTGCAAGCGCGCCAACAGCCCGGCGATGCGCGACCCCAACCCGGTCGTCGTGCTGGTGCCGGGCGTGGGCCGCATCACCTTTGCCACCGACAAGACCACGGCGCGCCTGGCCGGTGAGTTCTATGGCAATGCCATCAACGTGATGCGCGGCGCCGAAGCAATTGGCGAATACATCGCGCTCGACGAGCAGGAAGCCTTCGACATCGAGTACTGGCTGCTCGAGGAAGCCAAGCTGCAGCGCATGCCCGCGCCCAAGCCCATGGTGGGCAAGATCGCGCTGGTCACTGGCGGCGCCGGCGGGATCGGCGCGGCCACGGCCGCCCGCTTCCTGCGCGAAGGCGCCTGCGTGGTTCTGGCCGACCGTGATGCCGCCGCCGCCGAAGACGTGCGCGCCGGTTTTGCCAAGCAGTTCGGCAAGGACGTGGTGCGCGCCGTGGCCTGCGACGTGACCGACGAAGCCCAGGTGCAGGCTGCCTTTGCCTATGCCGCGCGCGAATTCGGCGGGCTCGACATCCTGGTCGCCAATGCCGGCATCGCCTCGTCCGCGCCGATCGAGCAGACCACCGTGGAATTGTGGGACAGGAACTTCGACGTTCTGGCCCAAGGCTACTTCCTCACTGCCAAGCATGCCTGGGGCCTGCTCAAGCGGATGAAGGCGCAGGGTGGCACGTCGGTGGTGTTCATCGGTTCCAAGAATGCCGTGGCCGCCGCGGCCGGGGCTTCGGCCTATGCCAGCGCCAAGGCCGCCGCCAACCATCTGGCCCGCTGCCTCGCGCTGGAAGGCGCGCCCGAGGGGATCCGCGTCAACGTTGTGAACCCCGATGCCGTGATCAAGGGCAGCAAGATCTGGGACGGCGATTGGCGCAAGGAACGCGCGGCGTCGAACAAGATCGATGCCGGCGAGGAACTGGAAGCGCACTACCGCAACCGTTCGATGCTCAAGCGCGACGTGCTGCCCGAAGACATTGCCGAAGCCGCCTATTGGCTGGGTTCGGAAGCGTCAGCCAAATCGACCGGCAACATGATCAATGTGGACGCCGGCAACGTTCAGGCCTTCACGCGCTGAACGACCGGGAGAGGACAAGACCATGACACAATTGCCCCTTTCGGCCGACCTGATCGCCGAAACCAACGCCCGCCATGCCGAGGCGCTGGAAGAAGACTATGGCGCGCTGGGCCGCAAGCTGGCGCGCAGCGGGATCGATATCGATGCCGTGAAAGATCGCGTTGCCGCATTCTCGGTGGCCGTGCCCAGCTGGGGCGCGGGCCGGGGCGGCACGCGCTTTGCCAAGTTCCCGATTGCCGGGGAGCCGACCAACATCCATGAAAAGCTGGAAGATTGCGCCGTGATCAACCAGCTGAGCCGGGTGACGCCGCGCGTCTCGCCGCATTTCCCGTGGGACAAGGTGAGCGATTTCAAGGCGCTGCGCGAGGAAGCGGCTGCCCTCGGGCTGGGCTGGGACGCGGTCAATTCCAACACCTTCCAGGACCAGGTGGGCCAGGCGCATACTTATGCCAACGGCTCGCTGGCCGCGCAGGACGCCGCCACGCGCCAACAGGCGGTGGACCACAACATCGAATGCATCGAGATCGGCCGGCAGCTGGGCTCCACCGACCTGACGGTGTGGGTGGGCGATGGCACCAATTTCCCTGGCCAGCAGGACCTGGGCCGCAGCCTGGACCGCTATCTGGAAGCGGCGGCCAAGGTCTATGCCGCGCTGCCCGACGATTGGCGCATGCTGCTGGAACACAAGATGTTCGAGCCGGCGTTCTATTCCACGGTCATTTCCGACTGGGGCAGCTCGATCCTGGCGGCGCAGGAACTGGGCCCCAAGGCCAAGTGCCTGGTCGACCTTGGCCATCACGCGCCCAACGTGAACATCGAACAGATCGTGGCGCGGCTGCACCGCTTCGGCAAGCTGGGCGGGTTCCACTTCAACGACAGCAAGTATGGTGACGACGATCTCGACTCTGGGTCGATCAATCCGCACCAGTTGTTCCTGGTGTTCAACGAACTGATCGAGGCGGAATTGAACCCGCGTGACGGCTTCAACCCCAGCTACATGATCGACCAGTCGCACAACGTGACCGATCCGATCGAATCCATGCTGTCTTCGGCCGAAGCGATCACCAGCTGCTATGCCAAGGCCGTGCTGGTGGACCGCGCGGCGCTGCATGGCGCGCAGGAAAGCAACGACACGATGATGGCGTTTCAGGCGCTGCGCCGTGCCTACAACGTCGATGTCTCGCCGATCCTGGCCAAGGCGCGCGCCGAAGCCGGCGGTGCGATCGACGTGCTGGAGGCCTATCGCCTGAGCCAGTACCGCGCGCGCAAGGCGCAAGAGCGCAAGCCCGTGGGGCTGGGCGCCGGGATCGTCTGATCAAATGCCGGGCGGGGCGGAAGGCCTTGCCCCGGCAGGCCAAATCGCCAAAACGACAATTTGTGTTCCCAGGAGAGACTGCATGATCGAGCCGGCGTTCTGCCGCATTCGCACCGCCCTGCTGCTGGCCAGCGCGCTTGCTGGAATGAGCACGCTGCCGGCCCGGGCCGCGCCCGGGTCCGCGCCAGAACCGGGGCCGCTGCGGCCGCCAGTCCGGTGCCGGGCGCCGGGGGTGTCCACGCTGGCACGGCCGTGCCGCTCGATCTGCAATTCCGCGATCCGCCGGCTTCGGCCCGGCCGCGCGTGTGGTGGCACTGGATGAATGGCAATGTCACCAAGGATGGCATTGCCAAGGACATCGACTGGATGAGCCGCATGGGGATCGGCGGGCTCCAGGCGTTCGACGCCGGGTTGATGACCCCGCAGGTGGTGGATCACCGCCTGGTGTTCATGACGCCGGAATGGAAGGACGCTTTCCGCTTTGCCGCGCAGAGCGCCGATGCGCGCGGGCTGGAACTGGCGATTGCGGCTTCGCCCGGCTGGTCGGAAACCGGCGGTCCCTGGGTACAGCCGGCCGACGCGCTGAAAAAGGTGGTGTGGAGCGAGACACTGGTGCCCGGCGGCAAGAAGCTGGCCGGCCCGTTGCCCGCGCCGCCCCACAACACGGGCACGTTCCAGGACATGGAACTCAATGATCCGCTGGCCGCGCTGACCAAGGAAGGGCCGGAGCAGGCCCATGAATACTACGCGGACGTGGCCGTGCTGGCCGTGCCGGTGGCGGGCGACCAGGCCGACCTGCCGCTACCCGCGATCACCGGTCCCGACGGCAAGCCGCTTGACGCCGCCTTGTTGACCGGGGCGAGCTTTGCCAAGGGCCAGATGGTGCCCCATGGCACGCCGGAGCAGCCTTCGATCGTGCTGGCACGCTTCGATCGGCCGCAGACGGTGCGCGGGGTTACCCTGTTCCTGGCCGGCGCCAAGGGCATGTTCTCGGGCGCCGTGGTCGCGCCCCGGCTGGAAGCGAGCAGCGACGGCGCGATCTGGACCAAGGTGGCCGATGTGCCCATTTCGGCAGCGCCCACCACCTTGAGCTTTGCCCCGGTTACCGCGAGCCAGTTCCGTGTGGTGCTGGCGCCGCTGCCGTTCCAGGGATCGAACCTGGGCGATCCGGCGCCCGGCGCGGCCACCGACGTGGGCTTCATGAAAATGATGTCCGCCGGCGCCACCGCCCCGTTCGATCTGCGCCATTTCCAGCTGCATGGCGATCCGCGCGTCGATCGGTTCGAGGCCAAGGCCGGTTTCGCCATCGAGCAGGACTATTACGCGCTGGGCACGCCCGATGCCGGCGCCGCCGGGCCCGATGCGGCCAAGGTGGTGAACCTTACGGCAAAGCTGCGCCCCGATGGCACGCTGGACTGGACGCCGCCGGCAGGGTCTGCCTGGCGCATCCTGCGCTTTGGCACCACGTTGCTGGGCACCACCAACCATCCCGCTGCGCCCGAGGCGACCGGCCTGGAAGTGGACAAGTTCGATGGCGCGGCGGTGCGGCGCTATCTGACGCATTACCTGGGGATGTATCGCGATGCCACCGGGCCGGACCTGATCGGCCGGCGCGGGGTGACCGCGCTGCTCACCGATTCGATCGAAGTGGGCGCCGCCAACTGGACGCCCAAGCTGATCGACCAGTTCAAGCGCCTGCGCGGCTATGACCCCACGCCCTGGCTGCCCACGCTGGCCGGCGTGCTGATCGGCAGCCGGGCCGATGCCGATCGCTTCCTCTACGATTGGCGCCGCACCCTGGCCGACCTGCTGTCTTCGGAACACTATGGCATGGTGGCCCAGGTGGCGCACGAGAACGGCCTCAAGGTCTATGGCGAGGCGCTGGAAGACAACCGCCCGATGCTGGGCGATGACATGGCCATGCGCGCGCGAACCGACGTGCCGATGGCGGCGCTGTGGACCTTTGGCCGCGCCACCGGGCCCAACCCCAGCTACCTGGCCGACATGAAGGGCGCTGCGTCGGTGGCGCACGTCTATGGCCAGAATCTGGTCGCGGCCGAATCCATGACCTCGGCGCTGGCGCCCTGGGCCTATACGCCCAAGGACCTGCGCCGGATCATCGACCTGGAATTCGTGAGCGGGATCAACCGCCCGGTGGTGCACACCTCGGTCCACCAGCCGACCGACGACAAGGTGCCGGGCCTGTCGCTGATGATCTTTGGCCAGTTCTTCAACCGGCACGAAAGCTGGGCCGAGATGGCGCGGCCCTGGGTGGATTACATGGCGCGCAATTCGCTGCTGCTGCAGCAAGGGCGCAACGTGGCCGATGTCGCCTATTTCTATGGCGAGGAAGCGCCGCTGACCGGGCTTTACGGCAAGGCGCCGGTGGCCGATGCGCCCAAGGCCAATGCCTATGACTTCGTCAACGCCGATGTGCTGGGCGGCGTGCTGCTCAACCAGGGCAACGAACTCGTCAGCCAGGGCGGGGCGCGTTACCGCGCCATCTACCTGGGCGGATCATCGCGGATGATGACGTTGAAAACGCTGCGCCGCCTGGCCGAACTGGTCGATGGCGGGGCGAGCGTGATCGGCTTGGCGCCGCAAGGTTCGCCCGCGCTCGACGATGCGCAGCCCGCCAAGGCGGCGCAGTGGCAGCAACTGGTGGCGCGCCTGTGGCCCGGCAGCGGCGATGCCATGGTGGGCAAGGGGCGGGTGATCGCCCTGGCCGACGTGGACGCAGGCCTTGCCCGGTTGGGTGTGGCCCCCGATTTCCGCGTGGTGGGCGCCAGCGACGCGCAAGTGCCGTTTCTGCACCGCCAGTTGGCCGATGGCGACGCTTGGTTCCTGGTCAACCGCCTGAACCGGGAAGAGACGTTCGAAGCGCATTTCCGCGTGGCGGGCAAGCAGCCCGAACTGTGGCATGCCGATAGCGGCAAGGTGGAGCCGGTCAGCTATCGCATCGAAAACGGCGAGACGATCGTGCCGCTCAGCCTGGCGGCGGAAAGCTCGGTCTTCGTGGTGTTCCGCAAGCCGGCAACGGCCAGCCAGGTGCAGCTCAAGCCGGTGCGCGATGTGCCGCTGGGCGAACTCGCCGGGGCGCCGCGCACCGGGTGGAGCGTGGCGTTCCAGCCGGGCCGAGGTGCGCCGGCCAGCATCGCCTTGCCCACGCTGGTGCGGCTGGACCAGAATGCCGATGCCGGGGTGCGCTATTTTTCGGGCATTGCCACGTATACGCGCAGCTTCCGGCTGCCCAAGGGGTGGAGGCGCAACCAGCCGCTGTGGCTGGACCTGGGCGAAGTGCACGATATCGCGCAGGTCAGCGTCAACGGCCATGACCTGGGTACGCAGTGGCACGCGCCCTATCGCTTCGACGTGGCAGGCGCGGTGCGCAGCGGCGCGAATACCGTGCAGGTCCGCGTGGCCAACAGCTGGGTCAACCGCCTGATCGGCGATGCGCAGCCGGGCGTCACCACCAAGGTGACGTGGACGACCATCCCGACCTACAACGCCGATGCGCCGCTGCGCGCCTCCGGCCTGGTCGGCCCGGTCGTTTTGGGTACGACGCGCTAAATCTCGGGTTGGGGCGGGGCGATCGAGTCCCGCTCCACCAGGCGATAGGGCATCTGGCGCAGCGGCGGGGCGTCGCTGCCGTCGCGGTCCATCAGCAGGGTGGCGGCGGCATAGCCCATCTCTTCGATCGGCTGGTACACCGTGGTGAGATAGGGCCAGACCGAGCGCGCCACCCAGCTATCGTCGAAGCCGCAGAGCGAAATGTCTTGCGGCACCGTCAGTCCGGCTTGCGCGCAGGCGACCAGTGCCCCGGCGGCGGAATCGTCGTTGGTGGCAAAGATCGCGGTGGGGCGTGGCTGGCTGGCCAGCAATTGCGCCCCGGCGCGGATGCCGCCTTCGAATGCAAAGCCGCCATTGGCCTCGGCCACGTGGCCGCGGTGGCCAAGTTCGGCAAGCGCGGCGAGGAAGCCGAGGCGGCGGCGCGCGGCCGCGCCATGGTTGGCCGGGCCGGTGATCACGCCGAAGCGGCGATGCCCTGCCCGCCATAGCAGGCGCGCCACCGCAGCACCCGCGCCGGTATCGTCCATCCCCACGCCAGGGGCTTGTGCGCTGGGGTTTTCCGGGGCGACGCGCACATGGCGCACGCCCTGCGCCCGCAGGAAATCGAGCACGACCGGTATGTCGGCCAGCGGCGGGGTCAGCACGAAGCCATCGCAGCGGCCATTGCGCAGCAGCGCAGCCAGTTCGGCCACGATCTCGGCATCGGGACGCGCGGAATCGATGCGGTCGATCCGCAGGTGATACTGGTGATCGACACAGGCGCGATAGGCGCCGGCCTGCAGCTTCATCGTGTAGTTCGGGCTGGGGTTATCGAACAGCACGCTGATGATGAATGAACGCGCCCCGGCCAGCGAGCGGGCGGCGGTATCGGGCACATAGTCCAGCTCGGCGATGGCCTGTTCCACTTTGGTGCGCAGCTTGTCCGACACGTGCGGCTCGCGATTGATCACGCGTGACACGCTCTTGAGAGAAACGCCGGCGCGGCGCGCAACATCGTGCATCGTGATGCTGCCAGCGGCACGCGCTGGTGCGGGCTTGGCGGGGGCAGGCGGGGTGGCGGCGTCTTGCACGGGATCTGGCATGGCGTCCGATATGAACCGGATTGGCGGGCAAGCCAACGGTCGCGACAATTGACAACGCTGACAAGTGCAGGCACGATGGCCGCACAAGCGTTTGGTGGCAGGGCCGCCGTGGGAAGGATGCGACAATGGGCATGAGATTTTTGTCGGTGATGGCATTGGCCGTCGCCGGGGCGGGCATGGCGCACGCGCAGGCCGCGGGCAACGCGGCGGCCAACCCGGCGCCCGGTGGCGCGCCGGTTGACCTTGCAGCGGCCGATGCGCGTGCCGCCCAGACCGTGAAGGCCCTGCAGGCGGACGAGCGCACGACGCTGACCCACGGCATCATGGCGATCCAGCTGTTTCCCAATTCGCCTCCGATTCCGGCCGATGCCGTGCCGGGTGCCGGCTATATCGCCGGGTTGCCGCGCCTGGGCATTCCCGCGCTCAAGGAAACCGACGCGAGCCTGGGCGTTGCCTGGGTTTCGGGCGCCCGCAAGCGGGGCGCCACGGCCCTGCCATCGGGCATTGCCCAGGCTGCCAGCTGGGACCCGGCGGTGCTGCATGATGGCGGCGCGATGATCGGGGCAGAGGCGCGCGCCAGCGGCTTCAACGTGTTGCTGGCCGGCGGCGTCAACCTGACGCGTGATCCGCGCAATGGCCGCACGTTCGAATACCTGTCGGAAGACCCGCTGCTGTCGGGCGTGCTGGTCGGCGCGGCGATCCGGGGCATCCAGTCCAACCACATCATTTCCACGATCAAGCATTTCGCGCTCAATGGCCAGGAAACCGGCCGCCAGTTCGTGGATATCCAGATCGACAACGCCGCCGCGCGCGAAAGCGACCTGCTGGCGTTCCAGATCGGTATCGAGCAGGGCCAGCCCGGCTCGATCATGTGCGCCTATAACCGCGTCAACGGCCCGCGCGCCTGCGCCAGCGACTGGTTGCTCAATTCCGTGCTCAAGCGCGATTGGCGCTACAAGGGTTTCGTGATGTCGGACTGGGGCGCGGTGCCGGGGATCGAGGCCGCGACGGCGGGCCTTGACCAGCAATCGGGCGAACAGCTGGACAAGGCGGTCTATTTCGGCAGCAAACTGGCGGAAAAGGCCGCGGGCAACAAGGCCTGGGCCGCGCGCCTGGAAGACATGAACCGCCGTGTGCTGACCGCGATATATGCCACCGGTGTGGACCAGCACCCGGTGACGGCGGGCGGAACGTGGGACGAGGCGGCCCACGCCGCCGTGGCCGAACGGGCGGCGATCGCCGGCATCGTTTTGCTGCGCAACCAGAACAATGCGCTGCCTTTGCTGCGCGATGCCAGGAACGTGGCGGTGATCGGTGGCTATGCCGATGGCGGTGTGGTTTCGGGCGGCGGGTCGAGCCAGGTGCAGGGCGATGGTGGCCCGGTGGTGGCGCGGCCGGTGCTCGCTTCCGGTCCGTTTGCGGGGATCATGCAGCAGCAGTTCCACCGCTCCAGCCCGCTCGATGCGATCAAGGCGCGCGTGCCGCAAGCCGCGGTGCATTTCCGCGACGGGCGCTATATCGCCGATGCGGTGGAAGCAGCGCGGCGGGCAGACGTGGCGATCGTGTTTGCCACCGAGTGGCGCACCGAAGGGCTGGACCAGCCCGACCTGTCGCTGCCCGATGGCCAGGACGCGCTGATCGCGGCGGTGGCAGCCGCCAATCCGCGCACGATCGTGGTACTGGAAACCGGTGGGCCGGTGGCCATGCCCTGGCTGGACAAGACCGCTGCGGTGGTGGAAGCGTGGTATCCCGGCGCGCGCGGTGGCGAAGCGATCGCCAAGGTGCTGTTTGGCGAGGCCAATCCGGGCGGGCGCCTGCCGGTGACGTTCCCTGCCAGCGTGGACCAGTTGCCCCGGCCCAAGGTGGACGGCAGCGATACGCTCGATCCCGATTTCATGGGCACGCCGCCCACGCCCGATGCCACGCTCAAGGCCGATTACAACATCGAAGGGTCTGACGTGGGCTATCGCTGGTTTGCGCGCAAGGGTGCCAAGCCGCTGTTTCCGTTCGGCTATGGCCTGAGCTACACCACCTTTGCCAGCGAGGGGCTGAGCGTGGACGGCAAGACCGCGCGCTTTACGCTGCGCAACACCGGCAAGGTGGCGGGCGACGATGTGGGCCAGGTCTATCTGGTGGATCGCGCCGGCAGCCCCAAGCGCCGCCTGGTGGGCTTTGCCCGCGTGCATCTTGAGCCGGGCGAGGCCAAGACGGTGAGCGTGCCGATCGATCCGCGCCTGCTGGCCGATTGGCGCGATGACACGAAGGGCGGGGCCAAGAGCAGCGGCGGCTGGACGATGCCGGCGGGCAGCTATGGCTTTGCCCTGGGCAGTGATGCCCAGACGCTGGGACAAGTGGTGACGGTGCGCCTGCCGGCGCGCAATTGGAAGGATTGAGGGCGATGAACATGCACAAGATCTTGCTGATGGCCGGCGCCCTGGCGCTGCCGCTTTCCGCGCTGGCCAAGCCGGCGCCCACGCCAGCCGCCGCGCCCACCGTCACGGTGGCGCAGGGCGCGCTGGTGGGCGCGGTGGAGGGTACCGTGGCGAGCTTCAAGGGCATTCCCTATGCCGCGCCGCCGGTGGGCGACTTGCGCTGGCGCGCGCCGCAACCGGCGCCGGCGTGGAGCACCCCGCGCGATGCCACGCAATATGGCCATGATTGCGCCCAGGCGCCGTTCCCGCCCGATGCTGCGCCGATCCGGACGCAGCCGGCCGAAGATTGTCTCTATCTCAACGTGTGGAAGCCTGCCGGCGCCGCGGCAAACGCCCGCCTGCCGGTGATGGTGTGGGTGCACGGTGGCGGCTTCGTCAACGGCGGCACTTCGCCGGCGGTCTATTCCGGCGCGGCCTTTGCCCGCGACGGGGTGGTGCTGGTCAGCCTCAACTATCGGCTGGGCCGGTTCGGGTTCTTTGCCCATCCTGCGCTCAAGGCCGAAGGGCTGGGTGGCAACTTCGGCTTTCTGGACCAGATCGCCGCGCTCAAGTGGGTGCAGGCCAATGTGGCCGCGTTCGGCGGCGATCCGGCCAACGTGACCGTGTTTGGCGAAAGCGCCGGTGGCATGAGCATGCACATGCTGCTGCAATCGCCGCTGGCGCGTGGCCTGTTTGCCCGTGCCATCATCGAATCGGGCGGCGGGCGTGATGGCACGCTGCCGATGCCGACCATCGCGCGCGCAGCAAAGATCGGCGCCGACTTTGCCCCCGGCCTTGATGCGGCGGCCCTGCGCGCCTTGCCCGAAGCGAAGGTGACCGGAAACCTGAGCATGATGACCATGGCGCAGACCGGTTATTCCGGGCCGATGGTGGATGGGCAGACGATCGTGGGCGCGTCCAACGATGCGGCCGCCGCGGGGCTCGACGCGCCGGTGCCGGTGTTGATCGGGTCCAATTCGGCTGATGGTTTCCCGAGGACGACCGACAAGGCGGCGATCTTTGCCAGCTATGGTGCCGATGCGGACAAGGCGCGCGCGCTTTATGATCCGCAAGGCACCGCCACCGGCCTGGTGGTGGGGACGATGACCAGTGCCGACAGCATGTTCATCGAGCCCGCGCGCGCCGTGGCGCGGCTGCTGGCGCCGCGCCAACCGGTGTGGCTCTATCGCTTTGCCTATGCGCATCCGGCGCCGCTGGCGGCGATGGGCGGTGCGCCGCATGCCTCGGAACTGCCTTATGTGTTCGACAGCCTGGTCGGGCGCAAGGAGCCCACTGCCATTCCTGCCGAACAGCCGGTGGCGACGCTCACGCACAAGCTGTGGGTGGCCTTTGCCAAGACCGGGCGCCCCGATGGGCTGCCCGGCCTTTCGCCCTGGCCGCAAGTGACGCCCACCGACACCACGGTGCACGTGATCGATGCATCGGGCGCGGCACAAGTGGAAGACCCCTATCGCGCGCGTCTCGATTTCGTGGAGCAGCGCATCAAGCCGTAAATGGCGTTTTCCCGGTGCAGCATGGCTGCAAAAGCGATGCTGCACCGGGATATTCAAGTTGTGGCGTTGACATTCGCGGCCAACCGTCTTTTTGTATTTCACATGCTCTCGCAAAAAACGCGTTATACGATCCGTGCCCTGCAACATCTGTCCGACACGTTTGGACAAGGGCCGGTGCGGCTCGACGCGATTGCCGAGGCGCAGAACATCCCGCGCAAGTTCCTTACGGTGATCCTTTCGGAAATGGCCCGCGAAGGCGTGGTGATTTCCCAGCGCGGGCGCGACGGCGGCTATGAGCTGGCGCTGCCCCCGGTGGATATCCGCTATGGCGATATCATCCGCCTGACCCGTGGCAGCCTGGCCTTGGTGCCCTGTGCCAGCCGCAACGCGCACGAACACTGCGCCAATTGCCTGCCCGAGGCGGAATGCCGCCTGCGCGGGCTGATGATCCGGCTGCGTGACGAAATGGCCGACATGCTCGACAAGGTGACGCTGGCCGATGGGATCACGCTGGTGCCCCCGTTCGACGAGGCGGCAGAGGCGTGAATCCGCGCGAGCGGATCGCATCTTAGGCCCCGGATGCACCCAAAAACGCAATCAACCGCAACTTTTGCGTGTGGCTTCAACCTTCGCTTGGCGTGGGCCAAGCCGCTGGCTATAGGACGGCCCATGACCCTTCTTGCTTCTGGCCGCAGCCCGCTGCGCATCGCCGTTCTTGCCGCCGCAACCGTTGCCATTGGCCTGACCGCAGGCTGCGCGGGCGGCAACAAGGCCAAGAAGGACGTGGCCTATGTCGCGCGCGACGTGGACACGCTGTACATGACCGCCAAGGACCGCCTGGACCGTGGCGATGCCAAGCAGGCGGCCGCGCTGTTCGACGAAGTGGAGCGCCAGCATCCCTATTCGCCCTGGGCGCGCCGGGCGCAGCTGATGGGCGCCTTCAGCTATTACGTGGCGCGCGACTATGCCAAGTCGGTGCAGACCGCGCAGCGCTTCCTGTCGATCCACCCCGGCAACAAGGACGCGCCCTATGCCTATTACCTGGTGGCGCTGTGCTATTACGAGCAGATCAGCGACGTTACGCGCGACCAGAAGATCACCCAGCAGGCGCTGACCGCGCTGACCGAAGTGATCCGCCGCTATCCCAACACGCAGTATGCCACGGACGCCCGCCTCAAGCTCGACCTGGTGAACGACCACCTGGCCGGCAAGGAAATGGAAGTGGGCCGCTTCTATGAAAAGAGCGGCAAGTGGCTGGCCGGCACGCTGCGCTTCCGCGTGGTGATCGACAAGTACCAGACCACCAGCCACACGCCCGAGGCGCTGTTCCGCCTGGTCGAATGCTACCTGGCGCTGGGCGTGCGCGACGAAGCGCAAAAGGCCGCCGCCGTGCTGGGCACCAACTACCCCGGCAGCGAATGGTACAAGCGTGCGTTCAAGCTGATGAACGCCAAGGGTGACGATATCACCGCGGCGTGATTTTTCGGACGCAGAGACGACATGCCAAAAGGGCGCCTTGATCAGGCGCCCTTTTTTGTGAAGGCTGGTTTTGGTGGAGAGCGGAAGTTTAAGGACGAAGCTCCAAGTAGGCCTCGCCTCCCGACGCCCTGCGACCTTCCTCGAACATTTGAGCCGCCATCAGCAAGGTCGCCCTTAGGTCACCTGGTAGGGTGCTGGTCTTATGGACAATAATCCGGAAAGGCGGGCTAACCTTGTTGATGTCGCCAGTGAAAATGCTGTCGCCTAAGGCGTCAAGGTTGTGTCCATGCCAATCCGGCGCTCCGAGCGTCGCCAGTAACGCTTTATAAAAATCGCCTGACGATTTCCAGGCAGTGGCATGAAGCTCAAACTCGATCATCGCATCAGATTAGCTTGAGCCGGCGCACTGGCAATGTCCGCAAGTGTGCCGGCCAGGGCGCTTGCTCGGACGAGGCCAGCTTTCAGCCAGGATCGACGACCATCGCGAAAAGCCGGTCCAGGTTGAGCTGGATGTCCTGCACGGAAGGATTGTCGGCATACTTGGCCATGCCCAGCGGCAGGCTCATGCTTTCGTAGAGTGCCGAGGCTTCGGCGTCGCTCAGGATGTTGCGGCCGCGCAGGATATTGGCGAGGCTGACGATGCCGTTGATCGCCGAAATGTCGGAGGCTTCGTGTGCCTCGAGCAACTGCTGATCGGTCAGGTTGGGAAGCGCGTTCATCAATGGCGTGTCCTCCACGTGATCGCGAGCCTGGCGCATCGTGCCATCGCCCGGAAATGGGGAATTGCCAGCAACAAGCTTGCGATAGAAAATGCCTGCACGGCACGTGCCCGTCGCGGGCGAATGCAGGCATTCGCCGGCGTGCGGCCGGGCCGGTGCGGGCTGCCGTCAGGTCTTGATCGTGACGATCCCGACCGGCGCAGGCTTGGTGGCATGGTTGGAAGCGTTCAGCTTAGGCGGCTTGGCGGCCTTGGGCTTGCGGATTTCCTTGTTCGATTTCTTCTGGCTCTTGGCCATGGTCTTCCTTTCGGCTCGGGGGCGCGGGCACATCACGCTTGGCAATCGAAACGATCGGGTTTGCCAAGCGGTTCGTCACACGTTGGCCGTGGATGTGCGCAACCGCGTTCGCGCGGATGCGGTAACGGCTATTTCGACGCGTATTCGCCCGGCTGCGCGTTGAAGTTTTCCCGCGCAAACAGGCGAGCCTTCGCCATGGTCTGGAACACTTCGTCCTGAAGCGACGCCGTGACCACGGGGTAGCCCTGCGAATTGTAGCGCGTGGTGCGCACGGTCAGCCGGAAATGGCCCTCGTCATCCTTGTTGATCAGGAACGGGCGATTTTTCGGATCAGTCATGTCTAGGCTCCAGCTTGTTCAACGCGAGGGTGGGGCGATGCGACCGGTTGGCCGCACCGCCTCGCATCCATCACGCCGGCTGAAGGTTCACGGCCGAGGTCTTGCCGCGCTGGTCGGTTTCCAGGTCATAGGAAACGGCCTGGTCCTTTTCGAGGGTCTGCATTCCGGCGCGTTCGACGGCCGAGATATGCACGAACGCATCGTTACCGCCGCCATTGGGCGCGATGAAGCCGTAGCCCTTGTCGACGTTGAAGAATTTCACGGTTCCGGTGGTCATATGGATAGTCCTTTATCCCAGGTATGACGGGCATGCGCCAAACGCAGCGCATCCCGGCTTCAATAGTGCTAGAAAAGGATAAAGGGGTGGCATAAAGCTGCCGATTATCCGTCGCATGCGACGTAAGCAAAACTCTAATAACACGTTGTAGAAAAATTGAAAGACAATTCTGGTTCCAGCCCATGGGCTCCAGATTTTTCGGGCCAATTTATCGATTTTCTGCACAACGATTTTACCGGGATTGCCGGGGAATTTCGGGCCTGCGCCAAAAATATTTCCAACTTCAAATTGCCGATGGCGGCTGGGCCAAGCCGATCGGCGCTATGGCGCGTCAGAGAGGATGCCCATCGTCCATTCCTGGTCGTAATCCACTTCGCCTGCGACCGCGCGGCCCGATGCGTCGCGCGCCGGGCGGAAGCGGAAGCGCTTCATCGCCAGGTCGCATGTGGTGGCGTCCAGCGCCGGGTTGCGGCTGGATTGGGTGACGCGGCAAGCGCTGGGGCGGCCTTGTGCCGTCACGGAAATGGTAACCGAGGTGGTGCCCTGGGCCTGGGCGGCGCGCGCGGCCGGCGGGTAATCGGACGATTTGATCTTGCCGCCGGTCCATTCGGGATCGCTACCGCCGTCGCCATCACCGGTGCCGCTGGTGCCCGAACCCGTGCCATTGCCCTGGCCGCCCGCCCCATTGCCCGGTCCGGGTACGAGCGCGGCGCCGCTATGGGACGCGAGCCCCAGGGCAACTTGCGGCGCGACGGGAATGGGCGGCGGCTTGGCCCAAGGCGTGACCGCAGCAAAAACCGGAGCGGCCTGGGCGCGCAGGGCGGCGGGTGCGGCCTTGCCGGTGGCGTGTGGGTGGTGCGGCTGCGGTGGCGGCGGTTTGCTGGCGATGGCCGCTGGCGGGTGCGACAGTGTTATCGCGGTAATTCCGTTGCGCATGGCCTCGCCCGCGCCGTGGGGCGGGGCGAGGCCAAACAGCAAGAGCAAGGCCAGGAGGATCTCCAGGCCTGCCGCAACGCTGGCAGCCGCAATGCGATTGCCGCGCGCCTTTGCAGACAGGCCTGCCATCGGCAATGTCGCAAAGACGACGGCAGCCGGCCTTAGCGGCAGCGCTTCTTGGCGGTCATCGTGCGATCGATGGCCCGGCCACCCAACGCGCCGCCCACGGCACCGGCCGCGATGCCCACGGGGCCGCCGATCAAGGCATGGCCGAGCAGCGCGCCGCCCGCACCGCCAGCAATCAGGCCGGTCGTGCCGCTGGAATGGCGGCACCAGCGGTAGTGCGCGCGCGAATGATAATGATGGCGCGCAAAAGCCGGTGCAGCATCGAGCGCGCTGAGGCTGAGCGCGGCGACGAGCGCGGGCGCAAAGGCAATCTTGGTGGAAAATCGGCGCATGATGGTGTCCTTCCGGTGGTTACAATCCAGCAACAATGCCTGCGCAACGACCGAACCGCCGGTTGGTTCACGCGCGCAACGACGAAATATTCCGAGCGTAAGCCAAGGCGAAGGAACATATTGGTTTAAGGACAGAAAATGCAAAGCGGGGTGGCCGCGTTGCCGCGCCACCCCGCAGATCGTGCCGCGTTGGCTGCGCTTACTTGAAGCGCACGCCCACGCCAGCCATCACGCGCTGGCGCGACGAATGGCCATGATAGTTGGAATAGACGTACTGCACGTTCATGTAGAGCGGGCTGTGCGTGGGCGAGAATTCCATGCCGCCACCCACTTGGTAGCCATCGGCGCGATAGTGATCGTAGACCAGCTGCGTGCCCGAAGGATCGTCGATCCGCTTGCGCTGTTCGCCGTTCACATAGCCGGCCTTGCCGAAGAACAGCACGCCCGACGAAGTGATATAGCCGGCGCGCACGGCGGCGCCCCATTCCTCGAACGACTTGTGGCAGATGCTGTTGCCATCGGCGAGGCCGGTGCAGTTTTCGTTCCAGTTGTTGGCGCGCCAGTAGCTGCCCTCGGCGCCGACCAGGATGTGCTGGCCATAGGTGCCGTCGAAACCGACCGTGGCGCCATAGCCGAACTTGTCGTTATGGTTACCTTCCGACTGGAAACGGTCCCCACCCGCGTTTCCTTCGACACGAATGCCACGGAATGTCGTCCCGTTGGAGGGCGCTGCGGTGTCGTCCTGGGCGAAAGCGGGCTGAGCCAGTAGACCGGCTGCGGCGATAGCGATTGCGGTAAGTGATTTGATAGTCATGATATTCCCCATGATGCTGTCCCACCTGCTGAACATCGCTGGGAAAATGAGGTTCCAAATCGTGCCGCTGCCAGAAACTTCCGCCGCCAGCGTGTTGCAGATTGGCAACAAGTGGCGGCGGGCAGTCCCTTGCCAATTTCGATTAGCCGATTTGGAACATTCGGTAACAATTCCGCGTCACAGTGCGGCCTTGTTGACCCACACGCTGACGCTACCACCCTCGCAACGCACCTCGAGCCGCCCGGCCTCGTCTGCCACGCATTCGCCTTCACAGTGGCCGAGCCAATCGACGAAGGAGGCGCCAGCGTGGTCGGGGCCGAGCTCGGCCGAGAGCGAGGCCGGCTCGCCGTTGCTCAGGATCGTCACGCACCCCGGTGCCTCGGCCGTGCCATGGCGGATGAAGCCGATGCAGGTGGCGCTGGCGAACAAGTCGGTCTGCGGCCCGTGGGCAAATCGCTGGCGCGCCTGCGTCAGCTTGGCAAGGCACGCCACGGGGGCCAGCGTGATGTCGTGCGTCTGCCCGTCGTTGCCCGTATCGGCATAGCTCGCGCCGTAGAGATCGGGGTGGAACAGGCAGGGCACGCCGCCCTCGCGCAGCAGGATCAGCGCATAGGCGAGCGGCTTGAACCAGTCTTCCACCGGCGCTTCGAGCGCCTGGAGCGGCTGGGTATCATGGTTGGCCACCAGGGTGACGGCGTGGTCGGGCTGGCTTTGCACCAGCGTGCCATCAAAGATCGTGCGCAAGTCGTAATCGGCGCCTGCGCGCGCGGCATCGTGGAAACGGTGGACGAGCGCGGCGTCGAACAGCGAAAGCTGGTGATCGGTGCGTTCCAGATAGGTGGCCAGCGCATCGCGATCCGGGTGCCAGTATTCGGCCACCACGAACAGATCGGGGCTGATGCTGTCACGGCAATGGCCCACCCAATCGAGGAAGAACCAGGCGGGAATGTGCTTGGCCGCATCCAGGCGAAAGCCGTCCACCGGCACCTGCTCGGCCAGCCAGCGGCCCCAGAACTTCAATTCCTCGTAGACCGCGCGGTTGCGGAACTCCACGTCGGCGCCCATCAGGAAATCGAAGTTGCCGAGTTCGTCGTCCACCTCTTCGTTCCATTCGCCGTCGCCATACTGGTTGACGAGGCGGAACACGCCGTCTTCTTCCGGGTCTTCGATGCGATCCACGCCCGAAAAGCACTTGTGGTCCCATACAAAGCGCGAATGCGCGCCGGCGCGGCCGGGGAAGGTGAAGCGGGTGTGGGTGGTGGCATCGAAGGCTTCGTCCTCGATCTCGGTGCGGTTCTCCGGATTGGCGCGGCGCACTTGCACCCGCTCGGTCTCGTCCGCGCCCATCTTGTGATCGAACACCACATCGTGGATCACGCGCAGGCCATGGTCGCGCAGCGCGGCGCAGGCCGTCTCCAGCGCGGCGCGCGTGCCATACTTGGTGGGGACGGTGCCCTTCTGGTCGAACTCGCCCAGGTCGAACAAGTCGTAGGTGTCATAGCCGACCGACATCGCGCCGCTGGCGCCTTTGGTGGCGGGCGGCAGCCACACGTCGGTCACGCCCATTTCCGCCAGGCCTGGTGCGGCGGCGGCGGTGTCGTCCCACAAGCGGCCCTCGGGCAGGTACCAATGGAAGAACTGGATCAGAGTGCGCTGCGACATGGAAGGCTCCGTGCGGTGGGGGCGTTCCGGGCAAATGCGTCAGGCCGCAATTGGTTGCAGTGCACCATGGGGCGGGACGGCGCCTCCGTCGGGCCTGCCGCCCGCCGCCTCCCCATCGCTTTGCGACAGGGAGGATCTTGCGCCGTCAGGCGGCCTGGGCGATCTGTTCCACGGCCGTGGCGAGCGCCGCTTCGAACTGGTCGGTGGCCGCTTCCCAGGAATAGCTGGCGCCATAGCCGGCGGCATCTTCGCGGCGGCAGGCGAGCGCCGTGGCAATCGCTTGCCCCAAGTCTTCATTGCAGGCGCCGATCGGGCGGAGCAGGTTGCCTTGCGCGCCAAGGCCCGCCGCGCCCACCACGTCGAGCGGGCCGGCGACGGGAAAGGCCGCGACGGGAACGCCGCAGGCCATCGCTTCGATCATCACCAGGCCAAAGGTATCGGTGCGGCTGGGGAACACGAAGCAATCGGCGGCGCGATAGGCTTGCGCCAGCGCCGTGCCAGACAGTGCGCCGGTGAAATGCGCGTGGGGATAGCGGGCCTTGAGCATGGCCAGATCTGGCCCATCGCCCACCACGACCTTGCTGCCGGGAACCGCACAATCGAGGAAGGCGCCCAGGTTTTTTTCCACCGCCACCCGGCCGACATAGAGCAGGATCGGGCCGGGAAGCGCCGCGATCTCGGGCAGCGGGCCGTGACCGGGATTGAACAGATCGGCGTCGATCCCGCGCGACCATAGCCGGGTCTGGTGAATGCCGTGCCCGGCCAGTTCGCGTGCCAGGCTGGGAGTGGAAACCAGCACGGCGGCGCTTTGCGCGTGAAAGCGGCGCATCACCGGCCAGAACACATCGGGGCTCAGGCCCGTGCGCATGGCGGCATAATCGGGAAAGCGGGTGTGGAACGCGCTGGTGAACGGCACGCCCGAGGCCTTGCACCAGCTGCGTGCGGCCCAGCCGATCGGGCCTTCGGTGGCGATATGGACGATATCGGGGGCAAAATCGCGCAGTGTGCGCCGCGTGCCGAACCGCGGCGCCATGGCCAGACGAATTTCACCATAACCGGGCAGGGCGCATGTGCGGAACTGCTGGGGCGTGAGCAATTCCACCACATGCCCCCGCGCGCGCAGATGGCCGACCGTGGTGGTGAGCGTGCGCACCACGCCGTTGACCTGCGGGGTCCAGGCGTCCGTCGCCAGGGCAATGCGCATCAGACGGTTTCCGCTTCGGCCGGGCTGGGCAGTTCGAGCGTGGTTGCCGGGGTGAACGGCGCCTGCTTGCGCAGTTCCTCGGCCCAGTCGACGATGCTCATGGCGCCGGTGAAATCTTCCACCAGCGCGGTGCAGCTTTCCACCCAGTCACCATCGTTGTAATAGGTGACATCGCCGATCTGGCGGATTTCGGCGCAGTGGATGTGGCCGCACACCACCCCGTCCACGCCCATGTCGCGCGCGGCGTGGGCCACGGCTTCTTCAAAGTCGCAAATGAATTGCACGGCGTTCTTCACGCGCTTTTTCATGTAGGCCGAGAGCGACCAGTAGGGCAGCTTGAACTGCCGGCGCACCAGGTTGACCCAGCGGTTGGCGCGCAGCAGCACGGCATAGGCGGCATCGCCCAGGAACGCGAGCCAGCGGGCATAGAGCACCACGCCATCGAACCCGTCGCCATGCGTGACCAGCAGGCGGCGCCCATCGGCCGTGCGATGGATGGTATCGAGCGCAAGTTCCACGCCGCCGAAGGTCATGCCGGCATAAGGGCGCAGCATCTCGTCATGGTTGCCCGCGATGAGCACCACGCGCGTGCCGCGGTGGGCCATCTTGAGCACGCGGCGCACCACTTCGTTGTGGGCATCGGGCCAGTACCACCCGCGCGACAGGCGCCAGCCATCGACGATATCGCCCACAAGATAGAGCGTTTCGCATTCGATCGCCGAGAGGAAATCGAGCAGCATGTCGGCGTTGCAACCGCGCGTGCCGAGGTGGAGATCGGAAATCCACACGGTGCGCACGCGCCGCTTGGGCCGGAAGCCCCGCGGTTCGGGCTTGTCCAGCCAATCGGGGGCACCCTTGATCCATTCGCCAAGAGGGGCAAAGCTACGGTCGGTTGGGCGATCCATGACCCATTCCCTTCATATGCTGCCGTTGTCTTGCGAATCCCATACGGCCGTCACATTGCGGCGAGGCGACACCGTGTCACCGATGTGAAACAAGACGGGAACGCAAGGGCGTGACGAGGGCGTTGCAACACGCTAGGAACAAGGGATGCTGACCGGGCTTTCCATCCGCAATGTCGTCCTGATCGAGGCACTGGACCTCGCGTTTCCGGGCGGTTTGGGCGTTTTGACCGGGGAAACCGGCGCCGGTAAATCGATCCTGCTGGATTCGCTGGGCCTGGTTCTGGGTGATCGCGCCGATAGTGGGCTGGTTCGCGCCGGAGAAGACGTGGCGAGCGTGACGGCCACGTTCGAATTTGCCCAACGCCCCGGTGAGGTGGAAGCTGTGCTGGCCGAGGCCGCGATCGATTGGGAGCCGGGCGAGCCGCTGCTGCTGCGCCGCCGCCTGCGCGCCGATGGCGGCAGCCGTGCCTATGTCAACGATCAACCCGTGGGAGTGGCGCTGCTGCGCGAACTGGCGCGGTTCCTGGTGGAACTGCACGGGCAGCATGACGATCGCGGCCTGGTCAATGCGCGCGGGCACCGCATGCTGCTCGATCGCTATGCCCGGGCCGATAACGCGGCGGTGGCGCGGGCGTGGGAAACCTGGCGCGCGGCCGAGCAGGCCCTGGCCCAGGCGCGCGCGCAACTCGCCAGCGCGGCGGCCGAGCAGGACCTGATCGAGGCGCACCTGGCCGAGCTCGATGCCTTGGAGCCCGTGGCGGGCGAAGAGGAGGAACTCGCCCTGCAACGCGCGACGATGCAGAAGGGCGAGAAGCTTTCCGGCGATCTCAACGAATTGCAGCACTTGTGGCAGGGCTCTGACGCGCCGCTGGTGCAACTGCGCAGCGCGGCGCGGCGGTTGGACCGCATCGCCGGCGAGCATCCCCTGCTGGCCGAAGCGCTCGAGGCGCTGGACCGCGCGGTGATCGAGGCGGGGGAGGCGGAAGACAAGCTTGCCGCCGCCGCCGAAGCGCTGGCCCACGATCCTGGCCTGCTCGACCGCATCGAGACGCGGCTGTTCGATCTTCGCGCCGCCGCGCGCAAGCACGGCTGCACGGTAGACGATCTGCCGGCGCGGCGGGAGGCCTTGCAGGCCGCGCTGCAATCGATCGAAGGCGGCGAAGCGCAGATTGCCGGTCTGGCGCGCGCGGCGATGGATGCCGGCCTCGATTATCGCGCCAAGGCAGAGGCGCTTTCGGTGCAGCGGGCCGAAGCGGCGCGCAAGCTGGACAAGGCGGTGGCCGCCGAACTGGCGCCGCTACGCCTCGACGCGGCGCGGTTCCACACCGCCGTGGTGCGCCTGCCCGAAGACCGCTGGAGCGCGCAAGGCATGGACGGGGTGGAATTCCTCATTTCCACCAACCCCGGCAGCGATTTCGCCCCGCTGGGCAAGATCGCCTCGGGCGGGGAACTTTCGCGCTTTATCCTGGCGCTGAAAGTGGCGCTGGCCGAAGAAGGCGGCGCGGCGACCGTGATCTTTGATGAAATCGACCGGGGCGTGGGCGGCGCGGTGGCGAGCGCCATCGGCGAGCGGCTGGCCCGCCTGGCGCGCGGCGGGCAATTGCTGGCCGTGACGCACAGTCCGCAAGTGGCTGCACGCGGCAATGCCCATTACCTGATCGCCAAGACCAGCGAAGGCACCGTCACCCGCACCTCGGTGAGCAAGCTGGACGCGGCGGGCCGCAAGGAAGAAATCGCGCGGATGCTGTCGGGCGCGGAAGTGACCAAGGAAGCGCGCGCCCAGGCAAGGCGGCTGCTGGAACAGGCATGAGCGCCGGGTTCGTGCCGCTCGATCGGCCAGTGTGGCATGCCCTGAACGGCCCGCAGCGGGCACTGTCCCGCTGGACGGGCGCAGAGGCGGCGTGTCGGATCGATCCGGGCTATGGCCCGTTTGCCGCTGCTGCGCCGGGAGCGGAGGAGCATCTGGCCAAGTTGTTGGCAGCGCCCGACGATGAACTCTGGACGGTGGAGCCGCAGGCCGTGGTGGCGCCATCCGGCCTTGCCGTGCGCCGCGTGGCGCCGCTGGTGCAGATGGTGGCCGATGCCCGCCTTGCCGTGTCCGAACGGATCGACGCGCCGGACATTGTGCCGCTGGGGGAGGCGGACGTGCCGGCCATGACCGCGCTTGCCCTTGCAACCAAGCCCGGGCCGTGGGGCCCTGACACCTGGCGCTATGGCCAGTTCTACGGCATTTTCCTGGATGGGCGCCTGGCGGCGATGGCCGGCGAGCGGATGCGCCCGGCGCCCGGTTTTGCCGAAGTGAGCGGTGTTGCCACCTGGCCCGAGTTTCGCGGCCGGGGCCTCGCCGCGCGGCTGATCGGCCACGTGCGCGATCGCCTGTTGGAACGGGGGGACAAGCCGTTCCTCCACAGCTATGCCGAGAATGCAGCGGCGATCCGGCTTTACGAAACGCTGGGATTTCGTATCCGCCGCCCTCTGTGTGCAACGGTCTTGGCGAGAGTGTGCGAGTGATGAGCAATCCGGCAGCGATGAACGAGGCGGAAGCCGCCAACGAGCTGATGCGGCTGGCGCGGCAGATTGCCTATCACAACCGGCGCTATCACGCGGAAGATGCGCCGGAAATTTCCGACGCGGAATATGATGCCCTGGTGCGGCGCAACGCCGAACTGGAAGCGGCGTTTCCCCATCTGGTGCGCGCGGACAGCCCCTCGCGCGCGGTGGGGCACGAGGTTTCGTCCTCGCCCTTGCGCAAGGTAACGCACGAGGTTCGGATGATGAGCCTCGACAACGCGTTCTCCGATGAGGAGGTGGAGGAATTCGTCGCGCGGGTGCGCCGCTTCCTCGCCCTGCCAAGCGACGCGCCGGTGACGATGACGGCCGAGGACAAGATCGACGGGCTGTCCTGCTCGCTGCGCTATGAACATGGCAAGCTGGTGCGTGCGGCTACCCGTGGCGATGGCCAGGTGGGCGAGGACGTGACGGCCAACGTGGCCCATATCAGCGACATCCCGCAGGAACTTGCCACGGATTCGGGCGTGGCGCCGCCTGCCGTGTTCGAGATCCGCGGCGAAGTGTTCATGGCCAAGGCTGATTTTCTGGCGCTCAATGCGGCGCAAGAAGAAAAGGGCGACAAGGTCTTTGCCAATCCGCGCAATGCCGCTGCCGGATCGCTGCGGCAGAAGGACGCGAGCGTGACGGCCAGTCGGCCCTTGCGCTTCTGGGCGCACGGCTGGGGCGCGGCGAGCGAAGTGCCCGCCGCGACGCAGTGGGACATGATGCAGCAGATCGCCGCCTGGGGCGTGCCGGTTTCGCCCTTGCTGACGCGGTGCGAGGATGTGGCGCAAATGGTGGCGCATTATCGCAGCATCCAGGCGCAACGCGCTGATTTGCCGTATGATATCGACGGCGTGGTATACAAGGTTGATAGCCTGGAATGGCAGCGCCGGCTGGGTTTCGTGGCCAAGGCGCCGCGCTGGGGCATGGCGCACAAGTTCCCTGCCGAGCGCGCCGAGACAACCGTGGAGGCGATCGACATCCAGGTGGGCCGCACCGGCAAGCTGACGCCGGTGGGTCGCTTGCGCCCGGTTCTGGTAGGCGGCGTGACCGTTACCAACGTCACGCTTCACAACCGTGATGAGATCGGCCGGCTGGGTGTGCGCGTGGGTGACCGCGTGGTTTTGCAACGCGCTGGCGATGTCATCCCGCAAGTGGTTGAAAACCTGACGCGCGACGACGAGCGCCCGGCCTATGTGTTTCCCGATCACTGCCCGGAGTGCGGCAGCGAGGCGGTGGCCGAGGAAGGCGAAGTGGACGTGCGCTGCACCGGCGGGCTGGTCTGCCCGGCGCAGCGGACCGAGCGCCTCAGGCACTTCGTCAGCCGCGCTGCGCTCGATATCGAAGGCCTGGGCGAGAAGACCATTGCAGAATTCTTTGCGCTGGGCTGGCTGGAAAGCCCCGCCGACATCTTCCGCCTGCGCAAGCGCCGCGATGACATCGTCGGGCGCGAGGGGTGGAAGGACAAGTCGGTCGACAACCTGATCGCCGCGATCGAGGCCAAGCGGCAGCCCGATGCCGCGCGCCTGCTGTTCGGCCTGGGCATCCGCCACGTGGGCGCGGTGACCGCACGCGACCTGATGAAGCGCTTCGTCACGCTGCCCGCCTTGCGCGCCGTGGCGGAAAAAGCCCATGGCGGCGATGAAGACGCCAAGGCCGATCTGCTCGGCATCGATGGCGTTGGCCCGGTTGTGGTCGAAGCGCTGGGCGACTTTTTCCATGAACCGCACAACATCGCGGTGTGGGATGATCTGTTGGGCGAAGTCAGCCCGCCCGATTTCATCGTGGAAACCCGCGCCAGCGCGGTGGCGGGCAAGACCGTGGTGTTCACCGGCAAGCTCGAAACCATGAGCCGCGACGAGGCCAAGGCCCAGGCCGAGGCGCTGGGCGCGCGCGCGGCAGGCAGCGTTTCGCCGAAGACCGACCTGGTCGTGGCCGGGCCGGGCGCGGGCAGCAAGTTGAAAAAAGCCGCCGAATTGGGCATTGAGGTAATCGACGAGGCCGCCTGGGCCGAAATCTTCAAGGCAGCGGGATAAACGGCATGGCATTGCATACCTGGTGGCTGTTCGTGGTCACCGTGTTCTTCATCTCGGTTTCGCCCGGCCCCAACATGCTCCACGTAATGACGCGCAGCGTCACGCTCGGCTTTGGCCATGCGATGTTTGCCATGTGCGGCTGCTTCCTGGCGGTGCTGTGCCTGCTCAGCCTTTCGGCGGCGGGCCTTTCGGCGGTGCTGGTGGCGATGCCGCAGCTGTTCACCGCGCTCAAGATCGTGGGTGCGGCCTATCTGCTTTACCTGGGATACAAGGCCTGGACCGCGCAGGAAGCAGCGATCGATGTGGGTGCCGGTGATCCCGTGGCAGCGCCAAGGCCGCTGGCGCTGTTCCGCACCGGCTTCCTGATCGGCATCAGCAACCCCAAGGCGCTGTTGTTCGCCGGGGCGTTCCTGCCGCAGTTCATCGATCCGGCGCGGCCCAAGCCGCTGCAATTTGCCGTCATGGTCGCCACCTTCGGGGTGATCGAGATCACGTCCTACATGTTCTATGCGCTGGGTGGCCGCTCGGTGGCGCGCTGGCTGGAAAAGCCTTCGCCGCGCAAGCTGTTCAACCGCGTGACCGGCGCGATCTTCGTGGCGTTCGGGCTGGCGATGGTGGGAAGCCGGGCTTGAGAGGTTGTGCTTGGGTTCCACCACCCCCCGACCCCCTCCTCTGAAGAGGAGGGGGAGTTAAAGGACTGATTTTAAAGCCCCCTCTTCTTTAGAGGAGGGGGTTGGGGGTGGTGGACGCCTTCACCGAACCTACCACTTCTGCGACCATGCCGGCAGCGTGCCGGGCTTGCTGGCGCGGATGCGGGTGGTGGGGCGGCGACGCAGCCACAGGATCGACCAGTCGCCGCGCACCTGGCGCGCCGCCAGGCGCAGGCCGGCGCGGGCATAGGCCGCGCGCACCGCGCGTTCCTGCGTGGCGAGCAGGCCGGCGAGCAGGACATGGCCGCCCGGCTTGACCGCCGCGGCGAATTCGGGGGCAAGTTCGATCAGCGGCCCGGCCAGGATATTGGCGATCAGCAGGTCATAAGGGGCGGAAAGGCGCAGCAGCGGGTGGTCCATGCCCGGCGCGATGACCATGGCCAGCTTGCCCGGTCCATCGCCCAGCGGCACGCCATTGGCATCGGCATTGGTGGCCACGACCGGGCCGCAGACCGCATCGATATCGCTGGCGATGGCGCGTGCGCCGGGCCACAGGTGCAAGCCGGCAAAGGCGAGCAAGCCGGTGCCGGTGCCGATGTCGGCCAGGCTGCGCACCGCCGCGCCATGGGCCTTCATGTGGGCCAGCATGGCAAGGCAACCGGCCGTGGTGGCGTGCTGCCCCGTGCCAAAGGCCTGGCTGGTGGGGATCAGGAAATTGCGGATGCCGGGCTGGTCCACCGCCGGATATTCGGGCGTGTGTACGTGGAACGGCCCTTCGTGGATCGGCTCCACGCCATGCTGGCTGAGCGTGACCCAGTCTTCTTCAGGCAGTTCCTCGATCTGCATCGGCGGCGCGCCATCGGCGAACAGCGCGGCGATTGCGGCGCGTTCCGTTTCGCCCGGCTCATCGGCCAGCCAGGCTTCCAGTTGCCAGTCCTCGGGTTTGTCCTCGGCAATCTCGCTGCCGGCGATAACGATCTCCGGATCCCAGTCGAACACGTCTTCATGGGCGATCAGCGCGGCCTGAACCACGGCGCGCGGGGCAAGGATAGTGATTTTCCAGCTCATGGCGTGGGTCTTTGTGGGCTGGCGGCTTCCTTGGCAAGGGTCTCGTCCAGCTTTGCCCGGCCACGCGCGGCATAGGCGCGGCAGGCACCGGGCGCTGGCCGCGGCGCGCCGGCGGCAAGGCGGTCGAACAGGTCGCTGGCGCCGGGGTGAGGGGTGATCAGCAAAGTGCAGGGCAGGCGCGCGATCCGGGCGAGCGAGGCGCGAAACGCCGCGACATAAGCGGGATGATCGGCAAAGCGCCAGCCCGGCGCGGCAAGGGCCGTCACGCTGTCGACATAGGCGATCGCGCGGCAATCGCGGCCGGCGCAACTGGTCCAGGTCCAACTGGTCGAGCCGGGCGCGTGGCCGGGCGTGGCATGGGCCACCAGCCGCAGCGCGCCCGTTGCCAGCACGTCCCCATCGCGCAACACCCGGTCAACATGAACGCCGGGGAAGGGTTTGAGCCAGGCGGCCTGCGGGTCTTCGGTAGGAACCTTGCCGGTTTCCAGCACGCGGGCGGCTGCCGGCAGGGCGGCAAGGCGTGCGCCCGTCATGCGCTTGAGCGCGGCAAGGCCGCCCGCATGATCGGAATGCTCGTGGCTCAGCACGATCCAGCGAACGTCCGCCAGGCGAAACCCGGCAGCCTCGATATTGTGGGCCACGCTTTGCGCAGCATCGGCCACGCCGGCATCGACGAGCACGTGTCCCTGCGGCGAGGTGATCAGCACGGCGCTGATCCCGCACGTGCCGACATACCAGGTGTTGGCGAAAATCCGTTGCGGCGGAGCGGGATCGGCCCAGCCATCGCGACCGGCACAAGCACTGGCCAGGACCGCGCCCGGCGCCTTGGCCGGGGCTGGCTGGCCAAGGGCGGGCTGGCCCAGAGCAGGTTTGGCGGGGGTGGGCAGAGGCGACAGCACAAGGCCGGCCAGTGCGGCTGCGAAAGGAAGTTTGGCGCGCATGGCCTGTGGTTTGCGCGCGATCCTGCCGCATGACAACATACGAATTCGGCTTCACCCTTTCGCCGGCTTGCACCCCGGGGCTTTTCGACTAATAGCGACTCGTCCTGACCGGAAACCTCATCCCGGTCGCCTTTGCGATAAGAAGGGGAAGTTCCATGGCGCTGGCGCGCAGCAACCGGCCACTTTCGCCGCACCTCCAGATCTGGCGCTGGGGTCCGGCCATGCTGGTCTCCATCCTCCACCGCGTTACCGGCAACGGCCTGGCCTTCGTGGGCCTTTCGCTGCTGCTGTGGTGGCTGGGTTCGATTGCCAGCGGCCCGGAAGCCTATGAAACATTCATCACCTACGTGTGGACCGGCGCCAGCGGCGGCCTTTCCGCCGTGACCGCGATCCTGGGCAAGATCGTGCTGGTGGGCCTGTCCTGGGCGTTCTTCCAGCATGCTGCCACCGGCATCCGCCACCTCGTGCTCGACATCGGCGTTGGCTACGAACTTTCGGTCAATGCCCGTTGGTCGGTCTTCACGTTGATCGCGTCTGTCGGTCTTACGGCTCTGTTCTGGGGCTTCGTGCTGCTGCGCTGAGCGCCGGCACGCCCTTACCTGATTTTCGGAGGTACCATGGGTAACGGAACTTCGATCGGACGCGTGCGGGGGCTGGGTTCCAGCCACGCCGGCACGCATCACTGGCTGGCCCAGCGGCTGACGGCCGTGGGCAACCTGATCCTCATCCCCTTCCTGGGCGTGAGCCTGGCACTGCTTCCCGCGCACGATTTCGTCACGCTGCATGGCTGGGCGGCCAAGCCGCTCAGCGCCACTATGCTGGTGCTGCTGGTGGTCAACACGCTGTACCACGCACGCCTGGGCGTGCAGGTCATGCTGGAAGACTATATCCACGAAGAAGGCGGCAAGGTGGCTTCCTGGCTGCTGATCAACTTCGTGCCTGCCGCCGCTGCCGTGTTCGGCATCGTCTCGATCATCCGCATCGCACTGGGGGCCGCGTAAGCCATGTCTGCTGCCTACAAGATCATCGATCATACCTATGACACCGTCGTTGTCGGCGCGGGCGGTTCGGGCCTGCGCGCCACGATGGGTTCGGCCCAGGCCGGCCTGCGCACCGCCTGCATCACCAAGGTGTTCCCCACGCGCTCGCACACCGTTGCGGCGCAGGGCGGGATTGCCGCTTCGCTGCAGAACAACACGCCCGATCACTGGACCTGGCACATGTACGACACCGTCAAGGGGTCTGACTGGCTGGGCGACCAGGACGCCATCGAATACATGGTGCGCGAAGCCCCGGCGGCGGTCTATGAACTCGAGCACGCCGGCGTGCCGTTCAGCCGCAACGCCGATGGCACGATCTATCAGCGTCCGTTCGGCGGCCACATGCAGAACATGGGCGAAGGCCCGCCGGTGCAGCGCACTTGCGCTGCGGCCGACCGCACCGGCCACGCCATGCTTCACGCGCTCTATCAGCAGAGCCTGAAGTATGATGCCGACTTCTTCATCGAATACTTCGCCATCGACCTGATCATGGAAAACGGCGAATGCCGTGGCGTGATCGCGCTGTGCATGGACGACGGTTCGATCCACCGCTTCCGTGGCCATGCCGTGGTGCTGGCCACCGGCGGCTATGGCCGTTGCTATTTCACCGCCACGTCGGCCCATACCTGCACCGGCGACGGTGGCGGCATGGTGCTGCGCGCCGGCCTGCCGCTGCAGGACATGGAATTCGTGCAGTTCCACCCCACCGGCATCTATGGCGCGGGCGTGCTGATCACCGAAGGCGCGCGCGGGGAAGGTGGCTATCTCACCAACTCCGAAGGCGAGCGTTTCATGGAACGCTATGCTCCGTCGGCCAAGGACCTGGCCAGCCGCGACGTGGTGTCGCGCTCGATGGCGCTGGAAATCCGCGAAGGGCGCGGGGTTGGGCCGCACAAGGACCACATCTACCTGCACCTCGACCACATCGACGCCAAGGTGCTGGCCGAGCGCCTGCCGGGGATCACCGAAAGCGGCAAGATCTTTGCCGGCGTCGACCTGACGCGCCAGCCGCTGCCGGTGGTGCCGACCGTGCACTATAACATGGGTGGCATTCCCACTAACTATCACGGCGAAGTGATGACCATCGGCGCCGATGGCAATCCCGAAACCGTGGTGCCGGGCTTGTTCGCCGTGGGCGAAGCGGCCTGCGTTTCGGTGCACGGCGCCAACCGCCTGGGCTCCAACTCGCTGATCGACCTTGTCGTGTTCGGCCGCGCCACGGGCCTGCGCCTCAAGGAACTGATCAAGCCGGGCACGGCGCACCAGTCGCTGCCCAAGGACAGCGCCGACCTGGCACTGTCCCGCCTGGACCACTTCCGCAACGCCAAGGGCGGTTCGCCCACGGCCAAGATCCGCACCGAGATGCAGCGCGCGATGAGCCAGCACGCGGCGGTGTTCCGCACCGACGAGCTGATGGCCGAAGGCAAGCAGAAGCTGGGCGAGATCTATGCCTCGATGCAGGACATCGGCGTTTCGGACCGCTCGCTGATCTGGAACTCGGACCTGGTGGAAACGCTGGAACTGGACAACCTGATCAGCCAGGCTTCGGTCACGATGCATTCGGCATACAACCGCAAGGAAAGCCGCGGCGCCCATGCGCACGAAGACTTCCCCAACCGCGACGACGCCAACTGGATGAAGCACACCGTGGGCTGGTTTGAAGGCTGGGGCGGCAAGAGCGGCGACATCAAGCTCGATTACCGCCCGGTGCACGAATATACGCTGACCGACGACGTGCAGTACATCAAGCCGAAGGCGCGCGTGTACTGATCCGTTCGCTCAGCGTTAGGTTGCGGAAAGGCCGGGGTGGCGACGCCCCGGCTTTTTTGTCGTCCATTTTGGTGCATACCACTCGACTGTAACATAGCGATACAATATCAACCCTTCGTCGGCGCGAGCCAGGACGAACGGGGATTTCAATGACGTTTTATCGCAATGGCTCGGAAGTGACGCTTCAGCTGTCAGCGCAGCAGCAATACCATGCCTTTGGCAGCTTGCTTGCCGATGGCGACGTGCTGGTTCAGAGCGAAGATCGCACCAACCCCAATTCCGGCAATTATACCTATACGATCTTTGATGGCAGCGGGGCTGCAGAGGGCACCGCGATCACGTTGCATGCCTCCAAAGTCTTTGGCCTCGCCCACGGCAATCTCATTACGGTTGCGGAGCCATCGAGCAATGGCGACAGCATTGTTCTCAATATCGCTGACACCAACGCATCGAATGGCGTGAGCACGGGGACTTATACAATTTCGCCTCGGTTCAGCTCTATCAGCCTTTCGGAAGTATCAGTCGTATCGCTGACTGGCGCGAATGCCGGCAAGATCGCTGTCGTCGACAACGTCGTTTTCAGTTCAGGAGATACGAGGGCCACGTTCCACATCATTGATTTAGCCACTGGCAGCGTCGGCGCAGAGGTATTCGCGTCCTATTCCGGTCGCGACATGCCACCTACTCTGACGGAGTTGGCTGACGGCTCATTACTGACAACCGCTTGGGACAACGGCGTGCGGTCTGGCCAGCATGGCTTCACGATTTCCATTCGGGGTCTGGACGGCGTTGCAGTAGTGGCACCCACGATTCTGCCGCTTGATTACTCGCTAAACCCCTCGGAATTGCAGGTGGCGGCGCTGGCCGATGGCGGCTTCGTGGTCACCTGGTCGGAGAACAAATCGAGCAACGGTTATGCGGGTTTGGGAACGCTTCACGCGCAAGTGTTCGATGCCAAGGGCCTGGCCGCAACTCAGGACATTATCATTAGTCAGGATGGTCCGCGCTTTGTTGGGTCGACAGACGTGGCCGGACTGGCTGATGGCGGGTTCGCCATTGTCTGGGCAAGCAAGAATGCCAGCGTTGGTACCGACGGTTATAGCGAGATTTCAGTTCGCGCGTTCGATGCAAGTGGGGCTGACACCAGCGCCGAGCAAATCGTCAACACCACGACCGCCGGCGACCAGATGAACGCCCAGGTGATCGGTACACCTGATGGTGGCTTCAAGGTGTTGTGGCAGGACGCGAATTCCAAGCTGCATAGCCAAGAGTTTTATGCCAATGCAGGCCAGACATTCGAAGGCACCAGTGGTGCCGACAAGTTGACCGGAACCGACAAGGACGACTTGTTCCTGGGCCACGGCGGCAACGACACGATCGTCGGCGGCGACGGGATCGATACGGTGAGTTTTGCCGATGCGGTAGGCGGCGTCTATGTCACGCTGGCAACGACGAAGCCGATCGATACGATTTTCGCTGGCACAGTGGTGCTCAAGGAAATCGAAAACGCGATCGGATCCGATTTCAACGACACGATCTATGGCAGCAAGGCGGACAACCGCCTTGAAGGCGCGGGGGGCGACGACACTATCAAGGGCGCGGAAGGTAACGACACCTTGCTGGGTGGCGGCGGCCACGACGTGCTCGATGGTGGCGCCGGCGCGGATCGCCTGGAAGGCGGCGCGGGCAACGACAAGCTCTATGGTGGCGCCGGCAAGGACGTGTTGCTGGGCGGTGATGGCGACGATCTGCTCGATGGCGGAGCCGCTGGGGATACCATGACCGGGGGCACTGGTAGCGATACGTATTACGTCGATAGCCCGAATGATCGGGTTCTTGAGAATGCCGGCGATGCCGGCATCGACAAGGTCTATGCCCGGGTCAGCTACACGCTGACCGATGGAGTGGAGCGGCTGACGCTGGTGGAAGGCGCGGGCAACCTGAAGGGCACAGGCAACGCGGCCAACAACGTGATCGTCGGCAACAGCGGCAACAACGTGCTGAGCGGTGGCGGCGGGGTGGACGTCGTCACCGGCGGGGCGGGCAGCGACACGTTTCTGTTCGATCTGCGGCCCGAAGCGGCGAGTCGCATGGCGATCACCGATTTCACCACGGGCGTGGACAAGATCGCTCTTGCCCTGGGCGCGTTCGACGACGGATTTCCCGGCGCCCATGCCGGCGCTGTGCTGGCGGTGGAATTCGGCTATGGCACGCGGGCGGCCAACCCGGTGCAGAGCCTGGTCTATGACCAGGCGACCGGCAACCTGTGGTACGACGCCGATGGCAGCGGCAGTGGCAAGGCAATCCGTATCGCCACGCTCAATCACGCGCCCGACTTGCATCTTTCCGACATCATCTTCGTCTGAGCAAAACCCCCGGCGCTGCCAGCGGCAGAGCCGGGGGAACAGGCATCAGCGGTTGCGCTTGTCCTGCTTTTCCTTTTGCTTGGCAGCCTCGGCGGCGGCCGCTTCGCGCGCACGGGTGGCGGCGATGGCCTTGGCGTCCTTGGCCGTGGCAGCACGTGCCGGATAGGGGCAGCCGCGCGACTGGCCCACGCCCTTGAGGAACGAGCGACGCGCGGTGCCGGCAAACAGCGCCACCTGCCACTGCCGCTGCGCTTCGTTGGCGCCGGAGATTTCGCGGATGATGCCGCCGAACGGGATCAGTGAGCCGACGATCGACTTGGCGGTGTTGCCCACCATCATGCCGCCCTTGGTATAGTCGGCGATGTCGATATCGTCGCCCAGCACGGCATCAAGCCGGCGGATTTCGCCCGAGATCGCAGAGCAGCCCTTGAGGCCGACCAGCGTATAGGGCGATTGCCGCGCCTTGAGCAGGATCGGCGGGATGTCTTCCTTCTTGAGATTGACGGTTTCGAGCGGCGTGGCGACGACATCGCCGACCTTGGCATCCTTGGGGGCGACAGCGGTCTGGGCCTGGGCGTTGAGCCCGGCGAGGGCGAGCGGGGCCAGCGCGCCGAACAGGGCGGCGCGGGTGGCAAGGCGGTGTGCGAACATAATTGGTAAAACTCCCCGGTTTCCCCGCATTACGCGGCAAGCCGGGCAAGGTTCCTGACAAGGCGTTGCGACCGCCTTACACCGCGCCATCGGTGAAGGTGTTGCACGCCGCCGGGTTGCCGCTGTCCAGGCCCTTGCGCAGCCAGGTCATGCGTTGCGCGGCGGTGCCGTGGGTAAAGGCTGCTTCCACCGGCGTGCGCCCGGCGGCCTTCATCAATGTGTCGTCGCCGATCTGGTGCGCGGCACGCAGGCCTTCCTCCACGTCGCCCGGCTCGATCCGCGCGCGATTCTGCGCGGCCCAGACCCCGGCATAGCAATCGGCCTGAAGCTCAAGCCGCACCGACAGGGGATTGGCGGCGTCGGGATTCGCCCGCTGCGCGCGCGTGACTTTGGCAGAAGTGCCGACCAGGTTCTGGATGTGGTGGCCATATTCGTGGGCCATGACATAGACGCGGGCGAAATCGCCGCCAGCGCCGAGCTTCTTGTCCAGCTCGGTATAGAAATCGGTGTCGATGTAGATGCCCTGGTCGCTGGGGCAATAGAACGGGCCCATCGCGCTTTGCGCCGCGCCGCAGCCCGACGAGCCCTGGCTGGAATAGAACACCAGCTTGGGTGCGCGGAACGCGACGTTTTCAGTTGCCAGCAGTGGCTTCCATGTCTTGTTGAGCGAGGACAGGGCGTTGCAGCTTTCATGACTGAACGCGTTGACATCGCAGGCCTGGGCCAGCGTTTCGCCGCCGGGCCGGCCAACCTGTTGCGATGGGGTTTCGCCCACTGGCCCTGTCAACTGGCGCGGCAGGCCGCCGAACAGGAACGAGGCACCGACGACCAGCAGGATACCCAGGATGCCGAAACGCGAGCCGATCAGGCTGAAGATCAGGCCGAGCGGGAAACCGCCACCGCCGCCGCCGCCCAGGGAAAAGCCGCCGCCCTGGCCGCGCTGGTCTTCCACATCGATATTGTTGTCGTAATCGTCGAGCCGCATGGCGTGCCTGTTTCCGTTGCTGTGCTTGCGTGAGCGTATAGCCGAAATGGCAAGCGCTGGCGTGGCACAATGTTCCGTATGGCGATGCAGGAAAAACCGCGCCACATCGGTTCACCGTGCTTTACAGTTTCGGAACTTGCGCCCGTTGGTGGGTTTTGTCAGCAAGAGGACTGCGCTCAAGCGTTTGAGGTTGTCGATGAGTCGTGGCGCATGGGTGTTGCGGGCACTGGCCCTGGTCTTGCTGGCAGCACCGCTGCTGGCAGCGCCCTTGTGCCTGTCTGCCGCCCCGGCGGCCGTGGCCGCCTCGTTGGAACAGCGCCTGCGCGGCCATGTCGAAACATTGGCCAGCCCGGCGTTCGGCGGGCGCCGGCCGGGTACCGACGGGGAGACGCAGACGCTGCGCTACCTGGCGCGGCAATGGTTCGAGATGGGCCTGGAATCAGGCACCAATCTGCCGGGCAATCCGTGGTTTGCCCCGGTGGAACTGGTGGCGCGCGAGCCGGTGCTGTCGCGCGCCACGTTCACGCGCGGGCGGCGGCACTTGCTCGCCGACGAGCGCGACGTCTTCGTGGTGACGTCGGGGGTGCGCAACCTGGTGGAAAGCGCGCCGGTGCTGTTCGTGGGCCATGGCACTGTGCCCTCGCGCACCGAGCTGGCCGGCCGGGTTGCCCTGCTGCTCGACAGCAAGAGCCGGCCGACGCGCGCCTTGCGTGGCAGGGACGGCGGCGATGGCGCCGCCGATGGCCATGAAGCGGTTGGCCGGCTGCTCGATGGTGGGGCCATGGCCGTGATCACGGTGCTGGATGGCGCGCGCAGCCTGGATGACGTGGCGATGCGCCGCCGCAAGGCGGGGACGGCGCTGGCGGGCGAGCGGCTGGACAACGAGATCGAGGCGTTCGTCACGCCCGACATGGCCGATCGCCTGCTCGGCGGCACGCCCGCTGCGGCGGGCCAGGCCCTGGCCGCCGCACAGACGGAGGCCGACCAGCCCGATTTCACCCCGCGCCTGATCGGTGCCACGGCCACGCTGGAGGCGACGAGCAAGGAAACGCGGGTGCGGACCCACAACCTGGTGGGGCGCATTCCGGGCCGTGATCCCGAGGCAGGCGCCGTGCTGCTGGTGGCGCACTGGGACCATTTCGGGGTTTGTGCCGACAATGGCGCGATCTGCCCCGGCGCGGTGGACAATGCCAGCGGCGTTGCCGTGATCACCGAAGTGGCGCGCCAGGTGATGGCCGGTGGCCCGCTGCGCCCCCAAGGTCGTGATATGCCCGAGCGCGACATCTATGTCCTGGCCACCACGGGCGAGGAAATGGGATTGCTGGGCGCGCTCGCCTTTGCCGAAAATCCGCCCTTGCCGCTGGGCCGCATCGTGGCGGCGTTCAACGTGGACAGCACCGGCCTGGTGCCGCCGGGTGGACCGGTGGCGATCGTCGGGCGGGGGATGACGCCGCTGGACGAGGAAGTGGGCCGCGTTCTGGCGCGGATGAAGCGCAAGCTGGTCGATGGCCAGGCGGCCAATGCTTATGTGCGGCGGCAGGACAGCTGGGTGCTGATGCAGCATGACGTGCCGGCAATCATGGTCAGCACCAGCTATGCCGACGAGGCGCGGCTGGGGCGGTTCATGGCCGGCGCCTATCACACCCCGGCCGACACGCCCGACCAGGTAAACTATGCCGGCATGGCCGACGATGTGCTGATCACCACCGAACTGGTGCGCGATTTTGCCGACCCGCGACGCTATGCGGGAGCCGGTTTGCCATTGCCCGCCAGCCCCCCGACAAATAGCCGGCGAACCCCCTAGCCAATTGTTCCCGGCTTGATTACATGGGCCGCCACGATTCTACCCGGACAGGAAGTGGCAGCTAACATGGATATCCCTCTCGGCCTTACCTTTGACGACGTTCTGCTGCGTCCGGCCGAGTCAGACATCCTGCCTTCGCAAGCCGATACCCGCACCCGCCTGACCAAGGCGATCGCGCTGAACATTCCCGTACTCTCGTCGGCGATGGACACCGTGACCGAGGCCGACATGGCCATCGTCATGGCCCAGCTTGGCGGCATCGGCGTGCTGCACCGCAACCTGTCGGTCGAGGAACAGGCCGCCGCGGTGCGCGCGGTCAAGCGCTATGAAAGCGGCATGGTCGTCAACCCGATCACCATCGGGCCCGATGCCACGCTGGGCGATGCCCAGGCGCTGATGAGCATGCACCGCATCAGCGGCATTCCCGTGGTGGAAGCCGGTGGCAAGCTGGTGGGCATCCTGACCAACCGCGACGTGCGCTTTGCCGCCAACCTGGCCCAGCCGGTGCGTGAGTTGATGACGCACGAAAACCTCGCCACGGTAAAGCTGGGCACGAGCGGGGACGAAGCGCGCCGCCTGCTGCACCAGCGCCGCATCGAAAAGCTGCTGGTGGTGGACGATGCCTATCACTGCATCGGGCTGATCACGGTGAAGGATATCGAGAAGTCCGTCACCTATCCCAACGCCACCAAGGATGCCGCCGGGCGCCTGCGCGTGGCGGCGGCCACCACCGTGGGGGAAAAGGGCCTGGCCCGCACCCACGCCCTGGTCGATGCGGAATGCGATGTGATCATCATCGACACCGCCCATGGGCACAACCGCGACGTGGCGCGCGCCGTGGAAGCGGTGAAGAAGCTGTCCAACGACGTGCAGGTGATTGCCGGCAACGTTGCCACCGCCGAAGCGACCCGCGCGCTGATCGATGCCGGGGCTGACGGCATCAAGGTGGGCATCGGGCCCGGCTCGATCTGCACCACCCGCATCGTGGCGGGCGTGGGCGTGCCGCAGTTGACCGCTATCATGGAATGCGCGGCCGAAGCGGAAAAGTCCGGCGTGCCGGTGATCGGCGATGGCGGCCTGCGCACGTCGGGCGATGCGGCCAAGGCGCTTGCCGCCGGGGCAAGCTCGATCATGATCGGTTCGATGCTGGCTGGCACCGAGGAAGCGCCGGGCGAAACCTTCATTTACCAGGGCCGCGCCTACAAGGCCTATCGTGGCATGGGTTCGGTGGGTGCCATGGCGCGCGGTTCGGCCGATCGCTATTTCCAGCAGGACATCAAGGATTCGATGAAGCTGGTGCCCGAAGGGATCGAAGGCCAGGTGCCCTACAAGGGGCCGGCCAAGGATGTGGTGCACCAACTGGTGGGCGGCATCAAGGCGGCCATGGGCTATACCGGCAGCGGCACGATCGAGCATCTGCGCAAGAATGCCAAGTTCGTGCGCATCACCAACGCGGGCCTCAAGGAAAGCCACGTCCACGACGTGACGATCACGCGTGAGGCGCCGAACTACCCCACCCGGTGACGCCGGCCGCGCGGGTTCAGGCCGCGATCGACATTCTTGACGAAGTGATCGCGGCCGCGCGCGGGCAGGGGGCTTCGGCCGACCGGCTGGCGGCCGAATGGTTTCGCCAGCGCCGCTACGTGGGATCGAAAGACCGCCGCGCCATTCGCGAACTGGTCTGGGCGGCAATCCGTGCTTGTGGCGACGTGCCCGTATCGGGGCGCGCTGCGGTGCTGGCGTTGGTACAGGACGATGCCGCCCTGGCCGCGCTGTTTGACGGATCGACTTATGGCCCCGCGCCGATCCGCGCCGGAGAGCCGGTGGCAACGGGCGGAGCCATGCCGGGATGGCTGGCGGCAGAAATGGCCGCATCGGGCCTTGATGCGGCGGAACAGGGCGCGCTGCTGGGCCGTGCGCCGCTGGACCTGCGCGCCAATACCTTGAAGATCGACCGCGAAAGCCTGGCCGCGCGCCTGCCCGTGGCGGCCGATGCGACGGCGGCGCCACACGGGCTGCGCCTGCCCGTGGGGACGCAGGCGGAAACCTGGCCGGAATTTGCCCAGGGCCTGTTCGAAGTGCAGGACACGGGCAGCCAGATCGCGTGCCAGGCGCTGGACGCGCAGCCGGGTGAGAGCGTTGTGGACTTGTGCGCCGGGGCCGGCGGCAAGACCCTGGCACTGGCGGCTGCGATGCAGAACACCGGCCGCCTGCTGGCCTGCGATATCGACCGGGCGCGCCTGCAGCGCCTCGCCCCGCGGGCAGAGCGGGCCGGGGCCCTGGTCGAAACGCGGCTGCTCAATCCGGGGCAGGAAACGGCGATCTTGGCCGATTGGCAGGGACAGGCCGATGCCGTGCTGGTGGATGCGCCTTGTTCCGGCACGGGCACTTGGCGGCGCAATCCCGAGGCGCGCTGGCGCCTGACGCCGGCGGCGATCGCCCGCTATGCCCAAATGCAGGCCCATGTCCTGGCCGTGGCGGCAGGGCTCGTGCGGCCTGGGGGGCGGCTGGTCTTCATCACCTGCTCGCTGATCGATGCCGAGGGCGCCGATGGGCTGGCCGCGTTCCTGGCGACTCATCGCGGGTTCAGGTGCGAACCGCTGGATATGGCGGTGGGCCGTCCGCATCGCGGCGGTTGGCGTTTGTCTCCGTATCATGACGGTACGGACGGGTTTTTCTTCGCGCGGCTGGTGCGTCTGTGATAGACCCATCGGCCATGAGGGTGGTCTATCGCCGTGGTGAGCAGTCCCGGCTGAAGGAGTTCTTGATGCGCTATACGCCCGCGGCCCTTGCGCTGTCCCTGCTTGTGGCCGTGACCGGCAGCATGGGTTCGGCCCGCACCAGCGATCCTCTCGATCCGCGTGCACAGGCGCTGTTGCAGGATGGGCGTGCGTCTTTGGCCAAGGGCGAAGTTGACGCCGCGACCGACAGCCTGGAAGCGGCCCTGGCAATCGACCCGGCCAACCCCGGCATCCTGGTTGCGCTGGGCGATGCTTCGCGCCAGGCCGGCCTGCAGGGCAAGGCGATCCACTATTATCGCAACGTGCTGGAGCGCGAGCCCAACAATCTTTCCGCCATTGCCGGCGAAGGCGCCGCGCTGGCCGAAAAGGGCGCGGTGGACAAGGCCAAGGCCAGCCTTGCCCGGCTGGAGGGCCTGTGCGGCAAGGCCTGCCCGGAAACGGCCGTGGTCAGCAAGGCGCTGGCCGCCGGGCCCAAGCCACAGGTTGTGGCGGCCGAGACGGTGACGCCCAAGCCGGAAGTGCAGGCGAACTGAGGTTTTTGGGGTGGGGTTGGGTCTTTGGCGTCGGTCCAAGGCTTCCACCACCCCCCACCCCCTCCTTTGAAGAGGAGGGGGAGTGGAAGGGTTAAGCCCCATCCTCTTTAGAGGAGGGGGCTGTGGGTGGTGCGAAGCCTTGCGCAACCCCGCCGATCAAATCAGTGCGCGGAATTCGTCGACGACTTGGCGGTAGACGCGGCGCTTGAACGGCACGATCAGATCCGGCAACTGTTCGGGATCCACCCATTTCCATTCGCAGAATTCGGCCGGGTCGTGGGCATCGAGCACCACGTCGCTGTCCTGCCCGTTGAAGCGCAGCAGCAGCCAGGACTGGCGCTGGCCGCGATAGCGGCCATGCCACAACTTGCCCACCAGTTCGGGCGGCAGGTCGTAGAAATGTTCCTCGCGACTTTGCGCCAGCACGGTGACGTGATCGGCGGTCAGGCCGGTTTCCTCATGCAGTTCGCGCAATGCGGCAGGCACGAGTTCCTCGCCCTCGTCGATGCCACCCTGCGGCATCTGCCAGGCATCGCCTTCCTTGTTGTCGATGCGCTTGCCGACGAACACGCGGCCTTGGGGATTGACGATCATCAGCCCCACGCAAGGGCGATAGGGAAGAGCGGCAAAGGGGTCCGCACTCATCGATAGGTGGTCCTTGTTCAAGCAGTCGGGCGCAGGGCGTCGAGTACACCGCGCAAGCCCGACAGGATCGCGTCCAGATCGGTCTGCGCGCTGGGGATCGCCTTGCGCACCTGGATAAAGCCGTGGATCGTTCCTGTGCGTTCCATGAACACCAGGGGCGATCCGGCGCGTGCCAGGGCCGCGCCGTAGACCCGTCCGCTATCGCGAATCGGATCAAGGCCTGCGGTCACTAGCACTGTGGGGGGCATCTGGTCATGCCCGCTGTTGAGCGGAAAGGCGCGCGGGGCACCATCGGGCGCGGCATAGGCTTCGCCAAACCATTGCATAACCTTGGCATCCAGCAGGAAGCCTTCGGCAAACTGGTGGAACGAGGCATGGCCTGCCACGGCATCGGTCAGGGGATAGATCGGCACTTGCGCGATCACCGGGGCCGCCGCCGGCCGCGCAACGAGCGCCTGGGTGACGACGATCGCCAGGTTGCCGCCGGCCGAATCGCCGATCGGGACAAGGCCGGTCACGGTGCGGCCCAGTGCATCGGGGCTGCCGGCAACCCAGCGGGCGGCCGCTTCGGCATCGTCGGGCGCGGCGGGAAAGGGATGCTCGGGCGCAACGCGATAATCGACCGCGATCACCGGAAGATCCACTTGTGCGGCAATGTCGGTGCACACGTGGTGATGGCTGTCCAACCCGCCCAGAACGAACCCGCCGCCATGATAGAACACCAGCACCGGGCCAGGCTCGCGGCTTTCGCGGCTGTCATACAGGCGCAGCGGAATGTCGCCCGCCGGGCCGGGGCACGCCAGGTCCCGGATCACGGCGAGGGGCCGTGGCGGCAGGTCGGCCAACTGCTGCATGGCGACATAGGCGGCGCGGGCCTGGTCCAGCGGCATCTCGTGCATGGCCGGCACCCCGCTGGCAGCGGCCTGGCGCAGATAGTCGAGGAAGGCCTGAACATCGGGGCGGACGACCACGTCGGGGTGAACGGGAGGCAGATCGGCCAAGGCTGGTTTCTCCGGTTGCGGCGCACGGCGTGCGGCGCGGGGGACGCTGTACAGCACACCCTGCACCAAGGGGCAGGGTGCTGGCCATGGCCAAATGCGTCAATAGCCGCCACATAGCAGGGCATGACGAGCCCAACAATTGTCTGGCTGCGCCGCGATTTGCGCCTGCACGACCAGGCGGCCTTCGTGGCCGCGGCGGCAGCCGGCGGCCCGGTGGTCCCCGTTTACGTGCTGGATGACGATAGCCCCAAGCATCGCCGCATGGGCGCGGCATCGCGCTGGTGGCTGCACCACAGCCTGCAAGCGCTGGACCAGCAACTGCGCGCGATCGGGTCACGCCTGATCCTGCGGCGCGGGAAATGCGATGCGGCGCTCGCTGCGATCCGCCGGGAAACCGGTGCGCGCGTGGTGCATGCCCTGCATCATTACGAACCGTGGTGGCGCATGGCCGAGCGCGCGGTGGGCAAGGCGTTCGACTTGCGGCTGCACCATGGCAATTTCCTGCTGCCGCCCGGCACCGTGCAGAACGGCAGCGGCCAGCCTTACAAGATCTATACGCCGTTCTGGCGTGCCAGCATGCAGCAACTGCCGCCGCCACCGCCGCAGCCCGCCCCGCGCCAGCTACCCGCCCCGGCATTCTGGCCAGCGAGCGACAATCTGGCCGATTGGCAGCTCTTGCCCACGAAGCCGGACTGGGCCGGGGGCATGCGCGAAACCTGGACGCCGGGCGAAGCTGGCGCGCAAGAGCGGCTCCACACCTTCGTTGGCCGTGCCGCGCGCTATGACCAACAGCGCAACCTGCCGTCATGTCCCGGCACGTCGATGCTTTCGCCTCACCTTCATTTCGGGGAGATTTCGCCGGCCACGGCCTGGCACGCGGTGGCCGATGCAGGCGGCAGCGTGGACGTGTTCCTGAGCGAACTGGGCTGGCGCGACTATGCCCAGAATCTGATCCTGCAATGCCCGGACTATGGCATGCGCAACGGCCGCGAAGCGTTCGACGCCCTGCCATGGCGCCACGCGCCCAAGGATCTGGCCGCCTGGCAACAGGGGCGTACCGGCTATCCCATCGTCGATGCGGGCATGCGGCAGTTGTGGCATACCGGGTGGATGCACAACCGCGTGCGGATGATCGCGGCCAGTTTCCTGATCAAGCACCTGCTGATCGACTGGCGCGTGGGCGAGCAGTGGTTCTGGGATACCCTGGTCGATGCCGATTACGGCGCCAATGCCACCAACTGGCAATGGGTGGCGGGCAGCGGGCTGGATGCCAACATGTTCGTGCGGATCATGGCGCCGCTGACGCAATCGGCCAAGTTCGATGCGGCGGGCTATATTCGCCAATGGGTGCCCGAACTGGCCGAGCTGGACGATGCCGAGATTCATGATCCACAGCGCCGCCCTGGCGGATATCCGGGCAAGATCATCGATCACGCCCAGGCCCGTGCCCGCGCGCTGGCAGCCCATGGCAAGATGAAGGAACACGGTTGACGCAGCGGCTGGGCTGCTGCGTCACGCGTGGTCGGTCAGCGTTCCGGCACGCCTTCGTCGCCGCTGTAGCGCAGCAACAGGGCATCATGTTCACGCTGCGACAAGAGGTTGGCAAACGCGCAACCCACCAGCCCGGCGTGCCACCATACCACGTCAGCCTCGCGCGATTCGAGGCCGGGGAGGGTGAGATAGACCTTGCTGCCTTGCGCGATGCGGGCCGGCGCGAGCGCGGAGAAGCCGGCAAGCGAAAGATCGAGCACCAGCGTCTGGACCGCCCGTGCGCCATGGCGGCGCAGCTTGGACGGAATGACGAGGCGTGAACGAGGAGCGCAGCGATCGTCGCTGGCGGCTGCTTCGTAGTTTTCCTGCCATTTGATAGTTGGCATCGGCCGTGACCCGCTGATCGATTCGACACGGCAACGGATCGCTGCCGTTGGCGAAGCATGAGCAAATTGGCTTACCAGCAGGTTAACGCCAGCGCGCCGATCCTAAGATTTCCTACGATGGCAATCTTTTACAAAACGCCGCGTTGCACAACGCGCGTTTGGCATCGTTCAGGCCGGGGCGTCCACGCGCTCGCGATGCGGGCTGGCGAAATCCTCTGCCGCCAGCGCAGCGATGCGCGCGGCAACCGTTTCGGGCGGCTTGACGCTGGATGGATTTTCGCCGGGATAGGCCTTGGCCCGCATCTTGGTGCGCGTGGCACCGGGATCGACGATGGCCACGCGAATGCCGGAAATGGCCGCCACTTCCTGGGCATAGCTTGCCAGGAGATTGTCGAACGCCGCCTTGGTTGCGCCATAGGCCCCCCAATAGGCGCGCGGCTGCGCGCCGACGCTGCTGGTCAGCCCGATCACGCGGGCATCCTGGCTGCCCTTGAGCAGGGGATGGAACGCGCTGATCAGTGAATGCGTGGCCAGCACGTTGAGCGTGATGGCGCGGCTGAAATCGCGCGGCTCGATCTGCCACACCGGGGTGAGGGCGGGCAGCACGGCGGCGTTGATCACCAGGATATCGAGCGCGACCCAGCGTTCCGAAATTGCGGAAGCGAGGCGGGCCACGCCATCGGGTTCGGCCAGGTCCACCGGGGCGATGGTGGCATGGCCACCAGCCTGGAAGATTTCGTCTTCCACCTTTTCCAGCTCGGCCGCGTCACGCGCCACGAGCACGACATGCGCGCCCGCCGCGGCCAGGGCCCGGGCCGTGGCCGCGCCGATCCCGCGACTGGCGCCAGTGACCAGCGCCACGCGCCCGGCGAGCGGGGTATTTGCATCGGTGGCGGCCACGGTCAGGCGACCTTGGCCGGCTTGGCCTTGAGCTTGACCGGCGAACAGCCCGGATCGCGCTCGCCCAGGTCGGTCAGACGCGTGGGATAGTCACCGGTGAAGCAGGCATCGCAATATTGCGGGCAGGCGCTGCTGCGCTGCGCTTCGCCAACGGCGCGATAGAGCCCGTCGATCGACACGAACGCGAGGCTGTCGGCCTGGATGAATTCGGCCATGGCGGCAATGTCCATCCGCGCGGCCAGCAGCTTCGACCGCTCGGGCGTGTCGACCCCATAGAAGCACGAATGCTCGGTCGGCGGGCTGGCGACGCGGAAGTGCACTTCGCGGGCACCGGCCTCGCGCATCATCTGCACGATCTTGAGGCTGGTGGTGCCACGCACGATCGAATCGTCGATCAGCACGATGCGCTTGCCGGCCACCAGGGCGCGGTTGGCATTGTGCTTGCGCTTCACATCGGCGTGGCGCGCGCCGTCAGACGGCTGGATGAAGGTGCGGCCGACATAGTGCGAGCGGATGATGCCCAATTCGAACGGAATGCCCGATTGCTGGGCATAGCCGAGCGCGGCAGGCACGCCGCTGTCGGGCACGGGAATGACCAGATCGGCATCGGCCGGATTTTCCAGCGCCAATTGCATGCCGATGGCCTTGCGCACTTCATAGACCGAGCGGCCACCCAGGATGGAATCCGGGCGGCTGAAATAGACATGCTCGAAAATGCACGGGCGTTGCGGCGTATCACCGAACGGGCGGTGCGTCTGGATCGAACCGTCGAGCGCCACCTGGACGAGTTCACCCGGCTCAACTTCGCGCACCATGTCGGCGCCAACCACGTCGAGCGCGACGCTTTCACTGGCAAAGATCACCGCATCGCCCAGCTTGCCCATGACCAGCGGACGGATGCCGAGCGGATCGCGGCAAGCGATCATGCCTTCTGGCGTCATGCAGATCAGCGAATACGCGCCTTCGACCAGGCGCAGCGCATCGACAAAGCGATCGAGCAGCGTGGGATAGCGGCTGGTGGCCACAAGGTGGATGATCACTTCGGTATCGGAAGTGGACTGGAAGATCGCCCCCTTCTGCACCAGATCATGCTTGAGGAACATGGCGTTCGAGATGTTGCCGTTGTGCGCGATGGCAAAGCCGCCGGCCGCCAGATCGGCAAACAGCGGCTGCACGTTGCGCAGGCCCGAACCGCCCGTGGTGGAATAGCGTACGTGGCCTGCGGCCATCATGCCCGGCAGTTCGGCGATCGCCTGGCCGCTGGAAAAGTTCTGCGCGACATGGCCGATGCCACGGCGGGAATAGAATTCCTGCCCGTCGAAGCTGGTGATGCCCACCGCTTCCTGGCCGCGATGCTGCAGGGCATGGAGCCCCAGCGCCGTTATCGCCGCCGCGTCGCGCGCGCCCAGCACGCCGAAAATGCCGCATTCCTCGCGCAGCTTGTCGCCGTCGCGGTCCTCGAAGGGGTTGGTGGTGATCATCTGTCTCGCAAGCGCTCGCGCCAAAGACTCGCACCGGTGCGAAGTGCCCCGGCCGAGCAATGCGGCCCATGTGGCGACGTTTGCCGGTAAAGGCAAGGGCGCGCGCGGCAGGCTGCATGGGATGGCCGCCATTGAGCAAAAATTATCTCCTGCTGTCATATGCTTGGCATCACGCGGCGCTTACGGTGCAGGTGGTTTGAAAAATTTTACCATCAAAACGGCCGTAAGGGGCGGCTCTTAGCCCTGAATTAACCATTTGCTGGCCAATATATGCGCCATGCAAACGACGGTTCCCCCCCGGCCACGCATGGCCATAACCCCGGCAGCTTCGCTGCGCGCCGCCATCGTGACGGGACTTGCCTTTTTCATCAGCGCCTTCGTTGCCGTGCACTACAGCCGGCTGAGCGGCGGTGTGGCCATGGTGTGGCTGGCCAATGCGATTCTCGCGGCGCGGCTTCATGCCCTGCCAGTGCGGTGTTGGCCCGCCACGATCCTGGCATGCGCGGTGGCTGGGCTCATGTTGACCAGCCTGTTCGGGCTGGGTTGGCGGGCTGCGCCGTTCCTGACCGCGGCAAACCTGTTCGAAGGCGTGGCAGCGGCCGCAATCCTGCGCCGCATCACCCGGTCGCATTGGCCCGACGATACCGCCGAATGGATGGCCGGCTATAGCCTGGGCATCGGCCTGGCGGTGCCTCTGCTGGGCGCGGCGGTTTCGGCCATCACGCTCTCGCTGGTGGCGGGCTTGCCGATGCGGGTCAATTTCGTCGATTGGCTGATCGGCCATTCGCTGGGCCTGCTGATTTTCCTGCCCTGCGGCAGCCTGGTGTGCATGGCGTGGCAAACGCGCGAGCCATTGCTGCCCCAGGGCGCCGGCACGCGGGCCATGCTGCTGGCCGGGACCATGGCCGTGCTGACGCTGGCGGTGTTCATGCAGACCGCGCGCCCGCTTCTCTTGTTTCCCTTGCTGCTGGTGGTGTTCGGCGGGATCTGGGCCAACGCTTTCGTTGCCCTGATGCTGCCGATGATCCTGGCGACCTTGGGCGGGCTGCTCACGCTTTACGGCCACGGCCCGATTGCCGACATGCAACCATCGCCCACCGATCTCAACGTGCTGGCCGGCCGCTTGCAGTTCTTCCAGGTCTATCTTGGCGTCACCGTGCTGTGCGTGCTGCCGATCGTGGCCGAGCAGGAGCGTCGCCGCCGCCGGATGCGCGATCTGGCGCATAGCGAGGCCCGCTATCGCCTGCTTTCCGACCATGTCAGCGACGTGATCATCCACATGGCCCGCAGCGGCACGATCCGCTACGCCTCGCCGGCGATCACCCAATTGACCGGCCATGCGCCCGAACAGCTTTCCGGCGTGGATTTCCGCCAGATCGTGGTGGAAGAACATCGCGCCGCTGTTGCTGCAGCATGGAATGCGGCCGTGGCCAGCCCCGGTGAACCGGTGGCCGTGGAATATCTCAGCCTGCCGCTGGGCGGACCGAGCCGGTGGTTCGAAACCCACTTCCGCGCGGTGACCAACGAAACCGGCGATGTCGATGGCCTGGTTTGCGTCACGCGCGACATCGCGCAGCGCAAGCGCATCGAGGAAGACCTTTCGCGCGCCGCGCTGACCGATCCCCTAACGGGCATTCCCAACCGCCGTGCCTTTTTCGAAACGGCCGAGCGGGTGGGCGCAAGCGGCGTGCCATCGGCGCTGGCGGTGATCGACATCGACTATTTCAAGCTGGTCAACGATCGCCATGGCCATGCGGTGGGTGACCGGGTGCTGCGCGCCTTTGCCGAAACGGCCGTGGCGGCGGTGCGCTCCACCGATTTCGTGGCGCGCATCGGCGGCGAGGAATTCGCCGTCCTGCTGCCCGATACCGAACTGGTCCATGCCGAAAAAGTGTGCCAGCGTCTGGCCAAGGCGGTCAACGCCCTGGCGGTGGACACGCCGCAGGGCCAGGTGAAAATCACCATAAGCGCCGGCATCGCGGCGCTGGGCGCCCATCCCGATGCCGCCCTGGCAGCGGCCGACAGCGCGCTGTATCACGCCAAGGCCGAGGGCCGCGCCCGCCTGCGCGTGGCGGCCTGACGGGCTTGCAACAACCCGCGATCGGGCGGGAACCGAACCGGCCGCGCGCGATTGGGCAGGGGCGTCTTGCCCTGCCGCGCCCGCCGTCCTAAAGCGTCGCGCGACAATTCGTTCACCATTGCCCATCCCGTTCCAGCGCGAAAGTGTGCCGCCTTTGATCCTCTCGCCATTCGAATGGACCATCGCCAAGCGTTACATGCTGCCGGGACGCGGGGAAGCGTTCATTGCCATGGTCGCCGGGATCAGCCTGGTCGCCGTGATGCTGGGCGTGGCTGCGCTGGTCATTGTCATGAGCGTAATGAACGGCTTTCGCGCCGAACTGCTCGACAAGATCGTGGGCCTCAACGGCCATGCCGTGGTGCAGGCCTATGGCGGCCGGCTGGATGACTGGCAGGAAATCCTGGCCAAGCTGGAAAAGACCCCTGGCGTCACCCGCGCATCGCCGCTGATCGAGCAGCCGCTGCTGGCCAGCTTCAACGGCCGGGTGGAAGCGATCCTGGTGCGCGGCAACACGCCCAAGGACATCGATCGCCTGGGCGACAAGCTCAAGGCCGGCAGCCTGGCGGCCTTGCAGCCGGGCAGCAACAACGTGGCGATCGGTTCGCGGCTGGCAGAAAGCTTGGGCGCGCAACTGGGCGATACGATCACGATCATCAACCCGGCCGGGCGCTCCACCCCGTTCGGCACCGTGCCGCGCCAGGTGGGCTATCGCGTCGCCGCGATCTTCGAGATCGGCGTCTATGATTATGACAACGCCTTCGTCGTCATGCCCATTCCCGACGCGCAGACGCTTTTGCTCACCGGCGATTCGATCGGCATGATCGAAATCACCACGACCAATCCCGATACGGTGATGACCACGCTGGGCCCGCTGAAAAAACAGTTGGAGGGCCGCGCGCAGATCACCGACTGGAAGACGCTCAACGCCAGCCTGTTCGAAGCCCTGGCGGTAGAACGCGTGGCGATGTTCGTGGTGCTGTCGATCATCGTGCTGGTGGCGGTGTTCAATATCCTTTCGTCGCTGATCATGCTGGTGCGCGCCAAGACGCGCGACATCGCGATCCTGCGCACGATGGGGGCCTCGCGCCGCAGCCTGCTGAAAATCTTCATGGCCATCGGCTTTGTCATCGGCGCGCTGGGCACGGCGGTGGGATTGCTGCTGGGCTTCGTGTTCCTCTATTTCCGCCAGCCGATCGTGCATCTGGTGGAAATCGTTACCGGGCAGAACCTGTGGGACCCTTCGATCCGCTTCCTCACCGAACTGCCCAGCCGCAGCGATCCGGTGGAAATCATCGTGATCGCGCTGATGGCCCTGGTGCTCAGCTTCCTGGCTACGCTCTATCCCGCGCTCAAGGCGGCGAGCACCGATCCTGTGCAGGTCTTGCGCTATGAGTGAGCCCGCCATGAACGAACCGGTCGTCCGTTTGCGCAACTTGCGCCGCAGTTTTGAGCAGGGTGGCGTGCGCATCGACGTGCTGCGCGGCGTCAACCTCGATATCCGGCCTGGCGAGATCGTGGCCCTGCTCGGGCCGTCCGGCTCGGGCAAGTCTACCATGCTCCAGGCCGTGGGCCTGCTCGAAGGCGGGTTCGAAGGCATGATCGAGATTGCCGGCACCGATGCCGCCGCGCTCAATGGCGACGCGCGCACCGTGCTGCGGCGCGATCACCTGGGCTTCGTCTATCAGTTCCACCACCTGCTGCCCGATTTCAACGCCACCGAAAACGTGATCCTGCCGCAGCTGGTCTCGGGCAAGGGCGAGCGCGCCGCGCGCGAGCGGGCAACCGAACTGCTCACTGCGCTGGGGCTGGGCCATCGCCTGGATCACCGGCCCAGCCAGCTTTCGGGCGGAGAGCAGCAGCGGGTGGCCGTGGCGCGCGCGCTGGCCAATCGCCCGGCGCTGGTTCTCGCCGACGAGCCGACCGGCAACCTGGATGAAGCCACGGCCGATCGCGTGCTGGACGAGTTCCTCAAGCTGGTGCGCGGCGAAGGCAGCGCCGCGCTGGTGGCCACGCACAACGAACGCCTCGCCTTTCGCATGGACCGGGTGATGCGGTTGCACGAAGGTGTGCTGGAATAGGGGGCGTGCTGGAATAAGCTCCGGTTCAGATGCGTCTTGCTTTCCTGCGGAAACCGACAAGGGCCATATGCGTTTGTCGGGGACCCAAGGAGGGTTTTTTCAGATGAATACCACGATCCGTGCCGAATCCCGCGATGGCGCACACGACTTCTGGAACGATCATGCCACGATCGTCACCCGTGAAGCCGCCGGCAGCGTCCTGCATGCGTTTGGCGTGCTGCATTCGGGAACCTTTGCCGAAATGGTCCGCCTGATGGGCCGCATGCCCGAAGCGGACCGCGCCGAACTGATCATCGAAAAGTCCGGCGATCGCCATTATGGCCCGGCCGAAGCGCTGCAATTGTTCAAGCGGGCTGATTTCCCGCTCTGACGGCAGCAGCCTGCTAGCATTGATTTCGGGTGCCATTACGTGACAATACGGATGGCCGTGGACCGGCCCGGAGCAATGCCATGACAGCGACGGATACAAGCCCGCAGACAATTGCCGATTTCGATGTGCGTCTGCCCAATGGCGAGCGTACCAGTTTGGCCGACCGGTTGGGCAAAGTCGTGCTGGTGGTGAACACCGCGTCCAAATGCGGTTTCACCCCGCAGTACGAAGGTCTGGAAGCGCTTTGGCGCAAGCACCGTGATGCCGGTTTGGAAATTCTTGCCTTTCCCTGCAACCAGTTCGGCGCCCAGGAACCGGGCAGCGCGGAAGAAATCGAAAGCTTCTGCAAGGTCAACTTCGGCCTGAGTTTCCCTCTGATGGCCAAGGTGGACGTGAACGGCGACCATGCCGAACCCCTTTTCGACTGGCTCAAGGCCGAGGCACCCGGCGTTCTGGGCACCAAGGCGATCAAGTGGAACTTCACCAAGTTCCTGATCGACCGCGAGGGCCGTGTCGTGCGGCGCTATGCCCCATCGGACCGGCCGGAATCGCTTGAGGCGGATATCGTCGCGCTGCTTTAGGTTCTGTTGGTTTCGGTTGTAAGCAACTGGACTTTTTGCCAAAACCCCCGGCAAGCAAAGATCAGGGGGCAATCATGACCAAGCCATTCCACGCCATGCTGGCCGCGACCGCTATGGCTCTGTGCCTGCCAGCGGCGCCGACCATGGCCAAAGCGGCGTCGGCGGCGGCACCCGCTGACGCAGCTGTGCAAGACACGCGGCTGGCAGCCTTCCTCGACAAGGAGTTTGACGCAGAACTGGCATTGCGCCCCCAGCTTGCCACGCGCCTGGGCCGCAAGGAAGGCATGGACCGGCTGGACGACAACAGCGACGCCGGCATCTTGCGCCGCCTGGAATGGCGCCGGGGCAGCGTGGCGCGGATGAAAGCCGCATTCGTGCGCGATCGGCTGTCGGCCGAAGGGCGTATCAACTACGATATCTGGGCGCTGGAACTGGAGCGGGCCGAACTGCAATACCGCTTTCGCCGCTATCAGCCGCCGTTCTATTCGTTTCTTTATTCGGCCCATGCCGAAGTGCCGAACTTCCTGATCAACACCCACCTGGTGCAGGATGGGGCCGACATGGCCGCCTATATCGCGCGGGTAAAAGCCACGCCCGCGATGCTGGACACCGCCATTGCCCAAAGCACGCAATCGGCCGCGATCGGCGTGCTGCCGCCGCGTTTTCAGCTGGAGCGGGTGATTTCGGGTAGCCAGGGGCTGATCACCGGGGCGCCGTTCGATGATGGCGCGCCGTCGCCGCTCTGGGCCGATGCCCAGGCCAAGATTGCCAAGCTGATAACGGCCAAGGCGATTTCGGCCGACCAGGCCACCGCGCTCACCGCGCAGGCGCGTGAGGCGATCCTGGCGCTCAAGCCCGCCTATCAGCGCGTGATTGCCTGGGCGCAGGCCAGCTTGCCGAACGCCAAATCCGGCGTGGTGGGCGCCGGCACGCTGCCAGGCGGGGCGGATTGGTACGCCGCCGCGCTACGCCTCAACACCACGACCGCGCTGACGCCCGAGCAGATCCACCAGACCGGGCTTGCCGAAGTGACCCGTATCAACGCGGCCGAAGATGCCCTGGCCCGCAAGGCCGGCTTTGCCGATGCGGCCGCGCTCCGGGCCGATCTGGTGGCGAAAGACCCGCCGCGCCCGTGGACCGACGAATTGCGCGCCGCGCGCCTGGCCAAGTCCAACGCCATCGTCAATGCCAACCGCGCGCTGCTGCCCAAGGTGTTCACCGCGCTGCCCGCCTATGGCACCGAAGTGGTGCGTGAGCCCGCGTTCAGCGAAGTGGCCGGCGGCGCGGCCCATGCCGCCTATGCCAGCGCCGATGGCAAGCGACCGGGCCGGGTGTGGCTGCACATGCTGGGCGAGAAAGACCCCGACGCCACGCTGTACACGCTGATGTGCCACGAAGGCATTCCCGGCCACCTGATGCAGGGCGATATCCAGGTGCGCCAGACCGGCACGCCGCAGTTCCGCAAGGCCTATACCTATGTCGCTTTCAACGAAGGCTGGGCGCTTTATGCCGAGCGGCTGTGCAGCGAGATGGGCGCGTTTCCCGATGCCGCGGCCGATCTGGAGCGGCTGGACGCCGAACTGTTCCGCGCCGCGCGCCTGGTGGTGGATACCGGCATCCACGCCAAGGGCTGGTCGGAAGACCAGGCTGTGCAATACCTGATTGATACCGCGCACTTGCCGGCGCAGCAGGCCCGGTCGGAAGTGCGGCGCTATATCACGCTGCCCGGCCAGGCGACGGGCTACAAGGTGGGCATGCTGCAGATCGTGGCCCTGCGCGAAAAGGCGCAAGGCGCGCTCGGTGCCAGGTTCGACTTGCGCCGGTTCAACGACCTGGTGGTGAGCGCCGGCTCGGTGCCGCTCTCCGTCCTGGCCGAACGGGTGAACACATGGGTGGCGGCGCAAGGCGTCTAATCTGTTGATGAGGGCGTGCCCCCTCTCAAAAAGGTGCGAAGGGCGTGCTATCTTCCAGTCATGGCCTTTGCACCCTTTGTCCCGCTGCGCGTCTTTTCGTCGTACACCATGCTGGATGGGGCGATCGACCCCAAGGCCATTGCCAAGACGGCGGAAAAGCGCGGCTTTCCGGCAATTGCCATCACCGATCGCAATGGCCTTTACGGCAGCGCCGCCTTTGCCAAGGCGTGCAAGGACGGCGGGGTGCAGCCGGTCATCGGCACGATGCTGGCCGTCGCCCGGCCCGAGCGCGGCGGCGCTTCGGCGCCCGGCTTTGGCCCGCAGGCGCCCACCATCGATTGGCTGGCGCTCTATGCCCAGGACGCGCAAGGCTATGACAACTTGTGCCACCTCGTCAGCCGGGCCCACCTCGATCGTCCGCTGGAACATGCGCCGCATGTGCTGCTGTCTGATCTGGAAGGCCATACCGACAGCCTGATCTGCCTGACGGCGGCAGGGGAAGGCGCGCTGGTACGGCTTCTGGCAGGCGGACAGCAAACTGCGGCGGACAGCTATCTCGAAAAGCTCAAGACGCTCTTCCCGGGCTCGCTCTATCTCGAACTGGTGCGGCGCAACGAGGCGGCGGAGGAAGCGGCCGAAGAGGCGCTGATCGCGATGGCCTATGCCCACGATCTGCCGCTCGTGGCCACGAATCCGGCGTGCTTTGCCGACGCCGGTTTCTATGACGCGCACGACGCCATGCTGTGCATCGCCAGTTCCACCCACGTGGATAGCCCCGATCGGCCGCGATCATCCAAGCACTGGTGGATCAAGCCGGTCGAGGCGATGCAGGAGCTGTTCGCCGACCTGCCCGAGGCACTGGCCAACACCCTGGTGGTGGCGCAGCGCACCGCGTGCATTCCCCCCAAGCGCAAGCCGATCCTGCCCAGCCTGGCCGGTGACCAGAAGGGCGAGGCGCTGGCCTGCGCGCGCGACAGCCGCCTGGGCCTGGTCGCACGCATGCGGCCCTATTACCCCGAAAGCTGTCACGGCGAACTGGCGCAAGTCTTGTGTCTTGAGCCGGAGGAAACCCCGCAGGCCGCCGACCATCCCGAACTGGTGGCGGCGGGCGCCTGGGACGAAGTGCTGGAATATCGCCAGCGCCTGGAATTCGAGATCGCGATCATCAACCGCATGGGCTTTGGCGGTTACTTCCTGATCGTGGCCGACTTCATCAAGTGGGCCAAGGATCACGATATTCCGGTGGGGCCGGGGCGTGGTTCGGGCGCCGGCTCGCTGGTCGCCTGGGCGCTGACCATCACCGATCTCGATCCGATCAAGCTGGGCTTGCTGTTCGAACGCTTCCTCAACCCGGAACGCGTTTCGATGCCAGACTTCGACATCGACTTCTGCGAAACGCGGCGCGGCGAAGTGATCCGCTATGTCCAGGCCAAATATGGCGCCGATCACGTGGCGCAGATCATCACCTTCGGTAAGCTGAAAGCCCGCGCCGTGCTGCGCGACACAGGGCGCATCCTGCAGATGAGCTATGGCCAGACCGACCGGCTGTGCAAGATGGTGCCCAACCATCCCACCGATCCATGGACGCTGGAACGCGCGCTCAACGGCGTGGCGGAATTGAAGCGCGAGTATGACCGCGATCCCGAGGTCAAGCGCCTGATCGACCTGGCGCGCCAGCTCGAAGGCCTGCCGCGCAACAGTTCCACCCATGCCGCCGGCGTGGTGATCGGAGACCGGCCGCTCGCCCAACTCGTGCCGCTCTATCGCGATCCCCGGTCCGATATGCCGGTGACGCAGTTCGACATGAAGCATGTCGAGGATGCCGGCCTCGTCAAGTTCGACTTCCTTGGCCTCAAGACCCTGTCGGTGCTGCGCAAGGCGGTGGACCTGCTCGCCAAGCGGCAGATCTCCATCGATCTTTCGCTGCTGCCGCTCGACGACAAGGATGTCTATCGGCTGCTCCAGGTGGGGGATACGGTCGGGGTGTTCCAGCTGGAATCCGAAGGCATGCGGCGCACCCTGGCGGCGGTGAAGCCCACCAATTTTGGCGACATCATCGCGCTCGTCTCGCTCTATCGCCCGGGTCCGATGGACAACATCCCCTTGTTCGGGCGTCGCAAGAACGGGCTGGAAGCGATTGAATACCCGCATGAAAAGCTTTCGGGCATTCTGGCCGAGACCTACGGCATCTTCGTCTACCAGGAACAGGTGATGCAGGCGGCGCAGATCCTGGCGGGGTACTCGCTGGGGGACGCAGACTTGCTGCGCCGTGCCATGGGCAAGAAGATCCAGGCGGAAATGGACCAGCAGCGCACCCGCTTCGTGGCGGGTTGCAAGGAAGTGTCGCAGATCGAGGCGGGCAAGGCCAACGAACTGTTCGACTTGATCGACAAGTTCGCCGGCTATGGCTTCAACAAGAGCCACGCGGCCGCCTATGCTCTGCTGGCCTATCACACCGCCTGGTTCAAGGCGCACTATCCGCATGAATTCTACGCCGCTTCGATGTGCTTCGACATGCACCAATCGGAAAAGCTCAACATCTTCGTGGATGACATGCGGCGCAACGGCGTGGCCCTGGCCGGGCCGGACATCAACCATTCCGAAGCCGAATTCACCGTTGAGCGCACCGCCGATGGCCATGCCGTGCGCTATGCCCTGGCGGGCCTGCGCAACGTGGGTGAAAAGGCGATGGACGCCATCGTGGCCGAGCGGGAGGCCAATGGCCCGTTCGCCACGCTGGACGATCTGTTCAAGCGCATTCCCGCAGGTTCCATGAACCGGCGCCAGCTGGAAGCCCTGGCCGCGGCCGGTGCGCTCGACGGGCTGGAACCGAACCGCGCGCGCATCATTGCCAACGCCGAATTGCTGATGGCCGTGGCCGATGAAGCGGTGCGCAGCCGCACCTCGGGCCAGGGCGGCCTGTTCGGGGGTGACGGGCACGACCAGCCCGCCACGCGCCTTGCCGAAACCAAGCCATGGAGCCGGGCCGACCAGATGGCGGCGGAGCGTGAGAACTTCGGCTTCTATTTCGCCGCCCATCCGGTGGAGGAATATCGCGCCGTGGCCAGCGCCAATGGCGCCCGCACGTATGGCAGCCTGATGGCGGGATCGGGTGATGGTGCCAATGGTGGGAGTGGCGGGGCTGCGCGATCGGCCGCAGTGATGGCGGCGCTGGTGGAAAACGTCCAGAAGCGCAAGACCAAGCGCGGCAAGGACTTTGTCATGGCCGACTTTTCCGACAGCAGCGGGCTGTTCACCGCCTCGTGCTTTGAAGAAACCCTGGTCGATGATTTCGTCACCTGGGCGCGCGAGGGCACCTGCGTGCTGCTCAATGTCGAACTCGACCGGCCCAACCCGGATGAACCGCCGCGCGTGACCGTGCGCGGGGCAAGGCCCCTGGCGAGCGTGACCAGCGCAGCGCGCATGCACCTGACGCTCGACGTGCTGCGCGAGGATGCCATGCGCGAACTGGCGCTGCTGCTGCCGCGCGAACCCGATGCCAAGGGCGAAGTGATCGCCCGCCTGCGCACGGCCACCGGGGCCCAGCCGCGCGTGCGCCTGGGCCGCAATTTCAAGCTCGACAGCGACCTGATCGAGCGGCTGATGCCGATCGAGGGGCTGGCCAACCTGGCGCTGACCGCCAAGGCCGACCTGCGGCTGGTGTCATAAGCATAAGGCCGGGCGCCACGACCCGGCGGAAAGGAAGGCACGAGGATGCTGGGCGGAATGCAGGACTGGCCGCTGCGCGTGGGCCGGCTGATCGACCATGCCGCGCGCGAGCATGGCCATCGCGCGATCGTCAGCCGCTGGGCCGATGGCCGCGAGACGGAAACGACCTGGGCCGGCGTGCGCCACGATGCCGCGCGGCTGGCCGCCACCTTGCACCGCGTGGGAATCACGCCGGGCGACCGCGTGGCGACACTGGCGATGAACAATGCGCATCACCTGGCTGCCTGGTATGGCATTCCCGGCGCCGGGGCGATCCTGCACACCGTGAACCCGCGCCTGTTCGAAGACCAGCTGGATTTCATCGTCAACCACGCCGAAGACCGCGTGTTGTTGTTCGATGCGGTGTTCGCCCCGCTGGTGGCGCGAATGAAGCCGCGCTGGCCAACGGTCGAACACTATGTCTGCTTTGACAGCAGCGGCCCCGCGCCGGCATTTGCCGATTGGATCGGCAGCGACACCACCGACTGGACGGAAGGGGACGAGCGCGAAGCCTGTATGCTGAGCTATACCAGCGGCACCACGGGCAATCCCAAGGGTGTGCTCTATTCGCACCGCTCCACCGTGCTGCACGCACTGGGCGTGTTGCAGCCCGAAGTGTTTGGGATGGAGAGCCGCAGCGTGGCCCTGCCGGTGGTGCCGATGTTCCACGCAGCCTGCTGGGGCCTGCCCTGGGCTTCGGCCAGCGTGGGCGCCAAGCTGGTCTTGTCTGCCGTGGCCGAGCCGGCCGTGTTGTGCAACCTGATGGCGCGCCATGAGGTGACGGCGATGGCCGGTGTGCCGACGGTGTGGTTGGGCCTCGCGCAGCATGCCGATGCCACGGCGGGCGGCGCGTTTCCCGCGGCGCTGAAAGACGTGCTGTGCGGCGGATCGGCCCTGCCGCGCGCGCTGATCGAACGGTTCATGGCCGCGGGCCTGCGCGTCAGCCATGCCTGGGGGATGACCGAAACCTCGCCCATCGGCACGGCGGGTGGCGAGCCGTGGAACTGGGACGGCATGGACTTTGCCGCGCAGGTTTCGCTCAAGGCCAAGCAAGGCCGCCCGCCGTTCGGCGTGGAGATGCGCTGCGTGGATCTGGGTGACCCCGCGCACGTGCTGCCGCGCGATGGACAGACGGCCGGCGCCCTGCAGGTGCGCGGGCCATGGGTGATCCAGCGCTATTTCAAGGCGGAGGCCGATGCAGTGGACGCGGATGGCTGGTTCGACACTGGCGACGTTGCGATCCTGCATCCCGATGGCACGTTGCAGATCACCGACCGCACCAAGGACGTGATCAAGTCGGGCGGCGAATGGATCAGTTCGGTGGAGCTGGAAAACGCCGCCGTGGGCCACCCCGCCGTGGCCGAAGCCGCCGCCATCGGCATTGCCCATCCCAAGTGGGACGAGCGGCCGCTGCTGGTGGTGGTGCTGCGTCCGGGCATGGCCACAAGCCCGCAGGAACTGTGCGACTATCTGGCCACCCGCGTGGCGCGGTGGTGGTTGCCCGATGCCGTGGTGTTTGTCGAAAGCCTGCCGCATACCGGCACGGGCAAGATATCCAAGAAGGATCTGCGCGCACAATTCCATGGCTTTTCGTGGGATCAGGCGTAATTTGCAGGCGATAAGAACGCTGGGAGAGTGCCATGATCGTGACGACCACCGAAAACATCGCCGGCCATGATGTGGTGGAAAGCCTGGGCCAGGTTTTCGGCGTGGTGGTGCGCAGCCGCGGGCTTGCCGGCAATATCGTGGCGGGCTTGCGCACGATCATCGGCGGGGAAATCAAGGAATATTCGGCGCTGGTGGAAGACACCCGGCGCCACGCGATCGATCGCCTGGTGATGAACGCCCGGCTGATGGGGGCAGACGCGGTGGTGATGATGCGCTTCGATTCCGGCTCCATCGGCCAGACCATGAACGAAGTGGTGGCCTATGGCACTGCCGTGAAGCTCGCACGCCCTGGGCCTTCGGTGGCATGACGGGCGGGGCGCGCGTTGCCGCGCTGATCACCGCTGGCCTGTTCGGTGCTGCCGGCCTGGCGTTGCATCTGGCAACGGGCAACGGCTGGGGCCTGATCGGCCTGGGCGCCGTGATCGCGCTCGCCACTCTGTTCGAAGCCCGCTATCGCGCGCGCCAGCCCGAAGGCGCCGTGCAGTGGCAGCGCACCGGCGAATGCGAAGTGGACGTGGAGACCGGCGCGGTGGTGGAAGTGTGGTACGACCCCGTGACCGGCGCGCGCAAGTATGAGCCGGTGGCGGATTGAGTTGGCGTTTGCTCAGGTTTCCACCACCCCCCAACCCCCTCCTCTGAAGAGGAGGGGGCTTTTTTGTCAACACTTTAGCGCCCCCTCCTCTTCAGAGGAGGGGGATGGGGGGTGGTGTGAAGCCTGGCGCTGCACGCCCATCAGAACAAATCCATCTGCCCATCGCGCGAAGGCGGGCGGAACTGCGTGCAATCGAGATCCAGCCGTTCCTGCACGATCCCGGCCCTGCGCAGGGCGAGGCGGAAGCGGGTGCGGATGAGATCGGCCCAGACACCCTTGGGTTTCATGCGGGTGTGGAAGCTGGCGTCATAATCCTTGCCGCCGCGCATCGATTGCACCGTGTGCATCACCTTGGCGGCGCGATCGGGGAAATGCACGTCCAGCCATTGCCGGAACAGCGGCGCCACTTCGTGGGGCAGGCGCAGCATGATCCAGCTGGCCGAGCGGACGCCCAGAGTCCCAGCCTCCATCAGGATCTGTTCCAGGAACTGGTCGGTGATCGCGGGGATCACGGGAGAGACACCGACGTGAGCAGGGATGCCCGCCGCCACCAGCGTGCCCAGCGCCGCCATCCGCTTGGCTGGGCTGGAGGCGCGCGGCTCCAACAGGCCCGACAGGCGCGGATCGAGGCTGGTGATCGAAAGGCCCACCGCCACCAGGCGCCGCGCCGCGAGCTGGCGCAGCAGGTCGAGATCGTCGAGCACGCGGGCCGACTTGGTCGTGATCGTCACCGGATGGCCCACCTCCAGGCACAGTTCCAGCACCTGGCGCGTGATGCGATACTCGCGCTCGATCGGCTGGTAGGGATCGGTGTTGGTGCCCATCGCCAGTGGGCGCGGGCTGTATCCGCGCTTGGCGAAGGCTTTGCGCAACAGTTCGGCCGCCTGCGGCTTGGCAAACAGTTTCGTCTCGAAATCGAGGCCGGGCGAGAGATCGTGATAGGCATGCGTTGGCCGGGCATAGCAATAGATGCAGCCGTGCTCGCACCCGCGATAGGCATTCACCGAACGGTCGAAGGGAATATCGGGCGAGGCGTTGAAAGTGAGGACGCTTTTGGGAAATTCCTGCGTGACCGTGGTGCGCAGGCGCGGAGCCTCGCCATCGATGGCTTGCGCCATGTCGCGCCAGTCGCCGTCGGCCTCCCGCTCGGCCAGGCCAAAGCGCGTGGGCACCGCGCCAGACTGCGCACCCCTGCCTTTGATGGGTTGCATGCGCAGAACATAGCAGGAACATAGCGGCAGGAAAAGGTGTATCCTCCCGTGCCGGGGAGGAGCGCGCTACTTCTCCAGCAGCCTGGGCATCAGTTCCACGAAATTGCAGGGACGGTTCCGGCTGTCGAGCTGTTCGGCGAGGATGCCGTCCCAGCCGTCCTTCACTGCGCCGTTCGAGCCGGGCAGGGCGAAGATGTACGTGCCGCGCGCCACCACCGCGCAGGCGCGGGATTGGATCGTGCTGGTGCCGATCGTTTTGTAGCTGAGCCAGCGGAACAGTTCGCCAAAGCCGGGAATATCGCGCGTTTTCACGCGGTCGAGCGCTTCGGGGGTAACGTCGCGCCCGGTCAGCCCGGTGCCGCCGGTGATCACCACGGCGTCTACCGCAGGATCGTCGATCCAGTTGTTCAGCCGCGTGGCGATGCGGTCGGCATCGTCCTTTTCCAGCGCCCGCGCGGCGAGGCTGTGCCCGGCGTCGCGGATGCGCTGCGCGAGAATGTCGCCCGAGGTGTCTTCATCCGGGCCGCGCGTGTCCGAAACGGTGAGCAGGGCAATCTGGATCGGCTTGAACGTGCGCGTGGTGTCAATTGCCATTGAGCGCAACCCGCACGTTGTCGGCACCCGAAAGGCCGGGGAACTTGGGCCACAGGCCCTGGACAAGGCCGATGCGGCTTTCCGAGGGGCCGCCGGCCTGGCGTTCATACATCCAGTAGTTGCGCATCACTGCCGATACATAGCCGCGGGTTTCCCAATAGGGGATCGATTCCATCCACAACAGCGGATCGCCCTGGTCCTTTACCTGGCTGTTCCAGCGCGCCACCGGCATCGGGCCGGCGTTGTAGGCGGCGATCACCTTGGGCAGCAGGCCGCCGGTGGCGCCATTGTCGCGCAGGCGGGTGAGATAGGTCTGGCCGAACGCGAGGTTCACGTCGGGCAGGTCGAGCTGGCTGTCGCGGCCCTGCATGGCCGGATCGGCGCGGGCCATGTCGCGCGCGGTGCCGGGCAAGACCTGCATCAGCCCCTTGGCGCCGGCCGGGCTGGTCACGGCGGTGCGGAAGTTCGATTCCTGCAGCGAATGGGCAAAGAGCAGCGCGGGATCGACTTTCCAGCCATTGGCCGGAACCCACTTGGGCGCCGGAAAGCGGGCGGCTTCGTCTGCGCGCGCGCCGGGCGGGGCATTGTAGGCCATCCACAACTGGGTGGAAGGGAGGCCCAGGTCACGCGCCAGGCGCGAAAGCGGGGCATACTGGCTGGGGGCGCCGATCCGCGCCTGGTAGCGCAGCACGTCGTCGGCCAGGCCATCGGCGCCGATTTCCGCCAGTTGCACGGCCAGGCGCACGTTGTTGACATCGCGCAGCGATTGCCAATCGGCGGTGGAGAAGTCGGGCGCGGCGGCGGGCGTGGCATTGCGCAGGCCCAGCGCCTCTGCCGCCATCATGCCATAAAGCGTATCGGCATTGCGCGCGGCGGCGCGCAGCATATTGGACACCTTTTCGGGCTGGCGGCAGCGCACCAGCGCGCGGCTCGACCAATAATAGCCGGCGGCGACGAGTTCGGGATTGCTGCCCTGCGTGGCGGCCTGCTGGAACGCATCGGCCGCGGCCATGCAATCGTCCATCCGCCAGGCGGCAAGGCCCGCGGTCCACAGCGCCTCGGCCACCCACGGGCCAGACCCGCCCTGCGTGGCGGACAGCGCGACGAGCCGGGCATTGGCATCGTCGTTCTCGATATAAAAGCTCCAGCCCACCTTCTGCCGCCATTCGGCGCGGGCTTCGGGCGAAAGGCCAGCGTCGATCCCGTCGAGCAGCACGCGCGCGCTCATCGGGTCATCCGCCTTGATGCGGTCCTGGATCGCCTGGGCCACGGTATCGGGCATCGTGCCATCGGCGGTGCTGCGCGGGCGGGTGCGGCGCGGCGTGGTGGGCAGCGCGGCAAAGGCCTGCGCGCTGGGAGTGATCGGCAGCGCGGTGGCGCCGCGCTTCATCGCCAGGCGGCCAAGCTGATCGGCCCAGGGCAGATCGGGCGCACGGCCGATCAAGTCGGTCAGCGAGGCGAGATCGGCCTTGGGCGATGTGGCGGCCAGATAATACTGCGCGCGGGCGACCGCGTGCAGCGGTCCGTCGCTGCGCTGCGCGAGCATGGTCTGGACATTGGTCCAGTCCTGGCGCTCGATCGCGGCGAAAAGTTGGGTGTAATAGGTGCGGTCTTCCTGGCTGAGCAGGGTGGGCACGGCCGTGCGGTCTGCCCGGCTGCGGAAATATTCCGCTGCCGCGCTGTTGGCGTGTGCAGGCGCAGCCAGACCGGCGGCGCAGGCAAGAGCCAGGGCCGGCAGGCATGCGCGGTGAAAGCGCCGGATCATCACGTCAGATCTGTTCCCGTCCAGTCGAGCAAGCGGTTCCACAAAGCCGCCTTGTGCGCCGGGCGAGCCACGAGCGCCGCAAGATCGTATGCGAAAACCGCCGGTACGCATCCCCTGTCATGGTTAAACTCTCGTAAAGCGGCAGCATTATTCGGCAAGTCGTGGCCAAGAAGCGTTGAAATGCCGCTGCGGCCCAGGATCAGCACCCGTTTGGGCGCGGCCAGGGCGACGTGGTGGGCCAGCAATGCGCCCAATCCCTGCTCGCGCAATTGCGCCCAATCGGGCATCGGGACGTGGGTGGGCAGCGCCGCCGCGCAATAGACCGCCTCGCGCGCCAGGCCGAGCGCGGCGAGCATGCCGTCGACCAGCTTGCCGCCACGCCCGCTGAGCAGCCCGTCGGCATCGTCTGCCTCGGGCATGGGCAGCAGGATCATCAGCGGCGCGTCGGCCGGGCCGGCAGGGGGCAGGCGCCGCGCGGACGGGAAGGGCAGGCTGGGCGTTTCCAGCCACCAGCGGTGGAATTCGTCCAGCGTCTGCGGCCAATCGCCTGGCCGGCCGCCCATGGCCGGCGGCGGTGGCGGCGGCGCAAAGGCTGGCGCGGCAGCGGCCGCCTTGGCCGCCACCTTGCGTTCGCTGGCCAGCCAGGATTGCGGCGTGTCGGCCAGGGCGCCGTCCACCCCGGCATCGCCCCACCAATCCAGCGCGGCTTCGACCAGCGCGGCAAGATCGTGGCGGGGCTGTGGCCGCTCTGGCTGGCTCATGTGCCAGCCTGCGGCATCATGCCTTTTTGTGTCATGGGATGGATGGTCATGCGCACCCTATTGACCTTGGGCGCCCCAGCTTTCAAGGCTGCGCGGCATAATCGCGTGATTAACAGCCCGGATGCGAGCGGGCACCAAGCAGGCCCGGTATGCAGGAATGGGCGATGGAGCGGGGACGATGAGCGAACGGGAATCGATGCCTTATGACGTGGTGATCGTCGGTGGCGGGCCGGCAGGCCTGGCCGCGTCGATCCGGGTGAAGCAACTCAACCCCGACCTGACGGTGTGCATCCTGGAAAAGGGTTCGGAAATCGGCGCCCACATCCTGTCGGGCGCGGTGGTCGATCCCAAGGCGCTGGACGAGCTGCTGCCCGAATGGCGCACGATGGATTGCCCGATGGCGCAAGTGCCGGTGACCGACAACTGGCACTGGGTGCTGAGCAAGAAGAAGAAATACGCACTGCCGCACTGGCCGATGCCGCCGTTCATGTCGAACGATGGGAACTACACCGGCAGCTTGGGCAACCTGTGCCGCTGGCTGGCCGAGCAAGCCACTGAACTGGGCGTGGAAATCTTCCCCGGCTTCCCGGCGGCCGAAGTGCTGTTCAACGAAAGCGGCGCGGTGATCGGCGTGGCCACGGGCGACATGGGCGTGGCCAAGGATGGCAGCCACAAGGGCGATTACCAGCCCGGCATGGAACTGCACGCCAAGTACACGCTCTTTGCCGAAGGCGCGCGCGGGCACCTGACCAAGCGCCTCAAGCAGCATTTCGATCTGGAGCGCGATTGCCAGCCGCAGGTCTATGGCCTGGGCATCAAGGAGTTGTGGGACATCGATCCGGCCAAGCACGTGCCGGGCCGGGTGATCCACACCCAGGGCTGGCCGCTTTCGGAAAGCAATTCGTGGGGCGGCGGGTTCCTCTATCACCAGGCCAACAACCAGGTGGCCTTGGGCTTTGTCACCGCGCTCGATTACGCCAACCCCTATGTCTATCCGTTCGAGGAATTCCAGCGCTGGAAGCAGCACCCGGACATCCGCGCGATCCTGGAAGGCGGGCGCCGCGTGGCCTATGGCGCGCGCGCGATCAACGAAGGCGGCTGGCAGTCGGTGCCGCGCCTGTCGTTCCCGGGCGGGGCGCTGATCGGCTGTTCGGCCGGGTTCGTCAACGTGCCGCGCATCAAGGGCAGCCACACCGCGATGAAAAGCGGGATGCTGGCGGCCGAGGCGATCGTGGCAGCGGCAGCGGCGGGCCGCGAGCACGACGACATGGTTGAATATGATGCCGCCGTGCGCGACAGCTGGATCGCCACCGAGCTCAAGCTGGTGCAGAACGCCCAGCCTCTGGTGGCCAAGTTCGGCGGTTCGTGGGGCACGATCCTGGCGGGGGCCGACATGTGGGGCCGCGTGCTCAAGATCAATCCGATCAAGGGTCTCAAGCACCATACCGATGCCGAAGCGACGCAGCGCGCCGACCTTTACAAGCCGATCGCCTATCCCAAGCCCGACGGCTTGATCACTTTCGACCGGCTGACCAGCGTGGCGTTTTCCTATACCAACCACGAGGAAGACCAGCCCTGCCACCTGGTGCTGAAAGACCCCGAGGTGCCAACGCGGGTCAACCTGCCGCTCTATGCCGGTCCCGAGGCCCGCTATTGCCCGGCCGGCGTCTATGAATTCGTGGGCGTGGAGGAAGGTACGCCGCGCCTGCAGATCAACGCCCAGAACTGCGTCCACTGCAAGACCTGCGACATCAAGGACAAGACGCAGAACATCGATTGGGTGACGCCAGAAGGCGGCGGCGGCCCCAATTATCCCAACATGTAAGGGCCGGTTTTTCACAGCATGCATGAAACGGCCTTTGCCAAGATCAACCTGGCGCTGCACGTGCGGGCGCGGCGCGAGGATGGCTATCATGACCTGGAAACTGCCTTTGCCTTTGTCGACGCGGGCGACGAACTGGCGGTGAGCCCCGCCGCGCAGGATGCCTTGCGCGTGGTGGGCGAATTCGGCGGGGAACTGGCCGATCCGTTCGGCAATATCGTGGCCAAGGCGCTGGGCACGCTGCCGCGCGCGGGCGGCTGGGCGGTGACGCTGGAAAAACGGCTGCCCGTGGCGGCCGGCCTGGGCGGCGGTTCGGCCGATGCCGGCGCGGTGTTTCGCCTGGTGGAGCATGCCCAGGGACTGCCGGCCGATTGGCACGACAAGGCCGCATCCCTGGGGGCAGACGTGCCGGCCTGCGTGGCCAGCCGCGCCTGCATCGGCCGGGGCACGGGAACGGAACTGGAAGCGGTGGACAACGATCTGGCCGGGTGCCCGGTCTTGCTGGTCAACCCGCGCATTCCGCTCGCCACCGGTCCGGTGTTCAAGGGTTGGGACGGGATCGATCGCGGGGCGCTGCCGCAGGGCGACTTGCGCACGATCGCGCGCGAAGGGCGCAACGACCTGGAAGCGCCGGCCCTGGCGCTGGTGCCGCAGATCGGCGATGTTCTGGCGGCGCTGCGCGCAACCGGCGCTTGGGTGGTGCGCATGTCCGGCTCGGGCGCGACGTGCTTTGCGCTTTATGACCAGGCATCCGCGCGCGATGCAGCGCAGGCGGCCATGCCAGCGGCATGGTGGACGCTGGCAGGAGCGCTGCGATGAGCCATGAAGCCTGGGCCCTGCTGGGCACGCCCACCAAGGGCGGCGTGCTGATCGTGTCGGACCACGCCAGCGCCCATGTGCCGGGCGATATCGACCTTGGCATCGATCCGGCGCTGCTGACCCAGCATATGGCGATTGATGTCGGCGTGGCGGCGATCGGTGCCGTGCTGGCGCAGAGGCCTGGCATTGCCGCGTTCCAGGGCGGGGTGAGCCGCCTGGTGTGCGATTTCAACCGCGATGCCGATGCGCCTGCGGTGGTGCCGGTGGCGAGCGATGGCCACGCCATTCCCGGCAACATGCTGGACCATGCCGGGCGCGAGGCACGGCTGGCGCGCTTCTTCCATCCCTACCACGCCGCGCTGGCGCAGATCCTGGCCGCGAACGAACCGGCGCTGATCCTTTCACTCCATAGCTTTACGCCGCGTCTTTCAAGCGATCCGGCACAAGCGCGGCCCTGGCACGTGGGCGTTTTGTATAACGAGGACGATCGCGCGGCGCGGCTGGCGCTGCCGTGGCTGGAGCAAGAGCCGGGCCTGTGCGTGGGCGATCAGCAGCCCTATTCCGGCCGCCTGCTCAACGCCACGATGAACCGTCACGCCGAAGACCATGGCCGACCCTATCTGGGCCTGGAACTGCGCCAGGATCTGATCGGTGACGCCGCCGGCCAGGCCGAGTGGGCAGAGCGGCTGGCAAGACTCTTGCCCGTGGTGGTTGCAGGCCTGGCCTAAAAGTCGCAAATGTAACCTTGGACGCTGGCCCTTGCCTGGAGTAGGGGCACGTCCTTGCGCCCGCGCGGCGCGAAAGAATTGTACGTCTGGAGTCTCCGAACAATGCCCGCCTATCGCTCCCGCACTTCGACCCACGGCCGCAACATGGCGGGCGCGCGCAGCCTGTGGCGCGCCACGGGGATGAAGGATGGCGATTTCGGCAAGCCGATCGTGGCGGTGGTGAACTCGTTCACCCAGTTCGTGCCCGGCCACGTCCACTTGAAGGACCTGGGCCAGATGGTCGCGCGCGAGATCGAGGCGGCCGGCGGCGTAGCCAAGGAATTCAACACTATCGCGGTGGATGATGGCATCGCCATGGGCCACGATGGCATGCTCTATTCGCTGCCTAGCCGCGACCTGATCGCCGATAGCGTGGAATACATGGTCAACGCGCATTGCGCCGACGCCATGGTGTGCATTTCCAACTGCGACAAGATCACGCCGGGCATGCTGATGGCGGCGCTGCGCATCAACATTCCGGTGGTGTTCGTTTCGGGCGGGCCGATGGAAGCGGGCAAGGTTGTCGTGCGTGGCAAGGAACACGCGCTCGACCTGGTCGACGCGATGATCGTCGCCGCCGACGACAGCTATACCGACGAGGAAGTGGCCGATATCGAACGTTCGGCCTGCCCCACGTGCGGCTCGTGCTCGGGCATGTTCACCGCCAATTCGATGAATTGCCTGACCGAGGCACTGGGCCTGTCGCTGCCGGGCAACGGCTCCACTCTGGCAACCCATGCCGATCGCCAGCGCCTGTTCCTGGAAGCCGGGCGCCTGGCGGTGGACTTGTGCAAGCGCTATTACGAAGAGGGTGACGAGACGGCGCTGCCGCGTGCGATTGCCAACTTCCGCGCCTTTGAAAACGCGATGAGCCTCGACATCGCCATGGGCGGTTCGACCAACACCGTGCTGCACCTGCTGGCCGCCGCGCAGGAAGCCGGGGTGGATTTCACCATGGCCGATATCGACCGGCTGTCGCGCCGCGTGCCGGTGCTGTCCAAGGTCGCCCCCGCCAAGAACGACGTGCACATGGAAGACGTGCACCGCGCGGGCGGGATCATGGCGATCCTGGGCGAGCTCGATCGCGCCGGGCTGCTGCACACCGACACGCCCACCGTGCACGCCCGCACGATGGCTGACGCGCTGGCGCAGTGGGACGTGGCGCGCACCAACGCGCCGTCGGTCCAGGAATTCTATCGCGCCGCCCCCGGTGGCGTGCCCACGCAGACCGCGTTCAGCCAAAGCCGCCGCTGGGCCGAACTCGATCTCGACCGCGAAAACGGCGTGATCCGCAGCGCCACCCATGCATTCAGCCAGGATGGCGGTCTGGCCGTGCTGGCCGGCAACATCGCCGCTGACGGCTGCATCGTGAAGACGGCCGGCGTGGATGAAAGCATCCTCAAGTTCACCGGCCCGGCCAAGGTCTATGAAAGCCAGGACGCCGCTGTGACCGCAATCCTCACCGGCCAGGTGGTGGAAGGCGACGTGGTGCTGATCCGCTATGAAGGGCCGAAGGGCGGGCCGGGCATGCAGGAAATGCTCTATCCCACCAGCTACTTGAAGTCCAAGGGCCTGGGCAAGGCCTGCGCGCTGGTGACCGATGGCCGCTTTTCGGGCGGCAGCTCGGGCCTGTCGATCGGCCACGTCTCGCCCGAAGCGGCGGAAGGCGGGGATATCGGCCTGGTCGAGAACGGGGACCTGATCGCCATCGACATTCCCGGACGCAAGATCGACGTGCTGGTTGCGGCGGACGAACTGGCCCGCCGCCGTGCCGCGATGGAAGCCAAGGGTGCCGATGCCTGGCAGCCGGCCAAGCCGCGTGCGCGCAAGGTTTCCGTCGCCCTGCAAGCCTATGCCGCGATGACGACCAGCGCCGCGCGTGGCGCGGTGCGCGATCTGTCGCAGCTCAAGCGCAACTGATGCGGCGCTCGGGCGCCTTGCTGCCGGTCTTTGCCCTGGCCGCATGCGGGCAGGGGACCGGCTCGGCGCCCGAACCGCCGATGGTGACCATCGAATGCGCCACCGACGGCGCCAGTGCGTTCAAGCGGGATTGCCGCGTGGAACCCGTGGTTGAAGGCACGCGTCATCTGCTGATCGTCCATCATCCCGGCGGGGGATTTCGGCGCCTGCTCAAGGTGGACGACGGGCGCGGCGTGGTGGCTGCCGATGGCGTGGTGCCCGCGCAAGTCGCATGGCTTGTCGATGGCCGGCTGGAAGTGACCGTGGGCGGCGATCGCTATCGTTTTCCCGCAAAGGTGAAAGCCGATGGGCCCAAGACACCCTGATCTCGCCCAAGTTCTTACCGTGGCGCAGATGCGCGCGGCGGAAGAGACGCTGATCGGCGCCGGCACCGATGTTCACGCGCTGATGCAGCGTGCCGGGCGCGGGGCGGGCGAATGGGTGCGCCGGGTGGCCGCCGGGCGCCGCGTGACGGTGCTGTGCGGCCCGGGCAACAACGGCGGCGATGGTTATGTCATCGCGCAATACCTGGCCGACGCAGGCGTGCGGGTGCAGGTCGTTGCCCCGCACCCGCCGCGAACGGAAGCGGCACTGCGTGCGCGCGCTCTCTACGCCGGGAGCGTCAAGGAAAGCGGAGCGGGCGTCGAGAGTAGTGTGCTGGTCGATTGCCTGTTTGGCAGTGGCCTGGCGCGCCCGCTGGATGCGCCATTGCTGGCGCTGCTGACCGATCTTGCCGCGCATCACCCCTATCGCATCGCGGTTGACGTGCCGAGCGGGGTGGACAGCAACAGCGGCGCTTGCCTCAATGCAGGGCTTCCCGATTGGCACCTGACACTGGCGCTGGGCGCGTGGAAGCATGCCCACTTTGCCATGCCGGCTTGCGCCACGATGGGCGCGTTGCGCCTGGTGGATATCGGCGTCGAAGCCGTGCCAGGCGCGGCGCGGGTGCTGCAACGCCCAGTGCTGGCGGCGCCCGCCGCTAACGCGCACAAGTATCGCCGGGGCCTGCTGGGCATCGTCGCCGGCGCGATGCCGGGAGCGGCCTTGCTGGCAGCCACGGCGGCCTTGCGCGGCGGGGCCGGCTATGTGCAGGTGCTTGCGGCCGACGCCGGGCTGCCTGGCGCACCGCCGGAACTGGTGGTGCGGCATGACGCCCTGGAGACGGATCTGGCCGATGATCGCTTTGCCGCTTTGCTGGTGGGGCCAGGGTTGGGGCGCGACGATGCGGCCAAGGCCAGGCTGGAAGCAGTGCTGGCGGCGCGCAAGCCCACCGTGATCGATGCCGATGCGCTGGTCTTGCTGGCGCCAAAGATGCTTAAGGGGGACATGCTGCGGGGTGCGCCGATGGTGTTGACCCCGCATGAAGGAGAGATGCAGGTTTTGGAACGGAATTTCGGGCTTTCGGGCCATGGCGAACGACGCATCCGCGCCGTGGCATTGGCGCAGGCCGCAGGCGCAGTGGTAATGCTCAAGGGGCCGGACAGCGTGATCGCCAGCCCGGCCGGTGAAGTGACGGTGGCGCCGCGCGCGTCTTCCTGGCTTTCGGTGGCGGGCACGGGCGATGTCCTGGCCGGCGCCGTGGCAAGCCGGCTGGCCGTGCGGCGCGATCCGGCGCGCGCCGCGCACGAGGCGCTCTGGCTGCATGGGGAAGCTGCGCATCTGGCCGGGCCTGCCTTTACCAGCGGCGATCTGGCCCATGCCATCGGTGGCGCGCTGCGACAGGCCCTGTCGTGAGCGGCGCCCCGATCGTGCGCGTCGCCGCCAAGGGCGAGGGCGCAACGGCCGATGGGCGCTATGTTGCCCTTTCTGCCCCTGGCGACGTGCTGGAAGACGATGGCACGCTCACTTGGGGGCCAAACCATGTGGAGCCGCCCTGCCGCCATTTCCCGGCGTGCGGGGGGTGCCAGTTGCAGCACTTGTCGGAAGATGCGCTGCGGGACTACGTGGGCGACCGCGTGATCGGCGCCGCGCGAGGGCAGGGGCTTGACCCCGGCGTGGCCGAACCAACCCACCTTTCCCCGCCGCGCACGCGCCGCCGCGCCACGCTGCACGGCCAGGCGATCGGCCGCCGCGTGGTGCTGGGCTTTCGCGAGGGTGGCAGCCACAAGACCGTGGACATGCGCGAATGCCATGTGATTGCGCCGGAAATCCTTGCCCTGGTTGCGCCGCTGCGCGCGCTGCTGGAAAGCTGGCAGGATCGCAAGCTGGCGGTGGACGTGGAAATGACCCTGGCCGACCAGGGCGTGGCGCTGGGCCTGTTCGGCCTGGCGGCCGAAAACCTGACGCAGACCGAAGCCTTGCTCGATTTTGCCCGCACCCATGGCTTGGCGCGGCTGACGCTCGATACCGGCTATGGCCCGGAAACCACGTGGGAACCCGATCCGGCCACGGTGACTCTGGGTGGCACGGCGGTGAGCCTGCCGCCGGGCGCGTTTCTTCAGGCGACGGCCGATGGCGAAGCGGCGCTGGTGGAAGCGGCCAAGGGCTGGCTGGCTGGCGCCGCCACGGTGGCCGATCTCTTTGCCGGGCTTGGCACGTTCGCCTTTGCCCTGGCCGGGCCGGGCACCAAGGTCTTGGCGGTGGAAGCGGCGCGCGATGCGCATCTGGCGTGCCAGGCCGCGGCACGGATGAAGGGCAGGCCGGTCCATGCCTTGCACCGCGACTTGTTCCGCAACCCACTGCGTGCCGAAGAGCTTAACCGGTTTGCTGCGGTGCTGCTCGATCCGCCGCGCGCCGGTGCGCGTGAACAAGTGGCCCAGATCGCCGCGTCCACCGTGGGCCGGCTGGTCTATGTCAGCTGCAACCCGGCGAGTTGGGCGCGTGATGCCGCCACGCTGGTGGCTGCCGGCTATCGGCTGGCGGGATTGAAAGCGGTGGGACAGTTCCGCTGGTCCACCCACGTCGAACTCGCCAGCCTGTTCGTGCGCAAAGGGTAAGCCCGGCTAATCGATGCGCAGGGCCAGCACCGCGGCGCGGATGGCCAATGCCACGAGGCAGAAGGTGGCGGCGCCGAACAGCGCCAGCCGCGCCGGGATCGTGTTGATGCGCGCCTGCCACAGCGAATGGATGACCCGCAGCAAGACATAGGCCCAGGCCACCAGGATATCGTCGCGCTGCGGGCCCAGCACCGCCAGGATCAGGCAAACCGCGTAGAACAGCGTGGGCTGCTCCATCAGGTGGGCATAGTTGTGCGATGGCCAGCAGGCACCTGGTGGCAGGCGACTCTCGAGTTCCTGGCCGCGGCTGCCGGGCGGCAGATCGTGCAACTTGCCCGAGGTCCGGGCGAACGCCTGAATGCGCGCCACCCCAAGCCAGCCCAGCATGACCAGCGACCACAGCACGAGCACGGCCGCGGGTGCCAGCATCGGCGCCTCCATCCCAAACCCCTTTCGTGCCCACGTTATCCACAGGCGGCGCAGGCATTATCCACAGGGTTGTGCGCTGCCATGCAAGCGTTGTCAAATATGCGGCTCAGCGCGCGCGGGTCATCGTCACCAGCCGGTAATAGCCCAGCGGACCGGTATGAACGTCGCACGCCAGGCCCGATTGCGCTGCGAGTGTGCGGCTCACGGCGGCCAGGTCGGTCCGTGGCGTGACGTGAAAGCGTGCCAGCCATGCCTGCAGCCCACGCCGCAGCGGGTTTGGCAGGCCGGCAGCATCATGGAAATCGACCATGTGCAGCGATCCGCCCGGTGCCAGCAGATGCGCGGCCTGGGCGATGGTGTCCTGCCACGGCGGAATCATCGACAGCGCAAAGGAAATCACCACGCGGTCGAACAGCGGCGTGCCCAGCAGGGCTTGCGGATCGAACTGGCTCGCATCGGCCAGGGCAAGGCGGGCGTCCGCCCCCAGCCGCCGCCGCGCCGCACCGAGCATGTCTTGCGAAATGTCGATCCCATGGAGGCGCATGCCCGGCCATCGCTGCCCGATCAGCGCGAGGTTGCGGCCGGTGCCGCAGCCCAGTTCGAGCACGCGCGCGCCGGGTGGCGCATCAAGGTCACGGATCAGCCGGTCGCGCCCGAACAGATAGTATTTGCGCGTGGCGTCATAGAGCCACACCTGCCGCCGATAGATGGCATCCATCAGCGCGGCATGGTCGCGCGCCGGCCCGGCCAGGGTGGTCACGCGGTCAACTCGTAAAGGTGCACCCCGCCATAGATCGACGAGCGATCGCGCGTGGTGAACCCGGCGCTGGCTTGCGCATGATAGGTCCAGCGGTCGAGCAGTTCGGGCGCCACCCGGCCTGGCAGTAACGTGGGCGCCGCCGCGGTGCGGAACAGCACGCGGGCAGCGGGCCGCGCGGTTCGGGTGATTTGCTGCCAAAGGGCGTTGAGCTGTTCATCGGTCATCCAGTCCTGCGCATCGAGCAGGACGTAGCGATCACGCGAGGCATCGGGCAGGGTGGCCAGGTGCTCGGTGAAATTGGCGTGCAGCACGGTAACGCGATCGGCGCGTTCGCGCACCGCCTGCCAGTTCGCCGCCTGGAGGTAGGGCGGCAGCGGCCCTTGGCCATTGCGGGAATAGCCGCGCGAAAAGGCCTGCCAGGCGAAATAGTTTTCCTCGACCGGGAAATCGCACGCCAGCTTTTCCAACCGGCGGCGCAGCACTTGCGCCATGGGCTCGTCCCCGGCCAGCGCGTCGAATTGCGCGGGCGGGATGCCCAGGCCGAACAGCGCCGCCGGCTGATCGACCAGCCAGCGCACGAAGCGCTTGTCAAACACCGGCGCCAGTTCGCGCTCGAACACGGCGCGCTGTGCATCCTGGGTGGGGGCGGCAAGGATCGCGGCCAGGTCGATGCGGTAGAGCCTGGCCAGAAGGTGCGCGACGCCGATGAAATTCCCCAGCAGCCCGCGCTTGTAGATGCCCTTGCCGAACCCGCCGATGCGCCGCCGGCCGATCAGGTCGCGCCCTTCCCAATAGCGCCGCGTCGGCTCGTCGAGCAGCGGCAGCAGATGCGCGCGATAGGCGGCGATGTTGGCCGCGCTGTCGGCCTGGGCGAAGAAGCGGTGGAACTGTGCATGATCGGGCAGCCCCTGCGCGGCCGCCAGTTTCAGCTTGTTGAGCGCGATGTGCGCGGTGTTGAGATCGACCGCGGTGATGCTGGCCGGATCGGCGACCAGATAGGACAGCACGTTGCACCCGCCGCTGGCGATGGCCACCACGCGGCTGTCGGGCCGAATCTGCAGGGCGTCCATGTCCACTTCGGGGTCTTCCCAGATCTGGGCATAGACCAGCCCGCGAAAGGCCTGGGCAAAGGCATGGTCCAGCAGGCGATGGGCCATCCCGGTACCCTTGCGCACGACCGAGCGGGTGATCGGGTTGGTGGCGCCGGGGTTTTCCCGGCTTTTCCGCAATTCCATGGCCTTGCCTTTCCCATTCGTATGGATGGGCGTCGCTCTACGACAGTGGCGTTGCGGGATTATGGCAGGCGCGCCGCGCCGGCCGGGCGGGGCGAATGCGCGGGGTGCAATAGGACTTGGGTTTGTCATGTGCTTGCCCTATGTGCCCTGCCCATGATGGGCAGCCCGTGCCGGACTGCCTCCAAACCCCCTGTTTTGACGATTATGGAGTGACCATGGCTCAGGTTCTTGTGATTGGCGCCGGCGGCGTCGGCTCGGTCGCGGTCCACAAGATGGCGATGAATGCCGATATCTTCACCGGCATCGCCCTTGCCAGCCGCACCAAGAGCAAGTGCGACGCGATCGCCGCCTCGGTGAAGGAACGCACCGGCGTGGACGTGGCGACCTATCAGATCGACGCCGACGACGTGGCCGCTACCACCGCGCTGATCAACGAGGTGAAGCCCGTGCTCGTGGTCAACCTGGCGCTGCCGTACCAGGACCTGACGATCATGGACGCGTGCCTGGCGGCCGGCGTGCACTATATGGACACCGCCAACTACGAACCGCGCGAGGAAGCCAAGTTCGAATACAAGTGGCAGTGGGCCTATCAGGAACGCTTCAAGGAAAAGGGCCTGATGGCGCTGCTCGGCTCGGGCTTCGATCCGGGCGTGACTTCGGTGTTCGCCACCTGGCTCAAGAAGCACAAGCTCGACACGATTCGCACGCTCGACATTCTCGATTGCAACGGCGGCGACCATGGCCAGGCCTTTGCCACCAACTTCAACCCCGAAATCAACATCCGCGAAGTGACCGCCCCGGCGCGTCACTGGCTGAACGGCGAATGGGTGGAAACCCCGGCGCTGACCATCCGCGAGCAGTTCGATTTCGAGGCGGTTGGCCCCAAGAACATGTACCTCATGTATCATGAGGAAATCGAAAGCCTGAAGACGCACCTGCCCGAAATCGAGCGCATCCGTTTCTGGATGACGTTTGGCGACGCCTATATCACGCACCTCACCGTGCTGCAGAACGTGGGCATGACGCGGATCGATCCGGTGGTCTATGAAGGCAAGGAAATCATTCCCTTGCAGTTCCTGAAAGCCGTGCTGCCCGAGCCGGCCTCGCTGGGCGCCACCACCAAGGGCAAGACCAACATCGGTGATATTGCCACCGGCCTCAAGGACGGCGTTGAAAAGACGTTCTACATCTACAACATCTGCGACCATGAAGACGCCTTTGCCGAAACCGGCAACCAGGCGATCAGCTATACCACCGGCGTTCCGGCGATGATCGGTGCGGCGCTGGTGGTGCAGGGCCTGTGGAAGGGCGAGGGCGTGTTCAACATCGAACAGCTCGATCCCGATCCGTTCATGGATATGCTGAGCCAGCATGGCCTGCCCTGGCAGGTGAAGGAACTGGCAGGTCCGCTGCAGTTCTGATTTGCAGGTGAGGGGGTGTAAGGCCCCCACCACCCCCCAACCCCCTCCTCTGAAGAGGAGGGGGAGCAAGATACCGATAGCCCCCTCCTCTTCAGAGGAGGGGGTTGGGGGTGGTGGAAGCCATGCCCCAAGCCCTCAGAAAGGCCCCACCGATGGAAACCAGAGCCGGCGATCCGGGCGCCTTTGCCCATTTCGACCTGTCGCGCGTCGATAGCCCCGCCTTCGTCGTCGATGTCCAGGCGCTGCGGCGCAACCTGGCTACGCTGGCCGATATCCGCGACCGCGCCGGGATCAAGGTGCTGGCCGCGCTCAAGGCTTTTTCGATGTGGCAGGTGGCCCCGGTGGTGGGCGAATACCTCGATGGCGTGTGCACCTCGGGCCTGTGGGAAGCCAAGCTGGCGGACGAGCACTACCAGGGCGAGATCGCGACCTACTGCGCGGCCTACAAGGCCGAAGACCTGCCCGAGATCTGCGCGCTTTCGGACCATGTGATCTTCAATTCGCCGTTCCAGATCGCGCGGTTCAAGCCCGTGCTGGAGGCGGCGCGGGCCGCCGGCCATGCGTTCGACGTGGGGCTGCGCATCAATCCGCTGCACCAGGAAGGCGAAGTCCCGCGCTATGACCCGTGCGCCCCGCATTCGCGCCTGGGCTTTCCGGTGGACCAACTGCGCCCCGAACATCTCGAGGGTGTTTCCGGCCTGCACTTCCACACCCTGTGCGAGCAGGATTTCGAACCGCTGCGTCGCACCTGGGATTCGCTTGCCCCGCGCATCGCGCCGTTCCTGGGCCAGCTCAAGTGGCTGAACTTTGGCGGCGGGCACCACGTGACCCGCGCCGATTACCAGCGCGACGAACTGGTCGCCTTCCTGCGCGACGTGAAGGCGCAGACTGGCTGCGAGCTCTATCTGGAGCCGGGCGAGGCCGTGGCGCTCGATGCCGGGATCCTGGTCGGCACCGTACTCGATCGCCACTGGAACGGGATGGACATTGCCATCACCGACATTTCGGCCACCTGCCACATGCCCGATGTGATCGAGGCGCCCTATCGTCCGGCGATGCTGGGCGAACTGCCGATCGATGACTATGAGGACGGGGCAGGGGATGCCCCGGTGCGGCTGGGTGGGCCATCGTGCCTCGCGGGCGACGTGATCGGGGACTATCGCCTGCCCGCGGCAGCCGAGCCAGGCACGCGGTTCGCGTTCCTGGACCAGGCGCACTATTCGATGGTCAAGACTACCACGTTCAACGGCGTGCCTTTGCCATCGATCTGGCTGTGGGACAGCAACACCGATCAGCTCGATCGGATCCGCAAGTTTGCCTACGAAGATTTCCGTGACCGCCTGAGTTAATCAAATTTATCATATGCTTGCTGCCATATTGCTGCGCGCATTGTGCGCCCGCCGGGGGCGTGCGTGCGCCAGCCCGTGGCCCGGTGTGTGACAGATTTGTGAAAGGGGGATTTTTTCGCTTGAAGTTCGCCCCCTTCGGCTTATTTAGCGCTTCCTCGCTGCCCCATGGGGACTTCCAAACCGCAAGGCAGCTTTCGTTCCACGTTCCGTTTGGGGGTCCCTTGAGTTGCACATTCATCCTGATGCACGGGCTGTAGTTCGCGCCACCGCGCCTGACCAACCCGCCATTCTGAACCGCCCGCATGCAGCTGCGCGCGCCGCCCGCTTCTTTGTCGAGAAGTTTCCGGGCAAGTCGCTCTATGCTGTCAAAGCGAATCCCTCTCCAGACCTGCTGCGCATCCTCTGGGATGCCGGCGTCACGCACTATGATGTTGCCTCGATTGCCGAGGTGAAGCTGGTGCGCGCCACGCTTCCGCAAGCGACGCTGTGCTTCATGCACCCGGTCAAGGCCCCCCGCGCCATCGCGCAGGCCTATCACGAGTTCGGCGTTCGCACCTTCAGCCTCGATTCGCTCGACGAACTCGAAAAGATCCGCGAAGCCACCGATGGCGCGAGCGATCTGACGCTTTGCGTGCGCCTGCGCGTCTCGTCGGAACATTCGGAACTGAGCTTGGCCTCCAAGTTCGGCTGCGATCTGGTTGATGCGCGCGAACTGCTGCAGCAGACCCGCCAGCTGGCTGATTGCCTGGGCGTGTGCTTCCACGTGGGCAGCCAGGCGATGAGCCCGCATGCCTATGTCCTGGCCCTGGAAAAGGCCCGCGCAGCGATCGTCGATGCCGCCGTCACGGTGGACATCATCGATGTCGGCGGGGGCTTCCCCTCGGTCTATCCGGGCATGGAACCGCCCCCGCTCGAAGATTACTTCGCGCTGATCGACCGCACTTATGAATCGCTGCCGGTGTCCTACTCGGCCGAGCTGTGGTGCGAACCGGGCCGTGCGCTCTGCGCGGAATACAACTCGATCATCGTGCGCGTGGAAAAGCGTCGTGAGAACGAGCTGTTCATCAACGACGGCGCCTATGGCGCGCTGTTCGATGCGGCCCACGTCGGCTGGCGCTTCCCCGTGCGCCTGCTGCGCGAGGCGGACAACGATGCTGATGGCTCTGCCGAAGCGCAGGACTTCAGCTTCTACGGGCCGACGTGCGACGACATGGACTATATGGAAGGGCCGTTCCCGCTGCCCGGTGATGTCCGTGCCGGCGACTACATCGAGATCGGCATGCTCGGCGCCTATGGCGCGGCGATGAAGACCGCGTTCAACGGCTTCGAAGCGGTGGAAACCTACACCGTGTCGGACGAGCCGATGGCCAGCCAGTACAACGGCAGCCGCCGTGGCCAGCGCCTGAGCGACAACGTGGTGTCGCTGCGCTGAAACGATGAACCGGCGGACCACTTGCGTCCGCCGGTTCATCTTTTCGTCATCTGACAATCGATAGAACAGCCGCACATCCCGAGTCCAATCGGGTCGCAACCCAGAGAAAAGGCCCCGCCGATCCGATCGGCGGGGCCTTTTTCTTGGCCAGCTGCCGGGGCGCGGATGGCCCTGGCAAACGTTCGACGCGCGTGGCGGCCTGAACCGCCACGCAACACCTTGATCAGAACTTCACGCCGGCCGTGATCCGCATGTAGCGGCCCATGATGGCGTCGAAGTAGCGGGTCGCACCGCCAGTACCCAGGTAGTAGGGGAAGGGCACGCTGCGGTTGAACACGTTGTTGACGTTGAGGCGCAGGCTGAACCGATCTTGCACGTTGAAGCCGATGGCCGTGTTGAACAGCACGTAGGCGCCAATGCGGGGATATTGGTAGACCGTGTCGGGCGAGTTTACCGCAACGCGCGACGGGCCATAGTAAGTGGCCTGCCACATCCAGTTGAACGTCCGCTTGGCATAAGTTGCCGAGGCGGTGAAGTTATCGGTCGGCTCGCTCACACCGCCCACCGTGTTGGTGAAGTCGCCTTCGCCGATCTGGTAGTAGTGGCGGAAGGTGTGCAGGTAGTTGAAGTCGAACATCAGCTGACCAGCCGAGGTGGGCAGGCCGAAGCGGCTAAGCGGCAGATTCCATTTGGCCGAAGTCTGCAGTGCCCGGAACACTTCCAGGCCGATGTTGTAGTTGCCTTCGGCAAAGTTGGTGACTTGGCCGTCCGCATCGCGCGTGAAAGAGTTGCAGTAAGAGCTGCTGCCCGATGCCGAGTCATAGCATGCGTTCATCAGATCGGTCAGGCTGAGCGTCGCGATCTCGTTCTTGATCTTGATGTTCACATAGTCGCTGGTGACAGTGAGGCCAGGCAGGAACGAGGGTTGCAACACACCGCCCACGGTCCAGCTGTTGGCAACTTCGTTCTGCAGCTTCGGATTGCCACCCGAGGTGCCCTGCGCGGTATAGTCAACGACGTTGGAGGTGAAGTTGGCTGGAATGCCGGCAGCGGCACAATTGGCAGCACGACGCGAAGGGTTGGGGCCCTGGTTGATGTAGCGCTTGTCGCAGGGGTCGTTGGCGGTGTCGAAAATCGACCCGACTGGTGCGAACAGTTCGGTGATCGCAGGCGCGCGGAAGGAGCGGGTGTAGTTACCGCGCAAGGTCAGGTCCTTGACCGGCGCATACGTGGCGCCCCCGGTATAGGTCCAGAAACCACCGGCGATGCTGTTCTTCACGTAACGGCCGGCAGCGTTGACTTCGAGGCGATAGACTGCAGGCACGGCATTGTCGGGGGCGACGAGCGGCAGGCTGAGTTCGCCGAAGCCTTCGTTGGTGTTGTAGCTGCCCGCGACCGGGTCGATCGGAATCGAATTCCCGTATTGCGTGCGGGCGCCATCTCCGTTGTCCTGGCCGTAATAGAACGCGCCCGGATCAAAGCTGGCGCTTTCATAACGGTGTTCGTAGCCCAGCACGAACTTGGCAAAGCCGCCCGGCAGCTTGAACAGGTCGCCCTTGATGTCGGCAATGATGTCGGACTGCTTGTTGATCTGGCGCGTGGTGGCCTGCGTCGTGATGTAGTCGAGCGCAGCCTGGCTGGCGTTGCCGTTGCCGAAGATGTTGAGCGGCGCGCACGTGGCGCTGCCCGTGGCGATCGCGGCGTTGGTATAGCCAGGACGGCAAATGATGTTGCCGCTGCCGTCGGTGGTGGCATCGATCGCGTTGAAGAAATTCTGCGTTACGATCTCGCGCGACGTGGTGCGCGAAATGGTGCGGCCGTAGGTCCCGTTGATTTCCCAGGTAAACTTGCGTTCGCCAGCCTCGATGTCGCCGGTCACGCCACCCACGAAGCGCAGCAGGTCGTTGCTGGTGCGGAACGAACCGGTCGAAAGATCGGTGTTCGCCCGCGCCATGTAGAACTTGCTGGTGTCTGCGCCTGCCGCAGCAAGGTTGCTGACGATCGTGGCACGGTCGGCGGCGCTGAGATACGGGTTGGCCGTATTGATGATCAGGTTGCCGTTCGCGTCACCGGCATCGCCAAAACCGTAGTAGTTGTAGAACGGCTGGCCGACGGTGTTGGAGGCATAGTTGCGGCTGAACCAAACTTCGCCGTTGAAGCGGATGCTGTCACTGATGTCGTAATGCGCCAGGATCGTGCCCTGATAGCGTTCAGACGCGACAAGGAAGTTGCTGTAATCGCCGATGGCGAACCCGTCACCGCCCGACTGGTAGATCGCGCTGCCGGTCGCTTGGCCGTTCTTGAACGGAACGAGCTGGCCGGCCTTGTTGAAGACCAGGGTGCGGCCAAGTGCATCGGTGATGCCCGCCGCAGCCTTTTTACCCAGCACGGCGTAATAGTCATCCACCATCGGCATGCCGGTGTTGGTAAAGACGTTGTAGTGACGGCCGCGCGTGTAGAGCTGGTAGGCATAGCTGGCATCGCCGGTCGACGTGCCGAAGAACGGAGCCGAACCGCCATACGTGTTGGGCCGTTGGGCGCCGGTGATGCCGTTCTGGTGGTCGTAATAGAAGTTGGCGGTAATATTGCCGCGCCCTTCGGCGAAATTCTTGCCGGCGAGCAGCGAGACGTTGTAATCCTGCCCGTCACCATACTTCGAAAGACCATAGGAGCCGGTCGCTTCGAAGCCGTCATAGTTCTTCTTGAGCAACACGTTCACGGTGCCCGCGATGGCGTCGGAACCGTAGATCGGCGCGCCGCCGACCGAGACTACTTCAATGTGATCGACCAGGCTGGGCGCGATCTGGCCGAGATCGACCGGGCTGCCCGCCACTGCGCCGAAGATCGAGGTGCTGGCCGGGCTGACGAAGCGCATGCCATTGACGAGCGTCAGCGTCCGCTGCGAACCCAGGTTGTAGAGGTTGGCAAAGGTCTGGCCGGCACCGAAGCTGCCCTGATCACCCGCCACGCTGTTGCCCGGCACGCCAAAGCCCGGCAATTGCTGCAGCGCCTGGCCCACGTTGGTGAAACCGCGCTGTTCGATCAGTTCACTGCTCAGCGTGGCAACCGGCTGGTCGGTGATTGGCGCGCGGGTGATGCGCGAACCAGTTACGACGATTTCGGACTGATTGTCATCGGCCGGGGCGGTGGTGGCAGGGGCGGGGGCCGCTGCAGCAGCACCGGATTGGGCGTCGGCAGACTGGGCATATGCCCCGCCAGCCATCACCAATGGAAGGAACACCGACGCCGTTGCGGCCAATGCCCGCATGCGGCGCTGCGAAAAAGAAGTCGCGGCCATAAAGCCCCCGTTTGTTGCAAGTGCTACCAAGTTTGCGTGATGCGTATCGCAATGCAACCATTTTGCGCCAATTTGATCAAGGGTTTGCCAGGGTGTTGCGCCGATGTTACACCATGCCCCTTGGTGCAATGCTGCAGTAAGCATTTGCAACATACGGCACCGCTCGCGCGTTGCAACGCACCCATTCCGGCTCGGTTCCCACCGTCCGTCGCATGATCGATTCCGGCAATCTTTGTGACCGGATAAATGCGTTTCCTCTTGTTCATGATTTGCGAAACAACGCTGACTGAACACGGGATGAAGGGAGAACGCAGCGGCATTGTCATACTGACATGATCTGAAAACCTGTTGAACACGGTGCCAAGATCGCCGGGCTTGATTTGCCCGGAAGGTGCCTCTCGTCGTGCCTTTTGGAAAAGATCCAGAAACAATTCAGGCTGCAGGCTCTCGTGTCTGCGGCAACGCCTTTTCTTGTCCTAAATTGATGCAGGAGATTGTTGCAATGCGTCGCATTCATCGTCCGCTGGGCGCCTTGGCGTTCGCCATGATTGCCCCATGGTCCATATCCGCCGCGCAGGCCGAAACGGGCACCGCGCCCACCGTGGCCGCTACAGCGCCCTCAACGCCGGAAACCGCCACCACCAACAAGGATTGGTGGCCCAACCGGCTCGACCTGTCGCCCTTGCGCCAGAATGACGTGAAGTCGAATCCTTATGGTGCCGATTTCGATTATGCTGCGGCGTTCAAGGCGCTCGATCTGGCAGCCGTGAAGGCTGACATCGCCAAGGTGCTTACCACCTCGCAGCCTTGGTGGCCGGCCGATTATGGCAGCTACGGGCCGTTCTTCATCCGCATGGCCTGGCACAGTGCCGGCACTTATCGCACGGTGGATGGGCGCGGTGGTTCGGCCGGCGGCGAGCAGCGGTTCGATCCGCAGAATTCCTGGCCCGACAACGCCAATCTCGACAAGGCGCGCCGCCTGCTCTGGCCGATCAAGCAGAAGTATGGCCGCGCCATCTCGTGGGGCGATCTCATGGTGTTGACCGGCAATGTCGCGCTGGAGCAGATGGGCTTCAAGACCCTGGGCTTTGCCGGCGGCCGTGTCGACGCGTGGGAGCCGGACATGGTGTTCTGGGGCAGCGAGAAGAAGTGGCTGGATGGCGCCAAGACGCGCATCGGTGCCAATGGGCAGCTGAAAGGGCCGCTTGCCGCCGTGCAGATGGGCCTGATCTATGTGAACCCAGAAGGGCCGGGCGGCAATCCCGATCCCATCGCGGCGGCGGCCGACATTCGCCGCGCGTTCGGCCGCATGGCAATGAACGACGAGGAAACCGTGGCCCTGATCGCCGGCGGCCACACTTTCGGCAAGGCGCATGGCGCGCACAAGCCCGAGGAATGCACCGGGCCGCAGCCGGCTGGCGGCAGCATCGAGGACCAGGGCATCGGCTGGAAGAACAAGTGTGGCAAGGGCAACGCCGAAGACACCGTGACCAGCGGGCTGGAAGGTGCCTGGTCGGCCAACCCGATCGCGTTCACCACGCAATACCTGGATAACCTGTTCCAGTTCGATTGGGTGCTCACCACCAGCCCGGCCGGCGCCAAGCAGTGGACGCCCAAGAACGCCAAGGACGTGCAGATCGTGCCCGATGCCCACGTGGCGGGCGTGACCCATGCGCCGATGATGTTCACCACCGATATCGCGGTCAAGGAAGACCCCGCGTTCCGCGCCATAGCCCTCAAATTCCGTAAGGATCCGCAGGCCTTTGCCGATGCCTTTGCCCGCGCCTGGTTCAAGCTGACCCACCGCGACATGGGGCCAAAGGCGCGCTACATCGGGCCCGACGTGCCGGCGCAGAGCTTCCTGTGGCAGGACCCGCTGCCCAAGGCGGACTATGCGGCGATCGATGCCGGTGACGTGGCCACCCTCAAGGCGCAGATCCTGGCGAGCGGCCTCACGCAGCGCGAGCTGATCCGCGCCGCATGGGCTTCGGCCAGCACGTTCCGCAGCACCGACATGCGTGGCGGGGCCAATGGCGCGCGCATCCGCCTGAACCCGGAAAAGAGCTGGGCGGTGAACGATCCGGCCGAACTCGATGCGGTGCTGGCCAAGCTGGGCGCGATCCAGGCGGGCTTCAACAAGAGCGCGCCGGGCGGCAAGAAAGTGAGCCTGGCCGATCTCATCGTGCTGGGCGGCAATGCTGCGGTGGAGCAGGCGGCCGCGAAGGGTGGCGTGAAGCTTGACCTGCCGTTCACGCCCGGCCGTGTCGATGCCACCCAGGCGCAGACCGATCCGGCCAGCTTTGCCGTGCTCGAACCCGTGGCCGATCCGTTCCGCAACTATTACGACGCGCCGGCCAATTGGCAGGGCCCGGCCGAAGCCATGGTGGACAAGGCCGACATGCTGGGCCTGAGCGTGCCGGAACTGACCGTGCTGGTGGGCGGCATGCGTGCGCTCGATGCCAATACCGGCCATTCGCCCAACGGCGTGCTGACGGCCAAGCCCGGCACCTTGAGCAACGATTTCTTCGTCAACCTGCTCGACATGGGCACGGCGTGGAAGAAGTCCGACAAGGCGCCCGGCCTCTATGAAGGCGCCGATCGCACCACCGGCAAGCCGCGCTGGACGGCCACGAGCGTCGATCTGATCTTCGGCTCGAACTCCGAACTGCGCGCCGTGGCCGAAGCCTATGCCATGGACGATGCCAAGGAACAGTTCGTGCGCGATTTCGGCGCGGCCTGGACCAAGGTGATGAACGCCGACCGGTTCTGATCGCGTGGGGTGGTGGAGCTTCCACCACCCCCGAACTCCGCCTCTGGAAAGGCGCGGGATTTCAGACAAGCAAAAGGCCCCCGGATTGCTGTCCGGGGGCCTTTTCCTTTTTGTCGGAAGGCGATCAGGCGATCAGGCAGCCTGGCGTTCGGCCATTTCCAGGTCGAGCCGTTCCCAGATTTCCACCAGGGCGCGGGTCAGGTCCTGCATCATGGCTTCGGTATGGGCGGGACCGGGCGTGAAGCGCAGGCGCTCCGTGCCGCGCGGCACGGTGGGGAAATTGATCGGCTGCACATAGACGCCGTATTCGGCCAGCAGGATGTCGGACACCTTCTTGGCGCGCACCGGATCGCCCACCATCAGCGGGACGATATGCGTGGTGCTGTTCATCACCGGCAGGCCGGCGTCGCGGAACAACTGCTTGAGCGTGGTTGCAGCAGCCTGCTGCGCCTCGCGCTCCTCGCTTGAAGCCTTGAGATGGCGGACCGAGGCGAGCACGCCGGCCACCAGCACCGGCGAGAGCGACGTGGTGAAGATGAAGCCCGGCGCATAAGAGCGGATCACGTCGATGATCCGCGTGTCGGCCGCGATATAGCCGCCCATCACGCCGAACGCCTTGCCCAGCGTGCCTTCGATGATGTCGATGCGGTGGGCCGCCTCGTCGCGATCGGTGATGCCGCCGCCGCGCGGGCCATACATGCCCACGGCGTGCACTTCGTCGATGTAGGTGAGGGCGTTGTACTTTTCGGCCAGGTCGCAGATGGCGTGGATCGGGGCCACGTCGCCATCCATCGAATAGACGCTTTCGAAGGCAATCAGCTTGGGCAGCGCCGGGTCGGTTTCGGCCAGGAGTTGTTCGAGGTGTTCGACGTCGTTATGACGGAACACGCGCTTTTCCGCGCCGGAATTGCGGATGCCGGCAATCATGCTGGCATGGTTCAACTCGTCGGAAAAGATCACGCAGCCCGGCAGGACCTTGGCCAGCGTGGACAGCGTGGCGTCGTTCGAGACATAGCCCGAGGTGAACAGCAGCGCGCCATCCTTGCCGTGCAGGTCGGCCAGTTCGGCTTCCAGATCGACGTGATAGTGCGTGTTGCCGCCGATGTTGCGCGTGCCGCCGGAACCGGCGCCCACGTCGTGCAGCGCTTCTTCCATGGCGGCGATGACCTTGGGGTGCTGCCCCATGGCCAGGTAATCGTTGGAGCACCACACCGTGATCGGCTTGGGGCCATTGTGGCCGGCAAAGCAGCGCGCATTGGGGTAGGCCCCCTTGTTGCGCAGGATGTCGATGAAAACGCGATAACGACCTTCGGAATGCAGGCGATCGATGGCAGCATCAAAAATCTGGTCGTAGTTCACTGCTTGCTGCTCCTTCGTTCCTGCAGCTGACCGGCTGGGCCCGGATCGCTTCGGGGTGAAGCATGGCCGGGCGGCCGCGTCTTTGTCTTATCGCAACAATTGCCTCCCAGGCGTGAAGGTCCGGGTCGGCTATTGCCACATCGTTTTGCGCACGTCCGCTCGCCTCTCTCCCAACAGGCTTTTGTCGCGGATGCGGGCCGCTTCTACTCCCCGCGACAAAGCCTTGCCAAGTGACTTTTGCGCTTTGTGTGATCGAACAGATTGCACTTTGGGCCAATATGGCAAATTGACCCACCTAGGCAGCACGTGTTCATGCCTTGCCGGTGCGATCCAGGCCATGCGCGGCGAGAGTCGGCGCCAGGTCTGCCACGGCCTCGTCCAGCCGGGTGAACAGCGCCAGATCGGGCATGCTGCGCGCAAAATCCTGCCCTTGGGTGAGGAAGGCGATGCGCCGGGCGATGCCGTCCGAACCATCGATGAAGCGCACGCCCGGCCCAAAGGCGGTGGCCAGTTCCGCCTCCACCAGGGGAAAATGCGTGCAAGCCAGCACGACGGTGTCGATCGCTTCGCCGCCCGGCTGGTCGCGCAGCGCCTGGGCCGCCCGCGCAAACACGGCCGGATCGGCTGCGTGGCCGCGCAGCTGCGCTTCGGCCGCAGCCACGAGTTCGGGCGCGCCATGGCGCAGCAGGCGCTTGTCGGCGGCAAATTCCGCCTCGAGGCGATCGACATAGCCCTGGCGGATCGTGGCTTGCGTACCGAGCAGGCCGATCACCCCGGTCTGCGTCATTGCGGCGGCGGGCTTGATCGCCGGCACCGTGCCCACGATCGGAACTTCGAGCACTTCGCGCACCGAGGCGAGCGCGATGGTGGAGGCGGTGTTGCAGGCAATGCAGACCAGGCGTGGGCGCAGCCGCTCGGTCAATCGGCCCAGCAGGCCCGAAACCCGCGCCGCGATCTGCGCCTCGGTCTTGGTGCCATAAGGCAAGCCTGCATTGTCGGCGACATAGATCACCGGCGCTTGCGGCAGCACGCGCCGCACCTTGGCCAGCACCGAAAGCCCGCCCACGCCGGAATCGAACAGCAGGATCGGCGCATCGGCCGGAACGGAGGGAGCATCGGGGGCAGGTGCGGTCATCGCCGGGCTTATAACGAGAGTGGTGGTAAAAAGGGAGAGCGTGCCACCTTTCGATTGTGCGCAAGCCTCGCTAAGAGCGCAGGCGTGACCCATGATCTCATCCTTCCCGCCTGCATTCTGGGCTATCTGCTCGGTTCGATCCCGTTCGGCCTGATCCTTACCCGCTTGACCGGGGCGGGGGATCTGCGCGCCATTGGTTCGGGCAATATCGGCGCCACCAACGTGTTGCGCACCGGGCGCAAGGGGCTGGCAGCGGGCACGTTGCTGCTCGACCTGCTCAAGGGCAGCGTGGCGGTGTGGCTGGCCCGCGCCCTTGCGCCGGGCAGCGAAGGGCTGGTGGCGCTGGCGGCGGTGCTGGGGCACTGCTTCCCGGTGTGGCTGCGCTTCAAGGGCGGCAAGGGCGTGGCCACCACGATGGGCGTGGCGCTGGGCCTCGCCTGGCCGATCGGCCTGGCTTATGCGGTGGTTTGGCTGGGGATGCTGGCGGCGACGCGGATTTCGTCGGTTGGCGGCATGTCGGCCGCCGTGGCGGCGCCACTGGCGGCGCTGGCCACGGGCCATGCCGAGTATGCCGTGGTGCTGGCGGTGATCGCGGCGCTGGTCGTGTTCCTGCATCGCGCCAATATCGGCCGCCTGCTCGCTGGCACCGAACCGCGTGTTGGTGGCAAGAAGGCCGAGGGGGAGGGCGCCGCCTGATGGCCGGTGGGGGCGAAACGGCGGTGCCGTCGCTTTCGTCCGACGAGGCGCTGGCCCGGCTGCGCCTGCTGCGCTCGCCCAACGTGGGCCCGGTTTCCTATTACCAGTTGCTGCGCCGCTTTGGCACGGCGGCCGCCGCAATCGAGGCATTGCCGGGCTTGGCGGCGCGCGGCGGTGCGCCCTATCGCCCGGCAGAAGCGCCGCGCATCGCGGCTGAAGCGGCCAAGGTGCGGGCGCTGGGCGGCCGCTATCTCTTTCACGATTCGCCGCAATATCCCGCACTGCTGGCGCAGACCGACACGCCGCCGCCGATCCTGACGATGCAGGGCGATGCAGCTTTGCTGGCCCGGCCCGCGGTCGCCTTGGTGGGCGCGCGCAATGCCTCGGCCGGGGCGATGCGCCTGGCGCGCGAATTCGGCGCGGCGCTGGCGGCGGCCGGCTTTGCCGTGGTTTCGGGCCTGGCGCGAGGGGTGGATGCGGCCGCGCACAAGGGCGCGCTGCTGCCGGGGGCGGCGGCGGGCGGTGGTGGCACCATCGGGGTGATCGCGGGCGGTCTCGACAGCGTTTATCCGCCCGAAAACGCCGATCTTCAGGCGCAGATCGTGGCGCAAGGCATACTGCTGGCGGAAATGCCGCCGGGCACCGAGCCGCAGGCGCGCCACTTTCCCCGCCGCAACCGCATCATCGCCGGGCTTTGCGCGGGCACCGTGGTGGTCGAAGCCGCGCCCAAATCCGGTTCGCTGATCACTGCGCGGCTGGCGGCAGAGGCGGGACGCGAGATCATGGCCATTCCCGGCTCGCCGCTCGATACGCGCAGCCAGGGGTGCAACCAGTTGATCCGCGAAGGCGCGATCCTGGTGCAGAGCCCGGCCGACGTGATCGAACTGGTGGAGAGCTTCACCGGTACCCCGCGCTCCACGTTCCACGAGCCGCCCGCGCCGGCGGCTTTTGATAGTGGCGCTGCGACGAACGACGACCCGGCCGATATCATTGCCCTGCTGGGCACGGCGCCAGTGCCGGTGGACGAACTGGTGCGCCTGAGCGGCGCACCGGCCGGATCGGTGCAACTGGCGCTGATCGAACTGGAACTGGCCGGGCGCCTGGTCCGCCATGCCGGAGGGCGCGTATCGCTTGCCTGAACCCTTCCTGAAAATCGGAGGCCGGAAGATCGGGGGCTTGACGCCGCCGTCCAACCGCTCCCACCCTCGTACGCACGTATACGCGTAAGGACGTTTTGCCAGTCGCCATGCAGCTTGTCATTGTAGAATCCCCGGCCAAGGCCAAGACCATCGAGAAGTACCTTGGCCCCGGCTTCAAGGTCCTGGCCTCTTACGGCCACATCCGCGACTTGCCGGTCAAGGACGGGTCCGTGCGCCCGGATGAAGACTTTGCCATGGATTGGGAGCTCTACGGCGACAAGCAATCGCGGGTGAAGGCGATCACCGACGCCGCCAAGGAGGCTGATGGCCTGATCCTGGCAACCGACCCTGATCGCGAGGGCGAGGCGATTTCCTGGCACGTGCGCGAACTGCTGGCCAAGCGCCGCGCGCTGCCCAAGAATGTGTCTCGCGTGACGTTCAACGCCATCACCAAGCTGGCGGTGACCACGGCGATGAAGGCCCCGCGCGAGCTGGACCAGGACCTGATCGACGCCTATCTGGCGCGCCGCGCACTGGACTATTTGTTTGGCTTCACGCTTTCGCCCGTGCTGTGGCGCAAGCTGCCAGGGGCCAAGTCTGCCGGGCGCGTGCAATCGGTGGCGCTGCGTCTGATCGTGCAGCGCGAGCGCGAGATCGAGACGTTCAAGGCGCAGGAATACTGGTCTGTTGCCGCGCGCATGGAGCATGACGGCACGCCCTTTGTGGCGCGGTTGGTCAAGTTCGATGGCAACAAGCTCGACCGTCTGTCGCTGGGCGACGAAGGCAGCGCCATGGCCGCCAAGGCCGTGGTGGAAGCGGGCAATTTCCGGGTGGAAGAGGTGGATGTGCGGCCCACCCGGCGCAATCCCTCGCCCCCGTTCACAACTTCTACCCTGCAGCAGGAAGCCGCGCGCAAGCTGGGCTTTTCGGCCAGCCACACCATGCGCGTGGCGCAGACGCTCTATGAAGCGGGTGCCATCACTTATATGCGTACCGATGGCGTCCAGATGGACCCGAGCGCCATCGACGCCGCGCGCCGGGCGATTTCCGATCGCTACAACGGCCATTTCCTGCCCGAAAAGCCGCGCATTTATGAAACCAAGGCCAAGAACGCCCAGGAAGCGCACGAGGCCATCCGCCCGACCGATTTCACCCGCGACCACTATGGCAGCGGCGATGAGGCGCGGCTCTACGACCTGATCTGGAAGCGCGCGCTGGCCAGCCAGATGGCATCCGCTGCCATCGAGCGCACCACCGTGACCCTGCGCGAAGGCACCGGCAAGCACGAGCTGCGCGCCACCGGCCAAGTGGTGAAGTTCCCCGGCTTCCTCGCGGTCTACGAGGAAGGGCGCGACCAGAAGCCCGATGCCGAGGATGACGACAGCAACCTGCTGCCGATCATGAACAAGGGCGATTGCCCGAAGAAGCACGGCGTCGATGCCACCCAGCACTTCACCCAGCCGCCGCCGCGCTATTCCGAAGCGAGCCTAGTCAAGCGCCTGGAAGAACTCGGCATCGGCCGGCCTTCCACTTATGCCGCCACGCTTCAGGTGCTGAAAGACCGCGCCTATGTGCGGATCGAGAAGAACCGCTTCTTTGCCGAGGAAAGCGGGCGCATGCTCACCGCGTTCCTCGAACGCTTCTTCGAGCGCTATGTCGCCTATGAATTCACCGCGGGCATGGAAGACGAGCTGGACGACGTTTCCGGCGGCCGCGCCGCGTGGAAGCAGGTGCTGGCCGAATTCTGGCGCGATTTCAAACCCAAGTCTGACGAGGTGATGGAGAAGAAGCCCAGCGAGGTGACCGCTGAGCTCGACGTCTTCCTGGAAGATTATCTCTTCCCGCCGCGTGCCGACGGGCACGATCCGCGCGAGTGCCCCAAGTGCGGCAACGGCCGCCTGGCGCTGCGCGGTGGCCGCTATGGCGCGTTCGTGGCGTGCTCCAACTATCCCGAGTGCAAGTTCACCCGCAAGTTCGCCCAGCCGGGCGGCGAGGGCGATGGCGGCGAGGGCGAGGATGCCGCGCTGGGCAAGGACCCCGAAACCGGGCTGGAAGTGACGCGGCGCACCGGGCGCTTTGGCCCCTATATCCAGCTTGGCGAGGGCAAGGAGGCCAAGCGCGCCTCGATCCCCAAGGACATTCCCGAACTCGACCTGGAATGGGCGCTCAAGCTGCTCAACCTGCCGCGCGAAGTGGGCGTGCACCCGGAAAGCGGCAAGCCGATCACCGCCTCGATCGGGCGCTATGGCCCCTATCTGGCGCACGATGGCAAGTATGCCCGCCTCAAGTCGACGGCAGAGGTGTTCGACACCGGCATGAACGCGGCGGTGGTGCGCCTGGCCGAGGCGGCCAGCGGCGCCGGCGCGCGGGGTTCGCGCGCGGCGGCCGAACCGCTCAAGACCTTTGGCCCGCACCCGACTTCAGGTGGGGAAATCAAGCTGATGGCCGGGCGCTATGGCCCCTATGTCACCGATGGCACGACCAACGCCACGCTGCCGCGCGACAAGCAGCCCGAAAGCCTGACGCCCGCCGAAGCGATCGCCCTGATCGACGAGCGCGCGGCGAAGGGGCCGGCCAAGGGCAAGAAGGCGCCGGCGAAAAAGGCAGCGCCCAAGAAGGCCGCCGCCGCGAAGAAGGAACCGGCGGCCAAGAAGGCGCCTGCTGCCAAGAAAGCGCCGGCCAAGAAGAAGGCCGCAGCGGAATGATCATGCGGTTGGCAGGCCTGCTGGTTTCAGCCGGCCTGCCAACCGATCAGCGCGGGCGGTAGAGGCCGTAGCGCTCGTTCCCCAATGTCATTTCGGCAAAGCGCACATAGTCGCGGGCCAGGGCCTGGTTCACGATCGTGCGCGTTTGTCTATTGGGCAGGTAAAGGTCTTCCTCGCTGGCTTCGGAAACCTGCACCACATCCGGGCGCGCGGCCATGATCCGCGCGACTTCGGTGGCCGGATCGGCACCAACCGCCGGAGCTTCGGTCCAGGTGTTGAGATGGTTGGGAAAGGCAAAGCGCGTGGGGATGCAGGCATCCACCCCGCGATACAGCGCCGGCGCGCCGTCGAACTGGAAATAGCAGCCGCCGTGCACATTGGCGCGCAGCAAGGCGATGGCGCGATGGTATTGGTCTGCCGTGCCATGGTTCTCCACCGCGCCAGCCATCACCACCAAGCCGCCGATCGCGCTGGCCAGCAGCAGGAACCGCCCGCTCCAGCGTGCCTGCCACGGCTTGCCGCCGCGCACCGCTGCCGCCAGCGTCGGGGCCGCCAAGACGGCCAGCGGTGCGAGCAGGGGCCCGGCATAGTGATCGTACCAGGTGCCGAACGCGAGGAAGCCGAGCACCGCTGCCCCGGCCCAGCAGCCCAGCACGCGGCGCGCGCGCGACCGGATAAGATCGCCCCGCGCCGCACGGCGCAAGGGATCGAACGCGATGGCCAGCGCAAAGGGCGATAGCCCCGCCGAAAGCTTGAGCAGCCGGCGCCAACTGGGGGCGCCATCGGGCAGGCGTTCGAGCACGGAGGTGAAATTGGCGAACACGAAGGCGTGGGCCTGCCCCTGCAGGGCATAGGCAGCGAAAGCCGCCAGCGTCGGCGCGAGCGCAAGGCCGCACCACAGCAGCGCCGCGCCGGCCAGCCGGGGCAGGGGCCAGCGCGCGTGCCAACCGCGGGCCAGCAGCAACACCCCCAGCGCCATGCCTTCGAACACCGCCGCATACTTGATCTGCAGGGCCAGGCCGATCAGCGTCATCGCCACGCCGCCCAGACGGAGCAGCGCGGCCGTGTCTTCCTGCTGCCAGCTGCGCAGCACCAGCAGGGCCGCCAGCGCCACCAGCGGGTTGTAGAACACCGGCGACTGGCCCAGGGCGCAGTTGAATGCCGGCATCGCGCAGACATAGACCATCCCGGCGAGCCAAGCCCCGCGTGGCGGTGCCAGTTCCAGCGCCAGCCGCCTGACCACCAGCGCCGCGGCTGCGGTGCTGGCAATGCCCGCCAATTGATAGGCGATCACCGGATCGCCTGGCAGCGCGTGGAACAGGCGATAGAGCGCAAACAGGCCCAGCGGCTTGCGGTCCCAGATGTCGATGAACGGCACGGCCCCATGCGCCCATCGATCGGCCACGAGGAGATAGAACTCTTCGTCAACGTGAACCAGCGGATTGCCAAGGAGAAGTAGGCGAAATATCAGCGCAATGCTGAAATACTCAAGAAAAAGTCTGAAATGATGAATATTCGCACCGGCTAACGATGGCTCTATGGCGAAAGATCTTTGCTGCGGCAGGTGTAGTTGTCTGCCTGCGAATTTGATCATTTTCATTTCCGACTTTTTCAGAGATAATTATTAGTCTAAATTGTCGGATTTGGCAGGGCAAGGGCTGTGGGCGTTATTATCGCATTATAACGTCATGCGGCGCGTTTAATGCAAATATCGCAGCCGTGTGGCAGCCGCTGCCCCGCCGGGGCGGCGCCATGGCGTATCAGCGCGCGGCGAAAAGGCCGAAAGAGCGCGTGCCGAGCTTCAGCGTGGTAACTCGGCGATAGTTGCGGGCCAGTGCATCGAGCACCACGGCGCGTGTGCGCAAGTTCGGAGCATAGGGACGGGGCGATTCGTCGATCACCACCGCACCAGGGCGGGCCGCCATGATGCGCTGCACTTCTGTGCGCGTGTCGATGCCCAGCGCGTCCTCCTCGAACCGGGTGGACAAGTGCGCGGGGAAGGCAAAGCGCGTGGGCAGGCACGATCCCGTGGCGCTATAAAGCGCGCTGTCGCCTTCGTAGACATAGAGGCAATGGCCCGCGTCGATATGCGGCCGGATGATCGATGCCGCGCGATCCAGATCGTTGGTCGTGCCAAACTTGTGCGCCTGCACCGCCGTTGCACCCAGGCCCGCACACAAGCCCACCACGAACAGGGCCCGCCGCAAAAAGCCGGTGGGCCGGCACGTGCCGTCAAGCACCGGCGCGGCCAGGATGGCCAGCGGCAAAAGCACCGGCGCGACATAGTGATCATACCAGGTGCCCGGCGCGAGGAAGCCGGCAACGGACAGCCCCAGCCACAGGCACAGGCCTCGCCGAGCCGCGGCACTGCCCGAACATTGCGGATCGATCCGCGAGCCCAGTGCGAGGGCAAGGTAAAAGGGAATGAGTGCCATGGCCACCTTGAACAGGCGGAAGGACGCTTCGGCCCAGTCCTGGCCACGATTGAGCACCGACAGGAAATTGGCCGTAAAGAACGTCTGTCCCTGTCCGTCGGCGGCATAGGCGGCAAAGATGATCACCGTGGGCAGCAGGGCCAGGCCGATCCAGGCAAGCCCGGCCGCGGCGATGCGTGGCCAGCGCCACCCGGCCCGCCAGGCAGTCCACAGCAGCATCAGGCCAAAGCCCATGCCCTCGATCACCACGCTGGTCTTGATCTGCAGGGCAATGCCCACCAACGCCATGGCCAGGCAGCCGCGCCGCCACAGCGCCGGATCGGCCGGAGCCTGCCCCGGTTGGGGTGCGGGCGCGCACGCGCTGGCCATCGCATCGATCACCATCAGCCCCGCCAGCATCATCGGCAGGTTGTAGAACACCGGCGCCTGGCCCATGCCGCAATTGAACGCCATGAGGTAGATCAGATAGGCCATGCCCGACAGCATCGCGCCACGGGGCCCCGCCAGATGCCGCGCGCAGCGTGCGATCACCACGGCCGTGGCGGCGGCCGCTGCGATGGCCATGATCTGGTAGGCCAGCACGCCGTTGCCCGGCAGCGCCCGCGCTGCGGCATAGATCAGGAACAGGCCCAGCGGCTTGCGATCCCACAGGTCCACATAAGGCAGGACACCGTGCCACAGTTGATCGCCCATCAGCAGGTAGAACTGTTCGTCGGCGTGAAACAGCGGATCGCCCAGCCATGGGGCACGCAACACCAACGCAACCAGGAAAAACACCGCAAAGGCCCGCATGTGCAACGTTTCCGTCAGGGGAGGGCCGCTGCCACGGTATCAAGTTCGCCCTGCGGGACCACGATGGCCCCAGCGCGTGGGCGATCGAGATCGAGCACGGTGACATAGGCTGCGCAAAGCAGCACGAAAAGCGCAAGGGCGGCTGCCGCATGGCGGCGGCTGGATGCGTCCGGGCCATAGCCCAGGATGCCTGCCCCGGCACAGCAATAGAGCGCCAACAGCATCAAGACTTCGGCCGGAAGACGCGCGCTGCGCTCGGCATGGCGGGCAGTGGCGATGTCCCCCAGGCTGTTCCAGGCCGAAACCAGCACCGGCCCGCGCGTGTCGGGCGGCATGGTCCGCAAGGTGCCGATCAGGTGATCGCCGAACATGGTGCCCAGCGTTGCCGCCCGCCCCACGGCGGCTTCCCATTCGGCATCGTCGGGGACGCGCCCGGCCTCGGCGCGGGCACGCGCATATGTGCCCAGCAGCCGCGCCAGCGGGGCGCGCTGCGCCTCGTCCAGCAGGCCAAGGCGCGAGGCCATGGTGCCAAAGGCGTTGGCTTCGTCGAGCGCCAACTGGCGGCGATGTTCGTAACGGCCGATCGCCAGGCTGAAGGCAAACGCCATCAACAGCGCGAGCAGCCCGAAAACCCCTGAAAGAACAGCCCCCTGGTCGCTGCGCCGGATGCCCTGATCCGGTGCGGCGGTGCCTGGCGCGGCCGCTTCGGTCCGTTCCAGCCAGGCATGCAAACGCGCCCCGCCCAAATAGGCCAGGACCATGGCCACCAGCAGAGCCAGGCCCAAAGCGCCCAGCGGTGTCCGGTCAAACACGGTCATGGATCCCGTCAACATCCCTTCAGGCTGCGCCAGCCCAGGTGGCGGGTCAAGCGCCATTACTTCACCCAGTCGAGACCGATTTCCTCGTAGATTTCGCGGCTGTCGGCCCAGTTCTCTTCGACCTTAACGTGGAGGAAGAGATGAACCTTCGCACCCAAAAGATCGGACAACTCTTTTCTCGCGGCTTCGCCGATGGCCTTGAGCTTGGCGCCACCCTTGCCGAGCACGATCCCGCGCTGGCTGTCGCGCGCGATGACGATCTGCTGGTGAATTTCCACCGAGCCATCGCGGCGGTGCTGATAGCTTTCAGGGCGCACCGCGCTGTCATAGGGCAGTTCGTCGTGCAACTGGCGATAGAGTTGCTCGCGCGTGATTTCGGCGGCGAGCAGGCGTTCCGAGGCGTCGGACACCTGGTCTTCGGGATAGTGCCAGGGGCCCTGCGGCATCAGACCGGCCAGCCGCGTCTTCAGTTCGGCTACGCCATCGCCGGTCAGCGCCGATACGAAGAACACTTCGTCGAACTGTCCGGCGCCGCTCAGTTCCTCGGCCATGACCAACAGCGGTTCCTTGGGGGTGGCGTCCACCTTGTTGAGCACCAGGAACTTGCGTTCGGGCCGTCCGGCCAGCGAAGCCAGGATCGGTTCGAGGTATTCGCGCTTCTTCTTGCGCGCGTCCACCACCAGCAGGATGGCATCGGCCTCGCTTGCGCCTTCCCAGGCGGCGTTGACCATCGCGCGGTCGAGCCGGCGCTTGGGCTCGAACAGGCCCGGCGTGTCGGCCAGGATGATCTGCGCCGGGCCTTCCAGGGCAATGCCCATCAGGCGGGCGCGGGTGGTCTGCGCCTTGGCCGAAACGATCGCCACCTTCTGGCCGACTAAGGCATTGACGAGCGTGGACTTGCCGGCATTGGGCGCGCCGATCACGGCCACCAGGCCGCAGGATTGTTCGGATTCGGCGGGGTTGGAAACGATATCGATCATGGAAACAGGATGAACCTCATCGCGCCCGGCCGCAATGGCCGAGCGCAGGATATGGGAATTGGGCGTGTGGCTTTGTTCAGGCGAACTGCTTGAGAAAATCGCGGGCGGCTGCCGTTTCGGCTTCCTGCTTGCTGCTGCCGCGGGCCTGTGCTTCGCCCACGCCTTTCACTTCCACGCTCACCGTGAAAATTGCGGCATGGTCGGGCCCGTCGCGGCTGACCAGGGTATAGACCGGCGGCTTGCGGCGGTTGCCCGCCGCCCATTCCTGCAAGGCGGCCTTGGGATGCTTGCGCTGCCCGGCACCGGTCCGCATCGGCTTGTCCCAGCAGCGGCGCACGAAATCGCGCGCGGCGGGAAAGCCGCGTTCCAGGAACAGCGCGCCGATCAGGGCTTCCATCACGTCGCCCAGGATATTGTCGCTGTCGGCGCCGCCATCGTCGCGCGCCTGCTTGCCCAGGCGGATATGTGTCGGCACGCCCAGCGTGCGGGCCACGTCGGCGCAGGTTTCACGGCTGACCAGGGCATTGAGGCGTTGCGAGAGCTTGCCTTCGGCAGCGTCGCTCGCTTCGTGCAGCCAATCGGCGATCGCCAGGCCAAGCACCCGGTCGCCCAGGAATTCCAGGCGCTGGTAATCGCGGCTTTCGCCCAGCGAACCGTGGGTGAGCGCTTCATGCCAAAGCGCCGGCTGTTGCACCGGCGCCTGGGTCAATTCCGCCAGGAAGGCGGCGGTCTCGGGGGACAGGGGCGTGCTCAGAACAGGCCCCCGATGCGGTTCCAGCGCAGCGCGGTAAACCACGTCCAGGGCAGGAACCAGTTGGCCGACCCGTCGGTGGACCACATCACGATGGTGGCGCGGCCCACCAGGTTGTCCTGCGGGACCAGGCCGATGCCGCCGCCTTCGATGGCGGGGAAGCGGCTATCCATCGAGTTGTCGCGGTTGTCGCCCATCAGGAACAGCTTGCCTGCGGGCACGACGACCGGCGGCGTATCGTCCTGCGGGCGATAGCCCAGGTCGAGCACGTTGTAGGTCTTGCCGCCGGGCAGGGTTTCCTGGAATTGCGGATAGTGGCAGGTCTGCGTGCCATCGGCCTCGGTCACCGCGAAATCGGGTGAGATGCATTCGGTGTTGGCCGAAACCCGGATCACGAAATCGGCGATCTTCACCTTGGGCACGGCCTTGCCGTTCAGGTGCAGCACCCCGCCGATCATCTGCACGGTATCGCCCGGCACGCCGATGACGCGCTTGATATAGTCCACGTCGTTGCCCGGCGGGGCCTTGAAGATCACCACGTCACCACGATTGGGCTGGCCGGCGAAAATGCGCTTGGGCAAGAGCGGCACGCTGAACGGCAGGGAATACTTGGAAAACCCATAGGGCCACTTGGCCGCCAGCAGGTAATCGCCGTTTTCCAGCCGGGGCAGCATCGATTCCGACGGGATGTTGAAAGGCGAGAAGAAGAAGCTGCGGAAGATCGCCACGATCAGCACCAGCTTCACCAGGAACACCGGGAAGCTGTCTTCCTTCTTCTGCTTCTTCGCCGGCGCGGCCGGAATGGGCTGCGGGGCCGTGGGCTGTTCCACCGTCGGGCTGGCGGGTTCGGGCGTGTCGTTCATCGGCTGGGTCATGTGGAGGGCAAGGGCATCCGTCAAGAAGGAATGCACCTGCCATAGTCCCAGGCAAATACGTTTGCACGATCCGTTCGTCGAGCCACGCGCCCGCTTGGAAGATTGTGTGCAAGCGGGCATGAGGGGCGCGACCCCGCAACCGTTAAAGGACACCAGGACAATGGCAGCACAGGACCAGGCCACGCTGTGGCACGCGCTGGAGACGCTGGAGGTGCCCACTCTTGCCGCGCTGTTTGACGATGCCGCGCGCTTGGATCGCTATGCCACCACGCTCGATCTGCCCGGTGGCCCGATTCGCTTTGACTGGGCCAAGACCCATCTTTCCGCGCCAGTCGAAGCCATTCTGGCCGATCTGGCCCAGGCAACCGATTTCGTCGGCAAGCGGGCGGAACTGCTTGCGGGCGCCAAGATCAACAACACCGAAGGCCGCGCGGCCGAACACACCGCCCAGCGCGGCGTGGGCGCCGAAGCCAGCGTGGAAGAAGCCCAGGCCCTGCATGCCCGCATGGCGCTGCTGGTCGACGCCATCCACGAAGGCGTGCTGGGTGACGTGAAAAGCCTGATCCACATCGGCATCGGCGGTTCGGCGCTGGGCCCGGCCCTGGCGATCGATGCGCTGGCGCGCGAAGAGGCCAAGGTGGCCGTGCACGTGGTGTCCAACATCGATGGTTGCGCGCTGGAGCAGGCGATGTCGCGCTGCGATCCGGCGACCACCCTGATTGCCGTCGCGTCCAAGACCTTCACCACCACCGAAACCATGACCAATGCCCACAGCGCGCTGGAATGGCTGCGCGAAGGCGGCGTCGCCGATCCCTATGGCCGCGTGATCGCGCTGACCGCCGCGCCGGAAAAGGCGGTGGAATGGGGCGTGGACGAAACCCGCATCCTGCCGTTTTCCGAAACCGTGGGCGGGCGCTATTCGCTGTGGTCCTCCATCGGATTCCCGGTCGCGCTGGCGCTGGGCAACGAGGCGTTTGCCCAGTTCCTGGCGGGCGCCAAGGCCATCGACGAGCATTTCCGCGACGCCCCGATCGGCGAGAACGTGGTGGTGCGCGCCGCTTTTGCCGATCTGTTCTATACCCAGGCGCGCGGTTGCCAGACCCGCGCGGTTTTCGCCTATGACGAGCGCCTGGCCCTGCTGCCCGATTATCTCCAGCAGCTCGAGATGGAATCCAACGGCAAGCGCGTGCTGGCCGACGGATCGCCGCTGACGCGGCCCAGCGCCCCGGTCACCTGGGGTGGCGTCGGCACCGATGCCCAGCACGCCGTGTTCCAGTTGCTGCATCAGGGCACCCACCTGATCCCGGTGGATTTCCTTGCCGTCAAAGTGCCGGGCCACGATCTTGATCCGGTGCACCACAAGATCCTCTTGTCCAACTGCTTTGCGCAAGGCGCCGCGCTCATGGCGGGCCAGGCGAGCGAGGATGGCGCGCGCGCCTATCCGGGCAACCGCCCTTCGGCCACGATCCTGTGCGATGAACTCAACCCCGCCACGCTCGGCGCGCTGATCGCTTTCCACGAACACCGCGTGTTCGTTTCGGCGATGCTGCTGGGCATCAATCCGTTCGACCAGTTCGGCGTCGAACTGGGCAAGGCGATCGCCAAGAAGATCGATGCCGGCGGCGGCGAAGGGTTTGACGCCAGCACCGAAGCGCTGCTTGCCGAAGCCGGGATCGGCGTGGATTGAAAGTTAGCTGACCTAATCAATTAATCGCCATGCAGGGACTGGCGCCGGAGGGGCATCGTTGCCATATCCGGCGCCAGTTTTCGATTCAGCAAGACGAGGCCCTGCCATGACCGATCCCGCTTACGACTATGACCTGTTCGTGATCGGGGCCGGATCGGGCGGGGTGCGCGCCAGCCGCATCGCCGCCGGCTATGGCGCGCGCGTTGCCGTGGCCGAGGAATATCGCGTGGGCGGCACTTGCGTGATCCGCGGCTGCGTGCCCAAGAAGCTGCTGGTCTACGGCTCGCACTTTGCCGAGGAATTGCAGGACGCGGCCAATTACGGCTGGACCGTGGAAAAGATGACGTTCGATTGGCCCACGCTGCGCGATGCCGTGGCGAAGGACGTGGATCGGCTGAACGCGGCCTACACCAACACGCTCAATTCCAACAAGGTCGAGCATTTCCTGGAACGCGCCACGATCACCGGGCCCAACAGCGTCAAGCTGGCCAGCGGGCGCGAGATCACCGCGAAATACATCCTGGTGGCCGTGGGCGCCTGGCCGGTGATGCCCGAGATCGAGGGCGTGGAGCACTGCATCACCTCGAACGAGGTGTTTCATCTCGAAAGCCTGCCGCGCCGCGTGGTGATTGCCGGCGCTGGCTATATCGCGCTGGAATTTGCCGGCATCTTCAATGCCCTGGGCAGTCACGTCACGGTGGTGAACCGCAGCGAGACAATCCTGCGCGGCTACGACGCCGCGCTGCGGGATCGCCTGCTGCAGATCACCATGGCGCGCGGCATCGAATACAAGTTCAACTGCGGGTTCGAACGCGTGGAAAAGCAGGAGGATGGCAGCCTGCTGGTCTTCATGAAGGGCCAGCCCGATCCGCTTCACGCCGATGCCGTGCTGGTGGCCACCGGCCGCCGCCCCAAGACCGATGGCCTGGGGCTGGAAAACGCCGGGATCGCGCTTGGCACGCACGGTGAGATCGTGGTGGACGACGGCGCGCAAACGTCGTGCCCCAGCATCTTTGCGGTGGGCGACGTCACCAATCGCGTGCAACTGACGCCGATCGCCATCCGCGAAGGGCATGCCTTTGCCGATCGCGTGTTCGGCGGCAAGGACACGCGCGTATCCTATGATTGCATCCCCAGCGCCGTGTTCTCGCAGCCCCCGCTTGCCAGCGTGGGCCTTAACGAAGCGCAGGCCCGCGAAAAGCTGGGCAGCAACGTCAAGATCTTCACCTCGGATTTCCGCCCGATGAAGAACATTTTCGGCCATCGCCCCGAACGCGGGCTCTACAAGCTGGTCGTCGATGCCCAGACCGACAAGGTGCTGGGCGTGCACCTCATCGGCCCCGATGCGCCCGAAGTGCTGCAGGCCGCCGCCATCGCGGTGAAGGCCGGGCTGACCAAGGCCGATTTCGACGCCACCGTGGCGCTGCACCCATCGATGGCCGAAGAGCTTGTGCTGATGCGATAAACCGGTAACTGCTGCGTTAACCCAACTTGGCCGTTGAACTGTGGCGCAGGTGCGGTAGGCTGTGCGCGAAGATGGGTTGGGGGCAGGAACCATGGAAGATGTCGGCGGGACCGTGCTCGTCACGGGCGGGTCTGGCTACATTGCCGGATACATCATCCGCGCGCTGCTGGACGATGGCTGGACCGTCAACACCACGGTCCGCGATCTGGGCCGCGAGGCGCAGTTGCGCGCCCAGCTGGGCGGCAGCTATGCCTCGCTGCGGTTCTTCCAGGCAGACCTGATGGCCGACGCGGGCTGGCGCGCGGCACTGCACGGATGCAGCCACGTCTGCCACGTCGCGTCACCGTTGCACGTCAATGCCCCGCGCCACGAAGACGAACTGGTGGTGCCGGCGCGTGAAGGGGTGCTGCGCGCCTTGCGCTTTGCCCACGCGGCCGGGGTGAAGCGCTTTGTGCAAACCTCGTCGGTGGCGGCGATCGCCTATGGCCATGGCAAGGGCATCCGCCGCTATACCGAGGCCGACTGGACCGACCTGGATGGCCCGGGCGTCCATGCCTATGCCAAGTCCAAGACCGTGGCCGAACGCGCCGCGCGCGAATGGATCGCGCAGTATGGCCAGGGCATGGAATTCGTCTCGGTCAATCCCTCGGTCGTGCTCGGCCCGGTGTGGAGCCGCGACTATTCCGCCTCGATCGAACTGGTGCGGCAATTGCTGGCCGGCACCGTGCCGGGCTGCCCGGACCTGGGCTTTGGCGTGGTGGACGTGCGCGATGTGGCCGCCTTGCACCTGCGCGCACTGACCGAGCCCGGCATCGACGGCGAGCGCTTCATCGCCTCCGGCCCGTTCCTCAAGATGATCGACGTGGCGCGCATCCTGCGCCAGGAACTGGGCCGCGGGGCACGCCGCGTGCCGATGCACCGGGTGCCCGACTGGATGGTCCACGCCATGGGCCTGGTCAGCCCGATGATCCGCCAGGTCACCACCGAACTGGGCAATGTGCGCGATACCGACGCCGGCCATGCCCGCACCCGCCTGGGCTGGGCCACGCGGCCGGTGGAACAGACCATCGCCGATTGCGCAAGCAGCCTGATCGAAACGCGCGTGGTGGCGGCCTGACTCTGCGTCAGATCCCCGCCCACCATTGGTAGCCGGAGTGGTCTTCCCAATAGCCACCCTTACCGCCGTAAAGCCCGGCGAGCGTGGCGACGAGCTCCACCCGCATGACGTATTTCGCCTGCTTGTAGCCAAGCTGCCGTTCCACGCGCAGGCGCAGCGGCGCGCCGTGGCCCACTGACAGCGGCTGGCCGTTCATGCTGTGGGCCAGGATCGTCTGCGGATGCAGCGCTTCGGCCAGGTCGATCGATTCGTAATAGGGCGTGCCGGAAAAATCGTCGGCACAGTGGAACACGGCGTAGCGTGCCTGGGGCAGGGCGCCGGCGCCGTGGAGCAGCAGGCCCAGTGGCACCCCGGTCCACTGGCCGATCGCGCTCCACCCTTCCACGCAATCGTGCCGGGTGATCTGGGTGCGCTGGGGCAAGGCCCGCAGTTGCGCCATCGTCAGGTCCATGGGCCGCGCCACCAGGCCGTCAACACGCAGGCGCCAATCGGCAAAGCCACGCTCCAGCTGCGCGAGATACGCCGCAGCCGTCGGGCGGGTGTTGCCGTTGACGCGGAACACCGGGGAAATGTCTGCGGCGGAAAATTCTGGGGCCAGGGCATTGCCGGCCACCAGTCGCTGCGCGCTGCGGCTGGCCTTTTCACCCAGCGAAAGCACGCTTTTTGCCGTGGGCGAGGCAACGATGCGGTCGCAGCCCGACAGCAAAAGGCCGCCCGATCCGGCCAGCAGCGCACGGCGGGAAAAGCCGCTCATGGCGTGCGCTCCGGCGGCAGGCGATACCAGCCGGTGATCATCGCGCGCAACTCGTTGATCGGCCCGGCGAGCACCACCATGACGAGGTGTACCAGGATGAACAGCGCCAGGCCGGCCGCGCACAGGAAATGCAGCGAGCGCGCCGATTGCCGCCCGCCCAGCACATCGAGCAGCCAGGGCAGCGCGGCATTCATGGTGGGCGACATCGCCAGGCCCGTCGCCACCATCATCGGCAGCAGTACGAAAATGACGGAGAGATAGGCGATCTTCTGCAGCGGGTTGTAGCGCCGGGCCGCTTCGCCACGTGGCAGGCGGCCACGCAGATGTTCGGTCACGTCATGCCACAGCGCACGCGGGCGCCGTTCTTCGCGCGACAATCCCAGATCGCGGCGCAAGTGCCCGGAAACCAGTGCATAGACCAGGAACCCAGCCAGGCTCGCCACCAACACCCACGCGCCCAGGAAATGCCACCCGCGCGCCAGCGAGAGGTTGTAATGCCCCGGCAGCGTGACCAGCGGCGGAAAGGCCAGTGCGGTACTCTGGGCATAGCCGACCAGGCCGGTGCTGGGAATCTCGTGCCCGCCCAGGGCCACGAAACCGTGCGTCCCATGATTGCCGATTTCCAACCATGCGGGATCGAAATTCGCCCCGTCCTTGCCCCAATAGAGCCGCGGATGCGCGTTGAAGATCATCATTCCGCTCATCAGCATGATGAAAATGGTCAAGGCATTGATCCAATGCCACAGGCGCACGGGCCAGCGAATGCGCAGGATGAGAGGTGAGCGGTTCACGGACCGGGTCATGCCATGAAGCGGGCCTGGCGTCATCCCGTGTTCGACGAACGCCCAGCGAGGCGTGGGTTCAGCCCCAGGGCTTGGCCTCTGCCAGCGCGATCAGGCTTTTGCGCGTGTGCCGGCGCGCCTGGGCACCGCGGTGGCAGCTGGCGGGCACGGGGCGCAGCGCCCGCCAGCCGGCGCGACCGATCCAGGCGAGCTTGGCCTTGGCCGAAACCACGGTGCGGCTGTGCCACGCCTTGTCCCCGCGCGCGGCCACCTTGCGGGCAATGTCGCCATAGATCCCGGCCGCCGCCAGGATCGCCCAGCGCTGGCGCGGGCGCAGCCGCCCGGCACCAACGCGCGCCGAACATTCGTGCGCCTGTGCCATGTCACACAGCCGGCGGGCCAGGCCGGCGAGCGTCTCGCGGTGGTGCGGCTTCAATTGTTCGCCCGGCGGCAGGTCTGCTTCGGCCAGCCATTCGGCCGGCAGATAGCAACGCCCGGCGGCATCGTCTTCGGCCAGATCGCGCGCAATATTGGCCAGCTGGAACGCCAGCCCCAGGTCTGCCGCGCGGTCCAGCGTGTCTTCGTCATCGGGTGAAACGCCCATGACCACGGCCATCATCACCCCCACCGCGCCTGCCACGTGCCAGCAATAGCGCATGAGGTCTGCCTCGGTGCGTGGCTGCCAATCGGCTGCGTCGAGCGCGAAACCGCCGATCACCGCCTCGGCCATGGCCATGGTCAAACCCGTTTCGCGCGCCACCAGGCCCAGCGCGTCGAACGCAGGGTTACCCGTGGCTTGCCCCGCCATGGCCTGCGCGGTCAGCCGGCGCACAAGGGCAAGCCGCTCGGCCGCGCCGGATTGGTCCCCCAGCGCGCCGCCCATGTCCTGCGCATCGACAATATCGTCGCAGGCGCGGCACCAGGCATAGAGCAGCCACACCCGCTCGCGCGTGACGCGATCGAACAGGCTGGAGGCAGCCGCGAAACTCTTGGAGCCGCGCCGGATCGTGTCGCGCGCGGCGGCGACCAGCGCGGCGCGATCGGGGATGGCAGAAACCATGGGGTTTACAGGTCCGAAGCCTGCATCGCGATGATCGGGCGGTGCGGCTCGTGCGCGGTCATCCGCGCCAGCAGCAGGTCAAGATCGTGTTCGGCCACCATGATCCCGGCATGGGCCGGACGGATGAAGCCCACTTCGATCATGTGGCGGTTGAATGCGAGCAGGTGATCGTAAAAGCCAAAGGCATTGAGCACGCCCACCGGCTTGGTGTGATAGCCCAGCTGTGCCCAGCTGATCGCTTCCCACAGCTCGTCCATCGTGCCAACGCCGCCCGGCAGCGTGAGAAACCCATCGGCCAGATCCACGAAAGCCTGCTTGCGCGCGTGCATGCCCGGCACCACGTCAAGCCGGGTCAGGCCATGGTGCGCCACTTCCGCGCCGACCAGGGCCTGCGGGATCACGCCGATCACTTCGCCACCGGCGGCCAGGGCGCCGTCGGCCACCGCACCCATCAGGCCCAAGCGGCCACCGCCATAGACGACGCCGATGCCGCGTTCGGCCAGTTGCCGGCCGACATCTGCTGCGAGTGCCACATAGCGCGGATCGGTGGGACTGGCCGAGCCGCAGTAAACCGCAATGCGTTTCATCGCAGATCCTCCAGCATCAGCTTGGCTGTGGCCTTGGCGCTGCCCACCACGCCGGGGATGCCGGCGCCGGGATGGGTGCCAGCGCCCACCAGGTAGAAATTGGCAATGTCGTCGTCGCGGTTGTGCGCACGGAACCAGGCGCTTTGCGTCAACAGCGGTTCCAGGCTGAACGCCGCGCCCTGGTAGGCCGAAAGGTCGGCCGCGAAATCGGTCGGCGCATAGTGGAACTTGGTCACGATGCGGCTGTGGATGTCGGGGATAAGGCGCCGGCCCACTTCATCGAGGATGCGCTTTTCCAGAAGCGGCCCCACTTCGGCCCAATCCACCGGCAGCTTGCCCATGTTGGCCACGGGCACCAGGGCATAGAACGTGCTCATCCCCTCGGGCGCCATGCCTGGATCGGTGACGGTGGGATGGTGCAGGTAGATCGAGAAATCCTGCGGCAGCACGCCGTGCTGATAGATATCCTCGAGCAGTCCCTTATACCGCGGGCCGAACAGGATCATGTGGTGCGGGATGCCCGGCCAGGTGCCTTCGATGCCGAAGTGCACCACGAACAGGCTGGGCGAAAATTTCTTGCGCTTGAGCGCGCGGGCCCGCTTCTTGCCGGTGGCGCTATCGCCCAGCAGATCGCGATAGGTGTGCATGATATCGCCGTTGGAGGCGACGGCATCGAAATTGCCGTGCCAGCCGCTGGCGGTGTGTACGCCGGTGACCCGGTTGCCCAGGGTTTCGACGCGCACCACCGGGTCGCCCATGCGCACTTCGCCGCCGATCCGCTGGAATTGCGTGACCATGCCGGCGATCAGGCGGTTGGTGCCACCCTTGGCCCACCACACGCCGCCATCCTTTTCCAGCTTGTGGATCAGGGCATAGATCGCGCTGGTGCTCATCGGGTTGCCACCCACCAGCAGGGTGTGGAAGCTGAACGCTTCGCGCAGTTTTTCGCTTTCGATGAATTTCGACACCATCGAATAGACCGAACGCCAGGCCTGGTATTTGGCCAGGGCAGGGGCGGCCTTGAGCATGCTGGCAAAGTCAAGGAACGGCACCGCGCCCAGCTTGACATAGCCTTCCTCGAACACGCCGGCGGAATAGTGCAGGAATTCCTCGTACCCGGCCACGTCGCGCGGGGAAATCTTGGCAATCTCGGCGCGCAGCGAGGTTTCGTCGTTGGAATAGTCGAAGTTGGTGCCGTCGGCCCAGTTGAGCCGATAGAACGGCATGACCGGCATGAGTTCGACATCGTCGGACAGCTTGTGCGCCGTCAGGCCCCACAGTTCCTGCAGGCAGGCCGGATCGGTGATCACCGTGGGCCCGGCATCGAACGTGAAGCCATCGCGCTGCCAGTGATAGGCACGGCCGCCCGGCTTGTCGCGCGCTTCGATCAGGGTGGTCTGGATGCCGCCCGCCTGCAGGCGGATGGCCAGGGCCAGGCCGCCGAAACCGGCGCCGATCACGCATGCTCGTTTCATCTACTTGCGCATCCCTGCCAGAGTAAGAGGCCGTGGGCGCGGCCCCGAACCGGTCAGCACCGCCAGAGCGCGGGAGACCGGAACCGGGGGACGGCCCAGGAAAATACGGGCACGATCCAGCACGGTGCTGCGCCCGGCATAGAACCGTTCGATCAACGCCGTGTCGAGACGATAGAAATGTTCCATCATGCGATAACGCGACAGTGGCTCTGCCGCCTGGAACAGCATGGCCGACAGCAGGCGGCCAAACCCGCTGCGTTGCCAATGGCACCGTGACCAGGTTTCGCTGAACGCCGCGAGCGCCGCGTGGCTCAGGTCCGGCTGCTGGGCCAGGGCCAGGGCAAAGCGCACCGCTTCGGGCACGGAATAGCTGGTGACGGGATGGAACAGGCCCGCGCGGGTGCCGGCGCGGGCGATCTGCCCGCCCGATGAACGCCAGAACGCGTCCCAATCGCCTGCGGCCACTACCGGCAAGACCCCTTGCTCTTCGTGCAGCACGCTGGCGACCGTCCAGCCCTGGCTGCGGGCATAGGCGCCGATCCGTCCGGCCAGCGCGGGCTGGTCGATCGTCGGACTATCGGAATAATAGGTGTCTTCGATGAAGATTTCGTCCGGCCCGAACGGCAGGCAATAGACGAAGCGATAGCCATCGACCTGCTCGACCGTGGCATCCATCACGATCGGTTTGGCCAGGCCATGCGGCTCTGCCAGCTTGACCCGCTGGCCCAGGAATTTCTGCCACCCGCCCGAAAGCTGGCCCTGCAGGCGGATGCCGCGCGCATCGATCACCGCGCCACATTCGATCCGCGTACCGTCGGCAAGGGTGACCGCGCCAGTGCCCGCGGCCAGCACGCGCGCGCCGGTCAGGATGGCATCGGCCGGCAGCGCGGCGCGGATGGCCGCGTCAAAACGGGCCGACGTCATCGAATAATAGCTGGTGGCAAGATCGCGCCGATACTTGGGAAAGCGCACGCTGTAACCCGACCATGCGCCATCGACCATGGCGGCCAGCAGGTCTCGCCCGGCCTTGCCCACATCCGATCCAAAGAACGACCACACGTGGTTGCCGCCCAGGACATGGTCCTGTTCAACCAGGACGAGTTGGCAATCGGGACGGGCCTTGCGCAGGGCAAGCGCGATCAATCCCCCGGCAAGGCCCCCGCCCAGGATCGCGATGTCGGCATGGCGTATGCTCATCACCATGGCGTTAAGCCAGGCGGGCCGCCCATGCAACCGCCCCAAAGGGCCTTGCTGTGGAGCGGGCCGTTTTTCTGGCCTAAGCCGATGCATTCATGCCTGAAGCGGGCGCCGCGCGGTCTTGAACTTGCGCCCGGCGCGCGCCGATCGCTTGCGCAACCAGATCAGCACGCCGGTGACCGACAATATCGTGGTGCCAAAGCCGATCACGGTCACCGCAATGCGCCAGGCCAGCCCGCCCACCTGCGCCATGTGCAGTGCCACGATCCAGGTGGTGAAGGTATCGGCGCCGTTGGCACCGGTGGGCAGCGATACCGCCCGCAGGGCGCCGGTTTGGCCATCGAACACGATGCGGGTGCCGCCGCCGTCGCGCGTTACGTCGGCACTCGATTTGACACCATAGACATAGAGGCCAGAGGTCGGCACGTACCACAACCAGGCGCGTCCATCGCCGGGCAGGGCCAGGCCGCGCCGGGCGGATTCCTGCTGCGCCAGATCCGCGCCGCGCCGCGCGGCCGCCGAAAAATCCAACGCCGGGGTCCAGCGCGGGGTGGGCAACACGGCCTTTTCGACCAGCGCCTCGGCGTCTTGCGCGCCCAGCAGGTCCATGACCGGGCGATAGACCTGCGGCAGGTTGAACGACACGCTCGACAGCGCAAAGACCAGCAGGATCGGCCAGAGCCACAGGCCACCCGCGCGATGCAGGTCGAACGTCAGCTTGTAGCCCGTGGTGGGGCGGCGCACTTTCCAGCTCGGCCGCCAGCGCCGCCAGAACCCTGCCGCTTTCAGCGCGCCGGGCGGCAGCGTCAGGTAGAAGCCCACGAAGCAATCGACCGTCCACACCAACGCTGCCAAGCCCATCGCGAACAGGCCCCAGGGTCCCAGCGCCAGCGAATAGTGCAGGCGATAGAGAAACGGCATGAGGTTCACGAGGCCCTGTTCGATCGCGCCGTTGCGGCGATGGCCTTGTTCCTCGCCCGTCCAGGGATTGATGAACACATCGTCCCAGTCGGGGCGGTCGGCGCGTTCCAGGCCGGTCTGCGGGTCGATCCAGGTGGCATAGAGCCGGTCGGCCCGGCCCGGTTCGCGCGTGAGATAGAGGAAATCGACGCGCGCGGAAGGATGCCGGGCGAGCATGGCAGAGCGCACCACCAGCGGATCCATCGCTGCCAGGCCCGGCTGGGGCGGCGCGGCGTTCTGCATGGCAGGGGCCATCGCCGCGTCGATTTCCGAAAACCACGGCAGCAGGGAGCCGGTCAGCCCCGCCACCGCCAGGAACAGGGCCAGTGTCAGCCCCGCCCAGCGATGGACGATGACCCAGAACGGACGGCCGGGCAGCGCCATGGCGATCAGAACGTCACGCGCACAGAGCCGGTCACGTTGCGCGGCGCGGCGTAATAGGCCTGGGTCCAATAGAGGCTGGTCAGGTACTTGTGGTTGGTCACGTTGGCCACGTTCAGATTGAACTGAACGTTCTCGTTCAATTTATACCCCGCCTGCAACTGCAGCGTGGCATAATCGCCCTGGCGCACCGTGCCCGAATAGATCGTGTCCTGCCACTTGACCGCCGCACCGAGCTGCAGCGGCTCCACCGGGTTCCAGCGCAGCGCCAGGTTGGCGGTGTTGCGCGGCACATAGGTGCGCACTTGCGTGCCGGCGCCATCGTCCATCTTGAGCGTGGTGGCGCCGGCCTGGATGGTGAGGGTGGAGGTGATCTTGCCGCCCACTTCGGCTTCCACCCCGCGGCTCACCGCGCGGATGCCGTTGTAGAGAGTCTGGCCTGTGGCGGTGTCATAGCTGCCGGCGTCGGCCAAGTTGCTTTGTTCCGCGCGGAACCAGGCGACCGAGCCGAACAGGCCGCCGCCGGGCGTCTGCGCCTTGATCCCGGCTTCATAGCTCTTGCCCTTGGCCGCGCCCAAGGGCTTGCGATCCAGGTCGAGATTGGCCTGGGGGGCGAAGATGCTGGAATAGCTGGCATAGAGATTGACGCCGGGCAGGGCCTTGTAGGTCACGCCGACGAAGGGGCTCAGCGCCTTTTCATTCTTGTCGGTGCTGACGCCGAAGCTGATGCCCCGCGTCTTTTCCACCAGGTAGTTGGCACCAAGCAGCACGCTGAGTTGGCCGGTGAGCGCCACATCCGTGGCCCCGCGCAGGCGCCATTGGCGATCCTCGGTGTGTTCCTGCTGTACCAGCGCGCCAAACGCGGGCAGGGCCACTTCGCTGCCGGTCCAACTGCCGGGCAGGCCGGGGATTTCGCCCCAGGACGGATCGCTGGCATCGGCCGGGCGGCCATAATATTCATAGGTGCCCACGGTGCGCTGCACGCCCAGGGTCAGCTGCTGGTCGCGGCCGAACAGGCGATAATGGCCCTGCACGCTGCCGTCATAGATCCAGCCCTTGGCAACCGGCGCATAATTGCCGGGATAGCCGTAGAGCCCGCCCCATGCACCGGTCTGGCTATCCTGCGTGGGGGTGCCATAGACATAGAACAGGCGGGAGTCTTCGGAATGGTATTTGCGCGTGACATGCGCGCGCGCGCTCCAGCCGGGCGCAAAGTCCCAGGTCAACTGACCATAGGCGGTCTGGTCGTGGGTGGTCCAATAGGTCCAGTCCATCGTCGTGGAGGCGCTGCTGTCGAATTCCAGCTGGTTGCCGTTGCTGTCTTGCAGCGGCAGGGCGCCCCACATCACGCCGGTGGACTTGCCATCCTGGCGCATGTAGCCGGCCGAAAGGTGCAGGTTGGGCGTGATTTCCCCATCAAGCACGCCCGAAATCGCGGTGCGGCGATGGTGGTAGCTGCGCAGGTAGGAATCGCCGTCCTGCGCCGCGCCGGTCACCCGCACGGCCCACTTGCCATCGGCCGTCAGCGGCAGGTCGAGATCGAATTCGGCGCGCTTCTTGTTCCACGAGCCATACGACAGTTCGGCCGACATGTGACGCTCGCCGGTGGGATGGCGGCGGTGGTAGTTGATCGTGCCCGAAGGGTTGCCCGCCCCGGTCAGCAGCGCGTTGGCGCCGCGCACCACTTCCACATTGTCCCACATCACCGAATCCTGGGCGCCGATCGTCGGGCCCCAGATATTGGGCAGGCTGATGCCGTCGATCATGGCGTCGACGATGTCGAACCCGCGCGCGTTGTAATAGGTGCGCTCGGTTTCGACCTGATCGACGTTGACGCCGGTGACATAGCGCAAAAGCTGGTTGGTTTCGTCGAGGGCGAAGTCATCGAGGAACTTGCGGTCGACGACGCTGACCGATTGCGGCGTATCCATGATGGTGAGTGCCAGGCCCGTGGCACCGGTGGCCACGGTCTGGCCGGTCTCGCCGTTGACCACGATGGTGCGGTCCTTGGCCGCGTCCGCTTCGGCAGCGCTTTCGGCGCCTTCTGCGCGGGCCGGGCTGGTAGCGAGCACTACCATCGACACGCCGCAAGCAAGCGCTGCGCGCCGAAATTGCGAGGGGGCCATCATGTTTATCCTTCCTGAACAACGATCCGTGAAGGCCCGCTAATGCGAATGGTTATCACGTGTCAAGGCGAGTGATAATCATTTTCAATAAATGTCAGCGGAAACGCGCAGGTCGTCCCGGGCAGGGCGGTGGGCTTGCAGGGCGCCATGCTTGGCCCTAGAATGGTTGCACCCCGGGGAGCCAGTGGCCGGGCGGTGCGCAAGCATTGCCAGGTTGATCGATAGGCTGAGAGGGGCTGGTCACGCAGCCCGACCCGTTGAACCTGAACCCGTTAGCACGGGCGGAGGGAGGGCCGGCCGACGCGTTTTCGCCCAGTGCCACAAGCCTTTCGTTCGTCCACACGAAAGGAACCTCGTGTATGGCCGATCTCAATTTCCCACTCGAAATTGGCGTGACCACCGGCCCGATCCGCGGCAGCCGCAAGATCCATGTGGAATCGCCGCGCTTTCCCGGCCTGACCGTGGCGATGCGCGAAATCGCGCTGGAGCCTGGCTGCGGCGAGCCACCGCTGCGCGTCTATGATACCTCGGGCCCTTACAGCGATCCGCGCATCGCGATCGACATCCGCGCCGGCTTGCCGCGCCTGCGCCACGATTGGATCGTGGGCCGGGGTGACGTTGAAACCTATGCAGCGCGCGAAGTGAAGCCAGAGGACAATGGCTTGAAAGGGCCGGATCGTTCGGGCGGCGTGCCGGCATTCCCCAACGTGAACACGGCTCCGTTGCGCGCCAAGGCCGGCGGCAACGTGACGCAGATGCACTATGCCCGCAAAGGCATTGTCACGCCCGAGATGGAATACGTGGCGATCCGCGAAAACCTGGGCCGCAAGCAGTTAAAGGAAGCGCTGGTGCGTGACGGGCAGGATTGGGGCGCCAGCATTCCCGATTACGTCACCGCCGAATTCGTGCGCGACGAAGTGGCCCGTGGCCGTGCGATCATTCCCAGCAACATCAACCACCCGGAAAGCGAACCGATGGCGATCGGCCGCAATTTCCTGGTCAAGATCAACGCCAATATCGGCAATTCGGCGGTGGCATCCGATGTCGCGGCCGAAGTGGACAAGATGGTCTGGTCGATCCGCTGGGGCGCGGACACGGTGATGGACCTTTCCACCGGGCGCAACATCCACGACACGCGCGAATGGATCCTGCGCAACAGCCCGGTCCCGATCGGCACCGTGCCGATCTACCAGGCGCTGGAAAAGGTCGGCGGCATCGCCGAAGACCTGAACTGGGACATTTTCCGCGACACGCTGATCGAGCAGGCCGAGCAGGGGGTGGACTACTTCACCATCCACGCCGGGGTACGCCTGCCGTTCATTCCGATGACGGCCAAGCGGGTCACCGGGATCGTCAGCCGGGGCGGCTCGATCATGGCCAAGTGGTGCCTCGCGCACCACCGTGAGAGCTTCCTCTACGAGCATTTCGACGAGATTACCGAGATCATGAAGGCCTATGACATCGCCTATTCGCTGGGCGATGGCCTGCGTCCGGGCAGCGTGGCCGACGCCAACGACGAAGCGCAGTTTGCCGAGCTCTATACCCTGGGCGAACTGACCAAGCGCGCCTGGGCTCAGGACGTGCAGGTGATGATCGAGGGGCCGGGCCATGTGCCGATGCACAAGGTCAAGGAAAACATGGACAAGCAATTGGCCGCTTGCGGCGAAGCGCCGTTCTACACGCTCGGGCCGCTCGTCACCGATATTGCGCCCGGCTATGACCATATCACCAGCGGCATTGGCGCAGCCATGATCGGCTGGTTCGGCACGGCCATGCTCTGCTACGTCACGCCCAAGGAGCATCTGGGCCTGCCCGATCGCGACGACGTGAAGGTTGGCGTGGTCACCTACAAGCTGGCGGCCCACGCGGCCGACCTGGCCAAGGGGCATCCGGCGGCCAAGCTGCGCGACGATGCACTGAGCCGCGCCCGCTTTGAGTTCCGCTGGCGCGACCAGTTCAATCTCAGCCTCGATCCCGAAACGGCCGAGCAGTACCACGACCAGACCCTGCCCGCCGAAGGGGCCAAGACCGCGCATTTCTGCTCGATGTGCGGGCCCAAGTTCTGCTCGATGAAGATCACGCAGGAAGTGCGCGAATTCGCCTCAAAGCAGAACCAGGCCGCCGACGCGTTCCTCGCCGCTGACGAGGCCGAAGCCGGCATGCAGGCGATGAGCGAGAAGTACCGCGAGGCGGGCAGCGAACTCTATTTGCCGGCGGCCGAATAAGCCCGGCGAATAACGAACCGCGGCAGGAACCGCTACGGTTTCCGATCATTGCCTGTCCATAAGGAAGGCGTGCTGCCTGCCCGGCGCACGCCTCATTCCTGTCAATGGAGATCAAGCCATGAAGAAGGCTTTGCTGGCAATGGCGCTTGCCGCATCGGGGCTAACTGCCGCCTGCACCGATGACTATGCCTATGGTGGCCGCCCTGGATACGACAACGGCCATCACGGTGGTCGCCATCGTGGCGGTTATGGCGGGGTTGAAGGCGGCTGGGCCTATCGCGACGACGGCTATTACCGCCAATATGGCAACTATGACTACAACCGTCCCGACCCGAGCTATGGCGGCTATTACGCCGATCGCTATTACCGCGAAGACCCGCGCTATGGCGAACACCGCGTTTCGATGGACGAACGCGTTTATCGCGGGCGTGACGGCCGCTATTACTGCCGCCGTTCCGACGGCTCGACCGGCCTGATCGTGGGCGGTGTTTCTGGCGCGCTTCTGGGCTCGGTCATTGCCGAAGGCGATTCCCGGCCGCTGGGCGCGATCATCGGTGCGATCGGCGGTGCGGCTGCTGGCGCCGCAATCGACAGCAACAACGTGCGCTGCCGCTAAGCGCGTTCGACGTTCCAAGTCGATCGAAAAAGGCCCTTTCGCGCATCCGCGAAAGGGCCTTGAAGCATGTCGGGTGCGGCAAGAGGTGCGCCTCTTGCCCGATCCGCCAATTACTTGGCGGCGTCGACGTTGATGCCGAGCTTCTTCACGTCGTTGAGCGTGAAGCTGACCGGACGATCGTTGAAGGTGCCTTCAACCGACTTCTTGCGGATGTGCAGTTCGAACGGCACCTTGCCGGCATAGGCCGTGCCACGGACGATCTTTTCTTCGCCCTTGGTTTCGGTGGTGTAGGAATAGCTCACGCCCTTGTAGGCGAAGCTGTCGGCCTGGTTTTCAGCGGCGGCGACGGCGGGAGCGGCAAGCACGAGCGAAGCAGCGGCGGTGGCAATGAAAGAACGAAGCATGGCAATTTCCCCTGATGAAAAAGGTGAGATTGCCTTCGGACACCCGTCTATTGTGTTCTTGTTGCAGCGCGTTTCGCGCATGCTGCGCCTGCGAGCAATTGCTTAGGTTGCGGGCTTGGTTGCGCGAAACGCAACTGCATTCTCGCCTTCCCGCAAAAGCCTTCGTTTTCAATCGCCCCGTGCTGCGCCGGGCTGCCAGCAAGGCCGCCCGGCGCATACGAAAGCGCCAGAAATGGCGCAATAGCTCAGGATTCGAGCGTGCGTTCGAGCGTCACTTCGCAGTTCAGCAGCTTGGAAATCGGGCAATTGGCCTTCGCCTCGTCGGCGATGCGGGCAAAGTCCGATTCGGAGATACCGGGCACTTGAGCCTTGAGTGCAAGTGCGCTGCGCGTGACCTTGAAGCCGTCGCCATCGGCGTCCAGCGTCACTTTGGCCGTGGTATCGAGCGTGCCATCGGCAAAGCCGGCTTTGGCCAGGGCAAAGCTGGTGGCCATGGTAAAGCATGCTGCGTGCGCGGCGGCGATCAGTTCTTCCGGGTTGGTGCCCGGCTGGCCTTCGAAGCGCGTGCCAAAGCCATAGGGCTGGTCCTTGAGCACGCCCGAAGCCGTGCTGATCGATCCCTTGCCGGGCTTGCCGAAGCCCTGGTAGCGGGCGGAAGCGGTGCTGGTGGGCATTGGAGGCGTCTCCTTGAAGTGGGTTCGCCCGTGCAACGCCCCGGCCAGCCGACCGTTCCGTTCAACGCTTGCGCACGAACTCTGCGCGCAGCACCAGCCCCTTGATGCCATCGAACTTGCAGTCGATTTCCTGCGCGTCACCGGTGAGCCGGATCGACTTGATCAGCGTGCCACGCTTGAGCGTCTGGCCCGCGCCCTTGACGTCGAGATCCTTGATCAGGGTGACCTGGTCACCATCGTGCAGCACGTTGCCGACCGCGTCGCGCACTTCCACGCTGTTTTCCGCAGCACGGCGGGTGGCCAGTTCTGCAGCCGTCATCCATTCGCCGCTGTCTTCATCGTAGACGTAATCGTCGTCGCTCATGTCCCGTCCTTGCCTTGGCGTTCCCGGTTGATCCCAGGGCGGCCATGACAGGTTGCGGGCAGCGACGCCAGCCCTCGCCGGGCCGGATCACCACACGGCGGGAAAGAGTTCAACCGCGCCGCCGTCACGCGGTTTCCACGGCATCTGCGCCAGCACGTCGTTGCTTTCGCGGGGGCTGCGCCCTTCGGCCAGCGACCAGGTGATGTGCCAGGTGCCGCCATCGGGACGGTTGGTGCTGCCATCAAGCGCCACGACCAGCGCTTCTACCCCCGATCCATCGTCGACATGGCCCACCACGCGGGCGTGGCGGATCAGGGGGGGCAAGGGTTCGCGAGGGCCAGCGCGCACGTTGCGCGTGACATGGCTGGCCACGATCTGGGCATAGCGCGGCGGAAACAGCGCCAGAAGGCGATCGCGGCACTCGGGTTCCAGTTTCCAGCCGCTGGGCATCGCGATCGTCCCGTCAGGAAGAGGGGGTGGCCTGTCCGCTCACCACGCCGTTCTGGTCGGGCTGAGCACTGTTCAGGGCACCCGTGATCCAGATGGCGGACAGCGCGAGGATGGCCAGCACGAGGCTGATCAGCAAGACCCAGCGCACGACGTTGAGGCCGGTACCGCCGCGGGCTTCTTCGGTAGACAGATGCGCCGAGGGCGGTTGCCCCGGGGTATGGTCGTTCTGCATGGCGACGTCTCCTGCGTCTGATCCGGTTGGGGCGTGCGCCTGGCACGCCCCTTTGCCCGATTCTACGCGCGGAGAGGCCGCGTGTTCCGCGCCCGGTCGCGCAGCGCCGTCGAACTTGATCGCGCAGCGCTGTCAGACTTAGTCGCGCAGCAATTCGTTGATGCCGGTCTTGCTGCGGGTCTGCGCGTCCACCGTCTTGACGATCACGGCGCAATAGAGCGACGGGCCGGGGGTGCCATCGGGCAGCGGCTTGCCCGGCAGCGCGCCGGGCACGACCACGGCGTAGGGCGGCACGCGGCCGATGTGCACTTCGCCGGTGACGCGATCGACGATCTTGGTGCTGGCGCCCAGGAACACGCCCATCGACAGCACCGCGCCTTCGCCCACGATCACGCCTTCGGCCACTTCGGAACGGGCGCCGATGAATGCGCCATCCTCGATGATCACCGGTCCGGCCTGCAGCGGTTCGAGCACGCCGCCGATGCCGGCGCCGCCCGAAATGTGCACGTTCTTGCCGATCTGTGCGCACGAACCCACGGTCGCCCAAGTATCGACCATCGTGCCTTCATCGACGAACGCGCCGATGTTGACGAAGCTGGGCATCAGCACCACGCCCTTGCCGATGTGTGCGCCACGGCGCGCCACGGCGCCGGGCACCACGCGGAACCCGGCCTTGCGGAACGCTGCATCGTCCCAGCCGGCAAACTTGCTCGGCACCTTGTCGAACGCCGGCGCGCCGCCGCTGCCGTTGTCGATCACCACGTTGTCGTTGAGGCGGAACGAGAGCAGCACGGCTTTTTTCAGCCACTGGTTCACGTGCCATGCGCCGTCCACCTTTTCGGCAACGCGAGCCTCGCCGGAATCGAGCAGCGCGAGGGCCTGTTCCACCACCACGCGCACATCATCGCTGGCCGGCGTCACGTCCGCGCGGTTTTCCCAGGCGGCTTCGATGGCGGCTGCAAGCTGTGCGGTCATGGGTAGGTCTCCAGGCAATACGGTCTCTATCGGCTGGCCGCCTAGCCGAGGTGGCCGCCCTCGGCAAGCGCATCGAGCCAGGCGGCAAGGTCGTCGATCGTCTCGTCGATCGCGGCCTCGTCCTTGGCGCGCGCACCCCAGTCGGTGCCGAAATCGAGCCACACCGTCTGCATGCCCATGGCTTTCGCCGGGGTGAGATTGCGGGCCGAATCCTCGAAGAACACCGATCGTTCCGGCGCCACGCCAAAGGCAGAGACGAAGCCGCGATAGGCCGATGGCTCTGGCTTGGGCTTGTATTCCATGGCGTGGATGTCCCAAAGCCCTTCGAAACAGTGGGTGATGCCAAGCGCATCAAGCACGCGGGTGGCATAGGCCGCGTCACCATTGGTGAACACCAGGCGGCGGCCGGGCAGCCGCATCAGCCGTTCTTCCAGGCGCGGCGCGCGTGCCAGCGGCGCCATGTCGACATCATGGACATAGCCCAGGAATTCATAGGGATCGACGCCATGGAAGTGCATCAGGCCGGCCAGCGTGGTGCCGTGATCGTGGAAATACATCTTCTGCACACGCCGCGCTTCGGCATGGTCGCAACCCAGCAGATCGGCGATGTAGGCGCCCATGCGCACATCGATCTGGTCGAACAGGCAGGTCTCGGCCGGGTAGAGCGTGTTGTCCAGATCGAAGATCCAGCAATCGACACGCGTCGGGTCAAAAGGCATCCGTCATCCTTGCAAGGCCATCGTGTTGCTGCGGCCTGCCTTGGCGCCTGCCCGCAAATTCAGCGCGGGGCAAGCCTCCTTAGCCGGGCGTTTTCGCCGTCTTCCAGGATCCATAGCGTACCATCGCCCGCTTCGCGAATCTCGCGAATGCGCGTGCCCAAGTCGATGCGTTCGAGTTCCTTGCCCACGGGCCGTCCGCCAGGGCCGTCTTCCAGACCCACCCGCACGATGTCGGCCGCGCCCAGCGCCGCGATGAGCGCTTGCCCGCGCCATTGCGGAAAGGCCTTGCCCGAATAGAAGATGAAATCGCCCGGCGCGATCACCGGGTTCCAGCTGATCGCCGGCGCGGCGAAATCGGGCCGCGTGGCATGGCGCGGGATTGGCGTACCATCATAATTGTCGCCATCCGAAACCACGGGCCAGCCATAGTTCTTGCCCGGTTCCAGCAGGTTGAGTTCGTCGCCGCCGGCCGGGCCATGTTCCAGGTCCCAGAGCCGCCCTTGCGCATCGAATTGCAGGCCGAGCGGATTGCGATGGCCCAGCGTCCACACTTGCGCGGCAACGCCGCCCTGCGCGGCAAACGGATTGCCCGGCGCGGGCTGCCCATCGAGCGTGAGGTGCAGGATCTTGCCCAGGTTCGTGCCCATGTCCTGCGCCGGGGTGAACTTCTGCCGCTCTCCCGACGAAAGGAACAGGCTCTTGCCATCGGGCGCAAAGGCAATGCGGTGGCCGAAATGGCCGCGCCCGGGAACCTTGGGCGTCTGGCGCCAGATCACTTGCAAGCCTTCCAGGCGGGGTGCCCCGGCATCGAGCACCAGCCGGGCGCGGCCCAGCGCTGCGCCGCGCGTGTCGCCAGGGCCCGCCTCGGCCCAGGTCAGATAGATAAGCCCGCTTTGCGCAAAATCGGGAGCAGGGGCCACGTCGCCCAGCCCACCCTGGCCGCCGGCATCGACTTTGGGCGTGCCGCCCACCACCTGCGCCTTGCCGCCTTCGCGCCACAGCTTGAGCGCGCCGGTGCGCTCGGTCACCAGCACGTCAGGCCGGCCGGGCAGGAACGCCAGCGCCCAGGGATCATCGAAGCGCGCCAGGTCGGTGATGGTAAAACCGTCGCGTTGCTCGGCCCCAGCGGCAGGGCCGGGCGTGCCGTTGTCGGCCTGGGCCGAAGATCCGCAGCTTGCAGCCAGGAACGCGAGAGGCGATAGAGCCAGGAGGATCGCTTTTGTCATGACCGCTACAATGCCTGAAATCGCCCGACGTGCCACCAAAATTGCTCGCGTTTCCGGGCATGTGATCGGCGTGGATGAAGCCGGGCGCGGCCCATTGGCCGGCCCCGTGGTGGCCGCCGCCGTGGTGCTGTGCCGCCGCCCGCCCGAGGGGTTGGCCGATTCCAAGAAGCTTTCGGCCAAGCGCCGCGCCGTGCTGGAAGAACAGATCAAGGCGCGCTGCCGCTGGTCCGTGGGCGTGGTGGAGCCCGAGGATATCGACCGGCTCAACATCTTTGGTGCCACCATGCTGGCGATGACGCTGGCCGTGAAAGGCCTGGTCGCCTCGCTGAGCGATGCTGTGGGTGAAGTGCGCGTGGACGGCAACCTGACGCCGCATGGCCGCCATGCCGACTGGTGCTGGCCGGCGCGCGCGATCGTGGGCGGCGACGCGATCGAACCCTGCATTTCGGCCGCCTCGATCATCGCCAAGGAGCATCGCGACCGCCTGATGCGCGCGGCGGCCGAAGAGCATCCGCATTACGGGTGGGAACGCAACGCCGGCTATGGCACGGCCGAACATCTCGCGGCGCTGCGCACCCATGGCCCCACGCCGCTGCACCGCCGCAGCTTTGCCCCGGTGGCGCAACTGGTGTTGATCTGAAGCGCGGTTTGACGCGACTCGGCGCAAGCCCGGCAAATAAATTTTCCACAGTTGCGTACACCATATCTAGAGTCAGGGGTGCCGGTGCAGACTCAAGATGTGGTTTGCGGACTCGTTCCGTTCCGCTTTCGCGGCGACGCGACTCGGCGCAAATCCGCGAGTCGCGCCTTGACCTGCGAGTCCCGATGATTCAGATTCCACGCCAACAGAGCAGTTGGAAGGAATGATCATGGTTACGGCAGTGAAAACGCGCACCCGCGCCTTGCGGGCCAAGATGCCCACCAAGGTCCAGGCGCCCGCGCTGCCCGTCAACCGCATTCTCAAGGGCGATTGCATCGAGTTGATGCGGTCCTTGCCCACCGGTTCGATCGACATGATCTTTGCCGATCCCCCTTATAACCTGCAACTGGGCGGCGATCTGGCCCGCCCCGATGGCAGCCATGTCGATGCCGTGACGGACCATTGGGACAAGTTCGACAGCTTTGCCGTCTATGATCGCTTTACCCGCGAATGGCTGAACGAAGCCTACCGCCTGCTCAAGCCCAACGGCTCGATCTGGGTGATCGGCAGCTATCACAACATCTTCCGCCTCGGCACGATGTTGCAGGACATGGGCTTCTGGATCCTCAACGACATCATCTGGCGCAAGACCAACCCGATGCCCAATTTCAAGGGCACGCGGTTCACCAATGCCCACGAAACGCTGATCTGGGCGGCCAAGAGCGAAAAGGCGAAGTACACCTTCAACTATCGCGCGATGAAGACGCTCAACGACGAACTCCAGATGCGGTCCGACTGGGTCCTGCCGATCTGCTCGGGCAAGGAACGCCTCAAGCGCAACGGCACCAAGGCGCACCCCACGCAAAAGCCGGAATCGCTGCTCTATCGTGTGATCCTGGCCACCACCAACAAGGGTGACGTGGTGCTCGATCCGTTCTTCGGCACCGGCACGACCGGCGCCGTGGCCAAGCGGCTGGGCCGCAACTGGATCGGCTGCGAGCGCGAGGACGACTATATCGAAGTGGCGCAGGAGCGCATCGACCTGGCCCTGCCGCTCGACGAAAGCGCGCTCAAGACCATGCAGTCCAAGCGCGCCGCGCCCAAGGTGCCGTTCGGTTCGCTGGTGGAAAGCGGCTGGCTGGCACCGGGCACCGTGCTGGCCGACAAGAAGCGCCGCTGGCAAGCCGTGGTGCGCGCCGATGGCAGCGTCGCCGTGGGCGAAGACAGTGGCTCGATCCACGGCATGGGCACCAAGGTGCAGAACGCGGCCTCGTGCAACGGCTGGACGTTCTGGCACTTCATGGACAAGGGCGAGATGAAGCCGATCGACGTGCTGCGCCAGCGCTACCTGCTGGCCGTGGAAGACTGATTTCGCTAGGGGCGCGGGATGAACGAGACGGTTTACCTGCGCCCTATCGCGCTCGCTGAAAGTCCGCAGGCGGATGATCCAGCCGCCGTGCGCCTGGCCGGTGGCCTGGCCTGCGCCAGCCGCTTTGCCCTGTTGGTGCGCAAGGATGGCAGGATCGTTTCGCGCCAGGTGGTTGGCGCCGAAGATGTGCCGGCAGCGATTGCGCGCCTGTCCGATGCGCTTGCTGAAGAAGCCAGCGCGCAGTGGGTGAACCTGCGCAAGAGCCACGCGCCCATCGGCTGCGGCGAGCGCGTGCTGCGCCTGGACCAGCCCCTGGTCATGGGCATTCTCAATGTCACGCCCGACAGTTTTTCCGATGGCGGCCAATTCCTCGACAAGCCGGAAACCGCCCTGGGCCACGCCGCGGCGATGCTGGCGGCGGGCGCGGCCGTGATCGACGTGGGTGGGGAATCCACCCGACCCAATGCCGCCGCCGTGTGGGAAGGGGACGAGGTCAAGCGCGTGGTGCCGGTCATCGAGCGGCTCGCCGCCACCGGCGCGGCCATTTCAATCGACAGCCGCCGGTCGAGCGTCATCGCCGCCGCGCTGGCGGCCGGCGCGCATATCGTCAACGACGTCTCCGCCCTGCGCCACGATCCGCGCAGCCTGGAAATCGTCGCTGCCAGCGGCGCACCGGTTGTGCTGATGCATGCGCCGGGCGGGGCAGACGACCTGCACGCCGACGGCCATTACCAGGACGTGGTGCTCGATGTGTTCGACGACCTGCGCGCGCGCCGGGATGCCGCGTTGGCTGCGGGCATCGCCGCAGACAAGATCCTGCTCGATCCCGGCATCGGCTTTGGCAAGACGCTGGCCGACAACCTTGCGCTGATCAACGCCTTGCCGTTGTTCCATGCACTGGGCCAGCCCATCCTGTTTGCCGCCAGCCGCAAGCGCATGATCGGCGCGCTTTCGAACGAGGCGCCCGCGCCCCAGCGGCTGGGCGGTTCGATCACGCTGGCGGTCAAGGCATTCGAGGCCGGTTGCCACATGGTGCGCGTGCACGATGTGGCCGATACCGTGCAAGCCATGCGCGTGTGGCGCGGGTTGCGCGATGCGGCGCTGACCGACTTTTCGCAGTTGGCGTGAGGCTGTCGAAGCCCCTTTCCCGCGCAAGCCCTCAAGCCGCGTTGTCGATGCCCAGTTCCGACAGCTTGCGATAGAGCGTGGATCGGCCGATGCCCAGCCGCCGTGCCACTTCGGTCATGCGCCCGCGATAGTGGCCGATCGCCAGGCGGATGACGTCGGCCTCGATTTCCTCCAGCGGGCGCAAGTTGCCATCGGCGGTGAACAGCATCACCCCGGCACCATCGCTGATCGGGGCGGCGGTACGCGGCGTTTCACCCACCATTGTCGAAAGGTTGGGAAAATCCTGCGCGGTAAGGGTTTCGGCGTCGCAAAACACCGCGGCGCGGAACAGCGTGGCCTGCAACTGCCGCACGTTGCCCGGCCAATCATAGGCCTTGAGCAGCGCCAGCGCCCCGTCGGTCACGCCCAATGGTCGCAGTCCCGGCTGTTCGCCAATCCGCGCCAGGAAATAGCGGGCAAGGGCGGCAATATCGCCCGCTCGCTCGCGCAGGGCCGGCAGGTGCACATGCACCACAGTCAGCGCGTCGACCAGCGGCGCGTGATAGAGGCCGGCGTCGGCGAGATCGCGCAAGGGGGCGTTGCTGCAGGCAAACAGGCGCACGTCGATGCGGAAGGAATGGCGCGCGCCGATCGGCTGCACGTCGCCGCGCGTCAGGAACTGGGCCAGGCGCTCCTGCACATGGGTGGGCAGGCGGTCCACCTCGTCGATCACCAGGGTGCCGCCATCGGCGTGCTGCAGGGCGCCGATGTGCCGGTCGAACGCGCCGGGAAACGCGCCCTTTTCGTGGCCGAACAGCACGCTTTCGATCTGGTTGGCGGGAATGCCACCGGCGTTGACGATGCGCAGCGGCGCCTTTGCACGCGGGCTGGCGGCATGCATCGCGCGCACCAGCATTTCCTTGCCCGTGCCGCTTTCGCCTTCGATCAGCACGGTTTGCTGCGTGCGGGCGGCCTTGGCGGCAACGGCAAGCGCGGCACGAAAGGCAGGGGCGGCGCCGATCATCGAATCGAAATCGAGCGTCGTGCCGATCTTTTCGGTGAGCGGTTGCAACTCGGCGACCGGCGCTTCGCGCAAGGTAGCGCTGCGCAGCGCCTGGAGCAGGCGATCGGGCGCCACCGGCTTGATCAGGTAATCGGTGGCCCCGGCGCGCATTGCCTCCACCGCCAGCAGAGGCGACGCGCTCGTCGTGAGCATCAGGATCGGCAGGGCCGGTCGGCGGGCCTTGAGTTCGGCAATCAGGGCGCAGGCATCGTCACCCGGAACCCATTGATCGAGAATGATCGCGCCCAGTTGCATGCCCTGGCGTGTGCCGAGCGTGGCAATCGCGGTTTCGGAATCGCGCGCCACGATGGTGCGCCAGCCCTCGCGCGCGGCGAGCGCCGTGATCAGCCGGCATTGGGCAGGCTCATCATCGATCAGCATCAGCAGGCGGTCGTCGGCGTCGGCCATGGTTTTCCCGTCATTGCAACACCCCCGGCTTAGGCTTTTCTGGTAAAAACCTGATTAAACAATCAGGCCGTTCAATCGCCCTTGAGGCACGCCGTGCTGCGGGATAAGGTGCCCGACAAGATAATGACGAGGGATGAGTGAGCATGACGTCTGCCAACGACTTGAAGGCCGCACGCGAAACCTATGAAGGCTTTCTTTCCCTGATCAAGGTGGCCGTACCGGTGATCGCGTTGATCGTCGCCTTCGTGATCCTGATCATCCAATAAGGAATGTCACATAATATAACGATCGCCGTTCTTGCCGAACGCGCGACGGGAGAGAGCCGCGTTGCCGCAACGCCCGAAACGGTGCGCAAGCTGGCGGCGTTGGGGGCAAGACTGGTGGTGGAAAGCGGCGCAGGGAAGGGCGCCGGCATTTCCGACAATGACTATGCAGCCGCCGGGGCAGAGATCGCCAGTTCCGATGCCGCCGCCGGCGCACAGATCGTGCTGGGCGTGCAAGGGCCCGATCCAGCCGCGGTGGCGTCTGCGGCGCCGGGGGCCTGGATCGTCGCTTCGCTCGATCCCTTTGGGCAGCGTGGCCGCGTGGATGCCTATGCCGCCGGTGGCCATGAAGCGCTGGCGATGGAATTCATGCCGCGCATCACCCGCGCGCAATCGATGGATATCCTTTCGTCCCAGGCGAACCTTGCCGGGTACAAGGCCGTGCTCGTGGCGGCGAACCTCTATGGCCGTGCCTTTCCGATGATGATGACGGCGGCCGGCACGGTGAGTGCGGCCAAGGCCTTCATCATGGGGGTGGGCGTGGCGGGGCTTCAGGCCATCGCCACGGCGCGGCGCCTGGGCGCTCAGGTTTCGGCCACCGACGTGCGTTCTGCCACCAAGGAGCAGATCCAGTCGCTCGGCGCCAAGCCGATCTTCGTGGAGAACGTGGCGGGTATTGAGGGCGAAGGCGCCGGCGGCTATGCCACCGAGATGAGCCCGGAATACCAGAAGGCCCAGGCCGAACTGGTTTCCAGCCACATCGCCAAGCAGGACATCGTGATCACCACCGCGCTGATCCCGGGCCGCGCCGCGCCGCGCCTGATCACCGATGCACAGATTGCCACGATGCGGCCCGGCTCGGTGATCTATGACCTGGCGGTGGCGCAAGGCGGCAATGTGGAAGGCAGCCTGCCCGACCAGGTGGTGGAACGCCACGGGGTGAAGATCGTGGGCTATGCCAACACGCCCGCACTGCTCCCCGCCGACGCTTCTGCGCTGTTTGCGCGCAACCTCTTCAATTTCCTCTCTGCGTTCTGGGACAAGGACCAGGGCCGCCCGGTGCTGGACGAGGAAATCGGCAATGCCATCCGCCTGACGCAAGGCGGCCAGGTGGTGCACGAAAGGCTGAAGGGGTGAGTGTGTTTCCTCCCCGGCACGGGGAGGGGGACCGCCCGCAGGGCGGTGGAGGGGACTCGCGGCCAACACCACGCCGCGAAGTCTTGCTCGCACGAAGCCTGCGCCGAACGATGAGTGTGCCTGAGCGTTTGCTGTGGCGGCAATTGCGGCAAAGGCCCTATGGCCTGAAGTTTCGCCGCCAGCATCCAATCGGGCCCTATGTGGCCGATTTCTGCTGCCTGTCACACCGCCTCGTGGTCGAGGTGGACGGCATGGCCCATGACAACAAGGATTGCGCAGCCCGCGATGAAACGAGGCGGCGCTTCATGAACGAGAACGGGTTCAGGGTGTTGAGGGTTTCTGCAAGGCGCGTGCTGGCCGATGCCGTGGGAACGGCAGAAGCGATCGTCGCGCGCGCGGCCAGTCCCCTCCACCGTCCTGCGGACGGTCCCCCTCCCCGTTCCGGGGAGGAAACCTGATGGACTTCATATCGATCCTGAGCATTTTCGTGCTCGCCTGCTTTGTCGGGTATTACGTGGTCTGGTCGGTCACGCCGGCGCTGCACACGCCGTTGATGGCGGTGACCAATGCGATTTCGTCGGTCATCATCGTGGGGGCGCTGGTCGCTTCGGCGGCGGCGGGGTCGCCCTTGGCCAAGTTCCTGGGGCTGGGCGCGGTGGTCTTGGCTTCGGTCAATATCTTCGGTGGCTTTGCCGTCACCCAGCGCATGCTCGCGATGTACAAGAAGAAGGAGAAGAAGTGATGGAGCATGTCACCTCTTCCCCCTGGGTAGGCTTTGCCTACCTGGTCGCTGGCGTGCTGTTCATCATGGCGCTGCGTGGCCTCTCGTCGCCGGGCACCAGCCGGGCGGGCAACCGCTATGGCATGATCGGCATGACCATTGCCGTGGCGACCACGCTGGTCACGCATTCCATCGCCAGCCTGCCGGAAATCGCCGTGGCCATCGCCATCGGCGGCGGTATCGGCTTCGTGATCGCCCGGCGCATCCAGATGACGGCGATGCCGCAACTGGTTGCCGCGTTCCACTCGCTGGTGGGTCTGGCCGCCGTGCTGGTGGGGCTGGCGGCCTATGCCAATCCCGAGGCGTTCGGCATTCTCAACGCGCAAGGGCTGATCGAGCCGCAGAGCCGCATCGAAATGGGCCTGGGCATTGCCATCGGTGCGATCACCTTTTCGGGTTCGATCATCGCGTTCCTGAAGCTGGCGGGCAAGATGAGCGGCGCGGCGATCCTGCTGCCGGGGCGGCACGTGCTCAACCTGGGCACGCTGATCGCCATCCTTGGGCTGGTAGCCTGGTTCACGCAGGATCAAAGCGCCTGGGTCATCGCCGCGATCACCGCGCTGTCGTTTGCCATCGGCTTTCTGCTGATCATCCCCATCGGCGGGGCAGACATGCCGGTGGTGGTCTCGATGCTCAACAGCTATTCCGGCTGGGCGGCGGCGGCGATGGGTTTCACGCTGCACAACACCGCGATGATCGTGACCGGCGCGCTGGTCGGCTCTTCGGGCGCGATCCTGTCCTACATCATGTGCAAGGCGATGAACCGCTCGTTCCTCTCGGTGATCGCCGGCGGCTTTGGCGCCGAGGCGGCGGCGAGCGGCGGCGCGGCCAAGGAGCAGCGCCCGTGGAAGCGCGGCTCGGCCGAAGACGCCGCCTTCCTGATGAAGGAAGCCGAAACCGTCATCATCATCCCGGGCTATGGCATGGCCGTCAGCCAGGCGCAGCACGCGCTGCGCGAGATGGGCGATGTGCTGAAAGCCAATGGCGTCAGTGTGAAATACGCGATCCACCCAGTGGCGGGGCGCATGCCGGGGCACATGAACGTGCTGCTCGCCGAAGCCAACGTGCCCTATGACGAAGTCTTCGAACTGGAAGACATCAACAGCGAGTTCGCGCAGGCTGACGTCGCCTTCGTGATCGGCGCCAACGACGTGGTCAATCCGGCCGCCAAGACCGACAAGTCCAGCCCGATCTATGGCATGCCGGTGTTCGACGTGGACAAGGCCAAGACGATCTTCTTCGTCAAGCGCTCGATGGGCGGGGTCGGCTATTCCGGCGTCGACAATGACGTGTTCTACATGGACCAGACCATGATGCTGCTGGCCGATGCCAAGAAGATGGTGGAAGACATCGTCAAGGCGCTGCAGCACTGACGTTGACAGACCCGGTGTGCCGGGGCGAGAAGGCGGGCATGAAGCCCATTGCCTGTCTTGCCCCCACTGGCCTAGTCTTGGCCGCGCTGGTCCTGTCATCCTCTGCATGCGTATCCAAGCTGGCCGAGGGCCGCGTGCGCAGCGCGCTGGTCGATGCCGGCGTTTCCCCGTCCAACGCGGCCTGCATGGCAGAGCGGATGACCGACCGGCTTTCCATCGGCCAGTTGCGCCGGCTGGAGGCCTTGCGGGCGCCCAAGCGCAGCCTGAGCGACTATGTCTGGACGGTAAAGCGGCTGGATGATCCGCAACTGGTGGATGTGACGGTCAGTGCCGCAGCCCTGTGCGCGATGGGATTGGCCCCGGAAAAGCGGTGAACCGTGCGCGCGGGCGGGGCGGATTGCCGCCTGCGCCCGCTGGACCTGGGATCGGGCCTTGCCTAAGGCTTGGGGAACGGGAATGGCCGGAATGGGACTGGCCGGCAGGAGAGACACGTTTTGCGCAAGATCGGCCTTATCGGCGGCATGAGCTGGGTTTCGACCCGCACGTATTATGAGCATATCAACAAGCTGGTCCAGGCGCGCACGAGCACGCTGTCCAGTGCGCCCTTGATTATCGAAAGCCTTGATTTTGCAGGACTGGCACGGCTTTCCTCGGCTGAGGAATGGAACCGCGCGGCGCAAGTGCTGGTAGAGAGCGCCAAGCGCCTGGAGCAGGCTGGGGCCACGGCAATCCTGATCGGCGCCAATTCGATGCACAAGGTCTATGACCAGATCACCGCGTCGGTGGGCGTGCCGGTGATCCACATTGCCGACGCCGTGGGCGCGCGGATGCAGGCCAATGGCGTGAAGACGGCGGCCTTGATCGGCTCGCGCAATGTCATGGTGGAAAGCTTTTACCGCAAGCGGCTGGTGGCCCATGGCGTCACGCTGCTGCCGCCGGTGATGGACAATGTCGATGAAATCGACCGCATCATCTACGAAGAGTTGATGCAGGGCCGCGCCACGCGCTCGGCCGAGCGCACGTTCAAGACGCTGCTGACCACGATGGGCCAGGCCGGGGCAGAAGGCGTGGTGCTGGGCTGCACCGAACTGGACATGGTGATCGATGTCGACGCCAACGTGCTGCCGATCTATGACGGCACGCGCATCCATGCCGAGGCGGCCGTCAACTGGATCCTGGACGAAGGGTGACAGCCATGCGCGCGCCCTGGGCCTGCGATCCGGCCGCTTCGCGCGGGCGGGAATTCGCGCTGGAGCAGGGCGGTGTGCGCGGGCCACGCAGCGCATTCCAGCGCGACCGCGACCGCATCATCCATTCGATCGCGTTCCGCCGCCTGCGCCACAAGACGCAGGTTTTCATCGCGCCGGACGGCGATCACTATCGCGTGCGGCTGACGCACAGCCTGGAGGTGGCGCAGATCGGCCGGGTGATCGCCCGCGCGCTGGGGGCCGACGAAGACCTGACCGAGGCGCTGTGCCTGGCGCACGACATTGGCCACCCGCCGTTTGGCCATGCCGGGGAGGATGCGCTGCAATCCGCGTTCGCCGATGCCGGCGGGTTTGATCACAACGCCAATACCTTGCGCGTGCTGATGCGGCTGGAAAGCCCCTATGTGGAGCACGATGGCCTGAACTTGAGCTGGGAAATGCTCGAAGGGCTGGCCAAGCACAATGGCCCGGAGAAGAAGCCCACCTGGGCCTTGGCCGAACTCGATGCGGCGTTCCCGCTCGATCTGGCCAGCCACGCTTCGATAGAGGCGCAGATTGCGGCGATTTCCGATGACATTGCCTATGACAACCATGACATCGACGATGGCCTGCGCGGCGGCTTCCTGACGCTGGACGACCTGCTGGAGCTGCCGTTCGTGGCCGAGCAGTGGTATGCGATCGAAGCGCGCCATCCCCGCGCCCCGCGCGAACGGCTGTTGCGCGAATTGGTGCGCGGGCAGATTGGCCGCATGGTCAACGACGTGATCGGCGAAACGCAGGCGCGCCTGGCGAGCAGTGGCGTGGACAGCGTGGCAGCCGTGCGCGCGGCTGGCCGTGCGCTCTGCGGCTTTTCGGAAGCCGTGCGGCGCGAGGAGCGCACGCTCAAGCAGTTCATGTATGCCCGGCTCTACCTGCATCCCGAACAGGTCGCCGCCGCCGACCGCGCCCGCGCGGTGATCGAAACGCTGTTTGCCGCCTATCGCGCCGATGCCGCGCTGATGCCGCCCACCTGGCATGCCCGCTTGCCATTGGGCGAACCGGCACGCAGCCGCGCGATTGCCGATTTCATCGCCGGCATGACCGATCGCTATGCCATCGACAACTACGTGAAGATCACTGGGCAAGTACCTGAAGGGCTTAGCAATGTCTGATCCGGTCCGGGTCCTGCTGATCGGCGCGACCGGGCTGGTGGGGCAGGGCGTACTGGCAGCGGCGGTGGATCGCCCGGCCCTGCGCCTGGTTGCCCTGGGCCGCCGCGCAGCACCCCTGCCGCAGGGAGCGCGCATGGAGCAACTGGTGATCGAGCCGGCGCAATGGCCCGATGCGATCGCGGCCGCGCGCCCCGGCGTGATCGTGCTGGCGCTGGGCACGACGATTGCGGCCGTTGGGGGTGATCGCGCGGCGTTTCGGGCGGTCGACCATGACCTCGCTCTGCGCTGCGCGACGGCGGCGCGCCAGGCCGGCGTGGCCCACGCCATCCTCGTCTCCTCGGTGGGCGCCGATCCAGACGCGCGCGCCTTTTACCTTGCGACGAAGGGCGAGGTGGAACGTGACGTGGCGGCGCTGGGCTTTGCCCGGCTTGACGTGCTGCGCCCCGGGCTGCTGCTGGGCCGCCGCCAAGGCCCGCCGCGCCCGGCTGAGCGGCTCGGCATGGCGTTGGCGCCGTGGCTGGATTGGGTGCTGGCGGGCAGCGTTTCGCGCTATCGCTCGATCCCGGCTGCCACTGTCGGCCGGGCGATCGCAACCCTGGCGCAAGCCCAAGAGACCGGGCATTTCGTGCACCACTTTCGCGAAATCCACAGTGCCGCGCTCGGCAGGCCTGGCGGAACCGGTTGACTTGCATGGCAGCCTTGCGCGAAAGGGCATGCCTGTCGCTGACCCGCGCGGGAGAGTTCGCTGCCGATTCGCATATGTGAAATGGTAGTGGCGCCGAAGGAGCAACCGCCCCGGAATCTCTCAGGCCAAAGGACCGCACGGGGTCTATAGCGACACTCTGGAAAGTGCTGCCACTCCCGCAGAGGAGAGGAGCCGCCGAAGGGGTAACCCCATGATGCGCCGCAGGAGGGCGTGGGGGAAAGCTCTCAGGTTTCCGTGACAGAGGGGGCACCGTTGGGTGCACCTCTGTGCGGAGTTGAAACTTGTGAGTGACACATACGATCTCGCCCGTTCTGCGGGCGAAAAGCCGCCTATCCTGGCGCTCCCCCTCGATGCCTGGCACCGTGCACGCGGCGGCCGCATGGTCGAATTCGCCGGCTATCACATGCCCGTGCAGTACGAGGGCATTCTTGCCGAACACCTGTGGACCCGCGCCCATGCCGGGCTGTTCGATGTGTCGCACATGGGCCAATTGGTCTTGCGCGGCGCCAATGCGGCGCAAGCGCTGGAAAGCCTGTTGCCCGGCGCCTTTGCCACGCTCAAGCCGGGCAAGCAGCGCTATTCGCTGCTGCTGGCCGACGATGGCGGCATCCTCGACGATCTGATCGTCACCAACCGCGGCGATCACTTCTATGTGGTGGTCAACGGCGCGACCAAGCATGCCGACATCGCGCATATCGTGGCACGCCTGCCCAAAGGCGTGACGCTGGAGCATCTTGAAAGCCACGCGCTGCTGGCCTTGCAGGGGCCGGAAGCCGCCCAGGCGCTGGCTGCACTGGGCCTGGCGGTAGATAGCCTGGTGTTCATGGAAGCCGCTTCGTTCCAGTGGAACGGCGTGGCGCTGGGCGTGAGCCGGTCTGGCTATACCGGCGAGGATGGTTTCGAAATCTCGGTTCCGGCGGCGCAAGTGGAGGCGCTGGCCGATGCCCTGCTGGCGCAGCCGCAGGTCAAGCCGATTGGCCTGGGCGCGCGGGATTCGCTGCGCCTGGAAGCGGGCCTGCCGCTCTATGGCCATGATCTTTCGCCCGATATCGACCCGGTCGAGGCTGACCTCGGCTTTGCCATTCCCGTCCGACGCCGCGTGGCCGATGCCGGCTATCCCGGCGCCGCGCAGCTGGCACAGGCTTTTGCCCAAGGCCCGGCGCGCCGCCGCGTGGGCCTGCTGATCGAAGGCCGCATGGCCGCGCGCGAAGGCGCCGAAGTCATGGCCGATGGCCGCACGGTGGGCACCGTCACCTCGGGCGGGTTTGCTCCCAGCCTGGAACGTCCGATCGCCATGGCCTTCGTGGAAACCGCGCTGGCCGTGCCCGGTACCGCGCTGACTCTTTCGGTGCGCGGCAAGAGCCTTGCCGCCACCGTTACCCCGCTTCCCTTCATCCCCCACCGTTACGTGCGCAAAGGAGCCGCCTGATGACCCGCTATTTCACTGCCGACCACGAATGGCTTGCGGTTGAGGGCGACACCGCCACCGTTGGCATCACGGACTATGCGCAAAGCCAGTTGGGCGACATCACGTTCGTGGAACTGCCCGCCGTGGGCGCTGCTCTGGCCAAGGGTGACAGCGCCTCGGTGGTCGACTCGGTCAAGGCCGCGTCGGACGTCTATGCCCCGGTTTCGGGCGCGGTCACCGCAGTGAACCCGGCGCTGGAAGAGGCGCCCGAACTGGTCAACTCCGCCCCCGAAGGCGAAGGCTGGCTGTGGAAGATGACGCTGTCCGACGCCGGCGAACTCGACGGGTTGATGGACGAGGCGGCCTATGCCGCCCATGTCGCGGGGTTGTAAACGCATGCGCTATCTTCCCTTGAGCGACCATGATCGTGGCGAGATGCTCGCCACGATCGGGGTTCCCGATGTCGACGCGCTGTTTGCCGATGTGCCGGCCGACGCGCGCCTGACCGGGCCGATTGCCGGCCTGCCGGGCCATGCCAGCGAAATGGCGGTGGAGCGGCACATGGCGCGGCTTTCGGCCGAAAGTCTCACCGCTGGCCAGGTGCCGTTCTTCCTGGGGGCAGGGGCCTATCGCCACCACGTGCCCGCCACGGTCGATCACCTGATCCAGCGCGGCGAGTTCCTCACTGCGTACACTCCCTATCAGCCGGAAATCGCGCAGGGCACCTTGCAGGTCCTGTTCGAATTCCAGACCCAGGTCGCGCGCCTCTTCGGCACAGACGTGGCCAACGCCTCGCTCTACGACGGTTCTACCGCGTGCTGGGAAGCGATCGCCATGGCCGGGCGGATCACCCGCCGCAACAAGGCGGTGCTCTCGGGCGGCCTCCACCCGCATTACGTGGGCACGGCGCAGACCATGGCGCGGTTCACCGGAGATACGCTGGTGACGGCCAAGCCGGAACTGACCGCCGCGCCCGACGATGATGCGGTGATTGCCGCGATCGACAGCGAAACCTCGTGCGTGCTGGTGCAATACCCCGACGTGCTGGGCCGCATACCCGACATTGCCCGCATTGCCGCCGCCGCCCAGGCCAAGGGCGCGCTGCTGATCGCCGTGGTGACGGAGCCTGTGGCGCTGGGCCTGATCGAAAGCCCCGGCACGCTGGGCGCCGATATCGTGGTGGGCGAAGGGCAATCGCTGGGCGTGGGGCTGCAATTCGGCGGGCCGTACCTGGGCCTGTTCGGTTGCCGCGAAAAGTTCGTGCGGCAGATGCCGGGGCGCCTGTGCGGCGAAACCGTTGATGCCGATGGCAAGCGCGCCTTCGTGCTGACGCTTTCCACGCGCGAGCAGCATATCCGGCGCGAGAAGGCGACGAGCAATATCTGCACCAATTCAGGGCTTTGCGCCCTGGCGTTCAGCATTCACCTGAGTTTGCTGGGTGGCGAAGGGCTGGCCCGCATGGCCCGCGCCAGCCACTTGCGCGCGGTGCAGACGGCTGAGGCCCTGGCTGCGGTGCCGGGCATTGCGCTGGTGAACCAGACGTACGCCAACGAGTTTACCGTCACGCTGCCGCGCCCGGCGGCCGAAGTGGTCGATGCCCTGGCCGCGCGCCGGGTGCTGGGCGGCGTGGCGCTCTCGCGCCTGGCGCCGGGCCAGGCAGACCTGGCCAACGCGCTGATCGTGGCGACCAGCGAGTTGACGAGCGAGGAAGACATCGCGGCCCTGGCGGCCGCGCTTGCGGAGGTACTGGCATGACCGTTCTCAATCCCTCGGGCTGGCGGCCCGAAATGGGCGAGCGCGTTGCCGCCGCCCTCGATGCGCCCGAAACCGTGACCGGGAACCGTGCGCTGCACCTGGAAGAGCCGCTCTTGTTCGAAGTGGGCCGCATGGACCACTGCGGCGTCGATTTCGACCAGGTGCCCGGATCGCCGCTGGCGGCCCTTGCCCTGCGCGCCGCGCCGGTTGATCTGCCGGGCCTGAGCGAGCCGGAAGCGGTGCGGCATTACACCCGCCTGTCGCGCCAGAACTATGCGATCGACCTCGGGCTGTTCCCGCTGGGCAGTTGCACGATGAAGCACAACCCGCGCCTGGACGAGAAAGTGGCGCGCATGCCCGGCTTTGCCGACGTGCACCCGCTGCAACCGGTGGGCACGGTGCAGGGCGCGCTCAAGGTGATCGACCAACTGGCCGATTGGCTGGTCAAGCTGACCGGCATGGCCGCCGTGGCGATGACGCCCAAGGCCGGCGCCCATGGCGAGCTGTGCGGCCTGCTGGCAATCCGCGCCGCGCTGGACGCGCGCGGGGACAAGCGCGACGTGATCCTGGTGCCCGAAAGCGCCCATGGCACCAATCCCGCCACCGCCGCGTTTGCCGGGTTCAAGGTGGAATCGATTCCCGCCAGCGAAGATGGCCGGGTGGACACCGCCGCTTTGATTGCCAAGCTGGGCACGCACGTGGCCGGCGTGATGATCACCAACCCCAACACCTGCGGGTTGTTCGAGCGCGATCTCAAGACCATTGCCGATGCCGTTCATGGCGTGGGTGGCTATGTCTATTGCGATGGCGCGAACTTCAACGCCATCGTCGGCCGGGTGCGGCCGGGCGATCTGGGCGTGGACGCCATGCACATCAACCTGCACAAGACCTTTTCCACGCCGCATGGCGGGGGCGGGCCAGGTGCCGGGCCGGTGGTCTTGTCCGAAGCGTTGGCGCCTTTTGCGCCTTTGCCCTTCGTGGTGGCGGGCGGCAACGGCATGCTGCGCCTGGTCGAGGAAGCCGAAGGGGCGGCCGATGCTCCGCAAGCCTTTGGCCGCATGTGCGCGTTCCATGGGCAGATGGGCATGTTCAGCCGCGCCTTGGCCTATATCCTCAGCCACGGCGCCGATGGCCTGGCCCAGGCTTCGGGCGACGCCGTGCTCAATGCCAACTATGTCTTGCGCCGGTTGGAGCATGTGCTCCACGCGCCGTTCGGCGCGGCCGGCCCCTGCATGCACGAAGCACTGTTCAGTGATGACAACTTTGCCGAAGGCTTTGCCACGCTGGATCTGGCCAAGGGGCTGATCGACGAGGGCTACCACCCGATGACGGTCTATTTCCCGCTGGTGGTGCACGGGGCGATGCTGGTGGAGCCGACGGAAACCGAAAGCAAGGCGGGGCTGGACCAGTTCATCACCGCGATGGAAAGCCTGGGAGCACGCGCCAAGGCGGGTGATCCGGCGCTCAAGACCGCGCCGCACTTCGCCCCGCGCCGCCGCGTCGATGAAACCCGCGCCGCACGCAAGCCGCGCCTGGTGTGGAGCGCGCAGGGCGCCTGAAGACCTGACGTAACGACGTGAAAAAGGCGCCGCAAGATGCTGATCTTGCGGCGCCTTTCCATTTCAGTCGAGAGCGCGATTACTTGCCGTTGATCGCGTCAGACCCGGCCTGGCCAACCGATTGCACGTCCTTGCCGGCGCCCTTGACGGTATTGCACGCTGCCGTGCCCAGCAGCAGGCCGCCCATGGCGGCGGCGATGATGATCTTGCGCATCATTAAAAGGCTCCCTTGCCTGTGGGACGAAAGGCCGATCGAGCCTTTCCGAACGCGCACAGAACGAGCCAGCCTGCTTGCGGTTCCTTGCCCTTTCAGGCGATCGACGGGGCCGGGGGCACGGGCGGCGCAGGCGCCATGCTGTTGCGGGCACGATGGCGCACGTGCTCGCGCCAGGCGATGATCAGGCCCGCGGCAATCACGACCGGCGCGCCCAGCCAGGTCGTGGGCGGGGGCAGGTGATCGAACACGATCCAGCCCCACAGCGTTGCCCAGCCAAACTGCGAATAGTCCATGACAATCACGCTCGATACCCGGCCAAAGCGCAGCGCTGCCGTCATCAACAGCTGTGCCGCCAGCCCGGTGACACCGATGCCGACGAGCATGAGCCAACCCAGCGCGTCGTGGTGCACGCCGGTGTGCAGCAGGAATGGCGCCAGCACCGGCACGCTCATCGCTGAAAAATAGAACACGATGGTCAGGGGCTCCTCGGTCCGCCCCAGGTCGCGCAACTGGATCGATACGAGCGCGACCATGAACGCCGCGCCAATGCCCACGCACAGGCCGAGCACGGGCAGCTCGGCCTCGGCCGGCCCCGCAATCACCACGATGCCCAGCAGGCCGATGGCCACCGCCGTCCAGCGCCAGGGCCCGACTTTCTCCTTGAGCAGGAGCGCCGAAAGAATGACCGCAAAGACCGGTGCGGTGAAGCCCAGGACGGTGGCTTCGGCCAAGGGCAGGATCTGCACCACGCCCAGCGTAAGGAACATGCCGGCGGTGCCGATCATCGCGCGGCGGAAATGCACCCAGGGCCGCGTCGTGCGCAGCCGCCGCAATTCGCCGCGCGCACCCAGCCAGCCGAGCAGCATCAGTGCCGGGAAGGCCTGGCGCCAGAACATCGTTTCGGGCAAGGGCATGCCCCGCTCGCCCGTCAGCTTGACCAGCAGCAGCATCAGCGACAGCATCGCCATGGCCGCCAGGCGGAGCCCAAGGGCCAGGAACGGTCTTTCGTGCGCGCGCATGGCTCGCGCGCCTAGGGAGCAGCGGCGCTCTATGCAAGCCCATTGCACAGGCGCGGACATCGGCCCTCTTGCGCGGGCGCCGGACGGTCGCCATGGCGCAGCCATGATGGAACGTTGGCTTGCGATCGACTGGGAAGGGCTGTGGCAGCGGCTTTGGACGGGCCCGTGGCAGGGCACGGCCACGGTGGGCGGCGCGCTGCTGGCCATTGCGTGCTGGGCGGGAATGGCGGAGCGCCGGCGCGCCAAGCGGCAGAACCTCGATCGCGTGGGCTGCATGCCCTGGACGATGATCTACGTGCTGTGCTTTTTCCTTGGCTGCGTGCTGGTGGGCGGTGCCTTGCACACCGCCCTGTCCGGCTGACGCTTAGAGGCAGGCCTCCAGGAACGCCTGGTCGAACCCGAACTGGCGGGCCTTTTCCAGGGTATAGGGGCGCAAGCCCGAAGGGCGGAACTCGCCGATGATCTTGCCCTCTTCAGTTTCGTCCAGGTATTCGAACTTGAACAGTTCCTGGGTCACGATCACATCGCCTTCCATCCCGATCACTTCGGTGATGTTGGTGGTGCGGCGCGAACCGTCGCGCAGGCGCTTGACCTGAACGATCAGATCGACCGATTCCGCAATCTGGCGGCTGATCGCTTCCTTGGGGATCTTGATGTCCCCCATCAGGATCATGTTTTCCATACGGCCCAGGCATTCGCGCGGAGAGTTGGCGTGGAGCGTACACATCGAGCCATCGTGGCCGGTGTTCATCGCCGCGAGCAGGTCAAAACATTCCGCGCCGCGAATTTCGCCCAGGATGATGCGGTCAGGGCGCATACGCAGCGCGTTCTTCACCAGATCGCCGATGGTGATCGCGCCCTGGCCTTCCAGGTTGGGCGGGCGGGTTTCCAGCGGCAGCCAGTGCGGCTGTTGCAGGCGCAGTTCGGCCGCGTCTTCGATGGTCAGCACGCGCTCGCCCGGATCGATCATCTTGGACAGCGCGTTGAGCATCGTGGTTTTCCCCGAGCCGGTACCGCCCGAGATGACGATGTTCATGCGGCAGGCCCCGGCGATTTTCAGCGCGGTGCACATCTTGTCGCTCATCGAACCGAAATCGCGCAGCATATCGAGCGTGATCGGCTTTTCGGAGAACTTACGAATGGAAATCGCGGTGCCGCGCAAGCTGAGCGGGGGCACGATCACGTTGACGCGGCTGCCGTCCTTCAGGCGGGCGTCGGCCAGCGGCGTCGTCTGGTCCACGCGGCGGCCCACCTGGTTGACGATGCGCTGCGCGATCTGGAACAGGTGGCTTTCATCGCGGAAGCGGATCGGGGCGAGTTGCAGCTTGCCCTTCTTTTCGATGTAGGTCTGCTCCGGCCCGTTGACCATGATGTCCGACACGTCGGGATCGTTGAGCAGCTCTTCCAGCGGGCCGAAGCCGAGCAGTTCGTCGATCAGCACCTTTTCCAGCGCGAACTGTTCGCGCCGGTTGAGCGTGACTTTCAGTTCCGCCAGCACTTCCATGATGATCGGGCGGAATTCCTCCGACAGTTCATCCTTGGTCAGCGTGGCGGCCGCTTCGGGATCGACACGTTCGAGCAGGCGCGGCAGCACCTGTTCCTTGATCTTGTGGACCGAGGCTTCGAAGCCTTCGGCCTGGTAGGTGTTGTCGACCACGCCGTTGATGCGTTCGGCCAGGCGGCTCATGGCGTCGGCGTGCTTGCCGCCCATGTCGTCGTTCGCACCGGGCAGCGGGCTGGGTTCGGGAATGCCCATCGGCACCGGAGCGGCCGTGTCACCGGCCTTCATCGGTCGCGCAACGCCGAACGAAGGGCGCGCGGCGGCGGTCCCACCCAAACCTGTCTTCCGGCCAAAAGCGCTCATGCGTCTTTTCCTGTCAACTCGTTCCATGGCGCCGTAGCCTGACAATGGTCAGGAACGGCTTGGTAGACGTAGTGAATACGGGGGAAACCTTCAGGATTTCCTAAAATAGCGGTGATCGGGTGACGCCGGCACGACTCCGGCAGGGCTGGGCCCGCCATCAGAACCGGCCGATCGGGCGCAGCACTGGGCCACACCAGGGCGCGCGCGCCCGGCCTTCGGGCGCGTCGCTGCCGATTTCGTAGAAGTGAAAGTCGGATACGCCCAGGCCGCCGGGCACCATTCCCAGGTGGCGGATCAAGGGCGGGTGATCGGCAATCTTCATTTCCGACAGCAGATAGAAATGTCCTTTGGTGGCAACCGCTTCGCGGAGCAGCCGGGAAAAGGCGGCATCGCGCACGGGGGTTCGGTTGACCGGATTGTCCCAGCGCACCCATTGCTGCCCGCAGGGACGGCCAAGCCGTTCGAACACGATGCCGGTCTGCATGTGGATGCGCTGCCCGTTGCCGTCGGGGTAGGAGAACCACCGCACCTGGGCGAGGCCATGGCTGCGAATGAACGCGCCGGCTTCGGCAGAGCGATCGAACGGCACGGCCAGAGCGGCTGCGGCCCAGACCAGGCCGCAAGCCCCTGCCGCATAGGCCCAGGCGCGCAGGCCATAGGCGGGTGCAGGGCCGCCGCGCAGCCGCCGATGCCATAGCAGCAAGACCAGCAGCAGCACGCCAAGCATCAGGTGGCGCGGCGACAAGACATAGACCATGACGCCAAAGGCCATGGTGAGCAGCATGAAGCCGGCCATGATCCAGGCGTCCTGCGGCCGGCGGCGCAGTTCCATCGTGATGATGAAAGCAAACACGCATAGCGCCAGCGCGCCCAGCACGGGCGGTGGAGGGCTGTTCCAGTGCAAGCCACCGTCACGCCATTGCAGCGGCAGCGCCAAAGTGCCGATGTTGGCCAGCCAGGTGGCAAAGCCCGTCAAGGGGCCGAGCAGGGGCGCTGCCGGCACCATGCCGGGCGCGGGCCTTACGGTCCAGGCGGCCAACATGCCCGATGCCGCAAACACGATCGACCAGGGCCAAGACCAGCGGCGATCCTGCCAGCGCAGCCCGACCAGAACGAGGCCAATGACGCCGAACAGGAAATCGCATTGTGGCAACAGCACGAGGAACGGCCAGGCCCACTGTCCGCGCTGCCACAGCGCCATGGCCAGCAGCGCGCATGCCACGCCCAATGTCAGGCTGCGCGACAAGGTAAAGAATTCGAACAGGAAAAACGGGCTGATTGCGAGCGCAAGGCGTAGCGTTCGAGCAAACGGGGCGCGGGCAAGGATGGCCAGTTGCGCCGGCAGGGCGAGAAGCCCCGCTGCCAGCGGCAGCACCCAGCGCGGATCGGGCAGCACCGCCGCAAGGGCACGGAGCAGCGCATACCACAGCGCGGGATGCCCTTCATAGCGCAAGGTCGCCAGCAGGTCGCTCCAATCGGCCGACTGCGCGGCGATTTGCAGGGCCTGGGCTTCATCCAGCCAGGGGCGATGGGTGGCGATCAGCACGATCTGCAGGCAGAGCACGGCGGCCACCGCCACCGCCCAGGCCGCGTCGCGCGCCAGCCAACGCCCGCCCACTTGATCGATCCGCGCCACCACTGCGCGCAACCGGCGGTCGGCAGCCAATAGGCGGGGGCCAACGCCCGGCAGATGCCTGCGCATCCAGCGTCGCAGCGCAAAGCGGCGCGACGCGTCGCAGCCCTGGCGCCTCTTGTCGCTGATGGTTGCTGCTGGCATCGTGGAATGCACTGCCCCGGCTGTTGATCGAGGCCGAGACCTAGGGCGGCTTGGTTCAAGGAATGGTTAATGCGCAGTGACCCGCGCGGGCGCAAGCAACGCATTCGGCCCGATGCGGAAGGCCCGGAAAACGGCAGGCCGCTATCGGCCGATGGGGCGTGCTGGCTGTGCCAGCGGCCGCTGGGCCGCAAGGTGGAATGGCATCATCCCGTGCCAAAAAGCCGGGGCGGGCGCGAGGTCGTGCCCTTGCATCCGATCTGCCATCGCACGGTTCACGCCTGTTTCGACAATGCGCAACTGGCAAGGCTTGGCTGGGACCGGGCTGCATTGTCGCAGGATGCAGCCCTTTCCCGGTTTCTTGCGTGGATCGCGAACAAGCCGCCCGATTTCCACGCGCGAACCGCACCGCGGCGCTGAGGGAGGCGCCGGGTGCGAGGAGTTCAGATGCGTGCCGCGAAAAGATAGCCTTCGCCGCGCACGGTGCGGATCAAGGCGCCGCCGCCGTGACGCACCAGCTTGGCGCGCAGGCGCGAAACCGCCACGTCGATCGCGCGATCGAACGCTTCGGCTTCGTCGCCATGAACCAGGCGCAGCAGCGCTTCACGGCTGACGACCTGGCCCGCGTTGGTGGCGAGGGCGTGAAGCAGCTTGAATTCGCCGCTGGTCAGGTCAACGTCGCGGCCGGCCGCATCGCGCACCACGTAGAACGTGGGATCGAGCACCCAACCGGCAAAGGTGAGCACCGGCGTGGCGGCCGCGCGCGCGTTGGCGGCATGGCCACGGCGCAGCACCACGCGCAGGCGGGCCAGCAACTCGCGCGGGTTGAACGGCTTGGCCAGGTAGTCATCGGCACCCAGTTCGAGGCCGACGATGCGATCGATGTCGCTTGCCACGGCAGACAGCAGCATGACCGGGGGCGTGCCGGGCTGTTCGGCCATTTCACGCAGCAGGCCGAGCGAATCTTCGCCACGTGCCATGACATCGAGGATCACCGCGTCGATCGGTTCTTGCGCCACCAGATGGCGCAGTTCGGTGCCGTTGGCGACGGAGATCACATGCATGCCCTGGCCTTCCAGGTATTCGCGCAGCATGTCGCGGGTCTGCTGGTCTTCGTCGAGCAGGGCAATGCGAGCGTCGTGCGTGCGGCGGGTTGCCGGCTCATAGCCGTTGGCCGCAGCCGAAGCGGGCATGGCCCCCTCGTTGCGGGCAAAGCGCAGGCCTGCGTGGTTGGGGTTGGGGTTTGGGCGGAATTCGGAGTGAGCAAGGGGCATTCGTCAGGGTCCATCAGTGGGAGGGAGGGATGAGGGACACCCGCTTAACGAGGGGGTCGGGAAAACCCTTCGCGGGAAATTTCTTATTCTTGCGGTTCGCGCTGCTTTCCTGCCGAAGATGTATGGCGGATGAATGCAATCGATTGTTGTAAGGCGAAGAACTCTGTGCCATGGTGCTTGCGAAGGGCCGGTGAAGCCCCTTGGGAGAGCGTCATGGAAATTGCCCACAATCCGGCCGAAACAGGGCCCAGCAGCGCCGGAGCCGGCATCGCGGGCCCGGTGCGGCCGCATCTGTCGTTGGCGCGGATTCTGGAAATGAACCTGGGTTTCCTGGGCTTGCAGTTCAGCTTTGGCCTGCAGCAAGGCAACATGGGGCCGATCTACAGCTATCTGGGCGCGAACGAGGCGCAATTGCCGTTGCTGGGCCTGGCCGGGCCGATCACCGGCCTGCTGGTGCAGCCGCTGATCGGCGCACTGTCGGATCGCACCGCCAGCCGCTGGGGCCGGCGCACGCCCTATTTCCTGATCGGCGCGGTGCTGTGCGCGCTGGGCCTGTTCCTGATGCCCCTGTCATCATCGGTGCTGATGGCGGCGTCGCTGTTGTGGCTGCTCGACGCGGGCAACAACATCACGATGGAGCCCTATCGGGCCTATGTCTCCGACCGGCTCAATCCCAACCAGCGGCAGACCGGCTTCCTGTCGCAAAGCGCCTTTACCGGTCTTGCCCAAATGCTCGCGTTCCTGACGCCCTCGATCCTGGTGGGGCTGGGCATGAACCAGGACTGGGTCGATGCCCATGGCATTCCCTATACGGTGCGCGTGGTTTTCACGCTGGGCGCGGTGCTCTCGCTGGTCACTATCCTGTGGTCGGTGTGGCGCGTCCCGGAACTGCCCTTGACCGTGCAGGAACGCGCGCAGATCGAAGCCGCGCCCAAGGGGTTCGGCGCGGCCCTGGCCGAAATTGCCGACGCCATCGCCACCATGCCGGTAGCCATGCGCAAGCTTGGGCTGATGAGCCTGTTCCAGTGGTCGGCCATGTCGGGCTATTGGCTCTACGTCACCTATTCCATCGCGCGCACGGTCTATCACACTGCCGACGCCCACAGTTCGGCATTCCACAGCGCCGTTCTGACCAATGGCGAGATGGCTGCGTTCTACAACGGTATTTCGTTTGTCACCGCCTTTGCCATGGTGCCGCTGGTGCGCCGCATCGGGCCCGGGCCGCTGCACGCGTTGTGCCTGATGGCCGGCGGCCTTGGCATGCTGGCCCTGCCGCACGTGACCGACAAGGCGCTGCTGTTCGTGCCGGCCGTGGGCGTGGGCCTGGCCTGGGGCAGCATCATGGGCAATCCCTATGCCATCCTGACCAACTCCATCCCGCCGGCGCGCACCGGGGTTTACATGGGCATTTTCAACATGATGATCGTCATCCCCATGTTGCTGTTCGCCGTGGTGATGAGCGAGCTTGACCTGGGCTTCGTCAAGCTGGGCCTGGGGGCCTATGCCCATGTCCTGGGCAGCGATCCGGGCAATATGCTTTCGCTGTGCGGTGCCTTGCTGATCGCGGCGGCGTTTTCGGTGCTGTGGGTGCGCGAAGGGCGCCCGCAGGCGCTGCGCCTGGCAGAGGCAGCCGCGTGAGCCCGCTCTTGCTCAACCTGACCAGCGGCGCGGCGGCCATCGTGCTGGAGCCGCGCGCTGGTCGCGCACCCGCGTGGCGCCACTGGGGCGCGTTCGCCGATCCGGCCGGGCTTCCTTCGCTGGCCGACATGCGCGGGCCAGCCTCGTTCTCGCTGGATGAGGACGTTCCGCTCGATACCGCACCGCTGAATGGATTGGGCTGGTTCGGCCCTGCCGCGCTCAGCCTGCGCGATGGCGCGGGCAGGGGCATCGCCGTGGCCTGGACCGATTGCGATTGGGCGCGCACCAGCGACGGCGCGATGATCCGCCTGGAAGATGCGGCGCGCGGCGTGCGGCTGGTGCAGACGATCATGGGCGATGGCCGGGGCGGATTTCGCCTCGCCGCCACGCTGACCAACACCGGCCCCGCGCCCGTCACGCTCGATTGGCTGGCAAGCGCGGTGCTGCCGCTGCCCGCCGATGCGACGCGGCTGGTATCCTGGCGCGGGCGCCACAATGCCGAACTCGTCGAGCAGGTAGAGCCGATGCCGGCCCAGGCGTGGGTGCGTGAAGGGCGGCGCGGGATTGCCGGCCACAGCGGGCCGCCGGGCCTGTTCGTGCTGGGGGAGGGCGCCGGCCACGCCAAGGGCGCGGTTCATGGCCTGCAACTGTGCTGGTCGGGCGACAGCGTGATCCGCGTGGAGCGCGACGACGAAGGCTTTTTCGTGGCTCTCGCCGGGGCAAGGCTCGCGCCGGGCGAAGTGGTGCTGCACCCCGGCGAGAGCTGGTCTGCGCCCGAGGCGCTGGCCGTCTATTCCGACGAGGGGCGCAACGGCGCCACGGCGGTGTTTCACGCCGCCGTGCGCGCCATGGTGCGCTGGCCGGGTGGCGCCATGGCGCCGCGCAAGGTGCATCTCAATTCGTGGGAAGCCTGCTATTTCGATCACGACGAGGCGCGCATCCTGGCGCTGGCGCAAGCCGCCGCGCAGATCGGGATCGAACGTTTCGTGCTGGATGATGGCTGGTTCGTGGGGCGCGGCGACGATACCGCTGGCCTGGGCGACTGGACGCCAGACCCGGCCAAGTACCCGCAAGGCCTGGCGCCGCTCGCCAACCAGATCACGGCCATGGGCATGGAATTCGGCCTGTGGGTTGAGCCGGAAATGGTCAATCCCGACAGCGCGCTGTATCGTGCGCATCCTGATTGGGCGCTGGCGCTGCCAGAGCGCGCGCGGCCCACGGCGCGCAACCAGCTCGTGCTCGACCTGTCGCTGGGCGCAGTGCGCGATTACCTGTTCGGCTGCCTCGATCGACTGCTGCGCGAGGTGCCGATCGGCTATCTGAAATGGGACCACAACCGCGACCTGGCCCCCGCCGGTGGAGCCGCCCAGGTGCGTGGGCTCTACGACCTGCTGGCCCGGCTACGCGCCGCCCATCCCAAAGTGGAGATCGAGGCTTGTGCCGGTGGCGGCGGACGCAACGATGCCGGCATGGCGCCGTTCGTGCATCGCTATTGGACGAGCGATAATATCGACGCGGTCAGCCGTGTCGCTATCCAGCGCGGCTTCCTGGCGTTCCTGCCACCGGAAATGATGGGCAGCCACGTCGGCGCCAGCCCGGCCCATGCCACCGGGCGGGCACAGGCGCTGGCGTTCCGCGCGGCCGTGGCCCTGCCGGGGCACTTTGGCGTGGAAATGGATCCGCGCACGCTCGCGCCTGCCGAGCGCGATGACCTTGCCGGCTGGATCGCGTTTCACCGTGAATGGCGCGATCTGCTGCATGGCGGCCAGGTCTGGTTGGGCGAGGGCAACGATGGCCTGGTCTGGCAGGCGCAGGGCGCCCCAAATCGGCAACTGCTGTTCGTGATCCGCCGCGCACCGGCGCAAGATCGGCGGCCCCAGCCGCTGCGCCTGCCCCATCTGGCCGGGCAGGGCGTGCTGAACGTGCGGCTGCTGCGCCTGGCCGGCGGCACCGGCGGGCACGCTGCCCCCACCACGGCGCTGCACCGGGCGATGCATGATGCCCCGGTGGCGATGACCGGCAGTTGGCTGGCCCATGCCGGCCTGCCGCTGCCGCCGATGAATGCCCAGACCGTGGCGATCTTTGCCATCGAGGCCACGTGACAATGCCCCGATCCCCACGCCCCTTCTCTCCTTCCTTGCGCGCCTGACGCGCCAACCTGCACGAGGTCGCATGTCCGCCGATCCCCTTTCGTCCGTTTCCGATGCGCAATCGATTGCTCAGATCTTGCGCCGTCAGCCCAGTCGTTGGGAGCCCCATGGCTATGACCCGGTCCCGGAAATTCCGCTGGTTACGGCGGCCGATGTGGCGCCGATCATGCCGGGGCTGGACCTGTGGGACTGCTGGCCCCTGGCGCACGAGGATGGGCGCACTGCGGTGCACGCCGGGCGCACCTGGTGGTTCTTCCTCAGCGCACCCTGCTTTCCCGATCCCGTGCAGCGGCACGACGTGGCGCGCATCCGCCTGCTGTCCCATGGGGACGACGGCTGGCGCGATCACGGCAATGCCCTGCCAGATGGGCTGAACCCCGGTACGCGCGAATGGGCGGGCTGCGCCGTGCTGATGGATGACGGCGTTTCGGTGACGCTGTTCTACACTGTGGCCGGGCGCCAGGGCGGGGCATTTTCCTATGAGCAGCGGCTGTTTGCCGTGCCGGGCACGCTGGGCGCCGACGGCCCCGGGGCATGGCAGGCGCCGCAAGAGATCGTCGCCGCCGACGGCGTGCGCTATGTCGCCGATCGCCAGGAAATCACCAATCCTGCGCCTGGCTCGATCAAGGCCTTTCGCGATCCCGCCTGGTTCCGCGATCCCGCCACGGGCAAGGCCCACGTGGTGTTCACCGGCAGCGCCGCCTGGACCAGCAATCCGCACAACGGGCTCGTCGGCCTGGCCACCCTGACCGCTGATGGCTGGCTGCTGGAAGACCCGCTGGTCGAGGCGATCGGCACCAACAACGAGATGGAGCGGCCCTGCGTGGTGTGGCGCGACGGGCGTTACTACCTGTTCTGGTCCACCCAGCGCCACACGTTCGCTCCCGGTGCGGTCGATGGGCCCAATGGTCTTTATGGGATGGTCGCCGAAAGCCTGACCGGCCCCTGGCGCCAGCTGAACGGCAGCGGCCTGGTTGCGCCCAATCCGGCCGGAGAACCGGGCCAGACCTATAGCTGGTGGGTGACCGGCGAAGGCACGGTGTGGAGCTTCATCGACTATTGGGGCATGGCCGGGCGCAAGCTGGCCGACCATCCCGAACTGCTGCGCGCGCAATTCGGCGGCACGCCGGCGCCGGTGTTCAGCCTGGTGTTCGAGGGCGATCGCGTAACGGTCGCGCCATAAGGCGGGGCAGGGTGCCCGGGCTGGGCTCTTTGAACTGGTCAGGCGCTCTCGCGCACGACCAGTTCGGGGGCCATGATGGTGGAAGGGGTTTCCACCCCGGCAATGCGCTGGGTCAGCAGATCGACCATTGCGCGGGCACCGCCGGCAATGTCCTGGCGCACGGTGGTGAGGCGCGGAACGGTCTGCGTGGCGATCGGCACATCATCGAACCCGGTCACGGCCACGTCTTGCGGCACGCGCACGCCGCGTTCGTGCAACAGGCGCAACGTGGTCATGGCGATCACGTCTGATGCGCAGACGATGCCGTCGATACAATTGCCCAGTTCGTCCAGATGCCCGGCCACCTGCTCGGGAATTTCGTCATTGGACAAGTGGGTGGAGCATGCGCGCATTTCCGGCGCATCGGCGCAGGCCGCCACGGCATCGCGCGCACCGGCCAGGCGATCGGCAATTTCCGGCGCGCCGGTATCGCCAAAGAACACCAGCCGCCGCTTGCCCTGGTCGAGCAGGCGTTGCGCCGCCAAGTGGCCACCCAGGCGATTGTCGGTGCCCACGGTGCAGTGGATCTGCCCCTCGCGGTGGCTGCCCCACACCACCATCGGCAGATAGCGCTCTGCCACCTTTTCGATCGCGTCCATCTGGTTGGACTGGCCGATCACCAGCGCGCCATCGAGCATGCCGGAATCCACGATGCGGTCGAGCCATTCATCGTCGCCGGGGATGACGCGCGAAAGCATCAGGTCGTGCCCGCTTTCGGTCAGCGCATCGGCCAGATGGCCGAACAACGTCATGAAGAACGGATCGGAAATGTGCTGGCGCCGCTCGTGGCCCAGCGGAATGACCACGCCGATGACCCCGGTTTGCTGGGTGCGCAGGCGCCGCGCCATCTGGTTGGGGCGAAAGCCGTGTTCGCGGGCAATCGCCTGGATGCGTTCGCGCGTTTCGGCATTGACCAGGCTTTTGCCGGCAAGTGCGCGCGAAACGGTGCCCGCCGAAACCCCTGCCATGCGCGCAAGTTCCGCGATGTTGCGGATCCTGGGTTTGCTTCCCTCTCTTGCGGGCTTGTCGTTGGACGTTTCTGTCATGGCGATGCTTTTAACTGGGCAACCTTTGAAAGCAAGGTGCAGGGCATAATTCCGGCATGGCGCAGCAGAAAGCATAAGGGGTGCCACTGATGCAGCCATGCCACAGCTTGCAGCAAAGTGTCAGCTGGCGATGCAATCCTTTGCATATGTCCAAAATCGGCATTGCAAACGATTGTAGTGCTGCTTATCACACAATCCATCGATTCCCGCGCCGCATGCGGGAACGTGTTCATGGGAGAGTACCTGATGAAGCCGTCCGCCTATTTGTCGTGTGCGTCTGCTGCCGCCCTTGCTGGCGCGCTGATCGCTGCGCCTGCCCTGGCCCAGGATGCCCAGCCGGCAGCCGCGCCCGCCGATGACGCCGCCGATGTGGCGCCGATCGTGGTGACGGCCGCTGCCGGTGGCAAGTCTGCCCAGCTTTCGTCGATCTCGGTTTCGCAGATCAACCAGGAAGCAGTGGCCAATTTCACCCCGCGTTCGCAGGCCGAAGTGCTGCGCACGATCCCCGGCCTCAACGTGCAGGACACCGCCGGTCCGGGCGGCAACGCCAACATCGGCGTGCGCGGCATTCCCGTGTCGACCGGCGGTTCGGAATATGTCGGCCTGCAGGAAGATGGCCTGCCGGTTACCCTGTTCGGCGACATCCAGTTCGGCAACAACGACTATTGGGTGCGTTTCGACAACAACGTGAACCGCGTGGAAGCGGTGCGCGGCGGTTCGGCCTCCACCTTCTCCAGCCAGGCGCCCGGCGCGGTCATCAACTACGTGTCGAAGACCGGCGAGCGTGACGGCGGGGAAATCGGCCTGAGCCAGGCGCTCAACTATCGCGAAACGCGCGTCGATTTCGATTACGGCGGCCACCTGTCGGACAGCGTGCGCTTCCACCTGGGCGGCTATGCCATCGACGGCAACGGCCCCACGCACCTGCCCTACAAGGCGCAGAGCGGCTATCAGATCAAGGGCAACATCACCAAGGACTTTGACGACGGCAAGGGCTACATCCGCTTCAACTTCAAGCGGTTGGACGACAAGGAGCCGACCTTTACCTCGATGCCCAGCCTGGTCACGCTCTCGGGCAACAAGATCACCGGCTACAGCACCTTCGACGGCGTCGACGCGCGCAAGTATGCCTCCACCGGCATCTACAACCAGAACTTCCAGATCCTCGATGCCAACGGCAACGTGCGCACCGTGGCGATGGAAGGCATCCATCCGGTGGCGACCGCGCTGGGCGGCGAATTCCACTATGAATTCACCCCCGCCTTCACCGTGACCGACAAGGCCCGTTGGACCTCGATGAGCGGCACCTTCGCCAACCAGTGGACCGGCGAAGCGACCACCGCCTCTGTCGCCGGCAGCGGCACGCTGCGCTATGCCGCCGGCCCCAATGCCGGGCAGGTCTACACCGGCCGCTTCGTCAGCAACAGCGCGCAGGCCTATGTCGACATGAAGGACGTGGGCAGCCTGGTGAACGACCTGACGTTCAGCGGCAAGTTCGACGTGGGCGACAATGCCAAGATCAAGGCCAACGCCGGCTGGTTCCACATGCGCCAGACCATCGCGATGGATTGGCGGATCAACAACGTCACCCAGTCGCTCAACGGCTCCAGCAACCCCGTGCCGCTCGACCTGTTCGATTCCTCGGGCAACCAGCTCACCGCCAATGGCCTGACCGGCTTCAACAACCAGTGGGGCGGCTGCTGTGGCGGGCGTTCGTACGACGTCAGCTATACCGACGATGCGCTCTATGGCCAGTTGGAAGGCCAGATCGACCGCCTGAACCTCGATGCCAGCGTGCGCTATGACAGCGTCAAGGCTTCGGGCGCCGCCTATGCGCCCGAACAGGTCGCCAACGTGACCGTGACCGACGCACTCGGTTCGGCGTCGATCCCGGCCTACAACACCAGCTCCACCCCGGCGAACCTGCTCAACTACACCAAGGGCTATGTCAGCTGGTCGTTCGGTGCGCTCTACGAAGTCAGCAGCGATACCAGCGTGTTCGTGCGCGTCAGCCGCGGTGGCCGCTTCAACGCCGACCGCCTGCTTTACAACAACGCCAACTTCACCGCCGATGGCAAGCTGACGGCGGGCGGCGATCACCTGTCGGTCAACTATGTCAGCCAGCAGGAACTGGGCCTCAAGCAGCGCGGCAACGTGGCGGGCGGGCGCTATCACGCCGAAGTCACGCTCTATCGCGCGCAAGTGAAGGAAAGCAATTACGACTTCACGGCGCCCTCGCGCGGGGAAAGCCCGTTCATCGATGCGATCTACCACTCTTATGGCGTGGAAGCATCGGCCGGGGTTTCGGCAGGCAAGTTCTCGCTCGATGGCTATGTGGTCTATACCCACGCTGAAAACGTCGGCACCAAGACCACCCCGGTGGCCATGCCCAAGTGGACCTGGCTGGTTTCGCCCAGCTATGACGCCGGGGTTGCGGCCGTGGGCTTCTCGGCCAGCGGTCAGTCCAACTTCCTGGTTTCGGGTGGCTACACCGCGCCGGGCCGCACGTTCGTGAACAGCTTCGTCAAGGTGCGTCCGGCCGACAAGCTGGAAGTGAGCTTCAACGTCAACAACCTGTTCAACACGCTGGGCTATCGCGCCAACAACGGTTCGATTGCCGTGGCCGCCGGCACCGGTGGCCTGGCCGCCAACCAGGCGATCTTCGACAACAGCGCCATGCTGGGCCGCACGATGACCGCGGCGGTGCGCTACAAGTTCTGACGGGATGTGGTGGTGGCCGGGCCCAATCCCGGCCACCGCGATCTCGATCGGGTCGCAAAAAACCCGGCAAGGTATCTGACCTTGCCGGGTTTTTTATGTTCTGGCGGCGGGCGCCCGGTTTGTCAGCCGGGCAGCGCCACGTCCAACGCCTGGCAGCCCAGCGCGATCGCGCCGGTGATGCCGGCATCGTCGCCAAGCCCCGGCGTGACGATATAGGTGGCCAGCCCGGCATCGAGGCGCGGATGGCTTACATAGCCGTTGAGCTTCGCCTCGGTCTGCCGGCGGACGGATTCCACCAGGCCGGGTGCCTTCATCACGCCGCCGCCGAAGATCAGGCGATCGGGCATATGCAGAAGCACCAGCGTGGCCGCCAGATGCGCGATATAGCCGCCGATCAGATCGACGGCCGCGCTGTCGCCGGCCAGTTGATCCAGGCTCTTGCCCCAGCGCTTTTCGATCGCCGGGCCGGATGCCAACCCTTCCAGGCAATCGCCGTGATAAGGGCACGATCCGGCAAAAGGATCGGCGGTGCGATCGCGCGGCGGCAGGATATGCCCGCTTTCGAAATGCGAAATGCCCATGAGGGAGCGGCCATTGCTGACCACGCCAGTGCCAACGCCCGTGCCGATGGTGGTATAGGCCAAAGTGCGGCAGCCTTGCCCGGCGCCCTTCATCCATTCGCCCAGGCAGGCGCCGTTCACATCGGTATCCACCACGATCGGCGCGCCGAACTGGCCCAGCACATCGTGGAAGCGCGCACCCTGCCAGCCCGGCTTGGGCGTGGTGGTGAACGTGCCATAGGCGGGCGAGGCCGGATCGATGTCGATCGGGCCGAAACTGGCGACGCCAAAGGCGGCGACCGGGCCATGTTCTTCTTGCGCTTGGGCAAAGAAATCAGCCAGCGCGGGGAAGCAGGTTTCGGGTGTCTGCGTGGGAATGCGCGTGCGCGCCAGGATTTCACCTTCGGGCGTGGCCAGGGCAGCGATGAACTTGGTGCCGCCGGCCTCGATCGCGCCGATCAGCGGGGCACCAGCCACGGGGGCGCCAATCTGGGGGGCAGCAGGCATCGTTTCTCCCTTTTGGAACACGCACAGGCGACAATCCGTGCACCGGGTCCTTGAAGGTGGGATGCCAGCATGGTCAACCTCTTTGCAATCGAATTATCTCGAAAATGGAAGTGCCCTGGCGCCTCTTTGCGGTGGGCAGCGAAATTGCGCGCGCTACCACCGTCGCGGACGGAAAGATGCTTTGCAGGCCGCTTCCCGCTTGCATACTTATGCGACGTGCATCCTGGGTCTTGAGCGACTAGGGCATGCATCGACAAGGACCCATTCCAAGGGGTCGCACGTTGCCCTGCATGAACGCATGGGTATGCGTGATGCGAACGATAAGGAGATCCGCCGATGGCCGACAGCAGTTGTTCTGCGCTTTTGCTTTTTGGCGCGACCGGCGACCTTTCCCGCCGGATGCTGTTGCCCTCGCTTTATGCCCTGCACGAAGACGGGCTGATCGATCCGGGCCTGCGTATCGTCGGCACCGCGCGTTCGGCACACCAGGACGAGGATTTCCGCGAATTCGCGCACCAGGCGCTCGATGAATTCCTGCCCGAAGACCGCAAGGACGAGACCAAGCTGGCCAGCTTCCTGGCGCGGCTGGAATACCAGACGCTCGATGCCTCGAACGTCGATGGTTTTGCTGCCCTTTCGGAAAAGCTGGGCGATACCAGCTGTGGGCTCTCGATCTTCCTGTCGACCGCGCCCGCGTTGTTCGAACCCACCATCGAGGGCCTGCGTCGTGCTGGCCTGGCCCATGAAAATGTGCGCATCGGCCTGGAAAAGCCGCTGGGCAACAACCTGGAATCGAGCCGCCGCATCAACGATGCCGTGGCCGCCGGCTTTGCCGAAGACCAGATCTTCCGCATCGATCACTATCTCGGCAAGGAAACCGTGCAGAACCTGATGGCGCTGCGCTTTGCCAACATGATGTTCGAGCCGCAGTGGAACGCGGGCAATATCGACCACGTGCAGATCACGGTGAGCGAAACCGTGGGCCTGGAAGGCCGCAAGGGTTTCTACGACGATACAGGTGCGCTGCGCGACATGGTCCAGAACCATATGCTCCAGCTTCTCGCGCTCACCGCGATGGAGCCGCCGCGCGATTTCGACGCCACCTCGATCCGCGATGAAAAGGTCAAGGTGCTGCGCGCGCTGCGCACGGTAAAGGCCGAGGAAATGGTGCGCGGCCAGTATCGGGCCGGCGCGGTGAAGGGCGGCGGCGTGGCCGGCTATCAGGAAGACCTGGGCCAGGCATCGGACACCGAAACCTTCGTGGCGATCAAGGCGCATATCGACAACTGGCGCTGGCAGGGCGTGCCGTTCTATCTGCGCACGGGCAAGCGCCTGGCCGAGCGTCGCTCGGAAATCGTGGTGCAGTTCAAGCAGGTGCCGCACAACATCTTTTCCGAACGCGGCGGCAAGCTGCGCGCCAACCGCATGGTCATCCGCCTTCAGCCCGAGGAATACGTGCGGTTGCAGGTCATGGCCAAGGAGCCGGGGCTGGATCGTGGCGGCGTCGTGCTGCGCGAGGTCAACCTCGACCTGTCGCTCACCACCGCGTTTGCCAAGGCGCGCCGCCGGATCGCCTACGAACGCCTGCTGCTCGACCTGATCGAGGGCGAGCAGACGCTGTTCGTGCGCCGCGACGAAGTGGAAGCGCAGTGGAAGTGGGTCGATGCGATCCGCGCCGTCTGGGCCAGCGAAGACATGGAGTGCAAGCCCTATGCCGCCGGCAGCTGGGGCCCGAACGCGGCCATCGCCCTGACCGAGCGCGATGGGAGAAGCTGGAATGACTGAGGCAGCAAGCGCGCGCGTAAAGTGGGCCAAGCCCGGCGATGCCGCCGCCGTGGCCGACCGCATCGCCGCTGAGCTGGCACGGCCGGGGGCCAAGCGCCTGGCCATGACCGGCGGCTCCACCCCGCTCAAGGTCTTTGCCTTGCTCAAGGATCGCGGCCTTGACTGGAGCGGCACCACCTTGGCGCTGACCGACGACCGGCGCGTGCCCGACGATCATCCCGCCAGCAATTTCGGCAAGCTTTTTGCCGCGTTGGGTGACAGCGGTGCCAGTTTCGAGCGCCTGGAAGAGGGCGCCCCGGTGGCCCCGTTCGACCTGGTGTGGCTGGGCATGGGCGAAGACGGCCACGTCGCCTCGCTGTTTCCAACCATGCAGGCGCTGGTGCGTCCCGGCGCCACGGTGATTGCCACCACGCCCATCCCGCTGCCGCCCGAAGCGCCGTTCGACCGCCTGACGCTGACGGCGCGCGCCCTCAAGGCGACGAAGGAGATCATCCTGGTCGTCACCGGTGCTTCCAAGAAGGCGCTGATCGAAGAGGTGCTGGCGGGCAACGCCGATTATCCTGTTTCCGATTTCCTGCGCGGTGCCGATGGCCCGCCGGTTACCATTTACTGGAGCGAATGATGGCCCTTCATCCCACGCTGGCCAAGGTCACCGACCGTATCGTGGCGCGCAGCCGCGATAGTCGCGCCGCCTATCTCGACCTGATCGATCGCGCGCGCGATGCCGGCGTCAACCGCCCTCAGTTGACCTGCGGCAACCTGGCCCACGGCTTTGCCGCGGCCGGGGATGACAAGTCCACGTTGCGCGATGGCAAGGCGCTCAACATCGGCATCATCACCGCCTTCAACGACATGCTTTCGGCGCACCAGCCCTATGGCCGCTATCCCGAACAGATCAAGGTCTTCGCCCGTGAAGTGGGGGCCACGGCGCAAGTGGCGGGCGGCGTTCCGGCAATGTGCGACGGGGTGACGCAGGGCCAGGATTCGATGGAACTGTCGCTGTTCAGCCGCGATACCATTGCCATGAGCACGGCCGTGGGCCTTTCCCACGGTATGTTCGAAGCCGCGCTGTTCCTGGGGATCTGCGACAAGATCGTGCCCGGCCTGATCATCGGCGGCCTGCGCTTTGGCCATCTGCCCACGATCCTGGTGCCGTCGGGCCCGATGCCCTCGGGCCTGGCCAACAAGGAAAAGGTGCGCATCCGCCAGCTCTATGCCGAAGGCAAGGTGGGGCGCGAGGAACTGCTTGAATCCGAAAGCGCCAGCTATCACTCGGCCGGCACCTGCACGTTCTATGGCACGGCCAATTCCAACCAGATGATGATGGAAATGATGGGCCTGCACATGCCCGGTTCCAGCTTTGTCTTGCCGGGCACCAAGCTGCGCCAGGAATTGACGCGCGCCGCCGTGCACCAGGTGGCCAAGATCGCTTGGAATGGCGACGATTATCGCCCGCTTGGCCACTGCGTGGACGAAAAGGCCATCGTCAATGCTGTCGTCGGCCTGCTGGCCACGGGTGGCTCCACCAACCATGTGATTCACATCCCCGCGATGGCCCGCGCCGCTGGCGTGCAGATCGACTGGGACGACATGGACGAGCTTTCGCGCGTGGTGCCGCTGATCGCCAGCGTCTATCCCAACGGGGCGGGCGACGTGAACTATTTCCACGCCGCCGGCGGCATGCCCTATGTCATCCGCGAGCTGCTGGATTCGGGCCTGGCCCATGGCGATATCCGCACCGTCTATGGCGCCTCGCTGGCCGAAGGCGCGCAAGAGCCGGTGATGGATGGCGACACGCTCAAGTGGAACCCGGCGCCGGTGAAAAGCAGCGACGACAGCATGCTGCGCCCGGTCTCTGCCCCGTTCCAGCCCGAAGGCGGCCTGCGCCTGCTCCAGGGCAATCTCGGGCGTGGCACCATCAAGCTCAGCGCGGTGGACCGCTCGCGCTGGACGATCGAAGCGCCCGCGCGGGTGTTTTCGGACCAGAACGATGTACTCAAGGCGTTCAAGGCGGGCGAGCTCGAACGCGACGTGGTGGTCGTGGTGCGCTTCCAGGGGCCGGCAGCCAACGGCATGCCCGAACTGCACAAGCTGACGCCGCCACTTGGCGTGTTGCAGGATCGCGGCTTCCGCGTGGCGCTGGTCACCGACGGGCGCATGTCGGGCGCTTCGGGCAAAGTCCCGGCCGCCATCCACGTTTCGCCCGAAGCCAAGCTGGGTGGCCCGTTGGCCAAGCTGCGCGATGGCGACGTGGTGCGGGTCTGCGCCGATACCGGCCGGCTTGAAGCGCTGGTCGATGCCGATGAATGGGCAGCACGCGAAGAAGTTGCCGCCCCGGCCGAAGCGATGGGCGTGGGTCGCGAACTCTTTGCCCTGATGCGCCATCATTCCGATCCGGCCGAACGCGGCGGTTCGGCGATGCTGGCCGCAGCCGGCCTGTAACGCCTTGGCGCATTTGGGGGAGGATACCATGGAACTCGTAGCCGTCGACATCGGCGGGACGCACGCGCGCTTTGCCCTGGCCACCGTGGAAGGTGGCCGGGTCACCCACCTGGGCGAAGCGGTGACGCTCAAGACCGCCGAACATGCCAGCTTCCAACTGGCCTGGGAGGAATTCGCCCGCCAGAACGGCGGCACCGTGCCCAAGGCCTGTGCCATTGCCGTGGCCGGGCCGGTGGGGGGCGAGGTGATCAAATTCACCAACAACCCCTGGATCATCCGCCCGGCATTGATCCCGGAAAAGCTGGGTGCGGATCGCTATGTCGTGGTCAACGACTTTGCCGCAGTGGCCCATGCTGTGGCCCAGGCCGATAACGAGCATTTCATCCACTTGTCCGGCCCCGATGTGCCGCTGCCCGAACAGGGCGTGCTCAGCGTGGTTGGGCCGGGCACTGGTCTTGGCGTGGCGCAGCTCTGGCGCCATGCCCAGGGCTATCAGGTGCAGCCCACCGAAGGCGGGCATATCGACTATGCCCCGCTCGACGGGATCGAGGATGCCGTGTTGGCCCGCCTGCGCAAACGGCATCGCCGGGTTTCGGTGGAGCGGGTGGTGGCCGGCCCCGGCATCGTCGATATCTACGAAACCCTGGCCCTGATCGAAGGCGCGCCGTTCATCCCGCGTGACGACAAGGCGATCTGGACCTTGGGCAGCAGCGGCGAAGACAGCCTGGCTGCCGCCGCGATCGACCGCTTCTGCCTGTCGCTGGGCAGCGTGGCGGGCGATCTGGCCCTGGCGCATGGCGCCTCGGCGGTGGTGATGGCCGGCGGCCTGGGCCTGCGCATCAAGGATTGCCTGGTGCGTTCGGGCTTTGCCGAACGCTTCCGCGCCAAGGGCCGGTTCGAGCAGATCATGGCGCAAATGCCGGTAAAGCTGATCACCCACCCGCAGCCCGGCCTGTTTGGCGCGGCGGCCGCGTTTGCCCAGGCGAACAAGGACTGACCGGCAAGGACTGATTTGCTGCCCCGGCCGCCTTGCACAAGCGGGGCGGCCGGGGCACAATCGGCGCCATGCATGTCATTCACGATCCCACCAGCGAACCGGAAGAAACCATTGCCTTCAGCGATTTCCTGAAGGTGGATATCCGCATCGGCACGGTGCTTTCCGCAGAAGAACTGGTGGGCGCGCGCAAGCCCTCGATCCGGCTGGTGATCGATTTCGGTCCCGGCGTGGGGCACAAGAAAAGCTGCGCGCAAGTGGCCGCGCTCTATGATCCGGCCGAACTGGTCGGCCGCCAGGTGGCCGCCGTGGTCAACTTCCCGCCGCGCCAGGTGGGCAAGGCGATGTCCGAAGTGCTCACCCTGGGCTTTGCCGACGCGGAGGGCCGCGTGGTGCTGGCCAGCCCCGAACGCCCGGTGCCCAACGGCGCGCGCCTGCTGTGAGCGCGCCGACGATCTGGACCATCGGCTATGAACAGGCGACGCTAGATAGCGTGATCGGCGCCTTGAAGGGGGCAGGGGTGGAAGTGCTCGCCGACGTGCGCGCCCTGCCGCTCTCGCGCCGCCCCGGCTTTTCCAAGACGGCGCTGGCCGGCGCGCTGGCGCAGGCCGGCATCGCCTATGTCCATTTCAAGGCCCTGGGCACGCCAGCCGATGGCCGCGCCGCCGCGCGGGCGCACGATCACGCGGCGCTGGAACGCATCTATGCCGGCCAGCTCGAACTGCCCGAAGCGATTGCTGCCGGCGCGCAATTGCACGCGCTCGCCCAGGAAAAGCGCGTGGCGCTGCTATGCTATGAACGTTCGGCGCCCGAATGCCACCGGACGTTGCTGCGCCAGGCGATGCTGCCGGAATTTGCAGCGGTAGATCTTGAGCCGTCTAGTGGGGTTTGATTGAAATGGCCCCGGATCAACGCGCTTTCCTGCTCGATCGCTTGCGCGATGTTTTTCTATTGGATGAAGCGCCTGATAATCTACTGAACTATCGGCTGGCTGATGATGACAGCCTTCTTCACGCGGCGGCGTGGCGGCGCGATATAGAAAGTGCCAGAATTCTGTTGGAGGCGGGCTTGGACCCCAATGTCCGTGGCGACATGGGCCAAACGCCGCTGCATGTTGCAGTCAGCCAAAATGACCCGGCCATGTTCGCGTTGATCCTGTCGTTTGGCGGGCAAACAGACATCGAGGATGAGTTCGGATGCTTCGCTCGCCTCGAGGACCGCGACGAGCTGGCCACAGAAAAGCGCTAGTCGTCACCGCAGAGTTGGTTCTCGGCTTGCTTTAAGGCCTCACCCCTCCACCAGCCTGCGGCTGGCCCCCCTCCCCACAAGTGGGGAGGACCTTCTAGATTCTCCCCATGAAATGGAGAGGGGGACCGCCGGCGAAGCCGGGGGTGGAGGGGCGCCTAGCGCGCCAGTTCCTCGTCCAGGAACGCCGCCACATCGGCCAGGTCCACGTCCTTGGCCAGGAACGTCTGCCCGATGCCGCGCATCAGCAGGAAGGGCAGGGTGCCCGCGTCCATCTTCTTGTCGTGGAGCATATGGTTCTTGAGCGTCTGCCCGTCGCAGCCCCCATCACGGCCCATCGCGAGCGCCTTGAGCGAGGCGGGCAGGCCGACGGCAGCAATATGGGCGGCCACGCGCTCGGCATCCTGGCCGCGCATCAGGCCGATCCGCGCCGAATAGCGCGCTGCCAGGATCATGCCCAGTGCCACGCCCTCGCCATGCAGCAGCCGGTCGGAAAAGCCGCACTGCGCTTCCAGCGCGTGGCCGAACGTGTGCCCCAGGTTGAGCAGGGCACGCACGCCGGTGGTTTCCTTTTCGTCGGCCGCGACGATCCGCGCCTTGGCGGCGACGCTATGGGCGATCGCGTGTTCGCGCGCGTCGGCCTCGCCGGCCAGCAGGCGCTGCGCGTTGGCTTCGCACCAGAAGAAGAATTCGGCGTCGTCGATCAGGCCGTATTTCACCACTTCGGCATAGCCGGCGCGCACATCGCGCAGTGGCAGCGTATCGAGGCTGAGCGGATCGGCCAGGACCAGGCTGGGCTGGTGAAACGCGCCGACCAGGTTCTTGCCCATGGGGGTGTTGATCGCGGTCTTGCCGCCCACGCTGGAATCGACTTGCGCCAAAAGCGTGGTGGGCATCTGGATGAAGCCGCACCCGCGCTTGAGCATCGAGGCGGCAAAGCCGGTCAAGTCGCCGATCACGCCGCCGCCCAGGGCGACAACGTTATCCTTGCGCTCCACTTCCTGGGCCAGCAGCCAATCGACCACGCGGGCCAGGCTTTCCCATGATTTGGTCGCTTCCCCGGCAGGCAGCACCAGCCACTGGCTGGCAATGCCCTGCGCGGCGAAGCTGGCCGTCACCGTCTCGGCCCAGGCAGCGGCAACATTCTCGTCGGTCACCACGGCCACGGTGTTCTTGCGCAGGAACGGGCGGCACAGCGCACCGGCGCGGGCAAGCGCGCCTTCCTCGATCACCACGTCATAGGGGGCGCCGGCAATGGCGACGGGAATTACAGCCATGCGTCTATCGCTTTCAGGATGCGGCTGGCCGTCACGCCGTGGGGCAGGTTGCCGCTGGTGATGTGGATCGCGGCCTGTTCATAGGCCGGCCGCCGTTCGTCGCGCAGGCGAGTGAGGATTTCGCGCGGGTTGCCGCCGCGCAGCAGGGGGCGGTTGTCCTTGCGGCCCACGCGCTCCACCAGGGTGTCGATATTGCTGTCGAGCCAGACCGACACCGCCTTGTCGAGAATCAAGGCCCGCGTCTCGGGATCGACGAAAGCGCCGCCGCCAGTGGCCAGCACTTTGCGCCGGGCGGGCGTGACACCATCGAGCAGGCGCGCGATCACGCGGCGTTCGCCGCTGCGGAAATAGGGTTCGCCATAAGTGGCGAAGATTTCGGGGATCGGCATCTGCGCGGCGCGCTCGATCTCTTCATCGGCGTCGATGAACGGCACGTCGAGCAGGCTGGCCAGCTTGCGGCCCACGGTCGTCTTGCCCACGCCCATCATGCCCACCAACACCACCGGCCGATCGAGCCGGCGGGCGATGCGGACGATTTCCGCCATGGAAAGAGGAGCGCTGTCGTGGTCCATTGCCGCGCCGCCTATACTTGCGCTAGGGCCAAGCGCAAGCGCCGTGGCAGCGAGGCAACGTGAACAATCAGGGTTCGATGCAAAGAGGCAAGCCGGAGACGGAAAAAGAGCGCCTGCCATGGCCGGCGATCGGCGGCGGACTGGTGGCGGCCGTGGCCCTGGCGCTGTTGGTGCTGGCCTGGAAACTGGGCGGCTCCCGTCGCGCCGATTGGGTCGAACAACCCGTCTCGACGCCTGCCTCCGCATCAGCTCCTGCCTCTGCCACCACGGGCGTCAATTCGGGAAGCAAGCCATGACACCGCGCCTTTTCCGCCATGCCCTGCTGGGCTGCGTTGCCGTGGCCGGGATGACCGGCGCCCTGCTGGCGCAGGAATCACTGCTGCCGCCCGGGTTCGACAAGCCGGTGAGCCAGCCGGCCCGGCCCAAGCCGGCCACGCCGGCGGCCAAGCCTGCTGCCGCGCCCGCGCCGCGTCCCGCAGCACCAGGTGCCGCCGCAAAGCCCGCCAATCCGGCGCCGGCTGCCACGTCTTCGCCGGTGATCCAGCCTCTGCCGCTCGATGACAACGCCGATGTGATCGCCGGCCCTGCCGATCCGATCGATTCGATCGATCCGGCCACGCTCGATGCGCTGATCGCCAAGGCCCAGCCCAAGTACGATATTCCGCCCAGCGCGCAGCGCAGCCTGGCGCGAGTGGGCGTGATCGACCAGGTGGATGGTGGTTTCCCCGCCACGTCCACGCACTATCTCAACGGCGCGTTCGTGGAACAGCTCCTGGGCCGCATGCGCGGGCCGATGGTGTCGCGCTGGGGCCACATCCTGGTGCGGCGCGCGCTCGCCAGCCGGATGGATACCCCGGTGGGGATGAACGGCGCGGATTGGGCGGCGCTGCGCGCGGGCCTGCTGCTCCGCATGGGCGAGGCGGATGCCGCGCGCGCCATGGTGCAATCGGTGGATAGCGGCTTTTTCACGCCGGGCCTGGAAGATGCTGCCATGGGCGCATTCCTGGCGACGGCCGATCCCGTGGGCCTGTGCCCGATCACCGCGCTCACCGCCGCCGGGCGCCAGGGCGCCCAGTGGGACCTGACCCGCGCGATCTGCTCGGCGTTTACCGGCGATGGCCCGCCGGCCATGGCCCAGCTTGACCGCCTCATGCGCCGGGGCGGAACCGATAAGATCGATATCCTGTTGGCGCAGAAGCTGGCTGGTGCCACCTCGGCCACCCGCCGCGCGGTCAACATCGAATGGAAGGATGTCGACCAGCTCACCCCGTGGCGCACCGGCCTGGCCTTTGCCGTGGGGCTGGAGCTGCCGCAAACCCTGCGCGAACAGGCCTGGGCGGACTATGCCGTGCTGGCCGTGCGTGCGCCGATGCTGCCTATCCCTGCGCGCTGCGCCGCGGCCGACGTGGCGGCCGGGCGCGGCATTCTGTCGAGCGCGGCGATGGTCGATCTCTATAGCCAGCTCGCCGAAATCAACGCCCAGGACGGCGCCGATCAGGACAAGACCTGGGGACCGCTGGCCGACAAGCTGCGCACCGCCTATACCGCAACCGACGCCGCCGATCGGCTCGCCGCGATCAAGGGGCTGTGGGGCACGGCCGATGATCCCGATCGCGCTTATTCACGCCTCGTGCTCACGGCCTATGCCGCGGCGCGCATGATGCCCAGCCCGGATATGGCGGGCGATGCGGGCGGGCTCATCGCCTCGATGCTGACCGCCGGGCTCGATGCCAATGCGATGCGCTGGGGCACAGTGGTGCCGGTGGGCAGCGAGCCCTGGGGGCTCATCGCACTGGCCGCCCCGGTCAAGACCGCTGCGATCGGCGGGGATGCGCTGGACACGTTCCACAAGGATGATGACAGTTCCGGTGCCCTGCGTTCGCAGTTCCTGCTTGCCGGGCTGATGGGCCTGGGCCGGGTGGACGATGGCACTGCAGGCGCCTTTGCCGGCAAGCTCAAGATCGACATGGGCCGCCAGACGCGCTGGACCCGCGCGATCGACGATGCGGCCGAATCGAACAATCCCGCGCTGGTGGCGATGCTCGCCGGGTTCGGCATGCAGGCGGCCAGCTGGGACAAGATGACCGCGGTGCATCTCTACCACATCGTTTCGGCGCTGCGCCGCGTGGGCCTGGATGGCGAAGCGCGGATGATCGCGGCCGAAGCGGTGGCGCGGGTGTGACCAAAGGCCGGGCTCGGGGCCAGCCCAAACCTGGGCCCGGCTCGGCTTCCCCGGCGGTGGCGGCGTTCCTGGCGATGATGGCGGCCGAACGCGGCGCGGCTGCCAATACCCTTGCCGCTTACGCCCGCGACCTGGCGGGGGCGGAAAGCGTGGTGGGCGATCTCCTGGGCGCCGATGGCGATGCGCTCACTGGCCTGGCGCAAAGCTGGGCAAACCTGGCGCCGGCCAGCCAGGCGCGCAAGATCTCTGCGCTGCGCCAGTTCATGGCCTTTGCCCAGGACGAAGGGCTGCGCGCCGACGATCCTTCCACCGCGCTGGTGCGTCCGCGCGCCCGGCGCCCGCTGCCGCGCCTGCTCGACCATGCCGAAATCGGCCGTTTTCTGGAAACGGCGGAGGCCGATGCCGCCGCCGGCACGCCAGAGGGGGTGCGCCTGCTGGCGCTGGTTGAACTGCTCTATGGTTCGGGCCTGCGTGCCACCGAACTGGTCTCGCTGCCGTTGGCGGCCTTGCCGCGCGACGTGCCGTTCCTGGCGATCACCGGCAAGGGCGGGCAACAGCGGCTGGTGCCGGTATCCACCCGCGCGCTCGCCGCGCTGCGGCGCTGGCTGGCGGTGCGGCCGGGTGGCTCGCGCCATCTCTTTCCATCTCCGCGTGGCGGGCATCTGACGCGCGTCAGGCTGTTCCAACTGGTGCGCGATCTGGCCCTGCGCGCCGGAATCGATCCCGAAAAGGTCAGCCCGCATGTGTTGCGCCACGCCTTTGCCACGCATCTGCTCGAGGGCGGGGCGGATCTGCGCGTCTTGCAAACCCTGCTGGGCCATGCCGACATTGCCACCACCGAGATCTATACCCACGTCGATGCCGCGCGGCTGGTGGCGCTGGTCAACGAAAAGCATCCCCTGCGCCATCGCTGATCCGCGCGCGACCATTGACCAAACGCGCGCGTGTCCCTAGCGCAGGCGCCATGATTTCGTACCTCGAATTCGAAAAGCCGGTCGCCGCCCTGGAAGCCCGTATCGCCGAACTGCGCGATACCGCCGCCGCCAGCGGCGAACTGGACATCGCCGCCGAGATCCGTCGTCTTGAAACCAAGTCGGCCGAGCTTCTGGCCAGCACCTATCGTGCGCTGACGCCCTGGCAAAAGACCCAGGTGGCCCGCCATCCGGCACGGCCGCACTTCCGCGACTATGTGGAGCGGATGTTCACCGGGTTCATGCCGCTGGGCGGGGACCGCCTCTATGGCGAGGACCAGGCGATCATTGGTGGCTTTGCCCGCCTGGGCAACCGCCGGGTGATGCTGATCGGCCATGAAAAGGGCAACGACACGCAAAGCCGCATCCGCCACAATTTCGGCATGGGCAAGCCCGAAGGCTATCGCAAGGCGGTGCGCCTGATGGAAATGGCCAGCCGATTCGGCTTGCCGGTGGTGACCCTGGTGGATACCTCGGGCGCGTTTCCCGGCGTCGAGGCCGAAGAACGTGGCCAGGCCGAAGCCATTGCGCGGTCTACCGAAGCGTGCCTGGCGCTGGGCGTGCCGATGGTGGCGACGATCGTGGGCGAGGGCGGCTCGGGCGGGGCGGTGGCGTTGGCCAGTGCCGAACGCGTGCTGATGCTCGAACATGCCGTCTATTCGGTGATTTCGCCCGAAGGCTGCGCCTCGATCCTCTGGCGCACGGCCGAAAAGGCACCCGACGCTGCCGAAGCGATGAAAGTGACCGCGCAGGACCTGCTTTCGCTGGGCGTGATCGATCGCATCGTGCCCGAACCGGTCGGTGGTGCGCATCGCGACCCGGCGGCGGCCTGCACCGCTCTCTCCGCAGCGATCGGCGAGGAACTCGATCACCTGGCCGGCAAGAACGCCGATGCGCTGCGCGCGCTGCGCGCCGAACGGTTCCTGCGCATCGGCGCCTGATTCGACAGCGATACAAGAAAAGGCCGCCGGACAGCGCATGTCCGGCGGCCTTTTCGTTGCGCGCCATGTAGCGTGTCGGCGGCCAACGAAAAAAGGCGGAAAAAGGCCCCCGCCTTCTTCCGCCCTTTCCGTTTTGTTCGCCCAGCCTGTTTTCGCCGGGCGGCGGCGCCTCTTAGAGGTGGCCGTCCTGAGCGTTGTTCATGTCGTTCGACACGAGGTTGAAGGTGCCCGAGAGCGAGTTGCCCAGCGCGCCCATGGCGGTGATGGCAGCAACGGCGATCAGCGCAGCGATCAGGCCGTATTCGATGGCGGTGGCGCCTTCTTCGTTGCGGAACAGGTCACGGATGAGCTTCATAATTGGTCTCCTGAAGAGGTCTTCTTTTCCCGGCCCGCACCGGCGTCTTGTCTCGCTGCGGACGACTTGGGATCTAGGCAAAAAAACCTAAGATGCGCTTAATGCGCCTGCTGCGCATTTGTGCTGGCCTGGTCGATAATATGCCAAAGCCGGTAGAGTTGATTGGTAAACGCGTTGAGGCCAAAGACGATCGACAGCCCCAGCACGCCAACCAGCAGGCCGTATTCCACGAACGTCATCGCGTCGCTCTCGCGCACGATCTTGCGCAGGAAATTCTTCATCGAACGGCCCCATCCACCTATGCATCTTTCCGCATAGCCGCGGCTAACCTAAGAAACCGTTGCACGCTGGCTTGCCGCCATGCCCTATTTCCTGCCGTAACGGATTGATCGATGTCTGCATCTCTGCCTGCTCTTGCCGTTTCCACGCCTGCTCCGCTGCTGGTGGTGGCGGCCGCGCTGGTGGCGGGTGAAGGGCGCGCGGCGCGCCTGCTGCTGCAGCAGCGGCCGCTGGGCAAGCATCACGGCGGCCTGTGGGAGTTTCCCGGCGGCAAGGTGGAACTGGGAGAAACGCCGTCGCTGGCCCTAGCGCGCGAACTGGCCGAGGAACTGGGAATCGCAGTTGCCCCGTCCGATCTGGCACCGCTCACCTTTGCCGTGCGCGAGGCTGGGAGCGCCGATCGCGGCGGGCGCGATCTGGTCCTGCTGCTCTACCGTTGCGACGCCTGGGAGGGTGTCCCCAGGCCAGAGGCGGGCGCCGCGCTGCAATGGGTGGACGGCCCGGGCCTGCGCGCGCTGGCCGTGGAAGAGACAATGCCGCCGCTCGATATTGCCTTGTGCATAACTGCGCAAAATCTGCTCGAGCCCTGAACAAGGTGCTTGCCAACCTGCGCAGTCTGACATAGAGGCGCGGCTCCCCGGCACCCGTAGCTCAGCTGGATAGAGCATCAGACTACGAATCTGAGGGTCGGACGTTCGAATCGTTCCGGGTGCGCCATTCCCTTCAAGGGTGTGGGGCAGGGGAAAGGCTCCTTACCGGGCCACACATTGGCAGGCACCCGTAGCTCAGCTGGATAGAGCATCAGACTACGAATCTGAGGGTCGGACGTTCGAATCGTTCCGGGTGCGCCATTGCCTCCTGCGGGCTGCTGGCCCTAAGGCAGGCCGCCCGCGCGTTGATCGCAGCGGGCACAGACATCGGCAGGCACCCGTAGCTCAGCTGGATAGAGCATCAGACTACGAATCTGAGGGTCGGACGTTCGAATCGTTCCGGGTGCGCCAGTCGCTTTTCCACGCTTCCATCATCGATCTGATATCAGGCGGGCGCCGCAATGGGGCGTTGCGTCGCTTTCGCGTTTCCGCTGTCCATCGGTGCGCCACGATGGCGCGGTGCCGTGCGTTTGGCGATGCGGGCGCACGGTCTGCGTGGGTAAAACGGTGCCGGCATCTGGGCTTGGCAATCCTGCCTTGGGCGCCGCGGTCGGCGGTGATTTTGGGTGCACCGCAATGCCGCAATGCAGCACTTTTGCGTTATACTAGTATAAACACCGATGATCTGTGTTCCCTGCGTATCATTTATCATCTTGGCATGCGTTCGGCGTTGCGAAAGCCGCGATGATGGTTCAATGGGAAAGCCGGTTTTGCGAATACGCAGAGCCTTGAGGCAGCCAGAATAAGGATATTGAGACTTGGCCAAGTCCGCCAGGCCGCGTGCCGCCAATCCCCGCTCCTCCGCCCCCAAGCCTGCTGCCGTGGCCGCGTCGGTTCCCGACGTTTCCGCAGCGCTCAGCAGCCCGGTCGAGGACGATGCCACTTTCGCCCTGCGCAGCCTTCAGCAGGCGCACGCGAACAACAAGCGCTATGACGCCTCGGACGCCGAACTGCTCAAGTTCTACGAGCAGATGGTGCTGATCCGCCGCTTCGAGGAAAAGGCCGGCCAGCTTTATGGCCTGGGCCTGATCGGCGGCTTCTGCCACCTCTACATCGGCCAGGAAGCCGTGGCGGTGGGCCTGCAGTCGGCGCTCAACGAAGGGCACGACAGCGTCATCACCGGGTATCGCGACCATGGCCACATGCTGGCCTATGGCATCGATCCCAAGGTGATCATGGCAGAATTGACCGGTCGCGGCGCGGGGATCTCGCACGGCAAGGGCGGGTCGATGCACATGTTCTCGACCGAGCACAAGTTCTTCGGCGGCCACGGCATCGTCGGCGCGCAGGTCTCGCTCGGCGCGGGCCTGGCCTTTGGCCACAAGTACCGTGAGGATGGCGGCGTGTGCATGGCCTATTTCGGCGATGGCGCGGCCAACCAGGGCCAGGTCTACGAAACCTTCAACATGGCCGCGCTGTGGAAGCTGCCGATCGTGTTCGTGGTGGAAAACAACGGCTATGCCATGGGCACCGCGGTCAAGCGCGGTTCGGCCGAAACCCACTTCTATCGCCGTGGCACCGCGTTCCGCATCCCCGGCATGCCGGTCAACGGCATGGACGTGCTCGAAGTGCGCCAGGCGGCCGAAGTGGCGCTGGAATATGTGCGCGGCGGCAATGGCCCGGTGCTGATGGAACTCAACACCTATCGCTATCGCGGCCACTCGATGTCCGACCCGGCCAAGTATCGCAGCCGTGAAGAAGTGAAGGGGAAATAGAGTGATTGATAGTTAAGTTATTAGAGATGGATTGGAAAGGATAAGCGCGGCGTAACCGTCTGAAGAGTGTCATAAATAGTAATGAAGATTAGAAGAAAGTGGGAAATGGGAAGACGGATATTTGAGTTTGATAGGAAAATTGAAGGTTATGGAAAGGGATGTTTCAGTATAATTGGGTTTGTATGTTGATTGGGTTATTTTTGAAAGAAATAGAAACAAAGTGGTTTGATAGATGAAATGGGATGATTGAAAGTATAGGTTGGAGGTATGAAGGAATTTGAGGGGTTAATATTTGGATATGGATGTTTTGAAGAAAGTTGGATTAGTACTAGTTAACGGGGGGGAAGTGTTGAGTAATGTTGGGATGTGGTGGTAGGGAGGGGTGTTTGTAAGTTGCGTAGGGGATGCGGAGTGTGTGAGAATTAAGAATGATTATAAGAAAAAAAAAAGAAAGTTAAAAAAAAAAAGAGTGATTTAAGAATGAATTTAAATAAAAAAAATAAAAAAAAAATTATATAATTAAAAGAAATAATTTAAAAAAATAATATGGGAAATAATAAGAATTAAATAATGAATGACTTTTTAAGAATTAAGGGGAGTGAATTTGGAAATGTAATGGAGAAGATTGGTCACAAGAGGATAATTGGCGACCTCATTGAGATGTTATATAAAAGATAAGTAGACAGAAGATTCGGCGCGGGGCGCGATGGGCGGGCTCAAGCCCGTGATCGAGTTCATGACGTTCAACTTCGCCATGCAGGCGATCGACCACATCATCAACTCGGCCGCCAAGACCAACTATATGTCGGGCGGCCAGATGCGCTGCCCGATCGTGTTCCGTGGCCCCAACGGCGCAGCCGCGCGCGTGGGCGCGCAGCACAGCCAGAACTATGGCCCGTGGTATGCTGCGGTCCCCGGACTGGTGGTCATCGCGCCTTATGACGCTGCCGATGCCAAGGGCCTGCTCAAGGCCGCGATCCGCAGCCAGGACCCGGTGGTCTTCCTCGAAAACGAACTCGTCTATGGCCGCACCTTCGATGTGCCGCAGCTTGACGATTTCGTGCTGCCGATCGGCAAGGCCCGCGTGGTGCGCGAAGGCAAGGACGTGACGATCGTGTCGTACTCGATCGGCGTGGGCTTTGCCCTGGATGCGGCCCAGCAACTGGCCGATGAAGGCATCGACGCCGAAGTGATCGACCTGCGCACGCTGCGTCCGCTCGACAAGGAAACCGTTCTGGCCAGCCTTGCCAAGACCAACCGCATGGTTGTGGCCGAGGAAGGCTTCCCGGTCTGCTCGATCGCGTCGGAAATCATTGCCATCGCCATGGAAGACGGCTTCGATCACCTCGACGCCCCGGTCCTGCGCGTGTGCGACGAAGACGTGCCGCTGCCCTATGCCGCCAACCTCGAAAAGGCCGCGTTGATCGACGCGGGCAAGATCGTGGCTGCGGTGAAGAAGGTCTGCTACCGCTGAAACGCGGTGGCTGATCCGTTTTGATGCAGGATCTGATCGATGGCTTGCCGCCGCTGGAGCGGTTGGCGGCAAGCTATGCCCCGGCGGCCACGCGCCCGTTGTGGATCGGCTATTTCGCGCTGGAACAGCGCCTGGCCGATGCCGCGCGGGAAGGGCGCGATGCAATCATGATCCAGTTGCGCCTCGCCTGGTGGCGTGATCGCCTGGGCGAGGATGCAGCCCGCTGGCCCAAGGGGGAGCCCTTGCTCGCCGCCCTCGGCCCCTGGAACAGCGCGCGTGATGCGCTGGCCGGCCTGGTCGATGGCTACGAAGCGCTGCACGTGGGCGAAGAAGGCCCGGCTGCGCTCGATGCCGCCCGCGTGGGCGTGATGGCCGCGCTGGCACAGCTTTCGCACGTTACCGATATTGCCCCGGTGGAACAGGCGGCGCGCGAATGGCGCGGGCTGGTTCCCCCGTCCTTGCCGGCACCGGGCTTGCCCCGCGCGATGCGGCCACTGGCGCTGTTGCGCGGCATGGCCTTGCGTGAAGATGGCGCATCGCCCTTGCGGCGTTTTCTGGCGGCCATGCGCCTGGGCCTGCTCGGCCGCTGATCCTGCCAAATCGGTCTCGCTTCCCTCTATGGAAGCGCCCCGCGCAAACGTAAAATTACGTAACGCGAGGGGGATGGCAATGAACAGGACATTGGTGGGCGCGCTGGGTGCATTGATGCTGGTGGCCGCGGGCGTATTCTGGTGGCAGGGCCACGCCGCCGTGCAGCGTAGCCAGGCCGTTGCCGCCGTCCCCACCGGCAGCCCACCATCGGGTGCGGCGGAGGACGAGAGCCTGCCAACGGCCGATGGCGATGGCCTGCAGGGCGCTGCCCTGCCGCATGCGAGCGAGGCGACGCGCGAACAACGCCGCTTCGACCGGTTCGACAAGGATCGCGATGGCCGCATCACCCGCAACGAGATGCTCGCCCCCCGCGCCAAGGATTTCCGCAAGCTCGATACCGATGGCAACAACTTGCTCAGTTTCGAGGAATGGGCGGTGAGCACCGACAACAAGTTCAAGGCCGCCGATGCCAATGGCGATAGTGCCCTGACGCGCACCGAATTTGCCACCACCAAGCAACAGGCGAAAAAGCCCGCCTGCAAGTGCCATTGATGGCTGCGCGTGATCAGCGCAGCGCGGCAAGCACCGGTTCGAGCGTATCGAGCAAAACGCTGGGGGCATCGCGCGGCGCCAGGTCTGCGCCGGTCTTCATGATTCCGGTGGTCAGGCCCAGGGCCATGGCGCCAACGCTGTTGGCCATGCGCATTTCCAGGGCCGGATCATCGCCCACCACCACCATCGACCGCGCGGCGCTGCGCGGCAGGCCCATGACATCGCGCGCCACGTCGAACGCGACGCGCGCCGGCTTGCCCAGGATACGCGCGCGCTTTCCGCTCATGGCGGTCAGCATGGCATTGATCGCAAAGCTCGATCCGATGGCGCGCCCCGTGGCCGTGGCAAAGAACGGCACGTTGCTGGCGGTAAACAACCGCGCGCCGTGCCACAGCGATTCGCACGCGGCCTCCAACGCGGCGAAATCGAATTCGCGAAACCAGCCGGTATAGACGGCGTCCACTGGACCGGCCGGCTCTGCCGGATCGATCACGTCGAGGCCCAGGGCATGCAACGGCGCGGCGCACCCGGCGTTGCCCAGTACGCGCACGCGGCGAAGGCCTTGGGCCGCAAACCACGCCGCCGCGGTGGCCGAAGGCGTCAGCATCTGATCGTCTTTCACCGGAAAGCCGGCTGCCCGCAACGACGCGGCATAGTCGGCCGGTGCCTTGGCCGTGCCATTGGTGAAGACCACGTAGGGCGTGCCGCGCGCTTTCAACGCTTCAAGCAAGGCGATCGCATGGGGCAAGGCCTTGTGCCCGCCGCTCTTGGCATCGCCCAGCGCAATGGTGCCGTCCATGTCGAAGATAAAGCCGGCGGCATCGCGCAGGCGGGCGGCATGATCGGGGGAAAGCAGGCTCACAGGCTGGCTCCGGCATGAAGGGCAAGGCGAAATCCGGGGCGCTCCACCACCAGGTTGCGCGCGTGCGGTTGCGCCGCGAGTTGGCGCAGCAGGGAAAGCAGGGGTGCAGCCTCGGGCGTGTAGGTGGCGCGCGATGGGCCGGCCGCCAGCATCGCGTCCACCTGTTCCCCCGGCATGACCGCGCGCAGCAGGAATTCCTCGTCGGGCAAGTGGTGGCCGAACTGGCGGCGCAAGTCCGCCAGGGCGGGGAACGTGGGTTCATTTTCCAGCTCGCGCGCGCGCGGACGGTCCATGATCGTGGCAAGCACGGCCGGGTCGATGGGGGAGGTCGGCTTGCCGAACTTGCCCAGGCAATAGCGGATCACCTGATCGGAAACCTGGGCATAGCGATGCGTGCCGATTACGTTGAACAGCGCCTGGCTCATGACCATCTGCGGAAACGGCGTGACCATGATCGGATAGCCCAGTTCCGCGCGCACCTGCCCGGTTTCGGCAATCACCGCGTCGAGCCGGTCGGCCAGGCCCAGTTCGGCCAACTGGCGCGCGGTGGTGGTCATCACCCCGCCGGCAATCTGGTGGCGCAGGAAACTCGCATCGAAGTTCTGCGGCGCGCCGGGCGGCAGCCCTTCGGCCAGGGCCACGCGCTGCCAGTAATGCGTCAGCCTTGCGAGCGCAGCCTTGTCGATTTCCACGCTGTGGCCGGCGTCTTCCAGGTTGGCCACCATGCGGTTGGCCTCGGGCAGCGACGAGCCGTCGCCTCCTGGCCCGACGCCCACGTGCACTGCGGCAATGCCCAGCTTGGCCGCTTCCAGGCTGGTCAGCATGCCTTGGCCGATGGTGGTGTGGGCATGGATTTCCAGTGGCTTGGCGCCGATCACGGCCTTGACCGCCGGTACCAGCGTGCGCACCCGGTCCACCGAAAGCAGCCCCCCCGGGTCCTTGATGTAGAACAGGTCGATATCCGGGCACTGCGCCAGAGCGCGGGCGAATTCGGCATAGAATGCGTCGGTGTGGATGGCCGAGAGCGTAAAGGTCAACGCAGCCATGACCTGGGCGCCGCCTTCCTGCTTCACCAGGCGCGCCGCCTCGATCACCGCGGGCACTTCATGCATCGGATCGAGCAGCACGAAGCGGCCCACGCCGTTGACCTGCAACGCGCGATAGACCAGCCGCATGAATTCCGGATCGGCCTGCTGCCAGGCGATGAAGCGCAGCCCGGTGGTGATGAACTGCAAAGGCGTGCTGGGCATGGCGGCGGCCATGCGGCGCAGGCGCTCCCACGGGTTGTTGCGGAAATAGCGGACGGCCACGGCCATGTGGCTTGATGAGGTGAAGTCGATCGCGGCAAACCCGCAGGCCTGGGTAAGCGCGGCAGCCTGCAGCATGTGCGCCGTGTGGAGGCCGGTGGCGCCCCACAGGCTCTGGTTGCCATCGCGCATGGTCACGTCGACAAGGCGGATCGCGGTCATGGGTTTGATCCTGTTGGGTTAAGGCCTTCAAGAAAGCCGGTATCGACACCGCCCGCGACAAAACGGGGATCGGCCAGGATGCGGCGGTGAAGCGGGGCGGTCGTGGGCAAACCCCCGATCGCCAGGTGGCGCAAGGCCGCGTCCATGCGCGCCACCGCCTCTGCGCGGGTGGCGCCGTGAACGATCAGCTTGCCCACCAGCGAGTCGTAGAACGGTGGCACTTCGCCGCCATTGGCAATGTGACTGTCGACGCGGATGCCCGGGCCGGCCGGCCAGGCCGCGCGGCGGACGGTGCCGGGGGAAGGGCGGAAATCGGCATCCGGATCTTCGGCGTTGATACGCACTTCGATCGCGTGGCCGTGCGGGCGCACCATGGCTTGCGTCAGCGTCAACCGATGGCCCATCGCTACGAGCAGTTGCTGCTCCACCAGATCGACGCCGGTGATCGCCTCGGTTACCGGGTGCTCGACCTGGATGCGGGCGTTAAGTTCGAGGAAATAGAACGAGAAATCATCGGCATCGACCAGGAATTCGGCCGTGCCCGCGCCGCGATAGGCAATGTGGCGCGCCAGGCGCACGGCGGCCTGCTCGATGGCGGTCCGCGCTTCCTCCGGCATCGCCGGGGCGGGGGCTTCCTCCACCAGTTTCTGGAAGCGGCGCTGGATCGAACAATCGCGCGTGCCCAGGTGGATGGCATTGGTGCCATCGCCCAGGATCTGCACTTCCACATGGCGGCCGCGCGCCACGAACCGTTCGACATAGACCGCCGGATTGCCGAACGAAGCCTGCGCCTCGGCCCGCGCCATGGCCAATGCCGCATCGAGTTGGTCGGGCGCGTCCACCCGGCGCATACCCTTGCCGCCACCGCCTGCGACCGCCTTGAGCAGCAACGGATAGCCGGTCTGCGCGGCACGGGCAGCCACGTCCTGCGCCGTTTCCGCGTCTCCGCCGGGCAGCACGGGCAGGCCGGCCGCCAGGGCCAGCGCGCGGGCGGCCAGCTTGTCGCCCATCCCTTCCAGCGTTTCCACCGCCGGGCCGACGAAGACCATGCCCGCCTGCGCCACCGCGCGGGCAAAGGCAGCGTTTTCGGACAGGAAGCCATAGCCGGGATGCACGGCGTCGCAGCACTGCGCCTTGGCCGCGGCCACCACCGTTTCGATGGCGAGGTAGCTTTGCGCCGAAGGCCCGGGGCCCAGCAGCACCGTGGCACCGGCGAGCTGCGCCGGTAGCGAGGCACTGTCCGCCTCGGATACCCCGAGCACGGTCTCGATCCCCATCTTGTGGGCCGTGCGCAGCACGCGCAAGGCGATCTCGCCGCGATTGGCGATGAACAGGCGCTTGATTGTCATGGGTTTTCGCTTTCAGCAGAGGCGCAAGAGCGGCGCACCCTTGGCCACCAGCGCGCCGTTGGCGGCCAGCACCGCCGCCACCGTGCCGGCGCGCCCGGCATGGACCGGGTTCATCAACTTCATGGTTTCGACGATGCCCACCACGGTGTCGGGCGTCACCGCATCACCCACCGCAACGAACGGCGGCGCGCCGGGCTGGGGCGCATGATAGAATGTGCCGGGCAGGGGGCTGGCCACCACGTCGGGATCGGCAGCCGCTTCAGCAGCGGTCTCATTGCTGGCGGCAGGGGCATTGCCGGCCCATTGCCATTCCTGCGTCATGCCTTCCTCCGCCCCTGCTTCGCTACCTTGCGGGCGTGACACGCGCAGGCGGAAGCGGCGGGTGGCCAGGTCCATCTCGCGATAACCCGAATGCGCCAGGATTTCGGCGATCTCGGCAACGTCCTCGGCAGTCAATGGCAGGTCTGCGGTCATGTCGGTCCCTTCGGGCGGATCAGGCCGCGCACGCGGCGGTTTGGGCCAGCAAGGCGCGGGCAGCGGCGATCACCGCATCGGAAAAGGCTTCGTCGTTGAAATGGGCGTCCACCACGTTCACCGGCACGTGCGCAGGCATCACCTCGCGCAGGTATTGCGCAAAGGGCGGCGGCACCGACGGGTCCATGATATGGCCGGCCGGGCTGTCATGGCTGGAAAAGCCGTGCAGCGGCGTGATCACCTGAACCGGCCCCTGGGCCGCGCGTACGTTGGCGGCCAGGTGATCGGCCAGCACCTTAAGGTCGTCCAGCGTGGTGCGCACGGCGGTAAGCTGCGGGTTGTGTTCGTGATAGCGGCGGCCCGGGAACTGGGTGCGTGCCACGTCGATCGGCCCGGCGATGATGAAATCGGCGTTGCCGGGCGCCAGGATCGTGGGGATGCCACGCGCCAGCGCCGCCCGCCCACGATCGGGCCCACTATCGGCCAGGCCGCCCATCAGGTGATCGAGAATCTCGGTCTGCGAGAGATCGAGCACCAGCGCCACGTCCTTGGCCTGGGCCAGTCCGTCGAGCGTCGGCCCGCCCGCGCCGGACGAATGGAACACCATGACTTCGCAGCCATCGCTTTCCAGCGCCTGGCGGATGCGGCGGACCGAGGCCTCGGTCGTACCCAGCGTGGTGATCAGCACCAACGGCTTTTCGGCCGGGGCATCGCGATCGAAACCCAGTGCCATGCCCGCCACGGCGCGGGCCGCGTTGCGAAACACATCGCGGCTGATGGTGTTGAGGCCGGAAATATCGGTCACCGCGTTCATCATCGCGATGTCCTTGATGCCCATGTACGGCTTGGTGAAGCCCGAGGCCATGGTCGAGACGATCAGCTTGGGCAGCCCATAGGGAAAGCTCTGCATCAGGGCACCGGCCAGGGCCGAACCCATCGAGCCGCCGATGGCCAGGATGCCCGAGATCGGCTCGCGCGCGTCCCAGGCATGGGCCGCGGCGATGGCCCCCTTGATCATCGCGGCCTGGCATTTCCCCTCATGCCCCAGCGCGCGCACGTCCTCGATCGTCAGGCCGGCCGCCTGCGCCACGTCTTCCGGGCTGATTTCCGCCCCGCCCACGGTGCGCCGCACGCTGGGATCGAGATGCACCACCCGCACGCCGGCCGATTCTAGCGCGGCACGGGTAAAGCGGGCCTCTTCCTCCTTGGTATCCTGCGTGATCACGAGCAGCACGCTGGGCGCCTTGGCTCCCTGGCTTTGGTTCATGGTCGTTTTCCTCTCCCTCGCCATGATGTTGCGCCAACGGATTTGACTTTGCCACTGGCTGCGCCATTCTTCCGTTTCACAAGATGAAACCATAACGAGCCGCGCATGCGGCCGGGGGACGGGATGCAGGATCGGAAGGTAAAGACCGTCCGCGCGCTGGAGCGTGGACTCGATGTCTTGCTACAGGTGCAGGCGCGTCGCGCGGCCAGCCTGCATGAAATGCACATGGCGCTTGGCCTGCCCAAGGCCACCTTGCTGCGCATGCTGCAAACACTCGGGCAGAAAGGGTTGATCTGGCAACGGCTTGCCGACGGCGCCTATCTGCCGCACGTGGACGCGCGGGCGCGCTCGCAGGCACTGACGCTAGAGCATGTGGCCGAAGTCGCCTCACCCTGGCTCAAGGCCTTGTCCACGCGGGTGTCGTGGCCCTCGGTGCTGGCCATGCCGCGGCTTGATCACATGGAGATCGTCGAAACCAACAGCCCGCTGTTCCGCCTCGATTCGGCCACGCTCGGCCCGGTGGGGGTGAAGCTCTCGTATATCCACACCGCCACCGGCCGCGCCTATCTTGCCGCTTGCCGCGAGGAAGAGCGCGAGGCGATCATCGCCCGCCTGCGCCCGCGCCATCCGCAAGAGGGCAGCGAGGCGGATCTGCGCACGATTCTCGCCGAAACCCGCGCACGCGGCTATGCCACGCGCGAGCCGCTGCATCCCTGGCCCGACCGGTCGCGGCAATTGGTCCTGCGCGACGGGCGCCGGTCGATGGCCGTGCCGATCCTGCTCGACGGCGTGCCCGTGGCCTCGATCAACATCACCTGGCCAGCCAAGCGCGGGACCGACGATGCCGTGATGCTGCGCCACTTGGGCGCGCTCAAACACACCGCGCGCGAGATCGCCATGGCGATCGAACGGGCTGCTCTCGCCGCAGAAGGGCGTGCGCCCGCTGGCGCCGTAATCGCCCGTTTTGCCGGCGCGGCGGTGGAAAGCGTTTCACCCAGTGAAAATAGTTAGTGTAGCTGATTAATTTGCGCGACGGCTGTGTCATGATCGGCAACAAGGCGTAAGAACATACCAGATGCCTTGGGGGAGATGGACGGCTGTATGCGGCAATGGCTTATTCGCAAGGGCGCGCAATCGCTTGACGACATGGCTTTGGCCCAGGTGCCACAGCCACGGCCCGGCCCCGGCGAAGTGGCAGTGCGGGTTCACGCCTGTTCGCTCAACTATCGCGATCAATTGATCCCGCTCGGGCACTATTTCGGTGGCGCTGTCGATCGGGATACCGTGCCGCTGTCCGACGGCGCGGGAGAGATCGTCGCGCTGGGCGAGGGGGTGGCGGGCCTGGCCGAAGGCGATCGCGTCGCCGGCCTGTTTTTCCAGAATTGGCAGGACGGGCCGCCCAATCCCGGCGCCGGCCCGGCCCTGGGGGCGCCGCCTGCGACCGGCATGTTGCAGGACGTGGTGATCCTGCCGGCGCATGGCGTGGTCAAGCAAGCACAAAGCCTGTCGTATGACGAAGCCGCCTGCCTGCCTTGTGCCGGCGTGACCGCGTGGAACGCACTGATGGAAGGGCCGCGTCCGGTCGGGCCGGGGCGATCGGTGCTGGTGCTGGGCACGGGCGGCGTGTCGCTGCTCGCCGCGCAGATTGCGCTGGCTGCCGGCGCGCGCGTGATCGCCACGTCGTCCTCCGATGAAAAGCTGGAGCGCGTGCGCGCCTTGGGCGTGCACGAAACGATCAACTACAAGACGATCCCGGATTGGGGCGCCCGGGCGGCCGAGCTGGCCGGGGGCGGCGTCGATCACGTGGTCGAGGTGGGCGGCGCGGGCACACTGGCGCAAAGCATCCAGGCGGTGGCCTTTGGCGGCGAAATCGCGCTGATCGGGGTGCTGACGCGCAGCGGTGACACCAGCCCGCACGGACTGATGATCAAGGGCGCGACGTTGCGGGGGATTTTCGTGGGGTCTGCCGCCATGGCGCAGCGGTTGCATGCGTTTGTCGATGCGCACGGGATCAAGCCGGTGATCGACCGGCGCTTTGCCATGGAAGAGGCCCAGGACGCCTGGCGTTATCAAGCCTCGGCAGGATTGTTCGGCAAGGTCGTCATCACGCTGTGATGGGCGGTTTGCTGCAAGACGCGTGACACGGCCCGCCAGCGGCCGGCACGCACGAAGGGAAGAGGATGTCGCGGGGCAGGGCCCGGCGCCGGGTGTTCGGCGACGTCCCTGCACGCGCAAGGGAAAGGACAACGTGCCTTGGACAAGGTAACGCCAGCCGCCACGCGCCCAGCCATGCTGGGCTATGGCCAGCCGATCGGGGGGATCTGCCAGACGGCGTTCGTGGTGCGCGATATCAACGCGGCCATCGATCACTTCATTCGCGATTGTGGGGCGGGGCCGTTTTTCCTGCTCCCTCATTTCCTGACAGAGGGCCAGATCTATCGCGGCACGCCTTCAAATGCCGACGTGGCGATCGCCATGGGCTTTGCCGGGCACATGCAGATCGAACTGATCCAGCCGCTCGACGATCACCCCTCCGTCTACCGTGAAACGGTGGAGGCGCGCGGCTATGGGTTTCATCATGTCGGGATTGCCTGCCTCGACGTGGATGCCGTGCTGCCGGGCTATCTGGCGCGCGGCTACACCCTGGCTTTCCGCGCCCCGGTGCCAACCGGCGGCGCGGTGGCCTACCTGGAAGGCGGCCACGATGCGGCCCCTGGTTTTGTCGAACTGATCCCGGCCACCGCCGGCATGGACAGCCACTTCACCGCCATGTGGCGCGCGGCCTGCGATTGGGACGGCCGCGATCCCGTAAGGCCGTTCCTGTGAGCCCGGCCCCCTTGGCGGGCAAGGCCCGCGCCGGCAGCGGCTATCAGGTATGGGTTACCGGGCTTCTCAGCCTCAACTTCGGTATCCTGTTCTTCGATCGCAACGCGCTCAACTTTCTCATGCCCTTCGTGCAGCCCGACCTGGGGCTGACCAACACGCAAGTGGGCCTGTTTTCCTCCGCGCTGTCGCTCACCTGGGCGCTGTCGGGCTTTGTCGTCGGCCGTGTGTCAGACCGGCTGGGCGCGCAAAAAGCGGTGGTCGTGGTGGCGACCCTGGCCTTCTGCCTGTGCTCGGTGGTGTCAGGCTTTGCCACGTCGTTCCTCATGCTGCTGGGCGCGCGTTTGCTGATGGGCGCGGCCGAAGGCGGGGTGATGCCGGTCAGCCACGCGATGATCGTGGGCGAAGTGGCGCCAGAGCGGCGCGGCCTGGCCATGGGCGTGGCGCAGAACCTGGGATCGAATCTGCTGGGATCGGGCCTTGCCCCGATCCTGCTCGTCCCTCTGGCGGTGGCCTATGGCTGGCGCGAAGGGTTCTATCTGGCTGCGGCGCCGGGCGTGATCACCGCCGCGTTGATCTGGTTCACCCTGCGCGAACCACCTGTGGTGCACCATGATGGCGATGCGCCGCGCGTCACGCTGCGCCAGGCCTTTGGCCACCGCAACGTGGTGCTTTGCGCGCTGATCGCGATCCTGCTGGTGTCGTACCTGGTGGTGTGCTGGGCGTTCATGCCGCTGTTCCTGACCAAGGGGCGTGGCTTTGATCCGGGCACGATGGGCTGGCTGATGGCCACGCTCGGCATTTCTGCCGGGATCGGCAGCTTCGCCGTGCCCGCGCTGTCCGATGCGATCGGGCGCCGCCCGGTGATGATCGGGTTCTCGTTCCTCGGTGCGATCCTGCCGCTCGGCGCGATCCATTATGGCGGATCGGCCTGGGTGCTGGGCGCGATCTTCTTCTTCGGCTGGGCGCTGAATGGCCTGTTCCCGATGTTCATGGCCACGATTCCCGCCGAAAGCGTCGATCCCCGCCTTACCGCCACGCTCACCGGCGTGGTCATGGGCATCGGTGAAGTGCTGGGCGGCGTGCTCAGCCCGTTCCTCGCCGGGGCGCTGGCCGATGCCTATGGCCTGGCCGCGCCGGTCTGGCTGATGCTGGGGTTGTGCCTGCTGGCCGGAATTCTTGCGCTGGGCCTGAAGGAAAGCGCACCGCGCGTGGTGGCCCGGCGCGCCAATCGTGCCTTCCCCGCTCCCGCGGCGGAGATCGGCCTGCGGACCTGAAGTTTCGTTTTCGTTGGGGGAGTTCACGCTGATGAATGTCGTGCAACGCTACGCCACCGATGCCATCGCGCCCGACCAGCGCCTGGCCTATTGGAACGACTTGGTCGATCGGATCTACACCGGCACTTACGTGAACACGCAAGGGCGCGATTTCACGGGCGAAATGTGGTCGTGGACGGTGGGTGACCTGGCCATGATCCGGCCCCGCTCCACCGCCTCGTTCGTGGGGCGCCAGGGGCACGATGCTGCGCAGGAGCGGCTCATCCTGCACCTGCAATGCCGGGGGCGCAGCCTGCATCGCCAGGGCCGGGCCGAAAGCTTGCTGGAAGCGGGCGATTTCGTGATCGGATCGCCGCACCAGGCCTATACGCTCGATCTTTCCGCGCACGAACTGCTGGTCGTGGAATTCCCGCGCGCGCCGCTGGCCGAGCGGGTGCCGGGGCTGGACGACATGCTCAGCCGCCGCCTGTGCGGGGCAAGCCCGGGGGGCGGGTGTTCCACGATTTCCTGCGCTCGCTGTGGCACCAGGGGGACCAGAGCGGACAGGACCCGCAATGGCAGCAGGGCGTGAGCGGTGTGTTCTTCGATCTGGTCGCCCTGGCCATGCGCGGCGCCACGCGGCCCGAAGAACGGGTGACCGATCATGCGCTGCGCGACAAGGTCTTGGCCCTGGTCGACGCGCATCTGGGCGATCCGGCGCTGCGCACGCTGACCCTGGCGGATGCCTGCCACACGTCCGTCCGCACGATCCAGAACCTGTTTGCCACGATGGGCACCACGCCCAGCGCCTATATCCTGGAACGCCGCCTGGTCCGCGCGGCCGAGCGCATCACCGGCAACCCTGCCGCCAGCATTACCGAAGTCGCATTCGAGATGGGCTTTAACGACAGCGCCTATTTCGCCCGCTGCTTCCGCCAGCGCTTTGGCGTGGCGCCGCGCGCATGGCGCACGCGCAACTGACATCTTTTTCGGGGCGCTTTGCGCGAGAATCCTGATCGGATTGCGCGCCAATGCAAGCGCGGGCGGCCCTGAAAGCCTAGCATCGACCACAGCGGAACAGGTGTCAGGGGCACTTGTGACAAACCGCACCAAAAAAGGGAGAGAGTCCATGAAGTTCGCACCGGTATCGGTGGGCGCGCTGGCCATTGCGCTGGCCAGCCCGGCGATGGCGCAACAAGCGCCGCAGGCCAACGCCGCAGCCCAGGGGGAGGCTCAGGCCAGCGGCAACGGCGGCATCCAGGAAATCGTGGTGACCGCGCAGAAGCGCGCGGAAAACGTCCAGGACGTGCCGATCGCGATCAGCGCCTTCACCGCGTCTGCACTGCAAGAACGCGCGGTGACCAGCGTGTCTTCGCTGTCGAACATTGCGCCGAACGTGACGCTGGACGCTGGCACGCCGTTTTCGGGTTCGAGCCAGGTGCTGGCCGCCTATATCCGCGGTATCGGCGCCAATGATTTTGCCTTCAACATCGATCCGGGCGTGGGCATCTATCTCGACGGGGTCTATCTGGCCCGCTCGGTGGGGGCCAACCAGGACCTGCCCGACGTTGATCGCGTCGAAGTGCTCAAGGGCCCGCAAGGCACGCTGTTTGGCCGCAACACCATCGGCGGCGCTATCTCGATCGTCACGCACGATCCGGGCGACAGCTTCCGTTTCGTCGGGTCGGCGATGACCGGCAGCTACAGCCTGTTCAGCGCCAAGGGCACGGTCGACATGCCGCTGGCCGACAAGCTGTCCTCGTCGGTCAGCTTTGCGATCACCAAGCGCGATGGCTACCTGCACCGCATTCCCTATCCCGGCGCCAGCAACTATGCCTTCGATCCGATCACCTCGCTCAAGGCGGCCGGCTATGGCAACCAGGGTTATGGCACCGAAGGCGGTGACAACACCTGGAACCTGCGTGGCAAGATCCGCTACAACGGCGTCGGTTTCAAGGCGACGCTGACCGGCGACTACAGCAAGACCGATACCTCGCAGATCGCCAACAAGGTGATCACCACGTTCCCGGCGGTCTTTGCCGGCACTTATAACTGCGCGATCGCCGGCAATCCCACCGTCACCGTGGGCGGGGTGAGCGGCGCGTGCGACAGCTTCATCGGTGGGCCACCCTCGGCGGCATTCCTCTATCGCCGCGGCGGGCTCAACTCGATCCTCGATCTGCCGGCGATCTATGGCGTCAATGCCGACAACAATCCCGACAACAACCGGCTGCCCTATGACAACCGGTTCGTGACCAACAACATCGACACCTCTTATGCCAACGGCAACAACTTCAACAAGTTGAAGCAGGGCGGCGCGGCGCTGACGCTCGATTTCGATCTGTCCGACACGGCCTCGATCAAGTCCATCACGGCCTATCGCGAACTGCACTGGGTGGTCGGGATGGATCTCGACAACTCGCCGCTCAACTTCCTCCACACCAGCTTCTCGATGAACCAGAAGCAGTTCAGCCAGGAGCTGCAGCTCACCGGCACGGCGATGGAGAAGAAGCTCAAGTACGTGCTGGGCGCCTATTACTTCCGCGAAAGCGGCGACCTGCACGACTATGTGACCTTTGCCGAAGGGCTGCTTCAGGTTGACGGGCCCAACACCCTCGCCACCAAGAACTATGCGTTCTACGGCCAGGTGGACTATGCCCTGTCAGACCTGCTGGCCTTCACGGTGGGTGGCCGCTACACCCACGAAGACAAGGAGTTCGAAGGGTTCCAGTCCGACGCCAACGGCCTGAACTACAAGCTGGCCAACTATTTCGGCGATCCCAACTGCGCTTCGCTCAATCCGATCAGCGATGCCTGCCGGGTGGACAACGGCTTCCCCAACGCCGGTCAGCCGCTGCGCTATTACGTGGCGGGCGTGCAGCACAAGAAGTTCTCCAACTTCTCGCCCAAGATCGGCGTGCAGCTTCACCCGAACGACGACGTGATGATCTACGCCAGCTGGTCCAAGGGCTACAAGACCGGCGGCTGGACCACCCGCCTGTCCAACCCGCTGCCCTATGCCCCCGGCTTTGGCGAGGAAAAGGCCACGACCTGGGAAGCCGGGCTCAAGTCCGAACTGCTCGATCGCCATCTCCAGATCAACGGCGCGGTGTTCCTCACCGATTACAAGGGCATCCAGCTCAACTTCCAGCAGGGCGTTTCTCCCACCATCCAGAACGCGGGCGATGCGCGGATCAAGGGCTTTGAAGTGGAAGTGGTGGCAGCGCCCGCGCGCGGGCTCACCGTCACGGGCTCGCTGGGCTTTACCGATGCCAAGTACACCAGCGTCGATGGTCCCGCACAGGTGGCGGCTTCCACGCTCCAGGCTGGCGTGCGCGAAGGGGTGACCCTGCCCAAGACGCCCAAGTGGAAGTTCAACGTCTCGCCCCGCTACCAGGCTGACCTGGGCAGCCACGGGACGGTGGTGTTCCTGGCCGACGTCACGTTCACCAGCACGATGAAGAACGATACCGAAGGCACGTTCCTGCTCGATCGTCCCAGCACCACGGTGGTCAACGGCTCGGTCACCTATCGTGCGCCCGGCGGTGTGTGGGAACTGACGGCCGGTGGCACCAACCTCACCAATGAGCGCTATCTTACTACCGGCCAGGCGCAGCTTGCCGGCGGCCAGATCTACGGCACCTACAGCCGCCCGGCCGAATGGTATGCCCGCGTTGGCGTGAAGTTCTGATCTTTCGCACCGGGCGGCCACCCCTGGCCGCCCGGTGTACCCCCTGGAGAGCGACGATGCCCGAAGCCGCACACACCGAATTCTGGAAAGACATCAAGCCGGTGGAGAAAGTCTTCCGCGATGGTGGCTTGCCCGAAGTCTACCTGCCCAAGATCGCCGAGGGCGACGAACGCTATTGGGTGCCGATCAGCGAAACCGTGTTTTCCAAGCCGGTGTGGATCAGCCCGGCCAAGAACATGTGGGCCGACGTGCTGATGAGCAAGCAGGCCGGCCTGGTCAACCGCCACTATCACCCCCACCCGATCTGGGCCTACACGATCAGCGGGAAATGGGCCTATCTCGAACATTCCTGGACCGCCACGGCCGGTGATTTCGTCTACGAGACGCCTGGCGAGAGCCACACCCTGGTCTGCTATGAACACGAAGACCCGATGAAAGTGTTCTTCGTGGTTTCCGGCCCGCTGATGTGGCTGGACGAGGCGGGCAACACCATCGGCCACTATGACGTGTTCGACTATATCGCCGCCGCCCGTGCGCATTATGCCGCCGTCGGCATCGGCGCCGATTACGTCGACACCCTGATCCGCTAAGCCAACGGAGCCCTCCATGACCGTTATGACAGCCCCTCCGTCCGACAAGGCGGCCATCGTTGATGTGAAATTCCCGCACAAGGCACTGGTCGAGCGGCTCAGCCCCGGCGGCCGCTATATCGACGCGGCCACCGATGTAGACAGCCCCTGGGTGCCGTTCGGCGACAATGCCGCGATCAAGCACCTGGCGTTCGATGTGCGGCAGAACCTGTTTTCCAACATCCTGTGGGTCAAGGCGCCGGGCGTGATCGGCACGCATTTCCATCGCGGCACGATCACGATGGTCTGCCTCGAAGGATCGGTTCGCTATCTGGAGTATGACTGGGTGGCAACGCCGGGCGGGCTGATCCTGGAAACGCCGGGTGAAAGCCACACGCTGGTCACCGACCACCCGCAGGGGTGCAAGCTGTTCGGCTGGATGCAGGGCCCGATCGATTTCTACGACGCGGACGCCAACCTGGTCGATACCACAGACGTGTGGTGGTTCATCAACCACTACGAAACGCATTGTCGGGCCCACGGCATCCCGATCAACCCCAAGCTCTATCTGTAAGGCGCCCACCATGGCATCGATGAAAGCACCGCCGTCTTCGGCCTATGAAATCGTCCAGGTTCCCGAGCTTTACGGCGACCTGATCCGCGCACGCGGCGTGGAAGGGACTTATATCGGCGCCAGCGAAGCGGAAAGCCCGTGGGTGCCGTTCGGCGACAACGCGGCAATCCGCCACTTGGCGTTCGACGTGCGCGAGAACGTCTACGTCAACATCCTGTGGATCAAGGGGCCGGGTGTGATCGGCACGCACAAGCACCGTGGCCGCGTCTGGGCGATCGGGCTGGAAGGCTCGTTCCGCTACCTGGAATACGATTGGGTCTGCCGGCCCGGTGAATTCATCACCGAAACGCCTGGCACGGCCCACACCCTCGTGACCGACGATCCCAACGGCATGAAAGCGCTGTTCCACATGCAGGGCGCCAACGAATTCTTCGACGCCCAAGGCAACCACGTAGAAACGCTGGATGTCTGGTGGTTCATGAACCACTATGAAAGCTACTGCCGGGAACACGGCATTGCCATCAACAAGCAGCTCTACCTCTGATTGCAGGGGCGGTGTGATGCAGGCGCCCTCGCTTTCGCTTCCCGTCCTCGGCGGGCCGCCCCGCGGCACGTACTTGCGTGATTGCTGGTACGTGGCCGGCTGGGCCGATGCTCTGGGCGAAGCGCCGATCGACCGCGTTTTCCTGGAAGAGCCGGTTGCGCTGTTTCGTGACGAGGCGGGCGCGGCGCATGCCGTGGGCGGACGCTGTCCCCACCGCTTTGCGCCGCTGGGGCAGGGCAGGGTGGTTGAGGGCGCCCTGGCCTGCCCCTATCACGGGCTGCGTTTCGATGGCAGCGGTGCCTGCGTCTTCAATCCCCATCCCGGTGGCCAAGTGCCCGCCGCGCGGCTGCCGGTCTATCCATTGGAAGAGCGGCACGGCTTGCTGTGGATATGGATGGGCGCGGCCGATCGGGCCGATCCCGCGCAGATCCCCGATTTTGCCTGGCTGGTCGATCCGGCCTGGGCGGTGGTGCGCGGGGCCACGCGGGCCGAGGGACACTATGAACTCTACAGTGACAACATCCTCGATCTCAGCCACGCCAATTTCGTCCATCCCGCGCTGGTCGCCCGCGCCTTTACCGAAGGCGAGCGGCGGTTCTGGCAGGATGGGGAAACCGTCCACGCCGAATATGTGCGCCTGAACGATACCCTGTCCGACGGGATCGGCGCCATGCTGGGCCGGGTGGGCCAGCCGCAGGATTTCTATGGCGAAGTCACCTGGCATGCGCCCGCGGTCTTGCGCTTCGACTATATCGCCGGTCCGCCGGGCATGCCGCGTGCGCAGTGCACGCTGCTGCCCTCGCTCCATGCCTTCACGCCCGAAACGCCCGACACCACGCATTACATCTGGGCCACCGGCCGCGATTTCGCGCTAGACGACGCAGGTTTTTCCCAGGCCATGCAGGCCGCGCTGGAACACGCGTTCGAGCGCGAGGACATGCCGATCATCCGCGACAGCCACCGCCTGATGCGCGGGGCCGATTTCTGGGACTTGAAGCCCCTGGTGCTGGGCGGCGATGGCGGCGGCATCCGCGCCCGCCGCCTGTTGCAGCGCCTTATCGCGCGCGAACGGGGATCAGCCCCGGCCGAACACGAAGCCGCCGTCTGAACGGCGCGCCCCCCTTGGAGAGGAATATCATGGCCATTCTCGATCGTTTCAGCGTTGCCGGCCGCAGCGCGCTGGTCACCGGCGCGGCCAGCGGCATCGGCCTCGCTTATGCCCAGGCCATGGCCGAAGGCGGTGCGGCGGTAACGCTTGCCGATATCGACCTGGAGGGCGCCGAGCGCGAGGCCGCCCTGCTGCGCGAGGCCGGGCACGATGCGCGCGCTGCGCACTGCGACGTGTCCAGCTTTGAGGCCGTGGCCGCCGCGTTCGACGATCACGCCACGGCCTTTGGCGGGCTCGACATCTGCTTTGCCAATGCCGGCATCGATGCCGGCGCCGGCTTCTGGAACCCGGCGGGGCATCGCAATCCCGAAGGACAGGTCGATACTTATGACCCCGCGCGCTGGGACAAGTCGATCGCGGTCAATCTCAACGGTGTGTTCTACACCATCTCCAACGCCGTGCGCATCATGAAGCAGCCGGGCCGCGCCAATGGGCGCAGCGGCGGCTCGATCATCTGCACGGCGTCCAACGCCGGCCTCGTTACCGAACCGATCGTGGGCCTGCCCTATATGCCCGCCAAGGCCGGCGTGCTGCACATGGTGCGTGCGCTCGGGCTGGAACTGGCCGAGTTCCGCATCCGCGTGAACGCCATTGCGCCCGGCCCTTTCGTCACCAACATCGGCGGCGGCTGGCTCAAGAAAGACCCGGTGGCCCGCGCCGCCTGGGACGCGATCGTCCCGCTGGGCAAGCTGGCCGAAACCGAACAGATCAAGCCGCTCGCCCTGCTGCTGGCTTCTGACGCATCGGATTACATGACCGGCAGCCATGTGGTGATCGACGGCGGCATGATGCTGGGCAAGTACCAGTAATGCGTGCGGTCGTGATGCAGGGGCTGCACAAGCCCCTGGCGCTGGAAACCGTACCCGATCCCGCGCCGCGCGAGGGCGACCTGGTGGTGCGGGTGGGCCGCTGCGGCATCTGCGGGTCTGACCTGCACATGACGGAGGACGCCGCCTATGGCCAAGGCGCGGGATCGATCCTGGGCCATGAATTTGCCGGCGAAGTGGTGGCGCTGGGTCGGGGCGTGGAAGGCTGGCAGATCGGCGATCGCGTGGCGGTCAGCCCGCTGAAAAGCTGCGGCACCTGCCCCGCCTGCGTGGCCGGCGACGTGCAGTGGTGCGACGCCTTCGGCCTTCAGGGCGGCGGCTATGCCGAATATGCGCTGACCCGGCCCAACCAGTGCGTGCGCCTGCCGCAAAGCGCCAGCCTTGCCGATGGCGCGATCATCGAGCCGCTGGCCGTCGCGCTCCATGGCCTGGGCCTTTCCGGCCTGCGCCGGGGAGACAAAGTGCTGGTGCTGGGTGCAGGCCCGATCGGCCTGGCCGTCGCGTTCTGGGCGCGCCAGTTGGGTGCCGGGCGCGTGGTGGTTCAGGACATTGCCGATTGGCAGCGCGATCGCGCGCTCGCCATGGGCGCGCACGATTTCGTGGTGGCACCCGATGACCCCGTGGGCGCCGCGCACCGCGCGCTGGGCGGGCCGGCCGATCTGGTGTTCGAATGTGTGGGCGTGCCCGGCCTGATCGCGCAAGGCGTCAGCCAGGTGCGCAATCGCGGCACGATCGTCCTGCTGGGCCTGTGTACTCGGCCAGACACGCTCAACACCTTTGCCATGCTGTCCAAGGAAGTGCGCCTCGTCACCTCGGCCTTCTTCACCCGCCAGGAATATGAAGCCGCGCTCGATGCGCTCGATCGCGGGCTGGCGCAGCCCCGCTTGCTGGTGACCGACACGATCGCCTTGGCGCAAACCCCCGATGTGTTCGAAAGCCTGCGCCACCGCACCCACCAGTGCAAGGTGCTGATCGAACCGGGCGCCTGACGCTCTTTCGCCCGCCCCGCTTTGCCGCTATGTCTTTGGCAAGCCTGCTTCCAGCCAGGCGGCAAAGGGGGCAAGCGATGGGCATGAAACGGTATGGCCGCACCTGGATGGCAGCCCTGGGCGCTGGGCTGGCGGCTGCGGCGCTGCTGGTACCGGCGGGCGCTGCGGCTCGTGCGCCGCTCGACTGCCCGATGCGCGATGCGCCATTCTCGGCCGATCTGCCGCTGATCGACGTGCTGGCGGATCCCGCTGCGGCCGCGATCCTGCGCGGCCAGGCAGGCGCGCAGTTGGACAAGGCGCCACCCGGCTTTCTGAGCACCACGGCGCCCAGTTTCGCCGCGATCCTTTCGGTCCGCCAGGGTGGGCCATTCCTCGGGCTGGAACCTGCCGCCATCGCCCGCATCGATGCCGCCTTGCGCAAGCTGCCGGTCACCGCGCAGGCCAAGGTCGCCCGCTGTGCCCGATATGACGCCACGCCGCTGGGCGCGGTGCCCCAAGGCCCGCACCCGCGCGTTCTGATGTTTGAAAAAATCAACGGGTTCAAGGATAAACCCAGCGTAGACGCGGCGCATGCTGCGCTGCTCGATCTGGCCAAGGCGCATGGCTGGACCATCTTGGCCACCGATCGCGGCGGCGCGTTCACGCTGCCCACGCTGCGCCATTTCGATGTGGTGGTGTGGAACAACATTTCGGGCGACGTCCTCACCGTGTCGCAGCGCAAGGCCTTTCGCCAATGGCTGCAGGCGGGCGGAGCGTACCTTGGCATTCACGGCAGCGCGGGTGATCCCGTTTGGTTCTGGCCGTGGTATGCCGATACCTTGCTTGGCGCACGCTTCATCGGCCACCCGATGACACCGCAATTCCAAGCCGCGCGGATCGCGATCGAAAGCCACGATCCGGTGCTGACCGCCGGCCTGCCCCAAAGCTGGACCTGGACGGACGAGTGGTATTCCTTTGCCAAGAGCCCGCGCACCACGGGCGCGCGCATTCTCGCCACCTTGGATGAAAGCACGTACGATCCCAAGGGCATGCACGGCGAAAGCCTGGCAATGGGCGATCATCCCATCGCCTGGACGCGGTGCATCGGCCGGGGGCGGATGTTCTATTCCGCGATCGGGCATCGGCCCGAAAGCTATGCCGATCCGCGCTATCGCACGATGTTGGCCAATGCGGTGGCCTGGGCCGCGGCGCCGGCCAGCTGCGCGCGTTGATCAGGCGCCGTCCGCTGCCGCCATGAACGCGCGCAGTAACAGTTCCCCGTGCGCGCTGTCGGCATTGGCGGCGCGCAGATCGGGCACCGAAAAGCCCGCGCGGCCAATCGCGTCGGCATAGACGTCATAGCTGCCGGCCATGATCTGCGCGTCGAATTCCGGGTGGAACTGCACGCCCCAGGCATTGGCGGCATAGCGCACCGCGTGGTGCGGATCGTGGCCGCTGGTCGCCAGCACGTCCGCCCCGGCCGGCAGCGACAGCACCGACTGAAAATGGAACACCATCATTTGCGCCAGGTTGGGCAGGGGGGCAAACAGCGGGTCTTGCGCGCCGGCTGGCGTGCGCGCCACATCCACCGTGCCGAACATCGCCCCGCGCGGATTGTCGGCCACCGTGCCGCCCAGCGCATGGGCCAGCAACTGGTGGCCAAAGCACACCCCCAGGATCGGTGCGCCTTGCGCCATGGCCGTGCGCGCCCAGGCGGCGGTGCGCTCGATCCACGGGTGGCCATCGGTCACCATGTCGATCGCGCCGGTGATGATCGTGGCGCGCACGTCTGCCGGATCGGGCAGGGGCGCATCCTGATAGACTTTCACCGACAGGATCTCGTCGGGCGCCACGCCACAGCCGGCGCCGAACCACGCCAGTTCGTCGCCGCGCAGGGCGCAGACGGCAGGCATGTCGTCATAGGATGTGGCGGGCTGGATGATCAGCAGTGGCTTGGCCAAGGCTCAGGCTCTTTCGTCGGTCAGAGGGATTGCAGGCTCTGGCGCAGCGCGTTCACGAAGAACGCCACTTCGCCTTCGCTCCAGGTCAGCGCGGGGCGCAGCTTGAACGCGGCGCGGTGTGGGCCAGACGTGCCCACCAGCACGCCATTCTCGCGCATCCGCTCCACCAGCAGGCGGGCCTGGGTGGTGGCAGGGCTGCGGGCGGCCGGGTCGGTCACGAATTCCAGCCCGGTCAGCATGCCGTGCCCGCGCACATCGCCGATCAGGGGAAAGCGGCGGCCCAGTTCCACGAGTTCGGCGCGCAGCATGCCGCCGATACGGTTGGCTCGGGCGAGCAGGTCCTCGCGCTCGATCACGTCGAGCACCGCTTGCCCGGCGGCGCAAGCCACGCTGTTGCCGCCAAACGTGCTGAACACTTCCACCTGGGCATAGAATGCCTGCCACAAGTCCCGCCGGGTCAGCACCACGCCCAGCGGATGGCCATTGCCCACCGGCTTGCCCAGCGTGATCACGTCCACGCTGTCCAGCCCCTGCACGGCAAAGCCCCACCAGTCGCCCAGTCGCCCCAGGCCGGCCTGAACTTCGTCGGCAATGACCAGGGCGCCGTCGGCGCGGGCGGCGCCGGCCAATCCTTCCAGATAGCCCGGTGCCTGGCGTGGCATGCCATTGCTGGTGAGCGCGGCATCGATTATCAGGAATGCGGGCTCGTGGCCGGCCCTGGCCAGTTGCGCGCGGGCCGCCGCCCAACTTTCGGCGGGATCGGGTGCCACGCCGCGATAGAGATCGTGCGCGGGCAGGCACGCCACCTGGGCTGGCGCCGCCTTGGTCAGCGGCGAAAGATCGACCGTCGCCGCCGTGATCCCGTGATAGGCGCCTTCCATGACCACGGCACCCTGGCGGCCGGTGGCAAAGCGCGCGATCTGGCTGGCGAGGTCGTTGGCCTCGCTGCCCGAATTGACGAAGGCGCACACATCGAACCCCGGCGGCGCGCGGTCCAGCAGCGCCTGGGCATAGGCGCCCGCGCTGTCGGTCAGGTAGCGCGTGTTGGTGTTGAGCGCCGCAGCCTGCCGCGCGATCGCGCGCACGACGTGGGGGTGCGAATGGCCCACCTGCGGCACGTTGTTATAGGCGTCGAGATAGCGCGTGCCATCCGCGCCGATCAGCCAGGCGCCTTCGCCGCGCGTGATGTGCAGCGGCGCGTGATAGAAATGCCAGATACGGCCCATCGTGACCTCGCGCTGGGCCACCAGCGTTTCGCGCGTCGCCACAGGATCGGGCGCCAGGGCGGGCACCGGAAAGCCACAGGCGCGGCGCAGCACGCGGGTTGCCTCTGCACGCCCCAGGGCCATCAGCCTGGCCAGCATCGCGCCATGCTTGTGCCCGCCGCCGAGGTGCGTATCGGGCGCTTCGTCGGCCGGGTCACGCCTGGCATTGGCCACCAGCACGGTGTTGGCCAGGCGCAGGCAGCACATGTCGTAGACCAGGTCGATCTCGGCCTCTTCCAGCGGGCACACGGCGTCAAACCCTTGCGTCACGTGCGTCAGGATCGCCAGTGGGTCAGCGTCCGCATCGGGAAAGCAATCGGCCGCCGTAACCAGGTCGGCCAGCAGGCTGCCATGCAGCATATCGCCAAAATCGATCACGCCCACGATGCGCGTCGGGGCGGCCGGGTCGCACAGCAGATTGCCCATGTGCGCATCCTGATGCACCACCTGGTGGCGGGTGCGCGCAAGGGCCGGGTATATACGGCTGTCCGCCTCGGCCAGGACCTGGCCGCACAACGCGCGCAAGGCGGGATCGGCAATGCGCGGCAGCGCCGGACGCAGCGCCGTCACGCGCGACAGGTCCCAATCGTGGCGATTGCTGCCCGCGTGGCTGTGGAAATAGCCGCGTAGTGCCAGGGCCAGCCGCGCCACAAAGCCGCCGATGGCCCGGCGCAAGGCAACCGGATCGGGGCAAGACGGCACCACATCCTGCACGATCGCGCCGTCCAGGTAGGTCAGCAGGCGCAGGATATGCGGCGTACCATCGGCCGCGCGGATCGTGGTGCGCCAGGCGCCGTCATGCGTGGGCACCATGCGCGGCACCGCCATATCGGGATCGACCCGCGCAATGTGATCGAGCGCGCCGATCTGGAAATCCACCGTGCCTTCCTGCTCGTCGCGATGCGACAGCTTGACCACATAGCCTGGCCCGTCGTCAGATGTGAGATGCCAGGTCTGGTCGCGCTCTGATCGCACCGGGCGCCAGTATCCTGCGAGGCCCCACTGCGCCAGCACGCATTCCTGCACCTGATCCAGCGCAAAATCGGGCGGATCGGCAGAAATGGTGGCTGGTTCCATCAGTCTGTCCGCCATGCCTGTCACGCCCCGCCTCGTCTCACCGCCACCACTCTAAATGGCCATATCGCTGCATCGGCTGAGATCGCAAGAGCATTGTGGTTGCAGGCCCTCGCCAGCGGGTTAAAGCTGCGGTCAAAGCCAGCCCTATCGCATCGAGGAAAAACGCCGGACATGGCCAGTCACCACAACGAGGGCACTGCCGCCGCGCTATCCGATGGACAGCGCCTGCGTGCGATCCTGGCCGGATCGGCCGGCAACCTGATCGAATGGTACGATTTCTACATCTACGCCTTCACCGCGCTCTATTTTTCGGCAGAGTTCTTTCCGGAAAGCGATCCGCTGGTCCAGGTGATGGCCACCAGCGGCATCTTTGCCGTGGGCTTTTTGCTGCGCCCGATCGGCGGGTGGTATTTCGGGCGTTTTGCCGATCGCCACGGGCGGCAGCGGGCCATGGTCGTTTCGGTCCTGATGATGGGGCTGGGCGCGCTGCTCATCGCGGTCTTGCCCACTTACGCCCAGGTGGGCGTGGTGGCGCCGGCCTTGCTGTTGCTGGGCCGCATGCTGCAGGGCTTCTCCACCGGCGGGCAATACGGCACCGCCGCCACGTATCTGAGCGAGATTGCCGGGCGCGGGCGGCGCGGGTTCTGGTCCTCGTTCCAGTATGTCACGCTGATCGGCGGGCAGTTGCTGGCGACGCTGGTGATCCTGGCCTTGCAGCACGGCTTGGGAGAGGCGGCGATGAAGGCCTATGGCTGGCGCATCGGCTTCGTGCTGGGTGCCGGCGGCGCGGCGCTGATCCTGTGGCTGTCACGGCACATGCATGAAACGGGGCAGGCCGCGCAGGGGCAGGCTGGCGCCGGTTCCTTGAAGGAACTCTTCGCGCACCACACGCGCGCGTTCCTGCTGGTCATGGCGCTCACTGCCGGTGGCAGCCTCTCGTTCTATACCTTCACCACCTATATGCAGAAATACCTGGTCTTGACGGTCGGCATGACCAAGCCTGATGCCACCTTGCTGATGACGGTGGTGCTGGTGGTGTTCATGGTGATCCAGCCGGCCATGGGCGCGCTGTCCGATCGGATCGGGCGGCGCACCAACATCATCCTGTTCGCCGCGCTGGCCATGCTGCTTACCGTGCCGATCCTGACTGCGCTGGCCGCCGCACCGGATGTCTGGGCGGCAGGGCTGCTGGTCACGGCAGGCCTGGTGATCAACAGTTTCTACACCTCGGTCAGCGGGCTGTTCAAGGCAGAGCTGTTTCCGATCCACGTCCGCGCGCTGGGCGTGGGGCTGGCTTACGGCGTGGGCAATGCGCTGTTCGGCGGCACGGCCGAGAACGTGGCCCTGGCATTCAAGAACATGGGCCATGAAAGCGGGTTCTATTGGTATGTCACTGCGCTGGCAGCGGTGGCGCTGGTCGCCGGCCTGATGCTCAAGGACACGCGCCGGGAAGATCCGCTGGGTTAGCGGAAATCGCTCCCAGGCCACCGGCCATGGCGCCAGGCAGTTCGGCCGCCAGCAGAGCAATGAAGTCTGCCACCTTGCGCGGCACCAGGCGGCGCCGCGGGTGCATGGCCCAGACGGCTTCCTCGGTGGCGCGGAACGCTTCCAGCACCGGCTCCAACTGGCCTTGCGCCAGGGCGCGCGCAGCATAGAAATCGGGCACCTGGCAAATGCCCAGGCCCGCGACGGCTGCGGCGGTCACCGCCGGCCCGTTGTTGCAGCGCCAGCGCCCTTGCGGCTGATAGGTGGTTTCGGCACGATTGCGGCGGAAATGCCAAAGCTCCGCCGATCCCACCAGGCAATCGTGGCTGTCCAGTTCCTCGATCTCCTCCGGCCGTCCGCGCCGGGCCAGATAAGCCGGCGCCGCGCAGGTCACCAGATTGCGTCCGCCCAGTCGGTGCGCCGCCAGCCGCAGGTCGCTTTGCGGGCCGGTGCGGATCGCCACGTCGAACCCTTCTGCCACGATGTCGACCACGCGGTTGCTGAAATCGAGTGTCACGTCGAGCGAGGGATTGGCCATGGCATGGCGCAAGGCCAACGGGGCGATGAAGTATTCGCCCAGTGCCGTGGGGCAGGTAATGCGCAACGATCCGCGCAGGCCAGGATCGCCACTCGCCACGGCCAGCGCGGCGTCACGCTCGTCGATGATCCGTCGCCCGCGCTCGGCCAGTTCGCGTCCCGCCGCCGTCAGCGAAACCTGCCGCGTCGTGCGGTGCAGCAGGGTGGAGCCAATGCGGTGTTCAAGCTGCGCGATCGCGCGGCTGACATGCGAGGTGGAACGGCGCAGCTTGCGCGCGGCGGCCGCGAATGTGCCGTTTTCGGCAATGGCGACAAGTTCTTCCAGACCGGTCCAGTCCGACATGGCATTATCCCAGGCAGGCAATAAACTTTTGCGCAAATGCGCTCTTTGTGCCTGCCATGCAATGATGTAGGCCACCCTGATCGATAAGGAGGAAACTTCGATGAAGACCCGTGCCGCCGTGGCTTTCGAGGCCAAGAAACCGCTTGAGATCGTGGAACTCGATCTCGAAGGCCCCAAGGCGGGCGAAGTGCTGGTGGAAATCATGGCCACCGGCGTGTGCCACACCGACGCCTACACGCTCGACGGGTTCGACAGCGAAGGAATCTTTCCCTCCGTGCTCGGCCACGAAGGCGCCGGCATCGTGCGCGAAGTGGGGCCGGGCGTCACCAGCGTGAAGCCGGGCGATCACGTGATCCCGCTTTACACCCCCGAATGCCGCCAGTGCAAATCGTGCCTTTCGGGCAAGACCAATCTGTGCACCGCGATCCGCGCCACGCAGGGCAAGGGCCTGATGCCCGATGGCACCACGCGCTTTTCCTACAAGGGCCAGCCGATCTATCACTACATGGGCTGCTCCACGTTCTCCAATTTCACCGTGCTGCCCGAAATCGCGGTGGCCAAGATCCGCGAAGACGCCCCGTTCCAGACCAGCTGCTACATCGGCTGCGGCGTGACCACGGGCGTGGGCGCGGTGGTCAACACCGCCAAGGTCCAGGTGGGTGACAATGTCGTGGTGTTCGGCCTGGGCGGCATCGGCCTCAACGTGATCCAGGGTGCGCGCCTGGCCGGCGCGGGCAAGATCATCGGCGTGGACATCAACCCCGATCGCGAGGAATGGGGCCGCCGCTTCGGCATGACCGACTTCCTCAATTCCAAGGGCCTCAGCCGCGAGGAAACCGTGGCCAAGGTCGTGGAAATGACCGATGGCGGCGCCGACTACACCTTCGATGCCACCGGCAACACCGAAGTGATGCGCACCGCGCTGGAAGCCTGCCATCGCGGCTGGGGCACCAGCATCATCATCGGCGTGGCTGAAGCGGGCAAGGAAATCGCCACGCGCCCGTTCCAGCTGGTGACGGGGCGCAACTGGCGCGGCACCGCGTTCGGCGGGGCCAAGGGCCGCACCGACGTGCCCAAGATCGTGGATTGGTACATGCAGGGCAAGATCGAGATCGACCCGATGATCACCCACGTCATGGGCCTGGAAGAGATCAACACCGCTTTCGACCTGATGCACGCCGGCAAGTCGATCCGCAGCGTGATCGTGTTCTGATCGCCCGATCAGGATCGAAACAAGGGGGCCGGTCCGCGCAGGACACGGCCCCTTTTTTCGGCGTGGTCAGGCCGAAGCCTCACGCAGCCAGAGCTTCGGCCTCGCTGCGGATCTGCGCTTCGAGCAGGCGCCTGACAAGCAATGCGCCGTTGTCCACGCGCGCACTCACTTCACGCGGCAAGGGCACGTCGCTGCGCAACACCGCCTCGATCGCGCTGATCGCCTCGACGTCTTCGGGCTGGATGCGGGTGCCCATGGCAATATTCATCGCCCCCAGCGCCGGGTTGTCGTGCCCGAAATCGCGCGCCGTCGCCACGAAGTAATGCAGCCGGCCGGGCGCGGCGGGCGTGATCATGTGGATGAAATTCTGCGTGCCCAGCGCCCGCCCGCTGGCATGGTCGCTGATCGTGCCCCCGGTACGGATCAGGCACGGCCCCATGTATTGGGCATCGAATTCCTGGTCCACGAGCCCTTCCTGATCGGGAAACTGCAGTTTGATCAGCGGATTGGGCGCGATGCCCACGGCCTTGCGGGCCACGGTCAGGCCCGCGCCGTGAGTCTGCACCGTCACATCCAGCGCGGCGACTTTCTCGCCCGAAGGGATCGTGGCTGCATGGATGAAGGTCACATGACTGAGGTCCAGCAGGTTCTCGATCAGCAGGGTATAGCGTGCTTCCACCGTGGCCAGCGCATGGATTTCCACCGTCCAGCCTGGTGCATCGAGGCCGATTGCCGCCAGATCGGGCAGTAGCGCCGGATCGGCCAGGGCGTCTTCACCCGTCCAGATCCACACCACGCCACCGCGCTCCACCACGGGATAGCGGCGCAGCGCGGCATGCTGCGGCACCCCGTTCTGGCTCGGCACGCGCTGGCACGCGCCATCCGCGCCAAAGGTGAAACCGTGATAGCCGCATTGCACGCTGTCGCCCACCAAACGGCCCTTTTCCAAGGGAAAGGCACGGTGGGGACAGATGCCCGAAACCGCCACGGCGCTGCCGTCCTCCTTGCGATAGAGCAGCACGCGCTCGCCCAGGATGTCGCGCGCCATCAGGCTGCGGCCCACTTCGGCTGCGGTGGCGGCCGCCCACCATTGCCGGCGGGGATAGGGTTGTTCGGTGGTGAGTGGATAGCTGGCATGGGCCATGGCCCGGTCTCCCGAAGTTGTTCTGCGCTATGTTTGTCGCACGACAAAACATAGTTTGTCAATTGACCAAGATGGCGCCGCCGGGCATGACAGCCGCCATGACCGTTTCCGCCGCCAAACCCGCCAGGACGCGCCGCCCGCAACGCTATGACGGGGCGGACAATCGCCGCGCCGTGCTGGATGCGGCGCTCACCGTCTTTGCCGATCTGGGTTTCGAGGCGGCCAGCACGCGCGCCATCGCGGCGGCTGCGGGGCTGGAGCAGGGGCACTTGGCCTATTACTTCCCCTCCAAGGCCGCGCTCTGGCAGCAGGTGGTGGAAGCCTTTGCGCGGGAAGGGGAGGAAGTGCTGCGTGGCCTGCTTGCGTGCGACGACCTTGCCGATCCTGAACGGACAGCGCAGGCGGTGCTACCCGAACTGCTGCGCGTGTTTGCCCGCAATCCGCGCCTCACGCGCTTGATGCTGCAGGAATTCTCGGTCAATTCGCCGCGCCACCAATGGGTGGTGGACACGTTCGGCGCGCCGGTGTGGCGCTTGCTGGAGCCGTTGTTCGGCGCCCTGCGCGACAAGGGGCTGCTTTCGGGGGCGCCGCCCGCCGTTGCCTATTTCAACCTCGTCGGCGCCGCGCTCATCACCTTTGGCAACCAGGCGCTGATCCTGCGCCTGGCCGGGTGTAACACGGCCGAACCCGGCACGGTTGATGCCGTCATCGCCTATATCCTGGGGCCGGTGCTGGCACCGGCCCCGTCGTCACTGCTCAGAACTTGAGCGTGCCGCGCACGCCATAAGTGCGCGGTGGGCGGATCTGGTTGTAGATCACGCCGGGCTTGCCCGGGCTTTGCGAGGAATTGGCAAAGACCAGGGCATTTTCCAGGTTGTTGACGAAGCCGGTGATCGCCAGCGACCCCGGCGCGTTTTCCCAGGTCAGCCGCGCGTTGGACATCATGTAGCTGCCCTGCCGGCCCAGATCGAGATAGTCGATCGAGAGATAGCGCGAGCTTTCGATCCGCGTATCGGCTGCAGCCACGACGCGGCCGGCGCTGCCCAGGTCGAACGTATGGTCATACCCCGCATTGACCACCCAGCGCGGCGCGTTGACCAGCGGCTTGCCCGAGCAATCAACGTTATAGATCCGCGCCGCCGCGCTTGCCCCGATCAGCGCCGTGGGCGTGATCGCGCAGCCCACCACCGGGGCCGGGCCCGTGGTGGAATAGGCCTGGTACTTCAGGTTGTCATAGCTGGCGTGCAGGTATTGCACGTTGAGCGAGAACAAGTCGTTGCGGGTCGGCTGCCACAGCACTTCAGCTTCTGCGCCATAAAGCTTGGCCGCGCCCGCGTTCTCCGTGGCAAAGACCGGCCCATAGATCGCCCCGCCGGGGGTGGAAGCCACCTGCACCGGCGCCAGGTGCGAGATCTGCTGGTCGCGATAGTCCCAATAGAACCCTTCGACGTTGACCTGCAAGGTATTGCCGAAGAAACGGTTCTTGGTCCCGATCGTATAGGCCGTCAGCCGTTCGGGGCGCGAATAGTTCTGCCCCAGGGCGGAAAACAGGATGCCCGATTTGAACCCGGTGGAAACCGTCGCATAGAGCAGCGAGTGCGGCCCGGCGTCGAATTCCATCCCCGCCTTCCACGTCAGCTTGCTGAAGCCGACATCGCTGGTGGCGTTGGTCTTGAGATCAAGGATGATCGGGATGAAATTGGGAAACGCCGGCGGCACGAAGCCGACAAACGGATAGGTGTGCGCTTCGGTGATCTGCGTCTTGGTGTCGTGGGTATAGCGCAGGCCGCCGGTCAGCCGCCAGCGCGAGGTCAGCGAATAGGTCGCCTCGCCAAACGCGGCATAGCTGTCGGTGTTGAGGTTGGAATTGATCCGCGTGCCGTTGCTGCCCTGGTCGAAGAACTGCCGCGCCTCGACGCTTTCGGTGAAGTAATAGCCGCCCAGCACCCATTTGAGCTGCGCGTTCTGGTTGCCCAGCCGCGCTTCCAGCGACATCTGGTCGGATTTCTCGGTCACGTCGATGAGGAAGCTGGACGAGTAGTTGACGAAATCCAGATCGGTGCGGCGCCAGGCCGGGATCACCGTCAGCTTGGCAAAGCCCAGGTCGGCGTTGACCGTCACCATCGCGCCGTAATACTTGTTGTTCTGATAGCCATCGCCGCGCGCCACGATCTGCGGCACCGGTGCGGTGGGCGTGCGCGAAAGATATTCGGCCAGCACGCGCGGGTCGCTGGGCCCCAGGCGGTTCTTGCCATCGAGCAGCGGCATGATCGTGCCACCCGAACCCTTGCCGCCGACATCGCCATAATCGACCATCAGGTTGGCGTTGAAGCCATCGCCCGTATCGAACCGCAGTTGCCCGCGCACGGCCGTGGTGTCTTCATCGTCATAACCGTCGCTGAAATAGCCGTCATGCTGCGCGTGCTGGGCCGAAATGCGCAAGGCCGCCTGGCTGCCGAGCGGCAGGTTGATCGCGCCCGATGCCTTGATCGCGTTGTAGTTGCCGTATTCCCCGGTGACGAAGCCCGAGCTTTCGCCCAGTTTGGGCTTGGCCGTGATCACATTGACCGCGCCGCCCGTGGCGTTGCGGCCATAAAGCGTGCCCTGCGGCCCCTTGAGCACTTCCATGCGTTCCAGGTCATAGAACAGCGCGGCCGGTGCTGCCGGGCGCGAGAGATAGACGCCATCCAGGTTGAACGCCACGCCTTGCTCGGCAAAGGCATTGGCCCCGAACGTGCCGATCCCGCGCAGATAGATCTGCGTGAACGAGGCGGCCGGCGCCACCTGAAGCGCGGGCACCAGTCGGGTGAGATCGTCGGCGCGCGTCACGCTCTGCTTGGTCAGCACGTCGCCCGCCACGGCGCTGACGGGAATGGCGGCGCGTTGCAGGTTTTCGGTGCGGCGCTGTGCCGTCACGACGATTTCGGCAAGGCCGGCGGGCGGCTGCGCCTGGGCAGGCGCTGCCTCGGCGGTGGGGGCCTGTTCCTGGCCGTGGGCGATGGTCGGCATGGCAAGTGCCGTGGCAAGCGCGGCAAGCGACGCAACCGGGGTAAAATTGGAACGCAAGATGCCTCTCCCTTTTATTTGATTATGGATTGCAACATCCCGATCCATCGGCATAATGGAAATGATTTGTTTTTATCGGTTTCAATCTGATTGAATTATGGTGACGGGATGCGATTCAAAGGGCTCGATCTTAACCTGCTCGTCTGCCTCGATGCGCTGCTGGATTTGCGCAACGTGACCAGGGCTGCCGAGCATCTCAGCCTCAGCCAACCCGCCATCAGCGCCGCATTGGCCCGGTTGCGCACGTTCTTTGCCGATCCGCTGCTGGTGCAGAACGGCAAGCGCATGATGCCAACGCCTTTTGCGCTGCGCCTGCAGCCGGCGATCCGCGCCATTCTGGAGGATGTGGACGGGTTGGTGGGCAGCTCGCCCCACTTCGATCCCGGCAGCAGCACGCGCGATTTCCGCATCTGCCTGTCCGATTATCTCGCCAGTGTCCTGCTGGCGCCGTTGCTGCGGCACATGGCGCAGGTGGCGCCGGGCGTGCGGATCGACATGGTGCCCTTGAGCGATGACGCCACGCAGCGGCTCGATCGGGGGGAAATCGATCTGCTGCTCACGCCCGAAAGCTATGTCAGCGACGAACACCCGTCGGAATTGCTGTTCGAGGAAGAACACGTCGTGGTGGGCTGGCATGGCAACCCCGCCATGGCCGGCCCGATCGACGTGCCCACGTTTGCCGCTGCGGGCCATGTGGCGGTGGAAATCGGCCGCTTCAACCGCGTGTCCTTTGCAGAAAGCTATATGCGCGCGCAGGGGATCGAACGCCGGGTGGAAGTGCGCGTGGCTGCGTTCACGATCATCCCCGAACTGCTGGAGGGCACGCATCGCCTGGCGGTGATGCACCGGCGCCTGGCGGAAAAGGCCGCCCGGCATTTCCCGGTGACGGTGGCACCCTTGCCGTTTCCCATCCCGCCGATGCGCGAAATGGTGCAGTTTCACCGGGCCCGCGCCGAAGATGCCGGGCTGCGCTGGATGATCGATGCATTTCACGCCGTGGCCCGCAGCGAAGGGGATGGACCCGGCAAAGCGTTGGTATAAGACCACCCGCAATATCGAAAACGCCCGTTTGGAGAGTGACCCGATGAACAGCGCCGACCTGCATATCCGCCGCGAAGTGGCCGTGAGCATGGCGATCAACACCGTGTTCAGCGGGGCGTTCTTCCTGGCGGTGTTTGGCCTGGGCAGGCCGGTGCCGGTCTGGGGGCTGGGGCACTATGTCTTCGATTTCGGGCCCCAGGCCTTTGCCGTGGCGTTCATGAGCACGCTCGTTCCCAGCGCGCTTTCGCGCAAGGCGCTGCGTGCCGGGCGAGTGGCGTCGCGCCCATCTTCCCTGCGCCTGCCAACGCATCTGTTGCTGCGCGCGCTGGTCCTGGCGGCGCCTGCGGCCGTCGTGGCGCTGGCGGGCGCTGCCGCCGCTTTTGCCGTGCTGGGCGTGGCCGTGCTTGGCTGGGGCGTCGCCCTTGCGATCAAGCTGGCGGTGGGCGCGGGGCTGGCCCTGGTGATCACCACCCTGGCCCTGCGCGCCACTTTGGCCGAACACGTGGCCTGAACGCGTCGCGCCGGTTCGCGGCTTTAGGGTGTGTGGGGATTTAGGTCAGGGTGGAGCGAGAATGGCTGATTTTCGCGACCCGGAGCGCAGCGTACGTTCGGTACGTGAGCACCGGAAGCGCGAAAAGCGGCCGTTCGCAGCCCGCCATGGGCTAAATCCCCACACACCCTAGACCATCGCCATCAAGCTGGCATTGCCGCCGGCGGCGGTGGTGTTGATCGACAGGCTCACTTCCTCCAGCAGCAGGTCCAGCGGATAGGCGCCGTTATCGTCGGCGGCGTGCAGCGCCACGATCATGCCCTCGCGTGCGGCCAGGTCTTGGGCGGCATGCATGGCCAGCACGCGTGCCTGGTCCTCGCCATCCAGCTCGACGAGCGCGGCGGCCAGATCGGCCTTGGCGCCATCGGCAAAGGTCACGCGCGTGGCAAGCGCTGCGGGGAAGCCGGCAGGCAATGCCCGGATCGGCGCACCGGGCAGGATCACCGCGTGGTTGCCGGTGGCCAGCACCGCGCCCAGCTGCCGCCACAGCCCATCGGCTGTCGTCGCGTAAAGGGCGATCGCCCCGCGCGGCGCCAAGCGATAGCGATTGCTTTCGCCCACCGGCCCGGGCAGCGCCACCTCGATCCCCAGGCGGCTGCGGGTGGCATCGGCGCGCACGGCCTGGGCAGTTGCGCCGTGGCCCTGGCTTTCCAGCCAATCGGCCAGCATGGCAACCGCCGGATCGGCCACGGCGCGTGCACCGGCCAGGGCCGGGGGCGTGGCCACCGTGCCGCGCACCAGCCGCGCCAGGTAAAGCGGGCCGCCAGCCTTGGGGCCAGTGCCGGAAAGCCCGCGCCCGCCAAAGGGCTGAACGCCCACTACGGCGCCGATCGTGTTGCGGTTGACATAGAGGTTGCCCGCTTCCACCGCGCGCGTCACCCGCGCCACGGTTTCGTCCAGGCGCGTGTGCAGGCCAAACGTGAGGCCATAGCCGGTGGCATTGATCGCCGCGATCAGCCGATCGAGATTGCGCGCGGCATAGCGCACCACGTGCAGCACCGGCCCGAACACTTCACGGCCCAGCGCCTCGATACCGGGAATTTCAATCAGGGTTGGCGCCACGAACGTGCCGTGCACGCACGATGCGGGCAGGGGCAGGCGGTGGATGCGTGCGCCGCGCGCGGCCATGGCGGCCACGTGCGCTTCGATCCCGTCGCGCGCCTGGGCGGTGATCACCGGGCCGATGTCGGTCGCCAGCGTATCGGGGTTGCCCACCGCCAGTTCGGCCATCGCGCCGCGCAGCATTGCCAGGGTGCGGTCGGCCACGTCTTCCTGCAGGCACAGCACGCGCAGGGCCGAGCAGCGCTGCCCGGCACTGTCGAACGCCGAGGCGATGACATCGGCCACCACTTGTTCGGCCAGTGCCGAGGAATCGACGATCATCGCGTTCTGGCCGCCGGTTTCGGCGATCAGCGGGATGGGGCGGCCCATGGCGTCGCTGCGCGTGGCCAGGGTGCGCTGGATGATGCGCGCCACTTCGGTCGATCCGGTGAACAGCACCCCGGCCACGCCGGGCGCTTCCACCAAGGCGGCACCGATCGCGCCGTCGCCGGGCACGAGTTGCAAGACATCGGCCGGGATGCCGGCCTGGTGCAACAGCGCAACCATCTGCGCGGCGATCAGCGGGGTTTCCTCGGCCGGCTTGGCAAGCACCGGATTGCCCGCCACCAGGGCAGCGGCCACCTGTCCGGCAAAGATCGCCAGCGGGAAATTCCACGGCGAAATGCACACGACCGGGCCGAGCGGGCGGGTATGGGCCAGGCCACTGCGGGCCTGCACCGCGTAATAGCGCAGGAAATCGACCGCTTCACGCACTTCGCCCACGGCGTTGGCGGCGGTTTTCCCCGCTTCGCGCATGATCAGCCCCAGCAAGGCGCGGCCTTGTTCTTCCAGCAAGGTGGCCGCGCGCTCCAGCATGGCCGCCCGCGCGGCCACGGGCGTTGCTGCCCACACCGGCGCGGCACCTTGCGCGCGCGCCACTGCGGCGGCCGCCGCCTCGGGCGTGGCTGGCCAGACATGCCCCACCACGTCGCGGTGATCGGCAGGGTTGCAAACGGCCTCGCCGCCGTCCTGGTCGGCCGGGGTGCCGGCCTGCCAGGCCTGCTTGGCCGAAGCGTCCAGGCGGGGCGCCAGGTCGGCCAGCACCGCTTCGTCGGCCAGGTCCAGCCCAGCCGAATTGCGCCGATCGGCAAAGAGGGCAGCGGGTAGGGCCACCGCCGGATGCGGCGCGCCGGGATCGGCACTGGCCGCTACCAGCGCCACCGGATCGGCAGCGAGTTCTTCCACCGATACCGCCGGATCGTTGATGCGGTTGACGAACGAGGAATTGGCCCCGTTTTCCAGCAAGCGTCGCACCAGATAGGCCAGCAGCGTTTCGTGCGTGCCCACGGGGGCATAGACGCGGCACGGGCGGTTCAGCTTGTCCGCGCCCACCACCTGGTCATAAAGCCCTTCGCCCATGCCGTGGAGGCACTGGAACTCGTAATCGCCGATAACAAAGTCCGGGCCGGCCAGGTGCAGCACCGTGGCGACCGATTGCGCGTTGTGCGTGGCAAACTGCGGAAACACCACGTCGCGCGCCGCCAGCAGCTTGCGCGCACAGGCCACATAGGCAAGGTCGGTATGTACCTTTTGCGTGTAGACCGGGAAATCGGGCAAGCCATCCACTTGCGCGCGCTTGATTTCCGCGTCCCAATAGGCGCCCTTGACCAGCCGCACCATGATGCGCCGGTCGCTGCGCCGCGCCAGGTCCACGATCCAGTCGATCACGAAGGGGCAGCGCTTCTGATAGGCCTGCACCACAAAGCCCAATCCGTTCCAGCCCGCCAGTTCAGGATCGAGCGCCAGGGCTTCGAGCAGATCGAGTGACAGTTCCAGCCGATCGGCCTCTTCGGCATCGATGTTGAGGCCGATGTCATGCCCCTTGGCCAGCAGGCACAGTGCCTTCACGCGGGGCAGCAGTTCCGCTTTCACCCGCTCCACCTTGGCGCGGGCATAGCGCGGGTGCAGGGCCGACAGCTTGATCGAAATGCCCGGCCCGGCGTGGATGCCGCGCCCGGCGCTGGCCTGGCCGATCGCCGCGATCGCCTGCTCGTAGGATGCGTTGTAGCGGTCGGCATCGGCCGCCGTCATCGCCGCTTCGCCCAGCATGTCATAGGAAAAGGCAAAGCCCTTGGCCTCGCGCGGCGCGGCGCGGCGCAGCGCTTCCTCGATGGTTTCGCCGGTCACGAACTGCTCGCCCATCATGCGCATGGCCGCGTCCACCGCGCGGCGGATCACTGGCTCGCCCATCCGCGCGATCAGCCGCGTGAGGCTGGCACCCAGGCCTGCCTCATCCTCGGCCTGGACCAGACGGCCCGTCACCAGCAGGCCCCACGACGCCGCGTTCACGAACAGCGGGCGATCCTTGCCCACGTGGCCGCGCCAATCGCCCGGCGCGATCTTGTCGCGGATCAGCGCGTCGCGCGTGGCCACGTCGGGAATGCGCAGCAGCGCTTCGGCCAGGCACATCAACGCCACGCCTTCCGGGCTGCTCAGCGCATATTCCTGCACCAGCGACTGCACGGCGCCCGGTCGCGAGTCGGCGCGCAGGCTGGTGATCAGCGCAGAAGTGGTCGCCGCGATCGGCGCTTCCAATCCGGCCGGCACGCGCGCCTGTGGCAGCAGCGCGGCCACGCAGGCGCGCTCAGGCCGGCGCGTGGCAGCCGTGATCGCCTTGGACAACGGCGATTGTCCGGCAAGCGGCGGGGCAAAGCTGGCAAAGGGGTGGGCGGCAGGCGCAGTCTGATCCATGGCGCCATGGTATCATGGTGCTGGCAGGCCATTGGCCTTATTTCGTGCTCGCACCAATCCAGATAGCCTGAAAATGGCGGGTCAAACAGACCGCCCAGGCGCGCTCAGGCAACGGCCGCGGTCACCACGATTTCCACGCGCCAGGCCGGATCTGCCAGGCTCGCCTGGCCCGTGGCACGAGCAGGGGGCGGCACCTCGGCGACAAAGGCATCCCAGGCGCGGTTCATTTCGTCGAAATCGGCCATGTCGGCCAGCCAGATCATGGCTGACAGCATGTGTGCCTTGGTGCTGCCCGCCAGGATCAGCAGCCGTTCGATCTCGGCCAGGGCGGTGCGCGTCTGGTCGAACACGCTGTCGCCAGCCTCGCCCACCTGGCCGGCCAGATAGACGGTGCCGTTGTGGACCACGGCCTCGCTCATGCGGGGGCCCGGTTCGATGCGGATGATGGTGGACATGGCTGCGGCCCCTTGAACAAATGATACGCGCCGGGAAGCCTGTAAGCCGGGTTCTGTCGCACCGACGGTATCCCACTGGTGGACCGTATCGGCACGGGCAGCCATTCCTCTCGGCGGCCTGTTGCCAGGCCGCTCCAGCAACCAACCCGGGCAACTGGCGCGAAACCCGCCTGCATCTTTTCAGATGCGCGTTGCCCCTATTCGGTCTTGCTCCGGGTGGGGTTTGCCATGCCGCTTCCGTTGCCGGTCGCGCGGTGCGCTCTTACCGCACCCTTTCACCCTTGCCCGGGGCCCAAAGGCCCCGTCGGCGGTTTGCTCTCTGTGGCACTTTCCCTTGCCCGGTTTGCACCGGGCCGGCGGGCGTTACCCGCCACCCTTGTTTCGTGGAGCCCGGACTTTCCTCGGCATCAGACGAAGTGATGACGCGGCTGCCCGGCTCCCCGGCGCGAGGCGGTCACCTAGCATGGCCCAGATCGCGCGCCAACAGCAGTTCGAACAACAATGCGCCGATTTGTCCGTCCACCTGGCCATCGATCTTGTGCGGACGCCAGCGCCGCTGGAATGCCGCTACTGCGGCTTCCTTGTCGGTCACGTCATAGCCAAAGCGTTCCAGTGCCAGGAAAAACGCGCCTTCGTTGTCATAGAGTAGGCGCATCTTGGGGCGCGGGCGGGGCAGGGTGAGGTTGTAGCGCGCCAGCATGTCCCAATCGAACAACTCACCCGGATCGGTCTTGCGCGCCGGCGCCACGTCGGAATGGCCGACCACGTTGGCGCGGGGAATGTCGTGCCGGCGGACGATGTCACCCAGCAGCGGGACCAGGGCTTCCATCTGCGCATCGGGAAAGGGGCGATAGCCGAACTCGTGCCCAGGGTTGACCAGTTCGATCCCCACGCTCGCCGAATTGACGTCGGTGATCCCGCGCCAGAAACTGCGCCCGGCGTGCCAGGCGCGCTTGGCTTCATCGACCAGGCGCACCACCGTGCCGTCTTCGTCGATCAGATAATGCGCCGAAACTTCGGCTGTCGGGTCCTTCAGCCGCTCCAGCGCTTCGGCCCCGCTTTGCATGCCGGTGTAATGCAGCACGACCATGGACACCGGCAGCCGCCGCTCGTTGAAATTGGGCGACGGTTCTTCGCGATGGACCAGCCAGCGGTTCATGCCTGCCTGATGCGCTCAGCGAACCGGCAGCACCGCGCCCAGCACCAGGGCATCGGCAGCAACGTGGGTCTGGAAGCCGCCGCCCAGGCCCTGCGCCAATTGGTAGAGCATGGCGGCCGGCGCCGTGCGGCTGGAAAGATCGGCCGGGGCCAACGTGCCGGCCAGGGCCTGGCCGACCAGCGGATCGAAGGCGATGCGCGGCCCGCTCGCGCGGATCACCAGTTCGGTCGCGCCACCTCTTACTTCTCCCGCAATGTCCAGGTTGCCACCGCGCACCAGCGCTTCGATCCCGATCAGCGACAGGTTGAGCAGCGTCTTGACCGCCGCCTTGGGCAGCATGTCGTCGGCCAGCGCCCAAGCCACTGAAATGCGCGGGTTTGCCGCCACCAGCGCGTCAACCAGCGCGCGCGGTTCGTTCACCGGCACCATCTCGCCAAAGCCACCCGCCGCGCCGAATGCCAGGCGGAAAAAGCGCAGCTTGTTGGCCGAACTCGTCGCGCTTTGTTCCAGCAATTCCATGCACTTCTGGCGCATTTCCGGGTCGCGTTCCTCTGCCAGCAGTTCCAGCCCGTTGGTGAGCGCGCCCACCGGGCTCAACAGGTCGTGGCAAAGCCGCGAGCAGAGCAGGCTGGCAAGATCGAGGGTGGCGATGGTCATGGAACGTGGACAAGCCTTTACCAGATATGTGCGCGGGATCACGTGCCTGATGCACCCTCTCCCCGGCCAATCGCCTTAACCGTCTGCGACGCGATAGGAAAGCGCTTGAAATGCGGATGGCGCATCCCGCCACAACGTCACTTGCCCACCGGTCACGATTGCCCAGATCCGCCCGTCGCCAGCCCGGCTTGCAGAATCGGTGGCAGAAGGTTTTGCTAAGCCATTGGGGTGGCTGTGAAAATAGCCCAATATCGCGGGCCCTCCGGCGCGCGCCGTGCGGTGCGCGGCGATCAGCGCCAGGGGATCGATCTCGAAATGATGCAACGGATCTGGTGCCACATTGGTGCATTCCTGCGCCAGGCCGATGTGCAGGCCGGTACCCAGCAAGAGCCCGCACGCTTCGCGTGGGTGGGCCTGCGCCGCCGCGGCGAGCATCGTGGCATGGGCGGCGGGCGAAAGGGTGAGAAGAGCAGTCAGCTTCCCATGACCTCGGTCCCCTCGGCGCGGGCGGCCTGCGCGAGCGCTGTATCTGCCGTTGCGAGCGGCACCGCAAGGCGCTGGGCCAGTTCGAGATAGGCCGCGTCATAAACGGTCAGGCCATGTCGGCGCGCCAGGCGAAGGGTTGCGTTCCAGGCGTGCTGATCGGTTTCGGGATCTATGGCAATGGGCAACCGCGCGAGACGCGCCAAGGCTGCGTCCACATAGGCTTCGGTGCATCGTTGTCGGCGGGCCGCATTGCGAAGGACATTCGCCACTTCCAAACGCCAAAGACTTGGCACGAACGCCTTGTCATCAGCCACTGCGGTCAATACCGCGCGGCAGGCCGGGGTGTGCTCATCTTCAAACAGCCATGCAACGGCGATCGAGGCATCGAGCACAAGACTCACCCGCGGCGGCCCTCGTCCAACAAGTCGCGCAGCGAAAGCGTGCCAAGCGCCACGCCGGCGGCATTGGCAATAAGCTCGGCGGCAGCCGCTTGGGCATCCTGGCGAGCGGCCTGCCGGGCCTTGGGGCGGCGCACCACGATGTCGCCATCCAGCGATTCGATTTCCACCGGTTCGCCATCGGCCAGGCCCGACGCGCGAACCACGTCTAGCGGAACCCGGATCGCCAGGCTCTTGCCCCATCTACCCACCACAACCTTGGTCATCGGCCAAACCTTTCGAATACGGGATATCTTGGCATATTCCTGATTTGTGAGCAAGTGTGGCACACCCCTTGTCGCAGGCCGCAATCGTTCCCATATCGGCCTTCCAATGGGGGGAACCGACGACATTCTGACTGGCACGATCGCCGCGCCCGGCCGCCTTGACAAGGCACTGGCCGACGCCAGCGGGCTTTCGCGCGAGCGGGTCAAGGCGCTGCTCGAAGAGGGGCGCATCACGCTCGATGGTCAGGGCGTGCGCCAGGCCTCGCTCAAGGTTGCGGCCGGCGCCGCGTTTGCCGTGCAGGTTCCGGCGGCCATTCCGGCCGAGGCCGTGGCGCAGGACATTCCGCTGTCGGTGACTTATGAAGACGATGCGCTGATCGTGGTGGACAAGCCGGCCGGCCTGGTGGTGCACCCGGCGGCGGGCAATCTCGATGGTACGCTGGTCAATGCCTTGCTGCACCATTGCCGCGGCCAGCTTTCCGGCATCGGCGGGGTGGCACGGCCGGGCATCGTGCACCGGATCGACAAGGATACCTCGGGCCTCTTGGTCGTGGCCAAGAGTGATGCCGCGCACGAAGGGCTGGCGCGCCAGTTTGCCGACCATTCGATCATCCGGGCCTATAAGGCGGTTACGGTGGGGCAGCCGATCCCGGCTGCCGGCACGATTACCGGCGCCATCGCCCGGTCGGTGCATGACCGCAAGAAGATGGCGCTGGTGGCCGATGGGCGGGGCAAGCACGCCGTCACCCACTATCGCACGCTCGCACGCCTCGACGGTGCGGCCCTGGTGGAATGTCGATTGGAAACAGGCAGAACCCACCAGGTGCGCGTTCACCTTGCATCAATCGGGCATTCGCTATTGGGTGATCCTGTCTATGGACGCGCGCCCGCCAAAATTCGCCCCATCCTGGCCCGGATCGGCTTTGCCCGACAGGCGCTGCATGCGGCAGAATTGGGTTTCATTCACCCGATCAGCGGCGAAGCGCTCCATTTCACCAGTTCGACGCCCGTCGATATGACGGAACTGATTGTCGAACTGGGCGGTTCTTGAGTTCGATCATGGTATAAATCGATTACTGTGTATCAAAAGGATGTGTGGCCCCACCGGGGAATGCTCGCTAGAGGTTCTCCATCGGGGAACTGACGCGACGAAAGGATGTGTTCAGGTGAGCAACAAGACAGCAGTGGCCAAAGCCCCCGCGACCGTTCCGGCCCTGGGCGGGGAAGCCAGCCTCAACCGCTATCTCTCTGAGATTCGTAAGTTTCCGGTGCTGACGGCTGAGCAGGAATACATGCTCGCCAAGCGCTACCAGGAACATGCCGATCCCGAAGCCGCCGCCCAGCTGGTGACGAGCCACCTGCGACTCGTGGCCAAGATCGCCATGGGTTATCGCGGCTATGGCTTGCCCGTGTCCGAGCTGATTTCCGAAGGGAACATCGGCCTGATGCAGGGCGTCAAGAAGTTCGAGCCCGATCGTGGCTTCCGTCTGGCGACCTATGCCATGTGGTGGATCAAGGCCTCGATGCAGGAATTTATCCTGCGCTCGTGGAGCCTGGTCAAGATGGGCACCACCGCGGCGCAGAAGAAGCTGTTCTTCAACCTGCGGCGCATGAAGAAGAACCTCGAAGCGTTCGAGGATACCGATCTTTCGCCTGAAGACGTCCGCAAGATCGCAACCGACCTCGGCGTGCCCGAGCAGGAAGTGATCAACATGAACCGGCGCATGATCATGGGTGGCGATGCCAGCCTGAACGTGCCGCTGCGCGAAGACGGCGAAGGCACCTGGCAGGATTGGCTGGCCGACGATCGTCCGCTGCAGGACGAAACCGTGGCCGACGCCGAGGAAGCCCATTTCCGCCACGACATGCTGGTGGAAGCCATGGGCAGCCTCAACGAGCGTGAGCGCCATATCCTGACCGACCGCCGCTTGGTGGACGATCCCAAGACCCTGGAAGAACTGAGCCAGGTCTACAACGTCAGCCGCGAACGCGTGCGCCAGATCGAAGTGCGCGCCTTTGAAAAGCTGCAAAAGGCGATGCAGCGCATCGCCGGTGAACGGCACCTGCTGCCGGCCGGTTGAGCCTCTTTACCTTGAAAGCAAAAGCCCGGTTATCCAGTAGGATAGCCGGGTTTTTTGTTTGATGTTTCAAGAAGCGGGACCCCGGACGTGATCCGGGGGCCCACGCAACGCCTACCCCTCAATGAAAATCCCGCGAGCGCGGCAACACCCGCACTTGCCGGGGATGGCGGGCCATGGCCGGATCGGGCGTGGGCGCCGCGCCATCCTCGTGCAGCTGCGCCAGGGCCTCGCTGGCATCGTGTACCAGCGCGGCCATCAAGTGCACCACGCCTTCCTTGCTGCGCTGCACTTCGCCTTCGATCACCATGAGCCGCGCGGCCATGACCTGGCGCCGCTGTTTCTCGAAATCGCGCGCCCACAGCAGCGCATTGACCACGGCGGTTTCGTCTTCCAGCGTGATGAAGATGGCGTTGCCCTTGCCCGGCCGCTGGCGCACCAGCACCACGCCGGCCACGCGCACTTTCTGCCCATCCTTGCCGGCATTGACCTGCGCGCACGATAGCACCCCCTGCGCCGCGAAACGCGCGCGCAGGAATTGCATGGGGTGGCCTCTGAGCGAAAGCCGCTGGGTCTGGTAATCGGCCACCACTTCCTCCGCCATTGGCATGGCAGGCAGGGCGGCATCGGGCTCTGCCGCCAGTTCCGGCGCATCGAGCGCAGCGAACAGCGGCAATTGCCGGGGCGGCACGCGGCGCACGTCCCATCCCGCCTGGCGCCGGGAGCGGCCCAGCGATCCCATGGCATCGGCATCGGCGAGCAGAGCCAGCGCGCGCGAGGGCAGTTCCGCCCGCCGCGCCAGGTCTTCGGGAGAGGTGAAAGGCCCATCGATCCGCGCCCGTACGATGGAAGCGGCCCATTCTTCATGGAACCCGTCGATCAGGCGCAGGCCCAGGCGCAGCACGCGCTCTTCATCCAGCGTGCAATCCCACCAGCTGGCATTCACATCGGCGCCATGCACCTGCACGCCATGTTCACGCGCATCGCGCACCAGTTGCGCCGGGGCATAGAAACCCATGGGCTGGCTGTTGAGCAGGGCGCAGGCAAACACGCCGGGATAATGGCATTTCAGCCATGACGAGACATAGGCCAGCCAGCCGAACGCCTGCGCATGGCTTTCGGGAAAGCCATATTCGCCAAAACCCTTGATCTGTTCGAAGCAACGCTCGGCAAAGTCTTCCGGATAGCCGTTTTTCATCATGCCACCGATGAACTTCTCCTGATAGTTGGTAACAGTGCCGTGGTTGCGGAACGTGGCCATGGCGCGGCGCAGGCCATCGGCCTCTGGCGGGGTGAAGCCGGCAGCCACGATGGCCAGTTTCATTGCCTGCTCCTGGAACAGCGGCACGCCCAGGGTCTTTTCCAGCACGCTTTTCAATTGGCCTTCAGGGCCAGGGAAAACCACCGCCTCTTCGCCATTGCGGCGGCGGAGGTAGGGGTGGACCATGCCGCCCTGGATCGGGCCAGGCCGCACGATCGCTACCTGGATCACCAGGTCATAGAGCTCGCGCGGCTTCATGCGCGGCAGCATGGCCATCTGCGCGCGGCTTTCCACCTGGAACGTGCCTACGCTGTCGCCCTTGCACAGCATGTCGAACGTCGCCTTGTCCTTGCGCGGCACGGTGGCCAGCGAGAAACGACCCAACTTCAGCCGCTCCATCAGGTCGAAGCTCTTGCGGATGCAGGTGAGCATGCCGAGGGCCAGCACGTCCACTTTCATCAGCTGGAGCGTGTCGATGTCGTCCTTGTCCCATTCGATGAACGTGCGATCGGGCATGGCGGCGTTGTGGATCGGCACCAGTTCGTCCAGCCGGCTTTCGCACAGCACGAACCCGCCGACATGCTGCGACAAATGGCGCGGAAAGGTCAGCAGCCGGTCGACCATCTCGCGCAGCCGCGCGATCTCGCGGTTCTCAGGATCGAACCCGGCCTGCGACAGGCGCTCCTCGGGCAGCGAGCCGCGCCCCCAACTGCCCCAGACCGTGCCGGAAAGCCGCGCCGTCACGTCTTCGGAAAGGCCCAGCGCCTTGCCCACGTCGCGGATCGCGCTGCGCTGGCGATAGTGGATCACCGTCGCCACGATCCCGGCGCGCGCCCGGCCATAGCGGCGATAGATGTATTGCATCACTTCCTCGCGCCGCTGATGCTCGAAATCCACGTCGATATCGGGCGGTTCATGGCGCTCTTCCGACAGGAAGCGGGAGAACAGCAGGCGTTCCTGCACCGGATCGATCGGGGTGATGCCCAGCAGGTAGCAGACCAGCGAATTGGCGGCAGAGCCGCGCCCCTGGCACAGGATCGGCGGGGAAAGGCTGCGGGCATAGTGCACCACATCGTGCACGGTGAGGAAGTAATAGGCGTAATTTTTCAGTTTGATGAGGCGGAACTCCTCATCCAGAATCTTACGATAGCCCTCGGGCAGGCCAGCGGGAAACTGGCGGCCCGCGCTTTCCAGCACCAGGTGCTCCAGCCAGCCCTGCGGGGTCCAGCCGGGCGGGACGGGCTCGTGCGGATATTCGTACTCGATCTGGTCGAGTGTGAAAGTGATGCAATCCAGCCAATCTTGCCCCGCCACCAGCGCCTGCGGACACAGGGCAAACAGGCGCGCCATTTCGGCCGGCGGCTTGATATGCCGCTCGCCATTGGCGGCCAGGCGGCGCCCGGCGGCGCGCACCGTGGTGCCAAGGCGCGTGGCGGTCAGCACGTCGTGCAGGGGGCGGTCTGCGGGCACGGCGTAAAGCGGGTCGTTGCTGGCAATCAGCGGCACCCCGGTTTCCTGCGCCAGGGCCATGCGCCGGGCCAGTTCGCGTCCGTCGCGCCCGGCGCGGGGCATCGTGGCGGCCAGCCACAGATGCGGCGTTGCCGCGCGCAGCCGCTCCAGCAGATCGGCGCTGCCGTCCATGGCAATCAGGGCCAGGCCCAGCGCATGGTCCAGCAGATCGGGCAACGTGAGGTGGCAATCGCCTTTTTCCACGCGGCGATTGCCCAGCGTAAGCAGGCGGGTCAGCCGCCCCCAGGCCGCGCGCGTGGTGGGATAGGCGGCAATATCGGGCGTGCCATCGGCAAAGCACAGCCGGGCGCCCACTTTCAGGGCAAAGCCGTTCGCCCGCCCGCCCACCTTCCGCCAGGCGGCATGGGCGCGCACCACGCCGGCCACGCTGTTCCTGTCGGCAATGCCGATGCCTTTCAGGCCCAGGGCATGGGCCCGCGCAACCATTTCAGCCGGATGCGCTGCGCCGCGCAGGAAGCTGAAATTGGTGGCCGCCACCGGTTCGGCGAAGAACGGCGTGTCGCTCATGGAAACAGCCCGTGGACATACCAGGACGGCGCGTTTTCCATGCCGTCATAAAGCCCGCGCCGAAACACCCACAGACGGCGGCCGCGCGCATCCTCGATCCGGTAGTAATCGCGCGTGGTGCGGGCGGCGCCTTCGCCCATGTGGCCGCCGCGCTGGCGCCACCATTCGGGTGCAATGCGTTCCGGCCCTTCGGCGTGGATCACTTCATGCACTGCGCCGCGCCAGCGCAGGCGCAGCGGCGGGCCATCGGGCACCCCGGCAATCACTTCGATCCCCTGCGGCGGATCGAACAGCAGCAGGGGGCGTGGCATGGTCGGAAGATGAAATGAAACGGAGCCGTTCAATTCTGCGGCAGGCAGGCTGACTTGTGCGGCTTCGGGCATGTGCCGGTCGGCCGGGGCCAGGCGCAGAACGGCATCTTGGCCCAGGCGCACGCCCAGCCGGTCGATCAGCGCTTGCAGGCTGTCTTGCGTTTCCTCGCTCTGGTCCAGCCCGGTCTGTCGCGCATCAAGCGGATCGGCCCGCTTGACCGACAGCGTGATGGCATCGAAGCCAAAGCCGGGATCGATCGGGTCGGCCAGGCTGTCGATCCGCTCGCGCAGCAGGCGCACCACCAGCGGTGGATCGCGCGTGGGCTGGCCGGTTTCCACCAGCAGGCACCGCCGCGCGCCATCGCTGCGATGCAGAGTGAGGGCAAAATGGCGCCCGCCCAGGCGGCGCTGCTCCATCTGCGCGGCCACTTGGCGCAACAGATCCTCGGCCACTTCCAGCACGTCGTCAGTGCGGGCGATGGGTTCAGCAAAGCGCGCTTCGGCCCGGATCGGGGCCTGCACCGGCTGCGGCGCCAACGGCGCAGCCACATCGCCCATCACCTGGCGCAGGCGCAGCACCAGCCCTTCGCCAAAGCGGGCAGCGAGTGTTGGCGCCGGGCGCGTGACCAGGTCACCCAGCCGCTTGAGCCCGGCGCGGCGCAAGGCGGTGGTGGCGGCCTCGCCCAGGTCCAGCGCGGAGACGGGCAGGGCGGCCACGTCTTCGGCGCGGCGCTGGGCCAGGGTGCCATGGCGGGCGAGGGCACGCGCTGCCGCCGGATTGCCGGCCAGCGCATGGATTGTGGAAAGGCCTGCAATTTCAGTTGCCTTTGCCACCATCTTCGCTTCCGATCCGAAGAGATGCGCGCAGCCGCTGATATCGAGCAGCAGGCCATCGGGCGGATCGGGCATCACGCTGGGGGTCAGCGCGTGCATCGCCTTGGCCAGGTGCGTCAACAGCGCAGCATCAGCGGCCGGATCATGGGGCAGGGTGGCCAGATCGGGACAGCGGGCGCGGGCATCGGCCAGGGTCATACCCGGCGCCAGGCCCTGGCGGGCGGCATCGCGCTCCACCGCCATCAGCCGCAACGCCTGCCCGCTGCGCGCCACCAAGGCCAGCGGCGCGCCTTCGGGCAGCGGGTCTGTTGCCGTGGCTCTAACCCGTTCGCCCCTAACCCGTTCGCAGGGCAGCCATGGGAAGTACAGCGCCAGATGGCGCCGTCCTTGCGTTTTCGTTCCGTTTGGGGGTGCCGCCAAGGGACCCGGTGGTGTCCCGGAAACCGCCATGTTGTTCATCCCATTGCAAATGCCACGTCTGCCCCGCCGGCCCACCCCGCCAGCGCAGCGCCTCAACCGCGATCATCGGCAGGCCGGGCGGGCGCACTTGCGCGCCGGGTGGCGCCTCCAGCGGCAGGGATGGGGCACTGGCCACTTGCCAGCGGGTGTGCGCCGCACTGGGCTGGGCATTTGCCGCATGGCGCAGCAAGACCAACGGCGTCTGCGTGCGTTCGGCGGCCAGCACGAAGCGGCGGCTGGCGGTCAGGTCATAGCCCTTGAGCGGGCCTTCGCTTTCCAGCAGGACCAGCGCCAGGCCGGGGCAACGCGCCCCTTCCAGCCCGGCGCGCAGCAGGGCCGCGGCATCGCGCGCTTCCACCAGCAGCAGCCGCGCGGGATCGATACCCAACCGCGCCAGCCCTTCGCCATAAAGCCCCAGCCCTTGGCGCAAGGCCCCGCGCACCACCAGCACCGCGCCTGGGCGATTCGCCGTGCCCAATCCCAGGGCAAAGGCCAGCCCCGCCGCGCGATCATCGCCTTCCCCATGCACTTCATGCACTTGCCCCGCCGCCAGCACCGGCATCGGCCGGCGCAAGGCCGGCCTCAGACGCCAGGTGGGCGAAGAGAGGATCGGGGCGGAAGGCGTTTCCATGTTCCTATTATGTTCCATTTTGCCTGCCCTGTCGAGGCTGGCCGTTGGAACAGGTGGGGACAGCAGGATGCCTTGCCGCCCATGGCGCCGGCCAAGATCACGCAAAAAAGGCCGCACGACCATCTGGTTGTGCGGCCTTTTGTCACATAGGAGAACGGTTCACTTCATCGTGGGGATCACGAAACTTTGGTCCACCACGCCGCCTGATGTGCTGGGCCAGCGCTGGGTCACGGTCTTGGTGCGGGTGTAGAAGCGCACGCCGTCCATGCCGTATTGGTTGAGATCGCCAAAGCCCGAGCGCTTCCACCCGCCAAAGCTGTGATAGGCCACCGGCACCGGGATCGGCACGTTGATGCCAACCATGCCCACTTCCACCTTGGCGGCGAAATTGCGGGCGGCCGCGCCGCTGCGGGTGAACATCGCGACGCCATTACCATAGGCGTGGTTGGTGGCGAGCGCGATGGCCTGGTCCACATCCTGCGCGCGCACGATCTGGAGCACCGGGCCGAAGATCTCTTCCTGGTAGCTGCGCATTTCGGGCGTCACCCGGTCAAACAGCGTGGGCGCCAGGAAATAGCCGTTTTCATAGCCTTGCAGCGAGAAGCCACGGCCATCCACCACCAGTTCGGCGCCTTCATCCAGGCCCATCTGGATGTAGCTTTCGATCCGCGCCTTGTGCTGGGCGGTCACGACCGGGCCATAGTGCGCGGCTTCGTCGGTGGAAATGCCCACCTTGAGGCTGGCGATCCCGTCGATCAGGCGGGCGCGCAGTTCCTCGGCGGTTTTGTCGCCCACCGGCACCACCACGGGCAGCGCCATGCAGCGTTCCCCGGCCGAGCCATAGGCCGCGCCGAGAATGTCGCTGACGACCTGGTCGAAATCGGCATCGGGCAGCACGATGCCGTGGTTCTTGGCGCCGCCCATGCACTGCATGCGCTTGCCCGCCTGGGCGCCGCGCTGGTAGACATAGTTGGCGATGTCGGACGAGCCGACGAAGCTGACCGCCTTGATGCGCGGGTGGTCGAGAATGGCATCGACGGCCACCTTGTCCCCATGCACCACGTTGAACAGGCCCACCGGGCCGCCGGCTTCGAGGAACAATTCAGCCAGCATATTGGGCACCGAGGGATCGCGTTCCGACGGCTTGAGGATGAAGGCATTGCCGGTGGCGAGCGCCGGGCCGCTCATCCACAGCGGGATCATTGCGGGGAAATTGAACGGGGTGATCCCCGCCACCACGCCCAGCGGCTGGCGCATCGAGAACACGTCGATCCCCGGCCCGGCGCCTTCGGTATATTCGCCCTTGAGCAGGTGGGGGATCGCGCAGACGAACTCGATCACTTCCAGCCCGCGTTGGATATCGCCCTTAGCATCGGCAATCACCTTGCCGTGTTCGGCCGACAGCGCGTGGGCCAGCTTGTCCATGTCGCGTTCGATCAGGCGCTTGAATTCGAACATGACGCGGGCGCGGCGCTGCGGGTTGAGGGCGGCCCATTCGGGCTGCACGGCCGCGGCGAGCGCCACGGCCTGATCGACATCGGCCTCGCTCGCCAGGCCGACCTGCGCCTGCACTTCGCCGGTGTTGGGATCGAAAACGTCGCTCTTGCGGCCAGAAGTGGCGGCAACGGCGGCGCCGTTGAGGAAATGGTCGATCTGGCGCATGGCAACTCTCCCGGCAAAGTTTGATGCCTGCTTGTAGCCCGTGCGCAAATATCCTGATACTGGCATTTTCGCCAAACAGGCCGTGCAAATTTGCAGGAACACCATGCGCATTCGCCAGTGGGACGACTTGAGGATATTTCTGGAAGTGGCGCGCCATGGCCGCCTGACCGCCGCGGCCCGTGCGCTGGGGCTGGACCATTCCACTGTCTCGCGCCGGCTTGATGGGCTGGAAAGCGGGCTGGGGGCGCGATTGGTGGACCGTTCGCCCAGTGGCGCGCGGCTGACCGAGGCGGGCCGTGCCCTGCTGCTCCATGCCGAGCGGATCGAGGCGGAAACCCATGCGGCCGACAGCGCGCTGGGCGGGGTGGACACCGAATTGACCGGCACGGTGCGGGTGGCGACGCCGGCGGCTTTCGGCACATACCTGGTGGCGCCGCGCATGCCGCTGTTCATGGCCCGGCACCCGCGCATCGTGCTGGAACTGGCGCCCGAAACCCGCGCCGTCAGCCTCTCGCAACGCGAGGCGGACCTGGCCGTGACGCTCAAGCGGCCGCCGCGCGGGCGGCTCTATGCCCGGCAACTGGCGCCCTTCACCGTGGGCTTCTATGCCGCGCCCGCCTATCTGGAGCAGCACGGCACCCCCGAAAGCGTGGACGATCTTTCGCGCCACCGGCTGATTTCCTATATCGACGACCTGATCGACTGGCCCGAGCTGCGCTATCTGGATGAAGTGGCGCCGGGCATGCAGGCGCAGTTCCGCTGCACATCGGCCACGGTGCAACTGGCGGCGGTCCAGGCGGGCGGGGGCATCGGCCTGTTGCACACCTTTGCCGCCGATGGCGATCCCACTCTGGTGCGGGTCCTGCCCGATGTGGCGGTGCCACGCGCCTATTGGCTGGTGGTCCACGCCGAATTGCGCCGCTTGCCGCGGGTGCGCGCCGTGGCGGAATTCCTGGAGGAAGCGGCGCAGGGCGCGGGTCTTCACACAAAATAAGCCGCTGCCGGGGCAGACAATCACGCCACGCCTTCCTATCTGGATGGGCAACGACATCTTGCCGGAGCGCCCCTTTGACCGATACCGCCACGCTCGACGCCAAGTTTCCCCTGCTTGCCGCGCATGACCAGCCACCCTTTTCCGCAATCCGTGCCGACGACATCGTGCCGGCGATCACGGCCGCGATTGCCACGCACCGGGACGCCATGGCGCAATGCGTGGCCCGCGCCGGAGACCCGGCGATGCTGGCCTTCAAGGAAGAGGCCGACCGCCGCATCGGCGAGGCCTGGGGTGTGATCGGCCATCTGCTGGCCGTGACCAACACCCCGGAACTGCGCGCCGCCCATGCCCAGGCGCAGCCGCTGATCGCCGCGCACTTTGCCGCCGTGGGCCAGGACCGCGCGCTTTACGAAGCGATCCGTGCCATCGACCCGGCGGCGCTGGATTCGCTGGCGGCCCGTGCGCGGGAACTGGCGCTGCGCGATTTCGAGCTTTCCGGCGTGGCGCTCGATGGGCAGGACGCTAACGATTTTGCCGAGAACCAGGTGGAGCAGGGGCGCCTGGCCACCGAATATGCCAATGCCGTGATGGATGCGACCGAAGCCTGGAGCCTGCACGTGACCGACCCGGCACGGCTGGTCGGCGTGCCCGAGGCCGATCTGGCCGGCATGGCCGCTGCCGCGCAGGCCAAGGGGCATGGAGAAGGCTGGCTGATCACGCTGCACGCCCCGGTGGTGGTGGCCGTGCTGACTTATGCCCAGGACCGCGCGCTGCGCCAGGAAGTGAGCCGCGCCTATGCCACGCGGGCATCGGACCAGGGGCCGAATGCTGGCCAGTTCGACAACGGGCCGCGCATGGCCGCACTGCTGGCCCTGCGCGCCAGGGCGGCGCAGCTGCTGGGGCAGGGCGATGCCGCCAGCCTGTCGCTGGCCACCAAGATGGCGCAAAGCCCGGCGGCGGTGGAAGCATTCCTGACCGACCTGGCCGCCCGCACCCGCCCGCTGGCGCAGGCCGAACTGGCCGATCTGGCCACGTTTGCCCGCGCCGAACTGGGCATCGAGACGCTGGAGCCCTGGGACATGGGCTTTGCCACCGAGCGCGCGCGGCTGGCGCGTCATGCGCTCGATCAGTCCGAAATCCGCCGCTACCTGCCGCTGGACAAAGTGCTGCCCGCGCTGTTCGGCCATGTCGAGCGGCTGTTTGGCGTGACCTTCCGCGAAGTGGCGGGCGAGGGGTTGTGGCACGAGGACGTGCGCCGGTTCGACCTGTTCCGCGCTGGCCAGGATGCGCCGTTCGCCCGGCTTTACGCCGATTTCTTTGCGCGCGAAGGCAAGCGCGGTGGGGCGTGGATGAACGTGTGCCGCTCCCCCAGCCGCGCGGCGGAACAGGCGCAGATGCCGGTGGCCTATCTGATCACCAATTTCGCCAAGGCGGCGCCGGGCAAGCCCGCGCTGCTCCAGCATGCCGACATGGTGACGCTGTTCCATGAAATGGGCCACTGCCTGCATCACCTGCTGGGCGAGGGCGACTTGCCCTCCATCGGCGGGATCAGCGGGGTGGAATGGGATGCGGTGGAACTGCCGAGCCAGTTCCTGGAAAACTTTGCCTATGATGCGCACGTGCTCAAGGCGGCTTCGGCCCACGAGGAAACCGGACAGCCGCTGCCCGATGACCTGATCGCGCGCCTCAACGCGGCGCGGGGCTTCATGGGGGCGCTCGCCGTTTTGCGGCAGATCGAGTTCGCGCTGTTCGACATGCGCCTGCATCGCGCCGCGGCCGATGCGCCCGATGTGCAGGGCCTGCTCGATGCGGTGCGGGCCGAAGTGGCGGTGATGCGCTATCCGGCGTGGAACCGCTTTGCCCACGCGTTCAGCCACATCTTTGCCGGTGGCTATGCCGCGGGCTATTATTCCTACCTCTGGGCAGAGCTGCTTTCGTCCGACGCCTATGAGCAGTTTGCCCAGGCACCGCAGCGCCAGGGCGAGCTTGGCGCGGCATTCCGCCGCGAAGTGCTGTCCCAAGGCGGCGGACGCGCGGCCATGGACAACTACGTGGCGTTTCGCGGGGGCGCGCCCGATCCGGGTGCGCTGCTGCGCGTGCGCGGGCTGGCGGCCTGAGTGAAGGCGTGGTTTAGCAAATACATATGAAGTGCTCGTCACCCCGGACTTGATCCGGGGTGACGAAGAATGAAGTCAGCGCAAAGGCCGCTTTTCCAGCTTTCGCGCTAGGGTGCGGCGGTGCATGCCCAGGCGTCGCGCGGCTTCGGAAATGTTGAAATCGCATTCGACCAGGGTGGAGTGGATGTATTCCCACTCCACCGTCTTGATCGAGGACTTGCGCGTGTCGAGCGGCACGGTGGGGTCGCCACCCACCCGGCCGAACGCTTCCTCGATATCGTCGGTGTTGGCGGGCTTGGCCAGGTAGTGCGCCGCGCCCAGCTTGATGGCTTCCACCGCCGTGGCGATGGAGGCAAAGCCGGTGAGCACCACGATCCGGGTTTCGGGATCACGTTCGGCCAGCATGTGCACGCAAGTGAGGCCCGAACCGGTGCCGAGCTTCAAGTCCACCACCGCGAACTGGAAATCGTGGTGCTCCAGCAGCGCTTCGAGTTCGTCGGGCGTGGCGGCATGCTCCACGGCATAGCCGCGCCGTTCGAACGAGCGGCGCAGGGTGCGGGCAAAGGCGGGATCGTCTTCCACGATCACCAGCGGCAGGGCTTCGTCCTGCGCGGCCAGGATCAGTTCGCCCGGGGTCAGTTCAGGTGGCGTCGGTTCGGGATCGGTCATCAGGGTTCCCCCGTGCGATAAGCCAGCGAGGCCATCGGGATTTCCAGGCGCACCATGGCGCCGCGCGCGGTGCGGTTCTTCACGTCGACCCGGCCGCCCAGCTTGCGCACGACGTTGACGACCAGGAACAGGCCAAGGCCACCGCCGTCACGGCCCTTGGTGGAATTGTAGGGGCGGCCGATCGATTCCAGCATTTCCGGGGCGAAGCCGGGGCCTAGATCGAGCACGGTCAACACGATATCGCCGCCGGACATTTCCGCGCGGATTTCCACGAAATCGGGCGAGACTTCCAGGGCGTTGTCGATCACGTTGCCGATGATCTGGCGCAGCGCCGGATCGGCCACGATCGGGCGATCGGTCTGCACCATGTTGCGCAGGCGGATCGCACCGTGGCCGCGCGCGTTCCATTCGGCCGCAATGGTTTCGAGGAATTCGCTCAGCGTGGTGATCTGCGGGTTTTCGCCCCGCGCTTCCCCGGCGCTGAGCAGGATGCCTGAAAGGATCGATTTGCAGCGCTTGAGTTCGGAGGCCATGTCCTGCAACTCGTCGCGCAAGTCGGGATCGGCGATGATCGCCGGGTGGCGCTGCCAATCGCCCAGGATGACCGACATCGTCGCCATCGGCGTGCCCAGCTCATGCGCCGCGCCGGAGGCGAGCAGGCCGAGGCGGACGATGTGCTGTTCCTCCGTCGCCTGCTGGCGCAGCGCGGACAGCGCGGTTTCGCTCTGCCGGCGGTTGCGGTCCATGCGGATCACGAAGAACACCAGCAGCGCCGCGACCAGCACGAAGCAGACGAGGTTGCCCAACTGGAACAGCTCGATCGTGCCGTCGAAGGTGCCGGCGGGCAGATCGAGCGGGCGGTGGACGAAGGCGAGGCGAGCAACGATCAGCCCGGCCATGACGGCCACGATCGCGCTCCAGTTGGGCGGCAAAAGGATCGCCGCGATCACGATCTGCATCAGGAACAGGAAGGTGAACGGGTTGGACGTGCCGCCGCTGAAATAGAGTTGCCAGGCCAGCGCCAGCATATCGAGCGTGAGCGCGCCGAGCAGTTCGACATGGCTGTACCCCTCGCGCCCGCGATCGAGCAGCAGGGTAAGGCCATTGATCACCACCATCAGGATCGGCACGGCCACCAGCGGCGCCACGTCGAGCCTGACTCCCAGTACCTGCACGCTGACCCAGATGGCCACCAACTGGCCCGCCGCCGCGATCCAGCGCAATTGCACCAGCAGCGCCATGTTGCGCGCGCTGGCAGCGGGGTAGATCGGGCGGGTGGGTGACTGGGTCTGGGTCGCGTTCATCGCGCCTTGCGCCATACCATGATTGCCGCGCCAAGCGAGAGGGCGCAAAGGGCAAACCAGGTGAGCGCATAGGACAGGTGGTTGTTGGGAAACGCGATCACGGTCAGGCCCGTCACCGGCACCGGGGCGGCGGTGGGCCGTGGCGTTTCGCTTTGCGCATCGAGGAAATAGCGGGTTTCGCTGGCAACACCGCGCCGCGCGGCCATGACCGGCAGATCGCGGGCATACCAGCGTTCGGCTTCGGGCCGGTTGGCGCGAAGGAACGTGCCATGCGGTTCGTTGGGGCGGACGAGGCCGACGATGGCCACCGGCCCGGCCGGCACTGCAGCGCGGGCCGTATCCAGGCGGGTGCCCAGCGGCACGAAGCCACGGTTGATCCACACCGGGGCGGCGCCGCCGGGCGCGGCCAGCGGGACCATCACCCAATAGCCATTGCCCAGGTTGCTGGTGGCCGTGACGAGCACGGTGGCGGCGGGCAGGAAGCGGCCCGACAGGGTGACGCGGTGATAGGCGAGTGGCGCGATATCGCCCGCCGGAATGGCCGTGGGCGCGATGGGCGCGGCGTGCAGCGCGCGGTCCACATCGGCGATCAGTGCTTCTTTCCAGGCGAGGCGCTTGACCTGCCAGATGCCCAGGCCGGCAAAGGCCAGGGCCAGCACCAGCAGAATCGAAACGGGCAGCAAGCGCCGCCTGCTGCCCGTTTGCGGTGTCATGATCAGTCCATCTGCTCGGCGTGCATCGGCATCATGTTGGCGTTCATGTGGTACATCACCCACATCGAGCCGGAGATGACGATCAGCACGACCACGCCGGTGAAGATCAGGGCCAGCATGTTCCAGCCCCCTTCGGCCTTGCCGTTCATGTGCAGGAAGTAGACCATGTGCACGATGATCTGCACCACGGCGAAAGCCGCGATGACCAGGGCCGTGGTGGTCTTGTCGGCAATCGCGCCGCTCATCACCAGCCAGAACGGAATGGCGGTGAGCACCACCGAAAGCACGAAGCCGATGACGTAGTCGCGCAGCGAGCCGTGCGCTTCCTCGCCATGGTGGCCGATGGCATGGGGATTGGCGTCCCCATGCGCGTGGGCATGGGCCAGGTCGTTGTAGTTCTTCGCGCTCATCGCAGCATCCCCATCAGGTAGACGAAGGTGAAGACGCCGATCCACACGACGTCAAGGAAGTGCCAGAACAGCGACAGGCACATCAGGCGGCGCTTGTTGGCCTGGATCAGGCCCTTGCGCGAAACCTGCACCACCAGGGTGAACAGCCAGACCAAGCCGAACGTCACGTGGAGGCCGTGGGTGCCAACCAGCGTGAAGAAGGCCGAAAGGAACGCGCTGCGCTGGGGCGTGGCGCCTTCGTGGATCAGGTTGGCGAATTCATAGAGTTCGATCGACAGGAACGCCGCGCCGAACACGGCGGTGACCAGCAGCCACATCTGCGTCTGGCTGACCGAACCGCGCTGCATCGCCAGCATGGCAAAGCCATAAGTGATCGACGAGAACAGCAGCATCGAGGTGTTGAGCGCCACCAGCGGCAGCTCGAACAACTCGCGCGGGCCGGGCCCGGCGGCATAGTTGCCGCCGAGCACGCCGAACGCGGCGAACAGCATCGCGAAGATGAGGCAGTCGCTCATCAGGTAGATCCAGAAGCCCAGCATGGTGCTGTGGCCTTCGGGATGGTCGTGCTCGTTCAGGTCCCAGAACTTGCCCAGCTTGGCCAGCGAGGCCGAAGCGATGGAATCGGGCAGGGGCGCCGACGAATGGGTGGCATCGCTCATGCGGCGGCTCCCTGGGTCTGGCCAAGGCGTTCCAGCTGGGCCGTGCGCTGCGCCTCGACGGCGGCAACGTCTTCGGCCGGGATGTGGTAATCGCGCTTGTAGTTGAAGGTGTGGATGATCGCGCTGGCGATCAGGCCCACGAACGAAATGCCGGCCAGCCACCAGATGTGCCAGATCAGGCCAAAGCCAAGCACGGTGCTGATGCCCGCCAGGATCACGCCCGCGCCGGTGTTGCTGGGCATGTGGATCGGGCGATAGCCATCGAGCGGGCGGCCGACGCCGGCGCGCTTCATGTCTTCCCAGGCGTCCAGGTCATGGACGATCGGGGTGAACGCGAAGTTGTAGGCCGGCGGGGGCGAGCTGGTGGCCCATTCCAGCGTGCGGCCGTGCCACGGATCGCCGCTTTCGTCCTTGAGCTCTTCCCGCTTCCAGATCGACACGCCGTATTGCAGCACCATCGCGCCGATGCCGGCGGCGATCAGGACGGCGCCGAGCAGGGCCACGACGAAGAACGGCTGGAGGCTGGGATCGTCGAACACGCGGGTCCGGCGGGTCACGCCCATCAGGCCCATGATGTAGAGCGGGGTGAAGGCGATCCAGAAACCGGGCACCCAGCACCAGAAGCTGACCTTGCCCCAGAACTGGTTGAGCTTGAAGCCAAAGGCCTTGGGCCACCAGTAGTTGATTGCCGCGAACACGCCGAACACCACGCCTCCGATGATCACGTTGTGGAAGTGCGCGATCAGGAACAGCGAGTTGTGCAGCACGAAGTCGGCCGGGGGCACGGCGAGGAGAACGCCGGTCATGCCGCCGATGGTGAAGGTGAGCATGAACGCCACCGTCCACATCATCGGCAGGTCGAAGCGGATGCGGCCGCGATACATCGTGAACAGCCAGTTGAACAGCTTGGCCCCGGTCGGGATCGAGATGATCATCGTGGTGATGCCGAAGAAGCTGTTGACGCTGGCGCCCGAGCCCATCGTGAAGAAGTGGTGCAGCCACACCAGGTACGACAGGATGGTGATCACCACCGTGGCGTAGACCATCGAGGTGTAGCCGAACAGGCGCTTGCCCGAGAAGGTGGAGGTGACTTCCGAGAACACGCCGAAGATCGGCAGGATCAGGATGTAGACTTCCGGGTGGCCCCAGATCCAGATCATGTTCACGTACATCATCGGGCTGCCGCCGAAGTCGTTGGTGAAGAAGTTGGTCCCCACGTAACGATCGAGCGAGAGCAGCACGAGCACGGCGGTCAGCACCGGGAAGGAGGCGACGATCAGCACGTTGGTGCACAGCGCGGTCCAGGTGAACACGGGCATGCGCATCAAGGTCATGCCCGGCGCGCGCATCTTGATGATCGTGGCGATCAGGTTGATGCCCGAAAGCGTGGTGCCCACGCCGGCCACCTGCAGCGACCAGATATAATAGTCCACGCCGACCCCGGGGCTGTAGGCACGGCCCGACAGCGGCGGGAAGGCCAGCCAGCCGGTCTGCCCGAATTCACCCAGGAACAGCGAAGCCATGACCAGCACGGCGCCGCCCGTGGTCATCCAGAAGCTGAAGTTGTTGAGGAACGGGAACGACACGTCGCGCGCGCCGATCTGCAGCGGCACGACATAGTTCATCAGGCCGGTGACGAAAGGCATCGCGGCAAAGAAGATCATGATCACGCCGTGGGCGGTGAACACCTGATCGTAGTGATGCGCGTTGAGATAGCCTTCGCTGCCGTTGAACGCGATGGCCTGCTGGAGGCGCATCATGATCGCATCGGCAAAGCCGCGCATGAACATCACCAGGCCCAGGATCATGTACATGATCCCGATCTTCTTGTGATCGACGCTGGTGAACCATTCCTTCCAGAGATAGCCCCAGAGACGGAAATAGGTGAGCGCACCCACCAGCGCGATCCCGCCAAGGACCACGCCGGCGAATGTTGCCGCCACGATCGGTTCGTGGACGAAGGGTAGCTGCTCTAGGGAAATGCGTCCCAGGAGCGGGGACCACTGCGGCGGGGCAGTGGCTGGAAGGGGGACAGCGGTCATCGCGGTATCCATCGATCAGAAGAACAGGACTGGATCAAATCTGGTACGACTTGAGAATTCGGCAATCTGCCTCAAGAGGCAGGCTGCAGCAGCGGACCAGCCAGGCTGACCCGGGGACCGCTTGCCTGGTTGATGCCGGCGCCGCGCAGGCGGTCCAGCGTCTTGGGCGGGGCGGTTTCGGCGCCGGGGGCAGCCATCGGACGGTTGTCGCTGCAATAGGCCTTCACGAAGCGGTCGGTCTGGGCAATCACGCTGCCGGGCAGGACCGGGGTTTCGGTGGCGCGGCCGCTCTTGTCATAGGTGAGCGCCGCAACGTTGAGACGGGCCGCTTCCTTGGGCACGCCGCCCTTGGCATCGAGCATGGCCATCTGGCTGGCGCAGATCTTGCCGGGCTGCACGCACAGGTCGACCACGGCGTTGAACAGGTCGGGCGCGACAGAGGTATAGTGGTGCACGGGCTCGGCAATGCTGGGCTTGTCGAGCTGGAGATAGCTGTCGCGGGTCAGTGCGCCATCGTTCTTGCCGGCCTTCACGCTGGCCACCCACTGGGCGAACTGCTGGTCGGACACGGCGCGCGTGGCAAAGTGCATGTGGGAGAAGCCGGCGCCGCTATAGTGTGCGGAAATGCCCTGGAACGAGCCTTCGCTGTTGAACACGGCGTGCAGCTTGGTTTCCATGCCGGGCATGGTGTAGATCATGCCGGCCAGCGCCGGGACATAGAAGGTGTTCATCACGGTGGACGAAGTCAGGCGGAAGCGCAGCGGGCGACCCGCCGGAACGACCAGTTCGTTGACCGTGGCGATGTTCTGTTCAGGATAGATGAACAGCCACTTCCAGTCCATCGACACCACTTCGACATCGAACGGCTTCTCGTTCGAAACCAGCGGCGTCTGGGAATCGATGCGCGAAATCGCGCGGTAGGGATCGAGCAGATGGGTGCCCACCCAGGTGACGGCGCCCAGCGCGATGATGATCATCAGCGGCGCGGCCCAGATCAGCAGTTCCAGCTGGGTGGAGTGGTTCCAGTCCGGATCGTACTTGGCCTGCGTGTTGCTGGCGCGATAACGCCAGGCAAACAGCACGACCGTGGCCATGACGGGCACCACGATCAGCAGCATGAGCAAAGTGGCCACGATGACCAGGTCGCCCTGCTGGCGAGCGACGTCGCCCGCGGGGTTGAGCACAACCCAGTCGCAGCCGGCAAGCGGCAGGGCCAGGAGCGGGACGATGGCGCAGCGCAACAGGCGCGCCCGATTCAGGAGTTTCGCACGCATGGTGCGCACCTAGAAGCGGTGGCCTGTGCAAACGATAGGACATTTTGTCCAATCCCCTTCGCGGCTGCACAATTCCAATAGCGTATATCACAGGCAGGCTGCACATGCGGCCGGCCATTCGGCGCGTTTGCGAGAAATGCGCGGAAGCCAAGGAGTTTGTGTCAGCCATGACTGCTGCCGTAGTCGATTACAACGCAGAGCTGGGGAGCGATTCCCACGCCGGACACGGCCCGATTTCCCCCGGCGAGATCGCCATCGGCGTGATCATCGGGCGTACGTCGGAGTTCTTCGACTTCTTCGTCTATGCGATCGCATCGGTGATCGTGTTCCCGAAGGTGTTCTTCCCGTACCTCGATCCGCTCAACGCCACGCTGGCTTCGTTTGCGGTGTTCCCGCTGGCGTTCATCGCCCGCCCGGTCGGCTCGTTGTTCTTCATGTGGCTCGACCGCGCCTATGGCCGCGGCTTCAAGCTGACGGTGGCGCTGTTCGGCCTGGGTGGCTCGACCGCGGCGATCGCATTCCTGCCCGGCTATGCCGACCTGGGCCGCAACGCCGTGCTGCTGCTGGCGCTGTTCCGCCTTGGCCAGGGTTTTGCCCTGGGTGGCACATGGGATGGCCTGGCCTCGCTGCTCGCGCTCAATGCCCCCGAAGGCCAGCGCGGCTGGTATGCCATGATCCCCCAGCTTGGCGCGCCGCTTGGCCTGATCGTGGCCAGCCTGCTGTTTGCGTTCTTCACCTCGTCGCTGCCGGCCGAAGACTTCCTGTCGTGGGGTTGGCGTTTCCCGTTCTTCGTGGCTTTCGCGATCAACGTGGTGGCCTTGTTCTCGCGCCTGCGCATCGTGGTGACGCCCGAATTCCAGCGCCTGTTCGAATCGCGTGACCTGGTGGCCGAAAGCCCGCTCGTCACCATCCGCGAACAGTGGAAGACCATCCTGATCGGCGCCTTCGCCCCGCTCGCCAGCTTTGCGCTGTTCCACATGGTCACCGTGTTCCCGCTGTCGTGGGTGTTCATCTTCACCAGCGAAGAACCCACCCGCTTCCTCACCATCGAAGCCGGCGCTGCGGCCTTGGGCGTTGCTGCCATCGTGATTTCGGGCCTGGTGGCCGATCGCGTGGGCCGCCGCACCCTGCTGGGCTTCTCGGCCGCCGCGATCGCCGCGTTCTCGGGCTTTGCCCCGCAGTTGCTCGGCATCGGCGTGGCGGGCGAGATTTCGTTCATGCTCACCGGCTTCCTGCTGCTCGGCGTTTCGTTCGGCCAGTCTTCGGGCGCCGTGGCCGATGCGTTCGAAACCCGCCACCGCTACACCGGCTCGGCCCTGACTGGCGACTTGGCCTGGCTGCTGGGCGCGGGCTTTGCGCCTTATGCGGCGCTGTGGCTCTCGGCCAACTATGGCCTGCTTGCTTCGGGTGCCTACCTGCTTTCGGGCGCGGCCGGCACGATCTTCGCGCTGTGGGCGAACCGGACGGCGGCCACCCGCTAAATCGCGGTCGCAAGACACACAAAAAGGGCGGTTCGGACAGGCTCCGAACCGCCCTTTTTTGTCTCTATCTCCCCCTCCTCTTCAGAGGAGGGGGGCGGGGGGTGGTGGAAGCCTTGCGCTACCCATCGCACCACCCCCAAACCCCCTCCTCTGAAGAGGAGGGGGCTTTGTTCGCAGGTCAGGATTGTGCGGCTTGCACGGTATTGGCCAGCAGGCAGGCGATGGTCATCGGGCCAACGCCGCCGGGCACCGGGGTGACGGCGCGGGCGTGGTCCATTTCGTGCGCGGCGCAGTCGCCCACCAGGCGGGTGGTGCCATCGGGCTGGTTCACGCGGGTGATGCCCACGTCGATCACCACGGCACCGGGCTTGACCCAATCGCCCTTGACCAGTTCGGGCGCGCCGGCGGCGGCCACCACGATATCGGCCTTGCGCACGATGTCGGGCAGGCCCTGCGTGGCGATGTGGGTGACGGTAACCGTGCATTCGCGTTCCAGCAGCAGCATGGCCACCGGCTTGCCCACGATGTTGGACTTGCCGATCACCACGGCATCGAGCCCGCGATAGTTGTCGATCACGGTATCGAGCAGCATCATGCAGCCCAGCGGGGTGCAGGGCACCAGGCCGCCGGTGCCGGTGGAGAGGCGGCCGACGTTGACCGGATGGAACCCGTCTACGTCCTTGGCCGGGTCGATCGCATCGAGCACCTTGCCGGCATCGATCTGCGCCGGCAGCGGCAATTGCACCAGGATGCCGTGCACCGTGGCATCGGCATTGAGCGCGGCGATCAGGGCGAGCAGATCGTCCTGCGCGGTATCGGCTGCCAGGCGATGCTCGATCGAATGGATTCCCACTTTGGCGCATTGGCTGATCTTGCGGCCGACATAGACCTCGCTCGCCGGATCGTTGCCCACCAGGACGACGGCCAGGCCAGGCGTGGGCAAGCCATCGGCGACCATCTGCGCCACGGCCTGGGCGGTGGTGTTCGAAAGCGCGCGGGCGATTGCCTTCCCGTCGATAAGCGTAGCCATGTTCTCTCCCCTGGCAGTTGCGGTTTGCGGCTCTTGTCGGCCCAGCCCATAGCGCAAATATTGTATGTGTTGCATACAATATTTGCGTGAACGCATGGCGCGCGGACAAAAAAAGGGCCGGTCGGAAATCCGATCGGCCCGGGAAGTTTTGGGAGAGGATGCCTGAAAGGCCTTATCCGAATGACCCATTCAGAGCCGGCAAGCAAATGCGTTTCGCGCAAGGAAACATGCATTTTTTGCAATCAAAGCCCCGGAAACGTTGGATTGACAGCGGCCGCCAACATTTGCAGATAAAAATGCAAACGATTTTATGGGTTTGTGCAGCAGCATGGTGTTAGCGCTATCTCGGGTCGGCGATAATACCAATCGCAAATGCATTGGTATGCACCTTGTTCAACGCGCATCGTTGCCGCCACCGGCGTGGGCGGCAACCCCGGTTTTTGCGCGAATCACCCGGCGAGCAGGTCTGCCGCCAGCGCCTCGGCCACGCGAATCCCGTCCACTGCCGCCGAAAGAATGCCGCCGGCATAGCCAGCGCCTTCGCCGGCGGGATAGAGCCCGCGGGTGTTGAGGCTTTGCAGGTCCTTGCCGCGCGTGATCCGCACGGGAGAGGAGGTGCGCGTTTCAACCCCGGTCATCACCACGTCGGGGTGATCATAGCCAACCATCTGCCGGCCGAACACGGGCAGCGCCTCGCGCAGCGCATCGGTGACGAAATCGGGCAGGCATTCTTCCAGCGCCGTGAGGTGCACGCCGGGCTGGTAGGAGGGCACGATGCTGCCGAATTCGCTGCTGGGGCGGCGGGCCAGGAAATCGCCCACTTTCTGCCCCGGCGCCTGGTAGTTCGATCCGCCGGCCACGAAGGCGCGCTCTTCCCAATGGCGTTGCAGGGCAATGCCCGCCAGCGGATGGCCGGGAAAATCGCGTTCGGGCGTGATATCCACGACCAGGCCCGAATTGGCGTTGAATTCTGCGCGGGAATACTGGCTCATCCCGTTGGTCACCACGCGGCCTTCCTCGCTGGCTGCGGCGACCACGCGCCCGCCCGGACACATGCAGAAGCTGTAGACCGCGCGGCCATTGCTGGCCTGGTGCGCCAGGGCATAGGCCGCCGGGCCGAGCACGGGGTGCTTGGCGCAGGCGCCATAGCGGGCCTGGTCGATCAGGCTTTGCGGATGCTCGATCCGCACGCCGATGGCAAAGGGCTTGGCCTCGATATGCACGCCGCGATTGTACAGCACCTCGAAAGTGTCGCGCGCGGAATGGCCCACGGCCATGATCACGCGGCGCGCGGGCAGGAATTCCCCGTTGGACAAGTGCAAGCCGGCCAGGCGCCGCTCGCCAGCGGCGTCGGTCTCGACGGCGAAATCGTCGACGCGGGTGCCGAAGCGGTATTCCCCGCCCAGCTTCTCGATCGTTTCGCGCATCGACATGACCATGGTGACCAGGCGGAAGGTGCCGATATGGGGGTGCGCCTCGGTGAGAATGTCGTCAGGCGCGCCGGCCTTGACGAATTCCACCAGAACCTTGCGGCCCAAGTGGCGGGGGTCCTTGATCCGGCTGTAGAGCTTGCCATCGGAAAAGGTGCCGGCGCCGCCTTCGCCGAACTGCACGTTGGATTCCGGCGTCAGCACCGACTTGCGCCACAGCGCCCAGGTGTCCTTGGTACGCTCGCGCACGGCCTTGCCGCGCTCCACGATGATGGGTTTCAGGCCCATCTGCGCCAGGATCAATCCGGCGAGCAGGCCGCACGGGCCCGCGCCGATCACCACGGGGCGCTCGCCTTCGCCGGGCTGCCAGCCTGCGGGCGCCTTGACCGGAAAACGATAGGCGGTGTCGGGCGTGGGGCGCACGTGGCTGTCGCCGGCAAGGCGCGCCAGCACGTCGGCTTCATCCGCGTCACTCAGCGTCACGTCCACGGCATAGACCAGCTGGATCGCGTTCTTGCGCCGCGCGTCGTTGCCACGCTTGGCCACGGCAAAGCGCACGACCGCGCTTTCCGCCACGCCCAGGCGCGCGGCGATGGCGGGCAGCATGGCGGCGGGATCGTGATCGAGCGGCAGCTTGAGTTCGGTAAGACGCAACATGGGGTGCGCCTCTAGCCCTTGCGCGGCGCGAGGGAAAGCCGGATGAAGGGACCATGCGTTTCCCCCGTCCCGCCATTGCCGCGCTTGTCGCCATGTCCCTGGCATCACCGGCCCTGGCCGATGCGCCGCTGCCCACTAAGGCCGAGCGTGCGGTGCACGAGCGCGCGCTGACGCTTGACACCCATCTCGACACGCCGGCCTCGCTCGTGCTGCCGGGCTGGTCGATCACCCAGCGCCACAGCGTGGCGGCCGACCGCACGCAGGTGGACGTGCCGCGCATGGTGGCTGGCGGCCTCGATGGCGGGTTCTGGGCGATCTATACGCCGCAAGGGCCACTCGATCCGGCCAGCACGCGCGCGGCGCGGGATTATGCGTTTCGCCGCGCGGTGGCGATCCATGACATGGTGGCAGCGCATCCCGATGCCTTTGCGCTGGCAGACAAGGCCGCCGATGCCGCGCCCATTGCCGTCAGCGGGCGCCGCGTGGTCTATCTTTCCATCGAGAATGCCTGGCCGCTGGGCGATGACCCCACCTTGCTCCAGTCCTTTTATGCGTTGGGCGTGCGGATTTCGGGCTTTGCCCATTTCAAGACCAACCAGTTTGCCGACAGCAGCACCGATGCGGCCAAGTGGGATGGCTTGAGCCCCGCGGGCGTGCAGCTTCTGGCGGAAATGAACCGGCTGGGCGTGGTGCCCGATCTCTCGCACAGTTCCGATGCCGCGCTCGACGATGCGCTGCGCCTGTCGAAAGCGCCGATCATCCTCAGCCATTCGGGCTGCAAGGCGGTCTATGACCATCCGCGCAATATCGATGACGCGCACTTGCGCGCGCTGGCGGCGCAGGGCGGGGTCATCCAGATCAATTCGGTCTATGTGAAGAAGCTGGAGCAAAGCCCGCAGCGCAAGGCCGCGCTCGACGCGCTGGAGCAACGCTTTCCCGAAGACCGCGTGCTGACCGTGGCCGAGCGCGCCGATTACCTCGCTGCGCGCCAAAAGATCGACCGCGAATGGCCCGAACAGCGCGCCGGGTTCGACGATGTGATGGCCAAGCTGCTCCACGCGTTGAAAGTGGCCGGGGTGGACCACGTCGGCATCGGTCTGGATTGGGATGGCGGCGGCGGGGTGTCTGGCCTTGAGGACGTGGCCGACCTTCCGCGCCTGACCACCGCGCTGCTGCGCGCCGGCTATAGCGAGGCGGACGTGGCGAAGATCTGGTCGGGCAATGTGCTGCGGGTTTTGGCCGCGGCAGAGGCTGAGGCAGCGAAGGAGCAGGGCGCACCACACCCGCTCTAATTTTTGCAACCATCCGTTCCGATCATTGCGTTGGATCGATAGGGGGGTGGTCGCTATCATCGCCCCATCATGGTCGATCAGCCCCAGCTATCCCTTCCCATCTTGCCGCCAGAGGCCTTGGCACTGCCCGCCACAGAGGTTGAGGCCCAGGCCGCTGCCCAGCGCGATGGCTGGCAGATTCCGCCGGCGTGCGTGCCGGGCGTTATGGGCAACCTGGCGTTGCTGGCGCGCCATGCCGCGATCTTTGCCGGAAACGCCGCGTGATGTCCGCGCTCGAACAGGCTGCTGCTGTCCGCACTGGCAAGGCAAGCGCGGTGGACCTGGCGCAGGCCGCGCTCGCGCGTCTCGCGGCAGACCCGCATGTCGCGGTCACGCGCCTGCTGCCTGCACGCGCGCTGGATGAAGCCGCGCGGGTGGATGCCCTGGTGGCGCAAGGGCGCGATCCTGGGCCGCTCGCCGGAGTGCCCTATGGCGTGAAAGACCTGTTCGACGTGGCGGGCGAAGTGACCACGGCCGGTTCTGCCGTGCGCGCCGATGCCGCGCCGGCTGCCACCGATGCAGAAGCGGTGCGGCGCTTGGCTGCGGCGGGCGCGGTGCTGGTGGCGACGCTTAACATGGACGAATTCGCCTATGGCTTTGCCACGATCAACGCGCGCCATGGCACCACGCGCAATCCGCACGATCCCGCGCGGCTAGCCGGTGGCTCTTCGGGTGGATCGGCGGCGGTGGTGGCGGCGGGCGCGCTGGCCTTTGCCCTGGGGTCCGACACCAATGGTTCGATCCGCGTGCCGGCCAGCCTGTGCGGGCTCTATGGCCTGAAACCCACGCACGCCGACCTGCCGCTCGACGGCACCTTTCCCTTCGCCCACAGCTTTGACGATATTGGCCCCTTCAGCGGCAATCTGGCCGATCTGCGCGCGATCTGGGCGGTGCTTTCCGGGCGCGTGGATGTGGCGCCCACGGCGCTGCACCTGGGTGCACTGGGCGGCCGGTTTGCCGAAAACATCGATCCGGCCCAGGCCAGCGCCATTGCCGCGATCGTGGGCGAGGGGCCGTGGCTGACGCTGCCCGATCTGGCGCGCTATCGTTCGGCGGCGTTCCTGATCACCGCCTATGAGGGCGGCAACCTGCACCGCGCCGACCTGGCGCGCGCCGCGATGGCGTATGACCCGGCGGTGCGCGACCGGCTGATCGCCGGAAGCCTGCTGCCCCGCGCGCTCTATGATGCCGCGCAAGAATTGCGGGCCGCGGCGCGTGACCATGTTGATGCGCTGATGGAAGCGGCAGGCGTTGATGTGCTGCTGGCGCCGGCCACGCCCTGCACGGCGCCGGCGATTGCCGATCCGCGTATCCTGATCGACGGCGCCATGGTGCCCGCGCGCGCGGACCTGGGCATTCACACCCAGCCGATCACGTTCCTGGGCCTGCCCTCGCTTTGCGTGCCGCTGCGGCGGCCGGGACAACTGCCGCTGGGCTTGCAACTGATCGGGCGCCGTTTTGGCGAAACGGCTCTTTTCGCGTGCGCACAAATGCTGGAAGAACGGGGCGTGGTCGGTGCAACTGCGCCGGGGGCAATCGCGCCGCAAGACATCGCGCCACAAGAAATTTCAGGGGAATTGCAATGACAGAGGGCGTGGCGCAGCGGATCGGCGCCTATTTCGATTTCGCGGGGCGCGGCACCAGCATGCACACCGAAGTGGTGGCGGGCGCAACTACGTTCCTGACCATGGCCTATATCGTGCTGGTCAACCCTTCCATCCTCGGCCAGGCGGGCATGCCGGTGGCGGCGGTGGCGGCGGCCACGTGCTTTGCCGCCGCCTTCGCCTCGATCCTGATGGGCGTGGCGGCCAACACGCCGCTGGCGCTCGCACCAGGCATGGGTCTCAACGCCTATTTCGCGTTTACCGTGGTGGGGCAGATGCACGTGCCATGGCAGGTGGGCCTGGGCTGTGTGATGATTTCGGGGCTGGTGTTCCTGATCCTGACGCTGACGGGCGTGCGGCAGCTGATCGTCTCGGTCATTCCCAATTACCTGTTCGCGGCGGTCGCCGGGGGCATCGGCCTGTTCATCGGTTTCATCGGGTTGAAGGATGCGGGCATCGTGGTGGGCAACCCGGCCACGCTGGTGGCGCTGGGTGACCTCAAGAGCGCGGGACCGGCGCTGGCGCTGCTTGGCCTGCTGATCATCGGCGTGCTGTCGGTGTGGAACGTGCGCGGGGCCATGCTGCTGGGCATTGTCGCCACCACGCTGGTCGGCTGGTTTTCCGGCATGGTCCACGTCGCGCCGCAGCCCTACTCGCTCGATGCGCTCACTGCCACGGCGTTCCAGCTCGATCTGCCCGGCGTGCTCAAGCTTTCGGGCGGGGTGATCGAGATCGTCTTCGTGTTCCTGTTCGTCGATCTGTTCGACAATATCGGCACGCTGGTGGCCGTGACCAAGCGCGCCGGGCTGATGGACAAGGCGGGCCGCATTCCCGGCCTTAACCGCATCCTGATCACCGATGCCGTGGCGACGATGGTGGGCGCCCTGGCCGGCACCAGCACGGTCACGTCCTATGTGGAAAGCGCGGCCGGCGTGCAGGCGGGTGGGCGCACGGGCCTGACCGCGATCGTCACGGGCCTGTTGTTCTTCGCCACCATGTTCGTGGCGCCCTATGCACAGCTCGTTCCGCTGGCGGCGACGGCCCCGGCGCTGATCATCGTGGGCGGGCTGATGCTGCTGCCGCTGACCGAAGTGGAGTGGGAAGACCCGATGGCGGCGATCCCGGCGTTCCTGACCGTGGCGATGATCCCGCTGACCTTTTCCATCGCCAATGGCCTGGCGCTGGGCATCACTGCCCACGCCGTGCTCACCCTGCTGCGTGGCCGCGCGCGCAAGAGCGACTGGTTCCTGTTCGTGCTGGCGGCGCTGTTCGTGGCCCGGTTCGTGTGGATGGGGGCGGCATGATGCGCAAGTTCAAGACAATCCTTGCGGCAGCGGCAGCGCTGGTGGCCATTCCGCAGGCTGCGCAGGCCGCTGCCGTGACGCTCGATCCCACGCCGCGCACCTTGGTGCTAACCGCCTATGCCCCCGAATGGGAGGCCATGGCCGCCGTCATCACCCATGGCCGTCGCGTGAAAGTCAATGACCGTGAAATCGTGCTGGGTACGCTGGCCGGGCGGCCGGTGATCCTGATGTCGAGCGGCGTTTCCATGGTCAACGCGGCGATGAACACGCAGCTGGCCATCGACCATTTCAAGGTCAAGCGGATCGTCTTTTCCGGCGTGGCCGGCGGGGTGGATCCGGCGCTCAATATCGGGGACGTTTCGGTGCCCGAGCAGTGGGGCCAATACCTGGAAGTGATGTTTGCCCGCCAGACGGAAAGGCCGGATGGCACGAAGGGTTGGCAAACCCCATCGCCAAGCCCTGCCGGCGCGCCGGAAAACTGGCAGTTCATCTTCCCCAACGGCACCCGCGTGGGCAACGCGGTGGAACCGGCGAAGAACCATATCCTGCTGCCGGTCGATCCGGCGCTGGTTGCCCTGGCGCGCAAGGTGACGGCGGGCCTGACACTCAAGCGCTGCGTGGCCCCTTCGGCCGGGATGAGCGCGGAGGCCAAGCTCTGCCTGCCGCACGATCCCAAAGTGGAAGTGGGCGGCACCGGGGTTTCCGCCGGCGTCTATGCCGACAATGCCCAGTTCCGCGAATATCTGTTCCGCGCCTGGCACGCCCGCCTGCTCGACATGGAAAGCGGCGCGGTGATCCAGGTGGCCTATGCCAACCGCGTGCCGGCCATCGTGTTCCGCTCGCTGTCGGACCTTGCCGGTGGGGATGCCGATCGCAACATGGAATATGTGTTCGATCACGTCGCTTCGGTCAATTCGGCCACCGTGGTGCGCGCGTTCATCGCCGCGCTGCCGGATTGAGCGCGATGGCGGGTAAACTCCACACTGTGCGCGGGCGGGGCGGGATCGTCACTGCGCCGCATCACCTGGCCGCGCAGGCGGGCCTCGATGTGCTGAAAGACGGCGGCAGCGCGGCGCAGGCGACGATTGCCGTCGCCGCCACCCTGGCCGTGGTCTATCCGCATATGACCGGGCTCGGCGGCGATGGCTTCTGGCTGATCCGCGAGGCCGACGGGCGGGTGCATGCTGTGCATGGCGTGGGCGGGGCGGCGCAGGCGGCGACGCTCGATCGCTATGCCGGGCATGCCGCCGTGCCCTGGCGCGGGCCGCTGGCGGCCAATACCGTGGCCGGCACGCTCTCGGCCTGGGAAGCGGTGCTGGCCACCGAGCCAGCGCCCCTGCCGCTGTCTCGCCTGCTCGCCCCGGCGATTGCCCATGCCGAAGCGGGCGTGGCGGTGACCGCCGGGCATGCCGCCCTTGCGGCGAGCAAGGGGCCGGAACTGCGCGCGCAGCCGGGCACCTATGCCCAGGTGTTCGAACCCGAAGGGCGGCCCTTGCGCGAAGGCGACGTGCTGCGCCAGCCTGCCCTGGCCCGCACGTTGCGCCGGTTGGGTGAAGCGGGACCAGCCGATTTCTACACCGGCGCGCTGGCGGCGGACGTGGCGGCCGACCTTGCCGCGCTGGGCAGCCCGGTTGCGGCGGCCGATCTTGCTGCCCATCGCGCCACGCGGCCGGAACCGCTCGCTGTCGAAACGCAGGCCGGCACGCTCTACAACAGCGCACCGCCCACGCAGGGCGTGGCGTCGCTGCTCATCCTCGCCCTGGCCGAGCGTGCCGGGCGCAGCACGGGAGTGGGCTTTGCCCATGTCCACACGCTGGTGGAAGCGACCAAGCAGGCGTTCCTGTGGCGTGACGGGCATTGCGGCGATCCGGCCTATATGACGGTGGCGGCGCAAGACCTGCTGGACGATGCCGAGGCGCTCGATGCCATGGCGGCGCGGATCGATCCGGCCCAGGCGCTGCCCTGGCCGCAGCCGTCGCAATGGGGGGATACCTGCTGGTTCGGTGCGGCCGATGCGCAGGGGCAGGTCGTCTCGGCGATCCAGAGCACCTATTTCGAATTCGGCTCCGGCCTGGTGTTGCCGCAGACCGGGATCACCTGGCAGAACCGGGGCGCTTCGTTCCGCCTGACCGAAACCGGCTGGAATGCCTTGAAACCCGGGCGCAAGCCGTTCCACACGCTCAATCCCGCGCTGGCGGCGCTCGGCGATGGCCGCGTCATGGCCTATGGCACGATGGGCGGGGAAGGGCAGCCGCAGACGCAAGGCGCGGTGTTCAGCCGTCATGTGTGGCACGGGATGGATTTGCAGGAGGCGATTTCCGCGCCGCGCTGGCTCTTGGGGCGCACCTGGGGCGAGGACAGCACCACGCTCAAGATCGAGGATGGCTTTGCCCCGGAAGTCTATGCCGCGCTGGAAGCGGCGGGGCATGTGGTGGAGCGCGTCGGGCCGCTGACCGCAATGATGGGCCATGCCGGCGCGCTGGTGCGCCATCCCGATGGCGCGCTGGAAGGCGCGACCGATCCGCGCAGCGATGGCGGAGTCGCGGCATGGTGACGGGCGGCCCCCGTGCGGTGGCGCGTTGTCAGGCGCTGGGCCGCGCGCCCTATTCCGACATGGAGGGTGGACTCTATCGCGGCTGGCTTTCCCCGGCACACCGCGCCAGCGTGGCGCAAGTGGCAGCCTGGATGAGGGAAGCCGGGATGGCCACGCGCATCGACGGCGCGGGCAATCTGATCGGGCGCTATGAAGGCGCCGAGTATGGCCTGCCGCTGATCATCGCCAGCCATATCGACAGCGTGCGCGATGGCGGGTTCTACGATGGGCCGCTGGGCGTGATGCTCGGCATCGAATGCGTGGCCGCGCTGCATGAGGCCGGGCGGCGCATGCCTTTCGCCATCGAGGTTATCGCCTTTGGCGACGAGGAAGGCAGCCGTTTTCCCGCCGCGATGCTGACCAGCAAGGCCGTGGCCGGGCTGCTCGACGCCGTGCCGGAGATGGCCGATGCCGCCGGGGTTTCGCTGGCGCAGGCGCTGAGCGAATGGGGCCTTTCGCCCGAAACGCTGCTGGCCGCCCGCCATCCCGGCGCGCTCGCCTATCTCGAAGCGCATATCGAGCAGGGTCCGGTGCTGGAAGCGGAAGGCCTTGCGCTGGGCGTGGTGACGGGCATTGCCGCACAATTGCGCTATGAAGTGGACGTGGCGGGTCTCGCCGGCCACGCCGGCACCAGCGCCATGCCGCTGCGTCGCGATGGGCTGGCGGGGGCTGCCGAGATGATCCTGGCGATCGAGCGGATTGCCCGCGCCGATGCCAGCGATCTGGTGGCGACGGTGGGCCGGATCGAGGCCATGCCGGGCGCGGCCAACGTGATTGCCGGGCACGTGCGCTTCACTATCGACGTGCGGGCGGGCGAGGCGGCGCGACGGGATCGTGGGGCCGGTGCGATCCTGGCCGAAATCGCCACGATTGCCGCGCGGCGCGGTCTGTCGCTGAGCCATCGTCTGGTTCACGATCTGCCGCCGTCGCCCTGCGATCCGGCACTGATGGACAGCCTGGAAGCCGCGCTGGTTGCCGCTGGCCACCCGGCGCACCGGCTGGTTTCCGGGGCGGGGCACGATGCCATGAACCTGGCCCATCTATGCCCCACGGCCATGCTGTTCCTGCGCTGCCGCGGCGGCGTGAGCCACAATCCTGCCGAGCATGTCGAACCGGCCGACGCGCAAGCTGCGCTGGCGGTCATGCTTGGCTTCATCGAAAATCTGGGAGCGTCCTGTGCTTGATCCCTTGCTCTTTGGCGAAATCGATCCGCCCCAGCGCCTGTTGATGGGGCCGGGGCCGGTCAATGCCCATCCCCGCGTGCTGCGCGCGATGAGCGCCGATCTGCTGGGCCAGTTCGACCCGGAAATGACTGGCTATATGAACCAGGTCATGGCGCTCTATCGCCCAATCTTCGGCACGCGCAACCACTGGACCATGCTGATCGACGGCACGGCGCGCGCGGGGATCGAGGCGGCGCTGGTCAGCCTGATTCAGCCTGGTGAAACCGCATTGGTGGTCAATTTTGGCCGCTTTGGCTTGCTCTTGCAGGAAATCTTGACGCGGATCGGCGCAAAGTTCGAAACCGTTGATGCGCCCTGGGGCGAAGTGGTGCCGATGGAGGCGATCCGCGAGGCGGCCCTGCGCGTGCAGCCGCGCCTGATCTGCACGGTGCATGGCGATACGTCCACGACCATGGCCCAGCCGCTCGACGGCATTGGCGCGGTGGCGCGCGAAGTGGGCGCCTTGGTCTATGTCGATGCCACGGCCACGCTGGGCGGGATGGACATTGCTGCCGACCGCTGGGGCGCCGACGTGATTACCGGCGGCTTGCAGAAATGCCTGGGCGGGCCATCGGGCAGCGCGCCGATCACCATTTCCGATACAGCGGCAGAGGCGATCTTTGCCCGCCGCCACGATGAGAAGGGCATCCGCGCCGCCGATGCGGTGGACGGCACGGGGCCGCGCATCCCGTCGAACTATTTCGACCTCGCCATGATCATGGATTACTGGAGCGAGAAGCGCCTCAACCACCATACCGAGGCGACCACCATGCTCTATGGCGCCCGCGAATGCGCGCGGGTGGCGCTGGGCGAGGGGCTGGACGCGCGCTATCGCCGGCACAAGGCAGCGAGCGCGGCGATGAGCGCGGGGCTGCGCGCCATGGGCCTGACGCTGTTTGGCGACGACGCGCACCGCATGACCAACGTGACCGGCGTCTATATCCCGCAAGGCGTGGATGGCGAGGCGGTGCGCCGGGCGATGCGCGAGCATTTCGAGATCGAGATCGGCACGGCGTTCGGGCCGCTGATCGGCAAGATCTGGCGCCTGGGGGCGATGGGCTACAACGCGATGAAGCACAAGGTCTTGCTCACGCTCGGCGCGCTGGAAGCCTGCCTGGCGGCGCAGGGCGTGTCGCTGCCGCTGGGCGCCGCCGTGCCCGCTGCGCTGGCGGCGTGGGACGCGGAGATCATGGCATGACGCGCGATCTCGTCGGCTATGGCGCCATGCCGCCCGCTGCCCAATGGCCGGGCGGGGCGCGCGTGGCGGTAAACTTCGTGATCAATTACGAGGAAGGCGCGGAAAACAGCGTCTTGAATGGCGACGAACTGTCCGAAGGGTTCCTGTCCGACATGGTCGGCGCCGCGCGCCATCCGGCGCGGGCCATGGCGATGGAAAGCCTCTATGAATACGGCAGCCGGGCCGGGTTCTGGCGGCTGCATCGCCTGTTTGCGACGCGCGGCGTGCCGGTGACGGTGTTCGGCGTGGCGAGCGCCATGGCGCAGAACCCGGCGGCGGTAGAAGCGATGCTCAAGGCCGGGTGGGAAGTGGCGAGCCACGGCTTTCGCTGGATCGACTATCAATATGTGCCCGAAGAGGTGGAAGCCGCGCATATTGCCCAGGCCATTGCCCTGCACAGGCAGCTGACCGGCAGCCGCCCGCTGGGCTGGTATCAGGGCCGCACCAGCCCGCAGACCGCGCGGCTCGTGGCGCAGGAGGGCGGGTTTGTCTATGACGCCGACAGCTATGCCGACGACGTGCCCTATTGGGACGCGCAGCACGGGCACCCGCAACTGATCGTGCCCTACAGCCTCGATGCCAACGACATGAAGATGGTGGCGCTCAACGGCTTTACCGAGGGCGAGCAGTTCTTCCGCTATCTGCGCGATACCTATGACCAGTTGGCCGAGGAAGGCGGGCGGATGATGAGCATTGGCCTGCATGGCCGCATTGCCGGTCGCCCGGCGCGCGCGCGGGCCGTGGCGCGGTTTGTCGATCATGTGCTGGCCGATGGGCGCGGCTGGGTGGCGACGCGGCTGGACATTGCCCGCCACTGGATCGCGACGCACCCCTTTGGAGGCCAGGCGGCATGACCATCGACGATCCCGTGGCGCTGGCCGAAGTGGAGGCCGCCTTTGCCGCATACGAGCGCGCGCTGATGGCCGACGATATCCCGGCAATGGACGCGCTGTTTCACGATGCGCCCACCACCAACCGCTTTGGCGTGGGCGAAGTGCTCTATGGCATCGACGCGATCCGCGAATTCCGCAAGGGGCGCGGCGGCTCGCCGCAGCGCAAGCTGGGGCGCGTGGCGATCACTGTTTATGGACAGAATTTTGCCACCGCCGATGCCGAATTCTTTCGCGAAGGCTCGGTCCGGCGTGGACGGCAGAGTCAGGCCTGGGTGAAATTCGCCGATGGCTGGAAAGTCGTTTCGGCCCATGTCAGCCTGGAAGGGGACAGCCATTGACCGCCCTGTTCGAACATTCGCCCTGGGTGGAAGAGCGCGCCGATGCCGCGCCATCTTCGGGCGATCGCCATGCCGATCTGATGGCTGTGGTGTACGCCGCGACGCGCGCGGAGCAACTGGCGCTGATCCGCGCGCACCCCGAACTGGCGGGCAAGGCGGCTGTCGACGGCACGCTGACGCAGGCTTCCGCCGCCGAGCAGGCCTCGGCCGGGCTGGACCGACTGACGCCGGAGGAATTCGCGCGGTTTCATGCGCTCAACGCCGCCTATCGCGCGGCGCATGACATGCCTTTTATCATCTGCGTGCGGCTGACCGACAAGGCCGGCATCCTCGCGGCGATGGAAGCGCGCGCGCAGAGCGACACCGACACCGAAATCGCCACGGCGCTTGCCGAAATCGGCAAGATCACCCGGCTCCGACTGGAGGATATGGCATGAGCGAGAAACAACCCGTCGATATCCAGGCGCTGGCCGCACTGGAAGCGGACCTGGCGCGGCAACTGGCGCTGGTGGACAGTTTCGGTCCGGACTGGACGCGCCCGCGCACGCATCCGGACGGCCCCGTATATGACGTGGTGATCGTGGGCGGCGGCCAAAGCGGCCTTGCCACAGCGTTCGGCCTGAAGCGCGAGCGGATCAACAACATCCTGGTGCTGGATGAAAATCCTGCAGGCTTTGAAGGCCCGTGGGAAACCTATGCCCGTATGATCACGCTGCGCACGCCCAAGGGGCTGACGCCGATCGACTATGGCATTCCCGCGCTGACGCCGCAGGCCTGGTTCACCGCGTGTTTCGGCGCGGCGGCGTGGGAGGCGCTCGACAAGATCCCGCGCGGGGTATGGATGGACTATCTGCGCTGGTATCGCCGCGTGCTCAACCTGCCGGTGCGCAACGATGCCAGAGTGACTGGGATCACCCCGGCGGGCGAGGGGATATACAGCGTGGCCCTGGCCGATGGCGACGCGGTGCTGGCGCGCAAGGTGGTGCTGGCCACCGGCATCCAGGGCGGCGGCGAATGGCACACCCCGGCGATGATCCGCGAAAACCTGCCGCGCCATGCCTATGCCCATACCAGCGAGCCGATCGATCTCGCCGCGCTGAAAGGCAAGCGCGTCGGCATCCTGGGCGGCGGCGCCAGTGCATTCGACAATGCCAACCATGCGCTGGCGCAGGGCGTGGGCGAAGTGCACGTGTTCATGCGCCGCAAGATGCTGCCGCGCATCAACCCGATTCGCTTCATGGAGCGGGTGGGCTTCACCGCGCGCTATCCGGCGCTGAGCGACGCGGAAAAGTATAGCGCAATGGCTGCGTTTCTCTCGCACAACCAGCCGCCGACCAACGACACGTTCAATCGCGCGGCAAGCTGGCCCGGCTTTGGCCTGCATCTGGGCAGCCCGTGGACCGATGTGGCGTTCGAGGATGGCCAGGTCATCGTCACCACGCCGCACGACCGCTTTGCCTTCGATTTCGTGATCCTCTCGACCGGCCTCATATCCGATCCGCGCCTGCGGCCCGAACTGGCCGGGCTGGCCCCGCATATCGCGCTGTGGGGTGACAGGGTGGCCATGCCCGAGGCGGAGCGCAACGCCCTGATCGACGCGCATCCCTATCTGGGGGAAGCGTTCGAGTTCACGCCGCGTACGCCGGAAGCCGCGCCGCTGCTGCACGGTCTGTTCGCATTCAACTATTCCGCGCTGATCAGCCTGGGGCTGTCCGCCTCGGCGCTGTCGGGCATGAAGAACGCGCTGCCCCGCCTGGTGCGCGGCATTGCCGACCAGCTCTTCCTCGACGATCGCGAAGCGCTGCTGGCGCAGTTCATCGCCTATGACGAGCAGGAATTCGTGGGGGAATGGCCGCGCCCGGCCTCGGCGGTGGAGGCGGCGGCATGACCACGCTTTCCACCCATGTGCTCGATACCACCAGCGGCCGCCCGGCAAAGGGCATGCGGATCATGCTGTGGTCTGCCGATAGCCTGCTGGCCGAAGGCGAGACCGACGCCGACGGGCGTCTGCGCGATTTTCCCGCGCTGGAACCAGGCGCCTATACCCTGGCGTTTCATGTCGCCGAATACTTCCGTTCGGCTGGGCATGAACTGCCCGAGCCACCGTTCCTGGACGTGGTGCCGATCCATTTCGGGGTGGCGGACGGCGGGCATTATCATGTCCCGCTGCTCGCCTCGCCTTGGGCCTATTCCACTTATCGGGGCAGTTGACATGGCCTTGCGATTTGTCTGCGATGGGGAATTGGTGGAACTCGATGGCGTGGCGCCGGGCGATACCGTGCTCGATTTCCTGCGCGGCCGGGCGAGCAAGACCGGCACCAAGGAAGGCTGCGGCGAAGGCGATTGCGGGGCCTGCACCGTGCTGGTGGGAACGCCGGTACCGGGCGCGGACCGCCTGGACTGGCGCGCGGTCAATGCCTGCATCCAATTCCTGCCGATGCTGCATGGCAAGGCCGTGCTGACGGTGGATGGGCTGGGCGACAGCCTGACCCCGCTGCAACAGACCATGGCCTGCAATGGCGCGTCGCAATGCGGGTTCTGCACGCCGGGCTTTGTCATGTCGCTGCGCGGGCGGGCGATGGGCGCCGCTGGGTGTGACCTGCCGGTGGGCGATGTCCTGGCGGGCAACTTGTGCCGCTGCACCGGCTATGGCCCGCTGCTGGACGCGGGCGCGCAGCATCCCCCGGCAGAGCGCGACGATGCGCCCTTGCTGGCCATGCTGCGCCGCGCGGCGGGGCCGGCCTGTGGCCATGCCACCCTGCCCGATGGGCGCACCGCGCGCTGGTTCATTCCCGACAATGCCGATGCCCTGGCCACGCTTTTGGCGCAATATCCCGGCGCGCGGATCGTGGCCGGCGCCACGGACGTGGGCCTGTGGGTGACCAAGAAGCTGGTCGATCTGGAAACCGTGATTTTCGTGGGGGACGTGCCCGAACTGGGCGTGATCGACGATGGCGCCGAGGGCCTCACGCTGGGCGGAGCGGTGCGCTATGCCGATGCCCATGCCGCGCTGGCCCAGCTCAGCCCGGAACTGGGCGAACTGGTGCGGCGCCTGGGCGGCTTGCAGGTGCGCAATGCCGGCACGGTGGGCGGCAACATCGCCAATGGCTCCCCCATCGGCGATGGCCCGCCTGCGCTGATCGCGCTGGGCGCCACGCTGACCCTGCGCTCGGTGCGCGGGCGGCGGACGATGCCGCTGGAAGACTTCTTCATTGCCTATGGCCGGCAAGACCGCGCTGCCGATGAATTCGTCGAAAGCGTGTTCGTGCCGCGTCCGGGGGCGCAGGATGTGGTGCATATCTCCAAGCTCTCCAAACGGTTCGACAGCGACATTTCGGCGGTCTGCGGCGCGTTCCGCCTGACGGTGGAGCAGGGCACGATCACGGCGGCGCGCGTGGCGTTCGGCGGGATGGCGGCTACCCCACGCCGCGCGCCGCTGGCCGAAGCCGCGCTGACCGGCGCGCCCTTCACCGCCGCAACCATGGCCGCTGCGGCAGCGGCGATCCGCGCCGATTTCGCGCCCCTCAGCGATGTGCGCGGCAGCGCGGCCTATCGGCTGGAGGCAGCCGGCAATCTGGTCTGGCGGCTGTGGCACCAGGCACAGGGCCAGGCGGTGCGCGTGCAGGAGGTGGCCCTTGGCTGACACCCTGACGCAGACGCCCGGCCCGGTGGTGGGCATCGCCCATCGGCACGACAGCGCGCACCTGCATGTGGCGGGCAAGGCGCGCTATATCGACGACGAGCCCGAAGCGCCGGGCCTGCTGCACCTGGCCTTTGGCGTGTCGAGCGAAGCGCGCGCGCGGATCGTGGATATCGACCTTTCCGCCGTGCGCGCCGCGCCGGGCGTGGTGGCCGTCTATACCGCTGCCGATATTCCCCATGCCAACGATGTGGCCCCCGTGGCGGGCGACGATCGCCTGCTGGCCGATGGCGAAGTGGTGTGGCTGGGCCAGCCGGTGTTTCTGGTGGCGGCCACCAGCCGCCGCGCCGCGCGGCAGGCGGCGCGGCTGGGCACGATCCGCTATGAACGGCAGGACCCGATCCTCACCGTGGAACAAGCCCGCGCCGCGCAGAGCCTGATCGAGCCGACCCAGCGCATGGCGCGCGGCGATGCTGCCGCCGCGCTCGCCGCCGCGCCGCATCGCCTGGCCGGGCAACTGGCCATGGGCGGGCAGGACCATTTCTATCTCGAAGGGCAGATCGCGCTGGCCCGCCCGCTGGAAGACGGCCAGGTCCATGTGCTGTCTTCCACCCAGCATCCGAGCGAAGTGCAGCATCTGGTGGCGCACATGCTGGGCCTTTCTTCGGCCGACGTCACCGTGGAAGTGCGGCGCATGGGCGGCGCGTTCGGCGGCAAGGAAAGCCAGGCCGCGCTCTATGCCGCCGCCGCCGCATTGGTGGTGCACCACACCGGCCGCCCGGCCAAGTTCCGCGCTGACCGCGACGACGACATGGTGCAGACCGGCAAGCGCCACGATTTCTTGGTCGATTACGACGTGGGGTTCGATGGCGAAGGGCGGATCGAGGGCCTGCACCTCACGCTCGCCTCGCGCTGCGGCGCCACGGTCGATCTTTCGCCCGCGATCAACGACCGGGCGATGTTCCATGCCGACAATGCCTATTTCCTGCCCGCCGTGGAAATCGTTTCGGAGCGGCTGAAGACCAACATGGTTTCGGCTACCGCGTTTCGCGGCTTTGGCGGGCCGCAGGGCATGCTGGCCATCGAGCGGGTGATGGATGCGGTGGCCGGGCGCCTCGGGCTCGATCCGCTGGCGGTGCGGCAGGCCAATCTCTATGGCCCGGGCCGCGACGTGACGCCCTATGGCATGACCGTGGCCGACAATATCGCGCCCGAACTGATCGCCCGCCTGCGCGAGGATGGCGATTACGCGGCGCGCCAGGCCGCCGTGGCGCGGTTCAATGCCGAGAATGCGATCTTCAAGAAGGGTCTGGCGCTTACCCCGGTGAAGTTCGGGATCAGCTTTACCACCACCCATCTCAACCAGGCCGGCGCGCTGCTGCATGTCTATGCCGATGGCTCGATCCAGATCAACCACGGCGGCACCGAGATGGGGCAGGGCCTCTATACCAAGGTGGCGCAAGTGGTGGCCCAGGCCTTTGGCGTGGGGCTGGACCAGGTGCGGATCACCGCCACGCGCACCGACAAGGTGCCCAACACGTCGGCCACGGCGGCTTCATCGGGGGCAGATCTCAATGGCATGGCGGCGCTGAACGCGGCGCAGACCATCCGCGCGCGCCTGGCCGAGTTTTGCGCGCGCACCTTTGGCGGCGCGGCCGAAGATGTCGTGTTTGCCGGGGGACAAGTGCGCGCCGGCGGCGAAGCGATGCCCTGGGCCACGCTGTGCCGCCGGGCGCACATGGCGCGGATTTCGCTGTCTTCCACCGGATACTACGCCACGCCCGATCTGCATTATGATCGCGACGCCCACCAAGGCCAGCCGTTCTATTACTTCGCTTATGGCGCGGCGCTCGCCGAAGTGGTGATCGACACGCTGACCGGCGAACATCGCGTGCTGGCCGCCGACATTCTTCACGATTGCGGCCAGTCGCTGAACCCGGCGATCGACAAGGGGCAGATCGAAGGCGGCTTCATCCAGGGGCAGGGCTGGCTGACCAGCGAGGAGCTGGTCTGGGACGATGCGGGCAAGCTGCTGACCCACGCGCCTTCCACCTACAAGATCCCCACCGCCAACGACCGGCCCGACCGGCTGACCGTGACGCTGTGGAACGGGACCAACCACCGACCCACGATCCACCGCTCGAAAGCGGTTGGGGAGCCGCCGTTCATGCTGGCCAATGCCGTGTTTTCCGCGCTGGGCGCGGCGGTGATGGCCTGCAACCCGGCGGCGGGCTGGCCGGCGCTCGATGCCCCGGCCACGCCCGAGCGACTGCTGGCTGCGGTCGCCCGGCAACGGGGCGGCGTGTCATGACGTGGTGGGAAACGGCGCGGGCCTGGGCGGCAGACGCGCCGGTGGCGATGCTTTCCGTGCTGGCCAGCGAAGGTTCCGCGCCGCGCGGGCCGGGCACGCGCATGCTGGTGGGCATGGGGCGCACCTGGGGCACGATCGGCGGCGGCGCACTGGAATTCCAGGCGATCGAACAGGCGCGTCGCACGCTGGACCTGGCCCCTGGGGCCTGGCGCATCCAGGACTATCCGCTCGGCCCCCTGCTGGGTCAGTGCTGCGGCGGGCGGGTGCGCCTGCTGGTGGAGCACCTCGATCCACAAACCCTGGCTCCGTTGCAGGGCATGGAGGAAGGCGCGCTGCTGATAAGCCACTTTACGCCGCACCGGATCGACCGGCACTGGACGGCAGAAGGCCAACCTTCTGCGCTGTCCGCCCGGGGCGACAAGCCCGAAGCCGGCACCCGCATTCTGGAACCGGTGGGCCAATGGCGCCGCCCGGTCTATCTGTTCGGCGCCGGGCACGTCGGCCAGGCCATCGCGCGGCACAGCCATGGCCTGCCGCTGCGGCTGTGCTGGTTCGATACCCGGCCGATGTTCGAAAGCATCGACGGGGTTACCATCGTGCCCGACGACGCAATCCTTTCATGCGTGGCACAAGCCCCGCCGGAGGCTGCGATCGTGATCCTCACCCACGATCACGCACTCGACTATCGCCTCACCCGCGCCGCGCTGCAACGGCCGGCGGGTGGCTTTGTCGGCCTGATCGGCTCGGCGACCAAGCGCGCGCGCTTCGTTTCGCGCTTGCACGGCGATGGGCTCGATGCCACGGCGCCCGGCCGCCTGACCTGCCCGATCGGCGTGGCCGGCATCGGCGGCAAGGAGCCTGACGTGATCGCCATCGCGGTCTTGGCGCAATTGCTGCAGTTGCCAGCAGATGTGGCGGAAACAACAGAGAAAGTTTCGATCCTTGGGTAAGTTGCGTGCCTTTCGCGGGGAAATCCTGTCGGTGGGGGAAGACCCGCTCCAGGCAGGCGACGCGGTGGAATACCAGGCCGATGGCCTGCTGGTGGTGGAACAGGGCGTTATCGTGGCGCGTGGCGATCATGCCGATCTGGCGCCGCACTTTGCCGATGTGCCGGTTACGTCGCTGGGCGGGCTGATCGTGCCCGGCTTTGTCGATGCGCATATCCACTATCCGCAAATGGATCGCATCGCATCGCATGGTGAGCAGTTGCTCGATTGGCTGGAACGGCACATCTTTCCCGCCGAGACGGCCTTCGCCGATCGCGATCATGCCGATGAAGTGGCGCAGGCGTTCCTGGCCGAACTGCTGCGCCACGGCACCACGTCGGCGCTGGTCTTTCCCACCGTGCACGAAGGGTCGGTCGATGCGCTGTTCCAAGCGGCGCTCGCGCGGAACATGAGGCTGGCATCGGGCAAGGTCTTGATGGACCTGGGGCCCGAGGGGCTGAGGGACACCGTGGAGACGGCACGCGCGCAGACCGAGTCCTTGATCGCACGCTGGGCCGGGCGCGGGCGGCTGTCTTACGCCATCACGCCGCGCTTCGCGCTGACATCTTCGGACGAACAGCTTGCGCTGGCCGGGGAACTGCTGGCTGCTCATCCCGAAGTGCTGCTACACACGCACCTGGCCGAAAACCGCCACGAATGCGCGGCGGTGGCGGCGCGCTTTACCCAAGCGGCCGACTACCTCGACGTTTACGACCGCTTTGGGCTGGTCTCCGATCGGTCCGTATTTGCCCATGGCATCCATTTGTCCGAGCGCATGGGTACGCGCCTAGCGCAAAGCGGCGCCGGGATTGCCGTGTGTCCCTCGTCCAACCTGTTCCTGGGATCGGGCTTCTTCCACTTTGGCGAGGCAGACCGCCTGGGCGTGAAGCTGGGGCTGGGGACGGACGTGGGCGCGGGCACCAGCTTTTCGATGCTCTATACCCAGGGGCAGGCCTATCAGGCCGCCCTGGCGCGCGAGGAGCGGCTCGATCCGTTCCGCGCGCTCTACCTCGCCACCACGGGCAGCGCGCGGCTGTTGCATATCGCGGACAAGGTGGGCGCGCTCGCCGTGGGGCAGGAGGCCGATTTCGTCGTGCTCGACAGCGCGGCAACGCCGCTGCTGGCGCGGCGCTGTGCCGGGGCGAGCCTGGCCGAGCGGCTGTTTGCCATGCAAATCCTGGGTGATGATCGGGTGGTTCGGCAAACCTGGATCATGGGCGAATGCGCCTGGGACAAAGACAGCGCAAAAGGAGCGAATTGTGGTTGAATTGGAAGCCTTTGTGCGCGGCCTGCCCAAGGCGGAACTGCACCTGCACATAGAAGGCAGCCTTGAGCCGGAACTGATGTTCGCGCTCGCCCATCGCAACAGCGTGGCGCTGCCCTATCCCAGCGTGGAGGCGGTGCGCGCGGCCTATGCCTTTTCCAACCTCCAGGATTTTCTCGACATCTATTACGCCGGCGCGGGCGTGTTGCTGACCCGGCAGGACTTTCACGATCTCGCCATGGCCTACTTCGCACGCGCGGCCGCCGACGGCGTGCGCCATGCCGAGATCATGTTTGATCCGCAGACCCACACCGATCGCGGCGTGCCCTTTGCCGAAGTGATCGAGGGGCTGCTGTCTGCCATGGATGAGGCGAAGGCGCGCCATGGCATGACCAGCGCCCTGATCCTGAGCTTCCTGCGCCATCTGTCTGAAGACGCGGCCTTTGCCACGCTGGCCATGGCCGAACCGTGGCTCGATCGCATTGCCGCGGTCGGCCTCGATTCTTCGGAAGTGGGGCATCCGCCCGAAAAGTTCGCGCGGGTCTTTGCCGCTGCTGCGGCCAAGGGGCTCAAGCGCGTGGCCCATGCCGGGGAAGAGGGTCCGCCGGCCTATGTGCACGAAGCGCTTGACCTGTTGCAAGTGGACCGCATCGACCATGGCAATCGTGCGCTGGAAGATGAGGCCCTGGTTGCCCGTCTGGCGGCAGAGGGCATGACGCTGACGGTGTGCCCGCTGTCGAACCACAAGCTCTGCGTGGTCAACGATCTGGCCGATCATCCGCTGGACAGGATGCTGGATCTGGGCTTGGCAGCCACGGTCAATTCCGACGATCCGGCCTATTTCGGCGGCTATGTCGCCGATAATTATCTGGCCGTGGCGCGGGCACGTGGGCTTTCGCAGGATCATCTGGTGCAATTGGCCCGTAACAGCTTCACCGGCTCTTTCCTGCCAGCTGAAGCCATTGCCCGCCATCTGGAGGATATCGAGGCTTATGCTGCGGCACATTAAGCTCTTGGCCGTGGCGGCGCTGCTGGCGCTGTCTGCCACGGCGCAAGCGGCGCCGGAAAAGCGCCCAGATGCACGCAAGGTGATCATCGACGACGATGGCTTTGGCCTGATGCAGGTGATGCTGCTGTCTTCGCCCGATGTGGAGGTGCTGGGTCTCACCACGGTTTCGGGCAATGCCTGGGAAAACCGGGTCAGGGCGCAGGCGCTGCGTGGGCTGGAATGGATCGGGCGCACCGATGTGCCGGTGGTTCCGGGCGCCACGTTTCCCCTGCTCAATTCCGAAGTGCTGACGGAGCGGTGGGAGAAGGACCACGGGCCCCTGGTGTTCAAGGGCGCGTTCATGAAGCGCTGGGTGGAAGACACCCAGCAGGCGCCGCCGCCCTATCACGGACCCAACGATCCGGTGGACCTGCCGGGTGGCAACCCCACCACGCACGCTGTTGACGAGATCGCCGCCAATTTCCTGATCCGCATGGTGCACAAGTATCCCGGCCAGATCACCATCGTGGCCTGCGGGCCGATGACCAACCTGGCGCTGGCGCAGCGGCTGGACCCGGCGTTTGCCGGCCTGGCGCGCGAACTGGTCTACATGGGTGGCAGCCTGGCGCCGCGCCAGGTGATCGACAACCGCGCCGCCGCCGATTTCGCGCGGGAATTCGTCAACACCCCGCGCCGCGAATTCAACATCCGCTTCGATCCCGAGGCGGCCAGCATCATGGCCCGTGCGCCCTGGCGCAAGATCACGATGGTGCCGGTCGATCCTTCCACCGCAACGCAGCTCAGCCCCGCGTTGATCGCGCGGCTGGGCAAGGCCGCACGGCCGGGCGTGGACCGGTTCGTCACGGCGCTGGAGCCCGGTTTCCCGCTATGGGACGAGATTGCCGCCGCGGTCTGGCTCGATCCCGCGCTGGTGGCCACGCATCGCCGGCTCTATATCGATTTCGAAAGCCAGCAGGGCGCTGGCTATGGCGATACGCTCAGTTGGGACGAGGCCTATCACCCCGGCCTGGGCGAGCAGGCGCAGGACGTGATCCTGGCGATCGACGTGCCCAAGCTGGAAACGATGCTGGCGCGGCTGGTCGGGAAATAGAAGGCGGATCAGGCCAGCCGTTCGGGCACTTCGTTGGCCTGGCCGGTCAGCGTTTCGGTGGTGGCGACCGCTTCCCACGGGAACACGAACCAGCGCTTGTCGGTGGTGCGGTCGATCGTCTGCACCGCATAGTCAACGGTTTCGAGCGACACCGCGTTGTTGATCATCACCGCAAAGCGCAGGTGGTCTTCCACCGTATCGTGCGCGCGCAGCAGGCGGCGCAACTGGGCGATGGTGCGGCCGGAATCGTTGATATCGTCGATGATCAGGATGCGCTGGCCGGCCTTGGTCATCGTGGCGAGCTTGACCAGCAGTTCGTCGGCAAAGCCGGGCACTTTGGCCGACTGGTCGATCGACAGCATCGGCACATCCAGGATCTGGCTCATGTAGACCGCCGGGACCAGCCCGCCGCGCCCGATGCCGACGACGAAATCGGGCTTCCAATCGCCCGCGCCCACGGTGTGCGACAGCGTGCGCACGATCGCCAGGAAATCGTCATAGGCGATGTAATCGAAAACAGGCTGGGTCATGGCGCAGGTCCGCGTGGGATAGGGGAAAGCAGAAGGCGGGTGGCCACCCGTTCCGGCCAGTCCCGATTCGAAGTAGCCGCCCTTACAGGCTTGCTTAACTGGGGTCCATATAGTCGAGCGCGGTAAAGCTGTTCTGGATTTCCTGAAGCACGACATCGGCGGCATAGGACGTGGCGCGCGATGTGGCCGTGCACAGCGCCAGAGTCATCGGCTTGAGCACCGGGTCGGTAAGCGGGACGAATGCCAACAGGCCGCCTCGCACTTCGTTGGCCACGTCGAGCGAGGTGAGCAGGCCCAGGCCCACGCCTTCGAGCACGAGCGACGTGATCATCTGGATATTGTCGGATGAAGCCTTGCGCTCCAGCGGCATTTTCGACGTGCCGGCCAGTACCTGGACCTGCTGCGCCACGGCCAGCGGCGGCGCGGGCAGGATCATCGGCATGCCGGCGCAGGCAGAAAACCGGGCCGAGGCGCGGGCGGCAAAGGGATGGTCTGCCGGCACGACGAAGCCCAGGCGGATATTGGCATAGGCCAGCACGGTAAGATCGCGAAAGGTCTGCGGATCGAAGCATATGCCGAAATCGACTTCCCCACTGGCGATGGCCCCGCGGATGTGCTCGTTGGCCATCACCCGCACGTCCACGGTGATCCCGGGATAGCGGTTCTGGATCGTGCGGATGCGAGCAGGGATATAGCCCTTGGTGAGCGCGTCCATGATCGCGATGGTCACGTGCCCGCGCTTGAGCCCGCGCAAATCCTCGATCTGGGCGCGCACGTCGATCAGGCCTTTTTGCCAGCGCGTGCCGGCGGCCATCACGATTTCACCCGCAGCGGTCAGGCGCAGGCCCGTGGGCAACCGCTCGAATAGCGGCATGCCCAGTTCGGCTTCGGCATTGAGGATCTGGCGATCGATGGCCGAGGCCGAGACATTGAGTTCGTCGGCCGCCTTGCGAATGGAGCCCAGCCGGCCAACGGTCATGAAGTAGCGGAGGAAGCGGGAGAAGGCTGGCATTTGGGGGCTCTCTAATTTTTGCAACGCTCTGTCAAATTCATTGTGATTGATTGCAACGCCATAAGTCTTTTAGCAAGCTTCAGACACAAAATATCATTCAGGGAACGTGTTTTGGGGCGCATAACGGCAGCAAGGCCCGGCAATCAGCCAGGGGCCATCAAAAGGCTTGTGACCACGGGCAGCGCGATGATCGCGGCGCTTGCACTTGCCATGCCGCTGTCTTCGCACGCGGCCGAACCCGCGCTGCCGGCCGTGCCGGCGGTGCAGGCGATCCCGGTCAAGGTCATGGTGATCGCCAATTTCGAGCCCGGCGCCGATACTGGCGACGCGCCGGGAGAATTCCAGCTTTGGGCAGAGCGCGAGCACCTGGACGAAGTGATCCCGGTGCGTGGCGCGCTGCATCCGCTGCGCCGCAACGCCGACGGGCTCTATGGCATGGTGTGGGGTGATGCCCATTCGCTGGTGGTCACGCCCGAAATCCAGTTGATGGCGCTGCTGCTCGATCCGCGCTTTGATTTCTCGCACACCTATTGGCTGTTTACCGGCATTTCCGGCGCCGATCCCAAGGCCGCCTCGGTAGGCAGCGCCGCCTGGGCGCGCTGGGTGGTGAGCGGCGACGCGCTGCGCGAGTTCGCCGAGGCCGATGTGCCCAAGGGCTGGCCTTATGGCCTCTTTGCCATTGGCGCCAAGGCACCGGGGCAATTGCCGCAATCGGCCGACAGCTTTGGCGGGATGACCGACACCAGCTCGCTGGGCATGGCCGTGCCGCTCAACCAGGGATTGGCGCAATGGGCCTTTGCGCTCAGCAAGGACACGCCGATTCCCGATACGCCCGCGCTCAAGGCCGCGAGGGCGCGCTGGAAAGGCTTTCCCCAGGCGCAGCGTCCGCCTTTCGTGCTGATGGGCGAAACGCTGGGTGCGCTGCGTTATTGGCATGGCGCCGGGCGCACGCAATGGGCACGCGATTGGGTCAAGCTGTGGACCCAGGGCCAAGGCCGCTTCGTGATGACCAACATGGAAAGCCAGTTGATGGCCGGCACCATGCTGGCTGCCAGCCGGGCGGGTCTGGTGGACATGAGCCGGGTGATGGTGCTGCGCAGTGCCAGCAACCCCTCGATGCCGCCACCGGGCCAATCGCCGCTGGCAAGCGTCGGGGACGAAGGACCGGGCCAGGTCGCAGCCTATGAAGCAAACTATCGCGTTGGCGCGGTGGTGGTGCATCGGCTGCTGGCGGATTGGCCGCGCTATCGCGACAGCGTACCGAGCGCGGGCCAACCATGAGGCTGGGGGCTGCCAAAGCCGCGCTATTGGCGGGGGCCCTGGCCTTTGGCCTGGCCGGCGCTGCGCCGCTCTGGGCCAAGTCTGGCACGCCCGTTTTGACGCATGCAAACCGGGCACGCGAAGCGGCCATGGGCGCGATCCTGGCCAAGGCCGCGCGCGATCCGGGGGAGTTGCGCCTGCTACTGCGATCCTTTCCCAAGGGCGGCGATCTGCACAACCATCTGTCGGGCGCACTCTATGCCGAAGACATGATCGCCTGGGCCGGGCGCAAGGGGCTGTGCGTGGCGGCGGATGGCGCCGGCTTTGCCTCTCCGCCATGCACACCGGGCGGCGATGCGGCCAGCCTGGGGGCAACCCAGCCCGCGCTCTATGCCAGGCTGGTAGACAGCCTGTCCACGCGCGCCTGGCAATCCGGGGTAGGGGCGGGTGCCACCAGCGGCCATGACCAGTTCTTTGCCACGTTCGATCGTTTTGCACCTGCCTTGGTGGGCGAAGACGCCCAGGCAATGATCGCGGCGCGGCGCCAGGCGGCCCGCGATGGCCTGCTGTATCTGGAACTGGACCACAACCCGCCCGCGCTGCTGGGCGCTGCCCTGTCTGCCCCGGCCCAGTCGCTCGACAGGGCTGGCCTGCCCGCTTTCCTGGCTCAAGAGGGGCCGCGCCTGGCCGCGCTGGTTCCGGCCATGCGCGCGCAGATCGATGCAGCGGAAGCCGAAGCCCGCGCTGGCATGGCTTGCGGCACGCCCCGGGCAGAGCCGGGCTGCGCGGTGGCGGTCCATTACCTGGCATGGGCGCTGCGCGACGTGCCGCCCGCGGCGGTGTTTCGTGCGCTGATCCTCGCTTTCGCCCTGGCCGAGCAGGACCCGCGCTTTGTTGGCGTCAATATCGTCCAGCCCGAAGACTGGCCCGTGGCCCGCGCCGATTACGATCTGCACATGGCGATGTTCCGCCTACTGGAACAGCGCCATCCCGGCGTCGCCGTCTCGATGCATGCGGGCGAACTGGCATTCGGCCAGGTTCCGCCCGCAGACCTGGGCGATCATATCGAAAAGGCAGTCGCCTCGGGCGCGCGGCGCATCGGCCATGGTGTCGATATCGCCTTTGAAGACCACGGCCGGCAAACCCTGACGCGCATGGCCCGCGATGGCGTGGCCGTGGAAATCAACCTCACCAGCAATGCCGTGATCCTGGGGGTGAAGGGCGCCGATCATCCGCTGGCGCTCTATCGCCGCCACGGCGTGCCGGTGGTGCTGGCCACCGACGACCAGGGCGTGCTGCGCACCGACCTTACCAACGAATACGTCCGCGCCGTGCGCGAGCAGGGCCTGGGCTATGCCGATCTCAAGGCCATCACGCGCGCCAGCCTGGAATACAGCTTCCTGCCCGGCGCCAGCCTGTGGCGCGGCCGTGAGCCCGGCCAATGGGCCGCGCCCTGTGCCAACGCGGCACTGGCAACCGCCGCCTGCCAGGCCTTCCTCGCCGGCAGCGAAAAGGCCCGCCTGCAAATTGAACTGGAACGCAGGCTTGACCGGTTCGAGGCCGAAGAGATCGCACAAGCGACCCAAGTTTCGAAGAAAGCAGCATAATTACAAAGGCATAAAATCAAAGCCAGGCCCGGGAGGGGCGCGAAGGCGAAAAAACAGCAACGGACGGCGCGCCCACCGCGGCGCGGCCCGATCATGGGGGTTATTGAAAATGAGCAAGATGCAAGCACGGCCGCACCAACCCACACCCACGCGCGCCACATCCACGCGAGCAGGGCGCCGCGCCCTGGTGGCCCTGGCCCTGTTGGCGGGCACCGCCATGGCCCGTCCGGCCCTGGCCGACCAGGCCGCTCCGGCGCCCGAAGCCGATGGCGACAAGCCCGAAATCGTCGTGTCGGGTTCGCTCGGCGCGCTGCCGCTGAAGGACGTCGGCTCGGTCTTCGGGTTCGACAAGACCCTGGCCGAAACGCCGCGCGCGGCTTCGTCGGTCAGTTCCGAACAGCTTGAACGCTTTGGCATCACCCAGATCTACGATCTCGTCAGCCAGGTGCCCGGCACGTTCACCAGCTCGTTCTTCGGCACCGGCGGCGCGCTCGACATTCGCGGCACCCCCGGCGAAGTCTATTTCCGCGGCATGCTGCGCCTGGAAAACCCCGGCAACTATCCCACCCCGATCGCCGCGGCCGACCGCATCGACATCGTGCGCGGCCCTGCCTCGCCGATCTATGGTCCGTCCAAGACCGGCGGCTACATGAACTTCTTGCCCAAGACGGCGCGCGCCGCCAATGGCACCTATGCGCCCGAGGCGCACGGCTTCCTCAGCTATGACACGGGCAGCTGGGCGCGCAGCGTGCTCAAGGGCAGCGTGACCGGCCCCGGCAAGATCGGCGACCACCAGTTCGGCTACAGCCTCTATGCCGAAAACGAGGATTCGGGCAGCTATTACCGCAATATCCACCCGCGCAACCTGGTGCTTTCGGCGGCGTTCGACACCGACATCACCAGCAACCTGCGCACCGAATTCGGCGGCATGTACCAGAAGTTCCGCGGCCAGCAGAATGGCGGCTGGAACCGCCTGACGCAGGATCTGGTCGATAACGGCACTTACATCACCGGCAATGCCAGCACCTCGGTCGATACCAATGGCGATGGCCAGATTTCGCGCTCGGAAGCCTACGCCGCCAATGGTGGCAAGGGCTTGACCATCTTCGGTTCTTTCGGCTGCGGCGGCGGCATCGGCGCTTCGGGCTGGACCGACGCCTGCCTCAAGGCGAACTATCCCGATCTGGCGCTGGTCAACCCCGGCACCACCAAGCTGAGCAAGCGTGACACGCTGACCGGCCCCAACGACAAGCTCAACAACGACCAGAAGACGTTCTATTTCGACCTGATCTGGACCGGGCCGGGCAAGCTCGAGATCAAGAACCAGGTCTTCTACGACGGCACCAAGAATCTCAACGAGAACTATTACGGCTTCTCGCAGATGATCGATTCCTACGTGCTGGAAGACAAGGTGGTGATCAGCGACAGCTTCACCACCTCGGGCGCCAAGATCTCGGTCCAGGCGGCACCCTCGCTGCGCTATACCAAGTTCAAGTTTGCCGACGACTTTGGTGTGGAGCTGTGGAACCGGCCCGATATCACCACCGGCTATACCGCCGCGTCCACGCGCCAGCTTTCGACCGATTGCGATTGCGATTATTCGGATTACCTGAAGGGCCACTATCTCGATGTCGGCCTCGCCGGCCTCGTCGATGTCGATTTCGATTTCGGACTGGACCTGATCGGCGGCCTGCGCTGGGACCACGTGCATGCAGAATCGACGGCGATCGAAACCAAGTATGATCCAACCTCTCTGCCCCTATTGGTGCCCAAGGCGAAGGGCAACGACAGCGGCCTGTCGTGGAACGGGAGCATCTCCTATCGCACGCCGATCGGCCTGATCCCCTATTTCACCGCCTCGCGCCAATCGACCGTGGTGGCCGGGGAAGGGGCTGAAATCCAGCCGGCAGCAATCGCTTCGGGTACGTTCCTCTCGGCTTCGCGCCTCTATGAAGCCGGGGTAAAGGGCGAATTCCTCGACAAGCGGCTCTATGCGGCGGTCTCGGTCTACAAGCAGGAGCGCACCGACGTCGTTTCCGACAGCCCGCTGACCAACCAGTCGATCCGCACCAAGGGCGTCGAAGCCGAAGTGCGCTGGTCGATCGATCGCCACGCGCTGGTCACCGCCAACTACACCTATATCGACGTGGTCAATATCTCGGCGCTCTCCAGCGGCGGCTATTTCAACTACTTCGGCATCGGTGATCTGGTGAACGTCAAGGATGCCTCGCTCTATCTGGGCGGCAGCCAGATCGGCTACCTGTTCCCCAGCACCAATTCCGAGGCCCGCCGCCCCGGCATTCCGCACAACGTGGTTTCGGCCACCGGCACTTATGCGTTCGACAATGGCCTCGCGGTCAATGCCGACGTCAGCCATGTGGACTCGGTGTTCTCGGGCTATAGCCAGAAGGTGCGCCTGCCGGCCTATTGGCTGGTCAATGCCGGCGCTTCGTTCACCACGGGGCCGTGGCTGTTCCGCGCCGTGGTCAAGAACCTCAACAACGCGCGCTATTTCCGCGCGGGTGGCCAGGATCTGTTCGGGGCCGACATCGCGCTGCCGCAACAGCCGCGCAGCTTCCAGGCGACCATTCAGTACAAGTTCTGATCCCTCGGGCAGGGCGGCGGTGTTCTGCCGCCCTGCCAACCTGTTATCGGATAAAGATGATGTTTGATATGAAGGGCCTGCGCCGCGCCGCCACCGCCTTGGCTTTGTTGGCAGGGGTTACCGGCACCATGGCTCAAGCTGCGCCGACGCCTTCGGTGCCCCCCGCTGTCTCGGCCGCACTGCGCTGCGCACCCGGTGGGCCTTGCGCTGCCAAGTTTCCGGTCAAGGTCGTGATCGTGACCATGTTCGAGGTTGGCCAGGACACCGGCGACGCGCCGGGCGAATTCCAGTTCTGGCGCGAGCGGCGCAAGCTCGACGTGCGTATTCCGTTTCCACAATCGCACCACGATCTCTATTACAACCCGCAGAGCCAGATCCTGGGCATGGTAACCGGCATGGGCTCGATCCGCTCGGCGACCGCCACGCTGGCCCTCGGGCTCGACCAGCGGTTCGATCTTTCCCACGCCTATTGGCTGGTGGCGGGTATCGCCGGGGTCGATCCACACCAGGCCACCATCGGTTCCGCCGTCTGGGCGCATTACCTCGTCGATGGCGACCTGGCGCACGAGATCGACGCCCGCGAAATTCCCGCCGACTGGAAAAGCGGCTACTTTGCGCTGCACTCCAATGGTCCTGGTGACAAGCGTCCGCAGCAGGCGGACGAGGGCGAGATGTTTGCGCTTAATCCCAAGCTGGCGGATTGGGCCTATGGCCTGACCAAGGACATCAAGCTGGCCGACAGCGCCGAACTGGCATCGGCCCGCGCGCCTTATGCCGGCATGGCGCCCGCGCAATCGCCACCCAAGGTCATGACCGGCGACAACCTGGCGGCCATGACGTTCTGGCACGGCGCCAAGATGACCGACTGGGCGCACGATTGGGTAGACTTCTGGACGGCGGGCAAGGGTGTGTTCGTCACCTCCGCGATGGAGGAAACCGGCACGTTCCAATCGATCGACTATCTCGCGCGCATCGGCCGGGCCGATCGCAACCGGGTGATGGTGCTGCGTGGGGCATCCAATTTCACGATGCCGCCACCCGGTGAAGCGCCGGCGGAATACCTGCTCAAGGAAAACCAGAACTATTCGGGCATGCGCGCCTCGCTCGAAGCGCTTTACACGGTGGGCTCCAAGGTCGTCGACACGCTGCTGGCCGATTGGCCGCGCTATGCCAAGGCGCCGCCGCAATGAGCAGTCTGGCCGTCATCCATGCCGATATCGTGGCCACGATGGATGATGCGGCAACGGAAATCGCCGATGGCGGCGTGGTGTGGCGCGATGGCGCGATCGTGGCAGTGGGTAGCACGGCCGATCTGGCCCCGCTGCTCGATGGCATCGAAATCATCGATGCGCGGGGCTGCGTGGTTACGCCCGGCCTCGTCAACACCCACCACCACCTCTATCAGTCACTCACCCGCGCGGTGCCGGGTTGCCAGGACGCCTCGCTGTTCGGTTGGCTCAAGACGCTGTATCCGATCTGGGCGCGCTATACCCCCGACGACGTGTTTGCAGCGACGCAACTGGGGCTGGCCGAACTGGCGCTGTCGGGCTGCACGCTGTCTTCGGACCACCTCTATCTCTTTCCCAATGGTGTGCGCCTGGAAGACACCATTGCCGCCGCGCAAGGCGTCGGCATCCGCTTCCACCCCACGCGCGGGGCGATGAGCGTGGGCGAAAGCCTGGGCGGCCTTCCGCCAGACAGCCTTGTGGAACCCGAACCGGCGATCCTGGACGACATGGTGCGCGTGATCGATGCGTTCCATGATCCCGCCGATGGCGCGATGGTCCGCGTGGGCGTGGCGCCATGCTCGCCGTTTTCGGTCAGCCGCGAACTGATGCGCGATGCCGCGATCCTGGCGCGCGACAAGGGTGTGATGATGCACACCCACCTGGCCGAAGACGCTGACGACGTGCGCTACAGCTTGGAGAAATTCGGCTGCCGGCCGGGGGACTATGCCGAAAGCCTGGGCTGGACCGGGCCAGACGTGTGGCACGCCCACTGCGTGCAGCTCGATGCGGCCGAAATCGCCCTGTTTGCCCGCACCCGCACGGGCGTGGCCCATTGCCCGTGCTCCAACTGCCGCCTTGGCTCGGGCATCGCACCGGTGCGCGCCATGCTGGATGCAGGGGTGCCGCTTGGCCTCGGCGTCGATGGCTCCGCTTCCAGCGACAGCGGCAACCTCTTGGCCGAAGCGCGCCAGGCCATGCTGCTCCAGCGCGTGAACGGCGGGGCAGGGGCGCTTTCCGCGCGCGAAGCCTTGCGCATGGCGACGCGTGGCGGCGCCCAGATCCTGGGCCGGCATGATTGCGGGCAACTGGCCGCGGGCAAGCGCGCCGACCTGGCGATCTGGCCGGTGGACGAGATCGCATCGAGCGGCAGTTGGGACAAACTCGCTGCGCTGGTCCTCGCGCCACCACCGGGGCCGCGCGACGTGTTCGTCGAAGGCCGCGCGGTCGTGCGTGATGGAGAACTGGCGCGGGTTTCGCGCCAAAGCGTGGCGGCCGGCGCGCAGGCCGCGCTCGCTCGGTTGATGGCATAGGCACAGGAAGCGAAGGCAGCAGCGATGGCATCAGCAGCATTACCCGAAGCGGCACCGGCCGATGCCGCCACCGGCGACGGTCTCACGCCCGAGCAGCGCCGCGATCCTGCCTATGTGCCGCCGCTGCCGATGGCGGTGGCGCTGGGCGTGCAGCATGTGCTGGCCATGTTCGTTTCCAACATCACCCCGCCGATCATCGTGGCGGGGGCGGCCGGCTTCGGCTTTGGTTCGGCCGATCCGTCGGCACTGATCTACATGATCCAGGCCGCCATGCTGTTTGCTGGCGTGGCCACGCTGTTGCAGACCGTGGGCCTGGGGCCGATCGGCGCGCGCCTGCCGCTGGTGCAGGGCACCAGTTTCGCGTTCATTTCGGTGATGATCCCGATCGTTGCCGGCAAGGGCGTGGAAGGCATGGCCGCGCTGACCACGGCGGCGTTCCTGGCCGGGCTGCTTCATGCCGGGCTCAGCCGCCTGGTCGGCCCGATTCGCTTTGCCCTGCCGCCGCTGGTCACCGGCCTTGTCGTGTTGATGATCGGCCTGTCGCTGGTGCGCGTCGGCGTGGAATATGCCGCTGGCGGCGTCACTTTGCGCGGGCAGCCGGCCTATGGCGCGCCGGCCAGCTGGTTCCTGGCCGGGGTGGTGGTCTTCGTGACTCTGGGCCTCAAGTTCTTTGGCAAGGGCGTGCTGTCCACTGCGGCGGTGCTGCTCGGCCTGCTCGCCGGCTATGGCGTGGCCCTGATCATGGGGCGGGTGGATTTCGCGCCGGTGGCCCAGGCGCACTGGGCCATGCTGCCGCGCTTCCTCGCCTTCGGATGGGAACTCTCTCCCTCGGCGATCCTCGGCTTCTGCCTGATCGGCTTCGTCTCCTCGATCGAATCGATCGGCGATGTCGAGGCGATCTGCGAAAACGGGGCGGGGCGCCGGGCGACGGACCGCGAAGTGATGGGCGCGGTGGCTGCCGATGGCGTGGGCACCGCGCTCTCCGCCCTGTTCGGCGCCATGCCCAACACCACCTTCAGCCAGAACGTGGGCCTGATCGCCATGTCGGGCCTGATGAGCCGCTTCGTCGTCACGCTGGGCGCCGTGTTCCTGATCGTCTGCGGCCTCTTGCCCAAGATCGGCGCGGTGATCACCACCGTCCCGATCGAAGTGCTGGGCGGCGGGGTGATCGTGATGTTCGGCATGGTCGCATCCTCGGCGCTCGCCATGCTCTCGGGCGTATCCTGGAACCAGCGCAACATGCTGGTGGCCGGCACCGCGCTGTCCGTTTCGCTCGGACTTCAGCTGGAGCCGGAGGCGCTGGGCCATTTGCCCGAAACCGCGCGCATCCTGCTGTCTTCGGGTGTGTTGCCGGTGGCGGTAATTTCGGTGGTGCTCAATCTGGTGCTGCCAAAAGAGATCTGACTGCGCGGATTTTTGCAACGCTGCGTCAGAATCAATGCGTTTGATCGAACGCGCGCTCGACAGCATCATGGCTGCATCGCATGGAATTCAACGAGGTATCGCCCATGGCCACCGCCCTGATCGCGCCAGATGAACCGGCCCTGCCACACGGCTGCACTTTCGCACCAAAGGACTGGGCGATCCTAGCGCAGCACTGGTACCCCGTCGCCCTGGCGCGCGAAGTGGGCGAGGCGCCGCTCAAGGCCAAGCTGCTGGACCAGCCGCTCGTGCTCTATCGCGCGCAAGGTGGCATCGTCATCGCGCCCGATCGTTGTCCGCATCGCGGCGTGCCGTTGAGCATGGGGCGTGCCAACGGGCAGGGCGTGGAATGTCCGTATCACGGGCTGACGTTCGGCGCCGCTGGCCGCTGCGTCCACATTCCTGCCCAGCCGCAGCGTTCGATCCCGGCGCAATTCCACCTGGCCACCTATCCTGCGGTTGAACGCTTTGGCCTGGTGTGGACATGCCTCGATCCCGCGGCGGGGGAGCCCGGCCCAGACGCGATCATCGCCGTGCCGCATTGGGACGAGCCTGGCTTCCAGCAGATCGTCTGCCCATGGATCGACATTCATGGCTCTGCCGGGCGGCAGATGGAAGGCTTCCTCGACGTTGCCCATTTCGCCTTCATCCACACCGAAAGCTTTGCCGATCCCGACAATGCCCAGGTGCCGGACTATCGCCCCCGGCGCACGCTCCAGGGGTTCGAGGCAGAATATTGGAGCAACGTCGCCAACTATCCCAAGGGGGTGGACAAGGCGCCTGCCGGCTTCCGCTGGCTGCGCCATTTCCGCTGCCACGCGCCGTTCACTGCCACGCTGGAAGTGCATTTCCCCGGCAGCGACCGCCTCGTGATCCTGAATGCCGCCTCGCCGATGTCGGCCACGCAGACGCGTCTGTTCGTGCCGATCGCACGCAATTTCGACACCGACCAACCGGTGCAAGGCGTCTATGATTTCAACCGCCAGGTGTTCGAGGAAGACAAGGCCATGGTCGAAGCGCAATGGCCCGCGCGCCTCCCGCTCGAACCTACCGCCGAAGCGCACCTGGCGGCCGACATGAGCTCGATGTTCTACCGCCGCGCGCTGCGCGACATGGGGCTGAGCGGGGGGTAATGGCGGAAGGGGTGGGATTCGAACCCACGGATGCTTGCACATCGGCGGTTTTCAAGACCGCTGCAATCGACCACTCTGCCACCCTTCCTGGCGCGCCGCCGATAGCGGTTGTCACGCGATGCGCAAAGAGGTTTTGCACGGGCCATCCACGCAAAATGCGCCGGCGGGCCGATTTTCGGCGGCCTTGGGGCATCACCCCGGCGCGCGGGTGTTCCATTGTCGGGCAAGGCATGCAAGACAGCCTGCAATGATGGCCCAATCGATCCCTTTCGTTTCAAGCGTTAACCTTTCTCGTGCCGCACCGTGGCGCGCGGCCGGCCGCAAGGCCTGGCGGCGCCTGGCCATGGGTGCGGCCCTGGTGCTGGCGGCATTGGGTGGCCCAGCCGTGGCGCAAGACAGCGAGGAAGCCGGCTTCCAGGGGTATCTGCAACTGCTGGCGGCCAAGGCGCGCGGGGCCGGCGTGCGTGAACAGACCATCGGCAGCGTCCTGCCGGGGCTCACGTTCAACCCACGCGTGATTGCGTTCGATCGCAGCCAGCCCGGCGGCGGACCGTCCACCGGCGGAATCCCCTCGTTCGAGCCCTATCGCCGCCGCCATGTCGATGCCGGGCGCATTGCCAAGGGGCAGCGCATCTATGCCGAATCGGGCCAGCAGATTGCCGCCATCACCCGCCGTTACGGCGTGCCCGGGCCGGTGATCCTGGCGATCTGGGGCCATGAAAGCAATTTCGGCAGCTATACCGGCGATTTCGATCTGCCGCGCTCGCTGGCCTCGCTGGCCTATGAAGGGCGTCGGCGCGATCTGTTTGCCGATGAATTCATCGCCGTGCTCAAGATGATCGATCGCGGCGTGCCCCGGCAGAAACTGGTGGGCAGCTGGGCCGGCGCCTTTGGCAATCCGCAGTTCCTGCCCAGTGTCTATCTGCGCGTGGCGCAGGATGCCGATGGCGATGGGCTGGCCGATATCTGGTCCAGCCGGGCCGATACATTGGCCTCGATCGCCAACTATTTCCGCGATGCCGGGTGGCGGCCGGGCGAGCCCTGGGGATTTGCGGTGACGGCGCCGGCCGGGCTCGATCGCACGAGCCTGGGCACCACGTTGGCCAGCCCGCGTTGCCCGCAGGTCTTTGCCCGCCACAGCCGCTGGCGGACCGTGCGCGAGTGGCGTGCATTGGGCATCGTGCCACAAGCAGGCTATTGGCCTGCCGGCGATGATACACTGGCGACGTTTTTCGAGCCGGACGGGCCAGGGCGGACTGCCTATTTGCTAACCGGAAATTATCGGGTCATCCTCGATTACAACTGCTCGAACTTCTACGCCCTTTCCGTGGGATTGCTCGCCGATGAAATCAGCCGCTAGCCGCCCGGCCTTGTTTAGGACCGCCCTGATCGCCGCTGCCTGTGCCACGCCGTTGCTGGCTTTTGGCGGCCTGGTTCACACTGCTGCGGCCCAGCCGCTCTCTGGACCGGCGGCGGATTATCCGATGGTGCTGGGCGCGCCTTTCGCCGTGGACGGCGTGACCTATACGCCCGCCGACACGCTCAATTACGATGCCGTCGGCTATGCCGTGCCCGATAGCGCGGGCGAGGGTGGGATCAGCGGATCGCACCGCACGCTGCCTTTGCCCTGTTATGTGGAAGTGACCGCGCTCGACAGCGGGCGCACGATCCTGGTGCGTCTGGAACGGCGCGGGCCGATGCAGGGCGATGGACTGGTGGCCTTGTCGCCCGGCGCCCTCGCGCAGCTTGGCCTCACCGGCGCGCATGCGCCCGTGCGCGTGCGGCGGGTGAACCCACCCGAAGTGGAGCGTGCGCTGCTCCGCAACGGGCAGCATGCCCCGCAGCGCATGGATACGCCGCCAGGCCTGCTCACCGCGCTCAAGCGCAAGCTGGGCATCCTGCCACCGGCAGACCCGCGGCCGGAAGTGCTGGCCGCCGCTTTGGCAGGCACGGCGCCGACAGCGCAACCGCCCGTGCCCACGGCGCCGCGGCCGGGGAGCCCGGCCAGCGCGCCACAGGCCCGTCCGGTTACGACCCGCAACACCACGCCGATGCCGGCACCCCGGCCGCCATTGCCGAGCCCGGTGGCAAGCCCGCCCAAGGTGGCTGCGCCGCCAAAGCCGGCTGCTTCAGCGCCGGTTCCGCCCAAGCCAGCCGTCGCCAAACCCGCTCCGGCGGCAAAGCCCGAGCCCAAGCCGGCGCCGAAACCGGAAGCCAAGCCCGCCGCCGCCAGCACGGGTGGGGGCTATGCCGTTCAGGTCGGCGCCTTTTCTACCCGTGCCAATGCGGAAAAGGCCGCGCGTGAAGTGGGCGGCACTGTCTTGCCCGCCGGCAAGTTCTTCCGGGTCCGTATCGGTGCGGCTTCGCAAGACCAGGCCAAGGCGGCACTGGGCAAGGCGAAGCGGGCGGGCTATGCGGATGCGCAGATCCAGCGCGCGCCATAGGCTGCCTGGCTTTCTGGCCCATTCGTAAACTCGGGGTTTTGCTTGCGCCGTCTGTTTTCCGTTGCTGTTGCCGCCGCCGCTGTCGCTGCGGCGTTCGCGGCCGTGCCCGCCCAGGCGATCCGGTCTCCCCATGTGGAGGTTTCGGCCGATCCGGCGCGTCCGCCTGAAGTGGTGGCGCCGATCGCGCTGCTGATCGACGTCAATTCCGGGCGCGTGCTGTTCGAGCGGCAATCGCACCGCCGCTTTGTGCCCGCCTCGCTCACCAAGATCATGACCAGCTATGTCGCGTTCGAACTGGTAAAGCAGGGCAAGCTCAAGCTTGACGCCAGCTTTCCCATGCGGCCCGAAACGTTTCGCCAGTGGCACCGCGTGGGCAGCACGATGTTTTTGGAAAACAACAGCCAAACGCGCGTGGCCGACCTGCTCGAAGGGATCGTGACGGTTTCGGCCAACGATGCCTGCGTTGTCCTGGCCGAGGGTGTTTCGGGCAGCGTGCCGGGCTTTACCGCGCTGATGAATGCACAGGCCCGCGCGCTGGGCATGCGCGACACGCACTACAACACACCCAATGGCTGGATGGACGAGGGCCGCACGTATGTTTCGGCGGCCGACCTGGCCACGCTCAGCACCGCGCTGATCACCCGCCACCCGGATTTCTACCGGCGCTTCTATGGCCATGAAACCATGATCTGGAACGGCATCAAGCAGCGCAACCACAACCCGCTCTATGGCGCGGTGCCGGGCGCCGATGGTGTAAAGACGGGCTTCACCAACGAGGCCGGCTATGGCCTTGTCGGCTCTGCCCAGCGCGGCGGCCGCCGGTTGATGATGGTGGTTGGCGGCTATGACCGTCCGCAGGACCGCGCGCGCGATGGTGCCGCGTTGCTCGAATGGGGCTTTGCCGCGTTCGACGAGACGCCGCTGTTCGCACCCGGTGCGCATCTGGGCAGCGCGCGGGTGCAGGGTGGCACCGTCGCGAGTGTTGGCCTGGTGGCGGCGCGTCCGCTCGCCATGCTGGTGCCGCATGGGCAGAAAGTGCGACCCACGCTGTCGATCCGCTACAAGGGGCCATTGCGTGCGCCGATCGCCAAGGGGCAGGACGTGGCTCTGCTGATCGTCCGTGCTCCGGGCCAGCCCGAAGCGCGGCTGCCGCTGGTCGCGGCCGAGGCGGTGCCGGCGGGCGGCATGCTCGACCGTCTGCGCGACGGGTTCACCGCAATGGTGGGCCGGTGAACGCGATGTCTTCCACCGGCCGCTTCATCGTCTTCGAAGGTGGGGAAGGGGCGGGCAAGTCCACCCAGGCGCGCCTGCTGGCCGCTGCGCTGACGGCCCATGGCATCGAGGTCTTGCTTACCCGTGAGCCTGGCGGCACGCCGGGTGCGGAGGCGATCCGCGGCCTGCTGCTCAGCACCCAGGGCGCGGATTGGGGGCCAAGGGCCGAAGCATTGCTGTTCGCCGCGGCGCGGGCCGACCATGTCGAGCGGTTGATCCGCCCGGCGCTGGAACGCGGCGCATGGGTGATCTGCGACCGCTTCATCGACAGCAGCCGCGCCTATCAGGGCGGCGGCAACGGGCTTTCCGATGCGGAGGTCATGGCCCTGCATGCGATCGGCAGCCAAGGCCTGTTGCCCGATTGCACCATCCTGCTCGAACTGCCGGCGCAAGAAGCCGCCGCGCGCTGTGCCCTGCGCGATCAGGGCGTGTCCGACCGCATCGGCGGGCGCGAGGCGGCCTATCATGCCCGCGTGGCCGAGGCGTTCGATCGCTTTGCCCAGGCAGAACCGGCGCGCTTTGCCCGCATTTCCGCACTCGGCACGCCCGACCAGGTCGCCACGCGCATTCTGGCGGTGCTGGCACCGTGGATGGCGGCGTGATGCTGATCGGGCACGAGCATCCGTGGGAAACCTGGCGCGCGGCGATGGCCGGGCAGCGCATGCACCATGGCTGGCTGCTGGCCGGGCGCGAAGGGCTGGGCAAGGCCAGCTTCGCGCTGGAAGCAGCGGCCGAACTGGTGGCAGAGCCGGGCGTGAGCCAACCACCCGCGCATCAGCATCCCGATATCCTGCTGCTGGAGCCGCTGCCCGCCAACGATGACGAGGCCAAGAAGCGCGACGAAGGCCGCCCTTATGCGCGCAAGCGCAACATCAATGTCGACCAGATCCGCACGATGCTCCATCGCCTGCACACGCGGCCGACGCTCGGCGCGCGCAGAGCGGTGATCGTGGACGCGGCCGACCACCTGGAGAAAGGCGCAGTCAACGCCCTGCTCAAGGGTTTGGAAGAACCACCCCAGGGTACGTTCTTCCTGCTGGTGGTCCATCAGCTCGGCCGCCTGCTGCCCACGGTGCGCTCGCGCTGCCAGGTCTTGCGGTTCCGGCCGCTCGATCCCGAGGAATTGAACGAAGCCGTTTCATTGGCCGCGCCGGAACTGGACGCGGAGACACGCAGTGCGGCGATTGCCGTCGCGCATGGCTCGCCGGGGGCGGCATTGATGTTTGCCGCGCACGATCTGGGCCGCCCGCTCGCGCTGCTGCGCCGTATCCTGCGCGAGGGCGATCCCGATCTGGCGCTGCGCGGCGAACTGGGCGCGGCACTGGGGGCAAGGCCGGATCGCGAGCGGCTGCTGGCAACGATCGAGGCGGCGCGGACCGTGCTGGGCGAGGCGGTGGTGGAAGCAGGCGCAGACAATCGCCTCAGGATCATTGCCGCGCACCAGCATCTGGTGGAGCTGGCGCGCGAAGTGCCGACGCACAACTTCGAGCCCGCGCTGCTGGTTATGGAAATCGGCGGGTTGCTGGCGCGCGCTGCTCGCACTAGAGCGGGGGCAACATCCCGCTGAAGGAAGCGACTGTCGCCATGGGCGAACCTTATTACATCACCACCGCCATTTCCTATCCCAACGGCAAGCCGCACATCGGCCATGCCTATGAAGCGATCGCCGCAGACGTGATCGCCCGGTTCCACAAGGCGATGGGCCGCGACGTGCGCCTGCAGACCGGAACCGACGAACATGGCCTGAAGATGGCGCAAAAGGCGCGCGACCTGGATTTGACGCCGGCGCAGCTGAGCGACCAGATGTCGCAGCATTTCATCGATATGGCGCACGCGCTTAACGTCAACTATGACGTATTCCTGCGCACCACCGAACCGCGCCACCACACCGCGAGCCAGGAAATCTGGAAGCGGATGGAAGCCAACGGCGATCTCTATCTCGATCGCTACGAAGGCTGGTACTCGGTGCGGGACGAGGCCTATTACGACGAGAGCGAGCTGGTCGAAGGGGAAGGGGGAGCCAAGCTTTCGCCCCAGGGCACGCCAGTGGAATGGACCGTGGAGGAAAGCTGGTTCTTCCGGCTATCCAAGTACCAGGACAAGCTGCTCGCGCTCTATACCGAAAACCCCGATTTCATCCGGCCCGAGGCGCGCCGCAACGAGATGATCGCGTTCGTGTCGCAGGGGCTGCGCGATCTTTCGGTCTCGCGCACCAGCTTTGACTGGGGCGTGAAGGTTCCGGGCAGCGACAACCATGTCATGTACGTGTGGGTCGATGCGCTGACCAACTATCTCACTGGCCTGGGCTGGCCGGAAGAAACTGATGCCTTTGCAAAGTATTGGCCGGCAAATCTGCACCTGATCGGCAAGGACATCGTGCGGTTCCACACGATCTACTGGCCCGCCTTCCTGATGAGCGCCAACCTGCCGGTGCCGCACCAGGTGTTCGGCCATGGCTTCCTGCTCAATCGCGGGCAGAAGGAATCCAAGTCGCTGGGCAACGTGACCGATCCCATCGCGCTGGCGGAGACGTTTGGCGTGGACGCGGTGCGCTATTTCTTCATGCGCGAAGTGGCGTTCGGGCAGGATGGCTCGTGGTCGCCCGATGCGATCGTGACGCGCTGCAATGCCGAGCTGGCCAACAGTTATGGCAACCTGGTGCAGCGCGTGCTTTCCATGATCTTCAAGAACATGGATGGCAAGCTCGACACGTTTTCGAGCACCGAGGCCGATGACACGCTGTTGGCCACCGTACATGGTGCGGCCGCCGAGGATTTGCCGCGCGAGTTTGCCGCGCTCAACTTCTCGGCCGGGATCGAGGCCTGGATGCGCGCGGTCTTTGCCTGCAACGCCTATATCGACGAGCAGGCGCCCTGGACGCTGCGCAAGACCGATCCGGAACGAATGCGCGCCGTGCTGCTTACCTTGTTCATGGCCATTCGCGACCTGACCATTGCCATTGCCCCGGTGGTGCCGACTGCTGCCGGCAAGGTGCTGGACCAGCTCGGCATTCCGGCCGAACAGCGCGGCTTTGGCGCCCTCGGCCATGCCGGGTGGTACATGGAGCGCGTGGCGACCGGCGAAGCGCTGGCGCAGCCCGTGGGCGCATTCCCGCGCCTGGAGCTGCCGGCCGAGGAAGGCGCAAGCGCCTGATGCTGATCGATTCCCACTGCCATCTGATTTACGAAGGGCTGGTCGACCGGCAGGCCGAGGCGCTGGAGGCAGCGCGCACGCGCGGCGTGCGCGGGTTCCTCAACATCTCCACCCGGCAACGCGAATGGGAGGCGGTCGTGGCCGTCGCCCATCGCGAGGCGGATGTCTGGGCGAGCGTCGGCATCCATCCACACGAAGCAGATGGCCATGCCGATCTCGGCGCGGCCGTGCTGGCGGCGGCGACCCACGATCCGCGGGTGATCGGTATCGGCGAAACCGGGCTCGACTATTATTACGATCATTCCGACCGCCAGGTTCAGCAGGATCTGTTCCGCGTGCATATCGGCGTGGCCCGCGACACCGGGTTGCCGCTGATCATCCACACGCGCGATGCGGAAGATGACACGTTGCGCATCCTGACCGAGGAGATGGGGAAGGGGGCCTTCCCCGCGCTGATCCACTGTTTCACCGCCACGGCCGAATTTGGCCGGGCGGTGCTGGATCTGGGCCTGACCATCTCGATTTCTGGCATCGTCACGTTTAAGAACGCCAAGGACTTGCAGGCCTTCGTTGCGACCATACCCGACGATCGGCTGCTGGTGGAAACCGATGCACCGTTCCTGGCGCCGATTCCGCATCGGGGCAAGAAATGCGAACCGGCGTTCGTGGCCGATACCGCGGCCTTCGTGGCCGGCCTGCGTGGCGTTTCGCTGGAACAACTCGGCGCGCAGACCACCGATAACTTCTTCAAGCTGTTTGTGAAGGCGGAAAGGCCGGCGGCATGAAGCTGGTGATGCTGGGTTCGGGCACGTCAACCGGCGTGCCGCGCATCGGCAACGACTGGGGCGATTGCGACCCCGGCGAACCGCGCAACCGCCGCACGCGCGTGGCCATCGTGGTAGAGGGTGCGGACGGTTCGCGCATCCTCGTCGATACGCCAACCGACTTGCGGCATCAGTTACTGGCCACCGAGATCGACCGTATCGACGGCGTGGTGTGGACGCACGATCACGCCGATCACACGCACGGCATCGATGATCTGCGTCCGCTGCGCATGGGCCGCGGCGCGCCGATCCCGGGCTATGCCGCCGATGAAACCGTGCGGCGGCTGCGGCAGCGCTTTGGCTATGTCTTTGCCGGGCAGCACGGCTATCACACGATCTGCAATCTCGATAACCTCGATCGCGTGCGGATGGTGGCGGGCATCGGCATCAGCCATTGCCAGATGGACCATGGACCTGCGCAATCGACTGCTTTCCGGTTCGACCAGAATGGCAAATCCATTGGTTATGCCACGGATTTTTCAGAAATAAATGCCGAGATGATCAACCTGTTCTATCGGGTTGACGTGCTTGTGGTCGATGCCCTGCGGCGCCAGCCACATCCCACGCATGCGCATCTGGCCATGGCGTTGGAACTGGTGGAAGCATGCCGTGCCAGCCAGGCGGTGCTGACGCATCTCGACAAGTCAATGGACTATCGCGCGCTGTGCGCAGAAACGCCCGATCACGTCCAGCCTGGCTATGACGGATTGGAGATCACCCTGTGAGCGCCATGCCATGATCACGCCAGATCGCATCGTTGCGTTGATCGGCTTGGCCATGGCTTTGGTCCTCGTGTCTCGCCACGGCGCCTTTCGCCGTGTGGCATGGGGCGCCAGGGCGCAGATGGCCTTGATCTGGATCGTGATCATCGTGCTGACGGCCTTGGCTTATGACTGGGTCACCCAGCGTTGATCCGCGTGATGGCTGTCCTTCATTTTACATAATACATCTTATCCATCATAGATAACCCGCTGCGCATGGGTGACATCGGCCGCCCTTCGCAGTAGGATTTGCACCCATGACGACGCTCTCCCAACCGGTCACCAATGGTTCTCCCGCGCTCGATCGCCTGCTGGCAATCATGGCCCGCCTGCGCGATCCGCAGCAAGGCTGCGAGTGGGATCTCGCTCAGGATTTCGCGACGATCGCGCCGTACACGATCGAAGAAGCCTATGAAGTGGCCGACGCCATCGCGCGTGGCGACATGGCGGCGTTGCGCGAGGAACTGGGCGATCTGCTGTTGCAGGTGGTGTTCCACAGCCGCATGGCGCAGGAGGCCGGCCTTTTCCGCTTTGATGACGTAGCGGCGGCCATCGCCGACAAGATGGAAGCGCGCCATCCCCACATTTTTGGCGGTGAAGACGATGAAGGCCAATCGCGCGAGGAGCGCTGGGAAAATCGCAAGGCGGCCGAGCGCGCCGCCAAGGGCGAGCAGAGCGCGATGGACGGCGTGGCCCTGGCGCTGCCGGCACTGATGCGCGCGGAAAAGCTGCAGAAGCGCGCCGCCCGTGTCGGTTTCGATTGGCCTGATCTGGCAGGCCCGGCAGCCAAAGTCATCGAGGAACTGGATGAACTGGCCGCCGCACAGAGCGAGGCGCACAAGTTGGAGGAAGCCGGTGACCTGCTGTTTGCCGCCGTCAACGCGGTGCGCGCCAACGGCATCGCACCCGAGGACGCGCTGGCCCGCGCCAATGCCAAGTTCGAGCGGCGCTTTCGCGCTATGGAAGCCCTGGCCGGCGGCCAGTTCGCGACACTCGACCTCGACCGCCAGGAAGCCTTGTGGCAGGCGGTTAAAGCCTCAGAGCGTGGTGAAACGGCCGATATCAGCCAGGCTTAGCCGCACCGTCAGGCGCAGCGCCGATTGGTCCTCGTTCGCTTCCTCGCTCAGCACTTCGCCATGGGCGTGAAGCCAGGCCAGGCGCTGGCCATCGGCCACCGGCACGGTCAGTTCCAGCACTTGCGCGCCACCGGTGAGCAGTTCGCTCAAGACGTCGAGCAGCGCATCGACGCCTTCCCCGGTCACCGCCGAAATCGGCACGACGGGCTGTTCGGGCACGGCATGGGCAATGATCGCCTCGCGCGTCTCGCGGTCCTCGGTCGATAGCAGATCCCACTTGTTCCATGCCTCGACGATGGGGATATTGCTGCCCCCTTCCCCGATAACGCCCAGATCGGCCAGGATTTCTTCCACTTCGGCTTTCTGCTGCGCGGCCGCCGGATTGGCGATATCGCGCACGTGCACGATCACGTCAGCGGCGGTCACTTCTTCCAGCGTTGCGCGAAACGCGGCGACAAGCTGGGTCGGCAGATCGGAAATGAAGCCGACGGTGTCGGACAAGATGGCCTTTTCCACGCTCGGCAAGCGGATCGCCCGCATCGTGGGATCAAGCGTGGCGAAGAGCAGGTCTTCCGCCATCACCGTTGCCCCGGTCAACCGATTGAACAACGTGGATTTGCCGGCATTGGTATAGCCAACCAGGGCAATCACCGGCCAAGGCGCGCGTTGGCGCCGCTCGCGGTGCAATCCGCGCGTGCGGCGCACTTGCTCAAGTTCGCGGCGCAGGCGGCCCATACGGTTGCGGATCATCCGCCGGTCCGCCTCGATCTGGGTTTCGCCGGGACCACCCAGGAAGCCGAAGCCGCCGCGTTGCCGCTCAAGGTGAGTCCACGAACGCACCAGACGGCCGGCCTGGTAATCGAGGTGGGCAAGCTCCACCTGCAGGCGCCCTTCGGCCGTGGCGGCGCGTTCCCCGAAGATTTCGAGGATCAGCCCGGTGCGGTCGATCACCTTGCGCTTGAGCTTGTCTTCCAGGTTGCGCTGCTGGATTGCCGACAGCGAGCCATCGACGATGACCAGCTCGGCCTCGTTCTGCGCGATACTGACGGCCAGGCGTTCCACCTGCCCTTCCCCGAACAGCGTTCCGGGGCGCACGGCGCGGATCGGCACGATAAAGGCATCGACCACGTCGATACCGATGGCGCGGGCCAGGCCCTGCCCTTCTTCCAGGCGCGCTTCGGCGTCTTCGCCCAAGCCGCCGCGCTGGCGAATATCGGGCAGAACGACAATGGCGCGCGCACCGCGGCTGACTTCGCCTTCGATGTCACCCGCGTTGCGACCAAATTCAAACGTGCTCAGTTCGCTTCGCCTTCCCAGTCACCCGTCAGATCGACGTGGCCGGCAGGCTGGATCGTCGAGACGGCGTGCTTGTATGCAAGCTGCACATAGCCTTCGCGTTCCAGCAACATGCAAAAAAGATCATAGGCGGCAACCTTGCCCTGCAGCATCACGCCGTTGACCAGGAACATCGTGACCTGGACGCCGGCATCGCGCACGCTGGACAGGAACACTTCCTGCAGGAGGCGCTTCTTGCCGTTGTCGTCCCCGCCGCTCTGGAAGTGCGCGACCGACAGTTGCTGGCCCGGCATGATCGTGGAGATCGCGTGCTTGTAGACCAGCTGCGACTGGCCATCGCGGCGCAGCAGGATCGAGAAGTTGTCGAACCAGGTGACGATACCCTGCAGCTTGACGCCCTTCACCAGGAACATGGTGACGGGAATCTTGTTCTTGCGCAGGTGGTTGAGGAACACGTCCTGAAGGTTCTGGCCCTTCACCGCGCCACCCGAAGAAGCGGGGGCCGATGCAGCAGGCGCCGATGCAGGCGCGCTGGCCGTGGTCTCGGCCGGGGCGGCTTCTGCCTTGGCGCGGGGACGTGCGGAGAGTGTCTTTCCGGTCATTTCGCGTGACTCCGTTATATTGGCGGGCCTTCTTGAGGCTGCGCGATCTGGCCCATGATCATTGCGGTGCAAGATGACACCACAATGGCCACAAGCCGGGTTCGATCCTTGTCTTATGGCCGCTTCGCGTCCGCGTAAACCGGGTTTTTGTCGCAAACCTTCGCTTATGCGTAAAAGCCGCGAGCGACAGAACCGAAATTCAGTCTTCGTCCTCGTCGTCGCGCCGCTCCGCCATGCCCAAGAGCTTGAGCTTGCGATGCAGGGCCGAGCGTTCCATCCCGATGAAGCTGGCGGTCTTGGAAATGTTGCCGGAAAAGCGGCGGATCTGCACCTTGAGGTACTCGCGCTCGAAATTCTCGCGCGCCTCGCGCAGCGGCACGCCCATCAGCGCAGACGTGCCGGTTTCGTTGCCCAGGCGGGTCGAAACGATTTCGGCAGGCAGCATGTCGGCCTCGATCCGGGCCAGGCGCTCGCGCGGGGTGAGGATGATCGTGCGTTCCACCACGTTGCGCAGCTGGCGCACGTTGCCGGGCCAATCATAGCTTTGCAGCGCGGCCATCGCCTCTGGCGTGATGCCCGGCGGGGAAACGCCCTGCTCGCTGGCATAGCGGGTGAAGAAATGGTCGACCAGCGCGGGAATATCGTCGCGCCGCTCGGTCAGTGGCGGGATCGTCACGGGAACGACATTGAGGCGGTAGAACAGGTCTTCGCGGAAACGCCGCTCGGCAATTTCCTTTTCCAGCGGGCGGGACGAGGACGAAACGACGCGCACGTCCACGCGGATCTGGCGATGCCCACCCACGCGCACAAAGGCCTGCTCGGTCAGCACGCGCAGGATGCGGGCCTGGCTCGACGGCGGCATGTCGGCCACTTCGTCGAGAAACAGGGTGCCGCCATCGGCCATTTCCAGCAGGCCGGCGCGCACCAGCTTGCCATCGGCTTCCTCGCCGAACAGTTCCTGTTCAAAGCGTTCGGGCGTGATGCGGGCGGAATTGACCGTGATGAACGCGTTCTGTGCGCGCGGGCTCCAACTGTGCAGCAGGCGCGCGGCCACTTCCTTGCCCGATCCGGCCGGCCCGGTGATCAGCAGGCGGCTGCCGGTATTGGCCACGCGCTTCAGCGTGGCGCGCACCTGGTTGATCGCGGCGGAATTGCCGGTGAATTCCTCCGAAGCGACGAAGCCCTGGCGCAGGCGCTGGTTTTCGCGGCGCAGGCGCTCGGTTTCGGTCGCGCGCTCGACCAGCAGCAACAGACGCTCTGCCTCGAACGGCTTTTCCAGGAAATCCATGGCGCCCCGGCTGATTGCCGAAACGGCGGTATCGATGTTGCCGTGGCCCGAGAAGATGATCACCGGCAGTTCCGGCTCGCGCTTCTTGATCTCGTCCAGCACTTCCAGCCCGTCCATCGGGCTGCCGTGCAGCCACACGTCGAGCAGCACCAGGCTGGGCCGCCGTTCGTCAACCGCAGCGAGCGCAGAGGTGCTGTCGGCGGCCAATCGGCAGCCATAGCCTTCGTCGCTGAGCACCCCCGCAACCAGTTCGCGGATGTCACGTTCATCGTCGACGATGAGGATATCGAGAGCCATGGGAAGTATTGGTCCTGTGGAAAAGTCTGGTGGAATCCTGTGGTCTGGCAGGGGATCAGTGTTGCGTGGCGGTCACCGTTTCGCCCGGTGGCGCCGTTGCAGGGATTGTGGCCTGGGCCACGGGATCGCGGGCGAAGCGCATGGTGACGCGCGTGCCGCCCGCCGGTTCGGCGGCAAAGGCCATGTCGCCGCCATGTTCCTCGACAATCTTGTTGACGATTGCGAGGCCAAGGCCCGTGCCCTTTTCACGGGTGGTGACATAGGGTTCGAGGATGCGTTCCCGCTCCACCGGCAGGCCCACGCCATTGTCGATCACGGTGACCGTGACCGATGTGGCATCGTCATCGAGCAGCACCGCGATACGACCGCGATAATCGAGATCAGCGGCTTTGGCACGCTGTTGCTCAATCGCCTCGACCGCGTTCTTGAGCACGTTGGTCATGACCTGGCCGAACTGGTGCCGGTCGCACTGGAACGGGACGGAAGCGGCCTCGCTGGAGAACGTGAACGTCACGTCGGCATGGGCCACTTCCTGCAGGAACAGGGCCTGGCGCACAAGGTCGCTGGCGTCCTCGCTGCGGAACACCGGCTTGGGCAGGCGCGCGAAGGAGGAGAACTCGTCCACCATCTTGCGCAAGTCACCCACCTGGCGGATGATCGTCGCGGTCAATTCCTCGAACAGTTCGGGATCGGTCAGGATCTGGCGGCGATAGCGACGCTTCAGGCGCTCGGTGGCCAACTGGATCGGAGTGAGCGGGTTCTTGATTTCGTGCGCGATGCGGCGGGCCACGTCTGACCAGGCCGCGCGGCGCTGGGTGATCAACTGGCGGGTGATATCCTCGAAGGTGATCACGTGGCCGTGGCGATCGGCCCGCGCCTTGACCGCCAGGGTGAGCAAGTCCCCCTGGCGCGCATATTGCACGATGCCACTGCTTTCGCCGTTCGCCACCAGTTGCGCGATCTGCGGCGCGATTTCGGCCAGGGGGCGGCCGTCGGCCGAAACGCCGGGATCTTCGAGCAGCAGCTTTTGCGCCGAGGAATTCATCAGCTGGATCGTGCCGTCCGGGCCGACCGAAACGATGCCCGCGGTGATCGATTCCAGCACCGTTTCGATAAACACGCGGCGCACGTCGAGCTGGGCATTGGCGTTGACCAGGGCTTGGGTCTGCCCTTCGAGCTGCGCGGTCATGCGGTTGAACGCGCGGGTCAGCATGCCGACTTCGTCCACGTCCTTGCCCGGCGCCACCCGCATGGCAAAGTTGCCGCTGCCCACGCTGCGCGCGGCCTTGACCAGTTCGATCAACGGGGCAACCTGGCGATCGGCAAAGCGCAGCGCAACCCACACCGCCAGCACCACCAGCGCGAGGCTGATGATGAACAGTGCCACGTTGAAGCGCAGCTGGATGGCGCGCGCGCTGCGGGTGAGCACGTCATAGGCGCTCAGCACGCTTTTGGCGCGCTCGAACTGGTTGAGGGCCAGCTTGTCGGAATTGCGGGCGACGTAAAGGTAGATGCCGCGCTGGTGATCGATCGTGGTGACCGCCTCGATGCGCTCGGCCGAAGCCTTGACCACCACCTGCTCGCCGGCGTCGAGCTTCTTCAACTCGTCGGGGGTGATGCGCTCGCGATCGTCCTTGACGTTGGGATCGACGATGGCGGCGGTGCGCAAGGTGCCGTCGCGGGCGCGTTCGATGATCGCGCTCTCGTCCATCTTGCGGCTGTAGACCTGCCAGGAATAGCCGGCGAGGAAATCCTGGCTGGTGATCGGTGCCTGGTCGAAATAACCACGCACGTCTCCGGCCATGGCGACGCTTTCACGCCCCACGTCGCGCAGCTTGTCGGCATAGTAGCCGCGCGCCAGGCTGCTGGCATTTTCCAGCATCCCACGGGAATCGTTGGAAAACCAGAATTCCACGCCGGACTGGAACAGCAGCGAGGCAAAGATCACCACCAGCAGGGTGGGAATGGCCGCGATCAGCGAGAACAGCCAGACGAGGCGCACGTGCAGGCGCCCGCTGGTGCCAAGGCCGCTGCGCGCCGCGCGGGCGAGCGCCAGGCGGCGTCCGGCCAGCACGATCAGCGCCATGGCCGGCACGAGCGAACCGATCAGCAAGACCGAAGTGAGCCGCGCGGGCAGCAACTGGTTGGCCGCGCCATTGGCACTGACCGTCTGCCACGATACCGCAAGCATCGTGATCAGCGCCGTTCCGGCGGTCATTTCCAACAGCAGGAACACGTTGGCACGCCGCAGGGCGACCAGCAGCCGGCGCCACCAGCGCGGCAGGCGTTTGCCCGAACGTGTTGCAATTGCGACCATCGTGGCGCCTTTACAACGCCGCTGTTGCAAAATTGCAAGTGTTTTTGTGACAGCTTGCCCCGCCGTATCGCCGCTCAGCGGCCACCCAGCGCATCCTCGGGCGCGATGCCCAGATCGACCAGGCGTTTGCGCAAGGTGTTGCGGTTGATCCCCAGCAATTGTGCGGCGCGCAGCTGGTTGCCGCCGGTCTGCGCGAGCGCATGGAGGAACAGCGGCCGCTCGAACGCGGCCAGCGCGGCATCATAGAGCATGCCCGGCTCCGGCCGCGCCTGGGCCAGGTAAGCCTCGAGCGCGGCGGCGAAATCGGCCGGGGCGCTGGCCGGGTTGCCCCCTTCCCCTTCTGCGGTGCGGGCAGCGCCACTATCGGCTGCCAGCAAGGGCTCGATCGTGGCGTCGTCGATCACGTCGTCGCGCGCCAGCAGGGCCAGGCGGAAGATGAAATTGCGCAGTTCGCGCACGTTGCCGCGCCAGGGCTGTCGTGCCAGCAAGGCGGCGCCGGCTGCCGAAAGCTGCCGACGGGGCAGGCCTTCCGTGGCGGCGCGGGCCAGGAAATGGCGCGACAGCGCCTCCACATCGTCGGCCCGGTCACGCAGCGGGGGCAGCTCGATCGGGACCACGGCAAGGCGGTAATAAAGGTCTTCGCGGAACGTGCCGGCGGCGATCATCGGCACCAGATCGCGGTTTGTGGCCGCGATGATCCGGCAATCGAGGGCAATTTCCTCGGTCCCGCCCACGCGCCGGATGCGCCCCGATTGCAGCGCGCGCAGCAGGCGGGTCTGAGCCTCGAGCGGCATGTCGCCGATTTCATCGAGGAACAGGGTGCCGCGCGCAGCCTGTTCGAACTTGCCGATCTGGCGCGCCACCGCGCCGGTGAAGGCGCCCTTTTCGTGCCCGAACAGTTCGCTCTCGATCAGTTCGTGGGGAATGGCGGCAGTGTTGACGGCCACGAACGGGCCGTCGCGGCGATTGCCCAGCTGGTGGATCGCCTCTGCCACCAGTTCCTTGCCGGTGCCGGATTCGCCCAAGATCAGCACGGTCAGATCGTTGCGCAACACGCGCGTGATCATGCGATAGACCGCCTGCATGGCCGGGCTGCGGCCCACCAGCGGCAGGCCCTGCCCGAGGTCGTCCGCCGCATCGGGCAGGTCGCCACCGTCGAGCGCGCCGAGCGCCTGGCGCACCGTGCGCACCAGTTCTTCCAGGTCGAACGGCTTGGGGAAATATTCGAACGCCCCGGTGTCGCTGGCGCGCACTGCGGTATCGAGCGTGTTCTGGGCCGAGAGGATGATCACCTGCATGCGCGGGAACGCCGCGCGCACCGGCGGCAAGGTTTCGATCCCATCGCCATCGGTAAGCATCACGTCGGTCAACATGAGGCCATAGGCCTTGCCGGCCAGCAGGCAATCGCGCCCGGCAATGCTGTCGCAGCGATCGACGTGAAAGCCCTCCGCCTCCAGCGCGGCGGTGATGACGATGGCGATCGAGGAATCGTCCTCAACCAGGAGAATGGATTCTTTCATGGCCTCAATCGCTCTGGACGGTGCCCGCAACGGGCAGGTGCAGGCGGAAGTGAGTCCATCCGCCAGCCTCGTCGCGATCGTGGGTGATGCGGCCGTTCATTTCGCGCACCAGTTTCTGCACCAAGGCCAGGCCCAGCCCTTGCCCGTTCTTCTTGGCCGTGACGAAGGGTTCGAAAATGTGATCGCGCAGGGCGGGGTCGATGCCTGGCCCATTGTCGCTGACGCGCACTTCGATCGGCAGGCGCAGCGGCTTGCCGGCACGGGAATGCACCTGGATGCCGCTGGCAAAGCGTGTGCGCACGACAATTCGGCGGTTGGCCTGGCCTTCGCATGCCTCGCGCGCGTTGGTCATGAGGTTGAGCAGCACTTGCACCAGCGCATCGGGATTGGCCGTGACGGGCGGCAGCGAAGGATCGAATTCCTCGTGCACCAGCACCGCGCCGGGATCGCTGGCCGCGATCACCGCCTGGGCGCGGCGCACCGCCTCGTGCAGGTTGCACGGCACTGCCGGTTCGCGAATGCGGCGGGAAAGCGATTGCATGTGATCGATCAGCTTGGCGACGCGGTCTACTTCGGCCGTGATCAGCCCGGTCAGCGCGCGATCGGCCTCGCCCAGCTTGCGATCCAGCAACTGCGCCGCGCCACGGATGCCGGCCAGCGGGTTCTTGATTTCGTGCGCCAAGACCTCGGGCGCGCGCAGGGCGCCGGTCTCGCCGCCGCCAACGCCAGGCACATCGTCGCTAAGGCCTTCGACCCCGCTCATTTCATGCAGCACCAGCATCTGCCAACCGGGATGATGCTGCACCGGCGCAGTCATGACATCGAGCGCCCGTGGGCTTTTCCCGCCAAGGCCCACGCGCACGCGCCGCGCCACCAGATGCGTTTCGGCATCGGCCAGGCGGCTCATGATCAAGGGTTCCTCGAACGCGAGAATGTCGGCCAGGGCCTTGCCCACCACGCGCCGCGCGCCTTGCCCCAGCAACTGTTCCGCCGCCGGGTTGACCGCCGAAATCGTCATGTCGGGCGCCAACAGCAGCACGGCCAGCGGAAAGCTGGCGATCATGCGCTTGGGATCGGGCCGCACCAGATGTTCGGCACGGGTGCGGTCCATGCCTTGGGTCATGCCGCTTCGCGGGTGTGGAGCGGCGCGTAGAACGCTTCGAGATTGTCCAGCACGTCGGCCGCGTCGTCGATGAAATTGACGCGATTGCGGAATTCAGCCGAGCCCGGCAGCCCCTTGGTGTACCAGCCCAGGTGCTTGCGCGCCATGTTGACGCCGGTCACCGGGCCATAGTGTTCGAGCATGGCGTTGTAATGCTCCACGATCAGGCGGTACTGCTCCTCGATCGTGGGATCGGGGCGCACTTCGCCGGTCTGCAGCCAGTGCATGACCTGGCCGAGCAGCCAGGGCCGGCCATAGGCGCCGCGCCCGATCATCACGCCGTCGGCGCCGCTTTGCGCCACGGCCTGCGCCACGTCCTCGATCCCGCAGATATCGCCGTTGACGACCACGGGGATCGTCACCGCGTCCTTCACATTGCGCACGAAAGCCCAGTCGGCGCTGCCCTTGTACATCTGGTTGCGGGTGCGGCCGTGGACGGTGATCATCTGCGCGCCCAGATCCTGCGCGATGCGCGCGAGTTCGGGGGCATTGAGGCTGTCATGGCACCAACCCATGCGCATCTTGACCGTGACGGGCACTTTGACCGCCTTGACCGTCGCCTCGATCAGGCGGGAGGCCAGCGGCACTTCGCGCATCAGGGCAGAGCCGGCATAGCCGTTGACCACCTTGCGTACCGGGCAGCCCATGTTGATGTCGATGATGGCGGCGCCACGATCTTCGGAAAGCTTGGCCGCCTCGCCCATCTGTTCGGGATCGCAGCCGACCAGTTGCATCGAAACGGGTTCTTCCGTCGGGTGCCAGGCCCATTTCTGGATCGACTGGCGTGTTTCGCGGATCGCAGCGGGGCTGGCGATCATTTCCGTGACGTTCAGGCCCGAACCGAAGCGCCGCACCATCAGGCGGAACGGCAGATCGGACACGCCCGTCATCGGCGCCAGCACCACCGGGCAGCCAATGCGCACGGGGCCGACGTCGAGCGGGGCAAGAACGGGGGGAACGGGAACCTGGGTCATGATCTGCGTATAACTGCCTAAAAAACAGGCAGCCTATAGTCCAAGACGCCCCGCCGGGCAAGCGGGCTATCCGGGCGAGCGCAAGCGCCGCTTGGCTTCGCTCCGCCCTGCTGGTAGAGGCGCACCTCGCATGAACCCTGCCCCTCCCCTTTCAACCGAAACCAAAGCACCTGCAACCGCCGCAATCGTGGTGGCGGCGGGCAAGGGCCTGCGCGCGGGCGGCAGCGTGCCCAAGCAGTTCGCTGTTTGGCACGGCAAGCCCCTGGTGCGCCACAGCGTGGAATCCCTGATCGGAGCCGGCGTGGCGCCGATCGTGGTGGCGATCCCGCAGGGCTGGGAAGAGGCGGCAGGCAATGCCCTGCAGGGCTTGCCCGGCGTCGCCCTTGTCCAGGGTGGAAGCACCCGCCGGGAATCGGTGGCGCTGGCGCTTGAAGCGCTGGTGGACGATGCACCCGCGCGCGTGCTCATCCACGATGCGGCCCGGCCTGTCCTGCCCCACGTTGTGATCCATGGACTGTTGGCGGCGCTGGAGAACGTGGCCGGGGCGATTCCCGTGCTGCCCGTGGTCGACAGCGTGGTGCGCGGCACCGATGGCCTGCGCCACGCGGCGGTGGAGCGTGACGGGCTCTATCGCGTGCAGACGCCGCAGGCCTTTCATTATCCTGCCATCCTGGCCGCGCATCGTGGCTGGACCGCCAACACCGGGGGTGGCGCCGCCGAAGCGGGCGACGATGCGCAAGTGGCCGATGCCGCCGGCCTGCCCGTCGCGCTGGTGCCGGGAGACGAGGCGCTGCGCAAGGTGACCTTTGCCGCCGATCTGGAGAGTGCCGACATGTCTGTTCATCCGCGCGTTGGAATGGGCTTTGACGTCCACCGCCTGGTAGCGGGCGAGGAACTGTGGCTGTGCGGGGTGAAGATCGACCACGACAAGGGCCTGGCGGGGCATAGTGATGCCGACGTGGCGATCCACGCGCTGGTCGATGCCTTGCTGGGCGCGATCGCGGCGGGCGACATCGGCGATCATTTCCCGCCGTCCGATCCGCAATGGAAAGGCGCCTCGTCCGATCGCTTCCTGGCCCATGCCGCCACCCTTGTGGCGCAGAGCGGCCAGGCCATCGCCCATGTCGACGTGACGATCATCTGCGAAGCGCCCAAGATCGGCCCGCACAAGGCCGCAATGCGCGCCCGCCTGGCGGAAATCCTCGCCCTGCCGATAGACCGCGTGAGCGTGAAGGCCACCACCACCGAACGCCTGGGTACCACCGGGCGCGGTGAAGGCATCGCCGCCCAGGCCGTGGCCACCGTGGTGCCGCGATGATCCGCGCCGCTTCCGCAACCCTGGCGCTGGGCGCGCTGCTGGCCAGCCAATGCGCGCAGGCCGCCGCGCCGGCTTGCCTCGAAACCGCTGATGTCAATGCCATGGTGTCCTATGCCCTGCCCGCAGTCATGGACAGCGCGATGACCTATTGCGCGCCGCACCTGGCGCCGCAGGGGTTCTTTGCGCGTGAAGGCCAGGGCATGGTGCAGCGCTATGCCCTGGCCAAGCCCGCGGCCTGGCCCCGCGCCAAGGCCGCGCTGATCAAGCTGGCGCAGACCGACCAGGACAAGACCATCGCCCAGATGGCCAACCTGCCCGACAAGGCGCTGCAACCCTTTGCCGATGGCATGCTGGGGCAGATGGTCACCGAGGCGCTCAAGCCCGAGAATTGCCGGCCGCTGGAACAAATGACGCGCTTGCTCGCGCCGCTGCCGCCCGAAAACACCGCAGGATTGTTTACCTTCATTATCCGCATGGTGGATACGCCATCGCGCAAGCCGGGCACCCAGCCCCGCAAATCCGGGCTGCCGCTGTGCCCGGAAACCCCGTAAGAACTGAAAGCACCCCTATCATGCCCCCGGAAACCGATTGCCTTCTCCCGCCCGATATCGTGGCGCTGGCCCAGCGCGTGATCGATGAAAATCGCCGCCTGGGCCGGACCGTGGCCCTGGCGGAAAGCTGCACCGGCGGCATGGTGGCAGCGGCGCTGACCGAGATTGCCGGCTCGTCGGCCGTGCTCGATCGTGGCTTCGTCACGTATTCCAACGAGGCCAAGCACGAAGTGCTGGGTGTTTCGATGGACGTGATCGATGCCGTGGGGGCGGTTTCGGTGGCCACCGCATGGTCCATGGCGCAAGGCGCCCTTGCCCATTCGCGCGCCGACGTGGCCGTGGCCATCACCGGCATTGCCGGGCCCGATGGCGGATCGGAACAGAAGCCGGTGGGCACCGTGGTGTTCGCGCGCGCGCAACGCGGGCAGAACCCGGAAGACATCATGGCCGAGACGCGGCTGTTCGACCAATGCCGCACGCGCAGCGCCGTGCGCCACCAGGCAACGCTGTGCGCGCTGGATCTGTTGCTGCCGCCGGGCGAGGAATGAGGGGCTAGCGCCCTCCTCCCCTCTCGCGGCGGTTATGCGGGTTGTTCGGTGCCGTAGAGTTTGGCTGCGCGGGTTTCGAACGCGGCGACCATCTTGCGGAACGCGCGATCGAGATATTGGCCGGCGAGCTTTTCGAACAGCGCGTTGCGGAACGTGAAATCCACGTTGAAATCGATCACGCAGCCGGTGCCATCTTCGCCTGGGCGAAAAGCCCAGGTGTTGGACAGGCTTTTCATCGGACCATCGAGATATTCCACCTCGATCCGGGCGTTATGGGCCTGGTCGGGCGCGACCTTGCGCACGCGCGAGGTGAACTTTTCGCGCAGCGCGTTGAAACCGACGAGCATGTCGGCCACCATTTCGGTTTCGCTGTCCGTCTTGATCCGCGTGGCCACCACCCAGGGCAGGAACTCTGGGTAGCGGCGCACGTCGGCAACCAGGTCGAACATCTGCTCCGGCGACCATTGCAGCCGCCGCTGTTCGGCAATGCGCGGCATTTCAGGCCCCGGTACGTGCCGCCGCCTTGGCCAACTGCGCCTCGCGCGCGGCGCGCATCTGGGCAAAGTCTTCGCCGGCGTGATAGCTCGACCGGGTAAGCGGGCTCGACGCCACCTGCAGGAAGCCCTTGGCCCGCGCGATCGCGCCATAGGCATCGAAGGCCTTGGGCGTGACGAATTCCATCACCTTGGTGTGCTTGGGCGTGGGCTGGAGATACTGGCCCATGGTGAGGAAGTCGATCTGGGCCGAGCGCATGTCGTCCATCACCTGGTGCACTTCCAGGCGTTCCTCGCCCAGGCCGAGCATGATGCCCGACTTGGTGAAGATCATCGGATTGAGCCGCTTGACCTGCTCGAGCAGGCGCAGCGAGGCGTAATAGCGCGCGCCGGGGCGGATCGTGGGATAGAGCCGGGGCACGGTTTCCAGGTTGTGGTTGTAGACGTCCGGCCCCGCTTCCACGATGGCGGCGACGGCGCTTTCCATCTTGTTGCGGAAATCGGGCGTGAGGATTTCGATCGTGGTCTGCGGCGTCTGCTCGCGCAGCGCCTTGATCACCTTGACGAACTGGCTGGCGCCGCCATCGGGCAGGTCATCGCGGTCGACCGAGGTGATCACGATATGCTCTAGCCCCATGCGCGCGGCGGCTTCGGCCACGTGGCCTGGTTCGGATGCATCGACCGCGCGGGGCATGCCGGTCTTGACGTTGCAGAACGCGCAAGCGCGGGTGCACACGTCGCCCAGGATCATCACCGTCGCGTGTTTCTTGGTCCAACACTCGCCGATGTTGGGGCACGCGGCCTCTTCACACACCGTGTTGAGCTTCAAGTCGCGCATCAACTGGCGCGTCTCGCCATAGCCCTTGCTGGTGGGCGCCTTTACGCGAATCCAGTCAGGCTTGCGGGTGCGCTGCGGCTGGATGGGCTCTCGGTTGCTGGCAGTGTCGGTCATGCCAGCGCAGATAGGCGCATCTTGGGGCACTTGAAAGTGTCAAATGAACACGGCATGCCCTTTGGCCATGGCAAACCCGACTTCCCCCGAGCTGGAACAGCTTATCGCCGGCTATCGCCGCTTCCGTGACAATGGTTGGACCCCGCATCGTGAGCGCTGGGAGCGCTTGCGCGAAGGTCAGGAGCCCAAGGTGATGATCATCGCCTGCTCCGACAGCCGCGTCGATCCTGCCCAGGTGTTCGACACCGATCCTGGCGAAATGTTCGTGGTGCGCAACGTGGCGGCCATGGTGCCCCCCTTCGAAACCACGCCCGGGCACCACGGTGTTTCGGCCGCCCTGGAATTTGCGATCCAGGTGCTCAAGGTCAAGGAAGTGGTGGTGATGGGCCACGGCATGTGCGGCGGCTGCCGCGCCGCGCTGACCCAGGAAATGGCCGGCACCGCCCGCGGCCAAGGCGGCTTCGTGGCCGACTGGATCTCGCTGCTGGACGATGCGCGCAAGCCCGTGGTGGCCGAGCACGGCACCACCGGCCGCACTGCGGAACGGGCCATGGAACTGGCCGGCGTCAAAGCCAGCCTGGCCAACCTGCGCACGTTCCCCTGGGTGCAGGAAAAGGAAGCCGCTGGCGAATTGACCTTGCGCGGCGCGTTCTTCGCCATTTCCGACGGCATCCTGCACCTGCTGGACGAGGAAACCGGCGCGTTCACCCCTGCGGCCTGAAGCGATCCATTCCCGCAACGAAAAAGGGCGGCCCCGCAAGGAGCCGCCCTTCTCGTTTCGGGTAATCCCGAAGGACGCTTACTTGGCGCCCTTGGTGATCACATACTGGGTCCACAACTGGGCCAGCGGGGCGCGCACGCCGCCGGTGACGGTGGCAAAGGCGGCCTTGGCTTCATCGTACTTGCCCTGGTCGGACAAGGCGATGCCCAGGCGGGTTTCCACACGGTCCTTGTCGGCCTGGGCGGGAATGCCCTTGGCCAGCGCGGCCTTGTAAAGCGCTTCGGCCTTGGCCGCTTCGCCATACGAGAGGTAAGCGTCGGCGGTGATGGCCGAGAGCTTGCCGTCGGCGGCCTTGGCCGCGTCACGCTCCAGCGCGCCCAGCGAGGCCTTGTCGCCTGCGGCGATACGGGCCTTCGCCTGGCTCAGCGCGTCGGACACGAACGGGTCGGAAGCAGAGATCGCGCCTGCGGCCACGCCCTGCTCGGCAATCTTCTGCACTTCGCCGGGCAGGCGACGCGGGTCGGCGGCCTGGATGTATTCGACGTATTCGCGGCCGGTGTACTGCTTGTCCACGCCCAGCGCGCCGGTGCGCTGGAACAGACGGCCCAGGTCGACCGATTCTTCCTTGCCGAACTGGCTGAATTCACGGGTCAACTGGCCAGCGCCCAGCCAGTTGATCGGGGTGGGATCGGCAGTCACCGAGAGCAGGCCCCATTCGATCGCCTGCGGGCCAAGCTTGGCGTTATAGGCAATGACCTGGCCACGCTTGTACCAGCTGACCGGCACGGTGCCGTTGGCCGCCTTGCGGGTGGCCACTGCGGCCTTGAGCGCATCGAGCGCCTGCGTCGGCTGGTTCTGCTGGACATAGGAATCGGCCAGCAGTTCGGCCGCGTTGTCTTCGCTGTAGTTGGCGTCAACCGCTGCCTTGAGCGCCTTGGTCGCGGTGGCATAGTCCTTGTTCTGGTAGGCCGTGGCACCCAGGAAATACTGCACCATCGGCTGCTTGTCGGCGCCGAGCTGGCCGCTGTCGGCCATGTTCTGCAGGCCCTTCTGCTGCAGGGCGCCGTCGCCCAGCGCACCGCCGAGGATCTGCTGCCACTGGCCCAGGATCAGGCGGTCGAGCGGCGTCTTGGCGCCGGTTTCCACCGGACCGAGTTCCGACACCAGCTTTTGCGCGCCGGCCTTGTAATCGGCATCGGCGGCCTTGCCCTTGGTGGCCTGCCAATCGTTGAACGACTTCTGGAACGGCGCGGCAGCTGCCGCGAATTCCTTGGAATTGCCGCCGCCTTCTTCCTTCTTGGCTTCCTTGGCGATCGCGGGGGCGACCATGGCGCCCATGCCAAGGCCACTCGCCAGCGCAACGGCCACAGCCGCGCGCGCAATCGTGCCCTTACCCGAATTCCACAAAGAACCGCGCATCTTGTATCTCCTGTTCGACCCCGACATTGCCCGTGCCGTTTGGCAAACACAGTCCAATGCCGCTTACCCTGGTCGGCCCTGCGCTAGTGGCGCGGAATGACGCCCTTGGCAACACTTGGCACATTAGGTGCCACGCCGTGAACGCGGATTGAATGGCAATTCGTCCTGCCGTTCAGGCAGCTTGTCGCATGTGTGGAAAACTGATCGCAAGATATGTCGGAAACGGCATGCTTGCTGGCCTTTTGCGCGAAAGGCGCCTAGGGGCAATTCTTTCCAGACAACGAAACGACAAAGCCACCATCGTGAGCGACGACACACCCAATCTCGATCCCACCCCCGGCACGCCGGAACACGAATTCCAGCGGATCGACATCGTCGACGAAATGAAGACCAGCTACCTCGATTACGCGATGAGCGTGATCGTGGCGCGTGCGCTTCCCGATGTGCGCGACGGCCTCAAGCCGGTCCACCGCCGCATCCTGTGGACCAGCCACGAGAACGGCTTCACTTCGACCAAGCCCTATCGCAAGTCCGCCCGCATCGTGGGCGATACCATGGGTAAGTATCACCCCCATGGCGACAGCGCGATCTATGATGCGCTGGCGCGCATGACCCAGGATTGGTCGATGCGCCTGCCGCTGATCGACGGCCAGGGCAACTTCGGCTCCATGGACCCTGATCCGCCGGCCTCGATGCGCTATACCGAAGCGCGCCTGGCCAAAGTGGCGGACTCGCTGCTGGCCGATATCGACAAGGACACGGTCGACTTCCAGCCCAACTACGACGGCGCGGAAAACGAACCGCAGGTTCTGCCGGCGCGCTTCCCCAACCTGCTGGTCAACGGCGCGGGTGGCATCGCGGTGGGCATGGCCACCAACATTCCGCCGCACAACCTGGGCGAAGTGATCGATGGCTGCCTGGCCTATATGGACAACCCGCTGATCTCGATCGACGAGCTGATCCAGATCATCCCCGGCCCGGATTTCCCCACTGCCCCGCTGATCCTGGGCGCTCACGGCGCGCGCAAGGCCTATACCGAGGGCCGCGGATCGATCATGATGCGCTGCTGTCACGAGGTGGAGGAAGGCCGCGGACGCGACGCCAACCGCCGCTCCATCGTGCTGACCTCGATCCCCTATCAGGTGGGCAAGTCCAACCTCGTCGAAAAGATTGCCGAAGCCGCCAAGGACAAGCGGATCGAAGGCATTTCCGACATTCGCGATGAATCCAATCGTGAAGGCGTGCGCGTGGTCGTGGACCTCAAGCGCGATGCCTCGCCCGAGGTGGTGCTCAACCAGCTGTGGCGCAACACCCCTGCCCAGTCCAATTTCCCGGCGAACATGCTGGCCATCCGTGGCGGCCGCCCGGAAATCCTGACGCTCAAGGACATCATCGAAAGCTTCGTGCGCTTCCGCGAGGAAGTGATCACGCGGCGCACCAAGTTCGAACTGAGCAAGGCGCGCGATCGCGCCCATGTGCTGCTTGGCCTGGTCGTGGCGGTGACCAACCTGGATGAAGTGGTCAAGATCATCCGTGGTTCGGCCAACCCGGCCCTGGCGCGCGAGGCGCTGCTGGCGCGCGAATGGCCGATGGGCGAAATCGCGCCCTATATCCGCCTGGTCGAAGCGATCGAAGACGATGCCGTGGCCGGCGAAGGCACCTATCGCCTGTCGGAAATCCAGGTCCGCGCCATCCTCGATCTGCGCCTGCACCGCCTGACGGCGCTGGGCCGTGACGAGATCGGCGACGAACTGGAAAAGCTTTCCACCGCGATCAAGGAATACCTGGCGATCTTGGCCGACCGGCAGAAGCTATATGCCGTGATGCGCCAGGAACTGGTGGACGTGCGCGCCGCCTATGCCACGCCGCGCCTGTCGCAGATCATGCCGGCGGCCGATGGCATCGACGACGAAGACCTGATCGAGCGCGAGGACATGGTCGTGACCGTCACGCTCGACGGTTATATCAAGCGCACCCCGCTTTCCACGTTCCGCGCCCAGGCCCGTGGCGGCAAGGGCCGCTCGGGCATGGCGACCAAGGAAGAGGATGCCGTCGCCACGATGTTCGTGGCCAGCACCCACACGCCCGTGCTGTTCTTCTCCACCGCCGGCAAGGTCTATCGCCTGAAAGTGTGGCGCCTGCCCGAAGGCGGCGCTGCCACCCGCGGCCGCCCGGTGGTCAACCTGCTGCCCGCGCTGGACCAGGGTGAGACGATTGCCGCCGTGCTACCCTTGCCGGAAGACGAGGCGGAGTGGGGCAACCTCAACGTCATGTTCGCCACGGCCAAGGGCAACGTGCGCCGCAACGCCATGGATTCGTTCGCCAATATCCCGTCGAACGGCAAGTATGCGATGAAGTTCGAGGAAGACGGCGAGGACCGCCTGATCGGCGTGGCGCTGCTGTCCGAAGGGGACGATGTGCTGCTGGCAAGCCGCGCGGGCAAGGCCATCCGCTTCCCGGCGGACGATGTGCGCGAGTTCCAGAGCCGCACGTCCACCGGGGTGCGCGGCATGGCGCTGAAGGACGGGGACGAAGTGATCTCGCTCTCGATCCTGCATCGTGCCGGCGTCAAGGACCAGGACGAGCGCGAGGACTACTTGCGCTTTGCCCCATGGAAGGCCGAGAAGGAAGGCGAACCGCAGATGAGCGCCGAACGCTACCAGGAACTGGTGGCCAAGGAGCAGTTCATCCTAACGGTCTGCGCCAACGGCTATGGCAAGCTGTCTTCGGCCTATGAATATCGCCGCACCGGGCGCGGTGGCCAGGGCATCACCAATATCGACAATATCGGCCGCAACGGGCCGGTGGTCGCCAGCTTCCCCGCCAGCCAGGCCGACCAGCTCATGCTTGTGACCGACCAGGCCAAGCTGATTCGCCTGCCGCTTTCCTCGCTGCGGGTGATCGGGCGCGGTTCCGCCGGGGTGCGCCTGTTCAACGTTTCGGGCGACGAGCACGTTGTGGGCGCGGTGCGCCTCGCCGAGCAGGACGCCGAGGAAGGTACCGAAATCGCCGATGTCGAAATCGACACCGGCGAAGCGGACGGCAACGCCGGGCCGGCTGCTGCCGATGAAGGCGGTGCCGACGAATGAGCACCCATGATCCCATTGCCTACAAGGTGTTGACCGCCGAGCAGCGCGCGCAGCTGGAAAGCGGCATGTTTGGCGGCGCCCCGGTGGACCTGGCCGATGGCTATATCCACATGTCCACGGCGGGTCAGTTGACCGAGACGGTGGACAAGCACTTTGCCGGGCAGAGTGACCTGCACGTGGCGGCCGTCGATCTGCTGGCCCTGGGCGAAGCCGTGCGCTGGGAAGTCTCGCGCGGCGGGGCACAGTTCCCGCACCTTTACGCTCCGCTGCCGCTGGCGGCGGTGGTGGCGCTGGAGCCCTTGGCCCGCCAGGTCGATGGCAGCGTGGCGCTTCCCGACGCGACGTAACGGTGATGACGCATCAGATTCACATCATCGGTGGCGGCATGGCCGGCAGCGAGGCGGCCTGGCAACTGGGGCGGCGCGGCTTTCGCGTGCGGCTTTCGGAAATGCGCGGCAGCGGGGAAACCACCGCCGCGCACCAGGGCCAAGGCCTGGCCGAGCTGGTCTGCTCCAACTCGTTCCGCTCCGACGACGACGAGAAGAACGCCGTGGGCCTGCTGCACCACGAAATGCGCCGCTGCGACAGCCTGATCATGGCCGCCGCCGACAAGGCGCGCGTGCCTGCCGGCTCTGCCCTGGCGGTGGACCGCGACGTGTTTTCCGCCGCTGTCGAAGCCGCGCTGGGCGAACTGCCCAATGTCGAGGTGGTGCGCGAACGCGTCGATGCGCTGCCTGCCGATGGCATGACCATCGTGGCCACCGGGCCGCTCACCGCGCCATCGCTGGCGGGCAGCATCGGCGCGGCGACGGGCGCGGAAAGCCTGGCGTTTTTCGATGCCATTGCCCCCATCGTCTATCGCGATTCCATCGACATGGACATTTGCTGGATGGCGAGCCGGTGGGACAAGGCCGCCGGCCCGGAAAGCACCGGCAAGGATTACATCAACTGCCCGATGAACAAGGAGCAGTACCAGGCGTTCCGCCAGGGCCTGCTCGACGGCGAAAAGACCGTGTTCAAGGAATGGGAGGCCAACACCCCCTATTTCGATGGCTGCATGCCGATCGAGGTGATGGCCGAGCGCGGCGAGGACACCTTGCGCTTTGGCCCGATGAAGCCGGTGGGGCTGGACGATCCGCGCACCGGGCGCTGGCCCTATGCCGTGGTGCAGCTGCGCCAGGACAACAAGCTGGGCACGCTGTGGAACATGGTGGGCTTCCAGACCAAGCTCAAGCATGCCGAGCAGGTGCGCCTGTTCCGCACCATTCCCGGCCTGGAAAACGCCGAGTTCGCGCGACTGGGCGGCCTGCACCGCAACACTTTCATCCATTCACCCACGCTGCTGGACCGGCAGTTGCGCCTGAAATCGGCGCCACGCATCCGCTTTGCCGGGCAGATCACCGGCTGCGAAGGCTATGTCGAAAGTGCCTCGGTCGGCATGCTCGCGGGCCTGATGGCGGCAACCGAACTGGCGGGCCGGGACTGGACGCCGCCGCCCGCCACCACGGCGCTGGGCGCGCTGCTCGGCCACATTACCGGCGACGCCGAGGCCGAGACCTATCAGCCGATGAACGTGAACTTCGGGTTGTTCCCGCCGGTCGATCCTTCGGTGAAGAAGAAGGTGCGCAAGGAAGCCTATACCGCGCGGGGCAAGGCGGATTTCGGGCCTTGGTTGGCGAGTTTGGTTTGAGGGTTCCACCACCCCCAAGCCCCCTCCTCTGAAGAGGAGGGGGCTTTCTTGTCAGTGCTTTAGCTCCCCTCCTCTTCGCAAGGAGGGGTTGGGGGTGGTGCGAAGCCTGGCGCAACCTCAGAATGCTTCCTCGGCAAAGTCCATCACCGAGCCCTTGCCGGCCTTGATCGCCAGGAACAGCGAAGCCGACTGCGGCAGCAGCTTTTCATAGAAGAAGCGCGCGGTGTCGATCTTGGCCTTGTAGAACGCCGGTTCGCCCGTGCCCGACATCAGCGCGCGCGAGGCGATCTTGGTTGCCTTGGCAAAGCAATAGGCCATGGCGACCAGGCCCATCAGGCGCAGGTAATCGGTGGCAGCCGCGCCGCCTTCTTCCGGATCCTTCATGCCGCGCTCGGCGATCATTGCCGTTGCGCCTTGCAGCGCCTCGAACGCGCGCTTGAGGCCGGCAACCATCTTGCCGATCGCGGGATCTTCCGCGTTCGCTTCGATGAAGTCGCTGATCGGGTGGAACAGGCTGCGCAAGTAGCGGCCCATTTCGGCCGGCATCTTGCGGCCGACGAGGTCGAGCGCCTGGATGCCGTTGGTGCCTTCATAGAGCATGGCGATGCGCGCATCGCGCATGTACTGCTCCACCCCGCTTTCACGGATGAAGCCGTGGCCGCCATAGCATTGCACCGCAAGGCTCGCGCTTTCGAGGCCGAGGTCGGTGAACATCGCCTTCACCACCGGGGTCATCAGCGCGACAAAGTCAGACGCGCGCTGGCGCTGTTCCGGCTCTGCCCCGTGCTTTTCGGCGTCGAGCGCACGGGCCACCCAGGCCGAAACGCCGCGGCAGCCTTCGTTCCACGCGCGCATGGTCAGGAGCATGCGGCGCACATCGGGATGCACGATGATCGGGTCGGCCGGCTTGTCCGGGTGCTTGGGGCCAGACAGCGAGCGCCCTTGCAGGCGGTCCTTGGCATACCACACGGCGGACTGGTACGCCGCCTCACCAATGCCCAGGCCCTGGATGCCGACGCCGACGCGCTCGGCGTTCATCATCGTGAACATGGCTTCGAGCCCGCGATGGGGTTCACCGATCAGCCAGCCCTTGGCATCCTCGAACTGCATCTGGCAGGTGGCCGAAGCCTTGAGGCCCATCTTGTGTTCGATCGCGGTGCACTTGGCGCCGTTGCGCACGCTGGGATTGCCATCGGCATCGGGCAGGTACTTGGGCACCAGGAACAGGCTGATGCCCTTCACGCCCTTGGGCGCATCGGGCAGGCGGGCCAGTACCAGGTGGACGATGTTGCTGGTCAGGTCGTGCTCGCCGGCGGAGATGAAGATCTTGGCGCCGTTGATCTTGTAGCCGTCATCGCCATCGGGGTCGGCGCGGGTGCGCAGCAGGCCCAGATCGGTGCCGCAATGCGCCTCGGTCAGGCACATGGTGCCAGACCATTCGCCGCTGACCATCTTGGGCAGGTAGTCCTGCTTGAGCGTGTCGTTGGCATAGACCGTGAGCGCCGCGATCGCGCCGTTGGTGAGGCCGGGATAGAGGCTGAACGACACATTGGTGGCGCAGATCATTTCCTCGACCAGCTTGCCAACTGCCTCGGGCGCGCCCTGCCCGCCCCATTCGGGTGGCAGCACCAGGGCGTTCCAGCCGCCTTCGGTAAAGGCCTTGTAGGCTTCGATAAAGCCCTTGGGCGTGCGCACAACGCCGTTTTCCAGCGTGCAGCCCTCCTCGTCACCGCTGCGGTTGAGCGGCAGCAGCACGTCCTGGCACAGCTTGGCCGCTTCGGTCAGCACCGCTTCGGTCAGGTCAGGGGTGAAATCGGCCAGGGCGGGAATGTCGCCATAGCCATCGTCGGTGTGCAATTCGTTGAGCACGAAGCGCATGTCGCGCAGGGGAGCGGTATAGATCTGCATGGCAAATCTCCTCAATCAGTTGCGAAGCGGCTTGCCGGTCTTGAGCATATGCTCGATCCGGGCCTGTGTCGCGGGATTGCGCACCAGGCTGGTGAATTCGCGACGCTCGGCCGCCAGCAGGTCGTCTTCAGTCACGGTATCGATCAGGTCAGCATCGCCGCCCGTCAAGATGCGCGCAAGGGCACCGGATACCACTTCGTCGTGCGGGGTGGCCAGGCCACGGGCGCGGAAGCCCTGCACCGCCATGTCGAGCGCGGTCTTGCCACCGGCACCGGGCAGGCGGAACACCGGCGGTTCGGGCGGGCGATAGCCTTCGGCCAGGGCCAGCGCGCGAGCCTTGGCATCGGCCAACAGGCGGTCGCGGTTCATCGTCACCTGGTCGGTCGGGCGCAGGAAGCCATGTTCGATCGCCTCGGCCGCCGATTTCGAGACGGTGGCGGTGGAGACGGTTTCGAACACCTTCGCCACGGCCGGCATCGGCCCCTTGGGCAGCGCCGGATTGTGGCGCCAGCGATCTAGCATTTCGCCGTTGCCGCCCCAGCCCGGCACCAGCCCGACACCGCATTCGACCAAGCCGATGTAGCTTTCCGCATGGGCCTGGATGGCATCGCAATGGAGCAAGACTTCGCAGCCGCCGCCCAGCGCCATGCCCGAGGGCGCACCGACCACCGGGAACGGCGCGTATTTCAGCGCCTTCAAAGCCTGCTGCCCGCCGGCCACCAGCTTTTCGATCTCGCCCCAGGCGGCGATGTTCATGGCGAACAGCGCGAGGCCCAGGTTGGCGCCGGCCGAGAAGTGGCTGCCTTCGTTGTAGATGACCAGGCCCTTGAACTTTTCGGCCACCAGCGGGATCGCCTGGCCGATCAGCTTCATCACCTCGCCATCCAGGGCATTCATCTTGCCGGTGAATTCGAGCGCGGCGACGCCATCGCCCACATCCCACAACGCGGCCGAAGCGGTCTTGAGCAGCGGCTTGGCCGAGAGCTTGATGTCTTCGAGCAGGACCACGCCTTCGGGGCGGGCGACATCGTGGTATTCGCCATCCAGCCCCAGCGCCTGGCGCTTGCCGCCTTCGACGCGATAGAACGGGCGACCGGCGGCCAATTCCACGATGGCGGGCACCGGCTTACCTTCGGCCTTGAGCCGATCGGCAAACGCGGCGGTGCCGAGCTTGTCGATCAGTTCGAAGGGGCCGAACTTCCAGTTGTAGCCCAGCTTCATCGCCACATCGATGGCGACGATATCGTCAGACGCCTGCGGCACGAGGCTGGCGGCATAGGACAGCGTGGGGCCGAGCACGGCCCAGGCATAGGCGCCCAGCTTGCCCGAGAGGCCGACGAGCGCGCGCAAGTCCTTGAGCGCGGCGCCCGGAATGGTCGGCGGCTTGGCCGTGGGGCGGTATTCGCCGCTCACTAGGTCGATCGCTTCCTTGCGCTTTCCGGCTTCGCGGTTGAGGCGATAGAAGCCGCCCTTCCCCTTGCGGCCGGTGTAGCCATCGGCGATCATCTTGGTGATCAGCGGATGATCGACGGCAATCGCGCGATAGGCGTCGTCCGCCGGCAGCGTGGCGGTTAGGCTGGCCTTCAGATGCGGCATCAGGTCGATGCCGACGAGGTCCACCAGGCCGAACACGCCGGTCTTGGGCACGCCGATCGGCTTGCCCACCACGGCATCGGCTTCTTCCACCGTCAGGCCCAGGTCCAGCGCGGCGTTGATCGCCTGCTGGATCCAGAACGTGCCGACACGGTTGGCGAGGAAGCCTGGCGTGTCCTTGGCGCGCACCACCGTCTTGCCCAGGGCGCGATCGGCAAAGTCGCTGACCTTGGCAACCAGCGCCGCGTCGCTGGCCGGGCCAGCAACGACTTCGAGCAGGCGCATGTAGCGCGGCGGGTTGAAGAAGTGGGTGATCAGGAAATCGCGGGCAAAGCCCTCGCTGCGCCCGGCGACGAGCTGTTCGAGCGGGATCGTCGAGGTGTTGGACGACACCGCCGTGCCGGGGCGGCGCACGGCCTCCAGCTTTTCATAGAGGGCGTGCTTGAGGTCGAGCCGCTCGACAATGGCCTCGATCACCCAGTCGCATGTCGCAACGCGGGCGAGGTCATCTTCGATATTGCCGACTTCCACCAGCTTGGCGGCGCGCTTGCTCATGAAGGCGGCAGGTTCGGCCTTGCGCAGGCGTTCCAGCGCACCCTGCGCCACCGCGTTGCGGTTGGCCGGATCGCGCACGATATCGAGCAGCAGGACCGGCACGCCGGCATTGGCCACCTGGGCGGCGATGCCCGCGCCCATGGTGCCCGCGCCGATCACGCAGACTTTCTGGATGGCTTCTGGCATCAGATCGCCTCCAGAACCGTGGCGATACCCTGCCCGCCACCGATGCACTGGGTGGCCAGGGCATATTTGCCGCCGGTGCGCTGCAGCAGGCTGGCGGCCTTGCCCACGATGCGCGCGCCGGTGGCGCCGAGCGGGTGGCCCAGGGCGATGGCGCCGCCATCCAGGTTGATCTTGGCGGTATCCAGGCCAAGATCGGCGATGCAGGCCAATGCCTGGCTGGCAAAGGCTTCGTTCAGTTCGATCACGTCGAGATCGGCAACCGAAATACCCGCGCGGGCCAGGGCCTTGCGGCTCGACTCGACCGGGCCGATGCCCATGATTTCAGGCGCACAACCGGAAATCGCCATCGACTTGATGCGCGCCAGGATCGGCAGGCCATGGGCGCGGGCATAGTCTTCGCTCGCCACGATCACGGCGCTGGCGCCGTCAGTCAGCGGGGAGGACGTGCCGGCCGTGACCGTGCCGGTGGCGCTGAACGCGGGCTTGAGGCTGGCGAGCGCTTCGGCCGTGGTGCCGGGCCGCGGGCAACCGTCGGTATCGACCACACCGGCCTTGGTCTCGATTGGCACGATCTCGTCCTTGAGCTTGCCCGCAGCAATCGCGGCGGCGGCCTTCTGCTGGCTGGCCACGGCGAACGCTTCCTGCGTTTCACGCGAAAGGCCGTACTGGCTGGCGAGGTTTTCGGCGGTGTCACCCATGCCGATATAGGCCTGGCTGGCCTTGGCCAGCGCCGGGTTGGGCAGCGGGTTGAAGCCCATCATCGGCACGCGGCTCATCGACTCGACGCCGGCGGCGATGAACACTTCGCCCGATCCCGCGGCGATCTGGCCCACGGCATAGTGGATGGCACTCATCGAAGAGCCGCAGAACCGGTTGACCGTCATCCCGCCGACCGAGCGGGGCAAGCCGGCGATCAGGCCGATCAGGCGCGCCACGTTGAAACCCTGTTCGCCTTCCGGGAAAGCGCAGCCGACGATCAGATCCTCGATGGCATCGGAGGCAAGGCCGGTGCGTTGCACCAGTTCCTTGATGACGGCGGCAGCGAGATCGTCGGGCCGAGTGCGGGCGAGCGCACCCTTGCCGGCAAGGTGGAACGGCGACCGGGCATATCCGGCGATGACCGCATTTGGCATGATTTTCGGCATCCTCGTCAGGTGGGGCAGCTACCCCGAGCACTTCCGATAGCACGGAATCACCCTTGGCGCTGCTTTCGTCCGTAATGGTGCTCAACTTTCCCTATACGTCAACCAAAATTTGGGGCATAGAGTGAGTCGCACACCGGCCAGGCAAGAAAGGCTGGGTGGAAACCGGATATCGAAACGCACGGCCGCCTGTTTGGTTCTGGGCTTTCGGTTGTTGGGTCGAGGATGAAGAATGATGAAAGGAAAGCCGTTGTTGGCGATCACCGTAGTGTCCCTGATAGGGGCAACGGTGGGCGCCTATGCCACCCCCGCCATGGCGGCACCGGAACAGGCCATCGGCCGCTGGTCCACGCCCACCAAGCACGGTGTCGTCGAAATTGCGCCTTGCGGCCCGTCGATCTGCGGCCGCCTGGTGGAATCTGACAGCATACGCGCCAATCCCGCCTTTGCCGACGGCAACAACAAGAACGCCGCGCTGCGCAATCGCCCGCTCAAGGGGCTGACCATTCTGCAAGGTTTCACGCGCAGCAACGACGGTTGGCAAGGCGGATCGATCTACAATCCCGAGGACGGCGGCACGTACAAGGCGACGATCACGATCGCCGATCCCGACACGCTCAAGCTGAAGGGCTGCATCGTGTGGCCGCTGTGCAAGACGCAGACCTGGAAGCGGCTGCGCTGACGTGAAGACACCACAAGCAACAAGAATTTGCATGGGAGTGAGAGAGATGAACCTGAACAACCGCCGCACCCTGGCTTGCGCCATGCTTCTGGCGGGCACGGCCGGCCTGGCCAGCCCTGCCCTGGCTGGCGGCTTCTATCTTCAGGACCAGTCGGCCAAGGCCACCGGCCGCGCCTATTCGGGCGAAGTGGCCGATACCGGCGTCGACAGCCTGTGGTGGAACCCTGCCAGCATCGCCGGGATGACCGGCGGCGAGGCCGCGCTCAATGCGACGGGCATCCTGCCTTCGGGCGACGTGGTGAACAACGGCACCCTGATCAAGCGCCCCGGACAGCCGGCGGCCGCCGTTGGTGGCGACAGCGTGGCCCACAATCCAATCCACAAGGGCGTCGTGCCCTCTGGCGCGATCGCCCATGCCCTGGGCCGTGACTTGGCCGTGGGCCTGGCGGTGACCGCCCCCTACAACTTCACCACCGAATATTCGGGCACCAGCTGGGCGCGCTACACCGCGCTGACCACCAAGCTCCGCACGATCGACATCCAGCCAAGCGTGGCATTGCAGCTTACCCCGGTGATTTCGATCGGTGCTGCGGTCAACGTGGAACACGCCGACGCCACGCTGGGCAATGCCCTGCCCAACCTGCTGGCCGCGCTGCCCGATGGCAGCCAGACCTTGAAGGGCAAGGGTTGGGACGTGGGCTATTCGGCCGGCGTGCAGTTCCGCGGCAAGGCCGTGACCGTGGGTCTCAGCTACAAGTCTGCCATCACGCACAAGCTCAACGGCGACGTGGTGATTGCCGGGCTGCTGGGTCCGCTGGCCGCCAATAACGGGACGATTTCCACGCAGGCGGAATTCACCACGCCCTGGCAGCTGACGTTCGGCGGCCGCTGGAAAGTGAGCCCGGTCTTCACGCTCAACGCGCAGGCCACCCGCTTTGGCTGGGCCGAATTCGATTCGATCAAGCTGGGCAGCCCGCTCAACACCGCCATTCCCGAAGACTATCGCAACACCTGGGCGGTTTCGGTGGGCTTTGACGCCGATCTGAGCCCCAAGTGGACCGTGCGTGGCGGCGTGCAGCGCGACGTTTCGCCCGTGCAGCCGACCGATCGCGATGCCCGCGTGCCCGATAGCAATCGCTGGAACTTTGCCCTGGGCGCGACTCACTCGCTCAGCCGCGCGTTCAAGATCGACGTGGCCGCCAATTACCTCACGCTGGCCAATGCGCCGATCAATCGCGTGACCGCCGCTTATGCCGGCACGGCCGCGCAAACGCCGATCCTGGTCAACGGCGAATTGCAGAAGGCCCACGTCGTGGTGCTCTCGCTGGGTGGACGGATCGCGTTCTGATCACCCAAGGCGCCGGAACCCGCGTGGGTTCCGGCGCCATCCCTTCCCTCCAGCCGGAAGCTGTCATGGTCGCTGCCCCCCCTACCAAGGCTATTTCGCAAACCGACGCCCTGCCGCCCGACTGGTCCCCGCCGGTGATGCTGCTGGGCGACCTGATCGACAACGCCGTACGCGATCACGGCGATCGGCCAGCGGTGGATTTCATGGGCCGCACCTGGACCTATCGCGCGCTGGGCCGCATGGTCGAGCGCGCGGCGCGGGGTTTCCAGGATCTCGGGCTGGGCAAGGGCGACCGGGTGGCGTTGTGCCTGCCCAACACACCCTATTACATCGTGCTCTATTTCGCCGCGCTCAAGATCGGCGCGGTCGTCGTCAATCTCAACCCGCTCTACACGCAAAGCGAGATGTGCCACCTGTTGAAGGACAGTGGCGCGCGCGTTGTGGCCGTTCCCGATCTGCGCGAGATCCACGGCAAGGTTCTGGCGATCGCCGACGAGTGCCAGCTTGCCACGATCCTGGTCTGTCCGATGGCCGGCATCCTGCCGCGCGTGAAAGCCTGGGGCTGGCGCCTGTTCAAGCGCCGCGATCACGCCCGCTATGCCCACGATGCGCTGCACATGCGCTTTTGCGACCTGATCGCGCGGGGCGATCCGCCCAAGCCGGTGGCACTGGCGCCCGATGACCTCGCCGTGCTGCAATATACCGGCGGCACCACCGGCACGCCCAAGGGCGCGATGCTGACCCATCGCAATCTCACGGCCAATGCCTTGCAGCAGCAGGCGCATATCCACGGCGATCTGCCCGCGCCGCAGCGCACCCTGGCGGTGCTGCCGTTCTTTCACGTCTTCGCGCTGACGGCGGTGCTCGATTTCTCGATCCTGGTAGGATCGGAACTGGTGCTGATGCCGCGGTTTGAAATGGGCGCGATGCTGGCGACAATCAAGCGCAAGCCGCCCACGCTGTTTTTCGGCGTGCCCACGCTGTTCATCGCCATGAACGCGCTCGACGATGCCAAGGTGCCCGATCTGTCCGCCCTGCGCGCGTGCATTTCTGGCGGCGCGCCGCTGCCGCTCGAAGTGCGCCAGACGTTCGAGCAGCGCACCGGCGCGCGGGTGTGCGAAGGCTATGGCCTGACCGAAGCCTCGCCCATTGTCACGTGCAATCCCGTGGATGGTGACATTCGCGCCAACAGCTGCGGACAGGCCTTCCCGGGCACCGTGATCGAGATCCGCGATCCCGAAAATCCCGAAACCATCCTGCCGCTTGGCACCAATGGCGAAGTCTGCGTGCGCGGGCCGCAGGTCATGGCCGGATATTGGCAACGCCCCGAGGATACCGCCAAGGTCTTTGTCGATGGCGCACTGCGCACGGGCGACGTGGGCCATCTGGACGAGGACGGCTATCTCTACCTGGTCGACCGCCTCAAGGACCTGATCCTGAGTGGGGGATACAACGTCTATCCGCGCGTGATCGAGGAAGCCGCCTATCTGCACCCTGCAATCGAAGAAGCCATCGCGATCGGCGTTCCCGATCGCTATCGCGGGCAAAGCGCCAAGCTTTTTGTCAAGCTGCACGCCGGCACCAGCGTAGCACCCGAGGCGATTCTGGCTTTCCTGGCCGAGCATCTCAACAAGATCGAGGTGCCGCGGGCCGTGGAAATTCGCGACAGCCTGCCCAAGACGATGGTGGGCAAGCTGTCGAAGAAGGAACTCGTGGCCGAAGAGCGCGCCAAGGCCGAAGCCGAAGCTGCGGCGGCCGCCACCAGCCCCGCCTGATCGGGCAGCGATCAGGCCGTTGCAATCCGCGTGTTGCGGCGCAATAGGTAAAGCCATTTTGGGGGGAACTTTGGCCACCATGATAGACACTCTGCCCGATCCGCCAGAGGCGGCAGCAGAACCGCCGCCACCCGCACCCGAGGATGGGCTGCAGGGAATCCAGGACGTGGCCAAGCGCCTTGGCGTTACGCATCGCACCCTGCGCTTCTACGAAGACAAGGGCCTGATCGAGCCGGCGCGCGTGGGCAACACGCGGATCTATTCGCACCGCGAAGTGGCGCGGATGCAGTTGATCCTGCGCGGCAAGCGCCTGGGCTTCACCATCCGCGAGATCAAGGAATTCCTCGATCTCTATGATGTCGATCCAACCCGGCTGGAACAATTGCAGCATCTGGTGGCGCATATCCGCAGCCGGTTGCGCAAGCTGGAAAGCCAGCATAGCGCCTTGCTCAAGACCATGACCGAGCTTCAGGCGATGGAAGCCGAAGCGATCGACAAGATCGGCGAGCTTACCGGTTCAAGGCGGGGCGCGGCCGCCACTTGAGCAGCCGCGCCGGCAGCGCTTCGGCCGTGCTGACGATGATGATCCCCGCAAGGATCATCAGGGACCCGGTGATGAACGCGGCATCGAGGCTGTCACCCAGCACGAAGACGCCGGCCGCCACGCCGAACATCGGCGTCATGAAGCTGAGCACGCCAAGCCGCGCGGCGCTATAGCGGCGCAGCAGTGCATACCATGTAAGGTAGCTGAGGAACGCGACGATCACGACCTGAAAGCCCAGGCTCGCCAGCAGGCCCTGCGTGACATGCACGGCAGTTTCGCCGAGCACCGGCGCCGCCAGGGTGCACAGCAGGAACGCGCCCATCAACTGGTAGAACAGCGTGACCGACGCCGGGGCATTGGCCAGCGTCGAGTTGCGCAGCACCAGCGTGGTGCAGGCCCAGCCGCACGCACCGCCCAGCGCCAGGGCATCGCCCAGGCTGCCATGGGGATACCCCGCGCCCTCGCCCCCGCCGCTGAACGCCAGGACGACCCCGGCAAATGAGAGGGCAATCCCCACCCACTGCCCTGCGCGCAGGCGCTCGTCGGGCCGCAACAGGCCCAGGCCCAGCGCAGCCCCGATCGGCGCGGTATAGAGGTAGATCGTCACGTGCGAGGCACTGGTAAAGCGCAAGGCTTCGCCTGCCAGCAGGAATTCGGTGCCGAACAGCATGCCGATGGCCAGCCCGGGCAGCACTGTGCCGCGATTGATCGCATGCCCTTCCCCGCGCCACAGCACCACCGCCAGCGTGGCGAGGCCCGCAAGGCCCGAGCGCAGACCCATCTGCAGCAGCGGGCTCATCGCGCTGGCCACCAGTTTGATGGCAACCTGCTGCGATCCCCAGATCGCGCAAAGCACGACCATGATGGCAACGGCAGCGGCATCGACAGGCTTGCGATCGGTCACGAAACGTCCGGTATGATGAGGGGAAATGGCCGGCGCGCCTTAGTCGATATTTCGCCCCGGGGCCAGTGTCGCGCCGCTGGCCATAAATCCTGCCCCTAGGGGAAATGCCGCAGGGCCACCTTACTGCGATTTCAGGCTGCTACCGTAATTCATGGCCCGTTCTGCGGAGTGTGCCATGAGTTTTACCCTCAGTCTGGGCCCGAAGGCCAACATGCAAACCATCGCCGACGCGTGGGCCAGCCTGGCTGACGCGCTGGAATCGCACGCTTCGCTCGTGCTCGATCTCTCGGACGTGGCCGATGCCGATCTTACGCTGGTGCAACTGGTGGAAACCGCGCGCCAGCATGCCGTGCGGGACAGCCGCGCGCTGCGCCTGTCCGCCCCGGCCAACCCGGCCGTGGCCGCGCTGCTGGCCCGTGCCGGCTTTCTGACCGAGCCGAGCACGGAAACCCTCGAATTCTGGTTCCACGGAGAACTTCCGCAATGACGGCCTCGATCCTCACCGTTGACGATTCCAGCAGTCTGCGCCTGGCCACCCGCATCGCGCTGACCGGCGCGGGCTACACCGTGACCGAGGCCTGCGACGGCCTGGAAGGCCTGGGCAAGGCGCAGGGCCAGAAGTTCGACATGATCATCACCGATCTCAACATGCCCAACATGGATGGCCTGTCGATGATCCGCGAGATCCGCAAGCTGCCTATCCAGATGGGCACGCCGATCATCTTCCTGACCACCGAGTCGGACGATGCCATCAAACAGGAAGCCCGCGCTGCCGGCGCCACCGGCTGGCTGGTCAAGCCATTCCAGCCCGACCAGCTGCTGCGCATTGCCAAGAAGGTGTTGGGCCGATGAGCGATTCTGACCCGATAGCCGCGTTTCGCGTGGAAGCCGGCGACCTGCTCGACCAGATCGAACAGGCCCTGCTCGACTTGTCCAACCGCCTCGACGATCGCGGGTTGATCGATGCCGTGTTTCGCGGCCTGCACACCCTCAAGGGTTCGGGGGCGATGTTCGGCTTTGATGCGCTGGCGACGTTCACGCACCATTGCGAAACTGCGTTCGATCGCGTTCGCAAGGGCCTGTTCCCGGCAACGGCGGAACTGGTCCACGTGATCCTTTCGGCCATGGACCACATGCGCGCGCTGGTCGATGGCGATGGCGCCGGGCTGGAAGCCACCGGCGACGCGATCCTGGCGCGGCTGCAGGCGGCCTTGCCCGAAGGCGGCGCCACGGTTCAGGCGCCCTTGGCCGCCGCGCAGGCCGCCACGGCGGACGAGCCCCCTGCCACCGGCTGGCATCTCGTCTTCCGGCTGCCGGCAACGGCGATGGCCAATGGTACCAACCCGTTAAGCCTGCTGGACGAGCTGCGCGAGCTTGGCGATTGCCGGGTGGTGGCGCTGTGCGACCGCCTGCCTGCGCTGCCCGATCTGATCCCCACCGAATGCATGATCGGCTGGGACATCACGCTGACCGGCAATGTCAGCCGCGACGCGATCGAGGACGTGTTCATCTTCGTGATGGACGACATGGAAATGTCGCTCACCCCGTTTGCCATAGCGCAGGAAGCCGCCCACGCGCCGGGTAGCGTCGATGCGCCCTCCCCCGCGTTGCCCAGCCCCGCCGCCACGCCGCAGGCTGTCGCCGCGCCGGCGGCTGCCGAAGGTGCTGCGCGCCAGGCGCCGCGCGCGGGCGAAAGCGTGCGCGTGCCGGCCGAACGCCTCGACGTGCTGATGGACCGCGTGGGCGAACTGGTCATCGTGCAAAGCCGCCTGTCGCAATTGGCCAACAGTGGGCTGATCGGCGCGACCGGCGAAGTGGCACTGCGTTCGATTTCCGAAGAAATCGAACGGCTCGTCAGCGAAATGCGCGACACCATGATGGTCTTGCGCATGGTGCCCATCGCCAACCTGTTTGGCCGTTTCCGCCGCCTGATCCACGATCTGGCGCGCGACACCGGCAAGGCGATCGAACTGCTGACCGACGGCGAGGCCACCGAGGTGGACAAGACCGTGACCGAGCAATTGGCCGATCCGATCGTCCACCTCATCCGCAATGCCTGCGACCACGGCCTGGAAGCGCCCGATGAACGCCTTGCCGCCGGCAAGCCGGTGACCGGGCAGGTCATGCTTACCGCCGCCCACGCCGGGGGCGAAGTGCTGATCACCATCACCGACGATGGGCGGGGCATCAACCGCGAGCGGGTGCGCGCGAAGGCCGAGGGCAACGGGCTGATCCAGCCGGGCCAGGCGCTGTCGGACCATGAACTGCTGCAACTGATCTTTGCGCCGGGATTTTCCACCGCCGCGCAAGTGACCAACCTGTCCGGGCGCGGCGTGGGCATGGATGTGGTCAAGCGCACGATCGAGGGCCTGCGCGGCACGATCGACATCGCCAGCCAAGAAGGCAAGGGTTCCACCTTTACCCTGCGCATCCCGCTGACCCTGGCGATCATCGAGGGGCTGCTCGTGCGGGTGGGCACGGGTTGCTATGTCATTCCGCTGGCCGCCGTCGAAGAGTGCATCGAGCTTTCGGCCGACGAGGACCTGCGCACGCGCGGACGCAGCATGATCCGCCTGCGTGATGCACTGGTGCCATTCTTGCGCCTGCACGATCTGTTCGAAACCGGGGCAGAGCCCGATCCGCACCAGAAGATCGTGGTGATCTCTGCCGCGGGTGAGCGCGTGGGCCTAGTGGTGGACCAGATCATTGGCAGCCACCAGACCGTGATCAAGTCGATGTCCAACGTGCATCGCGCGGTCAACAGCTTTTCCGGCGCGACGATCCTGGGCGATGGCAGCGTCGCCCTGATCCTCGACATCATGCAACTCGTGGCTTCGGGCCAACAGCGGGAGGCACGGCTGCGCGCCGTGGGCTAAGCGATGACCGACACCCCCAAAACGCCGTGGGACGACCATGGCCAGCTTGAAGTCCTCACGTTCGACGTGGGCACCGAGCAACTGGCGATCGAAGCCACCGATATTCGCGAAATCGTCGATCTGCTGCCGGAAACACGCGTGCCCGGTGCCGCGCCGCTGGTGGCCAGCATCGTCAACTATCGTGGCAAGATCATTCCGATCGCCGATCTGCGCGTGGCGTTCGGCATGCCGATCACCCCACCCACGCCCGACAGCCGCATCGTGGTGATCGAAACGCCGATCGATGGCGAAGCGACGCATATCGGGCTGCGCACCGACAAAGTGCACGAAGTGGCGATGCTGTCGCGCAGCGACAGTTCGGAACCGCCGCAGGTGGGCCTGCGCTGGCGCCGCGAATTCGTGCGCGAATTCGTGCGTCGCGCCGACGGGGTCATCGTGCTTCCCGCCCTGGGCGCCATTTTCGACGCCACGCCAAGACAATCGAGCAGGGGCGCGGGCCATGAATGATTGCTGCCGCTCTGCCAAGGGAAAGGCCTGAAACCATGTCACTTCACGCGCTATTGACCGGATTTCCGGACCACACCCTGCACGAAATCGCCCGCGTCGAGGCCGCCATCGCATCTGGCGATCTTGACGCGCGGTTGATCGGCAACGGCGGTGGCCGCCAGGCACGCGTTCTGGCCGATGCCATCAACCACCTGCTCGACACCGCCACGCGCCCGATGGGCGAATTGACTGCCAGCGTGCGCACGATGGCGGCCGAACACGATCGTGGGGATATCGACATCGCCTTGCCGGTGGACCGCTTCAACGGCGACTTGAAGGAAGCTGCGACCGCGATCAACGACATGGTCGGCCAGCACATTGCCGTGAAGAAAAAGGCGATGGCCTGCATCAAGGCTTTCGGCCAAGGCGATTTCGATGCGCCGATCGAACAGTTTCCCGGCAAGAAGGCGTTCATCAACGACAATATCGAGGATCTGCGGCGCAACCTGCGCGAGATCACCGGCGAAATCCAGCGTCTGATCAAGGCATCGACCGCCGGGGAACTCGAACAGCGCGGCGAAGCGCACCGCTTTGCGGGGGACTTTGCCGGTTTGGTGCGGGGCATCAACAGCATGCTCGACGCGATCCTCGTGCCCATTGCCGAGGGCAATCGCGTCCTGGCCAAAGTCAGCGACGGGGATCTGCGCGAGAAGGTGGAGATCGTCTGTGATGGCGATCACCAGCGCATGAAGAACGCGATCAACCGCCTGGTCGACAACTTGCGCGAATTTTCCAACCAGGTTGGCGAAGCGGCTGAAAACGTGTCATCCGGCAGCCAGCAACTTGCCGCCAGTTCGCAACAGGTTTCGGAAGGCGCTTCCGAGCAGGCCGCCGCAGCCGAGCAGGCCTCTTCCGCGATGGAAGAAATGGCGGCCAACATCAAGCAGAACGCCGACAACGCCGCACAGACCGAAAAGATCGCGCGGCAGTCTTCGCGCGATGCCGAAAGCTCGGGCGCGGTGGTGAACCGCGCGGTGGAAGCCATGCGCACGATCGCCGACAAGATCGGCATCGTCCAGGAGATCGCCCGGCAGACCGACCTGCTAGCGCTGAATGCCGCGGTCGAGGCCGCGCGCGCCGGTGAGCACGGCAAGGGCTTTGCCGTGGTGGCCAGCGAAGTGCGCAAGCTCGCCGAACGCAGCCAGACCGCTGCATCGGAAATCGGCGCGGTTTCGGCCGACACGGTCAAGGCCGCAACGGAAGCGGGCGACATGCTCACGCGCCTGGTGCCCGATATCCGCCGCACCGCCGAATTGATCAGCGAGATCAGCGCCGCCTGCCGCGAACAGGACATCGGCGCGGCGCAGATCAATGAAGCGATCCAGCAGCTTGACCAGGTGACCCAGCAGAACGCCGGCGCGTCTGAGGAAGTTTCGGCCACGTCGGAAGAGCTCGCCGCCCAGGCAGACGAGCTGCAGGCCAGCCTTGCGTTCTTCCAGCGGGAAGACGCCTTGCGCCAGGTTACGCGCAGCGCCAAGCGCACTGCAACGCGCACTACCTCCAGCAAACCGGTGGCGAAAGCGGTCCGCCGGCCAAGCAGGTCCGTCCCTTCCCGGCTGGGTTCGCTTGCCGACCAGCAGGCCCGATTGAAGGGCTTTGCGATCGATCTCTCGGCCGGTGGCGAGGACGACGACGACGATGACTTCAGGCAGGGCGTCGGATGATCGCCGCGATGCCCTGTTGCCACGCGGCAGCCTGTTTTCCCTGACCTGAAACCGACCAACGGCGGCGCTTGCGATCTTGGCCGCACCCAGATGCAAAAGCGAGGACCCGTCGCCATGCGTGCAACAATCAAGTTGAAACTGGGGGCCACCTTCGTGGCTCTGATCTTGATGATGACGGCCATTGCCGGCCTTTCGATCAATTCCCTCGGCTCGCTCAACAGCGCCATGAGCGATGTCATCTCCGGCCCCGCTGCGCGCCTGTCGCTGGCGCAGGAGACGTCCATCGAGATGAGCAAGCTGGTGCGCTTTGAAAAGAACATGGCGCTGACCGATGATCTTGGCCTTACGCGCGATTGGAACACCCAGTCGGAAAACACCATACGTGCGATCGAAGACCTGATCGACAAGGGCGCCCAGACTTCCACCGAAGACGTGCGCCCGCTGTGGAACCGTGCCGACGAACAGTGGAACGCGCTGAAGGAAGCGAACACGCGCATGCGGGCGCTGGCCATGCGCAACGACAACGATGCTGCCGCCAAGATCTCGATCACCGATGGCCGTCGTGCTGCGGTGGAAATGGAAAAGACCTTGAACGACATCGTGGCGAGCCAGGACAAGGCCATGCGCGAAGCGGCAAGCCGGACGGCCTCGCTCTATGGCAGCGTGCGGACGATCGTGGTGGTCGTTACGCTGCTGGCATTGCTGGTCGCGGTGGGCGGCGCCGTGTGGATCGGCCGCATGGTTGCGCGCGGCCTGCGCCAGATCAACGCGGCGGTCAGCAACGTTGCCGAAGGCGATCTCGATCACCTGGTCGAAATCACCTCCAACGACGAGATTGCTGAAGTCATGCGCGCGCTCAACGCCATGATCACCAACTTGCGGGCTACGGCCGACATCGCCGACGAAATCGCCCTTGGCGACCTGGAAACCCAGGTCAAGCTGCTGTCTGACCGCGACCGGCTGGGCAAGGCGCTGATCGCGATGATCGACAACATGCGGGCCGCGGCCAATGTGGCCAACAGCCTGTCGGAAGGCGACCTGACGGTGAACCACACCGCCTCGTCCGAGCGGGACCGCCTGGGCAATTCGCTGGTGTCGATGATCAACCGCCTACGCGACGTGGTTTCGGAATCGACGGCTGCAGCGGAAAACGTCTCGGCCGGCAGCCAGCAACTGGCCGCCAGTTCGGAACAGCTTTCGCAAGGCGCGACGGAACAGGCCGCCGCGGCCGAGCAGGCCTCTGCCTCGATGGAGGAGATGGCCGCCAACATCAAGCAGAACGCCGACAACGCCGCGCAGACCGAAAAGATCGCGCGCCAGTCGTCCAAGGATGCGGAAAGCTCGGGCGTGGTGGTCAACCGCGCGGTCGATGCGATGCGCACGATCGCCGAGAAGATCGGCATCGTCCAGGAAATCGCCCGGCAGACCGACCTGCTCGCGCTGAATGCCGCGGTCGAAGCCGCGCGGGCGGGCGAACACGGCAAGGGCTTTGCCGTGGTGGCCAGCGAAGTGCGCAAGCTGGCCGAACGCAGCCAGACCGCCGCATCGGAAATCGTGGCGGTGTCGTCGGACACGGTGAAGGCTGCCGCCGAAGCGGGTGAAATGCTGGGCAAGCTGGTGCCCGATATTCGCCGCACCGCCGAGCTGATCAGCGAGATCAGCGCTGCCTGCCGCGAGCAGGACATCGGCGCCACGCAAATCAACGAGGCGATCCAGCAACTCGACAAGGTGACGCAGCAGAACGCCGGCGCATCCGAACAGATTTCGGCCACGTCGGAAGAACTTGCCGCCCAGGCCGAAGAGCTTCAAGCCAGCATCGCCTATTTCCGCATCGAGGAACATGGCCGCGCGGCGGGGCGCGCGACTGCGCCCAAGCCTTTGGCCAAGGCGGCCAAGACCGCAGTGCGCACGCCCAAGGGCCCGGTGCGCAAGGGGCGTCCCGGCTCGATCGCCGAGCAGAAGGCACGCCTCAAGGGCTTTGCCCTGGACATGGCGCCTGGCAGCGCCGACGAAGACGACGCTGATTTCGGCCAGGCTGCAGCATGACCGCGCCCGCCCCTTGCGCCACGCTCGCCCGCGATGATCTCCAGGTCGTGACGTTCGGCCTGGGGCGGGAAGTCTTTGCCGTGCCGGTCGTGCTGGTGCGCGAAATCCTCGATTACCAGGCACCCAGCCACGTGCCCGGCGGCCCGGCCCATTTCCTGGGCCTGACTGACGTGCGCGGGCTGGGCGTGCCCACCGTGGATTTCCGCCGCCGCCTGGGCTTGCCACCGGCCGAGCCCACGCTGGCCACGCGGATCATCATCCTGGACGTGCCGCTGCCCGATCGCACCCTGGCGCTGGGCATCGTCATCGACCGCGTGCTCGCCGTCGTCACGCTTTCGGGCGAACGGATCGAGCCGGCACCCGACATCGGCACGGAATGGAGCGCACAGTTCGTCCACGGCGTGGTTCGCGATGCCGACGGTTTCGTGGTGGTGCTGGACCTGCCGCGCATCTTTGCGGGCGAAGATCCGGTGCTGGCCAACCCGCCCATTTCCCCCGGGATGCCGATAGCGGGAGGCTGCCCATGTCCGTGTTGACCTGAAAGGCGCCAGGCCGCCCGTCGATCCGCGGGCGCCACCAGACCGAATTGCCCCCAACAGCTTCAGGGGAATAGCCATGCGTCCCACTATCAAGATCAAACTGGCGGCTACCTTTGCCGTTCTCATCATCGTCATGGCGGCCGTGATCGGCCTGTCGATCAGCCGCCTCAACACGCTCAATTCGGCGATCACCGAGGTGATCGCCGGCCCGGTCGTGCGCCTCAGCCTGGCGCAGGAAGAAGTCATCGAGGTCAACCGCCTGTTGCGCCGTGAAAAGAACATGGCCCTGACTTCCGACCTTGCCCTGACCGCCAAGTTCAACACCGAATCCGATGCCACAGTCCAAAAGATCGAGGGAATCCTGGCCAAGGGCACCGAGCTTGCCAGCGAAGAAGGCAAGCCGTTCTGGGCCAAGCTCGCGCAGCAGTGGCAGGTGCTCAAGGATGCCAACCGCCGCATGCGCGCGCTGGCCATGGAAAACCGCAACGAAGAAGCCGCCAAGATTTCCATCACCGATTCCCGCATCGCGGCCACGGCGATGGAAGACACGCTGGAGCAGCTGGTGCAGATCCAGCAGAAGCAGATGAAAAAGGCGGATTCGGATACCAACGATCTTTATAATGCGGCGCGCTCGCTGCTGATCGCGGCGGGGGTGATTGCCCTGCTCATCGCGCTTGCCGGGGCGTATTGGATCGGCCGGGTCGTTTCGCGTGGCCTGGGCAAGATCACCAGCGTGGTCGACGCGGTGGCAGTGGGCGACCTTGACGTGACAGTAACGGCCGACAGCGACGACGAGATCGCCGACCTGATCGCCCTGGTCAACCAGATGACCGCCAACTTGCGCAAGACGGCTGAACTCGCCGACCTGATCGCCAATGGCGATCTGACGGTGAACCATGTGGCGCTGTCGGAGCGCGACAGGCTGGGCCTTGCGCTGGTCGCCATGATCGATCGCCTGCGCGACGTGGTATCGGATGCCAGTGCGGCTTCGGAAAATGTTTCGGCCGGCAGCCAGCAACTCGCCGCCAGCTCGGAACAGGTCTCGCAAGGCGCGACCGAGCAGGCCGCCGCGGCCGAGCAGGCCTCTGCCTCGATGGAAGAGATGGCGGCGAACATCAAGCAGAACGCCGACAACGCCGCGCAGACCGAAAAGATCGCGCGCCAGTCGTCCAAGGATGCAGAAGCCTCGGGCGTGGTGGTCAACCGCGCGGTGGAAGCCATGCGCACGATCGCCGACAAGATCGGTATCGTCCAGGAAATCGCCCGGCAGACCGACCTGCTCGCGCTGAATGCCGCGGTCGAGGCCGCGCGCGCGGGCGAACACGGCAAGGGCTTTGCCGTGGTGGCCAGCGAAGTGCGCAAGCTCGCCGAGCGCAGCCAGACCGCCGCATCGGAAATCGGCGCCGTCTCGTCTGACACGGTCAAGGCCGCGGCCGAAGCGGGCGAGATGTTGACCCGCCTGGTGCCCGATATTCGCCGCACCGCCGAGCTGATCAGCGAGATCAGCGCCGCCTGCCGCGAACAGGACATCGGCGCAGCCCAGATCAACGAGGCGATCCAGCAGCTTGACCAGGTGACGCAGCAGAACGCCGGCGCCTCCGAAGAGATTTCGGCCACCTCGGAAGAACTCGCCGCCCAGGCCGAGGAGCTGCAGGCCAGCATCTCGTACTTCAAGGTGGATGCCAATGCCCGCCCGGCCGTGCGTGCCGCCGCGCCTGCGGCCAAGCACAAGCCGCATGCCGCCAAGCCCGCCAAGGCCAAGGCCACAGCGGCGAAACCGGCAGCCCGCAAAGGCGCGCGCCCTGGCTCGATCGGAGACCAGCAGGCACGCCTCAAGGGCTTTGCCATCGACATGACCGCTGGCGCCGCCGACGAAGACGACGCCGATTTCGGCCAGGCCGTGGCATGACCGCGCCCGCCCCTTGCGCCACGCTCGCCCGCGATGATCTCCAGGTCGTGACGTTCGGCCTGGGGCGGGAAGTCTTTGCCGTGCCGGTCGTGCTGGTGCGCGAAATCCTCGATTACCAGGCACCCAGCCACGTGCCCGGCGGCCCGGCCCATTTCCTGGGCCTGACCGACGTGCGCGGGCTGGGCGTGCCAACGGTGGATTTCCGCCGCCGCCTGGGCCTGCCACCGGCCGAGCCCACGCTGGCCACGCGGATCATCATCCTGGACGTGCCGCTGCCCGATCGCACCCTGGCGCTGGGCATCGTCATCGACCGCGTGCTCGCCGTCAGCACGCTGTCGGGCGAACGGATCGAGCCGGCACCCGATATCGGCACGGGATGGCGCGCGGAATTTGTCGATGGCGTGGTGCGCGAGGCCGAGGGCTTTGTCGTCATCCTGGATGTGGCGCGCATTTTCGGCAGCGAAGACAGCGTTGTGGCGCAAGTGGAGTATTGATCACGTGGCATCGTCCCCCCTTGCAACCATCCCCCTGGCGCCGCCCGGCACCAACGATGGCATCACGCCGCGCACGTTCAAGCACCTGTCCACTTTCATCTATGACCAGTGCGGCATCCGCATGCCCGCCGCCAAGCAGACCATGGTGGAAGGCCGCCTGCGCCGCCGCGCGCGGGCGCTGGAATTCGACACGCTGGAAGCCTATTGCCGCTTCGTCCTGGGCGAAGGCGCGGACAGCGACGAAGTGGTCCACCTCATCAACGCGGTGACCACCAACAAGACCGATTTCTTTCGCGAACCGCGCCATTTCGAATACCTGGGCCGAACGATCCTGCCCGCGATGGCGGCCAAGCGGCGCCAACTGATACGCGCGTGGAGCGCGGCGTGCTCCACCGGGGCGGAGCCCTATACCATCGCCATGGTCATGGAGGATTTCGCGCAGAACAACGGCGGCCCCGATTATGCGATCCTTGCCACCGACCTCGATACCAACGTGCTCGCCACCGCGCGCAAGGGCATCTACCCCCGCGACATGATCGAGGCCGTGCCGGCAACGCTGCGCCAGCGCTTCGTCGGCATGGGCCAGGGGGCACGCGGCAACGAGGCGCGGATCCATCACCGGCTGCGGGCCAAGGTCGGTTTCGCCCAGCTCAACCTGATGGAGCAGGCCTATGCCATCGGCCATCCGGTTGACCTGATCTTTTGCCGCAACGTGCTGATCTATTTCGACAAGCCCACGCAGAAGCAAGTGGTGACACGGCTGATCGATTGCCTTGCGCCGGGTGGCTACCTGTTCGTGGGCCATTCGGAATCGATCGCCGGGTTCGATCTGCCGCTGACCTCTGTCGGCAATACGATATTCCAAAGGAGATAGACCGATGCCGGCTCGAAGAATCCGCGTCCTGGTCATCGACGACAGCGCCAGCGTGCGCCAGACCATGAAGGCGATCCTCGAAGAAGATCCCGAACTGGAAGTGGTGGCCACCGCGGCCGATCCCTTTGCCGCGGCGCGCCATATCCAGGAGCAGGTGCCCGACGTGATCACGCTGGACGTGGAAATGCCGCGCATGGATGGCATCACGTTCCTGCGCAAGCTGATGCAGCAATGCCCGGTGCCCGTGGTCATGTGCTCCTCGTTGACCGAGGAAGGCTCGGAAACCTTGCTCGAAGCAATGCATGCCGGCGCGGTGGACGTCATCCTCAAGCCGCGCATGGGCGTGGCCGATCATCTTTCCGAAAGCCGGCTGATGATCCGCGACACGGTCAAGGCTGCGGCGCGCGCCAAGGTGCGGCCGGGCGGGCGTGGCGGTGCAAGGGCAGCGCCGGCGCTGGGCACCCAGCCCAAATTGACGGCAGATGCCGTTCTGCCGCCCCCGCCCAGCCGTGCACCGGGCAGCAAGGCGATGAGCCGCACCACCGAGATGGTCGTATGCGTCGGCGCTTCTACCGGCGGGACCGAGGCCTTGCGCGAAGTGCTGGAAGCCTTGCCGGCCAATGCACCGGGCATCGTCATCGTCCAGCACATGCCCGAGCACTTCACCCGTGCCTTTGCCCGCCGGCTCGATGGGCTGTGCGCGGTGACGGTGAAGGAAGCCGAAGATGGCGACACGGTGATGCGCGGCCACGTGCTGATCGCGCCGGGCGGCAAGCACATGCTGCTTGAACGCCAGGGCGCGCGCTATCTCGTATCGGTGCGCGATGGGCCGTTGGTCAGCCGCCACCGGCCCTCGGTAGACGTGCTGTTCCGCTCTGCCGCGCGTTGCGCCGGATCGAATGCGGTGGGCATCATCATGACCGGGATGGGTGATGACGGCGCACGCGGCCTGCTGGAAATGAAGCAGGCCGGCGCGCGCACGATGGCCCAGGACGAAGCGACGTCGGTGGTGTTCGGGATGCCCAAGGAAGCGATCGCGCGCGACGCGGCCGACAAGATCGTGCCACTGGGGGCCATCGCCCAGGAACTGTTGCAGGCCACGGCCCGGTAAGGAGAGCCGCGATGCAGGCAGAACCCGTGATGCACCCCATGACAGAAAGCCAGCCACCGCCGGCCGATGGCGCGCTGACTGCGCCGCTGCGCCTGCGCCTGGCAGACATCCTCCATGGGCTGGATGATCACTTCACCCGCATCGGCACTACGCTGGAACGCACGGTGGAGGCGATCTCTGCCGTGGTGGGCACGCTGGGGCAGATCAGCGCGGCGCTGGGTGCCAGCGACGGCACCGGGGCGGTCGGCAACCTGACGCGCGCCGCCAAGCGCCTCTATCGCGTGGCAGAGCAGGCCAACCGGCGCGCCGAACAGGTGGGCCATATCCGCGCCGTTTCGGCCCGGCTGACGGCGCAGATCCACGATCTGCAGCGCACGCTCGAAGCGCTCAAGATCTATGGCATGAACGTCAAGATCGCGGCCGGGGGCGCGCGCGATTTCGTCGATTTCGCCGATCTGATGGCGCAAAAGCTGGATATGGGCAAAGCCGATGCCGCTGGTTTCGACGGCCGCCTGGCCGAACTGGAACGGGGCGTTGCCAGCATGCTGCGTTCGGATTCCCGCCTGGTCAGCGAATGCGCGCGCGTGGTGCCGCAAGTCCCCGACCGGTTGATCCGCGATGCCGAGGCGCTGCAGACCCACCAGGACAGCCTGGCCGCCATGGCGCGCACCACTGGCGAGATCGCCGCGACGATCCAGACCAAAGTGGCGGCCGTGCTGGGGGCGATCCAGATCGGCGACATTGCGCGCCAGCGGTTGGAGCACGTGCTGGCCGGATGCGAAATGCTCGACGCACACCTGGGCGGCCGCGCGCCGGCCAATCCGGCAGAGGAAGCGGCCTGTCACCACCTGCTCGCCCTGCTGCATGCGCAGTTGGAAGAGACGGCGATCGATTTCCGCCGCGAAACGCTGGTGCTGGTCGATTCGCTCCACGATCTGGAGCCGGAGGCCAACCGCCTGCTGGCGCTCCAGGCCCCGCACGAGCAACCCGCGCAGGCTGAAGGCGCCGAAGAGGATGGCCGCACCGCACGCGAGGCCGCGTTCCTGCGCGAGTTGGAAGGTGGCATTGCCGAAGCGACCGCGATGATTGGCCAGTTGCAGGAAGCCGATGCCCAGGCCGAACAGACCCTGGAACTGATCATCACCACGGTGGAAGACCTGATGGCCCGCGCCGCCATGATCCGCCACTTGCGCGTGGACGTGCAGTTGATGGCAATCAACATCGGTCTTTCGTGCCGCCGCGTCGAGGCGATCGGCCGGCCGATGACGGTCATCGCCAACGAAATCCGCAGCCATGCCGAAACGCTTGATGGGGCCGTCACGCATATCAACGCGGCTGCGAGCGACCTGAGCAATTGTTCCGCCGCGATGCGCGGCACCGACCGTTCCGGCGAAACCCGCACCGGCGACGAACTGGCGCAGTCGCTGGCGATGATCCGGCAGGGCGCCCAGCGGACCGAACAGGCGATCGCCGTGGCGGGGAAGCAGAGCGACACGATCGCCACGATGCTGCGCAAGACGCGCGACGAACTGGAAGTGAGCCTGGATCTGGCCAAGACGATCGAGGTGATCGCGGTGCGCACGGCCGATCTGGCCGGCACTGGCGGCCGCCAGGACGCCGGCGCGCATGCCGCCATCGCGGGCCTGATGGGCGCGCTTGGGCAGATTTACACCATGGCCAGCGAGCGCGTGGTGCACGATCGCTTCCTGCTGGAAGGCATGGCCCCCTTGACCAGCAGCGAACCCGCGCAAGGCTTTGGTCCATCGGGCGGTGATGATGACGATGCCCTGTTCGACGATGCGTTGTTCTGATTGCCGCGCTCGCTGGACCTGAGGCAAGGCCTGTCTATAGTCCTGCAGTGATGAGCCTGACCGAGACACCCATCCAGCGCGTCGATGCCGGCAATCCAGGCCGGGGCCGGCCGCGCCAGTTCGATCCCGATGCTGCGCTGCTTGCCGCACTGCGTGTGTTCTGGACCCGGGGCTATGACGGCGCCTCGCTTTCGGAACTGACCGAAGCCATGGGCATCACCCGGCCCAGCCTCTATGCCTGTTTCGGCAACAAGGAAGCGTTGTTTCGCAAGGCCTTGGACCTTTACGAGCGGGACAAGCTGGCGTTCGTGAGAGAAGCGCTGGGCGCACCGACCGCGCGCGGCGTGATGGAAGCGCTGCTGGGCGATGCACTGACGATGCTGGCCGGCCGCGATTCCGGCCGCGCCTGTTTCGGCGTGATGAATGCCGTGGCATCGACGACCTATGACGAATCGATGCGGCGCGAAGTCATTGCGCGACGCTCTGCCTACGAACAGGCCATTCTCGATCGCTTCGTTCGCGCCGAGGTCGAGGGCGATTTCCCTGGCTACAGCGCGCCGTCGCTGGCCGCGCATTGCCTTTGCATCTTGAGCGGCATGAGCGTTCAAGCCAGCGCCGGCGCCGATGCCGCGCGGCTGCACGCGATTGCGGAAACGGCCCTGTCGCTCTGGCCGGGACGATGACTGCCCCACATACGTTTGCAATACCGCTCGGTATATAAAGCGGTTGACGGCGCTCCGTGCGCTTTCTATACCAATTGGTATTGAAAGCCTTGGGCCCAGCCGGCACCCCCCCCTTAAGCCGGCCCCCCCCCTCCCCGCGGCCCACCAAGGGCTTTCATGGTGCGACGCGTCCCCTGCGCGTCGGTCAAGGACTGCTGCTGCGTGTCTTGTCCCAAGGCCGCCGGCAGGGCCTGGCCCCGGTTTCGTCGATGCGCGTTCGTGCCCGCCTACGCGCCTCGACGGAACCGGTTCGGCACCACTGCTTCCCAGAACTGTTTGCAATCGTTTTGCATATTGTTGCAAATATCGCGTCCAGCGGTGCCACACCGTAGCCCTACGGTATTGGCCGCCGTGACCCCGAACTAAAGCTGAATTCGGTTATAACAGAGGAGGTTCGGCCATGCCGGACCGGGATGGGCGAAATCATCGTGCCGCAACGCACTGTGCACATCGTGGATAGCGATACCCTGCATCGCCGGGATGTGACCCTGATGGTGCGTAAGCAAGGATTGGACTGCCACCCCTTTTCGCAAACCGCCGATCTGGAAGAAGCGCTCGGCTACATCCAGGCCGGCTGCGTGCTCATGGCCTGGCGCGGGGCATCGCCCGAAGCCGATGCCAGCACGGATGATGATGAAGGCCCTGGCGCCATGGTGCGCAGCGTGCTTGCGTTGCGGCCGGAAATGGCGGTCATCGTCATGGCCCAGGCGCCAACCATCCGCGACGTGGTCGAAGCGTTGCGCGCGGGCGCGGTCGATTTCCTGGAGATCCCGATCCGTGTCGAAACGCTGCGCCCCGTGCTCGACCATGGCTTTTCCATACTGCCCGCACGCGTGGCAAAGCAGCAGCGCGTGGGCCAGGCCACCGCGCTCACCACGCAATTGACGCCTCGCGAACAGGAAGTGCTGCGCGGCGTGGTCGCCGGGCTTACCAACCGCGCCATTGCCGAACGGCTGCACATCGGGGTACGCACGGTGGAAATGCACCGCGGCAATATCATGCAGAAGCTGCAGATGGACAATCTGGCGGCGCTGATCCGCTTCGCCATCCTGACCGGCATCCTGGACCAAGGCCTCGATGCGGCCTGAAGCGACGGTGCCGCTCGGCCATTGGCTTTATGTCAGCCGCTGCATGGTGGCGCCCGCCTGGGCCGCCAACACGGTGGATGCGCTCGTGGCGCAGGCGGTTGCCCGCAATGCGCAGCTGGCGTTGACCGGCGCGCTGCTGTTCACCGGATCACACTTCGTCCAGGCGCTGGAAGGCCCCGAGCCCGCGCTGGCGATGATGCGCGCCACGATCTGCCGCGATCCTCGCCATGCCGGCATCCGGACGCTTGACGAAGGCACGCTCGCGCAGCGGCGGTTTGCGGATTGGTCGCTGGCCTATGCCGGCGGCTCCGCCTACCTTGCCGCCCAGGTGCAGCAGGCAATCAATCTGGCCGATCGGGTGCCCACGCTGGTTCGCCTGCTGCAGGCCTTTGCCTTTCCTGCACCGCGCCCGGCCTGAGCCAATGCGATGAGCAACAAATATTAACTCTGTGACGTGATGTTACGCATAATGAAGGACTGCGTTCGCATTTGGCGGCGCGGTGCGGAGTACGGCCCCAGTGCGCAGGACAATGTTCGAAACGAACGCCGGCACCCATCCCGATACCGCCATCGGTGGGGCCGCCTTGGCCGATCGGGTCTATGCCGAGCTGGTGCGCGGGCTCTATGCTTCGGTGCTGCAGGCCATCTACATGGCCGTGATCTTTGCCACCTATCTGGCGCTGGTTCTGCATGCCACGCTCGACATGCCGATCATGGTGCTGGGCGGCCTGGCCACGCTGGCATGGGCCACGCGGATCACGCTGACCATGCGCTTGCGCCACCACGCGTTGACCGCCCTGCTCGATCGCGCGGCCGCGCGGCGGCTCGAACTGTATTTCGCCCTGCCCTATGGCGTGTTTTCAGCGCTGCTTGGCCTGATCGGAGGCCGGGTGTTCTGGCTGGGCCACGCTGATGCGCGCACCCTGACGATCTGTGTCCTGGTCGGCTTTTGTGCGGGCATCGCCACGGGCGTGGGATCGCGGCCGCGCCTGGCCACGGCGTTCATGGCCCTGGCGATGGCGCCCACGCTGTTCGTGGCACTGCTCGAAGCCCACCCGCTGTCGATCGGCATGGCGTTCATCGCCACCGCCTATGTCACCGGGGGGCGGCAATCGCTAAAGATGCGCCACGACATGGTCATGGCCGAAATCGGTCACCGCCTGGTCTCGCTATCGCTGGCCCGGCGCGACAACCTGACCGCCTTGCCCAATCGCCTGGCCCTGCGCGAGCATTTCGAGGCCAATGCCCAGTTGATGTCCACCCACGGCCTGATCGCGGTGCACTACCTCGATCTCGACGGGTTCAAGCCGGTCAACGATGCCTATGGCCATGCCACCGGCGACCGGCTGCTGGAGCAAGTGGCCAACCGGCTGCGCGGCGCGATCCGCAACGGGGATATCGTGGCGCGTCTGGGCGGTGACGAATTCGCCGTGGTCCAGTTCGGCCTGTCCCGCGCCGAGGAAGCCGCGCTCCTGGCCGAGCGTTTGCGCACCACCATTGCCGATCCGTTCGAACTGGATAGCCACACCATTCGCATTTCCACTTGCGTGGGGACGGTGGTGAGCGACAACCGCGCCGATCCGCTCGACAGCCTGCTTCATGCCGCCGACGCCCGGCTCTACCAGGCCAAGCGCGCACGCGGCGCCCATCCGCGCCGCGTGGCCTGAGCCCAAGCCGATCAGAACACTCGACGCAGGCTGAGCAGCACGGTCCGCCCCAATGGGTCGATGGTGGCCGGCTGATAGGCGGCCGGTGTTGCCCCGCTGGCATCGGTTACGCGCTGGCGCCGGTTGAAAAGATTGTCGACGCTCAACGACACGCGCGTGCCCCTGGCCCAGGCCTGCCGGGGGAAGCGATTGGCCAGATTGGCAAACAGCCGCAGGTCCAACGTGGCCAACGGAGCAAAGCGCAAGTTGCCCGCGCTGGTGCCGCTGTCCATGTGCGCTGCACTTTTCCAGCTGCCTTCCAGCCGCGCGCCCAGGCCATTGTCGGTCACGCCAAGGTTCGCATCCACCGAATGCCGCGCCTCGGCCGATCCGGCGAGCGTGCCCCCTTGGAGCAGATCGACCGCAGCCGTCCCCTGCTGCAGCACCGCGCGGTCGCTGAAAATCCAGCTATGATAGACCGAAAGCTGCAGCCTGGCGCCGTTGTCGCCGCCGCCAAAGCCCCCTGGCCCGCGCGGACCAAACCCGCCGGGGCCGCCAAAGCCGCCGGGCGGCGGCCCCATCCCCGGCGGTGGGCCCATGCCGTCAGGCGGTGGTCCCATGCCATCCGGCGGGGGAGGCATGCCATCGGGCGGCCCGTCAAAACCGCGCGGGGCGCTGGGATCTTGCGGGCGATTGCCATCCACCACGATGGCGCCGTCTTCGCCACTGCCGGGCGGGGGCGGCATGGGCATGTCATTGTCCGCCGCAGCGGGAGATCCATCGCCGGTCGACGGCGCGGCGTCTTGCTTGCCGGCAAGCCCGGCGCGCGAGTCCAGCCAGGGCGGACGCATGCCCGGCGGTGGCATGCCTGGCGGCAGCGGGGGCCGCTTGGCGGCGCGCAGCACCTGGGTGAAATTGAAGCCCCAGCGCAACTTGTGGGTTTCCTGCGAGGCGATGTTGAGCGCGCGGCTGTCGATCGACACCAGCGTGCCTTGCGCATCGCGCACATAGCGATCTGGAAAGGCATCCATCAAGGCCACCGTCGCCCCGCCGGGGCTGACGATGGCGTTACGGTTGCGCACTTCGATATAGTTGGCCGTCAGCGTCAGGTTCAGCTTGCTCCAGGGCTTGACCGTGGCCGCCAGCTTGAACACGTGCCGGTTGTCGGCCGCGAGCGCCGCATTGCCGCCCGTGATCTGCGTCACCAACGCGGTCTGCCCCGTGGCCTGGTCATAGACCCTCACGTTCTGCGTCGATACCAGCGGCCCGCTGCGCTGCGCCAATGTGGGGGCAGATCGGTCTTCGTCCACCGCGGCGATCAGGCTGATCCCGTCGCGCGGCACCCACGTGAGGCCATAGCCCAGCGTGCCCAACGCGCCGTAATCGGATACCTGCGTTACTGATGCGTTGAGATTGGCGGTCACTTTGCCCAGCGCGCCCAGCACGCCCTTGCTCCGGCTGGCGATGGGCAGGTCCAGGCTCAATTGCCCGCTGGTATTGCTGCGGCTGGCGGTCGATTGGCTGGCCCCGCTTTGTGTCATCGCGCGCGAGCGCAGGCTGGAGAGATCGCCCCCGACGCGCAGCGAAATCGCTGCGTCGCCGGCCGGCAGGTGCACCGCCTTGCCATGGACCAGCACGCTCGCGCTGCCGCTGTCGCTGATCGCCGTGCTGCTGTCACGCAGCATGGCGCCCAACTGGCTGGCCGAAAAGGTACCATAGGGATCGACCGTCGCATCGCCTGCTGCCAGCGCGGTCTGCAACGCCGTGGTATCGTATCCACGATCGCTGCCGGTGCGCGTGTCACCATGGCTGTAGCTGCCGATCAGCGAGAGATGCCAGCGCGTGGAAAGATCGGCGTTGAGCGTCATCCCCGCCCCCGCCGTGGCCGTGCGCGTGGTCTGCTTGAGCGGATCGGACGAGAGAATGCGATCGACGCTGGTGGCCGTGCCATCGGCAAAGGGGCTGTTGGCGGGAATGTCGAGCGTGGCCGTGGCCAGGCCATTGCGCGCATTGCTGGCGGTATAGCTGCCCTGGGCATTGATGCTAAGGTTCACCTTGTCGGCAAGTTGCCGCGCCAGGGTGGCGTTGGCCCCCACAGTCTGCGTGGCTGGTTGCAGGGTGCGATTGCCCGCCTGGTTGCCCAGTGTGCCGGTGGGATCGGTCGCACCGCTGGTGTCGGTGGTGACACCACGATCGCTTTCCAGCAGGGAATTCTGCCCGCTGGCACGCAAGGCCACGTTGGTGCGGTCGTTGTCGCGAATGCGGGTCCAGGTCACGTCGGCCGTGCCGTTTTGTCCCTCACCCTGGGTTGCCAGCCCCGCCGATAGGTTCGCCACCCGCGCGCGAAAGCGGCGGCGCAGGATCACGTTGACCACCTTGGCCTGGGCATCATAGCCATATCGCAACGCGACCTCTTCCGGCAGGATATCCACGCGCAGCACGGACTCGGTTGGCAAGTCCTTGACTTCGTTGATGCCCGAAACACGCTTGCCGTTGACCAGCACCACCGGGCCGTCGTTGCTGCGCCCCTGGTCGCTTTGCGTCTGCGCGGCGATCTGGTCGAGCAACTCGCTCACCGTGCCAACGCCATAGGCGGCGATATCGGCGGGGTTGAGCGAGTTTTCCGGCGGGATATCGCCGATCACCGCGCCTGGCACGGCCTTGCCAGACACGACGATGGCGTCGTTGTCGCCGGCTTGGGCTGGGGCTTGCGCTTGCGCCGGCTTGGCCGCTTGGGCCAGTGCGGGCGTTGCTACAAGCCAGGGCAACAGGGCCGCCCCAGCCAGCAATGGACCACGGCCGCGTGCCACGTTACTGCCCATCTTGCGGCGGAGGCCCGTTGCGACCGCCCGGCGGCGGGCCAGCAAACCCACCCGGTCCGCCAGGGCCACCTGGCCCTCCCGGACCGCCGCGGCCCTTGGTCAACTTGCGCATCATTTCCTGCACTTCATCGGCCGAAAGCGTGCCATCGTGATCGAAATCGGCGGCATCGAAACGCTTGCGTTCGAACGTCAGCAGTTCATCCAGCGAAACGCCGGCATCGTAATTGGTGTTGGCGTCCACGATCGTCATGGCGCTGAGCGGCTCGATCAGCAGGGCCAGGACGCGATCCTGCATCTTGGTGCCCAGATCCGGCGCGATGGTTTCGGGCACCGGCCCGCCACGATCGGCCACGGTGCGGTCTTCGCCCGCCGCCACCGAACCCAGGCCCTTCTGCCAGGCCATGAATTCCTCGATGGTGACGTGGCCATCGTGATCGGTATCGATCCGTTCGAACCGCGCGCGGATGATCGCCTCGCGCCTGGCCGCGATCACCGCTTCGAGCTCAGCCAGAGTCACGATGCCATCATGGTTGCCATCGGCCGCGCGGAACATGCGCTCCACCGGCTCATCCAGCGCCTTGCGCTTGATCGGGGCCAGGGGCTTGGGCTGGGCGTCACCGGGCGGAGGACCGCCGCGGCCGCCGCCTGGGCCACCACCGCCCGGCCCGCCCATGCCGCCTCCCATTCCGCCTCCCATGCCACCGCCCATTCCGCCATCCATGCCACCCATCTGGGCCAGGGCAGGCGTTGCCAGCAGCAGGACGGCACAACCAACCAGCGACAATGTCTTGCGCATCAGCCAACCTTTCGATGCGCGGCCAGGGAAAGGAAAAGGAGGGAAGCCGCGCGACAGGCCTGCGATATGGCGCAGGCGCGCAAGGCTGTGGGTCAAGACTTGCGCACCCTTGCGTAAAGTTTTCGAAAAGGCAGGGTGACACAGCGCAACACATCGCCGATGCGCCAAGGTTGCCGATGACTCACCACCTGCCCCGCATTCTGCTTGTCGACGACGATGCCGATCTCAGCGCGCTGTTGCGCGAGTATCTGGAGCGCGAAGGCTTTGCCGTGGAGACCGTGTTCAACGGCGTCGATGGCGTCACCCAAGCGCTGGGTGGCGGATTCGACGCCGTGATCCTCGATGTCATGCTCCCGCGGCTCAACGGTATCGAGGCCCTGCGCCAGATCCGCGCCACCAGCATGGTGCCGGTGCTGATGCTCACAGCCAAGGGCGACCAGGTCGATCGTGTCGTCGGCCTGGAACTGGGCGCCGACGATTATGTGGCCAAGCCCTATTACCCACGCGAGCTGGTGGCCCGGCTGCGCGCCATCCTGCGCCGGCGCGCGCCCGATCCGGCGCTGCCCGTGGCGGCAGAGGCCCGTCGGCTGACGCTTGGACCGCTCGATGTGCAGGTCGCCGCGCGCCGTGCCACCTGGCAAGGAACATCGCTCGATCTCACCCCGTCGGAATTCAATATGCTGGTGGCGCTGTTGCGCGCGGGCGAAGACGTCGCAACCAAGGATGTGCTTTCGCTGCAAGGCCTGGGCCGTCCGCGCCAAAGCTATGACCGCAGTGTCGACGTCCATGTCAGCAACTTGCGGCTCAAGCTTGAGGCGGCCACCGCCGCGATGCTGGGCATCGAAACCGTGCGCGGCGTGGGCTATAGGCTGGCGCTGGCCACGGCCAGGCCCGGGCGATGAAAGCGCGCCTTTTCTGGAAGATCCTGCTTGCGTTCTGGATCACCTTCCTGGCCATTACCCAAGGCGTCTGGCTGCTGTTCGAGGCCAACCGGCTGCGCCACGCCGGGCCCGATGGCCTGGCCCCGGTGGAGGCTGGGCAAACGATCCTGGCCGCCGGGGCCAACCTGGTCCACATCGGCGGCACGGCCGCGTTCGATCGCTATGTTGCCGGGCTTCCGCCACGCCAGCAGGCCCGGCTGCAACACCTGGCACAACCATTGCCGCCCGATCCGGTCTGGCTGGTGCAACGGGCGACCACGCCCGACGGGCACGTGCTGTGGCTGCGCTATCAGGTGGCGCCGCGTGGGCCAAGGCCGGCCCATGGCCTGAACGTGCCGCCCGAAATGCTGTTGCTGGGCCTGCTGGGCGGCCTTGCGTTCAGCGCGGCCCTGGCCTGGTATCTTACCAGCCCGATCAATCGGCTGCGGCAGGGTTTTGGCGCACTGGCCTGTGGTGACTTGGGCACGCGCCTGGTGCCGCGCATGGGCCGGCGGCGCGACGAGATTGCCGATCTGGCGCACGATTTCGATCGCATGGCACAGCGGCTGGAAGAACTGGTCGCCATGCGTGACCGGCTGCTTCATGATGTCAGCCACGAATTGCGGTCTCCCCTGGCGCGGCTCACCCTGGCGATCGGCCTTGCCCGCCTCTCGCCCACGGGGATCGACCACGCGCTGGACCGGATCGAACACGAAGCAGGGCGCCTCGACGGGCTGGTGGGCGAATTGCTGCAACTGGCGCGGCTTGAACACCAGGATGCCCCCGGCGAAGATTATTTCGACCTTGCAGACCTGGTTGCGGGCGTCCTCGCCGAAGCCCGGATCGAGGCGGATGCAGCCGGCGTCGCGCTGGTCTATGCGCCGGATCTGCCGCCGGAAGAAGACCGCCCTGCCCTGCGCGGCCAGGCGATCCTGGTGCACCGCGCGATCGACAACGTCGTCCGCAATGCCTTGCGGTTCACCCCGCGCGGCGGTGCGGTGCGGGCAACGCTTGCACTGGGTGATGGTGCCTATGTACTGGCGGTACAGGATGAAGGCACCGGCGTGGCCGAAGCGATGCTGGCCATGATGTTCGAACCGTTCGTGCGCGGCGAGCCTGTTGGCGACGGCCAGGGCCAGCCTTCGGGCGGGCCGGGCCTGGGCTTGGCCATTGCCCACCGCGCCATCGCGGCCCATGGCGGCACGATCGCGGCGCGCAACCGTCCGCCCCATGGCCTGGAAGTGACGATCACGCTGCCCGTGGGCACGCTGCCCACGGCGGGGTGATCAAACCTCGCTTAGTTCGGCAACCAGATCATAGGCATCGCCGCGATAATAGCTGTGGGTGATTTCGATCACCCGCCCATCGGGCAGGAAGGCGCGGCGCTCGATAAACAGGCATGGATCGCCGGCCGCGATGCCCAGCAACTCGGCAATGTCGGCGGAGAAGCTGATCGCCCGCACCCGCTGCAGCGCGCGCACCGGGCGGTGGCCGGCCTGCTGCAAAGCGGTGTAGAGCGAATTTTCCACCGTGCCGACCGACGGCAGGCCCCAGCCCGGCACCGTGGCACCTTCGAGCGCCATGGTTTCACCATCGGCATAGCGGATGCGCTGGAAGCGATAGACTTTCGACCCCGGCGACAGGCCAAGCGACAGCGCTTCTTCGGGCGTGACCGACCCTTCGGAACGATCGATCCACTTGTTGCCGGGCTTGCGTCCGCGCGCCATCATGTCTTCGGAAAACGACGACAGCGCCGAAAAGCTCTTTTCCACGCGGCCGCCGCTGGATTTCTGCACGTTTTCGGAAACGAACGTGCCAGCGCCCTGGCGCCGCTCCAGCAGGCCCTCTTCCACCAGGCCATCGATAGCCTTGCGGATGGTGACGCGGGACAAGCCATATTCCTCGCACAAGTCGCGCTCGCTCGGCAGCGCCGAACCGGCCGACAGTCGCCGGCTATCGACGGCTTGGCGGATGAGCTTTTGCAGGCGCATGTACCGCGGCCCGGCTTCGTTTTCCCGAAGCGCACCAATATGATCGACGAAGCCCATGGCTCTCCTTTACGCCCAAGCACTACGACGGCTGGCGCTTTTCAACAACAGGGATTTTATCCGTATCATAATGGTTATGAATTGAACGCATCCCGCCCCCTCGCCCCCCGAGAATCGGCACGCCACTTTGCCGGGCGAATCCGCCCCGCATCAAGGGGGGCAGCATGGCCCATGCCTCTCGTTTTTGGGTCCATTTCGGAAAATTCATAGGTCTGGGATGCGCCATCGGCCTGCGCAAAACCGGCCCGCCAAGACCTTTGCCGCAGATGCGCAATATGTGCCCGGCCACCCTCGTTCGAGCAGGACAGCACCACTTCGCCGGGCGTTTTGGTTAACGCCTGATCCACGCTATCTTGCGGAAGATCGCAGGACGCCGCCGGGACTTTTGCACATCCTTGTTTTCAGGCTGTTTCACCTGCAACGATGCCATGATCCGGCGCAGATCGTGCCTGCCAGCGGCGCGGCATCGTCGCTTCGCCCAAGGCGTCCACCCGCCCCGCAAACTGGCCATTCAGGCCGGTATTTCCTGTGCGTCACCCATGGCCAACATCCCTGCTGCACTGCGTCAACAAGCGCTTCATTGCCGTGCCGAGCCGGCCGAAAGCCCGGTTTTCCGCAAGCCCCGCGCCATGCGAACGGACGCAAACCCACGGTTCTTCATCTCTCCGCCGATTTACAGCACGCAAATCAGGCGTTAGGCCCCACGCAGCATTTTGGAGAAACGCTACCATGAACACTACTGAACTTGTCGATGCCGTTGCCGCCAGCCAGGGCATTGCCAAGGCCGAGGTCCGCAAGACGGTTGACGCCGTGTTCGCCGCCATCGCCGAAGCCGCTGCAAAGGGTGAGGAAATCTCGCTGAACGCGTTCGGCAAGTTCAAGGTCAAGGACGTGCCGGCCCGCGAAGGCCGTAACCCCTCGACCGGCGAACCGATCCAGATCGCTGCTTCGCGCAAGCTGAGCTTCGCTCCGGCCAAGGCGCTCAAGGACAAGCTGAACGGCTGATAGCCGCCGCTGGCTTTTTCTTCGGAAAGGCGTTTCGTGGATTTCGACGACCAGATGCGCCGCTATTTCGGCGTGACCGATCCCGGATCGGCCACGCCAGCAGTCCTCGCCGCCGGCATGGAACGCCTTTCCGTTGATTTCGGCCTGGAACGTGATCCCGGCCGGCGCTTTGCGATGTGGGCGCTGATGTACATCCTGGGCAATGCGCCCGATCTCGACGTGGCCTTCCCCGATCCTGCCGCACAGGACGCCGCGCGCAATTTCATGGACATGCTGGACCAGATCCAGCGAGAGGCAGACCTGCAGGCCGGCGATCAGGCCTGATCGCGGCTGCCGATTTCCAGCACTTCCACGGCATCGGCCTTGCCGCCGAAATCCACGCTTTCTCCCGCCTCGGCGCCCATGATGGCCCGCGCCAGGGGCGCGGAAAATGACAGCAGGCCCGCCGCCGGATCGGCCTCGTCATCGCCCACCAGGGTGATCGTGCGCAGTTTGCCGTTGTGCCGCAGGGTAACCGTGGCGCCAAACTCGACGACTGTCCCCGATGGCAGCGGCATGACCTGCGCCGTGGCAAGGCGCGTGCTCCAATAGCGCAAGTCGCGCCGCGCCGCCTTGAGGGCATCTTCATCGGCAAGCGCAGCCACTTGCGCTTCCACCTCCGCCACCTTCGCAGCAATCTGCTCCAGTCCCCTTGGCGTCACCAGGTTGGGTCCGGTCGGGATCGGCCGCTCGAACTTGGGTTCGAGATGTTCGTCATCGCTTTCGCGGCGAAAAGCCACACTCATGCCGGGTCCTCGTCCTGCGCCGTCCAAGCTTCCATGTCGGCCTCTTCACCGATCAGGGCAAGGCCATGGGCGATAGAGGTCAATTCTTCGCCGCTTTCGATCCGCCCCGCGCCGAACCGATCGACGAACAATTGCCGCACCGCCGGGATCAACGAGGAGCCTCCGGTGAGGAACACATGGTCGATCGCGTCGCGCGCCAGACCGGCGGTAGCCAGCGCCGCATCGACGGTTTCGCCGATCCGGGCAAGGTCGGGCGCGATCCACGATTCGAATTCGGCCCGGCGCACGGACACATCGAGCGCCAGATGCGGGCTTTCGAACGTGAAGCGGGCTTCGTCCTGGCTCGACAGCGCGCGCTTGAGTTGGCCCACCGCGTCGTAGAGCGGATAGCCCAGTTCGTTTTCCACCACCGCGATCATCCGCGCGATCGCCTGGGGATCGCTGGCGGCACGGCGCAGGCGAGCGAGTTCTTCCAGCGTGCGCCGATTGCGCATCAAGGCCAGGCGCGACCAATCGCCGAAGTCGGTGAAATGGCCATCGGGGATTTCCAGCACCTTGTCGAACGAGCGATAGGTGCCCCCCTTCCCCAGCATCGGCAGGATCAGGCGGTCCATGATGCGATAATCGAACCGGTCGCCGGCCAGGCCAATGCCGGCCGAGCCGAGCGGCAGACAACGGCGCGCCGCCCCCGGTGCATCGACCCTGACCAGCGAAAAGTCGCTGGTGCCACCGCCGAAATCGGCCACCAGCAGCGTGGCGGGTCGCTGCAACCGCCGGGCAAAGCTGAACGCCGCGCCCAATGGTTCATAGACATAATGGACCGGTCTGCCCAGCACGCCGAACATCGCGTCATACCGCTGCCTGGCAAGGGCGGGGTCTGGGCGCGAGCCGACATAGCGCACCGGCCGGCCAACCACGACGCGGTCGGGCAAATCGGCCAGCACAGCGCCGCCACGGGCCACCAGGTGGCGCAGGAACACCTGACCCAGTTCTTCGAACCGCAGGCGCTTTTCGAACAGATTGGCGTGATCGAACGTGGGATTGGCCGCGACAGACTTGAACGATTGAATGAAGCGGCTGCCGCCGGGAAAGTCGAGGAATTCGGCGATCGCCCAGGGCCCGGCTTCATGGGCCAGGGCGCCACGCGGGCCATCATCCTGCCAAAAGCACAGCGCGGTGCGAAACACGCTGGCGCTGCCATCGGGCGTGGCGAAGGGCACCAATTGCGCGTCGCCCGCCCCGGAAGAGCAGGCGATCACCGAATTGGTCGTGCCGAAATCGATTCCGACCGCGCGCGGGGCCGGCGTGGTGGCGGCCATGCACGCCGTCCTTTCAAATGCCATCGGGGCGCGCGGCTATGGCAGGGTGTCTTCCCGGGCGCAACTGCGGCCTGGCGGGAAAAGACCGGTGGGCGATCGCCTAAGCGGATCGCCCACCGGCAGCAGGGTGAAACATGATCTGACGCTAGCCTGCGCCAGTCCGCACGGCAAGGCCAGCCCTGCCATGGCCACATTTCCCGGTGTGAAACGCTTGGCACCACGGCCGCCTTGCCGCACAAGCGCCGCTGTCATGACGCTCGCCTACACCCTCGACGCCACCGCAGATGCCGTTGCCCAGGCGCTGGGTGCCGATCGCAATGGCGATGTGTGGGCTGGTGGCGCTGTCCGCGCCGGTGGCTATGCCCCCGTGGTGGTGCGGGGGCGCGACGGGCGCCGACGGATCGTGCCGCGCCAATGGGGCGTGCCGCCACCGCCGCGCGGCCAGCATATCGTCACAACTGTGCGCAACGTGGAAAGTCCGTTCTGGATCGGCACCTTGCGCCATCCCGAAATGCGCTGCGTGGTTCCCGCCACGCATTTCCGCGCCGGCGGCCCGCGCCGCTGGTGGCGATCGCCCGATGCGCCGATCATGGGATTTGCCGGCATCTGGCGCGATTCCGAAGTGCCCAGTTTTGCCGTGCTGACCGTCGCCGTCGACACGCTGTCCGGCCCCGCCGGCATGCCCACTTCAGTGCCATTGCTGTTGAATGCGGCGGAGCAGATGCAGTGGTTGGCGCAAGGCTGGAAGGATGTCGAAAGCCTGGTCCGCCCTGTCCATCCCGATCGGATCGCCGAACTGGGTGCGTGATTCCAAAGACTTGCCGCGGGCGGTGCCAAACGCGGGGTGATCTGTGCAGTTTTCCTCCGATTATACGTTTTTTTTGGAAACCTATCTTGGAATCCGGCGTTGCGGTCACCATTGGAGCTTTTCAGGGACCGTCACGTCGAAGCGCTGCGCCTATGGCCGGCGCGATCCAGATCGAGTGGAAATGAGACAGGAATTCAACAACCACGGTGGCGGCGTCGCCATCATTCGCGCCAGGGATTTCGCACCCCAGGAAATCACCCGGCCCGTGCCCCGCGTGGGCGTGATCGCCAATCCGCGCAGCCACCGCAACCATGGCGGCTCGCGTCCTGCGGCGCTGCCCGAAGCGGTCGTGTTCAAGCGAGAGCCGGCGTCGCGCAACGAACTGGTCAGCATTCTCACCCAATTCGCCAATGAGGGCGTCGAACTCATTGTAATCGATGGCGGTGATGGGACGGTGCGCGATGTCTTGAGCGTGGCGCACATGGTCTATCGCGGCGCCTTGCCGCGCGTGGCGGTGATCCCATCGGGCAAGACCAACGCCTTGGCGCTCGATCTTGGCCTGCCCGCGCATTGGGATCTGGGCGATGCCATCCGCGCCCATGCCGAAAACCGCGTGGCGGATCGTGAACCGGTGCATATTCACTGGAACAACAACGCACTGCCAGATCAGCTGGGCTTCATTTTCGGGCTGGGCGTGTTCAGCCGCGCCACGCTGCTGGCGCAGCGCGTTCACCGCAAGGGCATGTTCAACAACATTGCCGTGGCTTTGACCGTGGCGATGGCCTTGCTCAAGAGCCTGCTGGGCGGCCCGCGTAACAATTGGCGCCGGGGTGACATGGCCCGGGTTTCGCGCAACGGCGTGGACGTCTTTGCCGAGCGGGTCTACCTGATGCTCGCCTCCACGCTGCGGCGCATGCCGGTGGGCCTGCGTCCATTCGGCCGGGCGCGTGACGGGCTCAAGTTCCTGACGGTGAAAGCGCCGCCTCGCGCGCTCTATCGCAATTTCCTGTCGGTGATGAAGGGCAAGGAATCGCCCCAACTGGAGGCGGATGGCTATCTGCGGCGCGACGTGGACAAGGTCTATCTGTCGCTCGATCGCGGGTTCATCCTGGATGGTGAACAGTTCCCCGGCGGCAACCTGATCATCAGCCGCGGCCGGCCGATCCAGTTCGTGGTGGCGGGATGAGCCTGAGGCCCGCCGTCGCGGCTATGCTGGCCCAACCGGTGAAAGCAGAGATCGTGGCCGCCGCGCGGCAGGTCTGCGCGCGCCTGGGCGGTGACGCCGTGCTGTTCTATGGCTCCAACCTTCGGCGCAACGATCTGGAAGGCGTGGTGGATTTCTACGTCATCCACCGCCGCGCGGCGCGGGGCGCGGGCGCCGTGCTGTGGCCCGATGTGGGGTATCATGAGGTAAACCTGGGCCAAGTGACAGTGCGCGCGAAAGTGGCGGTGCTCTCGCTCGACCAGTTCCGTCGTGCCGCGGCCGGCCGGGGCTTCGACACCACCGTGTGGGCCCGTTTCAGCCAGCCCGCGCGCTTGCTGGTCCATGCCGACGCCGCCATGGCCGAGGCGGTATGCGACGCGGTTGCCACGGCGATCGAGACCGCCGCGCGCTTTGCCTTGGCGCTGGGCCCCGATCATGGCCCGGCAGACGCCTGGTGGCTGGCGCTGTTTCGCCAGACGTATCGCGCCGAATTGCGGGTGGAGCCGCCGGCACGGAGCGACACGATCCTGGCAGGTGATCCCACCCATTTCCGCACGATGCTGCCGCTGGCCTGGGCCAGCCAAGGCATCTTGCTGGGCGGGACGGCGCAGGATTGGCATCCCGATGTGCCCCCGGCCTGGCGCCTGCGCTGGCGACGCGCCTGGGCCGTGCGCCGCACGCTGGGCAAGCCGCTCAATGCACTGCGGCTGATCAAGGCCGCTTTCACCTTTGACGGCGCCGCACGCTATGCCCTGTGGAAGATCGAGCGCCATTCCGGCCTTCGCCTTGCCTTGACGCCATGGCGCGAACGCCATCCGATCCTCGCGGCGCCGGGCGTGCTGCTGCGCCTTTGGCAGGCGCGCCGGGCATGAACGGCTTTTCGGCGCTTGTGCTGGCCGGATCGCGCGGGCCAGACGATCCGGTTGCAGCGAGCGAGGGCCTGGCGGCCAAGGCCCTGGTCACCGTCGGCGGCGTGCCCATGCTGGTGCGGGTGGTGCGTGCCTTGCGCGCGGCTGGCGCCATCCGCGTGGCGGTGGCCGCATCCGATCCGCAAGTGGTGGCACTGGCACGCGAACTCGGTTGCAGCCTGGTTCCGGCTGCCAGTGGTCCAAGCGAAAGCGCTGCGCGTGGTTTTGCCGAACTGGGCGCGCCCATGCTGTTGACCACGGCCGATCATGCGCTGTTGCAGCCGCAGTGGATTGACGATTTCCGCCGTGCCGTGGCGCCAGGGGCCGATGTATCGGTATTGCTGGCGCGGCGTGATGTGGTGGAAGCGGCCGTTCCGCACACCCGCCGCACCTGGCTGCGTTTTGCCGATGGGCAATGGTCGGGCTGCAATCTCTTCCACTTTGCCACGCCGCGCGCGGCCGAAGCCTTTGCCCTTTGGCAATCGGTGGAGCGTGATCGCAAGCGTCCTTGGCGGATCGTCTGGCGCCTGGGGCCCTGGCTGTTGCTGCGCTATGCCGTCGGGCGGCTTCCGCTGCGCCAGGCGATGGCACAATTGGGCCGCCGTGCCGGGCTGGCGGTGGAAGCCGTGGCGAGCCCCCACGGGCTTGCCGCCGTCGACGTCGACAAGCCGGAAGACCTGGCTTTGGCGCGCCAGATCGTGGACGGCCCGCCGGCCGCCTGAAACAGCGCGCTTACGTGGCCGCCTCTTCCAAACCATGGCGCATGGCATAATGCCACAGCACCGCGCCCAACAGGACGCTGGCCGCGACCGAGCCGGCAAAGACGCTGATACTGGCGCCCAGCGCGCCGATGCGGGGCAGCAGTACGAGCATCAAGGCGATCTGCAGGGCAACCGCCACAGCGCGGGCGACGGTGGCGGAAAGCGCGCGATGGACCGAGAGCAGGATCGGTTCGAACGCGGCGGCGGCGAGTTCGATCGCGCCAGCCCCGGCCAGCCACAGCAGATAGATATAGCCCGCGCCGAAATCGTGCCCACCCACCAAGACCAGCAGGTCGTGCCCGGACACGGCCACCAGCGCCATGACCGCGCCTGCCGCGCCCAGGCATGCCAGCCCAAGCCGCAGCACGCCGGACCGAAAACGCGCACGCGAAGCGCTGCGGATCGACCGGACGATTTCGGGAAAGGCGGCACGCGTCAACAGGATGGACAGCTTGGACAGCGCATTGGCAAGCTGGGCGGCCAGGCGGAAGGCGCCGGCTGCCTCTGCCCCGGCAAAGCCGCCTACCAGGAGCAGGGGTGCTTGGCGCGCGGCCAGGCCCAACGTGGATCGGCCGTTGGTGCTGATCAGCACGCGCGCAATTCCGGGGTTTTCCGCACGGACGGCGCGCCAATCGAACGTGGCGGCCAACAGCGAACGGACGTCGCCGGTTTGCGCCGCGAGCGCCCAGGTTGCCGCCAAAGTCAAAAGCTCTGCCACCGCCCAGGCCAGCAGGAATCCCGCCAGGTCGGGCCAGAACCACTGGGCCAGGCTGGCCCCGATCAACCGGCCGATCGGCTGCACGCTATCGGCCATGGCTGCCAGGCGAAAGCGATCGCGCATGCGCAGGATGCCGGTGGGGGTGGAGCGCAGCGTGACCAACTGCACCACCGCATAGCCGATGGCAAATGGCACCACCGCGCTATCCATGCCAAATGGCGTGGGCCACAGCAGGAACAGCGCGATGACCAGGCCGATGCCCACGCCGGCACTGCACACCTCGATCAGCGCGGCCGCCTGTTCCAGCCGCCAGGTTGCGCGCGGGTTTCCGGCACCCTCGTGCGCGAGCCCGTATTGCACCACCACTTTCCACGTTTCGAAGCTGACCAGCATGGCCAGCGTCTGCGCCGTCCCGGTGATCAGCGCAAAGCGGCCGAAATCAGCCAGCCCCAGCGTGCGCGTGGCCATGCCGATATAGACCAGCGACAGCACCGCCATCAGTGCATTGCTGGCCAGCAGCCAGCCCAGATTGGCAAGTACCCCGCGCCACCGCGATCGCGCGGTCACGCGTGGGCTCCATCCGCGGCGCGTCTCGCAGGCCCGGCCTGGGCCAACGCCAACAGCGCATCGGCCGCGCGCTGCACCGCGGGGTGTCCGGGCTGATGCGAAACCGTATCGTCGAAAATCGCCTCTTGCACCGCGCGATAGGTGGCGTGGCGCGCCCAGGCGCCAGGGATCAAGGCGGCCAGGCCCGCAGCATCGCGCGCCACATCGCCGGCGCGCCAGGCCGGATAGGCCCCTTCGCGCGAACGCGGATCATGCGAAAACGCGTCGACAAACAGCAGCGGGCGTGGCCTGACCAGGAATTCATAGACCTGGCTCGACACGTCGCCGATATAGGCCTGCGCCGCGAGGGTGTAGGTCATGTCGACCAGCGCCGTGCTGCCGGTGTCGATCAGGATATTGGGCGCCGCCCGCCAGCGTGGATCGATGCCGGGGCGCAGGCGCGCCGTGCGATATTCGAGCGAAACATGCAGTTTCTTGGCAAACAGCATGATGTGCGGGGCAAAGATCAGATTGTAGCCCTGCCCTTCGCCTTGCGTGAACCAATCGAGCAGCGCGGGACCGTGGTCGTACCAGCTCGACAGCAGCGGGTCGAAGTGCGGGTTGTAGACCAGCACTGGATTATCGTTCGAAAACAGCTTTTTCGACTGCGAAAGGTCGATCGTGTCGAACTTGGGATAGCCGATCACCCGCAGCCGTTCGGCCGGGGCCACGCCACGCGCCACCATTTCGCGCGCGGTCTTGTGGCCACTCACCATGATAAGGTCGAACCCACCCTTTTCGGGATGATAAGACACCATGCGGTCGCCCGCCCCATGCGGAACATAGGCAAAGCGCGCGCGGCCATCGGGCGCGCGGACCGAAAGGCACGTGCGCTCTGCGCTGACCACCACGCGGGCCGCGTTGATGCGCACGGCGTGATGGCGCAACCGCATCAGCCGGCGCACCGGCGCGACCTTGTTGGGCAGGGCAAGCGTCGCTTCCAGCCAGGCCGGCAGGGCCATGTCGAACCAGCCGACCCGTGCCGCCGCATCAGGGCCCAGGATCGTTTCCACCCGCGCGCGGATAGCCGGCGTTGCCGTGGCACACGTGATGGGTTGGCCCGGCGCGCCCGTTTCGATCAGCGCCCGCGCGATGCCGGCAATATGCGCAACCTGGTGCGGGGCATCGTGATTGAACAGGAACAGAATGTCGTCCGCCATGCGCCGGCGCTCTCTCAATTCATCGAGAATTGCAACCTTTTACCGCTTGGCATGGGCGCGTGCATACCTACATCGCGCGCTGCATGCCGGCCACAGGAGATGCCATGAATAATCACGCCACGATGACCCGCGCCCGCCGGATGGACGCGCGCCTGATCAGCGCCCTGGCGGCTTGCGGCCTGGCGCTTTCCCTGGGTGGCGAAGCCGTCGCGCAAGCACAAGTGCGCACGCCCGACCAAGGCTGCCTGCCCGGCCAGCCGGCGTTGACAGTGGAAGTGAGCGGCTTCGTCAACGATACCGGCACGGTCCGCGCGCAACTCTACGGCCCGGGCGGCGCCCGCTTCCTGGACAAAGGGCAGTGGGTCATGCGCATCGAACAGGTTCGCCGCGCGCCGGGGCCGATGCACTTCTGCTTTCCGATCAACCAGCCCGGCGACTATGCGGTGGCGGTGCGCCACGATGCCAACGGCAACGGCAAGTCCGACTGGAACGATGGTGGTGGCTTCACCCGCAACCCGCACCTCTCGCTGATGCGTCTCAAGCCGTCGTTCACGCAAAGCGCGGTGCCGGTGAACGGCCGCTCGGTCAACGTGGCGGTGGTGATGCAATACCGGCGCGGGCTTTCGATCGGCCCGATTACGCGATGACCGGCTGCTGCTCTGCCAGGCCAAGCTGGGCTGGCAGCACCAGGCGCACCAGATCGCCGGCATCGGGCGTGGAAAGGAACGTGAGCGCGGGCGCGTAAGCGATCTCGAACAGCAGCGCGCCCAGCACTTCGCCCGTTGCGGCGCCGTTGGGAAAGCGGGTGCGCAGATAGCCGCCCAATCCGCGCCAGCCCTCGCGCACGATGTCTTCCAGCCGCGCCAGGCAGGGTGAGCCCGGCGGCAACGTGCGCGCCAGTTCCAGCACCGAGAGCGACCATCCGCCATGCCGCGAGCGTTCCTGCGCCCACTGCGCCAGGATCTCGATCACCGCATCGGCATCGGCGGCGGCGGCCAGGCGTTCCAGCAATTGTCCGCGATTGCTGACGGCGTCGGCCTCCAACACTTCCAGATAGATCGCTTCCTTGCATTCGAAATTGGAATAGACCGCGCCCTTGGTGTAGCCGGCAACCTCCGCGATCCGTTCGAGCGAGGTAATCGCATAGCCATCGCGCCGAAACAGGTCTGCCGCGGCCTGCAGCAGCCGCTCGCGCGTTTGGGCCTGGCTTTCGCTACGCTTCCTTCGGACCAAATCCACGGCCTCCCTCGATCGCTGCATGGCAGTCTGCATGCCGCCGTTGCCCCAGGATTAGGCGGCGCCGGCGCACTGGGCAAGAGGCCTAGGAACCCGACCCGGCAAAGGCGGCCCGCTGGCTTACCGTGCCGTCGGAACACAGCACATCGGGCGCGATCACCACGCGGTTGCGGCCCTGATGCTTGGCGGCGTACAGCGCCGCGTCGGCCGTGCGATAGAGCGTGCCAAAGTCATCGCCGGGGCGCGCCATGGCCACGCCCACGCTGACGGTGACCTGGCCCGGACCAAGAATGGGCGAATGGTCGCAACCGCTCAGCCCCGATCGCACGCTTTCGGCAAGCTGCAGCGCGGCAAAGCGGCCCATGCCCTTGACGAGCAGCGCGAACTCTTCGCCGCCCAGCCTGGCCGGCACGCACGTCGGCGCTTCCCAGCGCGCCAGGCGCTTGGCCAAGGTGATCAGCACGCTGTCGCCAGCATCATGGCCGTGGGTGTCGTTGATGGCCTTGAAGCGATCCACGTCGAGCAGCAAGAGGGCAAGTGCATCGCCATCGTCCAGCGCTGCGCCGGGCGCCTCGACGACGCGATCGAACAGCGGGGCGATCGCGGCCATAAAGCCGCGCCGGTTGCGCAGCCCGGTCAGCGGATCGCGGCGGGCCTGCTCGTGCGCCGCAGCTTCGGCCACAAGCGCGCGATCCCGCTCGATCCGCATTCCCATGAAGCGGCGGGTTGCCGCCACGGCCAGCCACACCGTCTGCCAGGCGGATGCGGCGAGCACCATCATCTGCGACCCTCCACCCCAGAAGGCATGGTTGGTGTCGATCACGCCCGAAAGGCCCATCACCAGCATGGGCACCGCCCAAGCACCGACGAATGCCCGCGCCGCCGCGCTGCCCCGCCGCCATGCGACAACCAGGCAGGCGCCCGCCAGCGCCAGCAGCAGCAGCACAAGCAGGCCCAGCACTTGCGCCCACAGCTCCATCGGCCCGCTGCGCATCAGGCTGAGCGGCACGCCCAGGCCACCACAGACCAGCGCCACCAGCAGCGTGGTGCGCGCCAGCCATGGGGGCAGATGCTGCCGGTCTATCGCCGTGATCAGGCTGAGCGTGCCGAGCAGCGTGGCAAGACACGAAAGCGCGATGCACGCCTGGGCGGATACCGCACCTGCCATGGCGGGCACGAAAAACAGGTGGAACTGCGACCATAGGGCGCCCCAGGCCACCATGCAGGTGGCCCACGCGCCCTGCCAGGCCGGAAACTGGCGGCGCACGGCCAGGGCGAGGCCGAAATTGTACAGCGCGCCTACGGTCAACAGCATCAAGGCCGCACCGATCATGCAAGCCATGGCGGTGGCCTGCAACTGTGCCGCGCCGTTATCGACCAGACGCATGCGCAGCATCGGCGCAGACGCCAGGCGATCGAACCGCAAGACGATCTGGGTGAGCGGCGCATCGCGCAAGGGTGGATCGAACGCGATCTGCCCGCCCAGCCGCCAGCGGGCGCCATAGTTGCCATGCGCCACGCCCTGCCATTCGGCACTGCCATCGGCGTAGAAGAAGCCCACTCGCAGCGCGTCAAAGCGCGACGAGTGCACCATGACCACCGGCTGTGCGCCGGCACGCGCCAGGGTGGTGGCACCAACCTGCAGCCAGAGGCTGCCGTGCTGGTACCCCTGGGGTTCGCCCTGGCAGACAAACTGCCCTGGAAGCGGCAAGTCGCGGCCGGGCGCGGGGGTTGCGCTGTTGGCGTGGCAGGTGTTGGAAAGGGTGATCCACTGGTCTGGCGCGGCTGCCCAGGCCGACGCGGCCGGAGCGGCAAACAGTAGCAGCAAGAGCAGTGCGCAGAGCAGGCGGCGCCCCGTGCTTTGGCGCCTATGCCATTGTCTGCCAACGCTTGCTTGCGAACCCGTCATGGTTTGCGTCTTGCCACAAACCCCTGTGCAAATGATTACCGCCGGTCAAAATCCGGCCCGGCGCTGGGGGGAGCGCCGGGCCGGCGGGGGATGGCAGCTGGTCGGAATGGGGGGCGACCGGCCGCCGGGGGGATGGAACTGTTCAGAACCGCAGGCGTGCCCCCACCTGCAGCGAGCGGGGCGCACCGGGGGCCAGGAAGGTGGAATTGACCAGGGGGCGCTCCCCATCGATCACCGGGCCAGCGAAGGGGCGCGACACCACCCGGCCCTGCCCGTCGAACGCTGTCGCACCCAGCTGGGCGGCGGTGGCGTAATCCTTGTCGAACAGGTTGCGCACCGTGGCGAAAACGGTCAGCCGCGCATGCGGCCGCGCTTCGACCCCGAGGTTGAACACGGCATAGGGATCGGTCTTGCCTGGGCCCAGGTAATAGACCCCGTCGGCCTGATGCGCGTTGTTTTCGTTGCCTCGGGCATAGACACCCGAAACCGCCACCATATCGAGGTTGAGCGTCAACCAGTTGGCCGCCTCCCACCCGATCGCGGCCTTGGCCGTGTGGCGTGCGAGCAGGGGGATGCGGTCACCGCGACGGATCGTGATGGTCCCCTCAAAGCCGGGCGCTTCGGCATCGCTGCTGCTGTTGCCCGATCCGTTGACCACTTCACGAGACTGGTAGGTGGCGTCGAGCAGGGTATAGCTGGCGGAGAACGTGAAGCGGTGCAGCCGCGCGTCGGCCGACAGTTCGACACCCTGCCGCCGGGTCTTGCCGAAGTTGCGGAAATAGCCGTAGCCCGAGGCATCGTTGGCCACGAACAGGATATCGTCGCTGCTTTGCGTGCGGAACAGGCTGGCGTGAACATGGCCCCAGCGGTTGCCGGCATCCAGGCGCAGTTCCAGCGTGCGGGCCACGACCTGGCGCAGCGGCGGATCGCCGGCCAGCGCATTGGGCAGGCGGCAGGGGCTTTCGGGATCGGAACAACCCAGTTCCACGGCAGAGGGCGCCCGGCTGGCCTGGCTCCACGCCACGGACAGCGTGGTGCCGTCGCTGGCCTTGCCGGTAAGCGTGACCGCCGGGTTCACCCGCTGGTAGACCGGGCTGCTGTCGAGCGAGCCGGTGCCGCCGCCCGGCGTGATCGCATCGCGGTTGCGGATCGCCACGCGGTCATAGCGGGCCGCCAGATCGAGCGACAGTGCTTGACCGAGCGCCACGTGATCGAGCGCATAGGCCGAGAGCACTGTGGAGCGCGCCCGCAGATCGACCCGCGCATCATAGGCGTTTTCGGAATCCTGCGTGCCATCGGCAAAGGCGCCCGGCCCCGCGACCGCCACCACGGTGCGATCGGGCAAGAGATAGCCGAACTGGGTGCTTTGGGTGAAATGGGCAGTGCTGCCCACATAGGACCCGCCAAGCGTCAGGTCGTGCCGCAGCGGGCCGCTGGTCAGCGTGGCCGACGCTTCCAGCGTGGCGCCCCATTCGCTTTGCCTGGTTTGCGAGCGGTTGACCAGTCCGTCGCACTTCTCGTTGGGCTCGCTGTTGAGCAGGACATTGGCGATGCAGCGCCATTTGGGAAAGGGCGTGTTGGCCTGGGTTTCGCCCGAGGTGGGAAAACCGGTATAGCCCGCAGCCGTCAGCGCGGCCTGTTCGGCGGCGTTGGGCTGATAGAGGTTTTCGCCCAGCGCGTCGTCGTTCACATCGCCGTTGTAGGTGGTGGTGCGGATGTGCCGCCAAAAGGCATTGCCGCGCAGGTGCAGCCCACCCGCAAGGCTCGTTTCGCCATTGAGCACCACCATGCCCATGCGATTGCGGGTGTTGTCGGGCGCGGTGTAGATGCTGTGGCGGTCTGCGGCCAGCAGGCGCATTTCCTGCAAGCCGTTGCCGTTGAGGTTGGTATCGGCAAAATGGCCGGTGAGTGACAGGGCAGAGGCCGCGTCGCTCCACCCCAGCTTGGCGAGCGCCCGCGTCGCGCGCGATGGCGAAAGATCGCGCCAGCCATCTTCGCGGAAATGATCGGCGGTCACGAACCAGTCCACGCCGCTGCCGGTCACGCCACCGGCGGCCACGCTGCCGGTCACCCGGCCGAACGAACCGGCAGAGGCCTCGACCGAAACGCCGGGATCGGTCTTGCCGCTCTTGCTGCGCAAGACCAATGCCCCGCCCAGTGCGTTGCGGCCGAACTGCGGCGCGGCGCCGGAAACGAGATCGACATCGGCAAGCGCGCCGGTGGGGATCAGATCCCAGCTGACCACATCGCCGAACGGTTGGTTGACGCGCACCCCGTCGAGATAGACCGAAAGACCCTGCGCCGTGCCCAGCAACGGTGAGGCGGTCAGCCCGCGATAGTTCACGTCGGGTTGCAGCGGGTTGCCCTGGATCTCGTTGATGGTGACGCCGGGAGCGGTGCGGGCGAGATGCTCAGCCACGCTTACCGCGTGCGTGGTTTCAAGCGCCTTGGCGTTGCCCACTTCGTCGGCCTCGCCCGAAAGCGGCGTTGCCCGCACGATAATGTCCGGGTTGACCGGTTCATCGGCCAGAGCAGGCGCCACGCCAGCGGGTGAAAGGCACGCCGCCAGCGAAACCCCGGCCAGCAGCCACATCCCCTTTGCCATTCCCTGCCCCCTCGTGTCGTTGTGGGCAGTGCCGTAACAGGCCGAAACGCAAAGAACCTGAGCGACCGCTCAGGCTGACCCAAAGTATGACAGGCGAAATCCCTGGCCACGCACCGCCGAAATGCCCAGGCCACAGGGCGACAACCGCTTGCGCAGCGCGCTGACGGCCACATCCACAGCGTTGTCGGTGATCACGGCTTCGGCGCCCCACACGCGATCGACCAGCGTGGCCCGCGCGACCACGTCCCCACGCGCCAGGGCCAGTTCGGCCAGCAGGGCCAGGCTGCGGGGTTCGAGCGCGAGCGGCGCCCCTTGCCAGGCGGCGGTTCCCGCCGTGCGATCGATCACCAGGTCGCGCCAGGCGATCGGCGGGGGCACCAATTGTGCCGCGCGGCGCACCAGCACGTCTACACGCGCCGCCAGTTCGGCAAAGGCAAAGGGCTTGGGCAGGTAATCGTCTGCCCCGGCGGCAAAGCCTTCCAGGCGATCGTCCAGCGTGGTTCGCGCGGTCAGCATCAGGATGGGCATGCCATGCCCGGCGGCGCGAATATCGCGGCACAGGCCCAGGCCATCGGCATCGGGCAGGCCAAGGTCGAGCACCACCGTGGCGATCGGCTCGCGCGCCAGGGCCGCGAGCACGCCCGCCCCCTGGCGCAGCCACCGCACGGCCAGGCCACGTCCGCCCAGCCCATGCACCACGGCGCGGCCGATCCCGGCGTCGTCTTCTACCAGCAAGACCGCGCTCATGCGCGATGCCCTTGCAAGGGCAGGCAAAAGCGGATCAGGCAGCCGCCCGCCGGCTGATTTTCCGCGACGACGGTGCCGCCGTGTTGTTCCACCACCCAGCGCGCCAGCGCCAGGCCCAGCCCGCTGCCGCCGCGCTGGCGGCCTTCCTGCGCCTGATAATAGGCATCGAAAATGCGCGGCAGGTCGCTTTCCATCACACCGGGCCCCCGATCGCTCACCGTAATCTGCGCCGTGCCTTTGCCGGGCGTGAGACAAACGGCAAGGGCCGAATCCATCGGCGCGAATTTCAATCCGTTCTCGATCACCGCCAGCAGCGCCTGGCGCAGCCATCGCGCATCGCCCTGCATGGGCAATGCGGCGCCCGGTGCCGCCAGCTCGATCGTCACGTCCACGCTGGCGGCATAGCTGCGCGCAGCGGCCACCGCCTGCGCCACCACCGCGCCCAGATCGAATGGCGCATCATCCAGCGCCAGGCGGCCATCGTCGGCGCTGGCCAGGCCCAGCAGTTCCTCGATCCGGTGGGTGAGAAAGCCGGCCTGCGCCACCACATGACCCAGGGTTTCACGCAGGAACGCCGGGTCAGCATCCCCTTGGTCCAGCACCACTTCGGCGGCGCTGCGCAAGGCAGCCACCGGGGTGCGCAACTCGTGACTGGCCTTGGCAAAGAACAACCGGCGCGAGGCGTCCACCGCCTCGATCCGGGCGGTGCGCGCCCGCACCATGGCTGCCAGGGCGCGGTTGCTGCGCCATAGCAGCCATGCACCACAGCCGGCGCAGGCGAGTGCCACGGCGGCCAGCAGGCCGGCCAGGATCATGCTTTGCTGACCCGCGCGCGCCAGCGCGGCGCGGCCTGCCTGCAATTCGCCACGCTCCTGCGCGTCGATTGCATGGGCCAGGGCCTGCAACCGGGCGTTGGCATCAGGGTGCTGCGCCAGGTTGGCCAGCGCCTCGGCGCGGGCCAGTTCGCGGCGCTGGTGATCGTCTGTCTCGCCGCCGGCCTCACGCGTTTCCGCATCGATCAAGGCGCGGTAATCGATCAAGGCCCGGTCCAGCGCGGGGCCAGGTCCGGCCGGCGCCAAGGCCACGATCCGCGCGACCGCCGCGGCCTGCCGTTCCGACAGGCTGGCCAGCAGGAACTGCCGGTTGGCCCCCCGCGCGCTGATGGCAAAGGCCACGACCAGCCCGGCAAGCGCGGCCACCAGCACGGCAAACAGCGCTGCAGCCAGGCTTGCGCCCCAGGCCAGGCGGCGATTCGGCGGGGCCGAAGGGAGGATGACGGCGGCTTGTTCCACGATGCGCCATCATCGCGGGGGGGCCGGCAAAAGCCAAGCCCCCCCGCCCGTGGTGCGTCAACCCGCCTTGGGTGCCCCGGCGGACGCGATGCCGTCTTGCCATCCGCCGCCGGTCGCGCGCAGCAGCCGCACCGCCGCCTGCAGGCGCTGGGTATCCACCTCGATCGCCTTTTGCCGGGTGCGCAGCGCGGTGGTTTGCGCGGTGACGACGTCGAGATAGCTGACCGCCCCGCGTTCATAGCGGCGCATGGCCAGCGTTTCCACATTCCCGGCCTGTTCTGCGGCATGGCTTTCCGCCGCTGCTTCGTCGCCCAGGTGATGCAGGCGGGACAGGCCGTCTTCCACGTCCTGCACGGCACTCAGCACGCAGCCGCGATAATCGGCCGTCGCGGCATCCCATTCGGCGCGGGCCTGCATCACGCGGGCATGGCGGCGCCCGCCGTCGAACAGCGTCAGCACGGCGCTGGGTCCGATGGACCAGAACGTGTTGGGCGCGGCAATCAGATCGGACAGGGCCGTGTCCTGCAGGCCGACTTGCCCACCCAGCAGCAGCGAGGGGAAGAACGCCGCACGCGCCACGCCGATGCGGCGGTTGGCGGCGTACATCCGCCGTTCGGCCGCTGCGATATCCGGCCGGCGCTGCAACAAGGTGGACGGCACCCCCACCGGCACTTGCGGCAGTGCCAGCGTGCGATCCGCCGGGGCGATGGTAAACCCGGTGGCTGGTGCGCCAACCAGCGTCGCCAGCGCATGCTCTGCCAGGGCACGGGCGTTGCGCGCATCAGCCAGGGCAGCCTGCGCTTCGGCGAGCTGGGTGGCGGACTGGCCGGTTTCCATGGCATTGGCGATGCCCCCGGCAAAGCGGCGCCCGGTCATGTGATCGGCCTGGGCATAGGCCTGGACCGTTGCATCGAGCAGGGCGATGATCCGGTCCTGCCCGCGCAGCACGGCATAGCCTTCGGCCAGTTCGGCCTGGAGCTGCAACCGCGTATCGGCCACATCGTCGGCCGCCGCCTGGGCATCGGCGCGCCCGGCCGCGACATTGGCGCGCACGCGGCCCCAAAGGTCGGCTTCGTAGCTGCCGTTGAGGCCAACGGTCTGCGAACCGTAATAGTCCGGCTGTGTCGCGCCACGCAGGGGACGATCATTGGACTGGCGGTTTTGCGTGAGATTGGCGCTGGTGCCGAGTTGCGGGAACAGATCGGCCCGCGCCTGGCGCAACAGCGCGGCCGCCTTGTCGTGCCGGGCCACGGCGGCCGCGAGCGATGGATTGCCGGTATTGAGCTGCTGTTCCAACCCGTCGAGCACGGGATCGCCGAACACCGTCCACCAATCGGTGGGCGTCGCTGCGGCGCTGCCATCGGCCGGCACCCACGGACCGGTGCCGGCAAAATTGGCTGGCAGGCTCACCTGTGGAGGATGATAGTCCGGGGCACTGGCGCAACCGGCCAAGGCCAGCACCAGCCCTGCAACCAGGCCGTGGCGATGACGGCCCAAAGACTTAGCCATGGTGCCCCCCGTCCACGTGCACGGGATCGCCATCGGCGATGGAATCGGGCGGATTGTCGATCACCTTGGCCCCGGCCGAAAGGCCCGAAACCACTTCCACCGCCTTGCCCAGATCGCGACCCAGCGTGATCTTCACCAGGCGCACGCGGGCATCACCGCCCACCGTCGCCACTTGCGTGCCGGCGGCGCGGAACAGCAGCGCGCTCGACGGGATCGTGACGGCGCCGGCACCGCCCGGCACCTTGAACGCCACCTGGGCATAGCCGCCCGCACGCAGCGCATGGGCGGTGTTGTCGGCCAGCAATTGCACTTGCAGCGCCCCGGTCTGCGGGTTGATCGCGTCAGACGTACCGACCACCTTGGCGGCAAACGTCTGGCCCGGCTGATCGGGCACGGTCAGCGTCGCTTCCACACCCGGTTTCATCGCCGCGGCATAGGTCTGCGGCACGCCCACGTAGATGCGGATGCGGCCAACATCGGCCACCGTGAACATCGGCTGCTGGTTGGTGGCGCCCGGCCCCACCAGATCGCCGATATCGGCGTTGCGCTGCGTCACCACCCCGGCAAAGGGCGCACGCACCGTGGCATAGGCCTTCATGGCCAACAGCCGCGCAAGGTCTGCCTCCGCCCCGCGCACGGTCGCCACCTGGACCGCCAGGTTTCCGTTGCGCTCGTCCGCCTCCTGCTGCGAAACCGAATGGTCGGTCAGCAGGTCGTTCCACCGCGCCGCCGTGCTGCGCGCCAAGGATGCCCCGGCGCGCGCCTTGGCCAGAGCTGCGCGGGCGGCTACGATCTGCTGGTCCAACTCGGGCGTCTCGATCTGCGCCAGGGGCGTGCCCTGCCCCACGCTGGCGCCGATATCGCGGCTCCACGCCTGCATATAGCCAGGCACGCGGGCAAAGATGTGGGCTGTGTTCCATGCGGCCATGGTGCCCGGCAGCGTCAGATCGCCGCTGGCAGCCGCGGGCGTCACATCGACAAGGTGGACGGTGGGAATTGCCTGCGCCTCGCTCCACGCGTGGGTGTCAGCCGCTTCGCCATGGCGGGTGTAAAGCCCCGCGCCCACGATCACCGCGGCGATGACGCCGGCCACGATGCCGGCCGTCTTCAGGCCGCGTGGCGGGTTGGCTGGGGCGTCTTCCTGGCCCACGATCAGGCTGGTTTCATTCTGCATGGACAAGGTCTCCCTTGAATAAGATGGGGTCATCGGACGGCGCGGGGGTATGCGGGGTAGCAGTGCCGCCCGGCCGGTGCTTGCGATGGACGATGGAAAAGACCACGGGCACGAACACCAGCGTGGCAATGGTGGCGCAGATCAGGCCGCCGATCACGGCACGGCCGAGCGGAGCGTTCTGTTCGCCCCCCTCGCCCAGGCCCAGGGCCATCGGCGCCATGCCGATGATCATGGCCAGGGCTGTCATCAGCACGGGACGGAACCGGGTGGAGCCGGCCTCGATCGCGGCCAAGGTGGCATTGCCCAGCACGGCCAGCCGCTCTCGGGCAAAGCTGATGACCAGCACCGAATTGGCCGTGGCCACGCCCATGCACATGATCGCACCCGTCAGCGCCGGCACCGACAGCGGCGTGTGCGTGGCAAACAGCGTCCAGGCAATGCCCGCCAGCGCCGCTGGCAGGGCCGAGACGATCACCGCCGGGTCGATCCAGCTCTGGAAGTTGACCACGATCAGCAGGTAGATGAGCACGACCGCGCCGATTAGCCCCAGCACCAGCCCGGTGAAGGCCGAGTTCATCGTTTCCACCTGGCCACGGATCGTCACCGTGGCGCCCTTGGGCAGGCTGCTGGCGGTGTCGTGCAGGATCTTCTGCACGTCGCCCGCCACGGCGCCCAGGTCACGCCCTTGCGTGGTGGCATAGACATCATAGGCGGGCTGCACCGAATAGTGGGAAATCAGCGCTGGCGAAGGCTCCCGCGTCATCGTGCCCAGCGCGCCCAGCAGTTGCACCGCGCCGGGGCGCGAGGAACTGACGGGGATGTTCTGCAAGGCGTTGATGCTGTCGGTGCGATACTCCGGCGTCTGCACCACGATGGGATACGACACGCCGTTCTTGGGATTGAGCCAGAACGTGGGCGCCACTTGCGAGCTGCCGGCAAGGTTGACCGACAGGCTCTTGGTCACGTCGTTCTCCGTCACGCCAAGCCGGTCGGCCTGGGCGCGATCGATGTCGAAGCGCAACTCGGGATGGTTGGTGGCCTGTTGCATGCGCACGTCGGCAATCCCTGCGACATGGCCGATGCGGCCCGCCAGCATCCGCGCATAGGCGGCGTTGCCCTTGGTATCGGGCCCGGTGATCATCACGTCGATCGGGGCCGGCGCGCCAAAGTTCAGGATCTGGCTGATGATATCGGCCGGAAGGAACGAGAACGTGGTGCCCGGAAACACGCGCGGCAATCGCTCGCGCAGCGTGCGCACATAGCCCTCGGTGGGATGATGCCCTTCGCCCAGCGTGACCAGAATATCACCATCCTGCGATCCGATCCCGCCGCTATTGGCATAGGCAACGTTGATCCCGGACGAGGACATGCCGATGTTGTCGACCATCGAGACCAGCTCTCCGGGCGGCACCGCGCGGCGGATCTCGTTCTCGACCTTGTCGAACAGGGCAGCGGTTTCTTCCAGCCGGGTTCCGACCGGCGCGCGCACATGCAGGCTGATCTGGCCGGAATCGACGCTGGGAAAGAAATTGCGGCCCAGGAACGGCACCAGCGCCATCGACGCCAGCACCACGATCATGAAGCCCGGAACGAACCGGCGCCGGCTGTGCAGCGCGGCACGCAGGACGGCCACATACCAGGCGCGGATCGCCTCGAACCGCGTTTCAAAGCCGTGCTGGAACCGGCGCAGCGCCTGCACGAGCCGGTTCTGGCCCGGCTCCTGCGCCGACAACGCATCATGGCTGACCATCACGTCCACCGCATGGGGCGATCCATGGGCGCGCAGCAGGAAATTGCTCATCGTGGGCACCAGCGTGCGCGACAGCACGAAGCTGGCGATCATCGCAAAGACCACCGCCTTGGCCATCGGCGCGAACAGGAACCCGGCCACGCCCGGCAGGAAGAACATCGGCAGGAACGCGATGCAGATGCACAGCAGCGAAACGAACGCCGGGCGCACGATCTGCTCGGCCCCGTCCATGATCGCCTGGGCCACGCCCTTGCCCTGTTCCAGGTGCCAGTTGATGTTCTCGATGGTGACGGTGGCATCGTCCACCAGGATGCCCACCGCCAGCGCCAGGCCCCCCAGCGTCATGATGTTCAGCGTTTCGCCGGTCACCGCCAGCCCCGCCACCGCGGCCAGAATGGCCAGCGGGATCGAGGTGGCGATGATCACGGTCGAGCGCCATGAGCCGAGGAACAGCAGGATCATCACGCTGGTGAGCGCGGCGGCCAGCACCCCTTCGCGCACCACGCCCGAAACCGCCGCTTTCACGAACAGCGACTGGTCCGACAGCAACTGCACCTTGAGGCTGTCGGGCAGAGTCTCTTTCAGCTTGGGCAACAGCGCCTTGATGTTGTTGACGATATCGACGGTGGAGGCAGAGCCGGACTTGAGGATCGTCATCAGCACGGCACGCCCGCCATCGACGCGTACTTCGTTCACCTGTGGGGGCGAACCATCGTGCACGTGGGCCACGTCACCGATGGTCACCGTGGTGCCGTCAACCGTGCGGATCGGCAGCGCGTTGAGCTGGTCGATCACCTGCGGGCTGTTGTTGAGGCTGATGGTATATTCGAATTCGCCGATCTTGCTGGTGCCGGCCGGCACGATCTGGTTCTGCGCCGCCAGGGCCGCGCCCACGTCAGCCGCCGAAAGATGGCGTTGCAGCAAGGCCGCGGGATCGAGGTCGATCTGGATCTGCCGCTCGCGCCCGCCATAGGGCGATGGCACGGCAGCGCCCTGCACCGTGGCAAGCTGCGGGCGGATGCCGTTCTGCCCGAGGTCATAGATCGCCTGTTCGGAAAGTTGGCCCGAAGACAGCGCCATCTGCAGGATCGGCACCGTGGCGGCGCTGTAGTTGAGGATCAGCGGCGGGGTCATCCCCGGCGGCATCTGCTTGAGCACGGTTTGCGACACCGAGGTGACTTGCGCGGTGGCGGTGCGCACGTCGACGCCGGGGCGGAAGAAGATCTTGACCACCCCCACCCCGTTCATCGACTGGCTTTCGATATGGTCGATATCGTTGACCGTCGCGGTGAGCGAGCGCTCGTAGTAATAAACCACCCGGCCTGCCATGTCCTGCGGGGGCAGGCCGCGATATTGCCACACGGCCGCGATTACCGGGATGCGGATATCAGGGAAAATGTCGGTGGGGGTGCGCAGCCAGGCGATCGAGCCGGAAAGCACGATCAGAATGGCCAGGACGACGAAGGTATAAGGCTTGCTGAGCGCGAGCTTGACCAGTTGCAGCATGGCGTTCCCAAAGGGTTTGGCCTGGCTGCCAACACTTCGCACGTGCGAATGCGGGACCCACCAGGCACCATAAACGTGGGATGGCGCCTGTGGTGCAGCGCCAACCGCCGGCTCCATTGAACCTGCGGATGGCGCCTTGCGAATGAAATGAATTTCACATGGGATTTTTGGTGCTTGCGCGAATCTGGGCGCGCAAGCCGGGGCGCGCCGGATCGGTGCGGGCGGGCCGCAGTTCCAGGGCAAACTGGTGCAGGTGCGCGATCGCGGCCACCACGCTCAGGCCCAGGCCAGATCCCGGCACGGCGGGCGAGGCTGCGCCCCGATCGAACCGACGGACGACGGCGGCAACCTGCTCGGGCGGAATGCCCGGCCCCTCGTCGGCAACGGTAATCACCGTCTCATCGTTGGCTTGCGCGATAGTGACCATCACCGTGCCGCCGATCGGACTGAACTTGATGGCATTGTCCACCAGGTTGCTCAGCGCCTCGACCATCAATTGCCCATCGCAAAGCAGCGTCGCGGCGGGCAGATCGCCCGCAGCCAGAGTCACCTCTCGCTCCTCGGCCAGCGGCGCATAGAGATCGATCACCACCGCGACCAGTTCATCGATCCGCGTGGGGGCAAAGCCGCTGCGACGATGACCCGCTTCCAGGTCCGAGATGCGCAACAGGGCCGCAAAGCGGGCAAGCACGGTATCGAGGTCTTCGATCGCCGCCTCGATCCGCCGTGCCTCTGCAGGTGGCAATTGCGGCGCGCGGGCGGCGCGATAGAGCTGGTTGCGCACGCGCGTGAGCGGGGTGCGCAGATCGTGCGCGATGGCATCGGTGACCGAGCGGACCTGCGCCATCGAGCGTTCCACCTCGCCCACCATCTGGTTGACGGTGTCGGCGAGCAGGTCCAGTTCGTCGCCGCGCCCGTCCACCGGCATCCGCGCATCGAGACGGCCGGCCGCGATCTTGCCCGCCACGCGCTGCAAGCGATCCACCCGCCGCAGCGGCCCCAGGCTCAACGCCAGCCCCGCGCCAAGCAGCAACGGCACCACCACCAGACCGCTCGCCAGCAGGATCGCCAGCGCGTTGTTGCGCAGTTCGGTGATCACGGTGGAATCCCGGCCGACCATCAGGATGGCGCCGTTCGGGGTGCGCTGCGCCAGAATATGCAGCGGCCCGCGCACGTCGGGCCCATCTTCGCGCGCATACGTGCGGCCCAGGCGCAACGGCGGGCTGGCGCCGAGGTCACCTGCCACCCAGCGCCCGCCGGGGGAGATCAGCCCGAAATGGCCCAGTGGATTGGCCCCGGCACGGGCAGACGCCTCGACTGCGGCGGGCAGGTCGCTTTCCGGCAAGGCCTGCAGGCGCGCCATTTCGGCACGCAGTATCAGGTCCACCCGCGTGTCGAGGTTGCTGGCGGTCAGGCTATAGACCATGGCCAGCACCAGCAGCACGGCCAAGACCGCCGCCCCGCCGAACATCACCGCCAGGCGAAACGTGCTCGTCTTGCGAATGGCTGAAAAGCGCGGCCAGTTGCGCTGCGCCTCAGCCAGCATCGAAGCGGTAGCCTTCGCCTTTGACGGTCTCGATCAGCGAGGGACAGCCCGGCAGGTCGATCTTCTTGCGCAGGCGGGCGATGTGCACGGCGATCAGGTTCGCGCCGGGATCGAAGTAATAGCCCCACACCCGCTCGAAGATGATCTGCCGCGCCACGGTTTCACCCGCGTTGCGCATCAGGAATTCCAGCAGGCGGAATTCCATGTGCAGCAGGCGCACCGGTTCGCCGCCCACGCGCACTTCGCGACGGATCAGGTCCATCTCCACCGGTCCGGCCACCAGCATGGCGGTGGATGCGGCCATCTGGCGCTGGCGGCGCAGCAGCACTTCCACGCGCATCGCCATTTCATCGGGCGCGAAAGGCTTGATCAGGTAATCGTCGCCGCCTGCGCGCAGGCCGGCAATGCGTTCGTCCACGTCGCCCAGCGCACTGATCATCAGCACCGGCAGCGTAAGCCCCGCCGCGCGCAACCGCGCCACCACCGAAAGCCCGTCGAGTTCGGGCAGCATGCGATCGAGCGTGATGGCATCGAACGGCTCGCGCAGCGCCAGTTCCACGCCCGCGCCGCCATCGCCCACCGCGCGCACGTCGTGTCCGTGGCCGGCCAGTTCCGCCACGATTTCGGCGGCGGTGTCGGGATCGTCCTCGATGACCAGTATGCGTGCCATGGCGGCGGCTTGTAATCACCCCGCGCGGCGCTGGCCAGCGCGCTGACGAATGGCTATGCGCCGGCCATGACGCAGACTGTGCCAACCGGGCCGGAAACGCCCGCCCCATCGCCATACGAACTGCTGGGTGGAGACGCCATGGTGCGCGCCTTTGTCGCGCGGTTCTATCAATTGATGGACGAACTGCCCGGCGCCGCCGCCTGTCGCGCGGTGCACCCGCCATCGCTGGAACGGGCGCAGCTGCGGTTGTTTGAATATCTTACCGGCTGGCTCGGCGGGCCGCCGCTCTACACCAGCCAATATGGCCATCCACGCCTGCGCATGCGCCATATGGTGGCGCCGATCGGCCGCGCCGAAATCGAAGGCTGGCTGCTGTGTTTTCACCAGGCCTGGTCGGAAATCGTGCCGCCATCGGCGATGTCGGCTGCCATTGTCGAGCGCGTGGAGGCGCTGGCGTGGCACATGGGCAACCAGACTGGTGATAATGCAAAGCAAATGTAAATTTCCTCGCCAAGCCATGTGTGCAGTGCAATAATATCAAACGCATCCAGACCGGACGGATTCGCCAAAGGGTTCGCATTCTTCCTATCTTATGGCGAACAGGAGTGTCATTATGGACCTATCTCCCAAACTGTGGGGCGTGCTGCTTTGCAGCATAGGCCGCCACGATCCGAACCGCGGCAAACGCTATTACGACGCCGGTACCGAGTATGCCCCGTGCCGGAATTGCGGCCGCCCCTTGCGCCACTGGGGCCATCGCGACTGGCGGCCCTAAACTCCATCATTCCCATCACGGCAATCTGACGGCAAGACCAGCGCATCGAGTGCGGCGGCAAGACGATCGATCACCGGTGATTGCGCAGTGGCCACACCGATCAAGAGGCCTGGTTGCGCCGGCCCCACGAACAGGCCTGACAACGGCAGAACGCCCAGCCCCCGATCCTGCAGCTGCCGGGCCAGCGCGGTATCGTCATGATGCCTCGACGCCAGCCACAGCGCCAGTTGCAGCCCGCCATCGACCGGCCCGACCCGCCAGCGCCCCGCGGCAACAGCGTCGAGCCTCTCGGCGGTTTCGACCATCCGGGCATGATAGACCTTGCGCATGCGCCGGACGTGGGCGTTGAGATGCCCTTCCTCCAGAAAATCCGCCATTGCCGCCTGCAGATGGATCGGCACCGTTCCGCCTGAAAGCCGCACGGCCGCCTGCATCGGCGCCACCAGGCACGGCGGCACGATGGCATAGGCAATCCGCAATCCCGGAGCCAGAACCTTGGAAAAGGTGCCGAGATAGGCAACGCAGCCGCGCTCATCCAGGCCCTGGAGGCTCGCCAGCGGCCGCCCGGCGTAGTGGAATTCGCTGTCGTAATCGTCTTCCAGCACAAGCGCGCCACAGGCTGCCGCATGGTCGAGCAGGCGCAGCCGCCGCGCCAGGCTCATCGCCGCGCCAGTGGGATACTGGTGCGAGGGCGTCACGTGAATGAGGCGTGGGGGCGGCCCGGCGGGAGCTTGGCCAAGGTCGATCCCTTCCGCATCGACCGGCACCGCCGCGATCCGCGCGCCGGCCCGCTGCAACAGCGCCCGGGCCGTGGGATAGCCGGGATCTTCAACCCAGGCCGCATCGCCCGGCGCCAATACCAGCCCGGCCAGCAGGGCCACAGCCGCAGCGGTGGATGGCACGATCACCACTTGCGCCGGATCGGCCACCACCGCACGCGTGCGGCGCACGTGATCCAGCACCGCCGCACGCAGGACTGGCAGCCCCTGCTCGTCGCCATAGCCCAGGTCATGGACCCGCAGGGCGCGCGCCCGTGCCGCCAGGCAACGTGCCCAGGTGGCGTCGGGAAATGCCTCGAGATCGGGCAGACCGGGGCGCAGCGGCAGGAAGCGGGCTAGATCGGGTGAGCCTGGCGGCGGCACAGGCGCTAACGATCGACCATCCGCGGCGCCTTGCGGCGGCGGGGGCAACGGCGCCACCCGCGTGGCCGATCCTCGCGCCGCGTTGGCATAGCCTTCGGCTGCAAGCCGATCATAGCCGGCCACCACGGTGCTGCGTGCCAGGCCCAGTGCGGCGGCGAGCGCGCGGGTGGAAGGCAGCGGCGCGCCGGCCTGCAAGGCGCCGCCCAGGATGCGGGCGCGAAACGCGCGATAGATCTGGCCTTCCAGGTCGCCCACGGCGCGGTCGAGCACCAGCCAGGTTGTCGGTTCGATAGCCATGCCCCATCAAACTGGACTGGTCAGATTTTGGCAACTGGTTCTTATCGGCAATCCACTTCTGCGGCATTGGACTTGTGCCCCGTGGAAAGAGAGCCAAGCGATGACCCAGGAATTCCCCGTAACCGAACGCAGCCGCGTGCGGCGCATGCACGATCGTGCCAGCCATGCCTGGGGTGATGTCCATGCCGTGCTCGATGCCGCGCCGCTGTGCCATGTCGGCTATGTGATCGATGGCGAACCCTATGTGACGCCCACGATCCATTGGCGTGAGGGCAACCGCGTGTTCTGGCACGGATCATCGGCGAGCCGCTTCCTGCGCAAGATCGACGGCCAGCGCGTGTGCCTGACCGTCAGCCTGATGGATGGCTATGTCCTGGCGCGGTCGGCCTACAACCATTCGGTCAACTATCGCAGTGCCATGGTGTTCGGCCGGGCGCAGCGCATCACCGATCCACAGGAAAGTGCCGCGGCCCTGCGCGCCATGGTCGACACCCTGTTCCCCGGCCGGTGGGACAGCCTGCGGCCGATGACGGCACAAGAGGCCAAGGCATCGACCGTGGTGTGGATGGATATCGAAGAAGCGAGCGTGAAGGATCGCGCCGGCCCGCCCGGTGATCCCGAGGAAGCCGACTATCCGGTCTGGGCCGGGGTGCTGCCCATGCGCACCACGCTGGGCCCGGCCGAACCGGCGCCCGACAGCCCGGCCACGCTGCCGCTGCCGGCAGACCTGGCGGCCCTGGTGGCATCGGGCCGGCTGCGCTAGGCTTGGTTCACGCTTGCGCCAGCACGCGCTCGACGCTGGCGCAAAAGCGTTCCATCTCCTGGGGGGAGCCGATGGTAATGCGCGACCGGGTCGGCCAGATCGGCCAGGACCGGCCGATGGCGATCCCTTTTGCTTCCATCGCCGCCTTGATCGGCGCGGCCGGCTTGCCCCAATCGACCATCAGCATGTTGGCCGCGCTGGGCAGCACGGCCAGGCCACGCTGGGTAAGGAAGGCCGCCGTCTTTTCGCGCGTCTGCGTGGTCTGTTCGCGCCGGTTGGTGATCTGGTCCATGCGCCGCAGGCTCGCACTGGCACAGGCCAAGGCGGGCACCGGCAGTTGCAGGGTCTGGATCACGCCATCGTATTGCATCAGCCTGGCCTGCAGATCGGGCCGCGCGATCGACAGGCCCATGCGCATGCCCGCCATGCCGAAGATTTTCGAGAACGTGCGCAGGATCACCACGTCACGCCCGTTGCGCACCAGGTCCATGCCCGATGCGGCGTGGGAAAAATGCAGGTAGGCTTCGTCCAGCAGGACCACCGCATCCTTGGGCTTGTTTTCCACCAGCCAGGCGATGTCTTCCATCGGTGTCAACGAGCCGGTGGGATTGTTGGGATTGCAGACATAGTAAAGCCCGGCACGCGGATTGGCGGCCAGCATCGCGCGCACATCGTGCGCCTGGTCCGGGCTGCGCAGCGGCACCTTGGCCACCGGCGCGCCGACATAGGCCGCCACCATCCACGCCACTTCGAACGTCGGATCAGCGGTAACCAGCCCACGTTCCGGCCCGCAAAAGCCAACCACGGCGCGCGCCAGCGGGCTGCCCGATCCGGCCCAGGGCACCACATGATCGGCGCCCACGCGCTCCATCGTCGAAACCGTCTCGATCAGCGCGTCACGCTCGCCGGCCGGATCGTAATAGTTGCTCCGGGCAACGGCAGCACGGGCGGCATCCAGCCCATCGTCCACCGGCCCTTCCCAATATTCGTTGCCATTGAGGCGGATCGTGCCCGGCGGCACTTTCAGGCTGGGCGCCGCCGACGCGGCCGGCATGGGGCTGCCTTGCGCGGCGAATGCGCGTTCGCCCAGGGCAAGGCCACCGCCCAAAACGGCGGCCAACTGGAACATGCGCCGCCGATCGAGCGGGAGGCCAGCGGAAGGTTCGATCATGGCGCCTGGTGTCCTTGGCTATGAGGGGGCCAGCGTGTCGTGGCGCGTGCGCCTGGTCAAGCCCGCGGCGCCTGATGCAACGGCAGGCTTTCGGCAGACTTGACCGTTTCCATCACGATGGAGGCGCAGACCACGTTCATCTCGATCCGCGCCACCAGCGCCTTGTAGACGCGGTCATAGTCGTCCACGCTGGGCAGCACAATGCGCAGCAGGTAGTCGATGCTTCCGGTGAGGCGATAGACTTCCATCACTTCGGGAATGTGGGCCACGGCCTGGCGGAACTGCTCGGTCCAAGCCGCGCTATGCGTGCGTGCGCTGACCGTGACGAACACCGTGGTCGGCAGGCCGACCTTGGCACGATCGATCACCGCCACGTTGCGCTTGATATAGCCGGCCTCGCGCAGGTGGGCGATGCGCCGCGAGCAGGCCGAGGGCGAAAGGTGCACGCGCGTGCCGACTTCGGCCAACGGCGTATCACTGTCGCGTTGCAGCATATCGAGAATGGCAAGATCGCGAGAATTGAGCATCGGGCGGTTCTCCTGCACGCTGGATGCGCGATCTATCTTACCAGTGCAAGACGACAGCGCCGATCAGCCCGTGACGAGCCGGTAGCCAACACCGGGTTCGTTGCGGATCATGCTGCTTTCAACGTCGCCCTCTTCCAGCTTGCGCCGCACCCCGCGCACCGCCACGCGCAAGTATTCCACATCGTGTTCATGCCCCGCGCCCCACACCGCGCGCAGCAGCGCTGCGTGCGAGACAACGCGCCCCGGATGGCGGCAAAGCTGCGCGAGAAAGCCGTATTCCTTGGGCGTGAGGTGCACTTCTGCGCCATCGCGCAGCACGCGCCGGGCCGCAAGGTCCACCGTGATCGGCCCCACCTGCACCACCGGTTCCTCAGCCACGCGGCTGAGCCGGCTGCGCAGCGCCACGCGGATGCGGGCATGGACTTCCTCGGTGTCGAACGGCTTGGTCACATAATCGTCCGCGCCCAGATCGAGCGCGGCAACTTTCTCATCGGTCGCGTCGCGCGCCGAAACGACCAGCAAGGCCGCCCCCGCCGCCTTGACCAACGGGATCAGCTCCAGCCCGTCGCGATCGGGCAGGCCAAGGTCGAGCAGCACGAGGTCGGGCTTGTCGATCGCCAGGGCGGCCAGCGCCGCGCGGGCGTCTCCTGCCTCGATAACCTCGTGCCCGGCGCGGGCCAGGCTGCCGCGCAGCAGGCGGCGGATGGCGGGTTCATCGTCCACCACCAGGACGCGGGTGGCAAAGCTGGTCATTCGGGACTGATCTTTCGCAAGTGATGTTCGCTGAAATGCACCGTGAAGCAGGCGCCGGCGCGATCGCCGCGATTGGCGGCGCTGACATCCAGGCCCATCGCCCGCGCAAACCCCTTGACGATGGCGAGGCCAAGGCCCGTTCCACCCTTGCGATCCGAGCCTTCCACCCTTGTGAAAAGTTCGAATATGCGAACTGCCATGCCGGGCGGCAGGCCCGGCCCTTCGTCCAGCACGCGCAGATCGAGGCCGTCGGCGCGGCGCTGGGCCGCAAGGGTGATCGCGCCTTCTTCGCCACCATGGCGCGCCGCGTTTTCGATCAGATTGATCAGGCAGTGGTGGAACAAGCGCGGATCGACCATCACCAGCGGCAGATCGGGCGCAATGTCCATGGTCACCGCGCGGGTGCCCAGGGTGCGGCGCAGATCGTGGACGGCGCTGGCCACCGCCTCGGCCAGGTCCACCGCTTCGGTTCGCAGGGCGATCGCGCCAGCCTCGATCCGCACCATGTCGAGCAGGTTGGCGATGAAGCGTTGCAGGCGGTCGGCCTCGGCCCGCGCGGTGGCCAGGATCGGCACCTGGTCTTCATTGGCGGGCACCAGTTCGCGCAGCGTGCCGACCACGGCCGTCAACGGCGTGCGCAGATCGTGGCTGATCGAAGACAGCAGCGCGGCGCGCAGCCGGTCGCGCTCTTCCAACTGGCGCACGCCGGCCATGTCGTGCTCCAGGCGAATGCGTTCGAGCGCGAGGCCGACCTGGTCGACCAGGCTGCCCAGCAGCGGCAAGCGGTCGCTGCGCACCGGGGCGGCGGCATCACCGCGCGCCAGGCCGAGCACCGCGAGCGGCGCACCGCCAGCGGCGAGCGGGGTGAACAGCCATTCCGACGCGGTGAGCGTGCCCGATCCGCGGCCCGCCGGCTGCGCACGATCGAACGCCCATTGCGCGGCGGCCATGTCCAGCACTTCGAGCCGGTCTTGCGGGGGAAAGGCGGCGGCGACGACCAGCTTGCCGTCCGTCGGCAGCAGCAGCACGGCGTGGGCATCGAGCAGGCGCGCGGCCTCGGCGCAGAGCACGCGGCCCAGTTCCTCGGCCGTGGTCACGCCCGTGAGCAGCCGGGCAAAGCCGGCAAGCGCCGCGCTGGTGCGCGCGCTGGCGCCGGCTAGCAGCGCTTGCTGGCGCAGGCGCGCCGCCAACTGGCTGCTGACCGCCGCAACGGCCACCAGGACCAGCACGGTGATGATGTTCTGCGGATCTTCGATCGTGAACGTGCCGGTAGGCGGGATGAAAAAGAAATTGTAGGCGAGCGAGGCGGCAAGGCCCGTCAGCACCCCGGTGGCCAGGCCATAGCGCGTGGCCGCCAGCATGACCGGCAGGAAATAGAGCAGCGCCACGTTGGTGATCGGCGCCGCGGCAAACAGCAGGCGGCCCAGCGCGGTAACGAGCGCCGTGGCGCCCAGCGCGGGCACCAGTCCCACCGCCAACCGCCGCCAGTCCGGCACGGGGGCGGGCAAACGGGCCGGGACCGCGCGATGCACCACCGGCACTTGTTGCAAGGCCAGATCGGGCAAGCGCCGGGCCAGGGTGTCGACCGTCAGCCGGCGCTGCCAGGCAAAGCGGCGCGGGCGTGGCGCGCCCACCACCAGCAGCGTGGCACGCGTGTCGGCTGCCGCCTGGGCCAGGCCATCGACCACGCCGGAAGCCGGCATGGCCAGCACTTGCCCACCAAGCTGGGTGGCAAGATGCATGGCTTCGGCCAGGCGCGCGTTGGCCTGGGCGCCACGTTCGCCTGGCGTTTCGATATGCACGGCCGTCCACGGCGCGCGCAGGGCATCGGCCAGGCGGCGGCCGGCACGCACCACGTCGCTGGCGGCATCGTGGCTGCCCACAGCCACCAGCACGCGATCGGCCGTAGCCCAGGTGCCGGCCAGCGCCTGCGCCCGCACGGCATCGAGCATCTGCGCATCGACCGCCTGCGCCGCGCGGCGTAGCACCAGTTCGCGCAAGGCCGAAAGGTTGGAGCGCGAGAAGAAGTGGTGCAGCGCGCGCGCCGCTTCCTGCGGCACATAGACTTTACCGGCGCGCAGGCGCTCGATCAGTTCATCGGGCGGGGTATCGACGACCTCGATCTCGGCCCGGTCGAGCAGCCGGTCGGGCACGGTTTCGCGCACGCGCACATGGGTGAACGAGGCAACGACATCGTTGAGGCTTTCGAGATGCTGGATATTGAGCGTGGACCACACGTCGATCCCGGCGGCGAGGATCTCCTCCACGTCCTGCCAGCGCTTGTCATGCCGGCTGCCGGGTGCATTGGCGTGGGCGAGTTCGTCCACCAGCACCAGCGCAGGCCGCCGCTCCAGAATGGCATCGATATCCATTTCCAGCAGGGTGTGGCCGCGATGGGCCACTTCCTTGCGCGGCAGCACCGGCAAGGGGCGCAAGCGAGCCTCGGTTTCGACGCGGCCGTGGGTTTCGACCACGCCCACCACCACGTCCACCCCGGCGCGCGCCTGGCCCAGCGCATCGTCGAGCATTTCGCAGGTCTTGCCAACGCCCGGAGCCGCCCCAAGGAAAACCTTGAGGCGGCCGGACCGCTCCTGTTCCGCCAGGCGTAACAGGGCATCGGGATCGGGGCGAGCAGGCGTCATCAATGCCCTTGTGCGCGCGCCACCGTGGCTTCGTCCAGTGCCCGATTGAGCCGCAGCACATTGACGCGCGGCTCACCTAGCAGGCCCAGCAGCGGCTGTTCCACGTGCGCTGCGACCAGAGCCCTTACAGTCTCGGGCGAAAGCCCGCGCGCGCTGGCCACGCGGCTCACCTGGAAAAAGGCCGCCTCGGGGCTAATATGGGGATCGAGCCCCGAGGCGGAGGTGGTCACCAGGTCAGGCGGAACGGGAGAGCCTGGTGAAGTGGCGGCAAGATCCTTTGTCGCGGCCGCCACGCGATCGTGCAGAGCTTGAGACGAGGGCGCGAGGTTGGAGCCGGCCGAGGCAGAGGCATCGTAACTACTGCCAGCCGCCGACGGGCGCCCGTGGAAATAGCGCGGCCTGGCAAAGGCCTGGCCGATCAGGTCGGAACCGATGACCTGGCCGTGATCGGTCACCAGGCTGCCATTGGCGGCCCAGGGAAAGGCGACCTGGGCGACGCCGGTGATCGCAGCGGGATAGGCCAGGCCCAGCAGGCCGGCGAACAGCCCCGTCATCACCAGCGACGGGCGCAAAGCAGCAACAAGATCCCTATTCATGACGGAAATTCCTTCAGGCCAGATGCAGCGCGGCGACGAGCAGATCGATCGCCTTGATCCCGGCGAACGGGGCGATCAGGCCGCCGACGCCGAAGATCGCCAGGTTGCGCGCGAGCAATGCCCCTGCCCCCACCGGGCGATAGCGGACACCCTTGAGCGCCAGTGGCACGAGCGCGGGAATGATCAGGGCGTTGAACATGATCGCCGAGAGGATCGCGCTTTGCGGGGTGGCCAGGTGCATCACGTTGAGCACCGAAAGTTGCGGATAGAGCACCAGGAACATCGCCGGGATAATCGCGAAGTACTTGGCCACGTCGTTCGCCACCGAGAACGTGGTGAGCGCGCCGCGCGTCATCAGCAACTGCTTGCCCAGGCCCACGATCTCGATCAGCTTGGTCGGGTCGCTGTCCAGGTCCACCATGTTGCCGGCCTCGCGCGCGGCCTGGGTGCCGGTGTTCATCGCCACGCCAACGTCGGCCTGGGCCAGCGCAGGCGCATCGTTGGTGCCATCGCCGCACATGGCCACCAGGCGGCCGCCCTGCTGCTCGCGGCGGATCAGTGCGAGCTTGTCCTCAGGCGTCGCTTCGGCCAGGAAATCGTCCACCCCGGATTCGGCGGCAATCGCGGCGGCGGTCAGCGGATTGTCCCCCGTGATCATCACGGTGCGGATGCCCATCTGGCGCAGTTCGGCAAAGCGTTCGCGGATGCCGGCCTTGATCACGTCCTTGAGCGCAACGATGCCCAGCAGCGTGCCGTTTTCAGCGACGGCCAGCGGGGTTTGCCCCTGGCGTGCGACGTCTTCGGCAATGCGGCGCAGCTGCGCGGCGCCCTCGCCAGGGGCCGCATCGGGCACGCTGCGCAGGATGGCATCGACCGCGCCCTTGGTCACCACGTGCCCGGCATTATCGAGGCCCGAGATGCGGGTCTGCGCGGTGAACGGGATGACTTGCGCGCCCTGGGGCACTTCGGGGGCTTCAAGGCCATGGGCTTCATGCGCCAGGCGGACGATGGAGCGGCCTTCGGGCGTTTCGTCGGCCAGGCTGGCGGTGAGCGCGGCGCGGGCCAGGGTGGCCGGGGCAATGCCCGTCAGCGGCAGGAACTGGCTGGCCTGGCGATCGCCCACGGTGATCGTGCCGGTCTTGTCGAGCAGCAGCACGTCGATGTCGCCCCCCGCTTCCACCGCGCGGCCGGATTTGGCCAGCACGTTGAACTGGACCAGGCGGTCCATCCCGGCAATGCCGATAGCCGAAAGCAGCGCGGCAATGGTGGTCGGGATCAGCGTGATCAGCAGCGCCGCCAGCACGGCCACGGGGATCTGCCCCCCGGCATAGCGGGCAAAGGCAGGGATGGTGGATACCGCGATCAGGAAGATGATCGTCAGGCCTACGAGCAGGATGGTCAGCGCGATCTCATTGGGCGTCTTCTGGCGCTGCGCGCCTTCGACCAGCGCGATCATGCGATCGAGAAAGCCCTGCCCCGGTTCCTGGGTCACCCGCACGGTGATCTCGTCAGAGAGCACGCGGGTGCCGGCGGTGACGGCGCTGCGGTCGCCGCCCGCCTCGCGGATCACCGGCGCGCTTTCGCCGGTGATGGCCGCTTCGTTGACCGAGGCAACGCCCGCGATCACTTCGCCATCGGCCGGGATCAGTTCACCCGCCGCGACCATGACCAGCGCGCCTTTCTGCAGCGTGGCGGCCGAAACCTGGCGACCATCGGGCAGGCGGGCGACAAGGTCAGACCGGGTGGCGCGCAGCGAGGCGGCCTGGGCGCGGCCGCGCCCTTCGGCCAGGCTTTCGGCAAAGGTGCCGAACAGCACGGTGAGCCACAGCCACACGATGAGCTGAAGCTGGAAGCCCAGCGACAGACCGGTGTTGCCCACGAAGAGCAGCACGGTGAGCAGCAGCGCGACCACCGCCGTGGTGAACAGCACAGGGTTGCGGACGAGCTGGGCGGGATGCAGCTTGCGCAGCGCGCCGCCCAGCGCAGGAACGACCAGTTGGGCCGAAAACATCGAGGTTGGTTGGGACACGTCAGGTATCCTCAGTAAAGCAGGCCGGCAGCGCCGGTGAGATGATCGGCCACCGGGCCAAGCGCGAGCGAAGGCAGGAACGTAAGGCCGCCCACGATCAGGATCGTGGCGATCAGCAGGCCGATCCACAGCCCACCCGTGGTGGGGAAGGAACCGGGGCCAGCGGGCGTGTGCTTGCGCGCCGCCAGGCTGCCGGCAATGGCCAGCACCGGCACGATGACCAGGAACCGGCCCAGCCACATCGCCACGCCCAGCAACCCGTTGTAGAACGGCGTGCCGGCGGTGAGCCCGGCAAAGGCGGAACCGTTGTTGGCCGTGGCCGAGGTGAAGGCATAGAGGATTTCGGAAAAGCCATGCGGCCCCTTGGCCAGCGGCCCGGCAAGGCCGGCCGGCAGGACCACGGCCACGGCCGTCAGCCCCAGGATGCACAGCGGCAGGATGACGATGGCCAGCACCGCCAGCTTGACTTCGCGTGCCTCGATCTTCTTGCCGACATATTCCGGAGTGCGGCCCACCATCAGGCCGGCGAGGAACACGGCCAGCACGGCAAAGAGCAGGAAGCCATAGATGCCCGAGCCGACACCGCCGATGACGATTTCGCCAAGCTGCATGTTGAACAGCGGGATCATGCCGCCCAGCGCGGTGAAGCTGTCATGCATGGCATTGACCGCCCCGCACGATGCGGCGGTGGTCACGGCGGCGAACAGCGCGCTGGCTGCCGCGCCAAACCGCACTTCCTTGCCTTCCATGTTGGGACCCATCACGCCGAGCTGGTGCAGCATCGGGTTGCCGGCGGCTTCACGCCACCAGACAATGGAAGCGCCCGCCACGAACAGCGCGAGCATGGCCCACAGGATCGCCCAGCCCTGGCGCGTGTTGCCCACGGCCTTGCCGAACGTGTAGGTCAGCCCGGCGCCCAGCGCGAAGATCGACAGCATTTGCACGAAATCGACCAGCGCCGTCGGGTTTTCGAACGGATGGGCGGAGTTGGCATTGTAGAACCCGCCACCGTTGGTGCCGAGCATCTTGATCGCTTCCTGCGAAGCGACAGGGCCGACCACGATGGCCTGGTGCGCGCCTTCCAGCGTGTGCGCGTCCACCAGACTGGCAAAAGTCTGCGGCACGCCGCTCGCCACCAGGAACAGGGCATAGACCACGCAGGCCGGCAACAGCACATAGAGCGTGACGCGGGTGAGATCGGCCCAGAAATTGCCCAAGTTGCGCGTTTGCGCGCGGGCAAAGCCGCGGAACAGCGCGAAGGCGACAGCAATGCCGGTGGCGGCCGACAGGAAGTTGTGAATGGTGAGGCCGACCATCTGCGACAGGTTCGACAGCACCACTTCGCCGGCATACCACTGCCAGTTGGTGTTGGTGACGAAGGCAATCGCGGTGTTCATCGCGCCATCGGGCGAAAGGCCGGCGAGCCCACGCGGGTTCATCGGCAGCACGCCCTGCAGGCGCAGGACCGCATAAGTGAAGATCACCGTAACGACCTGGAACAGCATCAGGTGCAGCGCATACTGGCGCCAGTCCTGCTCCTGTTCGGGATTGATGCCGGAAAGGCGATAAAAGCTGCGCTCTACCGGGCCGAGCACCACATGCAGCGGCGTGCGACGGCCTTCGTAAACGGCGAAAAGCCACAAGCCGAACGGCTTGGCGATGAGCGCGACCAGTGCGGTAAAAACCAGGATCAGGCCCCAGCCCGACAAAAGGGTGGCAGATGTCATGGCATGGCCCCCGTCAAAAACGCTCGGGCCGCAAGAGCACGGCCACGAGATAGACAAGCAGGCCCGCCGCGACCAGCGCGGCGAGCGTTTCGGAAATGGTCATCGGATGGTTCCTCGGGCCGGTGGCTCAGGCCTTGGCGCAAAGCGCGATGGCGGCCAGCGTGATGCCAAACAGGCCGGCGAGCACCGCCAGCCAGACAAGATCGGTCATTGTGCTGAATCCTTGCGCGACATGGCCTTGCGCGACACCGGCAGCCAGGCGCGCGGCGGCAGCGGCTGCAGGCGGAACAGCCCTGCCCCACCCAGGCCCAGGCCAAAGCCGGCCCACAGCGCCAGCACCATCAGCAGCGCCACCAGCAAGGCCAGCGGGCCGGGGTGGCCATGTTCGGCCAGTTCCACGTGGCGCAGGCCCTGTGCCAGCAAGGGCACGGTGGCAAGCGCGGCAAGACCGGCCAGGCGCAGGCCCCAATCGCGCCCGCGACCGCCCTTTGATCGCCGCTGCAAACCTCGAATCTCCATGATCAGCTCCTTGGCTGTGTGATGGTGCCGATGTGGGGGATGCGGCCGTTAAGGTTCCACGGCGGGGTGGGGCCATGGCATAAGGATTGCGTAAAGTTCCCCGTGGACTTGACCTGGCGCGTGCGATCGAGAATGATATGGTATCTCATAACATTATCGCGAGCAGCCATGCCACTACCCCATCACCCAGCAATCGCTTGCGCACCGTGCGAAGCCGTGCTGGCGCAAATTCACCATAGCGCGGTACAACTCGCCCTGTGGCAACGCGCCAGGCCGATGGCCTTGAACTGGCTAGACGAAGTCGATCTGGCGGCGCTTGACGATATCGATTGCTGGATCGATGCCCCTTTCCGTGCGCAGGATCTGGGCGAACGCTTGCGCGAAGCGGGTTTTGCTGCGCTGCCGGGGACTGTGGCCCTTGCGGTGGAAATCGCCCGCCAGATGCGCCGGTTTGCGGCCCTGACGGACAGCCCGCGCTTGCGCCTGCGGCTTGACGTAGTGGAAACCGACGCCTGCCGCCGCTTCCACATGGACTATGTCAGCGTGCGCCTGCTAATGCCCTTGGTCGGTCCCGGTACGCAGTGGATCATGGCCAACGAGGGCCCCGAAGGCCCGGTGCGGGAAATGCAGCCGGGCCAGGTCGGCCTGTTCAAGGGGCGGCTGGCGGTGGCGGAACCGGCCGTATTCCACCGCTCGCCTCCGATCGCCGGGACCGGGCAGCGACGGCTGCTGCTGGTGCTCGATCCCTGGGCGGATGCCGCGGGCGATCAGTCCTGCGGCCGGGCGGCATAACGCCGCGCCAGCGTGGCGCAGACGAAAAGCTGGGCCTGGTGAAACAGCATCAGTGGCAGCACGATCAGGCTGACGGCGTGGCCAGCGAACAGGATCGTGGCCATGGGAATGCCGCTGGCCATGCTCTTTTTCGATCCGCAGAACACGATGGTGATTTCATCGGCGGTGGAAAAGCCCAGCTTGCGGCTGGCCAGCGTGGTCACCACGATCACCAGCGCCAGGATCAGCAGGTTGAGCAGCAAGACGATCAGCAGGTCTGCCGGGGCAAGGCGCGTCCAAACCCCTGCCACCATGCCGGCGCTGAATGCGGCGTAGACGACCAGCAGGATCGAACCGCGATCGACATAGCCGACGATCTTCTTGTAGCGGCCGAGCCAATCACCGATGAACGGCCGCGCGATCTGGCCCGCCACGAACGGCAGCAGGATCTGCATGCCGATCGCTTCGAGCGAATGGGCCGAAAAGCCGCCGCTGGCCGACGTGGGCAGCAAGAGCGCGGTGAGGATCGGGGTGAGCGCCACGCCCACGAGATTGGACAGCGAGGCACTGCACAGTGCCGCGGGGACATTGCCCCGCGCGATCGAGGTGAACGCGATCGAGGATTGCACGGTCGAGGGCAGGACGCACAGGAACAGCAGGCCGACCGCGATATCGGGCGCCACCAACCCACCGATGAGGTGGACGACGCCCAGCCCGATCAGCGGAAACAGCACGAACGTGCTGGCAAAGACCAGCGCCTGCAAGCGCCAGTGCGACAGGCCCTGCCACACCGCCTGCGGCGCCAGGCGCGCGCCGTAAAGGAAGAACAGCAGCGCCACGGCCGCCGTGACCGCCACATCGGCAACCGCCACGCCGCGCCCATGCGCCGGGAACAAGGCGGCAATCCCGATCGTGCCGATCAGCAGCAGCAGATAGGGATCGATCAGCGTGCGCAGCTTGCCCATGGCGTGGTCCTTGCGAAAAACAGATGTTGCCGCAGGTAAGCGGCAAAGCATCCATGCACAATCATGATCATGGCGATAACAGTCATTCACACTCTTGATGGCAGACGCGACTGTGGCATGATCGCGCGATGATCGGCCCCGACCTTTTGCGCGCATTCGTTACCGTGGCCGAATGCGGCAGTTTCACCGGCGCGGCGCGGGTGCTCGGCACCCGGCAATCGACTGTCAGCCAGCAAATCCGCCGGCTGGAAGACCTGGCCGGGCGGCGCCTGCTGGCGCGCGACACGCACCGGGTGGCGCTGTCGGCCGAAGGCGAAGCGTTTCTTGACCATGCACGTCGCGTGCTCGATGCCCATGGCCGGATGGATGCCCACCTTTCCGGGCTGCGGCTTCGCGGGCAACTGCGTTTTGGCGCGTGCGAGGATTTCGTGCTGTCGGCCCTGCCGGACGTTCTGGCGCAATTCGCGCGGCGCCATCCCGATGTCGACCTGGCCCTGACCGTGGCGCTGAGTGAAACGCTCTACGAGCAGTTCGACGCGGGTGGGCTGGATATCATCTTTGTCAAGAAACGCCCCGGCGAGCGGCGCGGTGTGACGGCCTGGCGCGAAACCGTGGGCTGGGTTGCGGCGCCGGAGTTCCGCCACGACCCGGTCGAGGCGGTGCCGCTGCTGCTCTATCCCCCGCCCAGCGTGACGCGGGCCCTGGCGCTCGATACGTTGGACCGTGCGCGCGTGCCATGGCGCGTGGCTTTCACCAGCGGGGGCCTGAGTGGATTGACGGCAGCGGCCCGCGCCGGGCTGGGCGTGATGCCGCATTCGCTGCGCCTGGTGCCGCAGGGCCTGGCGCCGTTGCGGCCGCATGGCGCACTGCCCGAATTGCCGGCCATCGAATTTGCCGTGATCGGACCGGGCGGGCACAACCTGGCGGCCGAAGCGCTGACCGCCGCCATTCTTCATTGGGCCGCACCGACCTGACCAGCAAGCGACCATGGCGGGCGTGACAAGTGCCTGGCGAGGAAATCGATCAGCACCCGCACCCGTGCCGGCCGCTGCGCACCGGGCGGCGTGACCAGATGCAGCGCGATATCGGGCACGCGCCACTCTGACATCACTTCCACCAGGCGGCCAGCGGCAAGATCTTCCCACACCATGAAGTCGGGTTGCAACGCGACGCCCTGCCCGGCCAGTAGCGCCGGGGCCAGCGCGTCGGCATTGTTGGCGCCCAGGCGCCCCTTCACGGTGACGACGTAATCGCCTTCCACCGCGTGGTGAAAGCGCCAGGCTTCGGGGGAATCGAGATTGGTATAGAGCAGCCCGGCATGGTGCGAGAGATCGCGCGGATGCGAGGGCGTACCATGCGTTGCAAGATAGGCTGGCGCGGCCACCAATGGCCGGCGCACCGCGCAAAGCCGGCGCGCACGCAGCGAGCTATCATCCAGCCCGGCAATGCGCAGCACCACATCGTGCCCGCCGCCCACCACATCGACCCGCGCATCCGACAGATCGAGATCGAGCCCGACATGGGGATAAGCAGCAAGGAATTCGGGCAGCAGCGGGGCAACGTGGCGCAAGCCGAAGCCCATCGGCACGGCGAGGCGCACCAGGCCGCGCGGCACGTCGCCTTCCGCACCGGCCTGCGCCTCTGCCGCCTCGCCATCCGAAAGGATGCGCCGCGCCCGGTCGAGCACGCCACGCCCGCTTTCCGTGAGCGCCAGGCGGCGGCTGGTGCGATGCAGCAGGGGCACGCCCAACCGCGCCTCCAACCGGGTCACCGCCTTGGACACGGTGGGCTTCGACAGGCCGAGAGCGTCGGCCGCGGCAGCGAACGAGCCGGTATCCACGACTTTGGCGAAAATAGCCCAGGCTTCCAGATCCGGCAGAGACATTATGCAAATTCCTTCACCGATGGTTTTCCATCATTGCCATTTCTTTGCAAGCGGGAATGCCTAGATTGGCCCCAACAGCTGAACGGCCCTGATCGCCGCCAGCCAGACGGAGATACGCCATGATCGAACTTCGCCCCTTTTCCGGCATTGGCCGCGCCAACCACGGTTGGCTGGACGCCGCCCACCACTTCTCGTTCGCCGACTATTACAACCCGGCGCGGATGGCGTGGGGCAACCTGCGCGTGTGGAACGACGATACCATCGCGGCCAAGAGCGGCTTCCCGCCCCACCCCCACCGCGACATGGAAATCATCACGTATGTGCGTGAAGGGGCCATCACCCACCGCGACAACCTGGGCAACCAGGGCCGCACCGCCGCTGGTGACGTCCAGGTGATGAGCGCGGGCACCGGGATCACCCACGCCGAATACAATCTGGAAGATGAAACCACGCGCATCTTCCAGATCTGGATCATGCCCACCCGCCAGGGTGAACAGCCCAGCTGGGGCGCCCGCCAGTTCCCCAAGGCGGAACGCGCCGGTGAACTGGTCGTGCTCGCCAGCGGCTATGCTGAAGACAAGGACGCCCTGCCGATCCGCACCGACGCGCGCCTGGTGGCTGCCACGCTCCATGCCGGGCAAAGCGTCGATTATGTCCTTGGTGCAGAACGCAAGGGCTATCTGGTGCCCGCCACCGGCAAGGTTGCCGTGAATGGCGTGGAAGCCAACGCCCGCGACGGCCTGGCCATCGCGGATGTCGACACGGTCACGATCACCGCGCTTGAAGACAGCGAAATCGTGCTGGTCGACACGCTCTGACCCAATGCGTTCCGGGGGCGGCTGCATGGCGCAGCGGTCGCCCCACCCCTGCCTGCCGCGCCACAAGGTTTCCGGCCATGACCCAAGACGTCGCCTCGCATCTTCCCCACGCCACCGCCACCAGCACCGGCGCGGGCACGTTTCAATCCCGCCTGGCGATTGGCGGGCGCGAGGGACAGGACGACATCCTGGCCGATGAGCCCCTGGCGCAAGGCGGCCTGGGCACGGGCCCGACGCCCTATGACCTGCTGTGCGCCGCGCTGGCGACCTGCACCACGATGACCTTGCGCTTTTATGCCGGGCGCAAGGGTTGGGACGTGGGCACGGTGGAAACGCATGTGACCCACGCCCGCGTGGCTGGCCAGGCGCCGGCCGACCAGTTCACCCGCACGATCACGCTCGATCCTGCTCTCGACCAAGCGGTGCGTGCCGAACTGCTTGGGATCGCCAACCGCTGCCCGGTGCACAAGACGCTGACCCAGGGTTCGGCGGTTACCACCACGCTTGCCGCCTGAGTGCCGTTCACGCCTATTTCGCCAAGGGGATTGCCATGCTGACCGCAACCGTTTCACCCGCCCTCTCCCGCCAGGACTGGCTTGCCGCCCATGTTGGCGCCCATGATGCCGACAGCATCGGCTGCCGCGCCCCGGCCGTGCCCAGCCACGAGAAAACCCGCCTGAAGCGCTGGATGACGCGCCTGTTCGGTGACAACGCGCCGATGCCGCTGGCCGATCCGCGCCTGGAGGCAGTGCGCCGGTTTGCCTGCGCTACCCGTGCGGGCAAGGCCCCCGATGGCGCGTTGATCGGCGAGTTGCACCAGCGCGGGCTGGATGATGCCGAACTGGCCGCGATTGCCCGGTTTGCCGCGTGACTTGGCGTGAATCCTTTTCACCAAAAGCGTGAAAAGGTCGCGTTTGGCAGCCGGGCTGCCTTGCGCCATGATGGCGATGCACCGGGCCGATAAGCGGCCCTGATGCCATCAACGGCAAGAAGGCAAACCCCATGCGACTGGATATGTCGCCCTATCTTTCGCAAAAATTCCTCATGCCAGCGGAAACCGAACGCCACAGTGCCTGCTGGATGGCGTGGCCTGTCCGTACGGAGCTGTGGGGTGGCCGCCTCGCCGAAGCGCAAGCCGATTTCGCCGCAGTGGCCCGCGCCATCGCCCGGTTCGAGCCGGTCGTCATGGTCTGCCGGGACGCCGACGTGGCGCAAGTGAGCGCATTGTGCGGCGATGCTGTCACGCCGTTCGTGGCGCCGATCGACGATAGCTGGATGCGCGATTCCGGGCCCACGTTCGTGCGGGGCAGCAAGGGGGGCCTGGCCGTGGTCAATTGGGCGTTCAACGCCTGGGGCCAGAAGTACCATCCCTATGCCGCCGATGCCGCGCTCAAGCGGACGATTGCCGAGCATCTGGGCCTGCCGCTGGTCACCTGCCCGCTGACGGCCGAAGGCGGGGCGATCCTTTCGGACGGACAAGGCACGGTGCTGACAACCGAGAGTTGCCTGCTCCACGCCAATCGCAACCTGGGGTTGACCCGCGCGCAGGTGGAGGCCGAATTGCTGGCCGCACTGGGCGCGGAAAAGATCGTGTGGCTGCCCGGCGATGCCGGTGAAGTGGAAACCGACGGCCATGTCGATTGCCTGGCCGCGATCGTGCGGCCCGGCGTGGTGATGATGGAAGATCCGGCCACCGCCAGCGGGCGGCGGGCGGAGACGCTGGCGGCCAACCGCGCCGCGCTTCTTGCCCAGCGCGACGCGCGGGGACGGCCCTTTGCGATCGTGGACTTGCCCGCCGCGCCGACGATCGATGCGCAGGACGCGCGCCACCAGCCATCCTACGTGAATTTCTATATCGCCAATGGCGCGGTGATCATGCCCGGCCACGGTGTGCCCCAGGATGCTGCTGCCTGCGCCGCCGTGGGGGCCGCATTTCCCGATCGCACGGTGGTTCGGCTGGTGTTGCCCACCCTGCCTTATGGCGGCGGCTCGATCCATTGCATCACCCAGCACCAGCCCGCCCCGTACTTCCTGCCCGATGGAGGCCAGCCATGCCCCCAGTGACCGTTGCCGCCACCCAGTTTGCCTGCACGTGGGATCTTGCCGCCAATCTCGACCGCGCAGAAGCGCTGGTACGCGAGGCTGCCGACGAAGGCGCCCAGGTGATCCTGTTGCAGGAACTGTTCGAGACGCCCTATTTCTGTGCCGACGAGCGACCCGGGCACTTTGCCCTGGCCCGCCCATGGGCGGATCACCCGGTGATCGCACGGTTTGCCGATCTGGCGGCGGAATTGGGCGTGGTCTTGCCGATCAGCTTCTTCGAGCAAGTGGGATCGGCCCATTTCAATTCGTTGGCCATGATCGATGCCGATGGCAGCGAGCTTGGCCTCTATCGCAAAAGCCACATTCCCCAGGGCCGGGCTATCGCGAAAAATACTTCTTTGCGCCCGGCGATACCGGGTTCCAGGTGTGGGACACCGCGTTTGGCCGCATCGGCGCGGGCATATGCTGGGACCAGTGGTTTCCCGAATGCGCGCGTGCCCTGGCGCTCCAAGGGGCGGAACTCATCCTCTATCCCACCGCGATCGGCAGCGAACCGGCCTTTCCCGGCTATGACAGCCAGCCGCATTGGCAGCGTGTGATGCAAGGCCATGCCGGGGTCAACATGGTGCCGGTCATCGCCTCCAATCGCGTGGGGTTTGAAACCAACGAGGATGGCGACATCACGTTCTACGGCTCATCGTTCATCGCCGACCAGTTTGGCGCGCTGGTCGCGCAGGCCCCACGGGCGGGCGAAGCCGTGGTCACCGCCACGTTCGACCTGGACGAGATTGCGCCACAGCGCGCGAGTTGGGGGCTGTTCCGCGATCGCCGGCCCGATCTCTACGGGATCATCGGCAGCCACGGCGGCTAGACTGGCAACTGCGTGGTGGCCTTGATCCGCTTGAGCGCGAAATGCGAGGCGGACGTGGCCACCGCCGGATGGCGCAGCAGGGCGTGCATCAGAAAATGCTCGTATTGCGCCATATCGTGCACCACGATGCGCAATTGATAGTCCCACTCGCCTGACATCGAGAGGCATTCCAGCACCTCGTCCCGGTCCATCACGAACTGCTCGAAACTGCCGCGCGCCTGGGCATCATGGGATTTCATCCGCACCTGGCACACGGCGTCGAGCGACAGGCCCACGGCAGCAGGGTCGAGCAGCCGCACCGCCGGCCCGAGGACGCCTGCATCCTCCAGCGCCTTGATCCGTCGCCAGCAGGACGCCGGCGAAGTGCCGACCACTTCGGCCAAAGCCGCGTGGCTGAGATCGGCCTGGCGTTGCAACGCCTGAAGCAGGCGGCGGTCGAGACTGTCGAGTGCGAGCGGGGCGGTCATGCCGGATCTTCAACATCATGTACGGGTCGAATCATGCGGCACATTTTGCACCGCAGCGAACTTTCCGATAGAAATTTATCATAAACACCAGCTTATCGAAATAGATGCTTCATTGCCTCGTAATCGCAGCGGGAATATGAAAGGACATTGCAGGCACGCTGCGTCACACTGCTGCGATGGCCAGCGATCTTCCCACCACGCCGCCGCCTGGCGCCGCCGCAGATTGGACCGTTCCGCAGGATTGGGCGAGCTACACCGCCGCCGACCATGCCACGTGGGACACCCTGTTTGCGCGGCAGGTGCAGATGTTGCACGATCGTGCCGCACCCGAATTCCTTGCCGGCGTGGACATGCTGCGGTTGTCGCGGCCCGGCATTCCCGATTTTGCCGAACTTTCCGACAGGCTTCATCGCGCCACCGGCTGGCAAGTGGTCGCCGTGCCCGGCCTGGTGCCCGATGCGGTGTTCTTCGATCACCTGGCCAACCGGCGGTTCGTGGCGGGGCGATTCATCCGGCGCCCCGACCAGTTGGACTATCTTTCCGAACCCGACGTGTTTCATGACGTGTTCGGCCATGTCCCGCTGCTCGCCGATCCGGTTTTTGCAGATTACATGCAGGCTTACGGCGAAGGCGGCCTGCGCGCGCAGGGGATGGACGCGCTCACCAACCTCGCGCGGCTGTACTGGTATACCGTGGAGTTCGGCCTGGTGCACACGCCCCAAGGCTTGCGCATCTATGGCGCGGGCATCGTATCGTCCCATGGCGAAAGCCTGTTCGCGTTGGACGATCCCTCGCCCAATCGCCTCGGCTTCGACCTGGCGCGCTTGCTGCGCACCGACTATCGCATCGATGCCTATCAGCAGAGCTATTTCGTGATCGACAGCTTTGCCCAATTGCTCGACCAGACGCGCAACACCGACTTCGCCCCGCTCTATGCCGCTGCGGCCGGTGCGCCGGTGCTTGCCCCCGAGACAGTGATCCCGCAGGATCGCGTGTGGCACCGTGGCAACCAAGCCTACGCCCGGCAAAACCGCACGACGGCCCAGCCGCAACCTGCCGTTTGAGGAATCTGCATGCCCCTCGCCCGAACCATCGCCGCGCTGACCGAGCCCGAACTGGCGCAGGCCCTGGCGCTCCTGCCGCAATGGCGGCATGACCCTGCGCGCGCCGCGCTGCATCGGCAGATCGTCCTTGCCGATTTTCCAGCCGCCATGGCGTTCATGGTGCAAGCGGGCTTTGCCGCAGAGCGGATGGACCATCACCCTGAGTGGGCCAATGTGTACAACCGTATCGACATCTGGCTGACCACGCACGACGCTGGCGGCATCAGTTCGCGCGATGTGGCGCTGGCGCAGGTGATCGACAGCCTGGCCTGACAATCTGCCCCAGGACCAAAGACCGCGCCCTCCGGAGTGATCCGGAGGGCTTTTTTGTGCCTGTGCACGGACGCCTGCAACGAATCGAGATTTCGTTGACCGGCGTCGAACGCACCGCGTTATCGCGTCCTATACCTTTGATTCACAATATGAAATTTCGCTTCATTTCAGAAATGTTCAGAAAGCGTTTGACGCAAACCGCATGAGCGGGCAAATAGATAAAACAAAATTGTTTAATCGTAAGCAAAGCCTACGATCTTCAGGAGAGGAAACTTCGATGCGATCCTTTGCGTCTCGTTCCCGCGTGCTGTGTCACGCGGCATCGGTTATCGCGCTCGCCGCGCCAGCGCTGGCATCGGCACAGTCGACCGATACCGCTGCCGCTGCTGACAGCGCTGCCGCCACGCCCGAGGAAGCGATCATCGTCACCGGCATTCGCGCCTCGATCGCCCGCGCGATCGACGTGAAGCGCAACAGCGCCAGCGTGGTGGACGCCATTTCCGCGCAGGACATCGGCAAGCTTCCCGACGTGACGATCTCGGACTCGCTGCAGCGCATTCCCGGCGTGCAGATCCGCCGCGACGCGGGCGAAGGTGCCGGCGTCAACGTGCGCGGCCTGCCCCAGGTCCAGACCCTGCTCAACGGTGAAGCCTATTTGGGCGCCAACTCGATCACCACCACCCAGCCCAATTTCACCGACATCCCCTCGCAGCTGTTTTCCGGCGCGAACGTGATCAAGTCGCCCACCGGCTCGCTGATCGCGTCGGGCATCAGCGGCACGATCGATCTGCTCACGCGCCGCCCGTTCGATTTCAAGCAGGGTCTTTCGGGCGCCGCCGCCGTCGAAGGCTCCTATGGCGACAAGGCCAAGAAGTGGAACCCTTCGGTCAACGGCCTGCTCGCCTGGCGCGGCGATGACGTCGGCTTCCTGGTTTCGGCATCGTACTCCAAGGTTGACCTCTCGAACTCCTATTCGGGCATCCAGCGCGACTACGGCGGCCGCCTCGCCAATGAATCGATCGGCGACGCCACGAGCTATGGCGGCTTCCGCTTCGACGATCCCACGCGCGGTACGTCGATCCTGTCGGGCGGCAACGTCACCGGCGTGGACGTGAACGGCGATGGCGATGCCAACGACACCTATTTCTCGCCCCAGGCGCACACGGGCTGGAACCGCATCACCTCGCGCGAACGCTTTGGCCTCAACGGTTCGTTCCAGGCCCACCTGAACGACAAGCTCGACCTGGTCGCCGACGGGTTCTACACCAAGCAGACCCAGTACGATCGCACCGCCGGCTTCCAATTCCAGGCGGTGAACTGGCAGGCGGCCGATTTCGTGCCGGGCCATTCGCGCGATACTGGCGTGAAGATCAATGGCTACAACTTCAACGTTGTAGACCAGTACAACTACACCCTGCAGAACTTCGACAGCTATTCCGAAACTGGCCGCACCAAGTCGGACTCGATCAACCTCAACCTGGAACTGCGCTATAACAGCGGGCCGTTCAAGGCGACGTTACGCGGCCTTTACGGCAAGGCGCACAAGAACTTTGACGACAGCTATTTCCAGCTCAGCCTGTCGAACGGCAAGCAGTGGTTCAACGGCGTGGGCCACTATCCGGCGGCGCTGGGCGGTGATCGCACGTTCAACCCGCTGGGCTATACCTATAACACCCTGCCGGCCACGATCGACTATCGTGGCGACATGCCCAACTTCAACCTGCCGAGCGCGCTGGCGAGCAACCTGTCCAACCAGGCTGCCTATGGCTTCAAGACCACGTCTTCGGAAAACAACTACCGCTCCAATTCCGACCTCAAGGTCGCGCGCTTCGACGCCAGCTATGAGTTCTCGCCCGATATCTCGTTCGATTTCGGCGCGCGCTATGGCGAACGCGGGGCGGAAGCCTATTACTTCGATCGTGCGGCCCCGCTTTACGGCGGCCAGGGTGCGTCCGACGCGAACGGCTGCTATGTGAAGTGGAAGGCGTTCGACGTCCAGATGAACAACAGTGGCTGTTCGGCGGGCGATGCCAACGGGTTCTACACCGCTGGTCTGACGCGCCTGGGCAATGACGCGACGATTTCCAAGTACCTCAAGAAGTACAACGTGCCCGTAGGCGGCGTCGGCTCGTTCTACGCGCTTGATCCGCACGCGATGGACGATGCGCTCTCGTTCCAGAACAGCTTCTATCCCGGCAACAAGGAATTCGTCATTCCGGGCCGGTCGTACTCGATCAACCTGCACCAGAAGTCTGCCTATGGGCAGCTCAACTGGAACACCGAGATCGGTGGCATGGCGCTGCGCGGCAACGCCGGCCTGCGCGTGATCAACACCACGTTCAACGTGCGCCAGAACATCTCGGGCCCGGGCCAGCCCTACGGCCTCCCGGCCAGCGACGTGGGTGACATCTATACCCACCGCTCGTTCACCGACTGGCTGCCGGCGCTCAACGCCTCGCTCGACGTGACCGAAAAGTTCCGCGTGCGCGCCGCGTTCTCCAAGAACATGACCCTGCTCGATCTGGCGCAGTGGGGCGGTGGTCTTGACCTGAACTATGCGATCGACACCACGTTCAACCCGCCGATCTTCCGCGTTTCGGGTGGCAATTCCAACGGCAACCCCGCACTCGACCCGTGGCGGTCGACCAACTACGAACTCTCGTTCGAATATTACCTGAACCGCACCAGCCTGGTGAGCTTCGGGCTCTATCGCATGGACATCAAGAGCTTCGTCAAGACTGACACCGTGAAGCGGACGGACCTGCCCGATCTTGATGGCGTGGTGCGCAGCACCGTGTTCATCAACTCGCAGGTCCAGGGCACCGGCGGCTATCTCCAGGGCCTGGAAGCGGGCGCCAAGATCGGCTTCGACTTCCTGCCCGGCGCGCTGAGCGGCTTTGGCGTGGACCTGAACTATACGCTGTCGGACTCCAACGCCGGCGGCACCGACCTGACCGGCAAGAAGCTGCCGTTCCAGGACAATTCCAAGCACCAGGTCAACGCCGCACTGTGGTTCGAAAAGTATGGTCTGCAGGCGCGCGTCGCCTGGAACTATCGATCGGCCCGCGTCGAACAGACCAACTTTGCCGGTGTCACCGGGCTTACGCTGATGCAGGCGCCGACCAACTATGTCGACGCATCGGTCTCGTATGACTTCAGCAAGCGCCTGACGATCTATGCGCAAGGGTCGAACCTGACCGGCGAACACGAGCGGTACTACCTCTCGTTCCCCGACCAGAAGGCCTTCAACAACATCTATGAACGCCGCTTCCTGATCGGGGCGCGGACCAAGTTCTAATCTGCTTGTCACACGAGGCTTCATAACCGAACCTCCCGACTGACCCGCCGTCCACTTCCTCCCCGGACGGCGGGTCTTTTCGCTTCAAGCCCACAAGGTGTTGCCATGATCGACATGCCAGCCGCGCAACAAGCCCAGCCAATTCGCCAGATCGTGATCGCGGGCGGCGGCACGGCCGGGTGGATGGCGGCGTGCTATTTCGCCGGGCGTCTGGCGCGCCAGGGCGTGGGCATCACCGTGGTGGAATCGAGCGCGATCGGCACGGTGGGCGTGGGTGAAGCCACGGTGCCGGGCATACGCGACTATTTCCGTGCAATCGGCGTTTCGGAAATCGACGTGCTGCGCGCCACCGGTGGCACGGTCAAACTAGGCATCGAATTCCAGGATTGGGCGCACCCCGGCCACCGCTTCTTCCATCCGTTCGGCTTGTACGGCATGCCTTCGCGCGGTGTTCCGTTCCATCAATACTGGCTCAAGCTGCACCATGCCGGCCAGGGCCATGACCTTGGCGAATACAGCCTGTGCACCCAGATGGCGGCGCGCGGCGCGTTCATGCTGCCGCCCGAAAAACCGGTCAACGATCTGGCGGTGTTCGACTGGGCAGTGCATTTCGATGCCAGCCGTTTTGCCGCGATGCTGCGCGGCCGCGCCGTGGCCCAAGGCGTTCGGCATATCGACGACGTGATCGTTGACGTGGCGCTCGACGGCGAGAGCGGCCATATCGCCCATCTGGTCACGCAGGATCATGGCACCATCGACGGCGACCTGTTCATCGATTGCACCGGCTTTCGCTCTTTGCTGCTGGGCAAGGCGCTGGGCGTCGAATGGAACGACTGGACGCACTTGCTGCCGTGCGACCGCGCGGTGGCCATTCCCTGTGCGGCCGATCCATCGCGCGATTGGCCCTATACCGTCAGCACCGCGCGCGAGGCCGGCTGGCAATGGCGCATTCCGCTGCAGCACCGCGTGGGCAACGGCTATGTCTATTCCAGCGCCATGCTTTCCGACGACGAGGCGACCGCCAAGCTGCTGTCCCGCCTGGAGGGCGAGGCGCTGGCCGAGCCCAACCTGATCCGCTTTGGCGCCGGGCACCGCGCGCGTTTCTGGGCGGGCAATTGCGTGGCGATGGGGCTGGCGGCGGGCTTTCTCGAGCCGCTGGAATCGACCAGCATCACCCTGATCCAGACCGCGATCGAGCGGCTGGCCGATTTCTTTCCCGATGCCCATTTCGATCCGGCGCTGGCTGACGAATTCAACCGTGCGACGCGGCTGGAATATGCCCGCATCCGCGATTTCCTGATCCTGCATTACCTGGGCAACCGGCGCCTGGGCGAACCGTTCTGGGACCGCCTGCGCGATGCCGAGGTGCCCGAGATGCTTGCCCACAAGCTGCGCCTGTTCCGCGCGCGCGGGCGGCTGGTGCGCTATGAATGGGAAAGCTTTCTCGATCCCAGTTGGCTGTCGATGTACGCCGGCTTCGATTGGCTGCCCGCCACGCACGATCCGATGGCCGATCACTTTACCGACGAAGAAATTGCGCAAGCGCTGCGCCGCATGCGCGAAACCGTGGCTTCGGCTGCGGCCAGCGCACGGCCCCATCGCGATTTCATCGCACATATTGCCGCAGGAGAGCCTGTCAGCCCGATTGCGGCCTGACATGGCCCACCGGCGCCCTCCAGCTTGTAAAAAGGACGTTTGAGACATGGTTGAAGTGCGCCTTGCCGGAATCGAATTGGGCGGCACCAAGTGCATCGCCAGCCTGGCCAGCGCCGATGGTACTATTCTCGAGCAAGAGACCCTGCCCACCCTGGCACCGGAACAGACCCTGCCACCGCTTGCCGCCCTGCTGGCCAAGTGGCGCAGCGCCAGGCCGCTGGCGGCAATCGGCGTTGCTTCGTTCGGGCCGGTCGAACTTGATCCCGCAGCGCCCAACCACGGGCATATCACCAGCACGTCAAAACCCGGTTGGCGCGACACCGACGTGCTGGGCGCACTGCGCGCCGGGCACGATGGCCCCTGGGGTTTCGATACCGATGTAAACGCGGCCGCCGTGGCCGAAGGCCGCTGGGGCGCCGCGCAAGGGCTGGCCGACTATGCCTATGTCACCGTGGGCACCGGGGTGGGCGTGGGGCTGATCGTCAACGGCCTGCCCACGCGCGGCCTGGCCCATTGCGAACTGGGCCACATTCGCGTGGCACGGCGCAGCGGTGATGCCTGGCCGGGCGCATGCCCCTATCATGGCGATTGCGTGGAAGGGCTGGCATCGGGCCCGGCGATCAAGGCCCGGCTGGGCGAGCGCGCGATCCACGCCATCGCATCCGATGATCCGGTGTGGGACGAAGTGGCCCACCCTTGGCGCAAATGTGCCACACGATGCTGTTGACCACGGCGCCGCGTCGCATCCTGTTCGGTGGTGGCGTGATCCAGGGACAGCCGCAATTGATCGGCATGATCCATGCGGCCCTGCGCGAAAGCGTGGCGGGATACATGACGGTGCCGGAAGCTGCGGATTTCTGCTGCGCACCGGGCCTGGGCGACAAGGCCGGGCCGCTCGGCCCCGTGGCACTCGCGCTGGCAGCGCTCGACCATCATGCCCAGGCAGGAGCGCGGGTGGCAGCGTGACTCTGCCGGCAGGTATCGCCCGGGCCGGCGCGTCAATCCGCCGCGTCGGCCGTCCACAGCACCCGCGCGGCGGGCAGCAGGAAATGGCTGAACGGCAGGATCGCCGCGCCCACCGCCGGGGCATCTTCGGCCAGAAGCGCGCGTTGCACCGGAGACAGCACGGGAACATGCCGTCCGCGCTGTTGCAGCAAATGGTTGAGCCGATCGGCCAAGGCATCGACCCATCGCGCCGGCAGGCGGCCACCCACGAAAACCGCGGCCGGATTGATCAGGCAATTCACCGCGATCAGCGGATCGCACAGTTCTTCGGCGGCGCTTTCCACCCAGGCGGTCATCGGCGCATCGAGCCGCGGATCGTCGGGATTGCCGCGCAGGTCGCTTACCGCAAGGCCGGCGGCATCAAGCGCCCGGCGGACGCCGGAAAGCGAGACGGTATCCTGCACCTGGTGCGGGGCCTGGCCTTCTGCCCGCGCCAGCAGGAAACCGATTTCACCGCTACGCCCGTTGGCACCGCGGAAATAGGCCCCATCCACGACCAGGCCGCCGCCCAGGCCCGACGACACCAGGATGTAGAAGAAGCTGGAACAGGTTTGCCCATGGCCGAGTTGCTGTTCGCCCATGGCAGCGGCTGCCGCATCGTTTTCCACGAAGATCGGCAGATCGAACGGCCCCTGGAAAACCGCAGCGAGGTCAGTCGTTTCCCAGCAGGCGAAATCGGCGGGGCGGCCGGGCAGATCGACCAGGCCGAAATCGTCGGGCTTGGCCACGCCGACGCCGACCAGACGCTTTGGATCGACGCCAGCCTCGTCCAGCAAGCGGTGGATCGATCCACAATAGAGCGCGCGCACATCGGCGGGCATGGGAAAGGCGATGTCCTGAGTCACGCCGGCAACCACGGCACCGGTGAAATCCACCAGAACGAGCGTGATATGATCACGATCGATGTTGACGCCGATGGCATAGCAAGCGGTGCGGTTGATAACCAGGCGCGTGGCCGGCTGTCCGCGACCGCCGCGCCGCTGGCCAGCGTCTTCGATCAGGCCGTCTGCCATCAGGCGCTTGGTGATGTTGGCGATGGCCGGGGGCGTCAGCCCCGTGATCCGCGCCAGATCGATGCGGGTGAGCGGGCCGTTGACGCGGATGGCGTGCAGCGTGACGCGCTGATTGTGATCGGCCGCCCGTTCGAGATTGGTGCCGGACAGGCGGATTTGATCGCCCGCCATTACGCCCGGCCCTGCCGCAAGGCTGCCATCCGGGGCGGTTTCAACCTGATCATCGTGCCTCGATCCCATTTCCGTCTAATGCCACGCGCCGCCCGCGACACAACGTAGAAACGTACGCCCACGTGCCAAAATCGCGCCAGCTGGTCTTATTCTGGTCATTACTGGCATAGCCCGGCGCAGAAAACCAAAAAATTATTTCAACTTTCTTTAATTAAGGATGCCTAGAATGGTCCGTTCCCTGCTCCAACCCGGCCGGCACCTGCCCAACCGCCAGCGGCCGCTTCGCGCGAACCGTATCGGCACGCACACCGCCGTGGCCGCCCTCGCCCTGGCTCTCGTGGCCGGCACCGGCACACCTGCCGCCGCGCAGGCGGCGCCTGCTGCCCCAACCGACGCGGCGGCCAAGGCGCATCCCGATCTCTGGCCGCGCGCGCAATGGCCCTGGCGCGCCGACCCAGCCATGGAACGCCGCATCGCTGCCCTGGTCAAGCGGATGACCTTGGAAGAAAAAGTCGGGCAGATCCTCCAGGCCGACCTTTCGACCGTCACGCCCGAAGACGTGCACCGTTATCATCTGGGCTCGGTGCTCAACGGCGGAAATGCCGGGCCGGGCGGCAACGATTATGCCCCGGCGCCGGAATGGCTCAAGCTGGCCGACGCATTCTACGATGCCTCGGTCGACAAGAGTGACGGCGGCGTGGCCATCCCCGTGATGTGGGGCACCGATGCCGTGCACGGGCACAGCAACATCGTGGGCGCCACGCTGTTTCCGCACAATTCCGCACTGGGTGCCACGCATGACCCGGCGCTGTTGCAGAAGATCGCCGCCGTGACTGCCGCCGAAGTGCGCGTGACGGCATCGACTGGACCTTTGCCCCACGATCACTGTGCCGCAGGATACCCGCTGGGGCCGCGCCTATGAAGGCTATTCCGAAGATCCGGCACTGGTGGCCAGCTATGCCCGGCCCTTCATCGAGGGGCTTCAGGGCAAGCCCAATTCCGGGCCAGTGCTGGCCGGGCCGCACGTGATTGCCACCGCCAAGCACTTCCTGGCCGATGGCGGCACGTTCGAGGGGCGCGACCAGGGCGATGCGGTGATCGACGAAGCCACGCTGATCAAGGTGCACGCCAAGCCCTATGTCAGCGCGATCGATGCCGGTGTCCTGTCGGTCATGGCCAGCTTTTCAAGCTGGCACGGCGTGAAGATGGCCGGCAACAAGAGCCTGCTGACCGATGTGCTGAAAAAGCGGATGGGCTTTGCCGGGCTGGTGGTGAGCGACTGGAACGCGCACGGCCAGGTGGCTGGTTGCAGCAACGCCTCTTGCCCGCAGGCGGTAAACGCCGGGATCGACCTGTTGATGGCGCCAGACAGTTGGAAAGCGCTGTATCACAGCCTGATTGCCCAGGTGCGGGACGGCACCGTGCCGATGGCCAGGCTGGACGAAGCGGTGGGTGCGGTGCTGCGCGTAAAAATGCGCGCGGGCCTGTTCGAGGCGGGGCGCCCCTCTTCCCGTCCGCTGGCCGGCAATTCGATCTACTGGGCAGCGCCGCCCACCGCGCGGTGGCGCGCCAGGCCGTGCAGGAATCGCTGGTCCTGCTCAAGAACCAGGGCGGCCTGCTGCCGCTTTCGCCCAAGTCCCGCATCCTGGTGGCCGGAGACGGCGCCGATGACATTGCCCGTCAATCGGGCGGATGGACGCTGTCCTGGCAAGGCACGGGGCTTGATCCCAAGCTGTTTCCCGGCGCCACCACGCTTTGGCAGGGAATCGATGCAGCGGTGCGCACGGCCGGTGGCACGGCCACGCTTTCGCCCGATGGCAGCTTTGCCGGGCCAAAGCCGGATGCGGCGATCGTGATCTTTGGCGAAACGCCCTATGCCGAATTCCAGGGCGACGTGCGCAGCCTGCAACTGAAGCCGGACCAGCGTGCCCCGTTGGAAACCATGCGCAAGTTGAAGGCGGCCGGCGTGCCGGTGGTGGCTGTGATGCTCACCGGGCGGCCACTTTACGCCAATCCGTTCCTCAACACGGCCGATGCCTTTGTGGTGGCGTGGCTGCCCGGCTCGGAAGGCGCGGGCCTCGCCGATGGACTGCTGCGCAAGGCCGATGGCAGCGTGGCCCATGATTTCACCGGTCGCCTGCCGTTCCGTTGGCCGATGACGGCGGTGCCCGGGGGCCCCACGCTCTATCCCTCGGCCATGGCCTTTCGCTCAAGACGCCGGTGGCAGCATGGACGCCGCTGCCCGAACAATCGGGCGTGGACGACAGCGCGGGCAGCACCACCGAATATTTCCAGAAAGGCGTGCCGACGCCGGGCTGGTCGTTGGAAATCCAGAACCCGGCCAGCGGCGGGATCACCCGGATCACCAGCGTGCCGGCCAACGTGGCCGATAGCGGTGTGGCGATCACCGCCACCGATTACCAGGTGCAGGAAGGCGCGCGCACTTTTGCCTTTTCCGGCACCAAGGGTGAGGCTGCCCTGGCCTTGACCACTCACGCGCCGGCCGATCTTTCGCGCGAGACCAATGGCGAAATGATGCTGGTGGCCACGATCCGCGTGGACACCAAGCCGACCGCACCGGTGACCCTGGCCATGCGCAGCGGCGCACAGACCGCGCGCCTGCCACTGGGCACGCTGGACATGCTGCCGCGCGGTAGCTGGACCACGCTGGGCGTGCCGCTGCAATGCTTGCGCAAGGCCGGCGCCAGCGTCGGCGCGGTGGATGCGCCGCTGATCCTGTCCACGCCCGGCGCCATGACCGTGAGCCTGGCGCGGGTGAAGCTGGGCATGGACGCGCAAGTGCGTCTGGATTGCGCCACGCATTGACGCCAATGGCGGGCGGGACCAGCCAAGGCCCCGCCCGCCCCATCAATCAGTGTGAGAGACGCGTGGCCAGCTCTTCCAGATCGACCCCGCGCGTTTCGGGGAAGAACCGCCAGACCACCACGGCCTGCACCGCCATCGCGACCGCGAAGACCACGAAGGGCAGGCTTTGCGTGAACTGCGCCACCACCGGAAAGGCGAAACTGATGGCGGCATTGAGCACCCAGTGCGTGGTGCTGCCCAGCGCCTGCCCGCGCGCGCGGACCGGCGTGGGGAAGATTTCCGACAGATAGACCCAGATGACCGCGCCTTGCGAAAAGGCAAAGGCCGCGATGAACAGCACCAGCAGCGGCAGAAGGAACTGCGCCCCGCTGCCCGTGGCATAGATCGCGGCAACGCCGGCCAGCGCCACCGTGGTGCCGACCGCACCGGTGAGCAGCAACGGGCGGCGGCCGATGCGATCGATCACGGTCATGGCCACCATCGTGGCGATCAGGTTGGTCAACCCGATGGCAACCGCCTGAAGATCGGCGGAAACCCCGGTGAAGCCGGCAGCGGCGAAAATGTCGTTCAGGTAATAGAGGATGGCGTTGATGCCCGACAACTGGTTGAACGCGGCAATCGCCAGGGCCAGAAGGATCGGCCGACGGTGGCGCCGCCATTCCAGGCGAGCGTGGCCCTGATCAGCCGAATCTAGCGCCAGCGCTTCAAGTCCAAGCCGCTTGGCTGCCGCTTGTGCGGCCTGCGCCCGGCCCTTGGTGGCCAGCCAGCGCGGGCTTTCGGGAATGCCCGGCATCATGGCCACGAAGAACAGCGCCGGAAGCGCGGCAATGCCCAGCTTGGCGCGCCATGCCAGGTCGGCCGGAAGGGACAGCGCCAGCAGCCAGTTGCTGCAATAGGCGAGCAGGATGCCGGCGACGATATTGAACTGGAACATGGCGACCAGGCGCCCGCGCCGCGCCGCCGCGCTGACTTCGGAAATATAGACCGGCGCCAGCACCGATGATCCGCCGATGGCGAGGCCACCCAGGAAGCGGAACGCCACGAACACGCCCATGCCGCCTGCCAGGGCCGAACCGATCGCCGAAATCAGATAGGCGACGCCAATCCAGATCAGCACGCGGCGGCTGCCCAGGCTATCGCCCAGCCGCCCCGCGACGCTGGCCCCGACCAGCGTGCCCCACAGCGCCGAGGAGACGGCGAGGCCCAAGCCCGTTGCCGAAAGTGCGAAATGGTGGCGCAAGGCCTCAGTCACCCCGGAGATCACCGCGGTATCGAAACCGAACAACAAACCGGCAAGACTGGCGGCCACCGCCGCCTTGAGCGCGGCACCGCGCATGGGCTGGAGCGTCGCTCCCCCTGCGCCAGCACCGCCCTGGACATTTGCGTGCATTGCTCTCTCCCAATGAATAATTCAATTTGACTTATTAATTCGGTTTGCGTCAAAAAGGAACCGACGATGATGGGATGGCAGGCCGCACGATGCCGCATGCCATACACCGGCGGGCACGCCCGGCCAAGCGGGCGGCTTGCGGATTTGGAGAGGGATTTTCGATGCGTTTTGCCACAAGCCTGCTTGCTGCCACGATCCTGGGCGGAGCAATGGCTCCCGCTGCCATGGCCGCGCCGGTTGCCAACGGCGGCCCATGGAACGCCGCCGTGCTTCAGGGCGGCATCGGCATTGCCCGTGATGTGCCCGTCGATGCACCGCTGCTGGCCCCGCGCGCGCCGACCGGCTTTGCCGCCTGGGTGCGACCGCAGGCGAGCCAAGCCGGCAGCGTGGTCTTGCTGGCGTTGGGCGAACCGGCGGGTGCATGCCGCTGCTTGCTGCTGGTCGATGGCAAGCCGGCGCTGCGCGTTGGCGGCGCCGTGCTGAGCGCGCCGCGCGCGCTGGCGGCGGGCCGCTATGCCCATGTCGCGGCCAGTTGGAACGGCAGCGAGGCGGTGCTCTATGTCGATGGGCAGGAAGTGGCGCGTGGCGCGTTGGCCGATGCCGGCGTCCTGGCGCCCCGCCTGGCACTGGCGCCTGCCCTGCCCGGCAGCCCTCATTTCGGCGGCGATCTGGTCGACGCGCGGATCGAGGATGGCGTCCTGACGGCCCCTGCCGTGCAAGCACTGGTCGCAGCGCGCCCGGATTTCGATCTGGTGCAGATGTGGCATGTGGGCGTGGGTTGGGAATTCCAGAAGACCGCCAACACCGGCTATTGGCGCCAGCAAGACCCATGGACCCTGCCGCAGGGCAAGGGCGGCTTCTCCGCGCCCGTGGCCAAGCCGGCGCCCGCGCTGCCCGCCGCACAACCCGTGGCGCCGGGCCTGTGGCGCATCAACGGCTGGCAACTGGCCGGCGCGCCCGATGTGCCGGGCGCCGATGGCGCTGCGCTGTCGCGCCCCGGCAGCCCCAAGGGCACCTGGCGCGCTGCCACCGTGCCGGGCACGGTGCTGACCACATTGGTCGATCGCGGGGTCTATCCCGATCCCTATTACGGCCTCAACAACATGCGCATTCCCGAAAGCCTGGCGCGGCAGGACTGGTGGTATCGCACCAGCTTCACCGTGCCGGCCGAGGCGGCGGGCAAGCGGCTGACGCTGAAATTCAATGGCATCAACTATGCCGCGCAGATCTGGGTGAATGGCCAGCAGGTGGGCCAGACCAAGGGCGCCTTTGCCCGTGGCGAGTTCACCCTGGTGCCGGTGGCCGGCGAAAACGTGATCGCGGTGCGCGTGTCCCCACCGCCGCACCCCGGCATTCCGCACGAACAGTCGATCAAGGCGGGCGTCGGCGAAAACGGCGGGCAACTGGCCATCGACGGCCCTACTTTCGTGGCGACCGAAGGTTGGGACTGGATCCCCGGCATCCGCGACCGCGACACCGGCCTGTGGCAGGACGTGCAACTGGAAGCCCATGGCGATGTGCGCCTGCTCGACAGCCAGGTGGTGACCGACCTGCCCCTGCCGCGCACGGACAGTGCCGACGTGCTGATCACGGTGCCGCTGCGCAACGATGCCGATACCCCGCGGACCGTGACGGTGCGCGCCGCGTTCGATGACGTCAGCGTGGAACGCACGGTGACTTTGGCGCCGGGCGAAGGCGAAGTGCGCTTCACCCCCGCCGATTTCCCGCAATTGCGGGTGAAGAACCCCAGGCTGTGGTGGCCCAATGGCTATGGCGAGCAGGCGCTGCACCCATTGCACATCACCGCCGCGGTGGATGGCGCCGTGTCTGACCGGGCGGAAACCCGCTTCGGCATTCGCGAAGTTTCCTACGATCTTTCGCTGATGGACCATGCCGGCGTGCTGCGCCGGGTGAACGTGCAGACCACCGACGGGCGCCTGGCCGGGCAGAAACTGATCGATGTGCGGCATGAGGCGATTCTGGAAACCCCGCGCGGCTGGGTGGAATCGCTGACCGCAGCGGGCGAGACGTCGCCCGCCGTGCAGGCGCTCGGCGCGGCCGATACCCTGCCCGAGCCGCACCTGACGATCCGCGTCAACGGCGTGAAGATCGCCGCGCGCGGCGGCAGCTGGGGCATGGACGATGCGATGAAGCGCGTCTCGCGCGAGCGGCTGGAACCCGCGTTCCGCCTGCACAAGGACGCCCATCTCAACATCGTCCGCAACTGGATGGGCAACAATTCCGAGCCGGAATTCTATGACCTGGCCGACGAATACGGCATGATGGTGCTCAACGATTTCTGGCAATCGACCCAGAATTTCCAGGTGGAACCGCAAGACCCGCAACTGTTCCTGGCCAATGCCGCTGACGTGGTGAAGCGCTATCGCAACCACCCCTCCATCATCATCTGGTTCGGTCGCAACGAAGGGGTGCCCTACCCCGCGCTCAACGAAGGGCTGGACGACCTGCTGTTCAAGCTGGACGGCACGCGCTGGTTCACCGGCAGTTCCAACACGGTGAACCTGCAAGGCTCCGGCCCCTACAACTATCGCCAGCCCGAAGGCTATTTCACCGACCTGGCCACCGGCTTCTCGGTGGAGACCGGCACGCCCAGCCTGGCGACCGCAGCGGCCATTGCGCAATATGTGCCCGAGGCCGACCGTTGGCCGCTGAGCGACACGCTGGCCTATCATGACTGGCATTTTTCGGGGAATGGCGACACCAAGACGTTCATGGAGAGCCTCAACCGCCGGTTCGGCGCGGCGACCAGCTTTGCCGATTTCGAACGCAAGGCGCAGATGATGAACCTGGAAACGCACCAGGCCATGATCGAAGGGTTCCTGGGTCACTTGTGGACCAAGAACAGCGGGCGCCTGTTCTGGATGACGCATCCGGCCTGGACGTCGAACGCCTGGCAGATCTACAGTTCTGACTTTGACACGCACGCCGCCTATTACGGCGCGCAGCGCGCCGCGCGGCCGCTGCATGCGCAGCTCAACCTGCCCGACAATGCGCTGGTGCTGGTCAACACCACGCGCGATGATGTGCGCGGGCTGACAGTCACCAGCACGGTGACCGACCTTGCCGGGAAGGTGCTGTTCTCTCGTCGTGACCGCGCCGATGCGTTGTCCAATCGCGATACCCCGCTCAAGGCCCTGCCGCTCGACGCGATCTTTGCCAAGGTGCCGATGGTCCTCGTCACCCTCAAGGTTGCCGACAAGGCGGGCAAGACGCTGACCGACACGGTCTATTGGCGCGGCAAGGATGAAGATGCCTATCGCGCGCTCAATGCCATGGCGCCTGCGCCGCTGGCGGTGAAAACCACGGCGGCACGCAGTGTGGGGGCAGAGCAGGAAGTGGCCGTGACGCTCACGAACAGCGGCACCACGCCGGCGCTCAACGCGCGCGCCACGCTGGTGGACGCGGAGGGCAAGCGCGTGCTGCCGGCCTATTACAGCGACAACTATGTGGCGGTGATGCCTGGCGAAAGCCGCACGATCACGGTGCGCTGGCCGGCAAGCGCGGGCACGCCCGCAGCGGTGACGCTGGAAGGCTGGAACGTGCCGGCTGCCAGCAGCGGCCTGGCGCAGTGAAGGGGCGGTGTTGGCTGGCAGCGCTGGCGCTGGCCGGCGCGCCGGCACTGGCGGCCCCGCCGCCGGTGGCGCAGAGCCAAAGCGGCCCGCTTGTCGGTACGGCGGATGCCAATGGCGTGCTGCGCTTTCGCGCCGTGCCCTATGCCGCGCCGCCGCTGGCTGCCTTGCGCTGGCAACCGCCGCAGCCCCCCGCCCGGTGGACAAGCCCACGCGACGCCACCCATGAGGGCGCGTCTTGCCTGCAGAACGACTATGGCTGGAACCACGCCGATTATGTGCGCGGCAGCGAGGATTGCCTGACGCTCGACATTGCCACGCCATCGCTGGCTGGAAAGCGCCCGGTGATGGTGTGGATCCACGGCGGCAGCAACCGCGCCGGATCGGCCGGCGGCACGGTCTTGAGCGATCCGCCGCACCAGGGCGCGGTACTGGTGGCGATCCAATATCGGCTGGGTATCTTCGGTTTCCTGCCGCATCGCGCGCTGGCGGCAGAGCAAGGCGGCAAGGCGGGCAACTATGGCCTGATGGACCAGATTGCCGCGCTGCGCTGGATCAAGGCCAATGTGGCCCGCTTTGGCGGCGATCCCGACCGGATCATGATCTTTGGCGAAAGCGCCGGGGCCGAAGACGTCGGCTACCTGCTGGCCAGCCCGCAGACGCGGGGGCTGTTTGCCGCTGCCGCGCTGCAAAGCGGCACGCCCGGCTTCGGCCTGCCGCCGCGCCCTTTGGACGAGGCGCTGCGCCTGGGCGACCAGCTCGATGCCGTGCTGGGCACCGATGGCAGCGCGGCGCCCTTGCGTGCGGCATCGCCCCATGCCCTGCTCGAGGCGGACAAGGCGCTGCACGACGGCGCGCTGGAAAGCGATGATTTCATGTGGTTGCGCACCACCATCGACGGCGCCGTGCTGCCCGCCGCGCCCGAAGCGCTGCTGGCCAAGGCATCGCCACGGCCGGTGATCGTGGGATCGAACCGCGCCGAATTCGGCCTGCCTGGCGGGCGGCCGCACCGCGATGGCAACGTGGCCCTGGCGTTCGGGCCGAACGAAGCGCAGGCGCGTGCGTTCTATCGCCTGGATGAGGGCGATCCGCCGGAAGACCCGCGCCTGGGCAGCCGCGACTTGCGCATTGCCACCGATATCCTGTTCCGTTGTCCGTCGGGGCGCATGGCCGATCTGCTCGCCGCGCATGGCTGGCCGGTGTGGCGCTATGAGCTGGACCTGGCTCCGGGCGGCGCGCGCAGCTTCCACGGATCGGACATCGGCTATGTTCTGGGCAAGGCCCCCCTGCCCGATGGCAGTTCGTTGCAGGCGCACTGGCTGTCGCTGGCCGCCACGGGGGCGCTGCTGTCCACCTGGCCCGGCTATGCCCCCGCGCGCACCCATGTTGCAATCAGCCCGCAAGGCGTCACCACCGGCCAGGCGCTGGCCGACATTCCCTGCCGTTGGAGCCGCTACCTGTGACCACTCCTGCCAATCGCCGCCATGTCCTGGGCCTGATCGCAACCGCTCCGCTGGGCGTGGCGGCCGCATCGCAAACGGCCAAGGCGGCCGACCTTGCCGCAGCGCCCGCTGCTCTGAGCGATGAAGAACGCCGCCGCCTGACCGATTTTCCCTGGCTGGGGCGCTATGCCGCCGACAATGCCCGCGTGATCGCCTCGGGTACGCGCGTGAACCTGGTGTTCATGGGCGACAGCATCACCCAGGGCTGGCCCGACAAACGCCCGGCCTTTTTTGCGCAAGGGAGCCGCGTGGGGCGTGGCATCGGCGGGCAAACCACCCCGCAGATGGTACTGCGCATGATGGCCGACGTGATCGCCTTGCGCCCCCGTGCCGTCCACATCATGGCCGGCACCAACGACATCGCCGGCAACACCGGCCCGATGACCGCGCAACAGACGCATGACAACCTGGCGGCCATGGCCACGCTGGCCCAGGCCAACGGCATTGCCGTGCTGCTGGGGTCCGTGCCACCGGCCGCCAACTATCCCTGGCGGCCGGGGCTCGACACGGTGACGCCGATCGCGGCTGTCAACCAATGGCTTGCCGCCTATGCGGCGCAACACGGGCACACGTTCGTGGATTACCACACCGCGTTGCAGGATGGCACCGGCGGCATGCGGCCGGGCCTGGCCTACGACGGCGTGCACCCCACCGAAGCCGGCTATGCCACGATGGAGCAGGTGCTGGAGCCGATCCTGGCGGCCAAGAGCCTCAGTTGACGCGGCCTGGGTCGGTCCGCGCGGCCTGCACCGTTTCCTGAATGAAACCCAGCTTGGCCACGATCACCTCGGACAAGTGGAACGGGTAGAGATCGGACTGCCCCATCGCGCGGTTCAACGCGTTCATGGCAAAGGACACCGGCGCCATTTCCGTGGCGAGCGCGGCTGCATCGGCGCGATAGGGGTCGAACTCCACCGCCACCTGGCCATCGCCGTCGTGCCCGCCAAAGGCCGTGAGCGACAGGTCGAAACCGCGCGCCGTGGCCAGCACGTCCACGATGTGGAGGTAGTGCGCGAAGGTTTCGGCAAAATCCTCCCACGGGTGGCTGGTGGCATAGACGCTGACGAAATCCTCGGTCCAAGGCTGCGCACCGCCGTTGTAATGCGCGGCCAGGGCGGCGGCATAATCGATGCGCTCGTCCCCGAACAGCGCGCGGAACCGCGCCAGACGGTCGGGATCGATCGCCACCAGGCGTGACCAGAAGTGATGGCCCACCTCGTGCCGGAAATGGCCCAGCAGCGTGCGATAGGGCTCACCCATGTCGAGCCGCACCCGCTCGCGATGGGCGTCGTCGGCTTCGGCCACGTCCAACGTGATCAGGCCTTCGTCGTGCCCGGTGATGATCTTCTTTTCACCGCCCCCGACCGCGTCGGGATCGTACAGAAAATCGAACGCCAGGCCCTGGACACTGTCGGTCTCCTCCGCCTTGGTTTCCAGCGGCAGACCCAGGCGGATCAAGGTGTGGAACAGGCGCCGCTTGGCTTCCTCCACCCGCGCCCAAAGCGGCGGCACCGCCGGATCGGCCAGATCGGGGATGGTACGGTTGTGGCGGCAGGCCCGGCACATCCCGTCGTCCACATCGGGTGTGGTCAGCCAGTTGCAGATGCCGAAATCGTTGTTGTTGGCGCAGACCACCAGGTCCGCAGCATCGCCATGGCGATCGCGCCAGGTGGTGCCATTGTCGGCAAGATAGCGAAACCGATCGATGGCCGGATCATAGCCCAGCGTTGCCGTGCAATCGGGGCAGACCCGAACTTCGAAATGATTGAGGCGCAGGCAATTGGGGCAGGCAAAGGGACGCATCGGGACGGCTCCGGCTGGGAAAGGCGGCAGGGTGGGCGGCCAAGGCAGTTGGCGTGGGTGACTACGCCGCGTGCGCTATCCTGTTCCTATCCAGATAGTCCCATTGCCGGGGCGTTGCGCGGTTGCAGCACCGATCGCGATTGGGCACAAGCCCGTACGCCATGAAGAAAAAGCGCCGCTACCTTACCGCCACCATGCCCGATGGCTATGTCAAGACGATCGGGCCGACGACCGATACCTTTACCCATTACTGGCGCATCGTGGCCCAACTGGAAAACGGCAAGACCGAGGTGTTCTGGGGCCACACCCGATCTTTGGCGGAGGCGCGGCGCAAGGAAGCCCCCGCGCGCGAGGCTGCGCGCATGCGCGGCTGGCAAAGCCACGTCTTTGAGATTGCCGAACTCGTCGAAACGCCGGGCTGAATGCATGCCCGGGGCAACAACCGCTGCCCCTGGCATGCCAATTGTTACTTGAGCACGGCTTCACGCAGGAGCGTGGTGGAGAGGATCGTGCGGATCGACGCGCGCGAGGCCTGGCCCTGGTTTGCCTGGGCGATCGAACCGAAGATTTTCTTTTGCAGGGCATAGCCATCGGCCACGGAGCGATCGAAGGCCGCCATGTTGGCATATTCCACCGCCAGGATCACGTCGCCCTCGCCTTTGCGCGGCGCGCCGACCAGCAGGACCTTGTAGCTCTTGATCACCCCCGCTTTCTTGAGGGCTTCTTCCTGGGCTTTCCATTCGGTATCGAGCCACTGCAGGTAATCGTCGAAATGCCCGTCGGTGGTGGCAATTTCGGAATATTCCCACACAGTTCCGTTTTCGAACACGGGCGCCTCGGGATCGGTGGCGGCAAGTGCAGGCGTGGTGGACAAGGCCAATCCGGCGGCGGCGACGAGAACAGAGCGCATCGAAAATCCCCCCATCAAAGCATGTGGCAATATCCGCGCCGATCACAAGGCATGTTGCGATCAAGGCCATAGTCAACAACTGCGGACCTGCAGAAAATTGACCGAGGGATTGGCCATTCACAACTGAAAAAATTTGATCTGTGCGCCGTGACAATGTAATCGTTTCACCTGGGGACGACGGCCGGGCGACCGGCCAACGATCCGATCCCGATGCCGGCGCGCTCCACCGGCGCATGATTGGCATCGGGCATCGGTTGTGATGGGGGGACAGGCCATCGACACCATGAACTGGCCGCCGGCCTGGCGGGCCGTGCTGGCACATCCGGCGTTCGACAGCGCCGGTCGGCAACTGGTTGGCAACATGCTGCTCGTTTGCGAGGAAGACGAGCGGATGGGCGCGGTGTGCAAGGACGCCGGCCGCTATCTTTGCGCGATGTATGCGATGCATCTCGATCCGCGCGGGGGCATCACGCAATCCGCGCTCAAGGCCATTTGCGCCGCATCGGGCTTTCTCAGCGCGGGGCGCGCACGGTCTTTGCTCGCGTTCCTGCAACATCTCGATTTCCTGCGCGCCGCCACGCCAGGCGCCCGGCCGATGCGCTATCACCCCACGCCGCGGTTCATGGCTGCGTGGCGGCGCCATCTGGAACTGGCGCTGCGCGCGGCCGCCTTGCTGGCGCCGGAACTCGATGGCCTGGCAACGCAGTTGACCGACGACACGCTTTTCCGCCGTTTTCTCGACGTGCAGATCACCCGGCTGCACCAGGCCGCGCTTGGCCCAGATCCGGCGCCGTTGGTGCGCGGCTTGTTTCTGCATCCCTATGCCGGCTCGCAACTGCTGTGGGCGCTATCGGGGCATGGGCAAGGCGACGCACCGTTTCCCCCGCGCGAGCCGGTGCCGATCGTCTTGAGCCACCTCGCCAAGCGCTTTGGCGTCACCCATGTGCATCTGCGCGGTCTTTTGCGCCAAGCCCATGCGCAGGGCATGATGGTCCGGATCGACCGTGGCCGGGTGGAGTGGTCTGCGCCGGGACGCGCCATGGTTCGCGCGCATTTCGCCGCGCAACTGGCCGAATTGATCGACGCGGGCCGCGCGGTTCTGCCGCCCGCGCCCGACACCACCACCGCCAGTCAGTTGCTGGAACCCACCGGCTAGGGCGACAACCAAGCCGCCAAGACCAATCGCAACCTGTTTGGATATTGTTGTGGGGCGTTAGCTCCGAAATTGACATTCCTTTACAGGCCAAGGCGCGGGCGATGTGCGAAGGGGGAAGCATATTCGCTTCGGGACTTGGCTCGTGACCACAAACGCCCACCATCAGCACTGGCAGCACCCGCATTGGCGCATGGCGCCTGACATGCCTCTCGGTCGCGACCGTGGCTTCAAGATGGCGTTTATCGTGGGCATCAACAGCGCGCTGTGGGTCGCGATGCTCGCAACGGCCTGGTTCCTCACCCACGGTTGAAGCGCCAGCGCGGACGCATCGCCCCCCTCTGTGAGCTCACCCTAACTGTTGCGCCATCTTGTTGCGCATGCGCCGTGGGTGCGGGATTCAGCCTCATCATCGGGGGATCGTCGATCCTGAAGGTGAGGCTGCAGCGCCCGTACAAGCGGCTGGCAGTGGCCATTAGGCCTAACCCCTCCACCGGGGGGCCTGATCGGGCGGGGTGCCTGATCGGCATATGATCCACACCCTTGGACCGCCCGTACATGCCCTTGGCCGAACACCCCAAGCGCAGACAAAGCGTGGTACTTGCGTACAGCGCCTGGGTCGCGGCGCGTGGGCCCTCGTGCGATGCGCTCCTGACCGCGCTGCGCCAGAACCTGCAACGCTTGCGCTTCAACCCTTGATCGGTAACGCCAATGTGAATGTCGTGCCCCGCCCCGGCGCGGTTTCGCAGGCAATGGTGCCGTGATGGCGGACCATCACCGTGTGCACGAAACTGAGGCCAAGGCCCGCGCCGCTGGTCTTGGGGCCGAGCCCGACCGGGCCACGCAGGAAGCGCTCGAACATTCGCGCACGCAGGTCTTCATCCATGCCGCAGCCCTGGTCTGCGATCGAACATAGGGCCCAGTGGCCGCCATCGGCGCGATCCTCGCGCGTGAGGGTGCACGTGATGCGCGTGCCCTCCGGGCTGTATTTGATGGCATTGCCGATGACGTTGACCAGCGCGCGGGTGAGCAGTGACCGTTCGCCCAGCACCAGCATCGGCTCTTCGCCCTGCGTGACGATCTCTATCGCCTTGGCATTGGACTGCGGCCACAGATCGTCGATCGCGTCGATGAGCATGTCGCCCAGGTCAACCTCTTCCAGCGCGTATTCCAGGTATTCGGCGCGGGCCAGTTGGACGAAGCCATCCGCCAGGCGCAAGGTCCGCTCGGCATAATGGCGAATGGCACCCGCTTCCACCGGATTGATCCGGTCGGGCGCGGCTGTTTCGAGCACCGCCAGGATCGACGCCTGCGGCGAGCGCATGTCGTGCGTGAGCAATTGCACCACATCGTCGCGCTGGCGTTGGGCGGCCTTTGCCTCGCTGATATCGACAAAACGGATGATCCAGCCGGCGCGCTGGCCATCGGCCTGGGTCTGCGGAGCGATGCCCACCAGATAGAAATGCGCCTGGTCACGCTGTACTTCGTGCGTGGCTGGCGCGCTCGCTTCTGGCGGGAACGGCACCGCCACGCCGCTGCCAGCCAGGCGCACCGCTGCAAGCAGATCGCTTGCCTGGGTAACGCCCGCCTCGATCCTGCGGTCGAAGCTGGCAAACAGCCGATGTGCCGCGGCGTTGGCCAACACGATGCGGCCGGGCAGATCGGCCACCAGCGTGGCATCGGGCAACTGGTCCAGCCGGTCGGCCACGAAATGGCGCATCTCGCGGTTGCGGGCGATGGCGGCGTGAAGCAAGGCAATGGTATCGGCCATCCCGCGCCGTCCCGGCCGCGACAGCACCACGCGCGGCAACAGCGATGGCTCTTCATTCAGGCGCTGCAACTGCGCGCGCATGAACTGCTCGATCACCGCCAGTTGCCGCCAGCCCCACAGCGGATAGGCCACCGCCAACCCCGCGAGCGCCGCACCCGGTGGCAGCCACAGGCGCAGCACCAGCAAGCACAGCGCGGAAACCGCCACCACCGCTGCGCTGCTCAGCCCCACGACCACCAGCGCCGGTGCCCGGCCCAAGGGGCCCAGGCCGATCATCAAGGCCCACAGCGGGACAAGCCCCAGCGCAAGCAACGCAATCGGCCCGGCCGGCCGGATCATCGCGCGATTGATCAGGCCCTGCAACAGGTGCGCCTCGATCTCCAAGCCCGACATCACCCGCCCGGTGGGCGTGGGATAGCGGCTGCCCAATCCGGTGGCGGTGGCGCCCACCACCACCACGCGATCGCGCAACAGTTCGGGCGGCACTTCACCAGCCAGGACGGCGGCGGCCGAAACTTCGGACCAACGCCCACCACCTGCACCAAACGGGATCAACCGCGCGCCCACGGGGATCTGCGCCGCCGCGTCCGGCTGCGCGCGGCGCAGCGCGGCCTGGGCCGCCAGCGCCATGAGATGTTGCGGCTGCCGTGTTCGCGACGCCACGGTGGCCGTGCGCACCACGCCATCGGCATCGGGATCGACCGAGGCATAGCCAATGCCCGTCGCCGCCTGGCGCACCGCCTCGATCGGCAGCACCGGTTCGGCCATGGTGCCGGCGGCACCATGGGGCGGCGGCAACATCGGCAGGAAGATCGGCCCGGCAGCAGCGATCGCCTCGCCCAACCGGGCATCCACGGCGGGATCGCCGGGCTCGGTAAACAGCACGTCATAGGCAATCGCGCGCGGATTTCCGGCCTTGATCCGATCGATCAGCGCGGCGTGGGTCGTGCGGTTCCACGGCCAGCCCCCCATGCGCGCGATGCTTTCGTCATCGATTTCCACCAGCAGCACCGATTGGCCCGATGCGGGCCCGCCCAGCTGCAACAGGTGATCATAGATCGCATTGTCGAACCGCAGCATCGTGCGGTCGAGCGTGAGCACCAGCACCAGCACACTTGCCGCCACCAGGATCAGCCACCACTGCGTCCGCAGTTTCAGCTGATGGCCCAGGCTCACCAGGAAGCCTCGATCCGCACGTCCTGGTAATCGCTCCAGTGCGACACCGTGGTGCCACCCACCACTTCATCGATCCGCACCCGCCAGCGATAGCGCCCCGCGGGCAGCGCCAGGCCCACCAGCATATGGCTGGAAAGGCCGGGGCGATCGATTTCGGGACGATCTTCGCGGCCGGGCCTGGCCAGCTGGAAGTGGAACGTTGCCTGGCTGTCGTAAGCCGGGTCCCAATGGAACACATATTGCCGCACCGGGCCGTTCCAGCTTTCTTCCACCGAAAGGCGCAGGCTGTTTTCCAGGCGTCGGTCGAACTGCGCGATGGCAGGCTTGCCTTCCAGGCCGTGGTCGTCGATCGCGGTGGCGCGCACGAAATAATGGCCATCCGGCTGGGCGGCAAGCTGCGCCGTGGTTTCGGCCCCCACCGTCTCGTCCAGCACTTTGACGAACTCGGCATCGGCAGCCAATTGCACGTGGTAGCCCCGCGCGCCGGGTTGGGCTTGCCAGGCAAAGCGCAGCTGCGGGCCGGCCTGCGGGCTGCCGGCATCGATCCATTGCGGCGCGGGCAGCAGTGCCACCGGCTCGTCAAGATCGCTGGCCGATCCAAAGCCCGCTGGCAGCACCTGCGCCGCGCGCCCGCTGGGATCGAAACCCACTTTCCCTTCCAACACCTCGCTGGTGGCGCGGTGGCTTTGCGCGTCATAGCTCATGCGGAAGTGCGTGCCGCGCACTGACGTGACCGCGCCGGGTGTGGCGAACTGGAACGTGCTGGCCGGATCGGTCATCGGGGTGACGGCAGCGCTGGCGTGGCCACGCTCGATCGCGAAGAGGCGCTCGACATGCGCGTCGAGCACCACTTTGCGCAAGCGGCGCACGCGCACGGCCGATTGCGATGGCAGGGCAATGCTGGTGGCATCGGGCAAAGTCACCGTCACGAAAGACTTCTGCCCGGTTTCCAACAGCATGCCTTCGGCCACCGGCATGCCGTTGGCCGCCGGGCGGCCATCGATGCGCACCGCGCCACGCCAGCTCAGCACTGTACCGCGCACCGTCTCATGCTTGAGCAGCACGCGCGGGATCAGCAAGGTCTTGCCGATCGGCAGCCGCAACGGATCGGCGACGTGGTTGATCTGCTGCACCTGCCGATAGGTTTCGGGGCGAATCAGATAGTCGCTGGCCAGGCGGAACAGGTTGTCGCCGGGACGGACCAGATAGCGAACCATGTCATCGGGCGCCGGGGTAAACGCACTGGCCCCTTGGGGCGGGTTCGCGGCCAAGGCCGGCGCCGTGCCGACGGCAGTGAGCAACAGGCCCAGCGCCAGGGCCGCGGCTTCAGGACGCAAGCGCTTCAAGGCGATATCCGTAGGCATAGATCGGCACCAGTTTGAACCCGTTGCCCGGCCGCAGGTTTAGCTTGGTGCGGATGTTGGAAATATGGGCATCGAGCGTGCGCGTGGGAAGGTCGGGATTGCGGCCCCACAGGGCCTCGAAGATATAGGCCCGCGACAAGGCGCGGTGCATGTTGCGGAACAGCAGGAGCGCGAGTGCGAATTCCTTGGCGGTGAGCGCGATGCCCTGCCCGGCCAGTTCCACCGTGTCAGCACGTGTATCGAACTTGTAGGGACCGAATTGCTCGACCATCGGTGCCGTTGCCGGATAGGCACGGCGCACCAGCGCGTTGACCCGCGCTTTGAGCACGGCGGGGGTGACCGGCTTGATCACGTAATCGTCTGCCCCGGCCGACAGGCCAGCAACGATGTCTTCCTCGGCCGAGCGACTGGTCAGCATCAGCGCCGGTGGCGGCACTTCCAGGTTCCCGCGCGTCCATTCGATAATGGCCAGCCCGGTCATGCCCGGCACATTCCAATCGAGAATCAGCAGGTCATACGTGGCGCGATGCAGGGCACGCGTCAGCACCTGCCCGTCGCCGAACACCTCGCACGTGTGCCCCGCCTCGGCCAGGGTCATTTCCACCAACCCCGCCAAGGCCACGTCATCTTCCAAAATCGCTATGCGCACGTCGGCCCTTCTGCGCCCGCAATTCCGGGCGATCTCTCGCCTCCATAGCAATGCACGCGCGCATTGCGAGATAGCGCATAAACCCTTTGCAATGTTTTACAGCAGGGCAAAAAGAAACAAATCTACGCAACAGATACCAATTTGGTGCATTCCCGAACGCCGTAAAGTCTGGCATCAAGGTGTGCACAGCGGGCGAAGAGCCCAGGCGGAACGCTGTGCCGAACGCACGAGGGAACGGCATGGACCGCACGGATGAAGCCAAACGCCTGACGAACCTGGACTATGGCGATATCGCCATCGTCGATGGCTGTCTGGGCGGGCTGATTGGCGTGGCCCCCAATGCCTACGTACTGATCCGACCCGACCTGACGATTGCCGGCTGCAACGATGCCTATGTCGCCGCGGTCGGTCGCTCGCGCAACACCTTCGTGGGCATGGGCATGTTCGAAGCCTTTCCGAGCCCACCCGACAGCGAAAGCTATCGCCTGCTGCGCCATTCGCTCGAGCGGGTGATCCATACCCACAAGACCGACCATATCGCGTTCATCCCCTACGCGGTGGGAGATCCCGGGACGGTGCCGACCATGCGCTATTGGAGCGCGACGCACGTTCCGATCATGGCCGCGCCGGGACAGTTGCGCTATATCCTCCAGCATACCGCCGATATCACGGCCTTGCTGACCCAACCCGACGATGCCGGGCGCAGCGCGATCCTGGAAGCCGGCATCCTGATGCGAGCCAACCAGGTTCAAGCCGAAAGCGAGCGCCTGCGCGACCTGTTCGACCAGTCCCCCGGGTTCGTGGGCATTCTGCGCGGGCCCGATCACGTGTTCGAGATTGCCAACACCGCCTATCGCCGCCTGGTGGGTGACCGGCCCCTGCGTGGCCTTACCGTGCGCGAAGCCCTGCCCGAAGTGGTGGAGCAAGGTTTCATCGACCTGTTGGACAAAGTCTATCACACCGGGCAGCCCTATATCGGCCGGGGCGTGTCGATCATGCTGCAGCAGGCGCCGGGCTTGCCCCAGGAAGAGCGCTTCGTCGATTTCGCCTATCAGCCGCTGCGCGATTCCAGCGGCGCGATCCATGGCATTTTCGTGCAAGGCGTGGACGTTACCGAACAGCACCGCACCGAACTGCGCATGGCCACGATCATGCGCGAGAGCGTGCACCGCATCAAAAACACGCTTGCGATGGCCCAGGCGGTGGTTTCAGCCACCTTGCGCACGGCGCAAGACGTGCCCGCGGCCCGCCGTGATATCCTCGCCCGCCTCAGCGTGCTGGCCGTGACTCAGCCAGCGCTGATCGAAGGCCGCGTGGCCCCGTCCGACATTGCGCTGATCGTGGCAGCGGTGATGAAATTGCATGTCGATCTGTTCGGGCGGATCACCATGCAGGGCCCGAACGCGGACATCGAACCCGCTGCGGCGCAGGGCCTGGCACTGATTCTCCACGAACTGGCGACCAATGCCATCAAGTATGGTGCGCTGTCGAACGACACGGGCACGGTGTCGATCAACTGGGCCGTGATCGAGCCGGAAAACCGCGTGGAACTGCTGTGGCAGGAACGTGGCGGCCCGGCCGTGCGCCAGCGCGAGACCAAGGGCTTTGGCACCACTCTCATCGAGCGCGCATTGCCCCGTTCGACCGGCAATCATGTGGACCTGACCTTCGCCCCGCTGGGGGTCGAGTGCCGTATCAGCGTGGCCTTGCGCCGGCCCGAAGCCGCGCGGAATTGAGCCAGGGCCGGTTGGCCTGGCAACGCGCCTTCAGGACGGCAGCAGCATCAGTCAAACGGCCCAAGACTGCCGCACAGCTCGCAAGGCCCCGCCGCTTCCTGCGCATTCTTGCCCGGCATCTGGCTGCGAAAGGCCAGGATTTGCGTGCGGATCGACGCAAAAGCAACATCGGCCAGCCGCCGTGCCTCGGTTTCGCCGCGGATAAGGTCGTGCTGCAAGAGGCCGAGGGATAGCATCAGCATCATGTCGGCCATGGTGCCCCGCGCCTCGGCCATGGCCGGCCCTGGCAACAGCACTTCCAGCGCCTGAAGCAGCGCGCCATGCACTTGCTGGTGGCACCCGTCGAAAATGCCGGCCACTTTCGGGTTGCGCGCCGCTTCGGCCACGATGTCGGCAATCAACACGTTGGTGCAATCGGGATCGGGATCGAGAAATTCGCGCAGCCACTGCCACACGGCCGCCTCGTCGCCATCGGCCACGCTGCGCACGATGTCGCTCCCGATCAGGAATTCGCTGCTGTCCTGGGCAACGATGGCGGCGATGATCGCCTCCTTCGAGGCGAAGTCGCGATAGAGCTGGCCCACGGCAACGCCCGATTCCTTGGCGATCTGCGCCACCCCCGTTGCGTGAAAACCGTTTTCGATAAACAGCTTGCGAGCCGCACTTATGATCTTGTCGCGCCTTTCAGCCGCCTTGCCGCCCGTCCTCAGGCATGTTGGCATGTAGTCAGTCACCATGTCTAATCTCTCTACCCGTATTTTACTTCTTGACCACTGCCCCCCGGCGCAGTAGCGGAATTGTGAGTGATCGTTCACTCTCATACACTGATCGGCAGGATTTTGCATGACATTTTTGCGGCACGTGACACCGGCCCTGGCCTTGGCCCTTGCGGCATGTGGATCGCACACCCCTGGCGCGGGTGAACCTGGCGGTGCTGGTGGCAACGCGCCCCCGCCAGTTTCGGTGGTCGCCGTTCGCGAGGAGCCACTGTCGATCAGCGCCGAATTCCCCGGCCGCACGGTTGCCTATGAAACTTCGGACGTGCGCCCCCAGGTCAACGGCCTGATCCAGGCGCGCTTGTTCACCGAAGGCGAATTCGTGCGCGCCGGCCAGCCGCTCTATCGCATCGATCCCGCGCCTTATCAGGCCCAGGTTTCGAGCGCGCGTGCCGCCTTGACCAAGGCCCAGGCAACCATCGCCTCGACCGAGGCGCTTGCCCGCCGTTATGGCGAACTGGTCAAGATCAACGCGATCGCGCGCCAGGACTATGAAAACGCGGTTGCCAGCGCCGGCCAGGCCCGCGCCGATGTTGCCGCGCAGCAGGCTGCGCTGCGCACTGCGCAGATCGATCTGGGCCGCACCACCATCCGGGCACCGATCAGCGGGCGCATCGGGCGTTCGCTCACCACCACGGGCGGGCTGGTTTCGGCTTCGCAGACCACGGCGCTGACAACCATCCAGCGTATCGATCCGGTCTATGTCGACATTCCCCAATCGAGCGCCGACCTGCTCAAGCTGCGGCGCCAGATCATGGACGGCAAGCTGACCAAGGACGGCAAGGCCAAGGTGCAACTCATCCTGGAGGACGGCAGCACCTATCCGCTGGAAGGCGACCTGCTGTTCACCGACGTCACGGTCGACCAGGCCACCGGTTCGCAAGTCCTGCGTGCGGTGTTCCCCAATCCGCGCAGCCTGCTGCTGCCGGGCATGTTCGTGAGGGCAAAGCTGGTCCAGGGCACGGTGCAAAACGCCATCGCCCTACCCCAGCAGGCTTTGACCCGCGATGAACACGGCGATGCCGTGGCCATGGTCGTGGGCGCACAGAACAAGGTCGAACAGCGCCAGATCCAGACCGGCGGCACGCAGGGCGACAAGTGGATCGTCACGGGCGGTCTGCGCAGCGGCGACAAGGTCATCGTCGAAGGCGGGATGATGCTGCAACCGGGCATGGCGGTAACCCCGCAGCCGTGGAACCCCAACGCGCCAGCGGCACAGCCCGCGGCAGCGGCCAAGGGAAAGTAAACCCGCCATGTCTCGTTTTTTCATCGACAGGCCCATCTTCGCATGGGTCATCGCGATCGTGCTCATGTTGGCGGGCGTCCTCGCCATCCGCTCGCTGCCGATTTCGCAGTTCCCCGCGATCGCCCCGCCGGCGGTTTCGATCACCGCCACCTATCCGGGCGCTGACGCAGAAACGCTGGAAAAGACCACCACCCAGATCATCGAACAGCAGATGAAGGGGCTGGACCACCTGCGTTACTTCTCGTCCTCGTCGTCCTCTGCGGGCACGGTGACGATCACGCTGACGTTCGAACAGGGGACCAACCCCGACATCGCCCAGGTGCAGGTCCAGAACAAGCTGCAGGCAGCGACGCCGCTGCTTCCCCAGGAAGTGCAACAGCAAGGCCTGCAGGTGGCCAAGGCCACACAGAACTTCCTGCTGTTCGTCGGCATCTACTCGGAAAACGGCGCGCATTCCGGCGCCGACCTGGCCGATTATCTCGTTTCCAAGCTGCAGGATCCGCTCGCGCGCGTTTCGGGCGTCGGCGACACACAGATATTCGGGTCGCAATATGCCATGCGCGTCTGGCTCGATCCGCTCAAGCTGAACCAGTACGGCCTGTCGGTCGCCGATGTCACCGCCGCGCTCCAGGCGCAGAATGCCCAGGTCTCGGCCGGGCAGATCGGCGCGCTGCCGGCACCGGGCACACAGATGCTCAACGCCACCGTGGCGGTGCAATCGCGCCTCTCCACGCCCGACGAATTCGCCAAGATCCGTCTCAAGACCGGCAGCGACGGCGCCGTGGTGCGCCTGGGAGACGTTGCCCGCGTGGCGATCGGCGCGGAAAACTATGGCTTTGATTCCAAGTGGAACGACAAGCCCGCCGCCGGCCTTGGGATCAAGCTGGCGCCCGGCGCCAATGCGCTGAACACGGTAGACGCCATCAAAGCCCGCGTGGCCGAGCTTTCGGGTCAGTTTCCGCCCGATATCAAGGTCATCTATCCCTATGACTCCACGCCGTTCGTGCGGCTGTCGGTCGAGCAGGTGGTCCACACCTTGATCGAAGCCGTGGTGCTGGTTTTCCTCGTCATGTTCCTGTTCCTGCAGAACTGGCGCGCCACGCTGATCCCCACCATCGCCGTGCCCATCGTGCTGCTTGGCACCTTTGCAGTGATGGCGGTCGCCGGCTATTCGATCAACACGCTCACGCTGTTCGGGATGGTCCTGGCGATCGGCCTATTGGTGGACGACGCGATCGTGGTGGTCGAAAACGTCGAGCGCCTGATCGTTACCGAGCACCTCAGTCCCATAGACGCCGCGCGCAAGTCGATTGACGAAATCTCTGGCGCGCTGATCGGTATCGCCATGGTCCTGGCGGCGGTGTTCCTGCCGATGGCCTTCTTCGGTGGATCGACCGGGGTGATCTATCGCCAGTTCTCGATCACCATCGTTTCCGCCATGGTGCTCTCTGTGCTGGTCGCCCTGGTGCTGACCCCGGCGCTTTGCGCCACGATCCTCAAGCCGCACACGCCCAAGGACCAGGAAAGCAATGGCCCGCTGGCCCGCTTCTTCCGCTGGTTCAATGATAAGTTCGATGCCGGCCAGCAGCGTTATGAAAAGGGCGTGCGTTCCACCGCGCGCAACTGGAAGCGCTCGATGGTGATCTACGCCCTGATCGTGGGTGGGCTGGCGCTGCTGTTCGTTCGGCTGCCAGGCGGCTTCCTCCCCGATGAGGACCAGGGCGCGGTGATCGCGCTGGTGCAAGGGCCGGCTGGTTCCACCGCCGCACGCACCGAAAAGGGCCTGTCCGCGATCCGCGAACATTTCATCAACAAGGAAAGCGGCAATGTTGTCGGCGTCTTCACCGTCAACGGCTTCAGCTTTGCCGGCTCGGGCCAGAACAGCGGCCTGGCGTTCATCCCGCTCAAACCGTGGAGCGAACGCTCAGGCAGCGCCAACAACGCCCAGTCGATCGCCGGGCGCGCGATGGCCAGTTTTGCCGCCTACCGCGACGGGTTGATCTTTGCGATCACGCCGCCGGCCGTGCAGGAACTGGGCAATGCCACCGGTTTCGACCTGCAACTGGTGGACCAGGCAGGTCTGGGCCATGCCGGCTTGCTCAAGATCCGCAACATGATGCTGGGCATGGCCATGCAGGACAAGAGCCTGGTGGGCGTGCGGCCAAACTCGCTCGACGATGCGCCACAGCTCAAGGTGACGGTCGACCAGGACAAGGCCGGCGCGCTCGGCGTTGACCTTGCCACCATCAACAGCACCATCGCCACGGCCTGGGGCGGCAGCTACGTCAACGATTTCGTCGACCGCGGCCGTGTGAAGCGGGTCTATGTCCAGGCCGATGCCCCCTATCGCATGGCGCCAGAGGACATGGACAAGCTGTTCGTGCGATCGAGCAACGGCAGCATGACCCCGTTCAGCGCCTTTGCCACGCTCTCGTGGGAAACGGGACCGGTGCAGTTGACCCGTTATAACGGCTTGCCTTCCATGGAAATCCTGGGCGCCCCGGCACCGGGCGTGTCCACTGGCGACGCCATGAAGGCAATGGAAGCGATCCACGCCAAGCTGCCGCCAGGCACCGCGCTGGAATGGACGGGCCTTTCGTATGAAGAACGCCTTTCGGGCGGTCAGGCCCCGGCGCTCTATGGCCTGTCGTTGCTGATCGTCTTCCTGTGCCTTGCCGCGCTGTACGAAAGCTGGTCGGTGCCGCTGTCGGTGATCATGGTCGTGCCCTTGGGCGTGATCGGTGCACTGCTGGCTGCCACGCTGACGGGCCTCAACAACGACATCTACCTTCAGGTGGGCCTGATCACGACGATCGGCGTCTCGGCCAAGAACGCGATCCTGATCGTGGAATTTGCCGAAGAGCGCATGCGCGATGGCCTCGGCCCGTTCGAGGCGGCGGTCAGCGCGGCGCGGCTGCGGCTGCGGCCGATCCTGATGACCAGCCTTGCCTTCGTGTTCGGCGTGCTGCCGCTTGCGGTGGCCACTGGCGCCGGTGCGGGCGGGCAGAACGCCATCGGCCGTGCGGTGGTGGGCGGCATGCTTTCGGCAACGGTGCTGGCGATCTTCCTCGTGCCGATGTTCTTCGTGGTGGTCTACAATCTCTTCGTCGCGCGCAAGCAGGCGAACCGCCCCCTTATCCAAGACGACGAGGGCGCGTCCGCGCCCCAGGGAGTCTGACAGTCGTGATCAAATCCCCCATCGCCCTTGCCGCTGTGCTGCCAGCGCTGCTGCTGTCAGGGTGCAACATGGCGCCGCGCTATGCCCGGCCGGCGCCCGCGGTGCCGCCTGCCCTGCCCCAAGGGCAGGGCGTCTATCCCGCCGCCGATACCGCGCAGGCACAGGACCTGGCGCGCATCGGTTGGCGCGAATTCTTTCGCGACGACCGCCTGCGCCAGGTAATCGAACTGGGCCTGGCGCATAACCAGGACCTGGCCCTGGCGGCGGCCAACGTGCTCCAGGCACGGGCGCAGTACCGGGTGCAGCGCGCCGACCTGTTCCCGGCGATCACCGCCAGCGGATCGGGCACGTATACCAACACCGCCTCGTTCGCGGCGAGCGCGGGCGGATCATCGACCTCGGGCGTGGCCGATATCCAGTACTTCACCGGAAACGTCGGTCTCTCTTCGTACGAGATCGACCTGTTCGGCCGGCTGCGCAACCTGAGCAAGGCAGCGCAGGAGCAGTACCTGGCAAGCGAGGAGGGCCGCCGCGCCACCCGCGTCACCCTCATCGGTGAAATCGCCTCGGCCTGGCTCACCCTGGCGGCCGACCGCGACCAGTTGGCCACGTCACAAAAGACGCTCAAGGCCTACGAACAAAGCCTTGACCTGACCAAGGCGCAGTTCCGCATTGGTGTAACCTCTGCCCTGGAAATGCAGCAGGCCGACACCAGCTATCAATCGGCGCGCAACGACATTGCCGTGTTGCAGACCCAGGTGGCGCAAGACCTCAACGCGTTGCAACTCCTGACCGGCGCGCCGGTGCCGGAAACGCTGCAACCCCACAGCCTGAATGCCGCGCCGGCAACGATCGACGCGCTGCCCGGCAACCTGCCGTCCGACGTGCTGCTGCGCCGGCCAGACGTGTTGCAGGCCGAACACCAGCTGATCGCGCAGAACGCCAACATCGGGGCGGCCCGCGCGGCCTTTTTCCCGACCATCTCGTTGACTGCCACAATCGGTACGATCAGCTCCACGCTGAGCAACCTGTTCTCGGCCGGGACCGGCACCTACACCGTGTCGCCATCGGCCAGCGTGCCCTTGTTCAACTTCGGGCAGAACAAGGCGAACCTGGATTATGCCAAGGCTTCGCGCGATGCGGCCGTGGCCACATACCAGAAGACGATCCAGACCGCGTTTCGCGAAGTGGCCGATGCCCTGGCACAGCGCGGCACGATCGACGAACAGGTGGCCGCCCAGACGGCGCGGGTCCAGGCCGCCAGCCAGGCCGCGATGCTGTCTGACGCGCGCTATCGGGCCGGCGTGGAATCCTTCCTCACCGCACTCGATTCGCAGCGCACCGCCTACTCCGCACAGCAGCAGTTGGTGACCACCCGGCTCAATCGCGCCAACAACTTGGTCACGCTGTATCGCACCCTGGGCGGTGGCCTCGATTGATTCGCTTGCCAAATCGCCAGACTAAAATAGGATGTGCCACATAACATATATGTGGAAGAGGTCTGGCGATGAGCGAAGGGATTCGTGAAGGCGTAACCGATGCAGGCGATGAAAGCCTCATCATCCTGGAATCGCTGCTGTGCCTGATGCGGGAAAAGAACCTGCTGACGCGCAGCGACATCGAACTGCTTTGTGAAAAGGTGGAACGCCGGGCCACGGGCACGAGCCGCAACCCCCTTCCCTGCAACAACGGCAGCGCCACCGAGGCGGTGGGCTATCTTCGGCGCCTCTCGGCCTATCTGGGCCAGCGCTATGGCGGCAAGCACATGCGGCGCGCCGCCAACTGATTGCGCATCGGCGGGGGTCGCCAGTCGCCTCCCGCCCTGCCCTGTCCGGGTTGCTTGCGCTGCCCAGGCGATCTTCGCCAGCCTGATTTCCCGGATGGGCAGTTTTGCGCCTGGCGCCTGCCTGCTCGGCCCGCGTTGATACGATAGCCATCATCGCAAGGCAGCAAAGCCAAGGCAGCGCCGCACCTTTTCACGGCCCGCGCGCATCTCGATCATTTCTCGATCGAACCTGCAATGACCATGGATCGCCCTGCGCCATATCCCGGATGTCGCCCCGGCCATTGCAGCCGGCGTTGCTTCCAAAGGTTTCGCGCAGATGGATCACACCACCCCGATCGCCGTTTTCCAGATCCTTCCGGGTCGCATGCCAGGATTGCCCGCAAGGTGCACCCTGGCCCGGTAAGGCCTGCCGGCCGGCGGCGTGGCGCGCGATTCCGGTCGCCCCTGCGCGGCTCCCTCTCGGGCCAAGCGAGGATGCGCCACACCGCCGGCCGGCGCACTGTCGGGCCGGCGCCCCCTCGGCCAGGCGCCTCATACCCACCGCCTGGCCCATCATCACAACGCCGCGCCGGCCCGACTTCTTGGCCAGGCCCCAGCCATCCAGGATTTCCACCATGTCTTCAGGCGCCACGCGGGCACTTGCGGCCCTGGCTACTACCGTGCTTGCCCTCGGCCTGGTATCCATCACCTGCGCCGCATCAGCGCCCGCCCAGATCGATGCGCAGCACCCCGAAAGCTGTGCCATGCAAAACGGGCCGGGCTTTCTCGTAAAGGTGGATGGTCTCAAGGATCGCTCTGGCCGCCTCGTTGCCCAGCTATACCCCGCAGCGCCCGATGATTTCCTGAAGGGCGAGGATGACTTGCGGCGCGAAGGCAAGGTCTTTCGCCGCACCATCACGCTGCCCAATCCGCGCGGGCCCAGCGTGGTTTGCATCGATGCGCCCGGCCCCGGTCGCTTTGCCCTGGTGGTCATTCACGACCGCGACGGCAAGTTCAAGTTCGACATCTGGAGCGATGGCCTGGCGCTGATCGGCAACAGCAGGCTGGGTCGCCGCCGCCCTGCCGTTGCGGAAGCCACGGTCACGGCCACCGCCACGCGCCAGACGCTGGAAATGCACATGCAATACATGCGCGGATTATCAGGGTTCGGGCCGACGACCGGCTGACCCCGGCGCACAATCAAGGAAACCCACCATGAACGAACGCCCCATTTCCCCGTGGCTGGCGGCGATGGCCGCCGTGCTTGCGGCACTCTCGCTGGCCGGTTGCAGCGGCCCACGCCCGATTGCCTATTCACACCTGGGATCCACGCCCTATTTGCGCCCCACGCCTGACGACGCCAACGGACGCACACCCTATGTTTTTGCCGTTCCGGTCAACTGGCGCCAGTATCACCGCGTGATCATCGACCCTGTCGAGATCTACGACGGACCTGATGCGCAGTTCGGCAAGATTCCTTCGCAGGGACAAGCCTATCTCGCGCGGGTGATGCAGCAACGCTTCACCACCCGGCTGGCCCGCGATTTCACGATCGTGACGCAACCTGCCCCCGATACCCTGCGCATCCACCTGACGCTGACCGGCGCCAGTGCCACGCCGCCGGTGATCGGCACGCTCTCGCACTTCGATCTTGCCGGAGGGCCTTACAACGCCTTGCAAGGGCTGCGCGGCAAGCCAGGCATAGTTTCTGGCGCGGTGGTCTATGCCGTGGAAATTCGCGACGCCCGGTCGGGCCAGCTGCTGCGCTCCGAAGTGACCCGGCAATACCCCGCGGCCATGAACATCGGTGCCAGTTTCGGCCCGATGAAAGCGGCCGAGAAGGGCATCGAAAAGGGCGCGGAAGCGCTCGCCCGGCGCATCACCGGAAACGACGAGGCGATCGCCCCCACCTTCCGCGCTCCGCAGCCCTGAACCGCAGCCGTCAGCCCAGCACTTCGGCCATGTCGACCGCACGGTGTTCGCGGGCGCTGATTTCAGCAGCGGTGCCGATGGCAACGGCCATCAACCCATCGTGCGCGGTGACAAGAACCTCGCCCTCGCCGCGCACGGCGCGGGCAAAGGCCTGATGCTGGTAGAACGTCGACCCGTGGTGGGAGCCAGCAGCCAACGCCGTTTCGTCCACGGCCACGTGACGGCGTTCCACCGCCTTGGGCCCCGGCCACGGCACGCGCGGCGACCACACCAGGTCCCCCGGCGGGATCAGCACGTCGAGACGACCCTTGTCGCCCGTGGCGCTCATTTCCTCCTGGTGCTCGGCCCCTTCGGCAAACATGCACAGGTCCAGGATGGCGCGCGTGCCATTGGCGAAGTCGACCGTGGTGAAGCTGTTGTCGATGATATCGGGGCAGGCGCCGTCATAGCGCTCGTCCACGTGGTTCACGTCCATCGCGCCCGAGCAATAGACACGCACCGGTTCGCTCTGCGTGATCAGGCGCATCAGGTCGAAGAAGTGGCAGCATTTTTCCACCATCGTGCCGCCGGTCTTGGCCGAAAAACGGTTCCAGTCGCGCACTTTGACAAGGAACGGAAAGCGATGCTCGCGGATCGAGAGCATGCGCAGGCCCCCCACCTGCCCGCCGTGGATCGCGTCGATGAAGGCAGCAGCGGGCGGCATGAAGCGGTATTCCATGCCGGTCCAGAACGGCGCGCTGCGGGCAGCGGCCTGCTCCACCACCCAGCGTGCATCGGCCATGGTGGTGCACAGCGGCTTTTCGCACAGAATCGCCGCGTTGCTGGCCAAAAGCGGCTCCAGCACGGCGCGGTGGGTGAAATTGGGCGAGGCGACGACGACCGCATCGAGCCCACCTGCCGCAATCAGGCTGGCCGCATCGGCGTGAACGGCCACGCCATCGGCCTTCTCGCCGAGCGCCTGGCGTGCCCAGTCGATCGAGGTTGCTTCCGGGTCGGCGATGGCCACGATTTCGGCGTCGGGCAACAGCTTGATATTGTGGATATGCTCCACCCCCATCATGCCGGTGCCGACCAAGCCGTAACGCAGTTTCTCTACCATCCGAAAGCTCCTTGTGCCATGGCGCCATCCATGACGAACCTCAGCCTAAAGACCGAACCCGTCGCGCTCGGCAAGAGCGGACTTGCTGTTTTTCCGATCGCCTGGGGCATGTGGCGGCTGGCCAGCCCCGATGGCCAGGATGATCTGGGCCTGATTGCCGAGCGCGTGGAAGCCGCGCTGGAAGCCGGCGTCACGCTGTTCGACACGGCCGACATCTATGGCTGCGATGCGCCCGTCGGGTTTGGCGGGGCAGAGGCCCTGTTCGGCAAGGCGCTGGCCGCCAACCCGCAGTGGCGCGCGCGCATGGTGATCGCCACCAAGGGCGGCATCTGGCTGGGCAAGCCTTATGATTCGACACGCGACTACCTGCGCAGCGCGATCGACGCCTCGCTGTCCCGGCTTGGCCTGCCCTATGTCGATCTCTACCAGATCCATCGCCGCGATTTCCTCACGCATCCGCGCGAAGTGGCCGAAGCGCTGGTGGAAATGGTCGAAGCGGGCAAAGTGCGCCACGTGGGCGTTTCCAACTACAGCCCGGCCGAAGTCGATGCACTCCAGGCGTTCCTGCCCTTCCCGCTGGTTTCCACCCAGCCGGAATATTCGGCGGCGCGCTTTGCCCCGCTTTATGACGGCACGCTGGACCAGGCGATGGCACGCGACATGGCCGTGCTGGCCTGGTCGCCGCTGGGCGGTGGGCGACTGACCGATGCGACGCACCCGGTGGGCAAGCTGCTGGCAGAGCAAGGCGCTGCCCATGGCACCGATGCCAGCGCGGCTGCCTTGAGCTGGATCATGGCGCATCCGGCGCGAATCGTGCCCATCGTCGGATCGCAGCAACCGCGCCGCATTGCGGCCCTGCGCGATGCGTTCAAGGTGAACTGGACGCGCGGGGAATGGTACGCGGTGCTGGCAGCCTCACGTGGGGAACCGATGCCGTGACACAAAATCCGTGCGAAATCAGCTGGTTTTCAGCGCTTTGCGATGACGATTACGAATACCTGGGTCAGAGCGACCCCATGCTGCAATCCAGCTGGGAGCATTGCCGCAACATCGTGATGGGTGCAGAGGAAGGCGGGTTCGACAACGTCCTGCTGCCCTCCGGCTATGCCCTGGGCATCGACACCACTGCCTTTGCTGCCGCGATCGCCACGCAAGTGCGCCGCATCAAGCTGCTGATGGCGGTGCGCGTGGGCGAATTGTGGCCGGCGCAACTGGCGCGGCAGATCGCCACGATCGACCAGATCCTGGGCGGCCGGTTGACGGTCAACATCATTTCTAGCGACCTGCCGGGCGAGACGCTGGATGGCGCGGCCCGTTATGAACGCACCGATGAAGCGATCGCGATCCTGCGCACGCTGCTGGCCGGGCAGCCGCTCGATCACCAGGGGCGGTTCTGGAACCTGAAGCTCGATGCACCGCGCATGCTGCAACAGGCGCCGCGGGTGCCCGCGCTCTATTTTGGCGGTCTGTCCGAACCCGCGCGCGAAACGGCGGCCAAGGGCTGTGACGTCTATCTGATGTGGCCCGACCGGATGGACGCAGTGAAAGAGACTGTGGCCGACATCAAGGCCCGCGCCGCGCGCCATGGCCGCACCATCCGCTGCGGCTATCGCGTGCACGTGGTGGTGCGCGAGACCGAAAGCGAAGCACGCGCAGCCGCCGACCGCCTGCTGAGCAAGCTGGACGCAGCGCAAGGCGCCGCGATCCGCGCCAAGTCGCTCGATTCGCAATCGGTGGGCGTGCAGGCGCAGGCCGCCCTGCGCGAGGCATCGGCCAGCGACGGCTATGTCGAAGACAACCTGTGGACCGGCATCGGCCGGGCACGGTCGGGCTGCGGCGCGGCCATCGTGGGCGATCCCGATCAGGTCCTGGCCAAGCTCAATGCCTATCGCGCGGCGGGAATCGAGGCTTTCGTGCTCTCGGGCTATCCCCATGCGCGCGAGGCGGACCTGTTTGCCCGCCATGTGCTGCCGCATATCGACCATGCGCCGTTTTAATCTCTACTTCAAAAGTTGAACTTTCTGGCACTCCCTTGCCACAGCCCCTAACAGGCTTGGCAAAGGAGTGCCGCCCGCCAATGACTGCCCTGCTCAGCCCTCGCCGCCGCCAGCTGCTGTTCCTCCTGGCGCTGACGGCCGGCATTCTCAATCTGGTCGATCGCCAGATCATCGCGGTGTTGAAGCCCACGATCGCGGCCGACCTGCATTGGACCGACGACGATTACGGCACGCTGGCCGCGCTGTTTCAGGCCGGCGCCGCGTTTGGTTTTCTGGCGGCCGGCTGGCTGGTCGATCGGCTGGGCGTGCGGCGGGCCAATGCCTTTGGCGTGGCGGCGTGGTCGCTTGCGGCGATGGCCCACGGCTGGGCGCGCAGCTTTGCCGGGTTCATGGCCTGCCGCATTGGCCTGGGCATGACCGAGGCGATGGGCACGCCGGCCGGGATCAAGACCATGGCCGCGATCTTTCCGCCCGAGCAACGCTCCACCGGCATTGGCCTGTCCAACGCGGTCAATTCCATCGGCGCGATCCTGGCGCCGCTGGCAATCCCGCTGGTCGCCGCGCTGTGGGGCTGGCGCGCGGCCTTTGTGGTCGCAGGCGGCCTGGGCCTGGTCTGGGCGCTGGCCTGGTGGCTGGCAACGCGTGGGGTCGATTTCGACGATGCGCCGCGCATGGTGGCTGGCGATGCTGATCCCTTGCCTGTGTGGCGCGAGGCGCGCACCTGGACGATTGCTGGGGCCAAGGTGTTGTCCGACGCCACATGGTTCCTGATGCTGTTCTGGATGCCCGACTATTTCCACCGCGCGTTCGGGCTGGCCGGCACCGAACTGGGTCCGCCGCTGGCGCTCGCCTATGCCGGGGCGGCATTGGGTTCGGTATTGGCGGGCACGGTTTCCAGCCGCTGGATCGGCGCTGGCAAGCCGATCGACAAAGTGCGCAAGCAGATCATGCTGGTTTCCGCGCTGGTGGTTGTGCCCGTACCGCTCGCCTTGCTGATGCCGGGCGCCTGGGGCGCGGCAGCCGTCCTGGCCCTGGCGCTGGCCGGGCACCAAGGCTTTTCCACCAGCCTGTTTGGCCTGATCGCCGATGTGACACCGCGGGCACGCGTCGGGCGCGTGACCGGCTTTTCCGCATTTTGCGGCAATCTGGGCGGCACCGCGATCACCAAGATCGCCGGCCTAACCTTGGCTGCGGGGCTGGGATATGGCCCGCTTTTCGCCTTTGCCGCCGTCTCTTACCTGCTCGCGCTGGGCTGGATCAGCCTGACCATGCCGCGCATCGTGCCGGTGGAGAACGGCGAAGCGGGCATTGCGTTGGGGCACTAAAGAAAAAGTTTCTTCTCTACCTATTCAGTTGAATATAGCGCGGCGGCGTTCAAGGGAGAAATCAATGCCCCAGTTTTCCGTGTCGCATCGCCGCGCCCTTTTGCTGGCCGGCGCACTGGTCGTGCCGTCCGCCGCCGCCTTTGCCCAGGATGCCGCCCCGGCGCCAGCACCGGCAGAAGCCAACGCCCCGGCGCCTGGCGAGATCGTGGTTACCGCGCGGTTTCGCAATGAAAGCCTGCAACAGGTTCCGATCGCGATCAGCGCGGTCAGCGGGCAATCGCTGAACGATCGCGGCATCCACAACCTGCAGGATCTTTCGGCCAGCGTGCCGACCGTGGATTTCCGTAGCGGCGCCTCGAACAAGGACCGCACCGTGTTCATTCGCGGCGTGGGCACGATCACCACCTCGCCGGGCGTCGAATCCTCGGTTTCCACCGTGCTTGATGGCGTCGTGCTCAATCGCCCGGGCCAGGCCACGCTCGACGTGGGCGAAGTGGAGCGGATCGAAGTGCTGCGCGGGCCCCAGGGCACGCTGTTCGGCAAGAACGCCTCGGCCGGCGTGATCAACATCGTCACCGCCGCGCCCAGCCAGCAGTTCCACGCCTATGTCGAAGGCGGTGCCACCACCGATGCGGAATACCGCGTCAAGGCGGGCGTGACCGGCGGGCTGACCGACACGGTCTCGGCGCGCATCGACGGGCTCTATGCCAACTACAAGGGCAACGTGTGGAACGCCGTCACCAAGGACAAGGTCAACGGCTATGAGCGCTATGGCCTGCGCGGCAAGATCGAGGCGCGCCCGAGCGACGCCTTGACGCTGACGCTCGCCGGGGACTGGCTGCACAGCTACGACACCACGTCAAACGGCGTCTATGCCAACACCAGCCAGATCGCCTATCCCACCAACGCGGTCACCCCTTCGCCCACGCTGGTCGGCATCCTCAATGGCTATGGCATTACCGCCGGCCCGGCCAACCGCACCGCCGCAACCAGCTTCAACACCGACGTGCGCGACGAGAATTTCGGCGCTTCGCTTACCGCGGATCTTTCGCTGGGCGATTATAAGCTGACCTCGATCACGGCCTGGCGTGGATGGAAGAACCACCAGCACCAGGACCTCGATGCCACGCAGGCGAGCCCCGCCGTGCAGGCCCAGAGCGAGGACCATGGCGACGTCAACACCAACCAGTACTCGCAGGAACTGCGCCTCACGTCGCCCAAGGGCAAGCTGATCGACTATGTCGTTGGCGCTTATGTTCTGCGCGCGGAAACCGACGAGCGCTATCAGCGTGATCTGACGCGCACCTCGGGCGTGACGACGGGCGTGGCCGACTATGGCATCCGCGCCAACAACTACGCGCTGTTCGGCGAAGCCAACCTCAACTTCACCAGCAGCTTCCGCGCGATTGCCGGCTATCGTTCCACCTGGGACAAGCTCTCGTACTACCACGTTCGCACGTCGACTAACGATCCGAACAACACCGGCAACAGCGCGCTGGCCGTGTCGGGCATCCGCGCCTATCACAACAGCAACGGCTCCACCTCCACGCGGGGCGATTCCTGGCGCCTGGGCCTGCAGTGGGACGTGAGCCCCCATGCGCAGGTCTATGGCACCTGGTCGCGCGGGTACAAGGGCCCGGCCTACAACGCCTTCTTCAACATGCAGGCGACCGACGAAATCGCGCTCGCGCCCGAAACCTCGGACTCGTTCGAAGTGGGCATCAAGGGCAGCACGGCCGACCGTTCGGTCCGCTATGCGATCGCCGCCTATACCACCACGTTCAAGAACTATCAGGCGAACGTGGCCGATCTGGTCAACGGCACGTCGGTGACGCGCCTGATCAACGCCGGCAAAGTGCGCTCGCAAGGCATCGAGGCCGACGTGACGCTGGTCCCGACCAAGGGCTTCACCGTCGATCTGTCGGCCGCCTATGACGATGCCAAGGTGGTGAACTTCAACTGCCCGGCCGGCCTGCCCGCCAGCTGTGACATCAATGGCAAGCCGCTGCCCTTCGCGCCCAAGGTCAAGCTGTTCGCCAATGCGGCCTATCGCTTTGCCCTGACGCAGGCGGTGGACCTGGAACTGCAGAGCGACATCGCCTTCAAGAGCGAAACGCAGTACCAGCTCACGCAGACGCCCGGCACGATCCAGCCGGCCTATGCGATCTGGAACGGCAGCGTGGCCCTGCTGGGCAGCGACGATGGCTGGCAGGTGCGCGCCTATGTCAAGAACATCACCAACACCCACTATGCCAGCTACCTGGTCAATGGCGGGGTGGCCGGCATCGTCCGCTATGTGCCGCGCGACGACGTGCGCTATGGCGGGGTGACGCTGCGCAAGACGTTCTGATCGCAGCCATCCTGGCGAAATGCCCGCCTCGCGCCATGTGCGCGGGGCGGGTTTTTGCATGGAAATCCCTTGCCGCGGTCAGGCGGCAGGGATGGCGACGATGCCAAGCGGCGCGCCACCGGCGGCAATCGCCAGCAGACGATCGACATTGGGATGCGCGCCGGGATTTTGCCGGGCATCGCTGGTGTGTTCGGCAAACAGCGCCAGGCCATGGGCCGCGGCCGCCTGATCCAAGCCGCCGAACACTTGCCCAAGATAGTGATAGATGGCGAGCGAGCCCTGCTTGCCGGGCAGGTTGGGGATGCTGTCCACCACCGCGCCGGCGGCGTCGATCAGGTCGACCCGCTCCACTCCGGTGATCGGCGGCAGCAGGGCGAGGTTATCCTTGAACGTGGTGGCCGGTTCGATCGGGCGGGGCATGGTGCTTGGTCCTTGTTGCATCGCGGCCCCCATAACGCGCTTTGCCGGGGCGGCAACCCGCCGGGCCCGCGTCAGCGTTGCTGCCACCCTTTGGCCCGCGCCGCCTGCTCGGCTTGCGCATCGAGCGCCGGGCCCTGTGCCATGTCTTGGGCCAAGGCCATCAGGGCCGCGTCGGCGCTGCCCGCCTGGCGATAGGCGGCATCGCCCGCGTCCGCACCGCCTGGCGCGCCGCCTACCTCCCGCGTCACTTTCCATCCGCGCGTATCGTGGCAGGCAATACCGCTGCCCTGCCCACCGGCATAGCCACGACACAAGGCGCCGCTGGCATCGGCAAAGCTGATTACCACCCGAAACCGCGCGCCGGCCGGGGCCTGGCCTGACAGCTGGGTGTCCAGGGCGCTGGCCAGCGGGCCACCGGCGTAGCCGGGTAACGCACCATCCCCACCGCCGCGCGGCAAGACCACCGCCAGGGTTAGCGAGGCCGCAAGCGCGAGGCCGGCACCCCAGCCCAGCCACCGCTTGCGCCGGGCGCGCGCGGCGGCAAGGTCTGCCACGGGTGCCGGGCTTTGCGCCAAGGCCGTGAGCAAGGCATCGGGCAGCGGTGCTGCCATCACCGGGGCATAGTGTGCGGCCAGCCGGTCCTTGAGCGCGCGGTGCCGCTCCACCTGGCGGGCCAGATCGGGATCGGCCAGGACGGCGCGTTCCACGTCTGCCCGTTCGGCGCCCTGCAACTGATCGTCGGCATAGGCCGCCAGCGTTTCGGGCGAGACGTTCATTGCCCGTCGTCCAGCATCGCCAGCAAGGCGTCGCGCCCGCGCACCAATCGCGAATTGAGCGTGCCGACCGGGCAGCCGACGATCTCGGCCGCTTCCTTGTACGACCAGCCTTCGACCATCACCAGCAACACCGCCTCGCGCTGTTCGTCGGGCAGGCGAGCCATGGCGCGGTCAATGTCGGAAAGCACGGCGCGCGCTTCCTGGCCGCCGTCCGCGCCCACGGCCAGGCCGGCATCCTCGTCCACAAAGGTCTGCCCTCGGCGCGTTTCGGCGCGGGCCTCGTCAATCCACAGATTGCGCATGATCCGATACATCCAACTGTCCATGCGGCTGCCCGGCTGCCATTGCTGGCGGCTGCGCAGCGCGCGTTCCACGGTCATCTGGCAAAGATCATCGGCCCGCGCCGCATCGCGCGCCAGGCCTGTGGCAAACCGGCGCAGCCGGGGCAACAGGGCCAGCATGTCGGTTTCAAAGCGGTCGGCCAGCGTTCTTGCCTTTTTCCATGGATAGAACGAACGATGTCGCTCGTTTCATCCATAGGCACTTCCGCCCAGTTGGGAAACTCTCTTGCGCCCGATCGTCCCTGCCCTGTTCTGTGCACTCGCCCTGTCGGCGCCGCTGGCGACCCCTGCGCCGGCCCAGGTGGCACTGCCCGGCATCGGCAACACGCTCGATCCGCTGGCCGATAGCGCGCGCCGGGGGCTGGAGCGCGTGCCCGGCGCGCTGGACGGTACGCTCGACGATGTCGGCGCTTCCGTTGCCCAGACTGTTACCACGCTGGCCCAGGCCAGGGTCGATCGGGTTGCCCGCCTGCTGCGGCAAAACCCCACGACCGTGGAACGCGATCTGGACGGCAACCCGGCGCGCAAGGGCGAGTTGCTGGTCATGGCGCCCGATCCCGCGATGCTGGAAACGGCGCGTGGCCTGGGCTTTGCGGTGCTGGGGCAGGAACGGCTGGGCGCGCTGGACCTGGACGTGACGCGGCTGGCCGTACCCACCGGAATGCCGTTGGCGCGCGCACAGGCGATGTTGAGCAAGGCACTGCCCGGCGCCAGCATCGCCAGCGATGTGCTTCATTTTCCTGCCGCATCGGCTGCGCCAACACGCGCCAGCGGCGGGGCGCCGGCGTTGCCGCCCTTGCAGACCACGGTGGGCATGATCGACGGCGCCCCCGCCCAACCGGTGGATGCACTGCAGGGCTTTGCCTTCGGCGCACCGGCGTCATCCGATCACGGCAGCGCGGTCGCCGGGCTGCTGGCCCGCGCGGGCGTGCGCCATGTGGCGGCCGCCGACGTGTATGGCCGTGGCCCGGCGGGCGGCAATGCGCTGGCCATTGCCCGGGCCATCGATTGGCTGATCGGGCGGCAGGTGCGCGTAGTGACGATCAGCCTGGTGGGACCGGCCAATCCCGTGCTCGGCCGGGCCGTTGCCGCCGCGCTGCGCCAGGGGCGGTGATCGTGGCGGCAGTGGGCAACGACGGCCCCGCCGCGCCACCCGCCTATCCGGCAAGCTATCCCGGCGTTTTGGCCGTGACCGCCGTTGACGCGCGCAATCGCCCGCTGATCGAGGCAGGCCGCGCGCTGCACCTGGACTACGCCGCACCCGGCGCAGGCATGCGCGCGCCCGACGCGCGTGGCCGATGGGTGCCGGTGCGCGGAACGTCGTTTGCAGCGCCACTGGTGGCCGCACGCGTGGCTGCGGCGCGCGATGCCCGTGCGGCTTTGCCCCAGGCGCTGGATCGCGAAGCGATCGACCTGGGCCCACGTGGCCCGGACGCCCAATACGGCCGGGGCCTGTTGTGCACGATTTGTCGGTAATGCGAAAAAATTTGCAGGCGATGGATTAAATCCAATCGGGGGTCCGTTTTCAGGACAAAGGGATCGTACGGAGCACCGGCGATCTCGCAGTCAGGAAAGGATCTCACCATGCGCAAGATTTTTGCCACTTCGCTTATCGCTTGCACGCTCGTGGCCATGCCGGCCCATGCCCAGTTGCTGGGTGGCGGGGGCGGCCTTGGCGGTGGCCTGGGCGGAACCGTCGGCGGCGTGATGGGCGGCACCATTGGCGGCGGCATGCTGGGCAATACGCTGGACGGCGCGTCCACGCTCGACAGCGTCCGCTCCACCACCACCGGCAGCGGCAATGCCACGGGCAGCACCAGTGGCCATGCCAAGGTGAACCGCCATAATGGCCAGGTTCATGCCGATCGCACCGCCAGCGGCAGCGCCAACGGTTCGGCAAGCCAAAACCTGACCGCCCCCGCCGGCTCGGTTGCCGGGTCACTGACCGGCAGTGCCAGTGGCACGCTGGGCGGCAGCGCCGACGCGCAGGCGATCGGCACCGACCAGGTGAGCAGCGCGGCCCGCACCGCAACCACGCGCGCCCAAAGTGCCGCGAGCACGACCGCCAGCCGCGCCACCGACACCGCCACTGCTGCGCGTGACACGGCGACCCAGCGTGTGGCGCAGGCCCGCACCACCGCCGGCAATGCCGCTGCCAACGGTGCCAGCAAGGCAAAGGGCGCGGCCAGCACCGCTTCGAGCACGGCGCGCAACGCCGCGAACCAGGCGACCTCGGCCGCTTCGCAAGTGGGCGGCTCGGCCAGTGGTAGCGCCAGCGGGTCGCTCACCGGCTCTGCTTCGGCCAACCGCTAAGCGAACCGGCCTTAACCACCTGGCTAACGATCCCGGCGTGCGCCTGCACGCCGGGATTTCGCGCGTCTGCTTTCATCGCGGAGAGCGCAGGCTTTCCACCAGGTAATCGACAAACACCCGCACCCGCGCCGGCGTGGCCCCGCCGCCCACGAAAATCGCGTGGATCTGCTCCTCGTCGCCGGGATTGAAGTCTTCCAGGATCGGCACCAGCCGCCCTTCGGCCAGGGCCTGCGCCACGCTGAACGTGCCGACGCGGGCAATGCCGATGCCGGCCTGCGCCAGATCGCCCAGCGTCTCGCCATTGTTGGCCACGATCGTGCCGTGCACTTCCAGCGCGAAATCGTGCGCCATGCCATCCGCCATGATCCGGCGGAATGGCCAGGTCGGTTCTGCCCGGCGGAAGTTGAAATTGAGGCAGTTGTGCGCCAGCAGGTCTTCGGGCACCTGCGGCATGCCCTGTCGCGCGAGGTAATCGGGGAAGCGACGATCACGCGGCCATTCGCCCCCAGCTTGCGCGCGGTCAGCGTGCTGTCGGCCAGGGGCCAAAGCGAATGGCCACGTCGGCCTCTCCGGCGGCGACGTCAACCAGCGTGTCGGTCAGCGCAATGTCCACCAGCACATCGGGATAGCGGCGCACGAAGCCGCCCAGCACAGGCACGACGCACAGGCGCCCGTGCGACAGCGCCGCACTCACCCGCAAGCGACCGCGCGGCGTGCCGCGATCGGCGATCTGCTGCTCGGCCTCGTCCAGATCCGCGAGAATGCGACGCGCCGCGCGCAGATAGGCCAGGCCTTCGGCGGTCATCGTCAGGGCGCGGGTGGAGCGCAGCACCAGCCGCACGCCCAGCCGCGCCTCGATCCGGTCGACCGCCCGGCTGACCGCCGATGGGCTGAGCCCAAGCACCCTGCCCGCACCCGAAAAGCTGCCATGATCGTGCACGGCGGCAAACAGCGCCATCTCGCGCGCCCGGTCCATTCCAGCACCGGCCTCGATCTTTGCGTTCAATGCACAAATCCTTCGCGTGGGCACGCTCTAAACAGAGCCGCTACTCTGGTCCATCTGTGCATCTGTTGGCAAGGCGCCCGCGCGCCGCAAAAAGATCAGGATCACCGCGATGAAATGGAATGCCGGGCTGATGGCCCTGGCCCTGGGTGCGTTTGGCATCGGGGTCACCGAATTTGCCCCCATGGGCCTGCTGCCCGCAATTGCCACGGGGCTTGGCGTATCGATCCCTGCCGCTGGCCTGCTGATCAGCGCCTATGCCATGGGCGTGGTGGTGGGTGCGCCGATCATGACGCTCTCTACCGGCCGCGTGTCGCGCCGCACGCTGCTGGTTGGCCTGGCGGGCATCTTCACCCTGGGCAACCTGCTGGCCGCGCTGTCCACCAGCTATACCATGATGCTGGTGGCGCGGCTGGTCACCTCTTTCAACCACGGGGCATTCTTTGGCGTGGGATCGGTGGTCGCGGCCAGCCTCGTGCCGCCGCAGCGCCAGGCCGGTGCCGTCGCCACGATGTTCATGGGATTGACCATCGCCAACGTCGTGGGCGTCCCGCTCGCCACCTGGGCGGGTGAAAACGTGGGCTGGCACACGCCGTTCTGGGCGATCGCCGCACTCGGCCTGGCGATGATGGCCGCGCTGCGCTTCACCCTGCCACCCCTGCCGGCCGAGACCGACGGCAACGCCATGGCCGAACTGCGCGTGCTGATGCGTGGCAAAGTGCTGGGCGCACTGGCGCTGACGGTCGTGGGATCGAGCGCGATGTTCACCGTGTTCACCTATATCAGCCCGATCCTGCGCAACGCCACCCACGCCTCGCTGGGCTTCATCACTGCCATGCTCGTCACCTATGGCGTGGGTCTTACCGTGGGGAACTGGCTGGGCGGCAAGTTTGCCGATCGCTCGGTCGATCGCACGCTGATCGTCACGCTGGCGGCGTTGACCGCCGTGTTGATCGCCTTTGCCCTGCTGATGCCCTTTGCCTGGCCCACGGCGGTGATCGTGTTCCTGTGGGGCGTGGCCAGCTTTGCCCTGGTGCCGCCTTTGCAAGTGCGGGTGATGAGCGCAGCGGCCGATGCGCCGCACCTGGCCTCGTCGGTCAACATCGGCGCCTTCAACCTGGGCAATGCCCTGGGCGCGGCGCTGGGTGGCGGGGTCATCGCGCTGGATCTGGGCTATCCGGTGATCGCGCTGGCCGGCGCGGCCACCTCGGCGCTTGGGCTGGTGGCGATCCTCTTCACCAGCCGCAAGCGCTGACGCCCGATCAGGGCAGCATGCCCAAGGCAAGGCCACCCGCCGCGCAGGCCAGCAGGACCGTCATCACGCTCCAACGCCGGCGGAACAGCAGGTAGGCCGCCAGGGTCCCCAGGGCGGCGGCGCGCCAATCCAGGCTGGCAAGATCGGGCAAGGCGACCGACACCGTGCCCAGCCGCGCCGCCGTGCCTCTGGTAAACAGCACGTGCAGCCCGAACCACAGTGCCAGGTTGGCGATCACGCCCACGATCGCCGCCGTGATCGCCGCCAGCGCGCCCTTCAACCGGCGGGCATGCTCCAGCCGTTCAAGCCATGGCGCCACGGCGAAGATCCACAGAAAGCACGGCACGAACGTGACCCAGGTGGTAAGCAGCGCGCCCAGGATACCAGCCATGACCGGGCCGAACGGGGCTGGCGCCCGGAACGCGGCGAGGTATCCCACGAACTGCGTGACCATGATCAGCGGACCCGGCGTGGTTTCCGCCAGTCCCAGGCCATCGGCCATTTCCCCGGCGGAAAGCCAGCCATGGCCGGTGACCGCCTGCTGCGCCATATAGGCCAGCACCGCATAGGCACCCCCGAACGTGACCACCGCGAGCCGGGAAAAGAAGGCGCCGATCTGCCACAGCACATGCCCCCGGCCCAGCGTTGCCAGGATCAGCAGCATCGGGGCGGCCCATGCCGCGGCGCCCACCACGGCCGCCGTCACGCTGGCCCGCCACGGCATCGGCGTGTGCGCCATCGCTGGCGATGCCGGCTTGATCGCCAAGAGCGCCGGCCGCCATGCCGCAACCATCGCGCCGACCAGCGCTGCCAGAGCGACCACCGCTGGGAAAGGCGCATTGCCGAGGGCCAAAGCCAGGAACGCGGTGAACGCGATACCCCGTTTCAACCCGGTATCGAGCGCGCGCGCCGCCACGCGCCACAGCGCCTGGACCACGATCGCCAGGACCGCAGACTTGATCCCCAGGAACAGCGCGGCAAACCACGGCACGCGCGCGGCAAAGCCATAGACCATCGACAAGGCAAGGATGACCAGCGCGCCGGGGATCACGAACAGCAACCCGGCCGCCAGCCCGCCACGGACGCCGTGCAGCTTCCAACCGATCCAGATCGCCAGTTGCTGTGCCTCAGGACCAGGCAGCAAATGGCACACGTTCAGCGCATGGAGGAATTGGGCCTCGTCGATCCAGCCCCGCTCGTCCACCAGTTCGCGGTGCATCAGGGCGATCTGCCCGGCTGGCCCGCCAAAGCTGAGGCAACCGATACGCGCGGCCACCCGCACGAGTTCGCCGAACGTGGGTGTACCCGGCAAAGCGGCCTCCTCGCGCGCAGCCACCCCGTCATGCCGTATCGTCATCGCTTTCCCCAAACGCCATCGCGCCCGCCAGCGGCAGGCAAATAATGGCAACGCTTGGGCTAGCGCCTGTCCGGGAGGCCCGCCCCAGTCCCGGTATGCCGATTTAACCGCGTAATCGGCGGCATGACAAGCCGGGATGCAACCGCTTCAGCGACATTGTGACGCGCGCGCCGATCGCGGCAATGCCCTTGCCCGCCAAGTACTTCGCCGCAGACTTGCTGCACTGCGTCGAAAACCATCCGTTCCGACCTACGATCGGCCTTGATAGCGGATATCTTCCAGTGCAGACTTGGCGGAGCGGCGCAATCGAACACGAAGCGTGCTGGGGGTCGTAAACACAATGTCGAACTGGCTTTCGCCTGAACCGGTTTCTCCGGCACGCCTTTGCTGCGCTGCGGGTGGCAAACGATTGTACCCGAACGGGACGCAAGGCCCGCAGCGATCGGCAACGCCTTGATGGCACAAACCGCCCGTCATCTGCGCAAGCCGCCGACCGCCGCCCCGCAAGACACCCGCAGCCATGCCGAGTTGGTGGCCAACCTGGAGCGCGACTGTGACGCGGCCCGCGCGGCCGACGCGGCCAAGAGCCGCTATCTCGCCAACGTCAGCCACGAAATTCGCGCGCCCCTCAACATCATCTATGGCTATGCGCAACTGATCGAGCGCCGATCCGGCGTCGATCCGCGCGAGGCGGCCAAGGTGATCCTGCGCAGCACCGAACACCTGATCGATCTGGTGGAAGGGCTGCTCGACATCTCCCTGGTGGAAAACGGGGTGACCCGCGTGGCCCGCGATGTGGTGCGCCTGCCGGCCTTCCTCGACCAGCTGGTCCGCATGTTCGAGCCAGACGCCAGAGCCAAGGGTCTGGCGTTCCATTACGAAGCGCCGCAGGGCCTGCCGGAATTCGTCCGCACCGACCAGAAACGGCTGCGCCAGGTGCTGATCAACCTGCTGGGCAATGCCATCAAGTTTACCGACCGTGGCCGGGTGGTGCTGCGTGTCGTGCATTCGGGCGAGGTCGCGCGTTTCGAAGTGGAAGACAGCGGCCCCGGGATTTCCGCCGAAGAGCGCGAGCGGATCTTTTCGCCATTCGAACGCGGTGTGGCCCAGGCCGGATCGACCAATGGCTTTGGCCTGGGCCTGCCGATCACGCGCGCAATCGTCCATATCCTGGGCGGTGATCTCGACCTTGTCAGCACGCCGGGCGCAGGCAGTTGCTTTCGCGTGCGGATGATGTTGCCCAAGGTGTGGGTGCCTGGTGACACGGGGCCGCGTCCGGGGCGCATCACCGGTTATACGGGGCGCCGCCGCACCATCCTGGTGGTCGATGACGATCTGCAACAGCTGGCTTTCGTGCGCCAGGCGCTGAACGACGTGGGCTTTGAAGTGGCGGTGGCCCCCGGCGGCGAAACCGCGCTGGCGCTCTGCAACGGCCAGCGCTTCGATCTCGTGCTGCTGGACGTGCAGATGCCGGGTTGCTCGGGCTGGGAAACTGCGGCACGGCTGCGTGACCGCTTTGCTGATGCCGTTCGGATCGTCATGCTTTCGGCCAACGCCCACGAACGGCATGGCCCGGATGGACAGACCGCCAGCGATGCGGCCGCCCCGCATGACCTTTTCCTGGTCAAGCCGGTGGAAATCGGGCGGTTGATCGACGCCATCGGCCAGGAACTGGGCCTGGAATGGGAACGCGAGGATATCGCACCCACCCTGCAGCGCCGTGCACCCGCCACTGCTTTGCCGTCGGCAGCCCAGCCCCACGTCGAACGCCTGCGCGAATTCCTGCGTATCGGCCATGCCCGCGCCATTGCCGGAGAGATTGCCGCGCTGGAACGGGCAGCGCCCGAAGCCGGAGACCTCATTGCCAGGCTCTATGCCCGGCTCGACCGGTTCGACATGGCAGGCCTTGCCCGCATGCTGGACGAATACTGATGGAGCACCAGCAAGTCCGCCGCGACACCGTGCTGGTGGTCGATGACGAGCCGGCCGCCCTGCACCTGTTGACCGACACGCTGGAAGCCGGCGGCATCCAGGTGCTGGTCGCCACCGCAGGCCAGACCGCGCTCGACCTATTGCAACACATCACGCCTGATCTGGTGCTGATGGATGCAATCATGCCGGGCATCGATGGTTTCGAAACCACCGCGCGCATCAAGGCCAATCCGCAAACAGCGCACGTGCCGGTGATTTTCATGACCGGACTGACCGAAAGCGAGCACGTCATCGAAGGGTTCGAGGTGGGCGGCGTGGATTATGTGCGCAAGCCCATCAACGTGCACGAACTGCTGGCGCGCGTGCGCGTGCACCTGGGTCATGCCCGCGCGGTGCAGGCCAGCACGGCCAGTCTGGATGCCACCGGGCGCTTGATGATGGCCACCGATACCAGCGGCTTCCTGCTGTGGTGCACGCCGCTGGCGGAACAGGCGATCAACCGCATCGCGCCGGGATGGCGCCGCGATCAGCCGGAATTGCCCGACGAACTGCGCCAGAGCGTCGGACGCCTGCTGGCCAAGACCGAAACCGGCAGCAGCCTGCGTATCGAGCAGGGCGAAGGTGCGCTCGAACTGGTGCTCATCGCGCACTATCGCGAAAACGAAGTGCTGATCCGCCTCAACGAACTCAATCCCCAGGTCGATGCGCGCCAGTTGCAGACCCGGCTGGGCCTGACCGAGCGAGAAGCCGAAGTCCTGCTGTGGATCAGCTATGGCAAGTCGAATGCCGATATCAGCCAGGTTCTGGTGATCAGCCCGCGCACCGTGCAAAAGCACCTGGAGCGCATCTATGAAAAGCTGGGTGTCGAAACGCGCGCGGCGGCCGCGGCGATCGCGATCAAGGCCCTCACGCCCTGATCGCGAACCACGCGCCGGCACGCCGCGCCGCGTGCGCTTATTTCTTGCGCGCAGCGATCCCCTCGATCTCGATCAGGAAATAGGGGCCGGCCAGCGCCGCCACCTGAAACGTGGATCGCGCCACGGTGGTGGGATTGTCCGCCGTCTTGAAGAATTGCTTGAAGCCTTCGTTGGCGCCGGCAAAATCCATGTGTCCGGTCTTGGGATCGGCTGCCACGAACAGCGTCAGCTTGATCAGGTCCGACATCTTGTAGCCCGGCTTTCCAGCAGGGCCTTGATCTTGGTGAGGACGCTGATCGTTTGCGTCTTGGTATCACCCAGATCGTCGACGGATTTCACATCGGCAAAGGTCTTCTTCGGATCGACCGGCGCGGCCAATTGCCCCGACAGGAAGAACAGGTCGGTCCCGGCGGCAACCTCTGCGCCATCGAGAATCAGTGCCTTGGGGTCGGCCTGGAGCTTGGTGACCTGCGCGTGGGCCGGGGCCATGGGGGCCAGCACCGCGGCGGCAAACCCAAGGGCGGCAAGGGCGCGCGTGCGAAAGCCGGGGGAAAATGACATGGCATATCCTTGCAAGAAGTGATGGCGTGCCAGGGGCGGCTGCCCCCTACCGGGCGCCATCCTAATGCCTGCCCGGCAACGCGTGATACGACAATCAGCGTATGGGCAATCCCGCTGATTTGCCTTCCATTGCCGCGATCAAGCCCGGCAGCTGCAAAAAGCGGCGCCGGCAAGCGAGGGCAGCACGACCGGACACAACCCGGATCAATCCGTGCGCCCCGCCCCTGGGAGGGGGTGCGGGAGGAGGGCTCGTTTCCATGGGGGCAAAGATATGTCAGCCTATTCCCGAATTGCATTCGCATCGCTACTTGCATCCACCGCACTGCCGTCCATCGCCATGGCGCAGGATGCACCGGCCGCCGAACCGCCGGTTGGCGAAGATATCATCGTGACCGGGACGCGCGTCACCGGCATGCGGGCGGCCGACAGCGCCGCGCCGGTGCAGGTGGTCGGCACCCAGGCGTTCCAGTCGGTGGGGCAGCAAGACCTCACGCAGGTGCTGGCGCAAACGCTGCCTTCGCTCAATTTCCAATCGTTCGGCGGCGATACCGCCAACCTGACGTTGACGGCCGCCCTGCGCGGGCTTTCGCCCAACGACACCCTGGTGCTGGTGAACGGCAAGCGCCGCCACTTCACCGCCAACCTCGCCGTGCTGGGCGGCAGCCCCTATTCGGGCGCGGCCACCACCGATCTCAGCTTCATTCCGACCAACGCCATCAGCCGCATCGAAATCCTGCAGGATGGCGCCGCCGCACAGTACGGGTCCGATGCGATCGCCGGCGTCGTCAACATCATCCTGAAAGACCAGTCTTCGGGCGGTCTGTTCACCACCACCGGTGGCCAATACTACGAAGGTGACGGCAAGACGTTTTCCACCGCGCTCAACTTCGGCGCCAAGCTGGGCGACAACGGCTTCATCAATGTGACCGGCGAATACAAGTTTCACGATTACACGCAGCGTGGTGGCTGTGACCGCCGCTATTTCACCCAAAACTGCACGGTGCGCACCGATATCAGCGCGGTGGACCAGGCCGGCGTGAAGGCCAACCCCTATTACCCGCGGGTCAACAACATCAACGGCGACGCGCGCTATTCGCTGTACAACATCATGGTCAACGCTGGCTATGATATCACCGACAGCATCCAGGCCTATGCCTTTGGCAGCTATGGCAACCGCGTGGCCAAGGCGTTCGAAAATTATCGTCGCGCCAGCCGCGTTTCGGGCACCACCAGCACCGGCACCACGGTCTATCCGCTGCCCGCCGGCTTCAACCCGCAGGAAAGCCTGCGCGAGGAAGATTTCTCGGGCACGTTCGGCTTCAAGGGCGACATTTCGGGCTGGGCCTGGGATCTTTCGGCCACCTACGGCCGCGACGCCGTGGCGCTCTACACGCTCAACTCGGCCAACCCCACGGTCTATGCGATGCAGCAATCGCAAAGCGCCACCGCCATCGGCCTGCAACGCAACTTCTACGATGGCACCCTGGTCAACAGCGAATGGTCGGCAGACCTGGGCGTGACCAAGGACTTCGAAGTGGGCATGGCCAAGCCGCTCACTTTGGCCTTCGGCGGTCAGTGGCGCCGCGATGGCTATGCAATCCAGTCGGGTGAATTCGCCTCTTACTATGGCGGCGGCGCCCAATCCTATCCCGGCTTTGCCCCAACCGACGCGGGCTCCTACAGCCGCCGTGCCGTGGCCGCCTATATCGATGCGGCCGTTGATCCCGTTACCGGCCTGCACCTCGATCTTGCCGGGCGCTATGAACACTATTCCGATTTCGGCAACGTGTGGAATGGCAAGGTCACCGCGCGCTATGATTTCAGCCCGGCTCTGGGCATTCGTGGCACCGTCTCGAACGGCTTCCGCGCCCCGACCCTGGCCGAATCCTACTATTCCTCGGTCAACGTGGGCCCCGGCACCACGTTCGGCCAGCTGCCGCCCAACTCGTCGGCGGCCAAGGTCCTGGGCTTCGGCAACCTCAAGCCCGAAAAGTCCACGTCGTTCTCGGCGGGCTTCGTGGCCCATCCGGGCGGCGGCGTGCAGCTCACGGTCGATGCCTATCAGATCAAGCTGAAGAACCGCATCGTGCCTTCGGCGGCGATCTTTGGTTCGCAGGGCACGTCGGTGGTGTCTCAGGCGGTGCTCGACGCCCTTACCGCGCGCGGCGTCAGCCTGGCCGATGCCACGTCCTATGCGGGGATCAACATCTTTACCAACGGTGCCGACACCCGCACCCGCGGCGTGGAAGCAACCGCAGACTATACCAGCGATTTCGGCGGCGGCGCCAAGGTCGCGTGGACGCTCGGCTTCAACTACAACCAGACCAAGCTGCTCAAGGTGTATGCCTTGCCCTCGCAGGTGGTGAACACCGCTTTCAGCCAGACCTCGCTGCTGGACCCCAACTCGATCGACGGGCTGACCACGGCCACGCCGCGTGTGAAGGTCATTGCCAACGCCCTGTTCACGCTGGGTTCGTTCTCGTTCAACCTGCGCGAGACGATCTATGGCTCGGCGCACCAGCGCACCAGCTATTCGGGCAGCGGCTATGCCAACGCCGATGGCTACACCGTCTTGCGCACCGGAACCACGGGGATCACCGATCTCAACGTCGGCTACAAGGTGACGCCGGCGTTCCGCCTCGATGTTGGCGCCAACAACCTGTTCGACAAGAAAGCACCCACAGTGCCCAATGTCGGCGGGCGCCCGGCCAACGGCAGCAACAACTACGATACGCCCATCACCTTTGCGCCATGGGGCATCAACGGCGGATATTACTACGCCCGTGCCACCGTCACGTTCTGACGCAATGGCTGCCGTCGTTTCCGGGTGTGATCGCCACGATCAGGCCCGGGGCGCGGTGGATCGACCGGGACGGGGGGCTGCCCACGCGGCGGCTCCCGTCCTCCCTGCCCAGCACCGGAACAGGCCGGCCACACCAAGATGCTGCACGTGACCACCGATCCCCTGGCCGAAGCGGCCGAAGCCCTGGCCGCCAACCCGGCCAAGGCCGAACGGCTGGCCCGCACCCTGGCGAGCCGCGATCCGGCCGATCCCCGCCCTCGCTTGATCCTGGCATCGGCGCTGCGGCGCCTGGGCCGTCCGGCCCATGCCCTGCCGATCCTGCTCGACCTGGCCCGCGCCTGGCCCAAGGCGGCGCGCACCCGCTATGAACTCGGGCTCGCCCTGTGCGGCGTTGGCCGGGGCCAGGAGGGCGACCAGCAGCTCGATACCGCGGTCTCGCTCGACCCACGCCATGCGGAGGCATGGCGCGCGATCGCCGACCGCGCCTTTGCCTGCGGCGCCGTGCAACGCGAGCGTCGGGCGCTGGCCGCGCTGGCCCGTCTCGATGCCGATCATCCCGATCTGGGCCGCGCAGCCGAACTCGTGGCGCTCGACCGCCATGACGAAGCCGATCCCATTCTGCGCAGCTTTTGCCGCGCCCATCCCCATCACGCCGAAGGGGCGCGTCTGCTTGCCGCCTGCCACATCGCGCATCGCACCGTGCACGCGGCCGAAACGCTGCTGCGCCATGCCTTGTCGCTCGATCCGCAGTCCAAGCGCATCCGCTTCGACCTGGCCCACGCCCTGTTCGCCGCTCGCCTGGCGCAGCAGGCCCTGACCGAACTGGCACCGCTGCTGGCCGCAGAGCCCGACAATCCGGCCTATCTCAATCTCCAGGCTGCTTGCCTCGGCCTGCTCGGCGACGACAAAGCGGCAGAAGCGATCAATGCCCGCCTGGCAGAGGCGTTTCCCGCCAACCCCGGCGTGGCGGTCAACCATGGCCACGCCGCACGGACGGCCGGCCTGCGCGACACCGCGATCCGCGCCTATCGCCGCGCCACGATCCTGGCCCCGCACATGGGCGAGGCCTGGTGGGGCTTGGCCAATCTCAAGATCGGGGCGCTGAGCGACGCCGACGAGGCGCAGATGCGCGGGTTGCTGGGCGGATCGCTGCCAGCCGATGACCGCATGCGCCTGTCCTACGCCCTGGGCCGCCGCCTGGAGGATGCCGGCGATGCCGCTGGCGCCTTTGCCCTCTATGCCCAGGGCGCCGCGCTGGCACGGGTAAAGTTCGGCGGCGCCGATCAGGACTATGCCGCCCAGGCGCACGACGTGTGCCAGCTCTACACGCCCGAATTCCTGGCCGCGCGATCGGGCCAGGGATCACCCGACGCGGCGCCCATCTTCATCGTCGGCCTGCCGCGCTCCGGCTCCACCCTGGTGGAACAGATCCTGGCAAGCCACCCGGCGATCGAAGGCACGATGGAACTGCCCTATATCGGCAGCCTGGTGGGCCGGATCGAGCGCGAAGGTGGCGCCACGCGGATCGCATCGGCCAGCCCTGCCCAGTTGCGCGACTGGGGCGAGGAATACCTGGCCCTGGCCCGCGTGCATTGCCGCCTCGGCCGCACCCATTTCATCGACAAGATGCCCAACAATTTCCGCCACATCGGGCTGATCCGCCTGATCTTGCCAGAAGCGCGGATCATCGACGTGCGGCGCAATCCGATGGCCGCCTGCTTTTCGGGCTTCAAGCAGCTCTTTGCCGAGGGCCAAGAGTTTTCCTACGACCTGGAAGACCTTGCGGCCTATTATCGCCACTACCTGGCGATCGTGCGCCACTTCCACGCCGTGGCGCCCGGCGCGTTGCACACCTTGGTCTATGAAGACCTGGTGGACGATACCGAAGGCCAGGTGCGCGCGCTGCTGGCGGCGCTGGGCTTGCCGTTCGATCCGGCCTGCCTGCGCTTCTTCGAAAACGACCGCGCCGTGCGCACGGTCAGTTCCGAACAAGTGCGCCAGCCGATCTATCGCTCCGGGCTCGATCAATGGCGCAAGTTCGAACCGTTCCTGGCGCCGCTGGCCCAGGGACTGGGCGATGATTGCACCGGCTGGCGCGCATGACCCCGGCCTTGCCTCCCCCCGATCCCGTTGAACCCAAAGAGTATGCCATGACCCGAAAACCGCACTTCGCCGCCCTCGCCCTTGCCGGAATGGCGCTGGTTACCTGCGCCACGCAAGCGACGCCCGGCTTTGCCCAGGACCGTCCGGGACCGGGCGGCAGCACGGTGGAAGTGTCGAACCAGGGGCAGGAAGTCTACGAGCAGATCTGCCAGGCCTGCCACATGGCCGATGCCAAGGGCGGCGGCGAACCGGGCGCCATGATCCCCGCGCTGGCCGGCAACAAGAACCTGGCCGACAAGGACTATCCGATCATCGTGGTGATGAAGGGACGCGGCGGCATGCCCTGGTTCAACGGCGTGCTGACCAAGGAACAGATCGCCGCGGTGATCACCTATGTTCGCGGCCACTTCAACGCCTATCCCGATCCGGTGACCGTGGCCGATATCGACCGCGTGGTGGCTGCCGATCCGCCCGTCCCCGAATGCAACACCTGCGGCCATTGAGCAGCACTTCCCCCCCAAGAACCATATCCCGATTCGACCACGAAGGGTTTGCCATGTCAGACGTTTTCACCCCACCCACGCGCCGTGCCCTGCTGACCATGATCGGCAAGGCCGGCGGTGCCGCCGCGCTGTACCAGGCAATGACCGTGCTGGCGCATGCGGCCGACAGCCAGTTTCACCGGCCCGCCGCGCCTTTCGGGCGCAAAGCCGGGATCGACGGTGCTGGTGCTGGGCGCAGGCCTGGCCGGGATGCTGGCCGCCTATGAACTGACCAAGGCGGGCTACAAAGTGCAGATCCTGGAATTCCAGGGCCGCGCCGGCGGGCGCAACTACACCGTGCGCGGTGGCGACACCATCACCGAGATCGGCTCCAAGCAGCAGGTGACCTTTGCGCCGGGCAATTACCTTAATCCGGGCCCCTGGCGCATTCCCTATCACCACCGCACCGTGCTGCACTATTGCAAGGAACTGGGGGTCCAGCTCGAACCGTTCTTGCAAATCAATCACAATGCACTGATTCATAACCGAAAGGCTTTTGGCGGCAAGCCGCAACCCTATCGTGAACTGATGGTCGATTGGAAGGGGCACGTTTCCGAACTGCTGGGCAAGTCGCTCAACGCCGGCGCCCTCGATACGGCGGTCACGGCCGAGGACAAGGCCCGCCTGCTCGAAGCGATGCGCGAGTGGGGCGTGCTCGACAAGAACATGCAATACACCAAGAGCTTCAAGCTGGGCGAGCAGCGCGGCTGGGAGCGGGCGCCAGGCGGCGGCGTCAACGGCGCGCCGATCCCCAACGATCCTTTCAGCCTGACCGAGACGATCAACAGTGGCGTGTGGCAGACGCTGGGCTTCTTTGCCGAACACGTGATGCAAACGACGATGTTCCAACCCAAGGGTGGCATGGACCACATCGGCAAGGCATTCCAGGCGCGCGTGGCCAAGATGATCCGCTTCAACACCCGCGTGACCAAGATCGCACAGGACGACAAGGGGGTCACTGCAGCCTGGACCGACACCAAGACCGGCGCCACGGGCGAAACCCACGCCGATTGGATGGTCTGCACGATCCCGGCCCCGGTACTCAACCAGATCGATTTCCAGGCTTCTGCGCAAAAGAAGGCCGCCATCCGCGCGCTGCCCTATGGCAACTCGGTCAAGATCGGGTTGGAAATGAAGCGCCGCTTCTGGGAAACCGACCATGCTATCTATGGCGGCATCTCGTTCACCGACCAGGCCATTTCGCTGATTTCCTATCCCAGCGCCGGGTGCTTTACCGATGGCCCGGCGGTGCTGCTGGGCGCCTATCCGTTTGGCGCGGGCGCCTACATGCTGGCGGGGATGACCCCGGAAAAGCGCATCCAGGCTGCGCTCGACCAAGGTTCCGTCTTCCACCCGGCCGAATACAAGGCTGAATTCCTGTCTGGCGCCTCGGTGGCGTGGAACCGGATGCCGTGGATCCTGGGCTGCTGCGCCAACTGGACGGAGGAAAGCCGCGCAACCCACTACCAGAACCTCGTCGCCATGGAAGGGCGTATCGTGCTCGCCGGTGAGCATTGCTCTTATTACGGCTGCTGGCAGGAAGGGGCGTTGCTCTCTTCGATCGATGCCATCACCCGCCTGCACCAGCGCGCCATGGCTGCCTGACGAAGACACCGGTTGCCCTGCCCGCCGCGCTTGCGGCGGGTGGGATAGCCGCACCTTCAGGTCTGCAGGATCAATGTCTTGCCCATGCGTACCATTGGCACTGGCACGCCAGCGGCGATCACCTCGACCGGCTCGATCGGCTGGTAACCGGCGGCCTGGTAAAGCGGCAGCCCGCTCATCGTGGCCATCAGTTCGGCCCTGGCAAAGCCGCTGCGCGCGGCCGCCTGTTCGCAGCCTTGCAGGATACGGCGCCCCACGCCCTGGCGCACGAAGGCCGGGTGGGTATACATCGCGCGGATGCGTGCCGGATCACGGGCGGGATCGAGCAGGCGCGGATTGCGCAAGTCTGCGCTATGGTCTCCGCCATAGAGCGTCGCCCGCCTGCTCCATCCACCACATCCGGCGATCTGTCCGTCGCGCTCGGCCAGCAGATACGTGCCGTCGGCGATCAACTGGGTATCGAGCCCCATGACAGCGTGGCTGGCGGCAACTTGCGCCGACGTCAGAACATCGGCCTGCAAGGTGTTGATTGCCAGGCGAATGAGCTCGCCCAAAGCTGCGCTGTCGGCTTCGTTTGCCCAGCGCATCGCAAAGTCTTCCTGCCCCCCCGTCATCCCACGCGTCTCCTCGGTCATGCCCCGGCGGGCCGATACCGTGGTTGCGAAAAACCGGGCCGCGTTTCAAGCGGATTTGCCAGTGGGTGCCGGTTAAAGCGCGGGCAGGCTCTGTTGTGAAAAGCCCCAGCCCGCCAGCGCGCCCTTGCCCGCGCGCTCGATCAGCGTTGCAGCATCGCCGATGCTGTAGGGGTGTGCATTATCGAACCCGCCAAGCTCGTCCCACGCGATCGGCACTGCCACCGCCGCGCCATCTCGTGCCCGGGCGCTGTATGGCACGATCGCGGTAGAGCCGCGCTGGTTGCGCAGCCAATCAATGAATATCCTACCCTTGCGCTTGGCCTTGCTCATCGTCGCCACGAACCGTTCGGGCTCGGCCATTGCCATCGCTTCGGCAAAGCGGCGGGCGAAGTCCTTGTGCGTCTCCCAATCGTGGCCGGGTGCCAGCGGAACGATCACATGCACGCCCTTGCCGCCAGAAAGCATGGCAAAGCTCACCAGCCCAAGGTCGGCCAGCCGATCGCGAATATCGCGCGCCGCGCGTTTGACGGCGTCGAAGTCCAGCCCCTCGTCGGGATCGAGATCGAAGATCAGGCGATCGGGCTGCTCCACCGCGTCGGCGCGTGCTTCCCAGGCGTGAAACTCGATCGTTCCCATCTGCACGCACTGCAACAGGCCGGCCGCGTCGCTGACGAACAGGTAATCCTCGCTGCCACCATCCTTTTCACGGATCGGCACATGGTGGACGGCGTCGCCAAAGCCACCGGCGTCATGCTTCTGGAAAAAGCAATGCCGGGCGCGTCCCTGCGGGCAACGCACCAGGCTGATCGGCCGGTTTCCGGCAAAGGGCAGCAGCAAGGCCGCCATCGCAGCATAGTAGTCGGCCAGGTCGCCTTTGGTTTGTCCCGTGCCGGGAAAGATCACCCGCTCGCGGTGGCTGATCTCCACGGCGGGCATTGTCACGGGAGCCGCAACGCGCACTTCGGGGGTCACCTCCTTGGCGGGCTTGTCCGCACGCAGGCCAAGGAAGCTGCCATGGCGCACCCGGCCATCGGCAGTGAATTCGGCAAAGGCCACTTCGCCCACCAGTTTCGGCTTGATCCAGTTCGCGCCCCGCGCCTCGACGCGTGGCACATCCACGGGCGCGGTCTTGCGCACGAGTGGCTTCATCCGCGCGGCAAGGTCTTCAAAGCTATCGGTGTCAAAACCCGTACCGACTTTGCCCTTGTAAACCAACCCGCCGCCTTCATGCTGGGCGAGCAGCAACGAGGCAAATGGCCTGGTCCGCGATGTTGACTTGGTCCAGCCCACGATCACGAATTCCTGGCGGTTGATGCATTTCACCTTGACCCACGCCTTCGTCCGCTTGCCGCTATAGGCCGCATCAATGCGCTTGCTGATGATGCCTTCCTGGCCGGAAGAGCACATGGCCTTGAACAGCTTTTCGCCCGCGCCGATCACGTGGTCGGCAAAGCGCACCGGTGGCGGCGCGCCATGCAGCAAGGCTTCCAACCGTTCCTTGCGCTCGATGTTCGAAAGATCGGTCAGATCCTCGCCATCCAGTTCGAGCAGGTCGAACGCGTGCAGTTCCAGCCGATCGTCGGGCCCTTGTGCGCCATGGCCGCGTTTCAGCACGGCTTGAAGCGCGGAAAAGCCAGGATTGCCGTCGGCGGCATAGCCCACGATTTCCCCGTCGATCAGGCAGGCGGGCAGGTGGAGCGCGGCAATCGCTTCGACCAGGGGGGCGAACTTGTCGGTCCAATCGTGGCCATTGCGGGTGTAGATTTTCACGTCGCTGCCGCAGGCGGCCACCAGCGCGCGATAGCCATCGAACTTGATCTCGTGCAGCCAGTCGTTGCCGGCGGGGACCGCGTCGACCAGCGTGGCCAGTTGCGGCGGGCGAAAAGCGGGCAAGCGGGCGGGTTTGCCGGTCTTGGCCGCCCGGCGCGGCTTGGCCTTGGGCACTTGCGCGTTGTGCTTTGCGGCCTTGGCCATCTGGGTGGTGAACGCCTTGTCCTTGCGTCCGGCCAGGGAAAAGGTGCCAGCCTTGTCAGCTGCGATTTCTGCCATCGTGCGGCCGGTCAAGACGCTGACAAGCTCGCGCTCCACCAGCCCGTCGCCTGCCTGGGCGAATGCGTCGCCCACCTTGCGCAACAGCCAGTTCTCGCGCTTTTCGCCCGGACGCGGCTTCATGCGGACGAGGAGCCATTCGCCTTTCATCCGCTCCCCATCGAGCGTGAAATGGAGATGGCCATCATCGATGTCTTTGGCCGATTTGCCCGGCACCGGCGCCCAGGTGCCCCGGTCCCACAACATGACCGTCCCCCCGCCATACTCGCCGGCCGGAATTACGCCTTCGAACTGGGCATAGGCCAGGGGATGATCTTCGGTGCGCACCGCCAGGCGCTTGGCATCGGGATCGAGGCTGGGCCCCTTGGTCACCGCCCACGATTTCAGGACGCCATCCACTTCCAGGCGAAAGTCGAAATGGAGCCGCGTGGCATCGTGCTTTTGCACGATGAAGCCATTGCCATTGCCCGGCGCCCCGGTCGCGCCGGAAGGTTCGGCGGTCTTGGCAAAATCACGTCGGCGCTTGTATTCGGCGAGAGGATCGCGGCGGGCCATGGCTCAGGCCGACTTCCGCGGACGCGCGGCGGCGGCGCGCTTGCGCGGTTTTGCCGCGGTCTTGCTTTTAGCCTTGGGTTTGGTCTTGGCACCCGCGGCACCATCGCTACCGATCGATTTCTTGAGCGCGGCCATAAGGTCGATCACGTTGGACCCGGATTTTTCGGGTTCTTCCACGTCCTCCAGGATCTTGCGGCCCTTCGCCTTGGCCTTGCGCGCAACCAGCGCCTGCAATGCCTCGACATAGCGATCCTCGAACGCGGCAGCGTCGAACGGCGCAGATTTGCGCTCGATCAGCGCCGTGGCCAGTTCCAGCAGTTCGGTGTCCGGCTTCTGGTCGGGAATGTCCTTGAAATAGGACTGCGCCTTCTGCACCTCGTCGGCATAGCGCATGGTTTCCAGGATCAAGCCCTTGCCGCACGGCTTGAGGCTGGCGAGCATTTCGCGCCCCCGCACGGAAAGCTGCCCCAGGCCGACCTTGCGCGCCTGGCGCAGGGCTTCGCGCAGCACGATGAACGCTTCGTCGGCAAGGTCGTCGGCCGGAATGACGTAATAGGGCTTTTCGAAATAGAACACGTCGATCTCGTCCTGATCGACGAACTGGACCAGTTCGAAAGTCTTGCGGCTTTCGATCTTCACCGCCTCGATCTCGTCATCCTCGAGCAGGACATAATTGCCTTTGGAAACCTCATAGCCCTTCACGATGTCATCGTGATCGACCGGGCCGATGCCCTGCACGATCTTTTCATAGGAAATGGGCTTGCCCGAAGGCTCGTGAATCTGGCGGAAACTGATCGAGGCGCCAGACTTGGTCGCCGGATAGATTTCCACGGGGATAGACACCAGGGCAAGGCGGATTTGGCCCTGCCAATATGCGCGTGCAGCCATCGCTCGGTCACCCTTTCGCTGGATAGACCCGCCAGGCCCGCTTCAGTTCCGCGCAGTGCACGTGCGCGGTTTCTCCATCATGGATGAAACGGTGCGCCGGCCTGCTGGCGTGCCCGCGCCGATTGTGTCAAATCGTGTGCAAATCCAACCGCAAGGATCAGAATGCCGATGTTGCCCCGCCTGCCTCGTGCCCTGGCCATGGTGTTCGGCACCTGGCTGACCATCGTGGCCATGCCTGCGCTCGCCAAGGCACCCGTGATCGGGCAGCCAGCCCCGCCATTTGAACTGCGCCTGATCGATGGCACGAAAGTGTCGCTGGCCGATCTCAAGGGGCAGGTCGTGGTGCTGAATTTCTGGGCGACATGGTGCGGCCCGTGCAAGCAGGAACTGCCGCTGCTCGACCAGTACTATGACCTGCAAAAGCAGCACGGGCTCAAGGTATTTGCCATCACCACGCAGGATTCGCTGCCCAACTCCGCGCTCAAGCAGTTGTTTGCCGCCATGCACATTCCCGCGGTCCGCACGCTCAAGGGGCCGTACAGCCCGTTGGAAGGCGTGCCGACCAACTACGTGATCGATCGCGCCGGCGTGGTGCGTTATGCCAAGGCGGCGGCGTTCGATCTCGATGACCTCAACGGCTTGCTCGTGCCCCTGCTGCGCGAACCCGCCCGCTGACCGGAAGACGAACCGCGCACCTGGCAGGCATCAGGGCGCCAGGCTCAGGTCCCCCCGGCTCGGCGCGTTGTACAGCGCCTGGTCCAGCAGGCCTTCACGGCGTGCCACGATCAGCGGCACCAGCATTTGGCCCGTCACGTTCACGGCCGTGCGACCCATGTCCAGGATGGGGTCGATCGCCAGCAACAGGCCCACGCCCTCAAGCGGCAGGCCCAGGGTGGATAGGGTGAGCGTCAACATCACCGTCGCACCCGTTACCCCCGCGGTGGCGGCGGAGCCCAGCACCGAAACCAGTACGATCAGCAGATAATCGGTCGGCACCAGCGCGATGTGATAGAACTGCGCGATGAAGATGGCCGAAAGAGCCGGATAGACCGCCGCGCAGCCGTCCATCTTGGTCGTGGCCGCCACCGGCACGGCAAAGGCCGCATAGGCCGGCGGCACGCCCAGTCGCTCCACCGTCACCGCCTCTGCCACCGGCAGCGCCGCGATCGAGGAGCGGGACACGAAAGCGAGTTCGATCGCCGGCCAGGCCTTGGCGAAAAAGCGCAGCGGCGCCAGGCCATGGGCACGCAGCAGCAGCGGGTAGACCCCGAAGACCACCAGGCCGAGGCCGATATAGAGCGCCACCGCGAACTGGCCGATGCCCAGCAGCGTGCCCCAGCCATAGTTGACCACCGCGTTGCCGATCAGGCCGGCGCTGCCTAAAGGCGCCAGGCGCACGACCCAGCCGAGCAGGCGCCGCACCACGGTCAGGACCACGCCCGCCCCGCGTAGGACGGCGTCACCAGCTTCACCACTGCGGAGCGCGGCAAAGCCCAGCGCCAGGCCGATCACCACCAGTTGCAGGATATTGAACCCGATGGTGGTCTTGGCCGTGCCATTGTCCACTTCGGTCGAGGCAACGATGCCCAGGAAATTGGCCGGGATGAGTCCCTTGATGAAATCCAGCCAGCTACCCACGGTGTGCGGCGCAGCCGCCTGCGCCAGGGAAGCGCCGGTGTTGGCACCCGGCCGCAGGACCAGGCCCAGGGCAATGCCGATCGAAACCGCCAACAGTGCGGTGATGGCAAACCACAGGAGGGTTTGCCCGGCGAGGCGAGCGGCATTGTTGAGATCGCGCAGCCGGCCGATGCTGGCGATGATTGCGGCCAGAACCAGCGGCGGCACCAGCGCCTTGAGCAACTGGACGAAACTGGAACCTACCAGCGACAAGGCCAGTGCCAGCCCGTTGGGCTCACCCGATGCGGCCGGGCCTAGCGAACGCGCGGCCAGGCCGAGTGCCAAGCCCACGGCCATGCCAATCACCACCTGCAGTCCAAACCGGTTGCCCGATCCGCGCGCCGTGCCTGCGCTGGCCATATGCAATTCTCCGTGCTGTCGCGCAGTCTCTGCGGCACATTGTCTATCGGAAACGTAGATAAAAAGGGCAAGTGCGTGATAGACAAGCCCTGCCAAGAAAATTCTTGCCCGTGCCAACCTGGCCTAACGACGCCGTCGATAGGCGATACGCGCGATGATCCCGTTTTCCCGATAGCTGCCCATGGCCAAATTCGATTTGCCTGCCGGCCGGGATAGGGCGCAAGAAAGAGGCGATAAAGCAGGGAGAGAAGAAGCGGCCCATGGTCCGCGTCACCAGGCAGGATCGATCGCCAAGCCGCCGCGGCGCGGCTGCGTTACCCTGTCCCCCGATGCCTTCGTTCGTGATGCGGCCGGTCCAACTGGCGCATGATCCGCCCCGTGACCAGGAGCACCGATGAACCATGATGACCAGCCGGGCGCGATGACCGGCATTGCCCTGCTCTTGCCGATCACCCTTTCGACAATGGCGATCGTCTTGCTGGCACCCGTTCTACCCCGGATGATCCAGGAATTTTCGGGGGTTTCCGGGCACGATTACTGGGTCCCGATGATCCTGACGATCCCGGCCCTGTGCATCGCCCTGCTCTCCCCGCTGGCCGGTGTGCTGGGGGATTACTTTGGCCGCCGGCGCCTGTTGCTGGCCGCCTTTGCGTTTTATGCGCTGGTTGGCGTGGCGCCGGTGTTCCTGCACGATCTGTCGACCATCCTGATCAGCCGCGTGGGCGTGGGCATTGCCGAGGCGATGATCATGGTGCTTTCCACCACCATGATCGGCGACTATTTCCACGGCGCCGCGCGCGACAAGTGGCTGGCGGCGCAAACCGCGTTCGCCTCGATGTCGGCGCTGCTTTTCTTCAACATCGGCGGCCAGTTGGGCAGCTTTGGCTGGCGCACGCCGTTCTGGGTCTATCTTTCGGCACTGGCAATGTTGGTGCTGGTGCAGTTGTTTACCTGGGAACCCACGGGCGATGCCGCCGCGCCGACGCAAGGCGACGAACCCCGCGCCGGGCAACACAGCACCAGTTGGGCCGGTTTTCCCTGGTCACGCATGGCCGTGATCCTGGGCATCACCATCTACGGCGCAATCTTCTTCTACACCGTGCAGATCCAGGCGCCGGTCGGCCTGGCCGTGCTGGGCGTGGCCGATCCGGCACGCGCGGGCTTCCTCACTTCGGTGGCGAGCGTGGGCGTGCCGCTTGGCACCTTCGTCTATTCGCGGATCGGACGCTGGCCGGTGCAGCGCCTGCTGGTCATCGAATTTGCCCTGCTGGCGATCGGCTTCCTGCTGATGGGCCGCGCCCACCAGCCCAGCGGGTTCGTGCTGGGTTGTTTCGTTAACCAGCTCGGGGCCGGGCTTCTTCTGCCCACCTTGCTGGTTTGGGCAATGAGCCTGCTGACTTTCGAAGTGCGCGGACGCGGCGCGGGCATGTGGCAAAGCGCATTTGCCCTGGGGCAATTCCTCAGTCCCGTGGTCGTCACGTTTGCCGCCAGCCTGGCGGGCGGATTGCAGAATGCCTTTGCCGTGCTTTCAGGCGGCGCGGCGCTTGGACTTGTCGCGCTGCTGCTTTGCGCCGGCCGGATCAAGCGGGCACCCGATGCCGCCCTGGTGAAAGTGAGCCTTCATGGTTGATCGCCTTGCGGGCAAGCTGGCAGTGGTGACGGGCGCGGCCACCGGCATCGGTGCGGGCGTGGCCGAAGCGTTTCGCGAGGCGGGCGCGCAGGTTGTCAGGATAGACCTTGCTGGCGCCGATCATGCCTGCAACCTCACCGACGAAGCCGCTGTCGCGGCGCTGTTCGAGCAGATCGGCAAGGCGTATGGCCGGATCGACATCCTGGTGAACGCGGCGGCCTTTGCCGTTTTTGCGTGGATCGAGGACATGTCCTACGCCGATTGGAAGCGCACGCTCGCCAGCGAGCTGGACATCGTGTTCCTGCCCACTCGCGCGGCCTGGCCGCATCTCAGGGCCAGCGGCGCGGCCAGCGTGATCAACTTTGCCAGCGCCAATGCCTATCACGCCTTGCCCGGTTCGGCGGCGCTGGCCCATTGTGCCGGCAAGGGCGGCGTTCTGGCGATGACCCGGCAACTCGCCATGGAAGGCGCACCGCACGCGATCCGCGCCAACACCATTTCGCCCGGCTTCATTCGCACTGCCGCCACCGATCGCCACCTGGCCGCCGATCCGACGCTGGCAGCAAAGATCATCGCCAAGAACATGCTGCCGATCCTGGGCGAGCCGCGCGACATCGCCATGGCAGCCCTATGGCTGGCCAGCAACGAAGCGCGCTATGTCACCGGTGCCGACATCTCGATCGACGGTGGCGCCACGGCCTGGTGAAATTTGCGCGAAGGCGGCGACGGAAAGCGCTGCCTCATGCGTTTCAGGGGCGTATCTCGTGGAGGATAGGATGCGCACCTTGATGATCTTGCTGGCTGCCGTGGCGATGCCGGCCGCTGCCCTGGCCCAGGACGCGGGCCCAGGAATGGGCGCCGCGCGCCAGTCTGCCGGCACTCTTACGCGCGACGCATTCATGGCGCGCCAGACGGCGCGGATCATGGCCGCCGATGCCGATGGCGATGGTCGGATCAGCCGCGCCGAGATGGCAGCCGCGGCGCAGGGCAAGCGCGATCCGGGCCCGCTGTTCGATCGCATGGACACGAACAAGGACGGTTATCTCGACAAGGATGAGATCCAGCATGCGCTTGCCGCCCGCTTTGATCGCATGGACCGCAACGGCGATGGCGTGCTCACGCCTGACGAGCGCATGCACGGCCGGGCCAGCAGCGGTGACGGCGCCAACGCCGATGCAGGCGGCCAGGCGCCTTCGCAATAGGCGCGGCCCCGTTGCGATCCGGCGCGGAACGTCCGCTTGACCGAACACGATCCCGGCGATCCGGACGCCCCTCTCGTGGCGCGCGTCGGTCGTGGCGAGGAAAGTGCCGTGCGCCAACTGGTGGGGGCAAAGCTGCCCCGGCTGCTGGCCTTGGCGGCCCGCCTGCTGCACGATCGGCAGGAGGCAGAGGACGTGGCGCAGGAAGTGTTCCTGCGCGCCTGGCGCCAGGCGCCACGCTGGCGAACCGGGCAGGCGCGCTTCGACACCTGGCTGCACATGGTCACGCTCAACCTGTGCCGCGACCGCTTGCGCCGCCGCAAGCGCGGCACTCTGGGCGATCCGCCCGATCTGCCGGACCCGGCGCCGCTGGCAGATGCCGCACTGGAAGCAGATGCACGCAGCCAGGCCGTGGCCCGGGCCGTGGCATCCCTGCCCGAGCGGCAGCGCGACGCGATCCTGCTGGTCCACTACCAGGAACTGGGCAATGTCGCGGCCGCCCAGGCGCTGGGCGTCAGCGTCGAGGCACTGGAAAGCCTTCTGGCGCGCGGACGCCGCACCCTGCGCCAGCACTTTGCGCGATTGGAGGGCAACGATGACTGATCCCATGACCCCCGAACGCTTTGCCCTGCTGGCGCACGCCTATGGCGGGATCGAGCGTTGGCCCGACCATCTGCAGGCGCAAGGTTGGCAAATGGAGCATGATCCTGCGTGCGCCGCGCATCTGGCCGCAGCGCGCGCGCTGGATGTGCGGCTGGCACAATGGCAGGCGCCGGTGCCCTCGCCCGACTTGCGCCGCACGGTTGCCGCGTCATACCGCCGCCACTGGACCTTGCGCGCGCGGGTCTGGTGGTCGGCGCTCGGCATCGGCACGGCGCTGGCTGGGGCGACCGCCGGCTCCGCACTCGCCTTTGCGTTGGAAACCGGCGCCCCGCCCGCCGGTTTCGAAGCGACCGCATTTGGCGAGATGGGCCAGGTGGGGGAGACAGGCCGATGACGCCGCGCACGCTCAAGGTGGTCTGCGCGGTTTCGGTGCTGCTCAACCTCTTCCTGCTGGCGGCCATCGCCTCGGCCTCGCTATGGCTCAAGTTGCCGCAGGCGCGGATCAACGCGGGCAGCATCCGCATCGCCGGGTCGGAATTGCCTGCAGACGAACGCAAGGCGTTCCGCCACATGCTGCATCAGGCGCGGCACGACATGCGGCCACAGATCCTGGCCGGCCGCGCCGCGCGCCACGAGGCGGCGATCTTGCTGCGGGCCCCCGTGGTCGATCAGCCCGCGCTGCTGGCGGCCCTGCAAAAAGTGCGGGACAGCGACGTTGCCGTGCGTACCCATGTGGAAGCCAAAGCCGTGCCCTTCGTGGCTGCCCTGCCGCTGGCCGATCGCGCGAAGCTGGCCGACGGGCTTGAGCCCAAGGGGCAGACACCGGGAAAATAGGCGCGACGGAAACCGTCTCAGGCGGCGTTCAACGAGGGATAACAACGCGATGCCTTGCAACCGGATGTGTCCCGATGCCCCTATCCACCGAACTTTCCCCTGCGGCGATCGCTCTCAATCGCTTTGGCCTGGGCGCCACGCCGGCCCCGCTGCCGGGCGATCCGCGCCAATGGCTTGCCGCCCAGTTCGATCGCTTTGAAACCACGCCGCCGGCCTTTGCCGCCCTGCCCGATGCCCGCGCCATGCTCACCGCCTATCAAGAGCAGCAGCGCGCATTGCGCAAACAAGCGCCGCCGCCCGCACCGGGCAGCCCGATGCCGCCAGGCAAGACACCCGAACAGAAGCTGGCGCGGCGCGATTTCGGCCAGGATGTGCGCGCACTCTATGGCCAGGCGGTGCAGGCCCGCACGCAAAGCGCGCTGACCACACCCGCGCCGTTCGTGGAGCGCATGGTGCATTTCTGGTCCAACCATTTCTGCGTCTCGGCTGATGACATCCCCGTCACGGCCTTTGCCGGCGCGTTCGAACGCGATGCGATCCGCCCCCATGTGCTGGGCAGGTTCGAAGACATGGTGCTCGCGGTGGAACGCCATCCGGCCATGCTGATGTATCTCAACCAGAACCAGTCGATCGGGCCCAACAGCCCCGCTGCGCTGCGCGCGCAGCAACGCGGCGGCAATCCCCGCAAGCAGGGGCTCAACGAAAACCTGGCGCGCGAAATCATGGAACTGCACACGCTGGGCGTGCGCTCGGGCTATACCCAGGCAGACGTGACCGAGTTTGCGCGTGCGATGACCGGCTGGACCATCGGCGGACCCAACGATGATGCGCCCGGCGATTTCGCCTTCCATCCCCAGCAGCACGAGCCGGGCACGCGCATGGTGCTGGGCAAGGCCTATGCCCAGCAAGGCATGGACCAGGCCCGCGCGGTGATGGCCGACTTTGCCCATGCCCCGGCCACGGCCACCCATGTGGCGACCAAGCTGGCACGCCATTTTGCCGGCGACAACGCGCCGCCGTCGATGGTGACCCGCATGGCCAATGTTTTCCAGACAACACGCGGCGATCTGCCCAGTCTTTACAAGGCCTTGATCGAAAGCCCCGAGGCCTGGCAGTCGCAACCGCTCAAGGCCAAGACGCCGTGGGAATGGACCGTTTCCGCGCTGCGCGCCCTGGGCCGCAACGAACCCGGTGCCTTGCAGATGGCCGCGATCCAGCAACAACTGGGGCAGCCGGTTTGGAAGCCGGGATCGCCCGCCGGATGGGATGATACCGCAGCCAGCTGGATCGCGCCCGATGCGCTGATGCGGCGGGTGGAATTTGCGCAGCGCCTGGTGGCACCGCTCGCCACGCAGATCGATGCGCGCCGGTTGGCCCCGCAAGTGCTTCCCGGCGCGCTCACGCCGGCCACGCAGGAGCAGATCGCCCACGCCGAAACGCCGGCCAGCGCGCTTGCGCTGATGCTGGTCTCCCCTGATTTCCTGCGGAGGTAATCATGTTGCACCGTCGCCACTTCCTCAGCTTTGCCGGCATCGGGGCCGGAACCCTGCTGGTCGCGCCACACATGGCGCTCGCCGCCGTGGAAACGGAACGCCGTTTCGTCTTCATCATCCAGCGCGGCGCGGCCGATGGGCTCAATATCGTCGTGCCCTATGCCGATCCGGCCTATGCTTCGTTGCGCGGCGCGCTGGCAATCGATCCTGCCGCCGCCATCCGGCTCGACGGCACGTTCGCGTTGCACCCCGCGCTCAAGGAAACCGCCGGCATGTTTGCGCAAAAGCAGGCGATGTTCGTGCATGCCATTGCCTCTCCCTATCGCGATCGGTCCCATTTCGATGGGCAGAACGTGCTCGAAACCGGCGGCACCCAGGCTTACCAGGTCAAGGACGGGTGGCTCAACCGCCTGGTGACCATGTTGCCCAAGGCGCGCGACACGGCGATTGCGATTGCCCCCACGGTACCGGCGGCGCTACGCGGGCCGATGCAGGTCACGTCCTATGCGCCATCCGGCCTGCCCACGCCGTCCGACGATCTCATGCTGCGCGTCGGCCAGCTTTATGCACAAGACAGCCAGCTGCATCCGGCGTGGGCGGCGGCGCTCGATGCGCGGCAACTGGCCGATGGCAGCGGCGCCAAGCAGGATCCGGCCAGCCTGGGCCGGTTGACCGCCAGCTTCCTCACCAAGCCGCACGGCCCCCGCATCGCCATGCTGGAAACCGGTGGATGGGACACGCATAGCGGGCAGGATGGCCGCCTTGCCAACCAGCTCAAGGCGCTCGACAGCCTGCTTGCCGCACTGCGCGACGGGCTTGGCCCGGTATGGAACCAGACAACCGTGCTGGTCGCCACCGAATTCGGCCGCACTGCTGCTGCCAACGGCACCGGTGGCACCGATCACGGCACTGGCTCGGTGGCGTGGGTGCTGGGCGGGGCGGTCAAGGGCGGCCGCGTGATCGCCGATTGGCCCGGCCTTGCCAACAATCAGCTGTACGAAAATCGCGACCTGCGGCCCACTGCCGCGCTCGACGCCCTGATCGCGGGGCTTGCGGCCGAAAGCCTGGGCCTCGATCCCGATCGGGTGGCGCGGCGGCTGTTTCCCTCGGCCGGGTCTCCCCGTCCCCTCACCGGACTGGTGGGGGCGTTGCCTGGCGTGGCCTGACGCGAACGGCGCGGTTTGAGAATAATCGTGCCGGGTCAGCGCCTGCCCCATGGTAATTCGCGTTCGAACCCCCATATAGGATTTATCGCGCTTTCTATGCCTTCGAGCATGAGCGTGGCTGAGAGATGGTTCGTGCTCCCGCTCTTTGGTGGAGACGAACAATGTCCTCTGGTTCCAGCACCTTCATACCGCGCCACGCGATGACCCGGCGCCAAGGCACCAACACAGCCATCGGCTTTACGCCAAGCTGCTGAATTTCTGCCGTGGCGATCCCGCCAGCGGCGACCACCACGAAGGATGCCCCAATGGAACTCACATCCACTTTCTGCCGGGGGCAGGAAACCATTCAGCGCGATCGCGCTGCCAATGCCATGCTGCAGAATGTTCGCATCGTGGCCGGCCAGGCGGCCGAGGCATGGCGGATGGTGGCATCTGCCGCCGAAAAACGCGAAGCCTCGCGCGCCAGGGCCCGCACGCTATCCGAAATCGCTGCCTTGCAGAACGCGCCGCGATCGGATGACGCCGACCAGGTGTTCAGCGAAAACCCGGATCGTGGCATGGCAAGCGGCTGACGACGCGTCACCTGCCGCCGTTCAACCGTTGCCGCAAGGCCCCGCTTCAGGGCAGAACATGGGGCCGGGTCGGAACCGCTTGCGCGATCGCCTGCTCCAGCTCTTCCATGTTGAATGGCTTGCACACGATGATCGCCCGCTCCACGCTTTCGGCAATGGCCAGGGTGTTGCCCGTCACATAGACGTGCGGCACAAAGCCTTGCGCGGCCTGGATGCGGCGCATGGCCGAAACGCCACTGCCGCCGTGCAGGCTGCCGTCCACGATCATCAAATCCGGGCGACACAGGCCGGCGGCCTTGACGGTTTCGCTCTCGCTGTGCGCGATGGCGCAAACATCGTGCCCCATCGCGATCAGCAATTCTTCAAGATACATGGCGATCAGCGCGTCGTCTTCGGCGACGACGATCCGCAAGGGCGTGCTCATGTCGCGTCCTCGCCCGCGCCGCCTTCGTTGACCCAGACCGCGATGGAGGCGCCCTGGCCCTCGCGCCGGCGGAGGGATCGGGCGGTCGCTGGCAGCCGTGGCTTGGGCTTGGCAACAAACGTTGCAGCAGCGGCTGGCAAGGCCGGTAACGATGGCAGGGTCGGCATGACTGAGGTCTCCACACTGCGTGGGTGGCAAGGCAGCGCATTCCTGGGTGAATCCGACAGCCACCAGGGTGGCTTTCGCTGCCTGCCTAAGCGCGCAAGCGCAGGTCAGGCAGGATCGGAAACTACCCAGCGGGCGCCGCTCGAGCGGTAAAGCCATTATCAATGCGAGGTTTAGGGTGCGCCATGGTAGAAGATGGCCACAAGGGGGCGACAATGACACGACCTGCGCGCGGCAAGACCCCTTCGAGGCCAGGCGGCGGCTCGCCTGGGCCTGGACCAGACCTGGTTTCCACGGGATCGACCGGGACTATTCCGATCATCGCCATCGGCGCCTCTGCCGGCGGGCTCGACGCGCTGTCACGGCTGTTCGATGGACTGCCCGCTGATAGCGGCGTGGCCTATGTGCTGGTGCAGCATCTCGATCCAAGCCACAAAAGCCTGCTTGCCGACCTGCTCTCCGATCGCACCACGATGCCCGTTGCCGAAGCGAGGGAGGGTGAGACGCTTGGCCCCGATCGTGTCTATGTCATTCCGCCCGGCCGCTACCTGTCGGTGCGCGGCGGCGCCTTGAGCCTGTCTCCCGTCGATGCGCAACACGGCGCGCGCCTGCCGTTCGATTTCCTGCTCAAGTCGCTGGCAACCAGTTGTGGGCCACAAACAGTCGCCGTGATCCTGTCTGGCCATGGCGCCGACGGCAGCGGCGGCCTGGCCGCGCTGAAGGCTGCCGGCGGCAAGGCCGTGGCGCAGGATCCCGCAGAAGCGGAATATCCCGGCATGCCGCAAGAGGCGGTTGCCACCGGGCTGGTCGATGAAGTGGCATCTCTCGCCGGCATGCCGGCGATCCTGGCCCAGTTGGCCCATGCCGCACGGCAACGCGGGGCTGGCGATGCTGCCCCGGCAAGCGGCAGCCCCGGCGCGATCCTCGCCTTTCTCAAAGCGCAGACGGGCCATGATTTCGAGCATTACAAGCCCGGCACCATGGCGCGCCGCATTGCCCGGCGGATGGGGCTGCTCGCCCTGCCGACCGGCGATCTTGATGCCTACCTGGCGTATCTCAAAGCCGACGCGGCCGAATGCGATCTGCTGGTCGGCGACTTGCTGATCAACGTCACCAGCTTCTTTCGCGATCCCCAGGTATTCGAAGCGCTGGAAGCCTTGGTGATCCCCGAACTCATCCAGCGCCTGGCACCAGGCTCCCCGCTGCGGGTGTGGGTGGCGGGGTGCAGCACCGGCGAGGAAGCCTATTCCATCGCCATGGCATGCAGCGATGCCATTGCCGCGGCCGGGCGCACCATCAAGCTGCAGATCTTCGCTTCTGATCTCGATCCGGTTGCCGTGGCCATTGCCCGCGAGGGATTTTACGCGGCTGACATTGCCGATACCATGTCGGCCGAACGACTTGCCCGCTATTTCATCCACGAGGAAGCGGGATACCGGGTGGCGCCCAATCTGCGCGCGCCGGTGGTCTTTTCGGTGCAGGACGTGCTGGTCGATCCGCCGTTTTCACGCATCGACCTGATCGCGTGCCGCAACCTGCTGATTTACCTGACCGTCGCGGCACAGGCAAAAGTGATCGCGCTGTTTCATTTCGCCCTGCGCGAAGGGGGCGTGCTGCTGCTCGGCACGTCGGAAACGATCGCCCGCGCCGAAGGCCGGTTCGAGCCGGTGGCCAAGGCGGAATGCTGCTTTCGCCATGTTGCGCAAAGCCGGCCGGGGGAAGCCGGCTTTCCGTTCAGCGTGAGCGAGCGTTTGCCCCTGCTGGCCACCAGTGGGCCCGCGCCCACGGCCCGCCAGGTGAGCCTTGCGGATCTGTCCCGGCGCGCCGTGCTTGCCGCCTATGCGCCGGCCGCCGTACTGGTCAACCGCCGGCACGAATGCCTGTTCACGCTCGGCCCGATCCATCGCTACCTGCGGCTTTCGACCGGCTATGCCACGCTCGACCTGCTGGCCATGGCCGCGCCGGCACTCCGGGGCAAATTGCGCCTGGCTATCGCCCGCGCCGGCAAGGCAGTGCCGAAGGTGGACGGCGGCCGCGCCCGGGCGATGGTCGATGGGGCGGCGGTGTGGTTCCGCATCGAAGTACAGTGCCTGACCGAGACCGACGAGGAACTGCTGCTGGTCTGCTTCCTCGAAGAACCGATCACCGAGGCCGGTTCGTCAGCCACGCTGCGCCCGGCAGACACCGCCCGCATTGCGGAACTGGAACAGGAGTTGGTGGCAGCCCAGGCGGAATTGCACACCGCGCTGCACGAGCGCGCCGTGGCCGACCAGGAGCAGAAGGCGATCAACGAGGAAGCCCTTTCGGTCAACGAGGAATTCCAGTCCACCAACGAGGAACTGCTCACGTCGAAAGAGGAACTGCAGTCCCTCAACGAGGAACTCACCGCGCTCAACAGCCAGTTACAGGAAACGCTGGATCGGCAGCGCATGGCCTCGGACGACCTGCAGAACGTGCTCAACAGCACCAATGTGGGCACCATGATCCTCGACGCCGGGCTCAACATCCGCTTTTTCACTCCGGCAATCAGCCCGCTGTTCAACGTGATTGCCAGCGACATCGGCCGCCCCCTGGGCGATCTGCGGCCGATGGCCGACGATCCGGACCTGCTGATCGATGCCGCGCGTGTTCTTGTCGCCGAAACGGTGATCGAACGCGAAGTGATCACCCAGGACAAGGCCTGGTATCTGCGCCGCATCTTTCCCTATCGCGCGCATGACAGCCGCATCGAAGGCGTGGTGATCACCTTTGCCGACATAACCGAGCGCAAGCACAACACCAGCGCGCTCGAAGCCGCCAAGCTGGAAGCGGAGCGCGCCAACGCGGCCAAATCGCGTTTCCTTGCGGCCGCCAGCCACGATCTGCGCCAGCCGATGCAAGCCCTGACCCTGCTCAAGGATTTGCTGAGCCGGTCCACCCAGACCGAGCGCGGGGCCACGCTGCTGGTGCGCTTCGATCAGACGCTGCGCGCGCTTTCGGGCATGCTCGACGTCCTGCTCAACATCAACCAGATCGAAGCGGGCGTCATTCACCCCAAACGGGCGGTCTTTTCCGTGGCCGACCTGCTCAATCGCCTGCGCAACGAGATGACTGCCCTCGCCCAGGCGCGCAAACTGACGCTGACGATCCTGCCGTGCTCGGCCATGGTTGAAAGCGATCCGCAACTGCTTGAACAGATGGTGCGCAATCTTTTGGGCAACGCCATCAAATATACCCACCAAGGCAAGATCCTGCTGGGGTGCCGGCGTCGCGGCGGGCAATTGCGCATAGAAGTGTGGGATACCGGCATCGGCATCGAGCCCGACCAGTTGCACGCGATCTTCGAAGAGTTTCACCAGGTCGACAACCCCGCGCGCATGCGCAGCCAGGGATTGGGCCTGGGCCTGGCGATCGTCCAGCGGCTGGGCGCTTTGCTGGAGCACGAGGTCGATGTGAAATCGCGGCCGAAAAAGGGCTCGGTCTTTGCCATCAGCGTGCCGCGCGAGGCGCGCGAGGCGCCCGTCGAGCCGCGATCAGCGCCGTCATTGCCCGCCCCCGTGGCCCTCCTGCCCGACGCGGCCGATCACCCGCGCGCGCAAGTCATGATCGTGGAAGACGATACGGATCTGCGTGAGCTGCTCGCCGAAATGCTGCGCTCCGACGGCTTTCTGGTAACCAGCGCAGCCAATGCGGTTGAAGCGCTCGACCTCATCGTAACCGCGGCCGTGCGGCCCGATGTCGTACTGACCGATTACAATCTGCCCGATGGCGGCAATGGCATCGAACTGCTCGCTGCCCTGCGTGCGCGGCTAGGCGCAGACCTGCCCGCGATCGTGCTGACGGGCGACATATCAGCCAAGGCCATGGCGGACATCGGGGATGCGCATTGCCAGCACCTGAGCAAGCCGGTCGATGCCAAGCAACTGGTGCAACGCATTGCCCGTCTTTGTGCCGGCGCGGCATCGGCCGCACCAGCCATCCCCAAGCAGGACGCCAGCTTGGCCGGCGTGACCTATGTGGTGGACGATGATCCACACGTGCGCACCGCGATCCGCGATCTGTTGGCCGGGCATGGCTTGGCCGTGCAGGATTTCGACAGTGCGGAAGCGTTTCTGGCCGCCTACAAGCCGGGCGGTACGGGATGCCTGCTGGTGGACGCGCACCTTCCCGGCATGAGCGGGGTTGCCCTGCTTGCCCAGTTGCGCACCGGCGGAGACCACTTTCCCGTGATCTTCCTGACCGGCGACGGCGATGTGGGCCTTGCTGTGCAAGCCATGCGCGCGGGCGCCTGCGAATTCATCGAAAAGCCGGTTGGCCAGGCCGATCTTCTCGCCAGCATTGCCCGCGCAACCGACCAGTCGCACGACAGCCGCGTGGTCGATGCCGCCCATGCCGACGCGCTCGCCCGCATCGCCAACCTGACGACGCGGCAGAAACTGGTCATGGACATGGTGCTGGCCGGCCATCCAAGCAAGAACATCGCCGCCGACCTTGGCATCAGCCAGCGCACGGTCGAAAATCATCGCGCGGAAATCATGCTGCGCATGAGCGCCAAATCGATTCCTGAATTGGCCCGGATCGTGCTGCTGGCACAGGATTAGCACCCAAGTATTGGCAGCGGTGGAAAGATTGCCATTGCTGTCTGGGTATATTCCGAGGCTGTGCCCACCCTGAACCAGCCCGTAGACATCGGACCGATGCTTGCCATTCGGCATGCTGGTCCTGCGCTGCCCGGTCTTTTTGGGCAAGGCTCGCATCCGGACCGGCTGCCTATCGGCAAACAGCCGATGCCCAACGGGTGGCAGTGACTGCACAAAACAAGGCGTGCCGTCGCCACCAAAGGCCGATCGAGCCGGTGGGCATCTTCAGGAGGATACACCAATGACGCCCTTATCCCGAACATGCGTTGCAAGCGCCGTGGCCCTGGCCACGATCGGCACGCTATCGGCCCCTGTCGCCCAGGCGCGCAGCGCGGCCCAGATCGCCGCGCAGGGCCGGCTAACCCTGGCCCAACTCGAACATAGCGAGCCTAGGGCGCGGCGCCTTGCGGCACAGGCGCGGGGCATTCTCGTCTTTCCTGCGATCTACAAGGCCGGATTGCTGATCGGCGGGGAAAGCGGCAATGGCGTCTTGTTCGTCAAAGGCCGGCCCACGCGGTACTACAACCTGTCCGGCGGAACCTGGGGCCTGCAGGCGGGTGCCCAGAAATTCAGCTATGTCCTGCTGTTCATGAATGAGTCCGCGCTGCGCTATCTGCACAAGAGCGATGGCTGGGCCGTGGGCACAGGGCCCAGCGTCGTCGTCGTCGACAAGGGCGGCAGCGCCGAAGCCAACAGCACCACCCTGGCCAAGGACGTTTATGCCTTTCCGTTCAACGGCAAGGGCTTGATGGCCGATCTTACCCTTCAGGGCACGAAGATCAGCCCGATCCACCCACGCTGATCGCTGCCGTCGGCACGATCATCCCGCGGTTGCCACAAGCCGCCTCCTGCCTCCTTATCCCAAGATCGGAAACGTCATGAAAACGCTCCTCATCGCGACAGCGCTGGCGACAAGCGCGCTTGCCACCACAGTCCACGCCCAGGATACCGGCCCCTACGTCACCGTGGAAGGCGGCGCGGTCAAACAGGAACGTGCCAATGTCCAGGGCCCGGCCGGATACGAACACACCGACCGCTTCAAGACGGGCTGGGAAGCCGGTGGCGCGCTCGGCTACGATTTCGGGCATTTCCGCCTGGAAGCCGAAGGTTTCTACAACCGCTCCACGCTGCGCGAGCAGGACCGCCCGACCGGCACGCCGCTGCCCAACGGCACGTATACCAGCGATGATGGCCTGAACGGCCGCACCACCACCGTCGCCGTGATGGGCAACGCCCTGATCGGGCTGGGCCATTGGGGCGGGATCAAGGCCTACGTCGGCGGCGGCGCAGGCTATGCCCGCACGCGGCTGTATGAAGCGCTGCCCAGCGCCGGCCATATCGACGATCACGATCGCGGCTTTGCCTGGCAGGCGCTGGCGGGGCTGACCGTGCCACTGGGGCGCAATGTCGATCTGGGCGTGCGGTACCGCTATTTCCGCCCGGATGGCGCGGATCACTTCACCCATTCCGACGGGACCGACCGCAAGGTGTCGCTGCGCTCGCACGCGCTGCTCGCCACCTTGACGTTCAACCTGGGCGGACGCGCCGCGGCGCCGGAAGAAGCACCTCCCCCGCCCCCGCCACCGCCCCCTGCACCGTTGCCGCCGCCTCCGCCGCCTCCGCCGCCCGTGGCCGCCACTTGCAACCACGGCCCGTACATCGTGTTCTTCGATTGGGCCAAGGCCGACATTACGGCCGAAGCGGCCAGCATTCTCGACAATGCCGTGCAGGCCTATGGCAATTGCGGCGGCGTGGCGATCACGCTGGCAGGCTACACCGACAGTTCGGGCTCGGCCCGTTTCAACCTTGGCCTCTCCGAGCGCCGGGCCGAAGCGATCCGCCGCTACCTGTCCAGCCACGCCATCGCCGATAGCGTGATCACCAGCCATGCTTATGGTGAAGCCAACCAGCGGGTGCCCACCGCCGATGGGGTTCGCGAACTGCAAAATCGCCGGGTCGAAATCACGTACGGCCCTGGCGCCGGATACTGATCCTTCGCGCAAAGGCATGCGATCGGGCCCCCGCCCGATCGCATGCCTTTGCATCCCGCCCCCGCGCGCTAATCCTTATTCTGCGAGGCACCATGCTTATCCGCGCCGGCTATGATATCGGCTTCCGCTGCGAACAGCCCGTCCCCATGCTGGCAAACCTGAGTGTTCATGCGTCGCGCAACAAGGACTTGCGCAGCGTGCAACGCATCTTCACCACCCCTGAAGTGCCGCTCTATGATTATGCCGACGGCTTCGGCAACATCTGCACCCGGCTGACCATGCCGGCCGGCGGGGCAACGTTGTCGTGCGGCTTCGTCATCGAAGACCCTTTCGAGCCCGATCCGGTGGATATTCACGCGCAGCAAGCCGCGCTGGTCGACCTTCCCGACGACGTGCTGCTCTATTTGCGCGGCAGCCGCTATTGCGAAACCGATCGGCTGCTGGAAACGGCTTGGCGCCTGTTCGGCCACTGCCGCCAGGGATGGCCCTTGGTCCAGGCGATCGTCGATCATGTCCACGCCTCCATCCGGTTCGACTATGCGACGGCGCGCCCCACCAAGACGGCATGGGAAGTGTTCCATGAAGGCAGCGGCGTCTGCCGCGATTATGCCCACCTTGCCGTGGCCCTGTGCCGGTGCATGAACATCCCCGCCCGCTATTGCACCGGTTACCTGGGAGACATGGACCTGGCCGAACCTGGCGGGCCGATGGACTTTTCGGCCTGGTTCGAGGTGTGGCTAGGCGGACGCTGGTTCGTGTTCGATGCCCGCCACAACTATCCCCGGCGCGGGCGTGTGCTCATGGCGCGCGGGCGCGACGCTGCCGATGCGGCGCTTACCACCACGTTCGGCCCGGTCGAACTGGTCCGGTTCGAAGTCTACACCGACAAGGACATGCTTTCCTGATCGGTGCCCGGGCGCACGGCAGGACGCACTAGCGCACCAGGCCGGTGGCGCGCAGCGCGCCTTCGACAATCCGTGACAGGCGACGCAGCGGACGCGGTATCACCGGAGCATTCGCGCCGCTGTCCGCCCGTACCGATACGGCAGTGTCAACCGCGACACTGTCGAGCAGGCCCCAGAAATGGCAGATGTGGCGCGTGGACGAAATCGCCGCCTCCAGCATGTACGGGCCCGGTTCACCGCGTCCCTGCGGCCCCAGCGTTGCCAGCGGCGTGCCATGCCCCATGCCCGTGATGGTATAGGCCTCGATCACCACGCGTCCTGCGCTGTCGCGCCAGCGTTGGCAGGGGTAGCCATCGACAGCCTCGATGGTGCCGCTGGCCAGGTCGATACCATGCAGCGGCGCCCACTGCTCCACGATGGCATCGGCGTTGGACGGGTTCACCGTGGCATCGGCGCTCCCTTGCCAGACGGACACGATCGGCCAAGGGCCACCGTAGTCCGACGCTTCTCGCACCATGGCCGAAAGCCTGTGGGCATCCGGTCCGCCGTGGCCGCGCATACGCATGATCGCCTGCGACATGGTATCGGCACAGCCGAACGGCAGGCCGGCGATGATCGCGCCGCCGGCAAAGACATCGGGATAGGCCGCCAGCATGGCGCATGCCATGGCGCCCCCGGCCGACAGCCCGGTCACATAGATGCGCGCTGGATCGAGCCCGTGCTGTTCCACCATGGCCGCAATCATCTGTCGGATCGAAAGCGCCTCCCCCGCGTCGCGGCGGCTGTCATCGGGGCGAAACCAGTTGAAGCAAAGGTTGGCATTGTTGAGCCGGCGCTGTTCTGGATAGAGCACGGCAAAGCCCAGTTCTTCGGCCATTTGCGCCCAGGCCGCGCCGCGATCATAGGCACGGACCGTCTGCTTGCATCCATGCAGCACCACCACAAGCGGCATGCTCCCACCCCGGCGCTGCGGTACGTAACAACGCCCACCCAGGTTGCCGGGATTGCTGCCAAAGCCGCGAAGCGCCGAAAGGGTGGGCCCTGGTTCGGCATCGGTCAGGGCGCGAAGCGTGACCTTGCCGAACGCAGCGCCAGGCTGCGAATGCGGAACATTCAAAACGGCGAACCCTGGCGGGGTAGCACGAAAACGCCCATGATCGATCTCCTGGAAAACGACCTGAACCCGTTCAGATTGCTAAAATCCCTGCAATTCGAACGACTGAGTTATTGCCATGTTCCTCAATTGCATCGGCAAATCCCTGTGAAAAATACCTATTATCTGCATTAAGCCGGTTTATTGCCGGCGCATTCACTTGCCAAATCATCACCCGCACCATGCCATTTCGGCAGGATCGCGCGCCAGCATTCTCATAAATGCATCCGCGCGCGTTGGCCCGTGCCTGACACCGCCGTTATCCATGCAATCTGACAGCGCCAAGTCAAGGCGCGGACCGAACCTGGCAAGTCGCAGCCGGATTGCATCACGCGGCGTGGTTCGCGCATAGGTGATTTCCGAACCTGCGGCTGGCACAGGTGGATGGCTATCGCCATTGCGGAACGAAGGTCCCTGCCCGATGACACGCCCACGCAACGCAGAACGCCATCTTATTGCCAGGGTCGGTTGGCTGCGCGCGGCGGTGCTCGGTGCCAACGACGGCATATTGTCGACCTCCAGCCTGATCCTTGGCGTCGCCTCGGCCGGGGGCACCCGTGCGAGCACGCTGGTTGCCGCAGCCGCGGCGCTGGTGGCCGGCGCGATGTCGATGGCTGCGGGCGAATATGTCTCGGTCAGTTCCCAACATGATACCGAGCAGGCCGATCTGGCGCGCGAGCGGCGGGAACTCAAGACGGACATCGTGGGCGAGCAGGAGGAGCTGGCGCAGATCTATCGCGCGCGCGGCCTCGACGCAGCGACCGCGCAGATCGTCGCGCGCGAACTGATGGCCAAGGACGCCCTTGACGCACATGCCCGCGATGAACTGGGGATCACGCCCGCCACCATCGCCCGGCCGATCCAGGCCGCCTTCACATCGGCGGCAACGTTTTCCTTCGGCGCGTCGCTGCCGGTCCTGATCGCCGTGCTGTCCCCAACGGCCATGCTGATCGCGGCGGAAACGATCGGCGCGCTCCTGTTCCTTGCGGTGCTCGGCGCGATCGGCGGCACAGCGGGGGGCGCCAACGTCTGGCGCGCAACGGCTCGCGTCACATTCTGGGGCGCCGCCGCGCTTGCCGTGACGGCGGGGATTGGGCGTCTGGTGGGAACGGTTGTGTGATGGGCCTGCCATCATAACCACGGTCAGACCGGGCGATGCGTGCATGGTGAAACCGCCTGCGCCCTTGCCCCGCCGCTGGCTTGGCGGCTAGCTGTGCCGATGCCAGACCTTGCCCCGGCCGCCACTCCTGCTCCAACCGCATCGGCGAAACAGCGTGCCGCCCGCGCCCGCTGCGATGCAATGATCCACCACGCTCGCGCGCAGATCATGGCGGTGGGCGTCGATCGCTTCAGCGTCAACGAGGTCCTGCGCCTGTCGGGCGGATCGAAAGCCACGCTGGTCAAGTACTTCGGCGATCGCACCGGCCTGATCGCGGCGGCGATCCGCGCCGAGGCAGAAACCACGCTGGCCGCACTGGCACTGGAAAACGAGGAAAGCCGCACGTTACCGCTGGCCGCCGCGTTGCACCGAATGCTCCTGGGTGTGCTGCGCTTCTACCTGACACCGGGGGCCCTGGCGCTGTACCGGGCGGTGATCAGCGCGGCTGCGGACAACCCCGCTGGGGCCATCGCATTTTACGAGCAAGGCCACCGCATTATCGCAGGCGCTCTGGCGGCGTTGCTGCAAGCGCGGCAGCCCGACGAAGTGCGGCCCGATGTCGACTGCGCCCGTGCGGCCGACATAGCGCTGCATGCGATCCGCGCCGGGCTTTACGAACAAGTCCTCATCGGGCTGGACGTGGCACAAGACGATGCCGCAGTGACCGGCCAGGTCGAGGCCACGGTGGCGCTGTTGCTACCCGGTCTGGCTGCTGCAAAAAGCGCTTGAAGCCGCCTTCCCTCCATAATATGTACCAACGGTACACATAATCATGGAGAGGGCATCATGCAATTCCTGCGCAAGGCGTGGTACATGGCCGGCTGGGCTGACGAGATCGGCGAAGCGGGCCTCGCGCGGCGTATCGCCGGTCGGCCGACTTTCCTCTATCGCCTGGCCGACGGCAGCATCGCGGCCCTGCTCGATCGTTGCCCGCATCGCTTCGCGCCGCTGTCCAAAGGCACTCGCGATGGCGACAGGGTGGTCTGCGGCTATCACGGCCTGGCCTTTACGCCCGATGGGCATTGCGCCCACAATCCGTTCGCCGCGCGGATTCCCGCTGGCTCCGATATCCCGGCCTTCGCCGTGGCCGAACGCGACGGCATCGCGTGGGTCTGGGGCGACGAGCCTTCGACGGCCGATCCGGCCCTGATCCCCGATTTCGGCTTCATTCCCGATACTGCCCACAGCCGCACCGTGCGCGGCTACACGCTGATGCAGGCGAACTACGAATACGGCACCGACAACCTGCTCGACCTTTCGCATATCGAATTCGTCCACAAGGGCACGTTCGCGGGCCAGGGCGTGATCTTCGCCGGCCAGCACAGCGTTACGGTGGAAGCCGATACGCTGCACTCCAACTGGTGGATGCCCGACATCGCCCCACCGTCAGTGGCCTATGGCATTTTCCCGCCCGACGCCAAGGTCGATCATTGGCTGGACATGCGCTGGAACGCCCCGGCTTCCATGCGCCTGTATGTTGGCGTCGCGCCCCACGGTGCCCCGCGCGAGGCGGGGTTCGAAGTTCCCCAGGCGCACATCCTAACCCCCGCCGACGAGCATTCGACGCATTACTTCTGGTCGACCACGCGCTTCAACGATCTCGATGATGCTGGCGTGGATGCCATGCTCAAGGCCCTGTTCGGCGAGGCTTTCGACCTGGAGGACAAGCCGATGATCGAAGCGGCATACGACAACGTGCGGGGCCGCGATTTCTGGCAGGAAAAACCGCTGTCGCTGGGGATCGACCAAGGCGGCACGCGCGCGCGGCGGATCTTGGAAAAGATGCGCGCGCAGGAACGCGCGACTGGTTGAGCCTGCAGGCTTGACCTGTAATGGCATACTCCATATCACGTTATATAACATGATATGGAGTATGCCATGGCCGACGTGATTGCCGATATGGGGCCCGCGTTTCTGGGAAGCCGGCTGAAGCGCCTGGCCGAACGCATGCAGGCCGGCGCGATGAGCGTCATTGCCGAAGCGGACCTGCCGCTCCAGCCCGGGCACATGGCCGTGCTCGCGGCGTTGCGGGGTGGGCCGATGACGGTGGGGCAGTTGGCCGATGCCATCGGGATCAGCCAACCCGGCATCACCCGCAGCGTTGGCCAATTGGCCCGGCTGGGCATTCTCCGTGATGCCCATGCGGCCGATCAGCGCACGCGATTGGTAGAATTGACGGAGAATGGGCGGGCCGCTGCAGACCAGGCCGCCGCCGATCTGTGGCCCCGCATCGGCATGGCCGCCGAAGAACTGCTGGCCGGCCTTTCCGGCCCGTTCCTGGCCCAGATCGCCGCGATCGAACGCGCCCTCGACCAGGCATCGATCGCTGATCGCGCGGCGCGCGCGCAGCCTGGCGGCCTGACAATTCGCGAGTTCGACGACAGTCTTGCCCGCGACTTCCACGATATCAACGCCCAGTGGATTTCCGCCATGTTCGCGCTGGAAGCGACGGATATCGAGGTGCTGGAAAACCCGCGTGCGCGGATCATCGAACCGGGCGGCACGATCCTGTTCGTCGAGGCGCCCGGCCTGGGCGTGGTCGGCACCTGCGCCCTGCAGAAGACCGGGGCGACAAGCTTCGAACTGACCAAGATGGGCGTGCGCGAAAGTGCCCGCGGCCTCAAGGCCGGGGAATTCCTGCTGGCCGCAATGATTGCGCGTGCCCGCGCGATGGGCGCAGACCCGCTCTACCTGCTCACCAACCGCAAGTGCGCCGCTGCCATCCATCTCTACGAAAAGCTTGGCTTTGCCCACGATGAGGCAATCATGGCGCAATATGGCGCGCGCTATCAGCGGTGCGATGTCGCCATGCGCTACGCCGGCTGATAGTCTTGGCGTGGATCATCGCGGCAATGCTTGAGGAGGCAGAACACGTGAAAGCAACGGACAGGCAGCTACGCGGTTCGTGCCTGTGCGGCGAGGTGTCGTACCAGGTCCTCGATGCGTTCGAATATTCGCTCTACTGCCACTGCTCCAACTGTCGCCGGACCACCGGGGCGGCTTCGAAACCCTTTGCGGGGATCGGGTCGGAACATCTCACCATCGTGCATGGCGAAGCGCATATCCGCCGCTTTGGCGAGGCACGCAGCCACAACGCGCTATGCCAGCGTTGCGGGTCCTTGCTCTACTCCCTGGTGCGCGACGGTCGCTATGTGCACGTCACGCTGGGAACCTTGATCGATACGCCATCCATCGCGCCCACCGCGCATATATTCGTCGGCTCCAAGGCCGCGTGGGATATCATCAACGACGGCCTGCCCCAATTCGCGGAATTCCCTTGATGATTGCCGATCAGGTCCAGATCCTGGCGCACCCCCCGATGCACCAGGACCTGGGTCTGGTTACCGGCCAGGGTCAGGGAAACGTAAGCGTCACCTGATCCAGCGTGCCTGAAAAGGGTTGCCGCGCCGCCGGCTCCTTGCTGACCTGCGAGTTGCGATCCACCCCGAAATCGAGCGTTTCGGAAAAGGCCGCGGCGTGGGTCGGGTAATAGGCAACGTTGCCTTGGGCAACGACCTGGCCATTGACGAGCAGCCGGATCGTACCGCCGCCCACCTTGGGCAGCAGCGCGCCCAGCCCTCCTGCGCCCCCGGCAACCGGCGCGGGTTCAAAGGCAAAGCCAACTTTCACCGGGCCTGCCGGCAAGGGCGAAGGCGCCACGATCACCTCGTGGGTCTGGTTGTAGGCATTGTTTTCGAACGCGAGCCGCCCGTCACGCTCATAGAGGACATAGCCGCCCAGGCGCCCACCTTGCGCGATCAGCACGCCCGTGCCAGCCGCAGCGTTGCTGCTGATCGCCACTTCGAAACGATGCGCCCGCGCCACCAGTTGCGGTTGCGCCGACGGCGGCAGCCCGCCGGTTCCGGCCCGCCAGGTAAAGGCCTTTTGCCGCGGATCGACCAGCGTGGGCGCGCCAAGCGGCAGCGGGATCAGCGGGAACACCCCGTTGCGCGTGCCTTCCTTGACGAATTCGGCCTTCAGTTCCGCCAGCTTGGCCGTATTCTTGGCCGCAAGATCGTCGCTTTCGGAAAAGTCCTTGGCCACGTTGTACAATTCCCAGCGATCCTGGTCGGTGGTGTCGGCATAGATCTTGCCAACATCCTTGAGCAGATCCCACGGATTGTACGGGCGCTTGGCCGCCGCCACCCAGCCATCCTTGTAGATGGCACGATTACCGAAGATCTCGAAATACTGTTCGGTGTGCGCTTCGGGGGCGGCAGGATTGGTAAAGGTGGGCACCAGGCTCTTGCCCTCGAACGGCAGCTGCGGCACGCCATCGACTTGCGCCGGAAGGGTGATCCCGGCAGCGTCAAGCACCGTCGGGGCAATGTCGTTGACGTGGCCGAACTGGCTGCGCACCACGCCGCTTTGTGCGGTGTGGCCCGGCCAATCGATGATCAGCGGGTTGCGCGTGCCGCCAAAATGGCTGGCAACCTGCTTCATCCACTGGAACGGCGTGGTCGTCGCCCAGGCCCAGCCTGCGGCATAGTGGTTGGCCAGTTCGGGGCCACCCAACTGGTCGATGTGCGCCAGCTCGGTCGCCACATCGTTGGGCGCGCCGGCGCCCTTGGCGGCTTCGTTGGTGATCGTCCCTTCCAGGTCGCCTTCGGCACTGCCACCATTGTCGCCCACGATGTAGACGACCATCAGGTTGTCGCCACCCGGCCGCTGGCGCAACTGGTCCACCAACCGGCCCACTTCCGCGTCGGTCTGTTCCAGGAACGCGGCATAGACTTCCATCTGGTGGGCGTAGAGCTTCTTCTCGTCGGCCGAGAGGCTGTTCCACGCCGGCAGCCCGGCCGGCCGGGGGGTGAGCTTGGCATCGGCAGGAATGATGCCCAGCTTCTTCTGCCGGGCAAACGCCTGCTCGCGATAGGCATCCCAGCCAGCGTCAAAGCGGCCCTTGTTGCGCGCAATCCATTCCTGCGGAACATGATGCGGCATGTGCACCGCCCCTGGCGCAAGGTAGAGGAACCACGGCTTGCCGGGCACGACGGCGTTGTGGTTATCGACCCACCCCAGCGCCTTGTTCACCAGGTCGGTGGTGAAATGATAGCCGGTTTCGGGCGTGCCGGGCAGCGGCACGGGCGTGGTGTCGTTATAGAGCGAAGGCTCCCACTGGTTATCATCGCCAGCCATGAAGCCATAGAAGTGGTCGAAGCCCAGGCCGGTGGGCCAATGGTTGAACGGACCGGCCGCGCTCACTTCCCAACGCGGCGTGTTGTGCCACTTGCCGAATGCGGCGGTGGAATAGCCGTTGAGCTGGAGAATACGCGGCAGGCTGGCGGTTTCCTGCTTCCAGATCGAATTGTATGCCGGGAAGCCGGCGGCGATGTCCGCCAGGTTGCCAAAGCCCACCTGGTGATGGTTGCGCCCGGTCAGCAGCGCGGCGCGCGTGGGCGAGCAGATGCCCGTGGTGTGGAAGCGGTTGTAGCGCACCCCTTCGGATGCCAGGCGATCGAGATTGGGCGTCGGCGCCCCGCCGCCAAAGGTGGAAGACGCGGCAAAGCCGGCGTCGTCGATCAGCACCAGCAGCACGTTGGGCGCCGCCTTGGGGGCCTGCGCCTGATGCGGGAACGCCGGTTGCGAGGTGGCGCGCGTGGCGCCGATCTTGCCGGTAAAATCCTCACCCGCCGGCACACGCTGCGCCATGGCAGAGGCGGGCAAGGCCGTGCCGGCCAGCAGCAGGGCTGCCTGGGCCAGTGCGCGGCGCAAGGCCGGCCGGGCAGGGTTCAGGGGATGGCGTATGGTCGTCATGGGTCCGTTTCTCGGGCTGGGCGGCGCTGGCTGGCGCGGCCCGGTGACAGGGAAACGGCCCTGACGTGGTCGCCTCGGGCCGGGTTTGGTAAAAGGATCAGTGCCGATCAGGCCGGCAAAGGTTGCTCCAGGCGGGCGATCGCCGCCGGATCGCGGCCTTGCCGCACCAGCGTGGCAAGCGTTGCCATCCACGGCGAAACCGCGCTAAAATAGTGGGTATAGCCCTCGCAGAGGTAGTTCAGCCCCGCCTCGCCATCCACGCTCGTGGCAAAGCGATGCTTGGGGCAGCCGCCCCAGCACGCCGCCAGATGCGGGCAGCGGCGGCATTGGGCCGGCAGCGTTTCGTGCTTGGCCCGGCCGAATGCCTGCGCGGCCGAGGAATCGACCATCGCCGCAAGGCTGTCCTGGCGCAGATCGCCCAGGCGATATTCCGGATAAGCGAAGTGATCGCAATTGTAGACGGCGCCATCGTGCTCCACGATCAGCGCACGGCCGCATTCGCGCTGGTGATGGCAAACGCCGCCCGGCACGCCCATGTGATCGGCCAGGGTCCATTCGAAATTCATCACGAAGACCTCGCCCACGTCGTGGCGGCGCCATTCCTCGAACACCGTTGCCAGGAAGCGGCCCCAGGCCTGCGGCCGCACCGAGAAATCGGCTACCGGCGCATCGCGGGCCTCGCCCGGACCGTTGAGATCGAACCCGCGCGCCTTGTCGGCCGCGCCGGCCAGTCGCTCCACCACCGGGGTGAACTGGATGAAGCGGGCGCCGATCCCGCGCAGATAGCGATAGACCTCCAGCGGCTGGTCGCCGCTATGAGAGTCCACGCAGGCGAGGATATTGACCTCTGCCCCTGCCGCCGCGAGCAGGCGCCAGGCGGCCATGACCTTGTCATGGCTGGGCTGGCCATTGGCGTAACGCCGGGTGCGATCGTGGATGTGCGCCGGACCATCGAGGCTCAGCCCCACAAGGAAGCGGTGCTCCGCCAGGAACTGCGCCCACTGTGCATCGATCAGCGTGCCGTTGGTCTGGAAACTGTTCTCGATCGCCCGGCCGGCGCCATAGCGCCCCTGAAGCGCCACCGCCTGGCGATAGAAATCAAGGCCAAGCAACGTCGGCTCACCCCCCTGCCAGGTGAACTGCACCGCATGGCCGGGCGGGGTGGCGGCGATCGTCTGTCGCACATAGGCGTCGAGCACCTGGGCCGACATGCGCCGCGTGCCCTTGCGATCGAACAGGGCCTCCTTGTCGAGATAGAAGCAATAAGTGCAATCGAGATTGCACGCCGGGCCACTCGGCTTGGCCATGAGGTGGAACCCATCGGCCGCCGCGCCCAAACGCTCTGCGCTGTTCATGCTGCCCCCATCGTTCGCCCCATGATCTCTACCTATTCAGTCGAGATTGTAGGTCAAGACAGGCGATCCACATGCCGCACAAGCAAATCTTTGGCCTCGCCCGCCGCGAAGGGATGTGTTGCGCCACCAGCGATGCCTTGCAGGCGGCGCAGGAAATCGCGGCGGCTGGGCGCATCGAAATAGAACATGTGCCCCGCGCCATAGCGAGCCACGGTCACCTGGCCCGGTGGCAGCGCAAGGCGCGCCGCCAGTGCGCGATCAGCGCCATAGCCACCGACGCTGTCGAACACACCGCTGGCCAGCAGCAGGCGCGCGCCCGATTGGCGCAACACGGTGCGCAGGCGATCGGCCAGGGCAAAGCCGCGCCCGGCCACTGCCGCATCGCGCTGCCAGGTGCGGCGGACCGCCGGATCATAGAGCACATAGGCGCTGCCATCGACCGGAGAGCGCACCAGCCCGAGGAGGCGGGCGTTGTACCGCACCATGGCATCCCCCAGTGCGGCAAGGTAGGGCACAAGCGACGGATCGCGCCAGCCGCGTGGATCGTCGAGCCGCGCCGCGCGGCGGCTGTCATAGAGGCCCAAGGCCATGCCCTGCGCGTGCAGCATGACCAGGCGGGCCTGCTGCCGGTCCACCGCCATGCCGCCGGTGGCGAGCGTCGTGCGATCCAGCCCGGTCACAGCGGCCAGATCGGCAGCGAGGCTTTCGGTGGAGCGCGCGGACGCCCGGTCGCCATGGCGCAGATGGGCCAGATAGGCGCCCTCGCCCAGCCGCGCGGCCGCATCGGCACAAGCCAGCGGATCGCGCGCCGTGCCGCGCGCCCGGCCATAATGGCAGGCGGTTGCCGCCACCGTCGGCAGGCCCATGGCCATGGCCAGCGCCGGATCGGTAGCGCGCAGATCGGTTTCATTGAGCACGGTTTGCGACAGCATGGCGATGCCGGCCAGCCGTACGCCAGTCGCCTGGCGCTGCCAGGCCTCGGCCACGGCAACCGCCCGCTCCGCCCCGAAACTTTCGCCCATCAACACCACCGGCGCGCCCAGGCGGCCATGGCGCGCCAGCCAAATCGCCACGGCGCGCGCCAGATAGTCGCCATCGGCCTGCCAGCCCCGCACGCGCGAAGGTTGCACGCCGGGCGCACGCCGGCTGAAGCCTGTATCGAGTGGATCGACGAACAACACGTCGGCATGGGCCGCAAGGCTTTCGGCCGGCGCCGCCAAGATGGGGGCGCGCGGCACGGCCGCATCGGCCCGCGTGGGCAGCACCACCTGCAGCGGGCCAAGCAGGCCCAGTTGCAGCCATCCCGACGAAGCACCCGGCCCGCCATTGAACACGACCAGGACCGGGCGAGAGTGACCCGGTGGCGAGGGGGCCATCAGCGCCGAAACCACCAGCGTGCCCAGCGGCCGGCCACGATCGTCGCGCGCCGGGACGGTTTCCCAGGCCAGGCGCACGCCTGCCACCGGATGTTCAAGGCCCGGCAGGCTGCCCCCCAGCAGCGTGAGCAATGCGATCAGCAGCGGCAGGCGGCCCAGCACCCTGGCCGGCCTCGTCCCGCTGCGTGCCCCGTCAGAGCGGGAAACCGAACGAAAGGCCAACCGACGTTTCCCCCAGCCTGACATCGGCCTCACCCCCGCCAAAGTTGGCCGGGATCGAATTGACGCCGCGCACCGTCTGCGATGGCGCATGCATCGCAAAGACAGTGATTTCCGGCCCTGACGCAGGCGCCCAGGTGGCGCCCAGCGTGAAATGATCGCGCACCACGCCGGGCGCGAGGATGTTGAGCAGCGTTTCCGACGCGGGCACGGGATTGCCCGAGCGTCCATAGCCGGCCCGCCAGGCCCAATGCGGGCTGCTGCGATAGGTCAGCCCCAGTTTGACCACCGAAATGCTGCGCCAGCCAAAACCGGGGCCATCGGTGCTGCCAAACGGCTGGCCGGCAAACAGGCGCGCCAGCGGATTGCCGACCGAGGCCACCCCGCCATATTCGATCCGCTTGAAATCGGCCGCCAGCGTGAGCGCGGGCACCGGGTCCACCGCAAAGCCAAATCCCCAGGAGGCCGGCACAGCAAAGCTGCCCTGCCCGGCAAACAGGCCGGCATATTTGTCGAAACGGCCGGGCACGATCTTGGACTGGTAAAAGGCACCGGCGCGCACCGCGTGTCCGAAATGGCCCAGCCAGCCAACCCGCACGCCAAGACCGGCCGCCCAATCGGTGCCCCGATCGGTGAAATGACCCGGATCGGCCGAGGCGGTGGCAAAAGGCTGGATACCCGTGGCGCGAAACGTCTGGATCACGATGACCGGGGAAACTCCCAGCGATTGCCCGGCTCCCACCCTGACCGCCAGCGTGGGCGAAACGAAGATCTGCTTGAGATCCACCCCGGCAGCCCCGCTTGCGCCAAAGGCAGCGAAGGGATTGCGCTTGTACGTGGTGTTCATCCCGCCATTGCCGTTGATCGCCAGGGCCAGCGACACCGTGCCCGAAAGCGGGCGCACATAGCCCAGCTCGGGCAACACAAAGGGATTGGCACCATTGCCGCTGTAGGTGCCGTCAAGCCCTGCGCCATTGCCGTGGATCCGTGCCCCCCGATCGGGCACGAACAGTTCCACGCCGGCATCGGCCCTTGCCCCGATCGCGGTGGCCGAAGCGGGATTGGCCGCAATCGCCAGGCTGTCTTGCGGATCGGCGATTTCCGCCCCACCGGCGCCCTTAGCCTTGGCACCCACGCCGTTGAGGAAATAGCCATCGGTGGCATGGGCCATGCCGCCCACGGCAAAACCCGCTGCACAGCCGGCAACCGTCAAAACCCTGTGAACCCTGAAACGCATGAGCCCCCCTGCCCGATTTGCAAGTCACGTGATGGGCAACGCATCCAGCGCAGGGTAGCGGAACCGGCATGAACCCATGCCTGCATTGTCTATCTTAAAAGTAGATAAAGCGCGCAAGAGCGGGCTGGGCCAGGCGCGCCAAGAAAATCCATGGGGTGGTCAAGCACGAGTTGCCGCGCGACCGTTGAAAAACTCTCATGACGCACATGGTTGAAATGGGGCGCCTGCCAGCACACCTTGCCGGGCATGACAGCAAGCCGGCAGCTTCACCTTGGTGCGTTCATGCGCCCGATCTCCATCCACACGGGCGCCTGGCGCTATCCCGGCGCAGCGCCGGATGCCAATTTCAACTTGGGGCTTCAGGTGGAACTGGTACGCCGCCTTGAGGCTGCCAAGTTCGACGCGTTCTTCATGGCCGATCACCTGGCCGTGCTCAACATGCCGATCGATGCGCTCAAGCGCAGCCACACGGCCACGTCGTTCGAGCCATTTACTCTGCTTTCGGCCCTGGCCATGGTGACGCAGCGCATCGGCCTGGTTGCCACCGCGTCGACCACGTATGACGAACCGTTCCATGTCGCCCGGCGCTTTGCCTCGCTCGATCACATTTCGGGCGGCCGCGCCGGCTGGAACATCGTGACCACCGGCAATCCGGAAACCGCGGCGAATTTCGGGCAGGACGATCACCTGGAACACGCCACGCGCTATGCCCGCGCGCGCGAGTTCCACCAGGTGGTCACCGGCCTGTGGGACAGTTGGGCCGACGATGCCTTTCTGCGCGACGTGGAGAGCGGGGTGTTCTTCGATCCGGCAAAGGTTCACACCCTGGACCACGCGGGGGAGTTCCTGCGCGTAAAAGGCCCGCTCAACATTGCCCGCCCGATCCAGGGCTGGCCGGTCATCGTCCAGGCGGGCGCTTCGGAAGCGGGCCGTCAACTGGCCGCCGAAACCGCCGAAGTGATTTTTGGCGCGGCCGACAGCCTGGCCAACGGCCAAGCGTTCTATGCCGACGTAAAGGGCCGCATGGCCGCGCTCGGCCGCGATCCTGACAGCCTCAAGATCCTGCCGGCCGCTTTCGTGGTCGTGGGCGAAAGCGAAGCCGAAGCGCAGGACAAGCGCGCCCTGCTCGACAGCCTGGTGCATTACGACAGCGGCATCCGCTCGCTGTCGATCATGCTGGGGCACGATGTTTCCGGTTTCGATCCCGATGGTCCGCTGCCCGACATTCCCGAAACCAACGCCAGCAAATCCGGGCGCGAGCGCACCATTGCGCTGGCCCGCCGCGAAAACCTCACGATCCGCCAGCTTGCCGCGCGCGCGGGCAGCTATGCCGGGCTGGCCTTTGTCGGCACACCGCGTACAATCGCCGATGAAATGCAACAATGGCTGGAAGAGCGCGGCTCGGACGGCTTCAACGTGATGTTCCCGTTCGTGCCCCAGGGCCTGTTCGACTTCACCGACAAGGTCGTGCCCGAATTGCAGCGCCGCGGCGTGTTTCGCCACGACTATACCGGCACAACCTTGCGCGATCACCTGGGCCTGGCGCGGCCCGCCAACAGCTTTTTCGCCTAATCCAGGAAGGGTTCCGCTTGAGCATCATCACCCCCGCCATTGGCCCGGCGCTGGCCGGCGGTGCCCTGATTGGGCTTGTCTGCGGCACGATGTGGCTGGTCCATGGCCGCATTTCTGGCATTGCCGGCATTGCGCGGCTGGCGCTTCAGGGCCCCGATCGGGTCTGGCGCTTGTGGTTCCTGGCCGGGCTGTTTGCCGCCGGCCTGATCGCGCGGCTGGCCTGGCCGCATGACCTTGCCCCCGGATATGCCAGCCTTGGCTGGTTGCAGCTGATCGTGGCCGGCGCGCTGGTGGGCACCGGCACGGCCCTTGCCAATGGCTGCACCAGCGGCCACGGCATCTGCGGCCTGTCGCGGCTGTCCTCGCGATCGTTGGTGGCGGTCGTCACGTTCATGGCCGTGGCCGCGATCACCGCATCGATCGTGGCGGCCCTGGCATGAAGCCGGCCAACGCACTGTTCGCCGGCCTGGTCTTCGGCCTCGGCCTGCTGATTTCGGGCATGGCCGATCCGGCCCGAGTCCTGGGTTTCCTGACGCCGTTGCAGGGGTGGAACCCCACGCTCGCCTTCGTGATGGGTGGCGCGCTGGCCGTCGCCGCACCGCTGTTCGCGCTTGCGCGCCGGCGCGGCAAGGCGCTGGATGGCGGGATCCTGCCCGATCTGCCCCGGCGCGGCGTGGATCGCGCGCTGATCGGTGGCTCCGTCCTGTTCGGACTGGGCTGGGGCCTGGCCGGAATTTGCCCCGGACCGGGCATCGTCGGCCTGGCGCTCCATCCGCTTCAAGCGTTGGCCTTCCTCGTGCCGATGGCTTTGGGCCTGGTGCTTGGCCAGCCGCGCCAGGATGGCGCATCGGGCAAGAAAACCCGCTGAAAACGCAAGTTTCCATGCATCTGGCCCGGTTCGTCACCGCCGATGGCATTCACCACGGCGGCTGGCGCCATTCCGCCGCCAACCGACGCCATCCGTGGCGGAGACTTTCGCCACACGCTGCGCGAAAGGGCAGGCTGGCCACTGAGCAAGTTGGGCCGCTGGGCGCCGACCGCTTTTTCGCCGATGTCGTCCCCATCCTGCAACGGCGCGGGCTGGTCTGCAGCGCCTATGTCGGCCCAACCTTGCGCGATCATCTCGGCCTGGCGGTGCCGTCCCCAGCGCGATAGGTGGCCGCGATCAGCGGGGCGTGGTGCGCCTCGCCTCTGCCGCCTGCCACACGCGCAGGAAATTGCCGCTCCACAACTTGGCGATCGCGGTAGGCTTGTACCCGCGCCGCACCAGTTCAGCCGTGACGGCCTGGGCCTGGCTTTCATCCTCCCAGCCGACGATGCCGCCGCCATGGTTGAAATCGCTCGACAGGGCGACATGGTCGATGCCGATGCGCCGCACCGCGTGATCGACTGCATCGACCAGATCCTTGACACTGGCACGCGGCTCTTCGGCGCGCAGCGCGTGATAGCGCCGGTCGTATTCGGCGGCCTTTGCCGCAGGCAGCGTGGCCTTGCCATCGGCAATGCCGAATTCCTGCTGCAGGGCCACGATGCGCTGGGCAAAGGCCGGATCGCGTGGGCGCAGATAGGCGCTGAAGGCATTGATCGCGATTACCCCGCCCTTGGCCTTGAGCGCGTCGAGCTGCGCATCGGTAAGATTGCGGGTGTTGTCCACCAGGCTGCGCAAGTCGGAATGGGTGGCGACCACCGGCGCGGTGCTGAGCGCCAGCACATCGGCAAAGGCTGCGTCGCTCAGTTGCGAGACATCGACGAGCACGCCAAGCTGGTTGAGCCGCGCCAGCACCCGCTTGCCCGCAGGCGACAGCCCACCCCAGCGTGATACCCCTTCCCCACGCACCAGTGCGGGGCGCGAGCTGTCGGCCAGCGCATTGTGCCCGGCGTGAACGAAGCCGAACACGCGCACGCCGCGCCGCACCCAGGGATCGACGTCGTCCGCATCGCGCACAAAGGCGCCGCCGTTGACCACGCTTTCGATCACCGCAAGCCGGCCGCTTTTGGCAATGCGGCGGAAATCTGTCGGGGTGAGCGCCCGCGCGGCGCGATCGGGATAGGAACTGGCCAAGGCATCGATGATCGTATGCTTGCGCAGCGCACCGGCTGTGGCAGCGGCCTGGGCCGCCGGGCTATCGTCTCCTTGCGGCACGAAGACCGCGATCACCGCCCCTTTCAACCCGCCCTGCCGCGCCTGGGCCAGGCTGAACTGCCCCTGCCCCGACGCATCGGCGCGGCCCGGATCGAACGTTTCGGGCAGATCGAGGTGCGCGTCGATGGGCAAGGCGCCGGCATGGACGCGGGCGAGTGCAACCGGTGCCGCGTGGGCTGGCGCCAGTGTCGCCATGGCCAAAAGGCTACCAAGAGCGGCGCGGATGGGCTTGGGCATGATCGAGTTCCCCTGTCTGTCTTGCCCTTGCCTGCGCCCAACCGCCCGCGTTGGCCAACGAGCATTGCTGATAGACTTATTGCCCCTTGCGCAGCGACGCCGCCTGCCACGGCCGCCCAGGCGCCGACCGCTTAGAACGCGACGATATCGGCCGGCGGCGCGATAATAGTCGGTCACGCGTCGGCCATAGGCGTCGTCGAACAGCGGGGCGGAATCGGGGCGGAAGCTGGGTGCCCCCTCGAGCAGCCGCTTGTCGATCGCAGTCACATAGCCGCTTTGGCCGTCGTCGTACTGGAAGGCAGACCACGGAACGGGGTGATAGCTTTGGCCAAGGCCAAGGAAGCCACCGGTGGAAAGGATGATATAGGCGATCTGCCCGCTGCGTTCGTCCAGGACCAGCTTGGCGATGGTGCCCAGCTTGTCGCCGTCGCGGCCGTGCACGGCCTTGCCCCGCAAGTCATCGGCAGAAATCAGGGCAATCGAGCCGGCAGGTGCGGCAAGAGGTTGTGCATCCAAAGCCATGGCCTTGATCCTTTCGATGAAAGCGGGCGGCTGGCAGCGTAAATCCGCCAGCCGTCGCGCCCCTGGCCCGTTCATTCGCGTCCGTGCTTGAGCGCGCTGGCCTGGTCATGCCCGGCCTGAACGGAGAGGAACGCTTCGCGAACGGCGTCGCGCGTGCCCGATTGCAATTCGGTATCGTCCAGCGCGTATTCGAACTTGGCCTTGATATGATCCTCGCCACGCTCGACTTCCTCGATGATCGCCTGGTCGTTGCGACCGAGCAGCGCCTGCTTGAGATCCATGAAGCCGCGATGGGCTGCCCCCAGCAAGGTGGCGCCATCTTCAGGATCGCCACCCAGCACGCGGACCTGCGCTTGAAGCGCCTGGGCCACCTGGGTGCGTTCTTGCGCAAACTTGGCGAAAATCGCCGCATAGCGCGTGCTATCGGCATGTTCGGCGGCATCGTCGAAGCCCTTGAGGCTGTCGAAAGTCGTCGCGATCAGCCCGTTGAGGACCGAAATATCGTGTTGGTTATCCATGTCAGTCTTCCCGCTTGGCATGAGGGCAGATGGTGCGCCCGGCCCTCTGGGGATCAGGCCGGGCGGCTAAGGCCGGTCAGTGTGCGGCGAGCGCCGATGGCAGCAGCGCGTCGCCCTGCGTCAGTTGCTGCTCGATGATCGGCACGCCGTTGCCGGCAACCTGCTTGAGCGACTGGTCTGCGCCGTCGGCAGCATAACCCTTATAGACAGCCCAGTTGCCTTGCTGGACCTTGGCCGACTGCGTCAGGTACATATTGTCGAAGCCGCTGCGCGGGGTCTTGCGCAGCATCTTGAGCATTGCGGCGCGATTGGCTGACAAGCGGGTGGTCGGCTTGGCGATCTTGCGCTGATCGTTGTTGAGCGAAGCGAGCAGCGTGTCTTGCGACGTGCCCGCCTCGGCAATGATGCGCCGGGCATAGGCCTGGACATCGCTGCGTTGCGAACGGGTCAGGCTGAGGCGGCTGGCCGCGATCTGGAACAGGTTTGCGTCAGAAGCCGCGGCGGAAAATGCCGGCCCATCCAGGCCCTGGACCGGCGAAACACCCACCTGCGTGCTGGAATAGCTGCCAGTGGTGGCCGGCGTGGTGATCGAGGGGGAAATCTGGGCCGCAATCTGGGCTTGGGCGAGCACGGGAACGCCGAGCATGGCCGTCGAAAGTACGACGGAGACGATTGCACGTTTCATGGTGTTGTTCCTCGCAAACCCGCACCGGCTGGGCATGCCGGCGAACGTCTGCACATTGGCTGCAAACGCCCTGACCAGGTTGGGCAAGTGTCGCTTGGAGCAACCAGACAACGATCGCATGATTTTATCGTTGCATCAGCACGGATTTATATTTTCAGTTCCGTAAATACTCCCCGAAATATCGCGGCGTTTTATTTATTTCTGCAAGGCGATTTAAAACAGGAACATCGCAACCGGCCTGGGGTTCATCTTGGCTACCATCGTGATCAGGCAAAATGGCCCGATCGCCTGAAAAAGCGCAGGAGAACGATTATGGGAATTATCATGTGGCTCGTCGTCGGCGGCGTCATCGGCTGGCTGGCAAGCGTGATCATGCGCACCGATGGGCAGCAGGGCATCGTCCTCAACATCGTGGTGGGCATCGTCGGCTCATTCCTTGGCGGCCTGATCCTGGCGCGCGGCGACATCAACGATGCGCCGCTTACCGTGACCACGTTCCTGGTGTCGCTGGCCGGCGCAGTGGTGCTGCTTGCCATCGTCAACCTTTTCCGCCGCGGTTCGATACGATGATCGGATCGACCGTGTGAACGGGCCGATCCTGTCGCGGCGCCAAACCGGCGCCGCAACGGATCGGCCGCCACGCGGCTGGATCAGAAGTCCATGCTCGCCGAAAAGCGAACCTGCCGGGCAAGGCCCACGTAGAAGACCGAGCCACCGGTTGCCCAATAGCGGGTATTGGTGATGTTATCGCCGTTGACCCGCAGTGTCAGCGCCCGGCCCTGGGGCAAGCGCAGCTTGTAATCGGCGCCCAGGCTATAGGTGGTATAGGCCGGCATCACATACAGGTTCTGGGCATCGGCATAGCGCTTTCCGGTGTAAAACAGACCTGCACTCACGCCCAGCGCCGGCAAGGCGGCCGGGCGATATTCGACAAACGCCGAGCCAGACCAGCGCGGTGTGTTGTCCACCCATTTGCCATCCTGCGCTGCACTGCCCGTTTCACGCTGGACCGCGCGCAGATATTGCCCCGCCAGCGATACCGAGACGGTGCGCGTCAACCGGCCCTGCACCGATGCTTCCACCCCTTGGTGCACTGCGCGCCCATTGGTGACGTATGTGCCCGGCGATCCGCTGGAAAGGTCGGTGTAGGACAGCCCGCGATCGATGTGGAACCAGGCCAGGCTGGCAAGGGCGCCAAGCACCTCGACGCGCGCGCCCGCTTCATACTGGCGGCTGATCACCGGGGCATGATTTCGCCCTGGTTCGTCGTACCATCGGGTGCGGTGCCGGCGCTTTCCAGTCCTTCGATATAGGTGAAATAGAGGCTCGACCGCGGCGTCGGCTTGAACACCACGCCACCGGTCGGGGTCCACGCCGTCATCCGATAACGGCCGCTGCCGTCCAGATTTTCAGTGTCGTAGAGCACGCGCCGCACGCCGCCGATCAGCAGCAACCGCTCGCCCACGTGCGCGGTATCGAGCACATAGAAACCGGTGTCGATGTTGACGCTCCCGGCCGCAAGCCGCGTGGTCGTGAACGTCAGCGTGTCGAAGCTATACGACGGCGCGACATAGAAATTTTGCGCCGCGCTGGTATAGCTTTGCTGGTGCTGGTCATCCTGCACCTGGCGATTGCGCGCCGCCCCCAGCAGCAATTCATGACGGATGCCCAGCGTTTCAACCGAACCGGCCACTTCGCCGCGCAAATACTCATTGCGATAGCTTTGGTCCGGGGTGTAGTTGCCCGCGATCCGCCCAGCCCCGCTGGCCACCGTTGCCGCACTGGTAAAGCTGAAATCCGCGCGTGCGCGCTGCCGGCGCGAGGTGGCAAGGCCGCTTTCAACCCGCACCGACCAATCCCCGGCAATCGCATAGTCCGCGCGCCCCAGCACATTGGTGGACCAGGTGCGATACGGCGCGTTCACCGGCGCATACCGGGCATGAGGATCGGGAACAGTCTTGAGCAGTTGGAACGCGGCCAGCGAAATGCCGCCCGGCTCGTCGGTTGCGCGACGATAGTGTTCCACATCGAGCTTGAGCGCGAGCCGGTCGCTCACTTGCCAATCGAATGCTCCGCTGGCGAGATAGCGATAGCCGTTGACGCCATTGATCGGGGTTTCGATGTGGCTGCCATACGCGTTGAGACGAACGCCGAATTGTCCCTCGGCACCGATCTTCCGCCCGAAATCAACGCCTGCACCAACGCTGCCTTCGGCATCGCCGTTGATGGTCAGCGTGTTGATCGGCTGCGTTCCGGCGCGCTTGGTTACGACGTTGACGATGCCCGAAGGCGTGGAAATGCCATAATAGAGCGCCGAAACGCCCTTGAGCAGTTCGACCCGCTGCTTGTTCTCGATCGGCACCGGGCTGAGGTTGATGACCTGCAACCCGCCGTTGAGGCGGTAATTGGTGCGCGCATTCATCAGCACGCCGCGCGAAACGAAATTGTTGCTGGTGGTGGGGCTGGTCGCCTGCTGCGTGACGCCGGGGGTGTTACGCAGCGCCTCTTCCAGCCCGATCGCACCCTGCGCATCGAGCAGCGCGCGCGGGATGACGGCCACTGTCGCTGGCGTGTCGAGCACGGACTGGTTGCGAAACGCGCCAACCTGCACGACCTCGGTCTTGAATGAGGGGCGTTGCCCGGTGACGACGATGTCTTCGTCCAGTTGGCGCTCGCCGCGCTGGTCGCCAGGGGCAGCCTCGGCGCCGCCGGCGGCCATGGTGGCAGCCGATGCCGCGATCAACCAGATGCTCATGTATGTCCCCGATGCTGTGACGTGTCGCCGGCCCGATACTAATAATGATAATCGGTTGCAATTGCATTTTTGCCGAGCCTTGCTAGAGCGGCGCCATCGGCGCGCATCGGGCGTGCCCTGACCGGGGTTGTCGTGACCAAGCGCATCGTGTTTCAAATCCACTGGCTGCTGGGGATTACGGCTGGGTTGGTCCTGGCGCTGATGGGCGTGACCGGCGCGATGATGAGTTTCGAGGACGAGATTCGCGAAGCGGTCGACCCGGCTTTGTTTGCTCCGGGCGTTCCTGCCGCCCCCGATCTTTCGCCTGACCAGCTCATCGCACGGATCGAAGCGGCCAAGCCCGGCTATCGCGTGACCCGGTTGGACTGGCAAATGCCGCGCACCCGGTCGCACAGCGTCCGCCTCAATGCCGCGAGCGGCCAGGGCCGCCTGGAAGGCCAGGTCGATCGCGCCACCGGGCGCTGGCTGGGGCCGGGGCGTGCGGATGCCGTGTTCGAAACGATCGATCATCTGCACCGCTGGCTGGCCCTTCCCGGCGGTGGCAAAGGGCCGGGCCGGCAAATCACCGGATTCAGCGCGCTTGCCTTGATCTTCTTCGCGCTGTCGGGCCTCTATCTGCGCTGGCCGCGGCAGGCGTCAGACTGGCGGGCCTGGCTGGTGCTCGACCGCCGCAAGACCGGCCGCAATCTGTGGCGTGCGCTGCATGCGGTGATCGGCACGTGGATGCTCGCGTTCTATCTCCTCAGCGCGCTCACCGGCCTGTGGTGGAGCTATGACTGGTATCGCCAGGGCGTGACGCAGGTGATGACCGGCAAAGTAGGGGCCGACGACGAGCCGGCCGGCAAGCGGGCGCCAGGATTGGCACCGCGTCCGCCGGTCGACCTCGCCTGGGCACAGTTCCGCGCAGCGACCGGCGATGACTATGCCTGGGTGCGCATTGCCCGCCCACCGGCCGATCGCCCGATGAAGAACATCCGCTTCGAAGCGCGCCGCGCCGATGCCCGGCATCTGCGCCAGACGGATATCTTTACCTACGATCCGGCCGCGAGCACGCTGGTGAAGCGCGATCTCTATGCCCGGCGCCCGCTTGGCACGGTCATCACGCAAAGCATGTTCGAATTGCACCGGGGCGCGTTCTTCGGCCTGCCCGGGCGGATCGTGATGCTGGTCACCAGCCTGGCCATGCCGCTGTTCGCGGTTACCGGACTGTTGCTTTACCTTTCGCGGCGCCGGCAGAGCCGCGCGGCCAAGGCCCTCGCCCGCGTCGCGCCCGAGGCCAATGGTGGTCCGGACGCGATCCTCATCGCCTATGCCAGCCAGACCGGCTTTGCCGCCGCGCAGGCCCATGCCGCCGCCCATGCGCTGGCGCAGGGCGGCGTGGGCGCCAAGGTGGTATCCATGGGCCGGCTCACCGCAGCGGACCTGGCGCAGGCAAGCCGCGCACTGCTGGTGGTAAGCACATATGGCGATGGCGAAGCGCCCGATGCGGCGCGCGGCTTTGCCCGCCAAGTCATGCGGGGGCCGCGGCCCGATCTTGGCGATCTGCGCTATGGCGTCCTGGCGATCGGAGACAGCGAATACGGCGCGTTTTGCGCGTTCGGCAGCGAGGTGGATGCCTGGCTGTCTGGGTGCGCGGCACGGCCGCTGTTTCCGCTGGTTGCACTCGACCGCCGCGCTGGCGATGGCGCGCAAGGCTGGCAGGAAGCGCTCAAATCCCTCGGCGCGGCGGACATCGCGAGCGGCGAAGCGCCCGCCTTTGCCGAGTGGCGACTGGTCGATCGCACGGTGCTCAATCCGGCGAGCACGGCGGCCCCGGTCTTTCATCTGCGCTTCCAGCCGCCGCGCGGTCATTCCGCCGATTGGCAGGCCGGAGATATCGTGGAAGTGCACGCAGCCGCACCCGGTGCACCGGTCCGCAGCTATTCTGCCGCGTCGATCGGCGCGGACGGCACGCTCGATCTGGTCGTGCGCCAGGTCATCAAGCCCGATGGAACGCTCGGCGTGGGATCCGGGTGGCTGACGGCAACGCTGCCGCTGGGCTCGACCACCTCGGCTCGCTTGCGCCGCAATCCGTCATTTCATGCCGCCTGCGACGGGCAGCCACTGATCCTGATCGGCAACGGCACCGGCATCGCCGGCTTGCGCGCCCATCTGCGCGCCCAGTCCCTGGCGGGCTGCAAAGGGCACTGGCTGCTTTATGGCGAGCGCACGCAAGCGCACGAGGCGTTTTTTGCCGAGGAACTGGCGGGATGGCTGGGCGATGGCACCCTTACCCGGCTGGATCGCGTGTTTTCGCGCGATCCCGATTGCGGCCGCTATGTCCAGCATCGCGTCAGCGAAGCGGCCGATGCGATCAGCGCCTTTGTCGCAGCAGGCGCCACTATCCTGGTCTGCGGCAGCCTGGAGGGCATGGCCAGCGGGGTGGACGCGGCGCTCCAGGCGATCCTGGGGGAAGAGCAGTTGCAGGCGCTGGCAGAAGCCGGGCGTTACAAACGCGACGTCTATTGACCTGGCGCCCAGGCCACACGCGTTTGCCAGCCGCCGCCAGGGCCTAGCCTAGCGCCTGCATCACGATGCCAGAACGATTTCCACATTGTGGCGCTGGACCAAGCCGGCGCGCTGCTCGGGCGGCATACTGTCGGTGACGAAAAGGTCGATGTCGGAAAGCGAACCGATCCGTGCCGGGGCAAGCCGCTCGAACTTGGTCGCGTCGGCCACCAGCATGACTTTGCGGGCCTGGGCAATGATCGTCTGGCTAACCGTGACTTCGTTGATGTCAAAATCCAGCAGATCGCCATCGGCGTCGAGCGCACTGGTCCCGATGACCGCGTAATCGACCTTGAAACCCTTGATGAAATCGACCGTCAGGCTGCCGATGACGGCCCGGTCGTTGGCGCGCAGCCGCCCACCTGCCACGATCACCTCGATGCGGCTGTTCTGGGCCAGGATATCGGCGACGTTGAGGTTGTTGGTCACCACCAGCAGATGCTCGTGATCCAGCAGGTTGCGTGCCACGGCTTCGGTGGTGGTGCCGATGTTCAGAAACAGCGAGGCATTGTTGGGCAGGAGTTCGGCCGCCTTGCGCCCGATCGCATCCTTGGCATGGGCGGCAATGGCGCGGCGGGTGGAATAGCCGATGTTGTCGAGCCGGGATTCCAGCATGGCGCCGCCCCGCACCCGCGTGAGCAGATGGCGGCTGGCGAGCAGATCAAGGTCCTTGCGGATGGTCTGCTGGGTGACGCCCAGCACGCCGGCCAATTCTTCAACCCCGGCAAACCGCGCACCCTGCAGGTATTCGATAAGGCTCCTGTGCCTGATCGCAGCAAGATCGGCCAAAATCGCAACTCCAAGCCTTGGCCGCACCATGCGGCCGGATCGAACGTGGCCTTACCCTTGGCGCGCTTCCCGCCATTGGGCAAGCCAGGCATCGATCCGCGGCCACGCCTCGGGCGCAAGGCGCAGCAGCAACTTGCTGCGCCGCGCCACCACGTCTTCGGCATTCACGGCCCATTCGTGTTGCGCCAGATAGGCCAGTTCGGCGGCATGAAGCCCGCCCCCGAAATCCTCGCCAAGATCGGCAATGCTGTGTGCCTGGGCAAAAAGCTGCCGCGCATTCGTGCCGTATGCGCGCGCCCAGCGGGTAAGCAAGGCACGCGGCAGGCCCGGCCGCTCGCGGCAGAACGCGTCCACCAGTTCGCCGAAACCCTCGGCGGGGAAGTCGCCTCCGGGCAGAGTGGCGCCGCCCGTCCATGCCGGGCCGGCCTGGGGAAATGCCGCTTCCAGCTTTTCCAGCGCATGCTCGGCCAGCTTGCGGTAGGTGGTGATCTTGCCCCCAAAGACGCTGAGCAATGGCGCCTGGCCCTCGCGCTGGTCCAGATCCAGCACGTAGTCGCGCGTCACCGCCGAAGCGTTGCTGGCCTTGTCGTCATAGAGCGGGCGGATGCCCGAATAGGTCCAGACGATATCGGCCTCGCCCACCGGGCGGGTGAAATGGCGGCGCACCACATCGAGCAGATAGTCGCGCTCCGCGGTGCTGATCGTGGCGCGGCCCGGCGCCTGGCCCCAAACTTCGTCGGTGGTGCCGATCAGGGTGAAATCCTGCTCATAAGGAATGGCAAAAACCACGCGTCGATCATTGTTTTGCAACAGAAATGCGTGATCCCCGTCATAAAGGCGGGGCAAAACGATATGGCTGCCCTGAACCAGGCGCATGGCGCGATCCTGCGGCGCGCCGGCAATCCGGCCAAGCACTTCGGCCACCCAAGGACCGGCGGCATTGACCATGCCCCGCGCCTGCACCTGGCGCTGCTGCCCGTCGCTGTCACGGATCGTGGCAAGCCAATGGCCATCCTCGCGATGGGCCGCGAGAAGGCGGGTGCGCGTCAGCACGGTGGCACCGCGTGCGCGCGCATCCATGGCGTTAAGCACCACCAGGCGGCTGTCTTCAACCCAGCAATCGGAATAGACGAAAGCACGGCCCTTGACCGCGTCGACCAGTCCCTGCCCCAGCGGGCCGCGCGCAAGATCGACCGAGCGCGTTGCGGGAAGACGCTTGCGCCCGCCCAGATGATCGTAAAGCCACAAGCCCAGCCGCACCATCCAGGCCGGGCGCAGGGCCCCGCGCTGGGGCAGAACGAACGAAAGCGGCCAGATGATGTGCGGCGCCATGGCCCACAGCCGCTCGCGCTCCATCAAGGCCTCGCGCACCAGACGGAATTCGCCGTATTCCAGATAGCGTAGGCCGCCATGCACCAGCTTGGTGCTGGCCGACGAGGTGTGGGCCGCGAGATCGTCCTGCTCCACGAGCAAGACCGAAAGGCCGCGCCCGGCAGCGTCGCGCGCAATGCCGGCGCCGTTGATACCGCCGCCGACGATCAGCAGGTCATACGAGTTCAGGAGCGGATCGCGCGTCATGGTCATGCCTTTGCCGCCTGCCACGCAGGCCATCGGTGGCAGGTTGATAACCGATTCCGGCGCGAAGATCGAGCACTTTCGCGTCTTTTCGCACTTTTTCGAAATTACACTGCGCGCGTTAGCGCACAAAGCCCCGCCACACCCACAATAGGCAATGCTTCGAAAACTCATTTTAAATTACTGTTTTTATTGAATTATAGATGCGTTCTTATAAATTCCACCACCTCAGCACCACAGTCTACATCGCGCCTCCAGACAGGAAATGCGCGAAAACGAACTTTTCGTTTGACGCGCCGGTCAAAGCGATTACCACCTTGGCTCGGTAACGATGGGCCTTGCAAAAGCGGCTCGCTCAACCCGCACAGAGGATCGCCATGAGCCCGCGCAAACGCCTGGTCGGAGAGTTGCTGTCCGAATTCATTGCGGTGATGATCATCATCACGCTGGGCGATTCAGCAGCAGCGATGATCACGCTCTATGACCCAAGCCCTTATGCCACCGCCTATTGGGGCGTGTGCATCGCCTGGGGCCTCGCCGTTACGCTGGCGATCTATGTCACGGGCGCCGTTTCGGGCACGCATGCGAACCCGGCGGTCACCCTGGCGCTCGTGCTGTTCCGCGGGTTCGAGGCACGCAAGGCCCCGCTCTATATCGCGGCCCAGATCGCCGGCGGCTTTGCCGGCGCGGTGCTGGTCTACCAGTTGTTCCAGCCCGTGATCGACCATTACAACGCCGTCCACGGGCTGACCCGCAGCGCGGGCGGCGCGGCTGGCGTGTTCTTTACCCACCCCGGGCAATTCATTACGCCGTTTCACGCCTTCTGGGATGAAGTCATCCTGACCGCGATCCTGCTGCTCGGGATTTTTGCCATCACCGACCAGGCCAATACCCAGGCGCCCATGGCCAATTCCGGGGCGCTGGCGATCGGCTTGCTGGTGGCGTGCATCGGCGCCTGCGGCGGTTTCCTTGAAGCCTGGCCGCTCAACCCGGCACGTGACCTGGGGCCACGCCTGTTCTGCTTCGTCGCCGGCTGGGGGCCGGCCGCCTTCCCCGCGCCCGACAACTATTGGTGGATACCGATCGCGGCGCCCACGTTGGGCGGGATCATCGGTGCCGGGCTCTATCAGGCCGCGATCCGCCCATTCCTGCCAGCCTCGGCCTGACCCTTCCCCGCCTTTCGTGCCGATCGCGGCGCCTCACAGGACAAGACCCCATGACCCAACCCCGCCATATCCTTGCGATCGACCAAGGCACCACGTCCACCCGCTGCATCGTGTTCGATGCCGATGCCCGCGCCTGCGCGACCAGCCAGCGCGAATTTCCCCAGCATTACCCGCAGGCCGGCTGGGTCGAGCATGATCCCGAGGACATCTGGCGCGATACGGTGGAGACCGCGCGCGAAGCGATTGCGCAAAGCGGGCTGAAAGCGGCCGATATTGCCGGCATCGGCATCGCCAACCAGCGCGAAACCGTGGTGATCTGGAACCGCGAGACGGGCCGTCCGGTCTACAACGCGGTGGTCTGGCAGGATCGCCGCACGGCCGCGGCCTGCCAGACGCTCAAGGACCAGGGGCTGGAAGACATGGTGCGCAGCCGCACCGGCCTGCTGCTCGACCCCTATTTTTCGGGCACCAAAGCGGCCTGGATTCTCGACAACGTGCCCGGCGCGCGCGCCGATGCCGAGGCCGGCCGCCTGGCGATGGGCACGATCGACTGTTTCCTGCTGTGGCGGCTGACCGGCGGCGCCGTGCACGCCACCGATATCACCAACGCCTCGCGCACGCTGCTGTTCGACATCCACCGCCAGCAGTGGGACGAAGAACTGTGCCAGCTGCTGCGCGTGCCGATGGCGATCCTGCCGCAAGTGACCGACAACAGCGGCATCTTTGGCCACACCGCGCCCGATCTGTTCGACACGTCCATTCCGATCGCGGGGTTGGTGGGCGATCAGCAGGCGGCGCTGTTCGGCCAGGCCTGCTTCGAGCGGGGCATGGCCAAATCCACCTATGGCACGGGCTGCTTCATGCTGCTCAACACCGGTGAAACCGCGCCGGTTTCGCAAAATCGCCTGCTGACCACGCCGGCCTATCGGCTGGGCGGCAAGACGACCTATGCGCTCGAAGGGTCGATCTTCGTGGCCGGCGCGGCGATCAAGTGGCTGCGCGATGGGCTTGGGATCATCACTCATGCCCGCGAAACCAACGACATGGCCACCCGCGTGCCCGACAGCCATGGCATCTACATGGTGCCAGCGTTTGTCGGCCTGGGTGCGCCGCATTGGGACCCTGACGCGCGCGGCGCAATCCATGGACTGACGCTCGATGCCACGCCCGCCCATCTTGCGCGCGCCGCGCTCGAAGCGGTGGCCTATCAATCGTGGGACCTGCTTGAAGCGATGGCGCGCGACAGCGGCGCAGTGCCGGCCGCCATGCGCGTGGACGGCGGGATGACGGCCAACGACTGGCTGTGCCAGTTTCTGGCAGACATGCTGCAAGTGCCGGTGGAACGCCCCCACAACCTGGAAACCACGGCGCTGGGCGCCGCGTTCCACGCCGGCTTGGCGACCGGGGTGTGGAGCGGGCTTGCCGATCTTTCCCGCACCTGGACCGGGCGCGACGTGCAGCGCCCGGCCATGCCCGCAGCGCACCGCCAGCCCTTGATCGATGGCTGGCGCAACGCCCTGCGCCGCACGTTGACCCGTCCGGCCGACGTTCCGGCCTGATCGCCGGGCAAGGATCAGGCCCACGATGCGCCCGGCATGCAGTGCTGCCGGGGCGCATCGTGGGCTTATCCGCAAATCTGTACACCTAACTCGGCACCCGTCCCGGCTCTAGAGTCTGGCGATCGACTGTCTGCATGCCGCCTCGCGGCTGCGACGGCCCGCGCATCGTATCCAGATTTCGCAAGGGGAGCCAAAACCAATGACCGTCGCTGGACGCCAAGCCGGCACGCTGCAGGGCATCTTGCTCCTGCTGCCCATCACCATGGCGGTGATGGGCCTGATCGTGCTCGTCCCGGTGCTGCCGCAGATCATGGCGCACTATCACGCGGTACCCGGGGTCGAATACCTGGTCCCGCTCATGCTCACGCTGCCGGCGCTTTGCGTGGCGCTGCTGTCGCCCGTGGCGGGGGTCGTCGTCGACTTCTTCGGCCGGCGCAAGACCTGCATCGGCGCGCTCGTCGTCTATTCCGTGGTAGGGATGGTGCCGATCTTCGTCGACAGCCTGATGACGATCATCGCCAGCCGCGTGGTGCTCGGCGCGATGGAAGCGCTGATCGTGATTTCCAGCACCACGCTGATCGGCGACTATTTCCACGGGCGCGAGCGCGAGAAATGGCTGGCCAACCAGACTGCGGTTGCCTCGGTCGCGTCGATCGTGCTGGCGCTGCTTGGCGGGGCATTGGGCAGCTTTGGCTGGCGCGGTGCGTTCGCCGCCTATGGCGTCTCGATCGTCTTCGCCCTCGCCCTGGTGATCTGGACCTGGGAACCGAGCCGCAACGACGAGCCGGCTGCAGAAGCCGCAGCGCCGGGCGTGCGCTTTCCCTGGAAAGCGATCGTGCCGATCTCGCTGCTGGCGATCTTTGGCGGGACGATGTTCTTCACCATGCAGATTCAGGTGAGCGCGATGCTCAGCGAATACCACGGGGTGACGTCGGCCAGCGCGCTCGGCTTGTTCAGCGGGTTGGCCGGGCTGTCCGTGGCCGCCGGAACGCTGCTTTATCGCCGTTTCACCGCGCGGCTTGCGCCGGCGACACAATTGCTGACCGCCTTTGGCCTGCTCGGCGTGTCCTACGTGCTGATGAACCATGCCCCGGCCACCGGCGCGTTCACGCTGTGGCTGGTCGTCAACCAGGTCGGCTCGGGGATGTTGCTGCCGGCGCTGGTGGTTCTGGCGATGGGCAGCCTGCCGTTCGAAGTGCGCGGCCGCGGCACGGGCCTGTTCATGAGCGGGTGGTGGATCGGCCAGCCGCTGAGCACCCAGGCCATTGCCTTCATGCGCGGGTATCACGATGGAAGCCTGCCGGCCGCGCTGCAAACGCTCGGCCTGCTTTGCCTTGGCGCCGCAGCGCTGGCACTGGTGAGCCAGTTGCGCAGCCGCGCGCGCGCAGCAGCCTGATCCCGCAGTTCGAACGTGGGGCCGGCCAAACCCGGCCGGCCCCAAGTTTCAGCCAGCGGAATGCCAGGGTTCCAGGATTTCCGGCGGGGGACCGCCCACCGCGGCAATCTGCCCGGCGGCATTGAGGGAATAGAGCAGGCACCCGCGGATCACCTGGCGCTCCCCCGCGCGCAACGCGCGGCCGAACAGGCCATGATCATCACAATCGCGAATGCAGCGGATTTCGCTGCGCACTTGCGCAGCCGCACCGTGGGCGTCTGCACAGAAGAACAGCACGTCCAGCCGTTCGCGCACGAAAGGCTGCTGCCGCTGATAGAATGCGCGAACGTCCGCCCTGCCACGGATCCCCATGACGAAGCGGACGTCGTCGGCATAGTAATCGACGAAGCGCAGGTCGCCCGCGTTCATCAGCGCGATATAGCGGGCGTAGGCGGCACGATCGAAGCGGCCCCGGGACGGCCGGCCGGGTGATTGAGAGGACTCACCCGCAGCCACCCCGGGGCCTGCCCCAAGGGCCACGCCCAATCCCGCCGCGAGCACGGTGCGGCGGTTCGGCGCAGGCCCCCGGAGCCGGTCTTTCATTGGCGCCCCTTCAACCCTGTCCGGTAAGATGCAGGGCGATCTTTTCGAGCGGGGCAAGCGCTTCGAGGATCGGTGGCAGGATCGGCACGACTTCTGCCCCCGCAAGGTAGCGCAGGCGCGGATCGGGATCGGTGGCCGCAGCGATCGCAGCCTGGACCACCGGGGTCAGGTCTTCGGGTGCCTTGGCTTCCAGCGCGTCGAAATTGGCGTTGAAGCGCGCGCCGGTCTCGGCATAAGGCGCGCTCGGTTCCCGATCGAGGGACTTGGCGGGCAGCGCGGTCTTGAACGGCCCCGGCATCACGCTGACCACGCGCACGCCAAAGCTGCGCGCCTCTGCATTGAGCGCCGCCGTGGCGGTATCGAACGCGTGCTTGCTGGCGCAATAGGCCGCCATGAACGGCGTTTTCATGATTGCCGCAACCGACGTGACGTTGACGATGCGCCCGCTGCGCTGCGCGCGCATGATCGGCAGTACCTGGCGGACCAGTTCGAGCGGCCCGAACAGGTTGGTGTCGAACATTGCGCGCCATTGGCTGTCAGGCGTGTCTTCCACCGCCCCCCGCGCGCCAACGCCCGCGTTGTTCACCAGCAGGTCGATGCGCCCGAACCGCGACAGCGCGAGCTGGACAACCTCCTGGCGCTGGCGCGCATCGGTCACGTCGAGCGGCGCCAGCACGATATCGGCGGGCCGTTGCACGGCAAGTTCCAGCAGGCGCGCGGGCGCCGCTTCGGGCCGTCGCATAGTGGCCACGACCTGGTAGCCCTGTTCGGCGAATGCCAGGGCCATGGCCTCGCCAAAGCCCGAACTGCACCCGGTGATCAGTGCGACTGGCATTGCAATTCCTCTCGTTTGGCCGGGATCGACGCTCAACGGCGCGCCCGACGCGTTGTTACTTCATCAGTTCCTTGATCACCGGATTGGGCGGCCCCCACTGCCCGCCGAGCAGTTCTTCCAGCCCGGCGATGCCGCCGCCATCGGCCGCACGCAGCTGGTCGCCGTCGGTCCAGTGCTCGATCTCGTGGCCCCAGGGATCGTTCCAGTAATCAAACACCTGGCTGCCCAGGATATGACGCCCAACGCCCCAGTGCGAATGCCACCCGGCCTGCATCAGGTAATCATGACCGGCCATCAGGTCGTCGACATCGGCCACTTCGAAGGCCGAATGCATGAACTGCGGCGGCGCGCCGGGGCGGCAGAACAGGAACACCGTGTGATGGTCGCAAGGTTCGTCGCCGCGATCGGCCCGCATGAATGCGCCGATCGCCACGCCCGGCTCGGGCTGGATCTCGTCAGACGTCACGAAGCCGAAGCGAGTCTTGTACCACTCTTCCGAGCGGCGGAAGTCCGACACCCCGAACACGCAATGCCCCAGGCGCATGACATGCGATGGCCCCTGGCGCACCCGGCGGAACCGCCCAACGCGCGGATATTCCCCGGCGTGGTTCCAGGCATCGGGATAGGGCGCCCGGCGATCGACCGGCGGCAGGGCTTCCTGTTCGGCCACGGCCTCGATGCAGAAACCGTCGGGATCGGTCAGGCGCACCACCAACCCGCCCCCCGGCGCGTCGAGCGGTTCAACCTCAAGGCCGTCATGCGCCGCCAGCGCTTCAAGATCGGCGCGATCGCGCACCCAGATACCAAGGGCGGCAAAGCCGGGCTCCCCGCGCTCGGTGGCATGAAGGAACGGTGCGCGCCCGGTGCCGCGCATGAACAGGCGATCGGGTTCCTGCTCGGCCACCGAATCCGCCATGCCGAAATCGAGCAGGAACGCCCGCATCCTGTCGAGGTCGGGCGCGCGAAAGCGCACATAGGCGACGTCGTAGGCTTTGGCGATGCTCATGATATCTCGCTCCGCGATGGGCCGGCCGAGACCCCGCGATCGGGCGGCGGGCCAGGGATTGCCCGGCTGACGGTGTCCGCGCCGGACTTCAAGTTAATTAAACTATATAGTCATTTTTGACCAATCCGGTCAATACGCCATTGGCGGTGCGTCCCCCCGAATGCACCGCCAATGGGTTTCTGCCTGCGTCCGCACCTGCCGGGGTGCGCATGGCGCGTGCGGGCCACAGGCAGAACCGGTCAATCCGGAGTACAAACGCCTTCGATATGGCCAAGGCCGGCGATCTCGCAGCGGCAAACATCGCCGGGCGAGAACATCGCCTGCGGACGCCGGGCCCAGCCCACGCCGCCGGGCGTGCCGGTGAAGATGATATCGCCCGGCTCCAGCGTCATCGCCTGCGACAGATACTCGATCTGCGCCCACACATCGAACACCAGGTTGCCGGTGTTGGACGATTGGCGCACTTCGCCATTCACCGTGCAGGTGATCGCGGCCCCATGGGGATCGGGCATCTCGTCGGCCAGGGTAATCCACGGACCAAACGGCGAATGCCCGTCGAACGACTTGGCAACCGACCATTGCGGGGAATGGCCCTGCCAGTCGCGGACGCTCACATCGTTGCCAACGCAATAGCCAAAGACGGCGGCAGGTGCGTCTTCGCGGCTGATGTTGCGCCCGCCCTTGCCGATCACAGCGACCAGCTCCACTTCATAGTCGACGCTATCGGGCGACGCCTTGGGCAGCGGGATCGGGTCGAACGGGCCCGAGGTCGAGCTGGACGCCTTGAGAAACCACATCTGCTGTTCGGGCCGCGGACGGCCGGACTCGGCAATGTGGTCGGCATAGTTGAGACCGATGGCGAGGATCTTGCCAGGACGGCGGATCGGCGCGAGCAGGCGCACCGTGTCGAGCACGATCCACCCCGTTTCCGAAGCCTCAAGCGCGCGCAGGCGATCCTGCCAGGCGTCGAACCCGGCGATCAGGTCGATCATGGCCGGTGCCCCGGGAACGGGCAGGATCGCCCCGTCCTTGACGATGCCCACGTGTTCGGCGCCGCCGGCCTCGAATGTTGCGAGTTTCACTCTGGTCTATCCCTCTGCTCGAACCAGCCGCGACACGCACCACGCGTCGCGGCGGCTTGCCTGTTTCATTGCCCTTTCAGCGCGGGCGATGTTAGGTGCCTCAATCGGTCAGAAATGAACGCGAACGCCCATGCGCAGCGTGCGCGGCTCGACGACGCGGCTCAACCGCCCCTCGACCGGGGCAGCATCGAAGCCGGGAATATAGGACTGGTACCAATAGGCGATGTCCTTGTCCTTGCTGGCCAGGACGTTGAGCACTTCGCCATAGACCTGGAAGGCGCCGAAGGTTCGTGCCGCACGGACGTTGACGACGTTGCTGCCCTTGTCCCGCTGGGAATTGTCCTCGACCAGCGGATAGGGCCCGAGATGGCGCAACCGCACGCTGGCTTCCCACGGCCCATCGACGACGGAAATACCCGCCGAGGCAGCGTTTTCAAAGGCATTGGGAATGTATTGACCGTTGTCGTAGCGGGCATGGCTGGCGGTGTAGTTGCCATCGAGCGCAAGCCACGGCACCGGGCGCCAGAACGCCACCAGTTCATAGCCGCGTCGACGGCTGGCAGCGGTGGGTTCCACGGCATTGGAATCGCCCACGAACTTCAATTCGCTGCCAAGGTCGAGCCACCAATAGGTTGCCGTCAGGCTGAAATGCCCGAGCTGGAAGCGCGCGCCCAGTTCCTTGCCCGTTCCCGGCACCAGCACGGGCACCGGCGTGGTCGTTACTGCACCACGCACGTCGTTGGAGTGGAAGCCGCGCCCCCAGCTGGCATAGAGCTCGACGTGGGGGCCGACTTGATAGGCCACTTGCAGCTTGGGCGAGAGGATCGCGTCGTTCCCCCTTCCCTGCCCCAGGGCCACGGCCTCGGGATCGAGCGCATGGACCGAATAGTGGTAGTAGTCCCCGCGCAGGCCACCAATGACGCGCAAGCCCGAAAGGGGACGCCAGGTGGCCGAAGCGTAAAGCGCTGCCGACGCTTCCTCCACCGAATAAGTGCCCTGCGACGCAACGAGGCGACGGGCATCGGTGTGCAGCACGCCGACGCGACCGATATCGTCATAGCGGTTTTCGGTACCGATGGTCAGCGCGAGGCGATCGGAAACGGTCCAGTCCCGGCTGCCGGTCAGGCCGTAGATCTTGCGCCGGTCGACCTGGTGGATCTGTGCGCTCTGCCCGGCCGCATCATAGTACTCGGGGTTGGAGTACATGTTCCAGTTGTAGTACTGGAAATAGGCATTGGCGCGCCAGTCTTTGCCGGTGTAGCCAACATTGCCGATCAGGCGGGTGGTTTCCCCCGTCGCGGTGGGATCGGGCGAGCAGTAGGCATTGGCACAAAACGACGAGCCGATGATCCGCTCAGGGATCTGCTCGGTCGGCCGCCAGGTGCCGCGATAGCCATGCAGCGTCACGTCGAGTTCGCCGGCGCCAACGGGCCGGACATATTTGACGAAGCCGGCATAGTGGCGCAGCCGCTCGGGCTGTTGCCACGGCCCGTCATAGACCCGGAAATCGCCAACCGCGGTGAGCAGGCCGCCATCACCGGTCTTGAGCGTGCCGCCCGCCGCAAGCCGGCGATGCCCATAGGAGCCGATCTCCGTCGAAATCCACGGGGCATCGTACTTGCGGATTGTGGTCATGTAGGCCGCGCCGGCCATGGCAAAGTCGCCGCCATCGGCGCGGTAGGGCCCTTTGCGGAAATCTTCGCGCGCAACGATTTCCGGGATCAGTCCATTGAGGTCGAGATAACCCTGGCCGTGGCCGTGGGTGCGGACGTTCATCTGCACGCCATCGATGTAGGTGGTGAAGTCCGAGCCGTGGTCGAGGTTGAAGCCGCGCAGGAAATACTGGTTGGCCTTGCCGCTGCCCGAATGCTGCGCGGCGACCATGCCAGGAACGGCCTCGAGCAATTCGGCGGTGCGCAACAGCGGCCGCACCAGCAAGTCCGAACCGCTAATCGTCCCTTCGCTCGCCGATTGCGCCGTGCCGATCTTCAGTTCGCCGCGGCCGAACACGACGATGTCGGCGCCACTGGTCCCAGCCTGTGCGGACGCTGCATCCGGGGCGGGCGTTGCATCCGGGGCTGGCGTTGCCGCTTCCTCGGCGAAGGCCGGCATGGCGGCCATCGGCATCATGGCGAGGACCGCGACCGATGCGACGCGGCGAGGCAAACAGGTGTGCAAGACTTCATCCCCTCAGGTGTTCTTTGACGGCGTGGCCGGCGTGCCTGTGCGGCAGCCGCGGCGAACACCGTCGGTTGGTAGGCATCGCCTTGGGGGCAAGTTATCGGGAACGCATGCACTTTACCGTTGCGATCGACGTTTTGTAACGCAATCCTCGTTCTCGTAACTATCTATGGAATATGAATTTTATTCAAAAGACATTGATAGCCCCGAAACGACGAACGCCGCCCCCACCTAGTGGCGGGGACGGCGCTTGTCAGCCAGGATCGCGCGACGCGGCGATCAGATCGGATAGTGGCCCGGTTGGGTTTCCATGGTGATCCAGCGCAGCTCGGTGAAGCTGTCGATCCCGGCCTTGCCGCCAAAGCGCCCATAGCCAGACGCGCCGACACCGCCGAACGGCATCTGCGCTTCATCGTGCACCGTCGGGCCGTTGACGTGGCAGATGCCCGACTTGATCTGACGCGCCACTTTCAGGCCGCGTGCAGTATCGCGGGTAAAGACCGCAGCCGAAAGACCATATTCCGTATCGTTGGCCAGTTCGATTGCTTGGGCTTCGTCGCGGGCACGAATTACGCCCACGACCGGACCAAAGCTTTCATCGCGGAACAGCTTCATGCCCTGCGTTACGCCATCGACGACATGCGCGGGCATCAGCACGTTGTGGGTGGTTTCGCCGCCGACCAGCAGCGTGGCGCCCTGCGCCAGCGCGTCGTCGACCAGCGAGCGACAATGCGCCACGGTCTTGGCATCGACCACCGCGCCCAGCGGGGTCTTGCCCTCGCGCGGGTCACCCACGGCCAGGGTTTCGACCTTCGCCTTGAAGCGCTTGGCAAACTCTTCGGCCACGGCTTCGACCACGATGATCCGCTCGGTGCTCATGCAGATCTGTCCCTGGTTCATGAACGCGCCAAAGGCCGCGGCCTTGACCGCTTCATCCAGGTCAGCATCTTCCAGCACGATCAGCGGCGCCTTGCCGCCCAGTTCGAGCAGGCAGGGCTTCAAGTGGCCGGCCGCGCGGGTGGCGATGATCTTGCCAACGGCGGTGGAGCCGGTGAAATTGATCCGGCGCACGGCCGGATGGTCAATCAAGGCACCGACGATTTCTGCGGCATCCTCGGGCGCATTGGTCACGATCTGCACCGCCCCGTCCGGCAGGCCGGCAGCCTGAAAGGCTTCGACGATAAGGGCGTGGGTGCGCGGGCACTGTTCGGAAGCCTTGAGCACCACGGTGTTGCCGCAAGCCAGCGGCATTGCAATCGCGCGCACGCCCAGGATGATCGGCGCGTTCCATGGCGCGATGCCAAGCAGCACGCCGACCGGCTCGCGCACGGCCATCGCGATGCACCCCGGCTTGTCGCTGGGGATCACTTCGCCGCCGATCTGCGTGGTCATCGCCGCGGCCTCGCGCACGATGCCCACGGCCAGCATGAGGTTGAACCCGGCCCAACCCTCGGTTGCGCCGATCTCGCCCATCATCGCGGCGATGAAGTCGGGTGCGCGCGCTTCGAGTTCGGTGGCCGCGTTCAGCAGCAACGCCCGGCGGGCATTGGGGCCAATCGCCGCCCAGGCGGGAAAGGCGGCCTGGGCCGCATCGCAGGCCGCTTGCGCATCGGCAACCGTGGCCGCGGGGGCTAGGGTGGCAACGTCACCGGTCACCGGGTTGCGCCGCGCAAAACTGCGCGGCGCCGGGGTTTCGATCTGTGCAACGCTCATCGTGCTCTCTCCCGTTGTGCAGTCGTGCTGCATTGCTTGGCCTGGTTCAGCCAGCGTCGGCAAAGCGGTTTTCGATATGGCCCAGGCCATCCACGGCAACGCGCACCACGTCGCCCGCCTTCATGAAGCGATGCCCCGCGATGCCAACGCCGGCCGGCGTGCCGGTGGCAAGCAGGTCACCCGGCTCAAGCGTCATGACCTGGCTGAGATAAGCGATCTGGTCGTAGATGTCATAGATCATCTCGCCGGTCGAGGCACGCTGGCGCTCTTCGCCATTGAGTTCGAGCGTGAGCGTGAGCGCGTGCGGATCGGCCACTTCGTCGTCGGTAGTGATCCACGGACCGATCGGGCCGTGCGTGTCGAACGACTTGCCCAGCGTGAAGGTTGGCGAACGGAACTGCCAATCGCGCGCGGTAACATCGTTGCACACCACGTAACCGGCGATGACCGATCGGGCGTCCTCGCGCGAGACATGGCGGCAGCGCTTGCCGATCACGACGCCGAGTTCGGCCTCGTAGTCGACCATGTCGGGCGCAGAGCGCGGCACTTCCACTTCGGCATAAGGCCCGTTGATGCAGGTCACCTGCTTGTTGAACCAGATCTGGGTCTTGGGCGCAGTCACGCCCGCCGCTTCGGCTTCGTCGACATGCGACTGGTAGTTCATGCCGATCGCCAGGTACTTCTGGGGATCGCCGATCGGCGCTTCGAGAGTCACGTCAGCCAGCGGGAACGAAGGTTCGGACAGCGCATCGATTGCGCTGCGCAGCGCATCGAAATCTTCCAGCAGGGCGCGCATCGAATCCCCGGCACCGGGCGCGGCCGCGCTGATATCGACGACATGGTCGCCAACCACCTTGCCAAGGCGGGTGCGGCCATCAACGGAAAACCTGGCAAGTTTCATCGTTCGCAGTCCTTTCAGATCATCGTCCCAGAGCGGTGGCGCAGCCTTGCCGCAGGCGGCCGCGGCGGATCGCGCCCGGCCTTGGCGGCGGGAACGTCGCGCCTTGCTTTTGGCTGACTAGTTTGTACAATGATGACTGTCTAGTTCATTTTTAGCGCCAAGACGGCCAGGACAGGAACGATCCTGCGCGGCCCTGGGCACGACGAACCAAGGCCGGAAACGGCGCTCATCAATCACGGGACGGAGGATAAGGAATGGCAGCGAACGCCGCCGAGGATGGCCAGCGTTATACCCGCGTCGCGATCGTGCTCCATTGGGCAATCGCGATCCTCATTATCTACAACCTGGTCAGCGGCCTGCTGGTCTGGGACATCGGCCGGGCCTGGTTCAAGGCACACAAGCCGTTCTATGCGTTCGGCATCACGTCGCACTTGTCCTCCGGCCTCACCGTGCTCGCGCTGACGATCGTGCGCATCGTCTGGCGCCTGATGCACGAGCCGCCCGCGCATGCGCCTGGAACAAAGACATGGGAGCGGCACGCCGCCCATCTTGCTCACTTCCTGCTTTACGCCGGGATGGTGCTGATGCCGCTGTCGGGCTGGGCGATCCTTTCGGCCCATCCGCCGGTCGGGTCGGAAGGCGCCAAGGTCGCGCGGATGGCGATGGGCGCATCGCCGATGGCCGCACCGGCCCCGGGCGCAGCCAAGGCTCCGCCGCCCCCCGGCCCCGGCGCACGTCCCGGCGGTCCGCCGCCGCCTCCGGGTATCTGGTGGCTGGTGCCCCTGCCCGCGATCACCCCGATTGCCGAGATCGGCCGCGAACCCGGCGGCGTGAAGCCGCAGATGGAACTGCACGAGGAATTCGCCGCCTGGCACAAGGTGGGCGGATACCTGATGCTGGCGCTGTTGTTGCTCCACATCGGTGCCGCGCTCAAGCACCAGTTCCTTGATGGCCAGGCCGAATTGCAGCGCATGAGCCTGCGCCGCCGGCGCGACGCCTGATCACCCACCCGCAAGAATGAAGGGCCGCCGGGACATAAATCCGGCGACCCTTTTTGTGTCTAGGTGGTGAACCACAAACGGCGAGCATATCGGGCGGAAGCGAACGCCGCGAAGACTGGCTGCCTTTGCAAGGGGCACTTCGGGCTGAGATAGAAGCCATTTCGGCGTCCCGTCGGGATTTGAACCAAAGCCCCCGTCGCAACGCGGCCTTTGGCCTCAAACCTCGGGGCGCCATTCATGAATTCACACTCTAGTCCACGCCAGGCGCGTAGACCTTATGGCAGGCGTTGCAGGCATCGTTAATTTCCATGCCGGCGGCCATATAGGTATCGTCGTTGCGGCGCCCCGTGGTCTCGGCAACGCGCAGCGCCGCGGCACGCAGGCGAAGTACCGCTTCGGTCCACGCGGGCTGGTCCACGCGGCGCCCAGGGATGAGCAGGACATTGCTCAGTTCGGCCAGCATCTGCGCATCGTTGCGCGCTTCCTGCCACTCCTGGTCGGTGCGGGGAAACAGCGAGCGGAGGCCCTTGTCGTCCGAGACATAGCCCTGTCGCTTCCATGTCTGCTGCGCAGCGTGGCTCATCACCTCGGCCATGAAGCGCTTCATCGGCAGGCGCGTGTCATAGGGCGTGGCATCACCAACCGTTCCAGACGCGGCGGCGGTGGTCGCCCCGGCAGTGGGTCCGCCAAGCGGCGCGAAACGCTCGACAGGGCCGCGCACCGTCGCGGTGATCACCACCGGGCTGGTGCCCGTGTTCTTCCAGAACCAACCGTGACGCCCGGTAAATCCGGCTGTGAAGCGACCTTCGCCATGCGATGCCGTCCCGCGGGCATAGGAGGTGTAATCGCCCGGCCTTGCCGGCCGTTCGGGATCGCCGTGGAATTCAAACTCGACCGGCTGGCCGTCGGTTGCCCACTGATAGGTCATTGCCACGCCGGCGGCCATCACCGCCTTGGCCTCGCGCCCTCCATAGGGGCCGATCGCCATGCGCACTTGCCGCGCGCCATCGGGCAAGGTCGTCACGCTGTCACCCGCCGTGGCAGTGGCGGCAAGCCCGGCTCCATCGCGCTGGGCAAACTTCATCGCCCCCATCTGCGTCAGGCCCAGCACGCGGCCCAGCCCGGTGACGTCGATCCCCCGCTCTGCGGGCAGCACCGCCACCACGAGGATCAGGGCGGACATACCGACGGCGGCAGCCACGGCGGTATTGAGACCACGCCGCGATAGCGGCTCGGGTGAAACGGTCACGCGGCACCTCCTGCGATGAGACCGGCAATCTGCTGGCCGAAAAGAACAAGACCCGCCGTCATCAGGGCGACGTTGGCGACCAGCGCCTGGCGAGGGAAACGGGGGCTGCGGCGCCACCACGACATCACCAGCACGATGGCGCCCAGCGCCATCAGCTGGCCCGCCTCGACCCCCAGGTTGAAGGCGACGAGATTGACCACCAGCCCGTCCCGCGCGAGGCCGAGATCCTGCAGCTTGGTGGCAAGACCCAGGCCGTGGCACAGGCCAAAGCCGAGCACCATCAGCCGCGGGTCGGGCCGCCACCCAAACCAGCGGGCGAAGGCATCGAGATTATCGAGCGCCTTGTAGACGATCGAAAGCGCAATGATGGCGTCGACGGCGCGCGGATCGACCGGCAGCGCCAAAAGCACGCCGAGGATCAGCGTAGCGCTGTGACCAAGCGCGAAGAGCGATACGTAGAGTGCGACCTGCCGCCAGCGAAACAGGAAGAACACCACCCCCACCAGGAACAGCAGGTGATCCGTGCCCGTCACCATGTGTTTGGCGCCCAGATAAGCGAAGGGACCCGGCTGGATGCCATGGGTCAGCGCCAGGAACCCACGATCGCCTTGGGCCACATCGTGCGCCAGCGCCGAGCCCGCCAGGTCGAGGAAGGACGCCAGGGCCATCACCCCAGCGCACCCGGCCCGCAGCGCCACCGAAAACCGCCTGCCGTCCATCGCTCTCCCCTGCCTCGTTTGTGCAGAAGGTCTGCGCTAGCGGGATCGGGTCACGCTAGTTTCGTACGGTGACGAATAAGATGAAACGCGCTTTTCGGGGTTGCCGCTGCTTCATCTTGCGCTGGCGGCGGGGCGTGGCGGCGTGGCCGGCACAGGGCTCGACGGCGCGATGTCCCCAGGCTGCCAGATCCCGCCGTCGCGGATGGGCCGGGCAAGGACAAGCGAACTGCCCAGGTTGAGGTTGCCCTGGGTGCGCACTTCGAACAGCGCCTCGAAAGCCCCATCGCCGGTGCGCGTGTCGATGGCATCAAGCTGCGCGCGATCGGCGGCGATCTCGGCCATTTGCACCACTGCCGCGTCGCGCGTGCCCGCCACGATGACGATGCGATTTCCGGTTGGCCCGATCAGGCTGGCGATATAGCCATAATCGCGTTGCGGCACCTTTCCGGCCGCAACCAGGCTCCAATCAGACCGGAACCGTCTGCCGCTAGCCTTGTCGACCAGTTCGTCGAAATCCTCGCCCAGCCGGAAGCCCGAGGCGCGGAACAGCGGATCCTGCAAGGGGCCAAGGCCGCTGAGGAAACCGATGTAGACGATGTTGGCGGCCTTGAACACGTCGGGCTTCACGTCTGACATGGCTTCTACCGGCGGCCGCTCGGAACTGCGCATGGCTGCGGCATTGACCGTGGGGAGAATGCTGCGAAGCGCCATCCCGGTGCTGACCGGCAGGTAATGCAGGTCAAGGTCCATGTTCTGGCCGACCTTGTCGGGATTGAGTAGCAGATAGGCATCGAGATCGGCGCGCGAATTGATCGCGAAATCGCGTACCAGGCGAGTCACCACGATCCCGTCGCTCGCCTCGCCATAGACATAGTAATCGCCCAGCACGACCATCATCGGCCGGCGATTGTCGAGCAGCGGCTTCCACAGCTTGTTGAGCACCGGGCCAGCCCCAACGGGCGGCCGCGTGCTGTAGATCGCCCAGCAGACAAGATTGAGCAGCACCAGGCCGATCACAAGCGCGACGAAGGGCCGATCGGCCAGCCGCCGACGCCAGCCGGGCTGTGGCGCTGCATCGACAGGAGACGCGGGGGCCAGGGCAGCCGGTGCCGCGGCGGCCGCCTCGGCGTCTTCGGGCGTGGCCAGGACAAGGCGGTATTCACCCAGCGGGATCGACAGCCGATCGCCCGCTTCCGTCGCACGCGCATAGTGTTCGCCCAGCTTGCGCCGCAGCCGGTGGATATAGACCCGCACCGATGCGTCGAGCATGACGTCGAAATCTTCGCGCTTGGCAAACACCTCCTGCGCGATCTCGATCTCGCGCGGGGTTTGCCCCTCGAGAGAGCGGGCAAGCAGGTAGTCGAACAGGCGGATCAACGGTTCCGACCGGCCCAGGTCGCCGCTCTCGCGGACGCGGGTCGCCTCGGCCGCGAGCCGTTCGCCATACGTGGTCTCGGCCAAGTTCATCCCCCCTCGCTACCAAGCCTGCCGACACGGGCAAGCGCAAAGTGCATTTGGCCGCTTACCGCCCGGCTCGGGCCCGTTACGCAAGGTGTAACCTGAAGATAACTGTACGTTGCTGGACGCAAGACTGGGGAAAAGCCACCCGACTGTTCGATGACCGCACCATCTTCGAAAGCCGCGCCGCCGCGCGCGCGCCGCCTGCTCTTCATCTTGCCGCTGGTCGCGCTCGGCACGTTGGCGATCGCCGTCGCCATGTCGCACGGCGGCAAGGCTGCCGGCGTGTTGCGCGCAGACCCTGAGACGATCCTTGACGATCCCGCGCTGCGCGAAACCGCGCTCAAGGCCGGGAAAGAGGTTTTTGCGCAGCATTGCGCCGCGTGCCACGGTGAAAACGGCAAGGGTGACACCCGTATCGGCGCGTCCGACCTGACCGACCGCGACCGCCTTTATGGGGATGGCACGGTGTCGCAGATCGAGGACATCGCACGCTATGGCATCCGCGCCGGCAACAAGCGCGGCTGGAACCTTGCGGTGATGCCCGCCTATGCCTCGCCCGTGCCCGACAAGGCCGAAGCGCTGCCGCCGCAAAAGCCCGCCGACATCGAGGCGCTGACCCAGTTGCTGCTCTCGTTCACCGCGCGGGCCACCGACGAAGCCGCCGTCGCGCGCGGGCGGCTGGTCTATTCGAAAGCCGGCTGCTGGGACTGCCACGGCCGAGACCTGGGCGGCGATCCGGCAATCGGTGCACCCAACCTTACCGACGATGTGTGGATCTACGGCGGCCGCGCCGACGATATCCGCCGCTCCATCTCGCATGGCCGCGCCGGCACGAGCCCGGCATTCGGCCGCACCCTCACCCCCGCGCAGCTGCGCAGCGTCGCGGTCTATGTGGCCTCGCTGTCGCGAACCGAACAGGACGGGAAATGACCAACCAGATTGCCTCACCCGACGGGCCTCGCGCCTGGACCCGCGACCTCGACAAGCCCATGGCGCGACGCTCGCTACTGCTCGCCGCAGCCGGCGCGCTCATCGGCCTGGGCATCGCCGGCTATGGCCTGTTCACCGCGCAAGGCACCCGCACGGCATCGGTGCCGGCCGAAGACGCCGCGCTGGTCAATAATGTGCCGGTGCTGCGCGCCGACCTGATCGCCCAGACCACCGCGCTCCACGGCATTCCTTATGCGCAGGCAAGCCAGGCCCAGCGCAAGGCCGTGCTCGACGGCATGATCCGCGAAGAGCTTTACGTCCAGCGCGGGATCGAAATGGGCCTGGCCAACGACGATATCGATGTGCGCCAGGCGCTGGTCCAGGCCACCGAGGGACAGATCGCGCAAGATGCCGCCACGGCCAAGCCGGCCGAGGACGAATTGCGCCATTGGTATGACACCCATCGGACCCAGTATGCCAGCGAAGGCATGATGACGCTGCACGAATGGCTTGCCCCGCGCGGGACCGATGCGGCGCGGCTCGTTGCCTCTTTGCGCGCCGGGGCCACGCCCGCCTCGCTCGGCCTGCGCACGACCGGCCGTGTCGACGATGGCGAGGAATTCTACTTTGCTGCCGAGGAACACCTGGGCAAACCGCTGTTCGCCATTGCCAGGACGATGGCCGATGGCGCGGTTTCCGACCCGCAACCGGCGCCCGATGGGATGCATATCCTGCAGATGGTGCGCAACCGTCGCCCGGTGCCGACCGCGTATGATGCCGTGCGCGACCAGGTTTTGCGTGATTTCATCGCCGACAAGGTGGCTCGCCTGCAGGATGGCAACAACCGCTTCCTGCGCAAACGGGCCGATATCAAGATCGCGGCCGATCTCAAATGAGCCCGCGCCCCCTTGCCCGGCTACTGCTGGCCCTGGCCGCTGCGCTGTTTGCGCCGTTTTCTGCCGCAAGCGCGCACACCCGCTCGGAATCGCATTCGACCTGGCTGGTCGATGGCAGTTCCGTCCACTTGACCTTTTCGGTGGCCGATCTGGAAGCGCGCCGGCTGACGCCCGACGGACGCCCACCCAACAACCCGCAGCTGATCGGCTACCTCCTGCCGCGGGTGGGTGCCACCGCGGGGGGCAAAGCCTGCCCCCTCGCCGGCAAGCCCCGCCCGGTTGCCGCGGCAACCGGCTATCGCCGGGTCGAATTCTTCTACGATTGCCCGTCGAGCGAAGGCATCGTGCTGCACGACACCGCATTTTTCGAAATCGTGCGAACCCACGTCAACATGGCGCAGATCCAGACGGCGAAGGGCGATTTCGCCGAAGACGTGCTGACCGCCGAGTCGACCGAGATCGACATGACCAGCGCACAGGGCGGCGAGATCGAGGGCGCCGGGTTCTTCACGTTCGTGAAGATGGGCATCATGCACATCTTTACCGGCGTCGATCACATGAGCTTCCTGCTCGGCCTCGTGCTGATTTCGCGCCGATTCAAGGACCTGATCTTCGTGATCACCGGGTTCACCATCGGTCACAGCCTCACTCTGGCGCTGGCGGTGACCGGGATCATCCGCCCGCATGCCGAATTCATCGACGCGCTGGTGGCGCTGACGATCGCGCTGATCGGCGTGGAAAACCTTGCCGTGCAAATCCGTCGGCCCGGCCTTTTCGCGCTGTGGACCGCCGGTGCGCTGTTCGGCATGGCCGTGCTCAAGCTGCTGGGCATAGGCCTGCTGCCCTTTACCCTGCTGTTTGGCGCCGGGCTTTTTGCCTCGAACTATCTGATGGTGGCCGGCCATGTCCGCGATGCCGATCGCCTGCGCCTTGTCGTCACGCTGGTGTTCGGTTTGATCCATGGCTTCGGCTTTGCGGCCGACCTGCTCAACGAATCGATCCCGCCAGCCAAGCTGGCCGAGCTGCTGGTCGGGTTCAACCTGGGCGTGGAAATCGGCCAGTTGACGGTCGTCTCGTCGCTGGTGGCCGTGGTCACCGTGCTGCGCCGCTATCGCCTTACGCTGCCGCGCCCGATCACCGTTGACTTGTGCGCCTCGTTTCTCGTGCTCGAGGGCGTCTACTGGTTCGTCAGCCGCAGCTACAGCCTGAGCTGACCACCGCTGTTCCCTGCCCCACCCGGGGCGCTTCCCACCTGCGCCCTTCTCTTCGGAGAAGGGCGTTTTTTTTTGCGCCCAGCGCCGCGCCAGGCGCAGTGCCACGCCACCCGTGTGGCACCCCATTGGATACGCACGCCGTGCCGCTGCTGCGCCCGGCATTCGCCTCGGATCGAGCTTGCGCGCAGGACGGGCACAGCAACCCTCGCCCTGCCCAACGCCGATCAGGCGGCAACCCAACGTCCACGCCAAAGGACCCTGCCGTGCTGCACACCACCCCTGCGCAATGCTGCACGCAAAAAAGCCGGGCCGACCCCTTGAAGGATCGGCCCGGCTCGTTCGGGCAATGCATTGTGCCAGGCGATCAGGCCAGCGGGTAGGCGTAGCCGATCCAGCGGCCAAGGAAGATGATCACCAGCCACAGCGTGAGCGAGGTGACGCCGGCAACGCGGGCGCTGATGGGCGTGGGCAAGCGATCGTCCCACTCGCCGATCTTGCGATAGGCGGTCATGTGGAACACCGCCATGTTGATCCCGGCAATGGCGATCGCCACAAGCTTGAGCCGGAACGGAATGCTCTCGGCATAGCCGGTGGCGTTGGACACGAACAACAGCGAGCCGGTGATCGCCGCGATCACGAACGCAACCCAGGTAAAGGGCAGCATATCCATGATCAGCTGGCGGGCGCCACGACGATGCGAGGCAAAGCCCAGCAGGCGCAGGTCGACGATCACGATGGTGCCGACCACGACGGCAATCATCAGGACATGGGTGCTTTCGATCCACGGAAACAGGGTGCCGCTTTCGCGGATGGCCGTGGCGATCGACGAATCGTAGAGCGCCTGAAGCAGGCCGCCTTCGGAGCCATCGGGTTCCATCTCTTATCCTCCAGACAAATTTCGTTTTTTACAGGTAGGCGATCCAGCGGCCGCAGAAGATCACCACGATCCAGATGGCCAGCGAAGCCCAGGCCAGCGGCTTGACCAGCGCAGCGGCGCGGGCGTGCTCGGCCCGGTATTCGGGGTGCAGGATCGGATAGCGGAACAGCAGGGTGAGCACGAAGCCGGTCAAGACCAGCGCCATCTTTGCCCAGAATGCAGTGTTGGTCAGCACGCGGTAGGGTTCGGCCATGCCGAGCACCAGGCCGCTGCACAGCAAGATCGCCAGCGACGTCCACATCCATGGCAGATGGCGGCGGACCACTGCCTGGGGCGTCTCGTCGGTGGCGAGCACGCCGGCAAGGCGCAGGTCCATCACGATCGCCGAGCCGACGACGCCGGCAATGGCGATGATGTGGATGCTCTGCACCGTGGGGATGATCCAGGTGGCTTCACGGATGCTCGTGCTGAGCTCGGAGCTATAGAGATTGCTTGCGAACTGTTCGACGGACATGTCGGTGGGTTCCTCGGGATTGGCAGGCAGTCGGCGTTCATCGGAAGTGCCAGCGGCGCGAGCGGCCGGGATGCACCTCCACGCATGCAGCGATGACCGAGTCTGCGGGACAACGCTTGTTATTTACGGTTCCAGGCAACAAAGCCCGGCGTAACAAGCACGTTACGGTTGCGCCGGGGCGGGTGCACCGCCGCCTGCGGGCGGCATCGGCGTTCCAACGTCCCAGTGCTCGACCAGTTGGCCATGAGCGATGCGGAACATGTTGAAGATATAAGTGGGTCGCGGGCGGCCGTCGGGGCCGGGCAGGTCCCGTGCGGTCAACAGCATGACGCGGTCGCCTTCGGCCATGACCGCGACGGTGCGCGCCGGGGGCATGCCCTTCATTGCCGGCATCGCCTCGAACATGGCAATCAACTTGTCCCGCGCGCTGCCCGGTCCAGGCAGGTCTGCCAGGCCTGCAGCATGCTGCACATAGTCGGGCGAGATGAAGCGCTCGGCAATGCCCCGGATGCGCTCGCGGGTCGTGCCAGCGGCATCCGCCTCGTCAAGCGCGCGATAGAATTCGAGCACCAGTTGCTTGTTCGCAGCCTCGGCCGGCGCCGGGTGGGCACCGGCTGAAGTCACGACTGCGAACAGGCCCGAAAGCGCCAGCGCCAGGGCGCCCTTGCGGAGCGGGCTCATTCCTGCGGCTCGGGAACAAGGCCCGCATCGGGGCTGACGCTGGGATCGCCGACCTGCTCCTCGCAGTTGTATTCGGCAAAGACGGCCTGGTGCGGAATCCAGCCATAGCTGCGCACGATCGTCCACGGCGCGGTATAGTACGTCGGGTCGACGATGGTGGTGGCAATTTCCAGGAAGGGAACATGGCCGCCATCATCGACCTTGCGGATGCGCTGGATCAGCTTGCCTTTGGCCGACAGCGGCGTGCCATCCACGTCGAGCCAGATCGCCTGGCGGAAATCGCTGCTCTCGACCACCAGCGTGTTGCCATCCCAATGCCCGACCGAGCGCCCCATGTATTGCTTGGCGGCCGGCAAAGGCGCGCGCTGCGGATCGAGCGAAATGTACCAGCGTCCGTGGTACTCCTCGAACACGAACTCGACGTAATCGCGCGTCTGGGTGATCAGGAACGGGAAATTCAGGTCCCGCTGCCACTGCGGGCCAGGCGGCCGGCAGATCGCGGACGCATTGATGAACGGCGTGCCTGCTGCCAGCGACTTGACGCGCCGCGCCAGCACTTTGGCACCTTCCATCGTATAGGGCGCCGGAGCGCCATAGATATCCTTTTGCGAACGGAACTGCAGCGGCTGGTTGTTGAACCAGGTGCCCTGGAAATCGCGCGGGTCCGACGCCGGCATGGCAGCATCGGCCGGCAGCGGCGGACGCGGCGGCAGGACACCGGGCCCCGGCGGCGGCAGTTCGGCCACCAGCTTCTGTGCCGGGGTCAGGACTGGCCCGGGGGGCGGGCCCGCAGCGGGCGGGCCGGCCGAAGCGCCGGGTGGCAGGCGAAGCTGGCCACCTTGCGCGGGCGGGCCATCAGCACCGCCGGCCGGCGGTGCCTGGGTGGGGGAAACACCCGGCGGTGGCCCGGCAGGCAGTTGTTGGCCTTGGGCCAGCGCCGGGGCGGACGCTGCCGAGAGCAGCAACGCGAGCGCGGAAGCGACCGTGCCGCTCCTCCGCCCGCCCGGAAACGGAAAGGGGATCGTCATGCAGACTTGCTCCAGATCGGGTGGCAGGCGCCTCAGCCGGGGAATGCCGGCTTGTGGGCGGTGATGCGGTCGAGGCAGACATCTTCGGGGAAGATCGCGTCGGGCTGGCGCTTGTAGGTCACCACCGCTTCCCAGGGATGGGTGAAGTAGGCCGGATCCTCGATCGTAATGCGATCCTCGAGCGTGTCGGCATCGAGCAGGCGATAGCGCTCGGTCACCTTGAGGTCGTATCCGTGCGGGACAAGATCATCGATCAACGTGCGGTCGGAAGCGCCTTCCATCACCGAAACCAGCGTATCGCCTTCCCAGTGTCCCTTGGACTTGCCGGTGGCAGTGGGCACCAGGCCCTGCCCCAAGAGATCGGGCTGGGGCGGCACACCCACGTTGATCTGGCGCAGCGCGCGGTTCCATTCATAGTCGAACGTCACCACGCCCTGGCGATACCAGATCTTGAAACGCATCGGCGACAAGGCCAGCCGCGGCACGCCAGGATTGGAGCAGCGCGACAGGGTGATGTCATAGTCGTCGATCTTGTTCTGCGCCCGCAGCTTGCGATTGGCCTCATAGGCCTTGCGGCCCTCGGCGGTAAACGGCACGGCGCCGGCAACAGGCTTGAGCGTCGTGGTGGGTGCGGCGATCTTCCACACCCCCTCGATCGCTGGCGTGGCGGGCTGGGCTGCGGCCTGGGCAGCGCCGCCCAGCAGGACAGCCGCCAGCAAGGCGCGCAGCGCCGGGCGCGCGCGGGTGGTTTCGATCGCCATGTCGGATCCTTCAGTTGCCGCCCGCGCGGGCGGCTTCGACGTCGGAAAAGGTCTTGCCACTGGGCAGGCGCAGGCTCGCCATGGCCCCGCCGGGCTGGCCGCTGATGTTCGGGTGGAACACCACCTTGACCTTGTCACCACGGCGGAAATCGCGGGGCGTCAGACCCTGCTTGGAAAACATCAGCGGGCTGCCGGCCACGATCGACATCTGCCGCTCCTGCCCCTTGTCGATGTAGATCAGCACCATCGAGGAGTGCGGCGCGCCCCAGCGGAATTCCTTGAGCGTGCCATCGACCGACACCGTGCGGTTCATGTCGTAGGCCGCAAAGGAGTGGTGCGCCAGCGCCGGTGCGGAAAGGCCGAGGGCCACCGCCGCAAGGGGCGCCGCCAGCCGTGCTCTTTTCAACGTGATCATTATGTTACTCCAAACGGGCGGCCCCGGATGGACGGCACGGACGATGCCTTTCCGGCGCGTCCCTTCATAACGGCGGCACAGCTGCGCCACCGCCAGGATCGGCCGGTCGCTTGCGCAGGTCATGCAAAGTCCGCAATCGGACTGGCGCCTTGCAGGCAGGACCGGGCCGTTGGCTCGTCGTGCGGTTCCATCCTTGCCCCCACCCCATGACGGTGAGCGTCAGGTTGACCGCATGCTAGATCGCTATGCCGCAGAAGTTAGATGAATCATCTCGTTGGCAGGAGCGGTCAGGCCACCGCGCGCAGAACCTCGGGCAAGGGCTGCATGACATCGAGCTTGAGCTGGGCAAGCGCGTCGGCAGCGGCAACATCACCGGCCTGGATCGCCGCGAGAATGCGCCGGTTGAGCGCAATCACGTCACCGCGATCCACCGGGGGCATCGGGTCTGCCGCCAAGAACACGCTCGCCACGCCCAGCGAGCGCACGACCATGGCCAGCAGGGCGTTCCCGCTCAAATCGAGCAACAGGTTCTCGAGCGTCAGGGCCTCGAACGCATCGTGCTTGGGCACGGCCAAGGCCGGGGCGACAAGGCGGCCGGCAAGCTGCCGCGCCGCAGCCAGGCCCGGCGCTCCGCTCACCAGCAGGGAGATAGCCTCGCGATTGTCGCGCGGCGAGGTGGCGCTGGCCATGAGGCAGGGCGCCAAAAGGCGGATCACCCCAGTCGGCGCGGCCGGCGGCGCCAGTTCGGCGCCCTTGCGGCCCTGGCGGCAGCGCACGATGCCGAAGTCCTGGAGGATGCGGCGCGCCTGGCGAACCACCGCGTCGGTATAACCCAGGCGCATCGCGGTTTGCCATTCGGCTTCCTGGCTGGCGGGACTGCCGCTCAACTCGCGGGTCAGCCGCGCGGCAAGCGCCATGGCAGACTTGCGGCCAGACAGCGAAAACGCCCGCTCCGCGATTTCCAGCGAAATGATCGGTGACGCCGCCTGGTCGCTTGCCCCCAGCACATCGAGCCTGGCGATGGCCGCGGCAAGATTGCCGTTGCAAACCGCTTCGGCAAACACCGCATCGTCATCCGGCGCCTCTCGCCCGGCGGCCGTGCGCACCAGCATTTCGGCAAGCCGTGCCAGCAGAACCATCGTCGTGTTGCCGGTCTGTTCGGCCAGCGCCACGGCAAAGCCGTGCGAAGCGCCCGGCGTGGTGGACGCCAGCGGCGCGATCCGCCGGCGGATCGCCGCGCTGGCAACCATGCGCCACACCAGTTTCCGGAATTCCTCGATCGCCGCGCGCGTTTCGCCGGCCAGCGCAAGATACATCAGCACCGCGCCGACAATATCTTCGAGCGCGGGCGCAGCCACGAACAACCCGCCACCCGGCCCGCGCCGCACGTCGAGCAGGCCACGCGCTTCGAGAATGGTGATCGCCTCGCGAAAGGCGGGGCGGCCAAGGCCAAGGCGCTTGCGCACGTCGGGCAGCGCGCCGAGCGACTGGCCCACCGGCCAGCCCTGTCGCAGCAGGCCCATCTCCATGTCGTGCACCGCCTCGTGCGCCAGACTTGCCGGATCGAGCGCTCCAAGCATGCAGGCGCTGATGCGCTGGAGTTCGTCCGCGCCGCCTGCCCGCGTAAGGTCAGCCATAACCACTTTCCGCCTTCTCCCAAGGTCCTCTCGCGCCGGCCGATTTTCGGCTCAGCCCTTTATGAATTCTGCGTCGAGGACGACCGTGACCTTGCCCACCATGCGCGACATTTGCGTCTGAGTAAATTGGGTGGTGTCGATAACCATCGAGCCCGTAAAGCCTGCCGTTGGCGCCCCTTCCATCGAGCGACCGACGCCGACGAGTTCTGCCTCGATCGTAGCGGGCTTGGTCACGCCCATCAGCGTCAGGTCACCATCGATCAGCGCATGGCCGGGCGTGGTCTGGCGCACGCTGCGCGACACGAACCGAGCCTCGGGATAGGCGGCAACATTGAGCGATTGCGCGCTTTCCGGGGGAATCTTGTAGACGATCGGAGCGTAGAAGGGCTTGGCGTCAACCGTCACGTCCAGCGCGATGGCCCCGGCATTGGCGGGATCCCACTGCAAGGTGCCCTGGCGCACGCCAAAGCGCAGCACGTTGTAGGACATGCCACGGTGCAGCACGCGTGCAACCACCGACGAATGTTCCAAGTCGACGTTATAGCGGCCCGCGGGCGCCGCGGCCGGATCCTTGCTGGCCGGGGCCATGGCCACGGCCGGTGGCATCGGCGCGGTGGCCGGCGCACCCTGCGCGTGAACGAAACCGGCGATGCCTGCCGGAATGGCGGCCATGGCGATCAATCGTCCCCAGGTCATGCCCATCGTGAACTCTCCCGTTTGCGGTGCCGGAACCGACCGGTCTTCCGTTTGGCGCCGCAATGAAACGCGGCCGCCACGCGCCGGCCCATGCCGGCAGAAACCTTGGCCACGGGCCAGAATCGGTGCAAAACTGCCGATGCCGCCTGCGACTCCGAATTATTTGACCTATTTAGTCATATTTGAACATTACGGTCAAGTAAGGCAAAAATAGCGCTGCGGCTTGGGGCGGACCCTGGATACCAGGCCCCGCCCCGCGTCACGCCGTAGAGATGCCTCAGGCCGGCTCGACCGCGCGGTGGGCATTCATCGCCACGCCGATGCCAGGGCCGCTGAACGCCACCATTTCGGCATCGACATATTCGATGATGTCGAGATCGGCGATGCCGTTGACGATGTGGGACGAAAGCGGCAGCTGCTCGAACGTGGCACGGTGCCAGTTGACCGCACCCTTGCCCGTCCAGCGACGGAACTCGAATTCGTCAAAGCTGATATTGACCTGCGCACCGCCACTGCCGGCCGGCGCCGCCGAGGTGGTGACATAGGCCAGGTCGGCGCCTTCGCTGCCATTCGGGCTCGTGCGGGGCATGTACTTGTAATACATCTGCGCCCCGCCGTTGGAGCCAGGCAACTGCTTCACCGGATTGGCTTCCTCCACGAGATTCGACATCTCGATATCGAAGAAGGTGTGTTCATACCACGAGGCTTCGCACGTGGCGTGGCCCGCGGCCTCGTCCCAGGCGATGTCGGTGAAATTGGCGAACATCTTGGGGAAGCCCAGTTCTTCGCGACCAGTCATGATCGCGTCGGGCGCGCCTTCCCAGATGATGGGGCACAGTGCCCCGTCGAGCCGCTCGGTCTTGCCCTGATACGTTACCGGGAAATCGACCGAGAGGATGCCATAGCCACGGCCGGCCAGCCAGTAGAGGTCCTTGAACCAGGCGCAGCTGACCGACACGATCGGTTCGCCACGCAGGCTGAAACCGACCGGCAGTAGCTTCTCGAGCTTGGCAGGATCGGTCCGATAGGCAACCTTCATCCATTGCGCGCGCATCCGCCCTGCTTCCTCGGCCGTCCACATGCGACCTTCGGGATGCTGGCGCGGACCGGGCGCAGGGCCGAACATGATCGGCATGCGATAGCGCGAAGAGGGATCGGGAATAAACGTCATGTCGATGCTTCCGTTCGTGTTGGAGTGAATAAAAGGTGGTGATGGCCCTGCCCCTGCCCGGCCATGAAACCGGTGGGCACGGCCGAGTCGGCCCAAGCCGGCGAGGCGAGAGGCGTCGATCTGTGAAACTGGATGCAGGTGCCGGATGCGCGTTGTGCACGTCCACGCAACCCGTGCCCCGTCAGGCGTGCTCTCTCCCGTTCATGCTCATTTCTGGACTATAAAGTCATATTTGAACCAAGTGGTCAAACTCAAACTCGCTGTCTGTCCCAAAGGGCAGGACACCGCATGTGCGAACATGACAAGAACGCAATTCATGCATCTATCTTGTCCGCCACCGCTTGCTAGGCCCATGTCGATAGTGGCGCGGCAAAGACGACGCCCAGTCCTGCCCAACAAACAAGTCTGACACGGGGAACGTCAGGAAACGTGAGGGGAAGATAATGAAGCGAATCCCATATATGATGTCGACGTCGCTGCTGGCGGCACTAGCGGCTGCGCAGCCTGCTTTCGCCCAAGAAAGCACGCCTCCCGCTCCAGAGCATGCGGCCAGCGACACCGGCAACGCCGGCCTTCAGGAAATCATCGTCACGGCCGAGCGCCGCTTCAACACCGCGCAACGCACGGCCGCCGCGATCAGCGTGCGCACCGGCGCGGATTTGCAGCTCCAGGGCCGCTATGAACTCAAGAACATCCTGGAAGACGTTCCGGGGGTTTCGGGCGGCGCCTCGTTCGGGGTGAACACCTCGCAGGCCGGCGGCACCGACAATGCGGCGACGGGCCTGGTGTTCCGCGGCATCCAGTCGAACTCGGGCGTGGGTGGCAGCGCCACGTCGACCGCGGCGGCCGCAGCGATCTATGTCGACGATGTCTACAACGGGATCGGCGGCGGCTACGACATCGGCCGGGTCGAGGTTCTGCGCGGTCCGCAAGGCACGCTCTATGGGCGCAGCGCCACCGCCGGCGTGGTGGCGATCCACACCAACGATCCCGATTCCAAGGCGTTTGCGGTCAATGCCACGGCCGAAATCGGCAATTACAACCTGCGGCGTTTTTCGGGCGAAGTGAACCTGCCGCTTGTCACCGACAAGCTGGCGCTGCGCGTTTCGGGCAACCACTTCGAACGCGATGGCTATTATACAGCCCAGGGCGACGCGCGCCGCAGCACCAGCTTCCGCGGCAAACTGCTGTGGACACCCACCGAAAACTTTTCGGCGCTGCTGGGCTATGCCCAGGAATTCAACCAGACCCGCTCTGGCGGTGTCGCGGTCAGCCAAGGCTCTTCGCCCACCGATTTCGTCTTCGTGCCCCAGGCAGTGGGCACCGGTCGCAATCACTTCCGGCAGTACTGGGCCAACTTCAACCTTGATCTTGGCGCCGTGGCGGTGACGTATATCCCGGCCTATCGGACCTGGTACCAGAACGCCACGACGATCGCGCGCAGCGCCCCTCCTGGACCGAACATCGACAACTTCGTCTATGTTCCCAAAGACAACTTCATGACCCACGAGGTCCGCATCCGCAGCACGGCGACCGACAGCAAGCTGCGCTGGCAGGCCGGCTTCATGTACTATCGCAACGCGCTGAGCGAGACGAACAACCTGTTCAATCTCGACCTGCCGCCGGCCGGCGCCTATCTGTTCAAGTCGAACACCCACAAGGTAACGACGGCCGAAGGCGTGTTTGCCGAAGCGACCTATTCGTTCACGCCCGACACCCGCCTGACCGCGGGCCTGCGCTATGACCACACCAAGATCGAAGTGGACCAGGACTACACCGGGTTCACCGGCATCACGGCGTCGCTCAGCGGGCCGCAGCGCGTGGCCGCGTTCAACAACGTGACCTACAAGGCGCGTCTCGAACACGACGTGACGCCGCAGAATCTGGTCTATGCCTCGATCTCCACCGGCTTCTCGCCGGGGGACACCTCGCTGACCCAGGACCTTGCCGGCGTGCCCCAGGTCCAGGTGCTCAAGGCGCAGACCCTCACCGCCTATGAAGTGGGCACCAAGAACCGCTTCCTCAACAACCGCCTGCAACTCAACCTTGCCGGGTTCTACAACGACTATGGCGGCTATCAGACCGCAGGCATCAACGTGGCGCCTCCGGGTCCGCTGCGCATCTTCCAGACGATCACCGTGCCGGTGAAGACCTATGGCTTCGAGTTCGAACTGCAGGCGCGGCCCTGGGCGCGCGGCACGTTCCAGCTCAACGGGTCGTACACCCACGCGCGCTATGGCGACTTCGGGATCTATGCGGCGTACTTCTCGACGCACGAAGTTTCGCCCTCGCCGCCGTGGCAGGTTGCCGCTTCGTACGATCACCGACTGAACCTGGGCGACACGACGTTCGTGATGCGCGGCGCGCTGCGCTTCGTTTCGGCCCACGACAGTTCGCGCATCACCGTGCAACAGGCGCTCGACGGTGCTTCGCCCTATATCCGCGTGCCCACAGTGCTGTTGGCAGACCTCAACGCCAACTGGATCATCAACGATCACCTGTCGATCGCGGGGTATGTGCGCAACCTCACCGACAAGCGCTATCTGCCCGACAACTGGAACGTGGCACAGGTGACGGCGGGCAATCCGCCGGTCGTGACAGTTTCGGCCAACTCGCTGAGCGAGCCGCGCACATTCGGGATGCTGGTCGACGTGAAGTTCTGACCAGCCCCACCGGCACCAGCCAACGCAACGGCGCTGCCCGGCCCCAGCCGGCAGCGCCGTTTTCGTTGGCGAAATTGCCGGGCGCTCCGCCGCCCCACGTTGCGGCGCTCCGCAGCGGTGCCAACGGCAAAAGGCCGGAGCGGGTTTGTCCCGCTCCGGCCTTTGCTGCGTCATGGCTGTCAGCCGGCGCGCTGACGGCGCGCCGACCAGATCGTCAGCGATCCTGCGCCTTGTCCTTGACGTTCACCTCGAGCTTGCCCGTATCGGGATCGAGATAGTCGCGGTTGTCGGTGCAGGCCCATTCCTGCGGCTCGTTGCGCCGCTCGATGCCGCGGATGAACTTGCGCGGCGGAAGGGCATAAGGGCTCTTGAAGATCGTATCGTCGTAGATCGTCGTCTGGATTTCGAGCGTGTTGAAATCCAGCAAGCGCATCCGCTCCACCAGGCGCAGGTTCGGGCCATGCGGACCGAACACCACGCCCGCCAAGGGCGAGTGATCGCCCTGCACCCGCACGTCGTTGGTCAAGCGGCCGATCTGGAACACCGTATCGGGCGCGAGGCCGGTGGTATCGACCACCAGCGTCCCGCCTTCCCAATGCCCGATCGATTCCCCCAGGTATGAAGGATTGAGCATTTCACTGTGCTGGCGCCCATCGGTGTGGATGAAGCGCGTCATCCCCGACGTCTCGATATAGAGCGCGATCATGCCGGGCGACTGGAAGAACTTCATCGGCATGCCACCGATGTTCTGCACGAACGGCATGCCGAGCGGCTTGCAGTTAGTGAACGGGCTATCCTCGGCGGGCTTGTACTTGGCGATATAGTCACGCGCGAACGGCGTGTAATCAGGCGGCGTGGAGAAATCATCGGCGATCGGGTTGATCGACTGCCAGGTGCCTTGCCAGAAATCGGGCTGGCGGGCGATCTCCTGCCAGGCCGCAGCCTGTTGCTCGGGCGTGCGCGCCACGGCCGGTGCATCATCGGCGCGGGCTGCGGGGGCGGCAAGTGCCAGGGCCGACAGCGCGACAAGCGCGCCGGTGCGAAGCTGGCGATGAACGCGGTTGGGGCTCATTTGTAGGGTTGTCCCTGCGGCTTGGTGGGAACCTTGACCGGGCCGCCGGCCAGGGCTTGGCCGTTGGAGCCGGCCGGATCGACCAGGACCTTGCCCTTGGCCAGGAACACGTTCTGGATCGAACCGATCGGACGCCCATCAAGACCGGGGTGCACATCGACCACGATCTTGTCGCCAGACTTGATGTCGCCCGCGTTCCAGCCCCAGCGCGCCATCATGTTGGGGCTCGATCCAACCAGCGACCATTGCTCGGTGCTGCCATCGGCCTTGCGCACCACGACGATGAGCCAGGTATGCGGATTGGCCCAGGTGAACTCACGCACCGTGCCGGTCAGCGTGGTCAGCTTGGCCATGTTGAACTTGGCGAAGGAGTGGTGCGCGTCGGCGTTCTGGGCCCAGAGCGCGGCCAGCGCGGCAAGGGCAAACTTCCATTTGCCGTGTCTTTTCTGCGGTACGTCCATGGTGACACTCTCGCTATGCATAAGGTTCTGCCAGTAAATTGCGCGCATCAGCCGGCCGCCTTGGCCGCCCGCGCGCGGATCGCGTAGCGCCCGACCGACATGATGCCGTTGGGATCGACCGCGTCCTTGATCGTTTCCAGGAAATCGCGAAGCGCGTGGTCGTTGTAGGAATAGGTGCCCATGATCAGTTCGTAGAACGCAGGGGCGGTCCGGTATTCGCCCCAGCCACGCTCTGCGGCCACTGCCACCAGTTCCCGGAAAATCGCACGCACCTTGGCATTGACCTCGGGCGAGCGCGTCACCGGCAGGCCCATGGCGAACAGGAACGCGCGCTCGAAGATCGCCGAGGGGAACTGCAGTGGCGGGCCAGGCAGCTTGTACTTGCGGCCGATCCGCGCAAACACGTCCATCGCCTCGATCGCGGCCTCACCCGTGCGCGGAATGACCGGCGAGAAGAAGATGTGGCCGACGACCTCTTGGTCCTCGTAGGTGTACATCGGGCCCAGGCTGAACGTGCGCAACGAGGGAATGCCGAGCGGACCTGGATCGAACATCCGGGCGACGTCCTCGGCCGGCAGCGGCAGGGCACGGACCGGGTTGAGCGTGAATTGCGCGCCGGGAATGGCGGAAACGGCCTCGCGGATGCACTCCCACTGCGCCTCGATGAACCGCGCCGGGCCATAGAGCTGGAATTCGCAAGACCAGAACGGCAGGCCGGCCGCCTGCGCCGCCGCTTCCAGCTTGGTCATGTCGGCGCCCGCCGGGTCTTCAAGGATCACGCGGATCGCGGGATCAATCGCTGGCGGCCCGCCGAAATGGGCCGCATCGCCACGCGTCCCGGTCGTCGGGCTGGACAGCGTCCACAGCCCCTGCACGATCTTGCCCTGCTCAAGCCGGCCGATGATATCGACCAAGGGGATGATGTCGTGGAACCGCGGCACCGTCAGCACGCCGGTGGCGTGGCTTTCGGGCTGGGGCATCAACCAGAACCCCATCTTGGTGACCACGCCAAAGTTGGACTGCTTGAACAGGCCATCGATGCGCGGGCCAAAGCCAGGGCGGAACTGCTGCCATGTCTTGGCGCCGGGCATGGCCCCCATGCCGGTGCGCAACACGCGCCCGTCGGGCAAGACCACTTCCATCCCGCATTGCGCATCGAAATGGTTGCGATAGGGGGCCAGGGTCACGCCCACCCCGCCATCAAGGGCGTTGCCGATCAGGCTCCCCCAGCCGGGACTGGGGCAGTCGATCCACAGCTTCAGGCCCTTTTCCTGGATGTAATTGTACAGATCGAAATAGCTGACCCCAGGCTCGACCACCACGTAACCGTTGCGTTCGTCGATCTCGATCACGCGGTTCATCCGCTTGAGATCGAGGACGACGCTGCCGGCCACGGCCGGGGCGGCGCCACCATAGCCCAGGTTCTTCCCCGTCGAGATGGGATAGACCGGGATGCGATAGCGATTGGCGATCCGCACCAGCGCGGCCACCTCTTCGGCGCTGGCGGGGGCGACGGCAGCCGCTGCGCGCGGTTCGTCAGCCTCTCCCCACAACACCGAGTAGGAATCGCGGTAGAGTTCGAGATCCTCGTCGCTGGTGAACAGCCAGTCGGCGCCGACCACTTCGGCAAAGGCCCGCAGCGCGGCCGCAAAATCGGCCGGGCTGACGTGGGGGGGCACGTTCACGGTCAACTCTCCTGTCGAGCGGCGCGCAAGGGGGCGCCGGCTCGCTTGTGCATGGTCCACACGTGCAGCCGCCCGGCCTCGCACGATCGGTTGTAAGTGGCGCGCCCGGCTTGCATGGCCGGCGCGGCGGGCGCGATGGCCCCCAGCGCGGCGCCCAGGTCGCGGCTGCAGGCTGGATCGCCGGCGGCATGGCAGGCATGGCCGGTGAGACGGAAACCATGATCCGCGGCGATCTGCTCAAGGCAGAACAGCGTTGCACCCGACGTCACGCCCGAAACCGCCTGGCTGTCCGCAAACATGCGCGCCATCGCGGCATAGCCGGTCACATCAGGGGTGAACTGCAGCACCGATGCCGGCGCGGCGGCGAGCCTGCCGGACAGCTCGCGCGGCAAAGGCGCCCTGCCGTCGATGACGACAGCATCTATCGGCCGCCAAGCCATCCGCGCTTGCGCGCCAGCACCCAGCCCTGCGCCACCTGCCAGCGCCAGCGCTCCGCCGAGCATGGCACGCCGGGTGCAGACGGGCGTGAGCGAGCTCATGGCTTGCCCCCGCCAGACCGGCGGCGGGCCGGCGGCTTCGTCAGGTAAGTGGCAACAGCCGCCAGTTCGGCGTCGCTGATCTCGGTCTTGCGGAACGAAGGCATGAACGAAATGCCTTGGCGCACCACCTGCCGCACATAGTCGGGCGACAGGTCGCTGCGCTGCTCGAGGATTGCGGGCACGGCGCCCTGGTACTTGCGCTGGAGCGCCAGGCTGCCCGGCCCGGTGGGCGTGGCATGGCAATCGGCACACCACTTGCGATAGACCGGCAGCGCTGCAACCGCCGCTGTGGCCACGGGCTTGCCTGGCGCAGGCGCGGGCGCGGGCCGGGCCTGCCCGATGGCAGCCCCCGCGCCCAACGCCAGAACGGCGGCCAGCACAACGGGGACGCGGGTTACGGCCCCGCGCCGATCCACGCCCGAATTGCCCTGCATGTTACTTCGCTCCGATGACCGTCTTGCGCTGCAGAATCCGCCACTCGCCGTTGCGCTTCTCCAGCACGTCTTCGTAGTGCCCGGGCAGGCCGACCGTGGTGATCTTGGTCGCAAGATCAGGATAGACGCTCACGAAATAACCGTAGTGCGTTGCCCGGGTGGCACTCTGGAACTCGAAATGGTGGCTCAGCGACAAGTGCCACGGCGGATTGCCGTTGCCGATGGCATTGACGCGCGGCATTCCTGCCGGCGCGGCGCCAGGACCAGCCGGTGCGCCAGGCGCCCCAGGGCCACCCGGCCCACCAGGCGGCGGGAACCCGGGTGGTGGCGATCCGGGCGGACCACCGGGCGCGCCACCCGCCGAAGGCGGGGGCATCGCCGCCGCGCGATAGGGCATCGTAAAGCTCTTGCCGGGTTCGGGCTCGGCGATGATCGTTGCTTCGGGCCAGAATGCCCGGTCGAAGCGCGCCATATCGTGCTGCTCAAGCCCGAGCGTGTAGTTGTCGACCGCATCGTTCACGCCGACCCAATCGTCCACGGTCGGATGATAGGCCGCAGCGGCGGGCGCCGTCTGGGCCTGCGCCCCGGCCGCGGCGGCGAACGTCAGGACGCTCCCCGCCAAGGCCATTGCAAGTTTCATATCGCGCATCACGTCCGCTCCCCGGCAAGGCTCGATGAACCTTATTTGTTGGCTTCGTTTTCCTTGAGCTTCTTGAGAACCGCTTCCGGATCTTCCATCACCGTCGCATTGGCATTGGGATCGAAGTTGACCGGATCGTCGGCGGTTCCGCAAACCCACTCGGCGGGCCAGCCGGCTTCGCCGCGGTTGCGCTTGAAGATCTGGGGATCGGCCTCGTAGGGCTTGGTCCAGATCGTGTCGTCATAGATGGTCAGGCGGATTTCCATCGTATCGGGATCGAGCAGGCGGAAGCGTTCCACCATGCGCATGTCCGGCCCGTGCGGGCCAAAGATGGAATCCGGCGGCAGGACCAGGCGCCCCGTGCCCTTGCCCGGGAAATTGGTGTACTGCGTCAACACGTCATCATGGAAGCTGATGCTGTCGACCACCAGCGTATCGCCTTCGAAATGCGCGACCGATTCACCCAGGTAGCTGGGGTTCGGCCGGTCCGAATGCTTCCCGTTGAGACGCAGGAAGCGAGTCATGCTGCTGTTTTCGATATAGATCGCGATCATGCCCGGTTCGTAGAAGAACTTGAGCGGCGACCCGAGGCGCTGGATGATCGGCATGCCGGGCGTCTTGCAGCCTGCCCCGGCGAACGGAATGTCCTCGATCGCCTTGAACTTGTCGGCATGGGCCTTGGCCTGCGGCGTCAACGGCGTGCCATTGGCCTTGTCGAGGAACGAGGTAACGCTCTGCCAATTCCCGGTGAAGAAATCCGGCATCCGCGTCACGTCACCCCAGGCCGAACCCAGTGGCTGGGCGCCGGCCGGTGCCGCGGGCGCAGCAGGCGTGGGCGCTGCAGGTTGCGCCACGGCCAAGGTCGTCGCGATCGGCATGGCAGCGCATAGCGCGGCTGCAAGCACGGTCTTGGAATGAAACATCGATCGACCTTTTCGCTTAGCGGGGGTGCGGGGCAGAACCGGGGCCGCCAGGGCCGCCAAGGCCGCCGCCGGGCGCAGCGCCAAACCCCGAACCGAGCACGCGGCCAGTGGACAGGCGCACTTCGTTGATCAGGCCCACCGGCTTGCCATTGCGGCTAGGGAAGCCCGAAACGGTGACTTTGTCACCAGCCTTCATGTCGTGAGAATTCCAGCCGCTGCGGGCCAGCATACCGGCGCTGCCGGCCTCAAAGCCCCAGATCACCTGGGTGCCGTCGGGCTTGACCGAACGCAGGTAGAGCCACGAATGCGGGTTGGACCAGACCCACTTTTCCACCGTGCCACTCACGACGACCTTCTTGGTCATGTCAAACGGGGCGGCCGAGTGGTGGGCCGACGCCGGCGCCGCGACCAGGGCAAGAGCCGGGCCACCAGCTACGATCAGCGCGGTTTCCAGCAGGCCGGGGAAGCGAGGTAAACGAAACACTTTCACCGCAGTCACCTTTCGAAGTTTCAGGCACGCCTCTCCAACGGCACGCCCCCGCTGGCCCCATTGTGCCGGCGGTTGTCCCATTATGTGCGCCCAGCCGCGTCCGAAAGCTAGGTGCCACAATTAGATGTCCGCGCCGGGCACTGCCGGGCAATTGGCGGGAAACTGCGAATTTTTGCACCTAACTCGGATCGGGCCAAACGATACGATCGGCCTGGCATGCAGCGCGCCGGCCGGTCTCTTCCGCCGGCAAGCGCATGCGGCGGGCGCCGCTTGCCCGCCCTTCCCGTTCCTGACCAAAAGGGCCCCATCGCGTGAAGCTCGCGACCATTCGTAATGCCACGCCCGACGGCGCGCTCCACCTTGTCTCGCGCGATCTGTCGCGCATGGTCCCGGCCGCGCCGATCGTGGCGACGCTGCAGCAGGCCATCGAGCAGTGGGCGCTTGTCGCGCCGCGCCTGGCCACGCTTGCCCAGCAGCTCGAACTTGGCACGGCACCTGGCACGACGCCGTTCGAGCCCAGGCTCGCCGCCGCGCCGCTGCCGCGTGCATGGCAGTGGCTCGACGCCTCGGCGTTTCACGCGCATGGCGACTTGCTTGAAACGGTCTTCGGCATCGATCCGCCCCCCGAAAAACGCACCGTTCCGTTGATGTACCAGGGGGCGGGCGACGACCTGCTGGGCCCCTGCGACGATATTGCACTCCCCAGCGCGGACGATGGCATGGATTTCGAAGGCGAAATCGCCGTGATCGTCGACCGCGTGCCGATGGGCACGCCGGCCGATGTGGCCCACCGACATATCCGCCTGCTGATGATCGCCAACGACACCAGCTTGCGCGTGCTGGCCGGGAAGGATCTGCGCACCGGGTTTGGCTTCCTCAATTCCAAGGCTTCGACCAGCTTTGGCCCCGTGGCGGTAACGCCCGACGAACTCGGGCCGGCCTGGCGCGACGGGCGCATCCACCTGCCGCTGCAGGTTCATTGGAACGGCACGCTGTTCGGCAGGCCGCATTGTGGCGCGATGGGCTTTTCGTTCGGCGAACTCATCGCCCACGCCGCGCGCACCCGGAACCTTGCGGCGGGCACGATCATCGGCTCGGGCACCATTTCCAACGACGATTTCCGCACCGTCGGTTCGGCCTGCATCGCGGAACGGCGCGCGATCGAACTGATCGATGAAGGACAGCCGCGCACGGCCTACATGGCGTTCGGGGACAGGGTCCGCATCGAGATGCTCGACGAAGCCGGGGCATCGATCTTCGGCGCAATCGACCAGACCTATGTCCGCGCCGCGCCGCCGGCCCTGCCCCACGCCTAGCCGAAGGAAACGAACGGTGACGGGAAAAGCCCTGCCTCCGCCGATGCCAAGGATCGACCGCCGGCGCGTGCGCACCCGCAGCGCGCTGATCGGGGCCGGCCAGAAGCTGTTTGCCGCGCGATCGATCGACGGGGTGACGATCGACGACATCGTCGCTGCCGCCGACGTTGCCAAGGGCAGCTTCTACAACCATTTCGACGACAAGGAGACGCTGGCTGAAGCCATCGTCGAACTGGTCCAGGGTGACTGCGAGCGCGAAGTGCAGCAGGCCAACCACGCGATCCAGCATGCCGCCTGCCGCATGGCGCGGGCCATGGCGGCGCTTATCCGCTATGCCGAGCGCCATCCCGATCGCTATCGCGCGATGGTCAACCTGTCGAAGCGACGCGCCCAGATGGACGCACCGATCAACGCGGGCCTGCGGCACGACATCCGGACCGGGCTCGCCAATGGCGAGTTCTCGGCGCTCTCGGTCGAAGGCGGGATGCTCACCGTATTCGGGTTGGTGGCCACCGCCGTCGATCATCTCGTGGTCGCCACACCGCGGCGCGAACCCTCTGAAGTTGCGCGCGAAATGGCATTCCTGCTGCTGCGTGCGCTGGGCGTGCCGGGCGAGCGCGCCAGCCCCATCGCCGAACGTGCCGCGCAAGAGGTCTTCGCCGGCAGCGACGGCTGCTGACCTGCACCATGGGGCAGGCGGCGTGCGAAAAGCTGCACCGAGAAGTTGACTACTTCGTATAATAGTGGGATACATAGGGCAGATGGTGAGGATGACGATTGGTGGATATCAAGGCACTGCGGCTGAAGGCGACGCTGTTCGCGCTTCCCAAGGTTTTTGCGCTTAAGGCAAAGGGCAGCCCGCAGTTCCGGGCCTTTCTCGAACAGAAGACCTGCGTGGTGCAGATCCGCCTGGCGGACGGCAGCATCGCCCGCCACTATGCCTTCGACCGCGGCAGGATCGTCAGCCGCAAGGGGCTGCACCCCAGCCCCGACGTGGTGATGCAGTTCAAGGACGTCGATACGGCCGTTGCCCTGACCACCCCGCCGATCAACTATGCCGAGGTGATCCACGCCGGTAAGAACTTCCGCGTGGCCCTGATGGGCGACGAGGATCTGATCGCATGGTTCACCCAGCTCGCCTCGCGCCTTGATTCCGACGGTTGGAAGATGGGCGAGCCCATGCCCGACGGCAGCACGCGCTATACCCAGATGACCAACGGTGGCCCGCTCCACGTCTACGTCAAGGACGGCAGGATCGTGCGCACCGCAATCATCGAATTCACCAAGGACGATCCCGAGACCTGGACGATGGAGGCCAGGGGCAAGCGCTTCACCCCGCGCCGCAAGGCTTATGTCGCGCCGCATTCGCTCGCCATGAAATCGATCGTCTATTCCGAAGACCGCCTGCTCTACCCGATGAAGCGTGTCGACTTCGATCCCGACGGCGAACGCAACCCGCAGAACCGCGGCACATCGGGTTATGAGCGGATCAGCTGGGACGAGGCGCTCGATATCGTCTCCAAGGAAATCCTGCGGCAAAAGCAGGTCCATGGGCCGGGCGCGATCGCGCTTGCCCACCCTTCCCACCACCAGTGGGGCAATGTCGGCTATTACCTGTCGGCGATGATGCGCTTCGGCAATACCGTGGGCGTCACCCGCGTGATGCTCAACCCGGACAGCTGGGAAGGCTGGTACTGGGGGGCGATGCACCACTACGGCAATTCGATGCGGCTTGGCGCGGCTGCCGGCTATGGCGGCCTGGAGGATGCGCTCAAGGAAGCCGAGCTGATCGTCTACTGGTCGAGCGACCCGGAATCGCAGTTCGGCGCCTATGGCGGCACCGAGGCCAGCGAGCGGCGGCTTTGGGCCAAGGAACTCGGCATCGAAGCGATCCACATCAACCCGCACTATTCGCCCACGGCGGCGTTCACCGGCGGCAAGTGGCTGCCGATCCGCCCTGGCACCGACACCGCCCTGGCCCTGTCGTTGATGTATGTGTGGATCCAGGAAGATCTCTACGACCGCCATTTCGTCGAGAACCGGTCTACCGGGTTCGACGAATGGAAAGCCTATGTCATGGGCGAAACCGACGGCGTGCCCAAGACCCCCGAATGGCAGGAGGAAGAAACCGGCATCCCGGCGCGCGAGGCCCGCGCACTGGCGCGGCTATGGGGCCGCAAGAAAGTCTACCTGGGCTGCGGGGTCAACGGTGGCGGCTTTGGCGGCGCGTGTCGCAATGCCAGCGGCATCCAGTGGGCGCGCGCCATGGTCATGCTCATGGCCATGCAGGGCTGGGGCCGCCCGGGGGTGAACTTCGGCAATCTCACCAACGGCACCCCGGTCAATCTCGAATTCTATTTCCCCGGCTATGGCGAAGGCGGGATTTCGGGCGAACTGATGGCCACTGGCTCGGCCACCAACAATTACGTTCGCATGCCGCACCTGCTGTCGATGAACCCGGTTCCCCAGATCGTCCCGCGCCAGAAGCTGCCCGAGGCGATCCTCGAAGGCTTCGCCGAAGGCTACCTGCTGGAGCCGACCAGCATGGAAATCCAGTTCCGGCCCTACTTCTACCCGGCGCCGGGCTGTTCCAAGATTCACATGCTCTATCGCTATGGCGGCTCGTCGATGGGCACGATCGCCAGTTCCGCGCGCTTTGCCGAAATGTACCGCTCGCCCGAACTGGAATGCGTGGTGGCGCAAGGCATCTGGAACGAAGGCGAGACCCGCTTTGCCGACATCATCCTGCCTGCCTGCACCCAGTTCGAGCGGCATGACATCGGCGAATGGTCGAATTCTTCGGGCTTCGGGTATCACTGGCAAGCCCAGCTCAACCACCGCGTCATCGCCATGCAGCACAAGTGCATCGAGCCGCTGGGGGAATCGAAGTCCGACTACCAGATCTTCTGGGACATCTGCAAAAGGCTGGGTCTGGGCAACTATTACTCCGAAGGCTGCTCCGAGCTCGACTGGGCGAAGCGCGTGTTCGACTCGTCCGACCTGCCCAAGCACATCTCGTGGAAGAAATTCCTGCGCAAGGGCTACTACGTGGTGCCGCCCGAAAAGCCCGAGACGCGGGTGGCGGTCGATATGCGCTGGTTCTATGAAGGCCGTCCCAAGGACGTGCCCGAGCCCTTCCCGCTGCCCGCCGGATATAGCCACAAGTGGCTCCATGGTCTTCAGACCCAGTCGGGCAAGTTCGAATTCGTGCCCAACTCGCTCAAGCGGTTGCAGCCCGAACGCCCCGACCGCCCCGCGCTGATGCGCTATACCCGCCCGTTCGAAGGCGCGCGCGAGGGCGAGCGGTATCGCCGCTATCCCATCCAGTTGCTCACGCCGCACCAGCGCTTCAGCTTTCACACCGCGCAGGACGGCAAGGGCAGCGCGATCAGCGATCTTGCCGATCACCGCGTCTGCGTCGATGGGCACTATTACTGGATCGTGCGGATCGCCGAAGACGACGCGCGGCGGCGTGGGATTGCCCACCATCAGCTGGTGCGCGTGTTCAACGATCTTGGCAGCGTGATCTGCGCGGCGGAAGTGACCAACCGCCTCGCCGCCGGCGTCGCCCATTCCTATGAATCGTCGGCGAGCTACCAGCCGCTCGGCGAGCCGGGTGCATCGCCCGATATCGGCGGCTGCATGAACATCCTCACGCCCAACCGCATGCAGGCCGACGGCACCGTCGCCTCGGCCGGATCGCTGTGCCTTGTCGAAATCGAGGCCTGGTTGGGCACGTCCACGCTGCAGGAAGCCGCCGAATGAGCAAGTACAACCTGATCTTCGATGTCGCGCGGTGCAACAGCTGCAACAACTGCGTGCTGGCGACCAAGGACGAATACCTGGGCAACAGCTTCCCGGGCTATTCCGAACCCGCACCGCGGCTGGGTGACCTGTGGTTGACGCTGGCCCGGCACGAACGCGGCGCCGCGCCGATGATCGACGTGTCGCACTATATCGAGACGTGCCAGCAGTGCGATAATCCGCCGTGCCTGACGCCCGAGACCAGCGATGTCGTCTCCAAGCGCGCCGATGGGATCGTGGTGATCGATCCGGTCAGGGCCCGTGGCCGCAGGGACCTGGTGGGCACCTGCCCCTATGGCCAGATTCACTGGAACGAGGAATTGCAGCTGCCGCAGAAGTGGTCGATGGATGCGCATCTGCTCGACAACGGCTGGAAAGAGCCGCGCGCCGTGCAGTCTTGCCCGACACAGGCCCTCACATTGGCCAAGCTGGACGACGCGCAGATGGATGCGCGCGCAAACGACGAGGGGCTGGTTCGCCTCCACTCCGAACTCGGCACCCGCCCGCGCATCTGGTACCGCAACTTCGACCGCGTCAGCCACTGCTTCCTTGGCGGTGCGCTGGTTCGCCGCGAGACCGGGCGCGAGGATTGCGCCGCCGGCCTGCGGGTGCGCCTGCTACAAGATAACAAGGTCCTGATGGAACAGGACAGCGATCCTTTCGGCGAGTTCAAGTTCGAACCGCTCGAGGGTCGGGGAGAAGTCTACCGACTCCAGGTGGCCCATGCCACCGGCGCGGTCGTCTTCGAAACGGACGTCACCTTGTATGACAACACCTATCTCGGAGTGATCGAAGTCCGGTGAGCCATCGGGTCGGTGTTTCCACCGACAAGAAGGACTTACCCATGGCAATATCCGAAGAAAACGGCCGCGAGGAGATCCTGGCCCGCAGCGACATCCGCCCTTCGCAATTGGCCCATATCGTGCTGCGCACCGCGCAGTTTGCGGTCATGCGCGATTTCTACCTGGCGTTCCTGAACGCCCGGGTGGCCTATGAAAACGCCTTTGCCAGCTTTCTGCGCTATGACGAGGAACACCACCGCGTGGTAATCATCGCCATGCCCGGGCTGGCCCCGGTCCAGCCCCGCGCCTCCGGCCTGGAGCACTATGCGTTCAGCTATGCCTCGCTCGGTGGCCTGCTCGCCACCTACCAACGGCTCAAGGCCTTGGGGATCAGGCCGGACTGGTGCCTCAACCACGGGTTCACGATGTCGATCTACTATCGCGATCCCGATGGCAATCAAGTCGAAACCCAGTTCGACACCATGGCTTGCGCCCAAGCCGACGCCTACATGCGCAGCCCCTATTTCGACATCAATCCGATCGGCGTCGACTTCGATCCCGAAGTGCTGCTCGCCCGCTATCTGCGCGGAGACCCGATGGGCGAACTGATCCGCTTTGGCTCGGCGCCCTACCCCGATGGCGCGCCCCATATCCGGCCAGGCGGCGTGCCCGATTACGACTTTGACGGCGCCCTGTTCGCCAGCACGTCGGCGCCAGCAGGATAGGTCACGATCTAGATCGCACCGCCGAGGTGATCGTCTTCGTCCGCCGGCTCGGGAAACAGATCGGCGACTGCCTTTTCGGCAATCGACTGCGCACGCCGGGTGCTCACGCCCAGCGCGCGCAGCAGGATGAACGCCATTTCGCGCGCGATTTCGGGCGGGGCGCTGCGCGCGCGGGTGGCTGAAAGATACTCCACGGCGGTGGCGATCAGCCCGAAGACGGTGAGCATCCCGCCCTGCAGGGTGATGCCGCTGAATTGGCCAACATCGAGCCCGGCGGCGATGTCGCGGCGCAGCCCGGCGTTGATCGGGGCCTCGATGTTGGTGCGCCGCTTGGACAGGCTGACCATCGAGCGATAGCGATCCGGGTGCGCACGGGCGTAGCGGATCAACGCCGCCATGGCCCTCGCGACGCGACTGGCCGGATCGGTCACATCAAGGTTGGCACTGGCCACCTCGCGTTCGCAATCGCCCTGCACCAGATCGACGATCGCGCCGGCCAAGCTCTCCTTGTCGTCGAAATGGTTATAGAAACTGCCTTTGGCGACATCGGCTGCGGCGACGATATCGTCGATCGTCACACCGTCGATCGAACGCGCGGCAAACAGGCGCTGCCCCGCCCCGATCAATGCCGATCGGGTACGCAGGCGCCGACGGTCTACCTTGACCTCGTTGGCGTCATTGGTGGGTTGCGACACGGCGAGTCTCCGGCAGGCTGGGCGTCCATGCGATCCACCGCAAAGCCCGAATGGCATGCGGCAATTTGACTGCGCTATTGCACAAAACGGGCGATGAGCAACCCCCTCAGCGGCGCGGCCCATTGCCAATGCGGGTGGCCAAGGGCGAAATACGCCTGTTCCAAGCGGCAAGGTATCGCCCAGGGCACCGCGCTCTCCATTCAGGCCATGGCTGGAACCGCTGGCGTCAGGCGCGCAGGCAGTTCCAGCACGCTGGCGAATTGCGCGATCGCTGCCGTCAGCGTGGGCATCATCATTCCGCGTTCCGTGCCAAGTGGCGCGTGACGCGGGCGCGCGGCGACCCAACCCATTGCCGCTTGCGCCAGTGCCTCGATCTGCCCCGGTCGGAAGGTTGAGCGCGGTGGCCAGGTCGACGGCGAAATCGGCCCACGACACGGCGCCAGCATTGGCAAGATGCCACAGGCCCGTTTCGCCATCGATGATGAGATCGAGCGTCACGCGCGTCAGATGGGCACATAGGTGGGCGACGTGACGCAGTCCGCCGCGGCGGCAAAGCTGCGGCCGGCATCGGCCAGGGCAACGGCACCGACATGGTTTGCCGCCAGGCAGGCAGCGGGGTGGGCTTCGGCGTCATCCACCCGCACCAGCCCGCGGCATTGATCACCGCGCAACCGGCCGGGTGGAATATCGGGTTCCTGCCAGCGGCCGCCTGATCTTGAGCTGGGACTGAGCGGCAACGCGGCCAACCTCGCCAAACCACTTCGCCTGGCGCCGATCATCTTGATCGGGCGTTCGCCACCGATACCGGCGACAACGACTGGGCGATATAGAGATAGTCCGGATTGAACTGGCCCCGCGCGGCCAGGCGATCGGGATCGGGAATATCGACGAGCGACGAGCGGAATACGCACAGCCGCTCTTCGCGCAACTTGCGCATCACCCGGTTGACGTGAACATTCGTCAGGCCGCAAATTTCGGAAAGATCGGCCTGGGTCAGCGCCAGGGTAAAGCGGTGGCCATCGCTCAACCCCGCCGACACCAGCCGCGCGTTGGTTTCGCAGAGGAAATGCGCGACCCGCCCCATGGCATCCAGCCGGCCCAGGCGGAACAGCCAGGCACGGTGGATGGCCGCGTCAATCAGCGTGGCAAACCACAACTTGCGCATGAGGTTGGGCCGCTCCACCAGGATGGCCTCAAGTGCGGAATGCGGGATCGTGGCGGTCTTGGCCGCGGTGACAGTCTGCACATCGTGGTCCAGCTCTCCCAAGGGAAAAGCATGCAGATCAACGAAATCGCCGGGAAAATGCACCGCGACCAGTTGCCGCAGCCCGCGGCGATCATCGATGTAACGAGACACGATGCCTTCAATCAGCAGCGTGCTGTAATCGAGTTTCACCCCGGCGCGCACGATCGTTGCTCGCGGCGGCAGCGTGTTCACCTCCACGACCGCTGATTCCAGGGCCGCGCGTTCATCGTCATCCAGCCTGACGCCGCGTTTGCCGCGTAGAAACCTCTCGGTGAACATGCACGCTCTCCTCTCACGTCGCGCGTATGCCCGTTGCCGCACCACCAAGCAGGTGCGCGGCATGCGGACGGTAAGCTGCCATCAATCGTATCAACGCAGGTTAGTTTGATCCGCGTTCCTGCAACTTCCCTGATCCCCTGGGGTTCCGGTCGAGACGCTGCGCGTAACTTACGACGCCATCATGCTTTTGCTGGCGGCGCCGGCACCACCGCTCGCTGCGATCAATCCAGCTGACAATCCGCTCACCGACAAGGACAGGACATGGCGATCAAGCCCGAGAACACGGAATCTTTCGCACCACCCCCCGGCATTTTGGCGCCTGCGCAGCTTTCCGGAACAGACCTGGGCGGAGAGACGCCAGCAAAGGCATCGCCCGTGCCCGGCGATGCCGACATCAGCTTTTCATTCGACGAACCGCTGGGCGATGGCGGCGAGACGCACCAGGTTGCCGATGGCGACGTGGCAACGCTTACCACGCAGCAAGGCATTCCGGTGTCCGATGACCAGAACAGCCTGCGTCAGGGCGCGCGCGGCCCATCGCTGCTGGAAGACTTCCATTTCCGCGAAAAGATCTTCCATTTCGACCATGAACGCATTCCCGAACGCGTCGTGCACGCGCGCGGCTATGGCGCGCATGGCTATTTCGAACTGACCGACAGCCTGGCCGACGTATCCCGCGCCGACGTGTTCCAGCGGGTGGGCGAACGCACGCCGGCGTTCGTGCGGTTCTCAACGGTTGCAGGCTCCAAGGGCTCGTTCGACCTTGCCCGCGACGTGCGCGGGTTTGCGGTCAAGCTCTATACCCAGGAAGGCAACTGGGACCTGGTGGGCAACAACATCCCGGTGTTCTTCATCCAGGACGCGATCAAGTTTCCCGACCTGATCCACGCCGCCAAGCCCGAGCCGGACCGCATGTTTCCGCAAGCGCAGACTGCCCATGACAATTTCTGGGATTTCATCAGCTTGAGCCCGGAAAGTTTCCACATGATCATGTGGACCATGTCGGACCGCGCCATTCCGCGCTCCTTCCGCACGATGGAAGGCTTTGGCGTCCACACTTTCCGCCTGGTCGACGGCGAGGGCAAATCGACCTTCGTGAAATTCCATTGGAAGCCCCGCCAGGGCCTGCAATCGGTCGTGTGGAACGAAGCGGTCAACATCAACGGGGCCGATCCCGATTTCCACCGGCGCGATCTGTGGGATGCCATCAACGCCGGCGATTTCCCCGAATGGGATCTGGGCGTCCAGCTGTTCGACGACGCGTTTGCCGATAGCTTCGATTTCGACGTGCTCGATGCCACCAAGCTCATTCCCGAAGAGCTGGTGCCGATCCGCATCGTCGGCCGCCTCGTGCTCGATCGGGTGGTCGACAACTTCTTTGCAGAAACCGAACAAGTTGCCTTCTGCACGCAAAACGTGCCGCCGGGCATCGATTTCTCCAACGACCCCCTGCTCCAGGGCCGCAACTTTTCGTACCTCGACACGCAAATCAAGCGCCTGGGCGGCCCCAACTTCACGCATATCCCGGTCAACGCGCCGAAATGCCCGATGGCGCATTTCCAGCAGGACGGCCACATGGCCATGCGCAACCCCAAGGGCCGCGCCAACTATGAGCCCAACAGCTGGGGTCCCACCCAGGGCGGCCCACGCGAAGACCCCGCCCGCGGGTTCGTCACCCACGCCGAAACTGCCGACGGGCCCAAGCAGCGGGTGCGCTCGGAAAGCTTCGCCGATCACTACAGCCAGGCCCGGCAGTTCTATATGAGCCAGGCGGCGATCGAGCAGAAGCACATCGGCGATGCGCTGGTGTTCGAGCTGTCGAAAGTGGAGCGGCCGGACATTCGCGCACGCACTGTCTCGCACCTGCGCAACATCGATGAAACGCTGGCGGCCACCGTGGCCGATGGCCTTGGCCTCGCGCTTCCCGAGGCGGCCGTCGCGGCGCGCGAGACGATGACGGACCTGCCCACGTCCGACAAGCTCAGCATCGTCAAGAACAACCCGGAAAGCTTCAAGGGTCGCAAGCTCGGCATTCTGGTCAGCGACGATGCCGATGTCGATCTGGTGCTGGGGCTGGTCGATGCGCTTGAAGCCGAAGGCGCGGTCTACGAAATCGTCGCGCCCAAGATCGGCGGCGTCACGCTGTCGGACGGAACGACGCTTGCCGCCAAGCACAAGATCGACGGCGGCCCGTCGGTGCTGTTCGATGCGGTGGCGATCGTGGTTTCCACAGATGGGGCAGACCTGCTGGCGCGCGATGCGGCAGCCAAGGACTTCGTCACCGATGCCTTTGCCCACTGCAAGTTCATCGGCTTTTCGGCCCAGGCCGAAACGCTGCTGGTTGCCGCCGGCGTTGCCGGTTTGCTCGATGAAGCCTGCCTGCCGCTTGACGCGACCGAGGATGCAACCGCGTTCATCACGGCCTGCCGCACCTTGCGCTATTGGCCGCGTGAACTCACGGTCGATCTTGACGCGCAGAGCTGAACAGGAATGAGGGGTTTGCCGCAGCCAGATCGTTACGGATCGTGGTTGCGGCAACCCCCGCCTCCCCCATGGCATGGGTGATCTGGTCCAGACCAAGCACGACATCGCCGGCCGCATAGAGACCGGGCAGCGAAGTGCGCTGGTGGCTATCGACCAGCACGCATCCTTCGGCGGCAAGGTCGGCGCCCAGGTGCTGGGCAAGTTGCGAGCGCACCGTCGATCCGAGCGCGGGGTACAACGTGTCGAAGGCGCACGTTTCCCCCTCGATATCGAGTTCGATCTTGTCGAGCCCCAGCCGCATCGCATGGCACCGCCCGGCCAGGGCAACACCCGCACCGGCGAGGCTACCTAAAGCTGTGGCGTCCAGGTCGTGGCCCGATGCCGGGGCGACAAGGGTGATGCGCGAGGAAAAGGACCGCAAGAACAGCGCTTCGCCGCAGGCTCTTTCACCCGTGCCGAACACGGCAATGTTCAATTCGCTGGCTTCATGGCCATCGCAGACCGGGCAATAACGGATCAGCCCGCGGGCAACGCCTTGGTCGTGGTCCGCCTCGCGCAACAGTTGAGGCCGATGATTGACGACACCGGTTGCCAGCAGCACGGCCTGGGCCCGAATGGTGCTTTGTGCCGTGCTCGCGACGAAGCCAGGGCCGCTTCGGACAAGCCCGGTTACCTCGCCCCGCCGCAGATTGGCACCAAACCCGCGCGCTTGGCGGCGCATGCGGTCAAGCAGTACCGGCCCGGCGATCCCATCGGGAAAGCCGGGCGTGTTGTGCGACATGGGGATCGATGCCGCCCGGCTTTGGGCGCCATCGACGACGGTGACGGAAAGATTGAACCGTGCGAGATAGATCGCCGCGGTCAGGCCCGCGGGCCCACCACCGATCACCAGGCAGTCGCAATTCGTGCCTGCCCACTCATCCACGCGGCAGGCCCTGCCGATGGAGGACGCGCCGGCGATCATCCGGCGATCGCCGGCGCATCAGGGTCATTTGCTCGCCTGGGCCATCAGTTCGGCCTTGCGCGCGGCAAGCTGTTCACCAAGCTTCTGAAGGTCGAGATCGCTGTCCTTGCTTTCGGGGAACATCTCGCCTTCTTCTTCCTCGACGTGGTGGTTGATATATTCGCCCAGCACGGTCACCTTGGCGTCGAACAGGCGGTCGCCTGCCTTCATCGCCTGGATTTCGGCGATCAGTTGCTTGGCGCTGGCGTGCTCCACTTCGGCCTCGTCGAGCAGATCGTCGTCATCGATCGCCTCGCGCGTGGCGGGATAGTAGATCTCTTCCTCGATCTGGGCGTGGACGATCAGGGCAAGGCAGATCTTGTCGGCCAGCGCCTGCTTTTCGGCATCGTCTTCCAGTGTTTCGTACTTCTTGAAGAAGTCCTTCACTTCCTTGTGATCGTCCTTGAGCAGCTTGATCGCATCGCTCGGCTTGGACGCGGCGCGCGCGGTCTTGCGGGCGGTCTTGGATGCGGGTGCCGAGGCCTTGCCCTTGGTGGTCTTGGTGGTTGTGGTCATGCGGAGGTCCTCATCACGATCGCGGATAGCCCGCGCGTTTCCACATGAACGTTCGGCAGAGTGAACGGCGCCGGCGGCGGCCTGAAAACTAACCTCGATCAAAGCGAATTTGAATGCCGCCAGACCGGCTGCATGAACATCGCACACGATGCGGCAAAGCTTCCGTGTCCATTACGGCTGCCAAAACGCGCGTTCATGCGGGCGTTAGGCCCCCTGCTTGCGCGGCCTTGATCGTGTTCGACAGCAGGCAGGCGATGGTCATCGGTCCAACGCCCCCCGGCACCGGCGTGACTGCGCGCGCATGGTCCATTTCATGGATCGCGGCATCACCGACCAGGCGATCCTTCTGCCCCGCACTCCCCGCCAGTCGCGTGATGCCGACATCGATGACCACCGCGCCCTGCTTTACCCAGAATCCACGCACCAGCGCGGGCGATCCTGCCGCGGCAACGACGATATCGGCCTGGCGCGCGATCTCGGGCGCTCCAGCTGGCTTACGAGCAGCGGATCATCCCGCGCAAGCTGAGCCTGGACGAGTTGTTCGATCCGGCGATGCAGGCGCTCAACTGACGGGAGAGCCTTTGCGGCCGGTCATGGCGGCGTGGCGGCGGCATTGCGCCGTTCCATCATGTCGCGCTTCCACCGCTGGCGCAGTGCGGCCGGCCGGATGCCGTGCAGTTCCTCCAGGAAACGCGCGGCGAGGATACGATCGGCCCGGAAATGCCGGAAATCCTGCCGCAGCTCGCACCACGCAGCCAGCATCCGGGTTTCGTCCAGGAAGCCGACGATGACCGGCCAGACGACGCGGCAGGTCTGATAGCCGTGCTGGTCGAGATAATCGATCTCGATCTTGCGGCCGGCGCGGATCCATTCGCGCGCGCGGGCAAGGTTGATGCCATCGGGCGCTGGCGTGGTGATCGACCGCGTGCCGATGGCCGGATCGGCGATAAGGGCACGCAACTGGTAAGGCACGACGCGGGTGATCTTGGCGATCAGGTCGCGCGCGGCGTTGGCAAGCACCGGGTCACCGCGACTTGCCACCCACTGGGCACCCAGCACGGCTGCCTCGATCTCGTCGGGTGTCAGCATGAGCGATGGCATGTCGAACGCATCGTCGAGGATATAGCCGAACCCGGCCTCTCCCTGCACCGGCACGCGCTGGGCGATCAGATCGGCCACGTCGCGATAGACCGTTCGCTGCGAAACCTCGAGTTCACGGGCGATCTCTGCGGCAGTCACCGGCCGCGACGAGCGACGAAGGATCTGGATGATCTGGAACAATCGATCCGCTCTGCGCATGATGGCATCTCCTGCTGACAGAATGCTGTCAGCAGGGTTGGTGTACAAGGTAAATCGTTCTGCACACCGGTGCATAACCCCTTGCCTTGAGAGGAACAGCTCGATGATCACCCTTTTCCACGCGCCCAAGTCGCGCTCATCCCGCATGATCTGGCTGCTTGAAGAGATCGGCGTTCCCTATGAAATCCGCCCGGTCTCCATCTTCCGGCCGATGACCGGTGACGGGCAGCCCGACCCGGCCAATCCCCATCCCGACAAGCGCGTGCCCGCCGTCGTCCATGATGGAAGGCTGCTCGCGGAATCGGTTGCGATCGTGCTCTATCTGCTCGACGCCTTTCCCGAAGCGAACCTTGCCCCGGCCCAGGCCGATACGGGCCGCGGCGATTACCTCACGTGGATGGCGTGGTACGTTGCCGAACTGGAACCCGCGCTGTTCGCTGCCCAGGCTGGCGACCTTGCTGGCTCGGCGCAGAAGCAACGCGGCCATGACGCGGTCGTCGCGCGGTTGAGAAATGCGCTCGCCGCGGGCCCTTATGTCATGGGAGACGCGTTCACCGGGGCTGACTTGCTGATCAGCAGCGCCATGACGTTTGGCCGCGCGGCCTTTCCGGCCGACGCCCTGTTCGATGCCTATCTCGAAAGGTGCCGCAACCGCCCCGCCGCCATCCGCGCACTTGCCCTCAACGATCAGGCGGGCCCCCAGCCGGCGGCCTGACGCCGGCCGCACGATCCGCAGCAAGGCCTGATCAGCACCGTTGCCACGGCGTGCCCCGCCGTGGCGCGGGGTTTATCGCGCGTCCATCACGCCGCCCGGGCAAGCCGGCGCAGGGTTTGCGGTGGCTGCCCATACTGCCGCATGAAGGCTTCGCGCATGCGGCGCAGATCGACAAAGCCGCTTTCCTGCGCGATCTGGTCCATCGGGTGGCGCGTTTCCTCGATCATCAGGCGCGCGGCTTCCAGGCGGATCTGCTCCACCGCCTTGGCCGGCGTCTGGCCGGTTTCGGCGCGGAAGGCGCGGCTGAACTGGCGCGGGGAAAGTGCCGCAACCTCGGCCAGCTCCTCCACGGTGAGCGGATTGGCGAGATGCGCCTTGGCAAAGATCAGCGCCTTCTGGATACGGTCACTGCTCGGCGAAAGTTCCAGCAGTTCCGAATGCTGTGATTGTCCGCCCGCGCGGCGATGATGCATGACAAGCCGGCGGGCGACTGCCGATGCCACATCGCGGCCGAGATCCTTTTCGATCAGGGCCACTGCAAGGTCGAGCCCCGCGGTCAGCCCTGCCGATGTCCAGACCGGCCCCTCATTGATGAAGATGCGGTCATCCTCCACCCGCACATCGGGAAAGGTTGCCCGCATCTCGCGCGCGTAAGACCAGTGGGTGGTCGCCCGCCGGCCATCGAGCAAGCCCATCTGGCCCAGCAGGAATGCCCCGGTGCAAAGCCCGGCCACCCGGCGCGCCTCCTTTGCCATGGCGCGCAGCCGTTGGAGAACCGCCTCGTCCTGCTGGGGCGGCGGCACCAGGCCGGCCAAGAGCAGCAGTGTGTCGATCGGTCCAACATCATCAAGCCGGGCGGTGGGAACGGCAAAGCCACTCGACGACATGATCGGCCCGCCATCGACCGAGGCAATCGACAAGGTGTAATAGTCTTCGCCCTGCAGACCGTTGGCGAGTTCGAAGGCCGCCTGCACGCCCAGCGCGAGAAACTGAAATCCTGGCGTCAGCACCATCGAAACATGTGGCACGGGGGGTTCCGATATTATGTCCTGAAAACGTACTTTCTACGTCATACCAGACATCGCGCATCAGGTCCATAAGGTCCGTGTCGAGAGCAAGCACGCTCTCTTGCCGAACAAGGACCAAGGCCATGAACACCAAGGGTACTGCACTTATCACCGGCGCCTCCACCGGGATCGGCGCGATCTATGCCGATCGCCTGGCCGCGCGCGGCCACGATCTCATCCTGGTGGCGCGCAACAAGGACAAGCTCCAGTCGCTCGCCGCGACGATCTCGGACAAGACGGGCCGTGCGGTGGAAGTCCTGGCCGCCGACCTTGGCAATACTGCCGATCTGGCGCGGGTCGAAACGGTGCTGCGCGAAGACGCGAGCATTTCGGTGCTGGTCAACAATGCCGGCATCGGCACCCACACCACGCTGCTGGAAAGCGATGTGGAGCGGATGGAAGCCATGGTGCGCCTGAACGTTACCGCGCTGATGCGGCTGACTTATGCCGCGGTGCCGGGCTTCGTGGCGCGCGGAGGCGGCACAGTGATCAACATCGCTTCGATCGTGGCCGTGGCGCCCGAACTGCTCAACGGCGTCTATGGCGGCTCCAAGGCTTTCGTCCAGGCCTTCACCACCTCGCTCAACCACGAACTGTCCGCACAGGGCATTCGCGCCCAGGCGGTGCTGCCCGGCGCAACCCGCACGGACTTCTGGGCGCTTGGCGGCCTGCCGGTGGAGCATCTGCCCAGCGAAATCGTGATGCAGGCCGAAGACATGGTCGACGCCGCGCTGGCCGGGCTCGACCAAGGCGAGACCAGCACGATCCCGGCACTGCGCGACGTGGAACTGTGGCACGCCTTCGAAGCGGCGCGCCGCGCCCTTGGCCCGCAGCTGTCGGCGACCCAGTCCGCCCCGCGCTTCCACGCCGCGGCCTGAACCCGTCCCCACCCTCACCAAGCAGACAGGATTGAACCGATGAAACTGACCGGCAACACCATCTTCATCACCGGCGGCACCAGCGGCATTGGCCGCGGCCTTGCCGAAGCGCTGCACAAACTTGGCAACAAGGTGATCATCTCGGGCCGGCGCACCGCGCTGCTGGCGGAAGTGACCGCAGCCAACCCGGGAATGGCCGCCATCACGCTGGACGTTACCAGCCTCGACAGCATCCAGGCGGCGGCACGCGAGCTGATCGAAAAGCACCCCGATCTCAACGTGGTATTCAACAACGCCGGCTTCATGCCGTTCGACGATGTTTCCGGCCCGGTGGACGACGCGCTGACGCAGGACCTGATCACCACCAACCTGCTGGGCCCGATCCGCGTGACATCGGCCTTGATCGAGCACCTCAAGACCAAGGCGGACGCCACCGTGCTCTATACCAGCAGCGTCCTGGCCTTTGTGCCGATCGCGAGCAACGCGGTCTATTCGGCCACCAAGGCGGCGCTCCATTCCTTCGCGCTGTCACAGCGCTTCCAGTTGCGGAACACCAATGTGCGCGTGCAGGAAATTGCGCCGCCGTGGGTGGATACCGATCTGATCTACAAGAGCGGAGACCCCCGCGCGATGCCTTTGCCCGATTTCATCGAGCAGACGCTGGTCGCCCTGGCGACGGACGATCCCGAAGTGATCGTCGAGGCCATCCGCCCGTTGCGCGACAATCCGGGCGCCAAAGAGCATGCCCTGTTCGACGCGTTCAACCAGAGCCTGGTGGAAAACCCGATCCCGGTCGGGGCCTGACCGCCCCGCGGCGGGAGAGGCGCAGCGTCGGCCGCCCCTCTCCCGCGCAGGCACGGCGCATTCTTGCGGGCCGATCAGGCGCCAAAGCCGCCATCGATGGTCTGCATCGAGCCGGTGATCATGGCGCCATGTGGCCCGGCAAGGTAGGCAGCCAGTTCGGCAATCTCGTCGCCCCGCGCGTGGCGCTTGATCGCCATGAAGCCGTGCATCATCGCCGCCATCGGCCCTTCGGCCGGGTTCATGTCGCTGTCGGTCGGCCCAGGCTGGATGCTGTTGACCGTGATCCCGCGATCGCCGAAATCGCGCGCCAGCCCCCGCACCATGCCCTGCAGGGCCGCCTTGGTCATGGCATAGGCGGCGCCGCCGGCAAAGGGCATGCGATCGCCATTGACCGAGCCGATGACGATGATCCGGCCATCATCGTTCATGCGTCGCGCCGCTTCTACGGCAGCATGATAAGGCGCCCGGATGTTGACGTCGATCATGCGATCGATGTCATCGGCATCCAGGTCCAGCGGGTTGCCCAGCACCAGCGTGCCGGCATTGACAACCAGGACATCGAGCGCGCCGCGTTCGGAAACGGTGGCAATGAGCGCTTGGCGGTCGGCGCTGTTCGCCTGGATCGCCTTGGCGCCCGTCTCGGCGGCTATCGCGTTGGCCGCGTCGTGCGAGCCTGCATAAGTGAAGGCAACCGAAGCGCCAGCCGCGCTGAAGCGGCGAACGATTGCAGCACCGATGCCCCGGCTGCCGCCGAGGATCAGGACATTCTTTCCGGCAAAATCACGCATGATCAGTCTCCTGTGAATCGATTTCCAGCAAGAGCGAACCTTTTGCGTGTCAGGCCCTTCCCGCTGTCTGGACCTGAAGATGCCAATGATGCATCGTTCGAACTAGCCATACAATTCCGGAACTGCATGACGGAAAATCCGAACAATGATGAAAGTTGACGGTATTGCCGCATTCGTCGCCACGGTTGATGAGACGTCGATCAGCGCGGCATCACGGCGGCTTGGCCTTGCCAAGTCGGTGGTCAGCGAACGGCTGGCCGAACTGGAACGATCGCTGGGCGTGACCCTGATCCAGCGCTCTACTCGCAAGCTGACCCTGACGAGCGCGGGCCAGGCGCTGCTCCCCCGCGCACGGCGCATCCTGCGCGAAATGGAAGAGGCCATGACCGAACTCGACGCCAGCAGCGGCAAGCTGGCGGGACCGCTGCGCATCTCTGCCCCAGTGGGATTTGGTACGCTGCACCTTGGCCCCGCCATTGCCCGCTTCCTGCACGATCATCCCGGCATCGAGATGGCCCTCGAACTGGACGACAGCTTTGTCGATGCCGCAACCGGCGGGTTCGATGCGGTCTTGCGGCACGGCGCGATCGGGGATGGCCGCCTCATCGCGCGGCGCCTGGCGCGCAGCCGGCGGTTGCTGGTTGCCTCACCAGCCTATCTTGCCTTGCACGGCGTCCCTGCCTCGCTGTCCGATCTCGAACGCCATCGCGGCGTGCTCTATGCCAACCGGGCGGGCGACTGGCGCTTTGCCGTGGGTGCGGGCTGGTCGGTGGTCAGGCCCAAGGCGCCCTTGCGCGTCAACAACGGCCTCGTGATGCGCGACGCGGCCCTCGCCGGCCTGGGATTGGCACTGCTGCCCTCTTTTTTCGTGCACACGGAAATCCGCAATGGTGCGCTGGTGGAAATCGACGTCGGCGCGCCGGCGGAAGGCGCGGAACTGTTCCTGACTTATCCGCGCGATCACGGCGCGGCGGCGAAAATCCAGGCCCTGGGCGAAAGCCTGCGGCGCAGCTTTGGCGACCCGCCCTATTGGGAAGCCTGACGGCACCGCGCCAGTCATGGTGGCGCTCAGGCCAGCTCAACTTCCAGCGGCAGGTTCGCCAAGGCATAGAGCGTGTTGTTGATCCGGCGCGTGGGCGGCGCGGCCAGGCGCAGCGCTGCGACGCGATCGACCAGCGCGTCCAGCACGATTTCCGCCTCCTGCCGGGCAATCATCTGCCCCAGGCACTGGTGAATGCCGAACCCGAAGCCGACATGGCCACTCGTCTGCCGCGTGATCACGAATTGGTCGGGATCGTTCCATTGCCGCGGATCGCGGTTTGCCGCGGCCAGTAACGTGACGATCTTTGCGCCTTCAGGAAGGGAAACGCCGCCAAGCTCGACCGCGCGCGTGGTCGTGCGGAAGAAGACCTGTGCGGTCCCTTCCCAGCGCAGCGCTTCCTCGAACGCGCGCTTGACCAGCGATCGATCGCTGCGCACGGCCGCCCAGGCTTCGGGATGCCGGGCAAAGGCGTGGATCATGTTGCCGATGCCGTTGATCGTGGTGTCCACGCCGGCGGACAACAGCGAGCGAACCAGCAGCTCGCATTCCGGCTCGGCGAGACCGGCTTCGCGTCCGAAATCATGGACATCCCGCCCCCACCCGCCCGGTTGCAGGTTCTGATAGCGGCAGGCATCGGCTATCCACGCCTGCGCCGCCTCGATCCCCACCAGGCATTGTTCGAACACGGCGTTGCGCGGGCCAAAGGCGTTGAAGACCGACGTGGCATAGGCCAGCAGGTGATCGCGCCCGTCAGGCGGCAGGCCGACCATGTCGGGGAAGATTCGCAGCGGAAACAGCTCGGCAAGCTGGGTGACAGCATCAAACCGGCCGCGTTTCACCGCCGCTTCCACCAGTTCCGCCGCCACTGATCGCCATCCTTGGGCCAAGGCCTTGAGCCGCGGCAGGGCAACCACCTTGTTCATCACGCTGCGGGTTTGCCGATGCAGCGGCGGATCGCGTTCGAGCAGCAGCGAGGGCGTGCGGAACGGCGTTTCGCGCGCGAAATCGGCCAATCCCACCCCCCGGCTGGAACAGAATGTCTGCCAATCGGTGAGCACCTGCTGCACTTGCGCATGGCGCGCGACGCCAAACACGCCATAGCGCGGGAACCACAGCACCGGCCCTGCTTCGCGCAGCGTGGCGTGATGGGCATAAGGATCGGCCAGGAACGCCGGGCAGAACGGGTCCAGCGCAATGCTTGCCGGTTCGCTCGTCGTGACAGTCATGGCCCCTCCTTCCACCGCTTGCTTGTGTGTCCGGCATAGAGGGGCAACGTCACGCTGTTTACCTGATAACCTCGATAGCCTAAATCCAGAATATGGATATCTCCCGCCTCGACATGAACCTGCTGGTGGTGCTCGACGCCTTGTTCGAAGATCGCACCACCACGCGCGTGGCCGAGCGGCTGGGGATGAGCCAGCCGATGGTCAGCTATGCCCTGGGCAAGCTGCGCCAGACCTTTGGCGATGCCTTGTTCGTGCGCAGCGGCAACGCCATGGCCCCCACGCCGCTGGCCGAAACGTTGCGCGATCCGATCCGGCGGGTCTTGCAGACCGTGCGCGGCGAAATCCTCAAGGAAACGCGGTTCGCGCCCGCTACGGCCCAGCGACGCTTCACCATCTGCCTGTCCGATATCGGCGAACTGGTGTTCCTGCCCCGCCTTGTGGCGAGGCTTGCCCAGGCTGCCCCGCTTGTCACGGTGCGCAGCGTCTCGCTTTCACCGCGAGACATCCGCGCAGGCATCGCCGATGGCACGATCGACCTTGCCCTGGGCTATTTCCCCGATCTGACCGACGGCGCGACCTATCAGCAAACGCTGTTTACCCATCCGTTTGCCGTGATGATGCGGCGCGGGCACCCCTTGCTCGCCACGCGGTTGACGCTCGATGCGTTTCTTGCCGCCGACCATGCGGTCGTCTCGCAGGAAGGGCGAAGCCAGGAAATCTTCGAAACGCACATGACAGAGCTGGGGCTATCGCGGCGCGTGGTGATCCAATCACCCCACTTCCTCAGCCTGCCGCTCCTGATCGCGCAGTCCGACGTGATCGCCACGGTGCCGCAAGCGGTGGCACGTGCCTTTTCCCACATGGCGGCGGTCACCAGCGTCGATCCGCCGCTTGCCATTCCCGCCATCGTGCTCAAGCAATTCTGGCACCGGCGGGTGCACGACGATCCTGCGGTCCGCTGGCTTCGGGGCGTATTGGCCAGCCTGTTCCTGGGGCGCGACCCGACGCTGGAAGAAAGCGACCCGATCTTTTCCAATCCTGCCCGCGCCGCACCCTGATGGCGGGAAGGTGCGATCAGACGCCGTAGAAAGCCCGGGCCGCGTCCACGAACAGCCGCTGCGGTGCCAGCCCGGCTGCGGCAGCCAGTCGCTGCGCCGCTGTCAGCCAATCGGCATAGCGATCACCGGCAAGATGCAGCACCGGCCAATCGCTGCCCCACAGCAACCTGTCGCCAAAACACCGCGCCAGATGTTCGACATATGGCGCCAGCGCTTCGGCGTCCTGATGTGCAGCCTGCTCGGTCCGCAAGCCTGACAGCTTGCACCACAGGCCGCGATCAGCCAGGCGCGCCATGTCGTCGCGCCACGGGTCCAGTTCATTGCGCGCAGCAAAAGGCTTGGCCGCGTGGTCGATCACGATCGGCAAATCGGGCCAACGCCGGGCAAACGCTTCCAGGATCGGCAGGTGTCGCGGCTGGACCAAGGCGTCGAAGCGCAAGCCATGCGCCAGCATCGCCTCGAGCGCGGGGGTCAGCGCGTCACCCAAGATCCACGCGCTCTCCGCGATGGACTGCAGCATGGGGCGCAGGCCCCGCAGCTTGCCGTGCCCGGCCAACGCAGCAACCCTGGCTGCCGCACCCGGCGCCGCCAGATCCACCCAGCCAACCACGCCCAATACCCATGGTGTCGCATCGGCGAGCGCCAGCGTCCAGTCGGTATCGGTATCGCTGGGTTGGGACTGGACCAGGATCGTCCCGGCAAGCGGCACCGCCGCCGCTTCCTGCAACAGATCGGCCGGGCCGAAATTGCGGTGGATGGCCGCTTGGGCCGGCGTCGGCCATTCATGGCCAGGCGTTGCGAGGTCCCAGAAATGCTGGTGGGCATCGATCACCCGCATGATGCGTCTTCTCGCAACAGGCCTTGCGCTTTCAATTCCGCCCAGAAATCGGCGGGAATGGGCCACTTCAACCAGGCGATGGCGCGCTCCACCTCGGTGGGGTGGCGAAAACCCGCGATCACCTGGGCCACGGCCGGATGATGCAACGGGAACTGCAATGCGGCGGCAGGCAAAGGCACGCCATGCCGCGCAGCGACCGCGTTGATCCGGCGCACCTTGGCCACGAGTTCGGGCGCAGCGGGGGCATAGTCATAATAGGGCGTGCCCGGCCCGTCCGGCCCCGTGGCCAGGATGCCCCCATTGAACGGCGCGGCCAGCCAGACTTGCGTGCCCGCCTTGAGGCAGGCCGGCAACAAGGCATCGAGGGCCGATTGGTCGAGCAGGGTATAGCGGCCGGCGATCAGGATGGTATCGACCTGCGTTTCCTGCATCAGCGAGAGACAGACGGCCGTTTCGTTGACGCCGAGGCCGATGCCGCCGATGCAGCCATCTTCCCGCAGCCGTTGCAGCGCGCGCCAGCCGCCACCCTGCAACAGATCGTGCCAATGCCCGCCATGATCGGCGCCGTGGGTCTGGCTGCCGATATCGTGGACCAGGAGCCGGTCGATATAGGCCAGGCCCAGGCGGTGCAGGCTGGCCTCGTGCGAGCGCAGGATGCCAGCGGCCGAATAGTCGTAACGGGCGCGGAACGGCATGGGCGAAACGAAGCCATCGTGCAGGCCGGCCCTGCCCATGGCAGTATCGGGCTCAAGCACCCGCCCCGCCTTGGTCGACAGGGTGAAGCCGGTGCGAGCGCGCAAGGCATCGCCCAGCCGCCGCTCGGCCAGGCCGCGCCCATAATGCGGGGCGGTATCATAGTGGCGCAGGCCCAGTTCCCAGGCCTTGTCCACAGTGCTGGCAGCGTCCTCGGCCGAAACCGGGGCCATGAGATTGCCCAACGAACTGCCGCCGAACCCCAGGCGCGTGGCAAAGCCGGTCATGCCACGGCCACCCTTTCGCCCAGGCGGCGGGCAAAAAACGCCACGCCGGCAAAGCACAGCAACGGCAGCACCAGCGCCGGATGCAGCGACCCGGCATGAAGCGCGATCTGTCCCATCAGCGGAGGAACAACCGCGCCGCCAACGACCGCCATGACAAGGCACGACGCACCCAAGGGCATCAGCGGGCCCAGATCCTCGATGCCGAGGGCAAAGATCGTGGGAAACATGATCGACATGAAAAAGCTCGACAGGATGAGCGCCACAACCGCCACCGTGCCGCCCGACAAGACGGCCAGCGCCATCAGCACCATGTTCACCACCGCATAGCCCACCAGCAGCACCGCCGGGCGAAACCGGATCATCAGCGCCGCGCCGGCAAAGCGCCCAAGCATGAAAAGGACCAGGCTGAACGACAAGAGGTATGCCGCCTCCCGCTCGGTGATCGTCGGCAGGGCATCCTTGGCAAAATCGATGAAGAAGCTCCAGATGCCCACCTGCGCGCCGTTGTACAGGAACTGGGCAATGACTGCACTGCGCAGCTTTGGGCGCGCCAACAGGCGGCGCGCGGCACCGGCTTGCAGGGGCGCCGCCGCGCCGGTCTGGAGCCTGGGCAGCGGGGCAAAGACAAAGGCAAGCCCAACCAGCAGGACCGCCAGGCCGAGCACGAGGTAGGGCACCTGCACCGTCTGCGCCTCGCTCGCCCGATAGGCCGCCCGCTGCGCCGCGCTCATCGCCGCCAGCGCGGCGCTGGAATGCTCCACGCCGGAAAAGATGAAGAGCCCGCCGATCAGCGGCGCCACGACACCGCCGATCCCGTTGAACGCCTGCGCCAGGTTGAGGCGCTGCGACGCGGCAGCCGGCGCACCAAACGCCGCAATGCAGGGGTTGGCGGCGGTTTCCAGAAATGCGGCGCCCGCCGCGATGGCATAAAGCGCGGCCAGGAACAGGGAAAACGTCCGCGCAAGCGAGGCAGGATAGAACAGGAAGGCGCCCACGGCATAGAGCGCCAAGCCCACCAGGATGCCCGCACGATAGCCATAACGGCGCATGATCATGCCGGCCGGCAAGGCCATGGTGAAATAGCCGATGTAGAACACGAACTGGATGAACCCGGCTTCTGCCCGGTTGAGGCCCAGCGCCTTCTGGAATTGCCGGATCAGGATATCGTTGAGATTGTTGGCCAGGGCCCAAAGGAAGAACAGGCTGACGACCAGCGCGAACGCCACGCCGAAGCCCGGAAGGATGAACCCGCCCGCGCCGGAATGCCCCTCGTCTGCAGGCCCTGCCTTGGCCGGGTCACTGCCGGCCTGCGGCGCAGTGTGCATCAATCCTTCTCCTGTTGCTTGTCTTATCAACCCGATCTGCGCCGGGGCCTAACACACCGTATCGGTCAGACTTCCACAATAGCTTTCAAGATCCGGTCGGCATCGGCGATCAGAATGGCCATCTGATCGGGCAGATCCGCCATCTGCACGCTGTGGGTGTGCAGCGCCGCCACGGGGATGGCCCCGCTGCGCATCGCCGCGATCACCCGTTCGAAATCCGCCTTCAAGGCATTGCGGCAGGCAAGCAGCGTGGTTTCGCGCTTGTGGAATTCCGGATCTGGAAACACGAGGTCGTCCTTCACCACGCTGACCAAGGCGTAAGTGCCGCCGTGCGCCACGAAATCCAGGCCCCGCTGCATCGCCGCGATGCTGCCGGTGGCATCGAACACCACGTCATAGAAATCGCCGTTCGTGCGAGCGGCCAGGTTGGCGTTGAGATCCGCATCCACCAGCAGCACATCGGCAAAGCCGAGCGCATCGCGGGCATAGTCCAGGCGGGCGGCGCGCGTATCGAGCAAAGTCACCAGCGCGCCATCGAGTTGGGCGAACAGGGCAACCGCCACACCGATCGGCCCAGCGCCGGCAACCAGCACGCGATCGCCTGCGGTAACACCGGCCCGCGCAACGGCATGGGCGCCGATGGCCAGGAATTCGATCATCGCCGCTTCGTCGAACGACAGGCCATCCACGTCCATCACCGCTTGTTCGGGCACGGCGATCCATTCGCACAGCCCACCATCGGCATGGACCCCCAGCACCGCGATGTTGACGCAACAGTTGGGCTTGCCGCGACGGCAGGCAACGCATTTGCCGCAGGGTAGGTAGGGATTGATCGTCACCGTCTGGCCGGCGCGGAACGCGGAACCCGCCGGCGCTTCCACCACTTCGCCCCCCAGTTCATGGCCGATGACACGCGGGTAGCTCAGGAACGGCTGGTTCCCGGTGAAGATGTGATAATCGGTGCCGCATAGCCCCACGCGCCGCATCCTGACCAGCACCTCGCCTTCCCCGGCGCCGGGCGAGGCCCGGTTGGCCGCCGAAAGTTCAAACGGCTTCTGGCAAACGATCGCTTTCATGGAATGGCCTTGCACGCGGTTGCGGAATTGATTGCAAATATGAAATGCAATTATCGTTTATGCAATGACGGATTTCGTTCGAGACTCGGACGAAGGCCATGAGGCTGGCAATCGGCATCACGCGAGGCTGATAACAAGGGCGGTTCCCCGCGCGGGCAGGCCAAGCAAGATACGCCGAGAGCGCGCCACCAGCCGAATTTTATTTATTTGTATTCAATATTTTAAGTTCACCTTCACGCCTCACCTTCCGTCGCCTCGATCACCGCAAAGCACCTCAATAATTTTCACATATGCATTTGTATTTTCATTTGTGGCAAGTTGCACTATGATACCGCTCACAACGCAGATGCCGCGATGCGCGGCCTGGATCATGGGAGGGCAATTCGTGATTGCGATCAGACAGGTTTTCGGTGGGGCGTCGACACTCGCATTGGCGCTGGCGTGCAGCCATCACGCAGTGGCCCAGACCGCAGCGCAAACCGACGCGACGGCGCCCCAAACGCCGCAATCCACCGTCACCACCACCACCACCGGTACACCGCCAGCCAACGCAGACGATGATAGCACCACCCAGGGTGCCATCGTGGTCAGCGGGCTGCGGCAGAGCCTGGCGACGGCCCAGGCGATCAAGCGCAACGCCAGCCAGTTGGTCGACTCGATCACGTCGCAGGACATTGGCCGCCTGCCCGACACCAACGTGGCCGAAGCGCTGCAGCGCATTTCGGGGATCCAGATCCAACGCAATCGTGGCGAAGGCAGCGCGATCGCCATTCGCGGGCTTACCGAAGTGCGCACCGAACTGAACGGCCGCGACATCTTCTCGGCCAACGGCGGGCGCGGCCTATCGCTGGAAGAAATCGGTCCCGATCTGCTTTCGGGGGTGGATGTCTACAAGAACCCGTCGGCCGAACTGATCGAAGGTTCGCTGGGCGGTACGGTCAACCTGCGCACGCGCATGCCCTTTGATTCCAAGGGCCAGGTCGTGTCTTTGACCGGCAGCACCACGAACTACGATTTTGCCAAGAAGCAGCATTTCGGCGCTTCGGGCCTGTACAGCAATCGCTGGGAAACCGGGCTGGGCGAGATCGGCTTCCTGGTAAACGCCTCGTGGCAGCAAACCGCGTTCCGCCAGGATGCGGTTCAGATGGAGCCGTATTACTACCATGGCCCCAACGCCATGTCGGGCGCCACGGTGCTCGACTCCCTGGTGCCGGGCTATGAAACGCAGAACGTGCAGGTGCCGGGAGGCGGCGGCTTCAACGATGCAGTGGGTGACCGCAAGCGCTTCAGCGCCGCGGCCGCACTGCAGTGGAAGCCTTCAAGCAACCTGGAAATCTACGCGCAGTTCCTGACGGCGCACTATCGCTATCACGACTATGGCCTGTCGTTCTTTGCCTATGGCAGCGACCTGGCGCCAACCCCGGGATCGACCTACACGGTCGACAACGGCGTGGCGACTTCGGGTTCGTTGCAAGATCCCAACGGGGCTGCGGTTGTCTATCAAGGCAATCGCAAGACCATGACCAACGATTATTCGGCGGGCATGAAGTGGGAACTGGCCAGCAACCTGCATGCCTCGGTGGATTACCAGCACATCCATTCGACCGCGCAAGTCCAGCAGGTCAACCTCACGATGACACTGCTGACGCCGGCGCAATCGGGCCAGCATTACAATCTGCTGTTCGATACCCGCGGCAAGACGCCCTCGCTGTTGATCGACACGCCAGGCTATCTCACCGATCCGGCCAACTATGCGTTTACCGCGATCCAGCCCTATGCCGAAGACAACAAGGCCGATGCCGACAGCCTGCGCGCCGATCTCGATTGGGACTTTGGCGAAAGCGGCCTGCTGCGCAAGATCACCGTGGGCGCCCGCTATTCCAACAAGCGCGCGATCAACCGCAATACGACCTGGGGCACATGGACGGCGATCGATGGCTCCAATTGCCCCAATTCGGTGTGCACCGGGGCCGATTTCCCCGAATTCGTCGAGGCCAATGCGCTGCAAAGCTCGCTGCTGCGCGGCCAGGCCGCAAGTTCGGTGTTCGGCAAGGTCTTGCAGTGGCGGCTCAGTTCGGCGGCCAATCCCAGCCAGGCCTTTGCCGATGTGAAGGCCATTTCCGGCCAGAACATTGCGTTCCGCTCGTTCGATTCACCCGACGCGTTCAACGGCCGCGTCACCGAAAAGACCACCTCGGCCTATATCCGCGCCATGTTCGGATCCACCGTGCTGGGCATGGACTGGGACGGCAACGCGGGCGTGCGCTATGTCCAGACCAAGCAGACCGGCGTGGGATCGAGCGTGCTGAGCTATCGCACCGACAGTTCGACCTCGGCCGTCACCGTGGTCGAGCCCTATACCGGTGGGCAGGACTATACCAAGTGGCTGCCCAGCGTGAACCTGCGCCTGAAAATGACGCCCACGCTCCAGGCTCGCTTCGCGTTTTCCAAGAACATCAACCGTCCTGATTTCACCCAGCTCAACCCCAGCTATTCGCTGACGCCAACCTACAACGGCACCAGCACCACGCCGACCACCGTCAACCCCAGTCTGCCCTATGACGCCCAGACCAACCCTTATGCCGGCACCGGCACGGTTGCGGGCAATCCCAACCTGAAGCCCGAGCGCGTGACGTCGTTCGATGCCTCACTGGAATGGTATTTCTCGCCCACCGGCTATGTCTATGCCACGCTGTTCAAGAAGAACCTGCGCGATCTGGTCGATAACCGCACTTATTCGATGACGCGCGATATCGAAGGCGTGGGCAACGTCGAATTCAACGTGACCACGCTGGTCAACGTGTCGAAGGGCGGCGTAAAGGGTTTCGAAATCGGCGCACAGCGCTTCTTCGATTTCCTGCCCGGCTGGCTCTCGGGCTTCGGGGTTCAAGCCAACTACACGCTGGCAGACAGCAACGCCGGCGTGATCGCCCAGGGCACGGCAGGCAGCACCAACCAGGTGGCGGTGCCGCTGATCGGCCTGTCGAAGCACAGCTTCAACCTGATCGCGCTCTATGACAAGTTCGGCTTCAACTTTCGCCTGGCCTATAATTGGCGCAGCAAATACCTGCTGACCACAACCGGCGTGGGCACGCAGACGCTGCCCGAATTCGTCCGCCCCTATGGCGTGCTCGATACATCGGCGAGCTATGATTTCAACGAGCACCTCTCGCTCACGCTCGATGCCTCCAACGTCACCAACACCGCCTATCGCAGCTATCTTGGCACTTCGGCCAATCTGCGCGATTTCAAGTATGATGATCGTCGGCTGTCGGCGCGCGTGCGCGTGCGCTTCTGACCGGTTGCGGGCGGGCCGCTTTGCATGGCCCGCCCGCTCACCATGCTATCGACGGCAAGGCCGGAGGAATGAAAATGGGCCAGAGCGCGGTGCGCCATGTCACGATCGTGGGCGGCGGCACGGCCGGTTGGATGGCCGCCGCCGTTTTGGCGCGCAGCCTGCCGCCGGGCCGCGTGACGATCACCGTGGTGGAATCATCGGCCATCGGCACGGTCGGCGTGGGCGAGGCAACGATCCCGCCGATCCTGCGCCTCAATGCGCTGCTCGGTGTTGACGAAGATGAACTCGTCCGCCGCACCCAGGCCACCTACAAGCTGGGCATCGAATTTCGCGATTGGCGCGCGCAGGGCCACACTTACTTCCACCCGTTCGGCACCCTGGGCGCAGACCTGAACGGGGTGGATTTCCACCACTACTGGCTGCGCACGCGCCAGGGCGAACTGGCCGACTATTCGCTGCCGGCGCAGGCCGCGCACGCCGGGCGGTTCGCCAGGCCTGCCGATGACCCGCGCAACGTGCTCTCGCGCATGGCCTATGCGCTGCATTTCGATGCCACGCTTTATGCGGCCCTGTTGCGCGACATCGCCGTGCAGCACGGCGCCGTGCATGTGGACGGCCGCATCGTGGATGTTGCCCTGCGCGATGACGATGGCTTTGTCGAAAGCCTGCGCCTGGAAGACGGGCGCGCGATCGGCGGCGACCTTTTCATCGATTGCTCGGGCTTTCGCGGGTTGCTGATCGAACAGGCGCTGTCGACCGGTTATGAAGACTGGTCACACTGGCTGCCGATGAACCGGGCCCTGGCGATCGGCACCCGCACGCACCAAGCACCCCGGCCCTTCACGCGGGCAACCGCGCAGGATGGCGGCTGGATCTGGCGCATTCCGCTGCAGCGTCGCGTGGGTAACGGCCATGTCTATTGCAGCGACTTCATCAGCGACGAAGCCGCGCATGACACGCTGATCGGCCAATTGGATGGCGAAGCACTGGGCGAAGCGCGCCCGCTGCGCTTTGTCACCGGGCGTCGCAAGCAGGCATGGAACCGCAATGTCGTGGCGCTGGGCCTGGCGTCGGGATTTATCGAGCCGCTGGAATCGACATCGATCCACCTGGTGCAGCAGGGCGTGACGACGCTGTTGTCCCTGTTCCCCGCCGACCGCATCGATCCAGTCGAAGTGGCCCAGTACAACCGCCTGGTTCGCCGCGATTTCGAAACGGTGCGAGATTTCGTGATCCTGCACTACAAGCAGACACACCGCCGCGACACGCCGTTCTGGCGCCATGTCGCGGCGATGGAGGTGCCCGAAAGCCTGCGCGATCGGATGGCGCTGTTCGCCGCCAACGGGCGCCTGATGATCGAGCCGGGCGAACTGTTCACGCAAACCAGTTGGGCCGCCGTCATGCTCGGCCAGGGGCTGATCCCGCGCGGCTATGATCCCCAGGCCGATCTGGTTCCTGCGCCAGAGCTTGAAGCGCAGCTTGGCCGCATGCGCGGGTTGATCGCCCGGGGGTGGACGCCCTGCCCGCGCACCTCGATTTCATCAGGCACGCGGGCGGCCTGGCGGTTTCAGCCTGAATAGCGCACGGTCAGGGCTGCTCGGCCAGGCTATAGATCCGTTCCGCGGGCACCCATTTCACCTCCGCCGGCGCAAACGGCAGTCGGCGCTGAAACTGGTCCATCAGCGTTTCCCAGGCACGGACATCGGGATCGGTGGCATCGCGCTGCGCCTTGGCCGCGGCCGAAAAGGCCGGCCCGGTTTCCATGATCATGCACAGCCGGTCGCCCACCTGCCAGATTTCCAGCGCGCGGATATCGCTTTCGCGGATCGAGCGGGTGACGGCCGCCGGCGGGCCGCCGGGCCGATGCCACATGCGATAGGCGCGGATCGCCTCCGCCTCGTCATGGAGATCGAGCATCAGCACGTGCCGTTCGGTCGGCGTGCTCACCGGTAATGCCCCATGGTCACTTTAAGCACCTGCGGGCGATCGGTCAGGTTCAGGCCATAGTCGGTCTGATCGCCGTTCCAGATGCGTGTCATCACCCACTTGCCATCGACCATGCGGCCTTCTTCGGCGCGCAGCATGATGCCCTTGCCGGGCGAGCCGGCCGCCGGCGCGAAATTGACCCGCACGTGGTCTCCGATCAAGAGAAACTCATCGTCCGAAAGCTGCATCACGGCAAAGCCACCAACCGGCTTGTCGGCGGCCGGCGTGGGATCGGCCTTGAAGAACGTCCATTCCTTCATGCCAAACTGCCACTCGCCCCAATCGCCGCTGATGGTCCAGTTGCCCATGGTGGTGGAAATCGGCTTGCCGTCATCGGGCTTGGCCCCGCCCCAGGTGGGGCGAGACACCGCCAGTTTGGCCCAATCGCGCATCATCTGCGCCAGCATGCTGTATGGCAGGGCAAAGGCCCCCAGGGTCTTGTCGTCGAGTTCCTTGGCGCCCAGCGGGTAGTTCATATAGCCGCTCAGATCCATGCCGAACGGGGAAAAGCCGATTGCCCCACGCCCCAGCGCCGGATAGAAATAGCGGCCGAACAGCACCGAATTGCCGATTTCCGGCACCATCAGAGCGTTATCCGGGCGGTTGTACTTGTCCATATAGAACAGCACGTTGTCGCTTTTTCCGTCATAGATGTCGGGCGCGGCCAGGTCGATCGCGGGCGCGGCGGCCTTCCACACGTCGATCACGTCCTGCTGCGGTCCGCCGCTGGCCACGCCATCGGGATCAGGCAGGTTCGATGGCCCGGCCAACGCCGCGTTGACATACATCGGCAGCGGCTTGATCGCCTTGCCGGCCCGGGCGATCTCGTTGACGTAGCTGGCGGTGTACCAGGTGTTGAAATAGCGATCGGCCTGCGCCCCAAACGCCTGCGACCAGGTGCCGGTGCGGCCGGTTGCTCGCGCCAGGGCCGTGGGAATCGGCTGGGCAAACAGCCGCTCGGCTTCCGCGCCATGGTCACGGGGCAAGCGATAGCTGCCGGTTTCGTTTTCCACCTGCACCATGATCACGGTATTGCGGGCGTCGTGCGCGCGGATGTATTCCATCAGCTTGACGAAGGCGCGCTTGTCGCTGGCCAGGGTATTGGCGCCATGCGCGCTCAGCACCTGGTGGTCTTCACCGTCCTTGCGCTTCATGCGTGGGAAACGCCGGTTGTCCAGCTTCACCCAATCGGGTGTATAGCTGTAGTTGGTGTTTTTCCAGGTGCCAAACCACAGCAGCACCAGCCGCTTGTCATGCTGGCGCGCCTGATCGAGCAGCGTGCTGAGGTAGGAGAAATCGAACTGGCTTTCGACCGGTTCGATCTGCTGCCAGGCAACCGGCACCTCCAGCGTGTTGGCGTGGATGCGATCGAGCACGGGCCAGATGGTATCGAGATAGGCCGGGTAGTTGACCGCATTGTTGGCTTGCGCACCAAGCATGAAGAACGGCGCGCCATCGACGATCAGCGCGTGACGGCCGTTGCGCGTCTCGATCCGGGGCAGCGGCGTGGCGGCATCGGCCGCCGGGCCACCCGCCGCCCATGCCGAGGCTGGGCTCACCAATGCCAGGCCGATAGCCGCGATCAAACTCTTTTGGTGCTTCATGACCTCTCCTCGCCTGGGCTTGCGGACGCTTGATCCTGTCACAAGCAGGCCGCCTTATGTTAGCGCTATCTACATCGCGCCGGCAAATCTGCAAATCTGTCGATTCGCCTGCCAATGATGTTGCATTTTGAAAATGCATTTGCAAATATGGTAATACAGCAAGCACGGACGCAGGCTTTCACGCCTTTTGCCGCCGCGCGCCAGGGGAGGTAGAAATGGACGCAATCACCAAGCGCGATCTGCTGCGAGGATCCGTGGCCACCGCGCTGGGCCTTGGCGCCGCCGGTGCGAACGCCGCTGCGCTGGGTCAAAGCGCCGGCCAGCAGGACACTGCCCCCGAACCCGGCCTGCCGCCGATTGCCAAGGGGCGTTTCGATTCCAGCGTGGCGTCGCTCAAGACCTATCAGACGCCCGACTGGTTCCGCGACGCCAAGTTCGGCATCTGGTCGCACTGGGGCGTCCAGGCCGTGCCCCGACAAGGCGATTGGTATGCCCGCTTCATGTATGTGCCGGGCCATCCGCACTATGACCATCACCGCAAGACCTATGGGCACCCTGCGGAATCCGGCTACAAGGATATCATCCCGCTGTGGAAGGCCGAGCGTTTCGATCCCGAAGCGCTGATGGATCGCTATGCCGCCGCCGGCGCGAAGTATTTCGTGTCGATGGGCGTGCATCACGACAATTTCGACCTGTGGAAGTCTACCCATCACCGCTGGAACGCGGTCGCGATGGGGCCAAGGCGCGACATCGTGGGCGAATGGCAGCGCGCCGCCCGCCGCCGCGGCCTCAAGTTCGGCGTGTCTGAACACTTGGGCGCAAGCTATACCTGGTGGCACCCCAACGGCCTTTACGACCAGTTCTGGCCCAAGCTGGGCGTGGCCTATGACGGCGCCGATCCGGCCTATGCCGACCTCTATCATGGCAACCATGACGAGCCGTTCCGCAACACGCCGGAAAGCTGGTACACGCAGAAGACGGCCTACCACCGCATGTGGCTGCGCCGGTTGCGCGACCTGGTCGACAATTACGAGATCGACCTGCTCTATTCCGACGGCGGCCTGCCGTTCGGCGAGATCGGACGCTCGCTTGTCGCGCATCTTTACAACACCAGCATCGCGCGCCGCGGGCGGCTCGACGCAGTCTATACCTGCAAGGATTCCGGCTCGGGCGAGTTCCACAAGGAAGCCTGCGTGCAGGATGTAGAACGCGGCGTGATGAACGGCATCCACCCGCTGCCCTGGCAAACGGACACCTCGAACGGCGACTGGTTTTTCGCCGAAAATTCCGATTACAAGACGGCCCGGCAGATCATCGCCATGCTGGCCGATATCGTCAGCAAGAATGGCAACATGCTGCTCAACGTGGTGCAATATGCCGATGGCAGCCTGCCGCCGCAGTCAGACCAACTGCTGGCCGATCTGGCCGCCTGGATGAAGATCAACGCCGTTGCGATCCACGGCACGCGGCCCTGGCACGTCTTTGGCGAAGGGCCCACCGAAACCGCCTCGGGCATGTTCAAGGAAAGCGGCGACTACACCGCGCAGGACATCCGCTTCACCACGCGGGGAGAAACGCTTTACGCGCTGACCCTGGCCGAAGCGACCGGCCCGGTGGCCATTGCTGCGCTGGCGCAGGGCAATCCCCATGAACGCCGCCAGGTTCGGCGCGTGCGCATGCTGGGCCATGGCGGCCGGGCTTCGTTCCGGCAGACCGACCAGGCGCTGGTAATCGATTTGCCCACCGCCAGCCCCACCCGCCAGGCCACCGCCTTCGAAATCACCTTCGCCTGAATTCATCGCGTTTTGCCAAGGATCATCAGACCCATGCCACGCCGCTCCACCGCTTTCGCCCGCGCCGCCCGCACGGCTGCCACCCTGGGCCTGGCCATCGCCCTGCCCGCCATCGCCGTGCCCCAACAGGCCGCCGCGCAAAGCGCACAAGGGCATCCTGATTGGCCCGGCGCCGGCGATCTGTTCGTCGGCACGTGCTACCAGCCGATCGATCGCTCGCCCGCGCAGATCAAGCAGGACATCGCGATCATGAAGGCGGCCGGTTTCAACATGGTGCGCATGGGCGACCTGTCGTGGGATTCGTTCGAACCGGAAGAAGGCCGCTTCACCTTCGAATGGTTCGACGATGTCATCGCGCAAATGCACAAGGCCGGCATCAAGGTGATTGTCGATATCCCCGGCCAACCCGCGCCGATCTGGCTGCACAAGGCCTATCCGGGGGTGGACCTGGTCAACCAGGAAGGCGCCCGGCTGCATCCGGCCACGCGCTATTGGGACAATATCAGCGATCCCGATTACCGCCGCCTGATGCGCCGCATGGCTGAAAAGATCATGCAGCGCTATGCCCACAATCCGGCGGTCATCGCGCTGGGTTACACCAACGAGATCGGCAATGGCCAGATGTCGTTTTCCGAGGCGGACCGGCAGCGCTTCATCACCTGGCTCCAGCACAAGTACGGCAGCATCGAAGCCTTGAACAAGGCCTGGGCAACCCAGCGTTGGTCGCGCCGGATCAACAGCTGGGATCAGGTCGACTTGCCCTATCTCCACGGCCCCGGCCCCAACGAACGCTATCTCGACCTGCACCGCTATTGGTCGGATGACACGGTGGGCGCGCTGCGCGAACTGGAAGCCGTGCGCAAGCAGTTTGCCCCCAACCTGCCCGTGGCATCGAACTTCTGGCCGACCGCCTGGGGCAAGGGCTTCGACTATCTGCGCGCCTGGGAAGGCATTTCCACATATGGCGCGCAAGGGTTCTATCCCGGCGAACCGGTGGGCGCGGCGTTCGAGGTGATGATGAACAAGGCGGGCCACACCACCCCGGTGTGGTTCAACGAATTCACCGCCGGCGGGGGCGGTTTCTATGGCACACCCGGCCGTTCGCGCATGTGGGCCTATTTCGGGCTGCTCTATTATTCGCAGACGTTCCTGGCCTGGACATTCAATTCGCATAGCGGTGGCGAGGAACAAGCGCTGTTCGGCCTGGTCGACCACGATGGGCGGCCATCGTGGAAAGTGGACGAATTCGCCACGATCGCCCGCGAATTCAAGGCGATCAAGGCGCTCGGCTTCCCGCGCTATCACACACCGCAAGTGGCCCTGCACTATTCCTTCGACACCAACTGGCTGACCTCGCCACCCGAGGGGCCCAACACCATGCAGGAATACTTCAAGGGCAAATACCAGGAACAGGTGAAGGCCGGCTTCGAACCGTTCTACCGCGACAATATCGACACCGCAGTGATCGACATCGGCCACGATGCCATCGACAAGTACAAGCTGGTGGTGCTCTCCAGCGCCTATGTCATGGACCAGGCCACGTCAGACGCAATCCGCAAGTATGTTGCCAATGGCGGCACCGTGATCATGACCGGCTATTCCGCGAAAGTGGACAGCACGGCCAAGTGGTTCGAAACGCCCCTCCCCGGCGGCTTGACCGATGTGTTCGGCCTGCGCACCAACGAATTCTATCGCGCGCCACAGCCGCTCAAGGTCTCGTTCGCCGGGCAGGCGCTGACCGGCACCGACGACTACTATGAAGTCCTCGAACCCTCTACCGCGCAGACGCTGGCGACGTTCGAAAACACGCCCAAGCGCAGCCCGGCAATCACCGTCAACCGCTTTGGCAAGGGCCGCGCGATCTATCTTGCCACCGCGCCGCAGGCGGCCCTGCTCGGCCCGCTGGTCCGCTCGCTCTATGCCCAGCTTGGCATCGCGCGCGGCCCGGAAACGCCCGAAGGCGTCGTCGCGCGCGAGGTCGATGGGCGCACGCTCTACGTCAACACCACGCCCGCCCCGATCACCGTGCCCATCGCGGGTTCCAAGACCGGCGCGATCAGCAAGCAACGCTACACCGGGCACCTGGATCTGCCGGGCTATGGGGCAGAGATCGTGGAGTGAAGGAACCGCCGTTTGACTGCCGCCATATCTCATATAATGCAAATCCGCCCTGAACCAGGACGGACGGAGCATTGATGCGAACAGGTCCCAAAGCGAGTTATGCCGCGCCCGCGGTGGAGAAGGCTTTCGAGGTGCTGGAGCTTTTCGCCAGCCGCCCCGATGGCGCCTTGATCAGTGAAATGGCGGTTCAACTGGGCCGATCCGTGGGCGAGATCTTTCGCATCGTCATCGTCATGGAAAAGATGGGAATCCTGCGCAAATCGCACAAGGATGATCGGTATTCGGTGGCCTACAAGTTCCTCGATCTGGCCTACCGCGTGACCCATGCCAAGGATCTGGTCGAAACCGCAAAGCCGGCCATGCGCCAATTGGCGCTGGATACCGCGCAATCCTGCCATCTGGTGGTGATCAACGACAGCGCGGGCATGGTGATCGCCCGCGAACAGAACCCGGGCACGCGCGGCTTCTCGCTGCGCCTGGGGGCTGCGGTGGATATCCTCAACAGTTGCTCGGGCCAGGTCTTGCTGGCGTTTTCACCCGAGGAACTGCGCGATCACGTGATCGAGCAGGCATCCCGCCTGACCCCGCAACCACCATCGCGCGCAACGTTGGACAAGCGGTTTGTCGCCATTCACCGACGCGGCCACGAACAGCGCAAAAGCCCGATAACCCGCGGCGTGACCGACATCAGCTATCCGGTGTTCGGGCCCGATGGCATGGCCGCCGGCGCGCTGACGATACCCTTTCTTGAACTGATCGACGGATCGCAACGCGTGGACATGGAAACCGCACGGCAAATGCTCGACCGGGCCGCCCAGGAGATTTCCATCTCGCTTGGCCATACGCCCAGGCCTTGACGCGCTAGCGCGGCCGACAGCGGTGATACCGCTTCAAGCGCACTGGCGCTATTTCGGAAAGGCCGCCGCCAGATAATCGATCAGGGCGCGCACTGCCGGCGGCAGGCCGCGCCTGGTGGTGAAGACAAGGTGCACGATCCCCGTCTGCGCCCGCCATTCGGGCAGCACGTGAACGAGCCAGCCATCGGCCAGGGCGGCTGTGCAGACATGATCGGGAAGCAACGCCACGCCAAGGTCATCAATAGCTGCCGCGCGCACCGCGGTAAAATCGCTGCACGTCATGCGCGGTTCGTGGCGGAGACGATGCGCCTCGCCACTCTTGCGTTCAAGCACCCATTCCACTTCGCCGATCTCGTCGGACGTGCCCAACGTCGGCACTTTGGCTAGCGCGGAAAGATCGTTGCCGATGCGGTTGGCCACCTGCGGGCTGGCAACCAGGATGCGCGCCGATGTGCCGAGCGTGCGCATCGTCAGCGCGGCATCGCTGGTCAGCGCCACGCGCACGCGCAGGGCCAGGTCGATGCGCTCCTCGATCAGATCCACGGCCCGGTCCGTGGCGACAAGCTGCAACCGCACCCGCGGATGGCGCGCTAGAAACCCCGGCAGGATTTCCGAAAGGATTTCGACCAGGCCGGTGGGGCAACTGAACCGGACGCGCCCGTGCGGCTCGGCCTGCGCTTCGGCAACCAGTGCTGCGGCCTGCTCCGCTTCGGCAATCATCGCGCGGCAGCGCTCATAAAAGGCCTGGCCCACATCGGTAACGCGAAAGCGACGGCTCGATCGCTCGATCAGCCGCGCGCCAAGCCGCGTCTCAAGCGCAGCGATGCGGCGACTGAGCTTGGACTTGGGCTCTCGCAGTGCCCGGCCCGCCGCGGCAAAGCCACCGTGGGCGACCACTTCGGCAAAATAGGCGTAATCGTTGAGATCGGCGCGCATCATCGTTCCCCTGATGGAACGATATGTATCATTTCTGCAGACTACAGCCAAGATCGTTGCAGGTTCATATCCCTTTCCAGCGGCGCAGGAACGCGCCGACCATACAATCAGGAGCATGAACCATGACGCAGGATTTCAACAACAAGGTGGTGGTGATTACCGGCGGCACCTCGGGCATAGGCCTTGCCACGGCGCAGGCCTTTGTGGCAGCGGGCGCATCGGTGTTCATCACCGGCCGCCGCCAGGACACGCTCGACGCCGCCGTTAAAGCCATCGGTGGGCGAGTGACCGGCGTGCGCGGCGACATGTCCAACCTGGCCGACATCGATCGGCTCTATGATGCCGTCCAGCAGCAGCATGCCCAGATCGACGTGCTGTTCGCCAATGCCGGGGGCGGCAGCTTCGCCCCGCTCGGCGCGATCAGCGAGGAACAGTACCAGCAGACCTTCGACACCAACGTGAAGGGTGTGCTGTTCACCGTGCAAAAGGCTCTGCCGCTGCTGCGTGACGGGGCTGCCGTGGTCATGACCAGTTCGACCGCCGCGGTTACCGGTACGGCCGCCTTCAGCGTCTATTCTGCCACCAAGGCCGCCGTGCGCAGTTTCGCGCGCAGCTGGATTCTCGACCTCAAGGACCGCAAGATTCGCGTGAACGCCGTAAGCCCCGGGCCGATCGAAACCACCGGCCTCGTCGAACTGGCTGGCCCCGATGCCGCCGCCCAGCAGGGCCTGCTCGACATCCTGGCCGGGCAAGTGCCGCTCGGTCGCGTTGGTCAGCCCCAGGAAGTGGCCAAGGCCGTGCTGTTCCTCGCTTCGGACCAGGCGAGTTTCGTCAATGGCATCGAACTCTTCGTCGATGGCGGCATGGCCCAGATCTGACGCGATCGGTGCCTGGCGGCGCTGTTCGCTTGTCGAGCAGCGCCGCCAGGCCTGCGCCATCAATCAGTCCGCGGTCCAGCCACCATCGACAACCAGACTGGTTCCGGTGATCAGGGCCGAAGCATCGCTGGCCAGGAACACGACCGCGCCCATCAGGTCTTCCACCGTGCCCAGGCGGCCCAGCTTGATCTTGGCGAGCACGCTTTGACGGAACGCCGCGTCTTCGAAAAACGGCTTCGTCATCGGCGTTTCGATGAACGTCGGGGCGATCGTGTTGGAACGGATGCCATGCGGCGCCAGATCCAGGGCGAAAGCCTTGTTAAGCCCCTCGATCGCCCATTTGCTGGCACAATAGAGACTGCGGTTGGGCCCACCGACATGGCCCATCTGGCTGCCGATGTGGATGAGGCTGCCCCCTGCGATCCCTTCGGCCAGCATGGCCTTGACCGCGGCTTGCGCGACAAAAAACGCCGACTTGACGTTGAGATCGAGCACGGCGTCATAGTCTGCCTCGCTCACCTGCCACAGCGGCATGGGGCGATTGGTGCCGGCATTGTTGACCAGCACGTGGAACGCCGGCCGTGCGGCAAAGAAGGCGGCCACCGCGGCCGTGTCGCTCACGTCGAGCACGGCCGCCTGGGCCTTCCCGCCGGCAGCCACGATCGCCGCAGCGCCCGCCTCGATTTCCGCAGCGGTGCGGGCAACCAGGGTCACCTCCGCGCCGGCCTGGGCCAGGGCAGCCGCCATGGCCAGGCCGATACCCCGCCCCGCCCCGGTGACGAGCGCGCGCCGCCCATCGAGCCGGAAGCTGGGCGTTTGCGGCAGCGCGCTGATGCTCTCCCCGCTCATGCCCTGGTCAGTTCCGAAGGTTCTGCCTGGCCGGCATAGGGCACGTTGCGCCCGCCAAAGCGGCGCACGCGGATATTGGCCTGTTCGCCATGGCCGGCAAAGCCTTCCAGTGCGCACAGACGGCTGCAATATTCACCCACCAGCGCGCTTGCCTCGTCGGTCAAGACCTTTTGGTACGTGCAGGTCTTGAGGAACTTGCCCACCCACAAGCCGCCGGTATAGCGCGCAGCCTTCTTGGTCGGCAGGGTATGGTTGGTGCCGATCACCTTGTCGCCGAACGAAACGTTGGTGCGCTGGCCCAGGAACAGGGCGCCATAGTTGGTCATGTTCTTGAGGAAATAGTCGGGATCGGCGGTCATCACCTGCACGTGCTCGCTGGCGATATCGTCGGCGATGCGCACCATCTCCTCGTAGCTATCGGCCACGATCACTTCGCCAAAGCTTTCCCACGCCTTGCGGGCGTGTTCGGCCGTGGGCAGGATGTCCAGCAGGCGGTCGATTTCAGCCATGGTGGCGCGGGCAAACTTCTCGCTGTTGGTCAGCAGGACGCCGGGGCTGTCGGGGCCATGCTCCACCTGACCGAGGATGTCGGTCGCGGCCATTTCGGGGTCGCAGCCGATCTCGTCGGCAATGATCAGGGTTTCGGTGGGGCCGGCAAACAGGTCGATCCCCACGCGGCCGAACAGCTGGCGCTTGGCTTCGGCGATAAAGGCATTGCCCGGGCCAACCAGGATATCCACCGGATCGATGCTCTGCGTACCAATGGCCATGGCACCGATCGCCTGGATGCCCCCCAGCGCATAGATTGCATCGGCGCCGGCCATGGCCTGCGCGGCAACAATGGCGCGCGCCGGCTTGCCCTGGAACGGCGGCGCGCAGGTGATCACGCGCGAAACCCCGGCAACCTTGGCAGTGATCACGCTCATGTGTGCCGAGGCGAGCAGCGGATACTTGCCGCCCGGCACATAGCAGCCGGCCGCGTTGATCGGCACGTTCTTGTGACCCAGGATCACGCCAGGCAGCGTTTCGACTTCCACATCCTTCATGGAATCGCGCTGGATCTGGGCGAAATTGCGGACCTGCGCCTGGGCGAATTCGATGTCCTTGCGCTCTTGCGGCGAAAGGCTGTCGACCGCCGCATCGATCTCAGCCTGGCTCAGGCGGTAATCGTCGCGATCCCAACCGTCGAACTTGATGCTCATCTCGCGCACGGCCACATCGCCGCGCTGCTCGATATCGGCCAGCGCCGCCTCAACGATATCGCGCACCTTGCGGTCGGTCGCTGCCTTCACGTCTGCGGCCGCGCCGCGCTTGAGCCATTGGGCCATCTGCGAAAATCTCCCTGGCGATCGGTCACTCCCGTCGCTTCACCCACCAATGAATACATATTCACGAAGAATTTGGAATATGCAATTTTCGATAGAGATAAATTCGCTTTTTTGATTTGAATGCATATTCACCGATCGGCGCATGCCAGGCGCTCATCGCGCTGATCTCCGTTTGACCGCCTGCCTGCCCAACGATAGGAACCAGGGATGGTTGATCCGTCCGACGCCAATCTGCCCCCTGCCGATACCGCGGCGCCGTCCGTCACCGTGCACGACGTGGCCCGAGAGGCTGGCGTCTCGCAATCGGCCGTTTCGCGCGCCTTCACACCGGGTTCCAGCCTCGCCGCGGACAAGCGCGAACGTATCATCGCCGCGGCCGCGCGGCTTGGCTATCGCCCCAACCCGCTGGCACGATCGTTGATCCGGGGCAGATCGGGCATCGTCGGCGTGGGGGTGGGCAATCTTGCCAACCCCTTCTTCGTCGAGACGCTGCAGTTGCTGTCGGATTGCCTGGACAGGACCGGTCTGCGTCTCATGCTGTTTCCGGCACAAGGCGAACCCTCGATCCAGGACGTGCTGCATTATCGCATCGATGCGCTGGTGCTGTTGTCGGTAAGCCTGTCGTCCATGCTCGCCACGGAATGCCGGCGTGCAGGCGTCCCGATCATCCTGTACAACCGCACCACCGACCAGCGTGAAACCTCATGCGTTGTGGGGGACAACGCGATCGGTGCCCGATCCGTTGCCGCGCACCTGCTGGCCGGTGGCCACCAAAGGCTCGCGTTCATGGCAGGCTCGCCCGACGCGTCGACCAATATCGAGCGTGAGGCCGGGTTTACTGCCTATCTGGCGGAACAGGGCCATCCCGCGCCGCTGCGCGAATGCGGCCATTTCGCGTTCGACGCTGCCATGGCCGCCACGCGCCGCCTGCTCTTGCGGCCCGATCGACCGGACGCGCTGTTTTGCGCGAACGATACCATGGCGCTGGCCGCCGTGACCGTGGCAAGGCACGAGTTCGGGCTCGATGTCGGCCGCGAGATTTCGATCGTCGGCTATGACGACGTGCCGATGGCCGCGTGGCCCGGCTTTGCGCTGACCAGCTATTCCCAGCCGGCGTCGCTGATGGTCGATGAAACCGTGCGCCTGATCCACGCCCTGCGCCAGTCTCCCAAGAGTCATGAAGCCGTGGTCTGCCCCGGCACCCTGGTCATCAGGGGCAGCTCGCGCCCGGTGCGGGTGGAGCAATTCACCCGCTAGGCCGGCGCAGGGTGGCAGCGGTCAGGCCCCGCCCTTGCTGACTGGCAGCGCGGTCTTGTAGACAACGGGCCGCAATGCGAAACTGGTCGTCACCTGAGACACGCCCGCCACTTTCGTCAGCTTGTGGCGCAGGAAATCCTCGAACTCGCTCAACGAGCCGACCAGCACGCGCAGCTGATAATCGGCCTCCCCGGTCATCAGGTAACATTCCATCACTTCCGGGAAGTTGGTGACCGAGGCTTCGAACAACGACAGGCGCGTGTCGTCCTGCTGCTCCAGCCGGATGCGCACGAATGCGGTAACGCCCAGCCCAACCGCTTCGGGATTGACCAGGCCGACATAGCCCTGGATGACCCCGCTGTCCTCCAACTGGCGCACCCTGCGCAAGCAGGGGCTGGGCGATAGGCCCACGGCATCGGACAACTGCTGGTTGGTGATTCGACCATCGGCCTGGAGGCGCTCCAGGATCCGCAAGTCAATGCCGTCTAACCGGTCGATTGGCATAAAATTGCTCCAAGCCCGCTCTAGCAGCAGATCATGCTAATATACTGCGCAACACGCGCAATCTTTGCAATGACCTCTTGGGCCATGGTTGGCTAAATTCACGCACAGCAAATCAGAGGATCGCCATGGCCATCGTTGCACAACAGCAAGACCTGCAGGACAACGTTGAGGCGATCGAAGCGCTCGATACGCGCCTGCGCTGGCTTTCGGCCTGGACCGTCCACAATGCCAATCACGTGCGCAAGAAGCGCGACGGGATGAAAGTGGGCGGCCACCAGGCCAGTTGTGCCTCGATGACGACCATCATGTCCGCGCTCTATTTTCATGCGCTGCGCCCGCAGGACAAAGTGGCGGTCAAGCCACACGCCGGGCCGGTCCTGCATGCCATCCACTATCTGCTGGGCAACCAGAGCCTGGACCAGTTGCAGCGCTTTCGCGGGCTGGGCGGCATGCAAAGCTATCCTTCACGCACGAAGGATCAGATCCCCGTCGATTTTTCGACCGGGTCGGTTGGGCTGGGCGTTGCCATCACCGCCTTTGCCAGCCTGGTGCAGGACTATCTGATCGCCCATGGCCAGTTGCCTGCCGACAAGGCCGGCCGGATGATCGCCCTGATGGGCGATGCCGAGCTCGACGAAGGCAACATCTACGAATGCCTGATCGAGGGCTACAAGCACGAAATCCGCAATTGCTGGTGGATCGTCGATTACAACCGCCAATCGCTCGACAGCACGACGGCCGATCGCATGTTTCGCCGTTTCGACGATATCTTCGAAACCTGCGGCTGGCGCGTGCTGACGCTGAAATATGGCAAGCTGCAGCGCGCCGCGTTCAGCCAGCCGGGTGGCAAGAGCCTGCAGGATTGGATCGACAACTGCCCCAACGCCGACTTTGCGGTGCTTACCTACCAAGGCGGGGCCGCCTGGCGTGACCGCCTGATGGCCGACATCGGCCACAAGCCGCACGTCAAGGCGCTGCTCGGCGGGTTCGACGATGCCACGCTGGCACAGGTCATGACCAACCTGGGCGGCCATTGCGTGGAAACCCTGCTGGAAGCGTTCGCGGCGGCCGATGACGATACGCCCACGATGTTCATCGCCTATACCATCAAGGGTTACGGCCTGCCGCTCGCCGGCCACAAAGACAATCATTCGGGCATGATGAACCCGCAGCAGATCGCGCAACTGCGCGAAAGCCTGAACATTGCCGAGGGCGCGGAGTGGGAGCCTTATGGCGGCCTGGGCAACAACGTGGCTGCCGCGCTGCGCGACTTTGTCGGCCGCAGCGGCTTTGCCGCAACGCCGCCCGAGCACAAGGCCCCTGCCGTGCCAGTGCCGGCGCGCCTGCCTGCGCCCGACGGCCAGGACCAATCAACCCAGTCTGCGTTCGGTCGCATCCTCATGGACCTGGCCAAAAGCGGCGATAGCCTTGGCGATCGCATCGTGACCACCGCGCCCGACGTGACGCAGACCACCAACCTGGGTGGCTTCGTCAACCGGCGCGGCCTGTTCCGCCGCAGTGAATTGCAGGACGTGTTCCATGCCGCCAAGATCCCGTCGGCCCAGCGATGGTCGGGGCATGCTGCTGGCCAGCACATCGAACTGGGCATTGCCGAGAACAACTTCTTCCTGATGCTGGCGGCCCTTGGCCTTGCCGCCCCGCAATTCGGCACGCGCCTTCTGCCCGTGGGAACGGTTTACGATCCGTTCATCGCCCGTGGCCTCGATGCGCTCAACTACGGCTGCTATCAGGACGCGCGCTTCCTGCTGGTGGGGACGCCATCTGGCCTGACATTGGGGGCCGAAGGGGGCGCCCACCAATCAATCAACACGCCGCTGATCGGCATGGGCCAGCCCAACCTCGACTATTTCGAGCCCGCCTATGCCGATGAAGTGGCGATTTTGATGCGCCACGCATTCGAGCACATGCAGAAGCCTGACGGCAGTTCGGTCTATCTGCGGCTCAGCACCCGCTCGATCCCGCAGATCGAACGCACCGACGACGCGTGGGAAGCCGATGCGATCCGCGGCGGCTATTGGCTGCGCAAGCCAGCGCCCGATGCCGAAGCCGCCATCGTTTTCACCGGCGCCATCGCGCCCGAGGCGCTTGCCGCATGGGAAGCCCTGGTGGAGGACATGCCTGGGCTGGGCCTGCTCAACGTCACGTCGCCCGATCTGCTTCATCGCGGCTGGTCGGCCCGCCGCGCCGCGCGCTGGACCGGTGGCCCGATCGTACCCAGCCATGTCGAGCATCTGCTTTCGGGGCTGCCCGCCACGGCTGGGCTCATCACCGTGATCGATGGCTCGCCAGGCGCGCTATCCTGGCTGGGAGGCGTCAAAGGCATGCGCGTGAGCCCGCTGGGTATCGACCGCTTTGGCCAGACGGGCGATCTGCCCGATCTCTATCGGGCGTACCGACTGGATGTCGATGCGATCATCGACGCCGCATCGGAACTGTTTCTGGACGCTTGACGCGCCCTAAAACCCAAACATCGTAGCGCATTTAGTGCGGCAGGGCCAGGGACGCCACCATCTTGGCGGGGCCGGGCCCTGCCGTGTCCGCTTTCACCAGCACGCCCAAGCCTCCGCCCGGTTGTGACGCGCACGCGTTTCGTTGCGCTTGCCAAACCGACGCCATTCGAAACTCTAATAAAGTACCTTGCTATCTAAAATCACATTAGGTAGCTTGCGACCCAACGGGAAGATACCCGACGAGAGGATCGACATATGAGGAAGGCGTCTTGTGACCAGCCTGCGCGCAGGCTTGTTTCCATCATCGCTCTGGCCTGGACGACATTGCCGACGATGGTCCTGGCCCAATCGCTCCCCAGCGAGCCGCGCACCCCTGCCGCCCAGGCAGACGATGGTGCCGCCGAGGAGAGCACGACCGCTTCGGGCGGCCCCATCGTGGTTACCGGCACGCGCATCGCCAGCGGATTCGATGCCCCCACCCCGGTTTCGGTCATGGGCGCTGAGCGCCTGGCCGAGCGTGGCGCCGGCAACATCGGCGACGCTCTGAACGAACTGCCCGCCTTCCGCTCGACACAGACGCCGGCGTCCACCGGCCTGTCGGCTGCCGCCGGTTATGTGGGTGGGCGCATCCTCGACTTGCGCGGTCTTGGCTCGGTGCGCACGTTGACGCTGGTGGATGGCAAGCGCTTCGTGCCTTCGACCACGCAGGCCACTGTCGATACCAACATGATCCCCTCGATCCTGCTGCAACGGGCCGAAGTGGTCACCGGCGGCGCTTCTGCCGTCTATGGGTCTGACGCGGTGTCCGGCGTGGTCAACCTGCTGCTCGACAAGAAGCTGACCGGCTATCGCTTCAACGCCCAGGCCGGCGTTTCGAAATACGGCGACGCCAGCACGCGCCAGATCGGCATCGCGGGCGGCTGGGCGATCGGCCAAAGCGCGCATCTTATCCTCGGCGGCGAATACGAGACCAACGATGGGGTAGAGGCCTGCCGCGTGCGCGAATGGTGCGCCAACGGGCAGATCAACTGGGGCCGCAATCCCGGCCAGACCGGCCTTCCGGCCAACAACATCCTCAGCAATGTCCATCCCTGGTCGGCCTCGTACAATGGCGTGACCACTCCGCCCTCCTCGGCTTACACCGGCAACGCGGTTCCCACCCTGCGCCCGATCGACGGCATCACCTTTGGCCGCGATGGCACCCCGCGCCGCTTCCAGTTCGGCTCGCTGGTCAATTCGCTCTACCAGGTGGGCGGCGAAAGCGATGGGCCGGGCGAGAACATCTACTTCGATTTCCCGATCGTCTCGCCGACCAAGCGCTACAACGCCATGGCGCACCTGACCTGGGAGGCGAGCCCTGCCCTCACGCTCGAATTCACCGGCAACTATGGCCATGCAGAAGGGTGGCACCGCGCGGTCGCCTATCGCAACACCGCGCTCACGATCCGCGCCGACAACGCGTTCCTGCCACGCTCGGCCGACCCGACGCTTGACATCCCGACGATCCTGGCCGCCAGCGGGCTGACCAGCTTCACCCTGGGCAAGGGCTTCGACGATATCGGCCCCGGCCAGATTCACGTGCGCAACAACGTGATCCGCGCTGTCGTCCAGGCGCGCTATGACCTTGGTGGCGGATGGAAGGCCGATGCCTACTACCAATTCGGGCGCAACAGCTTCCGCAGCGACCTGACCGGCGGCACCGTCACCTCGCGGCTGCTCAACGCGATCGATTCCGTCTCGGTCAACGGCACGCCCACCTGCCGGATCAACGCCGACGCTTCCACCGCCAACGACGATCCCGCCTGCGTTCCGCTCAACCCGTTCGGCTACGCCAACGGGTCGACCTTCGCCGCTGCCAAGGCCTATGTCACTGCCAACGGCTATCAGACCAACATCACGACCGAGCATGTCGCCGCGGCCAACGTGACCGGTTCGCTGTTCAATCTGCCGGGCGGGCCACTGGGCGTGGCGGTGGGCGGCGAATACCGCAACGATGCGGTCAAGGGCGATGCCGACCTGCTCTCGCAAGGCAACCGCTTCTTTACCGGCGGCGGCTCGCTGATTTCGGGCCGCATCGCCGTGGCGGAAGGCTATGGCGAAATCGAGGCGCCGATCCTGCGCCATGTTCCCTTCTTCGACGAACTGGGGCTCAACGGCGCGATTCGGCGCACGCACTACAAGCGTTCGAGCGACTTCTTCCCCTCCAGCTCGCTGAGCGTGACCACCTGGAAGTTCGGCGGCACCTGGGCACCGATCGAGGCGCTGCGCCTGCGCGCCACCCGCTCGCGCGATATCCGCGCGCCCAACGTGTCCGAACTGTTCGGCCCCACCACGCAGACGCAGGGCATCCTCACCGACCCGCAGCGCGGCGGCGTGCAGACCGTGGCGCCGATCACGCAAGGGTCCAATCCCAATCTCCAGCCCGAAAAGGCCGACACTTTCACCGTCGGCGCGGTGATCCAGCCGCGCGGCGGGTTCCTCGGCCGCTTGCGCGCCTCGGTCGACTATTACCGGATCGAGATCAAGGATGCGATCAGCACGCTGGGGCAGCAAAACATCGTGACCCGCTGCTTCCAGGGCGATCCGCTCAGTTGCTCGCTGGTGACGCGCGACTCCTCCGGCGCGATCACCAACATCGTCGATACCCAGCAGAACGTGAACAAGCTGATCGCGCGCGGCTTTGATATCGAGGTGTCCTACCGCCAGCCCCTGGGTGGCGACGCCAGCCTCAACACCCGCGTGCTGGCCAGCAACGTGATCGACCTCATCACCGTCGACGCGGTTGGCCCCACCGAGCGTGCCGGGCAGACTGGGCTGCGCGCGGGCACGCCGCCGGGCATTCCCGACTGGACGGTGGACGGCATGGTCACGCTCGACCTGCCCGACCGGTTCAGCTTCTCCACCCATGTCCGCTGGATCAACAAGGGTTTCTACAACGCCGCCTTCATCGGCCCGGATCAGGATGGCTATGCCATCACCGCGCCGACCAGCTCCAACACCAACAGCGTGCCATCGAAGACCTACGTCGACCTGCTCGCCACCTTCCGGGTGCGCCAGCAGGGTGCGCAGAAGTTCGACGTGTTCTTTGGCGTAGACAATGTCTTCAACACCGATCCGCCGCGCGTTCCCGGCGCCAACGGCTCGGGCAACAACGTGCTGTTCAACCCGGTCGGCCAGTCCTTCAAGGCCGGGGTCCGCGGCACGTTCTGATCACTCCCACTTGCCCCGGGGCGCTTCCTCCTCCCGCGCCTCGGGGATTTTTCTCCCTTGCTGACAATGGATTGTGCCAAGATGCTCGAACGCCCCTTCGACCCTGAGACCCGCATCGTTTCCCGCCGCGACGCGCCCGGCCTGATCGAGCGCGAATGCGATATCTGCGTGGTCGGCTCCGGCGCATCGGGCGCTTCGGCGGCGATCGAGGCAGCCCGCGCGGGCAACCGCGTGATCCTGGTCGACGGCTTGCCCTCGCTGGGCGGACAGGCGGTCAATTCGATCATCGGCATGTTCTGCGGGCTCTATACCCCCGGTCTGGATGGCCGCCAGCTCACCCACGGCATCGCCGACGAGATCATCGCCGAGCTGACCGCCAATGGCGACGCCCACATTATCCAGGGCGGGGTGATGAAAGTGGTGATGTACAACGAAGTCGCGCTCGGTCGCTGGGTGGAGAAGGCCGTGATCGCCGCCGGTGTCCAGCCTTTGACCGGGGCGATCATCCGCCAGGTCCATGTCGAAAGCCGGCGGGTTACCGCACTCGACATCGCCACGCGCCACGGCGATGTGCGCATCCGCGCGCAAGGCTTCATCGATGCCTCGGGCGACGCGGCGCTGACCTGGCAGGCCGGCTTCGATTGCCGTGTCCAGGCCGAAGGCCAGATCTACGGCTCGCAGATGCTGATCGTCGAGGGCATCGACGACGCACACAAGCCCGATTGGGACACGATGGCCCGCCGCATCGCCGAGCGAGGCGAGCAATATGGCATGATGCGGCGCGACGGCTTTGCCGCGACATTCCCCGGCACCGACATCGCCATGGTCAACATGACGCACATCGAAACGCCGCTCGATCCGTTCGAAGCGGCCGAGAAGCAGATCGATGGCAAGGAGCAGGCCGACCGCACGCTGGTGTTCCTGCGGGCCGAATTTCCCGAGGCTTTCGGCAAGGCGCGGGTACGGGCCTATGGCCTGCCCGGCGTGCGCCAGACCCGCTGGATCGTGGGCACGCACCATCTCACCACCGCGGAAGTGCGCGCCGCCACGTGCTTTGACGATGCCATCGCGCGCTGTTCCTGGCCGCTCGAGCAGCACCACAACCGCGAGGGCTATGTCTGGGAAACCTTCGGACCCGACCATATCCACACCGTACCGCTGCGCTCGCTGGCGGTGGCCGGTGCCGACAACCTGCTGGCCGTGGGGCGCTGCATCGATGCCGATTCCACCGCGCTGTCATCGGTGCGGGTCATGGGGCCGTGCATTGCCATGGGGGCCGCCGCCGCCCATGCCCTGACGATCGCGGGCTCGGGATCGGTCCACCAGGTCGACATGGGCTTGCTCCGCCAGAAGATTGCAGCAAATCTCGAAGGATAAGGTCGCGCACCAAGCCGGCCAGCCGGGAAAGGATCCCTGAATGGGAAAGGCCAGCAGGACCATCGACGTTGCCCGCGTGATCGACGCGCGCGGCCTTGGTCCGTTCAATTACCGCCTGATCGCGCTGTCGTGGCTGATCACCGTGTTCGACGGCTTCGACATGATGATGATCAGCTTCACCGCGCCCTACATGCGCGACGAACTGGGACTGACCAAGCCCATGCTGGGCAATGTCTTCTCGGCCGGGCTGCTGGGCATGATGATCGGCGGCTTCGTGCTGGCCTGGCTGGGCGACCGGCGCGGCCGGCGCCAGACGATCGCGCTGGCGGCGGTCGCCTTTGGCATCCTCACCGCCGCCACTGCGCTAGCGCGGTCCTATGAAGCGCTGCTGGTGCTGCGCTTCCTCGACGGTTTCGCGATCGGCGGCATGCTGCCGCTCGCCTGGGCGCTCAACATCGAATACGTGCCCACCCGGCTGCGCTCGACCGTCGTGACGGTGATCATGATGGGCTACAGCCTCGGGACCGCGCTGGCCGGGCCGGTCACGGTGTGGCTGGCGCCGCGCTTTGGCTGGGAAGGCGTGTTCGTCGCGGGCGGCGCCGCGACTTTGGTGATCGCCGCCGCGCTGTTCGTCTGGCTGCCCGAATCCGTGCGGTTCCTGGTGGCGCGCAACCGTGATCCGGTGCGCCTTGCGGCCACGCTCAACCGCATCGATCCCGCGCTCGGCGCCACGCCCAGCGACCAGTTCGTGCTGGGCGACGAGGCCCGGGTGGCGGCGGGCAACTTCCGCGTCGGCCAGCTTTTTGCCGGGCCGCTGCGCTGGATCACCCCGCTGCTGTGGCTGGGCTATATCGCCAGCACGCTGGCGGTCTATTTCAAGGCCAACTGGGGTCCGATCGTTTACGAGGACCTGCATTTCCCGCGCGACCTGGCCGCCTATCTCTCGTCGTTCTCCGGCATGATGGGTGCGGTGCTGGGCCTGCTCCTGATGCGCTTTACCGATCGCAAGGGCGCCTTGGCCGTCGCCTTCTTCCCGGCGCTCGCCGCGCCGGTGCTGCTGCTGATCGGGCTCGTGCCGTTGAGCCCCATGGCCTTCCTCGTGCTCTCGGTGATCTCCACCAGCCTGGTCGGCGGGGCGCATTTCGGCATCCTGTCGATCGCCGGGATCTATTACCCGACCGCGATCCGCGCCAACGGTTCGGGCTGGGCCACCTCGGTCGCCAAGATCGGCGGCATTGCCGGGCCCATCCTGGGCGGCCTCGTGCTCGCCTCCGGCCTGCCGGTGGTCACCAGCTTTGCCATCCTTGCGATCTGCCCCGTCGTGCTGGCGCTCTCGGCGTTCGGCATCGCCTTCGCCGTCGGCCGCGAACAGCGCGCCAGCGCAGCCTCCGCCCCTGCCCCCTCGTTCTCCCCCATATCCTGAAAGGCCGGCTATGACCGCTCCCGATCCGCAGACTCAACGCCCCCTGCGCAGCCTTGCCGCCAACTCCCCGGTTCGTCAGGCCCACTGGCGCGCGCTTGGCCTGACCGACGCCGACTTGCTCAAGCCCAAGATTGCCGTGGTCAATTCCTCGTCGGAACTCGCGGTGTGCTTCGCCCACCTCGATGGCGTGGCCAAAGTGGTCAAAGACGCGATTCGCGCCGCGGGCGGCGTGCCGTTCGAAGTGCGCACCACCGCCCCTTCCGACTTCATCACCGGTGCCGGGCGCCAGGGGAGCTACATCCTGGCCGCGCGCGACCTCGTGACCAACGATATCGAGGCCCAGGTCGAAGCGGCGATGCTCGACGGCATGGTCTGCCTCACCAGTTGCGACAAGACCCCGCCGGGCCATCTGATGGCGGCGATGCGGCTGAACATCCCCACGCTGCTGGTGATCGGCGGCTACCAGGCCTCTGGCACGGTCGACGGCGATCCGGTCGATATCGAGGACTTGTTCTCTGGCGGGGTCGGCGCCAGCCTCGGCAAGCCCGGCAAACATGCGATGGAAGACGTGACCCGCAATGCCATTCGCGGTCCCGGCGTTTGCGCCGGTATGGCCACGGCCAACACCATGCATTGCGTGGTCGAGGCGCTGGGCATGTGCATCGCCGGTTCGGCGCCGGTGCGCGCCAACAGCGACAAGATGTTCGACGCGGCCCGCGCGGCCGGCGCGCGCGTCGTCGAGATGGTTCACGAGGACCTGACCCCGCGCCGGATCATGACGCCCGGCGCGTTCCGCAACGCTGCGGCCATGGTCCTGGCCGTTTCGGGTTCGATCAATGCGATCAAGCACCTGCAGGCAACAGCCACCGAAGGCGGAGTGGACGCCGATCTTTTCGCCATCTGGGATGACATGGGCCGCAAGGTCCCCACGCTTTCGGCGGTGCGCCCCAACGGCCCGGTTCGCATCGAGGGTTTCGAGGACGCCGGCGGCGCCCGCGCGATGCTCAAGCAGTTGGAGCCGCTGCTCGACCGCGAGGTGCTGGTGGCATCTGGCCGGACCATGGGCGAGGATCTGGCCGACGCGACGATTGTCGATGCCGAGATCATCCGTCCGCTCGACCGCCCCGTATCCGAGGGGCCGTCGATCGCGATCCTCAAAGGCTCGCTCGCGCCCGAAAGCGCAGTGGTCAAGCTGGGCATCCGCGACGGCACCCGGCCCGAGGCTTTCGAAGGCACGGCCCGTGTGTTCGAGGATACTGCCAGCGCCATGAAGGCGATCGCGGCGGGACAATTGCAGAAGGGCGACGTCCTGGTGCTGCGCGGCCAAGGGCTGAAAGGTGGGCCGGCGATGGGTGGCGGCGCGTCGATCGTGCTGTTCGCCATCGACGCGGCGGGCCTCGCGCGCGATGTCGCCTTCATCACCGACGGCCAGCTTTCGGGCTTGTGCCTCAAGGGCCTGACCATTGCCGAAGTCGCGCCCGAGGCTGCGGTCGGCGGCCCGATCGCCCGGGTGCGCGACGGCGACCGCATCGAGATCGATGTCGCCACGCGGCGCCTTGATCTTGCCGTCCCGGCCGACGAACTGGCGCGGCGGCCAGCACCGGGCAACGCCTTTCCCGTGCCGGCGGATGGCTGGCTCGGGATCTATCGCCGCGATGTGCAACCGATGGCAACCGGCGCGGTGCTGCTCGACCTGCCGGTCGGTGGGCGAGGCTGACTTCGCTCATGGCCCCGCCCCGGTCACGCCCGGCCGCGCCCGCTTCGGTAGCAGACTATACAATCCCGCCGGCCTCGGGCATGGTGGCGCCGATGGACGATACCGACGGCAAGGCGCGAACGCGCGACCGCACCGACCACAAGCGTGGCCCCAAGGCCGCCCCGCCCAAGGCGCCGGCACAGGCGCGCCCTGGCCGCCGGCGCGAGGAGATTGCCTTGCCCGGTGGCTTTGCCACTGATGAATCCGAACGCCACCTGATGCGCTACCGCCGCGCCAGCGGCGATAGCACCGACGACGGCCTGTTCCGCGTCACCCGTGCCATCGTCGTGGCGGGACGGTTGTGGCGCAAGGTTGCCAACGACCGCATCAAGGCGCTCAACCAGACGATGGCGCGCTGGGAAACGCTGTTCCACGTCGCCTATTCCGATGCGGCGTTGACCCAGGGCGACCTCGCCCGGTTGATCAGCGTTGAAGGGCCAACGATGGTGCGCATGCTCGACGCGCTGGCCCGCGACGGACTGATCGAGCGCGAGCAGAGCACCGAGGATCGGCGCGTCACGCTCAATCGCATCACCCCGGCCGGGCAAAAGGCCATCGAGGACATCATGGCGATCACCAATGAACTGCGCGGCGACGTGCTGGCCGGGATCGAACCGGAAAAGCTGGCCGTGACCGTCGAAGTGCTCACGCGCATTCTCAAGCGTCTCGATTCGATGCGCTAAGCACCATTGAGCGCCCCCGATACCGGGGGATTTTGCTGAAATAGATAGCTTGCTACAAGATGGAGAGGATCGACATGGTGACGCTCACCACGCAAGAAAAGGCGATGCTCGATGGCGCGCAGGGGCCGGCGGTGGCCCGCGCAATGGCGCTGCTGGTTCGCTATGCCGAGGCGTTAGGCGCCGAGGATTTCGTTGAAACCAACAATGTTGCCGGGGTGCCGGGCTCCGCCTCGCCGTGGATGAAGGAATATTACGCAGCTGACGGCGGCGACTATCGCGCGGTGTTCTCGCGTTTCGATCTCGATTCCGATGACGTCGTCGACGTGCCGCGGATGAATGCGTTTTCGTGCCACCTCCAGGGCGGCATGGACCCCGAACTGTGGCGCGAACAGGGCATGACCGAGGCCGCCAATGCCAACTTCCGCTCCGACGAGGCAGAAGTGGCGGCCCATGGCATCCAGTTGCTCAAGACCTGCACGCCCTATCTTGCCGGCAACGTGCCGGTGATGGGCGAGCATTGCGCGTGGATGGAATCGAGCGCGGTGGTCTTCTGCAACTCGGTGGTCGGCGGGCGCACCAACTGCGAGGGGCGTGAATCGACCAGCGCCGCGATGCTGGCAAAGCGTATTCCCAACTGGGGCTTTCACCGCGATGCGTACCGCCTGGGCCAGCACGCCATCGACGTGCAAGTGCCGGTAGACGATGTGTTCGACTGGGGCCTGCTCGGCTATTTCACCGGGGCGGCAGTGGAGGACACGATCCCTGTGCTCTCAGGTGCCATCGCCAACCCTTCGCTGATCCGCCACAAGCACTTCGGCGCGGCGGCGGCCTCTTCGGGCGGGGTGGAGATGTACCACATGGTCGGCATCACGCCCGAGGCGCGCGATCTGGAGACCGCGTTCGGCGGGGCCCCGCGCGGCGAGCGCTTCATCTATGATGCAAAGGCGCGGCGGCGCACCTGGGAATCGCTCAACAGCGTCGGGCAGAGCACGGCAGTCGATTTCGTCATGCTCGGCTGCCCGCACTACTCGATCGAGCAGATCGCCGAGGCTGCGCATCTGATCGAGGGCCGCCGGGTTCACGCCAACTGCGCCCTGTGGATCTTCACCAGCCGCGCGGTGAAAGCCGTGGCCGATGCGGGTGGCCACACCGCCACCCTGCGCGCGGCCGGCGCCCTGCTGATGACCGACACATGCTCGGCAATCAGCCAGGCGATCCCGCCCGGCACCCGCGTGGCCGCTTTCGACAGTGCCAAGCAGACGCATTACCTTCCGGCGATGATGGGGATCGAGGGCTGGTTTGGCACCACCGCCGAATGCATCGATGCCGCCTGTACCGGCGTCTGGCGTGGAGACCTCGCATGAGTGCCGCCCCGCTCCCCACCCGCACGCCCGATTATGTGATCCACGGGCGTTGCGTCGTTCCCGGCGTCATCGTTGGCGAAGCGCTGGTCACGCGCGACACGATCTCTGGCTGGGGCGGTGTAAACCCCATGGCCGGAACCGTGATCGAAAGTCGGCATGAACTCAACGGGGTAAGCTTTGCCGGCAAGATCCTGGTGTTCCCCGGCGCGAAGGGATCGTCGGGCTGGTCGTCGATCTTCCATATGACGCGGCTTGCCGGCACCGCCCCGCTGGCCCTGCTGTTCAACGTGACGACGACGAAAGCGGCGCTGGGCGCGGTGGTGCTGCGGGTACCGGCCCTTACCGATTTCGACCGTGACCCGCTCGATCTGATCGCCAGCGGTGACCTGCTGCGTGTGGACGCGGGCGAAGGCCGCGTGGAAGGCTGGCGCGCGCTGCCCTAAGGCGCGCAGGCGCTATTCCACCGGCGAGGCCGTGGACAAAGCGCCCGCTGCCCGCGATCGGTGCGCGGCGGATCGGCGTTGCGAATTCGGGCACGCGCGCGTGCGGGATGGGCTACAGACCCAAGGCGGCCGCCTGCTCAGGCTTTGCCGGCTGGCGTGCCTGTTTCTCAGGATGGTTCGCAGGACCGGGGCGCCAGAAAGAAAGGCACGGTTCCATGTCCACGCTTGATCGTCGCAGCTTCCTTTCTGCCGGTGGCGCCGCGCTTGCCGCCACGGCCGCATCGGCCCACACGCCAACGCGGCGCCCGTCCGTCGTCACGGTGACGGGCGGCAAAGTCGCCGGCCGTGCAACCGCGGTGCCTGGTGTGACGGCCTGGCTCGGCATCCCTTACGCAGCGCCACCTGTCGGACCTATGCGTTGGCGCCCGCCTGGGCCGGTTCAGCCGTGGCGGGGGGTGCGGCCGGGCGATCGCTTCGGCGCCAGCCCCTGTGCCATGCCGCAATCCTTCGATGGCCCTGACCAGCGCGTGCCGGGCATGTCGGAAGACTGCCTCACGCTCAATGTCTGGGCTCCGCCCCGCGCGGACAAGCCGCGACCGGTGATGGTGTGGATCTACGGCGGCGCCTATGTCTCGGGGACGACGGACGATCCACGCTATGACGGCGCGGCGATGGCCGGCCAGGACGTGATTTTCGTCAGCATCAACTACCGCGTCGGCATCCTGGGCTTTTTCGCCCATCCGGAATTGGCAAGTGAGTCGCCCGATGGCGTTTCGGGCAACTATGCCCTGCTCGACCAGATCGCCGCGCTGCGCTGGGTCAAGGAGAACATCGCGGCGTTTGGCGGGGATCCGGGCAATGTCACGATCCTGGGCCAGTCGGCCGGCGCCTTCAGCGTCGCCTATCACCTGGTCCTGCCCCAATCGCGCGGCCTGTTCCATCGCGCCATCGCGCAAAGCGGCGCGCCGATGGGCCAGGTCAACGGCCTGTCGATGATTGCCGATCTGGCCCCGATGGAGCAGGCCGGCCTGGCCTTTGGCGCAAAGGTCGGCGCGCCCCGCCTGGCAGACTTGCGCAAGATGGACGCCATGGCGCTGGTCAGGGCCTATGACGGATCGTGGAATTTCCAACCGGCGCTCGACGGGCACGTGATCCCCGCCCACCCCTTTGCCATGATCCGCGACGGCAACCACGCCCGCGTGCCCCTGCTCGCTGGCTACAATGCCGACGAAGGCGCGATCTTTGCGCCGATGGGCGGAGGCACGGTGGCCGGCCTGGACGCAGCGCTGACAGAAACGTTCGGCCCGCTGGCGGCCAAGGCGCGCGCGGTCTATCCCGCGCAAACCGCGCAGGAAGCCGCCGCGCGTGGCGCGGAAGTGTTCGGCGACCTGATCTTCAACTGGAACACCGCAGCGCTCGCCTCTGCCATGGCCCGGTTCGGCAGCGATCCGGCCTATCTCTACCATTTCACCTATGACGGCATGCCACGCCTGGGCAACGGCACGCGTCGTTGCGCCTTCCACGGGGCCGAGATCGGGCTGGTGCTGCGCACCCTGGGCGCGCGGGGCGAGCCGGTCAGCGCCGAACAGCGCGCGATCAGCGCCATGCTATCGGGCTATTGGCTGGACTTTGCCCGGCAGGGCGATCCCAACGGCGGGGGGCGCCCTGTCTGGCCCCGGTTCGTGCCCGGAACCTCCAGCGTGTTTCATCTTGAAGGGCTGCAGCCACGCGCGGGAGAAATCCCCTTCGCGCGCCGCATGGCACTCATCGGCGAAGCCTGGGCCAATCCGATCCTGCAAGCCTGAACGCGAAAGGGCAGCGGGACGGGCAAGCGCGCCCGCCCCGCTGCCCCGCGTTCAATCAATAGCGATACTGCAAGGTCGCGCCGATCGTGCGCGGGCGATAGGTCTGGTTGAAGTACAGATAGCTGCCCACGCCGTCGTGATTGCGGGCCAGGAGGTCGCGCGAGTTGGTGAGGTTGTCGACGAACAGCGAGGCATCGATCCCGCCCATGCGACCACCGAACCGCAGTTGCAGGAAATTGGTGCCGCCCAGGGCATAGAGGCCCGGGTCATACCCATAGGCGCCCTTCACCGTATCGAGCGCGCTGCTGCTGGCAAAGCTGTAATCGAGGCGCAGGTAGCCGTCGATCGCAGCGCTCACCGGGCGTTCCACCGTGGCGTAGAGGTGGCCGCTCCAGATCGGGCCACTGATGCGCTGTCCAGCGGCCTTGAGCAGCAGCCCGTTGCCGCCATAGACGTTGTCGTCATAAGTCAGGTTGGTATAGCCGATGTTGCCGCCCAGCACGACGCCCTTCGCCGGCTTGACTTCGATCGCCGCTTCCACGCCGCGGCCGGTGGCGTTGCCCAGGTTATCGATGAACGAGAAGCTGCAGGTGGGCAGGCGGATCGACTGCTGCATGTTGCGCCACTTGAGCAGATAGCCGCCGACATCGAAGTTGAGCAGCCCAGCCAAGGCCTTGCCCTTCGCTCCGGCCTCGTATGACCACAGCGAGTCCGACTTGTAGGCGGAGGGGACGTTGGTCATGCCCAGCGTTGCCAGATCGCCATCGCAGGCTGAGCTATAGGTCGAAGGCTGTGCGCCGGCCGGGCGGAAACCCTTGGTGGCAGAGGCATAGAGCATCGTGGTGGGCGTGACCTGGAAGTCGATGCCGAACTTGGGCGTCCAATCCCCTTCGGTGTTGTGCGCGGGCGAAACGATGTCGGTACCGCCGGTATAGGGCCCCTTGACCGTATCGACGAAGTTGAACACGTCGTGGGTATAGCGCAGCGCGGCGGTGATCTTGAGGCGATCGACCGGCTTGAAATCGACGCTGGCAAAGCCGGCCACCTGGGTGTCGCGCGCCTCGACGAGGTTCACATAGCTGTAAACCCCTTGATATTGCGGGCTACCAAAGACCAGCGTCCCCTCGACGAGGCCGGACTGGGTGAAATTGCTGAACGATTGCTTGGTCTTGGAGAAAAATCCGCCCACGCTCCAATCGAGCGTCTTGTTGCCATAGGACTGGACGCGCACTTCCTGGGTGAAGTTGCGCTGCTTCATCGTCAGGAAATCCTGGCTGTTGGACGGATCTTCGTCCGCGTATGTGCCGAATGGATCGCCGGTGTTGATGAACCCGAAATAGGTTCCGTAGCTCAAGGTCTGCTGCTGATCGCGCGCGAAGTACGACGTGGTCGAGACCACTTCGAGCGTGCCATGCTGCCAGTCGAGCGTCAGCGACGGCAACCAGAACTTGTCGGTGGTGGGGTCGGCTTGCGGTGTCCCGGTGACGTAGTTGGACTTGGCCGCATTGCCGTAGCCTTCCCAGTAATCGTCCCGGCTGTTCTGGCGGGTACGCTGGAAGAACAGCTTGGGCGTAACGGTCAGGTCCGGGGTGGCTTTCCAACCCAGCGCCAGGCGCACCGAATAGTTGTCCTGGTAATTCACGTCCTGCTGCTGGATGATCCCGGTGGTGGGCGAAACGCGATCGACATAGCCGCCGACATGCTGGTACCAGCCACTGGCCCGGAATGCGAGGGTCGGGGTGATCGGCGCGCCGACCGCAAGCCCCGTCTCGAAACTGGGCGAACCGTTCTGGGTGAACGAGAGCTGCGAGCGCGAATAGACCGAAAGCTTGTCGAAGTTCGGGCTGGTGGTGATGAACCGCACCGCACCACCTTCGGCACTGGCACCAAACTGCGTGCCTTGCGGCCCGCGCAGCACTTCAACGCGTTCCAGGTCGAACACGCGTGGATAGGGATTGCCGCCGTAATAGCCCACGTTGCGCATCTGGATAGGGGTATCGTCGATATAGAGGGCCGTGGTGGCCGAGCCGACATCGGACTTGAGCCCGCGAATGGCGATGTTGGAGCCGTTGTTGCCGGTGACGCCCGCCGTGGTCGAGAAGTTCAGCGCCGGCGTGAGACGGGCGATATCATCGATCGAGCGGATGTTCTGCTGGTCCATCAATTCCTGGGAATAGGTCACGATGGACAGCGGAACCTTGCTCAAGACCTCGTTATGGCGCTGGGCAGAGACGACGATCTCATCATCCGAGGCAGTCTGATCCGCCGGGGAAGCCTGCGCCAATGCCTGGTGGCCAGTACCGATCGCTATCAGGATTGCAGCCGCACTCGACAGGCTTCTTATACGCGCATTCTGACGTGGCAAAAATCCAATAGCTCTATCGCACATCAACATTACACAACCCCTCATTTTAATGACTTGATGGTTTCGATATTTTGCGAACGCTGGATTTTTATATCGGCCTATTTGCCGGGATTTTTGCCCTGGCGATCAGACTGCCGCAGCGTCGCGGCAGACAAGCCCGATGGCTATTGCATTTTAGGCACCGCGGTGTTGCCATTGTCACCGCCATGGGCCGCACGAAGGGCGCCTGTGGTCGCTGCGACCGATCCACCTTTGCGAGCGCGCGCACCTGTCAGGCGCGTGCAGGCAGGGCTATCTGCCCACATTGCCAGGGAAACATTGCCCAGCGCCGGGGTTGAACTCGCCGCGTAATGGAAAAAGGCGGCAGGCGTGGGCGCAACAGCAGCAGATGCGATCGATCGTGGCCAGCGGCCGTCTGCCACCACGGACCAGCGGCGCGCTGCGCGCGCGCTCCAGGCGCTCAATTTCTTCATGGCAGACATGCAGGCCGGCATCGGGCCGTTCCTGGGCGTGTTCCTGCAACAGCGTGGTTGGCAGACCGGCCCGATCGGCACGGTGATGACCGCCGGCGGCATTGCCGGCATGGCCATGACCGTTCCGGCCGGCGCGTTCATCGACCACACCCCGCACAAGCGCTGGGTGGTGGTGATCACCGGCATCTGCACCGTGCTCGCCTCGTTCCTGCTGCTGTGGTCGCAATCCTTCGCAGTCGTGGCAGGCAGCCAGGTGGCCACCGCGATCGCCGGCGCCGCGATTGGCCCGGCCGTTGCCGGCATCACCCTAGGGGTAGTTCGCCAACGCGGGTTCAACGCGCAGAACGGGCGTAACCAGGCGTGGAACCACGCCGGCAACATGGTTGGTGCCGGGCTTTCGGGCTGGCTGGGCTGGCGCTTTGGCATGCCGGCGATCTTCTTTCTGGCCGCTGCGTTCGGGGTCCTGGCGATCGCTTCGGTTCTTTCCATTCCCGAACGCGCGATCGATCACCGTGCCGCGCGCGGGTTGGAGCATCACGACCAAGCCCAAGACAATGGACAGGCCGAAGGCTTTCGTGAACTGCTGCGGCACAAGCCGCTGATGATCCTGGCTGCGGCGCTCGCGTGCTTCCACCTGGGCAACGGGGCGATGCTACCGCTTTATGGCATGGCGGTGGTCGGCATGGGCAAGGGTGACCCGGCGATGTTCACCGCCACCACGGTGATGGTGGCCCAGGCGGTGATGATCGTGGCCAGCCTCGTGGCGATGAAGCTGGCGCAAGGACGTGGCTATTGGCTGGTCCTGCTGGTTTCGTTCGCGGCGCTGCCGCTGCGCGGCGTTCTGGCCGGCACCTTCATCGAACATTGGGGCGAATGGCCGGTCCAGGCGCTCGATGGCATCGGCGCGGGCCTGCAGAGCGTGGTGGTGCCCGGCCTGATCGCCTGCCTGCTCGATGGCACGGGCCGGGTCAACGTGGGCCAGGGCGCGGTGATGACCGTGCAGGGCGTGGGCGCCAGTCTTTCGCCCGCGATCGGCGGCTGGTTGGCGCAGATGCTGGGCTATCACGCCACGTTCCTGATCCTGGGCGGCTTTGCGCTGGTCAGCCTGGCGCTGTGGATCGGCTTTGCCGCTACGCTGCGGCCGGCTTGCGCCGTGGGCGATAGACGGCCATGAGCGCGACGATGTCTTCTGCCACCGGCGCCATCTGGGCGATTGCCAGCCTTTCCACCGCCGGGGTGATTGCCCGCCCGATGCGCTGGCCGGAATGGATCTGGGCGGTCAGCGGCGCAGCCTTGCTGCTGGTCACCGGGTTGATGCCACTGGCGGCGGCTGGCTCGGCCGTGGCCAAGGGGCTGGACGTCTATCTGTTCCTGACCGGCATGATGCTGTTGAGCGAGGCGGCGCGCCAGCACGGCGTGTTCGACTGGATCGCCGCCGCTGCGGTCAATCACGCCAGCGGTTCGCGCGCACGGCTGTTCACGTTGGTCTATGCCACCGGCGCGGTGGTCACGGTGTTCCTGTCGAACGACGCCACCGCCGTGGTGCTGACCCCGGCGGTTTTTGCCGTGGCACGCAAGGCCCGAGCCGAACCGCTGCCGCTGCTCTTTGCCTGCGCGCTGATTGCCAATGCGGCCAGTTTCGTGCTGCCGATTTCCAATCCCGCCAACCTGGTGCTCTATGGCGGGCATATGCCACCGCTCGGCCCCTGGCTGGCGGCCTTTGCCCTACCCTCGATCGCCGCGATCGGCGCGACCTACGTTGCGCTGCGCTGGTATTTCCGGCGCGACCTGGCCGGGCAATGCGCAACCGTGGTGGAGCGCCCCGCCCTGTCGCGCGCCGGCCAGGCGGCCCTACTGGCCATCGTGCTGACGGCCGGCGTGCTGATCGCGGCCTCCGCGCTCGATCGCCCGCTGGGCCTGCCCACCGCGCTGGCCGGTCTTGCCTGCGCCATAGGCGTCTCGCTGCAGGCCCGACAATCCCCGCTGGGGCTGGCGCGGCACGTGGCATGGGGCGTGCTGCCGCTGGTCGCGGGCTTGTTCGTGATAGTCGAAGCAGTGGCTCGCACCGGTGCGATCGGCGCCGTGGCCAACATGCTGACGCAGGCTTCGGCCCATCCTGCCAGTGCGGCCCTGGCATCGGGCACGGTGCTGGCACTGGTGTCCAACATCATGAACAACTTGCCTGCCGGGCTGGTCGCCGCCAGCGCGGTGGCCCTGGCGCACCCGCCCCGCGTGATCGTCGATGCGCTGCTGATCGGGGTCGATCTGGGCCCCAACCTGTCGATCACCGGCTCGCTCGCCACGATCCTTTGGCTCCAGGTGATCCGGCGCGAAGGCGAAAACGTGGGTTTTGCCACGTTCCTCAAGGTGGGCCTGGTTGCCATGCCGCCAGCGCTGCTTTTGGCACTGCTATGCCGGATCATCGCTGGCTAGGCAGCATTTGGGCTGATTGCCGCGTCAAAATCCGGCGGACCACGTCAACAGCAGTTGCCGCCCGCCCAGGATCGTCTGCGGCACGGCGTCGCTGTAGCGGCCGATCGTGGCGCGATAGGCTGTATCGCCCAGCCCATTGCGCAAGGCGAGGCGCAGCGTCTGGGTGCCCCAACTGCGCGCCATGGCGAAATCGATCTGCCGCGAAGGCCGCACCCAGGTATCGAGCGCGCTGCCCGAAAGCGGCGAGGTGCCGGCAAAGCTCGGCACCTCGATGCCGTATTCCTGGATATAGGCGCCGGTCAGGCGGCAGGCCGCATCGGCCGAGAAACGACCATCATCATAATGCAGCCGCAACAAGAGGTTGCTGGCCGGGGCATATTGCGTGCGCTCCACCCTGTCCAACGCAGGGTTTTCCAGATGGACGGCACTGTGCAGCAGCGTGAGATCGCCGGCCAAGGCAAAATGGCGCAGCGCCCCGGCCACGAGGCCAAGCGGCAGGGCCACGCTCGCCTCTGCGCCCAGGATCGTGGCGGTGCCACCGTTTTCGGGGCGGATCAGGCGAACGGCGCGATATTGCATCACGCTGGCCGGATTGTTCAGGTCATTCCCGGTATCGTTGAGATAGCGGGCTAGGCGCTTGGCAAAGGCGCCCAGTGCGAGATGAAGCCCCCCCGGCCCCTGCCAGGCCAAGCCCAGATCGAGGTTGGTCCCGCGCACCGCCTTGAGATCGGGGTTGGACACCTGGATTTCGGTAACGCCCTGGTTGTCGCGCGTGGCGCTGCCACCGCCGGTCAACTGGAAGGGCGATGGCCTGGTCATGCTGGTCCATAGCGCGGCATCCGCAGTCCATGGCCCGGCGCTGCGCCAGTGGAGCGTCACGCTGGGCAGCAGCGCGGCATAGCGCGCCGCAAGCCGGTTCCAGCCATAGGCCACCCCATCGGCCGGCACACCATCGTTGCCCGCCAGCCAATAGCGGCCGCCGATGTGCGACCATTCCCCGCGCAGGCCCAGCGCCGCGTCCAGCCCATCGGCCAATGGCCGGCCCACCACGACATAGGCCGCAAGCCGGTCTTCCTGCACGGCATAGGCATTGGCATTGCTGTCATCGATCGTGCGCGGTTGGACCTTGGCGCGGCCGATCGCGCGCAGCAGGGCGGCATCGGAAATGGTCGGGATGGTATAGTCATAGATCCCGCGCAGAACGGGGCCGATCTGTCCGTCCACCAACCCGCTGTTGCCCAGCGTGGTGCCCGCTGGCAGCGTATCGGCATAGAGGAAATGCGCCGTTGCGCGGCTGCGCCATGATAGCACCGCCAGGCCGCCGATCTCCCCATGCCAGGCCGCATCGTCTGCCAGGCGCACCCGCCAATCGCCGCCCAGGCGATGGTCCTGGCTCGTCTCGCTCTCGCGCTCGCCCTGGTTGTGCACGGGAAAGGCCAGCGGATTGGCAACCAACGCGGCATCGCCGGGATCAAGCCGGAGCACGGGAAAGCCGCGCACATAGGCGGTGCGCACCCCGCCCGAAAGCCGCGTGGCATCGGAATCCCAGAACGAAATCTCGATATGGTCGGGTCGGTCGGTGCGTCCCAGCGCGCCAAACACCCGTGCCTGCGCCTGCACGCGCCCGGCGTTCCATGCCAAGGCCAGTTGAGCCATGCCCAGCCGGTCGCGCTCGGGGTTGGTCTCGAACCAGTAATGCGCATCGGCGCGCACGCTTTGCGTTTGCAACAGGCCAGCCGACGTGGCCGTCTGGGCAAAGAACCCGGCGGCGCGGCCGCCCTGCACGCTCACCTGGTACACGTCCTGCGCAATGGCGCGGCTGGCCCACATCGCGCTGGCGGTCACCGTCAACCGGTCGTCGGCGCGCCAGCCCAGCGCCACGAAGGCGGTTTCCTCGTGCGCGGTGCCGCGCGTTACTTGCGCGTTGACCGAGGCGAGCAGGAGATTGGCCGCAGGATCCAGCCCCGGCGCGCTCTGGCCCTGCGCGTCGGTCAGCGCATAGGCAAGGTTGCCCGACTGATAGGTCTGCTCGACGCTGGCGAAATGCCGCCGGCTCAACGCCGCGCTGGCCGTCAGCGCCAGCCGCCCGTCGGGCGTCTGCCAGCCGAACCCGGCATTGGCGCCCCAGGTGCCGGCGTTCTGGCCAAAGCGCCAGGCCTGATCGTCTGCCCCGGCGGTCAGGCCCAGCCGCAGGCCTCGCGCCTTGGCGGCAAAGGGGGCCAGGTGATCGATATCGAGCGTTCCGGCAATCGCCTCGCCCGCCAAGCGGGCATCGAGCACGCGGTGCACCTGCAGGGCCATGTCGGGCGCCAGCGCCATCAACCCCAACTGCGTCCCCCGGCTATAGGGCAGGCTCTGCGGGATTTCGAAGCCGTCGATCCGCGTTTCCACATAAGTGCCCGGCAGGCCGCGCATCGCCACGAAATCGCCGGTGGCGCGCCCGGCATGGTCAACCCGCCCCATCGCCCCTTCCAGCGAGGTGGCCAGCGTGACGATACCGGGCAGGCGGCCCAATGCCTCGGCAATCGTGCGGTCGGGCAGCCGGCGGATCTGCGTGCTCGCCAGCGCATCCTGCGGCCGCACCGCGTCGCCCGCGGTCCAGGCCCGCGCAGCCAGGCTGGCTTCCACCACGATCGCCGTGCGATCCTCGATCGTGGGCGGAACGGGTGGGGCCACCATGCGGCGGGGTACGGCCGGGCGGACGCGTGGCGCAGGGAATTGTGGCCGGCGCAGGCGCACGGCGCCGCCCGCCAGGCGCGTGGCGACCAGGCCATTGCTGCGCGCCAGGATTTGCAGGGCATGGTCGAAATCGCGGGCGCGGATGGCCGGCGCCTGCGCCCCGGCCACGTCGCTCGTCGCAAACAGGATATTGCGCCCGGTCTGGCGCGCCAGGGCCAGCAGGGCATCGCCCAGCGGCATCGCCGGCAGGACAACGCGCGCCGCCACAACTGGCGCCGCCATGGCATGGGCCGGGGCGAGCGCCAGGCAAAGCGCACCCAGCCAAGCGGAGCTAGCGGCGGAAAACCTCATACCCCTGCTCGGTCCGGCGCCAGGCCACGGGATAAAGCGCCCCAAGGGCATCGAGGAACTGGGGCACGTCGCCGATGCGATAGGTGCCATAGACATGCAACGCACCGATCGTGGGATCGTGCAGCACGATCGGCATGCCGCTGAGTTGCGCCAGCCGCGCTGCCACGGCTGCCAGCGGTTGATCCTCCACCACCAGGCGCCCTTCGCGCCAGGCCAGCGCCGCATCAGCATCGACCGGCGCAATCGTTGCGGTATCGCCGGCCAGCGAGACCTGCTGCCCCGGCCGGGGCGTGGCGATCAACGTGCCATTGCGACTGTCTTCGATATCGATCGCGCCGCGCGCCAGGATCACGGCGGTCTGGCCATCGCGGCGTGCCACCGAGAACAGCGTGCCGCGATCCACTACGCGCGCCTCGCCAGCCGTCACCGCAAATGGCCGTCGCTCGTGCTTCACGTCGAACGTGCCCTCGCCATCCAGGCGCACCGACCGGTCGAGCAACGTGGCGCGCAGCGTCACCGCGCTGCCCGGTGTCAGCCACACCCGGCTGCCATCGGCCAAGGCAAAGCTGGCCGTGCGATCAGCCGGCGCGGCCAGGTGCTGCTCGTGCAGGTTGAGCGTCCACGCTGCCACCGCCGCCAGCGCGGCCAAGGCCGTGCCCAGCACCGGGACCGCGATCTGCCAGCGCAACCGGGCCGGTGCCACTGCCGCACCGCGTGCGTGCAGGCCCTTGGCCGCCACTGCGTGCGGCGCGGCGCGCCAGGCGCGCTCGACAAGGTCCATCGCCGCCAGGTGTTCCGGCCTTTCCCGCAACCAGGCGCGAAACGCAATGCGGTCTTCCTCGCTGCCGCTGCGCGCACGCTCCAGCCACTGCGCGGCCTGTGCCAGCAGGGCGCTTTCCCCAGAGTTGGGCGCACTCATCGGGCGCTGCCCTCCTTCAGGCGTTCGGCCATGCGGGCCAGCGTGCGTTCCACATGATGCGAAACCGCCTTGGGCGTGATCTTCAGCCGTTGCGCGGCTTCCTTGTGGCTGAAGCCTTCCACGCGCACCAAGAGGAACGCATCGCGCGCCACCGGCCCGATCGATTCCAGCGCATCGCCCAGCAGCGCCAGTTCCTCCCGGCCCGATGCGATGCGGTCGGGCGCCAGGGCACCATCATCGACGATATGCTCGTCCAGCGTGATATGGTCGTCGGACAAGCGGGCAGCCTTCCTGCGGTAGCGGTCGATCAACAGGTTAGACGCAACCCGGCGCAGAAATCCCCGAACATTGCCCACCGGGCCGGCTTCGGGCGCTGCCAGCACGCGCAGATAGACGTCCTGGACCATGTCATCCAGGTCCTGCCCCTCGCGCATGCGCCGCCTGAGATAGGTACGCAGCGCCGCCATTTCGTTCGCGCTGGTCGCCGCCTCCAGCGGCCCGGGCGCCAGGCTCTGCGGCGCATGACAATCCCCGTCGATGCTCCGCATGTGTGACCCCGTTCTTGCCATGACAGCCCCTTGCGGCACCCGGCCCATCCAGACGGGAACGATCGCCCGCAGGCGCATAGCCGGGCGCCCTAGGGGCCTGCCGTGACAGCGGCGTGACACTTGTGCCGTCAAATTTTTTCGGGGAATCGCGGGGTGTGTCTGCGTCCTTCCGGGCAGACCCGCCCACTGCGGCCGGTCGTGTTTCTCGAAGGGGGAAAACATGCCAGTTTCGTATCTGCGCCCGGCCCTGCTGGCCAGCGCACTCCACACGATGATCGTTCCGGCCGTGGCGCAACAGGCGCCGCAAGCGCTGCCTTCGGCCGATGCCGATGCCGCGCCCACGCAGGACGAACGCGCCATCGTGGTGATCGGCACGCGCAAGCAGGCCGCCGATATCCAGTTCCAGTCCTCCCACCCGATCTCGGTGCTGTCGGAAGAAGACCTGCGCCACACCGCCGTGCACAACGTGGCCGAAGCGCTGGGCCTGTTGCCGGGCGTCAACGTCGTCAACACCGGCTCCTCGTTCATCGGCGGCGTCGATGGCGCCTCGCGCGGGGAAGGCATGTACGTGGCCATCCGCGGCCTCAATTCCGAATACAACGTCAACCTGATCAACGGCGTCAACGTCGCCCAGGGCCAGCCCTATAGCCGCGGCGTACAGCTTACCCTGCTGCCGCCCACGGGCCTCAACACCATCGTGCTCAACAAGGCCTCGCGCGCCGACATGGATGGCGATGCGATCGGCGGCACCGTGGATTTCCGCACGCCCTCGGCTTTCGATTATTCCGATCGCCTGCACGGCAGCGTGACCGCCTCGGGCCGCCTCGAAACCCGCGCCCGCACGTATGGCGACAGCGGCCTGGGCGGCGGCGTGGCGGCAGAATTTTCGTCGCGTTTTGGCCCCGGTCACACCATGGGCATCTACGTCAGCGGCTATTACGACAAGCGCACGTACACCAACAGCGAGATCCGCGGCGCGCAATCGGCGCACGATGATGGCAGCTGGGGCTATCTCAATGCGTCCAACAGCTCGGGCACCAGCTATCCCGGCCTCGATCCCGAACGCAATGCCGCGCTCACCGGCTTTGACGCGGGCGTGTCCAGCGGCAAGACGCGCCGGTTTGGCGGCAATGCCTCGCTCGACTGGCGCCCCGACGATACCACGCGCGTCTATCTGCGCGGCACCTATGCCAAGGCGCTGACCGAGCAGGATTCCACCCTGGCGCAGTATAACGGTGGCACCAAGGCCTGGGTGCTTTCGCCCGGCACCGATCGCTATGTCCTCACCGTGCCTTCGGTCTCGGTGCGCAACTACTTCGAAACCAACCCGGAGACCGCAATCCTCGCCACCGCCGCCTTTGGCGGGGAAAAGCAGCTTGGCGCCTGGAAGATCGCGCCCGAAGTGTTCTACAGCGAAGGGCACAACAACCGCCCCAACCATATCGAGGCCTCGGCCCGCATCAACCAGTCCGACAAGTATACCAGCGGCTCCAAGATTCCGCTGGGCGGACAATCGGTTGGCTATAGCGACAACTACCCCGTCGCGCTCTATAACCAGGCCATCTTCGACGCGTTCGACAATTCCGCCAGCGTCCTGCCCGCGCGCCGCGCTGGCCAGCTTACCGAACAGTTCAGCGGCCAGCGCAAATGGGGCGGCCGCATCGACGTGAGCCGCGAATTTGCCGATGACAGCCTGCTGCACAGCATCGCCTTCGGTGCCAAGCTGCAAAGCAGCAAGCGCAACGTGACCAGCCGCGACTGGACGACCGACTACGTGGCCAACTACCTGGGCCACAGCACGACCTGGGCGCAACTGGGCCTGACCAACGGCACTTATGCCCACACTTATCCGGGCCTTTATGACTGGTCGCTGCCGCGCTTCAACAAGGCCGCGTTGTTCAATTTGTTCTACAAGTACCAGTTCGCCAACGAAGCCGATGGATCAAGCTACAACAGCTTCGACACGTGCGGTTCGCTCTATGTGAACAACTACAATTGCGGCACGCTGTCGGGCCGCGAAACGGTGGCGGCGGGCTATGCCACGGCCACGCTCAAGGCTGGCAACCTGGAAGTGATCCCCGGCCTGCGCTTCGAACACACCACGATCAACAACACCTACTGGGTCATGGCCTATTCTGCCGGGGTCGAACAGCCTGGCGCCTTCTCCAGCAACCGCACCACGTATGACGTGCTGCTGCCCAGCCTGTTTGCCAACTGGCGCCCCAACGACAAGATTGTGGCGCGCGGCGACGTGTGGTTTTCCTATACCCGCCCACCGTTCTTCCAGCTGGGCGGCAGTTCCACCGCCCGCGCCGGCGACGATGGCAAGACGACGATCGTGGAAGGCAATCCCAACCTGAAGCCGATCCGCGCGATCAACGTCGACACCTCGGTGGAATGGAACTTCGCAGCCTCCGGCCATGTCATGCTGGGCGGCTATTACAAGCGGCTGACCAACTACCTCTATGACAGCGGCACCACACTGCTCAACACCGCCACCAGCGACGGCACCGGGCAAACCTTCGTCACCCGCCCCCTCAACGGCGGCAGCGGCAATGTCTATGGCGTGGAATTCCAGGTGCAGAAGACCTTCGTCGAACTGCCCGGTGCGCTGCGCGGTTTCGGCATCGGCGCCAATCTCACCCGGCAGTGGACCAGCGTGGACATCGGCAACGGCGTGATCCGCAATATCCAGAACGCGCCCGACGTGATGGGCCAGGCCCGCGTGTTCTATGCGCTCGGTGGTTTCTCGATCGACGCCATCTACAACTACACCGGCGCCTATCTCGAATCCTACAACTACCTGGGCCAAGCCACCCGCTGGGACGATCGCTGGGTGCGCCCGGTCAAGCGGGTCGACCTCCACGCTGGCTACGATTTCGGCAATGGCCTCAAGGCCGACATCTCGGTGGCCAACTTGTTCAACAACTACACCTATTGGGCGCACATCGGGCGCCATTCGCTGGCCATTTCCGACATCGTCAACTCCGGCACAACCGGGCTGGCCAGCATCAAGTATTCGTTCTGATCGATCTCTGATCCTTCACTGGTCCCTCACCTGGGGCGGCGGCCGTCATCGTGCGGCTGTCGCCTCCCTTTCGTATTTCGCAGGTAACCGTCCGCCATGCTCCGTCCTGCCCCAATCGCCCTGTCCCTGCTGGCCGCGCTGCTGCCGGCCATGGCCGTCGCCCGCCCTGCGGCCCATCACTCGGCCCCAGCCCCCTCGGGCTACCGCGTCGATCGCGTGGTCCTGCTCATTCGCCATGGCATCCGCGCGCCGCTTGATGGCGAAGCCGCGGCGGCGCCCTTGGCAGACCAGCCTTTTCCCCAGTGGGACACGCCCCCCAGCCAGTTGACGCCGCATGGCGCCCAGGCCTTGGCCCTGGTTGCCGGCTATACGCGCACGCGCCTGATCGGCCAGGGCCTGCTTCCGGCGCGCGGCTGCCCCCTGCCCGGCCACGTGGCCCTCTGGACCAACAGCAAGTCGCGCACGATCGCCAGCGGCCAGGCCCTGGCCCAAGGCCTGGCGCCTGGCTGCCCGCTACCGGTCGACCATCGACCAGAGGGGATTGCAGATCCGCTGTTCGATGCCTTGGAAGCGCAGGCGGTGCCGTTCGATGCGCCGGCCGCTGCAGCCAGCATCAATGCGCAGCTCAACGGCGGCGCGGCGCTGATGGCCGGCATGGACAAGGCCGTGGCCACGATGACGCGCGTGCTCGGCTGCCATCGGCCTTGCCCCATCGCCACGCTGCCCAATCGTATCGTGCCGTCGGCCGACGGCAAAGGGTTGAGCCTGACCGGCCCGATCGACCTTGCCTCGGGCACGGCGCAAGTGTTCCTGCTGCAATATGCGCAAGGCATGCCGCTTTCCCAGGTTGGCTGGGGGCGCGCCAACGCGGCCGACATTGCCACGATGTCCCCGCTCCACGCCCGGCTGTTCGATGTCTTCGCCCGCTCGGCCTATATGGCTCCGCGCGTGGGCGGCCTGATCGCGCGGCGGATCGCCACAACGCTCACCGTGCGCGAGGCACCGGATGTCACGGTCCTGGTGGGCCACGACAACACCATCGCCGCCGTCACCGCGCTGATCGGCACGCAATTCCAGCTGCCCGGCTATGGTCGGAACGATCCGCCGATCGGTGGCGGCCTGCTGTTCGAACGCTTGACCGAGCGGCACACGGGCCGGCACCTGTTGCGCCTGTCGTACCTCGCGCAAACGCCCGATCAGGCCCGCCAGCTTCGCCCCTTGCCGCAAACCGGCACGGGCCAGCCCCTGCACCGGCTGTCACTCGGCCGATGTGGCACCACCTGCACGCCGGCCAGGTTTGCCGCCCTGATCGCCCGCCAAACCGCAGCGCTGCCGCCCGCTCCCGGGATGGACCGCTGAATACGGTGAATGGCAACGAGCCCATGCTTTCCTTGACCAGCGCCGCCATACGAAGCATATACGTTTCATATATCGGAACGGAGATTGCGGCATGGGTATCGTCAAAATCGAAGACAATCTGCACGAGGAAGTCCGCAAGGCGAGCGCGGTCATGTGCCGATCGATTAACGCCCAGGCCGAATTCTGGATGAAGGTGGGCATGCTGGCCGAAGCCAACCCCACGCTCTCGTTCAACCAGATCGTCAAGGCGCAGCTGGAAGCGGCGCAGGTCCATATTCCCGAGGCGGCCGCGGCCTGACATGGTCAAGACCCCCGATGAACTGGCGTTGATGCGGATTTCCGGCCGCTTGCTGGCCCGCGTCTTTGAAATGCTGGATCAACAGCAGTTGGCGGGCATGACCACGATGGCGGTCAACGACCTGGTCGAGCGCTATATCACCGAAGAGCTTGCAGCCCGCCCGGCCAGCAAAGGGCAGTATGGCTTTGCCTATGTGCTGAACTGCTCGATCAACGATGTGGTCTGTCATGGTGTGCCGGACGGTTCGGCGGTGATCGGTGACGGCGATATCATCAATCTCGACATCACGCTCGAAAAGAACGGATATATCGCCGATTCCAGCAAGACGTACCTCGTCGGCGAAGTAGCGCCTGCCGCCAGACGGCTTGTCCGCGTGGCGCAAGAGGCGATGTGGCAAGGGATTGGCCGCGTCAGACCCGGTGCGCGGCTGGGCGATATCGGCCACGCCATCGAACGCCACGCCAAGAAGCATGGCTATTCGGTTGTGCGCGACTATTGCGGCCATGGCATCGGGCGCGAAATGCACGAAGAGCCGCAGGTTCTCCATTTCGGCAAGCCGGGCAGAGGCCTGCCGCTGCACGAAGGCATGGTCTTCACCATCGAACCCATGATCAACCAGGGCACCTGCCGGACTTTGACAAGGGACGATGGTTGGACGGTGGTAACCGCCGATGGGAAATTGTCCGCGCAGTTCGAGCATACCATCGCCGTGACCAGGGACGGGTTCGAAGTGCTCACCTTGCGCAGCGGCGAAAAGCCCGCGCTGGCAGCGCCAGGCTTACGGTCGGCCTGACAACGCCCCCGCGGGCAAGCCTTGCTGGCTGGCATTACGATCCACGGCGTCCGAAACTTCGCCGATAGGCCGTGGGCGCAAGCCCGGTCGCGGCACGGAAATGCTGGCGGAAATTGGCGGCGGTGCCAAAACCGGCGCGCTCCGCAATTGTTTCGATCGACTGGTCTGTCTCTTCGATCAGCATGCGCGCCAAGGCGATGCGCTGCTGCTGAAGCCATCCGCCCGGCGTCAGCCCGGTCGCGCCGAGCACATGGCGATGCAGGCTACGCGGGCTCAGATGCGCCGTGGCTGCCATGCGCTCGACGCTCCAGTTCTCGTGAAGGCGTGCCTGCACGGCGGCAAGAAGGCCGGCAAGGCGATGGCCCGCCGGCGGCGGCACGGAACGCTCGACGAACTGGGCCTGCCCACCCTCGCGGTGGGGCGCAATCACCAGGCGCCGTGCCACGCTGTTCGCCGCCTTCTGGCCAAAGTCCTTGCGCACCAGATGCAGGCAAAGATCGAGGCCGGCGGCGCTGCCGGCCGAGGTCAGGATGTTGCCTTCGTCGATATAGAGCACATCGGGTTCCACCACCGCTGCGGTGGCCTGCCGGGCAAGCGAGGCCAGATGGCGCCAATGGGTGGTGGCGCGCCGGCCATCGAGCAGCCCCGCCTGGGCCAGCACGAAGCTTCCCCCGCAAATGCCCACCAACCGCGCCCCGCGCATGCTGGCGCGTTTGAGCGCGGCCAGCAAAGCGGCGGGCGCTGGCTCGTGCGGCCCCCGCCATCCCGGAATCACGATCGTATCGGCTTGGTCGAGCAGGCCCAGATCGCCATCGGGCACCACGTGCAACCCTCCGTTGGCGCGCAAGGGGCCAGGCTCGCCCGCAGCGGTAAGGCAGCGATACCAATGGGGGCCCATCTCCGGTCGAGCCAGGCCAAAGACCTCGTAGGCGCAGCCGAACTCGAAGGTGCAAAGGCGGTCATAGGTCAGGATGACGACCAGGGGATTGGCGTTTGGCATGATCCTTTCGATAGTTGTCATCCCTGCCAGTGGCAACGGCGGCAACGCGGTTTTATCGTGGGCAGGCAAACCGCAACGGGGAAGATTGTGATGAAACTGATCGGCATGCTGGATTCGCCCTATGTGCGGCGCGTCGCTATCTCGCTGCGCCTGTTGGGGCTGGATTTCGAGCATCAGGCTATCTCGGTATTCTCCACGTACGATGCCTTTGCCGCGATCAATCCGGTGGTGAAAGCGCCCACGCTGGTGACCGACGAAGGCGTCGTCCTGATGGACTCCGGCCTCATCCTCGAACATGCAGAGCGCATGGCCGGGCGTACTTTGTCACCTGCGGACCTTGCGGCGCATGCCCGGTCACAGCGGATCATCGGCCTGGCCTTGGCCGCCTGCGAAAAGAGCGTGCAGATCGTTTACGAACAGCTGCTTCGGCCCGAAGAAAAGCGTCATCAGCCATGGCTTGATCGCGTTCGCGGCCAGTTGGTCCAGGCCTATCACCTGCTGGAGCAGGAAGTCAGCCTGGCACGGCCGTGGTGCTTTGGCGACCAGCCGCTTCAGGCGGACATCACCAGCGCCGTGGCCTGGCGCTTTACCCGCGAAATGGTGCCCGAAGCGCTTGATCCGCAGGCCTTGCCAGCACTCAACCGTCTGTCGCAGCGGGCCGAAGCGAGCGAGCCCTTCGTGGAATTTCCCTTCCACTGAGCCAGATTCGCGGCGCTGGCATTGCATCCCAGGCAATGATGTCGTGCCGCGAATGGGCATTATCGCTTGGGCGGTGGAGGCGCATCTTTCGGGTGCGGGCCGGATGCGGCCTTCGAACCACGCAGGAGCACTTCCATGAAGCTGTACCATCATCCGCTCTCGGGCCATTCGCATCGTGCCCGGCTCTTCGCATCGCTGCTCGGCCTCGATGCCGAGCTGGTCGAAGTCGATCTCCTTGCCGGCGAACACAAGCAGCCGGCATTCCTGGCCCTCAATCCGCTGGGGCAGGTTCCCGTGCTGGTCGATGATGAAGGCACGGTGGTTGCCGACTCCAATGCCATCCTGGTCTACCTTGCTCGCAAGCATGGCCGCACCGACTGGCTGCCGGAAGATGCTGTTGGCGAGGCCGCCGTGCAGCGCTGGCTTTCCGTCGCGGCAGGCGAGCTTGCCTTTGGGCCGGCCGCCGCGCGCCTCGTCACCGTGTTCGGTTCGCGCCATAACCCGCAGGAAGTGATTGCACGGGCCCACGCCCTGCTGGCCAACCTGGAGCGCCATCTCCAACACCGCGACTGGCTGGTTGGCAATAGCCCGACCATCGCCGACGTTGCCCTCTACAGCTACCTGTCGAGCGCGCCGGAAGGGAACGTCGATCTCGCCGCCTACCCCCGCGTTCGCGCGCTGCTGTTGCGGATCGAGAACCTTCCCGGCTTCGTGCCTTTCGTCGAGACGGCCGCCGGCCTTCGCGCCGCAGCCTGACGCGTGACCGGTGGTTTGCGCAACGTCCCGCAGGCAAACCACCGGTGCCCTCATGATGGAGGCAACCATGCCCGAAGCCGCTCCGATCGAGCCCCAGGCCATCTGGCACGAGGGCGAGCGCGCCATCCAGGCCCATGTCGGCGCCGTGGCCCGCATGGCCGAACTGGGCGCTCGGGTGATCCGGCCGTTCATGCCCGACCAGCATCGCACCTTCTACGCACAGCTTCCCTTCGCAATCCTGGGCAGCGTCGATGATACCGGCGCGCCTTGGGCAACCGTGGTGGAAGGCGCGCCTGGCTTCCTCTCCTCGCCCGATCCCACCAGGCTCGCGCTGGCCGCCTTGCCACATAGCGGTGATCCGGCGCTGGGCGGCATCTATGATGGCGCGGGATTGGGTCTGCTGGGCATCGAGCTGCACACCCGCCGCCGCAACAGGGTCAACGGAACCCTGCGCCAGACCAGCGATGGCGCGTCGGTGCTGGAAGTCGGGCAAAGCTTCGGCAATTGCCCGCAGTATATCCAGCAGCGTGACGCAACGCTGTCGCGCCCCCCAGCCAGTGCGCCAGCGCAGCCTGCGCAGGCCCTGGACGGGCTGGACCCTGCGGCGCGCGCGATGATTGCAGCGGCCGATACATTCTTCGTCGCCTCCTACGCCGATCGGCCGGGGATCGGCCGCCAGGTCGATGTGTCGCATCGCGGCGGCAAGCCCGGCTTCGTGCGGGTGGACGCGCAAGGCGTGCTCACCGTGCCAGACTTTTCGGGCAACCTGTTTTTCGCGACGCTCGGCAACATCATGCTCAACGGGCGCGCTGGCCTGGCGTTCATCGATTTCGAAAGCGGCGATCTTCTGCAGATGTCCGGCACGGCGCAGGTCCTGCTGGATTCGCCAGAGATTGCCACGTTCGCCGGTGCCGAGCGGCTCTGGACATTTACCCCAGACCGCATCGTGCGACGGCCCGGTGCCCTTGCGCTGCGCTGGGCGTTTCGCGAACAGGGCTGGTCACCCACCACGCTCGCCACCGGGCAATGGCGCAAGGCTTCGGACTGGCACAAGATGCGTGTTGTCCAGGTCGTGCAGGAAAGCGCCAGCATCCGCTCTTTCCACTTGCGCCCCGTGTCACCCGCGCCGGCTTGGCAGCATCGCGCCGGCCAGCACCTGCCGATCCGCATCAACCTGCCAGGTGCCGACCGGCCGCTGGTCCGCACCTACACGCTCTCGTCCGCTCCCTCCGATCCGCTCTACCGGATCAGCGTGAAGCGCGAGGGGGCGGTCTCGTCCTGGCTGCACGATCACCTGCACGAAGGCGATACGATCGAGGCCCGCGCCCCGGCAGGTGGTTTCGTTGTCGACGCCGATGCGCCCCGGCTGGCGGTGCTGATCGGCGCCGGGATCGGCATAACCCCGATGGTGTCGATGCTGCGCGAGCTGGTCAGCCGTGGCCATGGCGGCAAGCCGGCGCGCCCGGTCGTGCTGATCCAGTCTGCACGATCCCTGGCAGAGCGCGCGTTCGCGGCGGAACTGGGCCAAGTTGGCAAGGGCGTTCGGCTCGTGCGCGTGTTGGGCGATACGTCCGGCGCGCAAGACGGCGCCGATTACGATGCTGCCGGGCGGATAGACCTACCGCTGCTGGCACGCGTGCTGCCCTTTGGCGACCATGACTTTTACCTGTGCGGGCCAGGCGGCTTCATGCAGGCCATCTACGATGCGCTGCGCGGGGCCAACGTGCCGGATCACCGCATCCATGCCGAGGCATTCGGCCCCTCTGCCCTGCAACGGCGAGGCGATAGCCAGGCTTTGGCCGCGCCCGCCGTGTTGCCGGCCACCAAGCCGCTCCCCGTTCTGTTCACCGCCTCGCTCAAGGAGGCCCGGTGGGCGCCCAAAGATGGCACCTTGCTCGAACTGGCCGAAGCGCGCGGCCTGACGCCGGCATTCGGCTGCCGCAGCGGATCGTGCGGATCGTGCAAGGTCAAGCTGGTCGCTGGTTCGGTCGCCTATCCGCGCGCGCCTTCGGCCAGCGTTGGCCCGGACGAAGTCCTGCTATGCTGCGCCGTGCCGGCGCAGCAAAGCGAGCAACCCCTGCAAATCGAAGCCTGACACTCTCCCCTCTCTCTATCGAAAGGACATGCCATGACCCGCCCACCTCTGCCCCCGTTCGACGAAGCCAGCGCGCGCGAAAAAGTGCGCCTGGCAGAAGACGGCTGGAACAGCCGCGATCCTGCGCGCGTCGCGCAGGCCTATACGGTCGATAGTCGCTGGCGCAACCGTGCCGAGTTTTTCACCGGCCGCGACCAGGTCGAAGCCTTTTTGCGCCGCAAATGGGATCGCGAACTGAATTACCGCCTCATCAAGGATCTCTGGGCGTTCGGCGGCAACCGCATCGCGGTGCGCTATGCCTATGAATACCACAACGACAGCGGGCAGTGGTTTCGCGCCTATGGCAACGAGAACTGGGAGTTTGCCGCCGACGGCCTGATGCACGTGCGCCATTGCAGCATCAACGAGCATCCGATCCGCGAAGAAGACCGCCGGTTCCACTGGCCGCTCGGCCGTCGCCCCGACGACCATCCCGACCTCGAGCACTTCGGGTTCTGATGCGCGTGCGGGCGGATGACCTCGGGACATTGTTCGATCGGGGGGCGGCAGCCTTGCGCGAAACGCTCCCCCGCTTACTCTAGGGCGGAAAGGAGACGATGGTGGACCGCTGGCAATCGATGCGCATCTTTGCCGAAGTGGCCCGGCATGCCAGCTTTGCCGAGGCGGCGCGGCGGCTGCACATGAGCGCCCCCGCCGTCACGCGCGCCGTCGCCACGCTCGAGGAGCATATCGGCACCCGCCTGCTGGTCCGCTCAACGCGCTCGGTCAAGCTCACCGAGCCGGGCGCGCGCTACTATGCCGATTGCCAGCGCATCCTTGCCGATATCGCAGAGGCCGAGGCGACGGCAGCCGGATCGTTCGCCACGCCTTCGGGCACGCTGACCGTTACCGCGCCTGCGATGTTCGGCCGGATGTACGTCCTGCCTGTGCTGACCGAGTATCTCGACCGCTACCCGCAAGTGGTGGGGCGCACATTGTTCGTCGACCGGCCGGTCAACCTGATCGAGGAAGGGGTCGATCTTGCGGTGCGCATCGGCCACCTGGCGGATTCGGCGCTGGTGGCAACGCGCGTGGGCTCTTCGCGCATGGTCGTCGTCGGCGCGCCAGACTACCTGCGCCAGCACGGCACGCCAACCAGCCCGGAAGATCTGCGCCGCTTTCGCATCGCTGCATCGACGGCAGCCTGGGCCTCGCCCGAATGGCAGTTCGCCAATGACGTGCGGGTGCGCATCGAACCAGCCATGCTGTGCAACACCAACGACGCGGCGATCAACGCCGCCCTCGCCGGCTGGGGCCTGACGCGCGTCCTGGACTATCAGGTTGGCGCTGCGCTGGCCGATGGGCGATTGCAGATCCTGCTCGAAGACCACGAACCGCCTGCCTTCCCCATTCACGTGCTCCACACCGGCGGCTCGCATGCCCCGGCCAAGGTCAGGGCCTTTATCGACCTTGCCGTGGCCAAGCTGCGCACCAGCCGCTTGCAGGCCCGCGAAGCGCCACACCCATGAAGCAGCCAAACGCCACGCAGCCCTTTCGCTAAAACGGGTGCCTGGCTTTCAGCCAAAGCCGTGCCGCGTAAAGTCGATGAAGGCGCGCAGCGGTGGCGGCACGTGCCGGCGGCCGGAATAATAGAGCATGGGGCCCGAAAACGGCGAACTCCAATCCTGCAACACAGCCTCTAGCGCGCCGCTGTCGAGATATGGCGCGAGCCAGTCTTCGAACAGGGCGATCAATCCAAGTCCCGCCACGGCCGCGCTGATCAGCAGATCGCACGCCATGCCAGGCCGGACCAGCAGGCGCGTGGGTGGATCGACGCGCACGATCTCGTTGTCTTTTTCGAATTCCCATTCGGCCGGCGCGCCGCTGGAAAAGCGCAACCCCAGGCACGCGTGCGCCAGCAGGTCGCGGGGATGCGCCGGGCGCCCTTGCGATGCCAGATACGCGGGCGATGCAGCCACCACGATACGCTGGGTTCGCGGCCCGATCGGCAGCGCGATCATGTCCTGCTCCAACCGTTCTTCATAACGGATTCCGGCATCGGCCCCGGACGCCAGAATATCGACGAAGCTGTCTTCGACCGTCACCTCCACCCGGATCTTGGGGTGGGCCAGCAGAAATGGCGGAAGAATGCCGGGCAGCACCGTGCGCGCGACGTTGGCGGGCACATTGAGACGCAACGTGCCCGCTGGTTCGTCAGTCTGCGCCTGCACGCCTTCCAGCGCGGCACCGATTTCCGCAAGGGCCGGAGATAGCCGCTCGAACAGCCGGGTTCCGGCCTCGGTCAGCGATATGCTGCGCGTGCTGCGGTGGAGCAGGCGCACGCCAAGCCTGCCTTCCAGCCTCCGCAAAGCTTCGCTTAGCCCGGACGCGGAAACGCCGGACATGCGCGCCGCCTCGCGAAAGCCGCCGGCGCGGGCCACGGCCGCAAAGGCAGAGAGATCATCCAACTCTATAGGCATTGTGCGAATTTCCGTACAGACCGTTTGGAATGGGCTAGCTTATCGATCATCGACGCCAGGTCTATATCCTCGCCATCGCTAGAGGAGATTTGCCATGACCGTTGCAGCCAAGGCCGGAAGCTTTCGTTTGGGCACCCGCATCGTAAACAGGATGGGCTATGGCGCGATGCAGCTTGCCGGGCCCGGCGTGTTCGGTCCGCCGCGCGACCGCCAGGAAGCGGTGGCCGTGGTGCGCGCCGCCGTGGCCGCCGGCGTCAACCATATCGACACCAGCGATTTCTACGGTCCGCACATCACCAACCAGATCCTGCGCGAAGCCTTGCACCCCTATGGCACCGACCTGACGATCGTGACCAAAGTGGGCGCCGTGCGCGGGGACGATGCATCGTGGCTGCCTGCGCAAAGCCCCGCCCAGCTTACCCAGGCGGTTCATGACAATTTGCGCAACCTGGGGCTGGAGCGGCTGGACGTGGTCAACCTGCGTCTGATGGGCGATGTCCATGCGCCCAGCGAAGGGTCGGTGGAACAACAATTCTCGGCGCTGGCCCGTCTGCAGGACCAGGGCCTGATCGCGCATCTGGGCCTGAGCAACGCCACGCCCGCACAGGTGGCGCAAGCGCAGGCCATCGCCCCGATCGCCTGCGTGCAGAACCATTACAACCTGGTTCACCGTGGCGATGATGCGCTGATCGATGAATTGGCAGCCCAGGGCATCGCCTATGTCCCGTTCTTTCCCTTGGGTGGTTTCAGCCCGATCCAGTCTGACGCCCTGTCCGCGCTCGCGGGCGATCTTGGCGCCACCCCCATGCAGGTTGCACTGGCCTGGTTGCTGGCCCGCTCACCCAACATCCTGCTGATTCCCGGCACGTCGCGCACGGCCCATCTTCATGAAAACCTGGCAGCGGCCGAACTGAACCTGCCCGCGCCGGTGCAAGTGCAGCTTGATGCGATCGGTGCGGCGCCGCGTTGAAAGCCGGTCAGACGACCGCCAAGGCGCGCCGCGCGGCAGTGGCATCGGCGCGGTAATGGTTGGCAAGGAAGTCTGCCGCAATCTGCAGCCGGCGATCGGCACGGGCGCGTGAGGTCAGGACCAGCAGGGCCTGCGGCGATGGCAGGTTGAAGGCCAGGTCTAGCATCTCCAGGCGATGCGTGATCGCATCGAGCGCCCGCGCCTCGGCAAACAGGCAGGCGACGGCGCCATCGCCCACGACGCTGGCAAGGATCGCGTTGTAATCATCGGTTTCGACATCGTACCGCATCGCTTGCAGCCCCGCCCGGTGCAGCGCGGCATTGACCACCTGGCGCAGCGGGTGTGGCGGCGACAGGCCGGCCAGCGGCCAGGCCATCAGGTCCTCTCGGGTGATCGCCGGGCGCCCGGCCAGCGGGTGATCGTGGGCGACGAACATCGCCAGCGGCTCGTCGATCACGCCTGCCGCGGTGACGGCCTGGCCAGCGCCAAGCTCGGCAAAGCCCAGCCCCTCGTCTGGCTCGGCAAGTTGGTCGGCAATCACGATGGCAAGGTCGAGCGTGCCGCTGCGCACGTCGGCCATGGTCTGGGAGGCGGTCAGGTCGGTCGAATGCAACACGATCTGGCATTCGGGAAAGCGGCGTCGCAATTCCCCCACCCGGTGCGCAAGGTGGCGCAGCGCATAAGGCGCGATGCACACATGCCAGACGCTTTCCCCGGCCTGGACATGCGAACGCGCGTCGTCCTCAAGCCGCGCGATGGCCAGCAAGACGTCTTCGGCGCGGATGACGATTTGCTCCCCCAGGGGCGTCAATGTCGGCACCATGCCCGGGCGCCGCAGGAAAAGCGGCCCGCCCAGCCTGGCTTCCAGCGCCCGCACATGCTCGCCCACCACAACCGGCGCGAGGTTGAGCATCGCCCCAGCCGCGCGAAAGCTGCCCAGCCGGGCGACAGCCAGAAATATCTCGAGTTGGCGCAAGGTCAGATGGGTCTTCATGCCTCTCCCCGCCCCGCCATCTTTCGCAGGTGCTAGGTTTTATCCTAGCACCTGCACGGTATTTTCGCAATTCTTTGCGTCGTCTGCGCAAGCCTATCCTTGCCCCACAGATCGCGCGGTCCGCCAGAGGCTGCCGGCCACATGGGAGAAGGAAGTTGGACGCGACCCCAGGACAGTCCACGCACGCCAATCGCCTTGCCGTTCCGCAGGCCGGGCCGCGATCGCGTTGGGCCGCAAAGCCTCTCGCCTTGGAAACGCGCGCATGAATCTGGCGCGCATGGCGGCCGAAGCCGAGGTCATCGTCGTTGGCGGAGGATCCGCCGGCTGCGCCATGGCCGCGCGGCTCGCCGAGGCCGGGGTGGCGACCTTGCTGCTCGAGGCCGGGAAAAGCGACGTGACGCTGCGCAGCTACGTTCCCGCGCTGACGTTCGCGGTGGTCAACAACCCGGCTTTCGACCGCAGCATTGCGGCCGAACCCGATACCAGCCTGGGCGGGCGGCGCTACCTGTGGCCTGCGGCGCGGCGCCTGGGCGGTGGCAGCGCGATCAACGGCATGATCTACGTGCGCGGCCATCGCCGCGACTATGACGGCTGGGCCGAGCGCGGTGCAACCCGGTGGGGCTTTGACGATGTCGTGCCCTATTTCCGGCGCATGGAACGGGCCGAGGCCGGTGGCGACGCTTGGCGCGGCGATTCCGGCCCGATCACGGTGGCGCGCAATCGGATGTCGTATCCGGTGGTCGATGCTTTCATTGCGGCTGCTGGCGCGGTCGGCATCCCGCGCAATCCCGAGCAGAACGGGCGCCTTTCTGGCGAGGGCGCGTTCCACTCCGAGGCCACCCAGCACGGCGGGCTGCGATGCAGCGCGGCGCGCGGCTATCTGCGCGGCGCGATCGACACCAGCCGCCTGCGCGTGGTGACGGGGATCGACGTCCTCAAGGTGATCATCACCGCTGGCCGCGCCACCGGCGTCCTGGTGCGGCACGAGGGTGTCGAGCAGGTGCTGCCCGCGCGCCTGGGCGTGGTGCTGTCGGCCGGCACGCTGAACACACCGCGCCTGCTCATGCTCTCGGGCATCGGCCCGGCCGCCGACCTTGCCCGCCACGGCATTGCCTGCCACGCAGACAGCCCCGAAGTCGGCGCCAACCTGCAGGAGCACGTCGGCGCGCACGTCGTGCTCGCCACCCGCAGCCGGTCGATCAACAGCGATACACGGGGATGGCGCGCCCTTGGCGAAGGGCTGTCGTTCCTGCTGCGTCGGCGCGGCGCGCTGACCACATCGATGTGCCACGCCAACGCCTTTGCGCGCACTTCGGCAGAGGCAGACATTCCCGATGTGCAGATCTCGTTGACGGCGATGGCGTTCACCTTCGGGCCCAACGGGAGGGCGGTCCTGCTCAAGCGCCCGGCGGTAAGCGTCACGGTTTGCCTTGCCCGCCCGGAAGGGCGCGGGCGCGTGGAGTTGCGGTCTGCCGATCCTGATGCCCCCCCGCTGGTGCAACATCGCCTGCTGGGCAGCGACGCCGATCTTGAGCGGCTGGCTCGCGGCATTGAAATCGCCCGCGACATCGCCGCGCAACCGCCCTTGGCAGACCTGGTGGAGGCCGAGCTTGCCCCTGGCCGAGCGGTATCCGGCCCAGCGCTGCGGGCGCATCTGCGCGACAACGCCATCCCGCTCTACCACCCGGTCGGCACCTGCAGAATGGGCAGCGACGCGGCCGCTGTGGTCGATCCCGACCTCGCGGTACGCGGGGTGGCAGGGCTGTGGGTGGCCGATTGCTCGGTCATGCCGACGCTGCCGGTCGGCAATACCAACGCGACTGCGATGATGATCGGCGACAAGGGCGCCGACCACGTCCTCAAGGCCATCCGCCAGGCTGGCATGGCCCGCGCTTCATAACAACGGGGAGAGAAGAACCATGACTGATCGTACCGCCATTGCGCAACGGCGCGTTGCCCGCGCCGCCTGGCTTGCCGCCGGCAGCGCGTTTGCACTCGCGGCCGCGCCGGCTTTCGCGCAGGACACCGCCGCCGCGCCCACGCAGGCCGGCCCGGCCGAGGCCGAACGCACCCCGGCGATCGAGGAAATCGTCGTCACCGCGCAGTTCCGTGGGCAGAAGGTGCAGGATACACCGATCGCGATCACCGCGATCAGCGCCAGCACGCTCGCCGCCAAGGGGCAGCTCAGCATCACCGACCTTGGCGCCACGGCACCCAACGTCAATCTTTCCAGTTCGACCGGGCTTAACGGCAGCGCCGTCGCTGCGTTCATCCGCGGCGTCGGCCAGGGCGATTCCAGCTTTGCGCTCGAACCTGGCGTGGGCATCTACATCGACGACATCTATTATGGCACGACCTACGGCGCGGTGATGGACCTGACCGACCTCGATCGGGTCGAGGTGTTGCGCGGCCCTCAGGGCACGCTCGCCGGCAAGAATTCGCTGGGCGGCGCGATCAAGCTGTTCTCGGCCAAGCCCAATGCCGATGCCGGCGGTTTCGTCGAAGGCACCTATGGCCGCTTCAACCGCGTCGATTTGCGCGCCAGCGCCAACATCCCGATCACCGACGGCGTCTATGTTCGCCTATCGGGCGTGTCGAAGCACACCGATGGCTACATGCAGTTGCTCGACTACGGCTGCGTCAATCCCGGTAGCGGCATCGCCCCGACCACCGGCAACAACGATTGCCGCAACGGCACTGAAGGTGGCATTGATGTCAAAGCCCTGCGCGCCGCGCTGCGCATTGCCCCCGCCGGCTCGAAGCTCGAGGTCAACCTCGTCGCCGACGTGGCGCAGAACGATTCCGAGCAAGTCGCGACCAAGCTGGTTTATGCGAACAACCCTGGCGTGCGCAGCTATGTCGCCGGCGATCCGGCGGGCGGCGTGCCGTTCGACAGCCGCTTTATAACCTGCGCCCATTGCTACACCTCGTATGCAAACTATACGAGCGGCGGCAATTACACCTCCGGCTTGCCCAAGGTGTACCCCTTCACCCTGTTTCCCAACCTCCAGGTTGCGCCGGGCGGTTTTTCCACCAGCCCCAAAAGCGCGGTGAAAAGCTGGGGCGCGGTGGGCACGATCGACTATGCGCTGTCCGATGCGCTCTCGATCAAGTCGATCACCGGCTACCGCTCGGCCAAGGGCACCAGCGGCATCGACCTTGATGGCTCTCCACTGGCGATCCTGCTCCAGGAATTCGGTTATGAACACCGTCAGTTCACCCAGGAACTGCGCCTCTCGGCCAAGTTCGGCAGCCTCGCCGACCTGACGCTGGGCGGCTACTATTACGATGCGCGCGACCATCTCACCGGGCGGGCGCAGATCCCCAACGTGGCCTTCGACTTCCGCACCGACGATCCCGTCAGCAACGTCAGCAAGTCGGTGTTCGGGCATCTCGAACTGCACCCGATCGCAGACCTGACGGTGATTGGCGGCCTGCGCTATACCAATGACCGCAAGACCTACACATTCGGTCGCCGCAATCCCGACGGCAGCGCAATTTCCCCGGCCAATTTCCCGCTCAACATCCTGCTGCTCGGCCTCGACGGGGCTAGCTCCACCTTCCGCGGCGAGCGGGTCGACTATCGTATCGGCGTCAACTACCGCTGGAGCCCGGAATTGATGACCTATGCCCAGGTCTCAACCGGCTACAAGGGCGGCGGCATCAATCCCCGCCCCTATTTCGCCAGCCAGGTGCAGCCCTTCAACCCAGAGACGCTGACGACCTACGAAGCGGGCTTCAAGTCGGATCTGCTGGGTCGTGCGCTGCGCCTTAACGGCGCTGTGTTCTATAATGATTACAAGAATATGCAGATCCAGTTGCAGGTCTGCCCGGCCTTCACCGATCCGTTTCCGTGCGCGGCGATCGGCAATGCCGGCAATGCCCACGTCAAGGGTGTCGAACTGGAAGCCACCTTGCGCCCGGTGCGCGGCCTGACGATCGATGGCAACGTCGGCTATCTCGACTTCCAGTATGCCTCGGTCAATGCCAACACCGGCATCAGCCGCAGCATGAAGGCCCCGTTCAACAACAAGTGGCAGGCGTCCGGCTCGGTCCAGTACCAGGCAGACCTCGGCAGCGCGGGCACGCTGACCCCGCGCCTCGATTGGACCTACCAGTCGAGCTTCTATTACAACGCGGTCAACACGCCGCTCGATCTCGTCGCCGGGCGCAGCCTGTTCAACGCCCGCCTGACTTACGAAGATGCCCGCAAGGCCTGGTCGGCAAGCCTTGGCGTCACCAACCTCGGCAACAAGTTCTATTACCTCGGCACCAGCTACAACGCCACGTACGGCGTTGCGAGCGGCGCCGTGGGCCGGCCGCGCGAATGGTCGCTGACCTTGCGCCGCACGTTCTGACCGGGCGGGGAGACGCGGGCGGGGTATCGACACCGCCCGCGTCCAGCCCGCGTCTCGCGTCAGCTCCCAGCCTCGATTCCGATACGCAAGGAATGCCCGACATGCCCCATGCTCCCGTGCTGCCGAACCTGCGCCATCCCCATCACCTGTTTATCGACGGTGCGTGGCGCGAGCCCCACAGCCGGGAGCAGACGCACGTGGTCTCGCCCACCACGGGCGCGGTGATTGCCACGCTTGCAAGCGGCGATGCCGACGATATCGCCGCCGCTGTCGACGCCGCACGGGCCGCTTTCGATCACGGCCCCTGGCCGCACCTCTCCCCGACAGAGCGGGCCGCGTACTTGCGGCGGATGGGCGAGCTGCTGCGCGCGCGCATTCCTGACCTCGCCAATGCCTGGATCGAGCAGATCGGCGCACTTGCCGGGGTCGCGCCGCTTGTGGTGGGCGGTGGCGTCGCCTGGTTCGACAGCTATGCCGACTTGGCCGACCGCTATGCCTGGAGCGAGACGCGCGCCCTGGCCGATGCGCCGGGCACAGCCCTGGTGGTGCGCGAGCCGGTCGGCGTCGTTGCCGCGATCGCGCCGTGGAACAATCCGTTCGGGATCATGGCGGGCAAGATCGCCCCGGCCCTGCTCGCCGGGTGCACCGTGGTGATGAAGCCCGCGCCCGAAACGCCGATCGAAGCCTGGATCATCGCCGAAGCGGCACAAGACTCCGGCCTGCCGCCAGGCGTGCTCAACCTCGTCGTTGCCGATCGCGCCGCGTCCGACAGCCTCGTGCGCCATCCGGGCATCGACAAAGTGAGCTTCACCGGCTCGGTCGCGGCCGGCACGCACATTGCCGCGGTCTGTGGCGCGCGCATGGCGCGCTGCACGACAGAGCTGGGTGGCAAGTCGGCTGCCATCGTGCTCGACGATTTCCCGATCGAGACGGCGGCGCGCACGCTCGCGCGCACTATCACCATGTCGGCCGGGCAAATCTGCGCCGTGCTGAGCCGCGCGATCGTGCCGGAAGCCCACCGTGCGGCCTTCGTCGCTGCAGCGGTGGACGAAATGCGCCGCGTGCGCATCGGCCACCCGCGCGATGCCGCGGCCGAGATGGGCCCGCTGGCCATGGTCCGCCAACGCGAGCGGGTCGAGGCCTTCGTTGCCCAGGCGATCGCCGAAGGTGCCACGCTGGCCACCGGCGGCGCGCGCCCCGCCCACCTGCCCGATGGCGCCTATTACGAACCCACGCTGCTGACCGATGTCGACCCCGCCAATATCGCCGCGCGCGAGGAAATCTTCGGCCCGGTGCTCACCGTCTTGGGCTATGACACGCTCGATCAGGCGATCGCACTGGCCAATGCCACGCCCTATGGCCTCTACGGCACAGTCTTCACCCACGATGCGGCGGCTTTTTCCCGCGTGGCGCGCGGCGTGCGCAGTGGTACCCTTACCCAGAACGCCTTTCGCTTCGACAGTGCCCTGCCCTTCGGCGGCTTCAAGCTGTCTGGCTGCGGGCGCGAGGGCGGGAAGGAAGGGCTCGACAGCTTTACCGAATACAAGGCGGTCATTCCCGCTGCAGCAGCACCGGCCGGTCATTCGGTGCTGTAACGCGGTTTGCGCATCAGCCGCCGGTCACGGCCACCACGTTGTCGTCGCTCTTGCGATCGATAAAGGTGTTGTAGGGATCGACCCCGGCATAGGCCGGCTTGCGACGACTGGTCAGCACGATCGTGGCGGTGCCATCGCGCAGGCGATGCCGTTCCATGGCGATGACGTCGGCCGCCCCAAACGCCCCCTCGCCCGGCTGCGCGGTGAACAGCCCGATGTCGACATCCTGGTCGAGCGGCGTGGGCGTGCTTGCCCCCTTGCCATCGTCGCGTGCCATGCTCGCCGTCAGCGTCAGCGTGGTATGCCAGGTCCCGTCGGGCATGCGGCGGGTCACGGCGCGATCGGCCTTGAAATCCCACACCGTGATGGTTTCCAGCAAGTCGTGCACCAGCGCATGTTCCTGCGCGGTACGGGCCAGCGCATGGGAGCCGCGCACAAGGTCCATCGAGGTGGCGTAAGGTGGCCCCTGGAAGCGATAGCGTGCGAGGATCTGCCGAAGCATGCCGTTGACCCGCGCTTCGCCCAGCCGATCCTGCAGCAGGTAGAGCGCCACGGCACCTTTGCGATAGTGGATGTAGGGCTGGTCCTCCACCCGCGCCAGCGGCACTTCCTCCACCGCTTCGCGCCCGCGCGAGGCAAGGTAGCGATCAAGCTCATAGCGCAGGAAGCGGCGGATCTTGTCGGGCCCGTACAACTGCTTCATGACCATCAGCGCCGAATACTGCGCCAGCGTCTCCACCATCATCGTGCCGCCCTGCATCTCGGCGCTGATTTCCTGGTGGCCCCAGTACTGGTGCGACAGCTCGTGCGCGGCGACATAGGTGGCGTAATCGATCTTGTCGGGATCGCTGAAGTCACCCAGAAAGCCGATCGATTCCGAGAACGGCATGGTGCCGGCAAAGGCTTGGGCAAAGCTGGCATAGCCCGGAAATTCCACGATGCGGGCATAGCCGAACTGATAGGGGCCGAATTCGCGGCGATAGTAGCCGAGCGCCACGCGCGCGGCGCGCTGCAGCCGGGCCACGTTATAGGCGTGGCGCGGATCGAAATAGATCGAGACCTGCACGCCATCGGCATCGCGCGTGTCCACGCCATAGCGGGCAGACTGGATCGACCAGAAGTTGAGGATCGGAACGCGCGAGACGAAGCGCGCGGTGCGCCATCCGCCCTGCACCGTATCGGCAACCTTGTCACCGGGCGCCAGCGGCACCTGGTCCGCCGCTGTGGTCACCGTGATGTCGCTGGTCACCCAACTGGCGTTCGACAGGTAATTGAAATGCCGCGCGCCCTGATCTTCCAACTTGGCCATGCGATGCTCACCGGGCAGGCCATGTTCGCGGCGCTTGACCGGATCGCTCAACATCGCCGCCCGCTGGATGCCGATCGTGGGCGCGATCTGCGTGGAATCGAGGAACGTGCCGTTGGCAAGCAAGCGGGTATCGTCGCCCAGCGGATTGAGGCCCGGCTGCCAGCGCTGCACCTTGAAATGCATCAGCGTCGTCTGCCCCGGGCGCAGCGGATGGTCGAACGTGAAGAAGCGCACCTGGCGGCGGTCGTCATCGTGGGTGGCGCGGGCACCGTCGATCGTCAGTGCGAGCACGTCGCGGTCGTGCTGGGGCAGCATCAGGTGCACGGTGCTGAGCGGCGCGCCGGTGGCATTGACCAGGGCATATGTCCCTTCGGCTTCCATCCGCGGCTGCGCCGGATCGATCGTGACCTTGAGCGTGACATGCGTGACGCTCGGTTCGGGCGCATGCTCATAGCGGGCGTAGAGCTTTTCGAGATCGGCGGCGTCGATCTCCTGCTGCGCACCGTTCTCGTAGTGGTTGCGAACGTCCATCTGGTAATAGAGCCAGGCCCCCGTGGCGGCCATGCCTGCCAGTGCGGCAAGGATCAGCACCCCGGCCGGGCTACGCAGCCGGCGCAGCGCCTGGCGGCTGCGCACGCCGACGCCATCGTTGGCACCGCGCGGCCAGAGCAGGTGGGCCGCGGCCATCAGCGCCACGAGCAGAAAGCCCCAATAAAGGCGCAGCCACCAGTTGGTCACCCAGCCCACCCGCGCACCGTTCATATCGGTCAGCGGGTTGGGCACGCTCGACGCGTATTGGTAGAGCGGATGGTCCCAATGCATCGCCGACGCCACGATGCCGAAGACGAACCACACCAGCAGCAAGCCCCAGCCAACATACTTGCTGGGCGAAACGACCTGCAGGAACACGGCAAGGCCGGCGAGCAGCACCATGTCCATTGCTGTCGGCACAAGGTACCACCACAGATACTGCCCAGGTTCGATCGCCGTGAAGCCGCTTGCCAATTGCACGCCGATGCCGACCAAGGCCCCCAGCGCCACGGTGACCACCAGGACCAGTGCGAGCGCCAGCACCTTGGGCAGCAGCAAGGCCCAGCTTGGCAAGGCGCTGGCATCGATGATCGCGCTGATCCGGCGCTCGCGATCGCGCCAGACGAGTTCGCCTGCATAGAACGCGGCGATCACGATCGGGCCGAGCGTGAACGCGCCGCGCAGTGCCGTGACCTGCAGGAAAGTCGCCGGGTAGCTTTTGCTACCATAGAGGCTGTCGCTCAGGCTGAGTGCGGCAAGCGCGTTGATCGCCCCCACCGCCACCAGCACCAGGAAGGCCGGACTGCGCAGGATCATCCGCGCTTCGAACGCAATGCGTGCAAACAGACGCGGCCAGCGCGCGCGGGCCTGGTCGGGATCGGGCAAGCGCGCGACCCGGCTTGGCGTCGCCACGGCGAGCTTGCGTGCGCGTTTCGCCTCGCGCCGCAACTGGCGCTTGCTGGCGGCAGGCGCGGTAAAGCTGAAGCGCCACCACGCCATGGCAAGCGCCGCGATCGTCACGGCCAGCCAGATCGCACGGTTTTCGAGAAACAGCGTGGAGAACGGAAAGGGCCGTGTGTTGATTTCGGCCAGGGTCCAGTACCGGGTTTCAAGCGTGATGGCGACGACGCCGAACGGATCGGTGAGCGCCGCCAGCGTGCGCAGGTCGGGATGGCTCGACAGGATGCCGCGCGTCACGCCCCAGATCAGCAGGCTGGCAACCACTGCAACATACGTCGCCATCATCGAGCGCGTGAGCGTTGCCACCGCGAAGAAAAACGCGGCGCACAACAGCAACGTGGGCATCGCCACGATCACAAAGGGCCGCAAATAGGCGTCGATCCGGTTGGGACCGATCGTTTCAGGGTCCAGCCAGGGCATCAGCGAACCCACGAAGCTGCCCAATGGCACCGCCGCGAAAACCAGCAGAGAGACCAGGTAAGCACCAGCGAAACGGCCCAGCAGATAGTCGGCCTTGCGCACCGGCGTGGCGCGGACCAGGGGGCCAAAGCCGCTGTCATCATCCCTGACGATCACGTTCGCGACAAAGGCCGTCGTCGCAAACAGCGCGAAAATGGTCATCACGCCCTGGGTCATCGTCAGCGACAGCGTGCCGTTCTGCCACGCGTTGTCGGGCGTGCCACCGATGGTCAACTGGCTCGATGCCATGGCGCCATAGGCCAGCAGGAAGAACAGGGCAAACACCACCCAGAACACCGGGCTGCGCAGCTGATAGCGGATCTCGAAGGCGGCGATGCGGCCGAGCATGGCGGTGCCCCTTACTGGTTCAGGCGCCGACGGCCGGCGCGGCGGTGCGGGCAGCAAGCAGGGCGGAGAAATAGACGTCCTCGAGCCCACCGGGAACAGCCACGAAGCCGTCACCAGGGATGGTCTCGGCAATCACGTGCACGACCGTGCGCCCGCCGCGCAGGCGGGTGGAAATCACGCGATGTTCGGCGCTGACCGCGGCGAGGTCAGCCCGGTCGATCGCGCGTTCCCACACCTGGCCGGACAGCGCAGCGATCAACGTGGCCGGCGCGCCTTCGAGCAGTATCTGCCCCTGGCCCAGGATCGCCATGCGCGGGCAAAGGTCGGTGACATCGTCGACGATATGGGTCGAAAGGATCACCACCACGTTCTCGCCGATCTCGGCCAGGAGGTTGAGGAAGCGATTGCGCTCTTCGGGATCGAGCCCGGCGGTCGGTTCATCGACGATGACGAGGCGAGGATTGCCGATCAGCGCTTGGGCAATGCCGAAGCGCTGGCGCATCCCGCCGGAATAGCCGGCCACCGCCTTGCGCCGCACATCCCACAGATTGACTTGCGCAAGCAGCGTTTCGACCGTGTCCCGCCGTTCGCCGCGCCCGGCGATGCCCTTGAGCACCGCCATGTGGTCGAGCAGATCATAGGCGCTTACGCGCGGATAGACGCCAAAGTCCTGCGGCAGGTAGCCAAGCTGGCTGCGGATCGCCTGGGGATCGGCGATCACGTCGATGCCGTCGAACGTAATGCGCCCGCTGCTGGGGATCTGCAGCGTGGCAACCGTGCGCATCAGGGTAGACTTGCCGGCGCCGTTGGGGCCGAGCAGCCCGAACATGCCCTTGGGAATTGTCAGCGTGACGCCGTCGAGCGCACGGGTGCCGTTGCCATAGACGTGCGAAACACCCTGAAGTTCGAGCATGTTCTCAAGTGCCTCGCTGCCATGGTCGGACGAGCGCAGGCTAGGCGGCAGGCAGCGCGATGGCAAACGCGGCTCGACGAACGCCTTTTGACGGGCAGGTCGGGCCGCAACGCCACGCGCAATCGTGCGTCCTTGAGCTTTGCGAGACCAAGCCCGCGATCATCACAGCGCGGTCGGCAAGCCGATCCGCCGCTTGAGCTGCTCTCGCGAAGCGCGCAACGCAATCGATGCCGTCTCGTCGTCCAGCGTTCGGGCCAGGGTCATGGCGCCGACCATCTCGGCCAGGACCGAGGCCGCCAGCACGTCCGGTTCGGACGCGCCAAGCCCGGCCAGGGCCTTTGCCAGCGCGGCGCGAAACGCGGCAATGCCTTGGGCAAAACGCTGGCGAGCGGCCTCCGGCATGCGGCTCGATTCCCCCCCCAGGCTGGGGATCGGGCAGCCCACATCGGTCCGCCGCCGCGCTTCCTCGGAAAGGTAATAGTCGATGAGCAACGACAGGCCCCTCGCCGGCTCGTTCCCGGTGAGATATCGTCTTACCATCGCATCGCTATCGCCAAACATCCGGTCCACCGCATGGGCAACCAGATCGTCACGGTTTTCGAAATGCGCATAAAAGCCGCCATGCGTCAGCCCCGCGCGCTTCATCAGCGCGGCAACGCCGATCCCGTCGGCACCCTTTTCGCGCATCGCCTTTGCCGCTTCATCCAGGATGCGCGCGCGCGTGCGCTCCTTGGGCGTCATGGTCTCGCTCATCAGCTTCGTGGCTCCCATCCTCCGCCCAACGCACGAACGGCCGAAACGGATGCGCGCGCCGCCTGGGCGCGTGCCTCCGCAAGGTGGTCGGCGGCATCCAACAGCGCGCGGTCGGCATCCAGTACGTCGATCAAGGCCAGCGCGCCACCCTCGTAACCCTGCCGCGCCTGATCGCGCGAACGGGTCAGCGATGCAACCTGCTGCTGGCGCAACGCGATTTCCGCCCGCGTTTCGGCAAGGCGGGTGATCGCGGTTTCCACCTCCTCGGTCGCCTTGAGCACCGCGCCGCGAAGCTGCGCCAGCGCCTCGGCCTCCTTGCCGCGTGCCTGCGCCACTTCCGCATCGGCACGGCCGAAATCGAACAGGCGCCACCGCAGCGCCGCGCCGCCGCTCGCCTGCAGGGCATTGCCGGCAAACAGGCCGCCGGTGCCGATACTGGCAAAGCCGAGCAGGCCGTTGAGGGACAGACGCGGGTAATAGTCGGCCATGGCCGCCCCGGTCCGGGCGCTGCTCGCGGCCAGATGCCGTTCGGCTGCCACCAGATCGGGGCGCCGGCGCATCAATTCACCCGGGATCGCGCTGCCGCTGGGATCGGGCGCGTCGGGCACGGGCTGCGCCGCAGCCACATGCAGCAGGTCCGATCCGGCCTGCTGGCCGGTCAGCACATCGAGGCGGTTGATCTGGCCGGCGATCGCCGCGCGTAGCGGCGCCAGCGTCGCCTCCAATCCAGCGCTTTCGCCCAAGACCCGCTGGTGTTCGCGTTCGGCAACCAGGCCCTGCGCCGCCTGTTGGCCCAGAAGGTCGGCCAACTGGCGTTCGGTCGAAAGTTCGTGCGAGACGACATCGTACCGTGCCTGCAACCCACGCAACTGCAGATAGGCATCGGCCGTTTCTGCAGCAACGCTCAGGCGCACGGCGTCCTCGCTTGCCGCTGCGGCGGCAAAGTCGGCCCGCGCCGCCTCGCGCCCGCGCCGCAAGCCGCCGAACAGGTCGATATCCCACGATGCCTGCGGGCCCACGGTATACAGAGAATAGTCGCGCGGCAGGTCCAAGCGACTGGACACCGCGCCAACGGGCGTGCGCAGCGACTGGCGCGTGCGTTCGGCCGAGGCGGCAAGGCCTGCCTGGGGCAGCAGCGCCGCACCACTTTCCTGCACGGCGGCGCGCGCCTGGCTTACCCGCGCGGCCGCGGCGGCCACATCGAGATTTTGCGCCAGCGCCATCTCGACCAGGGAATCGAGCACAGGATCGCCGAAACGGCGCCACCATTGCGCATCCGCCGCCGCGATGGGCACAGGCGCATGATAGGCAGGGGACAGGGCAATCTTGGGAGGAACATAATCCCTGCCGGCGGTGCAGCCAGAAAGGGCCGAGACGGCAAGCAGGATAGCGGCAAGGCGCATGGCAAAGAACTCCTCAGTGCGCCAGATCGGGCGACGGCGGCGTGGCATTGGCGGGTGGGCGGCAGAACGGCACCATCACCAGCGCGGCGATGAACATCCAGGCGAGCAGCCGGAAGACGTCGTTGAAAGCGATGGTCAACGCCTCGCGGCCAACGACTTGGGCAAACAGACCTTGTGCCATCGTCAGGGCCTGGTGCGGATCGGGGGTGGCTTGCGCCAGGCGCTGCGCGATGCCCGCGACCATGTCCGACGCCGCGCCGGACTGATGGCCAAGCGCTTCGCCGATCCGGCTTGACGCGATGCGGGCATGGTCACGCAGCAGGGTATTGACCACGGCAATGCCGATGGCGCCGCCCAGATTGCGCATCAGGTTGAACAGGCCAGAGGCATAGCGCAGTTCGGCTGGCTGGAAGCCCGACAGCGCCATGCTCACGCTGGGCACGATGCACAGCATCAGGGCAAGGCCACGCACGGCTTGCGGGAAAAACAGCTCCCAGAACCCCCACGCGCTGGTCATGTTGGACGTGAGCCACAGGCTTGCGGCGAACAGCGACAAGCCAACCGTGATCATCCAGCGCATGTCGACCCGCTGGCTGAGATAGGCGCTGACGACCACGCTCAACAGCTGCGTCACGCCCACCACGAACACCGTGGTGCCGATCTGCAGCGAATCGTATCCGCGGATGCGTGCCAGGTAGACCGGCACCAGATAGATCGCCGAATACATGCCGATGCCGATCACGAAATTGAACGTGCAGGCGAAGGCGAAGGTCGGCCGGCGGAACGGCTGCAACCGCACCAGCGGATTGCCGGACCGGAAGGAACGCTCAAGAAACAAGACGAAAGCGACGGCCGAGCACCAGCCGGCGATGGCAATGGTGGGATCGCCGAACCAGTCCTTGCGTGGTCCTTCCTCCAGCACATATTCAAGGCCGGCAAGGAATACCGCCATCGCCACGAAATGGCTCCAGTCGATCCGGCCGAACATGGATGGATTGGCCCGATCCACGCGAAGAATCTGCCAGGCCAGCAATGTCACCACGATACCGGGGATGATGTTGATGAAGAACAGCCATCGCCAGTCGAGCGCCTGGGTGATCGCGCCGCCGGCACTGGGCCCCAACGTAGGTGCCAGCACGCTGACGGTGCCCAGGATGGCGGGGATCAGCGCCCGTTGCGCGCCGCTGAAGATCGTGAACCCCACCGCGAAGACCAACGGCACCATCGCCCCGCCGGTAAACCCCTGCAGCGCGCGGAAGGCGATCATCGATTCCATGTTCCACGACAGCCCGCACATGAGGCTGGAGAAGGTGAACATCCCCGCCGACATGACAAACAGCCAGCGGGTCGACATCGCCCCGGCGAGATAGCCCGACAGCGGGATCATCACGAGCTCGGCCATCAGATAGGCTGTCTGCACCCAGCTCACTTCATCCGGGCCGGCAGCGAGCCCTGCCTGCACGTCGCTGAGTGAGGCAGACACGATCTGGATATCGAACAGCGCCATGAACTGGCCGAACGCCATCACTCCAAAGATCAGGAACTTGCGCGCCGTCGGCATCGCCGAAGGGTCTGCCGACCAGTCCTGACCAAGTTCCATCAGCCATCCCACGAACCCGCTTCCTTTCCGATCGCCGAAATATGACTCGACATATGATGAACGTCATATGATATGATACTCATCATATGCGCAAGCAATCTCTGCAAGGAGGCGCGCGGTGAGCGCAAAGCCAATGGATGAACAATCGGAAGGACAGCAGCAAAGCGAAGGCTTGCCGCCAGCTGCGCAGAGTGCCGGCGCGCCCGCGAAGGCGCAACGCCGCGGGCCCGGCGGCCGCACGTTGCTGGTTTCGGCACTGGCGCTGGCGGCAGCGGCAGGCGGCGCCCTGTGGATCATGGCGCGTCCATCGGTCGAAGCGACCGACGATGCTTATGTCGCGGCCGATTCAACCACGGTGGCGCCGAAAGTTCGCGGCCTGGTTGGCGCCGTGTTCGTACGCGACAACCAGGTCGTGCACGTCGGTGATCCCCTCGTGCGGATCGATTCGGAAGAATTCGATGCCAAGGCGGCGAGCGGGCGTGCCGATCTGGCGGATGCGGAAGCCGATGTAGCCGCAGCGCGCGCGGCGCTCGTCAGCCTTGACGCAGAAGAGCGGTTGGCCGCAGCGCAGGTTACCGCGGCGCGCACCACGATCCCTTCGACCGCCGCCGAGGCTGAGCGCGCGGAAACCGATCGCCAGCGCTATGACGCCCTGGTTGCCACAGGCGCTGTCGCACGCCGCGATGCCGAGACCTATCGTGCCACAGCGATCGACGGCGCGCAGGCGGCCGCCCGTGCCAAGGCACTGCTGGCCGTGTCGCGGCAGCAGGCAAGCGTGACAGCGGCACGCCGCCCCACCTTGCTCGCCGCGCTCGAAAAGGCGCAGGCAACACGACAGCGCGCGATCGCCGCACTCGATCTCGCGCGTCAGGATCAAGCCCATACGATCATCCGCGCCGCTGTCGATGGCGTGGTGGGCAATCGCCAGGTCCACGTTGGGGATTATGTTCAGCCCGGATCGCGTCTGCTCACGCTGGTGCCCATGAACGCCCTTTATGTGACGGCGAACTTCAAGGAAACACAGACCCGCGACATGCGGGCCGGGCAACGCGCGACGATCAGCGTCGACGCGCTCGACCATGCGCTCTCCGGCCGTGTCGAAAGCTTTGCACCGGGCACCGGCTCCAGTTTCTCGCTGCTGCCGTTCGAACCCGGCACCGGCAACTTCACCAAGATCGTCCAGCGGGTGCCGGTGCGCATCCGCTTCGACCCCGGGCAAGCCGCCAGCCCGGTGCTGCGGCCCGGCCTGTCCGTCACCGCCAAAGTCCGACTGTCCAACTGACTCGCTTTACAGGAGAATGACCATGTCCCTCGGAACAGCTCTCATCACCGGCGCATCCACCGGCATCGGCGCCATCTATGCCGACCGCCTCGCCCGCCGTGGCCACGATCTCGTCCTCGTCGCGCGCGATGTCACCCGGCTTGAAGCGCTGGCAGCGCGCCTGCGTTCGGAAACCGGCGCCCATGTCGACGTGCTGCCCGCCGATCTGAGCGATCGATCGCAACTCGCCAAGGTCGAGGCGCGCATCGCCTCGGACGAGACGCTGACATTGCTGGTCAACAACGCCGGCATTTCGCTTGAAGGCACGCTGATCGACACGCCCGCGGTGACGATCGAGCACCTGATAGCCATAAACGTAACCGCGCCAACCCTGCTTGCCGGCGCAGCGGTGCGGGCATTTGCCCCGCGCGGTGCGGGCGGGATCATCAATCTTTCGTCGGTGCTCGCCCTCGCGCCGGAAATGTTCGACGGCACCTATAGCGCAACCAAGGCCTTCATCCTGAACCTGACCCAGGGCCTTGCCAAGGAAGTTGCCGACAAGGGAATCCGCGTGCAGGCCGTCCTGCCGGGGGCAACCCGTACCGAAATCTGGGCGCGGTCGGGCAAGGACATCGATTCCTTCCCCGCCGAATGGGTGATGGACGCCAGCGACCTTGTCGATGCGGCGCTGCTGGGCTTCGATCGTGGTGAGACGGTCACCATTCCGCCTCTCGCCGACGAGGCAAAGTGGCACGCGATGCAGGAAGCGCGGCTCGCCATGGCATCCGAACTTTCCCGCCGCGATGTGGCACCGCGCTATCGCGTATCCGCAGAAAGCGCGGCGGTGTAAAAACGGAGCGAGGCCGCGGCACGGGGGCGCAGGCCGCCTTCGGCCGCAGTAGCCCAACGTGGCAATCCCGTGCCGTCAGTGGAAGGCGGTCACGACCAGCATCGCGGCCATGGCCAGCATGGTCGTGCCGACAATGGCATCCAGCACGCGCCATGCGGCGGGCCGGGCAAAAAGCGGCGCCAGCAGCCGCGCGCCATAGCCCAGCAGGGCAAACCAGCAGGCACTGGCCGAGGCCGCCCCGGCAATGAAGAATGGCCGCAGGGGAGCGGGATGGGTCGCCCCTGCCGCACCCATCAACAAGACCGTGTCGAGGTAGACGTGCGGGTTGAGGAACGTGAACCCGGCAAGCGTGGACAACACCTTGCCCAGAGACTGCGCGCTTCCCGCGTCCACCGAAACCGCCTCGCCCTGCGCCATGCGGCGAAAGGCGAGAAGGCCGTACCAACCCAGGAACATCGCCCCGCCCAGCGAGAGAATGCGCGTCAGTTGCGGCATGGATTTGAGAAAGGCTGCAACGCCGCTGACGCCCACGGCGATCAGCGACGCGTCGGCCGCAATGCAGAAACCAACCACTGCAAGCACGTGGCGCCGCAGCAATCCCTGCCGCAGCACGAACAGATTCTGGGCTCCAATGGCAACGATCAGGGCTGCGCAGAGCGCGAAGCCGGCGGAATAAGTGGCGGTGATGCTGTTCATGGCAGGCGCTATGGCCAAGTCTTAATCTTAAGAGAAACTTGATCTCCTTATCCAAATGAAGCTATGCTTCATCACATGCTCGATTATGCGGCGCTCTCGGTCGTGGCGGCGGTGGTGCGCGAAGGTACGTTCGAACGCGCCGCTGCCGCGCTCCACATCTCGCCTTCGGCCGTGTCGCAACGGGTGCGGGCGCTGGAAGAACGGCTGGGAGCGATCCTTGTGCAGCGTAGCCAGCCATGCCAGCCCACCGCGCTCGGGCGGCGTTTGTGTGCCCATTTCGAGGCCGTGCGCCTGCTCGAAACCGACCTGCTCCCAGACATGGGCGCCCCGCAGACGGCTGCCTCGCCGCCCGTCACGCTCAAGATCGCGGTCAATTCGGATAGTCTGGCCAGTTGGATGGCCCCTGCCATCGTCGGATTCTCCCGCGAAACCGGCCTTCTGGTCGAACTCGTCGTGGATGACGAGGCGCACACCGCCGATCGTCTGCGCGGCGGGGATGTTGTGGCCGCGATCACATCGGAAAGCGCACCCGTGCAGGGATGCCGCACCACCCGCTTGGGCGCCTTGCGCTACCTTGCCTGCGCCAGCCCTGATTTCGTCACGCGCCATTTTCCCACCGGCGTGACCGCACAAGCGCTCCTGCATGCCCCGGTGATGCGCTTTGACCGGCGCGATGATTTGCAGGCGCGCTGGGCGATGGACCATGTCGGGGCGCCCGTGGGCAACCAGGTGCACTGGATCCCATCGACCCGCGCGTTCCTCGATCTGGCGCTGCGCGGCCTGGCCTGGGGCATGCAGCCAGCCGTCCTCGCCCTCCCTCACCTCGATCAAGGCACGTTGGTGGAACTGGTGCCGTCCACCCCGATCGGTGTCACGCTCTACTGGACGGTTGCCAGGCTGCATGCCGCAGCGCTTCGCAAATTGACCGAAGCAGTCCGGCATGCGGCCGGGACCGTGCTGGAAGATGCTGCCGGGTCCGGCGTCCCCGCCTAGCAGGCATTCCGCTGCGGGCAATCGATGGCATGATCGTTGACCATGCCGACGGCCTGCATGAAAGCGTAGACCGTCACCGCGCCCACGAACTTGAAGCCACGTTGCTTGAGCGCTTTGGACAGCGCGAGCGAGGTGGGATCGCTCGCCGGGAGCGTCAAGCCATCGCCCAGTCGCGGCACGCCATTGACGTGGGACCAAACGAATTGCGCAAAATCCTCGCCCTGCTGAGCCATGCGCAGATAGGCGCGGGCGTTGCCGATCGTCGCCTCGATCTTGGCCCGCGCCCGAATGATGCCCGCATCCTGCATCAGCGCGGCGATCTTGGCCTCATCATATGCGGCCACCACCTCCGGCACGAAGCCGTCGAAAGCCCGCCGGAATCCCTCGCGCCGGTGCAGGATCGTGCGCCACGAGAGGCCTGCCTGAAAGCCTTCAAGCATGAGCATTTCCCACAGCGCGCGGGATTCGTGCAGCGGGATGCCCCACTCCGTATCGTGATAGGCGGCCATCACCGGATCGCCATCGGCCCAGGTGCAGCGTGCAAGGGCGGTCATTTTTCTGCGCAAACCTTCCAAGATGCATTTCGCCGTCGTGGCCCGGATCGACCACCAGCCGGCCAACTGTAATCCGCCGCTCCTGATTGCGCCAGTCAAGCGATCCGCCATTCGTGGCCTCCCAAGAGCCTGGCACGGCAGCGATCCAAGTCGGCACTTGCCTGCAAACTTATCAATGATTAGATAGTGCCATTCAACAAGCGCCGTCCCGCGCCAGACAGGGCCGGCGGAGAGAGGAATGCCATGGGCCTTTGCCCGCCACCGCCAGCACCAGCGCTAACTTATAAGGAGATCGGCGTTCATGGCCGCGCCTGAAACCAATCCACCGCCCGCCGCCGGAATGGCGCAAGGCGTCATCGTCATCCTGGCGGGTTTCCTGCCGATCCTGGCCATCGTGGCGCTGACGCCGGCGGTGCCGCAGATGGTTGCCCAATTCGCGCAGGTGCCCGGCGCCAGCACGCTCGTGCCTCTTGCCGTTACCGCCCCTGGGCTGATGACCGCGCTGTTCTCGCCGCTGATGGGCTGGTGTGCCGATCGCCTGGGCCGTCGCAGCTTGCTGATCTGGGCCACGGCGATCTACGGGGTTTTGGGGATTGCGCCGTTCTTTCTCGACAGCCTGACCGCGATCTTTGCCACCCGGCTGGCCCTGGGCATATGCGAGGCGGCGATCCTGACCGTCACCAACACGCTGATCGCGGATTACTATCCCGAAGCGGGGCGGCGGAACTGGTTGACCGCGCAAGCAGCGTTCGGGCCGGTGTTCGGCGTTTCGGTTTTGATCGGTTCGGGTGCCCTGGCTGCGGTGAACTGGCACTGGTCGTTCATGATATACGCCGTCGCGCTGCCGATGGCCGTTGCGATGGCGATCTGGCTGTTCGAACCCGCGCACAAGCGCCAGGAACAAGGTGCCAGGCCGGCGCCCTTCCCCGCCCGCCACGCGGCCGCGTTCGGCGCCGTCACGCTGTTTTCGGCCTCGCTCTATTATGTCTACATCGTCCAGATCGGGCTCGCTTTCGAAGGGATCGGCCTGCGCGCTGCAGACAAAGTGGGCATGCTGGTCGGGCTGGCCAATATCGGCGTGTTCCTGGGCGGGCTGGCCTTCAAGCCGCTGTCGCAACGCTTGAATGCGGCTGGGCAGGTCGCGGCGTTTCTTGCCTTTGTCGGCGCAGGGATGATCGGCATCGGCCTTGCGGGCAGCGTGCCGGTCATGACCACCTTTGCCACCATCCAGCAATTCGGGGCCGGCATTCTGATCCCCGCGCTCGTGTTGTGGGCGATGAAGGATGTGCCCTCGCACCACCGCGGGCGCGTGATGGGCATCTGGAGCGCCTGCTTTTTCCTGGGCCAGTTCACCAGCCCTCTCGCAGTTTCGATAGTGCGGTTGACCGGCCTTTCGATCGGTGGGGCGTTTGCAGCGTTGGGCGGGACGGCAATCGCCGCGGGGATTATCGCCGCGGTCAAAGCCCGCCGCAACGCCTGATCGGGGGGGCACGGGCGCCGGCGGAAGCAAGTAAGCGTGCCCGGCACCCGTGCCCGATTATTGCGCGCAAGACAGGAATGAAAGCGCCATCAGGGCCAGATCCTTCTTGTACACCATCCACTGCTGCGGCTGATGGTCTTCGCGCGCGCTGCCCAGCCCCAGTTGCCGGCACAGCACGGCATAAATCGCACGATAGATCGTGTCGGCCTTTTCCTCTGCCCGGTTGCCACCGAAGCGATCGCGATACGCCAGCAGGGCTTGCACCACCCGCTGCGCGGCGCGTTCGGCCTGGGCCTTGCCAATGGCGCTGATCACGGGATCATGTTCGGCCCGGTCCATGCACAGGCGCAAGATCCGGGCGTGCCGCTGCAGCACCTGGGAATAGGATTCGATGAACGCCGAGAGAAACCCGGCAAGATCCACGCTATCCCGGCAGAGTTGCGCCATCATCGCCGCTTCTTCCTGCTCGACCACAATCAGCCGACGCTGCATGGCCGCGCGGATGAGATCGACCTTGGTCGGAAAGCGAAGATAGATCGAGCCGACGGAAACACCACCGATCCGGCACACTTCGAGCAAGGTGAACGCCTCGCTCTGATGGTCCGTCATCAAGCGGTCGGTGGCATCGAGCATCCGTTCCAGCGAGGCAGCACTGCGTTTCTGCCGCGCGACGTGATCCTGCCTGGGCACACAGCCGCTTGCGCAAGGGACACCGGGATCGGGGACAAGATCGAAGCTCATGCGCCTGCCCCCGAAGATTGCCTGACCGGCATCACCACACCTTCCCTTCGCCCCGGCGCGGCAACGCGATGAGCAATGCCTGGCGCCCGGTTCCTGGCACAGACATGCCCGCTACCATGGCAACCATGGCAGCGGGCGCTGCCGGGATCAGTAGCTATAGGCGATGCGCAGGCCATACGTGCGCGGCGGCATGAACTGATAGGCGTTGATGTAAGGCGTTGCCGTGAAATTGCGCTGGGCATTGGCGAACACCACCTTGTCGGTGAAGTTGCGCACGAACGCGGTTACGGTCAGACCCTTGGCTGCAGGGGCATAAGTCAGCGACAGGTTGCCCATGGCAAAGTCCGCCTGGCGGGTGTCGGCGTTGTTGAACACGTCGAAGTAGTAGTCCGAGCTATACTTGCCATCGATCCGCGGCGTCAGCGAACCCGCGCCACCCATGTCGATCTTGTATTCAAGCCCGGCGGATACGGAAAGCGCCGGCGCATTGGGCAAGCGATTGCCGATCACGTTGCGCGATACGCTGCCGCCGGTCGCCGGGTCGGTGGTCAAAATGGCCGCCGTGCCGCTGCCGAAACGGGTGTGGAGATACGTGCCATTGAGATCCAGGCGCAGGCCGCCGCGGGCAACGACAAGCTGGGCTTCCGCGCCATAGATCTTGGCATTGCCCACGTTGAAGACACCGCTGCCGCTTGAAACCGCCGGCGTCGCCTGCGAAGCCTGGTAGCCGGTGTACGTCTGGTAGAACACGTCGGCATTGAAAGTGACCGCGCCGCCAAGGAAGCGGTTCTTGGTCCCCAGTTCCCACGCCGTCACGTTTTCCGGGCCATAATCCACCGAAGGCGCCGAGCCGTTGGAATTGAACCCGCCCGACTTGTAGCCGGTGGAGAACTTCCCATAGACCATGTTGGTATTGGTGGGCGTCCAATCGAAACCAGCCAGGTAGGTCGGCTTGGATTGCGAGACATAGCCGTTGCCCAGGCCATAGTACGTGGGCAAGGTCCCCACGCAGGGCACGAATGGCCAGACAAATGCGGGGATGCCCGCGATATCGCACCGCAGCGCCGATTGGCCGGTGCGCTGCTTGACGTCGTGGGTGTAGCGAACGCCCGCCGTCAGGTGCAATTGCTCGGTCACGCGGTAATTCGCCTGGCCGAACACGGCATCGGACTTGGTCTTGATGGCATAGTCGAATGCGATCAGATCCTGCCCGGCATATGTCCCGCTCAGTTCCCGCAAACCGTTGCGCAGCGTGTTTGCTTCCTGGAAGTGGAAGAAGCCCACCTGAACCGCCAGCGGGTTGGTCTGCGGCGTGGCAAGCCGCACCTCGTGATTCCAGGTTCGGGGCGCTTCGGCCTGATAGAACGTGGCCCGCGACGTTGCCGACCCACTGGCATCCAGCTTGTGGCGCCAGTCCTGCGCATCATAGCCACCGGCATATGTCAGCGTGGAATCGAGCGGCAGACCGCTGAGCGTGAATTCCCACCGCACGCGATTGCCGATCAGGCGGTTTGAAGTGGGCACGTAATTGGCAAAAGTGCGCGCGTCATAGTTGGTCAAGACCGTCCCCACCGCGCCGGACAAGGCAACGTCACCGACGTTGTCGATATTGTCGTGCTGGTATTGGATAAGGCCCTCGAAATTGGCAAAGGGCTGAAACGCCAGCGTGGCGCGCCCCGAAAGCGTCGCATCGTCATCGCCGCGCCCGCCCAGCACGGTCAGATTGCGATAGCCATCGTGGCGAAGCGAAATGCCGGCAAAGCGCAGCTGGATTTTGTCGCTCACCGGAAGGTCCACCCCGGCGTCCACGTTGATCGCACCGAAATTGCCGGCTTCGATCGCCACGTCGCCACCCAGCGCCTTGCCCGGCTTGCGCGTGATCAGGCTGATCAGGCCACCGGTCGAATTGCGCCCGAACAGCGTGCCTTGCGGCCCTTTCAGCACTTCCACGCGCTGCAAGTCGTACATCGACGTGTTGATCGAATAGGACCGGTTGGTGAAAAAGCCATCGCGCGCAATCGGCACCGATGGGTCACCGATTTCCGTCACGTCGGTCGATGCGATGCCGCGCACGGCAACATAACCAGTGCCGTTGCGGGCCGTGAAGTTCACGCTGGGATCGATCCGCTGCAAGGCGGACACGCTCGTCACGCCAGCGGCCGCCAATTGATCGCCGTTGTACACGGTCAGCGCGATCGGGGTTTTCTGGGCGCTCGAGGCAACGCGGTTGGCGGTGACGATGATATCACCCGTCGGCACGGATCCGCTGCCGTCGGCCGGCGCTTCCTCGGCATGGCCAGCCATACCCCAAAGACACGCGGCGCCAGCCATCAGCTTGATCAAAGACCTGTCCACAAACCCCTCCCTAGGTTGAATTTATCGGTTCGTCGCCGCGGCCCGGAACCAGGCCGCGGCGACCACGGGCGGACTAAGGGCCGGCGGGCAACCTGCAGGAAATCCGAAGACTGCAGGATCGCGTCGCGAGGAATCACCGTGTCCGCGCTTTCATAATTAATCGTCGATTAGATTTGATATCCAGACGCGTCAAGTGCCATTGCGGCAGAGCGCTCCGGACGCTTCTGTTTGCCACGAGCGCCCGCTCCCAACGAACGAAGAAAGCGTCTTTATCTCACCACGGCTTTTGGCTATGCGCCACACCTGATCATTGATTAGATACATTCAATAGGTGCAAGGCCGGCGCCCCGCCGCTCAGCCTTGCGACCCCATCGCGGAGATCACCATGAAATTGGTTCGGTTCGGCCCCTTGGGCCAGGAAAGGCCCGGCATCGTCGACCGGGAAGGCGCGCTGCGGGACCTTACGGCCCATGTCCCCGACATCACCCCTGATGTGCTTTCCCGCGCGAGCCTGGAATGGCTGAGCCAACTCGACACGGCATCGCTGCCGATCGTTCCGGGCACGCCGCGCCTGGGCAGGCCGCTGGTCGGCACGCAACAGTTCATCGCCATCGGCCTCAACTATTCCGACCATGCCGAGGAATCGAACATGCCGATCCCGGCCGAACCGGTCGTGTTCACCAAGGCGGTGTCCTGCATCCAGGGCCCGAACGACGAGGTGCGCCGTCCGCGCAATTCGGAAAAGATGGATTGGGAAGTCGAACTGGGCATCGTGATCGGCTCGCGCGCGTCCTACGTCGATCCCGCGCAGGCGCTCGACCACGTTGCCGGCTATCTGCTGTGCGACGATCTGTCGGAGCGGGCGTTCCAGCTTGAGCGCGGCGGATCGTGGGACAAGGGCAAGGGCTGCGAAACATTTGGCCCGATCGGCCCATGGCTGGTCACGGCAGACGAAGTGGGCGATCCCCAGCAACTGGGCATGTGGCTCGACGTCAACGGGCAGCGCATGCAGACCGGCAACACCGCGAAGATGATTTTCGATTGCGCCACGATCGTGAGTTATCTCAGCCAGTTCATGGTGCTCCAACCCGGTGATATCATCACCACCGGAACCCCGCCGGGCGTGGGACTGGGCAAGCAGCCCCCCGTCTACCTGCAGGAAGGCGATGTGATCGAACTGGGCATCGACAAGCTCGGTACCCAGAAGCACAGGGTCATCGCCTGGAACGAGGGGCGTTGAGGCGATGGCCGGGCGCCTGGCAGGAAAGACCTGCTTCGTCACCGGGGCGGCGCAGGGCATCGGCCGCGCCATCGCCGATCGCTTCGCCGCCGAAGGCGCGCGGGTTGCGGCCGCCGACTTGCGCTTTTCCGAAAGCTTCGCCTCGTCGGCGATCACCGCCGTGCCACTCGATGTCACCGATGACTGCGCGGTGGCACAGGCGGCGGCCGAATGGCCCGATTGCGCAGTGCTCGTCAACTGCGTCGGCTATGTCGCCAACGGGTCGATCCTGGACTGCTCGATGGCCGAGTTCGCGCGCAGCGTGGATCTCAACGTGACGTCGATGGTGCGCACTATCCAGGCATTCCTGCCACGCATGCTGCAAAGGCGCGAGGGTTCGATCATCAACATCGCCTCGGTGGTATCGTCGGTGATGGCTGCTCCCAATCGCTGTGCCTATGCCACGACCAAGGCCGCGGTGATCGGCCTGACCATGGCCGTCGCACGCGATTTCATCGCCGATGGCATCCGTTGCAACGCGATCAGCCCCGGCACGGTGGAATCGCCCTCGCTGCTTGACCGCTTTGCTGCAACCGGCGATGCCGAAGCGGCGCGCAGCGCCTTCGTGGCGCGCCAGCCGATGGGGCGCCTGGGCGAGACAGCCGAAATCGCGGCCGCGGCCGTCCTGCTCGCCAGCGACGAGGCGCGCTTCATGTCGGGTAGCAACATGGTCATCGATGGAGGAATGAGCCTGTGAGCAAACCCCTGGCCCTGTTGACCGGCGGCAGCACCGGGATCGGCCACCATCTCGTCACGGCATTGGTCGAGGCCGGCTATGCCGTGGCGTTCAGCTACCGCGCGTCGCCCGCACCGGCCGAGGCCCTGGCACAAGACCTTGTTGCCCGTGGCCATGCCGCACGCGCCCTGGCCTGCGACGTGGGCGACAAGGTGCAAGTGGAAGCGTTCGTTGGCGCCGCGATCGCCTGGGCTGGGCAGCCGCCCAGTCTCCTGATCAACAACGCCGGCATCCAGGCCTGGGCACCGCTGCTCGATCTTGCCGAGGACCAGTGGGACGATGTGCTGCGCACCAATCTCAAGGGCTGCTTCCTCAACACCCAGGTCGTCGGCCGCATCATGGCCGAGGCCGGCCAAGGTGGCGCGATCGTCAATATCGGCTCGGGCTGCAACAAGCTCGCCTTCCCCAACCTGGTGTCCTACACCGCCTCCAAGGGCGGGATCGAGCAATTCACCAAGTCCGCAGCGGTCGAGCTGGGCCGCTATGGCATCACCGTCAATTGCGTGGCGCCCGGCGCGATCGCGACCGAGCGAACCGCCGAGGAAGCGCCCGACTACGCCGCGAGTTGGGCGCCGATAACACCGCTGGGCCGTGTCGGCACGCCCGAGGATATCGCCGGGCCGGTGCTGTTCTTCGCCGGCCCGGGCGCGCGGTATGTTACCGGCCAGACCCTGTGGGTCGACGGCGGGGTGTTCTCGCGCGCCGCTTGGCCCTATTCCTGAGGCGCGAACCGCCCCGCCGAGACTGCCGGAGATCGATCATCTCGCTTGTTCATTCGCTGCGCGCCATCGTCGGGCGACGGCACGTCCTGACCGGGCGCAGCCGCACGCGCCGCTATGATACCGGTTTTCGCCATGGTGGCGGCGAGGTGCTGGCGGTGGTGCGCCCCGGCACCCCGCTCGAGCAGTACGATGCGTTCTGCGCCTGCATCGCCGCGGGCGTGATCGTCATCGTCCAGGCCGCCAACACCGGCCTCACCGGCGGTTCGACACCCGATGGCCAATACGATCGCCCCGTGGTGATCATCAACACCATGCGGATCAAGGGCGTCCATGTGGTGCGCGGCGGCGCGCAAGTCGTCTGCCTGGCTGGATCCACCTTGTTCGAACTCGAACGGGTGCTGGCGCCCCTTGGGCGGGAGCCACATTCGGTGATCGGTTCCTCGTGCCTTGGCGCCTCCGTGGTGGGCGGGGTCTGCAACAATTCTGGCGGAGCGCTGGTGCAGCGTGGCCCGGCCTATACCGAATATGCCCTGTTTGCGCGCGTGACGGCGGATCGCCGGGTCGAGTTGGTCAATCACCTTGGCATCGCGCTGGGCACCGATCCGCGTGCCGTCCTCGAAACCCTGGCCAGGGGCGAACTGACCGACGACCTTGTGCATGACGAAGGCCGCGCGGCGTCCGCGCGCGGCTATGCCGAAACGGTGCGGGCCATCGATGCCCCCACGCCCGCACGCTTCAACGCCGATCCGCGCCACCTGTTCGAAGCATCGGGCAGCGCCGGCAAAGTCATGGTCCTGGCCGTGCGGCTCGATACCTTTGTGCAGGAAGCCGATGCCGCCACGTTCTACATCGGCACCAACGATCCAGACGAGTTGGAAACGCTGCGCCGGCGTATCCTGGCCGAATGCGCCGACCTGCCGGTTTCGGGCGAATATATCCACCGCGATGCCTTCGATGTCGCCGCACGATACGGCAAGGATATCTTCGTCGCGATCGAGCGGCTGGGCACCGACCGCCTTCCCGCGCTGTTCGCGCTCAAGGCAGCCGTCGATGGCTGGGCGCGGCGCATGCGCATCCTGCCCGATCACCTGTCGGATAAACTGATGCAGGGGATCAGCCGCCTGCTGCCCCAGCATCTTCCCCCGCGGATGCGCGCTTGGCGCGACCGCTACGGGCATCATCTCATCCTCAAGATGGCCGGACCAGGCATTGCCGAGGCGCGGGCCGTGCTCGACACCATGTTCCCCAGCGCCACGGGGGCGATGTTCGCCTGCACCCCGCTGGAAGCGCGCAAGGCGTTCCTGCACCGCTTCGCCGTGGCAGGCGCCGCGATCCGCTATCGGATCATGCATGCCCGCCACTGCGGCGAGATCATCGCGCTCGATATCGCGCTGCGCCGCAACGATCGTCAGTGGCGCGAGGAATTGCCGGCACAAATCGCCGATGGCATCGAAATCGCGCTCTATTACGGGCATTTCTTCTGCCACGTGTTCCATCAGGACTACATCTTGAAGCAGGGCGTCGACCCACTGGAAACCGAACACCGCATGTGGGCCGTGCTCGACGCGCGCGGGGCGGAATACCCAGCCGAACACAACGTCGGCCATCTCTATCATGCCAAGCCCGCGCTGGCCGCCCACTATGCCGCGCTCGACCCCGGCAACCATCTCAATCCGGGCATCGGGCACACCTGCCGAACCGCCTGCTAATCGGCCGATTTCTCAATTTGAATTACGGCTGTCCGGCCATGCGAGGACCTGCCGCTGTCGCGTCGGTCCTCTTGTCAAGCCGCGCTCAGGAATGCGTTGACGTTGGCAAACCGTCGGAAAGTGCTGACAGCAGGCAGCGATCCACCAGTGCCTCGGCAATATCAATCGAGGGCAGCGTGCGCGGATCATGGGGACGGATCACCCCTTTGCGGCGCATCGTTGCAAAACCATAGATGCCCGACCAGAACGCCACGCTGCGCACATCGGCCTCCGCATCCGCAATGCCGGGCAATGCCGCCACGATCTGGCTACGCAGCGCATCGTGGCCCATCAGCTGGAACTCGAGCAGGCCGGGATCGAGCGTCGGCATGGTCAACTCGCTTTCGTACATCAAGTCGATCAGGTTTGGATTGTCGTCGGCAAACTTGATGAACAGCACCCCCATGCGGCGCAGCTTTTCCTCGGGCGCCATCTTGCTGGCAACGACGATCGTGGTGCCCGCCAGCATGTCGCGAAATCCTTCCTTGGCCAGCGCCAGCAGGAACGAGCGACGGTCGGGAAAGTGATAGTACGGGGCGCCGGGTGATACGCCCACTTGTTGGGCCAAAGTGCGTATCGACAGGTTGATGTGGCCGTTTTGCTTCACATATTCGCGCCCGACATTGAGGAGATCGTTTCTCAAATCTTCCCGATGATACGGCTTTTTCTCGCTCATGGCGTCCCTCTGAATTTTCCGGTCCTTACCTATCATCAAACGCCGGCAATGCCAGCGACCATCTGATCACGGCATAGCCCCATGCCGCGCAAGTCGCGAAAATTGGCCCCTTGCCCGCAATGTAATCACTGATTAAACCGAAGATCCGCCGGGAGAGATTGCCTTACGCCACCGGCGCCCGCCCCGACCGCCGCCCTGCCGGGCCATTAGCCGTCCGATGATGACAGGACCCTATTCGATGTTCCGATCACACCGCCTCCGCTCCGTCGCTCCGCTCGCCCTCGGCCTTGCCCAGATTGCGGCGTCGCCTCCGGCTGCGGCGCAATCCATGGCCCCCGATGGCTCCACCCCCGAACAGCAGGCGATTGTGGCCAAGGACAAGCCGTTCCAGGCACAACCACTCACGCTGGTCAGCATTCCCAAGCCCGCCGGCCGCCGCATTGCATTGTTCAACGGGCGCAATTTCGATGGGTGGGATTCCTGGCTCGGCGTGCCCCAACCGATGATGACCTATGCCTTCACCAAGGACCGCCCGATCGGCCTCAACCGCGACGCCACCGGCGTTTTCAGCGTGGTGCAGGAAGACGGGCGCCCGGCGTTGCGCGTCAGTGGCAAGATCTTTGGCGCCTTGATCACCAAGGGCGACTATCACGCCTATCACCTGCATGCCGAATTCAAGTGGGGCACCTGGCAGCTTGGCACGATCCCGCGCAACAATGGCATTCTCTATCACGCCCATGGCCAGCAGGGCTCGTTCCTCAAGACCTGGAGCCCCTCGATCGAATTCGAACTCGTGCCACAGCACTTTGGCATGCTGTTGACCCCGGGCGATTCGAGCAAGGCAACCTCGTTCAACGATATCTTCTGGAACGTCAGCGCCCGCTCGACGGTCGGTAGCGATCGCACGATCCCCTATCCGTGGCGTCGCTTCATGCCTGATGGCACGCCGGCCGAGGTGGGCAACGTCGCTTTCGATGTCGATGCCGCTTCCGACGCGGAACGCCCGCTGGGGCAGTGGAACACGATCGACCTCTACGTCGTCGGCGATGCCGCCGTGCACGTGGTCAACGGTGTCCCGGTTCTCGCGGCCACCGGCATGCGCACCCGCGCCACACCCGGTTCTCCCGCCCAGCCCCTCACGCACGGGCGCATCCAGTTGCAGTCTGAAGGCGCCGAAGCGTTCTTTCGCAACGTCACGATCGAGCCGATCCGCCATCTGCCACGCGTGATCGCCAAGCGCTGACAACGGCGGCACCGAAACAGAGAGGGGCTGGACATCGCGCGATGTCCAGCCCCTCTCTGTTTTCCGACGCCGTGTGCGGCCAACCCCCGGGCCCTGCAGTGCCCAGGGGCCAAGGCGGTCAGGGCAGGACGATCGTCAGCAGGCGGTTCCAAGGCATCGTGTGCGGCTGCAACTTGGGCGGGAAATAGGGATAGCGTACGCGGCAGCCCACGTAGACTTGGTGGATACCCGGTTCGAGACCGCCGGGCCGGGGCACGATGATCGTGGCAGGATCGCCCAGTTCCCAGCGCACGTCGGACGCCGCGCGCAGTTCTTCGAGCGAAAAGGTCCGCCCGTTCAGCGCGAACAGGTTGTTTTCATACCCAAAGCGCTCCCCGTCGACCGCCACGTCGACCCCGTCGAGCAGCGAGATGCGGAAGCCGCGGTAGTTGGGCGTGCGGATGCGGATTTCAAAGCCTTCGCGCGCATCGACGGGACCATAGTTCCTGAATCCCGTGCTCTGGATCGGCGCTTGTTCAAGCAACATGTGTGATTTCCTGTTATCTGGAGCGATGGATCGAGCGATCAGGCCAGCCGGCCTTCGTCGAAATCCTTTTCGAGCTTGCGCATCAGCAACTGTTGCCGGCGGACCTGGTCGATCGCGACCCACGGATCGCGCACGCCTTCGTATTCGCTCGACAAATAGCCGGAATACCCGGCGCGCTTGAGCGCCGAGATAACCTTCGGCAGCGGGATATGCTCATCCTCCAGATCATCGTTGATGTGATGGAACTTGGCCTGGATGAACGCCACGTACTGGATGATATCGAGCAGTTCCTCGGGATTGACCTTGATGCCGTTGAGAAAGGCGGTGTCGAATTCGCGCATCTCGGGCGTTTCCTGCGGCCAGAACGGCAGCGGGCGATCCTGGAAAATGCCGAAATCGATTAGCAGCGCGAAATTCTTCGTGCCGGTGCGCTCGATGAACTGGATATAGTTCTGCGTCACGCGATGGCTGATCGGCGTGGGTGCATGAATTTCCGGGCAGATCACGATGTCGAGCTTGTGCGCCAGATCCAGCACGCGTTCGACCGCGCCTTCCCAGATCGGATCGGGATCGAGATCGGACGTCACCACGCCGAACTTCGGGCGCAGGAACTTGAAGCCCAGGCGATGGGCAAGCGTGAGGTCGCGCTCCAGTTCCCCCGCGCCTTCCTCGACCGTGAGATTGCGTTCAAGATGCAGGCGCGTGTCCACCCAGGAACACATGTTGGTCGGTTCGAGCTGGTATTGGTCGAGCAGTCGAAACCAGGTGTCGAGCCATTGGCTCGACGGTTCGGGGTAGCCTTTCACATGCGCTTCGCCCAGTATCTCGATCCCGGTTGCACCGGTCCCGGCAACGGCATCAAAGCCTTCCTCAAGCCCCATGATCGTGCCGAAGTCATCGGTGTAACTGTAAAGCGAAACGCCATATTTGAACGAGGCTGTCATCATCAACTCCCTGGGCCCGTGTCGAGCCCCGTGTTCCCTGGTCCCGCTCCATGCCGATGGACGGGTGACCCTGAGCGTCATTTAATCGGCGATCAAATTTACTGCAAGGCTTTTGAATCCAACGAACGCAGCAGGATCCTGGACAAACCAGTTGCATTCAATCAATGATCAGATAGCGACTGCCCGGACCGGGACGGGCACCAAGGGGACCAAGCATGGACGAGCCACACCACGATAGCGACCTGGCGATTGCGCGGATCGAAGCAGAAGTCGCGGCGCTCGAACTGGCGCATTTCGACCTGGACGATGCCTGGTGGCTGGGCTGCTATCTGCGCGAGCGCGCCGCGCGCGAAAACCTGCCCATCGCCATCGAGATCCGCCGTGGCGTGGCCACGCTGTTCGCCTGCCTCCTGCCCGGCGCCTCGGCCGACAACAGCGAATGGCTTCGCCGCAAGCTGGCGCTGGTGATGCGTTTCGAACGCTGCACGTATGTCCTGGGCCTCACCTTCCGGCGCGAGCCCGGCCTGTTCGAACGCCATGGTCTCGATCTGCGGGATCACATCGCGGACGGCGGCGGCGTGCCGATCCGCCTTGCCGGCACCGGAACGATCGGCGCGCTGGGCATCAGCGGGCTGCCGCAGGAAGACGATCACCGCCTGGCGATCGAGGCGCTTGGCGCGCTGCGCGCCCATCAGGCCAGCAGCGAAAGGACCATGGCATGAGCACGGTTCGTTGGGGCATCCTTGGCCCCGGCACGATCGCCCGCGAATTCTTCCGCAGTGCCGCTGCCTGCGCGTCAGGCGCAGTCGTCGCAGTCGCATCGCGTTCGCCCGATCACGAGCGGCTCGGGCGCGCGTTTCCCGGCGCTCGGGTGTTCGACGATTACGAGGAACTCCTCGCCGATCCTGGCATCGATGCGATCTATATCGCAACGCCCCACCCCTTCCACGCGCGCTGGGCCATCGCCGCTGCCGCGCAGGGCAAGCACGTGCTGAGCGAAAAGCCGATGGCGATGAACGGGGCGGAAGCCCGCGCAATGGTTGCGGCTGCCCGCGCCAACGATACGTTCCTGGCCGAAGCCTACATGTACCGCCACCACCCGCTCACCACGTTCCTGCTCGACCTTGTACGCGGCGGCACGATCGGTGACGTCGTTCTGATCAAGTCCAGCTTTGGCTTTGCCCATCCCACCGGCGGCGCCGATCATCGCCTGTTCGCCAAGGACCTGGGCGGCGGGGCGATCCTCGACGTCGGCGGCTACCCGGTGACGATGGCCTGCCTGATTGCCGGCTATCGCGAGGCCGACCGCGCCGTGCAGCCGGTTTCCCTCAGTGCGGAGGGGCTGATCGGCCCGACCGGGGTGGACGAAGTATCCAGCGCCCTGCTGCGCTTTGCCAATGGCATCGTCGCGCAGGTTTCGTGCTCGATCGCACTCGTTCAGGACAACGTGCTTTCGATCATCGGCACCCGTGGCCGTCTGGAAGTGGACGACTTCTGGTTCGGCACAGGGGTGACCGGCGGCACCAAGATCGTGCGGCACGTGGCCAACGATGGCACCGTCGAGGAATTGCCGCTGACCGAACCGCGCGATCTTTACAGTTTCCAGTTCGATGCCTGCAACGCCGCGATCACCGCAGGCCGCCGTGAACTGTCCTATCCGCAGCTGGACCTGGCCAGCAGCATCGCCACGGCCGACATCCTCGATCAGTGGCTGGCGGCCGTTCACGGCACCGCCGCGACATAGACGTCGGCCCTCGGAGGAAAACCATGTCAAGAATACTGGGTGTCGGGATTATCGGCACCGGGCCGGTTACCCAGGGGCTTCATCTGCCCACCCTGATGCGCCTGCGCGACCGATTTCGCGTGGTTCACATCGCCGGCCGCACCGCATCGACCACCGCGCATGTCGCCGCGTGGCACGGCGCGCGGGCCGGTACCGACGTGGACGCCCTGCTGGCCGATCCGGCGGTTGAGGTGGTTGCGATCAATTCGCCGTCCGACCTTCATGCCGACCATGCGATCGCCGCGCTGGAGGCAGGCAAGGCGGTGCTGGTCGAAAAGCCGCTCGCCACCTCCGCTGGCGACGCGCAACGTATTCTCGACTGCGCGCGGCGCACCGGTGGCCATGTCCAGGTCGGCACGATGCATGTCTACGATCCGGCATGGCAGGCGGCACTGGCACGGCATCGCGATCACATGGCGGCGGCCACGATGATCCGCTCCACCATCGTGCTGCCGCCCAATCCCTTGTTCGAAGACTGGTCCGGCCAGATTATCGGCCGCAAGGGCTATCCGCCGCCGTTCGATCTCTCTGTGGCGCCGGTGCGGGCGGCGATCATGCGCGCCACGATCATCGGGCTGGCGGTGCACGAACTGCCGCTGATCCGCGAAATCGTGCCGGACTGGGGCGATCTGCGTGTCCTTTCGGCCCGGCCGCTGCCCCCCTTCGCCTACGATATCCATCTCGCCATCGGCGGGCGCCTGGTCCAGTTGACCGCAACGCTTCACACCCACCGCTGGTCGGAATGGTCGATGGCCTTTCTTGGCGCGGACGCTGAAGTGCGCGTGGATTTCACCCCATCTTATGTGCCCGCGGGATCGGGCCGGGTTACGCTGGTTTCTGATAGTGGGACGGCGATCGTTCCGCCGGTCACGGCCAATGGCTATCTCGCCCAATGGGTCCAGCTTCACGACGTGGTCTGCGCTGGCGCCGCGCCGCTGCACGGCCTCGCCGCAGCGGTCGAGGACATCGACCTGGCCGTGACCTTGGCCGACCGGTGCAGCGCCTGGGCCATGGAGCACGCCGCATGACAGCTTCCCGCCCCATTCTCGTCTGTGCCGACACCGGAACCGACCACGTCCTGGCGACCGTTATTGCCAGTCTGCCCGACACGCTGGCCCTGGCCGCAAATGGGCAACCTCCACAGGCACGGGCGATCAGCGGCAGCGGTGACTGGTGCGCGGCTGTCCTCGCCGCGCTTGCCCATGGCACCCGGGGCATCGTGCTCGATCGCCCCCGCCCGGCACCGGCCACGGCAATCGCGCAGGTCCGCGCGGCCGCCCAGGCACAAGGTGCAACGGTCGTGGTGCGCGGCCAATGGTCGTCGCACGCCACGGTCGCGCAGTTGCGCTCGGCCGCCAGTGCGGACGAGGCACCGGTCCTGATCGATTGCCTGACGACCGGCCGCTCTGCCCGGCCGCACGCGCTGGCCCTGTTCGACCAGTTGCACTTTGTCACGACGCTTGTGGGCCCGGTGGAGCACGTGGTGACCGAGAGCGCCATGCCCAGTGCCACGATCGCGCGTGGACGGCTTGCCGGCGCCGGTGCCCAGATTGCATTCACGGCGGTCGAAACGCCCGGCCAGCTGACGTGCGACCTGCGCATACACAGCCTGGATCGCATGCGCCGGATCGTGCTTCCCGATAGCAGCGAATGGGACCCGGCCCTGGCCGTGGTCGCCACGCGCGAGGGGGAGCTATCGCTTCCCGCGCATTACGAAAGCGCCGATCGCGCGGCCTGGCTGCGTCTTGCCGGCCTGATCGACAGCGCCGGCGGCAACACCGATGATCTCGCCACCCTCGCCCAGATCGCGCGCCATATCGAGGCGACTTGACCGCCTGAACGCGTTGTATGAGTTGCACTTGAAGATCGACGTGACCGAGTTGAGCAGTACCGCCAGCTTGCCGATCTGCACCGACGGTTACGTCGTCACATAGACGATATCAAGGTCGCGCATCTGGAAGTTTTGCGCCAGCAGCATGCCTTCGGCCGATCGGAAGTCCACGTGGTAGACCACTGGCACGGTGTCGCCCAGCGTCAGATAGTCGGGCAGCGGGGCGGTCCGCAGGCGCCCCGCGATATCCGCGCGTTCGTACCGCAAGACATAGACGCCATAAGGGGCGGCCTGCCGATCGGCGAGGCCGCCGCCATTGCCGATCGCCTCGGCCAAGGTCAGCCGCGCCTTGCCGAAGAACACCTCGCTCTGCTTGTTGGTGGCGCCCAGCACGACCACTCTTTGCGGTGCGTGGTCCAGGGTGACAAGATCGCCGGGACGCAGGAAAATGTTCTGCGTCGGATCGCGCAGCACGGCGGCCATGCGCAGCGACCGTACCTGGCCGCCGCGCATCAATTGCACAAGCATGTCGCGCGCCTGCCGGTGGTGCCCGAACGCCAATCGCTCAGAGGCCGCCCAGCGCGACGTATTTCGTCTCCAGGTATTCCTCGATGCCAACTTGCGCGCCTTCCCGGCCGAGCCCGGAAGCCTTGACCCCGCCGAACGGGGCGACTTCGGTGGAGATCAAGCCTTCGTTTACCCCCACCATGCCGAATTCGAGCGCCTCCACGACACGGAAAATGAGGCCAACGTCGCGCGCGCAGACATAGGCAGCAAGGCCAAACGGCGTATCGTTGGCCAAGGCCACGGCCTCGTCCTCGGTTTCGAAGCGGAACACCGGGGCGACCGGCCCGAAGGTTTCCTCGCCGAATATCCTGGCTTGGCGTGGCACATCGGCCAGCACGGTGGGCTCGAAGAAATTGCCGCCCAGCCGGTGGCGCTTGCCGCCTGCGGCCACGCTCGCCCCCCTGGCAACGGCGTCGGCAATGTGCTCCTCCACTTTGGCAAGCGCGGCTTCGTCGATCAGCGGGCCGATGGCGGCATCGGGTTGCGTTCCAGCGGCCACTTTGAGCCGCGCGGTCTCCTCTGCCAACCGCGCGACAAATGCGTCGTGAATCCCGGCCTGCACCAGGAAGCGGTTTGCGCCGATGCACGATTGGCCACTGTTGCGATACTTGGCTACCAGCGCCGCCTTGATGGCGCCTTCCAGGTCGGCATCGTCAAACACGATGAAGGGCGCGTTGCCGCCCAGTTCCATGCTGGTCCGCTTGATCGAAGGCGCGCACTGTTGCAGCAGCTTCGCGCCGATTTCGGTCGATCCGGTGAACGACAGCTTGCGGACCAGCGGGCTGGCGGTCAATTCCGCACCGATCGCGCCTGCACTGCCGGTGACGATGTTGCACACCCCGGCCGGCAACCCCGCGCGCTCGGCCAGCACGCCCAGCGCCAGCGCGGTAAGCGGCGTCTGGCTGGCCGGCTTGATTACGCCCGTGCATCCGGCAGCCCAGCCCGGCCCCGCCTTGCGCGTGATCATCGCGGCAGGGAAATTCCACGGCGTAATCGCGGCAAAGACGCCCACTGGCGCCTTCTGCACCAAGATGCGGCGGCCGTGCAGGTTCTGCGGGATGACCTGCCCGTTGACCCGCTTCGCTTCTTCGGAAAACCACTCGATGAAACTGGCTGCATAGAGAACCTCGCCCCGCCCTTCGGCCAGGGGCTTGCCCTGCTCCGAGGTGATGAGCAGCGCCAGATCATCGATGTTCGCGATCATCAGATCGAACAGCCGGCGCAGGATGGCGGCGCGATCCTTGGCCAGCGCCGCACGCCACGCGGGCAGCGCGCGCGCCGCCGCATCGATCGCACGCCGCGTTTCGGCCGCGCCACCCCTGGGCACGCAGGCGATCAGCGCGCCGGTAGCGGGATTGCGCACCTCGATCGTCTCGCCACTGTCGGCGCCGATCCACTGGCCATCCACCAGCATCGCCTGCCGCAGAAGCGTGGCATCCTTGAGCGGCAGCACAGTGAGCTTGTCCATAAGGGCTCCTTTCACGCCGGGTTCCGGCCGATGAAGAACAGCGCGTCGGCATCGGCGGTGGGATGCAGCCCCGCCGCTTCCTGCCCCCGCCGAAGCGCGACCATGTCGCGCTGATAGACGCGCGCGGTGGGGTGGCGCAGTGGCCCGCCGTTGTAACCCTGCAGCCAGCCTTCATACTTCCACATCATGCGGTTGATCAGGCCGTTGCCGGCCTGCGGCACGCTGGCAAACGCCTTGCGCGCGGGATCGATGCGATGAAATTCGGCCGTCGCCTCGTCAAAGCGCCGGGCTTGCAGCAACGCGAACACCCGCGGGAGCACCGGGCCGAAAAAGGCCGAGAAGTTGGTGCCGCAGAACGGCACGTCGATCAGTTGGGCCAGCGGGATGAATTCGTGCTCCATCGGGAAAGAGATCACGACTTCATCATGGAACGCGCGGTGAACCTCGATCGGCCCCATGATGTTGGGCATCCCGCCTTCGGCCTTGATCGCCACCACGTTCGGGCAATCGTCGACCAGGCGGCGCAGCAGGTCTATCGGCATGTCGATCGGGCTGAACCGGCCAAAGCCCCAGGTGGGAATGGGGAACAGCATCACGGCCATGTCCACCGCATCGCAGAACACCTTGGTATAGGCATAAACTTCTTCCAGCGATTGCGGATAGAAATATGGCGGATAGCCGAGCAGAACCAGTTCCGCGCCGGCGGCCTGGGCCAGCAAGGCAGCCTCGATATTGTCTTCAAGGGTGTTGAACACCGCATGGTGCACCACGAAGATGCGCCCGGCGGCCTGCTCCACCATCACTTCCACGAAGCGACGGTATTCCGCCATTGTCATCGCCACTTCCGAACAGGCCAGGGTGCCGACGAAGCCGTGCGCGATGGTCTGTTCCACATCGTGCCGCACGGCGGCCTCGTTGAGGCGCTTGAAATCGCCGGTCATCGTGGGGATGACCACGTTGGCGACGCCAAGCATCTTGTCGCGCGCCCAGGCGCGGGCGTCGGAGCGGGTATAGCTGGGCATGGAGACCGTCCTCTTACTTGCTCTTGTCCACCGGGCGGACCTGAGCGGGAATGGAAGTGCCAAGACCGGCAGCGCGGGCCCGATCGACGCAGAGCGCGGCGATGGCGAGGTCTTGGATGGCGGCGCCGACCGACTTGTAGAGCACGATCTGCTCTGCCACCGTGCGCCCCGGATGCGTGCCTGATATCACGGCCTCTAGGCTCACCACCTTGTGGGCAAATGCCACGCCCGCCTGGCTGGCCGCGATCATGTCGCCAGTGTCATCGGCCACTTCTTCGACCATGTCGGCGACGATCAGGTCCGCCCGGGCGATTGCCTCGGGATCGAGTTCGCGCTGCTCGGGCAGGGTCGATCCAATCGAGATCACGGTCATGCCCGGCCGCAGCCAGTTGCCCAGCACGGTGGGGCTTTCATCGCGCGATCGTGCCGCGCAGAGGACCAGGTCGGCCTGCGCCACAGCCGCCTCGGCACTTTCCGCAGCCGTCACCGCGATGCCCTTTTCCGCCATGCTTTGGCAAAACGCGGCGCGGCTCGTTTCGCGCGGGCTGAACACCTGCGCCGCGCCCAGCGCGCCGGAACGCGCCAGGGCTTCAAGATGCGTGCGCGCTTCGAAACCCGAACCGATCACCGCCACGCGCGGCGCAACCTCGCGGCACAGCCGCCGTGCCGCCAACGCAGACGTTGCCGCGGTGCGCAGCCCCGTCACGGAAGCGCCGTCGAGCAATGCCGTCAATGCCATGGTCGCGCCGTCGAACAGCGGGATGAGATAGGACGCGGCCTGTGCCGTCATCGACGCGGCGATCAGCTTTGCGCCGATCACCTTCTGGCCAGGCAGCACGCCCGACAGCGTACGCAGCCACAAGCCATTGCCGCGCGCCATCGTCCGCGGTGGAAACTGGGCCGCGGCCACGGACGCGCCATAGGCAGCCGCCAAGGCATCGACCCCTGCCGCCCAGTCAAACGCCAAACGGACATCGGCGTCCGAAAGCAGCAGGGTTTGCGGCACTGGCAGCATGAAGCGATCCTTTCGTGGTGCCGGCCACACCCGAGTCCAGACCGGTTTGATCAGGCGTATATCCGTGATTGATGCATGTCAATTTTCATATTGATTGGATATCGTGCAGCGGCCGGCTGTGATACGGCGTGGCTACGGAGGATTTCTTGGCCGAAGACGAAGACCTTGCCCGCTTGCGCGCTTTGCTGGATGAAACAGCCGCGCGGGGTGAAGAACGGCTGCCGCCCGAACCGCGCCTGGGCGAAACGCTGGGCGTCTCGCGCGGGCGGCTGCGCACGTTGTTGCGTCGGCTGGAGGAGGAAGGCGCGATCTGGCGCCATGTCGGCAAGGGCACTTTCATCGGGCCGCGCCAGATGGTGGAAGTGCGCGATTTCGCAGCGTCATTCAGCGTGGGGGATATCCTGGGCGCGCGCCTGATCCTGGAGCCGCAACTGGCCGCCGAAGCCGCCATCCACGCCACCGACGAAGATCTGGCTGCGATGGACGCCTGCCTTGCCGACATGGCCGAGCCGCCCAGCTTCCTTCACTGGAAGCGGCTGGATGAACGGCTGCACCGGGAAATCGCCAAGGCGGCGCACAACGTCCTTCTGGTGCTGCTTTACGATACGCTGCGCACGCAGATGAAAGCCACGCTCGACCGGCGATTGGAACAGGTTTTCGGCGCAGAACCTGGCCCCAAGACCGATACCGACGCGCACCATGCCCACGTGGTGGCGGCCATCCGCCAGCATGACCCTGCGGAAGCAGAACGGGCGATGCGCGAGCACCTGGTGGCCGTGCGCCGCCACCTATTCGGGGTGCGCCAGGTCTAGCGCCCAGCCCGCAGGCGGGCAGAGGGGACATCCGCACGTTGCGGTAAGGCCGCAAGCGCATTCCCCCCATGCCGGGCTCAATCCGTTGGCGTTGACGGAGCGGCGGGCAAGGCCGGCGCGAACGAACTGGCACGATCGATCGATCCGTGGCCGATGTAGCGGGCCACGCGGGGAAAGGGGAACACGGGGCGGCTGCGCGGCGCCAGCGCGGGGGAGGACGCTTGCGGCGCAGGCGGCGGCATGGCCGGGCCACCGGCTTGCGGCAAACCACCTTCCCCCCGACGGAGGCCCGCCGGTGGCATGGGCTGCCCATCTTGCGTGGGTGAACTGCGATGCGCCACCAGCCGGTCCGGCGCAGCGCCGCCCTCCACCCACGCCATCAGCGCGGCAAGGAGCGGGAACGTGTTCGGCCCATCTCCGCCCGAGCAGTGCCCCATGCCGGGAAACAGGAACAGGCGGGCAAACGCATCGCGCCGATCGGGCCCCATCGCCGCACCGACCTGTTCGAAATAGTCGATGCTGTTGAGCGGACTGATGTGCGGGTCCGCCCAGCCATGCCAGAGGATCAACTTGCCCCGGCGCGCAGCGAACGCGTCAAGGCGTGGATCATCGGCGTCGTAAAGCGCACGGGCTGCCTGTTCGTTGCGCTGCGTCTCGGCCGTGAACGGGAAGGTCTGCGGGGTGAAGCCCGGACTGGCGCCAGGCGCGAAGATCAGGTGATTGATGGCCTGCCCGGCGATCATCGCACTCAACAGCGGCGCGCCAGGCGCTACCGGCACGAAGACGCCGGCCCAGCCAAGTTCGCTGCCCGGCATCAGCGGGCCAACTTCAAGGGTTTGACCCTCTGCCGTGCGGGCGCCGGCATAGATGGCGCGCGCCGTTTCGATCTTGGCAAGGGTCAGGCAGCGGCCGGGCTGGTAGGCGCCCTTGCACAGCAGGACGCCAGGATCGACGCGGCAGGTGCGTGGATCGGTGATCTGGCCATCGACCAAGCCGTCAAGCCCATCGCAGGCGGCCAGTGCGGCGCGATGCAGCGGGGCCAAGTCTGCGGCAAGCAGGATGGGCTGCCCGTCTGCCGCCGTGTTGGCACGGGCCAGCCAGGCGTGATGGAACGAATTCTGCACGGAGAAATGCAGCGCCGGGGCGCCAGCGGCGATACCATCGAAATCCTGCGGGAAACGCTGCGCTTCCATCAGCGCTTCGCGCCCGCCGTCCGAACAGCCCGAAAAGTAGGAATAGCGGGGCGGGTGGCCATAGAACGCCGTGGTCAATGCCTTGGCGACCAGCGCGGTGAGATGCACGCCCCGCCAGGCGAAATCCTCGCGCTGCTGCGGGTTGGCGCCCCAGGCGGCATCCATGCCCTGGTGGCCCATGTCGGTGCTGGCAAGCACGATGGCGCCATCGGTCACCGGCGCGCAGCCATCCGCCTTGCCGGCATCGATGCGCAGGTTTCCGCAAAGCCCGCCGCAGCCGGTCTGGAGATAGCGCTGGGTCCAGCCCGACAGGGGCAGGCGCACCTCGAAGCGGATAGCGGGCGCGACCGTGCCCGATACCCGGCAATAGGGATGCGTGCCGGTAACGACCTCGGCGGTCTGCGTGGTCGCACCGGCCACGCGGGTGAGATCGACCTTGGCCAGCGCCGCACAATCGATCGCCGGCGCCACGGGCGCCAGTTTGGCAAGGCCGGGCGCAGCCGGCTGTGCTTTGGCCGGAACAGCCGCCGTTGCCGGCGCTGCGGCGGTCAGAAACGCCAGCACGAACGCCAGCAGCACGAAACATCGCTTCAACATGGGAACAGTCCTTTGCGAGCGCGCGGGAATGAAAGTCACGGTCGGCCCTCGCGGATGGCCAGGGCACATAGACCGGTGATCAGCATCGGCAGGCAGAACATGCCGAAGATCGCCACGAGCGGAAGGCCGAGCCCGATCGCCCAGCCCCCGATCATCGGCCCCAGCAGCGCGCCGCCGCGGCCGATCCCCATGGCCCAGCCGATGCCGGTGGCGCGCACGGGCGCCGAATAGACCGTGGCGGCCAGGGGATAGTTGCAATTGACGCCGCCCTGGAGCGTGATGCCGATCAGGAAGCAGACGGTGAGCACGCCGGCGAGCGGCATGGCCATGGCCCCGAACACCACGAAGAGCACGCTGGCGCCGCACAGCATCGCGAACATCAGCCACCTGAGGTTCCAGCGCGTGGCAAGGAAGCTGAGCGCGATCGTGCCGACGAAAGCGCCGGCATTGTAGATAGCGCTGGCAATGATCGCATCGGTGGGGGCAAGGCCGGCCTGGATGGCAAGCTTGGTGATCCAGCTGGCAATGAAATAGAGCGCCATGAAGCCGTTGATCGTGCACAGCCACAATAGCATCGTGTTGCGCCGCCGCGGGCCGCCAAGCGCCGCTGCAATCCCAACCTGGGCGGTTTCACGGCGCCCCAATTCCTCGCTGCCGCGCGGCGCCTCTGGAAGCGCATACCAGCAAACCGGGAGCAACAGCAGGCTTACCAGCCCGGCGCCAATGAACATCGCCTGCCAACCTTGGAGCGGCAGGAGCCGGGCCACCACGAAGCCGGCCAGCGTCGCCCCCACCGGATAGCCCGCCTGGGGCACGCCGGTGGCCACGTGGCGCATCGCATCGGGCGCGAACCCGGCCGAAAGCGCGGTGATGCTGGCCAGCACCGCGCCGATGCCGATACCCACGAAAATCCGCGCCAGCGCCAGCGTGACGATGCCGGTGGCCAGCCCGCTTGCCATCATCGCGGCGGCCATCAGCACCAGCGCGAAGAGCACCACCGGCCGCCGCCCGACGCGATCGGCCAGCGGCGCGACCGCCAGCCCGCCGATCGCCATGCCTACCAGGCCCGCGCTGAACACCACCGCCAGCGCGGGGGCACCAACGCCAAAGGCCCGCTGGAGCGCAGGGGCGACGTAGGTGAGAACGAAGACATTGACGCCGTCCACCATGTTGAGGGCAAAGCACAGCCACATCACGGCGATGCCGCGGGTGGACCAGGTCTGGGTTGTGGCCATGGGTGGCACGGGTTCCGTTTGCATGAGTTTTGTGCTGCGGGGCCGGGTCAGGCGATGCCCCGCGGCCATCGATCAGAACTTCACGCCAAGGCGCACGCCATACAGCCGAGGCAGCGAGGTGGAGAAATTCACCGACCCGACCGGGAAGGCGGTGCCATCGGCTTCCGGCGCGGCGACGCTGCCGGTAAAGCCACCGTAGGTTCCGTTGTAGCCGTTGGGTCCGAATGTCTTCTGCAGCTTGTTTTCGATGTTCTCGACGAAAAGCTGCACGGTCAGTCCATCGTCCTGCGTCGCATAAGTGATGCTGGCGTCGCTGCGGGTGAACGGGCTCTGGCGGTATTGCACGGCATTGGCATAGTCGCTGAGCAGGTAGGAGGTGCTGTACTTGCTTGCCGCGCGCAGCCGCACTTGCGCCCCGTTGGCAAGATCGATCGTGTGCGTCAGCGCCCCGTTGAGCGTGAAGGCCGGCAGGTTGGGCAGCGCATAACCAGACCAGTCTGCAAAGACGCCCGTAAGATATCCGAGGTAGCCGGTCTTCAGGGAGCGGATGCGCGAGTGGGCATAGGCCGCGCCAATGTTGACCGCGGTGTTGCGGTCGACCTGGTAGCGCAGTTCGTTCTCCCAGCCATAAATTTCGACCGGCGCCAACTGGGTATAGAGCACGCCGGTAACACCCGCGGCACCCACGAACAGCGCCAGACCGTTGATCTGATCCTTGGCATAGTCGTAGTAATAGGCGCTGGAGGTAAAGGTCAGCCCGCGCGCGGGGCGCCCCTTGTAGCCGATCTCGTAAGCGGTCATCGACTCCGGGCCATAGGGCACGACCGAAGCGCCGGTGGCAGGGTCATAATCGTTGAAACCGCCCGCCTTGAACCCCGTCGCGACCGAGACGTAGAACAGGTCGTTCGGGGTTGCCTGGTAGTTGAGCCCGACTTTCCAGGTCACCTTGTGGTCTTTCTCGCTGCCGCTGTTGGCCCCGCCGATGCAGTCGTTGGGATAAGTGCACGCCGGGTTGCTGGCGGTGGCGACGTTGACCGCGAACGTGCCGACGCGGGCGTTCTCGTTGTTGCTATAGCGCAGCCCGCCGATCGCGCTGAAGCGGTCGGACAAGTGCACGGTGGCCTGGCCAAACACGCCGTAGGACTTGTGCGTGGTGGTGTTGACGGGATCGATCGCCGTCAGCCAGGTCGACGTGTCGGTCCAGGTGTCGACCGGCACTTTCCAGTTGTGGTCGCTCTCGTGGATCTTCTCGTAATAGTAGTTCACGCCCGCCACGTAATCGATCACGCCCGGTTCGGCGTTGGAGATGCGTGCTTCCACCTGCGAAGTGGCGAAGCGGCCGGTATACTGGTCGAGCAGGAACACACCCGGCGCATCGGCGCTGCCGGTGTCATAGGGGTTGGCGTTGCCGGTCACTTGGTTGCGCGCGCTGAAATGCTGATAGCTGCCCAGCACGTCGAACTGCACCCCGCCGGCGCGGGCGGTGACTTGCCCGTTGACGTTGACGAAGTCGTTATCCTGATAGGCCGGGATCGGATTGGGGATGATCTCGAACGCCTTCTGCCCGCCGGCCTCGAGATTGGACAGCAGCGCGTTGCCTGGGCCAACGCCGCCGATATGACCGACGGTGGTGACCAGCGTGGCGCTGAAATCATCGCTGGGCTTGAGCAGAACCGAGAAACGCCCTGTGCGGTCCTTCTGGTCGCCCTTGGCCGGCTGGCCCGCTGCGGACAGGCGCGTCGTGCCGGTGGCGCCGCTGACGGTGATGTCCACCGGGCGGAGGTAGCCATCGCGATCGTTCATGTTGCCCGCAATGCGCACCGCCAGGATAGGGGAGATCGGGATGTTGATTGCCGCCTCGGCCCGGCGGGTGTCGTAATTGCCGGCTTCCACCCGGGCGTAGCCTTCGAACCGGTCGAGCACCGGCTTGCGCGTGATCACGTTGATGGCGCCGCCGGTGGAACTGCGCCCGTAAAGCGTGCCCTGTGGCCCGCGCAACACTTCGACGCGGTCGATGTCGAAGAAGGCAACCCCCTGCTCCTGACCGCGGCCGATGAACGCGCCATCGATGTTGAACGCGATGCCCAACTCACCCTTGGAAGTCTGGTCGCTGCTGGTCACGCCGCGGATGGTGACGTTGGTGCCGAACGAACCGTTGCCCACAACCACGCCGGGCACCAGGTTCTGCACATCGTTGACCGAATTGACGCCCACGGTGCGCAGATCCGCGCCGCCCAGGACCGCGATCGCCGCCGGCACCTTGAGCGAGGTTTCGGCACGCTTGAACGCGGTGACGACGATATCGGGCCCGGCAACGTCGGGCGAAGCCGAAGCGCCGGTGGCGGATGGCGCCACGGCCGAAGGCGCCGGCGAGGCGCCCTGGCTCGTTGCCTGGGCCTGTGCCGCAGGCGCAAGCATCAAGGCCATTGTCATCGCCAGGCCGGACAGGCCGGTGCGCAGCGGCAGTCCGGCGGCGCATCTATCGGATTTGGACCGGGCACGGCTCATCGTTTCCGCAAACGCGGGTTTCCGCCATTCGGACATCGCTCACTCCCTATTGATTTTCTTCATTGCAGCCGCAGCAGCGGCCCCGGCCTGTCGCTTAGCTTGCCCGGCAGGCAAAAGCGCCTAGACATAGGTCGAGCCGGCCACCGCTTGCCCGCCCGCACCAAGGCCGAGTAGGCTTGGCGCCCAAGCAACAATGGACCTTACGCAATGCACAGCGGGCCCGAACCAGCCCCCGATGAGTCTGCGGCAGCCATTCGCCTGCGTGTCCTGCTGGTTGATGACCACCCGCTGTTCCGCCAGGCGCTGGCCGCAACGGTGATGCAGATCGCGCCGGGTCTGGAAATCGAGCAATACGACACGCTGGGCGCCGCGCGGCAGGCGCTTTCTCCCGATGATCGCAACGTTTTGGTGCTGCTCGATCTCAAGCTGCCCGATAGCCAGGGCGTGGCCGGGCTGCTCGGCCTCAAAGCCCACGCGCCCGCAGCGACCGTGGCGATCGTTTCGGCCACCGACGATGCCGAGACCGTGCTCACTGCCCGCGCCTGCGGGGCGGCAGGGTTCCTGTCAAAGGCGGCGGGCGTGGAGGAGCTATCGGCCGCGCTTGAAAGCCTGTTTGCCGGCGAGGCGTGGTTCGTCTCGCTTGATAGCGATGCCGCGCGCGAGCCCCTTACCCCGACGCAGGGGCGCATCCTCGACGGGGTGCAGCGCGGGCTGATGAACAAGCAGATCGCCTACGAACTCGGCCTCACCGAAGCGACGATCAAGTACCACCTTACCGGATTGTTCCGCAAATTCGGGGTCCAGACCCGCGCGCAACTGCTGGCGGCGATGCGCGACTGAGCGCCGCGCCACGGCCCCTTGTCAGCCGGCCGCGGCGGGGGCGTGGCGCACCAGCAACGCTTGCAGCGCCAGTGGCGGGGTCGGCTTGTCGAGCAGCACGATGCCTTCGGCCTCGAGGGTTTCGCCCCAGCTTTCATCGGCCGTCGCGGTGACGAGAATGCGCAGCGGGCAGCGCCCGGCAAGCGTGCGCAGCAAGTCGAGCCCGTTGCCTTCGTCCAGCAGGTAATCGGCAATGGCCGCGTCCCATGCCCCGTTGGCCGGCACTTCGGCGAGCGTTCGGCACCGGGTCACCACACCGCCCCAGCGCTCGATCAGCGCGCTCATGGCGATGAGGATGTCGGCGTCATCGTCAAGACACAGCACGCGGATGCCGGCAAGATCGGCCATCGCCGGAACCGACACAGCAACGCGCGGCGCCGCCGGCGTCAATGGCCCATGCAAGGCAAAGACGCTGCCAGCACCTTTCCGCGAATGGACATCCAGCGGATGCCCCAAGGCGCCAGCGATCCGCGCCACGATGGCCAGGCCCAGACCTGTGCCTTCGGCCAGGCTCTGCCCCTCGGGCAGGCGGCTGAACTCGCGGAAAGCCAGCGGCAGCTCGCTCTCGGCCATGCCCACCCCGCTATCGCGCACCTCGATCCGCAGCATCGCGCCGCGCCGGCGTGCCAGCATGACGATCCGCCCTTGCGGAGTATAGCGCAGCGCATTGACCAGAAGATTCTGCAGAATCGAGCGCAGCAGGTCGCGGTCGCTGCGCACCCAGTGCCGGGTGGGCAGGACAACCAGCTGCAGCCCGCGCGCCGCGGCCACCGGCGCAAACTCGGCCGCCAGCGCATGGATCACGGCGTTGACGTCGACCGCCTCCTGGCGCGGTTGCAAGGCGCCCAGTTCCAGCCGCGAGAGCGTTAGCAGCGCCTGGAGCATGCGGTGCGCGCCTTCCACCGCCTGGTCCGCCTTTTCCAGCAGATCGCGCTGCTCGGCACCGCTGACGCCCAGCGTGGCGTTGCCGATGAACAGGCGCGCGGCATGCATAGGTTGCACCAGATCGTGGCTGGCCGCAGCCACGAAACGGCGCTGCGCCCGGGTCGCCTGCTCAGCCGCGCGGCGTGCTTCTTCCAGCGCGCTGTTGGCATGCGTCAACGCCCGCGTGCGCTCGTCCACGCGCTTCTCAAGCACCGATCGATCCTGGGTCAGGATCGCCTGGGCCCGCTTGATCTCGGTCACGTCGTCCACCGTCAGCAGCACGTCGCCCCCGGCGATCACCTTGCGGGAGACGGCCAGAACGCGCCCGTCGGCACGGGTGATCTCGGTCTTGGCCTGCATCGCCGGGCCTTGCATCTGCGCAAGGCCGGCGGCCGCAAGCAGCCCGCCATGGCTGCGCCCCACGGCCACGGTATCGGGCGGAATTCCCATCAGGGCCATGTACTGCGCGTTCCACACCACAAGCTGGCCTTCGGCGTCGAGCACGCAGACCCCCTGAGGCAGGCTTTCCAGCGTGGTCTGCAGCAGTTCTCGGCTGAACTGCACGGCGTGGCTGGCCTCATCGAGAATACGACCGATCTCTTCGGCATCCCGGCCGCCCTGGGCCATGGCGATCGCCACCACGTTGCGTGCAGAGGGCGCCCCGATCACGCCGGCCAGCACGCGCTCGCCAGCGCGGACCAGCGCGGGCGAAACCGGCGCCGCATCGGGCGCAATCGTGCGGCGGGACTGCGCGTGGAAATCGGCCAGCGTGCGCTGGGTCTCGGCCACGCCGATGAACTGTTCGAGCAGCCGGCGCAAGTCACCCACACTGGCGCCGATGTCATGGCCACCGCGCTCGTCCACGGCCACGGGATCGAGCACGAACCGGTTGGCCTGGATTTCGTCGATCAGGCGCGGCCGCGCGCCCAGGGAAAAAGCGATGAAGCACGCGGTGTTGATCAGCAGGCTGGCGAAGATGGCAAGGTTGACGAACAGCGCCTGCGCCACCGGCCACATGCCGCTGCCGCCCCCCGACACCGGCCCGGCTGCCGCGGTGAACGCAGGGATGGCGATCGTGCCCAGCCAGACCAGGATGCCCGCCGCCACCCCGGCAATGGCGCCGCGCGCGTGGGCGCGACGCCAGTATATCCCGCCGATCAGCGGCGGAACCAGCTGTGCCGACGCGGTCAGCGCGGTAAGGCCAAGCTCGGTCGGGCTCTGGATGTCACGAATGCCAAGGTAATAGAACCAGGCCAGGGCGGCCAGCAGCACCACGGTGACCCGGCGCACGGCAACGACCACGGCGCCGATCGCCTGGTCCGCACGCCATCGGCGCAACTGGCCCGCCAGGATCGGCAGGATTACCTCGTTGGACACCATGGCCGAAATGGCCGTGAGTTCGACCACCACCATCGCCCCGCCCGCCGACAGGCCGCCGAGCAGCGCCAGCGCCGACACGACACTTTCCTGGCGCTGCATCGGAATGGCGAGCAGTTGCAAGTAGGGCGCCACGCCCGTGCCACCCAAGCCGGCGCGGATGCCCATCGCAATCGTCAGCGTGGCGAGCACCCAAAGCGCGAAATAGGCCGGAACCACCCGCCGCGCCCACCGAATGTCTTCGGCGCGCTCCAATGTCACAAAGCCCAGGTGAAACTGGCGCGGCAGCGTAAAGGCGGTGATCGTGCACAAGGCGGTGAGCGTGGCAAAGCTTGGCAGCGCGGCCGCCTGCAAGGGCGGCAACACGCCCGACAGATGCGGCGTCGCCGCCGTCGTGCCGCCCGCAACTGCGCCGGCTATCAGCATGACGACCAAGGCTGCCACCGCACCAAGACCGGCAAGCTTCACCAGCGATTCCACCGCGATCATGCTGACGAAGCCGCGGCTGTGCTGGGTCAGGCTGGGCCGCCGCGTGCCAAATGCCATCGCCAAAACCACCAGTACGACCACGATCGCCAGCGCACTTGCGCCTTCGCTGTCACGGCGGGCGGAGGCAAAGCCCCATACATCGGCCAGCACCTTGAGTTGCAGGGCGATGTAGGGGAGCGCCGCGAGCGTTGCCACGAGCGAGGCAAGAATGCCCAACGCCCGGCTCTTGCCAAAGCGCGCGGCGAGGAAATCTGCCAGGGAGCCGACATTTTCCTGCTTGGCGAGCAGCGCGATACGGCGCCACACCGGTGCCAGCAGCGTCAACGCCAGGACCGGGCCAAGCGCATTGGCGACGAACAGCCAGCTTCCCTCGCTGGCATCGCCCACGGCGCCGAAATAGGTCCAGGCGGAACACAACGTGGCGAGCGACAACCCATAGCGCATCCCGCGCCATCGCCCCGACGCGCCCGCGGCGGATGCCGGCCGCCGGTCTGCCCGCCAGCCGATCACGCTCAACACGCCGACATAGACCGCGATGGTCGCCAGAATGGGGGCAAGATCGGTCAAGCGCGCAAGAGCCTTGGCAAGGGGACAACCCCAACCATGCACTGCGGGGCCGGGCCGGAGCAAGCGCCGGCGAGTCTAGGCCCGATGAAAGGCATTTGCCCGCCATGCTGCAACATGACCCGCGTTGCCCCTGCGGCACCAGCAGCGGCGTGACACCATGTTGCGGGCTTTGCAGGGTGCCCGCTATCGCGCCGCGAACGCGGCCAGCCGCCCCGCAATCAGCGTTTCTGCCTCTGCCACGATCCGCTCGATCAGATCGCGGCACGTGGGCACATCATGGATCAGCCCCTGGACTTGTCCCGCCCAGATCAGCCCGGCATCGAGGTCACCGCTTTCCAGTGCCGTTCGCCCGCGCGCGCCGGATACCAGGGGGCGAATGTCTTCGAACACCGCGTCAGGATCGCGCGAGCGCGCGATCACCGCGTCAGACACGCTGTTCTTGGCCACCCGCCCGGTATTGCCAAAGCGGCGGAAGATCAGGTTGGTCGCGCGCTCGTCATTGGCGACGAGGAAGCGCTTCACCGTCTCGTGGATCGGCGCTTCGACCGTTGCGCAAAAACGGGTACCCATGTTGATGCCCTCGGCCCCCAGCGCCAGCGCCGCGATCAATCCGCGCCCGTCGGCAAAGCCGCCACTTGCCAGCATCGGCACGCGCACCTGGTTGGCGGCGGCCGGAATCAGCACCAGGCCCGGCACGTCATCCTCGCCCGGGTGCCCGGCGCATTCGAACCCGTCGATAGAGATTGCGTCGGCCCCCATCCGCTCGGCCGACAGGGCATGACGGACGGCCGTGCATTTGTGGATCACGGTGATGCCATGCGCCTTGAATGCTGCGACATGCTCATGCGGGCGGTGGCCGGCGGTCTCGACGATCGTAACGCCGCTCTCGATGATCGCCTGGCGATAGGCGGCATAGGGCGGTGGCGAAACCGAGGGCAGGATGGTGAGGTTCACACCGAACGGGCGATCGGTCATTGCCCGGCAGCGATCGATTTCGCGCCGCAGGTCGTCAGGGGTGGGCTGGGTCAACGCGGTGAGCATGCCCAGCCCTCCCGCGTTCGATACGGCAGCGGCAAGCTCTGCCCGCCCCACCCACATCATGCCGCCCTGGACGATGGGATGCTCGATGCCGAGCAGCTCGGTGATCCGCGTGCGCAGCGCCATCACAGCGCCTCGAGGATCGTGACGTTGGCGATGCCGCCGCCTTCGCACATGGTCTGCAGTCCGTAGCGCTTGCCGCGGGCGCGCAGCCCGTGGATCAGCGTGGCCATCAGCTTGGTCCCGCTGGCGCCAAGCGGATGGCCGAGCGCGATCGCCCCACCGTTGACATTCAGGCGCGAGGGATCGCCGCCGACATGCTTGAGCCAGGCAAGCGGCACGGGCGCGAACGCTTCGTTCACTTCGTACAAGTCGATCGCGTCGATCGAGAGCCCCGCCTTGCGCAGCGCCCGATCGGTGGCAAACAGCGGCTCTTCAAGCATGATCACCGGATCGCCGGCGGTGACGGTAAGGTCAACGATCCGCGCGATCGGGGTCAATCCATGCGCTTTAAGCGCGCGGGCGCTCACCACCAGCACGCCGCTGGCGCCATCGCAGATCTGGCTGGCATTGGCGGCAGAGATCACGCCGCCTTCCTGCAGCAGCCGCACCGCGCCAATCCCCTCCAGCGTCGCGTCGAACCGAATGCCCTCATCGCGCAGATGCGGTTCGCCATCGACCAGCACTGGCACGATCTCGTCGGCAAAGGCTCCCGCTTTGGTGGCGGCCGCGGCGCGGCGATGGCTTTCCAGTGCATAGCGATCGAGCGTCTCGCGATCGAAGCCGTGCTTGCGCGCGATCATCTCGGCGCCATGGAACTGGCTGAACTCGGTTACGCCAAAACGCGCGGCGATGGCAGGGCTGACAGGGCCGATGCCGATGCCCTCACGCTGGTGGAACGCCAGGTTGGAGAACATCGGCACCCGCGTCATGCTCTCGGCCCCGGCGGCAATGACAACATCCTGCGTGCCCGACATCACCGCCTGGGCCGCGAAATGCACCGCCTGTTGCGACGATCCGCATTGCCGATCGATCGTCACCGCCGGCACGCTGACCGGCAGCTTGGATGCGAGCACGGCATTGCGGGCGAACGCGAAGGCCTGTTCACCCGCCTGGGTAACACAACCCAGGATCACATCGTCGACCGCCGCCGGATCGATGCCGCTGCGATCAACCAGTGCGTTGAGCACAGTGGCAGCCAGATCGGCGGGATGCACCCCTGCCAGGCGGCCGTTGCGGCGGCCGCCAGCGGTGCGAACGGCTTCTACGATATAGGCTTCAGCCATGCTCATACTCCCTGAAAATTTGATTTGCGGCCCGTGGCGATGCTGGCGCCACGGCGATGGTCAGCAGCCCTTCCACATGGGCGCGCGCTTTTCGGCAAAGGCAGCCGGGCCTTCTGCCGCGTCGTGCGACAACAGCATTGCTTCCAGCGCGGGGTAAGACCATTGTTCGGCCATGGCTTGCTCGGCCGGCGTATCCAGCCCGCGCAGCACCGCGTCCTTGGTCGCCCGCACGGCCATTGGGCTGCAGGCCAGAATGTCTGCCGCCCATTGCCGGGCGAGCGCGAGCACGTCTCCGTCCGTCACCGCGTTGACAAAGCCCAGCCGCATCCCTTCCTCGGCCGCTACCCGCCGGCCGGTGAGCATCATGCCCATCGCCTGCTTCAGGCCGATCGCGCGTGGCAGCCGCTGCATACCACCGGCGAGCGCGGCCAGCCCCACCCGCGGCTCGGGCAAGGCGAACACCGCGCGCGATTGTGCGACGATAATATCGCAGGCCAGCGCGATCTCGAACCCGCCGCCCATGGCCACCCCGTTCACCGCCGCGATCACCGGCTTGGCCAGGTCGAACCGCGCGGTAAGGCCGGCAAAGCCGCTGGGCGGCGTTGCCATGCCACCGCCCGATGCCTGCTGCTTCAGGTCATGGCCGGCGCAGAAGGCCTTTTCACCCGCGCCGGTGATGATCGCCACCCATTGGTCGGGATCGGCAGCGAACGCATCGAACGCTGCCGCCAACTCCTCGTGTGCTGCAGCATGCAGCGCGTTGTGCGCCTCGGGCCGGGCAAGGGTAATGATCGTGAGGGGGCCGTCACGCTCGACGGTAATGCTTGGGCCGGTCACAGACGTTCCTTCCTGGTGCGCTTGATCGCCTTGCACGCGAAGATTGCGGAACAGCGCGGGCGCACTGCCTTCTGCTGCGCAGGCCGCGTCGCGGGGTGAAACCGCGCTTGCGCGAACGCGTGGACATCATCGCGGATCTGCCGCTGCGGTTCGTTGGGGATCACGTGGCCTCTCCATTGGCATCCGTTGCCCGGATTGCGATGAAATGGGGAATAGCGAACATCGGGCGATTGGGCTTTGTCCGGGCGGTGCGCGGATTTTGACATTTCTTGCGCGCCGGTTGCTGCCCGCCCCACGCGCGTGGTTCCTCGCCAGCACAAGAGCAAAGGAGAGGAAACATGCACCCGGCCGATCATGCCGCGCGCAACCCGCACAAGGCCGCCCTGGTGCTGGCCGAAACCGGCGAGACGATCTGTTTCGGCACGCTGGAGGCGCTGTCCAACCAGAGCGCATGGCAATTGCGGGCACTGGGGCTGCGGCGGGGCGACGTTGTCGCCACCTTGTTCGCCAACGCGCCCGAAGTGTTCGTGTTCGGCTGGGCCGCGCAGCGATCGGGGCTGTACCAGACGGCGATCTCCAACAAGCTGAGCCCGCGCGACATCGCCTATATCCTGCGCGATTGCGGCGCGAAGCTGTTGGTGGTTTCAGCCGAGCATGCCGAACTTTCCCAGGCGGCGCTGGCCGACCTGCCGAACCTTGCCGCCTATCGCTGGACCGGCGCCGACGATCGACTGGGCGACTGGCAGGCCGCAGCCGCGCGTCTGCCCGAAACCCGGATCGCCGATGAAAGCGCCGGGACCGACCTGCTCTATTCCTCGGGCACCACGGGCCGCCCCAAAGGCGTGATGCCGGCGCTGCCCGATGGGCCGATCGGCGCCGAAACGCCGCTGATGCGGATGGGCGCCACGCTTTATGGGATGGACCAGCACACCGTCTATCTCTCCACCTCGCCGCTTTACCATGCTGCGCCGTTGCGCTGGGCCATGGCGGTGCAGCAATTGGGCGGAACGGTTGTGGTGATGGAAAGGTTCGATGCCCAAGCGACCCTGCGCCTGATCGAACGCAACCGGATCACCCACGCCACATTCGTCCCCACCCATTTCGTGCGAATGCTCAAGCTGCCCGATGCAGTGCGCGCCGCGCATGATCTCTCTTCCCTGCGCGCCGTGGTCCATGCCGCAGCCCCCTGCCCCGTGCCCGTCAAGCGCGCGATGATCGATTGGCTCGGCCCGATCGTGCACGAATACTATTCGGGCACCGAATGCTGCGGGATCACCGCCCTGTCCTGCGAGGAATGGCTGCAAAAGCCTGGCTCCGTCGGCCGTGCCGTGCTGGGGCAGTTGCACGTTCTCGATGAAACGGGACAAGAGCTGCCGCCAGGCGCGATCGGCTCGGTCTATTTCAGCGACGGGCCGACGTTCGAATATCTCAACGACCCGGAAAAGACGGCGGAAGCGCATGACGCGCGCGGTTGGGCGACACTGGGCGACATCGGCCATGTCGATCGTGACGGCTTCCTGTTCCTTTCGGATCGCAAGAGCTTCATGATCATTTCGGGCGGGGTGAACATCTATCCGCAGGAGATCGAAAACCTGCTCGTCACCCATCCCGCCGTCGCCGACGTGGCCGTAATCGGGGTCCCGTGCGAGGAAATGGGCGAACTGGTGCTCGCCGTGGTCCAGCCGGCCCCTTCCATATCCGCCGACGCTGCACTTGCCGAAGAACTGCGCGCTTTTGCCCGGCGCGAGCTGGGCTCGGTCAAGACCCCGCGCCGGATCGATTTTACCGATGCCCTGCCGCGCGAGCCCACCGGCAAGCTGTTCAAGCGCCTGCTGCGCGAGCGCTACGCGCCCCCCACCGGTTGAAGGGCGCGCGCCAAGCTTAGGGGATCAGCACGACCTTGACGCAATCGCCCCGCTTCTGCGCCAGAACAGCCTCGTTGATCGCGGCAAGCGGAAACGTCTTTACCAGCCGGTCGAACGGAAATTGCCCGGCCCGGTGCGCCGCGATCAGTTCGGGAATGAAGCGCTGCGGGTCGCTGTCGCCCTCCATGATCCCGACGATGCGCTGGCCATAAGTGATCATACAGGCCAGGTTGATCGCCAGGGCGTCTTCTGCGCGCGCGGGCACGCCGACGAGCCCGAGCATCCCCCGCGCGGTAAGCGCTCCCAGCACGGCCTCGATCGCCTGCACCCGGCCGCTGGTGTCGAAGGCGAAGTCCACGCCGTGTGGCAGCAGCGCACGCAGCGCGGCAGTCACGTCTTGGGTGGCGGGATCGATCGTGTGCGTCGCGCCGAGTTCGCGCGCGAGTTGCCGCCGCGCGGCCACGGGCTCGATCAGCACGATCTGCGAACAGCCCTGGATCACCGCGCCCATCACTGCCGCCAGGCCGACAGGTCCTCCGCCGACGATGGCGATCGTCGATCCTTCCGGACAGGCCATCGAGCGCATCACGCCCCCAGCCCCGGTCTGGAATCCGCAACCAAGCGGCCCGAGGATTTCCAGCGGCGCTTCCTGATCGTCGATCTTGACGACATTGCGCGCGCGCACGATCGCGTACCCGGCAAAGCTCGACTGGCCGAAGAAGTGCGAAGAAACCGCCTCATCGCCGCAAGCATAGGCCTTGGAGCCGTCCTCCAGCCGCATTCCGGCGTAGTTGAGCGGAGGAAATTCGCGGCAATAGCTGGGCAGTCCTTCATCGCAGCGCGGGCAGTGGCCGCAACTGGAAAAACCCAGCACCACGCGATCCCCGCGCTGCAAGCCGCTGACGCCCTCGCCCACCATCTCCACGATCCCGGCGCCCTCGTGGCCTAGCACGGCCGGCAACGGATAGGGCACGAACTGGTCGCGGAACACGAGATCGGTATGGCACAGCCCAACCCCGACAATGCGCACCAGCACTTCGCCCGCGCGCGGGGCATCCACGGCCACCGTCTCGATCGAAAATGCGCCATGGGGCTCACGGGCGACGGCGGCGATAGTCTGCATCAGGTTCCTCGAAGCTATTGCGGGGGATGTCGCCAACTGCTCGGGGTCTGGCCGGCATATTGGCGGAAGGCGCGGGTGAAGTGGCTCTGGCTGGTAAAGCCGGTCATGTCGGCGACCTGGGCCACCGACAGGTCGGACTGCCCCAGCAGGTCGCGCGCTCGGTCAAGCCGCGCTTTCATGACATATTGGTGGGGAGACACACCGGTCGCGCGCTTGAACACGCGGCAGAAGTGCGATGGCGTCAGCCCGGCCTTGGCAGCCAGCGCTTCCAGGCTGTGCTCGGCTTCCGGGCGCGCCAGGATGTCGTTCATGATCTGATGGATGCGATAGGCGGAAAAATCCGCGCTGGGAAACGCGCCTTCGTTGCTCAATGCCGAACCGCGCAGTGTGTGCGCCTTGAGCGCATCGAGCAGCGTGCCGATATAAGCAGTGCGCTCGGGCGTGGGCGCTCCGTAGAGTTCGCCCAGGATCTGCCGGGTCAACGCTATGCCCAGCGGATCGGCAAAGGCGAAGCGCATCTCGCGAAACTGGCTGAAAGCCTGCTCCTGCTGCAACTGCGACAGGGGAACGGAAACGGTGACCACATCCAGTTCCCCGTCGATCCGCCAGCCGGTGCGGCAGCCCGCCGGCACGATCGTCGCACAGCCAGGGATCGAGCGCGCCGCGCTCCAGTGGTCGGCTTCCCACAACCGGGTATCGGGCTTGCCGCCGACATGGACCACGAACACCGGATCGACGAGCGCGGGCAATTCGTAACTGCCGATGAACTGGCGCCACCGCGCGAACTGCCACGCACCGATGTTCACGCTGCGATCGGGTGCGCGCCCGATCGTGTCGGCGATGATCGTCTCGTTCGTCGTCTGCCGGTTGCCCATCGCGCCTCTCCTCAGGCAGGCCGCAGATTGACGTCGAGGTTCTTGAGGCCGTTAATGAAGTTCGACCGGAACCGTCGCGGCGGCGCTTGCACTTCGAAAGAGGTAACACGATCGGCCAGCATGTCGAAGGCCACGCGCAACTGCATCTCGGCCAGTCGCGAACCGACGCAGACATGCTGACCCGATCCGAAACCGACGTGTGCCGCGCCGCGTCGCGCCACCAGGAAGCGGTCGGGCTCGGCAAACACCTGCTCGTCGCGATTGCCCGATATGTACCACAGGACAACCTTGTCCCCCTTCGCCACCTTCTGCCCGCCGATGACCGTGTCTGCCATGGCGGTGCGGCGCATGTGCATCACCGGGCTGGCAAAGCGCACCATCTCGGCCGTCGCGGTCTTGAGCAGGTCGCGATCCGTCCGGATCGCCTGCCACTGGTCGGGATGGGCGGAAAAGGCGGCCACGCTGTGGCTGAGCGAATTGCGCGTCGTCTCGTTGCCGCCCACCAGCACGAGGATGAGATTGCCGACGAAATCGCGGAACGGCACCGGCACGCCGTCGACCTCCGCATTGGCAAGCAGCGACGCGATGTCCGGCGTCGGCTCGGCACGGCGGGCGTCGAACAAGTCCTGGGCGAAAGCGAAGAACTCGCCCAGGGTGGCTGCCATGGCATCGGGGCTCTGGCGGAACTCCGGATCATCCTCGCCCACGAACGCGTTGGTCCAGTCATAGAGTTTGGGCCAGAGGTCACCCGAAACGCCCAGCAGTTCTGCCAGCGTCATCAGCGGCAGTGGCGCCGACAGCAGCGGAACGAGATTGACCGGCTCCCCCAGCGGGATCGCATCGATCAGCCGCGCCACCCGCTCGCGGATGCGCGCCTCGATATCTCCCAGCCGCCCGGGCGCCAGGGCGGGCATGATGAACTTGCGATAGCGGGTGTGGAGCGGCGGATCGCGCGAGATGAAGGGCACCCCGATCGCGGATTCGCCAGCGCCCGTAAGCCCCACTTCGTTCTCGTTGAAAATGCGGTGGCCACCGTTTTCGTAAGCCGACGAAAACAGCTGCGGCTGGCGCGAAACCTCCACGATGTCGGCATGGCGCAGCACCGACCAGAAGCCGGCACCGTCGGCCTCGGGTGTCCAGTGGACCGGATCGTCCCGGCGCAGCGCGGCAAAAATGTCCCAGGGAACACCGGCCTCGTAGAGGCCGGGATCCTTCAGGTCGGTGCGAATGGCCGTGCTCATCGTCAGAAGCCCACCCGGATGGACGCGCCGTAAGTGCGCGGCATGGCCGGAACCAGGAAGTTGTAGGGAAAGCCCGCCCCGCGCAGGTCGAGCCCATAGGCATACGTGCGGGCGTTCAGCAGGTTGTTGGCAAAGGCCTTGATCGTGAAGCGGTCGATCGTAAGCGCGGCGGTGAGGTTCACCTTGGCATAGCCTTCCTGCTGCAATTCGCTGTTGCGCTGCGCCGTGCCCACGGCGTTCACCGCATTGAACGGCGAGAAGTATTGCCGCGAGAAATAGGCGACGTTTGGCGACACCGTCAGCCCGGTGCTGCCATTGCGGAACACGGTCACGTCAGCGCCCGCCTGCGCGGTGAAACGCGGCGCGAACGGCAGGTCGTTGCCCGCCAGATTGGTGCTTTGGAGCGTCAGTTCCTTGTACGTGGCGTGAAGATACCCGGCCGCCAGGTTGAGGACCAGGCCTGGCCCCACCCGCAGCCGCGCTTCGCCTTCGGCGCCATAGACTTCGGCCTTGGGCGCGTTGACCAGGTAGGACACGGGCCCCGGCCGCGTGTCCTGCACCTGCTGGTTGCGATAATCGTAATAGAAGCCGGCCATGGACAGCGTCAGCGCATTGCCGAAATAGCGCCCCTTGAGGCCGACTTCATAGGCGTTGACCCGTTCGGGCTCGATGTAGTTGATCCCCGCCGAAGAGGTATAGCCACCGCCGTTGAACGCGCCGGAACGATAGCCACGGTTGTAGCTGGCATAGACCAGCGTGCCGTTGTCGAACGTATAGCCCAGCGAGACACGCCCGGTGAGCGCGTTGTTGCGGCCATCCAACTGATAGCGCGCCGCCGCGTTATAGGCACAGGTCCCCGGCACCGTCGGGCAGGGCACGGTGGTTGCCAGCGGCGTCTGCGTCCCGCCGATATCGCCGGCAAACAGATAGGCGTAGCCATCGCGGTACTGGCTGCGGTCCCAGGTGTAGCGCGCGCCAAGCGTGAGGGTGAGCTTGGGCGTCAGGGCATAGTCGCCCTGTGCAAAGATGGCGTAAGAGCGGCGCACCTGGCGATAGTGCTGGAAGAAGCCGCCATTGATCGTTGGTGCGATCGCCTGGCCGATGTTGAACGTGTTGTCGGTGATCGTCTCATCCCAGCCATAGAAGCCCCCGCCCACCAGCTTGAGCTTGCCGGCGTCATAATTGAGGCGCGCTTCCTCGCTGAATTGCTGGAATTTCGACTGCCAGTTGATGTCGAGCACGTCGAGCGGGGAACCATCGGCGGCCTGCTGCAGGTTCTGCTTGCCGCCATCGCGCGAGGTGATCGAGGTAAAGGTGAGCGCGGGCGAGAAGCTGTAGGCGATCGTGGCCGAGGCGCCATAGGCCTCGGTCTTGTTCAGGCCGATGCGGTTCTCGTTGACCTGGAAGAAATCCAGCCCGCTGCGGTAGGGCTGCAGCCCCTGCACCGCCGCCTGGCTGCCGCGATCGCGCCCGCCATAGACTTTGAGCTTGATATCGAGCGGCCCGTTGCCCGGGCGCATGCGCAGCGTCAGGCGGCCCTGCAGCGTATCCTGCGAATTGGCGTCGCGCCCGCCGGGATAGACATTCTGGATCTGGCCGTCGCCCTTGGCATAATTGCCGGCGATCCGCACACCCAGTTCGTCCTGCACCATCGTCGCTTCGACCGCAGCCTGCGCGGTGAAGGTGTTGAAATTGCCATAGCCAACCTCGCCATAGCCCTGGTTGCCACTCAGCGTGGGGGTCTTGGTGATGAAGTTGATAGCGCCGCCCGTCGTGTTGCGCCCGAACAGCGTGCCTTGCGGCCCGCGCAGCACTTCCACGCGTTCCATGTCGAACAGGCCCATGCCGTGCGCGGTGCGGCTGGCGAGATAGATATCGTCCACATAGACGCCGATCGGCGACGCCTGGTTGGAGTTGTATTCGTTGGCCACGCTGATGCCACGCAGCGAGAAGTTGGGCTGGGTCGAGCCATAGGGGCTGCTGACCTGCAGGTTGGGCACGGCGGTTGCCAGGCTGGCGGAATTGGTAATTCCCTTGCTGCTCAGCGTGTCTCCGCCAATTGCCGAAATCGCGATCGGCACGCGCAGGATGGATTCCGCGCGCCGCTGCGCCGTGACGATGATCTCGCCCTCGCCGGCTATCCCGCTGGTTGCTGCCGGCGCCGCCTGATCCGGCGTGGCAGGCGCACTGTTGGCATCTGTAGTGGACTGCGCAAATGCCGACATGGGAAGTGTCGACGCGCCCCCCGCTAGCAGCGCAGCGATGATCCTGGCTTTCATGGTGCCTCTCCGTCTGTTTCAAGGCTCTGTCCCGGCCTTTTCCAGTTGACGGTGTAGCGCAGCATTTCGCGCAGCGCGTTGCACCGACTTGCCGCGCTTTTTGACATTTCTTGCGCACCGCACGGCAGGCATCGGGCGATCTGATACGCCCCCGGCAAGAGCGCGACCGCAGGGCATCGCGCCGACCAAACGGAGAGCGACATGGAGTTCGAAGCGTCTTTTTCGATGACCATCGGCGGCCAGGCAGTGACCGGCAAACACGGCTTCGACGTGGTCAATCCAGCAACCGAAGCCGCGATCGCCCGCGCCCCGGATGCGTCACGTGACGAACTCGATGCCGCGGTCGCGGCGGCACGGTCTGCCTTTCCGGGCTGGGCGGCCACCGCGATCGACACCCGCGGCGCGCTGCTCGTGCAACTGGCCGATGCGCTGGTGGCGGAAATCGACGGTTTTGCGAGACTGCTGACTGCCGAGCAAGGCAAGCCGCATGCCGACGCCCGGACCGAGATCCTCGCCTCGGCCTATTGGCTGAAGGGGGCGGCCAGGCTGGCGCTGCTGGCCACCGTCAACGAGGACAGCCCGGAACGCTATAGCGAGACGCGGCACGTTCCCATCGGCGTCGTCGGCGCCATCGCGCCCTGGAATTACCCGATGGTGCTGGCGATGTTCAAGGTCGGCCCGGCGCTGCGCGCAGGCAACACCGTGGTCCTCAAACCTTCGCCGTTCACCCCGCTGACGACGCTGAAATTCGGTGAGCTGGCCGCACGCATTCTGCCGGCCGGCGTGCTCAACACCATCAGCGGGGGCGATCAGCTCGGCCCCTGGCTGACCGAGCATCCCGGCATCGACAAGGTGAGTTTCACCGGCTCCACCGCAACCGGCCGCCGGGTGATGCAGAGCGCTTCGGCCACGCTCAAGCGCGTCACGCTGGAACTGGGCGGCAACGATCCCGCGATCGTGCTGCCCGATGCCGATGTGGAGGCGCTGGCCGAGCCGCTGTTCTGGGCAGCGTTTGCCAACAACGGCCAGGTCTGCATCGCCACCAAGCGGATGTACGTGCACGAACGGGTCTATGATCGGCTCAAGCAGGCACTGGTCGCCTATGCCCGCACGGTGAAAGTCGGCAACGGCGCCAAGCAGGGAACGCAGCTTGGCCCGGTCAACAACGCGGTGCAATTTCGCCGCGTGCGCGACCTGATCGCCGATGCACGCACACAGGGCTACCAATTCCTGACCGGCGGCGAACCGCACGCCGGGCCGGGCTATTTCGTGCCGGTGACGATCCTGGACAATCCGCCCGAAGCAAGCCGCATTGTCCAAGAAGAGCAGTTCGGCCCCATCCTGCCGCTGCTCAAGTTCAGCGACGTGGACGAGGTCATCGCCCGCGCCAATGCAAGCGAGTATGGCCTGGGCGCCTCGGTCTGGGGCACCGACGAGGACGCTGCGCTGGCCGTGGCGCGGCAGATCGCCAGCGGAACGGTGTGGATCAACGAGACCCAGCATCTCAGCCCGCTCGCGGCCTTTGGCGGCATGAAGCAATCGGGCCTGGGTGTCGAAGGCGGCACCGAAGGGCTGCTTGAATACACCAACGCCCAGACCCTGGTTCGCCGCCGGAAGGCAAGCGACTGCTAGGCGGCGTGGGCAAATTCTTCGAGCCTGCGGGGCGGGCCATCTCGCCCCGGGGCAACCGCCGGCGCCCGGCAAGCTCTGGCCATTTGGCCAGCAAAGCTCAGATGGATTGGATGGTATAGGCGAACCAGGCTTGTTCCGCGTGGTCGTAAAGCTGGAGCACCTGGCTCTCCGCCGTCAGTGTATAGTGGCTGGACGAGCCGCGATCGTACCCACGGGCCGTGTTGCCATCGATTTCGAGCGAAACGAATGCATCGTCGCCAGCATCGTGCAACTCGGGAAGGGTGCCGCCGAATTTGGCCGAACGATCGCCGTCTTGGCCTTGGAGGCGGCCGCCCCGAACCTCTGCCGCGATTTGCAGGTCCTGCCCGGTCGTATGGTCGTGGACACCTGCCACCTTCTTTTCGAAGATGAAGGCGTAGGCTGCGGCGGCGATCATCGCGCGAGTGTGCGGTAGCATTCCCACCAAGTGGGAGCGGCGGCGCCAAGATGCAAGCGGGCTACTTGCCCGCAACGCCTTTTGCGAGAACGATCTTTCCCGCAGATGCCTGGAGATCACCGTTCCGGGCGCTGCGCACCGCCTGGCCGTTGGATCGCCATGATCGGCGGCGCTGGCCGGCCGGTGCGGCGTTTTATAATTTCAGGTTATAAGATGATCCGTTCATTATATTTCACTTGATCACGCTGCCGCGCCATTCCGCCCCCACAACAAAACACCACCATGGTGGAGAGGGCAACGAGGCGAGCCAGCCTTACGGGCTGCTGCGGCGGCAACACCTCTTCGGCGATGGTGACCTGGAGGTGTACATGAAGGGCTTTTCAACGATCCGGTGCAATCTGCTCGTCGGTTCTGCGCTGGCGATCTATGTGATGGGCGGAGAAGGCACGGCGCAGGCGCAATCGGCTCCACCCGCGGATCAGCCGGCGCCGGCCGAACCCAAGCCGCAAGAGATCGTGGTGACCGGTTCCTACCTCGGCAACATTCGCCAGGAAAACCGCGCGTCGCCCATTCTTGCGGTGGACAACGCCGCCATCGCGCGCACCGGCTCATCCTCGATCGGCGATCTCACCCGCTTCATTCCGCAAAACGTCGGCAGCACCGGGGGCTTGCAGGATCTTTCCAAGGGCGGCGCCGATACGCGCGATACCCGCTCTGCCAACCTGCGCGGTCTTGGCGCCGGCTCCACCCTGGTTCTGCTCAATGGCCGCCGCGTGACCCCGCAGGGCGGCGACGATTACGTCAACCTCAACAGCCTTACCCCCGACATCGCGATCCAGCGGGTCGAAGTCCTGCTCGACGGGGCTTCGTCAACTTATGGCGCCGATGCGGTGGCTGGCGTTTTCAACGTGTTGACCGACACCCGGTTCACCGGCCTGAAGGCCAGCGCCCAGTTCACCAGCGTGGCGAAATCGCCGGCGTGGAACGCGCAGGCCATGCTGGGCGTGGGCAACGATCGCTTCCACACCGTGCTTTCGGGCTCCTATCGGTTTCAGGACAATCTCCAGAATTCCGATCGCGCGGTCACCAATTTCTTCAACCCCACGGCGGCCGGCTATCCCGGCAGCTATCTGCTGACCGGCCGCCCGCTTACCGCCACCGGGGGCCATGTGGTGATCAACGGCAACGATTACACCGCGCTTTACGATGCCAACAAATCGGCCACCGGCACGCTCAAGGTGGTGGACCCCAATTGCGGCGCGGATGGCACCAACAGCGTCTATTCCCCCGCCAGTGGCGCCACGTTCGGCCTGGGCAACTGCCTCTACAATTTCCAGCCCAAGAACCCGATCCGGCCGCGCGCGCGCAGCATCAACATCCACAACGACACTACGTTCGAAATCAACGACGCCAACACCCTGTTTGCCGAAATCAGCTATTACCATCAGGATTCCCAGCGGTTTGGCGTGCCGTCCTATGCGCAGAATGCCGGCAATGCGACGATGCCCGCGTCCAATCCCTACAATCCGTTTGGCGTGGACGTGCTGTTCTATGGCCGTGTCATCGGTGCTCAGGGCTTTCCGGGTGGCTACGAATATCGCGTGATGCGCGACACGGTGAACCAGCAGCATTATGTGGCCGGGGCGCGCGGCAGCCTGATCGGGCGATGGAAGTACCTGGCCACCGGCACCTACTCGGCCTCGCAGACCATCGCGCGCGATCGCGATACCGACATGAACCTGTTCCAGGCCGCCCTGCGCGGCTATGGCGGCCCTAACTGCAACACCAATTTCCTCGGTGGTGGTAGCGGCGCCGTGGCCGGACAGGGCAGTTGCCTCTATTACAGCCCGTTCCAGGCCAACCTTGCGCAGATGGATCCCTCGCTGATCCACAATCTGCAAAGCGACGTCTTCACCGATTTCAAGCGCGAATACTACATTGCCGAAGCGGTGGTGAACGGCCCGCTGGCCAGCATCGCCGGCCACGAGATCAACGTGGCGCTGGGCGCGCAATATCGCCGCGAGAAATCGACCACCACGTATTCCGACCTGCTGCTTTCGGGCTATGGCGGCTTCTTGGGCAAGCATCTCAACACCGCGTTCTCGCGCGAAGTGAAAAGCGTGTTTGCCGAAGCGAACTACCAGCCGATCGACAGCCTCACGCTCAACCTGGCGGCGCGATACGAAGACGCCGGCGGCTATAGCAAGGCCGTGCCAAAGGTGGCGGCCAATTGGCGCCCGACCGAATGGTTCTCGCTGCGCGGATCGTACAGCAAGGCATTCCAGGCGCCCACGCTGGCCAACGGATCGGCCTCGTTGATCGGCACCAACGTGGTCAATGTCACCGACCCGGTCGATGGCACCACCTCGTTCCGCACGATCCAGACTTATGGCAATCCCGATCTCAAGCCGCAGTCGTCCACGGTCTACAACATCGGCGCCACATTCGTGCCAAAGCGCGGCGCGCGCTTCTCGATCGATTACTGGAAGTATCAGTTCAACAACCAGATTTCGACGCAGAACCCGCAGCAGGTGGTCAACACCGCGCCCAACGGCAGCGCGGTCATCCGCGATCCGCTGACCGGCACGCTGCAATCGGTGATCGTGACCAGCTTCAACGCGCCCAGCGGCACCAAGACCGCCGGCCTCGATCTCCAGGGCCAATATGCGTTCGATGCCGGCCCCGTCCAACTGACGCTGCGGGACACGCTGACCTATCTCTTGGCCTATGACGTCGATACCGGCGTGCTGCTGCGCGATGCCAACGGCAAAGTGACGGGTTCGGTCGTCTATGATGGCGTAGGCTATCGCAATGCCTTCACCCAATCGCCCACGTCATCCTCGGCCGCGCCACGCTGGCGCAGCGTGGCCGGCATCGACGCCGGGTATGGCCCTCACACGCTGTCCCTCACCTGGCGCTACACCGCCGGCGTCAAGGACGATTACGGGCAAAGCCTCAACACCTCGGGCAGCGGCGCGGTGGTGCCGACCGTCGCCACCAGCGTCAGCGCCTTTTCCGTGTTCGACGCGCAATATAGCCTGAATTTCGGCAAGGAAGATCGCTATGCGCTCACGCTCGGCGTGATCAACATGTTCAACACCGCGCCCGGATTTGCCAAGTACAACGGCTACCTGCCCTCGATCGCCGATCCGTTCGGACGGCAGGTCTATGCGCGCATCGCGGCCAAGTTCTGACGATGGGTGGCGGGCTTGAGCGCAGCATTCCAGCCGGGGCCGGCGCCTTTGCCGCCTGCCTGCTGGACGACGCGCGCAGCGCCCGCCACCATGCGCCGGCCGCACGATCGCCCGTGCGGTTCCCTCTGGCGCACAGGTTCCGCATGCCCCGCACCCCCAGCCTTTCCACTTTGCGCCAGTTCCGCATCCTCGCCCAGGCGGCCAACTTCAGCCGTGCGGCAGAACTCGTGCATGTGTCGCAGCCGGCCCTTTCGCGCACCATTCGCCTGCTGGAAGAAGATCTCGGCGCCCGGCTGTTCGATCGCAACCGCCGCCATGTTGCCCTCACGCCGGCTGGCGAAGACCTGCTGCGGCTGACCGAGCGCCTGATCGCCGATTTCGACGACGCGTTCGATCAACTGGGCCAGACGTTGTCGGGCCAGCGCGGCCGGATCGCCCTGGGCGTGCTGCCGTCCTATGCCGTGGGCGACCTGCCCGGCGTGCTCAGCCGTTTTCGCGATGCCTGGCCCGGTGTCGATGTCACGGTGCGCGAGGGGCTCGCGGGCACGATCTACCAGAACTTGCGCGAAAGGCTGATCGATCTGGCGGTGATGACTCCGCCCGACGACGCCGGGGAGGACTTCACGTTCGTGCCGCTGTTCACCGATCCCTGCGCGCTGGTCTGCCGCGCAGGAGAAGCACCGGCCGATCCCGGCTGGCACAGCTTTGCCGATGCCCCCTTCATCGCCATGGCGCCCACCAGCAGCGTGCGCCAGATCACCGATGCGGCCCTGGCCCGCGCCGGGCTCGCCCCGCGCCCGCTCTATGAATGTGCACAGCCCGCCACGCTGGGTGCCTTCATCGCCGCGGGCCTGGGGATCAGCGCGCTGCCGCTCTCGTGCCGTCCCATGGTGGGGGCGCATGATCTGGAATGGCATCGCCTGGATGACAGCCGGGCCGAACGAGTGATCGGCATTGCCCATCTGTCGGGCCGCAGCCCCTCCCCCGCCGCCCAGAACATGCTGAGCCTGCTGACCGCCAAGGGAGCATGCTGATGTCGGTTGCAGCCGTCCTGCCCGTGGGGGTTCTGGCGCTGGGGGCGCTGGCCATCGTCGGCGTGATGCTGGCGGTCATTCTCACCAACCGGCTTTCCCCGCTCGCGGCAATGATCCTGGTGCCGGTGATCGGCGCGATCCTGCTGGGCCAGGGGGCCGGCGTTCCGGGCTGGATCATCGCGGGCGTGACCAAGATCGCGCCGGTGGCCGGCATGTTCGTCTTTGCCATCCTGTTCTTCGGCGTGGTCAGCGATGCCGGACTGCTGGCCCCACTGGTAGGCGCGGTCTTGCGCCTGGTGGGGCGCAAGCCGTCGCGCATTACCATGGGCACCGCGCTTTTGGCCTTGCTGATCCATCTCGATGGGTCGGGCGCGGTATGCTTCCTGATCACGGTGCCGGCCATGCTACCGCTTTACGACCAACTCGGCATGGACCGCCGCATTCTGGCCTGCTGCGCCTCGCTGGCTGCCGGCGTCAATTTCCTGCCGTGGACGGGGCCCACCTTGCGCGCCAGCGCCGCGCTGCATCTTACCCCGGCCCAGATTTTCACGCCGATGCTTCCGGTCCAGCTGGTCGGCCTCGTCTTCGTGTTCGCCGCAGCGTGGTGGATGGGACGAGGCGAGGAACGACGCCTGGCCGCCTTGCCCGGCGCGCCAGCGGCGGCCGATGCCGTGCCGACCGCCCCGGCGACCGCGGACCCGCTGCACCGCCCGCGCCTGTTCTGGCTCAACCTGGCGATTACGCTCGCGGTCATTGCCCTGATGGTCACCGGCGTGGCAGAGCCGGCCGTCGTCTTCATGGTCGCTTTCGCCCTGGTCCTGACGATCAACTATCCGCGTGCCGAAGAGCAGCGTCTGCGGATCGAGGCACACGCCCGCCCCGCCATGATGATGGCCGGCGTCCTGTTTGCAGCGGGCGCGTTTACCGGCATCATGAACGGCGCAGGGCTGATCCATGCTCTGGCGCAATCCAGCGTCGCGCTGGTTCCCGAGGGCATGGGGCGGAGCATTCCGCTGCTGGTCGCGCTCACCGCCATGCCGCTCAGCGTCGTGTTCGATCCCGACAGTTTCTATTTCGGCGTCCTGCCGGTGGTGGCGCAAGTGGCCGGCCATTTCGGCGTGCCCAGCGTGCAGGTGGCCCAGGCCGCGCTGCTCGGCATGCACACGGTCGGCTTTCCGATCAGCCCGTTGACCCCGGCCACCTTCCTGGTGGCAGGCCTGAGCCGCATCGAACTGGGCGCGCACCAGCGCTTTGCCTTTCCCTGGCTGCTGGGCGCCACCCTGGTGATGACCGTGGCGGCGCTGGGCATCGGCCTGATCGGCATATGAGTGAGAAAAGCATGAGAAGCATACGCATCGGTGCCGGGGCCGGCTTTGCCGGAGACCGGATCGAGCCGGCCGTCGAATTGGTCGAACGGGGCGAACTGGATTACCTCTGCTTCGAATGCCTGGCCGAACGCACCATTGCCCTGGCGCAACTTGCGCGGCGGCACGACCCGTCCGCCGGCTATGATCCCCGGCTGGCGCGTCGGATGCGCGCGGTGCTGGGCCCGGCCATGGCCCGCGGCGTGCGTATCGTGTCCAACATGGGGGCGGCCAATCCCTTGGCGGCCATGAACGCCGCGCTCGACGTGGCGCGCGAGATGGGCCTGGGCGGCATTCGCATGGCCGCCGTGCTGGGAGACGATGTCCTGACCAGCATTGCGGGCCAGGATCACCCGCTGATCGACCGCGAAGGTTCGCTGGCCGATCTGGCGCCGATTTCGGCCAATGCCTATCTCGGCGCCTTTCCCATTGCGCGTGCCCTGGCCGAAGGCGCGCAGGTGATCTTCACCGGCAGGGTGTGCGACCCTGCGTTGTTCCTGGCGCCGATGATCCATGCGTTCGGCTGGGCCGAAGACGATTGGACCAGGCTGGCGCGAGGGACGGTGGTTGGCCACTTGCTGGAATGCGCCGGGCAACTGACCGGAGGGTACTTTGCCGATCCGGGTTACAACGACGTGCCCGGCCTGGCGCGGCTGGGCTTTCCGCTGGCCGAAGTGGGCGAAGACGGCAATGCCGTGCTTACCAAGGTGGCCGGCACGGGCGGGCAACTGACGCTCGCCAATGCGCGAGAGCAGGCGATGTACGAAATCCTCGATCCCGCCCGCTATCTGCAGGCCGATGTTGTCGCCGATTTCACCACGCTCCAACTGGCGCAGGCCGGGCCCGATCGCATTGCGGTTTCCGGGGTTACCGGCCATCCGCGGCCCGAAACCCTCAAGGTATCCGTCGGCTATGAGGACGGCTTCGTGGGCGAAGGGCAGATCGGCTATGCCGGGCCGGGCGCGGCGGCGCGTGGGCAACTGGCGCTCGATATCGTGGCAGAGCGGCTGGCCTTGCTAGGCCTGCCGCTCGATGAAGTCCGCTACGACCTCATCGGTGTGAACTCCGCCAATGTCACGGGCCGGGCGCCAGATCCGGCCGAAGTGCGCGCGCGCGTTGCCGCTCGCTGCGCCGACCGCGCCATCGCGGCAGAAATCGGCGCGGAAGTGGAGGCGCTCTATCTCAACGGGCCCTCTGGCGGCGGCGGCGTGACCACCACGCTGCGCGAAGTGGTGGCCGTTGCCTCCATCCTCATCGGGCGCGAGACGGTGACGCCTTCCATTGTCCACGGGGTCAGCTGATGCAGCTGCGTGACCTCGCCCATGCCCGCACCGGCGACAAGGGCGACACTTCCCAGATCTGCGTCTTCGTGCGCGATGCTGCCCAGTTCGCGCGGCTCGAAAGGCTGTTGAGCGCCGAACGGGTGGCCGCGCACCTTGCAACGCTGCGGCCGCAGCGGATCGAGCGCTTCGTGCTGCCCAATCTGGGCGCGGTGAATTTCGTGTTGCACGGGGTGCTCTCGGGCGGCGTCACGCGCTCGCTGGCGCTCGATGCCCACGGCAAGACGCTGGGCGCGCAACTGCTGGATATGGAGATCGACGATGCGTAGCGCCCTTCTGCTCGGCGGTGCCCTGCTGGCCCTTGCCTCTGGCGCGCAGGCGCGGGTCACGGCCATCCATGTCGAGACACGCACACCCGCTCCGCTCACGCCCGGAGAGCGCCCTTACGAGATCATCACCGGCACGTTCGAGGGCGATGTTTCGCCCCAGCGCGATGCGATCATCACCGATATCGCGCAAGCGCCACGCCAGCCGAATGGCCGAGTGGCCTATAGCGCCACCTTTGCCATCGCCCGGCCGCTCAAGGGCGGCAGCGGCGTGCTGTTCTACGATGTTCCCAATCGTGGCAATGGCAAGGTTGGCCCGGACGAAGATGGCCACATCCGCGTGATCAGCGGTTGGCAGGGCGATCTCGCCCCGGCGCCGGGCGTACAGACGGCCACCGTGCCCACGGCCAAGGGCCTCACCGGCCTGGCCCTTGCCCGCGCCACCGATCTGGCGGGCAGCACTTGGGGGCTGACCGGCGGCATTGGGCGCCCGGTGCCGCGCCCCCTGCCCGTTGATCTCGACCCGGCCCATGCCCGGCTCTATCGCCAGGGCAGCGATGCCGCCCCGTTGCAGCCGATCCCGCCGGATCAATGGGCATTTGCCGATTGCCGCGCCGCGCCCTTCCCCGGCACGCCCGATCCGGCGCGCATCTGCCTCAAAGGTGGGTTCGATCCCGGCCAGGCCTATACCCTGGTCTATCAGGCGCGTGACCCGCTGGTGCTGGGTATCGGCTTTGCCGCCACGCGCGATCTTGTCGCCTTCCTGCGCCATGCCCGAACCGATGACCATGGCACGCCCAATCCGCTGGCCGGGCAAGTTCGCTGGAGCGTGGTCAGCGGCACGTCGCAATCGGGAAATTTCGTCAAGAGTTTCATCAACCTCGGTTTCAACCAGGATGAAACCGGCGCGCGGGTGTTCGATGGCGCCAACCCCAATATCGCCGCGCGGCAGGTGCCGCTCAACTTGCGCTTTGCCGTGCCCGGCGGAGCGGCCACCCTGTTCGAGCCTGGCAGCGAGGGCACCCTGTGGTGGACGCGCTATGCCGATACCTTGCGCGGGCGTGGGCGACACAGCCTGCTCGACCGCTGCTCCGCCACACACACCTGCCCCAAGATCATGGAGACGTTCGGTTCTACCGAGCTGTGGGGGCTACGGCTTTCTCCGGCGCTGGTCGGCACCGATGCGCGGGCGGATGTGCCGATCACGGCCAACGTGCGCCGCTATTACTTTCCCGGCGTTACCCATGGCGGCTCCTACACCGGGGGCATTTCGCTCGATGGTGACAAGCCCTGGCCTGGGGCACCGGTCTGTGTGCTGCCCAACAATCCCAACCCCTCGCTGCCCACCATGCGCGCGCTGCTCAAGCGCCTGGTGCAATGGGTCAGCACCGGCCGGCCCCCGCCACCCAGCCAGTATCCCACGTTGGCCCACGGCGATCTCGTCGCGCCAACGGCCGCCACTATGGGCTGGCCAGCCATCCCCGGTGCGCCGGTGCCGGACGGCAAGTTGAACGAACTGCTCGATTACGACTATGGCCCCGGTTTCGATTATCCCGATCTATCCGGAGTGATCACCCGGCAACCTCCGGCCATTCGCCGCACCATTCGCTCGTTGGTGCCGCGCGTGGATGGCGATGGCAACGAATTGGGCGGTGGGGTGCCTTCGGTCCAGCACCTGGTGCCACTGGGCACGTATCTTGGCTGGAACGTGCTGGCCCATGGCTATGGCGCAGGGGGCCCATGCGGGTTTGCCGGTGGTTTCATTCCGTTCGCCGTCACCCGCGCCGAACGCCTGGCCAAAGGCGATCCGCGCCCCTCTCTCGAAGAACGCTATGGCACGCACGCCGGGTTCGTCGCGCGGATCAAGGCCGTGGCCGCGAGGCGCGTAAAGGAAGGCTGGCTGCTACCTGACGATGCCGCGCGCCTCGTGGCCGAAGCCGAGACCAGCCCGGTCCTGCGCCAGCCTTGAACGGACCCGATCAGGTCCGCACGCGCCCATCGGCGCCACGAATGACATGTTGGCCTCGTTGGCGGTGGACAGGTAATCGATGAGGCCACCGCCATGTTCGGCCACCCGCGCGGCATAGCGGGCGAACAGTGCGCTCCCGCCTCACTCCCGACAAACAGACGACGATGCGCTTTCGCCGTCGCCGGCCCGCGCATGGGGCCATTGCGGATAGGGGCACAACAGGCGGGTTCGGCCCGGCCATGGGCTGTCTTCGCCCGCCGTGGCCGTGATTGCCTTGGGTGCCACACCCTTTTCCCGCCAGGCGACCAGCGAGGAGAAGATGTCAAAGCGATCGGTGGCGGGGCCACCGCGCCCGTGGTTCATGCCCGGCACCGCGTAGAAGCGGATGAACCGTGCCGACTTGCCATGTTCGTGCCGATCCACGGCCGCCAGCCAGCGGATCGTGTCCAGCACGGAAAAGACCGGGTCGCTCACGCCATGGAACAGGATGATCTTGCCACCGCGACGGTAGAACGGCGAAAGATCAGTGGCATCGGCGTGCATGAAATCCACCGGCGCTTCGTGCAACGGCCCCCATGGCACATGCGCGGCGCGATAGGCCTCGTCGATGTCCGCGCCAAGCGCATAGCGGGTGAGCGACGTGACGTTATCGGCCACATCGAGCGGCGGGGAGCGGAATACCGCCGAATTGCTGGGCGCGCCAAGGCGCAGCAACGCGCCGTTGTTGATGGGAGAGGCATAGGAACCCATTTTCCAGATGCGCCATCCTTGGGTTACGCCATTTGCCGTCTTTGCGCCGATTCCGGCATCCCACGCCCAGTCGGAATAGATTGCCTTGCCATCGCGGGTGTGCGGCCCACCCATCACCTGGCGCAGCGCCGCGACCTGCATGGGCAGCAGGCAATCAGGCGTCTTTTGCGCCGGGTCATCGCCATGGCACGTGACCTTGGCGAGTTCGGGAACGACACGCGCCGTGGTGCAGGCGGTGAAGTGCTCGATCATGCCATCGGTGCGCCCGTCCAGGCTATCGCAGGCCTTGAGGATCGCCCCTTGCGCCAGCAGGATGTCCTCGTCGCTCATCGCCTTGTTGACGAGCGGCAGGCCATCGCTGCCGACCTGGCCCATGGCCTTGGCCACGGCGGCAAAGGCCTGTCCATCCCAAAGCTGTGCGATGGACGCGTGGGCAAGGTGGAAACCTGGATACCCGATCAAGGCGGCATCGAATTCCTGCGGGAACCGCTGCACCGCCATCATCGCTTCCTGGCCACCCTTGGAACCGCCGACGAAATAGGTGAACGCAGGCGCGCGGCGATAGTAGGCGCGGATCAGCGCCTTGCCCGCCTTCACCACCGGGCCGATATAGCCAAAGCCATAGTTGTGGCGCGCTTGCGCATCGTGGCCGAACGTCACCACGCCCTGGCGCGCGGGATCGGTGTTGACCGCATTGTCATGCCCGGAATCCGAAGAAACGACGGCATAGCCCTGCCCCAGCGCGGTTACGCCCGGCTGGCTGGAAAAGCCGCCCGCCGCATCGCCAAGGTTGCCGTCAGACCCGCCACCTCCTTGAAACACGAAGCGGCCGTTCCACCCTGTCGGCAAGCGCACGTGGAACTTGATGGCATACGTCTGCCCATTGGCACCGGCGCGCTCCTGCATCTTGCCTATCACTTCGCAATGGGCGGGCATGGCCGGCGTGGATGATGCAGGCCGGCCTTCTTCTGCGGGGCGCGCTTGCGCAGGCGCCGCCTCGCGAAAGGCGGCAAGCGACAGCGTGGTGGACGCATCGGGAAAGGCCACCCTGGACAAGGCGGCGCAATCCTGCGCGGACGAAACGGGCGCGGCCTGCGCGGGGCTGGCCCAGGCCAGCAGCGTTGCCAGTGTCAGCGGGGCCATTGCCAGATCGTGCTTCATCGCCGCTCCTTCGCTCTGTTCTTGATCGCTATTGGGTTATGCTAAATAACACGGTCCGCGCAGGGCAACCGCCGGCGCCCCTCTTGCCCAGGCCGCATCAGATCGAGATGGACATTTCCATGGACAATCCGTTCCTCGCCTATCCCGGCTATCTTCTGCGCCGCGCGGCAAGCAGCCGCCTGGCCCAGTTGTCGCAGCATCTCGAACCCATGGGCGTGGGCGTTTCGGAAGGCTCGATCCTGGTTCTGATCGGCCGCAATCCGGGCCTGTCGCAGGCGGAATGCGGGCGTTTGCTGTCGATCAAGCGCCCCAACCTCAACCCCATCATCCGCCGCTTCGTGGAACGTGGCCTGGTGGTGACCAGCCCCGGCCGCGGGCGCATCCAGACGTTGAACCTCAGCCCCGCGGGCAAGGAACTGGCCACCCGCATCGTGGCTGAATTCTCTGCCCACGAGGCGCGCATCTATGCGTCGGTGCCAGAGCATCTGCGTGCCGAACTGGTTCCCTTGCTGCGGGCGCTGTGGTGCCCGCCTTGATCGGCTGCGCCGACAGGGCATGAGCCCTGCCGAGGCAAGCCAAGCCATCAGAACGTCTTGCTGAGGCGCACGCCATATTCGCGCGGCGCGCCATAGAGTTCGTTCTTGCCGTTCTGCCCGGCCACGTAAAACTTGTTGGCCAGGTTGGTGCCATAGACCTCAGCCTTGAAGGTCCCCATGTCGAGCGTGATACTGCCCTGGAGCAGGCCACGCGCGGCAATCAGGTCGGTAGAGGCCTGGTAGGTGGGATAAGCCCACTGCGAACCGATATAGGCATAGCCCAGGCGCGGGGTCAGCGTGCGATCCCCACCCAGTTCGATGCGATAGGCTGCCGAAACGTTCCACGTCCACTTCGGACTATAGAGGTTGGGCCCGCCCGCGGTGCTGGTGATCACATAGTTGAAGCAGCCCGTGCCCACCGTGCCGGGGGTGCCCGCCGGGTTGCACTGCGGCGTGTTGACGCCCGCCGGGATCGCCCACTTGTTGACCAGCGACAGCGCGCTGAGCGAACTGTCGACAAAAGACAGGCCACCATCGACCGACAGGGCATCGAACTTGCCCTGGAAGCTGGCCTCGAAGCCCTTGATATCGGAATTGGCGAGATTGACCACGCCGCTCTGCCCCGACAGCGGGTTGATCACGTCCATCTGGAAGTTGTTGTACTTCATGTAGAACGCGCCGATCTGCGTCTTCACGCGGCGACCGAACAGGGTGGACTTCCAGCCCGCTTCGTAATCCCACACCGTTTCCGGGGCGAACGTGCCGCCCGGCGGATTGATGCCGCCGTTCTTGTAGCCGCGCGCGGCAAACACGAAGAGCAGGTTGTCGGCATCGGGCTTGAAGTTGAGCGCCAGCTTGCCGGTCATGCGGCCATCGCCTTCGCTGCCGGTCTGCGGCACCAGCACGGTGGCGCCCACCGGCGGGGTGGACAGGACCTGGTCGATGGTGGAGCCGGCCGCCGCGCGATAGACCGCGCCAAAGCCATCGACGTGGAAATGCGAATAGCGCAGGCCGGCATCGACCGAGAACTTGGGCGCGATCTGGTAGCTGGCCTGGCCGAACACGCCGAGCAGGACCTTGTTGGTCATTGGCTGGGGCAACGTGGTGAACGCCCCATTGGTGCTGTTCCAGTTGCGCAGATCGATCTTGTTGCGCTGGGCATAGCCACCCAGCACATACTTGAACGCCCCGCTATCGGGCGAGATGATGTTGATTTCCTGGCTATAGACCCGCTCGCGCACATTGTTGGCGCCAACCACCTGGTTCTGCACTTTGCCCAGCGCGGCGAGCGCCGGATACGTGGACCAGTTGGTGGGATTGATCGAGCTGGCGTCGGTTTCGGTCACCGCCGAGAGGCGCTTGTTCTGGTACGCGGTAACCGAGCGCACGGTCAGCCCGCCGTCGAACTGGTATTTCGCTTCCAGCACCGTGGCGAACGCGCGCTCGAAATTGGCGATCGGCGAGTCATAGCTGACCGTCCAAGGGGTGTTGGTGCGGCCCACGACATAGGGATTGTTGGCCAGAGTGGTGTTGATCGGCTGCAGTGCGAAGCCGCCGGTGCGGCGCTGCACCGCTTCCACTTTCAGGTTGGCCTGGAACCCGCCGGTCTTGAACAGCGCCTGCACGCGGCCGTCGATCTCGTTGAGCCGCTCCGGCTGGTTCTTGGCCGGCCCGACATCCTTGAACCAGGCATCGTGGCGGTTGAACAGGCCAGAAGCGCGGATGGCGAAATTGTCGCCCACCGGCAGGTTCAGCGCCCCGTTGATGCCGGCATTGTTGTAATTGCCATAGTTGGCTGCGGCATAGCCACCCAGCTTGCCCAGTTGCGGTCGCTGCGTGGTGAGATAGACGGCGCCACCGGTCGAGTTGGCGCCCGAAAGCGTGCCCTGCGGTCCGCGCAGCACTTCGGCCCCGGCCATGTCATAGAACTGGCCGTTGGACACGATCGGCGTCTGGAACACGCCGTCGATATACGTGGCAACGCCGTTGGTCACCTGGGGCGAGGCAGATGCCAGGCCAATACCGCGGATGTTGAAGCTGTCGGTGATACCCGAGCGCGAAATGGTGATGCCCGGGGCGGCAGTCTGCAGATCGAGTGCGCGGCTCACGCGCTTTTCGGTCAGCGCTTCACCCGAAAGCGCGGTAACCGCGATGTTGACGTTCTGAACGCTCTCGCGCCGGCGCTGCGCGGTCACCACGATGTCTTTCACGCCGGGCTCGGTCGCGACGGCGGCCGGCTCTGTCGTTTCCGCCGCGAAAGCCGTGGTCGATGAAAGGGCCGAGCTGCTCAGCAGCGCGCAAGCCACCAAAGGTTTCACTCGAAATCCGGTCATATTCCCTCTCCACACCTGCAGCGCGTTTCGCGCCTTCAAGTTATGTTATATAACATATGATGGAGCTGATCCAGTGGCCTGTTGTGGCGCACGAAAGAGATTTTCACCTGTGGCCGCGCGGCAACACCTGCGCGTGGAAACGCGCCGGCAGCGGCCAACGCTCAATGGACGCGCAGCAGCTTGTCCGGGTTGCGGATGACGTAGATCGCCTGGATCTCTCGATCCACGACCAGCAGCGCGGTGGTTTGCAGCAAGCCGTCAGGTTCCCTGGTAATGAACCCCGGCAGCCCATTGATCACGGTAAAGCGCACGAGTTCCGAAGGGGCACGGCGCAACCGCGCCAAGGCCATCTGCGCGCGCAGATATTCGCTCGCGCCGTGCAGCACACGCGCCACCGACGGGCGCTTCCCACCGCCATCGGAATGGAACTGCACGTCCTGCGCGAGCAGAGCGCTCAATCGCGCCACATCGCCTTTCTGGGATGCTTCGAAAAAGGCGATCGCGATGGCCTTGCCTTGGCCGTGATCGATCGGAAAACGTGGGCGGGCATCGCGCACGTGCATCCGGGCACGCCGGGCACGCCGGGCGAGTTGGCGGCAAGCCGGCTCGTCCCTGTCGAGGATGAGGGCGACTTCCTCGAAGCTTTCCCCGAACACGTCGTGCAGCAGGAACGCCGCCCGCTCCAGCGGGGAAAGCCGTTCGAGCGCCAGCAGCAGAGGCAAGGTCACATCGTCGTCCAGCGCTTCGTCCACGGTCGGCTCGGGCAACCATGGCCCGATATAGCGCTCGCGCTGAACGCGCGCCGATTTCAGGTGATCAAGGCACAGCCGTGTTACGATCCGGCGCAGGAAGGCTGCCGGCGTGGCCACCTGGCCATGGTCCACGGCCTGCCAGCGCAGGTAGGCTTCCTGCACCACGTCCTCGGCATCGGCCATCGTGCCCAGCATGCGGTAGGCAACGCGCAGCAGGGTGGCCCGCTGCGCGTCGAAGATCTGGCCAACCGTTTGGCTCATTGCCAGCCCAGTTCGGGTGCATAGACGTTGAAGCCCACCGCCAGGCGATTCCAGCCGTTGATGACGTTGATGGCCAGCGTCAACTGTACCTGCTCGGCGGGCGTGAACTGCGCCGCCAGGGCGGCATGAACGGCATCGGGCGCCCTGCTGGTGGCGATCTGCGTCATGTGTTCCGTCCAGTCCAGCGCGGCGCGTTCACGGGCGCTATAGCACGGTGCCTCGCGCCATGTAGCCACAAGGTGGATGCGCTGCTCGCTCTCGCCTGCCTTGCGCGCGTCGAATGTGTGCATGTTCAGGCAATTGGCGCAGCCGTTGATCTGCGACGCGCGGATTTTCACCAGTTCGAGCAGCGACTTTTCCAATCCGCATTCCGCAACCTTCAGGGAAAAGGCAAACCACGCTTTGAAAACGTCGGGCGAAGCGGTGTAGAGATCGAGACGTGGGGTCATGATGGACATCCTTTCAGAGGGGGATGCCGTCATGACGAGCCTGATCCGCGGTTTGTGACATGGCGCACCAAATTTTCATGCGAGCCAAGCAGGTTCGGCGCGAAGCCGGCTTATCCGGCCGCGCGCCAAGGCGGCGCCCGTGCCCGCAGGCGCAAGCCAGGCTGGCGGCGTTCCGCTGCGCATGGAGCGGCAGGCCTCGCCATAGGAGTGTCAGGACTTAAGCGTTTCCTGGCACGTGGCCATGATCGTCTGGCGAAACCAGCGATGAGCCGGGTCAGCATCAAGGCGGGGGTGCCACATCGTGCTGATCGTCAGTTCCGGCGTCGACACTGGCAGCGCGAAGCCCCGAAGCCCTCTGGCGGCGCCCTGTCCGTCACGAAGGCAACTGCGTGGCACAAGCGCGACCAGGTCCGTGTCACGCGCGATATTCAACGCATCGATAAAGCTTGGCACGATTGCCGCGATCTCGCGTCGCAAGCCGATCGCATGCAGGGCATCGTCCACCGGCCCACGTGAAGCGCCGCGCCGCGAAGAGACCACATGCCGACAGGCCGCGTAGATTGGGGGCGTGATCGGGGCATCGAACAGGGCATGATCGGTTCGGGCCGCGCCGATGAAGCAGTCACGAAAGATCAACTGGCTGCGCATTTCAGGTGCTGACGAGCCGGTCGTCCCGATCTCCAGGTCCACTTGCCCATCGCGCAACGGTGCCGCCGCCTTGTTGGGCTTGGGGGCAAAGCGCAGGCGCACGCGCGGGGCGGCCTTGGTCACCGCCACGACCAGCGCCGCCGCGAACATGGCCACAAAGCCTTCGTTGGAGCGGATGGTGAAAGTGCGCTCCAGCAGCGCTGGGTCGATCGAGCCAGTCGTCGGGCCGAGAACCGCCCGCGCCTCCTGCGCCAGCAGGTGCACGCGCGTGGCCAGTTGCTCGGCATGGGGCGTCGGCACCAGCACACGCCCGGCCTGGACCAGCAGCGGATCGCCTGTCGCCAGGCGCAACCGGCTGAGCGTCCGGCTCATGGCCGATACGCTCAGCCCGAGACGCCTGGCCGCCCCCGTCACGCTGCGTTCCGCCAGCAGCACATCGAGTGCAGCGAGCAGGTTGAGATCGATCGGCGCCATGCCTCAGCTTTAGCGGCCACTGGCGCAGCGTTCAACGCAACCATGCTTTGCATGGCGCGCGTCTGGTGCAACCCGCCGCCAAGGCCCACAACCGTCAAAGGAAACAGTACGGGAACTTTGGCATGGAAGCAGGAAGGATCCTCCTGGTGGGCGCGTCGCGCGGCCTGGGCCTGGCGATGGCCGATGCGTTCATCCAGAAGGGTTGGCACGTGATCGGCACCGTGCGGGACGATGGCAGGACCGCCCTCCACGATGTGGCCGACGCCCACCCCGATCAGGTCACTATCGAACGGTTGGACATCACGGTGCCCGAGCAACTGGCCCGCTTGCACGCCAAACTGGCAGGGCAGGCGCTCGATATCCTCTTCGTCAACGCCGGCATCGCCAGCGGGCGGGCCGACGAAACGATTGCCGAGGTGGCAACAGACGAATTCGTGCGCGTGATGCTCACCAACACGCTCGGCGTGATGCGTGCGGTTGAGGCGTTTGAGGATCTGGTTCGTCCCGGCGGGGTTATCGGCGTCATGTCCTCTGGCCAGGGCAGCATCGCCAACAACACCAAGGGCAGCTTCGAAGTCTATCGCGCCAGCAAGGCCGCGCTCAACCAGTCCATGCGCAGCTTTGCCGCCCGCCGGCCTGGCGACCCACGCGCGATGGTGCTCATGGCACCAGGCTGGATTCGGACCGATATGGGCGGGCCCAAAGCCACGTTCAGCATCGAGGAAACCATCCCCCAACTCGTTGCGACGCTGATCGCGCAGCAGGGCACCCCCGGCCTGCGCTTCATCGACCGACACGGGGCGAGCGTACCGTGGTGATCGCCCGGCCGTCCCTCTAAGAACCGACAATGCCTGACTACGGCCAAGGCGTGGCGCCAGGACTGCAACGAAACCCGCCCCCACCCATCGCTGGGTTTCAGGGTATGGCCCTAGGCACCGTGGACGAATTCCACAGGGCGCCTAGGGGTTGATCAGCTTCAACCGCACAAGGCTTTCGGCGCTCGCCAGGATGGCTTCTTCCCGCGAACGTGGCGACCAGCCAAGCAATCGCTTGGCCTTGGCCCCGCTTGCATTCATGTTGATGCCCAGATGCGGCGCCACATTCTTCATCACCGGATTGAAGAGAGCCATCGTGCGGATCAGCCAATTGGGCAAAACGCGGGTCGACACTCCGGCCGCCGACTGACCCATGCGCACTTTCAAAAGCCTGGCGATATCCACCATCCACAGGCTTTCCCCCGATGTGGCCAGGAAACGCTCGCCCTTGGCCGCCGGATCGATCATCGCGCGCAGGTGCAGATCGGCCACATCGCGGACATCGACAACACAAGTGTTGACCTTGGGGCAGCCTGGCTGACCATCGAGCATGCTCTTGATAAGCCGGATTGAATGCGAATAGTCCGGCCCCAGAGCAGGGCCCAGAACGGTGGTGGGATTGACCGTGGCCAATTCAAGCCCATTGCCTTCCTGCTTGATGAAGTCCCACGCGGCACGCTCTGCCAGCGTCTTGGACCGCTGATAGTGGGCCACCTTGCCCGACAGATCGCTCCAATCCGTCTCGTCAAACGGGCGGCGGTGGTTGGGTGCATGGCCCATGCCGATTGCGCCAAACGCCGAGGTGAGCACCACGCGCTTGACCCCCGCATCGCGCGCCGCGCGCAAGACGCGCAAATTGCCTTCCACTGCTGGCCGAACCCAATCTTCCTCATGCGTCTGGGTTCCAGACGGCGTCGGGGAAGCCCCATGGAGCGCATAAGTGCAGCCCGCCGCTGCCTCTGCCCAGCCAGCGTCGGCGGTCAGGTCGGCAACGATGAATGACAGTCGATCGCCCGGTTCAACACCGCCCGTCCTGAGATTGGCGAGGACTTCGTCACGGCGCGCCAACGAACGCAGGGTCGTCTTCACCCGGAATCCAGCGCCCAGCAGCGCAATGATGCAATGCTGGGCGATGAACCCCGTGCCACCGGTTACGAGCACTTGCTTTTCCGTCATTGCCGTTTCTCCATGCTGGCGGTGCCGGCGTAGATAAGACAGGCACAGCGGACGGAGAATGCTTCAAAGTCCGGTATTCATGTGCGATAGTACGGAAATGCGCGTTGATCCTTTCTCCGACATTCTCAAACTGGCGAAAGCGGAAAGCCTGGTGACCGGCGGCTTCACCGCAGGCGGCCGCTGGGCCATTCGCTTTCCGGCGCCCAAGACGATCAAGTTCTTCGCTGTGGTGAAAGGCAATTGCTGGGTGACGCTCGATGGCGAAGCACCGATCCATTTCGAAACCGGCGACGTCGGGCTTTTGTCCGCCCCGCGCGCCTTCGTGCTCGCCAGCGATCCCGATGCTCCCGCGCTCGATGCTATGGACCTGTTCTCGGGCGCCGGCAGGACCGAAGCGCAACTCGGCGATGGCGGGGATTTTGCCCATATCGGTGGCCACGTCCTGCTCGATCCCGGAAACGGGCCGTTGCTCGGCAGTATGTTGCCGCCATGGATCCATGTTCGGGGCAAGCAGACTCAAGCGGCAACATTCCGCTGGCTGCTCGACCGTTTGAATGATGAACGGCGCTCGGCACTGCCGGGAGCGGGGCTTGCGGCAGGGCAACTGGCGCAGCTTCTCTTCATCGAAGTCATGCGCGCGCACATCGGCAGCCCCCATGCGGATCGCGCAGGCTTGCTGCGGGCATTGGCCGACCCCCGCCTGATCCCGGCCATCCGCCTGATTCATGGCGATCCAACGCGGCCCTGGCAGTTGACCGATCTTGCGGAAGCCTGCGCCATGTCGCGCACGACGTTTGCCGAGCGCTTTCGCACCGTTGCGGGCGTCACCCCCCTCTCGTATTTGACGCAATGGCGCATGCGCCTTGCCGAACAGGCGCTACGGGAGACAAGGGACAGACCCGTTGGGCTGATCGCCCAGGCCGTCGGCTACACCTCGGAAAGCGCGTTCAGCAATGCCTTCAAACGGGTGACGGGCACCTCGCCAAGGGCGTACCGAAACGCATGGAGACCCGCCGCCAAAACCTGAGCCCCCATGTTCAGGCTGGCATCAGGCCAGCTGCGATCGATTTCAAAGCGCAGCCTATGCCATGTGTCAGGCGGCCACGCTATGATCGACCAGGCCATCGGCAACCCAGCGTCCAAGCCAGTTGCCTGCAGTGCGCACGCCCTCGTCCTCGCCCAAGGCAAAGGCGAGCTCTCGACAAAGCGCATCGAAGCGCATTCCGCCAAGCAACCGATGGGCAAATTCGCTTTCGAGAGAGTCGAGCGTGCGAAAGCAAGCGATGTGCGCCTGTCGCCAGATCAACACGGTCGTGACCTGGGGCATCAAGCACGGCATGGGAATGTCCTGTGCCGACGTGTGGGCCGACCAGATCGCCGGGGCATTTGTCCGCAAGGGCAGCAAGCGGGCGGTTGGTACCCATTTGAGCATGGCCCGGTCCCAATCGATGCTGCCAAGCGAAGCCACCTGCAAAGGGGCAGCATCGGGCCCCACAAATGCCTCGGCCAATCCCAGTTCCAGCGCGGCCAGTTCTGCCACGGCCGGATCGTCGGGCCATTGCACGGCGAGGCTTTTGGGAAAGTTCTCCGCATAGTGGTCGAGCGACCAGCTATCGGGGGCGCATGCATCGATATGGAATGCCGCACAAGCGTGGAAATTCTCTGATCTCAACCACTTCTCGGTGTTTGGAAAGCTTTCCGCCAGGCAGGCCAGCAACGCGGCCCGATGGTTGTTTTGATAGACCAGGAGGCCCGCTTGCGCATCCGGCGCAAAGCGGGCCGCAGCGCGATCCGAGCCGGTCGCCAGCCAATCGCGAAAATCGGCCTGGAGCGTGCCGAGCGTCATGCTGCCATCCGGCGAGAGGCAAATGCCCGCGCTTGATCCAGTTCTGCCAGCAATTCGGCCAGCGGCGGAATGTTGTCATCGCGCTCGATCATCACCGCAACCGGGCCCACCAACGCCATCACATGCGCAAACAATGCCCAGACTGCGGGCGCGACGGGCTGGTCGTGCGTGTCGATCAACAACGTCTCGCCTTGGCTGTGGCCGGCCAGATGGATCTGCCTGACCCGATCCAGCGGCAGCCCCGCAACATAGGCAATGGGATCCAGGCCGTGATTGATTGCGGAAACGTGGATATTATTCACATCGAGCAGCAGTCCACACCCGGTCCGGTCAGCCACCGTGCGCAGGAACTCCCATTCGCTCATGTCCGACTGCGGATAGGTCATGTAGCTTGACGGATTTTCCATCAGCAATTGCCGGCCCAGCGCATCCTGGGCGCGCGCCAGATTGGCGCAAACGGTCTCCAGCGCTTCGGCATTATAGGGAAGCGGCAGGAGATCGTGCGAATTGAACCCCGGCGCGCGCGACCAACTGAGGTGATCGGAAACGAACAGCGGCTCGATCTCGTCGGCCAGCGCACGCAGACGGGTGAGATAATCTGGATCGAGCCCGTGGGCCGAGCCCACCGACAGCGATACGCCATGCAACGCCACAGGGTGGCGCTCGCGCACTTGCCGCAGGATGTGCCTTGGCCGCCCGCCCGCAACCATGAAGTTCTCCGAAATCACCTCGACAAAGTCTACCGGGACGGCGGTTTCCAGAAATTCGGCATAGTGCGGCTTGCGCAGGCCAAGACCGAAGCCGGAAAAGGTGGGTAGTGGCACGATCGCTCTCCTCGCACCTGCGCGCCGCCGCCCGTTGACGCAGGCAGCAGCACGCAGGCCGTTTGCTTCAGCGGGGTTACTTGGGCTCGGTCAGGCTCCCGCCGGCGGCCTTGCAGGCCTTGACTGACAGCGACTTGAAGCCCTGCCCCTTGCAGTCGTTCTGGCCCTTGCAATCGTGATTGCCGGACTTGCAATCCGACGTGCCCTTGCAACTGTTGACGCCGTAGCAGTGAACCGTGGTTGCGCCGCTGGCAGCCATGGCCGGGGTGGCAACCGCAGCAGCCGAAACGGCGACGATGGCAGCCGAGGCAGCCAGGCTGAGGCTTGCGTTGAAAGTGTTCATCATAGTGCTCCTGGGACGTGCATGTGCCGGGTGTGGCACCTGCTATTCGTCGCCGTGCCGGGCGCGGTTACAGCAGCGCGAAATTTACCAGCGCAGCAGGCGTGGGCCGACCAGCGCGCCCGCCAGGGCGGCCAGGCCGATGCCGAGCGTGTACCAGGTCAGCACGAAGATCGCGGAAACCTCCGGGCAGTGGAGGCAATAGAGCGTTGCGCCCCAGGCACCGGCCGTCAGCCCCGCCGTTGCGCCCGCCGCTCGCAGCCGGGTCGGCGCAAGATGCCGGAACGACCAGAGCAGGCCGCCGAAAATCGGCATCGACAGCAAGAACACCAGCGACGAGCATACGGTCCAGCTGTGGCCCAGCCACATCGCCAGCCACTGTGTCGGTGGTGCTCGGCTCATCTCGAAAAGGCCGATTACGGCAAGCGACAGGACCGGGATGACCATCAGCCACATCCAGCCGAGCTTGCCGCTATCGGGACGGGCAAGGCGTGCCGTCGCCACGACCGCGCAGCTGCCCAGCGAGACCGTATAGCCCCACTTCATCCAGAACGAGTAATGCTGGATGGCCAGGGCCAGCTGCGGGTTCAGCCCCAGCAGCCACACGATCGGCACGAGCGCAAGGATCGCCCCCGCGCCGATCCCGATGGCGAGGCGACGCCCGACGGCATGACGCGGCACGGGTTTCACGTCCTTGGCCAGCGCCTGGATCAGTTCGTCGGTGTTCATCCTAGATCTCGCCTCTGATACGGGCCGCGAGCGCTTTCAAGCCGCGGTGCACCGACACTTTTACGTCTGATTCCCCCATCTTTGCCCGCGCCGCCGCCTCTGAGGTATTGAGACCTTCGAGCCGGGTTGCGCGGATCGCCTGTGACTGCTTGGGTGGCAGTTCATCCAGCAGCCGGTCGACATCCAACCGCGCGTTGCTGGCATCCTCGAACCCTTCGGCGACAAGAATGTCGTCCAGCCCTTCGATCGTGCAGGTGCGGCCGCCGCGCCGAAAATGGTCGACCATCTTGTAGCGCGCGATGGCAAACAGCCAGCCACCGAACGGGCGATCCCGGTCGAACGTTGCCCGGCGCGTGTGCACGGCGATCAGCGTTTCCTGGACAAGGTCGTCGATGTCGTCGCGCCCGTCGCGCATCCGGCGGCGATAGAACGCCTCGAGCACTGGAACGAGCGCGCGCAGGAACTGGGTCTGGCAGGCCGTGTCGCCGTCCAGTCCGCCAATCATCCACGCCTTCAGTTGGGATTCGTCCGCTCGCATGTATGCTCCCGCCCCATGCTTCGCTGCAAGCTGCCCAACGGTTACACGCCCGATCACAAAAAAACGAAAAAAGATTCTGTAACCGGTTCCGCCCAGCCTGCGAATTGCCCCTTGCCGTTCTGGACCGGATCACCGTCCGGGCGGGCAACACCGCTTTTCCATTCGCAGGAGCTTCATCATGACCATTACCCAAGCCGCCGCCGCCGTCGCGCTGTCTGTCGCGCTGGCCGGAACGAGCGTTCACGCCGCCGACGCCCCCAAGACGGAGAAATGCTATGGCGTGGCACTCGCCGGCAAGAACGATTGCAAGGCCGGTGCCGGCACCAGCTGTGCCGGAACTTCCGTCAAGGACTACCAGGGCAACGCCTGGAAAGCCGTGAAGATCGGGACCTGCACCGCGATCAAGACCCCGCACGGCATGGGCTCGCTCACCCCGCGCGGCTGACCTTGATGGGCCCGGGCGCCGATGCCAAGCCGTCCGGGTCGCACCGCATGCCCCGTTGCTGGAGGCCAAAACGATGAAAATGCTGATGACTCACTATCAGCGCGCTACCGATCTAGCCGGGCAGCTGTTGCCGGACTGGCTTTTGCTGCTTGTGGCCCGGCTGGGTGCAGCGGCAATTTTCTTCCTGTCCGGTCGGGCCAAGGTCGAAGGTTGGTTCACGATTACCGACGGCACCTTTGACCTTTTCGCCACCGACTATGCCCTGCCGCTCATCCCGCCCCACATCGCCGCCTATGCGGCAACCATTTGCGAACACCTGTTTTCGGCGCTGCTGGTGCTCGGTCTGTTCACCAGAGCCGGGGCACTTGGCCTGCTCGGCATGACGCTGGTGATCGAGGTGTTCGTCTATCCTGATGCCTGGCCAACCCACCTGAGTTGGGCAGGCCTGCTCCTGCCTTTGCTGGCAAAGGGCGGCGGCCGCGTTTCGCTCGACAACCTGCTGCGCCACAAGTCCAGGCTGGCGCATGCCAAATAACGGCGATGGCCATTTGAGTAGCCCCTGGTCTTTAGCAGAGGTTCGTCTCCTCGCTCAAAAGCGAGCGCGTCCGGCGCCGGACCTGTAAAACCCGCGACCAAGCCCGGCAGGACGTGTTTGATTGCGTCGAGATGTTCTACAACCCGGTGCGCAAGCTCGCCAGGATCGGCATGCCGTCCCCCGCGAGTTCGAACGGCAGCAGATCCTGACAAACAAAAGGCGTCTAGAAAACTAGGGGCTATTCAGTATGCCCCAGTTCACCTGGCTCGCTGTCCCTTCGGCGCGCTGCTTTATAATGGCCAGAATATTGCTCTGAATGTCGCCCAACAGGATTTCGCCCCAAAGCTGGGCGTATAGATTGACGTGCGTCTTCGCGATGTAATGCGTCCGCAGGGTCAGCAACGTCCGGTTCGCGGCCAAAGGGGTCAGCGTGTAATCGCCGGTATCGATCTTCAGGAATTGCCCGTCCGGTGCAATATGCCGGTCCGTGTAGTCCTGGAGCGAGCTGTTGGTGAAGGCAAACGACCATCCAAGCCGCCGTCCCGGTTGCCATTGGATGATCCGCTCCTCGAAATTGATGTGACCACCCCAATAGGCGGTGCGGATGGCGCCCACGCCATGCCCACTCATTGTGGTTGCACGCGGACGCGGCAGGCGCAGGATGCTTTGCGTGAAATTCCATTGCCCTTCGTCGCCCCCAATATGCGCGTTGGCTACGGCAAATGGCCAGACTTGCGCGGGCGCAGCCTCGATCACGATCGAGCGGGTGAGCGTGACCGGCTGCTCGGTGATCGGGATCCGGCTTTCCACGCTGCCACACATCAGCGGCAAAAAGAGCAGCGAAGCCTGAAATCGAGCCGGATGAGCCCGCCCTTTGCGCACGCGACGCAGGATGTAGACGCCAAGCCAGCCAAAGGCCAACCAGATGGGTGCCAGCATGACAAGGCAGATGACGCCCTCGCGCAGGAATATTGCCGATCCTGCGCAGACAATCGCGCCGAACACCGGCGGCACTGAAAGGTAAAAGGACCGTGGTCTCTCCAGCGCGGGATCCCCGACATAGCAGATCAAGGCGCAAAGATAGGCTGGCAGAACGGCCAGGAACCACAGGCTGGCAAAGGCCACGCTGTTCGCCTTGCTGGCGTTTATCAGGATATAGGCGCTGAACGCGATGGCCAGTGCCAGCGTGAACCCCGCGAGGATGCGTCCGCGATAGAATGGAGCCTCGGTCATAGTGCAAACTCCGGTTTGGCGACCATCAGCCAGAAGATGGCGATGACGCCGACAAAGGCAGGCCAGCCCAAGGCGAACCACCAGCGCGCCAGGCGATAATAGTGCCGGGGCAATTCGGTCCCGTCTGGCGTGGCTTCGGCGATGCGGCGCATGGCGATCTGAATGGCCACCACCGGCAGCCAGCAAGCCCCCACCAGGATGTAGAGCACGATGGCGGCTACCAGCCATGGCGTGGTCAGCGGAAAGCCGGCCAGATGGGCCAGCCATACACCTGTCACCGGCTGCACAATGACGGCGGGCGTGGTGAACAGCCAATCGGCCAGTTCGACATTGCGGTTCACCACGCGTCGCGCCGCAAGCACACCCGAACGGTTGGCCATCCAGCCGTGAAACGCCGTGCCAAGGCCAGTGCCGAACAGCAGCGTCGAACTGAGGATATGGATGGTTTTGAGAAGCAGGTAATCAGGCACGGGGCTTCTCCATCGCGTTAATGGCGAGAGACAGGCCGAGGACGGCGAGGTTCTTGACCAGGGCTCCAAAGGGATCGCCCCAGAGTTCGGGCGCGATGGCGGCAAGGATCAGGCTGTAGGCAACCATCAGCGCGACCCCCACCAGTGCGGCCCCGCGGCAGCGCAGGATCAAGGCAAGGGCAACCGTCATGTCCGCCAGCGATCCGGCCCAGACGGTGCCAATCGCGGCCTCCCCCGTCAGGCCGAGGCGGGCCAACAAGTGGGTGTTGCGCCCCATGGGCGTGAGCAACAGTGGCACCAACCCACCGGCCAGCCAGACGGCTGCCAAAAGCCCGCGCAGCGCAGGCTCCATCGGCACCAGGCGGGCGGCCAGCACATCGCCGTGCGTCGCCGGATGAGCGGCCAGGAATTGCGCGACAGGTTGCGGCAAAAAACCCAGTGCAGTCACGAATGGCTCCACCGGCGCGGCATTTCCTGCCTCCAGCATCGTGAGGCTGTCGCGCGTCACCGGGCCGATGCCCAGAGAGGCGACGGCCCGGAGCATCCAGCGCGGCACCGGCAGGCTGCTGGCCACGCCAAGGCCCAGCCAGTGTCGCAGAATAGCCATCAGGTCCAGGATACGCATCGGTTGGGGTCCCACCGCATCCACCACCAAACTCATGGGTAGTGGTCGCTGCAAAAGGCGCCAGATCGCATCCACAAGATCAGCGATGGCGATGGGCTGCACCATGCCGCCGCCTATGTCGGGCATGAGCGGCAAGGCGGCCAAGGCGCTGAACAAGGCCGTGCTGCCCCCACCCCGCCCCACCACCAGCGAAGGGCGGACAATGGCCCAGCCCAGGTCCAGCTTGGTCAAGTGCTCGTCCGCTGCGCGCTTGCTGCGGTGATAGGCGGTGGTGCCCTCACTGGCACCGAGCGCCGAAATTTGAACCACCCGCGCCACGCCCGCACGTGCGGCGCCATCGAACAGGGCGATAGCGCCTTGGGCATGGACGCCATCATAGTCCGCCCCGGCAGCCAAGACGCCTGCGCAATTCACCAGCGCATCATGGCCACACAACCGCTCGGTCCAGACAGTTGCATCGTCCCGGGCAAGATCGCAGGCAATATCTGCGCTGCGCCGCCCAGCCACCGTCACCGCGCAGCCTTCGGCGCGCAGCCGCCCGGCCAGATGCCCGCCGATGAAGCCACCGCCCACGATCATCACACGCATCGCGGCTTCCTCAATCCATGTTTGGCTGTGGGACACGCCGCCATACGGCCAGGCCCAGTGTAACGGCATGGGCGGGCTGCGAGGCAGCAATCGGGATCAACATGGTTGGCTCCTTTCCCGAGTTGCGGCCGGGATGACCGCGTCATGCCCCCGGCTTCGCAACTGGCATGCCAATTGCGAAGATTGCCGGAAAACCGGGACTCTTGCCGGTGAAGACCTCGTGCGAATGTAAACGACGTAAACGGAAACGCCTGCTATGCCGTCAACGATGGATACAGCCCTTGGCATCATGGCCTATGTCGGCGCGCTGGGCCTGACCGCACTGGCGAGCTTGCTGCTGGCAGGCTTTGTCGCGGCCAAGGCGCGTGGTTTGCCGGGCGCATGGACGCTGGTGATATTCCTGTGCGGAGTGGCGCTGTGGAGCCTGGCCATGGCCGCTCCGGCGATGCTGGGCGCCAGGGCAGCGCCCTTTACGCTGACCGTGATCGCGCTTTCGCCATTGCCAGCTGCAGCCTTCGTGCATCTGGTATTCGCCTTCGCGCTATGCGGTGCGCTGCGACCGGTGGCTTGGACCAGTTATAGCGTGGCGTGCTTGGCAGTGGTCGCAGGCATTTGTCTGGGCGTGGGACGAATCGTACCCTGGCATGGCTTTGCGGGGGCCTTTGCGCCCTCGCTGGCGGGCTGGGGAGTGCTGGGCGTTACGGCGGTGCTGTCGGTGGCGGGCCATGTCCGCCTGTTCCAGACATGGCGTCAACAGAGCGGGCTGCATCGCGATCAGGCCGGCGCTGTGTTCGTGTCGAGCGGGATCGGACTTCTCGCGCTTACCGGCTTTGCCTTCCCCGCGCTGGGGATCGAGGCATATCCTTGGCCGGTGCTGGCGCTGCCGCTCTATTCGGTGGCCCTGGTCTACGCGGTGCTGCGGCATCGTTTCATGGCGGCCGATGTATGGGCGCGGCGGGGCTTGGCGTGGATCCTCCTTCTGGCGGGCGCGGGGGGCGCGGCAGCGCTGATCGCCACTTTGCCACTGGCGCTTGCCGGTCGGCCAGAGGGCTTTGTGGCGACATGGGCGGCCTTGGCGGGCGCCATGGCGCTTGGGCTTCTGGTTATGGCGCCGCTCAAGCGGCTGACCGACCGGCTGGTGTTCCCAGGCGCCCAGCTGGATGTGGAGCCATGGCGCGATGCCCTGGCGCAGGTGGCAGACGAGCAGGCGCTGGGTGAACTGGCCAACGCCATGCTGCGCCAGCACCTGGGCCTCGCCGCCGATGGGCCGGGGTTGGCGGTTAAGGGAGGGGCCGTGACGCTGGCCGGATGGGGCGATGCACCCGCCGCGCTGCGCCATACCGCCGCCCGCATCGCCGCGCTGGTGGAGGAAGCCGCTCGCCGCCTTGCCAGCGCACAGCGCATGGTGGAAGCAGAGCGCGAAGCGAGGCTCGCGGAACTGGGGGCGTTGGCGGCGACGATCGCGCACGATCTGCGGAACCCATTGGGCATTGTGCAGATGGCAGCCACCGGAGCCCCACCCGAAGTGCGCATGGAGATCGGCGAGCAGGTGGGGCGCATGAACGCGCTCGTCACCGACATTCTGGATTATGCGCGGGCATGGACCATTACGCCGCGCCCCATCGAACTGGCACCTTATCTGTCCGGATTTGGCGTGCCGGTGGATGTGCCCGAGGGCATGATGCTCCACGCCGATCCCGCCGCCTTGCGCCGTGCCCTGGCCAATCTGGTGGACAACGCCAGGGCGATGGGCGGTGACTGCATGATCATTGCCGATTGCTGCAGCATCGAGATTTGCGACAACGGCCCCGGCATCGCGCCTGAGATCGCCGAAAGCCTGTTCAAGCCCTTCGTTTCGCGCCGGGCCGGAGGCACGGGCCTCGGCCTCGCCATCGTCCGCCGTATCATGGAGGCGCATGGCGGCACTGCCACGCTGGCCCGGCGCGACGGGTGGACCACCTGTTTTCGCCTGACATTCGGGCCTGATTTGCGAGAGCGCCGATGATCCTGCTGGCCGATGATGAACCCGCCTTTCAGCGCCTGACTGCAGGCTGGTTGCGCACGCAGGGACATGAAGTGACCACGGTGGGTGATGGCGATGCCGCGCAAGCCGTCTTTGCGAAGCAGCGGCCCGATGTCGTGCTGCTCGATCTGGCGATGCCGCCACATCACGATCCGCAAGCGGGCATTGCGCTGATCTCCGCCTTTGCGCCTGCGCCGGTCGTGGTGATGACCGGCCACGCTGATCAGGCACTGGCCATGCAGGCGATCGAGGCGGGCGCCTGGGATTTTCTCGCCAAGCCGGTCGATCCCGATCTGCTCCGGGTCGTCGTCGCCCGCGCGGCAGAACGCGCGAGGCTTGCGAAGGAATTGGCCCTGCTGCGCGCGCGGGATGAAGCCAGCGAGGACATGGGCCTGATCGGGCAATCCCCGCCGATGGTCGCCTTGCGCGCGCTGATCCGCCGCGTGGCCCCTACCAACATGCCGGTCATGGTACTGGGGCCCAGCGGCACCGGCAAGGAACTGGTAGCGCGCGCGATCCACGCTACCTCGCCCCGCGCCAAGGGTCCCTTGGTCCCGGTACATTGCGGGGCGGTGCCGGCGGACTTGCTGGAAAGCGAGTTGTTCGGCCACCTGAAGGGCAGTTTCACCGGTGCCCATGCCGACCGTGCTGGCCTCGTCGAAGTGGCCCATGGCGGTACGCTGTTCCTGGATGAGATCGGCGAGATGCCGCCCGCCATGCAGGTCAAGCTGCTACGCTTCCTGGCCGATGGTACTTATCAGCCGGTTGGCGCACGCGAGATGCGCAAATCGGATGTGCGCATCGTCGCTGCCACGCATCGCGATCTTGCCGCCGCCGTCGCCGATGGCGTGTTCCGCGAGGACCTCTATTATCGGTTGAAAGGCCTGGTGCTGTCCACGCCAAGGCTGGACGAACGCGGGGCGGACAAGGCGTTGCTGGCGCAGATATTCCTTCGCCGCGCAGCACCCGGCATCAGCTTTGGCGTCGCCGCATTGGAGTGGATCGCCCAGCGCACCTGGCCTGGCAACGTGCGTGAATTGCGGGCAGCCGTGGAATGTGCAGTGGCCTTGGCGCAAGGCACTGCGATCAGCGTCGAGGACCTGGCCTTTGCCACCGGTGAAACCGCGCCCGTTACCTTGCCTGCCGCGAATGTGACCCTGGAAGAGGAGGTCGCCGCGTTGGAGCGCCGCCGGATTATTGAAGCGCTCGAGCGTACCGGCCACAACCATACCCACACCGCCCGCGACCTCGGCCTCTCGCGTGTCGGGCTGCTGAAGAAAATGGACCGCATGGGATTGCGGTAGGCGCCGCCAAGCACGACACTCATGCTCCTCACAAGGCACGCGAACCGGTCATATGCTCACCGTCATGGCAGAGCGTTGGCATGCCAGGGCTTGGGACCTTCCTACCGTACCCAGCGCTTTCGGCAATCGACTGCGTTGCGGAGAACAGCGGGCCTGCCACTGTTCGCCGGTGAACGACAGCGAGCAAATCTTTCAAGATGCTTTGGGTGCAACCTGCAGTGCGGCAATCTTCGTTTCGCAGAAGGGGGTGATGAGAGTTTTGTTCAATCGCCCAACCAATCGGTTATGATCTCGCCGCGATGCCCCTCTGGCGCCAGTGCGGCGCGCAGCGCTTCCAGCAGAGGCGGCAGAGCCTGCGTGAAGGCGTAGGGCGGGTTGACGATGAAAAGGCCAGCGCCATTATAGATGCCGGGCTGATCGCGATCGTATAACCAATGCTCCACCGTCAGAAATTTCGGGATGTTGAGCTTGCGCAACTGCTCCTTCCACCGCGAATGCGTGGCACGGTCTTTCAGCGGATACCAGATCACCATCACACCATGCGCCCATTTGCGGTAAGCTGCGGTGAGAGTGGCGGTGATCCGCGAGCGTTCGTCCGTCTGCTCATAAGGCGGGTCGATCAGCACCACGCCGCGAGGCGTTCGGGGCGGCACCATCGCCAGCCAAAGCTCGTAAGCGTCTCGCCCATGCACGGCAGCGGATGTATCACGCATCGCGCCGCGCAGGGTATTGACGTCCTCGGGATGCTTTTCGTTCAAGATCAGGAGATCCTGCGGGCGCAGCAACTGGGCCAGAATCCGCGGTGAGCCGGGGTAAAGGTGCAGTTCGGACCCTACATTCACCGCCTGAACGGCGGCACGGTAGGGATCCAGCAAGGGGTTCGGGTCGGCAAAGGCCCGTAGCACGCCCTGCGTGGCTTCCCCGGTGCGTTGGGCCTGCTCGCCGTCAAGGTCGTACAACCCACAGCCGGCGTGGACGTCGATCAGCGTCAGCGCACTCTGTTTTTGCTGCAAAGCCCGCACAAGGGCGATCAGCAAGCAGTGCTTCACGACATCGGCGCTATTGCCAGCATGGAAGGAATGGCGATAATTCATTGTAATTCAGTATCCTGACGATCTGCCTCTAGAGGAGTTGCAGGGCGCAGTTGCCGCGTGCAAGGCGATTGAAGAGACCAATCGGGTGCTCCTATAAAGTCAGGCGGAAACCTTCAACGCACTTCTGCGCGAGGCCGAAAGCCCGCGTTGGCGATCGTCACCAGAGGCGTAGGAGGCAAGGCTCGATCGGCAGACACCCGGCAGCACAACGAGGTCGGCGCCATGCCGGCCGCTCCGTGCCGATGCTGCTGCCCCCCTGATCCGGGTCAACATGCGCGCCGGCCAGTTTCGAACGGCATCGGCGAACGGCACCAGGACCCCGCGCGAACCGCTTCAAGCCTTGAGCGCATCCGGGTTGGACAGCACGATCCGGCGCATCACCGTGCGCAATGCGGTGTCGAGCTGGGCGCGGTCTTCGCTCGACAGATCTTCCAGCCATTCCTCGTACATGTGCGTGCGTTCCTCACGCACCATGGCGTAGATCGCCTTGCCTTCGGGCGTGAGCGAGATCAGGCTGCTCTTGCGGTTGCGCGGGTTGGGATCACGCTGGATCAACTGCCGCGATTCGAGTGCCGCCACGGCACGGCTCACCTCGGAACGATCTACAAACGCCGCCTCGGCAATTTCGGCCGCGCTACACTGCTTCATCAGTTCGACATGCGAGATCACGCGCCATTCCGCCAGCGACATGGCCGCGCGATCGCGCACGTGCTGCGACGTGACGCGGTCGATCATCTTGGCAAGCAGCAGGATGCGATAAGGCAAGTGGCTCGGCCCGAAGAGCTGCCAGCGGCGCTCTGATGCCGCCAGCATGGCGTGCCCGTCCCCCTCCACGAGCAAACTGTCGCTCGCGAGGAGCGCGTGGCTGGGATTTTCGCTGGCGCTGTCCGTGTCCATGCCGATTGCCATAGCCAAAAGATTGCCCCTTGTCATGCCGGACTTGTGGATGTATCAACAACTGACATAGTGAGAAATCAACAACTCACAAAATCACCCAGGAGAGGATCGCTTGGCCGAATCCCAACCCCCTGCGCCGGCACACCCCCCGGTGTCGGCGCCCCCCTTTGCGCCCGACCATCCGTTTGCGCCGCGCTGCGAATTTGCCTTCACCATTTCAATCGATCTGGCGGGCCTGCGCTGGATCGAACCCTCAGCCATTGGCGATACCCGCGCCGCGATCTATGCAGCCAACGGCACGATCGAGGGGCCGCGCCTCAATGGCCGTGTCATCCCCATGTCGGGCGGTGACTTTCCGCTGCAGCGCCCCAACGGCGTGATCGATTTCGATGCGCGCTACTTGCTCGAAGCCGATGATGGCGCGGTCATCTATATGCAGAATCGCGGCTATCGCTGGGCGCGCAGCCCTGAAATCGCAGCGCGCATGGCGCGCAACGAGGATGTGGGCAGCGATGACTACTACATGCGCGTGGCGCCGCGATTCGAAGCGCCCGAGGGGCCGCATGCGTGGATGAGCCAGCACGTGTTCATCGGCGTGGCGGAGAAAATACCCAACGCCAACCGCATCCATTACTTCGTGGTGCTGTGATGGACGCAGCCGCGTTTGCTCCGCTGATGCGCCCCGGCAAGGATCCCCATACCGCGCCGGGCAAGCCCCGCCTGCCCCCGCGCGACCATGCGATCGAGCAGGACGCCGGGCTGGCGATCGAGCGTAACTTGGCGATCCCGCTGCGTGATGGCGTGCGCATCTATGCAGATGTCTATCGCCCGGCAGGGTCGACCGGCCTGGCAGACCTGCCCTGCCTGCTATCGTGGAGCCCCTATGGCAAGCACGCCCGCAGCAACCGGGTGTTCTGGCCGCATTCGGGCGTCGATCCTGCTTGGCTTTCGCCACTGACCCCGTTCGAGGGCGCCGATCCCCTCGCCTGGTGCCCGCGCGGCTATGCCGTGGCAGTGGTGGATCCACGTGGTGCCTGGCTTTCGGAAGGTGATTTTCACCACAACGGCGCGATGGAGGCGCAGGATTGCGCCGACACCATCGCCTGGCTGGCCGAGCAGCCGTGGTCGAACGGCAAGATCGGGATGACCGGGGTTTCCTACCTCGCCGCGATCCAGTTCTGGGTCGCTGCGCTGGCCCCACCCGCCCTGGCGGCGATCAATCCGTGGGAAGGCTTTACCGACTGGTATCGCGAATTCGCCTATCATGGCGGCATTCTCGAAACCGGGTTCCTGCCCCGCGCATCAGACAACATCGCCTATTCGCTGGGCCAAACCGAAGACACCTGGGCCAATGCCCAGGCCCACCCGCTTTACGATGCCTTCTGGCAAGGCAAGGAAATCGACCTTGGCGCGATCCGCACGCCGGCCTGGGTCGTGGCAAGCTGGTCGGACCACGGGCTGCACACGCGCGGCACGCTTGAAGCGTTCAAGGCCATTGGCAGCCCGCAAAAATGGCTGACCGTGCACGGCCAAAAGAAGTGGGCCAACTATTACCGCCCCGAAAGCCAAGCCGGGCGCGAGGCGTTCTTCGATCACTTCCTGCGCGGCCACGAAACCAGGCTGCCCGCCTGGCCGCGCGTGCGGATCGAAGTGCGCGATCGCCATGATGCCGCCGTGTGGCGCGATGAAGCCGAATGGCCGCTCGCTCGCGCCGTGGCGACACCGCTATGGCTCGGCGCGGATGGAGGGCTGCACGAGGCTGTGCCGGAAGCGCCAGGCAAAACGGCTTATGACGCGCAAACTGGCAGCGCGGTGTTCGAGCATCGCTTTGCCGAAGATACCGAGATTACCGGCCATGCCAGCCTGCGGCTGTGGGTGGAGGCCGACGGCGCCGACGACATGGACCTGTTCGTTGCCCTGCAAAAGCTTGACGCCACAGGTGCGCCGGCAGGGCAGACGTTCTATGCCTTTTTTGAAGACGGCCCGGTTGCCTTGGGCTGGCTACGCGCCAGCCATCGCGCCACCGATCCGGCGCGCAGCACGCCGCTTCAACCGTTTCATTTGCACACCACCGAACAGCGCCTGAAACCCGGCCAGATCGTGCCGATCGACATCGAAATCTGGCCATCATCCACCCGCTTTGCTGCCGGGGAAAGCCTGCGCCTGGTCATCCAGGGGCGCGACGTACCCGATAAAGGCCTACCCGGCCTGCCCTTTGCGGCCCACGCGCAGACCCGCAACGCCGGGCGCCACGTGCTGCACCTGGGCGCTGCGCACCCGTCGCACCTGCTGCTGCCGGTCGTGCCGGCCAGGGAGGAGTAGCCATGGACAGTGCCGACGATCTTGCGCTCCATGCCGAGCACGCGTTCGACATCCGCATCAATTTCGACAAGCGCTGGGTCTGGCCCATCTCGGGCGGAGCCAGCGCCGGCTACACCTCGGTGGGCGCCGGCTGCACCGTTTCCGGGCCGCGGCTCAACGGCCGGCTGGTTGATTTCAGTGGCGCGGATTGGCCGGTCGTGCGCGCCGATGGCGTGGTCGAACTCAACGCGCACTACATGATCGAGGCTGACGACGGCGCCCAGATCTATATCCACAACCGTGGCTATGTGCATGGCCCGCTGCGCCTGCCGGGCATGGCCGAGGACGCGCCGCCAATCCCGCGCTATTTCCGTTGCACCCCCTATTTCCGCGCCCCGACCGGGCCGCACGAATGGCTCAACCGCAGCGTGCTGATCGGTGTCGGCGCGCGGCGACCACACGTGTCGCCCGGCGATCCGCCAGACCATTCGCTGTTTCGCTACTACCTCGTGCGTTGATCGGGGCCGGCCACCGGCCCGCCCTCTTCCGCCCGAGCATCGTCATCATAACCACAACCCCGAACATGCAATCGGGGAACCAGAGAGGACGCCATCATGAAGGGTAAGACTGCCTACGCTTCCGCCCGCCACGCCAGGCTGCTCGCCAGTGCCGCGCTTGGCCTTGCGGCGATGCCATCACTTGCGTCGGCGCAAGATGCGCCCGCCGCAACACCGGTCCCTGCCGCCGATCAACCCACCAGCGCCGAACGCGCCGAAGAACAGGCAATCATCGTCACTGGCTCGCGCCTTGCCAACAGCTCGTTCAACGCGCCCACCCCGGTCACTACGCTGGGCACCGAGCGCCTGCAAAAGATGGGCGCGACCAACATCGGCGAGGCATTGGCCACCCTCCCCTCGTTCCGCGCGTCATCCTCGCCCTCCAATTCGACGGTGGGGTCCAACATCAGCCCGGTCAATGCTGGCGCCCGCATCGCCGATCTGCGCGGGCTTGGCCAAAGCCGCACGCTGGTGCTGGTCGACAGCCGGCGCTTTGCCCCCAGCACGTCGACCGGTACGGTCGATCTCAACCTCATCCCGACGCTGCTGATCGAGCGGGCCGATATCGTTACCGGCGGCGCCTCGGCGGCCTATGGCTCCGACGCGGTTTCGGGGGTGATCAACATCATCCTCAACAAGCATCTCGAAGGGGTGCGCAGCAATTTCGAATATGGCGTGACCGATCGCGGCGATGGCAACAATTATGTGGCCCAGATCGCCGCCGGCACCAGCTTTGCCGATGGTCGCGGCCATGCCGTGTTTGGTGCCGAATACGACAAGGATCTGGGCGTGGGCGGGTGCTATACCCGCACCAACTGCTCGAACGAGGTCGGCAACCTGACGCAGACCGCCGGCGTCAACGGGCGGCCCGCCAACAACATCGCCTATAACGTACATACCGCGACGCTCACACCCGGCGGGTTGATCACCGGCGTCGTCAACGCCGCCGGCACGCGCTCGGCCGCGCGCGGTGGCCCGCTGGGCGGCTTGCAGTTCGACGCCAATGGCAACGCTGTGCCGTTCTCGTATGGCCAGAATGCCGGCGCTTTGTTCATGGAAGGCGGCACCGGTGCCGGCCTCAACAGCTTCTTCGGCGATCCGGCACTGTCGATCCCGGTCACCCGCTACAACGCCTTCGGCCATTTTGAGTACGAAGCCTCGCCCGCCTTCACCGGCTTTATCGACATGAGCTATGGGCACGTCACCGGCTATACCAGCGGCCCCGAAGTGCGCGATGGCGGTTTTCCCGGCAATGGCAGCCTGATCAAGATCGACAATCCGTTCCTGCCCGATGCGATCAAGCAGACGATGCAGGCCAACGGCATCACCGGGCTGGTCATCGGCAAGCTGGGTACCGATTTCGGGCAGATGGACAGCGTGTCCAAGCGTGACACATTCCGCATCGTGACGGGGGCCAACGGCAAGCTCGGCGGCAACTGGGCATGGGATGCCTATGTCCAGTATGGCGTGACCGATTATACCCAGTCCACCGTCAACGATCGTATCACCGCCAATTATGCCAAGGCGATCGATGCCGTGGCCGATCCGGTCACGGGCAAACCGATCTGCCGCGTTGCGCTGACCGATCCCAATACCGCGTGCCGCCCGCTCGACATTCTCGGCCAGGGCCAGTTTTCGCCCGAGGCCAAAGCCTATGCCTTTGGCACGACTTACCAGCACACCCGGTTCAGCCAGTGGGCAGGTGCCGGCAACGTGCATGGCACGCTGTTCGAAGGCTGGGCCGGGCCGATGACCGTGGCCACTGGGGTAGAAGCACGGCGCGACCAGTTGTCCATCACCGTCGATCCGATCTCGGCGGCCAACGGCTTTTACGTGTATAACGCGACGCCCACGCGCGGCCATGTGACCGTGATCGAAGGTTATGTCGAAGCCGGGCTGCCGCTGCTCAAGGACAGCCCGCTCGGCCGTAGCCTCGACCTCAATGGCGCGATCCGCCGCACCCATTACGAGACCGCCAACCTTACTGTATCCAACAGCTTCAACGCCACGACGTGGAAGATCGGCGGCACCTATGCGCCGATCGACGGTGTGCTGCTGCGGGTCACGGAATCCCAGGATATTCGCGCGCCCAACACGGCAGAGCTGTTTACCACCCCGGTAACCGGCGTGGGCGCGCTGTCTGACACCAAGACCGGCTCGCAGGTGTTCGCGACGATCTACACCGGCGGCAACATCAATCTTCACCCGGAAAAGGCGCGCACGTTTACAACCGGGATCACGCTGCAACCTTCAGGCGCGCTGCGCGGGCTGCGGCTGTCGGCGGATTACTACAAGATCAGCATCCGCGATGCGATCGCCACCTTGGGCGCCCAGGTCATCGTCAACACCTGCAACACCACTGGCGCTACCGATATCTGCGGGCTGGTGACGCGCAACGCCAGCGGCATTCTCCAGTCGGTGTCGGTGCTCTACCTCAATCTCAACCGCCAGGATCTCAAGGGCCTGGATTTCGAAGCCAGCTATCACACCAACCTCGGCGCGGAATCCGCACTCGATCTGCGCGCGCTTGCCACCCACACCATCAAGCTGACGAACAGCGCGGTGCTGATGCCGGGTACGACCACGCCGGTCAACCGCGCTGGCGACAACGGGCTCAACGGGGTGCCATCGTGGGTGGTCGACGGGTTCGCCTCGGTGACACTGCGCCGCCTGACGCTGAACCTGCAGGGGCATTTCATTTCGGGCGGCAAGTACGATGCCTCGCTGATCGGACCGGAAGACCCGGGCTACAACGTCAACCTGGTGAACAGCATCAACATCAACCGCGTGCCGTCCCGATTTTACACCAATATTGGTGCCAGCTTCGATCTGATCAAAAGCGGATCACGCACGCTTCAGGTCTATGGCAACGTCACCAACCTGTTCGACGTGATGCCGCCGCCATTGTGGAACGGCAACAACAACTCGGTCTATTACGACGTGATCGGCCGCCGCTATCGCGTGGGTGTGCGCTACAACTTCTGACCGATCCAGCCGGTCGCGGCAAACGGGGGCCTGCCGGCAGGCAGGCCTACACCCGCCCTTTTTCGGAGTGCATGCCATTTCCGCCAACGCACCATCGACCGCCACCCTGAACCGGCGCACCGTGCTGGGCGGCGCACTCGCCAGCGGCACGCTATGGCTGGCCCCGTCCATTCGGGCCGCCAATGCCGGCGTGGTGCGCACCACCAGCGGGCTGGTGCGCGGATCGGTCGAACAGGGCGTGCACGTCTTTCGCGGCCTGCCCTATGGCGCAGATACCGGCGGCGCGCGGCGGTTCCTGCCGCCGGCGCCGCCGCCGCAGTGGCCCGGCGTGCGCGACGCGCTGGCGTTTGGCGATCGCTGCCCCCAGCTTGCCCCGCCCGGCGCCCCCGTCGAAGCAGGCGTGCGGCAAAGCGAAAACTGCCTGGCCCTCAATGTCTGGACGCCTGGCGTGAACGACGGGCAGCGCCGTCCGGTCATGGTGTGGATTCACGGCGGTGGCTTTGCCCTGGGCGCGGGCGACGCGCCGGTCAACGATGGGCTGCGGCTATGCCAGCGCCGCGATGTGGTGCTGGTTTCGGTCAACCACCGCCTCAACGGATTTGGCTATCTCCATTTCGGCAATCTGGCAAAATCCGGCACGGCGGTGTCCAATGTGGGGCAACTCGATCTTGTCGCCGCGCTGCGCTGGGTGCGCGCCAATATCGTGGCGTTCGGTGGCGATCCCGGGCGTGTCACGATCTTCGGGCAATCGGGTGGTGGTTCAAAGGTCGCTGCGTTGCTGGCGATGCCGTCAGCGCGGCCTGTTTCAGCGCGCGATCCTGCAAAGCGGATTTGGCACTTATACCATCGCGCCAGACGATGCGGAGCGCCAGACCCGCGCGATCATGGCCGCCCTCGGCCTGGCGCCAACCGCGCCCGATGCCTTGCGCCAGGTGCCGGCCGATCGCCTGCTCGATGCCATTCGCCAGGTAACGGGCGGAGATCCCACCCGCGGGCCGGGCGTGGTGGCCGATGGCATCGTTGTGCCACACACCCCGTTCGGCCCCGGTGCACCGCCTGTCGCGCCAGATGTTCCCCTGCTGATCGGCCATACTGCAACGGAAACGACCGGGCTGTTTCCCCCGCCCCGCGCCTTCACCCTCGATTGGCCCAGCCTGCCGGAGATGCTCCCCGCCGCGGTGCATGACGCTGCGGGCTTGATTGCGGGCTTTCGAAGCCTTCACCCTGGGGCAAGCGCCAGCGACACCTATTTCGCCATCACGACCGAGCTTGGCATGGGCCGCAACGCCCGCATCGCGGCCGATCGCCATGCCGCCCTCGGCCGCGCGCCGGTGTTTGCCTATCTGCTCGATTGGCCGGTCATGCCACAGGGTGGCCGCATGCGCAGTCCGCATGGCCTCGACCTGCCGCTGGTGTTCGATACCCTGTCGCGCGCGCCCGGCGCTATTGGCCCGGATTATGCCGCTGCCCAGCCGCTTGCCGACACGATGAGCGCGGCATGGACGCACTTTGCCCGCCACGGCAATCCCAATGGCGCGGGGGTGCCACATTGGCCAGCCTATCGCCTGCCACAGCGGGAAACCATGGTGTTCGCCGCGATATCAGCCGCTCGCGCCGATCCACTGGGCGCGGAACAGGCCCTGATCGCACGGTATGCAGCATGATGCGCGGCTTCACACGCGCGCTCGGTCTCTGCTTGAGCCTGCTCTGCAGCGCCCCGGCCAACGCAGCCCCCGCTTCCCCGCTCATCGCGCTGCCGGAAAGAACCGCGCAGGCGCCCGTGGTCCCCTGCGCCGCCCTGGTTACCCCCATCACCGCGCGCGCTGGCGCGATTGCCTATCGCGTGATCAGCGCCCGCGAACAGGAAGCCACCTGCCTCGTCACCGGCTATGCCGCGCCGCAAACCCAGTTCGTGCTGCGGCTGCCCTTGTCGGGCTATCGCGGCCGGTTCCTTCAGGGCGGGTGCGGCGGCATGTGCGGCGTGATCGGCGAGACCATCGTCCCGCTATGCAGCAATGCCCATCTGGCCGATGGCGGCTTTGCCGTCGCTTTTGACAATGGCGGCCATTTCGGGGCGGGCATCGGGGACGCGACCTGGGCCAGTGACCCGGAGTTGCGGATGCAGTTCGCCCACAAGGCCACCCATGCCACGGCCTTGGCCGCCAAGGCGATCGTCACACACTTTTATGGCAAGCCACCCACGGCCAGCTATTTCGTCGGCTGCTCGGGCGGTGGGCGTGAGGCCCTGATGGAAGCGCAACGCTATCCTGATGATTTCGATGGCATCGTCGCCGGTTCCTCGGTCTCCATGCCTGCCGCCATGCAACTGTTCCTGTGGGAAGCGCAGCACGGGCTCGACGCCAGCGGCCATGAGGTGTTCACCACTGCCGCCGTCACCCTGCTCCACCACGCGGTGATCGACCACTGCGATGCGCTCGACGGCATTCCCGATGGCCAGATCGACGATCCACGCCGCTGCGATTTCGATCCGGCCACGCTGCGCTGCCCCGATAGCGGCGACAGCAATTGCCTTACGCCACCACAAGTCAGCGCCGCGCGCGCCTATTACCAAGGGCCTACCGCGTCCGATGGCACCGCACTGTTTCCCGGCGGCGCGCCCTATGGCAGCGAACTGGGCTGGGTCGGCGCGGGCGCGGCCACGCAGACGGGTAAGTTCGCCGCCGAAGCCTTTATTGCCCGGCTGCTCCTCCCCGATGGCCTGCCGGCCAACTTCGTTTGGCGCGACTGGCGCTTCACCCGCGCCAGCCTTGCTCGGTTGCTCGCCGCAGGGGCGCCGTTCGACGCGACCGATCCCGATCTCACCCGCTTTCACGCCCACGGCGGCAAGCTGATCCTGTGGCAGGGCCTGGCCGATAATGCCGCCGGCGCGCGCGGCATGCTCGACTATTACCAGGCAGTGCGCGACACCATGGGCGGCCTGGCCGCCACCCGCGCGTTTGCCCGGCTATTCCTGGTGCCCGGTGGCTATCACTGCCAGGGCGGCTATGTGCCCTATGAAGAAGACTTCCTGGGGGCAATGGTGCAATGGGTCGAACAGGGTCGTGCGCCCGATGCGGTGCCGGCCATCGCCCGCTTGGCGGATGGCACGCTGCGCGAGCGGCCGCTCTATGCCTATCCCACGGCCACGCACTATCTGGGTGGCGACGTCAACCGCGCGGCGTCATTCGCCCCGGCCCCACCCGCTTCCGAACCGGCCGATGGCTTTCCCTGGCCAGGCTCACACGCCAGAACCACGTCTCAAGCCAAGGGGCGATAAGCCCGCTTGAGCACGGCAGCGCGAATGCGGGTGTAATGCGGCCCGACGAAATCATAGAACACCAGGCTGTTGAGATAGCGCCGATCACCGCGCCGCATCGGCCCGGCGGCAAATTCCGGCAAGTCGGTCAGCGCCAGGAACTCGGATTCCAGCTCCGCCGCCAACACCTGGCTATCGTGAAAGCATTGCCGCACCGTGATGGTGCGCTGGGTGTGCTGCTTGATCGGGCGATAGAACGCCACGATCGCCGCCCGGCCCACCAGTTCGGTGCCGTTGCCGATCACCAGCCGCACATCGGGGGCATAGAAATCGCACAGCGCATCATAGTCGCTGCGGTTGAATGCATCGATATAGGCAGCGAGGCGCGCCTCGGGATTCATGTCCGGCCTTTGCCGAACCGGGCCGACCGCACACGCACAAAGTGCCCGTCTTCAATATCATAGAGCACGAAGTTCACGCTCTCCCGCCAGTCACCCGCCAGCATCGCGCCAGTCGGCATATCAGGCCAGTCACGCCGCGCCACCAGGCTTGTGCGCAATTCGGCGGCAATGCGACTGCCATCAGGCGCGCCGACAAACGTCAACAATTCCAGCGATTCATCGAGATAAGCTTTTACCGTGCGATAGAAATCGAGCACCGCGGCGCGCCCAACGACTTGTGCAGCCTGGCCGGCAAAGACCACATCCTGCGCGTAATAGGCGCCAAAGCGGTCAAAATCGTTGCGGTTGAACGCGGCGATATAGCCTTCGAACCAGGCGCGCAGATTGGCACTCACGCCGCCGGCTCCGCCACGAAATAGTCCTGGCGCAGGGTGCGCGCGGCCAGCAGGAACATCACCGCGGCAATGAAGAACACGCAGACCGATGCCATCAGGGCGGAACGCAGGCCGCTGGCAGAGGCTGCGGCACAGGCCTGGTGCGCGGCATCGAGCGCCCCCATGCCGGGCCGCGCCGCCGGGCAGCGCGCCAGGTAATCCGCCGCACCATAGGCGCGCGTGGCGAACCAGTCGCTCATCCAGCCCACGAACGTGGGTCCGCCACCATAACCCACCAGGGTGTAGAACATGCCGAATACCGCCGCCCCGGTGGCGCGCATACGGGGCTCCAGCAGGTTCTGGATCATGCCCGTGGTCGGCCCATAATACAGCAGCAGGAAACAGCCCGACACGATCAACAGCACCGTACCCGTGATCGGCGATGCAGCATTGAGCGCGATCCAATAGGAAAATGGCGCGATGAGCAGCCCGATCGCCGCGCCCCAGGCCGGCCAGCGTCCATCGCCACGCCGCGCCAGCCAATCGGTTCCGAACGAGCCGATCAGCAGCCCGCTGCCCAGCGCCAGCGCCGAAATCGTGCCATAGAGCGTGCCGGCCGTGCGCGCCGGCAGATCATAGGCGCGGCTGAGAAAGACAGCCAGGAACTGCGAGATCGAACTCATCCCAAAGCCCGCCAAGGCGCCGCCGGCGATCACGTAGACTAGTGCCGGCTTGCGTCCCACCACCTTGAGAAACGCGCGGAAATCCGGCGCCGGGCGCGGCGTGGCGGCCAAGCCATCGGCAAGCCCCCGACGCGGCTCGCGCAGCAACAGCACGACGAGCAGGCCGATCAGCAGACCCGGCAAGCCCATCACCACGAATGCCGTGCGCCAGCCCCACATTCCAGCCACTGCACCGCCAACCGAGGCGCCGACAAACGTGCCGATCGGCGAGCCGAGCAGGATCAAGCCCATGACCGAGGCGCGCCGCTGCCGTGGAAACAGATCGCCGACCAGCGACGAGGTAGCCGGCTGCGATCCCGCCTCACCCATGCCCACGCCGATGCGGCACAGCATCATCTGGACAAAGCTGCCGGCAGCAGCACATGCCATGGTCATTCCTGACCAGAACAGGATCGCCGCGGTGATGATGCCCAGCCGCGAACGGCGTTCAGCCAGTCGCCCGATCGGCACGCCCAGCAGCGCATAGAGCACCGCGAACGACAATCCCTGCAGAATGCCAAGCTGGAAGTCGCTGAGCGCCAGGTCGCTCTTGATCGCCTGGGCGGTGACCGCAAAGACCGAGCGATCGGCGAAGTTGAACGTCGCCACCAGGAAACTCATGGCGATGAACGTGCGGCCATACCTTGGCGACAATAGCCGCTCGTCTTCATCGTTGCGCATCGCTCTCCTCCGCACGGCATCGCGCCGCGCTTGTCTCGTGCAGCGCCGCTGCCATGGCAGTCTTGCACCTTCGCCACCGTTGTGGAGGAAGGTTGGTGATTAATCAATACATATCTCGAACAGCCCCGCAGCTCGGCGTCCCCTTGGCGGAAATCATCCTCGTCCGTTAATCCGGCCCGCGATAACGGTTCCACGCGATCCGGCGCACTTGGCGGGGGTCGCTTCCGTCGCGATCGGTGAAAGCGAAGACGTGCGTTGCCCGGCCTGCCTCATTGTATTGGGCCCAACCCGGTGAAATGCCTTGGGCAAAGTCCAGGAAGACCTGCCGGAAGCGCCGGCTTACCTCCCTGGAGCGCCGTTTGCGGAACAAGTCGAGCAGCCCGAGTTCCCCTTCCCCGGTCGTGCCAAACAGCATCGGCAGGTCGAGGCCGTGCGTCGCTTCCCCGAACACCAGCCGAGTGAGTGGCGTGGCGTAATCGAAGCGATAGACCCAGCAATCGCTGAACTGCGCGTGCCCCTCGCCAATCTGGATGGTTGGCAGCCAGAAATTGAGGTCTCCGGCGATGTCCACAGCGGTCCGGCGCGAAGGATACCCCGGATAGGCTGCGGCGATGCGGGTTCGGAGCGCGGGTTCCTCGCTGGCAAACATCGCCTCCAGCCGGTTTACCCGGCTGCACAGCACGGGCAGCGCCTTGTCGAGCATGGCGCCTTCGCGCGACATGGTGCCGATCACCAGGGGGACAGGATGAGCCTTGCCCTCGCGAAACGCGTCAATCGGGTGCTGCGGCAGGAAATCGCCGTCGATCACCGGCGAACTCGGCAGAAAGCCGGGGTATCGATCTGGTGCGATATCGTAGAAGAAGCGCGCCGCCACCGCGTTCAAATCCTGCGCAGGCAGGCGCTTGAGCGCGCGCGCCGCCACGTCCTTTGCCTCTGGATCGACACCCAACATGACCAGGAGTTCGCGGGCGAACTGCTTATGCCGCTGCGGACTGTGGACGCTGATGCCGGCGGCGCTCATGGCGAACACGCGATGGAACAGCCCCCGCGCAGCCGGAATGCCCATCAGCGTCACCGCCGACATCGCCCCGGCAGACTGGCCGACGATCGTGACGTTGCCGGGATCGCCGCCGAACGCATGGATATTTTCCTGCACCCAAGTGAGCGCCGCCACTTGGTCACGCAAGCCCAGATTGCTGTCGATCGGGTTCTCGTCGGTCGACCAGGCGCTGAAATCCGAAAAGCCGAAAACACCGACGCGGTAGTTGAAGCTGACGAAGACGATATCGCCTTCAACGACCAGATGCTGACCGCGATAGAGCGGCGTGCGGCTTCCCCCCAGCGAGAAGCCGCCGCCGTAGATCCACACCACCACCGGCCGTGGGCCTTTGCCCGCATCGAGCGGCGCGGAGACGTTGATGGTCAGGCAATCCTCGTCCATCGGCGTCGTGCGCCCCGCGCCGCCGATCGGCTCGAAACCGCGCTTCTGCACCGGGAGCGCACCGAATTCGTACGCATCGCGGATCCCCTGCCAAGGCTGCGGCGGGCGCGGACCGCGAAACCGCCAGTCGCCAACCGGCGGCGCGGCATAGGGAATGCCGCGCCAGGTGCGAACGCCGCCATCGACGACGCCCCGCACCGTACCCGATCGCGTCTTGATAAGAAGATCAACGGGTTGCGTGGGGTTTAGCGCCATTGTGTCCACCTCTCATCGATCGCGCTGCGCGGTCGGGGCCGACGAGGCCGCCAGCGGCAGCCCCGTCGCTCCGGTCAGGCCGGCAGCCGAAGGATCGGCTTGATGGTCTTTCCGCTCTCGCTGTCGCTGACCGCCTGGTTGATGTCGGCAAAGTCGTAGAACTTGACCAGTCGATCAAACGGGAAACGGCCCTGGCCGTGAAGCGCGATCAGTTCCGGGATGAAGACCTGCGGCACGGCATCCCCCTCCACGATGCCCATGATCCGCTTGCCCGGCACCATCACCATGTTCACGTCGAACTTGGCCTCGGTGCCAAGCTTGGGCGCGCCGACGATACCGCAGGTGCCCAGGATGGTCAGCGCGTCGATCGCCTGGCGCAGAACCTCGGGCCGTCCGCTGCTTTCCAGCGTGAAGTCCGCACCGCCTCCGGTGATTTCCTGGATCGCCGCCACCGGATCGGTTTCCCGGCTGTTGACCACATGGGTGGCACCCAGTTCCAGGGCCAGTTCCAGCCGGCTTGGCGTCACGTCCACCGCGATGATCTTTGCCGCCCCCGCAACACGGGCGGCCATGATCGCGCTCAACCCCACTGCGCCCGAGCCGAAGGCGGCAAAGCCGGCGCCAGCCGGCACCTTCATCGCGCGCAGCACCGCCCCCGCGCCGGTCTGGATGCCACACCCCAGCGGGCCAAGCAATTCCAGTGGCGCGTCCTTCGCCACTTTGACGACATTGCGTTCCTGCGCGATGGCAAAGCTGCCGAACGACGACTGGCCGAAGAAATGATCGTGCAGCACATGCCCATGCGCGTCGCAAGTGGCGGTGGAGCCATCCTTGCGGCCACCCCCGAAGTTCAGGCCGAAGAAATCGGCGCAATGCGCGGGATGCCCGGACAGGCAGGGATTGCACACGCCGCACGACGCGAAGCTGAGAACGACATGGTCGCCCGGCGCCACCGCGGCAACGCCAGCACCGATCGCCTCGACCACGCCCGATCCTTCATGGCCGAGCACAGCCGGAAGCGGCACTGGATAATACTGATCACGCACGATGATGTCGGTGTGGCAAACGCCCACCGCGACGATCCGAACCAGCACTTCGCCCGGCCCGGGCGCCGCGATCTTGGCGGTCTCGATTGCAAAGGGAGCGCCTTGTTCGCGAGCGACGGCGGCGGTGATTTCACGCATTTCGGTCATCATCATCTCCTGGGTGTTCTTGGCTTGGCCTTGCTGCGGCGAGGCGGCGGATCAGAACGGATAGGCGGGCGCGGCGGCCTTCACGGTCAGCCACTGCCAATGGGTGAATTCCTCCCAGTTGGCCGGGCCGCCGATCGACGATCCGTTGCCCGACGCACCAACCCCGCCAAAGGGATTGACCACCTCGTCGTTCACGGTCTGGTCGTTGATGTGAACCAGCCCGGCGCGCAGTTGTTCGCCCAGCGCCATGGCGCGGCCAACGTCGTTGGAGATCACGGCTGCGGACAGGCCATATTCGGTGTCGTTGGCCATCGCGATCGCCTGTTCGTCGGTATCGAACGGAACCAGCACGGCCACCGGCCCGAAAATTTCCTCGTCGAACGCGGCCATGCCGGGCGTCACGCCTTCCAGCACCGTGGGCGCAAGGCAGAGGCCATCGACGGTGCCGCCCGCCGCCACCCGTGCGCCAGCCGCAACGCTGCGATTAAGGATATCACGCGCATGATCAAGCTGTGCCTGGTTGATCAGCGGGCCGACCGCGACAGCGCCCGACATCGGATCCCCCGCCGGCAGCGCCCGCGCCTTGTCTGCCAGCTGCGCGGCAAAGGCGTCGAAGATCGCGCGATGGACGAGGATGCGCCCTGCCGTCATGCAGATCTGGCCCTGATGCAGCCAAGCCCCCCAAGCCGCGTTGCGCACGGCCAGATCGAGATCGGCATCCTCAAGCACGATCAGCGCATTCTTGCCGCCAAGTTCGAGCGAGACCTTCTTCAGGTGCCGGCTTGCGGCCTCGCCCACCTTGCGGCCCGCAGCGGTCGAGCCGGTGAACTGGATCATCGCGACATTGCGATCCTCGCACAGCGCGGCCCCCGCCGCGCTGCCACCCGGCAGCACCGCGAGCACCCCGGCCGGCAACCCGGCCAGTTCGAACAGGCGCGCGATCACATAGCCGCCGCACACCGCCGTGCGCGGATCGGGCTTGAGCACCACCGCGTTGCCCACCGCCAACGCCGGTGCCACCGCTCGCATGGCGAGGTAGAGCGGGAAGTTGAACGGCGCGATCACCCCGACCACGCCAAGCGGGCGACGGCGGGCAAGGCTCAGCCGACCTGCCTCACTGGGCAGAACCAGGCCCTGCGACTGATGCGGCATTGCGCCGGCCAGCTCGATCGCCTTGACGGTGATGGACAGCTCGAACTCCGCCTTGGCACGCACCGAGCCGCTTTCGCGCATGATCCAGGTGACGATCGATTCCCAGTGCGCACGCGCCAGCGCCGCCGCCTTGGGGAAGACGCTGGCCCGCACATCGGGAGCGGCCGTGGCCCAGCCGGCTTGCGCGGCGCGGGCTGCCGCCGCCGTGCGGACAACCGTTTCCGCATCGGCAGAGCCCGCACGCCCCAGCACCGCGCCGGTGGCCGGCTCGATCACGTCATAGCTATTGGCAGCCTGCACCCAAGCGCCATCGAACAGGCGACCATCGAGATGCCCATCGTCCAACAAGGTCGTCATATCACTCTCCGCTTGTTTTATTCAGATGATCGAGCAGCGCGGACGTGAAGGCAGCGGGCTGTTCGAGATTGGACAGGTGCGCCGCGTCCAGGATAACGCCGGTCGCGCCCGCGATTCCCTCGATCAAGGCCCTCGTCTGCTCGGGCGGGGTGGCGGGGTCCTGCGCGCCCCCGATCACCAGCGTGGGCGTTTCGATCAGCCCGAGCAGTGGGCGCAGGTCCATGTCCCGAATGGCAGCGCAACAGCCCGCATAGCCTTGTGGGTCGGTGACATGCAGCGTGGCAAGGATGGCTGCGGTATTGTCCGGATCGGCGCGAAAGGCGGGCGTGAACCAGCGCTCCACCACCGCGTCGGCAATGGCCGCCATGCCCTGGCTGCGCACCGTGGCGATCCGCGCATCCCATGCCGAGGGCGGCCCCAAATAGGGCGCGCTGTTGGCGATGACGAGACGGGTGAGCCGCTCGGGCGCATAGACACCCAGCCACTGCCCGGTCATGCCGCCAAGGGACAGGCCACAAAACGCGAACCGGGCAAGCCCGAGCGCGTCGGCCAGTTCCAGAACGTCGCGACCCAGCCGGTCGAGGCCATAGCCGCCGGGCCAGGCATCGGAGGCGCCATGGCCGCGCGTATCATAGCGAATGACGCGGAAGTGCTGCGCGAGAGGCGCCAGTTGCGGCGTCCACATCGTGCGATCGGTGCCCAGCGAATTGGACAGGATCAGCGGCGGCGCCGCCGGATCGCCATCACTGGTCCAGGCCAGGCGGCAACCATCGCCAAGGGTGAGATGGTGCGGGCTCATACGCGCTCCACCACCAGCGCCAGGCCCTGGCCCACGCCGACGCACAGCGTCGCCAATCCCAGCTTGCCACCGGATTTCTCAAGCTGATGCACCAGAGTCATGGCGAGGCGCGCACCCGACATGCCAAGCGGATGGCCGAGCGCAATGGCGCCGCCGTTCGGATTGACGCGGGGATCGTCGTCGGCCAGCCCCAATCCCCGCAGCACCGCCAGCCCTTGCGAGGCAAAGGCCTCGTTCAGTTCGATCGCGTCGATCGCCGCCAGCGACAGCCCCAGCCGGGCAAGGAGCTTCTGCGTTGCCGGCACGGGGCCGATGCCCATGATGCGCGGGGCAACGCCGGCACTCGCCATGCCCAGGATTCGTGCACGCGGTGTCAGGCCATGGTCGCGAACCGCCGCCTCGCTGGCGACGATCATCGCTGCCGCGCCATCGTTCACGCCCGAAGCATTGCCCGCCGTCACCGTGCCATCGGGCCGAACCACCGGGCGCAGCCGTGCCAGCGTGTCGAGCGTGGTATCGGCACGCGGGTGTTCGTCGGCATCGGTGCGCGTCTCGCGGCCCTTGCGGTCGGTGATCGTCACCGGCACGATCTCTTCGGCGAAGAAGCCGGCCGCCTGCGCGGCAGCGGCGCGCTGCTGGCTGCGCAGCGCGAACAGGTCCTGATCGGTGCGGTCGATGCCGAAATCGGCGGCCACGTTCTCGCCCGTCTCCGGCATCGAATCCACGCCATATCCCGCCCGCATGCGCGGATTGACGAAGCGCCAGCCGATCGTGGTGTCGTGAATTTCCGCCTGCCGGGAAAAACCGCTTTCCGCCTTGGCCAGGACGAAGGGAGCGCGGCTCATGCTTTCCACGCCCCCCGCGATCAGCAGGTCGGCGTCGCCAGCCAGGATCGCGCGGGCGGCAGTGCCGACTGCGTCGAGGCCCGATGCACAGAGCCGGTTGATCGTGACCCCGCCGACCGTTTCGGGCAGCCCGGCGAGCAGCGCTGCAATGCGCGCCACGTTGCGATTGTCCTCGCCCGCCTGGTTTGCACATCCCAGGATCACATCATCGACCGCTGCCGGATCGAAAGCGCCGCGTTCGACCAATGCCGCGATCGGCACCGCCGCAAGATCATCGGCCCGAACCGAAGACAGCGCGCCGGCATAGCGGCCGATCGGCGTGCGCACCGCATCGCAGAGAAACGCAGCGGTCACAGCAATGCCTCCGCTGCCAATGCGATCTGGAGCGGGGCACCGGTTTTCGCGGTCACTTCCTCTACCGAAATGCCGGGGGCCAGTTCGATCAAGCGCAGCCCGCCCTTTGCGCGATCGACCTTGATCACCCCCAGATCCGTGACGATCAGGTCGACACAGGCCCGCCCCGTCAGCGGCAAGGTGCAGCGTTCCAGGATCTTGGGCGTCCCGTCCTTGGCGACGTGGTCCATCACCACCACCACCTGGCGGACACCGGCGACGAGATCCATCGCCCCGCCCATGCCCTTCACCATCTTGCCCGGGATCGTCCAGTTGGCGAGATCGCCATTGGCGGCAACTTCCATCGCGCCCAGCACCGCCATGTCGATATGGCCTCCGCGGATCATCGCAAAGCTGTCTGCCGAAGAGAAGAAGCTCGACGTCGGCAGCGCGGTGACCGTCTGCTTGCCGGCGTTGATCAGGTCGGGATCCTGCTCGCCGGTATAGGGAAACGGGCCAATGCCCAGCATGCCGTTCTCGCTTTGAAGCGTGACGGTGATGCCCTCGGGCACATGGTTGGCAACCAGCGTCGGGATGCCGATACCCAGGTTGACGTAATAGCCGTCGCGCAGCTCGCGCGCCGCGCGCGCTGCCATGGCATCGCGGGTCCAGCCTTTCGCATCGGTGCCCATCAGGCGTGCTCCCTTTCGCGGGTCGTCAGCTTCTCGATCCGTTTCTCGTTGATCGTCGCGCGCACGATGCGATCGACATAGATGCCCGGCGTGTGGATGCAGTCGGGATCGAAGCTGCCCTCCGGCACGATCTCTTCCACTTCGGCCACCGTCACGCGGCCTGCGGTTGCCATGTTCGGGTTGAAGTTGCGCGCGGTCTTGCGGAACATCAGATTGCCCGCCGGATCGGCGCGCCACGCCTTCACGATCGCAAGGTCCGCGCGCAGCCAGGTTTCGCGCACATATTCCTCGCCCTCGAACGTCTCGACCGGCTTGCCCTCGGCCACCACGGTGCCAACGCCAGTGCGCGTGTAAAAGGCAGGAATGCCCGCCCCGCCGGCGCGAATGCGCTCGGCCAGCGTGCCCTGCGGGTTCAGTTCCAGTTCCAGTTCGCCAGACAGGTATTGCTGCTCGAACAGCTTGTTCTCACCCACATAGGACGAGATCATCTTGCGCACCTGCCGGCTTTCCAGCAGCATCCACAAGCCGAACCCATCGGCACCGGCATTGTTGGAAATGACGGTCAGCTGCCGGACGCCCGATGCCCGGATGACGGGAATGAGGCTTTCGGGATTGCCCGAAAGGCCAAAGCCGCCGGACATGATCGTCATCCCATCGAACAGCAGTCCATCCAGGGCGGCGGCCGGGCTGTCATAGATTTTGCTGGTCATGCTTGCGTCCGTTATCCGAGATCGCCACCCGCGACGGGCAGCACCGTTCCGGTGATGTAGGAAGCCTCGTCCGAGGCGAGGAACAGGATCGGCGCGACCTGCTCCGCGATGGTGCCATAGCGTTTGAGCAGCGCCGACTGGGTGACCTGCTCGACCACGTCCGTCATCCAGGCCTGCTCTTGCGCGGTATCGCCATCGGGATTGCGCGGCACCCGGCGCGGGGGCGCCTCGGTCCCGCCGGGGGCGGTTGCAACCACGCGAATGTTGTTCGCGGCATATTCCATCGCCAGGCTTTGGGTCAGCGCGTTCACCCCGCCCTTGGCGGCCGAGTAAGGCCCCCGGCGGATGCCACGGGTGGCGTTGGACGAGATATTGACGATCGTACCGCGCCCCCTGGCAAGGAAATGCGGCAGCGCGGCGTGGCAGCACCACAGCGTTGGCATCAAGGAGCGGCGGATCTCCGCTTCGATCTGCGCGGGTTCGAAAGCATCGAACGGGCGCATGCGGATCGCTCCACCAACACCATTGATCAGGATATCGAACCCGCCGAACCGGGCAATCGCCTCGGCCATCGCCGCCGATGCGCCTTCGTGGGTTTCCAGATCGGCAACGAAGGCGGCGGTTTCGCCTTCGGCGGCTGCGGCCACTTCGTCAACGAACGGCGCCCGATCGACGAACAGCACGCGTCCGCCTTCCAGGGCAGCGCGTTCGGCAACGCTGCGGCCGATGCCCTGCGCCGCGCCGGTCACCACCAGAACCTTGCCGGCAAAGCGTGCCTGCGCGCTCACGTCGGCACCGCTTCGGTCGGCGCGAACTTCTCGTAATGGAAATGCGCCGGTGCCAGCCCCCGGTCGCGCAGCGCGGTGCGCACCGCCTCCACCATCGGTGGCGGCCCGCACAGATAGAGATCGCAATTCCCCACATCGAACGGCACGCCGTCAAGGTGATCGGTGACATAGCCATGGCGCGGATGCGCGGCATCAAGGCTGCTGATGCATGCGCTCCAGCTGAAGCCCGGCAGCCGCGCCGCCAGTGCGTCAAGCCGATCGGTTTCCACCAGATCGCGCTCTTCGGTCACGCCATAAAGCAGATGGAGCGGCGCATTGCAGCTACGGTCGGCCAGCACTTCCAGCATCGACAGGATCGGGGCAAGCCCGGTGCCGCCGGCCAGCAGCAGGACCGGCCGGGTGACATCGCGCAGGAAGAAGCTGCCCTGCGGGCCGACCATCGACAGCCGATCACCAGGACGCGCGGTTTCCACCAGCCAGCGGCTCATCCGCCCGCCCGGCACATTGCGGATCAGGAACTGGGCCTCGGCGGCCCCGGGCTTGGAGCTGAACGAATAGGAGCGCGACTCCTTCGTGCCGGGCACGAACAGGTTCACGTATTGCCCCGGCAGGAAAGCCAGCGCCTCGGGCTGGTCAAGCGCGACGCGCAGTTGGATCGTGCTTTGCGAAACAAGCTCCACCGAGACAACTGTGCCCTCGTGCGCCTTGGGCGCCACCTTGCACGCCTGCGCAGGCACCGGCACGGCAACGACGCAGTCTGACGCGGGCACCATCTGGCAGGTCAGCACCAGCCCCTCGCCCACTTCGTCGGCGCTCAACGCTTCCTCGAGATAGTCGTCGCCCATATCGTAGCGGCCCTGCTCGCAGCGGCACTTGCAAGTGCCGCAAACCCCGTCCGAACAGTCCATCGGCAGGTTGACCTTCTGCCGATAGGCGGCGTCGAGCACGGTCTCGCCGGGATTGCAGTCGATGATGCGGGTGGCGCCGTCCTCGAAGGTGAGCGCGATGCGATAGGTCATTCCAGCCTCTCCCGGCCAGCGTCGCGGATCACAGGTGATAGATGTCCACGACCTGGTGAATATAATCGTTTTTCAGCACCACCTTCTTGGCGGTGATCACCGGCGTCTCGCCCGACACGTCGAGCGTGTAGAAGGACGTGCCGAAGAACTGGCTCGTCACCGCATAACGATGGCTGAGCGTGTGCCAGTTGAAGCGCAGATCCACCGCGCCTTCGCGTTCGGCCAGCAGTTCGACATTGGCGATCATGTGGCTCGTGCGCGGCTCGGGCGTACTGGCGCCCGAACGCTCGGTCTTGATGCGAAAGACGCGGTCTTCCAGCCCCTGCCGGTTGGGATAATAGATCAGCGAGATGTGGCGCTGTGGATCTTCGACCAGACGGTCATCGTCATCCCAGGCCGGCATCCAGAACGTTGCGTCCGGCGCATAGCAATCCAGCCATGCATCCCATTCGCGATCATCCAGCAGCCGTGCCTCACGGTGCAGGAAGGCAAGCACGTCCTCGCGCGCGATCGGGCGCTGCAGCAGCGCGGTCATGCCACGGCCCTCAGGCTGGTAGCTGGCGGCACCGCCGCGCCATCGCCGCCCCCATCACCTTCCGCTTCGATCGCCGCAAGCAGCGCCTGTGCCCAATATTCGTGCTGGCGCACGAACAGGCCTTCGTCCTCGCTGCGCTCGCCGCTCAGGATCGGCTCCAAACCCATCGCACGGGCATTGTCGTCCGGCCCTTCGATCCAGCGCGTGGCGCCGCGGCTCAGGTCGTTCCACAGACTGCCGGCGCCAGCATAGGCGGTCTGGCAAGCGCGGAACTCCTCGAGATCGTCAGGCGTGCCCATGCCGCTGACGTTGAAGAAATCCTCATACTGGCGCAGCCGCAGCGCCCGCTCGGTGGCGCTTTCGCCCTTGGGCGCAAAGCAATAGATCGTCACTTCGGTCTGATCCACGCTGATCGGCCGCACCACCCGGATCTGGGTGGAAAACTGGTCCATCAGATAGACATTGGGATAGAGGCAAAGGTTGCGCGTCTGATCGACGATGAACTTCGCGCGGGCTTCCCCCAGCCGCTGCGCCAGCGCCTCGCGATGGGCATGGATCGGCCGCACTTCAGGGTTGAGCAGTTGCGTCCACAGCAGGATATGTCCGTTTTCAAAGCCATAGACGCCGCCAACGCTTTTCGACCAGCCATTGGCATCGACGGTGCGCGTGCCTTCCTCGTCGTAGTCCCGATGCGCCATGGTGGCGGCATAGTTCCAGTGGACCGTGCTGACATGATAGCCGTCGGCGCCGTTCTCGATCTGGAGCTTCCAGTTGCCGTTGTAGGCGTAAGTCGAACTGCCGCGCAGCACTTCGATCCCGTCGGGCGCCTGGTCGACGATCTGGTCGATGACCGTGCGCGTCGCGCCGAGATAGTCGGCAAGCGGCTGCACGTCTGCGCGCAGGCTGCCGAACAGGAAGCCGCGATAGCTTTCAAAGCGCGCGATCCGCGTCAGGTCGTGCGATCCGGCCGTGTCGAAGGCGTCGGGATAGCCGCCGCTCTTGCCGTCTTTCACCTTGAGCAGCCGGCCGGTATTGCTGAACGTCCAGCCGTGGAAGGGACACGTGAAGCTGCCCTTGTTGCCATGCTTGCGACGGCACAACGTGGCGCCGCGATGCGCGCAGGCGTTGATGAACCCGTGCAGTTCCCCGCCCTTGTCGCGCGTGACGACAACCGGGGTGCGCCCGATCCAGGTGGTGAAATAGTCGTTCGGCTCGGGGATCTGGCTTTCGTGCGCCAGATACACCCAGTTGCCTTCGAAGATGTGCTTCATCTCCAGATCGAAGAGATCGGGATCGGTGAAGACATCGCGGCGGCAGCGGAACAGGCCGGCCTCGGGGTCGTCGACAACCGCGCTGGCGATGCGTTCGGCAAGGGTCGAAGTCACGGTCGGGCTCCTCTCAGGCCAGGGCGGGCTCGGCAGCCGCACGGCTGCGGGCGGAAAGCTGTTCGTCTTCGGCGCCGGCGGCGCGCTGCAGGCGGAAATCAAAGGCGATATAGGCGCTGTCGCCCTGACGCTGCGGCACCGGCAGCAGCCCCTCGCGCGTACCAAAGGCGAAATCGTCCTTGGCGAAGGGATCGTCGCCGAAGTTGATCTGCGTGGTCAGCGTACGATAGCCCGGCGCCTCGATGAAGAAATGGACGTGGGCCGGGCGATTGCCGTGACGTCCCAGCGCCTGCATCAGCACGTCCGTAGCTCCGCCCGGCGGCACGCTGTAACCGTTGGGCATGCGCGAATGAAAGCTGTAGCGCCCGTCCGGGCCCAGCTTGATGCGGGCGCGGTTGTTGAACGGCGTCTGCTCCCCGGTCGGGTCGAAATGCGAATACCAACCCTTGGAGTTCGCGTGCCAGACATGCAGGATCACGTCGGAAACCGGCTCGCCCTCCGGCCCGATGACCCGCCCGTTCATATAGAGCGCGCCGGTATCGTCAGGGTCCTTGCTCAGGTTGACATCGCCTTCCACCAGCGGCGCACCGGCGACGTAGAGCGGTCCTTCGATGGTGCGCGGCGTACCGCCGGTCAGCCCCGCCGCGGTATCCTTGGCGTCCATGAACAAGTCGAGGAAATGCTCCAGCCCGGTCCCGGCCACGAGCAGGCCGAACTCGTCCGCGCCCTGCTGCAGGAAGGTGACGGCCTGCCAGAATTCGCTTTCGCTCACGTCATGACGGACGATAATCGCGGCGGCAGCTTCAAGGATGTCGCGCATGATCGCCTTGACGCGCGGCGAACCTTCAGCGCTGCCGATGCCGGCCGCCGTGTCAAAAAGGGCGTGGACCTCGTGGGTCTTGACGAAACTGTCGTCCATTTTCTCTCTCCTTGTCGTCCGGCGCCTGGGACGCCTGTCGTTTGCTTGCGGATCAGCGGTCGTCGTCGTGCAGCGAGGATGGATGCCGGCAGAGCGGCGTGACGCGGATCGCCATGAACGGGTAAAGCGGCAAGCCGACCAGCAGATCGTGCAGTTGCGCATTGCTCTCGACATCGAAGATGCTGACGTTCGCATAGCGCCCGACCACCCGCCAGATATGGCGCCAGGTGCCTGCCCGCTGCAGTTCCTGGAACCGAGCCTTTTCCGCATCCTTGAGCCGCTGCGCTTCCGCCGGATCGAATCCCAGCGGGATGGCGACGTCCATTTCAACCTGGAACAGCATCAGCCGCGCGCTCCCAGCACATGAAGCGTCGGAGCCGTGCGGTCACGCCGGAAGCGGGCGAGCCGGTCTTCGTCGATGGCAACGCCCAGGCCAGGCCCGTCGGGCACTTGCAGCGCGAAATCGGCATAAACCAATGGCTCCTCGAGAATCTCCTCGGTGAGCAGCAGCGGCCCGAACAGTTCGGTCCCCCAGGCCAGGCGCGGCAACGTGGCAAAGAGCTGCGCAGAGGCGGCCGTTCCCACGCCCGCCTCCAGCATCGTGCCGCCATAAAGGCCCACGCCAGCTGCATCGGCGATGGCGGCCACTTCGCGCGCCGGCAAGAGCCCGCCCGACTGGGCGATCTTGAGCGCAAAGACGCGGGCGCCGGCATGGGCGGCGATCGTGAAGGCAGATCGCGGGCCGTGCAGCGCCTCGTCCGCCATCAGCGGAAGGGCATGCCGCGCCGAAAGACGCGCCATCGCGGCCAGCGCATCCCGGGCGACCGGCTGCTCGACGAGATCACATCCGGCTTCGGCCAGCAAGGCCATGCCGAGATCCGCCTGGGTCTCGTCCCAGCCCTGGTTGACGTCGACCCGCACGCTGCCGCGATCGCCGATCGCACGCTTGATCGCGGCAACGTGCGCCACATCCGCGCGCACGTCGCGCTTGCCGATCTTCAGCTTGAAGATGTTGTGGCGCCGCGCGGCGATCATCGCCTCGGCCTCCTCGATGTCGCGCCCGGTATCGCCGCTGGCCAGAGTCCAGGCGACCGGCATGCTGTCGCGCACACGGCCCCCACCGATCAGGTCCGCAGCCGGGATGCCCAGCCGCTTGCCAGCCACATCGAGCAGCGCGCTTTCCACCGCGCTTTTGGCGATGCGGTTGCCCACGACGTGGCGAGAGATCGCGGCCATCGTTTCGGCCACGCGGCCCAGATCGCAGGTCGCCAGGACCGGCGCGATATAGGTGTCGATCACCAGCTTGATGCCCTCGGCGCTTTCCTCGCCATAGCTGAGGCCGCCGATCGTCGTGCCTTCGCCGATACCCTCGATGCCATCTGCGGTACGGATACGCACCAGCACGATGGTCTGGCGGTGCATCGTCGCCATTGCCAGCACATGCGGACGGATCGTCGGTAGATCGACGAGAATGGCTTCGACCGACTGAAGCGCAACCTTCACAAGCAATTCCCGAAATTGGTGTTCGATGCCGGCTAGGTAGGATCCGGGAGGGCACGCGCCAAAGACTATTGCAGTCTCCATTCGATACCTATTAGGTATGGTGCATGATAAACCTGCGCCAGCTTCGCTATTTCGTCGCCGTTGCTGAAGAGCGGAACTTCACCCGCGCGGCAGACCGGCTGCACATCGCGCAGCCCCCGCTCAGCCGGCAGATCCAGCAACTGGAGGCCGAAATCGGCGCCCCGCTGTTCGATCGCGCCGCAAGACCCTTGCGCCTCACCCCCGTGGGTCGCCTGGTGTTCGAACAGGCGACGCAACTGCTGGGAAGAATGGGCGAAATGCGCGACATGGTGGCCCGCGCGGTGAAGGCCGAGCAGCGCCGTTTCGCCATCGGCTTCGTCGCCTCCACCATCTATGCACGGCTGCCACCGCTGATCCGCGAGTTCCGTCGCCGCGCCCCCCAGGTCGACTTGTCCTTGGGCGAACTGGTCAGCCTCGATCAGATCGCCGCGCTCAAGGAAGGGCGGATCGACGTCGGTTTCGGCCGGATCAGATTCGAGGATGACGCCGTGCGGCGCATCGTTCTCCGCGAGGAGCGGCTGGTCGTGGCCATCCCTGCGGAGCACCGGCTGGCGACGGCAACGACACCCCTGTCTTTCGATGAACTATCCGGCGAGCCGCTCATTCTCTATCCCCGCGAGCCGCGCCCCAGCTATGCCGATCAGGTGCTGAGCCTGTTCCGCGACCGCGGCATTTCACCCCGCATCGCCCACGAGGCACGCGAGTTGCAAATCGCCATCGGGCTGGTCGCCGCAGAGGAAGGGCTGTGCATCGTGCCGGAATCGGTGCGCAAGTCGCTGATCGACGGCGTCACATTCCACGATCTGGCCGAGCCCGCGACATCACCGATCATCATGAGCCACCGCGCCGAGGACCACACCCCCGAGCTGGCACTAATGGCCGAAATCGTCGCGCGCATGTACAGCCTGTGGGGCTACGCGGTGCCGGACAAGATCCTCAAGCTGGCCGGCCTGAGCGCCGATGCGCTCGTGCGGCCAGAGGCTTCCACACCCTGAAAGTATCGGCCACATATCGACATGGTCTTGGACGCTATCTCCGACCATCTGCCATGTCCCTGGTGAAGCCGCACCATCGGCCACATCGCCGCCGAACCGGCCGCAGGGAGAGAAAAAGATGAAAACGCCGCTCGTGGCAGCCAGCGCGCTTGCCATTGCCTGTTTCCCGACCATGGCACTGGCGCAAGACACGGACGGCACATCACCGCACTGGTATGTTCGGGCAGCGGTTGGCCACATCACCTTCGACGAAAAGGCGCAGGTCAAAGTGGGCGGCGAGCCCCTTCCCGGCGCCAACGGTACGCTGTCGAACAACACCACGCTGACGACGGAATTCGGCTACCATCTCACGCCGCACCTGTCTTTGGCGGCTACGCTGGGCATCCCGCCGGAAACCACACTCACCGCGGCCGGCTCGCTGGCGGGAGCCGGCGTGCTGGGCAAGGTGCGCTATGCGCCGGGCAGCTACACCCTGCGCTATCATTTCGGCGCACCCGGCGCCCGCATACGGCCTTACGCCGGCGCTGGCCTTAACTGGACGATCGTTCTCAAGAATCACGATGGCCTGCTGCGCAACATTCGCGCTTCGGACACCACCGGCCCGGTCGTGACAGGCGGCGCCGACATCGCCCTAAGCCACCGCCTGGGTGCCTTTGCCAGCGTTATGAAAGTCTGGACGCGGACGAACGCCAGCTTCGACATGCCGACCCCGGCCGGGCTGGTGCCAGGCACCACCCGCCTGCAGATGAACCCGACCCTGTTCCAGGCCGGCGTGCAGGTCCGCTTCTAAATCCGTCGGGAACGCCCTGCCGAGGTCTACACCCAAGCACCGCCCAGCAGAGCTCAGCAGCTTCAACCGCGGCTTGGCGCAACATCGGCATGCGATGGTTGGGGAGTTGAAGGCAAGCGCCGTCGCCATTCAAGCACGGTGGCGCTATGGCACGGCATGATGCAGATTCTGATCGATGCCGACGCCTGCCCGGTGAAAGAGGAAACCTACAAGGTTGCATTCCGCTACAACGTACCGGTGGTTGTGGTCAGCAACAGCCCGATCCGCGTGCCACGCGATCCGCTGATATCGCGCAAGGTCGTGAGCGACGCGTTCGACGCGGCCGACGACTGGATCGTCGAGAACACCGTCGCCGGTACGGTTGTGATCACCGCAGACATCCTGCTGGCCGACCGCTGCCTGAAATTGGGGGCCGCGGTGATCGCACCGAACGGCACCCCATTTACCAGCGCCTCGATCGGCAGCGCCATCGCCATGCGGGCGATCATGTCCGATCTGCGCGCCGGCGGTGAGCAGGTTGGTGGACCTGCCCCTTTCAGCAAGACCGATCGCTCACGCTTTCTGTCCGCGCTGGATCAGGCGCTAACCAGACTGCGGCAACGGAGCGGATGACGGCGAATTGTCCATTTTCACGCCCATTCGATACGCTCAGTGCGTGAAATTGAAGCGATGATCTGTCGGTATTTCCGGCTGTGATACGCTTGCCCTCCTGCTTCAGGCGACGCTTTGTGCGCGCTGAAACCAAGGTAAGATCGTCTCGTGATTGGCAGATGAATGATTTGCCGTTTGAAAGGGGCGGGATGCGAGCGATGAGCCCGACCTCTGAAAGCGGCAGCGATCGACCAGGCAACGCGCGCGGAATGGCAAGGATTGGCGTAAGCCGATGTCCTCGTGCCGCATCGGAACAGCATGGGTGGGTCGGGGCGCGCCATCTGCGTCCGTTGCGCTGGTTTGCAAAAGTCAGACGTTGACTGACAACCCGAAATTCAATCTGCCTTTCGCAACAGGCGGATCCGGACCAGACCGATGCGGTCCATAGGAATAATGGTCAGGCGTTCGTCTCCATTGATGACTCGCCCTGCCTTCCAGCCATCTTCGGTGAAGCGCCCTTCCTCGACCCGGTCGATTTCGACGAGGCCTGCCCTGTCAGCAAAATCAACCGTGAACCCACGACCCATTACCAGAAAGCTGCCGTTGCCCTCATCAATGACAAGGCCAAACGGGCGACCATCCCCTGGCGCTGGCTGACCATGCTCGGTTTCGCTGGGCAATGGCGCAGGCACAGGCGGGGCCTGAAGGCCAGCATCGAGCAACATTTGCTTGAGCAACACCTGCGTCTCACGCACCGTGATTGTATAACCGCCCAGATGAATTTCGGTCAGTTTCCCGTCGTCGATCAGAATTCCGGCAATGCGCTTCTGCGCCTGTGCCCGCGTGATCACGTCATCCATATTGGCCAGCATTGCATAGGCCTGCGCCAACTGACCGTCCGGCTTGCCGTCCTCGATGCCAAAGATGGAATAGCCGAGCGCGCCATGCTGGCCCAAGGCCCAGAACAGATTGCCGGTGCGGAATTGCGCCTCGGGCACAAAGAGTGGCTTACCCGCGTGATCATAATCGGCCAGCGGCACCTTGGCATCGGGTACGTAGATGTCTGGCGAAAGCATGTCGAGCGAAGGGGCTGCCGCCTTCCATACGTCCAGCACCCGCTTGGCAGGTCCGCCGCTGGGATATTGCCCAGCCACTGGCTGCCCATCCTGCGGCCCCAGCCAACCATTGACATACATGGGTAGAGGTAGGGCCTTTTTGCCCTCTGCGGCCAGCGCCTCCATATAGCGGGCGAAATGCCACGCCATAAACACTTCTTCAGCCTGCCAGTCCGTGCCGAAGACCTGCGCCCAGGTTCCACTGCCGCGGCGCCCCTGACGCGCCCACAAATCTGCCAGTTCGGGGCGCAAAGCCTGCCAGTGCGCGTTCAGATATTGGAGCAGGGACGCGGGTACCTGCTGCCCCCAAGCGGCATTCGCTAGTGATGAACGGTCCCGGCTATCATGCAACATGCCGGTTTCGTTGTTGACCTGCACCATGATGACGCGATGATCAGGATCGGCCTGTGCCAGATGCTTCATAAAGGCAGCAAAAGCGCGCCGATCAGCATTCAGCAGTTCGGGCGAAAAGACCGACAAAACAGGCTTGGGCATGGCGCCCGGATAGGTAAACGCTTCTGCAAACTGGCCTTTTGCCACGGCACGGGGGAAACGGGCAGGATTGGCGCGCACCCAAGTCGGCGCATAGGTCGAACTGGCATTCTTGAACGCTCCGAACCAAATCAGCACCAGCCGCATATCGTGCTGACGGGCCCGCGCAATCTGGGCATCGATCAGAGTATAATCAAAACGACCTTCCTGCGGTTCGAAGTCTTCCCAACTCACCGTGCTGACCACAGTGCGGACGTGCATCGCTTTTAATTTGTCCCACACCGGCTGCATATATTCGGAGTTGGAGGCGCTGGAATTGTGCAATTCGCCACCAAGCGCGAGGTATGGCTTGCCATCCACAAGCAGCTGGCGATTTCGGATGACCGGCAATTCCTCGGCATGCGCAGCAGGAAGGAGCGCCCCCGTCGCCAAGGCCATCAACGAGCCCAGCAGAATCCTCTTCACAATGCATGCCCTCTTCGATGTTTGCTCAATGGCGCGCGAAGCCTAAGTAGAACAAAGGTTCTTATATGACAATGGAGGCTCTTGCCGCGTGCGATCCAATTTGCGGGGCGACCGCATGTATGGCCGCTTTCGAGACAAGCGGGCGTTCGAGTGCCAAATGCCTGACGGCTTGACCTGATCAAAACTCGCCCTTTGGCATCGTTGGTCCCTGCACCTTGAACCAACTCGAAGCAACGGTGCCCCAACAAGTCAAATGCCGACCAAAGTGGTCGTTCTGGACTCTCCGCGAGAAAAGCCGAGGGCCAAACGGAATTTGGCCCCTTGCGGGCAGTCCACCAATTCAAGCTGCCCGCCGTGCCCTGTGACCAACGCGCGGGCGATGGGCAGGCCAAGGCCCGTGCCACCTTGCGCGCGTTTGCTGGTGAAGAAGGGTTCGAAAATGCGCGCGCGGTCTGATGGGGCGATGCCGCTGCCGTTGTCGGCTATGATCAGTTCCAGCGATCCCGCAATGCGTTTGCCTCCGAGGCTGACTTCGCTGGCCCCGGCCGCCTTGGCATTGTCGAACAGGATCATGAGCACCGTTTCCAGTGCCGCCCCGTCCATCGCAACCGGTGCTGTCACATCGCTCTCGTTGAAAATCACGCGGAAGTCTGGGCTGCCAAGGCCATCGGCAAGGCGAACTACCACATCCCGCAGATCGCAGGCCGCATCCCCGGGCCGCTGCATGTCGGCCTTGGCCAGATCGAGCAGGCGCGAAATCAGGCGGCTGAGCCTTTGAGTGTCTTCCGCCATATTGGCCAGGAACAGTGCGCGTTCCTCGACCGACATGGTCGCGCCATGGTCCTGTAGAAGTTCGATGCCGCCGGTCAGGCCGGCAAGCGGTGTCTTGAATTCGTGCGCTAGCGCGGCGGCAAAGTCGCGCAAATAATGCGATCGCGCCTCGATCGCGCTGGCCATGGTGGCAAAATCGCGGATCAGGCTGTCGATCTCATGCACGCGCAGCGTTGGTTGGGGGGGATCGGCCTTGCGACCTTCGGCCAGAGCGCGGGTGGCCAGGCTCAGAGCCTCGATCGGGCGGACGATCGTGCGGCCGAGCAGTGCAGTCATCATTACCAGGAACAGGAAGATGGCCGCGGTGCCTGCCGCGATCTTGCCCCTGTCTTCGTACATGCCGCGAAACAGCGCGCGTGGCGAGCGTGATGCAAGCACCACCCCAACCACGCGGCCGCCCGCGATGATCGGGCGCGCATGGTGCAGGCGAATATCGGTGGCGCGGCTGATCCATTCCAGCGGATAAGGATGCATGTAGGAGCCGTTGTGCCGCAACGTGGTGATCGGCCGGCCAGCAAGAGCCGCCCGAACCTCTGGCAGCGCGGCCAGGGAGCGCCCTGCATCGCGGCCATTGAGCACAATACCTTGACTGTCGAGCAGCAGGATCGAGGCCAGCGTCGCCTGTTTGGTCTGGTCCACAACCGGCGCCCACGCCTTGGCCATCGCAACGGCGGCAGGATCGGGGCGCAGCGGCGTTGGCACAGCGTCGGGCCGCTCGCCCAGCACGGGGCTGGAGCGCAGATCGATGCTGGTGGAGATGGCCCGATCATCGAGATCGGACGGATCGGCCGATGCGCCCGCGCGCGCTGGCGCCCCACCTGCACGAAAACCCAAGGCCGCGCTGGCGGCCAGGGCTGATCCTTGCGCGATCAGCTCGGCCTCGGTGCGGCGGACCAGCGCGTTTTCATAGACCCGCAGCCCGATCGCCGCGACACCCGGCAGCGCCGCCACCAGCAAAAGCAGCGCGAACATGATAGTCCGCAGCCGCATCACCGGCCACAACGCTGCGGCAAAGCGCTTCATCCCGCGCAGGCACCCAGCCGATACCCGATGCCCGTGCGGGTTTCGATCACGTCATGCCCGCCCCGTTCGGCGAATTTGCGACGCAGGTTGCGGATGTGGCTGTCAATCGTGCGGTCGGTCACGGCAAAGCCTGGGCCGTGCAGCCGATCGATCAGCGCCTCGCGCGAGAGGATGCGGGCAGGTGCCGCCGCCAGCGCCAGCAACAGCGAAAATTCGCTGACCGTCAGCACCACTTCCTGCCCATTCCAGAATGCCTGCCAGCCGCCCGTGTCGAGTTGGAGCAATCCATGCGACAGGTCATGGACTTGGCGCGTAGCAGGGCTGGCGGCGGCGCTGCGCCGCAGGATGGCGCCCGCGCGCGCCACCACCTCGCGGGGCGAGAACGGCTTGACCACATAGTCATCGGCCCCCAGCTCGATCCCCAGGATGCGGTCGATTTCCTCGTCACGCGAAGAAAGGAACAGGATCGGCACCGCGCATCCCATGGCGCGCAGGCGGCGGCAGACTTCCAGCCCGTCCATGCGCGGCATATTGATATCCAGCACCACCAGATCGGCCCCCGCGCCGGCCAGATTGGCAAGAGCGTCTTCGCCGTCGATAGCCTCGGTCGTCACCATGCCGGCCTTGGCAAAGGCAAAGGCCAGCAACTGCCGGATATGCGGATCATCATCGACAAGGAGCACCTTGTGCGGGTTGCCATGCGGATCGTTCATGCGCCGATCTGTCATGGTCTGGCCTCTCCGGTCAATGCGACCGATGCGTCGGTCGGCAGCTCCAGCCCCAGGGCAAGGCGCAGCGCGTGAACATCGCGCGTGCGACAATCAAGCACATCATGGGTCTGCGGGGCCAGCGCCGCCTTGCGCAATATGCTGCGCACTTGCGCAAGGCGCCAGGCATCCAGCAGGGCCCATTTGCCCTGGTCCAGATCATCGCTGACCCGGGCTTGCACATTCTCGCGCAGCAGGCGGGCCCACAGGTGGATCGGTTCGGGCGCGGGGCGCATTTCAAGTTCTGCCGCAGCGACCATCGCCGAACTGCCCATGCTTTGCAGATAACAGATATCGAGCGGCGCCCCATCGCCACCCAGTTCGCGTGCATGGGCGATGTTATAGCGTGCCGAAATGGCATCCAGGTCGACGAAGCTGCAGCCCACCAGCAGGGCCAGTGCCGCGGCTGAATTTGCGTTGATCAGCCAGGCCGCGCTCTTGCCGGCGAGCATGCGCCAAAGCACGAGCATCAGCCCGAGCGCCACCAGCGCCATCCACAGCAGCGCGGCGATGCGCATTTGCGTGAGCGAATAGGCGGCGATGTAATCCATCGTCCGCAAGGCGGCATTGCCAACCAGCAGAACGTTCTGCGCTGTCCACAAGACGACCAGACGACGCACCAGCGGCATCGCCGCCGTTTGCGAGCCGGGGCGCAAGGCCACCAGCACGAACCCGGCGGCCAGCAGCGCCGTCACGATCAGCGGATAGGCTCCGCGATGGGCATATTCTGCCAGCGTCATGCCTTCGGGCAAAGCCGCCAGGCCCCAAAGCCACGCGAGGTCCATCGCGTTTTGCAGGGCAAACAAGGCGTTGAAGATGATCAGCGAAAGGCGCACCGAGTTCGGTGTCACGCCGGGCATCGGCAGATCCCCACTACCGTCGAACGTGCCGATCAAGCGCAGCGCCATGCGTGGGCGCAACAGGCTCCAGGCAAATGTGAACCATACCGCACCAAAGACGAGACGACCCACCAGGTCGGCACGGGGCGAGAGCGACGACATGTCCGCCAACCATGCTGCGATGATCGGGTTGGCCGAAGCAAACAGACCCAGGATCACGAGGCTGCCGACTGCCGGCAACACCAACTGCGGCAGCGCGGCGCGAATCTGGCCTTTGCCACTTTTGCGGCGCACCTTGAGCCAGCGCCGCAAATCGATGGCAGGCGCGACAGTCGAACGCAGGGCATGCAACAGCAGCCGCTGCGCCCAGCACCAGGCATCGCCAAACCGCGCGGCTGCCGGCACCATGGCGCCAAGGCCGGCAAAGATCCAGAACAGCCCCCACGCCAATGCGCTGGGCATCACCACCATCGCCAGCGCCATCAGAGCAGCCAGCCCGAAACAAACCCGCGCCCGCCCATCGCGCCATACGGCGGGCCGCGCCAGCAATGCCGCTGCCAGCAGCACGAGTTCGAGCAGGCCGAATGCACCAGGCCCGGCATGCCACCCTTTCAGCAAGGCATCGAAAGCCACGGCAACCACAAGGCCCAAAGCCAACTTTCTGCAAAAACTGAATGCACGTCCCTGCCGCATCGCACAAACCTCCACCGCATGTGCGCCGACATGGCCCAGGCGGCGTGAGGAGCCTGACAAGACCGACGTGCTTTTCCGGTCAGGCGCTCGTGCAGATTGTGTGCAGAGGCTCGTTCACAACAGACGCTTGCTGGTGATGCCAAGGCACGTCGATCCACAGCCTCGCATGTGCAGCCCACGGTTCAAAGCCGCCGCTATGGCCGCCGCTCATGCGCGTGAGTTGAGGCGTCGGAACCTGTCGTTCGTTCAGAGCGACGAGTCCGGCATGGCCCGGCGGTAGAACTCCGCAGGCCGGAACGCGGTCTGCGCCTCGCGCTGACCGGTGCCTTCGATCCATCCCGTGTCGAGCAAGCGGCGGCGGAACGCCGGTTTGTTGACCGCCTTGCCGATGATCGCTTCGTGCACTTCCTGTAAGTCACGCAAGGTGAACAACTCGGGCAAGAGCGCCAGCGCAACCGGTGCATAGTCCAGCTTGCCGCGCAGGCGTTCGATCGCCAGTTCGATGATGGCAGCGTGATCGAAGGCCAGCGGCGCTTGCAAGCCTGCCACCGGCGCCAGCAGCAGGTCTTCTCGCTTGGCAACAGCATCGGCCAGGCATGCTGCAGGCATCAGGGCAAAGTAGGCGACGCTGACCACGCGCATGCGAGGATCGCGGTCGGGATCACCGAACGTGTAAAGCTGTTCCAGCCAGCCTTCCGCCATGCTGGCTTTCTCCATCAGAACCCGGCGCGCGGCCTGTTCCAGCGTCTCGCCTGGGCCGACGAAGCTGCCCGGGAGCGCCAGGGATCCGGCAAAGGGAGGGTGCGCGCGCCGCTGCACAAGCACGGACAAGCGCCCCTCAACCACCGTCATCAACACGAGATCGACCGTCACCGCCACTGGTGGGTAATCGGCAGGATTGTAAAGTTCGGGAGCAGTCTCAGCCATGCCTCACACTTAGATGTTGACGACATATATGCAAAATGGATATTAGAGTTCTATCGCGAGCCGGGGAGTCCGCCTCGCCTGACCATTCGAGGGAGTCTCGAACATGAGCACGATCGATTTCGGCGTCTTCATCGGACGCTTTCAGCCGCTGCATTTGGGCCATGAACACGTCATTTCCCATGCGCTGGAGCGGGTCAAACACCTGATCGTATTGGTCGGTTCGGCCAACGTCGCGCGTGATCCGCGCAATCCGTTCACCTATGCCGAGCGCGAAGCCATGCTGCGCCGCGCTTTCCGCCATGAAATGGCCGAGGGCCGCCTGATCGTCGCTCCGCTCGATGATCACCTCTATTCCGACACCGCCTGGGTTGCCCAGGTGCAGCGCGTGGTCCGCGGCATTGTCCTGGACCATGGCAATCATCATGGGTTCCAGAACCACGGGATCAGCGATTTCCGGGTGGCTCTCACCGGATACGGCAAGGATGCCTCTTCCTATTACCTGAAGCTGTTTCCCGAATGGGAAAACCTCCAGATCGACAGCCAGTACGGCACGTTCTCTTCCTCTCATGTCCGTCGCCGCTATTTCCAGCGTATTCCCGAAGTGCCAGCCACGATCCTCCCGGCCAGCGTTGCCCAGTTCATGCAAGAATTCATGCTGGGCGAGGTGTTTCGCGGGCTGCTGGAGGAAGCCGAATATCTGGAAGCCTACCCTGCGCAGTGGGGCAAGGGCCCCTTCGTGACGGCCGATGCGGTCGTGGTCCAGTCCGGCCACATCCTGCTGGTCGAGCGCGGCGGTCATCCAGGCAAGGGCCTGCTGGCACTGCCGGGCGGCTTCGTCGCGGCGGACGAGCGCATCCGCGACGCAGCAATCCGCGAGTTGCGCGAAGAGACCGCGATCAGTGATGGCAAGGGGCAGATCCCGCCCGCCATGCTGGCAAGCTTCATCGAGGATGCCCGCACCCGTGTGTTCGATGCGCCCACCCGCTCTCTGCGCGGCCGCATCATCACCCATGCCTTCCTGTTCCGCCTGCCCGAGCGGCGCAAGCTGTTCAGCGTCAAGGGGGGCGACGATGCCGCCCATGCGCGCTGGTACCGTTTCGGAGACCTCAGCCCGGACATGTTGTTCGAGGATCACTGGGCGATCATCGAGGCAATGGCCGACCTTTGAACGCCTGTGCGGGGGAGTCCCGCCCGGCCTGATCGTGTGAGGAGTTCACATCATGACCAATCCCATCCTGGCAACCGACAGCTACAAGCAGAGCCACTTCCTGCAATACCCGCCCGAAGCGCGCGCGATCAGTGCCTATGTCGAGGCGCGGCCTAACGACTTTGCCGACCGCGTGTTGTTCCTGGGGCTGCAACCCTACCTGATGGACTACCTCGGCCGTCCGGTGACGAGAGCCGACATCGAAGAGGCGGAAGCGATCTGCGCAGGCCACGGCGTGCCGTTCAACCGCGCGGGCTGGGAAGCGATTGTGGCCGATCACGGCGGCTACCTGCCGCTGGATATTCGCGCGCTGCCCGAAGGCACCATCGTGCCCACCGGTACGCCCCTGGTGCAAGTGGAAAACACCGATCCACGCATGCCATGGCTGACCACGTTCGTGGAGACCGCCCTGCTCCGCGCGATCTGGTACCCCACCACCGTGGCCACGCTGAGCTGGCAGTGCCGCCAGATCATCCGCGCCGGGCTGGAAAGGACCAGCGAGGAGCCGGATGGGTAGCTGCCGTTCAAGCTGCACGATTTCGGTGCACGCGGCGTCAGCAGCGCGGAGAGCGCAGCGCTGGGCGGCATGGCCCACCTCGTCAACTTCATGGGCACCGATACCATGGAAGCTCTGCTCGCCGCGCGCCGCTACTACGGGGCGGACATGGCCGGCTTCTCGATCCCTGCCGCCGAGCACAGCACGATGACCAGCTGGGGCCGCGAGCGCGAGGAAGCGGCCTACCGCAATATGCTCGATGCTTTTGAGGGTGAAGGCCGCCTGGTGGCAGTCGTCTCTGACAGCTACGACCTTGATGCGGCGCTGCAAAGCATCTGGGGCGGCGCGTTGCGCGAAAAGGTGCTTGGCCGGAAAGGCACCGTGGTCATCCGTCCCGACAGCGGCGATCCGGTCGAAACGCCGGTGCGCACGCTGAAGACGCTGTGGGAGGCTTTCGGTGGCAGGGTCAATGCCAAGGGCTACCGGGTGCTCGACCCGCATGTGCGCATGATCCAGGGCGATGGCATGACCATCGCCACCATCGCGCAATTGATCGATCGCGTGGTCGCAGAAGGCTTTGCCATTGACAACATCGCCTTCGGCATGGGGGCCGGAATGCTGCAGAAGGTCAACCGCGACACCTTGCGCTTTGCCATGAAGGCCAATGCCATGCGCGATGCACAAGGCCTGTGGCACGACGTCTTCAAGAACCCTGCAACCGACCCTGGCAAGGCCAGCAAGGCGGGCCGCCAGGCGGTTGTCCTGCGCGAAGGCAGGATGGTTGCCGCAAGGCGCGACGATACGTTGCCTGGCCAAGACCTGATGGTGCCGGTCTGGCGCAATGGCGAGTTGCTGGTGCGGCACACCTTCGACGACATCCGCGCCCGGGCCGCAGCATGACCGGCAAACAAAACGTAAGGGCGCTGGTGGTCACACCGCCGGCGCCCTTGCCACCCCCCGGCGATCGGCTGCGCATATTCCTGGCGGGCAGCATTGATGGAGGGCAGGCGCCAGATTGGCATGCCGAGGTGATTACCGTGCTGGCCGATTGGCGATGTGGCCATCTTCAACCCTCGTCGCGCATCTAGGTCGTGAACTCATAAATGGCGCCCCGAGGCGGCAGTTTCCGACGCACAACCTCCGGCCGGCTAGCGCCAACCAAGTGAGCCTTGGCACACAAAACAACCGCAAGCCCGCCCATTATCCCAGACTGCCCGCAAACCGTTCTGCCAGACGACCAAGCTTGAAAGCCTCGGATACACAGTCAACGAACGCGCGGGTTTTGCCGGGCAGCAGCGTCCGCGAGGCGAAATAGATCGAGATCGCTCCCGCGTCGGCGTACCATTTCGGCACCAGTCGAATGAGGGCGCCGCTTTCTAGATCGTTGATGACATCGGCCACAACAAGCATCGCAACGCCCAGGCCCAACAACGCGGATTGCCGCATCGCCGCCGGATCATTGAAGACAAATGCCTCCTTAAGTTGCACTGGAATTTGCTCTCCAGCGGCGTCCCGCATGATCCAGTGCCGTACCCGTCCTGACTGGAGCGAGCGCATGACGATACCGTCCAGGTGAGCCAAATCAGCCGGGTTGGCGGGGAGGCTGCGTCCCGCCATATAGGCCGGCGATGCCACCGCAATAATGTGAGCCGGGGCCAGATTGCGCGCCACGACGCCCGGGGACAATTCGAACCCGCCACCGATAGCGACATCGTAGCCTTCGGCGATGATGTCGACCTGCCTGTTCTCGAAATGCCATTCTGGACGGATGGCGGGATAGCGCGCGATGAAGCCGGGGAGAAGCGGCAGGATGTGCATGGTGCCCAAGGTCGGTGCCATACTCACCTTGAGCACGCCGGACGGCGCACCGCCAGCCCTCGCCACGCCTGCAATCGCCGCCTGTATGTCGCTCAGGCTTCCTGAAATCGCCTGTCGGAACGCTTCGCCCGCTTCCGTCAGCGTCAACCTGCGCGTCGAGCGGTGGAAGAGACGGACGCCCAGATTGCGTTCCAGCATGGCGACATTGCGGCTGACGGCAGCCGGCGTGATCGCGAGGCGGCGGGCCGCTTCGGAAAAGCTGCCATGATCAGCGCTGCGAACGAAGGATTCCAGATTGGCGAGCGTCTCCATAGCCTCATATTCAATCATCAATTGAAGATAATGCAAGCCATATACGGCTAATCGTTGATGTTAGCATGGGTCATATTCCCTTCAGCAACACAACTGGAGTGAAGATGATGACGACCAACTCCCAACCTCTCCTTGGCAAGGTAGCCTTGGTCACCGGCGGCACCCGTGGCATTGGCGCAGCCATTGTTCGCCGCCTTGCCCGCGATGGCGCAGACGTGGTGTTCAGCTATGCCGCTTCGGCGGATCAGGCTGCAGCCCTTGTGCAGGAACTCGAGGCCCTTGGTCGTCGCGCATCGGCCGTCCGCGCGGATCAAGCAGTCGCCGCCGAGGTCACTGCGCTCGTACGGGATGCACATGCCGCTTTTGGCCAGCTCGACATCCTCATCAATTCTGCAGGTGTCTTCGTCACCGGAATGGTCGATGATGCAGAGGCTGACCTTGCTGCGTTCGACCGTCAGATTGCGGTGAATGTAAAGGCAGTCGCGACAGCTGTTCGGGCGGCGGTGCCACTCCTCAGCGATGGCGGACGCATCGTCTCGATCGGCACGACCGGCGCTGTTCACGTCCCCTTTGCAGGCGCGGCGGACTATATTGCCACGAAGGCCGCAGTGGCAGCCTATAGCCGTGGTTGGGCACGCGACCTTGGTCCGCGTGGCATCACTGTCAACGTGGTTCAGCCCGGCGCGATCAATACCGACATGAACCCGGAAACCGGCGACTTTGCGGCCATGCTGAGCGGCCTTGCTGCGCTTGGCCGCTATGGCCAGCCGGAAGACATCGCCAATGCCGTCGCGTTCCTGGCCGGACCGGACGCCAGCTATATCACGGGCGCCACGCTCAACGTCGATGGCGGCCAGCTCGCCTGAGCGCGCGCTTCCCAACCACAATACGCACATCGAAGGATGAAAAGCATGACGAGCATCGGAATCATCGGTGCGGGGCAGATCGGCAGTGCCATCGCCCGCGCCCTGGCCAACAAGGGCATTCCCGCAACGATCGCCAACAGCCGTGGACCAGAGAGTTTGCAGGATTTCCTTTCCGAAGTCGGCCCTGCCATCACGGGCGGCACCGTCGCCGAGGCTGCCACGAAAGACATCGTCTTCGTCGCGGTAAACTGGTCGCGCTTGCCCGAGCTGTTCGCAACCCTGCCCGATTTTGCCGGGCGGATCGTGGTGGATACCAACAATCCCATCGAGGCGCCGCTATTCAAGCCGGTCGACCTGGGCGGGCTCGCCTCATCCGAGGTGGTGGCGGGGCTGGCGCGCGGTGCGAAGCTGGTCAAGGCCTTCAACCACTTACAGCCCCAACTCCTGTCCGGCGACCCGCACAGCGAAGGTGGTAGGCGCGTCTTGTTCTATTCGGGCGACGATGCACCAGCCAAGGAAGAAGTCGGCGCGCTCATCGACCGGCTGGGCTTTGCCGGAATCGATCTGGGTGCGCTCGCTATCGGCGCCCGCCTCGTGCAGTTTCCGGGTGGTCCGTTGCCCGCCCTCAACCTCGTCAAGTTTGGCTGACCTCCAGGGCGCCCAAAAAGGAATGTGCCATGACTGACACCACAGCCACACAACCCGCCGCAGAGCCAGACTATGACGCTCTGCTTCGCGCCAATCTTGAGCGCATCTTCAACGAGCGCGATCCAGCGCGACGCGACGCGGCCATCGCAGACCTCTATGTAGTCGATCCCGTCATGTACGAACCCGACGCCATCGTGGCAGGGCGCCAGGCCATCTCGGACGTCGCCGGAAAGCTCCTCGACAACTTCGGCCCGGATTTCGCGTTCGTGCCGGAAGGCAAGGGTCTGGGCCATCACGGAATGGCAACGCTCCGTTGGCACGCTGGTACACCCGGCAATCCCGCAACAGTCATCGGCGCTGATACCGCAGAAATCATCGACGGTCGTATTGCCCGGCTCTGGGTGCTGCTCGATCTCTCTCCGAACAATTGAAACACGCTCTGCATAAGGACGTTTTCCCATGACCGATCTTTTCTCCCCGTATCACCTGGGCCGACTCGCGCTTTCCAATCGTCTCATCATGGCCCCGATGACCCGCAGCCGTGCGCAGGGCGACGGCACTCCCGGCGCGAGTGCCGCGATCTATTATGGCCAGCGCGCCAGCATGGGCCTGATCATCAGCGAGGGTACGCAACCGTCTGACGACGGGCAGGGCTATCTGACCACGCCCGGAATCTACACGCCCGCCCATGTCGCCGGTTGGCGCAAAGTCGCCAATGCCGTGCATGCCGGGGGCAGCCACCTGTTCATCCAGCTCATGCATGTCGGCCGGATGTCACATCCTGACAACACGCCGCATCACCGGCAGGCGCTGGCCCCAAGCCCGATTGCGCCGGGCACGCCGATGTTCGCGGCCAGGGGCATGCTGGATATTCCCGTTCCACGCGCCATGACGCAGGCCGACATCGACCAGACCATTTCCGATTTTCGGCATGCCGCGCGTAGCGCCATCGAAGCAGGAGCTGACGGGGTCGAGATCCACGGCGCCAATGCCTATCTGATCCATCAGTTTTTGGCGCCAAGCGCCAATGCCCGCACCGACCGCTACGGCGGACCGATCGAGAACCGCGCTCGCTTCGCCATCGCGGTTGCGGCGGCCGTGGCAGACGAGATTGGCGCCGAGCGCACGGGCATCCGCTTGTCACCCGGAATGGCGATGTGGGGCATTGATGAGGGGCCGGACAGCGCCGACCTTTATCGCCATCTGGTAGCGGAGCTCGACAAGCTCGGTCTCGCCTATCTGCACATCACCCATAATGTGCCCGATGGCCTACTGCGCGAACTGCGAGCAGCGTGGCACCAGACCTTCATCCTCAACCGCCCCGGACGGGCGCGCGACACGATCGGTGCCGACATCGCGTCAGGCCTTGCAGACCTCGAATCATACGGCGTCATGGTACTGGCGAACCCCGATTTCGTTGAACGTGTCAGGGCAGATGCACCGCTCAACCAAGGCGACCGTGCGAGCTTCTTTGGCGGGAGCGATGCTGGCTATATCGATTATCCATCGATGGGAAACGCCACCGAAGATCAGCACGGGTGACCACCAGGATTCTCAATCTCGTGTCAGAAAAACCATCATGACCAACTTCATCACCGGCGGCCTACGTCGCCCGCTATGGCATAGCGCAGGGCCACCGATCATGCGGAAGACTGAACACTACCCTGGCAGCCTGCCGACCGAAATCTTCGACGGCCTGCGTGCCGGACTTGCTGGCAACCGGGCGCAATTTTTCCGCGTCTTGCATCGTATTTTAGGGTAGCCCGGCGCGCTGCCGGAGGGGGCACATGGCGGAGAGGGTGGAATCGAAAAAATCGTATAAGTAATTGTTTTGCAAAGAAAGAAAATTTTTCGCGCTTTACCCCACATTTCTGCCCCTTGATTGTCTATAATCGATAAATCACAACAACTTGTGCATTCTCCTCAGCCTTCAGACTGCCATGCCATCAGCCTGAGCAAGATCGCGATTTTCTGTGGGAAAGAACTTGGCCATGCTTCCTTCAAGCCGTTGACTCCAGTCTTTAGAAGCCATGGCGGGCGCCTAACAGCTAGCATCGCGATAACTATGCGGGCCAAGCGCAGCCGCCTTGCCTATAAAGAAGAGTCGGATCGACCTTGGTCAAGACGCTGGCAGTACGATTCGCAGTAAACCAGCGGGATTTCGCCATGATGGTACCAGTGGCGAGCCACTTTGCAGCAAAGACCTGCTCGATGGACTTCGTGGCCGACACGTTCGGCGCTTCCCGTCGGCTGCGCATCCTGGCGATCCACGATGGCGCCTGCCGCGAGAACCTGTGCCTGGTGAGGGACACCAGAAACTCGGGCGTGCAGGCAAGCATCTCGATTCTGCTGCTGCACTGCTGATCGCCGAGAACGGCAGGGGTATCGCCCATACTGTTGGTCGATAGCCCTTACAGGCTCTCCAGCGAAATGGCCGCCTGTTCCCGATGCTACCGTAATTCGTTTGTATGGCCTTAGTGCTGGCTGCGGCTTTAGCGCTGTTCTACCGGGACAGAAAAGCGGACTGAACGCCGTTGTTGCTCAGCGCGCCATCGCTTGCATGAGCGCGGTAGAGGTGTCGTCGGACAGTGCCAGGTCGCGCAGCCGGCGAATTTCTCCCGCACTGCGCGCTGCCCGCCCATGTTCGGTCACGATGCGCTCGTAATTGGCCAGACCGCGTTCGAATGTATCACCATAGCCTTTGATAAGGCGCTGGCACTTGACGAGCTCGAGCGCAGCCTCGCCGTCTCGCCGCAGTTCGGCCCGCACCAAATCGAGCCAGTGCTCGATGCGCGCCTGCTCTTCGGCGTAGCGCAGCGAGCGCCGGCGCAGAATACGCATGCTCGCCACCATATGCAGCACCAGGAACCAGCGCAGGCTTGTCGTTTCAACATGACGGCCTGCGCGGAAGAACCAGCCCAGCAGTTTCGACAAGCCCTGGCTGGCCAGAATGCGGCGGCCGATGCCTGCGGGCAGGGTTTCGCACACTTCCTGAAGGCGCGGGTGCATGAATTCCACGATCGAGACGACCTGGTCGGGCTGGGCCTTGATCTCGCCACGCACACGCGCGAAGCGGCTGCCCCGGATCTTGAGATCGGCCACCCGGATCGTGTCCTCGTAGGCCATCCACAGCGCCAGATGGCGTGCCGCTTCCGCCGTGACGGCATAGGGCGCCACGTCCAGCGCGGCGCAGGCCTCCAAGCGATCGAGATAAAGCGCAGCGTAGTCCGCGTCCTGATAGTCCATCAACTTGGCCACCCCGTGCAGGGCATTGGTCCGCGCGGCATTCGGCAGCGTGCGGGTGATCCGCGCCGCCAGCACGCGGCCGCGATCGGTCGTCGGCTCGGGCGCGGCGTGGACCGGCGCATCGGGCACGGCAACGGGCCCCTGCGCCTGCTCGAACCCGTCCTGGAAACCGCGCAGATTGCTCTGCACGGCAATGCCGCTTTGCTCGATCGCCTGGCGGAAGGTTTCGACCCGGAACGGCAGGGCGCCGCTGCCGGCCAGGGCGCCGAACATCACCGCGCTGATCACGCTGCCCGATCGTTCGGTCGCCGCGTCCATGTCGAAGCCGACGAAACGCCTGGACCGCTTGTGCGCCGCCTCGATGATCTTGTCGCTGTTGCCGCGCCCATCGCCCATCGCCTGCTTCTCGCCAATGGCATAGATGCGGTGGGTGGAACCGATCAGCGTGGTGCGCGCGGCGGTGGAAAACCCGCGCAGCAAGGCGCGGCCCGCTTCCATAAGTTCGGACGCGATCACCACGTCCACGTCGCCCGGCATGGGCATCTGCGCGAAAACGGGCACGCGGCCCGAGCCATCGGGCCGCGCCAGTTCCACGTAATAGACGGTCGATCCCGTGCGCTGCGCCACGCCGGGCACCGACGTGCCCTGGGCCAGCCAGCCTTCGGCGCGGGCAACGTCCTGGATCCAGTCGGCCAGGACGCCCCCGCCCTGCCCGCCCAACGCGAGAACGGCGATGGTCAGGCGATCTTGTGTTGCGACGGACATGGTCATTCTCTTGTTTGGGGTGCCTGGGCGATGGCGTGTCAGAATGCGCGCGCGGCGCGGCCGCGTTCGGCGGCCAACTGCCGGCTGGCGATGATCGCGCCGCCGATCCGGGCCTTGAGCCGTTCCAGCCGGCCGGGATTGGCCACGATCTTCGCGCGGTAGAAGCTGGGGCAGAGCACTGCGGCATGGCTGACTTCGCCGCACAGACCGCAGCCCACGCAGGAATTCTCCACATGGGCCACTGGGTCCTGCCGCAGCGGGTCAGGGTTGGGCTTGATCGTCAGCGACGGGCAACCCGAAAGGCGGATGCAGCTGTGGTCCCCGGTGCAGGTGTCGCTATCCACGCCAAAGCGTTCGCGCACGACCCGCTTGCCGGCCTTGAGCGCGGCAGCGGTGACCTTCTTTTCGCGGCGCTGCTTGTTGAGCATGCATTCCGACTGGGCGACGATGACCTTCGGGCCCTTTTCCGGCGTGGTCAGCGCCTCGCGCAGCAAGGACGTCATCCGCGCCAGGTCATACGTGCGGGTCGTTTCCCGAACCCATTTCGCGCCAACGCCGCGAACGGCTTTGGTAATCGGATTGCGCGTCTCGCGACTGGCATTGTCGGCCCGCGACGACAGGATGTCCTGCCCGCCGGTCGCCGCCGAATAGCCGTTGTCGATGATCATCGTGACGGTGTCGTCCTTGTTGAACACCGCGTTGCCGATGCCGGACGTCAGGCCGTTGTGCCAGAACCCGCCGTCGCCCATGATGGCGATCGAGCGCTTGCCACCTTCGCCGTCCTTGGGCTTGAATGCCGAAGCCCCCGCCGCGCCCAGACCATAGCCCATCGTCGTGTTGCCGATGTTGAAGGGTGGCAGGATCGAGAACAAGTGGCAGCCGATGTCGGCCGAAACGTGCGTAGGACCCAGATCGCGCTCCACCAGCTTCATCGCGGTGAAGATCGGCCGTTCCGGGCAGCCGGTGCAGAAGCCTGCCGGCCGCTGCGGGATTTCCTGGGCAACGGGCGCCGGCAGCGGATCCAGGGCGTCGGGGGCCGGCGCCAAGGCGGGTGCCTGATCCGCCAGGAACCGCGACAGGCCCTTGCGGATCACGTCGGCGGTATATTCGCCCGAGCGCGGCAGCATGTCCTTGCCCAGGATACGGGTGTCCAGCCCGGCGCGACGCACAAGCGTGTTGAGCTCGTGCTCGATGAATTCGGGCTGGCCTTCCTCGACAACCAGGACCGTACGCTTGCCCGCGCAGAACGCGGCCACTTCGTCGGGGATCAGCGGATAAGTGACGTTGAGGCAATAGATCGGCAGCTGCGCGGCGCCATAGGCATCGGCCAGCCCTAGGAGTTCCATCGCGCGGTTGAGGTTGTTGTAGAGCCCGCCCTGGACGATGATGCCGATGCCCGCCTCGCTCTGTGCCGGCCCGAACCATTCGTTGAGCCGGTTGTCGCGGACATAGGCCACGCCGGCTGGCCAGCGCTGCTCGATCTTCTCCACCTCGTGGAGGAAGTTGGCGGGGGGCAGCACGATCCGGTCGGTATCGCGCACCGGCGCCGCGGCCGCCTCACCCACGGTGAGCGGCGGGCGGCGGTTGTCCTTGGCCACGAACGAGCCGGTCATGTGGCACGATCGCACGCGCAGTTGCAGCATGACGGGCGTGTTCGACGCTTCGGAAAGGCGGAAAGCCTGTTCCACCGAATCCACGATGCTCGGCAGGTTGGGCCGGGGATCGATCAGCCACATCTGCGATTTCATCGCGAAGGCGTGGGTGCGCTCCTGCATGATCGAGGAGCCCTCGCCATAGTCCTCGCCCACGATGATCAGCGCGCCACCGGTCACCCCGCCAGAAGCGACATTGGACAGCGCGTCGGACGCGACGTTGGTGCCCACGACGGACTTCCACGCCACCGCCCCGCGCAGCGGATAGTTGACCGAGGCCGCCAGCATGGCCGCCGCCGTCGCTTCCGAAGCGCTCGCTTCGAAGTGCACTCCCAGATCACACAGCAGGTCGTTGGCATCGGCGAAGACATCCATCAGGTGGCTGATGGGCGAACCCTGATACCCGCCGACATAGGCGACGCCCGACTGCAACAGGGCCTTGGTCACGGCCAGAATGCCTTCGCCGGTGAAGACTTCGCCTTCGCCCGCCGTCAGCTTGACCACTTCACGCTTGAACGACCGCTCCGCCATGCCGGGTTACTCCGCAACCAGCGCGAGCACGCGGAGCGGGCTGCCCGACCCGTCGCGGATCTTGAGCGGCGCGGCGATCACCACCGCGCCGGTCGCCGGCAGCTTGTCGAGGTTTTCCAGGCACTGCAGGCCGTACTTGCCCGCCCCGTGCAACAGAGTATGCGCCGGATACATCGGGTCCAGCAGATGCGCCTGCCCGGCATCGGTACCGATCGTCTCGACGCCGAAGCCCAGCACATCGCGTTCTTCAACGAGGTAGCGCACCGCGCAGACGTCGGGGCCCGGCGTATGGGCGCCGTCCTCGCGGCGATTTGTGTAGCCTTGCGCATCGCGCTTGGACCAGTCGGTGCGGAACAGCACCCAGCCGCCGGCGGGAATCGTGCCGTGCTCGGCTTCCCAGGCCTTGATGTGTTCGGCCTTGAGCAGGAAATCGGCGTCGACCGCACATTGCGCGGAGAAATCGAGAACGACGGCCGGCGCGACCAGCTTTTGCGCGGGCACCTTGTCCACCGTGTTGTCGGCCAGATCCTTGCCCGAAACCCAGTGCACCGGCGCATCGAAGTGGGTGCCGGTATGCTCGCCCACCGTGAAGTTGTGCCAGTGCCAGGCCACGCCGCGTTCGTCATACCGGGATATTTCCGTGCGCGAAAACGCTGCCGTCTGGCCGAATGGTTCGGGCAAGACCAGCAAGGGCGTGTCTTCGGACAGCGTCTGGGTCAGGTCCACGACAGCGATGTCGCCTGTGGCAATAGCATGTGTGAAGGCAGCGAGAACGTCAGTCATGGACTCGGGCTCCTTTTCGGACCATTACCCCAAAGACTATCCCATTAACTTGCATATGCAACTAAAATGTTTTTGACCGCTGACTGCCGCTTGGAGTTTTGAATGAGTGAGGATCTGCGCCCCTTCGGCAATCCCGGATCGGAAAAATTCCGTCTCGATGCCTACCCGTTTTACCTACTGAATCGCGCGGCCAGCCGTTACAACGTGGTCATAGAAGCGGAGCTGCGCACCGTAGGCATCGATATTCCGACCTGGCGCGTGCTGATGATCTTGGGCGAAAAGGCTCCACTCGCGATCGGCCAGGTGGCCAAGTCTGCCGTGATCAACCTATCCACGGTCATGCGCATCGTCGAGCGCATGGCCAAGGCGGACCTTTTGGTCTCCGCCCCCAGCGAACAGGACGGTCGCGTCACCGAGCTGGAGCTGACCGACCGGGGGCGCGAAGTGCTGGCCGCAGCGCGCAAGGTGACTGCGCCGCTCTACGACAAGATCATCAAGGGCTTCTCGGCAGCAGACTTCGCGCGCATGCTGGACATCCTCGCGAGGCTGCACGACAACTTGAATTGAAGCCGCCGCGATCGGCCGCAACGCCGGCGCAGAGCATCAATTAAACTTGCACATGCAAGTTTATCGATGTACGCCTGGGATCTACCCAGGAGGCGTGATCATGCGTATCGCTTGTCTCGGCGGCGGACCCGCCGGCATCTATTTCGCGATCTCGATGAAGTTGCGCGACCCCTCGCACGAGATACACGTCTTCGAGCGCAATCGCTCTGGAGACACGTTTGGTTGGGGCGTGGTATTCTCTGATCAGACACTGGCCAATCTGCAGGCGAACGACCCGGTGAGCGCGGCCACCATTGCCGACAGCTTTGCCCACTGGGACGATATCGACGTCACCGTGGGTGGAAGCACGGTAACATCCTCGGGACACGGCTTCATCGGCATCGGCCGCAAGCGCCTACTCCAGATTCTGCAGGCGCGCGCGGCGCAGCTTGGCGTCGTGACGCATTTCGAAGCACAATTCGATGCCGACCTTTCGCCCTATGCCGATTTCGACCTGATCGTTGCCGCCGATGGCGTCAATTCCATGATCCGCGCCGCCAATGCCGACAAGTTCGAAGTCGACATTGAAACCCGGCGCAATACGTTCTCGTGGCTGGGCACCACCAAGCTGTTCGATGCCTTTGCCTTCATCTTCGAACAGACCGAGCATGGCTGGATCTGGGCGCACGCCTATCGCTTCGATGCCACGCATTCCACCTTCATCGTCGAATGCGCGCCGGAAACCTGGCGGGGCCTGGGCCTCGACACGATGGAGCAGGCCGAATCGATCGCGCTGTGCGAGAAGATCTTTGCCCGCCATCTCGACGGTCACCGGCTGATTTCCAACGCCACGCATCTGCGCGGGTCGGCCGCATGGATCAACTTCCGCCGCGTGATCTGCCGGCAATGGTCGTTCGACAATGTCGTCCTGCTGGGCGATGCCGCGCATACCGCGCACTTCTCGATCGGGTCGGGCACGAAGCTGGCGCTGGAAGACGCGATCAAGCTGGCGCAAGTGCTGGATCGGCCCGGGATCATCGGCCGCGAGGAACTGGCCGCAGCGCTTGCCGAATACCAGGCGGAGCGCCATGTCGAGGTGCTCAAGATCCAGAATTCCGCCCGCAATTCGACCGAATGGTTCGAGACGATCGACCGCTACCTCGGCTTCGACCTGCCCCAGTTTGCCTATTCGCTGATGACCCGCTCGCAACGCGTGAGCCACGAGAACCTGCGCCTGCGCGACCGCACCTGGCTGGAAGGCCTAGAGCGCTGGTTCTGGGCGGGTAACGAAGGGCGCAACACCCCCGTCCAGCCGATGTTCACGCCCTATGCCCTGCGCGGGCTGACGCTGCCCAATCGCGTGGTCGTGCCCGCGATGCTGACCTATTCCGCCGATCCGGACGGCTATGCCACGGACTTCCACAACGTGCACTATGGTGCGCGGGCCCTGGGCGGCGCGGGCCTGGTGGTGACGGAACTGCTCGCGGTGAGCCCTGAAGGCCGCGCCACGCCGGCTTGCCCCGGCCTGTGGCACGAAGGACAGACCGAGCGCTGGGCCGCCATCAATGCCTTCGCGCATCAGCATTCGGCGGCGAAGACCTGCGCGCAGATCGGCCATTCCGGCGCGCGGGCGGCCTGCCGCGTTCCGGGCGAAGGCGTCGGCTACGACGTGCCGCTGGCAGAGCCCTGGACCACGGTTTCGGCCAGCGCCCTGCCATGGCGCCAGGGTGGCTTGGTCCCTCGCGCGCTTGCGCAGGGCGAAATGGCCGGCATCGTCCAGCAATTCATCGCCGCCACCGAGCGCGCCCATCGCGCCGGTTTCGATATGCTGGAACTCCAGGCCGGGCACGGCAGCCTGCTGTCCAGCTTCATCACGCCGGTAATGAACCGGCGCGACGACGCATTCGGCGGCTCGCTCGAAAACCGCATGCGCTTTCCGCTTCAGGTCGTGGCCGCCGTGCGCGCAGCCTGGCCGGCGGACAAGCCACTGGCGGTGCGCCTCTCCGCCAACGACTGGGTAGGCGAGGAGGGCGTCACGCCAGCCGAAGCGGTCGTCATCGCGCGGCTGCTCGGCGAAGCCGGCGTCGATATCGTCGATGTCTCGGCCGGCGAAACCGCGCCCGAGGCGCGCCCGGTCTATGGCCGCATGTTCCAGACGCCCTTTGCCGACCAGATCCGCAACGAAGCGCGCATTCCCACGATTGCGGTGGGCAACATCGCGGACGCTGACCAGGTCAATTCGATCCTCACCGCCGGCCGCGCCGATCTCGTGGCCCTGGGCCGCACGCACCTGTTCGATCCGGTCTGGACGCTGCGCGCGGCCGTTGCCGCCGGCCACGAAGCGCAGACGGTGCCATTGCCCTACGTGACCGGCCATGCCATGGCCCAGCGCGCCGCGCAGGCGCCTGCGGCCGTCCGCGCCTGAGCGCCATCGTCCCATCTCATCCGGTCCGGAACACTGACCCATGTCTTTCACCACCCGCGCACAAGTCCGTTTCGCAGACGTCGATCCTGCCGGCATCGTTTTCTATCCGCGCTACTTCGAGATGCTGAACTGCGCGGTGGAGGACTGGTTCGAGCAGGATCTCGGGGTGGATTTCAAGACGATGCATCTTGAGCACCATATCGGGGTGCCCACGGTCAGGCTGGAAACCGAATTCTTGGCGCCGAGCAGCCTGGGCGACCGGCTGGACATCACGATCGCGCCCCGGCAGCTGGGCCGTACCAGCTGCGCGCTGTCCATCGAATTTGCGGGCAACGGCGTGACCCGGCTGCGCGCGCAGGTCGTGCTGGTGTGTATGGACCTGCACAGCAAACGCCCCATCGCCTGGCCCGAAACTTTGCGCACGGGGATCGAGCGAGGCCTGCCCGCGCCGATCGCGCCTGCCGCCTAAGCCCGTCAGATCAGCCGCCGGCGCAACGCCTCCGCGACGGCGGCCGAGCGCTTGTTGACGCCCAGCTTGCGATAGATATTGCCCAGGTGGAACTTGACCGCGCTCGCCGAGAGGCCAAGGTCGCGGGCGATCACTTTGGTGGAATGGCGCAGGGCGATCCCACGCAAGACGGACAGCTCGCGCGGTGCGAAGGCGATGCCGCCCGATGCATCGAAAGCATGCGCCGCGACGGTGCGCACCACGCCCGCGCAAAAACTGCGCACCCCCCGCCCCGCCGCGCGATAGGCCGGCACTGTCTTCATCGCATCGACCACCGGCAGCAGCGCCGGGCCCTGCTCTGCAAACGGCAGTACGATCCCTTCCGGTTGGGCCATCACGATCGCTTCGTAAAGGCGCTCGGCTGCCGCTTCGACGCGGTCCTGGTCGAACAGGCCCAGCGCCTGGATCACGAAAACGCGGATCGTCGTCACCGCGCGCCCGCTGTCCAAGGCCTGACGCTCCAGCCGATCCGCCACCGCGCGCAGCGCTTCGGCATCCTTGCCCAGCAGCGCGTCCTGCGCCTGAAGCAGCGCGGCCTCGTCGCGCGCGCGCCAGCCGACGCGGCTCGTGGCGATCGTGTCGGCCAGCGCCGGCACCAGATCGCGGCCCTGACGCCTATCCGCCACCACGCCCGCGTGCAGGATGCGGCAGAAGTGCTCGATATCGCCCAGCCGGCGCCCACGCATCAGGCGCATCGCGCGATCGAGCAGTTCCAGCGCGCGGGCATGGTCGTTGTGCATCAGTGCCGCCCGCGCACCCACGCGATAGCCGATGACGAAGGCATCGGGCCAGCCGTCGTGCGCCTCCAGATCGCGCAGCGCCGCATCGATCCGGTCAAACAGGCCTTCGGTTCGGCCGCGCTCCAGCTCCACCTCGCACAGCACGCATTCGCCAACGGCCCGCAGCCCGACGTCATCGGGCAGGGTGCGCGCAAACATCGCGCCGGCTTCGGTCGCCAGGCGGCTCGCCCGGCTCAGCTTGCCTTGCGCCAGGGCAATCATCGCATCGACCAGCATGGCCGAACCAAGCCCGTAATGCGCCGTAGCGCTTTCGTATTTGCGGCACGATGCCTCGATCTGTTCCTGCGCCAGGGCAAAGCGGCCTTGGCGGAAATAGTGCAGGCTGCGCAGCGCATAGACGAAGGCGGCATTGATCCGGTCGTTGGTATAGGTCGACCAGAAAAAGCCCTCGGCCAACTGGGCCTCGGTCAATTGGGTGTGCGAATGGAACGCCAGCACGTGCTGCGCGATGATGAAATCGGCATAGACCCGCGATTGCGACGGTGATTGGTAGGCCAGTTCCTCGGTCACATATTCGCGCGCTGCGTCGAGCAGGCGCCGCGCTTCGGGGAAATGCCCCTCCTTCATCAGCATCACCGCCTGGGTTATGGTCACCTGGCCGGACTGCGCCGCCTGCGGCTGCTCGGCAAAGTCGGGCAAGAGTTGCGACAGGGTATCCCGCACCCGCGTGTAGCCCGATGCGCCGAGCAATTCGCCGCTGGTAAAGGCTTCGAACGCCAGCCGCGCCAGGGCCTGGTCGCCGCAGTCCCGCACCAGCGCCATCGCAGCATCGGGCGCGCGCCGTTCGACGTGATAGTGCAGCGCCTCGCGATAGGCCTGCGCGCGGTCTGCCGGCTTGCCCTTGTCCAGTTCGCGCCGGGCAAACCCGCGCAGCAGCGCATTGGCGGAAAACCCGCCGTCCACGCCGCGCCGCACGCTGATCAGCGGCGCCAGCTGGCCCAGTTCCATCAGCACGGGAAACGCAAGGCGCGGTGCCAGCAGCCGGCCCAGGTATCGCTCGTCGACCCATTCGAGCATGGCCGTCTGCGTCAACGCCAGTTTGGCGTCCACGCTCAGCGCCTGCCAGATTCCTTCGCGCATGGCGGCTTCGAGCAGACCGCCGGCATGGTCGAGCACGGCCTCGACCGAACAGGGCCCGTCAATATCCGTCGCCACCGCTTCGGCCAGGGGCCAGCCGGAGGCAACCCCGGTACCTGGCCGAGCGGCAAGGTGCATCGCGGCATAGGCAGCCGCCTCGGCCGGATCGAACAGGAATTGCGCCGGGTCGAGGGAGCGGGTCAGATGGGGCGAGCGCACTTGCGCCAATAGCGCCGCGCAGGGGCGGCGCGAAACCAGCCAGACCTTGAAGCGTTCCGGCGTCCACAGCAGCAGCTGGCCAAGCGCCTGCCCCACGGGTTCGACATCCAGCGCGTTGGCATCGATCACCAGGATCAGCGGCCGCCCGTTAAGGCCGGCCAGAACCTGCCCGATGGCATCGGCCGTCGGCAAATCGCCACAGGCACCCACGGCCTGCGCGATGGCCCGCTCGAATACGCCGCCATCGCCCAGATCGCCGGCCCGCAGCGTCAACCAGCGGAACGAAGCCGCGCCTGCGGCTGGTCCGCGGACGTGGTTCGCGAGCAGCGTGGTCTTGCCCAGGCCCGTGGGCCCGAAGACCTGCACGATCCGCTCGCGCCCATCCGTCGCCAGCAGATCGGCAAACCGCGCCAGGCGCACATCGCCGCAGATCGGCACGGGCGGCCGCGCGTGCTGCGGTGCAGCGGGCCATTCAGCTTGGTTTCCCCCGGGACCGGCTGTCTCCAAAGCTTCATCCGCTGCCGCTACCCGAACGGGAAGACCGCGCCCGGTCATGGCGTCTGGCACGCAAATGGGGGCAGGAGAATCCGCATGGGGCGGACACTAACGCCCCGGCGCGCGGCGCTGCAAGCGCGCGCTGGGCCGTGACTGGCCGAATATGCACGATCCTGTCCATTCTGGCCCGTGCCTGCCGCCCGGCGCACCCGCTATCCTGCACTGCGGCAGACGCGTTGCCGGGCAATGCGTGGGGTGATGGAGGCGCCGATGTTGATGGATGTGGCAATGCGCTATTTCTACGAGGCCGCGAACCAGGGCTCGATGCGGCTGGCCAGCGAGAAACTGGGCGTCGCCGTCTCCTCGATCAGCCGGCAGATCGTCCAGCTGGAAGGTTATCTCGGCGTCAACCTGATCGAGAAAGGCCGGCGCTCGGTCAAGCTCACCGAGGCGGGCGAGCTGACTTACGACTTTCACCGCACCCAGATCGCGGAACTGGACAGCCTGCGCACCAAGATCCAGGACTTGCGCGGCGTGCGCAAGGGCTCCATCCGCCTGGCGGTGGGCGAAGGTTTCCTGTCGAGCGCGTTCTTCCAGACGATCGACGCGTTCCACAGCAGGAACCCCGGCCTGCGCATCGAAACCCATGTCGGCTCGACCAGCGAGATCGTGCGCATGGTCCAGGACGACGAAATGCACATCGGCCTGGTGCTCCAGATCGAGCCAGAACCCAAAGTGCGGGTGCGGCTCTCGCTGGCCCAGCCGCTGATGATCATGGTCCATCCCTCGCACCCGCTGACGCGCAAGAACACCGTCACGATCGCCGATCTGGCCCAGCACGACTTGTGCCTGCCGCCCCGGGGGTTTCGCATCCGCCAGATTGTGGGCCAGATGGAAGCGGTGGCGGGCATCCATCTCGAACCCGCGCAGACCACCTCCTCGATCGCGATGATGCGCGATCTTGCGGCCGAGGGACGCTTTGCCACCGTGCTGCCGCAGATCGCAGCGTTCGGGGAAGTGTCCGCCCGCCGGCTGGTGGCCATCCCATTCGAGGAGACCGAGGCCGATCCCGTCTCGGTCCACCTCATCACCCGCCTCGGCCGCCATCTGGAAGGCGCGCCCGCCAAGCTGCTGACCGTGCTCGAAGCCAAGATGCGCAGCTGGACGCACTGATCGCGCAACGAGATCGCCCCGCGCGCGCAATGAACGCGGCCTAGACTGCGAGGCGGACATGCGCGAAAAGGACGAGAACGTGAAGCCCGCATACTGGCCATCCGAATGGCGCGCGCCGCTGCCGCCCGTCCAGCCCTGGAGCGGCGCCAGCGAAGCGCTGATCCGGCCCGAAGACGATCCCTGGGTCTCGCCGGCGGAACGCTCGGATTTCGATACGACCCCAACGTATTCCGAAACCCTGGCATGGCTCGCTCGGCTGGCAGACGCGTCACCGCTGGTCCGCCTCTACGATTACGGGCTGTCGGCCGAAAGCCTGCCGCTGATGCTGGTGGTGGCCAGCACCGATCATCGGCGCATCGCGGCCCGCTTGCAGGGGCAGCGGCCGGACCTCTTCGCAGCAGCGGAACCGATCCGCGTCCTGAGCGAATGCGGCATCCACCCCGGCGAGATCGACGGCAAGGATGCCAGCCTCATGCTGCTGCGCGACATCGCGCTGGGCGGCAAGACGGACCTGATCGTCGGCTGCGACTGGTATTTCGTGCCAGTGCTCAATCCCGATGGCCACGAACGACGCTCTGCCTATAGCCGCCCCAACCAGCGCGGGCCCAATGTACAGGGCTGGCGGGCGTCGGCGCAGGGGCTCAATCTCAACCGCGATTTCGTCAAGGCACAGTCGCCGGAAATCCGCGCCATCCTGCGGCTGCTGACCCAGATCGATCCCGACCTGTTCATCGACATGCACGTGACGGACGGGCTCGATTACCAGTACGACATCACTTTCGGTTTCCAGGACCCGCTCTATTCCGCCTCTCCGCAAATCAGCGCTTGGCTGGAGCAGACCTATCGCCCGCAAGTGGATGCGCATATGCAGGCGCAGGGCCATGCTCCCGGCCCGCTGATCCTTGCGGCCGACGACCGCCGGCCGGAGCTGGGCCTGATGCTGCCCGCCTTCCCGCCCCGCTTCTCCCATGGATATGGAGACTTGCGCCATATCCCGACGGTGCTGGTGGAGAACCATTCGCTCAAAACCGTGCGCCGGCGCGTGCTCGGCACTTATGCGCTGCTCGAAGCATCGCTGCGCGTAGCCGTGATGCATGGCGCAGACTTGCGCGCTGCGCTGGCGGCCGATCGCGCCCGGCGCGAGCCGGAGCCGATTCTGGCCTGGGACATGGCGCCCGCGCCGGTGCGCACGATCACCTTCCACCCCATTGCCTCGAAGTTCTACGAAAGCCCGGCATCGGGCGCGCAGGAAGTGCGCTGGCTGGGCACGCCCCTGCCGCCCGTGGAAACGCCAGTGTTCGGATCGACACCCGCCACCCGCATTTCCCGCCCGCGCGGCTATTGGGTGCCCGCAAGCGAATTCGACGCGCTCGACCGCCTGCGCGCCCACGGCATCGCCATGGACATCGCGCCCGACTGGATCGAGATCGAAGTCGACATGCTGCGCCTATGCGACCTCGAAGTGGCCGGCGCCGTCTCCGAACGGCGCGTTACGCTCAAGGCCGGCGTGGCGCAGATCGAGCGACGCCGCGAACGCTTTGCGCCAGGTTCCGCTTTCGTTACCACGGACCAGCCGCTGGGCGACCTCGCCATCCACATGCTGGAGCCGACCTGCGCGGATTCACTGTTCGCGCAGGGGCTGATCGCCGGAATGCTCGACCCGGTCGAATATCTCGAAGCCTATGTCGTGGCGCCGATGGCCGAGGAAATGCTCGCCACCGACCCGGACCTGCGCACCGAATTCCAGGCAAAGCTCGCGGCCGACAACGCCTTTGCCGCCGATCCCATGGCGCGGCTTAAGTGGTTCTATCTGCGCTCCCCCTACCGCGACGAGCGCCACATGCTCTACCCCGTGGCGCGCTGCTGACCGGGGCCTAGGCCAATTCAACAGCGGTTGATTGGCCGAAACGGCCGGGAACGCCTCAAACAGCGGGACCTCGGATCAAGTCCGGGGTCCCGCTGTTTCCACGCGCAACGCCTAGGCCCCACGCAGCGCCTCGGTCTGGGCCTCGTCCACTGCGTCTCCGGCGATCGCCACCTTGTAGACCGCTTGCGCTGCCTCGCGCGACACATAACCATCGCGCACGTCTGCCAGCACCGCTGCGGGGTCGCGCTCCACCGCCCGGCCATAGCCCGCGCCGCCCGCGCCGCGCGCGATGGCGCGGTCTCCCACTGCTACGGGCATGCGATAGGTGCCCACGCGCTTTTCCTCGGGCGTCCCGAGGCGCACGATCATCTCGTTGGTCTGCGGCTGTTCGCCGCCGGCCAGAGCCCAGGGCTTTTCCTTGGAGCGCTTGGTGATCGAGAGGAATTCGCCGTCCTGGGTGAAGCGAATCACCCGCTGCGTGCCCATGCCGCCGCGCTGCCGTCCGGCGCCGCCCGAATCCTGCTGGATTTCGAACTGCTCCATCATCATGCCGGTCTTCATCTCGATCACTTCGATCGGCGTGTTGCGCACCAGACTGCCGGAAATGTGGTTGGTGGCATTGATGCCGTCGAACCCGGCGCTGCCGCCCCAACCCACCGGCTCGTTGTTCGACACGGCGTACATCGCTTTGGTGACGGGGTCGGTACCAATCATCATGAAGCCCAGCGTGTCCCCACCCGAACAGGCCGCGATGCGCTCGGGCATGCCCTGCGCCAGCGCCTTGTAGACCAGTTCCAGCGCCAGGTGGGCCGGCCACTGCGTGAACGTGGCGGCGGGATAGACCGCGTGGAACAGGTTGCCTTCGGGCGCGATCACCTGAAGCGCGCGGAACGAACCGGCGTTGTTGCGCTGGGCGGCCGACGTCAGGGACTTGAGCACGAACTTGCAGACCGTTTCGGTCAAGCCGATCGGAATGTTGATCGGCCCGCGCACCGCCGGCGACGAGCCCGAGAAATCGCAGGTCAGGCCATCGTCGTCGATCGTGACTTTCACGTGGATCGGCACCGGATCATCGGTGATGCCATCGTCATCGACCACGTCGCTCGCTTCCCAGGTGCCGCGCGGCAATTCGGCAAGCGCGCGGCGGACCAGCGCATCGCTGGCCAGCTTGATGCGGGCGACCGCTTCGTCAAACGCGGCGCGGCCAAACTTGGCGAGCACGGCGTTGAGCCGTTCCACCCCAGTGCGCGTTGCCGCCACTTGCGCATCGAGATCGCCCATCACCGGGCCGGGCATGCGCGAATTGAACTTGATGATGTCGATGATGTCCTTCACTGGCGCGCCATCCTTGTAGATGCGGGTGCCGGGAAAGATCAGGCCTTCCTGGTGCATGTCGGTGGAATCGAGCACATAGCCCGGATCCTTGGCGCCCAGGTCCATCCAGTGCGCGCGGATGCAGGTATAGGCAAAGGGCTTGTCGTCCCCTGCGGCAAAGACCGGCGCAAACAGCGTGGCATCCAGCGCGTGCGCCGAATTCCAGTAGGGATAGTTCATGATGAAAATGTCGCCCGGACGCATCGTCTCGGCGCCGGCAAAGGCCACGCCCTTGCGGATCGCATAATCATTGGCGCCGAGGAAAAACGCCAGGCCCGGCGCATCGGCGATCAGTTCCAGACCAGCGTCGTAGATCGAGATGCCGAAATCCAGGACCTCGTAGATCACGGGATTGAACGCGGTGCGGATCAGCGTGCGGCGCATTTCCTCTGCGGCCGAAACGAGATAGCTGCGGATGACTTCGATGGTGGCGCCATCGAGCGGTGCGGGCTGGTTCACGCGATCCCCCTGCTGAAGATGATCAGATGGCCGTATTCGTCCACGGCAACGGTCTGGTCGGAATGGATGACGGTGGTGGTCGTGCCCTCTTCCACGATGGCCGGGCCATCGAAGCGGTGGCCCGCGCCCAGACGCCCGCGTTCGTAGACGGTGAAGGCGGTGCGCTGGCGAAGCGCGAAGCAGAACGCATTGCGCGTGCCCGTGCTCGCTGCGCTGGTCGGACCTTGCGCCGTGGCGATCAACGGCAGCGTCGGCTTGGGCATCACCGCACTGGCGCGCACCCGCAGCGTCACGATCTGCACCGGCCCGGTGATCGCATGGCCATAGCGTTCGCGATGCAGATCGTCGAAGCGGGTGCGCAGCGCGGCCAGATCCTCGCCTTCGCCCAGTTCGATTTCCAGCGCATGCTCCTGCCCAGCATAGCGACATTCCACCAGGCGCAGGTAGCGGCGCTCGGTGTTGCTGCCGGTCTGGCCTTCGAGCTGTCCGCGCGCTTCTTCAACAAGTGTTGCAAACTTCGCTTCGATCGCCTCTCGCGCGGCGGGTTCGAGCAGGCGCAGTTCGGTCAGCGCCACATCGGTGACGATGTCCGACATCAGCATGCCCCAGGCCGAGAAGACTGCCGGGGATTGCGGCACGATCAGTTCGGCGTTCATCACCTCGCGCGCGATGAGCGGGGCGATCATCGGCCCGGCGCCGCCGAACGCCAGCATCGAGAAGTCGCGCGGATCGCGGCCCCGCTCGACGGTGATTTCGCGAATGGCGCCAGCGGTGCGGGCCACCAGCACGTCGAAGATGCCGGCGGCAGCGCGGTCGATATCGATGCCGAGCGGTGTGGCGACGCGATCCTGCATGCCCTGGCGCGCGGCCGGCACGTCAAGGTCCACGGTGCCGCCCAGGAACGTCGCGGGATCGAGGAAGCCCAGGATCAGCGCGGCGTCGGTGGTGGTGGGCTCCTGCCCGCCCCGGCCATAGGCGATGGGCCCGGGCTGAGAGCCTGCGCTTTGCGGCCCCACCTGGAGCAGGCCTTCCTGCACCCAGGCAATCGAACCGCCGCCCGCACCGATACAGCGGATGTCGAAGATCGGGATCAGGGCCGGCAGGTCGGCCAGCGGCGCCTCGTGCATGACCAGCGGCTCGCCATCCTCGATCACGGCGGCGTCGAGCGAGGTGCCGCCGTAATCGAGTGTCAGCAGCCGGTTGCGTCCGATCGCCCGCGCCAGCTGGCCCGCGCCGATCAGCCCACCCGCCGGCCCCGACAGCACGGTGTAGATCGGCGCCTGGCGCGCGGTCTGCGCGGTCATCGCGCCGCCGGCAGACCGCATGATCAGCAGTTTGCCCGCAAAGCCCGCATCGACCAGCCCGCTTTCCAGCCGGCCGACATAGTCGTTGAAGATCGGGTTGATATAGGCATCGACCACGGCGGTCGCCGTGCGTTCGTACTCGCGATATTCGCGGGTGATCGCGCTGGAGGCCGAGACCGCCAGTTGCGGATAGGCCGCGCGGATCAGCGCCGCCGCGCGTGCCTCGTGCGCGGGATTGCGATAGCTGTGCAGGAAGCAGATCGCCACCGAGCGAATGCCGGCCTCCACCAGCAGGCGTGCCGCATCGAGCACGGCGGCTTCGTCCAGCGGCTCGATCTCTATGCCCTGCGCATCGATCCGCCCGCCCACGCCATGGCGGTGCCGGCGCGCCACGATGCTGGGCGCGTGCTGATAGCGATAGTCGTACATCGAAGCGGCGGGCACATCGGCGCGGCCGATTTCGAAGATGTCGCGAAAGCCGGCATTGGTGATGATGCCGGTTTCCACGCCGCGCCGCTCGATCACGGCGTTGAGGCCGAGCGTGGTGCCGTGCACGAACAGCTCCGTATCCGACAGCGCCACGCCCAGCCGGTCGAGCGCGGCCAGTACCCCGCGCACGGGTTCGTCGGGCGTGGTCGATGCCTTGGCCAGCCGGGTCGTGCCGGTTTCGGAATCGAACAGGATCGAATCCACAAATGTGCCGCCGATATCGACTGCCACACGAAATCTCTTCATGCACGCGCTTCCCGGATCTGGATGAATCCCTCGAATACCGCGATGATATTGCGCAAACGGACCAAGAAGCGCCGATGTCGTTGCATCTGACGCAAGACCCGCTGCCCACCCTTGCCGCGGCCCACGCATCTGACACGATCGGGGGCACTATTCCCTTGGCCGGCCATGCTTTGGCGGCCGCCGGAGATCGATCGAATGCCCATGTTGAAGAGGATTGCCAGCATCGTCGAGCGCAATCCCGAGCGTCCCCCCGAAGCCGGCGCGCTGCGCAGCTGGCCGTTCCTGACCATGGTCCTGGTCGGGGTTTCGATTTCCGTGCCGTTCTTCGCGTTCGGCGGCACGTTGGGGCAACACGCCGATTTCCCGACCGTGGCCGCCGGCATCGTCATCGCCAGCGCGCTGCTGGGCCTGTGGGGCGTGATCACCGGGCATATCGGGCTGGTGGCGCGGCTGCCCACGGCGATGATCATCCAGCGCACGTTCGGACGGCAGGGGTCGATCGCCATCGTGGCGATGATGGTGCTTTCCTCGTTCTGCTGGTTCGGGCTGCAGACGCAAATCCTGGTCAAGAGCCTGGCGGCCATCCTGCGGACGCAACTGAGCTATCAGTTCGACGAGCGGATCGGCGTGGTCCTGGTCGGCGCGCTGATCGCCTCGACCGCCGTGATCGGCGTCAAGGCCATGGGCAAAGTCGCGGTGGTCAGCGTGCCGCTGCTGCTCCTGGCCACGCTCGTGCCGCTCGGGATCGGACTGGATCGCCACGGTCTGGAGCCGCTCCTGGCGATCCGCCCGATAGCCGAGCCCATGGGCCTCGGCATGATCGTGTCCACCGTGATCGGCGCCGAAGTGTTCGGCTGCTCGATCAACCCCGATCTCAGCCGCTTTCTCAAGACCTCGCGCGACAACGTGACGGCGATGACGATCAACTATGCCGTGGCCTTCCCGCTGCTGCTGATCCTCGCCGCCGCGCTGGGCACGATCTACAACAACGCCGATCTTGTCGCGACGATGCTGGCGGCGGGCATTGCCCTGCCCGGCAGCCTGATCATCATCCTCGCCACTTGGACCAGCAACGACAAGAACCTCTATGCCTCGGCACTGGCGCTTTCGGCGCTGTTCCCGAAAGTGGAACGCTGGCAATTGGCAGCCCTCGCCGGCATTCTCGGCACATGCCTCGCGGCCGCCGACATTCTCGGCCATTTCATCGTCATGCTCACGTTCATGGGCCTGCTGATCGCGCCCATGTCGGGCGTCTATGTCGCCGATTTCCTGCTGCGCCGCAGCCGCTACACCGACGTCGACGCGCCGGTGCCCGCGTTCCGCGTGCCACAGCTGCTGGCCTGGCTGTTCGGCATTGCCGTCGGCGTTTCCACGCTGCCGGTGGCCAATGTCGGCCTGGGTCTTGCGGAAATCACCCACGCCCCCACCATCGATGCCCTGCTGGCCGCGATGGTGTTTCTGTTCGCAGCCGATCGCGTGTCCCGCGCGCGGCCAGCCATCGCCTGACCATCACGGAGCGACCATGACCAGCACGCAAAGCCCCATCGCCCGCATGTTCGCGTGGTGGAACGAAGCCTATCACCAAGACGCCTTCACGCCGACCGGCTTTGCGCAGCACTTCACCGAAGATGCCCCGTTCCTGGTCGATGGCGGTCTGCGCGGCACCGGGCCCACAGAAATCAGCGCCCATTTCGCCCGTATCCGCCAGGCAACCGATACGGTGGAATTGCAGCCGCCCATCGCCTTGCTCAGCGACGAGACGCAGGGCTTCGTCCACTATCGCTGCACCTTCACCGCCGACGGCCTCGCCGGTTCGGAAGTCTGCATGGCCCACGCGCGCTTCCGCGACGGCAGGATCGCGCGTTTCGAAGTGATGGGCCGACCCGAGGAGAACTGACGGCGCGCCCGCGATTACATCAGCGGCGCCAGGTACTTCTGGGCATCGGCCGCGGTGCGCAGCGGGTCGGTCGGCACGTCGTATTCCACGAAGAAGTGCTCGACTCCCGCGCGTTCGGCCGCCGGGATGATCCTGCGGAAATCGACCATCCCCGTGCCGGGATCACGCACGCTGCCGTCTGCGGCAATGTCCTTCATGTGAACCATGCGGAACCGACCCGGATTCCGCGCGAAATAGCCGCGCACATCCACCCGGGCCTTGGTTGCCCAGGCCAGGTCGAGTTCGAACTTCAGCCTGGCCGGGTCGGTCTCTTTCAGGATCAGGTCATAGGGCACATCGCCGCCCAGCTTGCGGAATTCCTGGTCATGATTGTGGTAGGCCAGCTGGAACCCGCGATCGTGCGCGGCATCGGCGGCGCGGTTGAGCGCGGCAATCAGTTGCTTGATCTGCGCCAGCGATTGCAGCTGCGACGGCCAGGTGATCTGCCAGGTGATGTATTTCTGTCCAAGCGGGCCGGCCTGCTTGGCGCAGGCATCGATCAATCCCTCAACACGGGTGAAATCGAAGGCTTCGATGAACTTGCGCTCGAACGTCGCCCGGTCAATCCGGCCGGCCACGCCATCGTCGAACACTTCGTAGAGGCCCGGCGGCATGATGTGCTGCGAGGGCGAGACCAGGCCATGCCGGTCGAACACCGCGCGCACGAATGCGGGGTCGCGTCCGAAGCTGCCCAGCGTCTCGACTTCGCGATAGCCCATCGCCGCCACTTTGGCGATCGTGCCTTCGAAGTCGGCATCGAGCAGGGTCATCAGGGTATAGAGCTGGATGCCCAGAGGACGCCGCGGCGGGCGAGCCAGCGTCGCACCGCCGCCCAGCAAGGCCGCCGCTCCCACTGCGGCAGTCCCGCCGATCAGGCTGCGGCGCGACATCGCGAAGGGGTTCATCATAGCGCTCCTTGCTTCATCTGGTCCGCGGCAAAGGCAGCGGCGCGCGCGGTCAGCGCCATATAAGTCAGCGACGGGTTCTGCGCGGCTGAAGCGGTCATGCAGGCACCATCGGTCACAAAGACATTGGCCGCGTCGTGGCAGCGGTTGTGCGCATCGAGCACGGCCTGCCCCGGATCGGCCCCCATGCGCGCGGTGCCCATTTCGTGGATGGCCAGGCCGCCGGGCCCAAGGTCGGCGCTGGTGACGATGTCGGTGCCGCCCGCGCTCTCCAGCATAGCCTTGGCCTCGACAGCCATGTCCTGGGCCATGGCATGCTCGTTCGCGTGCCAAGTAAATGCCACGTCGAGCAGTGGACGGCCCCAGCGATCCAGTTCCTTGCCCAGCGTGGCGCGGTTGTCGGCATAGGGCATGCATTCGCCCATCGCGCCGATGAACATCTGCCACGGCCCCGGCCTACGCAGCCGGTGCTTGAGCGCGGGGCCGATGTCCTCGCCCTCGCCGCCGCGCGTCCACATCTGGCGCGAGGCGCTGCCCTGATAGCCATAGCCGCGCCGGAACGGCCGCTCATCCGCGCCGCCCTGGTCCGAGAGATTCTGGAAGCGGGGAATATAGATGCCGCTCGGGCGGTTGCCCCAGGGCATGCGGTCGGTAAAGCCGGGGATCGTCGCCAGGCCGAACGGCCCCATGACGTGATCCATCAGATAGCGGCCCAACGCGTCGGACCGGTTGGCGAAACTGCGCCCGCTGGCAGGATCGAGCGAATTGAGCAGGATCTGCGTCGTCCCCAACGTGGAGGCGTTGAGGAACACCACGCGCGCGCCCAGCGTCGTGCGCGCCTTGGTCTTGGCGTCGATCACCCGCACGCCGGTCGCCCGCCTTGTCGCGGGATCATAGACCAGCGAATCGACGATCGCATCGGTCATGATCTTGAGCCGGCCGGTGGCGCGCGCGGCGGGCAGCGTGGAACTTTCGCTGCTGAAATAGGATCCCGTCGAACAGCCGCGAATGCACGGGCCGCAATAGTGGCAGGGCTGGCGATCGCCGAGCGGCCGGGTGAGCACCGCGCTGCGCTCGTTGATCATCGGGCGCCCGGCGAACTTCTCGGCAAGGACCGCCTTCACATGCTCTTCCACGCAATTCATGCCGTGCGCGGGCATGAATTCGCCATCGGGCAGCGTGGCTATGCCGTCACGGTCGCCGTTGACGCCGATGAAGCGCTCGACATGCGCGTACCAGGGCGCGAGGTCGTCGTAGGTAATCGGCCAGGCGATGCCATGCCCGTCACGCCCGGCCTCGCTGAAGTTCAGCGGGCTGAGGCGGAACGACGCGCGGCCCCAGGTGATCGAACGGCCGCCCAGATGATAGCCGCGAATCCAGGCGAATTCGGCATCCGGGTGCGTCGCATAGGGATTGTCGACGTCATCGACGAACCAATGGTCGTTGGCATCCGAAAGACCGACCAGTCGCGATTGCACCGGCTTGCGCGCGGCATAGCGGCGGCGGTCGCCAAAGCCGCGATAGGGCAGCTGAAACGGCGCGAGATGTTCGGTGATATAATCGGTGCCAGCCTCCACATGGCGCCCGCGCTCCAGCAGCAAGACCGAAAAACCACGCTCGGTCAGCTCCTTGGCAGCCCAGCCACCCGAAATACCGGAACCGACGACGATGACGTCCGCGTCCATCACGCCGCTCCCTTCGCCGCAGGGGCGATCGCCGGCGGCGCGGCATCGGCGGCGCGCGGCCCCGGATCAAGCGAGAGCGAAATGCCCCAGACGTTGAGCGCGGGCGCCCGCCCGCCTGCGCCAAATGCGGCGCAGGCGTCATAGGCGCCAGGCACAAGATTGAGATCAAGCTCCTCGGTCGCGCCGATCTCGCTGGTGTAATAGCCATAGACGGTCAGCTTGCGCAGCGTCGGCGCCTTGAACCGCCGCCCGTCGTAAAGCGCCACGGCCGGATCGCCGCCGGCCGCGAACGCTGCCATGACGAGATCCAGCTCGGCATCGCAGCGGCGCTGTTCCTCCGGGCTCATCCAGTGCTGGTGCATCATCTCGATAAAGCCGGTAACCCCGGCTTCCTTTGCCCCCCGCGTGGTGTCGGCCGGAATGATCAGCTCCACCAGGCGATCGAGCGCCGCATGGCGCGCAGGCGCAAAGGGGGTGTAGGCCGGCGGCGCCAAGGCAGAGGGGGCCGCATCGGCCGCCATGGCATGATGGTCATGCCCCGCCATCGCCCGCGCCGCGCCGGGCGCAACCAGCGCCGCGGCGGCAATCCATTTGAGCGTTTCTCTACGATGCAACGGCAATACTCTGCTAGGGGAAAAGGCCGGCGGCGGGGAAAACCACCGCCGGCCCGAACCCGATCAGAACTTCACGCCCAGTTCCACGCCATACTGGCGCGGCGCGTTGTAGCTGGCCAGCGTGGACGTGCCATAGGCGTGGGCGCCCACCGCCATCGGCGTGCGCTCGTTGCTGAGATTGCGGCCGATCGCGGAGAGCGCCCAGGCCCCGCGCTGCAGCGTGACTTTGGCATTGAAGAATGTCTTGGGCCCGGTTTCGAGCGAATTGGCCACGTCCCAATAGACATTGCCGCGGTGCGCCATGTCACCGTGCACGACCAGCGTGAATGCGTCCGACAGCGGCGCTTCATAATCGATCCCCGCCTGGGCGGTGAAGCGGTAGATCTGCGGAATGACGTGGTCGTAATAGGTATCGGGGTCTTCGGGCAGGTACGATTTGATCTTCACGTCGGAATAGCCGACTGAACCCGACAGGCTGAGCCCGCGGGTGGGCCGGATCGTCAGTTCCGCCTCGGCACCCAGGACCCGCGTCTTGTTGATGTTCGAAATCGCGGTGTAGATGCCCACGCCTTCGACCACGCGCGAGGTGGAGAACTGTTGCCCGCGGAAATCGGTGTAGAACAGCGCCCCGTTCAGCGTCACCATGCTGCCGGCCAGATTGCTCTTGAACCCCAGTTCGTAGTTGTCGGCCGTTTCCGGCTTGTAGGTCAGGAACATCTCCGCGCTGCTTGGGTTGAAGCCACCCTTGCGATAGCCGCGCGAATAGCTCGCATAAGTGAACAGGTCGGGCGACCACTTGTACGATACCGAAGCCTTGCCCTGCGGTTCGGAGAACTTCTGCTTGAGCTGCTTGGGCCCGGTCGAGGCGGGATCGAGATCGTCGTAGGTCTGGTGCTCCCAGTCGTAACGGAAGCCGCCGGTCAGCTCGACCCGGTCGGTGATCTGGTAGGAAACCTGCCCGAACAGCGCGAAGGTCTTGTAGGTCCGCTTGGTATCGCTGTGCGAGAAGAACACCGGCGGATTGCCGGCATAGCCATAGTTGCTGGTGTAGAAACGCCGCTCGTCCTGATAATAGCCACCCACGTTCCACTTGAGCGGCCCGGCGCCGTTCGAAGTCAGGCGCAGTTCCTGCGACCAGGTTTCGTCGAGGAAGAAGACGTTCTGCGTATAGTTGTCGGCCGCCGAGAAATCGCCGTCCGCCGTGGTGTAATCCCGCCCGCGCGAATAGGCGGTGATCGCCGTCAGCGTGGCGAAATTGGGAATGGTCCAATCGCCCTTGAGCGAATAGGCGCGCAGTTTGGTCCGAACGATGCCCGGCTGGTTCTCGCTGGGATTGGGCACCGTATCGCGGAAATCGACATCTGGCACCGGAGCCAGCCACAGGCCGCCGACCTTGCTGTCGGTGGTCGAGGCGCTCAGCGCCAGCGTGAAGTCCGCGGTCGGCGTGAAGATCAGCGATCCGCGCGTGGTCACGCCCTCGCCGAAATCGGCATTGAGCGGGTTGGCCAGATTCTTGATCAGGCCATCGCCTTTGTAAGCCGTGGCACCGAACGTGAAGTAGAGCTTGTCCTTCACGATCGGGCCGGAAATGCTGCCGATCACCCGCTTCTCGTTGCCCGAGAGATATTGCGCCGAAACACTGCCGGTGAAATCGTTGGTCGGCTTGCGCGTCACGATATTGATCGCGCCGGCAATCGCACCGCCGCCATAGAGCGTGCCCTGCGGCCCGCGCAGGATCTCGATCTGCGAGACGTTGACCAGTTCCTGCTGAAAGAACATCTGGCCGGGCTGGACCACCCCGTCCACCACGGTGGCAAAGGGAAATTCGCCGTCGCGGCCAAGGGTGGTGAAGCCCCGGAACGATACCGTCTTGTACCCCGGATAGAGCCCGTCGAGCACGACGAGGTTGGGCGTCAGGCGCACGGCGTCCTGCAGGGTGCGCAAGTCCGAATTGGCGATCTTGGCGGCGGTGACCACGCTGATCGGGTCGGCCACGGTCTGCGCCGTCTCGTTGCGCTTGCGCGCGGTGACGGTGATTTCATTGGGCGCGAGCGTGTCGGACGCGTCTGCCTGCGGGGCTGCCTGCGCAAGGGCGGTCGTCGGCGCGAGAGTCGCCGCCGTGAGGGCCGCTGCCGATATCGCTGTCAGATAGTGCATCTTCATGATCAAAACCCCCATGAGCCAATTCGGTCGGCACCACCGCACCGGACGGCACGTGCCACGTGCTATTGCTGCTCCTGCCTGCGCCGTACGTCTTGCCGCGCACGGTCGCATCGCTTGCGGCACGGCGCGCCCTTCGCGCGCACCGGGTGAACCGCTGCCTGGGTGCGATGGTCACAGCAATGGCACGCGGGATCAATGCGATCGCCATCCCGCTTTCATTGTCGCTGGCGCAAATTAGGTCGTGGGGATCAAGGCAGGCTGCCGCTTTAGGAAAGTGCCCGCGTCCGGACTGCCGAGTGAATTTATGGGCACGCGGAGGCGCGGATATCCTATTTGTCCGGAATCGCCCCAGTTGCGGACATTGTCTTCTCGCCCAATCCAACGATAGAGTAGACCCGCCAGCGTGACGGAATTGGTAGACGTATCGCAACAGCGATCCCGGCAACGGGTGTGGGTTCGATCCCCTACCGCTGGCAACTCTCGCCCACTTGCGGACCATCGCCATATCGACGAAAATAGTCCCGATGGATCGTTCCCCCTTGATACACCGGCAGGGATGGCGCGGAGCGGCAATCGGCACTCTGATAGCGCTTGCGGCGATCGTGGCTGCGGTTTGGTTAGGGGGAGCAGGTCACGGCTCTTATGTCGCTGCTCGCGCACTTTTCCCGTTCTCTATGCTTCTGACGTTGCGCGAACGGAGCATTGGGCCAATTGGGATCGGCGTGGGTCTGGCTCAGTTTCCGCTGTACGGCACACTGATTGGCAGCGCCATAGCCACAAAAAATTACCGCGCCGTTGGTGTTGCGGCGGCTGCCCACCTCGTTGCCAGTCTCGCCTGTTTTTCGGGAACCCTGAGTGCTTTCGCTTAGCGAACGAATGACCGCTTCCCACCACTTGACGACAAAGGCACCGTCGCCGTGCAACGGTGCCTTCGCGCGCAAGAACAGGGGTTGGCGTTACGCCCGAATGGTGGCGATCGCTTCGATCTCGATCAGGAATTCGGGCATGGCCAGCGCCTGGACGCCGACGATGGTGTTGGCAGCGGGCATGGCACCGCCATAGAACGCGCCCAGTTCGGGACCGATCGCGCCCAGCATCGACACGTCGTAGTTTACCACGAAGGTGCGCAGGCGCAGCACTTGCGCCGGGCCGATGCCCAGCGAGTCCAGCACGGCCTTGATATTGGCCAGCGCCTGGCGCGCCTGAAGGCCCACGTCGCCGACGCCGACGACGGTGTAATCCTTGTCCCAGGCGACCTGCCCGGAGAGATGCACCGTGCCGGTGACCTCATCCAGAGTGGCATGGGAGAAACCGTATTGAACGCTGGGATAGAGCGTTTCGGGATTGATGCGGGTGCTGGTCATGTCGAATACACTTTCGCGAGGTTGCAACGATCAATCGACCAGTTCGAGCTGGTGGCCCCACGGGTCCTGAATATAGAGGTTCTTCTTGCCGGCGAGCGGGCCTTCGCTGATCTCGATCACTTCCATCGGCGTGCAGCCATGAGCGGCGAGATAGCGCGCGGCCTTCTCGACATCGTCGACCTTGAGGCCCAGGTGATGGCCACCCCAGTCGCAGTTGCGCGGCAGCACGGCGCCGCGATCGGCGGGCTTGTCGTATTGCACCAGCTGGAAATTGAGATTGGGCGTCAGCTTGAGCATGATCAGCCGCAGGCAGGCGCCTGGCACGTTGACGTGCGCGGCCATCCAGTCGCGGCCATCGGCGCCCACCGGAATGTCGGCCGCGTCGATCGGCCCCATGCGGAACAGTTCGCTTGCCCCGAGCACGTCGATGTAGAATTTCGCCACGGCATCGGCATCCTGGACCGTCCATGACACATGGTCGGCCTCGATGAAGACGGGACGGTCAAGGGCGGGCTCGGTCATGCGCATCTCCGGGCTGGGAACGGCTGTCAGCCTAAGCCGGGCCTTGTGCGCTGCAATGGCGGGCCTTGAACGAAAATGTTGCGCGCCGCGCAACATCCCGGGCCCGCGTGCCGCTTATGCGGGCCCGTCCAGCATGTCCGCGATCGAAACCGCGCGGGCGGGGAAGCGCGCGCGAAACCCGGCGACGTCGCGCTCGGCACAGCCGCGCGCAGCGGCAATGCGGCGGATCAGCGCATGTTCGCAGCTGCGCCCCTGGCACAGGCCCATGCCCGCGCGGCAGCGCAGCTTGATCGCACTGGCACCATAGGCCTGGCCGAGATGGCCGGCATCGGCAATCGCGGCATCGACCGCGCCGGCGGAAACATCCTCGCAGCGGCACAGCAGCGTTTCGCCCGCTGCCTCGGGCAGAAAGGCACACGGATCGGCAACCGCCCGCAGCAGGTCGATGAAGCCCTGCATCCGCGCGCGGGCGCGGCGCACCTGGCGCATGGCACGCTGCGCCGCCGGCTCGCCCAAGGCGCCGGCATCGCGCGCCATGCCGATCCCGGCCAGGGCGCCCTCTGCCATGGCGGCATCGCTGCCCGCCACGCCGGTCGTCTCGCCCGCGACATAAAGACCAGGCACGCTCGCGCGCATCGCATCATCGTGCACGGCTTCCCAGCCGCCGGCCGGACCGGACCAGCGCACCCGTGCGCCGATCTGCCGCACGAGATCGGCTTGCGGCAGGAAACCATAGCATTGGGCAGCAACATCGCAGGCCAGGGCCTCCTCGCCGTGGGTGCCGGCAATCACCACCCGCATCACGCCCTGGTCCGATCCTTCGCAGCGCACGACAGGCGCGCCGAAACGCACCGGCACGCCAGAACGTCGCAGCGCGGCAAGGCCGGCTGCTGCCGCCAGCAGCGGCGCGGGCGTCCACAGCGCGCGGGCCAGATGCGCCAGCGCGGCCTTGGCGATCACGGCAAAGGGCTGGGCAAAGCACACCGCATCCACCCGTCCGCCCGCCGCCACGATCTGCTGCGCCAGCACGATCATCAGCGGATGGGTGCCGAACAGCACGATACGCTGGCCAGGCAGCACCTGCTGTGCCTTGACCAGGGTCTGCACCGCGCCCGCGCTCATCACGCCGGGCAGCGTCCAGCCCGGCAGCGCCACCGGCATGTCATAGCAGCCCCCCGCCACCAGCACGCGCCGCGCCCGCACGTCGCGCAGGCCCTCGCACCCATCGGACAGGGAAAGGACGAAACCGTCCGCCTCGGGCGCAATGCCCAGCACCGAAACGCCGCCCCGCCAGTGGAGCGCCTTGTTCGCCGCCACGCGCGCGAGCAAGGCGCGCGCCTGGCGGTAGGGCGCACCATCCAGCCAACCGGCCACCGCGAACGTAGCGGGCGGCTGGCGGAGGATCTGGCCGCCCGGCCGCTGCTGCTCGTCGACGATGCAAGTGGAAAGCCCGGCCGCCAGTGTGCGCTCGGCCGCCGCCAGCCCGGCGGGACCGCCGCCGACGATCGCCACGTCGTAGGCGCTCATGCCGCCGCCTCCGGATCGCCGGTGGCGATGCGCAGGCCCGGCTCGACCGGGACAAGGCACGCCCGCAGCCGGCGCCAGGGCCCGTCTCCGCGCGCGATCCACACGGTGCATTCAGCGCAAGTGCCCATGTTGCAGAACATCCCGCGCGGCCGCCCCCCGCGATCGTCGCGAAACCGCCGGGTGTCCGAAGCCAGAACCGCCACCGCGACGGTTTCACCCGGATGGGCGCGCAAAGCGACTCCGTCGATCAGGACCGTGATCGACGCCGGGCGCGCGACATTGTCTTCGACCCGCTTCATGGCAGCACCGCAAAGGCATCGAGGTGGGCAAAGCGGCGCGGCTGGAACAGCGCCAGCGGCCCGGCCCCGATCCCCTGCGCGCTTCCTTGCGCTATCGTCTGCGCGAGCAGGCGCGCCAGCACCGGGCCCAGCGTGAACAGCGAGCCGCCCGCCGCGACGAACAGGCCTGGCGCCGCTGCAATCTCGCCCACGATCGGCAGCTGGTCGGCCGAAATGCAGGTCGTGCCCGTCCAGGTCCGCAGCAGCGCGCGGCGCTTGAGCAGGGGCATGACGCGCGCCGCCACGGCCAGGTTGGCGCGCAGGTTCGCCCTGTCCATAATCGCGGGCTGGTCCAGATCGGGCGTGCCGTCCGCGCGCTTTGCCAGCCGGGAAGCCCAGCCGCCGCCGATCAAAAGGTTGCCGTCCTCGGTCTGCTTCATCGACAGCCGCGCGCCGACATGCTGGATCAGGTAGGGCAACACCGGCTCGGTCCGGTCGGTCACGCTCATCATCAGAGGCGCGGCATAGAGCGGCACGTTGAGCCCGAGCAGCCCAGCCAGGTGCGGCACCCGGTGCCCCGCCGCCAGCAGGACGCGCGGCACCTGGACGGCAAGCGCGCCATCGGGCCCGTCGAGGGTGACACGATAAGTGCCATCGCGCGCCATGGCCATGGCGGTTACCGCCGTGCCGGTGCGGATCTGCGCGCCCTGCGCCTGGGCACCAGCGGCATAGGCATCGACCAGAATGCGTGGATTGGCATGGCCTTCGCTTTCCAGCCAGGCCGCCCCGGCCAGCGCCGGCGAGAGACAGGGTGCCCGCGCGCGCAACTGCGCGGCATCGAGCAGTTGCGTATCGAGGCCCAGCGCGTTCTCGCGCGCCACCTTGAACGCGAGCAGGTCCATGTCCGCTTCGGTTTCGGCCACCATCAGCCCGCCGTGCATGGCCACGTCGAGCGGGCGGCCCAGCAGGTTTTCCAACCCGCGCCATTCCTCGATCGCCAGGCGGTTAAGCGTGACGATGCGCGCGCCGTCGGCGGCAGCCTGCTCGCCCTGTTCCAGGAAGCGGCGCTCGATCTGGAAATGCAGCGAGCCAGCGTTCTGCCCCGAAGCGCCGGCATTGGGATGCCCGCGCTCCACCAGCAGGACCTTGAGCCCCAGCCTCGCCAGATGCCAGGCCGAAGCCGCACCGACGAGGCCGCCCCCGACGATCAGGATATCGAAGCTGGTGGGTACGGCCGCCATGGTCAGATCATATCGAGCTTTCGCAGCGTCGCGGCAATGCTTTCGCGATCGGCCTGGCTCACCGCCAGCAGCGGCTTGCGCACCGCGCCGCCGGGCAGGCCCATGGCATCGAGCGCCGCCTTGAGAATGGCGGGGCCCGAACCGAACCGGCCGATCAGGTCTGGCGTGTACCATTCCTCCATCAGCACGCGGTCCTTGCGCCCGCATTCGCGCGCGCCCTCCACGTCGCCGGCCCAGAGCTTGTCGTAGAAGCCGGTCTGGTTGCGCCCCAGCACGCCGCCCGCACCCATCGTGCCATCGCCGCCGTGGACGCGCAGCATGGTCAGGCCCAGTTCGTCCATCGGGAAGCCGAACACGCGCACCTGCTCGTGCAGCGCAAAGAAGGTTTCGGCAAAATGCGTGAAGCGCGGCGTCGATTGCTTGATCGCCACCACCGCGTCGATCTCGGCCAGGCGGCGCAGCAGATCGAGCGGCATGTCCACGCCCGTGCCCGGCGGCCAGTTGTAGACGCAGATCGGCAGATCGATCGCCGCGCCGATTTCCTCGTAGAAGGCGACGATTTCTTCGCCGCGCGGGCGGATATAGGGCGGCGGCGTGATCAGCACGCCTTCAAAGCCGCAGGTCGCTGCATGCTGGGCGTAGGCGATCGTCTCACGCGCGGTGAAGCTGGAACAGCCGGCGATCAGCGGCAGGCGCTTGCCCATCTGCGCGCCGGCGACGGTGAAGAGGCGCGCCCGCTCGGCCGGGGTCATGCTGGTCCACTCGCCGGTCGTGCCGGCCAGCACCAAGCCATGCATGCCCTGGTCGACCAGCCATTCGAGCAGCAGGCCGATGCCCTGATCGTCCAGGCCCTCTTCCCCGAGGAACGGCGTCGTGATCGCAGGGATGTACCCCCGCCAGTTGACCCGCGACCGCTTGCTGACTGCCATTCTTGCGTCCTTGTTCCTGACCTGCGCCGCCCCGGCCGAGCTTTTTTGAATCCCGGCTCGGTTGCCCGCTTTCATCACGACCGATGCCAGCGGGTCAGGTTTCCAACAATGGCGCGTATCGGGCGAATGCGTTGCATCGTGCGCAACGTAAGCGAAGCGCTCAGGCGGACGGCGCAGGAAGTGGCCTGCACAACGAGACGGCCACCGTCACCACGGCATTGGCGATCAGCGCCACCAGCCCCATTTCCCAGTGTGGAAACCACCGGCCGGCCAGCGTTCCCAGCATCGGTACCCACAACACGGCATAGCCGGTCGCCAGCCCGGCCAGCACCGCCGCCGCGCTGGTCCGGCGCAGCAGGAATGCGCAATAGACCCCCGGCGCCAGCATCCCGATCGCCGCATAGGCAGAGAGCCCGATCTCGACCAGCGAGCCGCCGGCGCCGAGCGTGAGGTAAAGCGCGATGCCGGCAAACCCGATCATCGACAGGCGCGATACCAGCAGTTCGCGGCCCTCGTCCATCGCCGGCACCAGCGGGCGCACGATGTTGCGCCCAAAGATCGCCCCGCAGGTCAGCAGCAGCACGCCGCCCGGAACCAGCGCCAGCAGCGATGCCGTGCCGGCCAGCAGGCCAAGCATCCAGGCCGGATAGCGTTCTCCCACAAAGGCCAGCAGCAGCGCATTGGGATCGCCGCCGGGCGCCTGCGTTCCGGCGAGCAGCGCGGCAAAGCCCAGCAGGATCACGAAAAAGTACGAGAGCGAATAGATCGGCTGGAACACCGCATTGCGGCGGATCGTGTCGCCGCTGTCGGCCGAAAAGCACAGCTGAAACATGTGCGGGAAGATATAAGTCCCCAGCGCCACGTTGATCGCCGAGGTCACCAGCCAGGTGACGTCAAGCCCCAGTTCTGGCTTGAGGCCGGGAAAGCGCACCGCCTGGGGAAAACGCTCCGCCACGGCGCTGAACACGCCTAGGATCGAACGCTCGCCCACCGCGTCCGCGATCGTCGCTGCCAAGGCGATCACCACGATCAGCATGAGCACGTCCTTGACGCCGGCGGCAAAGGCGGCCGAACGCAGCCCGGCCAGGAACACGAACAGCAGCATCAACACGACCGCGACAAGCGCCGCCGCCGCCGGGCTGACTTGCGGCCCGGCGGCAAGCCGCACCACCAGCGACAGCGCGGTCAGCTGAATCTGGACATAGACCACCAGCGCCACCAGCCCGGCAGCGGCGACGCACACGCCCAGCCAGCGCGCACTATAGCGGTGCGCGAAGAAATCCGCCTGCGTCACCAGGCCGTGCTGGCGGCCATAGGCGTGGATCAACGGCGTCAGCCAGTATCCCACCGCCGCCGCCAGCGAAACCGAGCAGAACGCCAGATAGGCCGGCGCGCCATAGGCCCAGGAAAAGCCTGAAATGCCCAGCACCGCGAATGTCGTATAGATTTCGCCGGCATTGAGGAACCAGAACACCAGCGTGCCCAGCTTGCGCCCGCCTAGCGCCCAATCCTCCATGCTGCGCGCGCGTTGCTGCCGGAGGCGGCCGTAGAGCATTGAACCGGCCACGGTGCCGCCCACGATCAGCAGGATCAGCGCCAGGATCATGCGCGTGCCCCGCCCTTGCGATCGATGCGATAGCGCAGCGCCAGCACCAGCGTGGCGAACACGATGCCCGCCATCTGCCAGGCCATGCCGAACGGCAATCCCAGCGGCCGCAGGCTCACCCCGTTGGCCCAGGGCGCCAGGCCGAGCTGCCACACGAAGGGCAGCAAAAGCAGGCAATCGGCTTTGCGCAGGCCGCCATCGGCGTTCGGGTTGTCCACGGAATCTGTCATGCTGGCGGCCCTGGTTGTGTCGCGATCAGCCTGACCAAGGCGGCCGTTGCATTCAATGACGAATTCTGCGCGCAACCGTTGCGATCAAACGAACGTTCGCGCGCCGTCGGTTCAGCGCTCGCGCCGCACCGGCTTGTTCCACTGGCGCAGCTGCGCCTCGATCCGCTTGAGCAGCCGCAGCGGCGCGCCTTCCAGCTGGCGGCCGGAACGCAGGACCAGACTGGTGGTCGTTTCCTCGATCGAATCGTCGGAGATCGGCACGCTCACCATCGTGCCTTCGATCAGTTCCGACCACACCGAAATCTGCGGCAGGATGGCCAGAGCCGTCCCCGCGCGCACCGCGTCCTGCATCACATGGATGGAATTGGAGGTGATCAGCGGCTGGAGATAGACTTTGTAATTGGCTTCGGCGGTGCCCAGGATCTGGCGGATGCGAAAACTCGCCGGCGGCAGGCAGAGCGGCGCGGTCGCCAGCTCGGCAATGGTCACGGTGGATTTCTGGGCAAAGGGATGGTCGGGCCGCATGATTGCCATCAGCGGCTGCGCGATCACCGCGCGCACGTGGATTTTCATGTCGTTGGGGGTGGAAAACACCAGGCCGAAATGCGCCTCGTCATCGGCGATCATGCGCAGGATTTCCTGCGTCGAGCCGGTCAGGATATCCAGCCTGATCTGCGGGTTCTGTTCGGAAAACTGGCTGACCAGCCCGGTGAAGGACTTGCCGGCAAAGCCTTCGCCGATCGCCGCGGTGACGTGGCCGGTGCGCACCGACCGCAGTTCCTCCAGCTTGGAACGCAGCGCCTCGCGATCGGCCAGCTGGTTGCGATAATGCGCGATGACGATCTCGCCCGCATGGGTCAGGCGTACGCCGCGCCGCCCCTTCTCGATCAGCGCCAGGCCATATTGGCTTTCCAGTTGGGCGATCTGCCGGCTGATCGAAGAGGGCGCTACGTTGAGCCGGTCGCCCGCCGCCCGCATCGAGCCGGCATTGAGCGCTTCCAGCAGGTACCGCATTCCGGCTTCGGACAACGCCCTCTCCTTTCATGCCGGCCATAGCAGGTCAGCGCGCGGGATCGAAGTCCCTCACCAGGCGAATGTCCCGCGAGCTCGCGCCCACCGCGATCCGGTACGTCCCCGTGGCCATGCGCCAGTCTTTCGCGGCTTCGTCCCAATAGGACAAGTCACGTGACGCAAGCGGAAACGACACCGTCGCCGCCTCACCCGGTGGCAGCGAGACGCGGGCAAAGCCCTTGAGCTGGCGCGGGGGTTCGCCCGCCGCCGCCGGCATCGCCACATAGAGTTGCGCCACTTCGTCGCCCGCGACGCGCCCGGTGTTGCGCACGTTCACGCGCACCGTCCAGCCCTGCCCGTCGCGCACCAGCGTCAGGCCGGAATAGCCGAACGTGGTATAGGACAGCCCGTGGCCGAACGGATAGAGCGGCGCGATCCGCTTGGCATCGTACCAGCGATAGCCGACCAGGATGCCTTCGTCATAGCGCGCGGTCGTGCCGATGCCCGGATAGCGCGCGGGCTGGTCGGTGGGGCCATGGGTTTCGTCGGCCGGAAAAGTCACCGGCAGCTTGCCCGACGGATTCGCCTTGCCGGTGAGCAGCGCGGCGATTGCATCAGCGGCCTGCTCGCCGGGATACCAGGCCGCAAGGATACCGGCGACTTTGTCGCGCCAGGGCATCAGGACGGGGCCGACCGTGTGCAGCACCACCACCGTGTTCGGATTGGCGGCAGCAACGGCCTCGATCAGCGCATCCTGGTCGCCCGGCAGCCGCAGGTCGGTGCGGTCCGCCCCTTCGGAGACGTGATCGGCGACGAACACCACCGCCACCTGCGCCTGCTTCGCGGCCGCGACGGCTTCGTCGATCAGCGTGCTGTCGGGCGCCTGCCAGCCCAGCCGCACTTCGTTGGCGGACAGCGTCGGCGCGTTGGAATAGGCGAGGTCGAGCGCGACGGCTTTGCCCGCTTCCAGCCAGACAGTGCCGTGGGTGACGAGGCGGAAGCTCTGCTTGGGAATGGTGACGACGCGCTGGCCGTCGATGGTCAGCGCCATTTCGCCCCCGCCGTTCAGCGAAAAGCGATAAGTGCCGGTGTGCCGCGGGATGAAGCGCGCAGTCCAGCGCGCCGACCACAGCGCCGGCAGCCCGGCAACGCCCGCCTTGAGGCCTGCCTCGGCATAGTCGATCGTTGCTTCCTTGCGGGTGACGACCGGCTGCCCGCTCCAGTCCGGCGACGCGTAATAGCGCGCGGTCAGGTCGTGAAACGCGCTGGCCGGCATAGCCGGCAGCGGCGCAATGCCCAGAGTGCCACGGGCATAACGCACCGCAACGCGCGGTCCCAGCGCCGCTTTGAGCGCATCGAGCGGCGCCCGCACCCCGCCGATGTCCTCGGTCTTGACGAAACCGCCATAGCGTTCGGACGTCTGCACATTGGCGCCGGCATCGTCGCCGATCACCGCCACGCTCGCGACTCTCCCCGGCCGCAGCGGCAAGATCCCGCGCGCGTTGCGCAGCAGGACGGTGCCTTCCTCGGCGATCCGCTCCGACAGCGCCAGATGCGCCGGATCGCGCACGTCGGCATTGGCATTGCCGGTTACCGGCCGATCGACCAGGCCCAGGCGGAACATCGGCGTGACGATCCGCGCCACCATGCCGTCGATGTCTGCCTGGATGATGGCACCGCGCGCGCGTGCCGCCTTGAGTTCCTTCACGCCGTAGAATTCGGCGAAGCCGAACGGGCTCACCCCGCCCGGCATCGAGATATCCAGCCCGGCCTTGACCGCCGCCACCGTGCTGCGATGGGCAAAGTACCAGTCCGCTACCACGAAGCCGTCAAAGCCCCAGGTCTTGAGCTGGCCCAGCGTTGCGGGGTTTTCGCAGGCATAGCGGCCATTGACGCGGTTGTAGGCGCACATGATGGAGCCGGCCCTGGCCGACTTCACCACGGACTCGAACGCCGGGAAATAGATTTCGTGCAACGCCCGCTCGGGCACCAGCGCGTCGGTCGCTGCATAGGCCGGGCCGTCGCCCAGGCGCAGCCATTCCTGGTTGTTGGCCACGAAGTGCTTGGGCGTGGCGATTACGCCCACGGACTGGATACCGGCAGTGATCGCACTGCCCAGCTGGCCGGCCAGATAGGGATCCTCGCTCAAGGTTTCGGCCAGGCGGCCCCACTTGGGCGTGCGGATGATATTGATCGTGGGCGCGAGGACGACATTGCGCCCTTTCCCGGCATGCTCAGTGCCCAGCGCCTGGCCATAGGCCTGCATCAAGGCGCGATCGAACGTCGCTGCACCCATCACCGGCGCGGGAAACTGGGTCACGCCTTTCATGCCGTTGCCAACGCCCGCCGGCCCATCGCCCATGCACAGGCCTGGCAGGCCCAGGCGCGCAATGCCGCTGATATGCCCGACACAGGCATTGACGCCCGTGCCATTGGCATCGAGTTCCGTATCGCCCTGGAGCAGCCGCAGCTTCTCCTCGTCCGTCATTGCCGCAACCACCAGCGCGGCCCGCTCTTGCGGCGTGCGGGCAGCGTCCAGCCAAGGCCGATCCCCGCCGCCACCCTCTGCCGCCGCCCACGCCGGCGACGCGCAAAGCGCAGCACTGAGAATGGTACGGGCGATCCCGGAAAGCATGGCTTTCCGGGATCGGGCAACCAACTGCGACCCGTAGGGAGAGAACGGGGTGGTTGCCGCCATGGTCAGAACTTGACCATGGCCGAAAGGCTGACGGTGCGGGGACGATTGGTATAGTATCCCAGCGGATAGACGCCCGGGACGATCTCGTTGAAGTTGATCGTCGTCTGGTCGTTGAACAGGTTCGTGACGTTGAGGTTGACCGACCAGGGCCCCTTGTTGACACCGGCGCGCAGCCCCACCAGCCAATAGGAGGGCAGCGTCTGGTAGTTGCTGATCGTCGAATTGAACTTCGTGGCCGTCGAACCCTGGTAGCTGGCATCGGCACCGACCGACCCTATCAGGCCCGAAGCGTCGATCGGCGCGGTATAGGCAATGCTGGCCGAACCCGTCACTTCCGGCACATAAGGGATGCGGTCCCCCTTGCGGCCGGTGCTCGCCACGGGATTGTCCCGTGCCAGCTTGGCCGTGTTGTAATTGCCCGACAGGTTGATTTCCAGGCCGTGGATCGGATGCGCCTCCAGCGTCATTTCGAAGCCCTTGACCGTGGCCTTGCCGCCGTTGCCGGTGTATCCGAAGGAAACCGTCCCGTCCGTCGCTTGCTCCGAAACCTGGATGTTCGTCCAATCGATGTAATAGACCGCACCGTTCAGGAACAGCTTGCGATCGAGCAGAGTGCTCTTCACGCCCCATTCGTAGCTCCACAACGAGTCCGAGCCATAGCCATCGGGGATCACCACGTTGGCCAGCGCGGCAGCGGTCTGGTCGTTGGTGCCGCCCGAACGATAGCCCTGAGCGATCTGGATGTAGGTGTTGACCTGGCTGCTCAGCTTGTAGGCCAGGTTGAAGCGGCCGATCAGGCCGTTGTCCTTGGTGTGGAGCACGGGGCCAGCGCCCGCGCCGGTGCCGCCGCCGAACGCGACATTGGCCACCGAGACCTGCTCCAGCTTGAAATCGAACAGGCGGCCGCCGGCGGTGAACGTCAGGCCGGGCACGAATTCATAGCTCGCCTCGCCGAACAGCGCGCGTTCCTTGATGCGCGTATCGACCGTGCGATCGAGGAACTCGCCCGCGTTGGCCGGAATGTTGCCGGTCGAGTCCGCCTTGGGCCAGGCGCTGTGGTAAAAGCGGTTTTCGTTCTGGAAGAACCCGCCGACCAGGATCTGGAACGGCCCGTCGAAGCTGGAGGCGAAGCGCAGCTCGCCACTGTCCACCCGGCGGTGCTTGTCCTGCTTGAGCGCGCTGAGACCGGTGGTGCCATAGGGCAGGCCCAGGAACGCCTGCGCCGCCAGCGACGCGTCGCGCACGAAGCTGGTGTCGCGCACGAAGCGCGATACGGTGCCGGTAAATGTGCCGAACGGCTGCTTGTAGTTGACCGTCGCGTTGTAGATCTCGCTCTGGTCGCCATAGGGCGCGCGCACCTGGTCGGCCTGGTAATGGGCGGGCAGCGCATTGCCGTCGTAATCGAGCTTGTTGTAGTAGTTCTTCGCGTCCTGGTGCACGTCCTGGTACATCGCCATCAGGTCGACGGTCAGGTCGGGCGTCGCCTGCAGCCGCGCGGAAAGGCGGCCGGCCTTGCTCTTTTCAGCGTTGGCGCCTTTCTGGAAGCGGTTGTCGATCCAGCCGGGCAGATCGGCATAAAAGCCGGAGGCGCGCACCGCGAAGACGCCCGGCACGATCGGCAGGTTGACCGCGCCATCGGTCTGGAGGCCCAGCGAGGCGCCCTTGGTGGCGCGCAGCGCGGACTGGGCATAGCCGCTCACTGCGTCGACGTCAGCCTTGGTGGTGATGTAGCGGATCGTGCCGGCCATCGAGGACGCGCCGAACGTCGTGCCCTGCGGGCCCTTGAGCACTTCGACCCGGCTGATATCGAACAGCTTGATGTCGGGCGCCTGGCCGCCGCCGTCCTGCGAGTTCTCGCCGGTGATTACCGTCTCGTCGAGATAGAGCCCCACGGTGCTCGCCCCGGCGGAGTTGATACCGCGGATCACATAGCGCTTATCGCCCGGACCTTCGTCCTGGACCGAGAGCGCAGGCACCGCATGATAGAAATCGGCAAAGTCGATCGCGCCCTTTTCCTTGAGGGCTTCGCCACCCAACGCCTGGACCGCGATCGGCGTATTCTGGATGGTGGTTGACGTGCGCTTGGAGGCGGTGACGACGATGTCGCCGCCGGTGCTTTCGGTCGTGCCGGCGGCTGCGTCCTGCGCCAGGGCGGGCGTCGCGCCCAGTATGCAACATGGCACGCAACACAAGGCGGTGCCGGCCAGGAAACCGGAAACGGACAGCGTGCGCGACCTGCTCTGCTTGATGCTCATGGAATCCCTTTCCAGATTTTATGCTTTTACCCGGCGCGACAGCAAGTGTCCCCACATTCACCGGACAGGGCAAAGCTCCCATGCGCGCGCTTGCGCTTCAATGCAGGCCAATCGCGAACTTCGTTGCGAACAGAGCAACGCACTCTAGGCGTCAGTTGCCGCCATAGGTGCGCCGTGCCACGTCTTTTTCCAAAACGGGCTCCATTCGCGCCGCAATACCGGCGTCACAAAAAAGAAGGGGGCCAAAGCCCCCTCCCCTTGCGCGATTCTGGTGGAAAGGCTTCAGGCCTTGACCACCGGATGGCGCAGCGTGCCGATGCCTTCGACCGTGGCGACGATCGTGTCGCCTGGCCAGACCCACTCCTGCGGGTCCATTCCGGCGCCCACGCCCGCCGGCGTCCCGGTGGCGATGATGTCCCCCGGCTCCAGCGTGATGCCCTGGCTGATGTCGGCCACCAGCTCGTCCACCTTGAACAGCATGTAGGCGGTGTTGCTGCGCTGCTTTTCCACGCCATTGACGGTCAGCCACAGGTCCAGCGTCTGCGGATCGGGAATCTCGTCGGCCGTCACGATCACCGGCCCCATCGGCGCATAAGTATCCTGGCCCTTGGAATAGATCCACTGGCCGGCGCGGCGATTGTCGCGCGCGCTCATGTCGATGCACACGGTGTAGCCGAACACATGGGCCAGCGCGTTCTCGCGCGCCACGCCCTTGGCGCGGGTGCCGATCACGGCGGCCAGTTCCACTTCCCAATCCAGCTGCTGCGTGATGGCGCCATCGTGGCGGATCGGTTCGCCCGGCGCGATGACGGCCGTCGGCGGCTTGGAAAAGATCACCGGCTGGCGCGGCAACTCGGGCGAGGTATCGAGCGACTTGGCGCTTTCGGCGACGTGCTCGGTATAGTTGAGCCCGATACCAAAGATGTTCTTGCGCGGGCGCGGAATGGGCGCAAGCAGCGTGACGTTGACGAACGGGATGGCCGTGCCCAGTGGAAACAGACCGTCGGCCTCGGCAATCAGCTTGCTCGCCAGGGCCACCGCCTGCGGACCGAGGTCGATGAATTCCAGCATGGTCGCGGGAAAGGGCACGCCCATTTCCGCGCCGAACGCTTCGAGATCGAGGACATGTTCGCCGCCCTGGGCCGAGACGAGCGCGCCGAGGCGGGCTTCGGCTTCGACATGGGCGCGATAGGTTACAAGACGCATGGGAAATCTCCCTGTTGGATCAGGTGCAAAGGCTGCGAATGGTTTCGGCGCCATCTGCGCCGGCCGGTTGTGGCGTCAGGCCAGTACGGGCTGGTGCCCGCCGTTTTCGGCCAGGGCTTCCTCGCGATAGAGGCCCAGCGCGCGCATCACGGGCAAGTCGTTGAACGTGAACAGGCAGGCGTCCTCACGGTCGGAAGCATTGGCATGTTCGTGCCAGGCCCAGGCCGGCACCACGAAAATGTCGCGCTCCTGCCAATCGAAGCGCTGGCCGTTGATGATCGACCAGCCGCTGCCCTTGGCGCATTGGTAGACGAAGCTGCCGGTCTGGCGGTGCGCCTTGGTCCGCTCGCCGGGGCGCAGCATCTGCATCGAAGCGCCAATCGTCGGCATCACCGGGCCGCCGGTATGGGGGTTGACGTATTCCATCATCACCCCGTCATAGGGTGAACCGTCGGTCACCCGCGCATAGTTCGAGAGGGCCTCGTAGGTCGGCGCCCATTCGTATTTCAGCAGCGGCGAATAGGCCTTGGACCAGGCCATGCCCGCCGGGCGCAGGCCAGTGCCGGCCCAGGTGGCGGTAGAATCATCGACCGGGTGCGAGACGGCCTGCTGCAAGTCCGGATGGACTTCGTAGAAATTGGCTTCCAGCGCGTTCATCAGCGGAATGTCGAGCCCGTCCTGCCAGATGCACGCGGTGCCGTCCTCGGCCACCCCATGTTCGTGCCAGGTGCCGTTGGGCGTGAGCACGAAGTCATTGGCACCCAGCGTCATCTTGTGCCCGTCCACATTGGTGAACGCGCCCTTGCCCTCCATGATGAAGCGCAGCGCCGAGGCCGAATGGCGGTGGCTCGAAGCCAGTTCGCCCGGCCCCATTACCTGTAGACCGGAATAGAGCCAGCCGACCGCCGCCACCACATCGGCCCGCCCCGGATTTTCCAGATAGACCACCCGCCGCCCGGCTTGCTCGGGTGTGACAAGGTCGAGAGCGCGCATCACGTCGTCACGCAATTCACGATAGCGCCAGATATAGGGGATTGAGGTCGAGACCGGCTGCCACGGCTCGATCTTGTTGGCCACCGTCCAGAGCGCCCCAGTGCCCAGTTCGCGCAGTCGCCCGTAATAGGCCACCAGTTCGGGCGTATCGGCCACATTGGCGCGACCGATCATGTCCTCACGGTACTGGTCGTAACTTTCCGTGGCCATGGTCCGCCTCTGCAACTGGTTTCCAGAGGCCTAAAAGAATTTGGAGAAACTGTCAAATGCAAGTATTATCGGCTGCGAAGAGACCAGATTTCCTGAGTTTTCCAATGTGGAGCGCCAATGAATCAGCCCTCTTGCCACGCGGCCCCATTCAGGGCCGCCGTCGTCCAGGCCGCCTCGATTCCTACCGATTCCATGGCCTCGGCCGCCAAGGCCGCCGACCTCGCGCGCCAGGCTGCAGCCGGCGGCGCCAGCCTGATCGTGTTTCCCGAAGCGTTCCTGGGCGGCTATCCCAAGGGCGCTTCGTTCGGCACGCCGGTCGGCATGCGCAAGCCACAGGGCCGTGACGATTTCCGCGCCTATCACGCCGCCGCCATCGATCTGGACGGACCGGAAGTGGCGCTTTTGGCCGAAGCGACAGCCGAAACCGGTGCTTTCGTGGTGATCGGCGTGATCGAGCGTGATGGCGGCACGGTCTATTGCACCGCGCTGTTCCTCGACGGCAAGAAGGGCTTGGTGGCCAAGCATCGCAAGCTCATGCCCACCGGGGCCGAACGCCTTATCTGGGGTTTCGGCGACGGGTCGACCCTGCCGGTCATAGACACGCCGCTGGGCCGGATCGGCGCGGTGATCTGCTGGGAAAATTACATGCCGATGCTGCGCATGGCGATGTACGATCAGGGCATCACGCTCTATTGCGCGCCAACCGCCGACGATCGCGACAGCTGGGCCGCCACGATGCAGCATGTCGCGCTCGAAGGCCGCTGCTTCGTGCTCTCTGCCTGCCAGCACATCACGCGCGGCGCCTATCCGGCCGATTACGACTGCGCGCTGGGTGACGATCCCGCCACCGTGCTGATGCGCGGCGGATCGTTGGTGGTCGATCCGCTGGGCCAGGTGCTGGCCGGCCCGGACTTTTCCGGCGAAACCATTCTCTATGCCGATATCGACCCCGGCCAGGTCGTGCGCGGCAAGTATGATTTCGACGTGGTTGGTCACTATGCGCGCCCTGACGTTTTCGAACTGGCAGTCAATGTCGCGCCGCGCCGGGCGGTTTCGCGTATCGGCGGGGAATAGGTCATGGAATTCGATTTTGCCAAAGTCAGCGCCGCCGATCGCTACAAGCTCATGGGTTCGTCGATCACCCCGCGCCCCATCGCGTGGGTCACCACTGTCTCCGGGTCAGGCGCGCGCAATGCCGCTCCATACAGCTTCTTCAACATGATGGGCGCCGATCCGCCGCTGGTCGCACTGGGCATGATGCGCCGGCCCGACGGCAGCTACAAGGACAGTGCTGCCAATATCCTGGAAACTCGCGAATTCGTGGTACACCTCGTCTCCGAGACCGACAGCGCGGCGATGAACTTTACCTGCATCGACGCACCGGCCGAATTCGACGAACTGACAGCAGCCGGTCTGCCCACACTGCCGTCCAGCGCGGTCGCCGTACCACGCATCGCCAGCGCGCCCGTTGCGATGGAATGCCGTCTCCATGAAGCGGTCGAAGCCGGGTCGACGACCATTGCCATCGGCAAAGTGCTTCGCTTCCATATCGACGATGCCTTCATCGACCCCGAGCGGCTGCACGTCGACACATTGGGCATGAACCTCGTGGCCCGCGTTCATGGTGCCGGCTGGTACGCACGTACCACCGACCTGTTTCAGATGACCCGCCCCACTTTCGAGCAATGGGCTGCCACGGCGGGGGAAGAGGACCGGGATATGGCGACACCCCCGCGTTAAGGCCGCGGCCAATCAATCCAGCCAGCCAAACGGTCCTTGTCTTTCCACAATGGTCGCTGCGCCAGTGGCCATTACCAAGCGCGCAAGATCGGATACCATTGGACAGGCGTGTTTCACCAATCCGGTTCTTATCGAAACCCCATTCTTGCTGATTTTTTCTTTTTCGACACCATGATACGATGCGTCCGCGCAACCGTAGGGAGAACAGGCGATGCCACGCCGAACTGCTCGCCCGCCGTGATAAGTTCGATCGGGCATAGCAAACGTTTCCTGCAACTGGGCAACACGGCAGTGTGGAACTTTGCCGACAATGCTCCTTTTCAGGCGATCACGATTGGAGCTTGGGCAGCCGATCCGTGCCATCGCGCGGTCAAGTCATGCCTTTGCATCTCACCGAGGAATTGTCCCACGACATCACCCAAGCGTTTGATCTTTCCAATTTGCATAGCGTCGTGCAGCGGGCCAGCAGGCGCATGGGCTTTGACCATTTCGCGCTCAATTTCGATCTTCATCAGCATCACGCATCGCCCGATGGCGTGCTGCTGCACGACTATCCCGATACCTGGGCGCAAGTCTACGTGGCGTTCGACCTGGCCGGCCAAGATCCGGTAAGGCGAGCGTGCGACAAAAGCCTGACCGGTTTTGCCTGGCGGGACCTGCCCCATCTCATCCCCATGACCAAAGGCGATCGCCAGATGCTGGCCATAGGTCGCGAGCTCGGCCTTGCCGATGGCTATACCATCGGCCGGCATCTTCCCGGCGAATCAAGCGGCTCCTGCAGTTTCGTCGTGCGCGCCGAGCGCAGCCTGCCACAAGGCATGCTGATGGTTGCCGAGCTGATCGGCGCTCTCGCCCTCGCCGCAGCACGCCGCCTCACCGTCGGACCAGCCACGCCGCCGCCGGTCCGGTTCACGGATCGCCAGCGCGAGTGCGTGCTGTGGGCAGCGCGCGGCAAGACGGCCTACGAAACCAGCATCATTCTAGGGATCAGCGAGGAAACGGTCATCCAGCACCTCAAGATAGCGCGTGAACGCAGCGCGCTGCATTCGCGCTCCGAACTGACGTCCTTTGCCCTGCGATTGCGCAAGACCATCTACCCCACGGACCCGGCGCTATCGTGGAGCTACGCCTACCAGCACCGCGCCGATGTCGAAAACCGTCTCAAGCAGGCAGGCGTACGCATTGCCGCCTATCTCAATACCGTACTCGATCCAGGGGCCACGGAACCCTGAAGGAACAGCAGGTTCCAGCCGGTGGCCCGATGGATTTTTTGCACCATCGCGTGAAGCCAAAGCATGGCTTGCGCGTTCGGGCACAGGACAGCAGCCAACAGCAGGAACAGCCTATGACCACCGTCGCCGATGTGATCGTGAAAACACTCGAAGCGGCGGGCGTCGAACGCTGCTACGGCATTCCGGGCGACACGCTCAACCACATCACCGATGCCATCCGCACGAGCGGAATCCGCTGGGTCCACGTCCGACACGAGGAAGCCGGCGGCTTTGCCGCCGGGGCCGATGCGATGCTGACCGGCAAGCTTGCCGCCTGTGCCGGATCGTGCGGCCCGGGCAGCCTGCATTTTATCAATGGCCTGTTCGAATCCCACCGCAATCGCGCCCCGGTCGTGCTGATTGCCAGCCAGATCGTGCGGGACGAACTGGGCTTCGACTTTCCGCAGGAGGTCGATTTCAAGGCGGTCTATGCATCCTGCAGTGTGTTCTGCGAGGAAATTCGCACACCAGGACAGGCCCGGCGGATGACCGCGATGGCAGCGCAAGCCGCACTGGCCAAGCGCGGTGTGGCGGTGCTGATCGTGCCTGCCGACGTGTCGAGCGCGAAGGCCGCAGACGAACCGGACTTTGCCGTGCATCACGCCACTCCTGTCGTTCGCCCTGCGGACGCGGAACTGGATCGCCTTGCAGCGGCCCTCAACAGCGGCCGGCGGATCGCGATCTACGGAGGGTCGGGGTGCGAGCAGGCACATGATGCCGTCGTGGCGCTGGCCGACCGGCTGCGGGCGCCGGTGGTGCGGACATCGCGCGCCAAGGACTTTCTCGAGCACGACAATCCCTTCGATGTCGGCATGACCGGCATCTTCGGCAGCGAGTCCGGCTATCACGCGCTGGTCTCCTGCGACGTGCTGCTGCTCCTGGGCTGCGACTTTGCCTGGCGGCAGTTCTATCCCGAAAAAGCCACGATCCTGCAGGTCGACCTGGATGGCACGCACCTCGGCCGACGGCATCCGGTCGACATCGGCGTTGTCGGCGACATCGCGCCGACACTCGAGGCCCTGCTGCTGCGGATCGCTCCACGCGACGACAATGCCTTTCTCGACGAATGCCTCGAACACCACCGCAAGGCACAGGCGGCACAGGCGAAGCACGCCACGGTCGGCAAGGGCGGCGCGATCCACCCGCAATATCTGACCGAGACCATTTCGCGCCATGCCGCGCCCGACGCGGTGTTCACCGCCGACGGCGGCTCACCCATGGTCTGGTCGCTGCGCCACATTGCGGCAACCGGCCGGAACCGCACGGTGGTCAGCCTGACCCACGGCACGATGGCCAATGCCATGCCGCAGGCGCTGGGTGCCAAGGCGGCCTTTCCCGATCGGCAGGTCATTGCCCTGTCCGGCGATGGCGGCCTTGCCATGTTGCTGGGAGACCTGCTGACCGCCGTGCAGGAAAAGCTGCCAATCAAGGTCGTGGTCTTCAACAATGGCGCACTCGATTTCGTGGAAATCGAGCAGAAAGTCGAAGGCTTGCTCGACGCCTATACGGAACTGGTCAATCCCGACTTCGCGCGCGTTGCCGAAGCGATCGGCTTTCGCGGGCGGCGCGTGGAACATGCCGAAGACCTTGACGCTGCTGTACAGGCCTGGTTGCAGGAGCCGGGTCCGGCGCTGCTCGACGTGGTCACTGACCGTTATGAACTGGTGATGCCACCGGCGGTCAAGCCCGGGCAAGTCGCGGGTATGGCGCTCTATTCCGCCAAGGCCGTGCTGGGCGGACGTGGCCGCGATGTGGTCGGGATCATCCGGAACCTGATCGCGTGAGCGGGCGCCCTACCCTCACCCAAGCGCTGTGGCGCGATCATGCGCTGTCGCGCAATGTGTTGTTGTTTGTGGCGCTGGCCGGAACCATCGGGTCCATTGCGGCAGGCCTGGACCATCCCCGCGCGTGGTGGTTGCTGTTCCTGTTCGTGCCCTTGTTGCTGATCACGGTGATCGACCTGGCGCAGACCCACCATTCGCTGCGCCGCAACTATCCCGGTTCAGCGCGCCTGCGTTGGTTCTTCGAATGGCTGCGCCCGTTCCTGCGCTCCTACATCGTCGAAAGCGATCTCGATGGGCGGCCGTTCAGCCACGACGAGCGCGCCCTGGTCTATGCCAGAGCCAAGGGCGACGTCTCGACCCATCCGTTCGGCACCGAACTCGACGTCTATTCCGAGGAGTACGAGTGGCTGCCCCACTCGATGGCGCCGACCCGCCAGGCCGAACGCTACACCCGCGTCACTGTCGGAACCGATCAGTGCAGCAAGCCCTACCGGGCAGCGCGGCTGAACATTTCCGCGATGAGTTTCGGCGCGCTCAGCGCCAATGCCATCGAAGCGCTCAACCTGGGGGCAAAGATCGGCGGCTTCTATCACGACACCGGTGAAGGCGGCCTGTCCCCCTACCATCTCAAGCATGGCGGCGACATCGTATGGGAAATCGGTTCGGGCTATTTCGGCTGCCGCGACGCCAAGGGCCATTTCCACCCCGAGCATTTTCGCGAACGCGCGAGGCACGATGCGGTCGTGATGACCGAGATCAAGCTCAGCCAGGGGGCCAAGCCCGGGCATGGCGGATTGCTGCCCGGTGCCAAGGTCACCGCTGAAATCGCGAAAATCCGTGATGTTCCCCAAGGCGAGGATTGTCTCTCGCCAGCCTATCACACCGCCTTTTCGACCCCGCGGGGCCTGCTCGAATTCGCTGCCCGGATGCGGGAGCTGTCGGGCGGGAAGCCGGTCGGCATCAAGCTGTGCGTCGGCTATCCGCACGAACTGTTCGCGGTCGTCAAGGCCATGGTCGAGACGGGGATACTGCTCGATTTCATCGTCATCGACGGGGCCGAAGGAGGCACCGGCGCCGCCCCGACCGAACTTTCCGACCGCGTGGGCATGCCGCTGCGCGAAGGGCTGATGCTGGCCCGCAATGCACTTGTCGGCACCAACCTGAAGGGCCGGGTCAAGCTGGCCGCATCGGGCAAGGTCAATTCCGGCGCTGCGATCGCGATGAACGCGGCGCTCGGCGCCGACTGGTGCAACGCCGCCCGGCCGTTCATGTTCTCGCTCGGTTGCGTGCAATCGCTGCGGTGCCACACCGATACGTGCCCGACGGGCATCGCCACCCAGTCCCTGGCGCGCCAGCGCGGGTTGGTCGTGCCGGAAAAGGCCGAACGCGTCGCCCGGTTCCAGAAGGCAACCCTCGACGCCTTGCATGACATCGTGGTTGCAGCCGGTCTGAACACGCCGGACGAATTCACGCCCGACAGCCTGCGCCAACGAATCAATGCATCGGAGATGCGCTCGTTCGACGAGCTCTACCCGTTTGTGGCTCCGGGTGAATTGCTCGACGGCGCGCGCGATCCCCGCCTTGCCGCATGGTGGCGCCAGGCCGACCCGGAAAGCTTTGCCAGGCGGGCATGACGCTATGCCGACAGCTTGGCCCAGAACTTCCTGGCCTTGATCCAATGAGGCGCAATGCGGCTGTGGGTCGGTGTTTATCAATCTGCGGCCTTTAGCCGACCCTGCTCGATCAATCGCGCTTCGCCAGATAGATCGATAGCCTACATGCATTCGCTGATGCTGCTCCTTCAGGCGCTGCCACGACGCACACGCGCATCATACGATGCCCGATGAAAGGAGACATCCAGCGCATCATTTGGCATCAGCTCGCCCGCTGATTGCCCATTGCCAACCGAAGGCGCGCCGCAATCGCCGAGTTCCCGAACTCTTGGGCATGCACTTTCGAACTGCGTGATCAGCCTTGAAAGAGAGGTGGCAAAATGCTACCTCTAAGTGCAGAGGTGAGGTATGGCCCAATCGATCAAACTTGCCGATGACATCATGAAGATCGTACGCCGGGAATCCGAACTGCAAAGCCGGTCGGTCGCTGGCCAGGTCGCGCATTGGGTGCGCATTGGTCGCGCGATCGAGCTGTCCGGTCATTTCGATCATGCCAGAATCACCGCGGCCCTTGCAGGGCAAATCGAGACCACGGCACTCACCAGTGAGGAAAAGGACGTCTGGCTCGACAGCTTCGTCGAAAAGATGGGACAGCCCGGGCCTGACGAAAAATCCTATTTCGCTGGTCGGCGACAGCTTGGTCTCGGCGTCGGCCTCGATGCCGCTGGCAATCTCGTACGCGGGAAAACTGCAAGCGAGGAATGAAACCGACACTGATCGTACTTGCCGGGCCGAATGGCTCCGGGAAGTCCACGCTCTATCAGGCTCGTGTTGCCCCCAGCTTCGCCGGCCCGTTCATCAACGCTGACATCATCCAGCGTGAGGAACTCCGTAATCCTTCACCACAGGCATCCTATGAGGCAGCACAGATCGCCACCGCGCGCCGAGCCGAATATCTCGCGCAGGGTCGGGATTTCGTAACCGAGACGGTCTTCTCCCATCCATCCAAGCTCGCGCTCATAGACGAGGCTCGCTCCAGCGGCTTCACTGTCATCGTGATGCATGTCGGCGTCAATACGCCGGAGCTGTCCGTAGCGCGTGTCGCCGCGCGCGTGGAGGAAGGCGGGCATATTGTACCGGAAGACAAGATCCGCGCCCGCTACACGCGCGGCGCGCCTCTCATTCGAGCAGCGATCCTCAAGGCTGACCGCGGCATGGTTTTCGACAATTCCCCCCTCAACCAGCCGCCGAACCATTGCCTCACTTTCTCGGATGGGCGGCTGGTCTTCGCTTTGCCTCATCTTCCAAGGTGGATCAGGTCTGTCTACGCGGCGGACCTGGTTATTTAGGATCGCCTTAAAAGCCGCCATATACGTTTTCCAAACCCACCCTGAAACCGACCCTTTGTTCATATCGACTGCCGACGCTGTGCTATTGCCACGTTGGCGCGGCTGAGCCATCCGCAGAGCAGCACCCGATAGGCGCCTCCCCCATTTGTCAATTGACGTCTGGCGCGGGGAAATCGGTCGAATGCGTAACGGCATGCCATGTAGAAAACTCGGCCTGAAGGCTCGCGATCTTTTCAGAAACGAAACGCGAGGCATCCGATCCCAAGAGCAGATGCGCAGGCGGATCCTGCGCATCAACAAGTTTCAGGACGGCTGCCGCCAACCGCACCGGATCGCCCGCCTGATGGCCGCTGATAGCTTCGCGCTTTGCCCGGATCGGGTCCATCAGCGCGTCGTAATCAGCGATTGAGCGCGGCGCCCGGACCATCGAACGCCCGGCCCAATCGGTGCGAAAAGATCCAGGCTCGACGGCAGTGACATGAATGCCCAGATGCTTAACCTCCTTGCCCAGACTTTCGGAAATGCCTTCCAGCGCGAATTTGCTGCCATGGTAATAGGCCAGTCCCGGCAGTGTCATCAAACCGCCCATCGAGGTGATGTTGAGAATGCGTCCACGGCGCCTCTGCCGCATGAAGGGCAAAACAGCCTTAATCGCCGCCACCGCGCCGAAGACATTGACGTCGAACCGGCGCCTCAGCTCATCTATCGTCGATTCCTCGACCAGCCCTTCATGGCCATAGCCAGCATTGTTGACGAGGACGTCAATCGGCCCGATTTCGCGCTCGATGCGCTCCACGAGTGGCGGAATTGCGGCATCCTGCGTGACATCCAGTAACACGCGATGCGCCAGCTCGGGAGACAGCGCCTCGAAAGCGGCGCAATCCTCCTCGCGCCGTAGACTGCCGACCACCGTATCGCCAGCACCCAAGGCTGCCGTCGCGATAGCTCGGCCGAAACCGCTGCTGACGCCCGTGATGAACCATATGCGCATGGAAACTCTCCTGCCTGATGCCGTGGGGCGGATTTACTCCGGCGCCAAACGTGAGATAATCGACGCAATTTTCCTCATCATGCTGAGTAAATTTCATCAATGAGCAGCATCGGCCCCGGCGACCTCGCCAGCTTCCTCGCCATTGCTCGCCATGGCAGCTTTCGCCGCGCAGCCGACGCCATCGGCTGCACCCCCTCCGCCCTCAGCCACGCCTTGCGGACATTGGAAGAGCGGCTGGACGTGCGCCTGTTCAACCGCACCACCCGCAGCGTTACCCTGACCGAAGCTGGAGCGCAGCTATACGCCCGCCTTGCCCCCGCCTTTCGCGACATTGACGACGCACTCGACGATCTCAACAATTTCCGGGGCACGCCCACCGGCACGCTCAGGCTCAACGCCGCGCGCTCCTCTGCCGAAATGGTGCTGCGCCCGATGATCAGCCGCTTTCTGGTGGCATTTCCGCAAGTCCGGGTCGATCTGGTCATCAGCAACGGGCTGATCGATCTGGTTTCGGGCGGCTTTAATGCCGGAGTCCGCTTTGGCGAAACCATTGCGCAGGACATGATCGCCGTCCCCATCGGCCCGCGCCAGCGATCGGCGGTGGTAGCCTCGCCCGCCTTTTTCAAGCGCTACCCGATCCCCAGGATGCCCCAAGACCTCAAGACCCTACCTTGCATCCGCCTTCGCTTCGAAAGTGGCCGTTACTACGCCTGGGAGTTCGAACGCGACGGCGTCGATCTGACTGTTGATGTCGATGGTCCGCTGTCGATGAACGATCAGTCGCTGATGATCGAGGCCGCGCTGGATGGTGTGGGCCTGGCGTATGCCTTCGAGGGACAAGTCGCCGATCTGGTCTCTGCGGGGCGGCTGGTGCGCGTGCTGGAGGATTGGTGTCCTCCTTACAACGGCTTTCATCTCTACTACCCCAGTCGCCGGCAACTCCCTGCCGTGCTTCGGGCCTTTATAGATTTTTGCCACGAGGAGGCGCACGTAAAGCTTTGATGATGCTGGTGCTCATAACGCCTTAAGAGCAGTCATTCGCGGCTCCTGCATGCTCCGTCTGAACAGGCCGTTGATTCATCGCGCCGAGATCAGGGATGATCGGCCCGCACGTCGGTATGCACGTGGATGGCGCGCAAGCTGTGGCAGGAAAGGGACATTGGTCGGAAGAGGTCGTTTTACCTGCTCTTCCGCGCAGAGTATCATCGCCCTTCCGGGTTTTTACCGTCGGACGTGTAAAAGATGTTGATGATCCTCGCCGCCATCGCTTCGACACTGCCTCAACAGGTGAATGGTCTGTCATGGATGGCAGGTCATTGGCTGGAATGCACGCCTCGCCATGAGACGTCCGAAATCTGGACCGATGCCCGAGGCGATGTGATGCTGGGTGTGAGCAAATCGGTACGCGGCAACCGAGCGGATTGGGAATTCGCGCGGATCGAGATCGCGCCGGAGGGACTCACCTTTTTCGCCCATCCCAAAGGGCAGGCGCCAACCTCTTTCCGCGCCATATCTGTCGGCCCTGGTCAGGTGATATTCGAGAATATCGGCCACGACTTCCCGCAGCGCGTGATCTACACGCGCCACGGCAACCGGCTGACGGGACGCATTGAGGGTATCATCGAGGGACAGGCTCGCTCGATCGAGTGGAACTATACCGCCGCGCCGTTGAACGCCGCATGCCCGGCCATGACACAGTGATTCCGACCTGGCGCGATGCTTATCAGGCATGATCGTGCTGATCTTCTTTCCGATACAGTTCACTCCGATCGCGCGGGACCGTCTCTTTTGCTCACGGTTTGCTTGTGAAACGAAAGGGCCGATCTTCGGAAGGAATCCGCATGCGCACGCCCGCCATCTTCGTCGCCCCGGCCCGCCCCTCGCGGGAAGTCTATTTTGCCAATGCCGCGCATGGCTTGCCCAGTGCGCCCGTGCTTCAGGCCCTGCAGGACTATCTGGTCGAGGAAGCCGAGTGGGGCGCCGCTCAAGCAGCGCAACGCCATGAGACACAACTGGCCGAAGCCTATGCCGCTGCCGCCAGGTTGATCGGCGCGGATGTGGATGAAGTGGCCTTCCTGGAAAGCGGCAACCGCGCGCTTCAGGCGCTAATTCTTTCGCTGCGGCTGGAACCGGGCGACCATGTCCTGGTCGATCGCAGCTGCTGGGGCGGCACGCTGGGCATGCTGGCCGATCTGCCCGGCGTGGTGGTGGACGTGATGCCCGCCGACGCCAATGGCCGCGTTGATGTGAGCGCCACGGCGGCAATGGTCCATCCGGCCACGCGCTGCATCCTGCTTACTTGGTGTCCGGCGACTAGCGGCATCGTCAATCCGGCGCAGGCAGTGGGGGCTCTGGCCCGCAACATCGGCGTGCCCTTTCTGATCGACGCCTGCCAGATGCTGGGGCAGCGGCCGGTCGATGTGCGGGCTTTGGGTTGCCACGGGCTGGCGGCCAGCGGACGCAAATGGCTGCGCGGACCGCGCGGCACGGCGCTGCTCTATGTCGAGCGCGATTTTCTGGCGGCCCATCCCGCCGTTATGGCCGACCAGATCGGGCGCCCGCGTTTGGATGCGCGCATGCATGAGCCGGGTGAAGCCAACCAGGCCGGGCGTATGGCACTGGGCGTGGCGATCCAGGCCGCGCTGACAGTGGGACTGGAACCCATCGCCGAACGCCTTGGCGCCCTGTCCGGTCGCCTGCGCGCAGGCCTGAGCGCACTGCCCGGGGTCACGATGATGGAAAGCGGCGAGGACCTTTCCGCCATCGTCGCCTTCCGCATTGCTGGCATCCCTGACGCTCAGGTCATGGCCGATCTGGCACGGCGGGGCATTCGCATCGGCGTTTTGGAAAAGGCGCATGCGCCCATCGATATGGCGGCACGCGGACTGGACACAGTGCTGCGCGCCGCTCCGCAGGTCTATACGAGCGAGCACGACGTCGATGCGCTGGTGCAGGCCGTGGCCGATTTGGCGGGCATGGCCTAGAACCAACCTACCCTGCTGCTCATCAGCTCTGCGGCCGAAAGCCCCATTCACCCCTTGCACAGCCGCTCCAACGCCACGTCGATACGCGGGTCATCCATCATCGCCACATTGAACCGCATAAACCCCGAGGCCGTCTGGCTGCTGCTGAAGACATTGCCCGGCGCCAACACGATGTCTTCCTCCAGTGCACGGCGCGCGAGCACGGTGGCATCAACCCCCTCGGGCAGGCGACACCACAGGAAGATGCCCGCCGAAGGCTCGATCCAGGGCGTCAGGCCAATGGCTTTCAGGCGACGGATCGCATTGCCCCGCGCATCGGCAAGCCGGGCGCGGATCAGCTCCATATGGCGGCGATAGCTGCCGTCGGTCAGGATCTGGTGGACCAGGTTGGCGCCCACGGTATTTCCGGGCATGCCGGTGGCCATGCGCAGGTCGGCCAGGCCCGCGATCCAATCTGCCCGCGCCGCGACATGACCGACGCGCAGGCTGCCCGAGAGCGACTTGGAGAAGCTGCCCACGCGGATCACCCGTTCCAGTCCGTCGAAACTGGCGTAGCGCGGGGCCTGGGTGGTTTCGAAATCGGCGAAGATGTCGTCCTCCACCAGGACCATGCCGGCGCTTTCGGCAATTTTCAGCACGCGCCGTGCCACTTGCGCCGAAAGTGTGGCGCCGGTGGGATTGTGGATCGCCGAATTGGTGATGTAGAGCCGCGGCGCATGAGCGGTCACGGCCTCCGCGAAGGCTTCCACATCGGGTCCCTGCGGCGTGAAGGGCACGCCGATCACCCTGGCGCGGTGCGCGCGCAGCAGGGCGTGGAAGTTGAAATAGGTTGGGTCGTCCACCAGCACCACATCGCCCGGTGCGATCAGATAGCGACAGACCAGATCGATCGCCTGCGTGCCCGAGGCGGTGAGCAGGATCTGATCGGGTGAGGTTTCGATGGTCTGATCCGCCAGCCGCCGCGCGATCAGCTGGCGCAGCGAACCGAGCCCTAGCGGTGAGCCGTAGCCCAACAGCGTGTCACCATCGCCATGGCGTGCCAGATGGCGCAATCCCTTGCGCAGCAGTTCTTGGGGCAGCCAGCTTTCAGGCAGCCATCCGCTGCCGGGCTTTAGCGCGCCGGGCCGCCCGTTGAGCGAGAGACGCAGCGCCCAGATCGGATCGACCTCTCTTTCGCGCTCGGGTTCAGCATCGGCGATCGTGAAAGGGGCGAGCACCGGTGCTACATAGAAGCCCGATCCGGGGCGCGCATGGATCGTCCCCCGCGCGGCGAGGCGCTCGTAGGCTTCCACTACCGTCGATTTGGAGAAGCCCGAACTGTCCGCCATCGCCCGCACCGATGGCAGGCGTGCGCCCGCTGCCAGCGCGCGGCGCTCGATCCGGCCCTGGATCAGGGCCATCACCTGTTCCACCTTGGTGCTGCCAGGCGCGTGCTGCGGCTGCAAGTGTACTCTCCATCATATCAGTACGGTTCATTACTATCGTACTGCATTGTCCATGGCACGGCCAGCCCCTGAAGTTCAGAGGCAGGCTCGTTCCCGCATGGAGTTGAGATGATGAATTCCCAAGGCTTGTACCGCTTCAGGCAACATTCCACCCCGATGCTGTTCGCCACTCTGGCGGTGCTGAGCGGCTGGGCCGTGCCGTCCAGCGCGCACACCGATCCCTTTGGCGAGCGGGTTGAGATCAAGGTGCACCGACCCGCCGCGCCGGTGCGCAGCGACGCCATGGCGCGGCATAACATCGCGCGTTTGGGAAAGGCCGCCATGCAGGCCTGCGGCGCATCAGACGAAAGCTTAGCCCAGGTACAAGCGGCGGTGCGCCGGTCCCCTTGCTGGCATCAGGCGATGGATAGTGCCGTCCGCCAAGTCGGCGATACACAGCTGAGCGCATGGTGGGCCGCGCATCGTTAGCGTCCGCGCGCGTGACGTCAATTTCGGTATAGATCGAGATGAGCGCATGGGGTGGAGCATGCCCCACCCCATGCGATTTCGATCTCGGAGCCCGACCCGCAGGACTTTCAGCCGGGTCGAACGAACAGGTCGACCATGGCACAGTTATGCGCTGCGGAGCCCGCGTCAGCGAAGCCGTGCGCGGTAGCGAACCGGATCGAACGCGCATTGTCGGAATTGTGATACCTGCCTTGAAACGCCGGAGGGTGTTCAAATCGGGCGTGGCCCGGGTAACAGCATGATGATCAAGGCTGGGTCACCGATGCTGCTGATGCGATCGGCAAGGTTCCACGGCTGGGTTTTGCGCTTATTCTCCATGACGCGAGCCAATCTCCTGCCACTTTGACCCAAGCATGGCTGCCGACGCGACTTTGCGCAAAGCAGCTCGCAACCGATCGACCTAGGTCGTGAACTCATAAATGGCGCCCCCGAGGCGCCAAAATGGCGAACATATCGGGCCAAAGTGCCCGCCGCGAAGGCTGGTAGCCTTTGCAAGGGCGCTTTGGGCTGAGATGGAAGCCATTTTGGCGTCCCTTCGGGATTTGACCCAAAGGCCCCCTCGCAGCGTCGAAAGCACTGGAAATATTGCCCATATTCCTGCGCGCTTTCTCCTCGCGACGGGGCCTTTGGCCCCAAACCTCGGGGGCGCCATTTATGAGTTCACGACCTAAACAGCAGTAAGTCTGTTTTCTACTCGCTGACTTCGAACTGCGAATGAGCCGCGAGTGATACAATCGTTCACTGTCAATGCGGATGCGTGGACGGCGTGAGTGGCCTCGAGCCAGGAACCACGTGAATCGCCGTCGAAGCTGCGGATCTTGGGCGCGCGACGATGCATCGAAAGTGGACCGTCGAACAAGGGCACAGGTCAGCCGGCGCGAATATTGCTTTGTGGTTAATCACTCCTAAGCACTCGACCTATAGCCAGTCTACATGAGACTGACGACCATCACGAACTGGGCTTATGGCGTCACCGTCGTATTGTCCCTCATTTCCGGGGGAACGATGCTGCTCGCTTCCCACGCCCAGGATGAGGAACGCACAGCGGTTGCCGAACGCGCCTTGCTGGATCGAGCCGCTGAAAAGATCGTGGAAGAGGAAGGTGCTCTGAGCGGTCTAGCTCGGCAATTCGTCATCAGCGGAGATGCACGAGATCTGGCTGCCTATCAGCAAGCAGGCCAAGGCCTGCGTTCGGTGGAGCAGCGCATGCGCGGCATGTTCGATGCAGGCGCATCGTCGGACGAGTTGGACGCGCTCAAAGCTGGCATGCTAGCCATCGACGAGCTTCAGGACGAGCAGCAGGAGGCTATTACCGCACGCCGGAAGGCCAACAAGTCCTTGGCCATCGAACGGCTGTTCGGGGCCGATTACGAACGCGATCTCGACCGGGCAATGGCCCAGTTCGACAAGTTCCAATACCAGCTCGATCAGCGCACCGAAACGGAGGTTGCCGGTGCCACGGCCCTGGCGCGAATTTGGAGGTCAGCCTCGGAAGCGGCGCTAGCCGTCACCGCTTCCCTATTCCTCTGCGTGATGTATTTCATCTTCCGCAGGCGGGTAATCCATCCGGTGGTGAAGCTCAGCGATGTGGTGGCGCGACTTGCGGCGGAAGATTACGCCGCCATCCCGCCCGAGTTCGCCCACGTCGACGAGATCGGTGATATGGCTCACGCCATCCGAACCTTTCGCGACAATGGTCTGGCGCGACAAAGGCTGGAGCAGGAACGCAGCAGTGATCGCGCCATCCGTGATATGCTTTCGCGCATGACCCAGCGCATGCAGGCCAGCGACACCTTTCACGATCTCAAATCCGTGATCGAATGCTTTATCCCGGAGATCGCGCCGGCCTATGCTGGCAGGCTGTATCTGCTGGATGAAACGCGCCAGGTGATGGTCGAGGCGGGGTCCTGGCTCTCTCCCACTTCTTCCCCGCCGGAATTTCCGCCCCTGTCTTGCTGGGCGCTGCGGCGCGGTCTGCCGCATCGGCCCGGCGGTGACGGCATAGATATTCCATGCGCCCATATCGAGGAGCAGGATCGCTCGATCGACTCGATTTGCCTGCCCTTGACCTCTCAGCGCGAAACGCTGGGCCTGCTCTATTTGGAGAGTCATCGCGCCGGTGAGAGCGATGCGGCTTCCGAAGCCAATCTTACGGTGCTGGCGGAGAACATTGCTCTGGCCGTCGCCAACTTGCGCCTGAGGGAAGCGTTGCGCGCCATGGCCATGGCCGATCCGTTGACCGGGCTCGCCAATCGGCGCCACCTTGAGGCGGTGTTGGAAGCTGAAATCGCCATGGCGCAGCAGCATCCCCACCCCCTCAGTTGCATCATGGTCGACGTGGATCATTTCAAACGCTTCAACGATACTTACGGTCATGATGCCGGCGACGTGGTGTTGCGTGAGGTGGCATCCGCCCTGAAAGGCTGCTTGCGGGATGGCGGATTTGCCGCACGGGTTGGCGGCGAAGAGTTTCTACTCCTCCTTCCAGGTCTGTCAGTGGAACAGGCCATCGACCGCGCGGAACTGATGCGTCAGCGGATCAGCGAACTGAAGTTGCGCGTGGACGGCGGCGACCTGGGGACGGTGACCGCCTCATTTGGCGTTGCGGGCACACCCGAGATTTGTGAGCCGCACAAGGTTCTTCAGACCGCCGATGCAGCCCTACTCCGTGCCAAGAAAGCCGGACGCAATCGCGTTGTCTGCGCCCAACCACGGCTGGACAAGGCGCACGGTTGATTGCGCCCCTATAGCCGACATTCTTCGTTCCGAAGACGATTGTTAGAAGCCGCCGTTGGCTCATTCAGCTGAACGACGGCGAGCCATCTGCCCAGCCGGACGCTTGCCAGAGGATGTTGAACTGTTCGCGCAGCAGCGGCTGCATCGGCGCGGAGAGATCGTCCACGCGTAACTCTGGCAGGAATAGCTCGGGTTTGCGGATACTCCGGCCGCTGCCCCGCGCGCGGGTGAGTTCGACATCTTCCACGCCGCGAAAGGCGATCGACACCAGTCCTGGACCAGTCAGCCCGACCTCGATGAGCACGCTGGCGAGGCGTTCGAAATGGGTGACGATCTTGGTCTCAAGCTCCCGGCCATTGACCGCGACCTGCGGATCGTCATCGATCCGCTCCCCGATCATCGCCTCATATTCGATGGCGCCAGGCCGCACGAAGCGGGTGCGCCACCGGGTTTCCGGATTGTTGTCGGTCGGGATCAGCGGAAGCCCATAGCTCCACCATTGGCGCTTATCCGAGCCGGATTGGACGCGAACCTGCATGTCGGGCGGAAAGCGCAAAGCGGCCGTTATAACGAGCTTCGGATCGATCGCCGGCCGATCCATGGCGGCAAGTGGCAAGATGCGCAGCGTCATGCTGAGCGTAGCGACTATCTCGGGGAGTCCACCGCACATCCGGTCCATCGCCAACTTATTGACCGCGGTCCCAGCTGCTTCCCATCGGGGATCGACCTGTGGGGCGGCGAGCGGTGGGGCAGCGACGCGAATTCGTGACCGCCCGACCTTCTCGAAGGCGTCGATCGCATCGATCAGGGCAGTTGACCGGCTGTCGAGCTCCTTGACGGCGGCCATGGTCGCCGGCTGCATGCCGCGCCGGACATCTTCGTCCGTCTTCACCCAGGCCATATTGTGATTCTGGTTCATGACGTGGACCCGCTCATAGACCAGCTCCATGAGCGACTTGTTCGCCGCGCGAACGGCTAGAGCTGCCTTCTGAAGTACCTCGTCCTCGAAATCGAACGCGGCGCCCGCCCAGGTGGCTGCCATCTCGTCGAGCGGATCGAGCGCCTTGCGCGGGTAAGGCGTCCCGAAATTATGTTCGCGCAGAAACAGGCGCAGCGACTCAGGGAGCTGCGCGCGATAGCGCCACAAAAGGCGACGTTCGGCGGCCAGGGGTGGAGCGTCGAAACTGGTCGTAGGCTCACCCCCCCCTAGCCGCACACTGGAATGTCGATGGCTGGGAAGCAGCGGTCATCCGAGATGCCTTCGCCGCGTGGTGGCTCTGCCCAAATGCGGTCGTTCCAACGTGTCAGAGCCGGGGCGGTGTTGGGCCCAGATGGTGGCGAAGGGTCGGGCTGTTTTCGGGTGGCAAGATGACGGTATCTGTCATCTTACAAGGAATTCTGCACACAGACTGTCCCATGCAGACCGTTTCGGACATCGAACGCGTCAGTTCGACATTCTATTTTTCTTCAAAGTGATCTTCTTTGGCAAGCAAATGCCGATCTTTGGCGATCAAGTCAGGCCGGCTTGAACCCGACATGAGATAGGTCCGCCAGAAGTCGGTGGTGAAACGGGCGACGGCATCGACGATATGCGCAGTGGCGCGCATGACAGGCATCCGTTTCGACTGGCCGCCCAGCATCATGTGATTGGCATCTTCGAGAACGAGCAGATACTTGCTCCCGGTCGGCATGGCCGCAAACGGCCGGGTACGATCCTGGGGCGCCACACTGTCGAGGAATGGCAGTTCGTCGCGTGTGCCCGTGATCGAGAAGAAGGGAATGGCGATCCCTCCGAAAGCCGAACGGTCGTCCTGCCTCAGTGCTGGTTGCGGACTGAGCGCAATCGCCGCCTTGATACGCGGGTCGTGCATGATCGCCGCGCCGCCGTAGCGCGCGCCCGACACGGCCAGCACCGTCTGGGCGCCAAAGCTGTGGCCCGCCATGCCGACGCGGTCCATATCGAGCCGTCCGAGATCGCATGCCCCTTCACGCCCGCCCTTTGCCAGCCGGTCGAGCACGAAATGGACATCGTCAACGCGCGCTTGTAGCTGCTGGCCGTTCATGGCGCGGCGCAGGCCCTGCATCGGCCGCATCCTGCCCTTCCAGATCGCTGCATCGCTGCCGGCATGCTCAATATTGACGGTTGCGAAGCCTGCCTCGGCCCAGACCGTCACCCAATCCGTTCCGGCGTCAAGGCTGCCGCCCAGGCCATGGCTGAAAAGAATGACAGGGACTTGGGCGCGTCCTTCGGGCATCCGTATTCGCACCGGAACGGGACGACCGCTTCTTGTCGCGTCGGTCCAAACCGCATTGCAGATGGCGGGCGCGGCGAAGGCCTGAGCCGGAGAAAAAGCGGCGGCGCTTATTGCCACGGCGGCTGCAGCGAAAAGCGGTTTCATGGCGCCAACTCCTGGGTCTTCCGGTGCTGTAGGACAGTGCCCGGCGGCGAGAGCGCGATGCGCACGGCGTAGCGCAACCCTTGCGCGGTTTTCATATCCTGCAACAGGTCGCGCCATTCGCGAACGGCCAAGCGCACGGGATTGGTTTCAAGCCCCCTGCCCTTGAGCCCGAACACCACCGGTTCCTCGGCTCGCTCGGCGCGGAAGGTCCCGAACAGGCGGTCGAAGACGATGACCACGCCGCCGTAATTGCAGTCGAGATATGCGTCGTTACAACCATGGTGCGCGCGGTGGTGGGACGGCGTGTTGAGCAGCCATTCGAGCGGCCCCAAGGACAGCTTAGCCTCGGTATGGAGGAAGAACTGGTAGCGCAGATCCAGCGCCAACAGCAGCACCACGAGCCGAGGATCGAACCCGACGAACACCAGCGGCACATAGCATACCCATCCCGCCGACAGGAGGTTGGTCCAACCGAGCCGGAGTGAGGAAAGCAGGGTCATCTCCCCGGGTGAATGGTGAACGGCATGCGTCGCCCATAGCCAGCGGACCCGATGGCTGGCGCGGTGGAACCAGTAATAGGCGAACTCGACCGCCAAGAACCCGGCTACCCAAGTCTTCCAGTCGTCGAGCGGAAGATGGATGGGGGCAATCTTCCACGCGGCATCGAATACTGCCCCGATGACCACACCATTGAGGATGGCGGTCGGAATGTTGCCGACGGCAAGGCCAAGCGTGGTCAGCGCATTGCCGCGATCGTAGCCGCGCCCGCTGCGCAAGCGCCAGACGATCTCGGCGAACACCAGCCCGACCACGACCGCCAACCAAGCCGGTGAACGGGTGAGCAGTGCGTCCACGTCACATCCCTCCCCGCATCGCCCGCGCGTTGGCGCGGAAGGCGGTGAGTTCGGACTGATCGACGAATCCATCGTGGTTGGCATCGGCCATGTCGAACATCGTGGTCGGCGCATGCGCCAGTTCCTGTTGCGTCACCCTGCCGTCATGATCGGCGTCGGCGCTCGTGATGAGTGCATCCATCTTCGCTTTCGCTGCGGCAAAGGCCGCCAGACGGGGAAAATCGGCGGCACTGATCACGCCGTCGTGGTTGCGATCCAGTTCGGCGAACCGGGCGCTCCGGCCCGCCATGAATTCATCGCGGCTAATGCGGCCATCGTGGTTGGCGTCCGCGCCGGCGAACATGTCGGCAAAGCGGCCACCCCTTTGCGCATGGGCCGTGCCGGCGATGGCAAGGGTGGCGGTCGCGGCGATGAAGAGGGACATTCTCATGATGCTATCCTTGTGAAAGTCGGCCCGGCCATCTGGGGGGAGAGGGCGAGATGGCCGGGCCGCGTGGCGGGGCGAGCTCAGTTCTGGGGCGGGGTCGAGCTCACCGTTCCCGACACGGTGCCGGTGCGGCCATTCGGGCCGGTCACAGTCGATGAGACGCTGCTTGTACCATTGCCGTTAGCAGTAACGCTGGTCGAGCGGCCCCAGGTCTGGCCATTGTTGGTGGTGTGCGTCGCGCCGCCCGAATAGGTGCCATTGACCCAGCTACCACCGCGCGTCGTCGTGGCGCCCATACCCGAATTGGTCTGGATGCCGCGGGTCACACTTGTGCTGCCAGGCTGGCGGTCGACGCTACGCGACAGGGTGCCGCCACGGCCGCCAGTACCCTGGACCGAAACCGCGCCGCCACGCGGCCGCGCTTGCACAGGAACAGCGGCAAGGCTGGCGGCGACGGTAGCGCCGGCAACGAGAGCGATAGCAAATTTCTTCATGGCAAATCTCCAAAAAGTGGATCGGCCGTTCTCGTCCGATACCGTCAATCTGGAATGTCGGTGTAACCCCTTTGCGAGCGGCGGATGAGCGTGTGTGAAGAAATGTAATCATGCCGATCGTCACTTTTCCTCGCCGCGTCCCACAAGCATGATGGGCCTATGGACAGCCAGACCGTCATTGCCGTCGTCGAGGACGATCCCGAGATCGGCCCCCTAGTTGCAGCCCTTTTGCGACGGGAGGGGTTCGAGGCGGAATTGTGCCCGACGGGCGAAGCATTCGACCGCCTGCGCGCGCGACGGCGGGTCGATCTCGTCGTGCTCGACGTCATGCTGCCGGGCGAGGACGGGCTTTCGATCTGCCGCCGGCTCCAGGCGGAGGGCGAAGTGCCCGTGCTGATGGTCACTGCGCGCGGCGATGACATCGACCGCATCGTCGGGCTGGAGATCGGCGCCGACGACTATCTGCCCAAGCCGTTCAACCCGCGCGAGCTGGTGGCCAGGGTCCGCGCGATCCTGCGCCGCACCCGCGACAGGCATCGGGTTGCCCCCATGCCAGCTGCCGAGGAACGCTGGCGTTTCGAAGGGTTCGAGCTCGATCTGGCGCGACGGACGCTGATCGATCCTGCAAGTAGGGAAATCGAGCTCACTGGGGGTGAATTCGACCTGCTTGCGGCCTTCGTGCGCCATCCACGGCGGGTGCTTTCGCGCGATCAATTGCTAGACTGGACGCGCGGGCGCGATGCGCAGCCCTTCGACCGCGCGATCGACGTGCAAGTGGGCAAACTGCGTCGGAAGCTGGAAGCTCATCCGGTTGGAGCAGGCCTGATCAAGACGGTGCGCGGCGGGGGCTATTGTCTTGCCGCCCAAGTAGAGCGTGGTTGAGCACCATGCAGCGCGGCACGCTCTCCTTCCGCATCACGGTGTTGCTGGTTGGCAGTTTCGTCCTGCTGCAGCTTGCGGTGTTCGCATTGACATGGACGCCCGGACGGGATGAGCCTTCGGGCGGCGGCGGGCTCCCCAGCGTCGCGCAAGTGCGCGCGATGGTCGATCTGATCGCGGCCGTGCCTCCGCCACGCCGCGTCGCGGCCGCGAAGGCGTTCGACGGCGCGCTCTATCACGTGTTGGTCCAAGGCGGCCCGCTGCCCGCCACGGTTGAAAGCGCGCAGGCCATGAACATCGGCCGCGTCTACAGCAGGGGATTGCCTGGATATCGCCTGTCCGTAACCGGACGTGCGGCACGGTTTCGCAGGCTGGCGCGATTAAACCCCTGGCCTGGATGGATGTCCGATCCGCTTGCCATCCATGTCACACTGGGCGGCGACCAGCCCGCCATGCTGACGATCGAGAGTCAGCCGTCACAGCCGGTTCGCACCCTGCTTCGCCAGCGCGCGGCGCTACTCGGGGTTGGCGGAATCGCGGCGCTGGTGGCGCTTGCCTTCGCGGTGCGCGCGACCACGCAGCCAATGGCACGGCTGGCCCGCGATATCCGCACCTATCGCGGCGAACCGGATTCCCCCGATCTCGCCGTCGCAGGTTCTCCCGAACTGCGCGAGCTGGCGCAGGCCTATAACGAGATGAAGGGCCGTATTACCGAGCTGATGGCCGAGCGCACCCGTGTCCTTGCCGCAATCGCGCACGACATGCGCACCTATATCACTCGCATCCGCCTGCGAGCCGAGTTCATCGACGACGCGGAGCAGCGTGAACGCGCCGCGCGCGACCTCGACGAGATGGCGGCCCTGCTCGAAGACACGTTGCTCCTCGCTCGGGCCGAGGCCAGCAGGGCCGGGATGCGACGGTCCTTGGATCTCGCCGCCGAGTTGCGCCGCGCCGTGGAAATTCACCAGGAAATGGGCGATGCCGTAGTTTTGTCGCTTTCGGTCGAGCAGGCAAGCGTTGTCGCCGCGCCGCTTGCGGTACGCCGTACATTGACCAACCTGATCGACAACGGCCTGCGCCATGGCACGCAGGTTGTCCTGTCGCTGTGCGAGGATCGAGGGCGGTGGCGGATCGACATAAGCGATGATGGGCCGGGCATAGCGGCCGATAAGCTCTCCGGATTGGGCCAGCCGTTCGGCAGAATCGATCCCTCGCGCGATAGGAGCGCCGGTGGCGGAGCAGGGCTTGGGCTGGCGATTGTCCGTGCGCTGATCACCGCCCAGGACGGCGAGATCGCATTCGCCAATCGGGACAAAGGAGGCTTTCTGGTCAGCATTTGGCTTCCGGCCAGCCTTTAGCATACCTGCTAGGCCACCCCACTCGCATCAACATTGGCCAATGGCGTCTCAGCGGCAGAGCCTGTCCCCTCCATAGCCTGAGAACCAATATCTAACGGTCGGAAGCGTGCAGATGAGCCAAGTCGATGTAGGGGAGCTCTGTAGGGTTGAAACCCAATCAGGCCATTGAAAATTATGCGATAGGCTGATTCAAAGGGCTTCCATGAAGGATGGAGGCCCTTTTGATGTCGCGCTCGTTGTTCTGGTTGTCGGATGATGCCTGGCTGGCGATCGAGCCGCACTTGCCAAAGAACCAGGCTGGAGCGCGGCGCGTCGATGATCGGCGGGTAATTTCGGGCATTTTCCATGTGCTGAAGTCCGGTTGCCGCTGGTGCGACTGCCCGGCGGACTACGGGCCTTCGACGACGATCTACAACCGCTTCAACCGCTGGTCGCGGCGAGGCTTCTGGACGAAGTTGCTCGACACGCTGGCTGAAGCGGGCGCAGTCACGAAGAGCACCGCGATAGACAGCACCTACATCAAGGCCCAGCGCTCGGCGTTTGGCGGAAAAGGGGGCGTCAGACGCAGGCGATCGGCCGTTCTCGCGGCGGCTGGACAACCAAGGTCCATGCCTTGACCGACGTGCTTGGCCGCCCCTACGCGCTGATGCTGACCGCTGGCAATGTCAGCGACGTAAAGGCTGCGCCAGCGCTGCTCGAGCGCGCCGGGCGAATGCGCTACTTGCTTGGAGATAAGGGCTACGATGCCAACAGCTTGCGCAAGGTCCTGCGAGACAACGGCACCAGCCCCGTTATCCCCGGCAGGCGCAACCGCAAGCGTGCCATCCGCTACGATCAGCAACGCTACCGCAGCCGACACCTCATCGAAAACGCATTCTGTCGGATCAAGGACTTCCGCCGTGTCGCGACCCGTTACGACAAGCTTGCCGCAAACTTCCTGTCAGGCGTCGCGTTGGTCGCCGCGCTCGCTTTCTGGCTCTGATTGAGTCATCGTGTAATTGCGGCTGCTTCCCTCGGACCTCGGCAGAGGCGCACACTTCTGGTTGTCGAATCCTGAAGGAAGGAAACAGCCATGAAGCATTATGCCGGACTGGACCTGTCGATGGAAAGCACGCAGCTCTGCATTGTTGACGAAAATGGGCGGAAGCTCGTGTCGGAGAAGGTCGAGAGTTCTCCGGAGCCGATCGCCGCGATGCTGGGTCGCTATGGCCCAGTCGAGCGGGCGGTGATCGAGACCGGGCGCATGTCGCCGGCGATCTGCCTGGGTCTACGCGAACTGGGTGTCCCGGTGGTGTGCATCGATGCCCGGCAGGCGCACCAGAGCCTGAAGGCGATGAAGGCGAACAAGACCGATCCCCACGATGCCGCCGGGCTCGCGCAACTTGCGCGGACAGGGTTCTACAAGGAAGTGCACGTCAAATCTCCGGCCGCCCATGGCGTGCGCAGCGTGATCACCGCGCGTGGCCACCTGGTCGAAGCACGTGTCCGGCTCGACAACATGATCCGCGGCCTTTGCGCCACTTTCGGCTACCGCCCTGGTCCCGGACAAGGGAGAGCATTCCTTGAGCGGATCATGCAGGCTGCCCACATTCCCGGCTTGGGCGAGGCAATCGCATCCCTGTTGGGGGTGCGCGCCGAACTGGTCGAGCAGATCAAGGAAATGGATCGCCGCCTGCGCATCATCGCCAGCCAGTCGCAGGCCTGCGAAATCCTTATGACTATCCCGGGGGTCGGCGTGCAAACATCCGCCGCGTTCGCCGCTGCGGTGGATGAGGCGGGCCGCTTCCGACAATCCCGCAATGCCGGCGCTTACTTCGGTCTGGTGCCCAGACGCCACCAATCGGGCGAGCTCGACTGGACTGGCCGGATCACCAAGCAAGGGGACGGAACCGTACGCAAGCTGCTCTATGAAGCCGCCAACTCGATCCTCACCCGAAGCCGGGAAACCTTTGCTTTGAAAACGTGGGCCATGAAGATCGCCAAGCGCCGGGGGCTCAAGAAGGCCCGTGTCGCGCTTGCGCGCCGCCTCGCGGTGATCATGCACGCCATGCTGCGCGACGGCACTTTGTTCCAGGCATGAGGTAGGGTAGAACTCGTTTGCCAGCGGTGAAGCGTCAAAGCTGATCCGAGGGCGGTGTCCCGCGAGGGAACGCAGGGACGAACGATCTGCGAAGGTTACCGGATGGGCCACCAAGCCCGCTTCGAGTCAATGCAACGTTCGCCTCTGTGAGACCCGATACAGCACGGCCAGGCCTAGCCTCGGTCAGTGCGGACAGATCCATGAACCCTCAAGGGATCACACCGCCTCGCTCTGCAATTACAGATCAACCCTAGTACCAGTGGGCGCCTTGAGGTCTCGACCACCATGTTTGATGGTCTGTCGGCCGACGGCATTTACGAAAGCACTCTCATCATGCACGACAATCTCGATAGGCGCTACGCCGCCATATTCGAACTCTATCCTCAGCGCCTTGCGAAAGAAGGTCGTTACTGGGATAATTGCAGAGACTGCGTCCGTCGGGACCTCAAGATCCAGGCCGTAAATCTCAGGCAAGAACATGAGGTTGAAGGGGAATTGAGGCGTCACGACAAGATGCTTACCGCGCACCACCACCAAGAGGCAGTTGCTAGCGCCACCTATCCTTGACATCAGGCCCCGGAGTGACTTCCCCGAACAGCCCTTCTCAGCAAACTGAGCATCGTCGAGTACTCGGGGGAAAGTCGGCCTCCCTTTAGAACGGCGATGCCATACCGATGCCGTGATTACCGCAGCGATCCATAAAGGCGAGGTCCAGAAAATCCAAGAATTGTCCGCCAATCCGGATACCTCTGCCATATCCAGTTGTTTCCCAGCACGACATTCCACACCAGTGTAATATCTGCAATGGTGTCTTGTCCAAATCGACCGATTTAGGCGATAGGGTGCCTATTGCCCCTCCATCGCGCCAACGCAACGCTCAAGTGATTGCCGCCGCGAAAGAAGACGTTGCAGGGCCTGAAGGCCGACCACGAAACCGCTCCTTCGTTCATCTTCTGGGGAGATACGGTGAACTGCGGGTGACAGCGCGGCCGTATGCATCGCCGATCCGCGGCAGTGGCTGGGGGATGCTGGCGTGCCCAAGGACTACCGTAAAGCAGCAACGGGCTGCAGTTCGTCCATAGTCACTCTGTATCCCCTTTTCCGGAGTTCGCGAACGAGGTTGGACCAGTAACCGCGCCAAGGCTCAAGCGCGTCATTGATACACGTTCTTCTGATCACCAGCGGCACGCGTAGCTGGCCCGCTTCCCAACGAGCTTCGGCACTTACACTTACCTTAGGACTCTGCATGGCTACGGTCTGCCGGAGCGTTTTGCCATGGCTATCCAACAAGCCTGAGCCCCAAGGTGTCATGCCGATGCGTTTGGCGGTCATTCGTACATACCGTACGGGGTTAGGTATGAAACATTGCGGCCCTGCGAATCCCTTCTAATAAGAATATCATGTTGAAGCGCTGGTGGCAGGATCGGAAAGAGCGTCGGAACGAACGGCAACGTCTGGCGCTGCTAGAAGCCGCTCTGGAGGTGCCGGTTGAACTGCGGGATCTGGACCATGTCCACCCCATAATCCTGCCGGGCGAGATTCTGGATCTGGATTGGGTTGGGCCCTGCATTCCCATCAACGAAACGCCCTTTGCGCTTGCCTGGGCAGAAGTGCGCGACGGTAATGCCTGGACCTATGTGAGCTTCGCGATGGCTGATTGGTGGAATGGCAAAGGCCTCGATTGGCAGCGGATGGCATTCCAAAATCTTCGCAACGCCAGCGAGCTCGGCGCAAACGGCGAGAAACTCGACTGCGAAGGACGCCCTTTCATGAAAGTCATGCTGCAGGCTGACGCCTTTGGGCCTTCGAGGCTGCTGATCCCTGGTCTGTTTCAGCACGAATTAGGAGCGGCGTATCAAGTGGCCATCCCAGAGCGCACATGTGCAGTGGCCCATCGCTCAGAGCTGACGGTCAGCGAAGCTTCCGATGTGGAAGGTGTGATCAAGGGTTGCTTTGCGCATGGAACGGAACCCATGTCACCGGAACGATTTCACGCTTCCACATTCTGGAAGCCAGCTATCTTTGGGGGGTGGTGACAGGTTCTACGATTTGCATATGGCGTGCGGGAGCGCGGAACTCCGCCCTCATTGCTGACGTTCAGAGGCCCTGGCTGCGGCGTCGGAACCAGTAGTACGTTCACCGCGATCGCAGTGCAGGGGAATGCCGGGGTCTGGGACATAGCGGGCATGAACAAAGGCTTCGGCGAATGGCCGCTTAATCCGGAAGCCGTCGGTTCATCCTAAGTTTAGCTTTTCGTCTTGTGACTGGGCTGTCACGACCTGCCGGTGCCAACCGCAACAGGGTGGCCATTTCCTCGCCCGGCCACCCCTTGCTGACATTTAACGCTGTAGCCAACGCGCAACGTGCGTAGACATGAAGTCAACGAAGACGCGCACCTTTGGCAAGGGGTACTGGCTCGCGGGCCATAGAATGTGCAGCGCCCCGGTTTCCTGGACCATTCCCGGCAAAAGCTCGACGAGCAGCCCCTTTTCCATGCTCGGTCGCACTGCAAAATCGGGCAGATGCGCGATGCCTCTCCCTCGGATCGCAAGTTCAAGAAGTGGCTCCATCATGGTCGCGGTGATGGTCGCATCAGGTAGTGACGCTTCGCCATTCGCGAGAGCTGGCCAAGGTAGCAGCCGCCCGGTTTCCGCGAGGCGCTGGCGTAAACAGGCGTGGCCCGCCAGATCCGCAAGGGATTTCGGCACGCCTGATCGCTCGACGTATCCTGGGGACGCCACGAAGCTCCATCCGAACTCTCCAAGTTTTCGATGCCGCAAACGGCTATCGGCTGGCGCGCCAGAACGAATAACCGCGTCGAAGCCCTCGTCGATCACGTCGACGAACCGATCGTTGATGTCGAGATCGAGTTGGATGTTCGGATAGGCCTCGTGGAACGCGGTGATCACCGGCAGCAACAGCGTTGGCTCGACCGGGAGGCCGATTTTCAACCGTCCGTGCGGCGCAGCGCGGGCATTGGAAACTTCCGCCTGGGCGGCTTCGATCTCGCTGAGGATACGACGGCAGCGATCCAGGACTAGCGTCCCTTCGTCGGTGATCGCGATCGATCGCGTCGACCGATGGAATAGCTGAACCGATAGCTGCTCTTCGAGCTTCTGGATGGCCTTGCCGATCGCGGAAGGTGTCAGCCCCATCGTCTGACCGGCGAGTTTGAAGCTCCGCTTCTCCGCCGCCAGCACAAAAGCCTGAATGGCGGCGATGCTTTCGACCTGGACACGCATGGTAGAATTATATTCTCTTTTGAGCAGAATTATAGCCGTTTTTCATATCATGCTGGAGGCCATAAATTGCGAGCATCACCAATCGCGAGGCGCGCATTATGGAAGCCCTTTTCAAACCTTTCGACCTGTCCGGCCTGAAGCTGCCGAACCGCGTCTTCATGGCGCCACTGACCCGCTCGCGCGGTCCCGACGATGCCGCCACGGATCTTGTCGCGCTCTACTACACCCAACGTGCGACTGCTGGCCTGATCGTGTCGGAAGGATCGCCGATTTCACAGGAGGGCCAAGGATATTTCCACAATCCCGGCATCTTCACGCCCGAACAGATAGCCGGATGGCGGCGGGTCACGGACTCGGTTCACGCAGTCGACGGTCGCATGTTCATCCAGCTCTGGCATGTCGGGCGCATAGCCCACACCTCGAACCAGCCCTATGGTCGCGCCCCAGTCAGTTCGACCGATCGGGTGGCTGAAGGCGCGATGGCGTTCGGCCGCGGCGATGACGGGACGATCGGCTTTGTCCCGGCATCCTGCCCCCGCGCACTAAAAACTGACGAAGTGGCGCGCGTTGTCGAGGACTTTGCAGTTGCAGCACGCAATGCGATGGCTGCGGGCTTCGATGGGATCGAACTTCACGCGGCAAACGGCTACCTGTTCGATCAGTTTCTTAACCCGCATATCAACGACCGGACGGATCGCTACTCGGCCGCGGCGATCGAAGGGCGGATGCGCTTCACCCTTGAAGTCGTCGATGCCGTCAGCGCGGCGATCGGCGCGCACCGTGTCGGCATCCGACTTACGCCTTATGGGGTCATCGGTTCGGTGCCGATGTTCGATGACGCGGAAGAAACCTACGTCGCTCTGGGCAAAGCCCTGGGTGAACGTGGGATCGCCTACTTTCACGTGATGGATCAGACGGGGTTCTTCAACACCCCCGCCGGCCAGAAGCCGACAAGCGAGCTCATCAAGGAATTGCTCATCAAATGGCGCGTGGTCGCGCCGCATACGGCAATCCTGCTCGACGGTGGAATGACGAAGTCCCGGGCGAACGAGCTTATCACCAACGGCGTCATCGACCTTGCCGGCTTCGGCCAGCCGTTCATCGCCAATCCCGATCTGGTCGCCCGTTTGCGTCACGACTGGCCGCTCAACCAGCCTGATCGCGCGACATATTATGAGGGCGGCGCCCATGGATATGTCGATTACCCCCCATACCGCCCCGCCGACGAGCGCGTTGCGGCCTGACGCCATTAACGCACCTCCCAAGCGAAGAAGGATCAACGCATGCCCCAATATTCCGAACTTAAGGGCAAAGTTGCCCTCGTAACCGGCGCTGGTTCGGGCATCGGCAGGACGACCGCCCTGGCGTTCGCAGGACAAGGCGCGCAGGTCGTCGTCTCGGATGTCAACCCCGACGCGGGCGAGGAAACCGTCAAGCTCATTCGCGATGCAGGCGGCGTAGCGATCTTTGTCAAGACCGATGTGAGCAAGGAGGACGAGGTGCAGGCCCTTGTCAGCCAGACCGTGACAGAATTCGGGCGGCTTGACATCGCCTTCAACAATGCGGGTCTGACGCAAAATTCTGCGCCACTCGCGGAGCAGCCTTCCGGCACCTACGACGAGATTTTCGACGTAACCGTGCGCGGCGTATGGCTGTCGATGCGTGCTCAGATCGGCCAGATGCTCAGGCAAGGCGGTGGCACGATCGTCAACATGGGATCGATGTCGGCCGTCGTCGGCATCCCCGGCCTTACGACCTATGCAGGCTCCAAACATGCCGTCCTCGGCCTCACGCGGGGCGCTGCCCTGGACTATGCGAAACAGGGCATTCGCATCAACGCAGTCGGCCCGGGGACGATCGACACGCCGATGATCGACCGCTTTGTGGAGCTGGCAGGATCGGACAGCGTCATGGAGCCGATCCGGGCCGCGCATCCGATCGGTCGCACCGGCAAGCCGGAGGAAGTCGCGGAAGCCGTGCTATGGCTCGCCTCCGACGCATCGAGCTTTGTCGTGGGTCACATCCTCATGGTGGATGGCGGCTACTCGATCCAATGACACCACCTTTCCGGCTGCCCCTTTGTGGGGTAGCCGGGGAGCCTTCAACGGAATTTCATTATGCAGACATGGTTTATTACCGGTGCAAGCCGTGGCTTTGGCCTAGAAATGGCCCGCGCCGCGCTGGCCGCCGGTCACAAGGTCATCGCGACGGCCAGGAATCGCCGGCACATTGTCGATGCCCTGCAAGGCGATCATGAGCGGCTTTGTGCGCTGACGCTTGATGTCACGCAGCCCGCGTCGATTGAGGCTGCGGTGCGCGATGCGGTCGAGCGTTTCGGCAGGATCGATGTGCTGGTGAACAATGCCGGCTACGGTCAGCTCGGGGCATTCGAGGAAGTGTCCCGCGATCAGCTCGTCCGCCAGTTCGATACGAACGTGTACGGTGTGTTTGATGTGACCCGTGCGGTTTTGCCGATCATGCGACGCCAGCGAGCAGGCCACATCATCACCATTTCCTCGATCGCCGGCATGAGCGGGGGCGCGGGATCATCCGTCTACTGCGCGAGCAAGCATGCGGTCAGCGGCTGGTCCGAGGCTCTGGCGGAGGAACTGGCGCTGTTCGGGATCAAGGTCACTTGCGTCTATCCGGGCCGCTTCCGCACGGATTTCCTTGATCGCAGCTCTGTCCGATACGGTGACATTAAGATTGCGGACTACGCCGCCTTTTCGACCGCACGCATTGAAGCGCTCGACGCTAACAATCACCTTCAGGCCGGTGATCCGCAAAAGTTCGCATTGGCGATCATCGACCTGGCCTCAAATAAGGCGCCGCCGGTCTGGCTAGCGGGCGGTTCGGAAGGCTATCGCGTTTTCATGGCGAAGGCCAACGCGCTACGCGACAACGCCGAGCGCTGGAAGGAGGTAGCCACCTCGCTTGATGTACAGGGCTGACAGCCGCTAGGGACGGCTTTCGGTAAACGCAGACGTTTCAGACGGAAGATGGGCAGGTGGTAATCTGGTCGACACTTGCCAGTTTCAGCGCCACGCGACTCGCCGCTGGGTCCGCCGCGATTCCGGTCGTTCACTGTCCTGTCCATTACCGTCTGAAGTGCCCCTTCATTCATCGAACCGCTTCGGGTGAATTTTGCGGCGTCTCATCGCGCCAATCAGCTGACCGAAAATGCGAGCGGCATCACGCCGGCGATCGGCGCCCCCGGCACGAACCTGTGCCATCCGCACCATCATGGCCGGCCTTTCCGCAGTTCGCGTGGAAACAGACTGTCGCGCGGCGGCACCCGAAGCGCGTCAACGCTGGCGGGATACGTCGACCGGTCCGTTCCGCCAAGCGGCCGGGGCGAAGAGAACAGTGGGACGGCACGCCAGTCTGGCATTGCCGCGTGCTCGTCCTGCGCCGCCGGCACAGTGGTGCCGAGATCCCCCGACAAGGCGAGCCGAGCGGACAGCCGGGCCACATAGCGCAGGGTCTCGGCAGGCAAGGGGCGAAGGCCGCAACGATAGGCGTCGTAGCGGGTCGGCCCGGCGTTGTAGGCCGCCAGAAAGCCGGGACGGCCATAGCGATCACGCAGCACCCGGACATAAGCCGCGCCGGCCAGGATATTGGCTCGCGGTGCGAAGGGATCCTCGCCCAATCCATAAGTGCGGGACAGCGCGCGCCAGGTGTCCGGCATGAGTTGCATCAAGCCCATCGCACCGGCCGGCGACACGGCCGCAGGATCGCCACCGCTTTCAGCAGCGAGGATCGCGGCCAGCCAGGTTTCGGGCACGGCGAACCGCGCGGCGGCTTCGGCGACAAGCGGCGCCCAGGGCGACCGGTCCGGCGGTGCCGCTGGGGACAAGCCAGTCAGCGGTTTTGCCTGGGCCACTGCGGTCGGCGAGGCCAGGCCGCAAACCAGCAGCCGCGCCGGCATCACCGTGATGCTGCGCACGACGCAGCGCATGCCGCTGGACCGCCCTGCCCAATACCAAACCAGGCCACGCCGCCCATTGCCGGCGCGGCACTGCCGACAAGGCATCGGCGCGAACCGGGCAGGATGGGCCCGATCGTCGGCGCCGGTGGGCCATGGACCACGCTCACCCTGCGCGCAAACCGATGCCAGCGCGCTCGGCGACCACCAGGCACGGCCTGCCGACCTTTGCGAGAAAAGACCAGGAGGGATCATAGCTGCGTCCTTGGCATGAGAGACAGAGACGACGGCGCGAACTGGCACGGGCGAAGCCAGCGCCTGCTGGACAGTTGCCACATGCTGCGCGGGCACGGCCGCGATACGGGCCGGAGGCAGGCAATGGTCCGCCCAGAGTTGCATCAGCCCACGCCGCTTGCGGAAAAAGTCCGTGCGCAAGTAGGCTGCCTTGGTCTTGTTGCCGATGGAATGCGCGAGGCAAGCTTTGGCCACCTCATCGGCAGTGTCGGTTTCATCGGCAACCCAGTCGCGAAAGCTCGAGCGAAAGCCATGGACCGTCACAGGGATGTCCATGCCGCGCACCAGTTCGAGCAACGCCATATCCGTCAAGGCCGCACCCGAAATCGGTCCTGGAAAGATATACATGCTGTCGTCGATCGCCAGTTGCCTGGCACGACGCAGCACGTCGGCGGCCTGGCGCGAAAGCGGCACGATATGCTCCACACCCATCTTCATGCGCTCGGCCGGAATGGTCCAGATCGTCAGATCATCGTCCACTTCCAACCAGAGCGCATGCCGGACCTCGCCCGAACGGACCGCGGTCAGGATAAGCCAGGATAAGCAATTCAAGGGCCAGCGTGCCGGCGCTGCTCGGCTTGGCACGCAGGGTCTCCAGAAAGGCCGGAACCTCGAAATGGGGCAGCGCGGCAAAATGCCCCTTGCGCTTGGGCTGGCGCGGCAAGCCGCGCGCGAGTGAGCGCATCGGCGCTTCGCTGTCACGCAACCCCTTGGCATAGCACCAGTCCAGCACCGCACCGATCCGTTGCCGCACCCGGCGCGCGGTTTCGGGAATATCCAGCCAGATTTCGGCCAAGACATCGCGGATCATCGGCCCATCGATCTTGTCGACCGTGCGCTTGCCCAGCTTGGGAAAGGCATAAAGTTCCAGCGTTTTGATCCACTGCTGCTGGTGCTTGCCGTTTTTCCAGCCCTTGCACATCTCGGCATGGGCCCGTCGGGCTGCCTCCTCGAACCGAGGGATCACTTTCTTGGCCTTGCGCCGCTCCTCGGCCGGATCGCCACCTTTCGCAACCTGCGCGCGCAGGGCGGCCGCTTCGAGCCGGGCGGCCTTCAGCGAGATGTGCCGAGCATCGCCGATGGTAATGTCGTTGCGTGTACGGTGGATCTGGATCCGCAACACCCACTTCCTGCCACCGGCAGGCGAAATGCGCAGATACAACCCCTCGCCATCAGCATAGCGACCAGGTTCGCTTAACGCGTTGACCATGGAGTTGGTGAGCTTTCCCATGCCCGGAATCTATCACTGGAAGGTCCGATTTCAAACCGACCGTCCCTGCGCTAGCCCACACTCTAGCCCACACTTCGCACTTCAACGGCTCGCCCAGCGAAAATAGGCGGTTTCAAAAAACGCTTATTTTTCCGTGCCTTGTGTCGTATTTTAGGGTAGCCCGGCGCGCTGCCGGAGGGGGCACATGGCGGAGAGGGTGGGATTCGAACCCACGGTACGGTTGCCCGTACACCGCATTTCGAGTGCGGCGCATTCGACCACTCTGCCACCTCTCCATGAAGTGCCCTGTGAAGGCGGCGCTGGCGCCGCCCCGGTCGAGGACCGCGCCACTAGCGCACGATTCCGGGCTTGCCAAGAGGAAAGAGGAGTTATCCCCAGGCGCATATTCCCCAAAAGCCTTGCTTGTTTCGCACCTGCCGCAAACCTATATTCACCCCATGTCGATCTTTGCCGAAAATACCAGTTACTTTTCGCCCCAGGCCGGCCGCCAGATTTCCGTTCCGGCGGTAAGCGAGGCACGCTTTGCGATCGGGGATGTGGTGCGCCACCGCCTGTTCGGATTTCGCGGCGTGGTCTTCGATATCGACCCGGTCTTTGCCAACAGCGAGGAATGGTACGAATCCATTCCCGAAGACATGCGACCGATGCGCGAGCAGCCGTTCTACCACCTGCTCGCCGAGAACGACGAGAGCAGCTACGTCGCTTATGTCAGCCAGCAGAACCTGGCGGCCGATGCGGAAGCCGGGCCGGTCGACCATCCCTCGCTGCGCGAGATGTTCGAAGGCTTTACCGACGGGCGCTATCGGCTAAGGCGCAGCCTGTCGCACTGATCTGCGCGGCACACGAAAAAGGGCGCCTTTCCTATGGGAACGGCGCCCTTTTTCGTATCCGTGAAAATTTCAGGCCTTGAGCTTCCAGCCTGAGCGCAGCAGGCCATAGACGATCAGGCCCAGCACCAGGTTGAGCACGCCCAGGCCGATCGCGCCGTGCAGCACGGCCATGTTGCTGCTGCCGATGTCGCTTTGCCCCAGGAAGCCATAGCGGAAGCCCGAGATCACGTAGAAGATCGGGTTCATCCGGCTCACGGTCTGGAACGCCGGCGCGAGCCGGTCGATCACGTAGAACGTGCCCGACAGCATCGACATCGGGGTGATGATGAAATTGGTCACCGCCGCGTTGTGATCGAACTTTTCCGCCCAAAGCGAGGTGGCAACCCCGATCAGCGAGAGCAGGATCGCGCCCATCAGGCCGAACCATACCACGGCCCAGGGGTGGCGCACCACGAGCGAGACGCCCGGCCAGAACATCATCGCGGCCGCCACGGCCAGGCCCACCAGGATCGCCCGCGTCACCGCCGCGCCGACCATGGCCGCCAGCAGTTCCCCTTCGGAAATCGGCGGCATCAGGTAATCGATGATGGTGCCCTGGATCTTGCCGCCCAGCAGGCCAAAGCTGGCATTGGCAAAGGCATTGTTGATCATGCCCATGGCGATCAGGCCCGGGGCCACGAAGCTGGCGAAGGGCACGCCCAGCACCACGCGGCCGCCACCACCCAGCGCGAGCGTGAAAATCATCAGGTAGAGCAGCGTGGTTACGGCGGGGGCCCAGATCGTCTGGGTCTGCACCTTGAAGAACCGCCGCACCTCCTTCATATAGAGGGTCCAGAGCCCGACACTGTTGAAGCTGCGGAAAATCGGCTGTCCGGGCGGCGGGAAACCGGCTAGATGCCCATAGGCATGACCGGCGGCGGCGCCTGCAAAGGTGTTGCCGGCGTCAAGCGGTTTCGTTTCTCCGGTGGGAGACGGGAATTGATTGGCCATGGGCTGCGCGGTATCGCGCGCACGGGCCGATGGCAAGACAATGAAAGGGCAAGGGGCAATCCCCTTGGCCCATGCAAAGGTTTTCGAACGGATGAGCTGGACCGACGAGCGGATCGAGAAACTGACCAAGATGTGGGAAGGCGGCGCCACCGCCAGCCAGATCGCCGAGGAACTTGGCGGGGTCAGCCGCAACGCCGTGATCGGCAAGGCCCACAGGCTGGGGCTGAAGGCGCGGCCTTCCCCGGTCAAGGCCAACGACAAGACCGAGGCGACCGCCGCGGCGCCCAAGCCGGCCAAGCCGACTGCACCCGCAGCGGCGCCAGCGCCGGTGGAAGCGCGTCCGGCAGCGCCCAAGCCTGCCCCGGCGCCCGCGCCGGTGGAAGCGCGCCCGGCCCCGGCCGCCCCGGTGGCCCGCCCTGCCCCGGCAGCCCCCGCCGCCCCGGCGCCTGCCAGCGCTGCGCCGGCGACGGACGCACCCACCCCGCCTGCACCGCGCGTGGTTTCGGTCGGCCCTGGCGGCTTCCTGCGCCAAGGCCCTGGCGACCAGCAAGCGCCGATCCCGCCCGCGCCGCCGCGCCGCCTGGTGCCCGCACGCCCGAGCCCGGAAATCGCCGACAAGACCAGCTTGCTCGATCTCAACGATCGCATCTGCCGCTGGCCGATGGGGCACCCGGGCGAGCCGGACTTCCATTTCTGCGGCGAAAAGGTGAACCCTGGCTTCCCTTACTGCGTGGAACACTGCGGCCGCGCCTATCAGGCGCAGTTGCCGCGTGGCCATCGCCGCCCGCCCCCGCCGATGCCGTTTGGCGGCCCGCGCGTGCGCTGATCCACGGGGCCTGGCATAGCCGCCGAGCCCCGTCGCACCATTGCCGAAAATAACGCAAGGCCGCGCCCTTAACCGGAACGCGGCCTTGTCGTTCTGGCGCGCATGGCCAAGCAAGACCGGTGGGCAGAGAGCCCTTTCCAGCGCCTGTGGCACAGGCTGGGCCTTGGCCCTGAACCGCACGCGTCTGCCGACGTGGCCGGCGTGGCCGGCGTGGCCGAAACGCTTGCGGCGCGCCGGGCGCTGCTGGCGCGCCTCGCCGCGCTATTGATCGATCACGACCTGCCGATCACACCGTTCACCCTGGTCATGGCGCACGATTGCGTGACCGGGGCCAATCCGCGTCTGGCCGAACTGCTGATTCAGCGGATCGGTGCCGGCCTGCCGGTGGACCTTGCCTGGCTGGAACAAGCGCTGCGCCATCCCGCGCAAGACCTGGCGGCCGAACAGCTCGTCACGCTGCTGTGCCATGTGCGCGAAAGCCTGACCGCCTTCGATCGCAGCACCCATGGCGCCATGCAGGCGAGCGGCGATTTTGCCGATAGCCTGCAAGCGCACCTGGGAGAAATGGCCAAGGCGGGCGCCGACAAGGCGCTGGTGCGCAGCCTGGCCGAAGCGACGCGCGCCATGCTGGCGCAGGCAGGCCAGTTGCATGCCGAGCTGGCCGCCAGCCGCAAGCGTACGGCCGAACTGCAGAGCACCCTGGAACAAGTGCAGCGGGTGGCCGATGAGGACCACCTGACCGGCCTGGCCAACCGGCGCGCGTTCGAACGCCAGTTCGCCCAGGCGCTGGAGACAGCCCGCGCCACAGCCGCGCCGCTGTGCCTGGGCGTGGTCGACATCGACCATTTCAAGCGGATCAACGATCGGCACGGCCACACTGCCGGCGACCGCGTGCTCAAGGTGGTGGCAGAAACCCTGGGCGTGCTGCGCGAGGCCGGCTGCATCGTGGGCCGGATCGGTGGGGAGGAATTCGGCGTGCTGTTTCCCGGCCGCAGCCCTGGCCAGGCCTTGGCGCTGCTCAATTCCGCGCGCGCCAGGATGGCGGAACGCCGCCTCATCAATCGCACCACCGACGTGCCGTTCGGGCCAGTGACGTTTTCAGGTGGTATCGCCGATGCCATTGCCTGTGGCGACCTGGAAAGCGCGCTGACCGCCGCGGACGGGGCGCTCTACGCTGCCAAGGGCGGCGGCCGCAATCGCGTGATGCTGACCGACCGCGCGTGGCCCGTGGCCAGATAGCCAATCGCGTCGCGATCACGCCGATCTGGCGCGATATGTATTTGTTGCCCAAGGCCTGTGATGGCACCCTGCCGATCGAAGGGAGCGCGTCCGTGCCTTATCCAAACCCATGGTTCAAGTTCTGCGCTTCAGTCTCGGTTGCCCTTCTGGCTTGGGCCGTGCCTCAGACGGGTTTGGCCAAGGAGGCGTTCGATCGGCAGGGCTATGAGGCGGCGATTGCCCGCGCCCAGAGCGGTGCTGCCGACGTGGACTATCTGTTCCTGCGCCAACAGGCCGCGATCAGCCACCACTATGCCTTTCCGCGCTGGGACGATCTGCCCAAGGCAGATGCCGCGCTCGACAGCGCACCCGCGCGGAGCCTCGCGCTGGCGCAGGCACGGCTCAAGGACGTGTGGGTCGACATGTTTGCCCATGCCGTGGCGCGCATGGCATTGATCAAGCTGGGCCGCACGGCGGAGGCGGCGCAGGAAAAGACCATCATCGATGGCCTGATCCGCTCGATCATGGGCGGCCATTCCGGCAAGAGCGCGCAGGATGCGTTCAACGCGGTGACCATCGACGAGGAATATGCGTTCCTGGCCCTGGGTGGGATGAAGACTCAGCGGCAGGCGCTGTCCAATGTCGAGGGCCACAATTTCGACGTCATGACGGTCAAGAGCGCGCAGGATAGCGGCGAGGAATTGACCTTGTGGTTCAATATCGATTCCTTCTTCGGGAAGGAATTCCAATAGCTTGGCCAAAGCGAGGCGTGCGCCTTCATCGTGACCGCCACTCTTTTGCAAACGGGAAAATCTGCTAGGCTCGCATCGGGATCGAAAGGCACGGAGATTGCCATGAAGATCCTGTTGTCCCTGCTTGCTTTTGCCCCGATCGCCGCCCACGCCGCGCCACGGCTGGACGAGGCCTGCAGCGGTTCGGAAACCTTGCAGGTCGGCACCCAGGCGCCGCGCACCCTGCCCTATGCGCTGACCTTTCACGCTGACCTATTGGCCGGCACCTATTGCTATGACCGCTGCACCGCGAATGAAACCTATCCCATCGCGCAGCGCCATGCCGTACCGATCAGGCTCGCCGATGTCTCCTGGCCGAGCCAGCAACGATGGATCACGTTCGATCCGCGAACCGGCATGCTTGCGGATCACCAGGTGATGACGCTGGGCGTCATGGGACGGATAGAGCGCGATGCCCACGCCAAGTGCGCGCCCGCCAGCCCGCTTGCGGTGCCGGCTATCAAGCCCTGACGCAGCGTCCACATACAAGAAAGGCCCGCACCGGGTGGGTGCGAGCCTTCCTTGTTGCCATCAGGCTGTCTTGTCCTCAGTCGTCAGACTTGAGGAACGCCGGCATGTGATCGGGGGCCGGGCCTTCGTCACGGTCGCGGCGCGGGCGGTCGCCACCTTCGCGGCGGGGGCCACGGTCGCCATCGCGGCGCGGACCGCGATCGCTGCGGGGGCCACGACGATCGCCGCCCCGGTCACCGCGATCGCCGCCACGGTCACCGCGCGGTTCACGCGGTTCGCGCGCCGGGCGGGTGTCTTCCAGCGCTTCGCCGGTTTCCTGGTCCACCACGCGCATCGACAGGCGCACCTTGCCACGGTTGTCGATCTCGAGGACCTTGACCTTGACTTCCTGGCCTTCCTTGACGACGTCGCCCGGCTTTTCCACGCGCTCGTTCTTCATTTCCGACACGTGGACGAGACCGTCCTTGCCACCCATGAAGTTCACGAAAGCGCCGAAATCGACGATGTTCACAACCTTGCCGTTGTAGACCTTGCCCACTTCGGGTTCTTCGACGATGCCGAGGATCCACGCCTTGGCCGCTTCGATCTGCGCGATATCGGAAGACGAGATCTTGATCAGGCCTTCGTCGTCGATGTCCACCTTGGCGCCGGTTTCCGCGACGATTTCGCGGATGACCTTGCCGCCGGTGCCGATCACTTCACGGATCTTCGACTTGTCGATCTGGATCGTTTCGATGCGCGGGGCATGGGCCGACAGTTCGGTGCGGGCAGTGCCCAGCGCCTTGGTCATTTCACCCAGGATGTGCGCGCGGCCTTCCTTGGCCTGGGCCAGGGCCTTGCGCATGATTTCCTCGGTGATCCCGGCGATCTTGATGTCCATCTGCAGCGAGGTGATGCCTTCGCTGGTGCCGGCCACCTTGAAGTCCATGTCGCCCAGGTGGTCTTCGTCACCCAGGATGTCCGACAGGACGGCAAAGTCCTTGCCTTCCAGGATCAGGCCCATGGCGATGCCCGAAACCGGGCGCGCGATGGGAACGCCCGCGTCCATCATCGACAAGCAGCCGCCGCACACCGTGGCCATCGACGAGGAGCCGTTGGATTCGGTAATGTCGGAGAGCACGCGGATCGTGTAGGGGAACTCGTCCTTGGTGGGCAGCACGGGGTTGAGCGCGCGCCAGGCGAGCTTGCCATGGCCCACTTCACGACGACCCGGAGCGCCGAAGCGGCCCACTTCACCCACCGAATAGGGGGGGAAGTTGTAGTGCAGCATGAAGCGCTGGTAGGTCAGCCCGTCGAGACCGTCGATCATCTGCTCCGCATCCTTAGTGCCAAGGGTGGTGGTGCAGATGGCCTGGGTTTCGCCACGGGTGAACAGCGACGAGCCATGGGTGCGCGGCAGGAAGCCGACGATCGATTCGATCGGGCGAACCTGCGTGACCGTGCGGCCGTCGATACGCTGGCCGTCCTTGAGGATGGCGCCGCGCACGATTTCCGCTTCCAGCTTCTTGAGCGTCTTGATCGCCACCATCTGCGTCTGCGGGGTTTCATCCGCAAACAGCGTCTTGGCCTTGGCGCGCACTTCGTTCAGGGCGTTGGAGCGGGCCGACTTGTCGGTCAGGCGATAGGCAGCGGCGATATCGGCGCCGACGCCCTTCTTGAGCTTCGCCTTGATGTCGGCCGTGTTGTCCGACAGGTCGATTTCCCAAGGATCTTTGGCTGCCTTTTCGGCCAGTTCGATGATCGCACCGACGACCTTGCGGCTTTCCTGGTGGGCAAAGACCACCGCGCCGAGCATTTCTTCCTCGGTCAGTTCCTTGGCTTCCGATTCCACCATCATCACGGCGGTGTCGGTAGCGGCAACGACCAGGTCGAGGCGGCCGCTGGCAGCTTCCGACAGCGACGGGTTGAGCTGGTATTCGCCATCCTTGAAGCCGACGCGCGCGGCGCCGATCGGGCCCATGAAGGGAACGCCCGAGATGGTCAGCGCGGCCGAAGCGGCGATGATCGCGACGATATCGGGTTCGGTCTCGCCGTCATAGCTCAGCACCTGGGCGATGACGTTGACTTCGTTGTAGAAGCCTTCGGGGAACAGCGGGCGCACCGGACGGTCGATCAGGCGCGAAACCAGCGTTTCCTTTTCGGTGGCGCCGCGTTCACGCTTGAAGAAGCCACCGGGGATGCGGCCGGCGGCCGAAAACTTTTCCTGATAGTGCACGGTGAGCGGGAAGAAGTCCTGGTCTTCCTTCACCGACTTGGCGGCGGTCACGGCGCAAAGCACCACGGTTTCGCCATAAGTGGCCAGCACCGCGCCATCAGCCTGGCGTGCGATACGGCCGGTTTCCAGGGTGAGGGTCTTTCCGCCCCACTCCAGCGATACGGTCTTGACGTCGAACATGAATTTTCCTTCGGCCCGCAGGCCCTATTGCCGGCGGGATTTGCTGCCGGGGATACCGTCCCGGTCCGGTCTGGGGCTTGGCCCCACAGAGCCCGCGCCGAATTGCGCAAGGCCCCTTTGCCTTACCATGGATTGCAGGGATGCCGAATGCCTTTTGCATCGGCTCGCAGCCCATCCTGGTCGATCCACCGTGACGGAGGATCAAATACAAAACGGCCCGCCTGGGGCGGCCGCCGCCAGCCTTGCTGGCGGATCTTGAAACAAAACGGCCCGCCGGGGGCGGGCCGTCTGTGAACTTACTTACGCAGACCAAGCTTCTGGATCAGCGCGTTGTAGCGATCGACATCCTTCTTCTTCAGGTAGTCGAGCAGCGAACGACGCTTGTTCACCATCTGCAGAAGGCCACGACGCGAATGGTTGTCCTTGTGGTGGCCCTTGAAGTGTTCGGTGAGGTTGACGATCCGCTCGGTGAGGATGGCCACCTGAACTTCGGGCGAACCGGTATCACCGGCGGCGCGCGCGTTGTCCTGGATGATTTCCTGCTTCTTTTCCGGGGTCACCGACATAAGTATTCACTCCGCGACATGCTATAGATTGAAACCCCGTTCAACGCGCAAGGCGCCGCCTGCCAGCATGACCAGCGCGACCGGCTTGCCGCCGCATCGCGCCCACCACAGCCCGTCAGGAAAGGGCAACCCCGATAGAACGCGGCCCTGGCGGACCGCCCCGGCCTGTTCGGGGTTGAGGTCAAGAGCCGGGATGTCGACCAGCCCTGCCTCCACAGGCAAGATCACGTTCTCAAGGGGCGCCCCTTGGCCCCATTCGTTCAATTTGTCCAGCGAAATCGCCTGATCGAGCGTGAACGGCCCGGCTTTCAACCTGCGCAGCATGGTCACATGGCCGCGCGTGCCCAGCGCCAGGGCCAGGTCGCGCGCCAGGCTGCGGATATAGGTGCCTTTGGAAACATCGGCCTCCAGCGTGGCGCTGTCCAGTGCTGAAGCGCGGCCGGTGGTTTCCAGCACGCGCAAGGCGTGGATCGTGACGTTGCGCGCCGCCAGTTCCACCACTTCGCCCGCGCGGGCAAGGTCATAGGCGCGCTGGCCATCGACCTTGAGCGCGGAATAGGCCGGCGGCACTTGCACGATCGGGCCGGTAAACGCGGCGAGCGCGGCATCGAGCGCAGCGCGCGCAGGGCGCACCGGGCTTTCGCCGATCACCGCGCCTTCCAGGTCGAGCGTGTCGGTTTCCGCGCCGAACGCCACGGTAAACGCATAAGTCTTGCTGGCGTCGAGCATCCGCCCGCACAGCTTGGTCGCCTCGCCCAGTGCGATCGGCAGCACGCCGGTGGCCAGCGGATCGAGCGTGCCGCCATGGCCCACCTTGGCCTTGCCCAAGCCGCGCGTCCGGGCATTGCGCTTTACCGCCGCCACGCCCTGGGTGGAGCCCAGGGCCAGCGGCTTGTCGAGAATGATCCAGCCATCTGCCATGGGCCTGCCCCCTAGGGGGCAAAGCCGACCGGCGCAAGCAAGGCTCAGGCGGCGGGCCTGCTGCTTGCAGTGTGCGCGGCCTTGGGGGCCACGCGCGAGGGCGGACCATCCACCTTGACCAGGCTTTGCACCGGATAGCTGTGCCCGCGCACCAGCACGCTGGCAAAGCGATCGAAGGTATCGGTGCCGCGCCCATCAAACCCGATCGTTTCCACGAAAGGCAGGTCGAATGCCGGCGCCATCAGCGTGGCGCGGTACCACTGGCGGTGCTGGTCCTGCACGTACAAGGTGCTGTCACCTTGCGCGCGCCAATCCTGGATGCCGCCATGGTTGACGAAGGGGATCGAGGCTTCGGCCGTTGCCGGGGCTGGCGCGGCGGGCGCCTGGGCGAGTGCCGGCGTGGCAGCCAGGGCCAGCGCGGCGAACAGTGCGTTGCGGATCATCAGATCTGCTCCATGCGTAAAATCATGCATGCGACATGGGAAGCCCGCCGCCCGCATCAAGCGCGGCGCGACAAATCGCGACCAAGCTGAAATTCCATTCAGCCCGAAACGGTATTCAAGCGAGCGGCCGCCCGGCCACCAGGCTGGCCAAGGCGAGATAGTGATCCGCCAACCAATTCACCGGCGGATCGATCACGGTGCGCAACGGATCGATAGCGGGAAACAACCAGGGCAGCCCGATCAGCAGCAACAGGATCACCGGAAAGCCAAGCGGCCGCAGCCGGGCATAGCCGCGCGCCAGGCGTTCGGGCAACAGCCCTTCGACAATGTGCGAGCCATCGAACGGCGGCAGCGGGATCAGGTTGAAGCAGGCGAGAAACAGGTTGATCGCCAGGAAATTGACCAGGTTGGCGGCGACGAACTGCGCCACGGCGCCCGGCCCGGTGACAAACCGGGCGAGCACGCCGATGGCCAGCGCCGCCACCACCGCCAGCGCGAAATTCATCGCCGGCCCGGCCGCGCCCACCAGCATCATCGCCCGGCGTGGCCGGGGCAGCCCGCGCACGTCCACCGGCACCGGCCGAGCCCAGCCAAACACCGGCGCATGGGCCAGCGCCAGCATGCCCGGCAGGATCACCGTGCCCACCGGATCGACATGGCGCAGCGGATTGAAACTCAGCCGCCCCAGATCCTTGGCGGTGCGATCGCCCAGCAGCAGCGCCATGCGGCCGTGGGCCACTTCGTGAAACACGATGGCCACGATCATCGGCACCGCCAGGGTGGCGACGGTATAAAGCGTCTCGTTCATCCCCGTGCCTCTTCCCATTCCTGGCGCAGCAGCGAAAACAGCACAGTATCGCGCACCCGCCCGGTCCAGGTGCGGCGCTCGTGGCGCATCACCCCTTCGGTCTGCGCGCCCAACTTGCGCACCGCCGCCTGGCTGCGGGCGTTCACCTGATCGACCTTGAACACCACGCGCTCCAGCCCGCAGGCAAAGGCGTGGTCAAGCATCAGGCGCTTGAGCCGGCCATTGAAGCCCGTGCCGCGCAGCCCCGGCACGATGAAGCTGTTGCCGATCTCGATCGACCAGCCCGGCGCGCCATGTTCGAGCCAGCCCGTCATGCCCGCCACCCCGCCATCGGCCAGCACGGCATAGACCCGCCGCTGCGGCGCGCTGGTCAGCAGGCGATCGAACTGCACATCGAAATCGCCACCCAGATAGTTGTGCGGATAGACCGCCCAGATCTCCGTATCCTGCGCGCAGGCCGCGCGCAGCCCCTCGCGATGGCGCTCCGCCAGCGGCTCCAACGCCAGGTTGCCCTCGGCCAGGGGCACATAAAGTTCGTCGCTCATTGGCCAAAGCTCATAGGCGTTCATCCGGGCGCATGGCCGCGCTGAAATGGGCGCGACACAGGGAAAGATAGCGTTCGTTGCCGCCGATTTCGGTCTGCGCGCCCTCGCGCACCGGGTGGCCGGCGGCATCGACGCGCAAGTTCATCGTCGCCTTGCGCCCGCAGTGGCACACGGCCTTCAATTCCACCAGGCTGTCGGCCAGGCCCAGCAGCGCGGCCGAACCTTCGAACAGGTCCCCGCGGAAATCGGTGCGCAGGCCATAGCACAACACCGGCACCCCGGCGCGGTCAGCCAGATCAGCCAGTTGCCAAACCTGCGTGCGTGTCAGGAACTGGGCTTCGTCCACCAGCACGCACGCCAGCGGCGCCTGTGCCAATTGCGTGCTCACCGCCTGCCACAGGTCGGTGTCGGGCGAAAAACGATGCGCGTCGGCATGAAGTCCCACGCGGCTGGCGATGGCCCGCCCTGGTCCGAGATGCTCTGCCCGGTCGTCAAGCGCAGCGGTCCACAGCATGGCGGCCATGCCGCGCTCATGATAGTTGAACGCGGCCTGGAGCAGGTTGGTGGATTTGCCGGCATTCATGCTGGCATAATAGAAATAGAGCTTGGCCATGGCGCCGCCCGCGGGCGCTCAGCCCTCCGCCTCGCCCGAGAGATCGCGCTGCACCCTCGGATCGGACAGCAACGCGTCGATCCGGCTCGCCTCGTCAAAGCTTTCGTCGCCCAGGAACTTGATCCGTGCGGCATATTTCAGCTTGAGCCGGCCGGCCACTTCCTTCTGGAAATAGGCGGTGTGCGTGCGCAGCGCCTTGAGCACGATATCCTCGTCCTCGCCCAGCAGCGGCTTGATGAAGACGGTGGCGTGGCGCAGATCGGGTGACATGCGCACTTCCGTTACCGAAACAGTGTGGGCAGACAGCACATCGTCGTGCACGAGTTGGCGCGTGAGCAGTTCGGAAAGCACGTGGCGCACCTGCTCCCCCACCTTGAGCAGGCGGACGGAGCGTTGTTCGGGAGAGGCATTCTGTCGGTTCATCGCCGGCCTATATGGGGCATTGGCCACGATTGCGCCAGAACCTGTGCACGATTGCCGGTGAAGATTTCATGCCAAGGCGGCACGGCCGGCCCCAGCGCCATGTCTCCCAGCGTTACAAAGCGGATACAAAATCAGACATTTGTTTCGGGAGCCGCAACCACGTTGCGGGGTTAAGGCAGAGTGCTTCCGGCATGACATGAAAGGACCGTCATGAACAAGCTTTCCTCTGCCCTGATCGCGCTTGCGATCACCCTGCCCGCCGCAACGCCGGCCCTGGCCCAGCACCGCGACGATCGCCACGACGACCGCCGTGGCCCCGCCGCCCATGGTCCGGCCCGCCCCGGCCCCAACCGCATGCAGGCCGGCAATCCGTTCCGCAAGGGCCAGCGCTTTGAAGCGCGCCGCGCGCCGAACTACCGCGTGGTGGACTATCGCCAGTATCGCCGCCTCGGCCCGCCGCCGCGCGGCTACCACTGGGTGCGCTCGGGCAATGACGCGCTGCTGGTGGCCATCGGCACCGGCGTGATCGCCTCGGTGATTGCCAACAACTTCTGATCACCCCCCCCCGATCGGAATAAGAAGGGGCGGCCTTGCAAGGGGCCGCCCTTTTTGCTTGCCCGAAAGCGCAAAACCCCGCCGCCGGGCAAGCGCCACGCACGCCTGGCTCAACCAATCGGCTATCGCGGCAGCGGACCGGCTGGATCGGGCGGGCGATTGGTGCGATGCTGCCTGGCATGGAACCGTTCGTCACCGCCTTTGCCAATTCGCCCGATCGCGGCCGGGGCCTGGCGCGCGACATGGCGGTGCGCTGGGCGCTGGAAGAAGTGGGGCAGCCCCATGCCGTGCACCGGCTGACCTTTGCCGAACTCAAGGCGCCCGAGCACCTGGCGCGCCATCCGTTCGGCCAGATCCCGACCTATGAGCAAAACGGGCTGGTCCTGTTCGAATCCGCCGCCATCGTGCTGCATATTGCCGAACGCCATGGGGGGCTGCTGCCGGCAGAGGCGCAGGCCCGCGCCCGCGCGATCACCTGGCTGTTCGCGGCCGTTGCGACGGTGGAGCCGCCGATCGTGGAGCGCAGCATGGCCCTGCTGCTGGAGGCGGACAAGCCCTGGCATGCCGAGCGCCTGGCCATGCTGAACGCGCGGGTGGCGGCGCGCTTGGCGCAGCTCGCCCACCATCTGGGCGAGAAGACCTGGCTCGACGGCGCGTTCTCCGCTGCCGATCTGGTGATGGTTGCCGTGCTGCGCCGCCTTTCGGGCTCCGGCCTGCTCGATGCCCATGCCCCCCTCGCCGCCTATGTCGCGCGGGGCGAGCAACGCCCGGCCTTCGTCCGCGCCTTTGCCGCCCAGCAAGCCGTGGCGCAACGCAACGCGTAAAGGTGGCGGTTACTGGAAATGCGCGAGATTGGCGAACCCGTCGTTCGCCTTGGCCTGCTTGATCAGCTTGCGCAGGCAAGCGCGCACCTCGCGCTCGAAGCGCCGGTCATCGTTAACCCCGGCCAGAAGATAGTCGTCCTTGGCCAATTGCGTGGTCAGGAACGCAACGAAGCTGGCCTGGTCTTCCACGCTGGGGCTGCGGCGGGCCAAACCGCAGACGTAGCCCTCGGCGGCGGCCTTGTCGTAGTCGTCGCGGTAGTCGCGGCCCTTGCGATCGGCATAGATCTGCTCCTGCGCGGCCGCCGCCATGCGGCTTTCCAGCCAGGTGCGCACTTGCGCTGGGTTCCATTCCCCCCCGCCTGCAATATCCCTTGTTTTAGCCAACCGCCTGCTCCCGTCTGCCAAAAGAAAGGGCGGCCTTTCCAACAGGAAAAGCCGCCCTTTTGATAACCGATCCGAAGATCAGAGCGTGCGTTCGCGCTCTTCCACTTCGAACACTTCCAGCATGTCGCCAGCCTTGATGTCGTTGGTGTCGTGCAACACCACACCGCATTCCAGCCCGGCGCGCACTTCGGCCACGTCGTCCTTGAAGCGACGGAGCGACGCGATGGTCGTCTTGGAAACGATGACATCGTTGCGGGTAAGACGGGCGTGGATGCCCTTGCGGATATAGCCTTCCAGCACCAGCAGGCCTGCGGCCTTGTCCTTCTTGCCGGCGGGGAACACTTCCTTGACCTCGGCACGGCCGACCACGGTTTCGATGCGTTCCGGACCCAGCTCGCCCGCCATTTCCTTGGCGATGTCGTCGGTCAGCTGGTAGATCACGTCGAAGTACTTCATCCGCACCTTGTTGCGCTCGATCAGCTCGCGCGCCTTGGCGTTGGGACGGACATTGAAGCCCACGATCGGTGCACCCGATGCCTGGGCCAGGCCCACGTCGCTCTCGGTAATCGCACCCACGCCCGATTGCAGGATGCGGACCTTGATCTCGTCGGTCGACAAGCGGTTGAGCGCATTGACGATCGCTTCGGTCGAGCCCTGCACGTCGGCCTTGATCACCACCGGGTATTCGATGACGGTCTGCTTGGCAGCCAGCGCCGAGAACATGTTCTCGATGCTTGCCGGAGCCACGGCGGTGCGCTTGGCCGTCGCCTTTTCCTGGCGATAGGCGGCCACTTCGCGGGCGCGGGCTTCGTTTTCCACCACGGTGAGCGTGTCACCAGCCATCGGCACGCCGCCGATGCCCAGCACTTCGACCGGCAGCGAAGGCGGCGCGGATTTCACCTGGCGGCCCTTGTCATCCAGCATGGCGCGCACGCGACCAGACTGGGTGCCAACCACCAGGATGTCGCCCACATGCAGCGTGCCGCGGTTGATCAGCACGGTGGCGAGCGGACCCTTGCCCTTGTCGAGCTTGGCCTCGATCACGGTCGCCTCGGCGGCGCGATCGGGGTTGGAACGCAGTTCCATCAGTTCGGCCTGGAGCAGGATCTTCTCGATCAGCGTGTCGAGCCCGGCCCCGGTCTTGGAGGAAACTTCCACGTCCTGCACGTCGCCCGACATGTCTTCCACGATCACTTCGTGCTCGAGCAGGCGCTCGCGGATCTTCTGCGGGTTCGCCTCGGGCTTGTCGGCCTTGGTGATCGCCACGATCATCGGCACGCCGGCCGCCTTGGTGTGGTTGATGGCCTCGATCGTCTGCGGCATGATGCCGTCATCGGCCGCCACCACCAGGATGACGATATCGGTGACATTGGCACCGCGCATGCGCATCTCGGTAAAGGCTTCGTGGCCCGGCGTGTCGAGGAAGGTGATGTAGTCACCGCCCTTGGTCTTGATCTGATAGGCGCCGATGTGCTGCGTGATGCCGCCGGCTTCGCCGCGCACCACGTCGGTGCCGCGCAGCGCGTCGAGCAGGCTGGTCTTGCCATGATCGACGTGGCCCATGATCGCCACCACCGGGGGACGCGGCTTGAGCGACGCCTCGGCATCGATGTCCGAAGCGGTGTCGATATCGACGTCGCTTTCGTTCACGCGCTGGATGTTGTGGCCAAATTCGGTGACGAGCAGTTCGGCGGTGTCCTGGTCGATGGTCTGGTTGATGGTGACCATCATGCCCATCTTGAACAGCGCCTTGATCAGGTCCGCGGCCTTTTCCGCCATGCGGTTGGCCAGGTCCTGCACGGTGATCGCCTCGGGCACGACCACGTCGCGCACCTGCTTTTCACGCTGCTGGGTCTGCCCGGCAAAGTGCGCACGACGTTCCTTTTCACGGGCGCGCTTGAGCGCGGCGAGGGAGCGGGCGCGGGCGCCTTCATCTTCGTTGAGCGCGCGCGTCACGGTCAGCTTGCCCGCCTGGCGGCGGTCGTTGGCGTTCTTGTCGCGCGGGGCATGGGCCGGCTTCTTGGCCGGTTCGGGGCGCTTGGGCGCCACAACCGGGGTGAAGCGACGCGGTGCGGGCACGGCGGCCTGCGCCGGAGCAGCAGCAGCCGGCTTGGCCGCAGCCGGAGCGGCAGCCGCCACGGGCGCAGCGGCCGGGCGGGCCGATTCTTCGGCCGGGGCAGATGCCTCCGGCTCGGCAGCGGGCGCAGCGGCAGCAGCGACAGGCTCGGGCGCCGACGGCGCAGCGGCCGGGTCGGGTTCGGCAACCGGCGCAGGTTCAACCTCGCCGGCTTCCTGCGCGGCAGCAGCCTTGGCAGCCGCTTCCTTTTCCTCGGCGCGGCGGCGCTCGTCCTCGATCGCGCGCAGGCGTTCTTCCTGCTCGCGGCGGTTGGCCGCTTCCAGCGAAGCAAGGCGGGCTTCCTCGGCCTGGCGCAGCAGGCGGGCCTGCAGTTCCTGGCGTGTTTCGCGCGATGCGGTGGGCGAGACCGGCGGCGGCGGCGGCGGCACGACCGGGGCGCGGGCTGCAGGCACAGCCGGACGCGGCGCCGCGGCAGGGGCGGCGGCTGCCGGCGCAGCGGCTGCGGGCTGCCCGCCGGGCACCAGCTTGCGGCGCTTGACCTCGACCACCACCTTGTTGGTGCGACCATGGCTGAAGGTCTGCTTGACCTCTCCGGCCTCAACTGCGGTCTTCAGGCCCAGTGGCCTGCGGCCCAGTGTCGGCTTCTTGTCGCTATCGCTCATCGAACTCATTCGCCCTTCGTATCCAAATCGTCGTTCGCTGCTTGCGCAGCCGGTGCAGTGGCAGGGGCAGGCCCGCCTGGAGACTCGATCCCAATCGGGGTCCCAGGTGGTCCTTCCGGTGCCGCAGCCCCGATAAAGTGCATCAGACGGTCCAGTGGACCGGCAATCCGTTCGGCCGCAGCCGGATCGGTAACGCCCAGGTGAACGACGTTGTCGCGGCCCAATGCCACAGACAACGCCGCCCGGTCCAGCGGCAAGATGACCCCAGCCATCCCCGATCCTTCGGCCATTTCGCCCACGCGCCAGGCCTGTGCCAGCTTGCCCACGCCATCGGCGCGCGCATCGCTGGCGTGGGCCAGCCACGCTATCGCCCCCGAACGGGCGGATTGGGCAATTTTTTCGGTGCCCAGCACCAGATTGCCGGCCCGCAACTCGATTCCGAGTCGGTCCAGCGTGGCGCGCTTGAGGCCCTGTTCGATCAGATCGGGCAGGTCGGCAGGAATGGTGAGCGGCGCGCCCTTGAACGCACGCGCCAGCGCTCCCCTAAGTTTGCCATTGGCAAGCGCAATTTCAAGGTCTGCCCGCGACACGCCGATCCAGGCGCCGCGCCCGGGGGCACGCGCCAATGGGTCGGGCAGGACCAGGCCATCGGGCGAGATCGCCAGGCGCAGCAACGCGCCCCGGCCATCGTGGCGGGCGGTGAGGATGCATTTCCGCTCCGGCAAAGCCTTTTCAGGCCTTGCCGGGCGGTCTTGCGGCCCTTGCGCGCTCAGCGTCTCATTGTGAGGATTCCGCATCGGCGGCCTCCTCGGTTGCGGGGGCTTCGTCAGCCACCGGTTCGTCGTCGAACCAGTGGGCGCGTGCCGCCATGATGATTTCGTTGCCCTGCTCGTCGCTCAGGCCATATTCGCCCAGCACGCCACCCTTGTCTTCGCTGCGCTCCGAACGATCGCGCTCGCGGCGGTCGTTGCGGCGGCGCTGGTCGTTGTTGCGCTTCTTGGCGATCAGCTCGTCGGTGGCCAGATCGGCCAGATCGTCGAGCGTCTTGATCCCGGCCTTGCCCAGGGTCACGAGCATCGCTTCGGTCAGGTGCGGCAATTCGGCCAGGGCATCGTCCACACCCAGGGCGCGGCGTTCCTCGCGCTGGCCTTCCTCGCGGCGCTCCAGCGCTTCAAGCGCACGGTTCTGCAACTCGGACGCCAGCTCGTCGTCGAAACCTTCGATATTGGCCAGTTCGCTGATGTCGATGTAGGCCACTTCCTCCAGCTCGCTGAAGCCTTCGGCCACCAGCAGCTGCGAAAGGGTTTCGTCCACGTCGAGTTCTTCCTCGAACGTCTTGGAGCGTTCGGAGAATTCCTTCTGGCGCTTTTCGCTCGCCTCGGCCTCGGTCATGATGTCGATGGCCGAACCGGTGAGCGAGGAGGCCAGGCGCACGTTCTGGCCGCGACGGCCGATCGCCAGGCTGAGCTGGTCATCGGGCACGACCACTTCGATGCGGCTTTCTTCCTCGTCGATCACCACGCGGCTCACGGTTGCCGGCTGCAGCGCATTGACCACGAACGTCGCGGTGTCTTCGCTCCAGGGGATGATGTCGATCTTTTCGCCCTGCATTTCCTGGACCACCGCCTGAACGCGGCTGCCCTTCATGCCGACGCAGGCGCCGACCGGGTCGATCGAGCTGTCGCGGCTGATCACACCGATCTTGGCACGGCTGCCCGGATCGCGCGCAGCGGCCTTGATCTCGATGATGCCGTCATAGATTTCGGGCACTTCCTGGGCGAACAGCTTCTTCATGAAGTCGGGGTGTGCCCGGCTCAGGAAAATCTGCGGCCCGCGATTCTGGCGCTCGACCTTGAGGATCAGCGCGCGCACCCGCTCGCCCACGCGGGGCACTTCGCGCGGGATCTGCTGGTCGCGGCGGATCACGCCTTCGGCACGGCCCAGGTTGACGATCACGTGGCCGAATTCGACCGACTTGATCACGCCGGTGATGATTTCGCCGGCACGGTCCTTGAACTCGTCATACTGGCGATCGCGCTCGGCATCGCGCACCTTCTGGAAGATGACCTGCTTGGCCGACTGGGCGTCGATGCGGCCCAGGTCCACCGGGGGCAGCGGGTCGACGATGAAGTCACCCACCTTGGCGCCCGGCTGCAGCTTTTCGGCCTGCTTGAGATCGACCTGCTTGAAGTAGTCTTCGACATGCTCGACCACTTCAACCACGCGCCACAGGCGCAGGTCGCCGGTGCGCGGATCGAGCTTGGCGCGAATGTCGTTCTCGGCGCCATAGCGGTTGCGCGCCGACTTCTGGATCGCCTCTTCCATCGCTTCGATCACGATGGACTTGTCGATCATCTTTTCGGCAGCGACCGCGTTGGCAATCGCCAGCAGCTCGGCACGGTTGGCGGAAATCGCACTGGCCATGGCTTAGTCTTCCTGTTCCTCAAGAAATGCGTCGGTTTGCGCCAAAGCGTCTTCGTCTTCGAAATCTTCCTCGTCCACGCCGGAGGCATCCACCGGGCGGGAGGCAGCAATCAGCCGATCGGTCAGGATCAGCTTGGCATTGGTGACCAGGGCAAACGGCACGGCATAGACCCGGCCATCATCCTCGATCGAAATCGTGCCGGTATCGGCATCGAAGCCCTTGAGATCGCCGCGAAAGCGCTTGCGATTGTCCAGCAGCTCGACCAGCTCGATGCGGGCTTCGTGCCCGATCCAGGCAGCAAAATCCTTGGGACGGGTCAGCGGACGGTCGATCCCGGGCGAGCTGACTTCGAGGCGATAGGCTTCCTCGATCAGCATTTCGCCGGCTTCTTCGAGCGCGTCGATCTTGTCGGAAATGCGGTGCGACAAGGCGGCGCAATCGGCGATTACCAGCTGCCCGGTCTCGGGCCGCTCGGCCATGATCTGGAGCGTATGCTCCTCGTCGCCCACTTCGCTTTTGCCATAAAGGCGCACGCGCACGAGATCGAATCCCAGGGCCTTCACCTCGGGCTCCACAATCTCGATGATCCGCGCGATATCCGTCATGCCGTCTCCAATGACCCGAACATGCCCCTGGCATGCAAACCCATGCAGGCAACGGAGTTTCGCGCCGGCCCCTTTCGGCGCCAGCCCGCTCTTGCCTTCACAATGTCGGGATGAATGTGCAGATAAGGCAAGCAGCCCAAAATTGCAAGAACAAAGCGGCGACGCCGTTCCTTGCACGCGAAAATCCATGCTCGTCGCGGCAAAACAGGACGGGAGCCGCCGAATTGCTCCGGCGGCGCGCCACGGTGGGCCCGCCCGGCCCACGCGGCTCGCCTGCCTTCCAAGGGGAAAAGAAGGCCGGCTCCCGCCCTCAAAAGCTGCGCGGCATGCGAATCGCGTCAGCCATGGAACGCATCATCCAAATTATCGGTGAATAATCCCAATCCTTGGCATTCATTTGATGTTCATTCCCAGCGCGGGCGTGAAAAAATCTCGGAAAACCGCCACTTTCTGAATTTGGCACGGCCCATGCAAAGCAGGGAGCATCGGCCGGAAGCAAACGCTCCGGCGCCACTTTCAGGGAGTACCTCACGATGAACACCTTGCTTGCCATTGCCGGCCGCGCCTCTGCCGCGGTTGCCGCCCTCGCCCTTTCGCTGGCCCTGATCGGCCAGACCGTGGAAACGCCGGCCGTCACCGCCCAGGGCGCAGCCCCCGTCGTGGAGATCGCATGATGACCGACCTGCGCTTTGAAGACAGCCCCGTCCGCCCCGCCCGCCGCCGTGGCAGCATTTTCCGCCGCGACCGCCAGAACGGCAAGATCTTCGGCGTCTGCGCCGGCATGGCCGAAGCGCTGGATCTCGATGTCACGCTGGTGCGCGTTGCCTGGATCGCCGGCACGCTGCTGGGCTTCGGCTCGCTGCTGCTGATCTACCTGGCCATCGCCCTGCTTGCCGATTGATGCGGGCCGGATTCGACCCGCACCTCTTCACACCGAAGCGGTGCGGGCAAACGGCGAAAAATCGGTGTCGGTGTCGAACACGTCCACGCCTTCGCGCCGCTTGAGGAAATTGACCACCGCATAAGTCAGCGGCGTCAGCACCACTTCCCACAGCACTTTCATCGCCCAATTCGTGATCATCACGTGCACGACATCGGCGTTGGTCCAGGTGCCAAGGAACGCCACGGGATAGAAGATCAGGCTGTCAACCGCCTGGCCCACGATGGTGGAGCCCCAGGTGCGCGTGAACAGATATTTGCCGCCCGTCCACACTTTCATCCGCGCCATGACGAATGAATTGACGAACTCGCCCGCCCAGAACGCCGCGACCGAGGCGAGCACGATGCGCCAGGTGCTGCCGAACACCGAAACATAGGTGGTCTGGCAGACGGCCCCGGCGGAAGACTTGGCGACAAGACCGGCAAACTGCGGGTCACCGCTCGATGCGCACCCCCAATCGGCCGCCGGAGGCATCGCCACCACCACGAAACTCATCACCGCCATGAACAGCAGCGCGAAAAAGCCCACCCACACGCAGCGACGTGCATTGGCATAGCCGTACACTTCGGTGAGCACGTCGCCCAGGATGTAGGAGATCGGGAAGAACAGGATGCCCGCGCCAAAGGTGAACCCGCCCACGCTCGACAGCTTGGACGCGCCGATCAGGTTCGACAGCAGCAAGATCGCCACGAACGCGGCCATCATATAGTCGAAGAAGCGGAAATGGCGGCGTGCGCCGAGCGAGCCCCCAATCTTTTCGAGCGCAGGCTTTTCGAGCGTCGGCGATGCAGGAGCGGGATCGTTCATGGGGATGAACTGCTATCGCCATTTGCACCAAAGGCAAAGCCGTCTTATGGGCACGGCTGTGCGCGCCCTTAGCTCAGCTGGATAGAGCATCGGCCTTCTAAGCCGGTGGTCGCAGGTTCGAATCCTGCAGGGCGCGCCATCACCGTGCCCTCACCATGCCTCGTCGCGGCGACAATCGGGGCACATGTCGATCAACTTGCAGTTCGGGGCGCCATAGGGGCAGCGCCAACTGAAAAACCGACGCAGAAAATCGACAATCGCGCGCATCCCTGAACAGCCCCCCGATCATTCCGTTCAGCGCCAATACTGCCCGGTCCCACGAGGGCATTTAGACCAAGCCAACTCGAATCGCCAGTGTAAGTTGCTGCAAATATGGCAATACTTCAAATTGGGTATTGATTTCCCCGTCTCAATGCGTTCCTGCAAATTGCCCCAAACTCTGCCGCGCCAGGCGCCGGCGCCAACAAAGGAGCCTCCCCCGATGCCCCAAAAGCCCCCCATCGGCCGTGACACTCGCTTGTGCATGTCGCTTTCGGGTCGCCCCGGGAATGCCGGATCGCGCCTGCACAACTTCCTCTATGAAGCGCTGGGCCTCGATTTCCTCTACAAGTCTTTCTCCACGCGCGATCTTCCTGCTGCCGTCGCCGGGATTCGCGCGCTCGACATTCGCGGCAGCGCGATTTCGATGCCGTTCAAGGAAGCGGTGATCCCGTTGCTCGATGCGCTGGAGCCCTCCGCGCTCGCCATCGACAGCGTCAACACCATCGTCAACGACGACGGCCGCCTCACCGGATACAACACCGATTACACCGCCTGTCGCCAGTTGCTGGAAGCCAGCCCGGCCGATCGCGCCGCGCCCTTCATCCTGCGCGGCAGCGGCGGCATGGCCAAGGCGGTGGTTGCCGCGCTGCGCGATGCCGGGTTTACCCAGGGCACGATCGTGGCGCGCAATGGCGTGGCCGGCCCGGCACTGGCGCAACGCTATGGCTTTGCCTGGGCAAGCGAACTGCCAGCCCAAGGTGCGCCGCTGCTGGTCAATGTCACGCCGCTGGGCATGGAAGGCCCCGAGGCATCGACGCTCGCCTTTCCGGCAGCCATGATCGCCGCCGCGCAAGTGGCGTTCGACGTGGTCGCCCAGCCGGCGCAGACCCCGTTCATCCAGGCCGCGATCGCCGCCGGCAAGCCGGTGATCTCTGGCGCGGAAGTCATCGTGCTCCAGGCGGTGGAGCAATTCGTGCTCTACACCGGGGTGCGCCCCTCGGCCGATCTGGTGGTAGAAGCGGCGCGGTTTGCCCATGGCGATGCCACGGCCGCGCGCCTCGCCGCGGCCGGCCTTGCCCAGGCATAACAAACCTTGGGCGCCCCCCTTTCCGTGGTGGGCGGGCATCCTATATGATGCGCAAGAAGCCAGACCGCCCACGATCGACGGTCCACGCAGGCGCAGGAAGGACATGAGGGATATGGGCAAGGCCGACGTGGAATTTCCCGAGCCACCATTTGCCGTCAACGAAGTGGTCGAGCGGCTGCGCGACGTGCGCGAAAACTGGCGCGACGCACGCAGCAAGCGCGGCGATTACGGCGCCGTGGGATTCCCGTCGCGCCATGCGCTGGGCCGCATCATCGACGTGCTCGCCGCCGCCCTGTTCCCGCTGCGCCTGGGGCCGGCAGAAGTGACTGCGGTCAACGAAGACATCTTCGTTTCGGCCAGCCTGCAATCGGCCCTGCCGCTGCTCGCCGCGCAAGTGCGGATGGAACTGCACTACAGCCATCCAGAAGATGGCGACGCCATCGTCGACGCCGAAGTGAACCGCATCGTCGGCACCCTCGCGGCGCGCCTGCCCGAAATCCGCCGCCTGCTCGACAGCGATGTGGAAGCCGCCTTCGATGGCGACCCCGCCGCGCGCTGCGTCGATGAAGTGCTGCTGTGCTATCCGTTCGTCACCGCCGTGCTGCATCACCGCGTGGCGCACGAACTCTACAAGCTCGGCGCGCCGCTGGTGGCCCGCATCCTGGCTGAAATCGCCCATTCGCGCACGGGGATCGATATCCATCCCGGCGCCACGATCGGCGAAAGCTTCTTCATCGACCATGGCACCGGCGTGGTGATCGGGCAGACCGCAATCATCGGCAAGCGCGTGCGCATCTACCAGGCCGTAACCCTGGGCGCGCGCAGCTTCAGCACCGACGAGGACGGGAAACTGGTCAAGGACGAACCGCGCCATCCGATCATCGAGGATGACGTGACGATCTATGCCGGGGCCACGATCCTGGGCCGCGTAACCATCGGGCGCTGCTCCGTCATCGGGGGCAATGTCTGGCTTACCCGCTCGGTCCCGCCGGGCAGCCGCGTGCGCCAGACCCAGGCCAGCGTCACGGTGGAAGCCGGCGACCCCTGCGACTGATGGCGCGCCGTCAATGCGCGGCGGAAACCTCCAGGTCACGCCGCGCGCCGCGCCCGTCCCCGGTCACCGTGATGGCCGCGCTGTCTTGCGCCACCAGGCCATAGCGGCGAACCTGATCCGGATCGACACGCAGGCGATATGTGCCGGGCCGCACCTGCTCGAAAAGGTAGAACCCGTCCGCTTCTGACCGCACTTGCGCCACCACGGTGCCCTTGGCGTCAACCAGTTGCACCGCCAGGCCCGAAACTTCGCGGCGCCGCCCACTCCCGGCGCTGGCAAAGCGCGCGGTGCCTTCGATCTCGCTCAGGGCCTGGATGGCAAAATGGCTGACATGGATGCGGCCGGGCCGGGGCACCACTTCCACCCCGCGGGTCACCGGGGCCAGGGCAATGTCGGGCAGGCTGTCTATGTCCACCTGCACGCTGGTGCGCGTGCCGCTGCCCAATTGGCCCAGGAAGGCCTGGCCGTGCCGGTCGCTTTGCACCACGTCTGCGCCCGACGTAAACGCCGCGCCCGGCAAGGCCAGCTCGCCATCATCGTGCCGCCCGTTGCCGTTGTTGTCGCGAAACGCATCGACCATCACCGCGCCGGACGAGGCCAGCCCCGGCCTTGCCAGAAAGAGGCGTCCATCCAGCGGATTGCGCCCGATGCTGAACCCCAGGCGCACCATCGCGGCATAGCTGCGATCGGGAAACCCCACCGCCGCATCGAATCCTATGGTAAGGCGCGGCAGGCGGCGAATGGCGCTCACCCCCAATTGCGTCTGGTGGTTGTCAAAGGCGTGGGAGGCCGTGGCCGCCACCAGCGTCTGTTCGCCGATGCGCCGGTTCACTTCCACCGCCGCGCTGGCAAAGGCCGGGCGCGGCAGCACCCGCGTGCCCAGCCCGGCGCGCACCTGCCAGCGAGAACCCGACAGCGTGGCAAGGTCAAAGCTCGCCAGCAATTGCCGGCTCGTCGCCATGCCCGGCGCGCTGGTGCTGGTCAGTTCCCACGCGCTCGACACCAGCACGCCACCCCGCGCCAAGGAAGAGCGCAGGCTGGCGGTCACATCGCGCTGTCCATCAAGGTGGTCCACCATGCGCCAGCGCGCGGCAAGCGGCAGCGTGAGGCCGTTGCCACGATGCGACAGCACCAGTTGTCCCGAAAGTTCAGCCTCGCTCACCGCGCGCAGCGGCTGGGCGGAAAGCGCCTGTACCTCGTCGACAAAACCCCGGCGATATTCGCTGTGCGCCGCAGTGAACGACAGCCCCAGCACGCGTGCCCCGCCGCCCAGCGTGATGCCATAGGCCCCGCCCTTTTCGATACCGGCATCCGCGCGCAAGGCCACCGGCCCGATCCCGGTGCGCAGGCCCAGGCTGGCCAGATAGTTGCGGCCGGCATCGCCATCGAACCAGGCCAGGCCCCCCAGCACGGTCAGCGCCGGATTGATCCCCCAGCCCAGCTGCGCACCGGCGCGCCAGCGGCCATAGTCCTGCCCTGGCTGAAACGCGGCGCCATGCGCGCCCAGCACACTCGATCCGTTCTGCAGGGCTGCCAGGCTATAGACGAACTGGCCGGGCGACAGCCGCCCATCGCCCACGCTGATCCGCCGCACTTCCTCGCGCCGCTGGCCTTGCGGGCCATAGAACACCAGTCGCAAGACATTGAGGCCGAAATCCACCGGCACCGCCAGGAATTCGTACTGGCCATTGACCGGCTTGGCCGTCGATCCCACCAGGATGCCGTTGCGATAGAGTTCCACTTCATAGCCAGCGAGCAACGGCCCGCGCAGGTCGAGCGTATCGAAAACGCTGGTCTGTTCGATCGGCGCGTTGGTGACTGCCACGCCCCGGCCCGAAACCCCGCGCAGGCCGATCGCCATGGGCATGCTGGCCACATCGCCCAGAGCAAAGCCGGTGGCGCGCAGCGGCCCCAGCAATTGCCCGTCGGGATCGCGCCGGCCCATTTCCACGCGGGCCGCCACCAGGCCTTCGGCGCTATCGAGGCTGGCATAGGCCTGCGCGGTCATCCAGGCCAGGTCACCCGCCAGGCGCACGTCGGCCTGGCCGCGCGTGCCGCGCTGATCGTCGGACACGGCGCGCAATTCCGCTTCGGCCGAAGGCACGCTGGCGGCGAGCCACGGCGTTTCCTCGCGCGGCCAGCGCTGCGGCCCCTGGTTGCGATGCAGCCCCGCCAAGCGCTCGCGCTCGGCCTCGCGCGCCAGGCGCTGTTCAAAGGGAAACGGCTCGTGCGTGCGGATCACCAGCGACTGGTCGCGCAAGTCGGCCCGCGCCTCCAGTGGCAGCAGGGTCGCCACGCGGTCGGCCCGCACATACAGCTCCCCGTCAAAGGCCGTGGCTTCACCTGTTTCGGTCGCGCGTTCCTTGCCGGCCACGGCAATCTTGCCCTGGCGCAGGTCCACACTCAACGTGCGGTTTTCGGCCAGGAACCAACCGCTGGCAAAATGCCCCTCGTCGCTCACCCGGATCGGCAGATCGAGGAAGCGGGCCAGCGCGCCCAGCGGCAGATAGACCCCGGCACGCGTGCCATAGGCAATCACCGTGTCTTCGAAGCCGCCCTTTTCGGTGCGCATCTGCAGCACGAGTTCGTCGTCATAATCGAACAGCGGCGCGCCTTTGGCCGATGGCGCGTGATCGGCCGGCGCGCGTGGTGCCTTGGCCTGTGCCTTGTCTGCAGGCGCGGCGCGCGGCGGGGGCGCTTGAATCTGCGCCGGCGTTGGTGCCGGCGCCTCGGCAACCGGCCCGCTCGCGGCTTTGGCGCCAAACATCGGCCGTGGCAGACGCGGGCCAGCGCTCGCCGACGCCCGGCTCCTGCGCGGGGCCATGCCGGCGTGTGCCAATGCCTGCGGCGCGACAGAAACCAGCAGGTTGCGCCGTATCACCGCGCGGCGATGCATGCGCCAGGCGCGCCACAGGTGGCGCCTGCGATGATGGTCCCACCGCCGCGCATGATGGCCCTGGAGGAAGCGCAAGCCCGGCATGGCAAATCGCTGGCCATGGCCATGCCCGCATGAGGGCCGGGCGATTCCCGCGTGCACGGGAGCGGCGTGACATGGCTGTGCCCATGCAGGCGTGCCATGGGCCAGGCAGCCCAGCCCCAAACCCAGGCCCGTGCTCCACCAGGTGGCCCGCGCTGCCAGGGCCTGCGGCAAGGCAGGGCCCATGGCAGGCGGGCATGGCGGCGTGATCACGGCACGGTGAAGTCCTGCTTGGCCAGCGTCTGGCCGGGGGCAAAGTCATCGTCGGTGTACGTCACCGTGACGCGCGCGCCCGGCGCCAGCGGCCCCGCGGCAGGGTTGAGCGGCAAGGTCACCGTGCGGCCATCCACTTCGGGATAGATGCCCACCCCGCGCGCCACCGCCAGTGGCCCCTTGGCGCCCGGCGCCGTTACCGTGATGTCTCCGAACGCGGACCGCGTGCCGCCGCGGGTGATCGCAAGCGCCAGCGCCTGGCGCCCATCGGGCAAGGCCGTGCGCCGCACGCTGGCTAGGCCCACGGTCAGCGTGGTTTCGCCCACGCGCACGATCACGGGAATGGAAATGCCAAAGCGCGGCACGATCTTCACGCCGATGGCGTTCTTGGGCGGGTTGCCGGCCGCATCGGCAATCGACAGGCCCTGGTCCACATCGGGCGGCACTGCCACGGCGGAAAAATGCGCACGATATTCGCCCGGCGGCAGCCCTTCGGGCAGGCGCGCCATGACGCGCACGGTCTGCGCTTCATTGCCTTGCAACACCACGCGGCGCGGCGACCAGCGCAGCATGTCGGCCGCGGTCTTGACCCGGGCCTTGAGCGCAGGATCGGTGACGGCGGCCAGGTCCACGATATCGCCGCCCGGCGTCATCGCGCGGTCGGTGATGGCGATTTCATAATCGCCCGATCCGGCACTGCGATTGTAAAGCCCGATCGTGGCCACACGCTGGCGATCATCGAGCACCACGCGCTTGGGAAACAGATTTACATCGCCAAGCCCGCCTACCGCCCCTTCGGGTGGCACTGCATTGGCGACCGGCGCAGTTGGTGGCGGATCATCGGCGGCGCGCACCGCGCCCGAAACCATTCCCCCAACCATAGCCGTGGCGATGATGCCCAAGATCCGCAACCCGGCATCCCGCACGCCAATAGCCCGCGCGCCTTTAGCCCGCACTGGGGCCCCCGCCCCCGCGCAACGCATCCCCTTCATCGCTTACCCCCGTACAGCTTGGCGGAAGCTATAGGGATTTTTCCTAGGGGTTCACAAGATGGATATCGCGAAACAATACGGCGCCATCACAGGTAGGTGACTGTCACCGCATAGGTTCCTCGATAGGTTCCAACAGCTTGCCGTGCATTCACGTTGAGTTGCGCGCCCACGTTAAGCGTGAATTCGCCATCGCTGTCCGTCCAGGCAAAGCCGAAAAAGGTGGATTGGGTGAAATTGCTCACCGTCATGCTCGCGCCGTTACCCGTCAACGTGATCGACGAAGGCAGCGTCACATAGAACAGCCGGCCGGCATCCCCATCCACGGCAAATTGCCCGGCGCGCGGCGGATTTGCGCTGTTTTGCGCGATCGTGGTCTGCGCGCCCATGCCGCCCGAGGCGGTCAGCGTGCCATCGGTGGTCAGCACAAGCGCGCCCGCCGATGCGGGCTGAACGAACTGGCCAAAGCTCATGCCATTGATCTGGCGAACCGAAATGGGGGCGACCACCGTTCCCGCGGCAGTCCCGCTGACGGTAACCTTGTTCGGCGCCGCTTGGGCCGATCCGGGCGCCAGGCCCAGGACGATCCCGCTCGACCACACAAGGCCCGCTGCCGCCCATCCCGACCAGGTCCTGCGGCCAGGTTTGCGGTTTCCAATCATGGTTAATTATCCTGTACCGAAAGAGACCGGCTCACCCCCCGATGAGCCGGCCCCTCGTCGCGATCAGTTGTAGGTGACCGTCGCGCTATACGTGCCCGAATAGGCACCAGCCGGTTCCGTGCCGGCCAGGGTCAGCGTACCGCCAACCGTAAACGATGCATTGCCCTTGCTGTCGAGCGCGCCGGTGGCGGCAGACGCTGCGGTGGTGAAGGGAATGGTGTTGGTGCCGTTGGCGATCGTGCCACCCGTGGTGGTGATCGCAAACGAACGGCTGGGATCACCGGTCACGGTGAACGCATCGGCCGCGTTGGCATTGCCCGTCACGAACACCACGCCGCCCGAAACCGAGCCAGCGCCGCCGGCGCCCACGGTGATCGAGCCCGCACCGGTGGTGAAGGTGCCGAACTTGAGCGCCGCGCCCGAAGTGTGGGCCAGCGTGATCGGCGCGATCACCGTGGCGGTGGCCGTACCGTTGGTGGTGGCAGTGTTGCCGGCGGCAAAAGCCGGAACGGCAGCAGCAGCGGCGATCACGGCCGCGATAACAGCAATCTTCTTCATCGTCTTTACCCCTTAAAGACCCCCTGGGTGCTCTCTGCGAGAGACACCGCACCAGCACGTTCTACGTACTTTCCCCGTCCTGCGGTGCAGGCCTTCTTTAATCTGGGTTAAGTTAACAATTCACCCAATTGGCGTTTACCCCTGGCTTTGGCAAAACAAGCACATAGGGAATTTCCCCTGTAAATTTCCCGCCACATCGCAAAAAATTTCGCCAGTCCGGCACGAAAAAAACGCGCGCGAGAATCAGCCGTAAGTGACGATCAGGGGAATCGTCAGGCGATAGCGCGCTGCCGGGGCATCGGCAGGGACAGTCAGCGTTCCACCCACGCTGAACGTATCGGTGCCCTGCGCATCAAGCAGCCCGGCATTGCCGGTGGGCCCCGGGGTGTGCGCGAGCACGGCCAAGGCATCGACCGTCAGCACGGGGCCTTGGCCATCGCCACTGACCACCAGGCTTTCCGGCACGGACACGAGATAGACGCGCCCCGCCTCGCCATGCACGGCAAAGCGGGCAGGATGCGCCGCAGCGCAGGGCACGCCGGCCCCGCACGCCGCGATGGCCCCTCCGCCATAGCGCGGCGCTCCGCCGGCGGGATCGACCGCCACGGTGCCGCCTGTCGTGGCGCGGCCCACCACGACGCCAAAATCCAGCGCGTCGAGCGCATCGACGGATAGCGCGGCGACGACCCGTGCCTGCGCCTCGCCGGTGGCGGTGTTGGCCTGGGCTGCCTGGGCGCTGCCCGGCAAGGCAAGCACGGCCATAACGGCACACCTACGTGCCAATTTGGCCCGAAACTTTGGTGAACGATTATCAACCACCTGATTGCCTTGCGTTTCCCATTGGGAGGAAACCACGAAGCGTATCGCAGAACAAGAGGCTAAAGCACGGCCAGCAAGATGGCGGTGACCGGCAAGGGGATCGTCAGGTCAGCCCCGCCCGCCTGCCGATCCACATCGATGCGCGCACCAATGGCGAAATTGGCGGTGCACACCCGCGTGGTGCAATTGGCGATCGTCACGGTGACGGGCATTCCCGAAACCAGCAGGCTGCCGCCCGGCAGATCGGATTCGAATGCGGAAAGGCGCGCCACGACGCCATCCTTGATCAGTTGCCCCGGCGCGATCAACATCACTTGCGCGGCCACTGTGATCGGGCGGGTGCTGGTACTGCCGCGATCGTAGCGGAGGGTGAATTGCGCCGGGCCGGTGCTGCTGCCGGCCACCGCCATGATCCCGCTGCCACTCACCGCACCACTGGCACCCACGGAACGCCAGCCACTGGCAAACACGGCAAAGCGGCCGAACCGCAAGTCTGCCGTGCGCTGGATCGAAAAACTGTCCGCCTGCGCTGCCGGCGCTAGCGACAGCGCCACGACCAGCGCCGCCATGCCCAAGATGCCCCGCCCCATGGCCTGCCTATAGCGCAAGTCTGGCGGATGGTCATCAAGGGCATTGGGGCAACCCCCCTCCCCTAACCCCTCCCGCACGCGGGAGGGGGATTTTGCCTTAAGCTCCCCTCCCGCTTGCGGGAGGGGCTGGGGGAGGGCATGTTCCCGTCAAATCAAAGCTTCGCCACCAGCTCCGGCACGGCGGTGAACAGGTCGGCGACCAGGCCCACGTCGGCCACCTGGAAGATCGGGGCGTCTTCGTCCTTGTTGATGGCGATGATGGTCTTGGAGTCCTTCATCCCCGCCAGGTGCTGGATCGCGCCGGAAATGCCCACCGCGACATAGACTTGCGGCGCCACGATCTTGCCGGTCTGGCCCACCTGGTAATCGTTGGGCACATAGCCCGCGTCCACCGCCGCGCGGCTGGCGCCGATCGCGGCGCCCAGCTTGTCGGCCAAGGGCGTGATCGTCGCGGCAAAGGTTTCCGCGTCCTTGAGCGCGCGGCCACCCGAGACGATGACCTTGGCGCTGGTCAGTTCCGGGCGCTCGCTCTTGGCGATTTCCGAACCGACGAAGCTGGACAGGCCAGCGTCGCCCGCGCCGCTCACCGCTTCGACAGCGGCGCTGCCACCGGTCACGTCCGCCTTGGCAAAGGCGGTGCTGCGCACGGTGATCACCAGCTTGGCATCGCCCGATTCGACCGTGGCGATGGCATTGCCGGCATAGATCGGCCGGGTGAAGGTCTTGGGCCCTTCCACGGAAAGAATGTCCGAGACCTGCGCCACGTCGAGCAGCGCGGCGACGCGCGGCGCGACGTTCTTGCCGGTGGTGGTGGCCGGCGCCACGAAGGCGTCGTAATCGGCCATCAGGGCGGCCACGAGCGGCGCGACGTTCTCGGCCAGGGCATGGGCATAGGCCGCGTCATCGGCCTTGAGCACGGCAGAAACGCCGGCGATCTGCCCCGCCGCAGCGGCCACGGCATCGACGCCTTCGCCCGCCACCAGCGCCACCACGTCGCCAAGCTGGGCTGCGGCGGTCACCGCGCTCAGCGTCGCGTCCTTGATCGCGGCGCCATCGTGCTCGACCCAGAGAAGAACCTTACCCATCACGCGACTCCCAGTTCCTTGAGCTTGGCCACCAGCGCATCGACATCGGCCACTTTCACGCCCGCCGCGCGCACCGGCGGCTCGGCCACTTTCAGCGTCTTGAGGCGCGGCGCCACGTCCACGCCCAGGTCGGCGGCGGTCTTGGTGGCGAGCGGCTTGGACTTGGCTTTCATGATGTTGGGCAGCGAGGCATAGCGCGGCTCGTTCAAACGCAAGTCGGTGGTCACCACCGCCGGCAGCGCCAGCTTGACCGTTTCCAGCCCGCCGTCGATCTCGCGCTTGACGATCAGCTGATCGCCTTCCACGCTGACTTCATTGGCAAAAGTGCCCTGCGGCCGGCCGAGCAGCGCGGCGACCATCTGGCCCACCTGGTTCGAATCGTCGTCGATCGCCTGCTTGCCGGTGATGATCAGGCCGGGCTGTTCCTCGCCGGCAATCGCCGCCACGATCTTGGCCACGCCCAGCGGCTCCACGTCTTCGTCAGACTGCACCAGGATCGCCCGGTCCGCGCCCATCGCCAGCGCCGTGCGCAGCGTGTCCGCCGCCTTGGCCGGCCCCACCGAAACCGCAACCACTTCCGAAACCACGCCCTTTTCCTTCAGGCGAATCGCTTCTTCCACCGCGATCTCGTCGAACGGGTTCATACTCATCTTCACGTTCGCCAGCTCGACACCCGTGCCATCCGCCTTCACCCGCGGCTTCACGTTGTAGTCGATCACCCGCTTCACGCAGACCAGGGCTTTCATCGATTGTGTCTCCTCGAACTCGCTCAGCATTCCACCACGTTGACGGCCACGACGTTGACCGCCAAGCCGCCTAGCGAGGTTTCCTTGTATTTGTCACGCATGTCTGCGCCGGTTTGGCGCATGGTTTCGATCACCTTGTCAAGGCTCACCATGTGCTGCCCATCGCCCAGCATGGCCAGGCGCGAGGCGTCGATGGCCTTAACCGCGCCCATCGCATTGCGCTCAATGCAGGGGATCTGCACCAGGCCGCCCACCGGGTCGCAGGTCAGGCCCAGGTTGTGCTCCATGCCGATTTCGGCAGCGTTTTCGATCTGAGCGTTGTTGCCACCCAGCGCTGCGGTGAGGCCGGCTGCCGCCATCGAGCAGGCCACGCCCACTTCGCCCTGGCAGCCCACTTCCGCGCCAGAGATGGAGGCATTGCGCTTGTACAGCGCGCCGATGGCCGCCGCCGTGAGCAGGAACGTGCGCCGCCCTGCCCGATCGCCGCGATAGCAGCGTTCGTAATAACGCAACACCGCCGGAATGATGCCGGCCGCGCCGTTCGTGGGCGCAGTCACCACGCGGCCGCCGGCCGCGTTTTCCTCGTTCACCGCCATGGCCCACAAGTTGATCCAGTCGAGCACGGCCAGCGGTTCCGACAAGGACATCTGCTGGCGGTGCTGCAATTCCTGCGCCAGCGGCGCGGCGCGGCGCCGCACGTTGAGCCCACCAGGCAGCGTGCCGGTCTGTCCGCAGCCGCGATCGATGCAGGCGGCCATGGTATCGGCCAACAGGTCGAGCCCGGCGTCAACCTCAGAAGGGCTGCGCCAGGCCAGTTCGTTGGCCAGCATGATCTGGGCAAAGGTCAACCCCGTCGCCTCGCCGATCTCGATCAGTTCGGCCGCGCTGGCAAAGGGATAGGGCAGGTCCGGCAGGTCTTGCGCCGGGGCATTGCGGATCACTTCGTCTTCATCGAGCACGAAGCCGCCGCCGACCGAATAATAGAGCCGCCGCGTGAGCATGTCGCCCGCCGCATCCCAGGCGGCCAGCGCCATGGCATTGCTGTGATAGGGCTGCCGCTCGCGCTGGAGAAAGCGCATGTCCTGCGCCGGGGCAAAGGCCACGTCGTGCCGGCCCAGCAGGGCAACACGGCCACGTTCATTGACGCCCGCCACGATGCCGGCCACGGCATCGGGCGCCACGGTTGCAGGAACTTCCCCGGCCAGACCCAAAATCACTGCCACATCGGTGGCGTGGCCCTTGCCGGTCAGCGCCAACGACCCATAGAGATCGACCGAAACCCGCGCCGTCGCGCCCAGCAGGCCAGCGGCATCGAGTGCTTCGGTAAAGCGGCGGGCCGCCACCATCGGCCCCACCGTGTGCGAGCTGGATGGCCCGATGCCGATCTTGAACAGGTCGAAGGTGCTGACAGTCATGGCCGCTCCGGAATGCCTGACACGATCGGGGCGTGATTCCAGCCTGCCAAGGCGCGCAACAAATCACCACCGGAAAGACCGATCGTTGCCGTGTTGCGCAAGGGATGAACGTGAACCTTCGCGGCGTCAACCAAGTCCGCATCGATCACCACGCGCACCGCGCCGCCCGCATCGTTGATCGCGGCAAGCGGCGTCACCGCGCCCGGCGTCACCCCAAGCAGACGCTCCATGTCCTCGGCCTTGCCGAAACTGAACTTCTTGGCGCCCACCGCGCCGGCCAGCGCTTTCAGATCCACGCGCTTGGCATGGTCCACGGTCACCAGCCAGAACGTGCCGTCGGCGTTCTTGAGAAACAGGTTCTTGGTGTGCGCGCCAGGCAGCGCGGCGTGGATCGCTTCGCTTTCCTCCACGGTGAACACCGCTTCGTGTTCCAAGGCATTCCAGGCGATGCCCAGGGCGGCAAGATCGGCGTAAAGCTGCGCCTCGCTCATTCGAACACCCCCTACTTGAACACGACGGTGCGATGGCCGTTGAGCATCACGCGATGCTCGCAATGGGCCTTGACCGCGCGGGTCAGCACGCGGCTTTCGGTTTCCTGGCCCTGGGCGATCAGGTCGTCGACGGTATCGGCATGGTCCACCATCGACACATCCTGCGCGATGATCGGCCCTTCATCCAGATCGGGTGTCACGTAGTGCGCGGTGGCACCCACCATCTTCACGCCGCGCTCATACGCGCGGTGATAGGGCATGGCGCCCTTGAAGGCCGGCAGCGACGAATGGTGGATATTGATCACGCGGCCCTCGAGCGCGCGACACGTCGCGTCCGACAGCACCTGCATGTAGCGCGCCAGGATGACGAGATCGCCATTCTGCTGCGCGATCATCTCCAGCAGGCGCGCTTCCTGTTCGGCCTTGTTTTCCGGCGTGATCGGCAGATGATGGAACGCGATGCCCTCGTGCTCCACGCGGCGCTGCCAGGTTGTGTGGTTCGACACCACGCTGGTCACTTCCATCGGCAGATAGCGCGTGGCCGTGCGATAGAGCAGGTCGTTCAGGCAATGCCCGCCCTTTGAGACCATGACGATCGCGCGCACCTTGACCGACAGGTCGAACACCTTCCAGTCGATGCCATAGGCGCTGCCCACCGACAGGAATGCCTCGTTGAACTTTTCCACCGTCATGCCCGCAGGCGCGGTGAACGCAACGCGCATGAAAAAGCGGCCGGTCACGGCATCATCGAACTGCGCGCTTTCTACTATGTTGCAATCCTGCGCCGAAATCGACGTGGCGATCGCCGCCACCAGGCCCTTGCGATCCACACACGAGACAAGCAGGACGAAATCCGGTTTCAAAAGCGCCACGTCAGCTCCCTTCCGCTGGTTGCCACCCTGATAGGACGGCTTGCCCGCGACAGGAACGGGCCAGCACACACAATAAGCAGATATAATCTGGTAGTTCAGGCTTCATGATGGCACAAGGAAAACACCGGGGGGCCGGCAAAGGGCGGCCCCAGAGGATCAATGCCCATGCGCCTGCCCGCCGAATTCGATCTGCACGGCTTGGAAGTGTTTGTCCTGACTGTGGAACTGGGCGGGATGACGGCCTGCGCCCAGCAATTGCGCATCACCCAGTCGGCGGTTTCGCAAACCATCACCCGGCTGGAACAGGGCATCGGTGCGCCGCTGTTCGATCGCTCGTTGCGGCCACTGGGGCTCACCCCGTCGGGCCGTGCCCTGCACGAACGCGCGCGCAAGCTGCTCGCCAACGCCCGCACCGCTTATGATGAAGTGCGCGAAGGCGCGCAGCAGCCGATCGACCAGTTGACGGTGGGCATGTCGGAAAGCCTGGCCAACCTGCTGACCGCGCCGCTCCTGCGCCGCCACGGCATGCGCGTGGGATCGTGGCGCGTGCGCTCGGGCATCTCGCTCAAGCAGCAGCAGGAATTCCTGGCCCGCCGCTGCGACATGCTCGTCACGGGCAGCAACACCTTGGAAAAGCATCCGGGGATCGAACACCACGACGTGATCGACGATCCTTTCGTGATGATCTTCCCGGCCGATCACACCGGCAGCGTGGAACCGGCCGACGTGGCCGAGCGCCTGCCCTTCGTGCGCTATTCGCTCGACACCGGGATGGGCCAGCGTATCGAAAGCCAGCTCACCCGCATGAAGCTGCGCCTGCCCAACGTGATCGAGGTGGAAATCATCCACCAGCAATTGACCACCGTGGGCATGGGTATCGGCTGGAGCATCACGTCGCTGCTGTGCCTGGCCGCCCTGCCCCAGCTGATGCCGCAACTGCGGGTCGAGCCGCTGCCACGCGGCCGCTTCGCGCGGCGCATCCAGGTGGTGGCGCGCATGGGCGAACTGGGCGACCTGCCCGGCCAGACCGCCTCGCTGGCGCGCGAAACCCTGCTGGACCAGGTCTTGCCACCGCTGATCAACGCCCACCCCTGGGCCGGGCCGCTGCTGGGCTGAAGCCATGGCGGCGTGAACCATGTTGCTGGGCCGCAATCGCCCCGTTGCCGACGTTCAAGTTGGATCAGCGGGTGGCCTTCCTCATCCCGTGAGCTTCGGGGTCGAACCCCTGCGGGAATTGCGTCGCATCATTGTATTCAGCGCCAGTCAGCAACGCGCCTTGCAGCTTAGCGTCGGCGAGGCAGGCACCTTGCAGTTGCGTAGCTCCTCCGACATTGTCCTGGGTAAGATTGGCACCCCGCAGGTCTGCACCAGCCAGTCTGGCCTCTTTCAGGTCGGCACCGCGCAAAACCGCGTCACGTAGATCAGCGTCCGTCAGATCGGCACGGAACATGATTGCCCAGTAGAGGTCGGCGTTTCGGAGATCGGCCGAACGTAAGCTGGCGTCACTGAAGTTGAAGCCTTCAAGATCCGCCTGGCGAAGATCACGGCCAGACAGATCGATGCTGTCGAGGTCGTGGCCGGACCGGTCATCACCTGTATCGAGTAGCTCTCGGCCTGCGGAAGTGTAGAGTTTCATTGGGGCGCTATATCGACCAGTTTCCTAATGTCCGCTTTCCGCCCCCGTTCTTTGCTCCCGCTGGCGATCTGCGCCGAGTCAAAACGGCATAGCGGCTGCCGTCCTCAGTTGGACATTGCGAACGTTCCGCATACGTGCAAGCTGGCGCGGCAATAACCTCAACGCGCGGCATGAAGGTGCTTGGAGGTAAGAAGGTCGTATAACTGGGGTACATCGAGTGAGCGGGTCAGCCCTATTGATCATACTCGCCGTCGTGACGACGGCTGGCGCTTTCCTTCCCAAGTTTCTAAGGTTGGCTGCGGCAATTGCCGGCGTTGCAAGCCTTTCAGTTGCCGCGTTGATCTGGCGCCGAGATGGCGATTGGACCTTCATCCACAACGATATCGAAATATTTCTGGTCGCTGGAATCACCGGCTGCTTAGCTGGCGGCGCCCTACTTCGAGAAGCTGTCGTTTTCGTTTCCTCATTTGCTCAAGGCTTACGTCGTGACCTTCGATAGGAAATGATCGCTCCCACAAGTCTCGGCCCGTTCGGCGCAGTGGGCTTGGCAAAGCCGCTAGTCAGCTGGCGCCCACTTGCGGACGATAGTGCCTACTGACATTTATGTAGCATGATGGCTGAGAACTCGGGCAAAGACACGCCGGCTGATTGCTACGGCTACTTCATGACAGCACTTATGGGGCTGGAGGATGACGCTGCCCTTTCGGGTTATTCCGCGGCGGGCCAAGAGCTTCTTAGAGAAGCGATCCGGATTTTCGGCGCTGAGTTTGACGATAGGCACCGCGCCCATTGGGGCAAGCCAAGCTCATAAAGCACGGTCGGCATCGTTCCTGCGCCAACGCCCGGTTCCCACCAATTCCGGCCCCCTGCCCGCTACCACCTTTCCCAAGCCGCCTATTCGATGTTGACGATATTATACCGCCGCAGGCCGGTATCGTTGACAAAGCACACGCCAAGCTGGCGCTGGCCGAACATGCCGCCCAGGAATTCCAGCGAGGCCGACATTTCCACCAGATAGCGGGCCAGCCGTCCGGCCGCGAGCGCGGTGCCGCGTTCGTAATCCATCATGATCTCGCGATAGACTTCCGAAGACGTGCCCTTCTTCACGCGCTCGGCCGCCACCAGCAGCTTCATGAGTTCCACCTGTCGTGCCGCCGCTTCCTTCTTGTCGAAGAACAGCGAGAACATGTGAATGCCGTAATAGCCGCCGTTGTCCACGGTGCGCAGCGCCCCGCCCAGGAACGCCACGGTGCAGGCGCTGATGCAGGCGCGCCCTTGCGGCACCCGCACCAGCACGCGGCGCGCGCGCAGCGCCCGGCCCATGGCCATGCCCTGCTCCAGATTGCCGCCGGGCGAGGATAGCCACACTTCGTCCACGTTCCCCGCCTGCGAAAGCGCGGCGGCGAGGCGGCTGCCTTCCTCGTCCCCCACGCCGCCGCTGGCATAGAGCACGCGCACCCCACCCTGCTCGATGACCGAATAGGTCATCTGCTCATCGTCGAAATGGGGCACGGCGAAAACCGCGTCGGGCGGCTCCGCCCCGCAATAGGTGCCTTGGGCGCCAGCCGGTGGCACGGCCAGCGCCAGACAGGCCGGAAGGGCGATCGCCCACCTCAACTTGGCCATGGCGCGGCGGCTCAGGCCGGCGCCCAGGCGCTGCTGGGCGGCGTGCGACAGAACCGCGGATTGTCCTTCATTTCCTGCCCATCCACATAGTTCACCTGGCTGACATTGCGGCACACGCGCCCGTCGGGCTGGGCCTGGGGCGTTGAGGCCACCACCGTTCCGCCCACGCCGGGCCGCGTCTCGCTGGTCCATTTCTGTGTCGACGCCTGATCGCTGCCCTTGGCATTGAGCGCCGCTTCGGTGGCCGTGGCCATCTTCTCCTGCTCGCAGCGATCAAGTGACTTGCCGATCCGGCTGCCGACGACCACGCCCAGTGCGCCGCCCAGCACGGTGCCCAGGGTCTTGTCCCGTCCGCCAGCCACGCTGCGCCCCAACAGGCCGCCCAATACGCCGCCGACCACGGCCCCGGCCACTTGCCCGCCATTACCGCCGCACTTGGCTTGCGCCTCCACCGGCATCAAGACAAGACCCAAGGAAGACAATACCATGACAATTGCAATAAGGTTCTTTTGCATAAGCCCCCGTCCCCATGCTGGTTCACTCTAGAAGATGCTAGCATCAAGCCGCATGGTTCGGAAGTAACGAATCGAGACAGGGCATTTCCGTATGTACCCCATTTGGGTTATGTCGCTATATTTCAGGCCCAATGCGGTCTTGACTGTCATTGCGCTTGCCATACTTGCCCTTCCCGCCAATTCGGTGGCACAGGAAAGCGGCGGCCGCGAATGCAAGACGATGCAGGCAACCAGCGGCGATGTCGCCGTGCCAGTGCGCGTGTGCCGCGATCCCGGCGGCGTCTGGCACCGCGTGGAAACGCCGCTCGCACCCACGACAGAGGCTGCCTTTCGCGGCCATCTTGTCTACGCGGGCCAATTTTCCGGCAATGCCGGGCGCATCCAGCGCACGCCGGCCTCGCTGAACCTGGGCCGCACAAGAATCGACCTGGGCTTTTCGACGACGGCCTATCGCAGCCGCCGCGACGTGACCGGCACGGCCCGCATCGATCTGGCCATCCGCAACGGCACGATGCAGGCAACCATGGCGCTGGCCGGACCGGGCCTCAACCAGCGCATCGCGCTGGGCGGCGCGGTGCGGGCAGGCGCCTGTGCGCTCGACAGCGCGTCGGGCGACGCCCACTTTGCCGGCACCTGCACGGAAGAGCGCATGACCGGCAAGCTGGTGGTGGAAAACGCCAGCGGCTGGCGGCTGGAGACGGGCATCGATGCCATGCTGCAAAGCCGACAGAACGATGGCGATGCAGCTCTGGCGGCCGCGGCCGAGCGGCAACGCCAGCAGGAAAGCCAGCGGGCGCAGGCCGAACGAATCTCGCTCTATATCGGCAAGCTGACATTGCGCGCCCGCGGCGGAGACGTGGATGCGATGGGCACGCTTGGCGATATCTATTCCGATGACAGCGTGGTTTCGGCAGACCTGCAGAAAGCCGTCTATTGGTATGGCATGGCCGCCGGGCACAACGATCCGCGCGCGATGTTCAACCTGGCGCTCAGCTATGCCAAGGGCGAAGGCGTGGGCAAGAACTCCACCATCGCCAGCGATCTCTATGCCAAATGCGCCCGCATCGCCTCGAAATACCAGCCCGACTGCGCGCGCAACCTGGGCCTGGCCTATGCGCTGGGCGAAGGCGTGCCGCAAAGCAAGAAGACCGCGCTGTTCTGGCTGCGCGCCTGCGCCCGAATGGGCGACAGCAAGTGCGACGAGATCGCCAATGTCGTGGAGCGCAACTAGGCAGCGTGGGCTGCGGTGTTCGGCGCCAAGCCCAAAAATTGCCCATCTGTCTCCGATCGCGGGAACCAAGATCGTTCCCACCGATTTGATAGCAATCGTGAAGGTGCGCGCGCAGCCCGCCTGACCGGATGTGATGGGGAACTCCGGCAGCAGACATGACGAACATCAAACTTTCCCAACAAGTTGCCGGAATTTCCCACGTCTCCCTGGCCACCGCGTTGGACCAGAGCGTAGACTGCGTGAAAGTCATCGGGCTCGATGGCACGGTCGCCTACATGAACCCCAACGGCATCTGCGCCATGGAAATCGATGCCCCCGTCGACGTGATCGGCAAGCAGTGGGCCGATCTTTGGCCTGCCGAAGCCAGGCCCCATATCGAGAGCGGCTATGCCGCAGCGCTGGACGGCGGCATGTCTCGGTTCCGGGCGCACTGCCCAACGGCCAAGGGCAAAAGCCGCTGGTGGGACGTGAGCGTTTCGGCGCTGTGCGATGACACGGGCAACCTGATCAGCTACCTGGCCGTTTCGCGCGACGTGACGGACGCCGAACTGGCCCGCCAGGTGCTGGAAACGGCCACCCGCGAACTGCACCATCGCCTCAAGAACACCTACACGATGATTTCCAGCCTGATCCGCGGCTTTGCCCGTGGGGACGCACAGAACGCCGAATTCGCCACCGAAATGGCCGAGCGGCTGCTGGCCATGGGCCGTGCCCAGGCGCTATTCACCAGCCGCGATGTGCCATGCAGCCTGGTCGACCTGATCGAGGCCTTGACCATGCCCTTCAGCAGCGGGTTCTGCCCGGTGGCGATGGACGCCGTGCAAGACATCCCGATCGCCCGCGCCTTGGCCGACACCATCGCGCTCGTCGTGGGCGAATTCGCCGTCAATTCATCCAAGCATGGCGCCATCGCCCATGGTGGCGAGATCCGGCTCGCCAGCCGCGACGAGGATGGCGACCTGGTGATCGTGTGGCAGGAAAAATCCAGCCGTCCCGTTGCGGCCACCTCGCGCGAGGGCGGACAGGGGCTTAACCTGATCGACCGCATCGTGCGCCTGCGCGATGGCGCCATCACGCTCGATTGGCAGGCCGACGGCCTGGTTGCCACCTTGCGCTTCAAGGGCGCGGCGCACCCCGGGCCCGACTGAGCGTCAGCCCAGTTGCACCGCCTTGAGCGCGTGCCACAGCCAAGGGGCAAAACTGCGCCACACGAACACGCGAAACATGTCCGCCTGTTCGCGCCAGACGATCACTTCCACCGTCTCGAACACCGTGCGCGTGGCCCGGCCCACGGCAAAGCGTTCGAGATCAAGCGGGCAGCCCGAACACAGCACCCGCGCGGCACTGGCGCCTTCCACGCGGATCACCACGCCGCGCGCGGACACGTCCACCACGCTGACGGGCTGCCCAGCACCGTCGGGCACGACGGTTCCGGCGGGCAGATCGGCCAGCCATTCATCAGGACCAAGGCAGGCGATGCCATCCAGTGTCTCGCCGATGCGGGTCGGCACGGCGCGGCCGATCACGGCACCAAGCGCCTCGGCCGTGCGCGCGCGCAAGGACCAGCGGCTTGCCGGCGGCTCCAACGTCAGCGTCACGCCGCCGGGCAGGACCGCGTTGTTTTCCAGCGCCAGGTCGGTGCCGGCCACGGCCAGCGGGGGAATCGCAATGGCGTCAGACATCGAGGCGGCTCCCTTGCGCATCATAGAACACCGTGCTGGCCGTGACCCGCGCGCGGATCGTACGCCCAGGCATCGGCACATGGATCACCTGGCCATCGCGCGCGCGGCCATCGGCGATCACGGCCATGGCGATCGACCGCCCCAACGTGGCACTGTGATACGACGAGGTGACGTGGCCCAGCATCGTCATCGGCACCGGCTGGGCCGGATCGGCCACGATCTGTGCGCCTTCCTCCAGCACCTCGTTCGGATCTTCGGTCAACAGCCCGACCAGTTGCTTGCGCCCTGGTGCGGTCATGTCGGGCCGCGCCAGCGAACGCTTGCCCACGAAGTCGGGCTTCTTGGCGCCCACGGCCCAGGCCATGCCGGCGTCATCGGGCGTCAGCGTGCCATCGGTATCCTGGCCAACGATGACATAGCCCTTTTCGGCGCGCAGGACGTGCATCGTCTCGGTGCCATAAGGGGTGATGCCGTGCGGCTGGCCGGCGGCGTGGATCGCTTCCCACACCATGCGGCCATGCTCGGCCGGCACGTTGACTTCATAGCCGAGTTCGCCGGTAAAGCTCACGCGGAACAGCCGTGTCGGCACGCCGCAGATGCGCCCCTCGCGAATGGCCATGTGCGGGAAGGCTTCGCGCGACAGGTCGATGCCTTCCACCAGCGGCGCAATCACATCGCGCGCCAGCGGGCCTTGCACGGCGATCACCGCCCATTGCTCGGTCGTGCTGGTCAGCCAGACGTCCAGATCGCTCCATTCGGTCTGGAGATAGTCTTCCATCATCGCCAGCACGCGCGCCGCGCCGCCGGTCGTGGTGGTCAGGTGAAAGCGGTCGGGCGCCAGCCGCGCCGAAACGCCATCGTCGGTGATGAACCCGTCCTCGCGCAACAGCAGGCCATAGCGGCAGCGGCCCGGCGCCAAGGCCTTCCACGGGTTGGTGTACATGCGGTTGAGGAATTCGGCGGCATCCGGCCCGACCACTTCGATCTTGCCCAGGGTGGAGGCATCGAACATACCCACCTGGCGGCGCACGGCCAGGCATTCGCGCGCCACGGCGGCGTGCATGTCCTCGCTCCCTTGCGGGAAATAGCGCGCACGGCGCCACTGCGCCACGTTCTCGAACACCGCACCGCGCGCATCGGCCCAGCCATCGATCACCGTCTTGCGGATCGGCTGGAATAGCGCGTCCTTGTGGTGCCCCATCAATGCGCCAAAGGTTTGCGGCGTATAGGGCGGGCGGAACGTGGTGAGGCCGATATCGGTCACGGCACGCCCCAAGCTGCCCGAGGCGATCTGCAACCCATTGAGGTTGCTGGTCTTGCCCTGGTCGGTCGCCATGCCGTTGGTGGTATAGCGCTTGATGTGCTCGATCGAGCGCATGCCCTCGCGCACAGCCAGATCGATGTCGCGCGCTTTCACGTCATTCTGGAAATCGACGAAAGCCTTGGTCTGCCAGATCGGCTTGGGGCCGGGCAGCGTACCCAGCGCCAGGCCGCTGCCCAGATCCCAAGCCCCGGCACCAGCGCCCACGGCGCGGCAGTTTTCCTGTGGCACGTCGGGCAGATAAGCGCCCCATCCGGCGTCCCAGCGCAGGCTGCCCTTGGCGTGGCTCCACAAATGCACCGTGGGCGTCCACCCGCCGGCCATCAGCAGCGCATCCACGGCCAGTTGCTGCGAATGGCCGGTGCCATCGGCGGCAAAGGTGATGCCGGAAACGCCATGGCGGCCCGAAACGCCCGTCACCGCGTGGCCCAGATGCACGGCAATGCCTGCCGCGCGCACGGCGCCGACCAGGTCGGCGGCCACTTGCGCGCGCAAGTCGATCACAGCCACCACGTTGACGCCCGCGGCCGTGAGCGCCAGCGCATCGCGCCAGCCGCTGTCGTGCACCGCCATCACCGCCACGGCGCGGCCCACCGCCACGCCATAGCGCACGGCCAGGGTGCGGCCTGCGCTCGACAGCATCACGCCTGGCACATCGTTGCCATCGAACACCAGCGGGCGCTCGATCGCGCCTTGCGCCAGCACCACTTCGCCCGCGCGGATGCGCCACAGCCGCTCGCGCGCACCCTTGGCCTCACCCGGCGCCAGATGATCGGTGAGTTGCTCCACCGCGCCCACGAAGTTCTGGTGGTAATAGCCAAAAGCCGTGGTGCGGGTCAGCACCGTCACGTTGTCCAGTCGGCGCAGCGCCATCGCCTTGTCCGCCACTTCGCCCCACAGCGCCTGGTCAGACAGCGCACCACCGCCCAGTTCTTCCTGTTCGTCGATCAGGATCACCCGGCTGCCACCTTGCGCCGCCGCCAGCGCGGCGTCGATGCCGGCCAAGCCACCGCCCACTACCAAGACTTCGCAATGGGCATAGGTCGCGTCGTAATGATCGGGATCGCGCGTCGTCGGGCTGGCACCCAGCCCGGCCATGCGGCGGATCGCCGGCTCATAGAGCTTTTCCCAGGCCGAGCGCGGCCACATGAAGGTCTTGTTGTAGAACCCGGCGGGAAACAGCGCGCCCAGCCGGTCGTTCACCGCGCCCAGGTCGAACTTGAGCGAAGGGAAGCGGTTCTGGCTCTGCGCGTCCAGCCCCTGATACAGCGCGACGGACGGCGCGCGCAGGTTGGGCGTGGCGCGGCCCCAGCCCGGCCCGGTTTCGCCGCGATCCACCGTCACCAGCGCGTTGGGCTCTTCCGTCCCCATGCCCAGGATCCCGCGCGGGCGGTGATACTTGAACGAGCGGCCGAACAGCATCTGGCCCGACGCGACCAGCGCCGAAGCCAGGCTGTCTCCGGCAAAGCCACGATGCGCGCGGCCGTCAAAGGTGAAATCCAGCGGCGCGGCGCGGTTGATCCGGCCGCCGGCAGGAAGACGATAGCCGCTCATCGGCGCGCTTCTCCGGCCTTGTAGGTTTGTTCGAAACGGTCGCTTACGGTGTCGCGCACCGCGTTGAAAAAGCGTCCGCAGCCGTGGGTGTGGCGCCAGCGTTCATGGTGCCGCCCGCGCGGGTTGCGGCGGATGTAGAGGTAATGCTCCCAATCCTGATCGCTCAGCGCGGCCGGGTCGAGCGGCCGGGCGATATGCGCCTCCCCGCCATAGACGAATTCCACCTCGGGGCGGTCTTCTTCGCAATAGGGGCAACGAATCAACAGCATGGCTTGGCTCCTGCCCCTTGCTCAGTGGGCCACGGCGGCCGCGGCCGCCTCGTCGATCAGCCGCCCGTTGCGGAAGCGATCCAGGTTGAACGGCGCGTTGATCGCATGGGGCGCATCGTGGGCGATGGTATGGGCCAAAAGGTCCGCCGCGCCTGGCGTCGCCTTGAACCCGCCGGTGCCCCACCCGCAATTGACATAGAGCCCAGCCACCGGGGTCTTGCCCAGGATGGGCGAGCGATCGGGCGTCACGTCCACGATCCCGCCCCAGGTGCGCAACATGCGCATGCGGGTAAAGATCGGGAAAATCTCGCAGATCGCCGCCAGCGTATGCTCGATGATGTGCAAGGCGCCGCGCTGCGAATACGAGGTATACTGGTCGGTCCCCGCGCCGATCACCAGCTCGCCCTTGTCGGACTGGCTGATATAGGCGTGGACGGTGTTGGACATGACCACGCAAGGGAAGATCGGCTTGACCGGTTCGGACACCAGCGCCTGGAGCGGATAGCTTTCCAGCGGGAATTCCAGACCCGCCATGTTCATCACGACCGAAGTGTTACCCGCCGCCGAAACGCCGATCTTCTTGGCGCCGATGAAACCGCGCTCGGTCTCCACCCCCAACACCGCGCCATCCGCGCCCCGGCGAATGCCGGTGACGGCGCAGTTCTGGATGATGTCCACGCCCAGCGCCGTGGCCTTGCGGGCATAGCCCCAGGCCACGCTATCGTGCCGGGCGGTGCCACCGCGCCGCTGCAACGCGCCGCCCAGCACCGGATGGCGCGCATTGGGCGAAATATCGAGCGGCGGGCAATAGGCCTGGCACTCTTCCGGGGTGAGCCATTCATTGTCCACGCCGTTCAACCGGTTGGCGTGGATGTGGCGCTTGAAGCTCTGGATGTCGTGCACGTTGTGCGCGAGCATCAGCACGCCCCGCTTCGAATACATCACGTTGTAGTTGAGCTCCTGGCTCAACCCGTCCCACAGCTTGACCGCGTGGTCATAGAGGTGGGCGCTTTCATCGTAGAGGTAGTTCGAACGGATGATCGTGGTGTTGCGCCCGGTGTTGCCACCGCCCAGCCAGCCCTTTTCGATCACCGCCACATTGGTGATCCCGTACTTGGCCGCCAGGTAATAGGCCGCGCCCAGGCCGTGCCCGCCGGCGCCCACGATGATCACGTCGTAGGCCGCCTTGGGCGCCTTGTCGGGCCACTGTTCGGGCCACGACTGGTGCCCCGAAAAGGCCTGCGCGATAAGATTGAGCCCGGAAAAGCGCATCATCTCAGGATTGTCCTGCCGCTTCCAGCGCAGCCTTGCCGCGCTCGACGTAGAAGGTCTTGAAGGCATCGACGAGGTTTTCCTCCAGGGCATAAGGCCCGGGACGATAGCCATCGGTGGCAATGCCGGCGTGGTTCATTTCGGCAAGGCGCCGATCCTGGCGATTGGTGGCTTTCCATACGTGCGTCAGGTTCTCGACGGTGTAGTCCTCGCCTTCCACGGCGTCTTCGTGGACCAGCCACGAGGTGCGCAGGATCGAACGATCCGGCCCCTGCGGCATCACGCTGAACGTGACGACATGGTCACAGCAGAAATGGTGCCAAGAATTGGGCTGGGTCCACACCGAAACGCTGGTCGGCTCGGCATGATCGACCGACCAGATCAGCTTCCGTGACGCCGGCTGTCCGTCGATCGTCTGAGACAGCGCACCATGGGCCAGGCCCAGCCGCCCCACCCGGTGCCAGCCGCCATCAGGGAATTCGACCAGGTCCTGCCACACGCCCAGCGCCTTCCAGTGCTCCACCTGGTCGGCCACATCGGCTTCGTCGCTGGCATCGCCATCTTCCGGGTTGCCCCGGCCAAAGCCCGATCCGCTCAGCGAATTGAGCAGTTCGGGATGGTTCGCCTCGCAGTGATAGCACTCGCGGTTGTTTTCCATGACCAGCTTCCAGTTGGCCGTGTCGTGCAGGTCTTCCACCGCCGCCACTTTCAGCTTGTCCAGGTTGTAGATGCCGATCGCCGCAGCGATGTCGGCCTTGGCGCGGTCGATCGGCGGCGGATTTTCCGCCAGGCAGATGAACAGCAGGCCGCCGCAATTTTCCAGCGCCACTTCGCGCAGGGCATGCGCGCTCTTGTCAAAGCCTTCGGGCATGCCGCGCGCAGCGATCAGCTTGCCGTCCAGCCCGAATGTCCAGAAATGATAGGGGCACATGATGCGCGGCATCGTGCCGGCCTGCACCTGGCAGATGCGCGAGCCGCGATGGGTGCAGGTGTTGTAGAACGCGCGGATCGCGCCATCCCGGCCGCGCACGATGAACACCGAATTGTTGGCCATTTCGAACACATAGAAATCGCCGGGGTTCTTCACGTGGGCCACGGTGCAGGCATAGAGCCACACCGACTTGAGCATGACCTCGGTATCGAACTTGAACGCCTGCTCGCTCGTATAGAGCGCCTGGGGCAAGGTATATCCGGGACGATCCTGGTTCAGCAGTTCGGCAATCGATTCCAAATCGCGCATGGGACTAGCTCCGCAAGGCAAGGTTTTCGGGGTCGAAGGGCGAGTCTGGGATCACCACGGCCTTGTGCACCGTGCCGAGAATGGAAATTTCCAGCTCGGTGCCAAGGTTTGCGTGTTCGGGTGCGATCATCGCCAGCGCCAGCGACTTGGCCGTGCGCCAACCATAGCCGCCCGACGTGGCGCGGCCAACAAGTTGTCCATCGCGATAGATTGCTTCGGAGCCGCGGGCATCGGCATCGGTAACGCCCAGCACCTCCAGGGTAACAAGGTTCCAGGAAAGGCCGGTTTCCTTCTTCGCCAGCAGCCCGTCACGGCCAACGAAGTCCGGCTTCTTGAACGAAATGAAGCGCTCAAGCCCGCTTTCCAGCGCGTTGTATTCCACCGACAGTTCGCGGGGGATCAGCTTGTAGCTCTTCTCCAGCGCCATCGACGTCATCGCCCGGATGCCAAAGGGCTTGATGTCGAATTCGGCGCCGGCGGCCATCAGCTTGTCGAAGATGTAGTTCTGCATCTCGATCGGGTGGTGGAATTCCCAGCCCAGTTCGCCGATGAAATTCACCCGCAGCGCGTCGCACGGCGCGGCGCCGATGGAAATGCGCTTGCCGGTCAGCCAGGGGAAGGCCTCGTTCGACAAGTCGGTGTGCGTCACCTTGGCCAGCACGTCGCGCGCCCGCGGCCCGGCGAGGACCAGCACGCCCATCGCCGTGGTCAGCCGCTCGAACTTCACCGAACCATCGGCGGGCAGCGCCTTGATCAGGTAATCGTGGTCATGCGATTCCAGGGCGCCGGCCGAAACCAGATAGTAGCTCTGCGGGCCGCGCTTGTAGACGGTGAATTCGCTGCGCACGCCGCCGGCCGGGGTGAGCAGGTAGGACAGCGTGACGCGGCCGATCTTCTTCGGGATAGCGTTGGACAAGAGCTTGCCCAGCCATTCTTCCGCACCGGGGCCGGAAATGAGGCACTTGGCAAAGGCGCTCATGTCCTGGATGCCAACCTTTTCCGACACATGGCGGCATTCGTTGCCAACATGCTCGAAATAGTTGGAGCGGCGGAACGACCACTTTTCGCGGATCGGCGCGCCCGGCACATCGGGGTGGTTGTGGTTGAGCAGCGTCTCGGGCTTGTCGAGATCAGCCTCGCTCAGCTCGTAGCCTGCGGGCGCGAACCAGTTGGGGCGCTCCCAGCCGAACACGCTGCCGAACACCGCGCCAAGCGCCTTCATCCGGTCATAGCAGGGCGTCTGGCGCAGGGGCCGCGCGGCCTCGCGCTCTTCGTCCGGGTAGTGGACGGTGAACACCTTGGCATAGGCTTCCTCATTCTTTTCGATGAGATAGCCTTCATCGGCATAGGTGCCGAAGCGGCGCGGGTCCACACCCATCATGTCGATGGTGGGTTCTCCGCCCACGATCCAGTGGGCGAGCTGCCAACCCGCGCCGCCTGCCGCCGTGATGCCGAAGCTGTGGCCTTCATTGAGCCAGAAATTCTTCAGCCCCGGCGCCGGTCCGACGATGGGCGACCCGTCGGGCGTGTAGGCGATGGCACCGTTGTAAACCTTCTTGATTCCCAGCTCGCCAAAGGCGGGCACGCGCTCGATGGCCGAGAGGATATAGGGCTCCAGGCGTTCGAGCGCATCGGGGAACAGTTCGTATTCGCTGTTGGCCGCCGGACCCTTCACATAGCAGGCCGGCGCGCCCACTTCGTAGGGGCCAAGCAGCAGGCCGCCGGCTTCCTCGCGCATGTACCAGCTCGAATCGCTTTCGCGCAGCACGCCCATTTCGGGCAGGCCCTTGGCGCGGCGCTCCATGATGGCCGGGTGCTGCTCGGTCACGATGTACTGATGCTCAACCGGGATCACCGGCACGTCCAGGCCGACCATCGCGCCGGTCTGGCGGGCAAAGCTGCCGGTGGCCGAAACCACATGCTCGCAGGTGATCTCGCCCTGGTCGGTTGCCACCACCCATTCGCCGTTCGGCTTTTGCGTGATGCCCGTGACCGTGGTGTTGCGCATGATCATGGCGCCGCGCTGGCGCGCGCCCTTGGCCAGGGCCTGGGTCAGGTCGGCCGGCTGGATATAGCCATCGGCCGGGTGCTGGATCGCGCCGAGCACGCCATCCATCTGCGCCAGCGGCCAGATTTCATGCACTTGTTCGGGCGTCAGAAAATTGACGTCGACCCCGATGGTCTTGGCCACGCCCGCGTAATAGCGGTATTCGTCCATCCGGTCCGGGCTGTTGGCCAGGCGGATATTGGACACCCGCGAAAAGCCGACGTTGAGTTCGGTTTCGGCCTCCAGGCTGGGATAGAGATCCACCGAATACTGGTGCAGCTTGCCCACCGAATAGGACAGGTTAAACAGCGGCAGCAGGCCGGCGGCGTGCCAGGTGGACCCAGAGGTCAGCTCCTTGCGCTCGATCAGCACGACATCGGACCAGCCCATCTTGGCCAGGTGATACAACGTGCTGACGCCGACGACGCCGCCACCAATCACCACAACGCGCGCAGTAGTCTTCATGTCATGCCTCGGCTTTGCTTGGCTGCCTGTTGACAATAGCGCTATGCCAGCGCGTGCGCCTTCGCAATCACGGCACTGCACCATTTCACAAACTAATGCGAGGGATTAGAAATAGTGCTTCCCGAAAGGGTGATCCGGCCCCTTGGACGACTCCTCGCCGGGCCTCTGACACGATGCCCTGGCCGTTGCCGAACGCCGCCCCCGCCCAGCCTATCCCGCCATTAGGCAAGTTAATGAGAGTAGTAAGTAGGTGTTATTACCAAAAGCAACCGGAAATTCCGAGTTAATCTAATTTAATCAGCACTATACACCCAAAGTCCGCAACACTTCCGCTTAGCTTGCCAGGGCTTTCACTCTGTTGCCAGAGGGTTGCTGCGCCTGCGTTCCTGATGCACGATCCGGGTGCAGGTATTGTGCCCCCACAACGAGGGGCCGGCTTGGAGGGAAGCTGTCATGCGTAACCTGGTGCTTTCGGGCCTTGGCCTCGATCAAAACAAACAAAAATCTTCATCCGCAACGCGCCGCCGCTTGCGCGGCATGGCCCTGGCGGCCACCGCCATGATGCCGGCGGTCGCCTTGGTGCCCGGCGTGGCCCAGGCGCAAACCGCCGCCCCGGCGGATGCCCCGGCTGTCGCGCCGCAGGCTGAAACCGGCAGCGGCGATATCGTGGTGACCGCGCAGCGCCGCGAACAGAAGCTCAACGATGTCGGCATCGCGGTCTCGGTCATTTCGGCCAAGGACCTGCGCGCGCTCAACATCAACAACGCCACCGATATCGTCCGCGCCATCCCCAACCTGAAGTACAATGCCTATGGCTCCAGCCAGGTGGTGTTCAACATTCGCGGCGTGTCGCAAAACGACTATGGCGACCAGCAGGAACCGCCCGTCGCGGTCTATCAGGACGATAGCTACGCCGCCTCGATCACCACGGCCAGCTTCCCGATCTTCGACCTCGCCCGCACCGAAGCGCTGCGCGGGCCGCAGGGCACCCTGTTCGGCCGCAACGCCACCGGCGGCGCGGTGCAGTTCATTTCCAACCAGCCCACGCACGATTTCGGCGGTTATGTTTCCGCCACCACCGGCAGCTTCAACCAGTCGGTGTTCGAAGGCGCGCTCAACGGCGGGCTCACCGATACCCTGGCCGCGCGCATTTCGGGCATCTACGATCGCGATTCCGGCTATATCAAGAACCTGCTGCCCGGTGGCGCGGATCTGGGCGCCAACAACCACTGGGCCACGCGCGGTATCCTGCAGTGGGACCCGTCCAGCGATTTCCGCGCCCGCCTGACGGTGCGCTATGCCCAGGCCGATCACGAGCGCCAGGCCGGCGTCTATACCCTCACCCCGGCCTGCCCCAATGCGCAATTCCAGGGCGAATTCCTCGCCGCCAACCAGGTCTGCGATTATTGGAACAACTACGGCGGCACGTCCTACAACAACGGCGTGCCCGGCTCGGTCGCCAATGGCTATGCCAATCCGGCGATCACCGCCACCCAGGGTGGCAACCCGTGGCAGACCTATAGCGCGGGCGAAAACTATGTGAACCGCAAGCAGTTTGCCGCCACGCTGCGCCTGGAAGCCAAGCTGGGCGCGTTCGACGTCACCTCGATCACCGATTACCAGAACCTCGCCAAGTTCTATATCGAAAGCGATGATGGCGTGCCGGGCCTGCCCTATCAGGAAGGGGTGGCGCTGCCGCCCTATACCACCGGGCCCTGCGCCACCGCGCCGAGCATCACCTGCTATGCCTCGGGCACGATTTTCTACCAGCGCGCCCGCACCCAGCAGATCACCCAGGAACTGCGCGCCGCCACCCGTTTCGGCAACAACTACCTGGCGTTCGGCGCCTTCGGCATGCTGCTGACCGGCAACTATGGCGCCAAGTACGCCACCCCGTTCGACCAGTACGATCCCACCGTGCGGTTCTATCAGCGCACCAAGTCTTTCGCCGTGTTCGCGCAGGACGAATACAAGTTCGACGATCACTTCAAGCTGATCCTGGGCGCGCGCTATTGGCGTGACAGCAAGCTGGCCTGGTACACGGCGAAGGAGTCGATCTCGGGCCTGACGGTGAACTGGGGGCCTAGCGGGATCAATTTCTTCGATCCCACCGGCGCTGCCGATGCGGCCGGCATCACGGTCACCCCTTCGGCGGCCAAGCCCACCTATGACGGCGTCACCGCGCGGGCAGAGCTGGATTACAAGCCCGGCCCCGACACGCTGCTCTATGCCAGCTACAACCGCGGCTCCAAGTCAGGCGGGTTCACGTTTTCCACCGGCACGCCGTTCCCCGGCCAGGCGTTGATCGATACGCTCAACAACATCCCTTACCGGCCGGAAACGCTCAATGACTACGAAGTGGGGCTGAAGACCAAGATCGGCCCGGACGTGCAGTTCAACCTTGCGGCGTTCTATTATGATTACAAGAACTACCAGGCCTATGTTCAGGTCGGCTATACGCAGCTGGTGCGCAACCTGCCCGCCACGATCAAGGGCGTGGAAGCCGAATTGACCGCCCACCCGATCGAGGGCTTCACGCTCCAGGCCTCGGCCGCGGTCCAGGACAGCAAGGTCAAGAACGTGCTGCTGCCCGATGGCGTCACGGTGGTGAACCACGATCTGCCGCAGGCGCCGGGCTTTTCCGGCAATGCCCTGGTCCGCTATGAGTTCGGCCTGGGCGGCGCGCGCGTTTCGCTCCAGGGCGATGCACTCTACACCGGCAAGTTCTGCTTCTCGGTGCTCTGCGCGCCCGACGAGCGTGAAGGCGCCTACCACGTGGAAAACGCGCGCATCGGCGTGATCCCGGCGGGCAACAGGCTGGAACTGGCGTTCTTCGTCAACAACCTGTTCAACCGGGTCTATCGCTCCTACGCGTTCGACGGGTCGCTCTATTGGGGCGATGCGCTCAGCGTCTATGGCAAGCCGCGCACCTGGGGCCTCACCGCCCGGGTCAACTTCGGCAACTGATCACCCCGACAGACAAGGCCCGAACCCCGGCAAAGGGTTCGGGCCTTGGTCATGATGGCCATGGCGCACGCGATGCCTCGCGCCGAATGGGCGGGCGGCGGTCGGCGATTGCGGCTGTGGATAAACTGTGATCTATCTTGCCAAACGCCCTCCCCCGCCGGAAAGTGCCAGCCCATGAAAACCCTGCGCGCCAGAAACCTGCGCCGGCCCGCCCTGCTCCTGCTTGCCTCCGCCGTGCTTAGCTCGGGCGCGCTGCTGCTCAACGCCTGCACCAGCGCCCGCGCCGATGTCGCGTCCGATACGCCGGGCCATCGTGCTGCCGCGCCGCTCGCCGGGGCGGAATGGCCGCTGACCGGGGGAGATACCGCCGGCACGTGGTTTTCCGCGCTATCCGATATCAACGAAACCAACGCGGGCGATCTGGGCTATGCCTGGTCCTATGACATGGGCACCGAACGGGGGCAGGAAGCAACGCCGCTGGTGATCGACGGGGTCATGTACACCTCGGGCATCTGGGGCAATGTCTACGCCCTCGATGCCGCCACCGGCAAATTGCTGTGGCAATACGATCCGCAGGTGGATGGTCAGTGGGGGCGCAACGCCTGCTGCGACGTGGTCAACCGGGGCGTCGCCTATCGGGACGGCACGGTCTTCGTCGCTTCGGAAGACGGGCGGCTCCACGCGATCGACGCCAAGACCGGCCAGGCGCGCTGGATCGCGGATACCATCGTCAACCACAAGCAGCCCTATGCCTCCACCGGCGCGGTGGTCCTCACCAAAGACAGCGTGGTGATCGGCAACGCCGGGGCCGATATCGGCGATGGCGACCTGCGCGGCTATATCTCCGCCTGGGACATCAAGACCGGCGCGTTCAAATGGCGCTTCTTCACCGTGCCGCCCGCGCCGGGCCAGCCGTTCGAGCATCCCGAACTCGAACGGGCCGCCAAGTCGTGGGGCCCCAACCGCGACGGACGCACCCAGAACGGCGGCACCGTGTGGGACGGGCTGTCCTACGATCCCGAAACCGACCAGATCGTGTTCGGCACCGGCAATGCCTCCCCCTATCTGCGGTCTGCCGACGGCAAGCGCCACGACGATCTCTTCAACGCCTCGATCATCGCGGTCAACGCCCAGAGCGGGCGGATGAACTGGTACTACCAGACCACGCCGGGCGACGAGTGGGACTATGACGCGGTCCAGAAGTTCGTGTTCGCCAACCTGGACCTGGGCGGCCAGCCCCGCCGCGTGGTGATGCAGGCCTGCAAGAACGGCTTTTTCTACACGCTGGACCTGAAAACCGGCAAACTTCTGTCGGCCGATCCGTTCACCTATGTGAATTGGGCCAAGGGCGTGGACCTGGCGACCGGCCGTCCCATGGTCACGCAGCAGGCGGACTATTCCAAGAGCCCGAAGAACGTATACCCCTCGTGGGCCGGCGGGCACACCTGGAACCCGATGTCGTTCAGCCCGCAGACCGGCCTGGTCTATATCCCGGCGATCGACGCGGGCAACGTGCTGCTCAACATGAAGGCCAACGGCGGCTCGCTCACCCATCTCGAAGGGTTTTTCTCGTCCGACGGCATTTTCCCCGACGATCTCTACGATCCCGCCGCGCTCAAGCGCACGCTGGGGCCGCTGCCGGCCAAGGACGAATTGCAGAAGGAGCGTCCCGGCGTGAAGCTGGTGCGCGAAGTGCTGCGCGCGTGGGACCCGGTGGCCCGTAAAGTGGTGTGGGAACGCGTCACCTCGCAAGGGGTGCGTGGGTATGATGGCGGGGTGCTGAGCACGGCGGGCAACCTGGTGTTCCAGGGGCGTGGCGACGGCAGCTTGTGGATCTACAACGCCCGCACCGGCGCGCCGATCAAGACGATCCACACCGGCAGCCACATCATGGCCGCGCCGATGACCTACAAAATCGCGGGCGTGCAATACGTGGCGGTGCAGGCCGGCTATGGCGGATCGGGCATCACGTTCCCGATTCCCCCCTCCAGTGCCGCCTATGGCAACCGCAACGCCAACCGCATCCTGGTGTTCAAGCTGGGCGGCGGCGCCGTGCCCATGCCCGACAAGCGCGAGCCGCTGCCCTATCCCGCGCCACCACCGCTCAAGGCCAGCCCGGCACTGATCGCGCGCGGCGAGGACAAGTTCACCGAAAACTGCTCCCGCTGCCACGTGCTGGGTACGCCGGGCGTCACGCCCGACCTGTCGCGCCTGCCGCGCGAGGTGCATGGCCTGTTCAACGACATCGTGCTCAAAGGGGCGCTGGCGCCGCTGGGCATGGCCCGCTTCGATGACGTGGTGACAAAAGCCGATGTGGAAGCCATCCATGCCTATCTGATCGACCAGCAGGCGCGTGGCTATCGCGCCCAGCAGTCTGCCAAGAAAGCGAGTCACTGATCATGTCTGCATCTCCCCCCGGCGAAGCGCTGGCCCATTCGCTCAAAGCGCGCCACGTCACCATGATCTCGATCGGGGGGATCATCGGCGCCGGCATCTTCGTGGGTTCGAGCGCGGCGATCCATATCGCCGGGCCGGCAGTGCTGCTGACTTATGCGCTGTGCGGCCTGCTGGTTTTCGTGATCATGCGCATGCTGGGCGAAATGGCCATGGCGCGGCCCGGCGTGGGCTCGTTCACCGGCTATGCCGCGCTGGGCCTGGGGCCCTGGGCGGGCTTCACCACGGCCTGGCTCTATTACTATTTCTGGGTGATCACCATCGCGGTTGAGGCGATTGCCGGGGCGAACATGCTGATGCCGTTCATTCCCCTGCCGATGTGGGCGCTGGCTGCGCTGCTGATCGCGGCAATGACCATGGTCAACCTGTTCTCGGTCAAGACCTATGGCGAGTTCGAGTTCTGGTTCGCCTCGCTCAAGGTCGTGACGATAGTCGGTTTCATGGCGCTGGGCCTGGCCTACATCTTTGGGTTCGGGCCGGGGCTGGCACGTCTGACCAGCAACTTTGCCAACCATGGCGGCGCCTTTCCCACCGGGCTAGGCGCGGCGTTCACCGCAATTCCAGTGGTGATCTTTTCGATGATGGGTTCCGAAGTGGCGACCATCGCCGCGGTGGAAACCGAAGACCCGGCGCGCAACATCGTGCGGGCGGCGCGCACCGTCACGTTGCGCATCATGTTCTTCTACATCGGCTCGATCGCGGTGATCCTGGCGATCCTGCCGTGGGATACGGTCGTTTCCGGACAATCCCCGTTCGTCGCCGCCCTGTCGATCATCAAGGTGCCCGGCGCCAAGGGCGTGATCGGGGCGGTGATCTTCACCGCGATCGTCTCGTGCCTCAATTCGGCGATCTACGTCACCTCGCGCATGCTGTTTGAAATGGCCCAGCGCGGCGATGCCCCGGCCGCGTTCGGGCGGGTATCGCCGCGGCGGGTGCCGGCGCTGGGCATCGTGGTTTCGGGCGTGGCGGGCTTTGCCGTGGTGCTCACCTCGGTGTTCTCGCCCGATGGGCTGTTCACCTTCCTGCTGCAATCGTCGGGCGCGACGATCCTGTGCGTCTACCTGCTCATCTCGATAAGCCAGATCGCCCTGCGGCGCCGGCTGGAAGCGGCGGGCGAAAGACTGGCGGTGAAAGTCTGGGCCTTCCCGGTGATCTCATGGGTCGCGGTGGGCGGGATCATCGCAGTGCTGGTGATGATGGCGCTGATGCCCGATCAACGCCTGCAGGTGGCCTTGAGCCTGGCCGTGTTTGCCGCCTGCATCGGCGCGCATTTCCTGCGCCGGCAGCGTGCCCACAACGCGCAGGTGGCGTGATCGCCCACGCCTGCGCCATTCTGCCAACGACATGCTGGCATCGACAGGCGGCTTTGCTTTCATCGGAAACCATCGGCTAGCGCAGCGGTGTGGTCGTCGTGCCCTCGACGACCCGATCCCCCCGCTGCCGCGCCCGGCGCCCCCCCAATGCGGGCGCGGCAGCCCCCTGAACGCCCAAGAATGGATTTGCCGATGAACCGCCGCCACATCCTCAAGGCCGGTGTCGCCAGCGCCGGGCTGGCCGCCTTTTCCACGCTTGGCCAGGTTCGTGCCGCAACGCCCGGCACCAGCCCGGCGAGCGCCGAAGGCAGCGCGGAAGACCGCCGCCTCAACACCCTGTTCGATGCGATGCTGGCCGAGCAACTCGCCCATTCGCCGGAAATGGCCACGGGCCTGGGCGTGGACAACGGTGCGCGCGCCGGTGCCAAGGCGCGGCTGGACGATCGCTCGCTCCACGCCTGGGAAGAGGCCAAGGCCCGCACCGCGCGCGACCTGGCCGCGCTGCGCAAGATCGATGCAGCCAAGCTGACCGGCAACAACCGCTGGAACCATGCCAGCATCCTCTATTCCACCCAGCTCAACGATACGATGAACCGCACGTTCGCGACCGTGGGTTCGCCCTATGTCGTGACGCAGTTGACCGGCTGCTATCAGCAGATTCCCGATTTCCTCGATAGCCAGCACACCATCGCCAATGCCGCCGATGCCGATGCCTATCTTTCGCGCCTGGATGCCTTTGCCACGGCGATCGACCAGGACAGCCAATCGGTGCGCCATGATAGCGCCGCCGGCGTGGTGCCGCCCGATTTCATCCTGGCCAAGGCGCTCACCCAGTTGAAGGCCCTGCGCGACGTGCCCGCCGCGCAATCCAACCTGGTTTCCTCGATCACCCGCCGCACCGCCGAGCAGCACATCGCCGGCCCATGGGATGCGCGCGCGCAGGCCATCGTGGCCAAGCGCGTGCAACCCGCGCTCGATCGCCAGATTGCCCTGCTGGAAAGCCTGCTGCCCAAGGCAGTGCACACCGCCGGCGTGGCGCGCCTGCCCAAGGGCGAGGAACTCTACCGCCTCTCGCTGCAAAGCTATACCACCAGCGACATGGCGCCCGAGGAAATCCACCGCACGGGCCTGGAACTGATCGCGCAGCAAAGCGCGCAAGTGGACGCGATCCTGCAAAGCCAGGGCTATACCCAGGGCACCGTGGGCCAGCGCCTGCGCGGGCTCTATGACGATCCCAAGTTCCGCTATCCCAACACCGATGCGGGCAAGGACAAGCTGCTGGCTGACCTCAACCGCCAGGTCGAGGCCATGGAAGCGCGCCTGCCGCAATACTTCGGCACCCTGCCCAAGACCGCGCTCAACATCCGCCGCGTGCCCAAGGCGATCGAAGCCGGCGCGCCGGGCGGGTATTACCAGAACGGCTCGCTCGACGGTACGCGGCCGGGCGCCTATTACATCAACCTGCGCGACACCGCCGAAGTGCCGAGCTGGACCCTGCCCACCCTCACCTATCACGAAGGCGTGCCGGGCCATCACCTGCAACTCTCGCTGGCGCAGGAAGCGGGCCTGCCCACGCTGCGCAAGATCCAGTTCTTCTCCGGCTATGGCGAAGGCTGGGCGCTCTATGCCGAGCAGTTGGCGGTGGAAATGGGCGTTTATGAAAACGACCCGCTGGGCCATGTCGGCCAGTTGCACGACAGCATTTTCCGCGCCGTGCGCCTGGTGGTGGACAGCGGCATGCACGCCAAGGGATGGAGCCGCGAACAGGCGGTGAAATTCTACACCGACACCATCGGCGATCCCGAAACCATGGCGATCACCGAAGTGGAACGCTATTGCGTGTGGCCGGGCCAGGCGTGCAGCTACATGCTGGGCAAGCTCGATTGGCTGCGCCTGCGCGACAGGGCACGCACCGCGCTGCGCGACCGGTTCGACATCCGCAAGTTCCACGATGCCGGCCTGCTGCCGGGCGCCATGCCGCTGCCCGTGCTGGACCAGTGCATCGACGCCTATATCGCGGCGGCCAAGGCCTGATCGGAGTGGCGTGACGCGGGGCCAAGGGCCACCGCGTCACGCCCTCTTCCATTCACTCATCCCAGGGCGGAATTTCCCCGGCGCCCACTTTGCTCGATGTGCCGAGCAGGAACCCACCATAGACTTCGGTGGCGTCGGGATAGGCCTTGTTCATGGCCGCGGCGATTTCGGCCGCGGAATGGCTGGCCGCGCGCGCGGCCACGAAGGTCTTGATATAATCCCGCGTCCAGCCGATCGCGCCATTGTCGTTCGGCGCGCCGGGATGGCGGTGCCCGGCGACGACCGTGACCGGATGCAGCGCATCGAGCCGGTCGAGCGTGGCGAGCCAGGCGGCATAGCGTTGCGGCGTATGCTCGCCCAGCCAGACGTGGACGCCGTTATAGAGCACGTCTCCGGCCACCAGCGTGCGGCTTTGCGCGTCCCACACCACGGTGGAATCCACATGGTCGCCCTGCATCGGCCCCAAGACCTGCAAGCGGTGCCCTTCCAGATCGACACTGTCGCCGGTCATGGCCACGGGCTGCACCGGGCGGCGCGGGGCGTTGGTGCCCAGTTGCCCGCTCCAGCGCTTGAACTTGATCGGTATGGACCGCGCCATGTCTTGCGCGGCGACGGGATTGGCCACGATCTGCGCATCGGGAAAGGCATCGGCCAGCACGTCCAGCCCAAAGAAGTGATCGGGATGATCATGGGTGATCACGATGGTCTTCAAGTGCTTGCCGCTGTCGAGCACCGCGGCCGCCACGCGATAGGCATCGGAACGGGCAAACGGCACGTCCACCAGCACCGCGTCCTTGTCTCCCTTGATCAGGGTGACATTGGCGAACATGCTGATCGGGCCGGTGGGAATGACTTCGTATTGCAACGGCTTGGCCGCCGATTGCGCCAGGGCCGGCGCCGCGCCGAGCAGCGCGGCGGCCAGGATGAACATCCGCATCTTCATGACAGGTATCTCCCTCAATGTGCCGACCTTCCTCAATGAGAAGTCTGGCCGCCGTCGATCACGAACAGGGCGCCGTTGCAGAAGCTGGCCGCGTCGCTGCACAGATGCAGCACGGTGCCGGCCACTTCCTCGGGCGCGCCGGCGCGGCCCGATACGTTGTGGGCAAAGAACGCCTTCCGAAAATCCTCGCTGTCGAGCCAGGCCTGGGTCATCGGCGTGGCGATGAAGCCGGGCGCGATAGCGTTGATGCGGATATTGCGCGCGGAATATTCCACCGCCGCCGCCTTGGTCAGCCCGACCACGGCGTGCTTGGCCGCCACATAGTGTGACATGTTGGGATCGGCGACCACGCCGGCGACCGAGGCGGTGTTGACGATGGCGCCGCCGCCCACGCTCAGGAAATGGCGGATCTGCGCCTGCATGGCATAGAACACGCCCTTGATGTCCACGTCGAAGATCAGGTCGAGGTTTTCGGGCGGCACTTCGTGCAGCGGCAGCGGCGGCGGCAGGACACCGGCGTTGTTGAACGCCATGTCCAGAGAGCCATACGTGTCGAGCGCCAAGGCGACGAGATCGCCATGCACGGCAGGATCGCGCACATCGGCCTTGCGGAACGCGGCCTTGCCGCCGGCCGCAACGATCGCCTCGGCCACGCGGGCCGCCTCCTCGTTCCAGTCCCCGATCACCACGGCTGCCCCTTCCCGGGCAAAGGCCACGGCCGTGGCCGCCCCGATGCCGGTGGCGCCGCCGGTCATCACCACGGTCTTTCCGGTAAAACGCATCAGATGATCCCCGATTTGCCAGGCGAGAGGATCCCGTTGGGATCGATCGCGTGTTTGAGCGTTGCGTTGAAGCGGCGGTTCACCTCGCCATATTGCTGCGCCACCAGGTCCATCGAATTGACCCCGGTGCGATAGCTGGCCCAGCCCTTGGCCCCGAACTGCACCACCAGATCGCGATAGCATTCGTCCGCCCGCTGGTGTTCGGCCGGATCGGCCTTGTCGAACAGCAGGGCAATGATGTGGTGCAGGTCGCGCCAGCCGATGGCATAGGCGGCGGTGTAATCGAAGCCGTGGCGCTCCACGATGGCCTTGGCCAGGGCGGTCTGCCGCTCCGCCTCCACCCCGCGCGCGGCGGCCACCGGAGCGAACCAGGCCAGCCCGCCGCCCGATCCGCGCCAGCGCAGCAGACCGATCTCGTCGAGGTTGAGGCCGCCCTGCATCAGCGTCTGGTGATGGTGGAACCACGGGTTGTCGCCCATTTCCGCCGCCGTCAGCACTTCGCCACCGCTTGCCGTCAGGCTGGCGCGGATGATCGGCTCTACCCCGGCAATCGTCTGGTCGGTGCCATAGAGCGCGAAATAGGTGTTCCACATGCCCAGGCCATTGGCCTTGGCCGCCTTTTTCAGGCTCGCCTCGTCCAGCGGCGCGCCATCGGGCACGATTTCGTTGCGGCGCTTGAACATAGCCAACTGGTAGCTGGCGCTCATCATCAGGTTGCAGTTGGCCACCAAGTTCGACACGCGCAGCGGGCGCATCGCCTCGATGATGCGGGGCACGTCGGCCATTTCGGCGTGGCGCACCATGAACGGCTTGTAGACCGGGGGCCTCGGCATCAGCCACATGCCCATCTTGGTGACGATGCCAAAGTTCGATTGGGTGAACAGCCCGTCCAGATAGGGGCCATAGCCCCATTTGAACGCCTGCCAGGCGGTGCTGCCCTTGATGCTGCCCATGCCGGTGCGCATCACTTCGCCGCTGGGCAACACCACTTCCATGCCGCACTGGAACATGAAGTGCTCGCCATAGGGCGTGTACCCCACCCCGCGATCGAGCGTGTTGCCCACGGGCGAGGCAATCGGCCCCACGGTGGGCACGTCGATCCACAAGGGGATCTTGTTCTCGTCGAGATAGTCCTTGAGCTGCTGGTAGGTAACGCCCGGCTCCAGCAGGCAGGTGCCCAGTTCCGCATCCACTTCCAGGATGCGGTTCATGCGCTTGAGATCGAGCACGACCTGGCCCGGCGTGGCCGGCGAGGTCATGCCATAGCCCATGTTCTTGCCGGTGGAGACGGTCCACAGCGGCTGGCGATATTCGTTGGCGATGCGCACGATCGCCTGCACTTCTTCCAAGGATTGCGGGCACACCGCGCCAACCGGTTTGTAGCGGTGCGCGGGATCGGGGATATAGGCCTTGTCATAAGGGGCGACGGCTTCCTCGTCGCCAAACACCCATTCCGCACCCACCACGCCGCGAAAGGCTTTCATCGCCCCGGCAAAGTCGGCCACGCTGCGGCCGGGGGCAAGCGGCGCCGGCTTGGCCGCCGTGGCGCCGGTGCCCCAACCCACGCTGGCCACCCCGGCCAGCCCCGCGCCCAGCAGGCCGCGTCGATCCAGGTCCAGGCTCATTGTCCGTGCTCCTCGCTGCGGGCCGGGCTGGTGGAAACCCATTGCGACAGGGCATCGAGTTCAGCCGGGGAAATTTCGGTGGGGCGAAACGCGGGCATGGCGTTCTGGCCATGGCGGACGATGTATTTCACCGCCTCGGCCGGCAGCTGGCGTCCCAGGATGATCGGCCCCACGTTGCGCCCGTGGCAATAGCCGCAGACCTTGGCATAGACTTGCGCCGGGGCGCGCTGTGGCTGGACTTGCCCCAGGCGCTGTGGCGCTTGCGCGGGTTGGGCACCGGCGGGCGGGGCCGGCAGCTGCAGGGCAGCCGCCAGCATGATCAGCATGGACCTTGTCATCATCCCCTCTCGTCTGCCGGCCGGCGTGGCGTGTGTGCCCGCATGGCCTTGCCCGAAAGGGTGTATCCCTGCCCCGCGCCCCGCGCCACGACGCGGCGTGCCTGCCGTTTCATGAGGTGAAAAGCGCGCTGGCACGCGGACAGACCGATCAATCCATGCTATCGATCGATCCTGCCACCAACCATCGACAGGCAATTCATGCGCTTCAAGGGTCTCGATCTCAACCTGCTTGCCGCGTTCGACGTGCTGCTGGAAAACCGCAGCGTTTCCGCCGCCGCCCGGCAGATGAACCTGAGCCAGCCGGCGATGAGCGCGGCGCTGACCCGCCTGCGCGAATTCTTCGCCGACGACCTGCTGGTGGCCCAGGGCAAGCGCATGTACCCCACGGCCTTTGCCGAAGCGCTGGTGCCGCAAGTGCGCGAAACCTTGCGCACGGTCGAAGCCATGCTGGTCACCGCCAGCCGGTTCGATCCCACCACCACGCAGCGCACCTTCCGCCTGGTGGCGTCGGACTATGTGGTAACCGCCGTGCTCGCCCCCGTGCTTCAGGCCCTGCCGCGCCTGGCGCCGGGGATGCGCATCGAGTTGGTCCTGCCCAGCGACGCTGCCCATGCCGACCTGCGCGAAGGCCGCGCCGACCTGCTGATCGCGCCCGAGCAGTTCATCGTGTCCGACCACCCGAGCGAACTGCTGTGCGAGGAACGCCATGTGGTGATGGGTTGGGCGCAGAACCCGGCCTTTGCCGGGCAAGGACCCGATCGCGATGCCTTCCTGGCGGCAGGCCACGTTTCGGTACGCATCGGCGCCTCGCGCGATCACGCCTTTGCCGACCGCCAGCTCAACCAGATCGGCATGGCGCGGCGGATCGAGATCGAGGCGCCCTCGTTCAGCACGATCCCGTGGATGCTGATGGACACGCAGCGCATGGCCGTGGTGCAGGAACGGCTGGCGCGGCGCATGGTGGCGGCCTTTCCGCTGGCGATGGCGCCGCTGCCCTTCCCGTTCCAGCCGATGCGTGAGATGATCCAGTACCATCGCACCCGCACCAGCGACGAAGGGCTGCGCTGGCTGATGGCGCGCCTGCGCGAGGCGGCGTTTCGCAGTTGATCCATTTCATGGATCGATGACGATCAAAACAATCTAGTATCTCAATTCCTATTCTCCTTTAGGGTGCGGGCCACAAGCAGTCCTTGGGAGAGACCTGACGTGCAAGATTTGCCCATTCTGGTGGTAGGTGCCGGGATCGGCGGCCTTTCGGCCGCAATCGCGCTGCGCCGCGCCGGCCATCGTGTCACCGTGATCGAAAAAGACCCCAACTGGTCGGTCTATGGCGTGGGCATCATCCAGCAATCCAACGTCATCCGCGCGATGGACCAGTTGGGCGTGCTCGATTCCTTCCTCGATGCCGCCTGCGGCTTTGACGCGGTGGAAATCTATGTGCCCGATGGCACGCGCGTGGCCCGCGTGCCCACGCCGTCGCTGGTGGAAGGCAAGCCTTCGAACGTGGGCATCGGCCGCCGTGCCCTGCAAAAGGTGCTGGGTGACAGCGCCCGCGACCTTGGCGCGGAAATCCGCCTGGGACTGACCGTGACCGCGCTGGACCAGGATGCCGATGGCGTCGACGTGACGCTGTCCGATGGCAGCCGCGAACGCTATGCCGTGGTGGTGGGCGCCGACGGGGTCTATTCGCAGACCCGCCAGACCGTGCTGCCGCAGGCCGAAAAGCCGCAGTTCACCGGGCAAGCGGTGTGGCGCTACAACTTCCCCCGCCCGGCCGACCTTGACGCGCTGCACGTCTACAACGGCCGCACCGGCGTGGGCCTGGTGCCGATCTCGGCGCAGACCATGTACATGTACGTGACCACGCCCGAACCGGACAACCCGCGCTATCCCACCCAGGGCATCGCAGAGGCCATGCGCAGCAAGCTGGTCGGCACCGCCCCGCAGATCCAGGCACTGGCCAGCCAGATCACCGACGATGAAGGCGTGGTCTATCGCCCGCTCGAAGGCATGATGCTGCACGGGCCGTGGCACCAGGGCCGCGTCGTGCTGCTGGGCGATGCGGTGCACGCCACCACGCCGCACCTGGGCCAGGGCGCGGGCATGGCGATCGAAGATGCGATCGTGCTGGCACAGGAACTGACCGCTGCCGACAGCGTGGAAGCGGCTTTCACCGCCTACCGCACGCGCCGCTACGAACGCTGCCGCTATATTGTCGAAAGCTCGCTGGCGATCTGCATGGGCCAGCTGGGCAAGGCACCGCCGGTGGATAACCACAAGGCCACCGCCGAAATGTTCGCCGTCGTCGCCCAACCGATCTGATTTCCCTCTTCCCTCCTTTCTATTCAGCCAGGATCCCAAACCCATGAGCCGAGTGACCGAAATCCGCTATGTCGGATATGGCGTCGAAAACTTCGACGCCGAACGCGCCTTTTACGCAGACGACTGGGGCCTTACCGAAGTGGCCGCCAGCGATGGCCTGGCCTGGTTCAAGGCCCAGGGCCACGATGAACACCACGTGGTGCGCCTGCACAAGGCCGATGTGAACCATGTGGAAGTGATCGCCTTTGCCGCCGAGACGCCCGCCGATGTCGATGCCCTGCACGACAAGATCGTGGCGGCCGGCTGCAAGGTGATCCACGCCCCTGCCACGCTCGATGCGCCGGGCGGTGGCTATGGCTTCCGCTTCTTTTCGCCCGACGGGCTGCCGTTCGAAATTTCGGCGGACGTGGCGCGGGGCGACAAGCGCCCGCTCGAACGCTGGGAAGGCGTGCCGGTCAAGATCAGCCACATCGTGATGCATTCGCCCGATCACCAGGCCATGGTGGCGTTCTTCACCGACGTGCTCGGCTTCAAGGTGTCGGACTGGCTGGGCGATTTCATGTGCTTCCTGCGCTGCAACGAGGCGCATCACCGTGTCGCCATCCTGCCCGGGCCGCCGTGCCTCAACCACGTGGCTTATGACATGCTGTCGGTGGACGACATGATGCGCGGCGCCAGCCGCCTCAAGAAGCGCGGCACCGATCTGCGCTGGGGCCCTGGCCGCCACACCGCCGGCAACAACACGTTCAGCTATTTCACCACGCCCGCCGGCTTTGCCGTGGAATACACCGCAGACCTCGAAGTGGTCGATTTCGAAACGCATGAAGCCAAGGTACACGTTCCCGCGCCGAACGTGATGGACCAGTGGGGCATCGGCGTCGGCGGACCGCAGACCATGCCGCATCCCGCGCCCGACGCGCGCCTGTTCCAGCCGGCGGGAGTTTGATCGTCATGGCGTTGTTTGAATACTTCCCGAACTACATCTGGAACCTGTCGGTTGCCATCGCCATGGAATCGGGCGGCAAGATCGGCGAGATCGTCGACATGTGCCAGCCGATCAAGGACGCGGCCGCCAACGGTTCGGATGCCGGCACGCCGCAGTTCATGAAGGCCTGGGTCGCCATGGGCGACAAGCTGCTCGAACTGGCCGGCGAAGACGAAGCCAAGGGCCGCCTGTTCTCTGCCTCCACCAAGCTGGAGCGCGCCTCGCTCTACCTGTTTACGGCAGAGCGCATGCAGGGCCACGGCGCACCCGGTCGCAAGGAAACCTATGCCAAGGCGCGGGCCGCGTTCGACAAGTCCACGCAGCTGGGCAAGATCAACCGCGAGCGGGTGGAAATCCCGCTCGAAACCGGCACCATGCCCGCCCTGTTTACCCGCGCCCCGGGTGAAGGAAGAAAGCCCGTCGTGGTGTTCTGCAACGGGCTCGATAGCTGCAAGGAACTGCTCTACTGGACCAACCTGCCGGTGGAACTGGCGCGTCGCGGCATTTCCACGCTCTGCGTCGACCAGCCCGGCTCGGGCGAGACGCTGCGCCTCCAGGGCCTGCCGGTCGATCCGCATTCGGAAAGCTGGGCATCCAAGGCGGTGGACTGGCTGGAACAGCAACCCGAGGTCGATCCCAAGGCCATCGGCATGACCGGCATTTCGCTGGGCGGGCACTTTGCCCCGCGCGCGGTGGCTTATGAGCCGCGCTTTGCCAGCGGCGCGGTGTGGGGTGCCAACCACAACTGGCGCGAAGTGCAGGACAAGCGGATGCAGCGCGAGGGCGAAAACCCCGTACCGCATTATTGGGCGCATGTGCACTGGGCCTTTGGCGCCAAGGACCAGGACGATTTCCTGGCCAAGTCCGAAGCCATGAACCTCAACGGCCACATGGACCACATCAAGGTGCCGTTCCTGGTCACCCATGGGGCCAACGATCGCCAGATCAGCGTCGCCTATGCCGACGATCTCTATGATCAGCTGGTCAATTCCCCACGCCGCGAAAAGGTGATCTTCACCCCGCGCGAAGGTGGGGTGGAGCATGTCGGCGCTGACAACATGTCGTATGGACGCGACTTGCTGGCTGACTGGTTTGCCGAGACACTGGGCGGCAAGACCGCCTGAGCATAAGAATGCCGGCCGGCTCGCGCGGATGCGTGGGGCCGGCCGGCATCGTCACGAGAGGATCCCAAAATGGCCCGCCGTTTCATCGATCTGTCGATCACCCTGTGCAACGACGTGGTGAGCGACCCGCCGTTCATGCGGCCCGAGATCACCTATCAGACCCATGCCGATACCGTCGGCGAACTTGGCCACTTCTTTCCCGGCGTCACCCAGGACGACATGATCGACGGCGCCGGCTTTGCCGCGGCCGAATGGGTCAAGCTGACCACGCACAACGGCACGCACCTGGATGCGCCGTGGCATTTCCACCCCACGATGGACGGTGGCAAGCGCGCCATCACCATCGACGAAGTGCCGCTGGAATGGTGTTTCCAGCGCGGCGTGAAGCTGGACTTCCGCCACTTTCCCGATGGCTATGTCGTCACCGGGCAAGACGTGGAAGACGAGTTGAAGCGCATCGGCCACGATCTCCAGCCGCTGGACATCGTGCTGGTCAACACCGCAGCCGGCCAGGCCCTGGGCCGGCCCGATTTCGTCAACGTGGGCTGCGGCATGGGCTATGAAGCCACCATGTACCTGACCACGCGCGGCGTGCGCGTGACCGGCACCGACGCCTGGAGCTGGGATGCGCCGTTCAGCTATACCGCCGAAAAGGTCAAGGAAACCGGCGATACCTCGCTGATCTGGGAAGGCCACAAGGCCGGCCGCGACATCGGCTATTGCCACCTGGAAAAGCTGCACAACCTGGAAAGCCTGCCCCCGCACGGCTTCACCGTCAGCTGCTTTCCGGCCAAGATCCAGGGTGCCTCGGCCGGGTGGACCCGCGCCGTCGCGATCATCGAGGAGTGAGCGGCATGCGCCTGGCAACTTTGCGCAATGGTGCGCCCGACGGGCAACTGGTGGTGGTTTCGGCCGATGGCACGCGCCATCTGCCCGGCGGCCCTGCCCTGCCCAACCTGCTCGCCGCGATCGAGAACTGGAGTGAAGCCGAACCGGCGCTCGCGGCCCTGGCCGACGAACTGGCCGGCGGCGCGGGCCTGCCGCTCGATCCGGCGCTTCTCGCAGCGCCGCTGCCGCGCACGTGGCAGTGGCTCGATGGTTCGGCCTTCGGCACGCATGGCGATCTGATGCAGGTGGCGTTCAACATGCCGCCGATCGAGACCGACCTCCCGCTGATGTACCAGGGCGTGTCGGACCGGTTCTATGGCCCGCGCGATCCCGTGCCCTTTCCCGACGTTGCCCACGGCATCGATTTCGAGGGGGAATTCGGCGTGATCGTGGATGCCGTGCCGATGGGCACCAGTGCCCAGGACGCGGCCGCGCACATCAAGCTGGTGGTGCAGATCAACGACTGGTCGCTGCGCACGCTGGCACCGATCGAAATGAAGACCGGGTTCGGCTGGATCCAGGCCAAGCCACCGTGCAGCATGGCTCCCTTTGCCGTGCCGCCTGCGGCGCTGGGTGATGGCTGGCGCGATGGCCGCGTGGCGCTGGACCTGGCGGTGGACTGGAACGGACAGCATTTCGGCCATGCCAACGGCGGGGCGATGGATTTCAGCTTTCCCGAACTGGTCGCCCACGCGGCGCGCACGCGCGATCTGGTCGCCGGCACGGTGATCGGATCGGGCACGGTGTCCAACCCGGAACACGCCACGGTGGGATCGAGCTGCATTTCCGAACGCCGCGCGATCGAGATCATTGCCGATGGCAAGCCGGCCACTGCGTTCATGGCCTTTGGCGACACCGTGCGCATGGCTGCGCAAGGCGCGGACGGCAGCACGCCGTTTGGTGTGATCGAGCAGACCGTGGTCCAGGCCGCACGCGCTGCCTGACCGGTTGCGCCTGCGCGGCTAGAGGTGATCTCGGCTGAAAAAATTGGCGGGGCGAAGTGCGGCGCCCCGCCAAAAGTTCAGGGAGATCAGGATGGCAGCCAGCCATCCGCAGACGGGAGGAGGGTTCGCCCCGTTGCCCGATCGGTTTATTGATAATGGATCGCAATTGCAAGTAATAAATCCGTGGGCGTGCATTCTCACCTGTCGGGCCACCGTTTTCGTCCCGATTGCCCTTGCGCCGCGATTCGCCTAATATGTTGCGATGCAGCAGAATCAGACTTCCTCCAGCAACGCCGAAACGGCGGACAGCGCACCCGATATCGAACAGTCGGTGCACATGTTGGGCTTTGCCATTGCCAACAAGCTGTGCGTGCGCGCGGTCTATAACCGTGGCGATGTGACGCTGGCGCCGCACGCCCTGTTCGAGCGGCACGGTGCCCCCCATGTCGATGCCGTGGTGCGCGAACGCGATGGCGTGGCGCCTGTCGAAGAAAAGCTGGGCACGTTCCGCTTGTCTGGCCTGCGCGATGTCGTGCTCACGTCTGAACCGGCCAGCGTGTTCGCCGGGTTCGACCCGGCCGATGAACGCTATAGCGAGAAGCTGCTGGCCGCCATCGCGGTCTGAGCGCCTCGTTTTACCTACCCATGTTTCCGGGCGGGCATCCATCGCGATGGCCGCCCTTTTTTTGCGCCGTCCAAACACAATACTTTCCTGGATCAGCATCGGCTTCTGCCCGGCGCGCTGGCGGCACAGGCCATCCCTTTGGCGCGTCCCAGGGCAATCTCTTCGCGGCCATTCCGGGTTGTCGGGAAAAGCACAGCACAGGAGAGTACCGATGGCTGAAAGCATTGCCACCCAGGAAACCGGCAGCCTGATCGCCTCCAACAAGGTGGAAGGCACCGCGGTCTACGGCGCCGATGGCGAACGGCTCGGATCGGTCTACAACTTCATGGTCAACAAGCGCACCGGCCAGGTCGAATACGCCGTTTTGCAGTTCGGCGGCGTGCTCGGCTTTGGCAGCGACTATTATCCGCTGCCCTGGAACACGTTGAACTACGACACCAGCCAAGGCGGCTATGTCGTCAACCTGGACCGCGACACGCTTGAAAACGGGCCGCATTATGGGGCCACAGCGGAACCGCTGCACGACCCGGAATATGGCCGCCAGGTTCATTCGCACTACGGCCTCTCTTACCCATACTGATCCAGCGCCCTCGCCACGTCACGCGAGGAGAGGCCGGCCCTGCATTTGGCAAGGTCGGCCTCTTGCGTATCGTGGCACGGCGGCTGTCTCAGACAGCGCCGGCCTTGCGGTCTGCCAGGGGGTAGTCCTCGGGCGTGACATGGCTCACGCTGGGGCGCTTCTCCACCGGTTCGGCTCGCTGGCCGCCGGCGGTGCGGGCATCGCGCCCATCGTTGGTGGGAATGGCATCGCCGGCCGGGCCGCGTTGCTCTTCCACCGGGTTGCGTTCGTTGCTCATCGTCGTTCTCCTGTGCGGGGGCACAAAACATCAACGCGCAGATGGTGGTCGCACCCGCCCCGGTGCAACCAGGGTTAGCGACACGAGGCGAAACCCCGTCATGCCAGGCGGAGCGGCCCGTGCGGCTCCAGATAAGCAGGATCGAACAGCGTGCGCTGCGCCAGCGCGGAAAACTGCAGGATGCGCAGGGCACGGTGTTCCAGGTCGATCAGCCCCTGCAGGCGCATGTCGCGCAGCACGCGGTTGACGTGCACCGGGGTCAGGCCCGTTGCCTCGGCCAGTTCCACTTGCGTGACGGGAAAGGCAAAGCTGTTCTCGTGCGCCAGCCCGATGGCATCGAGGCGATGGTGCAATTCGCAAAACAGGTGGCCGATCCGCTCGAACGCGGTGCGCTGGCCCAGGTTGACCAGCCAGCGCCGCTGAACCGCTTCGGCCACCCGATCCTGCGTGGCGAGGGCCATGGCGATGCCCGGATGCGCGGTGACAAAGGGTTCGAACGCACCCGATGCAATCGGCACGACCATGGCCGGCGTCAGCGCCAGGATCGAGAAGTCCATGCGCACGTCGCCCATCGGCCGCCAGAGGATGTCGCCGGGCAAGTGAAACGCGGTGATCTGGCGGCGGCCATCGGGCAGCATCACCAAGCGGCTGGCCCACCCTTCCAGCAGGATATGCACTTGCCCGGGGCGATCGCCCTCGCGCAGGAATTCCCGCCGCGCGGCGACGCGTCGGCGCGGCACGGCGCAAAGCCGGTCGATCGCGCGCAGGTCGTCCTCGTCAAGCGGGAAGCAGCAGGCCAGGCGCCGGGCCAGGGCGTTGTACGGCATCGCAGGCAGGCTCAAGGCAGGTCGATGATCGGGGCAACGACGCAAACGGGAATCGTGGCGGCGATCATGGCGGCGGCGCGGACAAGCGCCCCGAAACGAGCATCGAAGTGGCGCGGCAACATCGCATCCTCAAACCATGAGCGCGCCCCCGCGCCGTCGGCGGCCTTATGAAATGACTGTCACACAGCCTTCTTCACATATGTAAAGCCTTGCCACCTTTTCTTGTTTTGGGGGTTTTCAAAAGCATCCCCGATGCGCGGCGCGTGCCGCCTGCCCCTGCAAGGACCGTTTTCATGACCGATTCACAAGCCGCCAGCCTGGGCAAAGTGGGCGAGACCCAGCACGAGCAGGCCGGCAAGGCCGCCGATGCCCAGGCCGGCACCGCTGCCGCACCCGATCGGCAGGGCCAGGAACAATCGATGGCCCGCGATCCCAAGTGGCAACCGATCTATCCCGGTTCCGGCCGCCTCGCCGGCAAGGTGGCGATCGTGACCGGGGGTGACAGCGGCATCGGTCGTGCCGTGGCGGCGCTTTATGCCCGCGAAGGTGCCAATGTTGCCATCGTCTATCGCCACGATGAGCAGGACGCCGAGAACACCGCCGCGATCGTGGGCCAGGAAGGGGCTGACGCCCTCACCCTGCAGGGTGACGTGGGCGATCCCGCCTTCTGCCAGGACGCCGTCAACCGGGTGATCGATCGCTTTGGCCGGATCGACATCGTGGTCAACAACGCGGGCGAACAGCACCCCGCCAAGGACATCCGCGATATCAGCAAGGAGCAGTTGGAGCGCACGTTTCGCACCAATATCTTCGGCATGTTCCACATGGTCCAGGCCGCGGTCGGTCACCTGGGCGCAGGCAGTGCGATCATCAACTGCACCAGCGTGACGATGTACAAGGGCGCGCCGCAACTGTTGGACTATAGCGCCACCAAGGGCGCTATTACCGCCTTCACCCGCTCGCTCAGCGAAAACCTGGTGGGCAAGGGCATCCGCGTCAATGCGGTGGCGCCCGGCCCGATCTGGACCCCGCTCAATCCCCAAGGCGGCGCCGATCCGGAAAAGGTGCGCAGTTTCGGCGAAGACACGCCGATGGGCCGCCCGGGCGAACCGAACGAAGTGGCGCCAGCCTTCCTGTTCCTGGCCTGCGCCGACAGCAGCTATATGAGCGGGCAGGTGCTGCACCCCAACGGCGGCACCGTGGTCAACGGATGATCGCGCGGCCCCGCCCGGTCGGTCAGGCCGCGCGGGGCATGCCGGGGCCGGGCTCTGTGGCAACATCGCCCAGTCGTTGCAGCGCCGCAAGGTCGCGCACCTGCATCCACCGGCCCTTGAGATCGAGCAACCCATCGCCGCGAAGAGTTTGCAACACGCGGTTCACGTGAACGGGTGAAATGCCGACGATATCGGCCAGATCATATTGCGTCAGCGGCATGGCGCAGCGGTCTTGCACAACCCGGTTGCGTGCCTGGAGCCGCGCGTACAATTCGCACAAGAGGTTGCACAACCGCTCGGTTGCGGTCATCCGGCCCAGGTTGAAAATCCATTTCTCGCGGTTGCGCAGCAGCACCAGCATGGCATCGAGCACGCGCGTCATGCTGTCTTCTTCATGCGGCGCGCGCGCCTGGATGCGGGCATGGGGCAACGCACGGGCACGCACCCGCGTCAAGGCCACGATCGGCAACGTCGCCCGCCCCTGCAACAGCCATTGCGGCTCGCAATAGTCGCCCGGCAGGAACAGGGTGATGATCTGGCGCCGGCCATCGGGCACCAGGCGATATTGCGCCGCCCAGCCTTCCTCGATCCGCAGCACGCAGTTCTGGCGTTCGTCGGCGCGCGCCAGAAATTCGTGGCGACGGAACGTGCGCACGTGGCTGGTCGCTTGCTGCATTTCCTGCGTCATGTCCTTTCTCCCGGTTTCTGGCGCGATGCCTTTGTCGAATCAGGAGAAAACGTAGGCGCGAAGCATTCGGCACAATTCACATAGGTTTGCTTTACCAAGGTGGGGCGACCAAGCGTGGCGTGTCAGAGACAGGGCGCATCTGGCGCCGCGACCGGGCTGGCCTGGCGCGCGACCACGCGCGCCCCACCGTTCATTCCCATCGCGATGCCGCGTTCTCGTCCACCTCGGCTTCGCCATCCTCTGCGTCGGCATCCGCAGGGGGCTTGGGCAGCTTGTCGCCGTCGAGACGTTGCGAACCGTCCTTGGCTTGGCTGCCGGGGGGCAGTGCAACAGGGTCGGGCACGGGTTCGTCGATCGGCTGCTCCCTGGGCGGTGGCGTCCCCATGCCGCCGGTGCCGCCGGTCATCTGGCCGGGATTATCGCGTTCTTCGTCATGGTTCGATTGCTGGCCCACGGGTGCGCCGCGCACCTGGCGCGGGGCAATGGCGGGTTGGGCTGGAGAACGATCTGTCATGTTCAGGCATCCTTTGGTGACAATGATTTCCCGCAACATGCTTCAATCCCTGCGCCTGCCCATCGGCCCCGAAAACCAATCTGCGAGAGCAAGGGGAACAAGCACCGACATCGGGTGTTGCGTTTGACATGCCGGCGCGCCGCGCCGGACACTTGCCCCCACCACGGAACCGCATGAATCCCCTCCAGGCCAAATTTGCCCGCTATGTCGAACTGGATTTCCAGGACCAGGTGACGCTTGACGCGCTGCTGCGAACCGAAGCGCGCCTGGTGCCCGCCGGCACCGATCTTATCCGCGAGGGCGAACCGATCCATTTCGTGAAGCTGGTGACCGAAGGTTGGGGGTGCCGTTACAAGCTGCTGGAAGACGGGCGGCGCCAGATCGTGGCGTTCCTGCTGCCGGGAGACTTGTGCAATCCCGATGCCCTGGCGGCCGAGCAGATGGATCACTCGATCGGCGCCGTGGGCGAGATGCATTGCGCGTTGATTGCGCCCGACGTGTTCGATCGCGCCTGCCTGCGCTCGCGAAAGCTGCGCCAGGCCCTGGCGTTCGATGCCTGCGCCATGCTGGGCACGCAGCGGGAATGGACGCTCAACCTGGCGGCACGGCCGGCGCTGGCCCGGATCGGTGCGCTGTTGTGCGAATTGCACTATCGCCTGGCCGCCCTGGGCCTTGCCGAAGGCGGGCGGTTTGTCGCGCCGGTGACCCAGATCACCCTGGCCGAAGCCACCGGCCTCACTTCGGTTCACGTCAACCGCGTGGTGCAGGACTTGCGCGGGCGGGGCTTGCTGCACTGGCAAGGGCGCAGCATCACCCTGCCCGATCCTGACCACCTGGCCCAGCTTTCCGGCTTTACCCCCCGCTATCTGCACATGCCCCGCTTCACGCCGGGAACCTTTGCACCCGATCGGCAATTGCATGCCGGAACGCCCACGCCGCCGCCCGGCAACGCCGGAAAATCGACCGGGGCATTCTGATACAACTTGAGAGACAAGACGGCTTGCACCGCGCCGGACCATCGCCGAAAACGCGGGTGCTCGATCCGGGACCGTCGAGTCGCAGGTGTTGCAAGGGTTTGCTAAATGAGCGCTGCCGACGCGAGTACCCCCGTTTCCCCGGATCAAGAACCGCCCGTTCATCGCTCTGCCAACCGCAAACGCACGGTCCTGATCGCACTGGTGATTATCGCCGTGTTCCTGGGCCTGGCCCTGGGCGCGCGCTGGCTGGCCAAGGGCGGCGGTGACAAGCGCGGTGGCCGGCCGCCGGCCGCCGTCAATATCGCGCCCGCCACCAAGGCCGATGTGCCGGTGACCGTGGCCGCGCTCGGCACGGTGCAGCCCATCGTCACGGCCACCGTGCGCACCCAGCTTTCGGGCGTGCTGTTCAAGATCATGTTCCAGGAAGGGCAGATGGTCCGCCAGGGGCAGGTCCTGGCGCAGATCGATCCCCGGCCCTATCGCCTGGCGCTCGACCAGGCGCGCGCCAACTTCGCGCGCGACGAGGCACAGCTGGTTTCGGCCCGCCTCGATCTCAACCGCTACCAGACGCTGCTCAAGCAGGATTCGATCGCCAGCCAGCAGGTCGATACCCAGCGCGCCACGGTGGGCCAGCTGGTCGGCACCGTGGCGGCCGATCGCGCCGCCATCGGCACGGCCGCGCTCAACCTGGACTACACCGCGATCAAGGCGCCGATTTCCGGCCGCGTGGGCATTCGCCAGGTGGATATCGGCAATTACCTGACCCCGTCCGATACCAACGGCTTGGTGGTGATCACCCAGGTCGATCCCATCGACATCAGCTTTGCCCTGCCCCAGACGCAGCTTTCCGCCATCGGCCAGGGCGCTGGCGCCGGCAGCGGCTTTCCGGTGGAAGCGCGCGATCAGAACAGCGCCACCCGCCTTGCCACAGGCCGCTTCCTCACGTTCGACAACCAGGTGGATGCCACGACCGGCACGGTCAAGGCCAAGGCGCGCTTTGCCAATGCCGGCAACATGTTGTTCCCCGGTGCTTTCGTGAATGTCTCCATGCTGGTGCAGACGCTGCATGACGTGGTCACCGTGCCGGTCAGCGCGGTGCGCCACGGCAGCCAGGGCGATTTTGTCTTCGTGGTAAAGCCTGACAACACGGTGAAGCTCACCGTCGTCAAAGTCGGGCCCACGGCGGGTGATCGCCTTGCCATCCTGTCGGGCCTAGATGCCGGCACGCCGGTGGTGATCGAAGGCGCCGATGGCCTGGAAGACGGCGCCAGCATCAACAAGGGCGGCAAGCGCGGCGGCGCGGGCGGTAACGGCGGCAATCGCGGCGGCGGCAACGGCCAGCATCATCGCCGCGCCAATTCTGGCGCCAATTCCGGCAACGCGGGATGAACACGCCCGCGCCTGACGCGCCCGCCCCTGCCCAGCCCGGCGGGCCATCCCGCCTGTTCATCCTGCGCCCGGTGGCAACCACCCTGCTGATGGTGGCGATCCTGCTGGCGGGCTTGGTGGCCTATCGCATGCTGCCGCTCTCGGCCCTGCCGGAAGTGGATTATCCCACGATCCAGGTGACCACGCTCTACCCCGGCGCCAGCCCCGATGTGATGGCGCTGACCGTTACTTCCCCGCTTGAGCGGCAGTTCGGCCAGATGCCGGGTTTGACGCGCATGACCTCGGCCTCCTCGGCCGGGGCATCGGTGATCACCATGCAGTTCCGGCTCGACCTCTCGCTCGACATTGCCGAGCAGGAAGTCCAGGCGGCGATCAATGCGGCCAATACTTTGCTGCCCACCGACCTGCCGGCCCCGCCGATCTATGCCAAGGTCAACCCGGCCGACGCCCCAATCCTGAGCCTTGGCATCACTTCGAAAAGCCGGCCGCTGGGCGAAGTGCAAGGCATTGTCGAACGCCAGTTCAGCAACAAGATTTCCCAGGTTTCGGGCGTCGGCCTTGTCTCCATGTCGGGCGGGCAGCGCCCGGCCGTGCGCATCCAGGCCAATGTGCCCGCACTCGCCGCGCGCGGCCTGTCGCTGGAATCGATCCGCAGCGCGATTGCCAATGCCAACGCCAATGCCGCCAAGGGCAGTTTCGACGGGCCGACCAAAAGCTGGACGATCGATGCCAACGACCAGCTATCCGACGTGGCCAGCTATCGCAACCTGGTGGTGGCCTTTGCCAATGGTGCGCCGGTGCGGCTTTCCGACGTGGCCAACGTGGTCCAGGCCACCGAGAACACGCGTCTTGCTTCGTGGATGAATGGGCAGCCGGCCGTGGTGCTCGACGTGCAGCGCCAGCCCGGCGCCAACGTGATCGGCACGGTCGATGCGATCAAGGCCTCGCTGCCCGAACTGGAAGCGCAACTGCCGGCCGACGTGCACGTCACGCTGCTGACCGATCGCACCGCCGGCATTCGCTCATCCGTGGCTGACGTGCGGATGGAACTGGTTCTGGCGGTGGTGCTCGTCACGCTGGTGATCTTCCTGTTCCTGGGTTCGCTGCGCGCCACGGTGGTGGCGTCTATCGCCGTGCCGCTCTCGCTCGTGGGCGCCTTTGCGGCGATGTATTTCCTGAATTTCTCGATCAACAATCTCACGCTGATGGCACTGACCATCGCGTCGGGCTTCGTGGTCGACGATGCCATCGTCGTCCTGGAAAACATCGCCCGCCATATCGAGCTGGGCATGAAGCCGTTCGAGGCCGCGCTGAAAGGCGCCAGCGAGATCGGCTTTACCATCATCTCGCTCACCGTTTCGCTGATCGCGGTGCTGATCCCGCTGTTGTTCATGGGCGACGTGGTCGGCCGCCTGTTTCGCGAATTTGCCGTGACGCTGGCCGTCACCATCCTGATTTCCGCGCTGGTCGCGCTCACGCTGGTGCCGATGCTCTCGGCCCGCTGGCTCAAGCCCGAACATGAAGAACGCCAGTATCGCATCACCCGCGCCACCCGCGGCTGGTTCGATAACCTGGCCACCCGCTACGTGTCGGCGCTCGATTGGGTCATGGCGCGCAGCGGACTGACCATGGCGGTGTTCGCCGCCACCCTGGTCATCACCGGGGTGCTGTTCTGGGTGATCCCCAAGGATCTGTTTCCCGAGCAGGATACCGGGCAGATCGCGGTCACGACCGTTGCCGGCCAGGACATCGGCTATACCCGGATGAGCGCGCTGCAACAGCAGGTGGCGCAGGCGCTGCTGGCCGATCCGGCCGTGGACAGCCTGAGTTCCTCGGTGGGGGTGGACGGGCAGAACCCCACGCTCTCGCAAGGGCGCATGGTGGTGAACCTGAAAAGCGAAAGCGACCGGGGCAACCTTTCCAGCGTGATCGACAGCCTCACCCAGGCGACCAGCGGCATCGTGGGGGTGAAAACTTATTTCCGCCCGGTGCAGGACCTGACGATCGACACGTCAACCGGGGTCAACGCCTATCGCTTTTCGCTGCAAGGCGCAGACGAGGACCTGGTCAACCAGTGGGGCGAGAAGCTCGCCGGGGCTCTCAAGAACGATGCCCATCTGCAAAACGTCACGTCCAACGTGATGGGCGGCGGCCAGGCGGTGACGGTGGACATCAACCGCGACATCGCCGGGCGGCTCGGGCTGTCGGTGCTGACGATCGACAATGCGCTGTATGACGCCTTCGGCCAGCGCATCGTGTCCACGATCTATACCCAGTCCAGCCAGAACCGCGTGATCCTCGAAGCGCAGCCCGGCTCGGTCACCAGCCCGCAGGCGCTGGGCGAATTGCGCATTCCGCTAAGCAACGGCACCACAGTGCCGCTGTCCACCGTCGCGGCCATCCACACCGGCCCAACTGCCCTTGTCGTCAGCCGCGAGGCACAGTTCCCCGCCGCCACGATCGGCTTCGACCTGGCGCCGGGCGTCTCGCTGGGCAAGGCGGTTTCCGTGATCGAACGGGCCGAGCAGACCATCGGCATGCCGGCCGCCATCACCACCAATTTCTCGGGCGCGGCGTCGGCGTTCAAGTCCTCGCTCTCGAACGAATTGTGGCTGATCCTGGCCGCGATCGTCGTGGTCTATATCGTGCTGGGCGTGCTCTATGAAAGCTTCGTCCATCCCATCACGATCCTGTCCACCCTGCCCTCGGCCGGCATCGGCGCGCTGCTCGGCTTGTGGCTCACCGGATCGGGCCTTGGGGTGATCGGCATCATCGGCATCGTGCTGCTGATCGGCATCGTCAAGAAGAACGCGATCATGATGATCGACTTCGCGCTGGAAGCCATGCGCGAGGAAGGCGCCGATCCGGACCATGCCATCCGCCAGGCTGCGCACTTGCGCTTCCGCCCGATCATGATGACCACCTTTGCCGCGCTGTTTGCCGCGCTGCCGCTGATCTTTGGCGGGGGCATGGGCCATGAACTGCGCCAGCCGCTGGGCATCGCCATTGCCGGCGGCCTGATCTTCAGCCAGGTGCTCACCCTGTTCACCACGCCGGTGATCTTCCTGGGCCTGGAACGCTGGCGCGAGCGGCGCGAGAAGCACCGCGCCAACCCTGCGCCGCGCCCGGCATGACCATTTCCGCGCCTTTTATCCGGCGCCCGGTCGGCACGCTGCTCCTCACCATCGGCTTGATGCTGGCGGGCGTGGCGGCCTTCTTCAACCTGCCTGTAGCGCCGCTGCCGGCGGTGGATTTCCCCACGATCATGGTTCAGGCCAACCTGCCTGGCGCCAGCCCCGAAACCATGGCGTCGACCGTGGCGGCGCCGCTGGAACGGCATCTGGGCACGATTGCCGGGGTAACGGAAATGACCTCCCGCTCGGGCGTCGGGTCAAGCCAGATCACGCTGCAGTTCGATCTGTCGCGCAACATCGATGGCGCCGCGCGCGATGTGCAGGCCGCGATCAACGCCGCACGCGCCGATCTGCCCGCCACGCTCAAAAGCAATCCCAGCTATCGCAAGGCCAACCCCGCCGAAGCGCCGGTGCTGATCCTGGCGCTCACCTCGGACACGCGCAGCCCTTCGGAAATCTATGATGCCGTGTCCAACGTGGTGCAGCAGAAACTGCTCCAGGTGCAGGGCGTGGGCAATGTGGAACTGGGCGGCGCGGCGCTGCCGTCGGTGCGGATCGAGGTCAATCCGCTGGCCCTTTCGCGCGCCGGCATTGCATTGGAAGACGTGCGCACCGCACTGCAATCGGAAAGCGCCAATCGCCCGCGGGGCATACTCGATACCGGCAATGGCAGTTTCCAGGTCTATTCCAACCAGGCCGGGCGCCATGCGGCCGATTATCGCGATACGGTCATCGCCTGGCGCAATGGCGCGGCGGTCCGCCTGTCCGACATTGCCAACGTCACCGATGGCCCCGAAGATGTGCGCACCATGGGGCTGTTCAACGGCAAGCGCGCGGTGCCCATCCTGATCAGCCGCCAGCCCGGCGCCAATATCGTGGAAACGGTGGATGCGCTCAAGGCGCAGTTGCCCGCGCTCAGGGCGGCGCTGCCGCCCGACATTCATCTGTCGATCGGCTCCGATCGCACCGCCACGATCCGCGCCTCGCTGCACGAAGTGGAAGTGACGCTGCTGATCGCCACGCTGCTGGTCGTGCTGGTGGTGGGACTGTTCCTGCAATCCTGGCGCGCCACGCTGATCCCGGCGGCCGCCGTGGTCGCCTCGCTGCTCGGCACGCTGGGGGTGATGTACCTGGCGGGCTTCTCGCTCGACAATCTCTCGCTCATGGCGCTCACCGTCGCCACCGGGTTCGTGGTGGACGATGCCATCGTCGTGGTCGAAAACATCAGCCGCCATGTGGAAGAAGGCATGGCACCCATCCCCGCTGCGCTGCGCGGCGCGCGCGAGGTGGGCTTTACCGTCATGTCCATCTCGGTCAGCCTGGTGGCGGTGTTCGTGCCGCTGATCTTCATGGGCGGCCTCGTCGGGCGGCTGTTCCGCGAATTTGCCCTGACCATGTCGGTCGCCGTGGCGATCAGCCTGGTCGTGTCGCTTACCACCACGCCGATGCTCGCCGCGCGCCTGCTCGATGGCCAGGAAAGCAAGAGCTGGGTGATGCGCAAGGCGCGCGCCTGGGTCGAATGGTCCGAAGCGCGCTATGCCCGCAATCTCGATTGGGCGCTGGCCCATCGCGGCCTGGTCATGCTGGTGCTGGTGCTGACCGTGGCGCTCAATGTCTGGCTCATCGCCATCGCGCCCAAGGGCTTTTTCCCGCAGCAGGATACCGGCGGCCTGATGGGCGGCGTGCGCGCCGACCAGTCGATTTCCTTTGCCGATCTCCAGGACAAGCTCACCCGCATCACCCGCATCGTGAAATCCGATCCGGCGGTCGATACCGTGGTCTCGTTCGCCGGCGGATCGCGCGCGGGCGGCGGGTTCCTGTTCGCCACGCTCAAGGATCGTTCGCAGCGTCCGCCCGCCACCGAAGTGATCGCCCGGCTGCGGCCCAAGCTCGCGCGCGTGCGCGGGGTCAGCCTGTTCCTCAATCCGGTCCAGGATCTCCAGGCCGGTGGGCGGCAGACCAACAGCTCCTATCAATACGTGCTCAAGGCCGATCACGCCGATGTGCTCCAGGCCGCCGGGCAAAAGCTGGTCGACGCGCTCAAGACCCATGGCGACCTGATCACCGACGTCGATATCGACCAGCAGGATGCCGGCGCCGATGCCTTTGTCGAAGTAGACCGCGATGCCGCCGCGCGGCTGGGCATCCCGATGCAGACGGTGGACGCCACGCTTTATGACGCGTTCGGCCAGCGGCAGGTGGCCAATATCTATTCCGGCCTCAACCAGTATCACGTGGTGATGGAGGCCGATCGCCAGTTCAATGGTTCGCCAGAGGCGTTGAACAACATCTACCTGCCCGTGGGCAATGCGATCAGTTCGGCCAGCTCGGCCGCCAATCTCACCGGATCGGGCGGTGCAGCGGCCGGCGGCGCCCTGGTCGCGAGCGGCAGCGCCGTCAGCACAAGCGCCCGCACGATGACGCCGCTTTCAGCCATCGCCCGCTGGAACACCGGCTCCACCGATGCCTCGGTCAGCCATTCCGATGGCGAACCTTCGGCCACGATCTCGTTCAACCTGCCGCCGGGCGTTTCGTTGGGCCAGGCCTCGCAGCTTATCGCGCAAGTGCAGGCAAGCCTTGCCCTGCCCGCCACCGTGCACGGCGAATTCGGCGGCACGGCCAAGGTCTTTGCCCAGTCCACTGCCAGCATGCCGCTGTTGATCGTGGCCGCGCTGGTGGCGATCTACATCGTGCTGGGCATGCTCTATGAAAGCGCGATCCACCCGCTCACCGCGCTCTCCACCATCCCCTCGGCCGGGGTGGGGGCAATGATCGCGCTGATCGCCAGCGGCGGGCAGTTCGACATCATCGCCCTGATCGGGATCATCCTGCTGATCGGCATCGTGAAGAAGAACGCGATCATGATCATCGATTTCGCGCTGGAGGCCGAGCGCAACGAGGGCCTTGCCCCGGTGGACGCCGTGCGCGAGGCCTGCCTCAAGCGCTTCCGCCCGATCCTGATGACCACGCTGGCTGCCGCGCTCGGCGCCTTGCCGCTCGCCATCGGCTTTGGCGACGGGGCCGAACTGCGCCGGCCGCTGGGCATCGCCATCTTCGGCGGTCTTGTCGCCAGCCAGGTGCTGACCCTGATGACCACCCCGGTGGTCTATCTCGCCCTCGACCGCTTCCGCCGCCGCCCCCGCCCCCGCCGTGCGGCGCCGCCGGCCCCCATCCAAGGAGTACCCGCCTGATGCGCGCGCCTTCTTCCCGCCTTTCCGCGCTCGTCATTCCCGGCCTGCTGCTTACCGGCTGCTCGATGGCGCCGGCCTATCGCGTGCCCACCAGCGTGGCGATCCCGGCGCAGTTCAAGGAAGAGCCAGGCTGGGCCGTGGCCACGCCATCGGATGCGCTGGCCCGCGGCGCCTGGTGGGACTTGTTCCGCGATCCCGTGCTCGATGATCTGGAGCGGCGCGTTGCGGTCACCAACCAGAACGTGGCGAGCTATCGCGCCGCGTACCAGGCCGCGCGCGGCCTCGTCCAGGTGCAGCGCTCCGCCCTGTTTCCCTCGCTCACCGGTTCGGTCAGCGGCACCCGCTCGCAAACCTTCGAGGGTGAAACCGTGACCGGCGGCACCGGCGCGACCACCACCAACACCGGCGCTGCGGTTTCGCGCTATTCGCTGTCCATCGGCGCCAGTTGGGAGCCCGACCTGTGGGGTCGCCTCGGCAACACGCTGAGCCAGGCCAAAGCCAGTGCCCAGGCCAGCGAGGGCGACCTCGCCAACGCCACGCTTTCCGCCCAGGGCGAACTCGCCACGAACTATGTGCAGCTTCGCGGCATCGATGCACAGCGGGTGCTGCTCGATCGCACCGTGGCCGATTATACCCGCGCGCTGACCATCGCCACCAACAAATACAATGCGGGCACCGTTGCGCATTCCGACGTGTTCGAGGCGCAGACCACGCTGAGCAATGCCCAGGCCACGCGCGCCGATCTCGATCGCCAGCGCGCCGTGCTGGAACACGCCATTGCCGTCCTGGTGGGGGAAAATCCCTCCACGTTCGCGCTGGCGCCGGTCGAATGGCAGCCGGTCGTGCCCGAAATCCCGGCGCAAGTGCCCGCCGCCCTGCTGCAACGCCGGCCCGATATCGCCGCGGCCGAACGCCGCGTCGCTGCCGCCAATGCCAATGTCGGCATCCAGAAGGCCGCCTATTTCCCCCAGGTCACGCTGTCGGGCAGCGTGGGCACCAACAGCAGCGTGATCGACCAGCTGTTTCGCGCGGCCACCAGCCTGTGGTCGCTGGGCGTGAGTGGCGCGATGACCCTGCTCGATTTCGGCGCCCGCCACGGCGCGGTGGTGCAGGCGCGCGCGCAGTATGACCAGACCGTGGCCACCTATCGCCAGACCGTGCTCACCGCGTTCCAGCAGGTGGAAGACAATCTGGCCGGCACGCGGGTGCTGGCCCAGGTGGCGCAGCGCCGGACGGAAGCGACCGCTTCGGCAAGCAAGGCCGAAACCATCGCCAACAACCAGTACCGCAATGGCCTGGTCGATTATGCCTCGGTCATCACCGCGCAGACCGCGGCGCTTTCGGCGCGGCAGACGGAAATCCAGGCGGTGATCGATCGCCAGACCGCCGCCATTTCCCTGGCCCAGGCCGTGGGCGGCCGGTGGACCGATCAGCCGCCCCCGTCAGTGCCCCCCGCGCCCGCGTCAGCGCAGGAATAGCTTTCCGCCAGCGCCGGATCACCCCCGCGATACCGGGCGTAAGACGGCCAGGGGCAGAGCGGCCGCGCCGCCGTGCCCGCGCTGCGCGTGGCCACCACGCCAGCGGGCGCCTTGCCCTGTTCCACCCAATCGACCACGGCGCCCAGCAGATCGAACCGGTCGAACGCATCGCCGCCGCGGCAATGGGCCATGCCCGGCACCATGTAGAACCGGCTGCCCTGCGCCCAGGCCGCGCCGTTGCTCTTCCCCGCCCGCTGCCAGTAATCGAGCGTGTCGAGCGCGGAGAACCACGGGTCGCTGACACCATGGTAAAACAGCACCTTGCCCTGATGGCCCAGGAACGTGCCGAGGTCGGTCCAGCCATCGGTATCGGTCAGCGCCTGCATCCAATCGGCCCGGATCACGGCAGCGCGGGCATCGAGATCGATCGCCAGGTCACGATTGGGTGGCCCCAGGATATCGCTCCGCCCGTCGGCGATATAACCGGAAATCGGCCCTGCCGTATCGACCACGCCGGTATCGAACGGCACCGGGGCATAGAGCGGATGGCCGGCCGCGTCGCGTGGCCCGGCAAAGGCGCGGGTGAGCGCATTCACCTGGCCCGCGCTCAGGCATCCGCTCTGCTGGCCTTCCCGGCACTGCAGCGCGGCCGGGCGAAAGTGACACTGCGCCACGGCCATGATCATGCCATCGGCCCGCCCGTCCAGCGCATCGCATTGCGCCAGCAAGCCGTCACGGATCGTCTTGCGATCGGCCGGGGAAAAGGCCTTGTCGGGCATGGGCAGCCCCTGCGGATCGCGCGGCGCGGCCTGGTTGAACATGACCTTGGCATAAGACGTGCCCAGGTTGGAAAAGCCGGTGCGCATGGCCGGCGCGCCGATCACCAGGCCATCGAACAGCGTGGGATAGCGTTCCATGGCCAGCATCGTCTCGCGCCCGCCGGTGGAGCAGCCCGCCATGTAGCTGCGTGAGGGCGCCCGCCCATAGAACCGCGCGGCAATCGCCTTGCCCAGTTGCGCCACGGCCGGCACGGCGGCTTGCGCGAAATCGAGCGTGGCGCGCTGGTCGGCACGGAATGCGGCATCGAACACGGCGCCCTGGTGTCCGCTGTCATGGCTGGCCACGGCAAAGCCACGCGCCAGTGCCGGCACCGTGCCGGCCGCGTCGCTGCCCACTGCCGGCCGCACCATGCCGTTGAGCCCGCCCCCGCCCTGCAAGAGAAAGCGGCCGTTCCAGGCAAGCGGAAGGTTGACTTCGAAACGGATGCCATAGGGCTTCCCATGGGCGCCCGTGCGCGGATCGATCACGCCGGTCACCTGGCAATGGGCGGGCAATGCGGGCATCGTCTCGCCTTGCACCGCGGGCGCGGCGGCACTGGCCGGCACCAATCGCGCCGCCAGGATCTGCACGGGGCGGCCGCCGTCGGCTGGCGCAAACCGTGCGCCGGCCAGCGCGGGGCAGCGCTTGGCCAGGGCCGTCGTTGGCGCGCCATGGGCCAAAGCCACGCCTGGCACTGCCAGCATGGCCATCAGCATGGCAGGCCGTGCGGCCATCAGGCCCATTCGCTTGGCCATTCCCTATCTCCCGGTCATCCCAACCTTCACGTTTGTTAGGATTTCCCTGGCTTCATTTCATAAAAGGCCGTGGCCTTCAATCCCTTCGCCACTTTGCACCCGGCATGCCCGCCCGGCTCGTGTCTGCGCACGGCGTCAGGTACTCAGCCGATCGAGCAATTGGTGCAATGCAATATATCGGATCGCAAGCACATGCCGCCATTTTGGCAAGCAATTGCTTTTTGGCCCCAAACGTCTATGGTTTGGTCCGGGACCGCTTCTTTCGACTGGCAGAAAGTTTCATTTGGCACCGCAATAACACGGCGCCAACAACACGGGGGCCGCCATGCACATCGATTGGACGGAGCGCGCCTGGCTGGAATGGTCCGCACCCGACGCCGATCCAGGTGAGGATGGCCTGTCACCGTTCCCAAGCCCGACTTTCACGAGGGTGGAAAGCGTGCGCCCTGAACCCTTGGCCAAAATCGTCCGGCTGATGCTGCGCTGGGACCTGGATACCCGCAGAAGTTTTCGCGTCGTCACCGAAAAGGGCCTGGTGCTCAATGCCAGCAGCCTGGAAGAGACAGTCAAGGATGGACGGTTTCCCTTTCCCGTGCCGGCCATGCCAATCCCGATCGCGCCGCTTTCGCCCGGCGATTAGCGCGCTCTAAGCGTCAGGACGGATCGGCATCGGCCTGCGCGGCCGGATGTGCCATGGCAAAGGCGGCAAGGCCCGCGCAGCGGGCGTCGATCGCCACCAGACGGGGATAGGCGCCCAGGCCCACGCCAAACCGGCGCGCAGCGTAAATCTGCGGCACCAGGCAGCAATCGGCAAGGCCGGGCGCATCGCCAAAGGCGAAGGCCCCACCCCATTGTGCCACCATGGTTTCCAAGGCGGCGAACCCATCGCCCATCCAGCGTGCCAGCCACGCCGCAACCTGCGCCTCATCGGCACCCAGATCGCCGCGCAAGGCCTTGAGCACGCGCAAGTTGCCCAACGGATGGACGTCGCAGGCAATCACCTGGGCCATGGCCCGCACCCGCGCCCGCCCCAAGGGATCGGCCGGCAACAGCGCGGGCTGGGCCTGGGTTTCCTCCAGCCATTCGATGATCGCCAGCGATTGGGTAAGCGGCGCTTCCTGGCCCTCCCCCGTGTCCAGCGCCGGTACCAGGCCTTGCGGATTGCACGCGCGATAGGCCGCTGCGGCTTGCGCACCAGTGCGCAGATCGTGCGCCACGGTGGCATAGGGCAAGCCCTTGAGCGCCAGCGCGATGCGCACGCGCCATGCCGCGCTGGATCGCCAATAACCGTGCAGCGTCAGGTCAGGCATGGCGCGCCGCCGCGATCCGGCCCACGCACGGGCCAAAGCCGATCGTGGCATAACCGTCCCGCTCGGCCCGCGCGTGCAGCGCCAGTTCGTCCCCGTCCTCCAGAAACGTGCGGGTTTCCCCGCCGGGCAGGGCCAGCGGCGCCTTGCCCCCCTGGCTCAGTTCCATCAGGCTGCCTGCGCTGTCTGGCGTGGGCCCCGAAAGCGTGCCGGTGCCCAGCAGATCGCCCGCGTGCAGATCGCAGCCGTTCGAGGCATGGTGCGCCACGATCTGCGCGGGTGTCCAATACATCGCGTCAAACGCGTTGCCCTGGCTCAGCCGATGCGGCGCCAGCCCCGCCGCGCGCATCGCGGCGGTGTGCAGCGTGGTTTCCAGCGTGATCGACAGCGCGCCCTCCCAACCTTCGCGCAGATAGGGCAAAGGCTGCGGATCGCCGTCGGGCCGGGGCGCAGCGGCCATGCGAAACGGCGCCAGCGCCTGCGCGGTGATCACCCAGGGCGATACCGTGGTGGCAAAGTTCTTGGCCAGGAACGGCCCCAGCGGCTGGTATTCCCAGGCCTGGATATCGCGCGCAGACCAATCGTTGAGCAGGCACAGCCCGCCGATCCGGTCCCAGGCCGTGTCGATCGGCACCGGCTCGCCCAGCGCATTGTCCCCGGCGATCCACAGGCCCAGTTCCAGCTCGTGGTCCAGCCGGCGGCACGGCGCATGCACCGGCGCTGGCGCATCGGGCGCCTTGAGCTGGCCCCACGGCCGCGTCACCGGCGTGCCCGAAACCCGCACGGAAGAGGCGCGCCCGTGATATCCGATCGGCACGTGCTTGTAGTTGGGCAGCAGCGGATTGTCCGGCCGGAACAGCTTGCCGATGGCCGTGGCGTGGTGAATGCCCACGTAGAAATCGGTGTAATCGCCGATGGCAAAGGGCAGATGCAGCGCCACGTCCTCGCTGCGATGGAGGTGCGGCGTCACTTTCAGCCGGCACCGCTCGCTCGACAGCAGCGCAAACAGCGCATGGCGCAGCGCCACCCGCTCCGCCTCGTCCAACGCAAACAGCGCGTTGAGCGTGGGCTGGGCCAGCGCCGTGGCCAAGCCCAGCGGCAAAGCGCCATCGGCGGCAAGGCCCGCCAGGTCGAGCACATGGTCACCGATTGCCGTGCCGATGCGCCGGGGCTCGCCCTCGCCCAGGGAAAACACGCCAAGCGGCAAGTTCTGCACCGGGAAATCGGGATGGCCGGCAGCGCCCTCCACCCAGCTTTGCGCGCGGGGATCGTGGGTATGGTCGATCACGCCTGCGGCTCCTCGCCAGGCTGCTCGTGCAACCAAGCAGCGTGGCGCGGCGCACGGCGGGTCTGCGCCCATTCTTCCAGCATGGCCGGGGCCACCTCGCGCGCCTTGGCCACTTGTTCGTCCGTGCCGATGTCACACGCCAGTTCCAGCCGATGCCCATTGGGATCGAAGAAATAGATCGACTTGAACAGCCCGTGCCAGGTGGGGCCAAGCACATCGATGCCCTGCGCCTCGATATGCGCCTTGGCGCTCAGCAGCGCGGCCTCGTCCGCCACCTTGAACGCCAGATGCTGCACCCACGCGGGCGTGGCCGGATCGCGGCCCATCTCGGGCTGGTTGGGCAACTCGAAGAAAGCCAGCACATTGCCGCCCCCGGCATCGAGAAACACGTGCATGTAGGGATCGAACGCGCCGGTGGACGGCACGTGATCCTCGGCAAAGGCAGTGGTATAGGCCATGCCCAGCACGCGGGCATACCATTCCACGGTTTCCTTGGCATCGCGGCAGCGATAGGCCGCGTGGTGCACCCCGCCCAGCAGCGGGGCCTGGGTCTGGGCCATGGCCATCAGGCGTCCTCCCCCACTTTCAGCACGCCACGGCGCAGCTGGTCGCGCTCCATGCTTTCGAACAGGGCGGTGAAATTGCCTTCGCCAAAGCCCTCGTCCTTCTTGCGCTGGATGAATTCGAAGAACACCGGCCCGACCTGCGTTTCGGAAAAGATCTGCAGCAGCAGGCGCGGATCGCCCTGCAAGGTCGAGCCATCGAGCAGGATGCCGCGCTTTTGCAATTCGTCCACCGGCTCGCCATGGCCGGGCAGGCGTTCTTCCAGCATCTCGTAATAGGTGGCCGGCGGCGCGCTCATGAACGGGGTGCCGCTGACCTTGAGCGTGTCCCATCCGGCAATCAGGTCATCACAGGCAAAGGCGATGTGCTGGATGCCCTCGCCGTTGTAGGCGCGCAGGAATTCCTCGATCTGGCCGCCGCCCTTCTGCGATTCCTCGTTCAAGGGAATGCGGATCTTGCCATCGGGCGCGGTCATCGCCCGGCTGGTAAGGCCGGTATATTCGCCCTTGATGTCGAAATAGCGGATCTCGCGGAAGCCGAAGACGCGCTCGTAGAAGCTGGCCCAGTGCGCCATGCGCCCGCCATAGACGTTGTGTGTGAGGTGATCGATGGTGTGGAAGCCCGCGCCCTTGGGCTGGCGGTCCACGCCGGGCAGATACACGAAATCGATATCGTAGATCGAAAGATCGCCGAACTGCCCACCGTGATAGCGGTCGACCAAATAGATGATCGACCCGCCAATGCCGCGAATGGCGGGAATGCGCAGTTCCATCGGCCCGGTCTGCACTTCCACCGGCTCGGCCCCGCGGTCGAGCGCCGCGGCATAGGCCTTGGCCGCATCGCGCACGCGCCAGCCCATGCCGCAGGCCGAAGGGCCATGCTCGGCGGCGAAATAGGCGGCCGGGCTGCGGGTCTCATAGTTGGCGATCAGGTTGATGCCGCCCTGGCGCCACAGTTCCACATCCTTGCTGCGGTGGTTGGCGATGTGGGTAAATCCCATGCGCGCAAACACCGGGCCAAGGCTGCCGCGTTCGGCGCTGGCAAACTCGATGAACTCGAACCCATCAAGGCCCAGGGGATTGTCGAAAAGATCGGTCGATGCGGCCATGGCGCGTGTCTCTCCACCAGCAGGTGCCGGCCATCAACAGCGGCCGGCTTGACCCTGGCAGTCTACTCCAAAGCCGATGCACGTTCCGCGCGAAGTTACGAGAGAAAACCCCTAAATATGCGTGACTGACGCAGAGAAGCGCCATTCTACGCGTCAACCGCGCGGCAAGGGCAAGGCCGTGGTGCGCTTGATCCGGTCGAGCACGATGGACGAGCGCAAGTTCGCGACGTCACCATGGCCCAGGATCTCGTCGTTGATCAGGCGGGTGAACGCGGCAAGATCGATGGCGACGATGCGCAGGAGGTAGTCGGCGTCTCCGGTCAAGGCGCAGCAATCGACCACGGCGGTGAGCCCCGCGATGCGTTCGTGAAAGCCGCCCACCGCCTCGCGCGCATAAGATGCCATCGTCACCGTGACATAGGCTTCCACGCCCAGCCCCAGTGCCGCTTCGTCCAGCAAGGCCACCTGGCCCCGGATCACCCCCGTTTCGCGCAGGCGCGCAATGCGGCGCGAACATTGCGAGGGAGACAGGTGCACGGCCTCGGCCAAGTCGGCATGGCTGGCCGAGGCATCGGCCTGAAGCTGCGCAAGAATGCGAAGGTCTGTGCGATCCATGCGCCAATCGTGCATCAGGCGCGCAAGTTATGCAACTACCGAGCCGGCCCGAACCGCGCGACGAGTTCATAGGCGCCGGCCACGAAAACCTGGCGCACGAAGGTGACGCTGTCTGCCCCGCGCCAGGTGTGACGCGCCACCACCAGGCAAGGCGATCCGGCGGGAATGCCCAGCGCCTTGGCCTGTTCGCGGCTAGCGGCAAGCGCGCCGATGCGATTTTCCGCCTCGGTCCAGGGGATATGGCGCAAGAGCCAGCCACCGGGGGGATCGGCGGTAAAATCCACATCCGCCATCCCCGGCACCAGCGCCAGGTTGGTCACGCGCTCTTCCACGGCAAGCGGCGCGCCATCGGCCAGGTGCAGGCCTGAAAGCCGCAGGATCGGCCCAACGTCACCCAGTTCGGCCGCCGCCTCGCGGTCGCTGGCGGTGTCCCCCAGGCTGCGCGAAAGCAGGCGAAAGCCATAGACCTGCCCGCGCCCCTGCACTTCGAGCGCGAGGTCGGGAATGTCGAGCACCATCGAGACCGTGCGCGGCCGCGCCACGAACGTGCCCGCCCGCTTGCGCCGTTCCAGCAGGCCGCTTTCGGCAAGGCGCGAGAGCGCCTTGTTCACCGTCATCCGCGCGCAGCCATAATGCGCCATGAGTTCGAGTTCGGACGGGATGCGCTCGCCCGGACGAAGTTCGCCCGCCATGACGCGCGCCTCGATTTCCTGGCGGATGCGCTCGTGCATCGGCAGGGCGGCGGGCAATGGGGGCGTGGATGCGGTCATTGCCCCAGCACAGAGAGGGCCAGGGCGGCGCTGTCAAGATGCGAGGGCCGCTGGCCGCGCCGGGCTGCGCGCCATGGGCAGCGTCAGCAGCAGTGCCAGGGCGCAGCCGGCAAAGCCGACCAGGCCAACCCCGGCAAACGATCCGGTGGCATCGGCCAGTACGCCAGCGGCCAGCGCCCCCACCGATTGGGCCAGCAGCCAGGTGGCCGTCATCATCACCGCCAGCCGGCCGTCGGGCGCTTCGTCATAGGCCAGGCCCAACAGCATGGGATAGGCAATGAACCAGCTGGCGTTGAACACCACCAGGGCCACGGCAAAGACCCAGGCCAGGCTGGCCGTGGTAAGCAAAGCACAGGAAACCGCACAGGCCACCAACCCGCCCGCCAGCAGGGCCCGGCGCGGCAGCCGGGTGATCACCACGGCAAGCGCGGCATTGCCCAGCGCGCTGGCGATCGTGGCCAGCGATTGGTAGCGGCCAAACGTGGTGGCCGCCAGGCCAATGGCGTGGCCGGCGCGTTCCATGAACGGCCAGATCGACAGGCTTCCCCCGGCAAACAGGCCCATGGCGAGCAAGAGACGCCAGCCCGCCCGCGTCATCGGCTGGCGCGCCGCCATTGCAGCGTGGCCGGCGCGCGCCGCACCCGGCAGCGCCATGGCGCCCAGGCCCAGAACCGCCGAAAGCAAGGCCAGCGCGGCAAACATCGCGGCCAGGCCATGATGCGCGGAAACTTCGGGCAAGACGATGTTGACCACGGCAAACAGCACCGTCTGGCAGGCGATGCCAACCGAAATCGCCCGTGCCGGATGCGCCGTCTGCCCCGCTGCCAGGTTCACCGCGCCGTTCATCAGGCCAAAGCCGAAGCCGGTGACCAGCCGTCCGGCCAGGAGCAGCGGCAGGTTGCCCCCCAGCCCCGACAGCGCCTGCGCCAAGACCACCAGCACAGTGCTGGCCAGCGCAAGGCGGCGTGGCCCCCCGACCACGCCGCCCCCGCCGCCCCAGCGCGCCACGCCCAGCATGGCCGCGCCATAGGCGAGCGTTTCCAGCATGGCGAACAGCCCCATCGCGCTGGCGGAAAAACCGTAGGCGTCGATCAATCCACCCACGAGATAGGTGGTGAAATTGTTGCCGATATGCGCCGCTGCCGTGCCGGCGCCAATCGCTGCCAGAGTGAGGCCGGCGCGTGGTGCCTCCGGGCCCGGCGGGGCAGTTGCGGGGCCCTTGTCGGTCTGCTGCACCATGCCTGCCCCCATTGCCCCGTCCCCCCCTTGCGATCAATCGAAGCGCACGCGCGGGAAACGGGCAACCGCTTCCAGCAATTCCAGGTCCATGTGCGCGCGGATATATTCGCGTGACGCATCGCGCGGCACCTGGTGATCCCAATGGGTCAGCGTGCCGGTGGCATTGGCCTGGGCCACCAGATGGCGCCGGCGCTGGCTGGCCACGACTTGCGCAGCGATGGTGGGCAGGTCCCAGCGCGCGGCCACTTCCTCGCGCAGGCTGGCCACCAATGCGGCATGCGCCGGATCGTTGGCCAGGTTGCGGGTTTCGTCGCGGTCTTGCGCCAGGTTGTAAAGCTGGTCGGGATCGGCGGGGCAATGGATGAACTTCCAGTCCCCGCGCCGGATCATCACCACCGGCGCGATCGCCCCTTCGCCCAGGTATTCGGCCAAGGCCTCGTCATGGCCCTGCTCGCCCTGCAGGTGCGGCACCAGGCTCTGCCCGTCGACCGGGGCGGCATCGGCCGGCGGCAGGCCAGCGAGATCGAGCAAGGTGGGCAGGATGTCGAGTGTCGAGACAGCTGCATCCACCCGCGCTGGGGTAAAGCGCGCCGGGGCATGGACCAAGAGCGGAACACGTGCGGCGTTCTCGAAGAAGTTCATTTTGTACCACAGCCCACGCTCGCCCAGCATCTCGCCATGATCGCCGCAGACCAGCACCACGGTATTACTGGCCAGCCCGGTTTCCTCCAGCGTGTCGAGGATCAGGCCGAACTGCTCGTCGACGAAGCTGATCGCCCCGAAATAGGCGCGGCGCGCGGCGCGCACCTGGTCCTCGGTCACCGGCATCAGATCGGTGCCGCAAACATGGCGCAGGCGCTGCGCGTGGGGATCGTCGGCCACGTCGGCGCGCCCCAGGCGAGGCATGGGAATGTCGACGCCTTCATACAGATCCCAGTAGCGGCGGTGGATGGCAAAGGGATCGTGCGGATGGGTGAGCGAGGCAACCAGGAAAAACGGCCGTGCCGCCGGATCGCGGGCGATGTCGAACAGCTTGCGCCGCGTGGTAAAGACCACTTCTTCGTCGAAATCGATCTGGTTGGTGCGCACCGTGGGCCCGGCGGTGACCACCGAGTCCATCGAATGATACCAGGTGGGGCGGTGTTCGGGCCGCGTCCAATCCGGGGTCCAGCCATAGTCGGCAGGATAGATGTCGGTCGTCAGCCGCTCTTCAAACCCGTGCAACTGGTCAGCGCCCACGAAGTGCATCTTGCCCGACAGGATCGTGTGCCACCCGCCGGCACGCAGATAGTGGGCGATCGTGGGTGTGTCGCCGGCAAAATCGGCCGCATTGTCATACGCGCCGATGCGCGAGGGCAATTGGCTGGCCAAGAGCGAAAAGCGCGATGGCGCGCACAACGGGCTGGGGCAATAGGCATTGGCGAACACCACCCCGCGTTCGGCCAGCGCCGCCATCCGCGGGGCGTGCACCGGCCATTGCCCCAGGAACGGCAGCGCATCGGCCATCAACTGGTCTGCCATGAGAACGAGGAAGTTCGGCTTTTCGGTCATGCCCCGCAATCCACCCTGGCAAATCGGAAGGCATAAGCTAGAACGAAGGCAAAGCGGCGGGGAAGCCGCTGTCTGCTTAAGGGGGCATAAGTGGAGCTTTCGCCTGGGACCTATGCACGGCTGCCGCTCCGCGGCCTTCTGGTGTTCGAAGCGGCAGCCCGGCGGGGGACCTTTTCGGGCGCTGCGCGCGAACTGGCCATGACCCAGGCCGCAATCAGCCAGCATATCGGCCACCTGGAGGCCGAACTGGGCGTATCCCTGTTCGAACGCCATCATCGCGGCGTGGAACTGACCGCGGCGGGAGAGCGGCTTTTGCCCCGCGTGGAAGAAGGGCTGCAAGCGCTGGCCACCGGCGTTGCCAGCGCATCGCGCCACCGCGCCACGCGGACGGTCACGATCCTGACCGATTTCGGCTTTGCCGCCTGGTGGCTGATGCCGCGCATCGCGGAATTGACCGACCTGATGCCCGAGGTGGAAATCCGCCTTACCACCTCGCAGGGCACCACCGATGCCCTGGGCAGCGACTTCGACCTGGCCGTGCTGTTCGGCAATGGCCAATGGCCCGGATGCCGCGCGCACCGCCTGTTTGCCGAAGAAGTCCATCCGGTCTGCGCGCCAAGCTATCTGGCGCAGCGCCCCCTGCCCCCGGCCCTGCCCCTGGCCCCGGCCGATATCGCCCAGATGCGCCTGCTCCACTTGCGTGGTGGCGGCCCCACCCGCTGGTTCGACTGGCCAGACTGGTTTGCCGGCATGGGCGTGCCCGCACCTGCCGCGCGCCAGGACTTGGCATTCAACAACTATCAGATCGTGCTACAGGCCGCGATGCTCGGACAAGGCGTCGCGCTGGGCTGGGCCCCGCTGATCGACGACCTGGTCAGGGCGGGCAGCCTGGTACGGCTGACCGAACGCCCCTTGTCGAGCCCGCGGGGCTATCACCTGGTCGAGCCACTCACCCGGCCACAACTGACCGACACCGCGCGCGTCAATGCCTGGCTGCGCCAGACCGCCCGCGCCTAGCGCCCGCTCAGCAGCGTCCACGCCCTGTTTGCAGGGTCAGCCCATGTGCGCCAGCAAGGGATCAAGGTCGCAAGTGACGAAGCTCGCGAAATTGTCGGCAATGCCATAGGGCACCAGCAGGCGCCGCCCCAACGCCAGACTGCCGCAACTGTAGACGACATTGGGCACATAGCCATCGCGCTGTTCCGGGCCAGGGCGCAACAGCGGCAGGTTGGCCCGCGCCAGCACGCGCGAGGGGTCATCGCGATCGAGCAGCACGGCGCCGATCGTGTAATTGCGCACCGGCCCGACACCGTGGGTCATGAGCAGCCAGCCCTCGTCGATCTCGATCGGTGATCCGCAATTGCCCATCTGTACGAATTCCCACACATATTGCGGGCAAACGATCTTCTCGGCCTCGTCCCAGTGCCACAGGCTATCGGATCGCATCAGCCAGATGTTCTCGTTGTCCTGCCGGCCGATCATGGCATAGCGGCCACCCACTTTCCGGGGGAACAGCGCCATGCCCTTGTTCACCGCCACCCGCCCGGTCAGCGTGCGCATGTCGAACCGGCGGAAATCGCGGGTAGAGAGCATCTGCGTGCGGCCGGTCACGCCATCGAACGCGGTGAACGTGCCGTGATAGCAGATGCTGCCATCGTCCTGGGCAAACTGCACGAGCCGCAGGTCTTCCAGCCCGCGGGCCTGTGCCGCCGTGAGCGGAAAGAGCACGGCTTCGGACACATCCTGCACGCCATCGAAGTGCAGCCGCAGGGCATTGCCGTCTTCATCCTGCGCGTCGATCCGCGGGGACGCAGCCAGCCGCGCGGGGGAATCGATGGTCACTTGCGCCACGCCATCCCAGTCTCCGGTGCGGAACGTGATTGACGACACGTGCCCTTCACCGATCCCGCGCAACGCGCAGATGAAACGCATGCCCCCATCGGGCGCGCCCTCCTGCCGGGGCGCCGGCACGATCGACGGGTTGAACAGGGCGGCGGCCTCGAAGGCATATTCCTGCAGGAACATGCCACCGATCAACAGCCGGCGGTCCACTTCCAGCCGCGCGGCTTGCGGCGCGATCGCGATGATCTCTGCCGCGCGCCGCTCCAGCGTGCCCAGCACGTTGCGGTGCCGCGCATCGAGCAATTCCTTCATATAGGCCAAGGCCTGGGTCACGGCCGCATCGTCGAGGCCGATCACCCGGTCCACGATCGCGCGCACGCGGTCGCCCGGCTCGCTGGAATAGTCTTGCGGATAGGCCAGCTCGAACGGGCGCAGCACGGTTCGCGTGGCATCGGGCATCAGCCTGACATGCGCGCGCTGCCAGAATTCCACGATCGGCGGCGGCAATACGGCGGCGGCCACCCTGGCCCGCAGCGCCGTGGCATCGATGGGTAGCTCGGCATCGGGCATCGGGCATCCTTTCCGGCAGGGGCACCCCGGGTGCCCATCATTGCCGAACAAACGCCGCGCCAGGCATCAGGCTCCTGCACAAAAAGGCAAAATCGTCTCGGCCCACCGCGTCGTGCGAAACCAGGGGCGGGATGGTTCGTTGCCTGATCCGTAATTCGCCTGCCCGATCCCCCTCCCTGCCACGACGGGAAACCCTGCCATGCCCGATACCATCGACCACAGCCCGGAACGCCTGGCGCCCGACGTTCTGGCCATCGACACGATCCGCACCCTGGCGATGGATGCCGTGCAAAAGGCCAATTCCGGGCATCCCGGCACCCCGATGGCCCTGGCGCCGGTGGCCTATGCACTGTGGCACGATGTCTTGCGCACCGATCCGGCGTGCCCCGATTGGCCCAACCGCGATCGCTTCGTGCTCTCGGTTGGCCACGCCTCGATGCTGCTCTATGCCGTGTTGCACCTGGCCGGCGTGGAAGAAATCGACGCGCAGGGCGCCAAGACCGGCAAGCCCGCCGTCAGCCTGGAAGATATCGAGAATTTCCGCCAGTTGGGCTCCAAGACGCCCGGCCACCCGGAATATCGCATGACCACGGGGGTGGAAACCACCACCGGCCCGCTCGGCCAGGGGGTGGCCAATGCGGTGGGCATGGCCATGGCCGAGCAGGCCCTGGCCGCGCATTTCAACCGTGAAGGCTTCCCCCTGTTCGACCATGCCGTCTATGCCCTGTGCGGCGATGGCGACATGATGGAGGGCATCTCGGGCGAAGCGGCCTCGCTCGCCGGGCATCTGCGCCTGTCCAACTTGTGCTGGATCTATGACAGCAACACGATCTCGATCGAGGGATCGACCGACCTTGCCTTTACCGAAGACGTGGGCGCGCGGTTCCAGGCCTATGGCTGGCAAGTGCTGCACGTGGACGATGCCAACGATCTGGGCGCCTTGCACGGCGCGCTGGCGCAGTTCCAGGCCACCACCGACCGCCCCACGCTGATCGTGGTGCGCTCGGTCATCGGCTGGGGCAGCCCGCGCGCGGGCAGCGCCAAGGCCCATGGCGAGCCGTTGGGCGAGGACGGCGTGCGCGCCACCAAGGCCGCCTATGGCTGGCCACAGGACAAGTCGTTCTTCGTGCCCGATGGGGTCAAGGAAAGCTTTTCCGCCGCCGTTGCCGGGCGCGGCCGCCCGCTGCGCGAAGCGTGGGAAGCCCTGTTCGAACGCTATCGTGCGGTCTACCCCGCGCTCGCGGCAGAGTTCGACCTGCTGCGTGCCGGGCGCCTGCCCGAAGGCTGGCAGGATGCCCTGCCCAGCTTTGCGCCCGATGCCAAGGGCCTCGCCTCGCGCGAGGCGGGCGGCAAAGTGCTCAACGCCCTGGCCCCGCATATTCCGGCGCTGATCGGCGGCGCGGCCGACCTTTCCCCCTCCACCAAGACCGAGATCACCGGCGTCGCTTCGTTTTCCGTGGCCGATCGCGGCGGGCGCAACCTGCATTTCGGCGTGCGCGAGCATGCCATGGGGGCGATCGCCAATGGGCTCGCGCTGTCGTACCTGCGGCCCTACACCGCCACGTTCCTGGTCTTTGCCGATTACATGCGCGCGCCCATCCGCCTGGCCGCGATCATGGAATTGCCCACGGTCTTCGTGTTCACCCACGATTCCATTGGCGTGGGCGAGGATGGGCCAACCCACCAGCCGATCGAGCACCTGGCCACGCTGCGGGCCATTCCCGGCCTCGACACGATCCGCCCTGGCGATGCCAACGAAGTGAGCGTGGCCTGGCGGCTGGCGCTCGAAAGCACGCATACGCCGACGGCGCTGATCCTTTCGCGCCAGGCCATCCCCACGCTCGATCGCAGCAACCTTGCCAGTGCCGAAGGCGTGGTGCGCGGCGCCTATGTGCTGGGTGATTGCGAGGGTGAGCCAGAGGTCATCCTGATCGGCACCGGATCGGAACTGCCGCTCGTCGTCTCCGCCTGGGAAGAGCTGAAAAACCAGGGATTGCGTGCGCGGGTCGTGTCGATGCCCAGTTGGCACCGCTTCGAAGCGCAGGACGCCGCCTATCGCGAAAGCGTGCTGCCCCATGCCGTCAGGGCCCGCGTGGCGGTCGAACAGGGCGGCGCGCTAGGCTGGGATCGCTATGTCGGCCTCGACGGCGCCACCGTGACCATGGCCACGTTCGGTGCGTCTGCCCCGCTCGCCAAACTTCAGGAAAAGTTCGGCTACACCCGTGACAACGTGATCAAGCTGGCGCACGAGGCGATCGCGCGGGGCCGCTGAAATCTGCCGTGTGGCCACCCTCTACAGGATTTCGACAGGAGATTGCTTGCATGCATGTTGCCATCATCGGCCTGGGCCGCATGGGCGCCGGTATCGCCCGGCGCCTGATGCGCGCCGGCCATGAAATCATTGCCTTCGACGTTTCGGAAAAGGCCGTCGCCGCCCTGGTCGAGCAAGGCGCCAAAGGCGCGACGTCGCTGGCCGACGCCGCCGGACAGTTCGACGGGCAACGCGTGTTCTGGGTGATGCTGCCCGCTGGCGAGATCACCGAACAGACGATCGCCCAGCTTGCCGATCTGGCCCAGAGCGGCGACATCGTGATCGATGGCGGCAACAGCTTTTTCAAGGATGACGTTCGCCGCGCCAAGGCCTTGGCCGAAAAGGGCATCCATTATGTCGACGTGGGCACGTCGGGCGGGGTCTGGGGTTTTGACCGCGGCTTCAGCATGATGGTGGGCGGCGCGGCCGAAGCAGTGGCCACGATCGATCCGATTCTCGAAGCCCTGGCGCCGGGCATCGGCACGATCGAGCGCACGGCCGGCCGCGATGAACAAGCCGATCCGCGCCCCGAAAAGGGCTATCTTCACGCGGGCCCGGCCGGGGCCGGCCACTTCGTCAAGATGGTGCACAACGGCATCGAATACGGCATGATGGCGGCCTTTGCCGAAGGGTTCGATATCCTGAAAAGCAGGGCGTCGGACACGCTGCCCGAAGACGAGCGCTTCGATCTCAACCTGCCCGACATTGCCGAGACCTGGCGCCGCGGCAGCGTCGTTGCCTCGTGGCTGCTCGATCTCACGGCCGATGCCCTGGCGCGCGACCATGCGCTCGATGGCTTTGCCGGCAATGTTGCGGATTCGGGCGAAGGCCGCTGGACGGTGGAAGCGGCGATGGAACAGGCCGCCCCGGCCTATGTGCTCTCCGCCGCGCTGTTCGCCCGCTATCGCAGCCGCAACGAAACCACGTTTGGCGACAAGGTGCTCTCCGCCATGCGCTATGGCTTTGGCGGCCACGTCGAGGTGAAATGAACCGGTTGCGCCGCCAAGCGCAACCAGGATGCAATCCGGTCTTGATTTTACGCATCTGAATTGCACGGACGGCGGAAATGGCCGTCGTCTTTGCACCCTCCTGCGCCCCGCGCGCTGCTATGCTGCACACGGATTTGCCAGCAGGAGGGATTTTCGGGATGCACGCGCGCCAGATCGGCCAGGACCAGGACACCATCGCCCAACCGCGACGCTGGGCCGATTGGGCCATCGCCCGGATCGAGGCGGACTATGCCCGATCGGCTGATACCCACCTGATCCCGCTCGATCTGCCCGCGCTGCCCGGCATTGCCATCTACCTCAAGGATGAAAGCAGCCATCCCACCGGCAGCCTCAAGCACCGCCTCGCGCGCTCGCTGTTCCTCCACGCCTTGTGCAGCGGCTGGATCGGCGAAGGCACCCCGGTGGTAGAAGCCTCGTCGGGTTCAACCGCCGTATCCGAAGCCTATTTCGCACGAATGCTTGGCCTGCCGTTCGTGGCGGTGATCCCGGCCACCACGGCCGCCGAAAAGATCGCCGCGATCGAAGCCCTGGGCGGCCAATGCCATAAAGTGGACCAGCCCGGCGCCGTCTATGGCGCAGCGCAGGCCCTCGCGGCCGCGCGCGGCGGGCACTACATGGACCAGTTCACCTTTGCCGAGCGTGCCACCGATTGGCGCGGCAACAACAACATCGCCGAAAGCATCTTTGCCCAGATGGCGCGCGAGCCCGCGCCGGTTCCCACCTGGATCGTCTGTGGCGCGGGCACCGGCGGCACCTCGGCCACACTGGGCCGCTTCGTGCGCTATCACCGCCATGCCACGCGAATCTGCGTGGCCGATCCGGCGGGATCGGTGTTCCATCGCCACTGGCACGACCGCACGATCCTGCGCAAGGACGGCGCATGCAGCGTGATCGAGGGGATCGGCCGCCCGCGCGTCGAACCCTCGTTCGTGCCCGCCGTGATCGACCGGATGGAAGTGGTGGAGGATGCGGCCTCGATCGCCGCGGCCCGCGTGCTCTCCCGCCATCTGGGCCGCCGGGTGGGCGGATCGACCGGCACCAACCTGGTTGCCTGCGCGCGCCTTGCCAGCCAGATGGCGCAGGCCGGGCAACAGGGCTCGATCGTCACGATCCTGTGCGATTCCGGCGAACGCTATGCTTCGACGTGCTTCAACGATGAATGGCTGGCCGGTCGCAACCTCGACATCGCCGCCGAGGCAGCGCGCATGACGGAGTTTCTCGCCACCGGGCGATATTGATGGTAGCGCAACCACGGCAGATTTCCTATCTGCCATGCGGCAAAGGCGATAAGGGCGGTGCCCGTGGCGCGCCCCATCACAGCCGCGATTGCCATTGAAACTGCGAAGGAGCATGCGCCCATGGACGGTGCCTATCTGATCGGCGGCGAAAGCCGCACCAGCACCGAAACCTTCACCGGGATCGAGGCCGCCACCGGCCATGCCCTGGAAGGCGATTTCTCGATCACGCCGCTGGCCGATATCGCCCAGGCGTGCGCCCTGGCCGCCGCCGCGTTCGATACCTATCGCGAAACCGCGCCCGAAATTCGCGCCTCTTTCCTCGAAGCGATCGCCACCGCGCTCGAAGCACGGGCTGAGGCGATCATCGCCCGCGCCATGCTTGAAACCGGCCTGCCGCAGGGCCGCCTGGCGGGCGAACTGGGCCGCACCACGGGCCAGTTGCGCCTGTTTGCCACGGTCGTGCGCGAAGGGGCCTGGGCCGGCGCGGTGATCGAAGCCGCGCTACCCGATCGCCAGCCCCTGCCCCGCCCGGCTCTCGCCGCGCGGCAGATCCCGCTTGGCCCGGTGGCCGTATTCGGTGCCTCCAACTTCCCCCTGGCGTTCAGCGTGGCCGGTGGTGACACCGCCTCGGCCCTCGCCGCCGGCTGTCCGGTGGTGGTCAAGGCCCATCCCGCGCACCCCGGCACCTCGCGCCTGGCGGGCGAAGCCATTGCCGAGGCCGTGGCCAAGAGCGGGCTGCCCGGTGGGGTGTTCAGCCTGGTCCAGGGGCCGGGCAACGATATCGGCACCGCGCTGGTGGCTGATCCGGCGATCAAGGCGGTGGGCTTTACCGGCTCGCGCCGGGGCGGCGTGGCGCTGATGGGCGTGGCCGCGGCGCGCGCCGAGCCGATCCCGGTCTATGCAGAAATGTCGTCGATCAACCCGGTTCTGCTGTTCCCCGCCGCGCTCGCCGCGCGCGCGGAAGACCTGGGCAAGGCCTATGTCGGCTCGCTCAGCCTGTTTGCCGGGCAGTTCTGCACCAATCCGGGCCTGGTCATCGCGCTCGACAGCCCCGATCTCGAACGCTTCCTCGCCGCCGCAGCGCAGGCGCTGGCCGGTGTTGCGCCCCAGGTCATGCTGACCGGCGCGATTGCCGCCGCCTATGCCCAGGGCATCGAAACCCTGGCCAGCAGCGATGGCGTGAACGTCGTGGCCGCCGGTGCCGCCGGCAATGCGCAAACCGGCGCGGCGCGCCTGCTCACCGTGGATGCTGCGCGGCTGCTGGCCGGTTCCCGGTTGACCGAGGAAGTGTTCGGCCCCTCCTCGCTGGTGGTGCGCGCGCAGAGCACTGACGAGATCGCCCAATTGCTCGAAGCCCTCGAAGGCCAACTCACAGCCACGCTGCACCTCGATGAAGCGGACCACGCTTTGGCCGCGCCGCTGATCCCGGTGCTGGAGCGCAAGGTGGGACGCATCCTTGCCAATGGCTGGCCCACGGGCGTGGAAGTAAGCCGCTCGATGGTTCACGGCGGCCCTTATCCGGCCACCAGCGACGGGCGTTCCACTTCGGTCGGCGCCATGGCCATCCACCGCTTCCTGCGCCCGGTGTGCTACCAGGCGCTGCCCGATGCACTGCTGCCCGCCGCGCTGCAGGCAGCCAATCCGCAAGGCCTGCCGCGGCAGTCTTTCGCCTGACTTTTCCCGCGCCCGCCGGCACGATCGCCGGCGGGCGCATCTTCCCAAGCGCGACCAATGGCGTAAGGACGGGCCATGACGTTCACCGACATCGCCCGTCGCGCCTATGACCACAATTTCCGGCTCGATCCGATCGTACGCAGCCTGCTCGATACGGATTTCTACAAGCTGCTGATGTTGCAGATGATCCGGCATGTGCATCCGGACGTTGCCACCACGTTTTCGCTGATCAACCGAACCACGCGGGTGCGCCTGGCCGATGTGATCGACGAAGGCGAACTGCGCGCCCAGCTCGATCATGCGCGCACCGTGCGGTTCACCAAGAAGGAACTGATCTGGCTGGCCGGCAACAGCTTCTATGGCCGCCAGCAGATGTTCGCGCCGGATTTCATCGCCTGGCTCGCCGATTTCCAGTTGCCGGAATACGCGCTTCACCGCCGCGACGGACAGTACGAACTGCATTTCGCCGGGCCCTGGACGCACACCACGATGTGGGAAATCCCGGCGCTGGCGATCATCAACGAACTGCGTTCGCGCGCCGCCCTGCGCGACAAGGGCAAGTTCGCGCTCGATGTCACCTATGCCCGCGCCAAGGCCAAGCTGTGGAACAAGGTGGAGCGCTTGCGCACCCTGCCCGATCTGGTCCTCTCGGATTTCGGCACGCGGCGGCGCCACGGCTTCCTGTGGCAGCGCTGGTGCGTGGAAGCGCTGAAGGAAGGCCTGGGCGATCGCTTCATCGGCACGTCCAACGTGCTCCTGGCCATGGATGCCGATCTGGAGGCGATCGGCACCAACGCACACGAATTGCCCATGGTGGCCGCTGCCCTGGCCAAGGATGATGCGGAACTGGCCCAGGCGCCCTATCGCGTGCTGGAAGAATGGCGCCAGCACTACAACGGCAACCTGCTCATCGCCCTGCCCGATGCGTTTGGCACCACGGCGTTCCTGGCCCATGCCCCCGATTGGCTGGCAGGGTGGACCGGCTTCCGGCCCGACAGCGCCCCGCCCATTCCGGCCGGTGAGCAGATCATCGCCTGGTGGCGTGCCCACGGCGTCGATCCGCGCCAACGCCTGCTGATCTTTTCGGATGGCATGGACGTGGACACGATCGAGCAGACCTATCGCCATTTCCACGGGCGGGTGCGGATGAGCTTTGGCTGGGGCACCAATCTTACCAACGATTTCCGCGGTTGCGCGCCCGATGGAGACGCCGCGCTCGAACCGATCTCGCTGGTCTGCAAGGTCACCAGCGCCAATGGCCACCCGGCGGTCAAGCTGTCGGACAATCCCGCCAAGGCCACCGGCACCCGGCACGAGATTGCCCGCTATCTCCGCGTCTTCGGGGCAGAGGGCCAGGTGGCCCAGGCCGTCACGGTCTAGGTCGTGAACTCATAAATGGCGCCCCCGAGGTTTGAGGCCAAAGGCCCCGTCGCGAGGAGAAAGCGCGCAGGAATATCTTACATATTTCAAGTGCTTTCGACGCTGCCAAGGGGCCTTTGGGTCAAATCCCGGAGGGACGCCAAAATGGCTTCCATCTCAGCCCAAAGTGCCCTTGCAAAGGCTACCAGCCTTCGCGGCGGTCACTTTGGCCCGATATGTTCGCCATTTTGGCGCCTCGGGGGCGCCATTTATGAGTTCACGACCTAGCCATCGCCTGCGCCAGCGCGGCCAGGGCCGCATCGCTCGATTGCGCCACGTTCCAGCGCATGAACGCGCCCGCGCTCTGACTGGGGCTGAACACGTTGCCGGGCGCTAGCACCACGCCCAGGTCCAGGCAGCGTTGCGCCAGAACCGCGCTGTCCATCCCGGCGGGCAGGCGGCACCACAGGGTAAAGCCGGCGCCTTCGTCAGGGCGCGTCTCGATGCCCAGCCGGGCCAGTGCCTGCGCGGTGTGTCGCCGCGCGCGCGACAGGCGGCGGCGCAACTGCTCGACATGGCGACGATAGGCGCCCTGGCCCAGCACCAGGCCGATCGCGGCGGTGACCAGCGGGCTTGGCCCGCCAAACCCCGTCGCCAATTGCAGATCGGCCAGCGCGGCAATCCATTCGCCCCGCGCGGCGATATAGCCGCAGCGCACCGAGGCCGAAATCGTCTTGGAAAAGCTGCCCACGCGGATCACGCCCGATAGCCCGTCGAGCGCGGCCATGGTCGGGCGACCGGGGGCGAAATCGGCAAAGATGTCATCCTCCACGATCACCATGCCGTGCGCAGCGGCAATGCCGGGCAGGCGGTGCGCCGTGGGCAGCGACAGGCTGCCGCCGGTGGGATTGTGCAGGCTGGAATTGGTGAGATAGAGGCGCGGCCGTTCCGCGGCGACCACGGCGGCAAAGGCATCGGCATCGGGGCCGCCCGGGCCAAACGGCACGCTCACCGCGCGCACGGCATGGGCTGCCACCAGCGCCTGGTAATTGAAATAGCACGGGTCATCGAGCAGCACGGTATCGCCTGGGCGCAGCAGCAGACGGCAGATCAGGTCCACCGCCGCCGATCCCGAGGCGGTCAGCAGGATGCGATCGGGATCGCAGACCATGCCTTCGGCGGCAAAGCGCAAGGCGATCTGGCGGCGCAACGCCGGGTCGCCGGCAGTGGTGCCGTAATGCACCAGGTTGGCAGGGTCGCGCATCGCCTCGCGCAGCGCGCGCTGGAGTGCCGCCTGGGGCATCCACTCCGCCGGCAGCCAGCCGCAACCGGGCATCGCCACTGCGCCGCCGCCCTGGTCCAGCGACTCGCGCGAAACCCAGAAAGGGTCGATCGCATGGTCGCGCACCGGCGCGCGCGCCGATGGGCTTTGCGGCGCGCTGGCCAGGTGGCTGACGAAAAAGCCCGAGCGCGGCACCGCCTGGATCACGCCATCGGCCACCAGCCGGTCATAGGCCTCTACCACGGTTGCGGGCGACACGCCAAAGCTGGCCGCGCTTTGCCGCACCGAAGGCAGGCGATCGCCCGCGCACAGCAGGCGTGCGGCAATGCGGCTGCGTATGCCCGCAATCACACTGTCGATGCGCGTAGTCGTGGCCAACTGTATCACCCCTTTGACCGGTACAGAATAGCATCACTGTACCACCCTGTATCTGGCCGCACCAGCCCGTTTTCGCGAAACCGGCGCGCATCTGCAAAACACAGGGATGCAAACGATGGATGCAAGACAACGCGGCTGGGCCAACGGCATGCTCGCCGTGGCGATGTTTGCCGGATCGATGCCGGCCACGCGCCTGGCGATCATCGGCATTGCCCCGCTCTTGCTGACCAGCGCACGCGCCCTCATTGCCGGGCTGATCGGCGGCGCCCTGCTGCTGCTCGGCCGCCAGCCTCTGCCACAAGGTGGGCAATGGCGCGCGCTGGTGGTCGTCGCGGGCGGCTGCGTGCTCGGCTTTCCGCTGCTTTCCGCCCTCGCGCTCGAACATATCTCGGCCGCGCGCTCGCTGGTCTTCACCGGCCTGCTGCCGCTCAGCACCGCCACGTTTGGCGTGTTGCGCGCGCAAGAGCGCCCCTCCCCGGCATTCTGGGCCTTCGCCGCGCTGGGTGCGGCGGCCGTGGCCGGTTTTGCCCTGTCGCGCGGGGCGGCGGGCTCTGCCCTGGGCGATGGGCTGATGCTGGCGGCGGTGATCGTCTGCGGCCTGGGCTATGCCGAAGGCGCCGTGCTGACCCGCGCGTTGGGCGGCTGGCAGGTGATCTGCTGGGCCCTGGTGCTGAGCCTGCCCGCCGCGCTGCTCGGCACGCTGGCGCTGCACCCTGCCGCTGGCCTCGCAGGTGTGGGTTGGCAAAGCTGGGCGGGCCTTGCCTATGTCTCGCTGATCTCGATGCTGGTGGGCTTCATATTCTGGTATCGCGGCCTCGATCTGGGCGGCATTGCCAGCGTGGGCCAGCTGCAATTGCTGCAACCATTCCTCGGCCTGGGCCTCGCGGCGCTGGTCTTGGGCGAAAGCGTGAGCCCGGCCGCCTTGCCGGTGATGGCGGTGGTGGCAGCCAGTGCGCTGGGCGCCCGCCGCTTCGCCTGAACGCGCCCCGCCCATTGCGGCAATAACGGTATCCCAGGATCATTGCGGCCTGTTGCGCGTTCGAACCGGACAATCCCCCCAAGACGAGGCTTGCTTCCGGCCATGGCCACCAATCTGGCGACCGCCCAACTCACCGCGCCTGACAGCACGGCAAACGTCAATGGCACGCAGCATGCGCTGCCGACCGACCCCCGCCGCACCCTGCTTGATTGGCTGCGCGACGATCTTGGCCTGACCGGCACGAAGAAGGGCTGCGACCATGGCCAGTGCGGTGCCTGCACCGTGCTGGTCGATGGCCGGCGGATCAACTCCTGCCTGTCGCTCGCTGCATTGCACGGGGGCGACACGATCGAAACGATCGAGGGGATCGGCCAAGGGAGCGAATGGCCCGATGTGCTGGCCCCTTTGCAGCGCGCCTTCGTGACGCACGATGGGTTCCAGTGCGGCTATTGCACGCCAGGCCAGATCTGTTCGGCCAAGGCGCTGATCGAGGAACTTGCCCAGGGCTGGCCCAGCGCGGTCAGCGCCGACGTGGCTGCCCATCCCACCCCCACGCCCGATGAACTGCGCGAGCGGATGAGCGGCAACCTGTGCCGCTGCGGCGCCTATGCCAATATCATTGCCGCGCTGGAAGACGTCATCGCGGCGGAGGACGTGGCATGAAGGCCTTCACGCTCGACCACGCTCCCAGCGCCGACACCGCACTCGCCGCGATGGGCCAGGGCGCCACGGCGATTGCCGGTGGCACCAACCTGGTGGACCTGATGAAATTGCAGGTCGCCACGCCCGAACGGCTGGTCTCGATCCGCCGCACCGGGCTGGACACCATCGGCTATGACGGTGATGGCCTGCGCATCGGCGCGCTCGTCACCAATGCCGATTGCGCGGCCGACATGCGCGTGCGCCAGGATTGGCCGCTGCTCTCGCAGGCGATCCTTGCCGGCGCCAGCCCGCAATTGCGCAACCGCGCCACCACCGGCGGCAATTTGTGCCAGCGCACCCGCTGCGGCTATTTCACCGACACCACGCAAGCCTGCAACAAGCGGGAGCCTGGAACCGGCTGCGCCGCGCGCGAAGGGTTCAACCGCATCCACGCCGTGCTGGGCACCAGCGACGCCTGCATCGCCACGTATCCTGGTGACATGGCCGTGGCGCTGCTCGCGCTCGACGCGGTGGTGCTCACCCAAGGGCCCTTCGGCCTGCGCCAGATCCCGCTGGCCATGTTCCACCGCGAGCCGGGCGAAGACCCCAGCCGCGACAATGTGCTGCAACCGGGCGAGTTGATCACCGCGGTCAAGCTGCCCGCGCCCACCGGCGGCCGCCAGGTCTACCGCAAGGTGCGCGATCGCGCGTCCTATGCCTTTGCCCTGGTTTCGGTGGCCGTGGACCTGACGATGGAACACGGGCGTATCGCCCGCTGCGCGCTGGCCTTCGGCAGCCTTGGCACGGTGCCGTGGCGCGATCCGGCGGTGGAAGCCGTGCTGGTGGGCGAGGCCCCCTCGCCCGCGCTGTTCGCCCAGGCCGCCGATGTCTTGCTGCGCGATGCGCGTGGCTTTGGCGCCAACGACTTCAAGATTCCCCTTGCCGCGCGCGCCCTTGCCGCGACGCTGGCGCAAGCGACGAAGGGTTGAGCTGATGCACCTGCCCCTTTCCGACATGTACAACCAGCCCGACGAGCGCAACCGGCTCGACCACATGCGCCAGGGCGTGATCGGCAAGCCGCTCGATCGCCCCGAAGGGCCGCTCAAGGTCAGCGGCACGGCCACTTACGCTGCGGAATGGCGCATCGCCGGCTGTGTCGACGGCGTTCTCGTCCTCGCCTCGATCGCGCAGGGCCAGGTCAGCGCGATCCATCGCGACGACGTTCTGGCGCGCGAAGGCGTGCTGGCCGTGATCGCCGATCCGGCGATGACGCGCCGCTCTGCCCAGGGCATGGCCGCCAAGGCACCGCAACAGGACGCCGCACGCGTCGAATATTTCGGCCAGCCGGTGGCCCTGGTCGTGGCGCAAACCTTTGAACAGGCGCGCGACGCGGCGCTGGCGCTGCGTATCGACTATACCGATGCCAGCGATCCCGCACCCTTCGATCCGCACACCCCCGGCGTGAAGGTGGAAGCACCGTCCGACAGCAAGCCGGTGGAGGGCGGAGACCTCGACCAGGCGATGGAGACGGCCGCGTTCAGCATCGACGTGGAATACGATACGCCCGGCCACGCCAGCGCCGCGATGGAGCCGCATGCGACCATCGCGCAATGGCAGGGCGACAATCTGATCCTGCACGGCAGCTATCAGATGCTGGCATACAACGTGAAGGAAATCGCCGATTGCCTGGGCATTGCGGCGGACAAGGTGCGGATCATCGCGCCTTATGTCGGTGGCGGCTTTGGATCGAAGCTGGGCATCACGCACGAAGCCGTCTCGGCCGCGATCGCCGCGCGCGAACTGGGCCGCCCGGTGCGCGTGGTAATGACCCGGCAGCAGGTGTTCCAGACCGTGATGCGCCGTTCCGAAACGCGCCAGCGCGTGCGGCTGGCGGCTGATCCCGCCGGCCGGTTGATCGGCTTGGGGCATGAGGCGCTGGTATCCAACCTGCCGGGCGAAAAGTTTGCCGAACCCGTCACCCAGGCCACGGAATTCCTTTATGGCGGCGAAAACCGCCTGCTCAAGGTGGAGGTGGCACGCATCAGCCGCCTTACCGCCGGCTCTGTCCGCGCGCCGGGCGAAGCGGTCGGCATGCAAGTGCTGGAAGCGGCGATGGACGAACTGGCCGAGAAGATCGGCATCGATCCCATCGACTTGCGCAAGCGCAACCTGCCCGCCACCGTGCCGGTTGAAGGCACGCCCTATTCCTCGCGGATGTTGACCCAGGCGTTGGAAGAAGGCGCAAAAGCCTTTGGCTGGAGCGCGCGGCAAACCCGGCCGTGCCAGACCCGCGAGGGTGAATGGTGGATCGGCATGGGCATGGCCAGCGCCGCCCGTGTCAACATGATGGTGCCTGCCCAGGCACGCGTCACCCTGCGGGCCGATGGCAGCGCGCTGGTGGAAACCGACCAGACCGACATCGGCACCGGCACATATGCCATCCTGGGCCAGATTGCGGGCGAAATGCTGGGCCTGCCGATCGCGCAAGTGACTGTGAAGCTCGGCGATACCGCCTTTCCCGCCGGCGCGGGTTCGGGGGGCAGCTTCGGCGCGATCTCCACCGGCTCTGCCGTGATGCGCGCGTGCGAGGCCATCCGCGAAACGCTGGCCAAGCGCCTGGGCTGCGACGAAACCGACCTTGCCCTCAAGGATGGCAGCGCCAGTGCGCCGGGCGGCGAAAGCCGCGCCTTGCCCGATCTGCTCGATGGGCACGACTTGGTCGAAACCGGCTCGATCAAACCGGGCAAGACCGCCAAGGAATTTTCACAGGCAAGCTACGGCGCATTCTTTGCCGAAGTGGCCGTCCACGCCTTTACCGGCGAAGTGCGGGTGCGCCGCATGACCGGCGCTTTCGGCTTTGGCCGCGTGCTCAACGCCAAGACCGCCCGCTCGCAATGCCTGGGCGGGATGGTCTGGGGTATCGGCAGCGCCTTGACCGAGGAACTCGCCTTCGACACGCGCGATGGCCACCTGGTCAACCATGACCTCGCCGAATACCACGTGCCGGTCCATGCCGACGTGCCGGCGATCGAGGTGATCCTGCTGGAAGAGCGCGATGCGGCGGCCAGCCCGCTCCAGGCCAAGGGCGTGGGCGAACTGGGCATCTGCGGCGCGGCCGGGGCGATTGCCAACGCGGTCTACAACGCCTGTGGCGTACGCGTGTGCAGCTTCCCCCTCACGCTCGACAAGATCATCCCCGCCCTGCCCGATCCCTTTGCATCCGCCGTCTGAAAGGAAGGCTTTCGTGCTTACAGCCCCCATCCGCTATTCGCCCGATCTCGAACACGTGCAGGACAACGAAGCGGAAACCGACGCTTCCCTGGAAAAGTCGTTCGACCACATCCTGCACACCACCGCCAAGGATTATGGCCGGCCGGTGCGCGCCGTTCATGCCAAGGCCCATGGCCTGTTCGAAGGCACGTTTACCATCGACGCGCATTTGCCGCCGGAACTGGCCCAGGGTCTGTTCGCCACGCCGGGCAGCTATCGCGCCTCCTTCCGTGTCTCCACCAATCCGGGCGATATCCTGGATGACAATGTCGTGCTGCCGCGCGGCCTTGCGCTGAAGGTGGAAGGTGTGCCGGGCGAATTCGTGGCCGAGGCCGAAGGCGACGCGCAGGACTTCCTGATGGTCAACAGCCCGGTGTTTGCCGCGCCCAGCGCCGACAAGTTTGCCGGGAAGCTCAAGCTGCTCGCCGCAACGACCGACCGCGCGCCTGGTGCCAAGGTTGCGCTGTCCACGGTGCTCGGCTTCATCAACAGCGCCTTGGGCAAGGTCGGCCTGGAATCGGGCGCACTGGCCGCCATGGGTGGCGCGCCGCAGGTGCATCCCCTGGGGGAAACCTATTTTTCCACCACGCCGTTCCGCTTTGGCGATCACGTCGCCAAGTTTCGCCTGCGCCCGCTGTCACCGGCGCTGACGGCGCTGACCGGCCAGGTGATCGACACCAAAGGCCGGCCCGATGGCCTGCGCGAAACCATTCGCCAGGACGCCGCAGGCCTCACCGGCGAATGGGCATTCGAAGTGCAGTTGCTGCGCGATCTCGGGCAGCAGCCGGTCGAGGATGCCAGCGTGGAATGGCCCGAAGAGGTTTCGCCGTTCGTGCAGGTCGCCACGCTGCGCATGGAGCCGCAGGATAGCTGGAGCGCCGACAAGGTGCAGCGCATCGATGAAACGCTGCACTTCTCGCCCTGGAACGCCCTGGCCGCCCACCGCCCGCTCGGCGGCATCAACCGCGCTCGCCGCCGCGCCTATCGCCAGTCGTCCACTTTCCGCGTGGCCATGCAGCAAGGCTGCCCGGTGGCGCACGCGGAGGAAGCGGCCAACTGAGTTGAAAGCCCGCCGGTCAGGCCTCGACCCTGACCGGCACCCCCTTTGACGCCGGCGTGTCAGACAGCTTTTCCCGCAGGCCCAGCGGCACCAGCGCGTTGAGTTCGGGGAAATAGCCCGCCACCGTGCCGGCCGGCAGGTCATAGGGCACGACTTTCAGGCCGCCCACCGCGCGGCGCGTTGCCGTATCGGTGGCCGTCACCAGCGTGATCCGCTGCCCTTCAGCCAGTCCCAGCCGGGCAATCTCGCCCGGCGCCATCAATGCGATGGTGCGCTCGCCCGAAAGACCGCGCAGCCGGTCGTTCATGCCATAGACCGTGGTGTTGAACTGGTCGTTGGACCGCAGCGTGACAAGGCGCAGCGTATCGGCCGCTTCATCCTGTGGCCCTGCATTGAGCACGCTGGGATCGGTGAATTCCGCCTTGCCGCTCTGCGTGTGCCACACGCGGCGGCGCGCGTCGTTGCCCCGGAAAAAGCCGCCCGGCTCGTGCATCCGGCGGTCCATCTCGGCAAATTCCTTGGGAAAGGTCTGCGCGATCAATTCGCGGATGCGCGTGTAATCGGCGCGCCATTCGTCCCACAGCCAGCGCGGGTGGAACGGCAGGGTGGCCTTGGCCAGTTCGCACAGGATTGCCGTCTCGCTCATTACATGCGCGCTCGCCGGCTTGCGCCGGCCCATCGAGCTGTAGATGTGGCTGAAGCTGTCCTCGATGCTGACGAACTGGTTGCCGCTTTCCTGGATATCCTCTTCCGAGCGCACCAGGCAGGGCAAGATCCAGCTTTCCTTGCCCGGCAGCAGGTGCGTGTGGTTGAGGCGCGTGGCGATGTGCACCGTCAGGTCCATCTCCCGCCAGGCTGCGTGCACGGGCCCGTAGTCGGGCACCGCCATGGCCAGGTTGCCGCCCAGGCCCAGGTAGACGCGGTTCTTGCCCGCCAGCAGCGCTTCCAGGAATTTGGCGGTGTTGTGGCCATCTTCCTGCGGTGTTTCCAGGCCCAGCACTTCGCGGTACTTTTCCACCGGGGCGAGCGAAACCTTTTCGGTAATGCCCACGGTGCGCTGGCCCTGCACGTTGGAATGGCCGCGAATGGGCGAACAGCCCGCCCCCGGCCGGCCGATATTGCCGCGCAGCAACAGCAGGTTGACGAGCAGGCCAATCGCCTCGCTGCCATGCACCTGTTGCGTCAGGCCCATGCCGTAGATGCCCATCACCGCCTTGGCATCGGCATAGACGTCGCCCGCCGCTTCCATCTCGGCCCGCGTCACGCCGCTTGCCGCCTCCAGCGCGTCCCAGCCGGTGGCTTCCACTTTGGCGCGGAACGCCTCGAAACCATGCGAATGTTGCGCAATAAAATCTTGGTCCAGCATCCCTTCCTCGCGCTCGGCGCGCGCCAGCACATGCTTGCACACGCCCATCAGCGCGGCGATGTCACCGCCGGGGCGAACTTGCAGGTAGAGATGGCTCAACCGGGTCGCCTTGCCGGTGAGCATTTCGACCGGGCTTTGCGGGTTGATGAACTCGACCAGCCCGGCTTCTTTGAGCGGGTTGAACGTCACGATCTTGCAACCGCGCTTCACCGCCTGCTGCAAGGGATGCAGGATGCGCGGGGAATTGGTGCCGGGGTTCTGGCCGAGGTAAAAGATCGCGTCGCACTGCTCCAAGTCTTCCAACTGGCAGGTGCCGACCGGTGAACCGATCACTTTCTTGAGCCCCACCGACGTGGTCTCGTGGCACATGTTCGAACTGTCGGGTAGGTTGTTGTGCCCTAGCATCCGCGCGAAAGCGGCAAACAGATAGCTCGGTTCGAGCGCTGCCTTGCCGCTGGCATAGAATGTCATGGCATCTGGCGGCGTCTGCTTCAGCCGGCTGCCGATAGCGGCAAATGCCTCGTCCCACGTGGCGCGGACATAGCGATCGCTGGCAGGGTCATAGCGAAGCGGCTCGGTCAGCCGGCCTTCGCGCTCCAGTTCGTTGGCGCTCAATCCCCACAGTTCGCTGACCGTGTGCTGTTCAAAGAACGCCGGGGTGCAGCGCGCGCTGGTCAGGTCCCACAGCGTCGCCTTCGCGCCGTTCTCGCAAAACTCGAAAGCCGCCGGATTGGGCGGCTTGATCCAGGCGCAAGAGGTGCAGGCCGTGCCATCGGGCTTGTTGAGATGGCGCAACGTGTCCAGCGCACCTGGCCCGGCGGCTTGGGATAGCTCGGTCGCGACAATGCCCTCCAGCGATCCCCATCCCCCGGCCGCTTCGGGCACCTTAATCGCTTGTGCCGCTGCTTCCGGGGTCTGGCGCTGGGTCATTGTCGGCGTGTCCTGTATGGTTCGGCTTATGCTATACGTTCGTCACCCCGGACTTGATCCGGGGTGACGGATTTCATGCAGCGGACGGGCCCGGCATCACGCCAGCGCGCGCACCTTGGGCTCGCGGGCGAAATGGCGCACCGGGCCCACCTTGAGCAGGTCTTCGTTGGGCACCACGCCTTCGTCCTTCTCCACCCCGGCCTTGTCGAGGATAACTTGCGTGCCGGGGCAATGGGCAATGGTCTTGCAATGGCCATAGGCGTCCATGAACCACTGCACCGCGGCACCCTGCTGCGCCAGCTTGGCCGCTGCTTCGGGCATCAACACCGATGCCACGGCATCGAACATGACCGAGGGCGTACCGTCCAGCTGGCCATCCGCCTTTAGCGTCCCGCCCTTGACCGCGATGCCGCCAACCTTGGGCGCCACCAGGACCACCGCGCCGCCGGCCTTCTCGATCCCTTGCTTTAGCGTGTCGATCGTTGCCTTGTCCGAACCTTCGGCAAACAGGATGCCCACCTTGCGGCCTTCGAAGGTGTTCTTGGCCTGCTTCTGGATCGACAGCGCGTCGGACGGCTTCATCGCCACCGGCTTGCGGGCCGCAGGGGCCTTTTCCGGCAGGTCCACCGCCAGGCCATCGGCCACGCGCTGCGCCAGTGTCTCGTCCACATTGCGCAGCCGCGACAGTACGCGTGCCCGCACATGGTCGAGGCTCACCTTCGACAGTTCGAACACCAGCGCCGAGGCGATGTGCGCCTGCTCGCTTTGCGTCTGCGAATGGAAGAACAGCGCAGCTTGACTATAGTGATCGGCAAACAGCTCGGCGCGGACCCGCACCTTTTCCGTGGGATCGTTGCATTCGCCGTTTTCGCGGAACGAGGTGAAGCCGGTTTCGGGGCTGGCACGCGGGCCGCTGTCCTCACCCGCTTCGTTGAGTGAGTTGGGCTCGTAATTGGCGCGGCCGGTCGGCACCAGCGTCTGCATCAGGCCATCGCGCTGCATGTTGTGGAACGGGCACTTGGGCGCGTTGACCGGGATCTGGTGGAAATTGGTCGTGCCGAGGCGCGATTTCTGCGTGTCGAGGTACGAGAACAGCCGGCCCTGAAGCAGCGGATCGTTGGAAAAATCGATGCCCGGCAAGACGTTCGATGGCAGGAACGCAACCTGCTCGGTCTCGGCAAAGAAATTGTCCACGTTGCGGTTGAGCGTCATGCGGCCCACGATCTGCACCGGCACGTCTTCCTCGGGCACCAGCTTGGTCGCGTCGAGCACGTCATAGGGTTGCTTGGCGGCGAATGCCTCGTCGAACACCTGCACGCCCAGGTCCCAGGCCGGGAATGCGCCGCGCTCGATCGCTTCGAACAAGTCGCGGCGATGGAAATCGGGATCGGCCCCGGCAATCTTCACCGCCTCGTCCCAGATCAGCGATTCCAGGCCCTGCACCGGCTTCCAGTGGAACTTGACGAAGTGGCCTTCGCCCTTGGCATTGACCAGGCGGAAGGTGTGGACGCCAAAGCCCTCCATCGTGCGCAACGTGCGCGGAATGGCGCGGTCGCTCATCGCCCACATGATCATGTTGATGGATTCGGGCATCAGCCCGACGAAATCCCAGAACGTGTCATGCGCGCTGGCGGCCTGGGGATAGCCGCGATCGGCTTCCATCTTCACCGAGTGGACGAGGTCGGGAAACTTGATCGCATCCTGGATGAAGAACACCGGGATGTTGTTGCCCACCAAGTCCCAGTTGCCTTCCTCGGTATAGAACTTCACGGCAAAGCCGCGCACGTCGCGCGGGGTGTCCACCGATCCGGCGCCGCCGGCCACGGTGGAAAAGCGCACGAACACCGGGCAGGTCTTGCCCACTTCCTGGAACAGGCCGGCCTTGGTCAGTTCAGGAATCGCCTTGGTCACTTCGAACACACCATGCGCGCCCGATCCGCGCGCGTGAACGATCCGCTCGGGAATGCGCTCGTGATCGAAATGGAAGATCTTTTCGCGCAGGATGAAGTCTTCCAACAGCGCAGGCCCACGCTCTCCGGCCTTCAGGCTGTTCTGGTTGTCCGCCAGGCGATGGCCGAAATTGTCGGTGAGGTAGGCGGCCGGTCCGCCCTGCTGCACGTCCTGGTGCGTTTCGCCCGAATTGCCGGGCTCTGTCGCGTAATCGGCCTGGCCTGCGCCGGGCTGGTGATCACGCAGGGCGTTGTCCAGCGCAGGCGAATGTTCGGCGGGGGTCGACGGAGTCTGGGGCTTGCGTGCCATGGGAATGGGTCCTTGTGCCATTGGCGCCGCCCTGCGCAGCGCGCAAGCGGACACCCGGACCTGGCACCGATGCGCCCTGCCCGGAGATGCGAACGAAAAATGAAACGGTTTCGTTCAGTTATTGGCCGCGCGTGCAAGCGGCACGCGCGGCCCAGGAAATCAATAAGCCTGCTGTTGGCGGGCCTGCCGCTTGGCCAGGTGGCGCTTCACCAGCCAGCCGCCGGTTGCCGCAGCCACCATGCCCATCGGGCCCAGACGGCGCAGCGCCGTGGCCGCAGCCACGCCCAGCAGCGCGCCACCGCCTTCGCTCAGCCCGGGGGTACGTTCGGCGATCTTCTTGCCGATCACTGCAGATACGATCTTGCCAATCACGATGCGCCCTTTCGCTATGGGGAAATCACGGGCCTTAACGATTGCCGGCGGGCATCGTTCCATGGTGCCAAGCGTGCTAAGGTCTTCGCACATCGCCAAATCCTGTGGCACGGCGCTCGCCCCCCACGCGCATCAGGCCGGCGCGGAAAGGCTGGCGCCTATCGCCTGGGCGATGGGCGTTGCAGGCTCCTTGCCCAACAGCGCAACCAGCCGTGCATTGTCCAGCCGCACGGGGTGGCGCCAGAACTGCGCCACTTCGGCCACCTCGCGCGGGAAGCCACCCAGCGGCGCGGCCATCCGCATGAGCCACCAAGGAAACGCCCGTTCGGCAAGGTCTGGCTGCGCCAGTGCGGCCCGCACGTGCTGGGCCATCTGGCGGCCATCGTGGTCCCAAAACCCGCCGAATTGCAGGGTTTCGGCCGCGGCCAGTTTCCCTTCGGGCAATTCCAGCAGGCGGGCAAAGGTTTCGGCCAGATCGGGCAGATAGGCCCAGGTATGGCCAATGCCGGCGCGGCCCGGCTGGGTGATCACGCGGTAGGGCGGCTTGGCCAGCGCCTGGGAAAACCAGCTTTGAGCAGCACCGGGCCCAAAGAAATCCCCCGCCCGCAGGACGATGCTGCTCACGTCGGGCGCGGCGGCGGCCAGGCGGCGTTCCATTTCCACACGGATCGCGCCCTTGCGGCCGCGCGGATGCTGCGGCGTGGCAGCGTCGATCACCGGGGTTGCCGCCGCATCATAGTTGTAGATCGTACCGGGCAAGAGCAGGCGCGCGCCGTGGCGCCGTGCCGCTGCAAGGCTGGCATCGAGCATTGGCAGAACCAGGGTTTCCCAGTTGCGATAGCCCGGCGGGTTGACGCCGTGGAGCAGCGCCGCCGCGCCTTGCGCTGCGTCCATCACATCGTCGGCGCGCAGCGCATCGCCCTTAAGCCATTGCGGCGCCGCCCCCTGGCCCCACTGGGCTGCCGCCCGGCCGGTATCGCGCACCAGCGCCCGCACCGCCCAGCCCCGCGCCAGCATCGTGCGCGCAACCGCGCCGCCGATGCCGCCGGTGGCGCCCAAAATCAGGATGGTCTTGGTCATGGTCATGATCCTTCATTGTCGAAGGCCCAGACCTAGGCCCTGCATTGCATATCGAAAATTGACAGGAAGCTGCAAGCAGCTCATCATTTTTCAATGAACATGCGCACACTTGATTGGGACAGTCACCAGGCGTTCCTGGCCGTGATCGATACGGGCAGCCTATCGGCGGCGGCGCGCGCGCTGGGGTTGGCGCAGCCGACCGTACGCTTTCGCATCGATGCCCTGGAAAGGTCACTGGGCCAGCCGCTGTTCATTCGCGCCGCGGGGGGCATGGTGCCCACGGCGCAAGCCCTGGCCTTGGCCGAACCGGCGCGGCAGATGGCCCATGCCGCCCAGGCTTTTCACCGCGCCGCCAGCGGGGCGCCGGGGGAGATTGCCGGAACCGTGCGGCTGAGCGTGGCTGATTTCATCGGGATTGCCGTGCTGCCTGCGATGCTGGAACCCTTGCTGGCACGCCATCGCGCGCTCGATATCGAACTGGCGCTCAGCAACCAGTCGGCAGACCTGCTGCACCAAGAAGCCGACATTGCCATCCGCATGGTCCGCCCGAGCCAAGGTGCCCTGCGCGCGCAGCATGTCGGGCAGATCGCCCTGGGCCTGTTTGCGGCGCCTGCCTATGTCGCGGCCCATGGCCTGCCCGCCAGCCCGGCCGAACTTGTCGATCACCGCCTGATCGGCCCGGATCGCGCCAGCGCAGACCTGGCCCTGGCCGGCCGCCTGGCCGAATTCGTCGGCCGGCCGGTGCGCTTTGCCATACGCACCGACAGCCACCCGACCCAGCGCGCCGCCGTGGCCGCCGGCCTGGGGATCGGCGTAATCCAGGTGCCGGTGGGCCGGCAAGACCTGGTGCGCGTGTTCCCGCAGATCACCGTGGCCCATCTCGATGCCTGGGTGGTGACGCACGAAGACTTGCGCCATGCGCCGCGGATTGACGCGGTCTTTGCCCATCTGGTGGCGCAGATGCGCCGGTATTGCGCCGAAGGGTAAGCGAACAGCCGCCGCTGTCGTGGCGCAAAAGACCCGCCAAACCGGCTCGCAGGACTTTCGGCTCAGGCTCTCAGGCCAGCCAGTGGCGGGCCAGCGCGCAGTGCAGGCGAATGCCGGTTTCGAGCACGGCGTCGTTGAAATCGTAGTGCGGATTGTGCAACGGCGCGGGATGGTCGCCCACGCCCTGGCCCAGCCAGATATAGGCGCCGGGCCGCTGTTGCAGCATGAACGAAAAGTCTTCCGAAGTGGCCGCCGGTTCGGGCGCCAGTTCGGCATGGGCCACCGTGGCGGCCACGGCCAGGGCATCGGCAGCAGCGACCGGATCGTTGATCGTGGCCGGGTAATAGCGATCATAGGCAAGGTCGCACCGCACTTCGAACGCCGTGGCGATACCTGCCGCAATGGCCTGGATGCGCGCCTCGATCCGCGCCTGCACCTGCGGATCGAACGTGCGCACGGTGCCCCCCACCACGACATCGGACGGGATCACGTTATGCGCTTCGCCGCCGTGGATTTCGGTGACCGAGAGCACCGCTGCCTGCACGGGGGGCACTGCGCGTGATACGATGGTGTTGAGCTGTTGCACCAGGGCCGCTGCGGCCAGGATCGCATCGGGGGTATCCTGCGGGATGGCGGCATGCCCGCCCTTGCCCGTGATCACCACGCGAAACTTGTCGGCCGCGCCCATGATCGCGCCCGGCCGGGTGGCGATGGTGCCTGCGGGCAAACCCGGCCAATTGTGCAGGGCATAGACGCGATCGCAGGGGAAACGTTCGAACAGTCCTTCCTCGATCATCGCCCGCGCCCCGCCCTGCCCTTCTTCGGCCGGCTGGAAGATGAAATGGACGGTGCCGGCAAAATCGGGTTCGGCCGCCAGCACCCGCGCCGCGCCCAGCAGCATGGCGACATGGCCATCATGCCCGCAGCCGTGGAACGTGCCCGGCACGCGGCTGGCCCAAGGCAGATTGGTCTGCTCGGTAATCGGCAGCGCGTCCATGTCGGCGCGCAGGCCCACCGTGCGCGGGCCCGGCCGCGTCCCCTTGAGCACGCCCACCAGGCCGGTGCCGCCGATGCCCTCGTGCACGGCCAGGCCCAAGGCGCGCAGTTCCTCGGCGATGCGCGCCGCGGTGCGATGTTCGCAAAAGCCAAGCTCGGGATGCTGGTGAATGTCGCGGCGCAGGGCAACCAGGTCGGGCAGGATGGCGGCAATATCGGTCATGGTGGGGCTCCCTTGGCCGGCAATCAGCCGTGCTGCCCGAACGGATGCATGATGAACAACGGCGGCGTCACGGCTTGGGGCGGATCGGCACCGGCGCGTTGCAGATGTCCACCCCGCCCGCAGGGCGAATGTAGAACGGATCGCGCCGGTTGGCGCGGGCATCGACATAGCGGGCAAAGCTGTCGCTGCTGGTGGACAGGTATTGCCACGTCGGCAGGCCCGGCACCTCGCTGCCCAGGCGCACGCGCACGATCGGCGTGCGCTCTTTTGCCTGGCGATAGAAGCCCATCTCGCCTTTGCCACGCGGCAGGCTGGACAGCCACTCCATGCCGGAAATCACCCGCCCCACCACCGCGATATTGCGATCGAGCTGGCGCGGCGCGTCGCCGATCACCGCATAGAGTTCAGCCCCCGTGCCGCTGTCGGGCGGCATGTCGCGCCCCACGCCGACCGTGCCATAGCAATGCACCGGCCAGGTTTCCGGCGATGCGCCCGGCCCCGCCGCGATCGGCCAGCCCTGGTAGAACCGGCCCGACGCGGCATAGATGCCATCGGTCAGGCGCGGCCCTTCCAACCCCGGCGCAGCACCGGCCGCCAAGGTGTAGGCACTCTGTGGCACACTTTGCAGCCCCGCCGGCAAAGCCCGCGCGCGCGCCTTGTCCTCAGCAAAGGGATCACCCCATTGCACCACATAGCCGTCCTGCACGCGGTTGATTGCCGTGCCATCCCACCAATGCGCGGCGGCCAGCTTGCGGATATTGCCCACCCAGCCTTGCGACCAGGGCGCGGGCAAAAGCTGGATCACCACCCGCCGCGCGGCGCCATCCCGGCCCGGTGCCAGATCCATAACCAGCAGTTGATCGGCCGCGATCGCCACCCAATCCGCAGCCGGCGCCGCCGCGACGATCTGCGCGGGGCTGGGCGCCGAACTGGGCGCGGCAACAGGCGCAGCAGCCTGTCCCTGTGCAAAACCGGGGGCGGCAACAACCAGCGCAAGCGCGGCAACGGGGCGTATCCACATTTTGCTGTTGTGATCGCCAAACCGCCCTTGCGCAACCCCACACAGCCCGCTAGTGCGCGCCTTCCAGTGCACGCGGAGCGGTGGCCGAGTGGTCGAAGGCGCTCGCCTGGAAAGTGAGTATACGTCAAAAGCGTATCGAGGGTTCGAATCCCTCCCGCTCCGCCAGCTCCCTGTTTGCAGGGGTTCCCAGAAGTCCACTGGGATTGACAAAACCCTTATAAAATCGAGGATTTCCCGCTTCGGCTCGTTCCTACCGGTTCGTGCCCCTCCGCTGGTCGTGGGGTATGAAAACGGGGTATCGGGTCTCAGAAATGGGTATCCGGACGCCATGTTGAACGACGCCAAAATCCGCGCTGCGAAGCCCGGGCCAAAGGCCTGCAAGCTTGCGGATGCGCACCAGCCCTAATCTGTATGTTTCGCCCCAGGGCGCGACCCGTTAATCGATATCAGCCGATATAGCGAATTTGCCCTCGAAGGGGTACCGAACCTGCGGCGAACCGGTTGACTGCAACATCGAGCCAATGCGCAGCAGTTCAATAATTGAACGCATTGTAGGAATTGCGCTTGAAGATCGACGTTACGGAGTTGAGCAGCACCGCCAGCTTGCCCACCTGCACCGAAGGCGAGGTCGCGACATAAACGAGGTCCTGGTCGTGCATCTGGAAGTTCTGGGCCAGCAGCATGCCTTCGGCCGAGCGGAAATCGATGTGATAGACCACCGGCACGCTGTCTCCCAGCGTCAGGTAATCGGGCAAGGGCGTCGTGCGCAGCTTGGCGGCAACCTCGGTGCGTTCATAGCGCAGGACATAGATGCCATAAGGATCGGCCTGTCGGTCGGCCAACCCGCCGCCGTTGCCGATCGCCTCGGCCAGCGTGAGCCGCGCCTTGCCGAAGAACACTTCGCTCTGCTTGTTGGTGGCGCCCAGCACCACCACGCTTTGCGGTTCGTGATCCAGGGTGACGAGATCACCCGGCCGCAGGAAGATGTTCTGCGCCGGATCGCGCAAGACCGCCGCCATGCGCAGCGAGCGCACCTGCCCGCCGCGCGTCAATTGCACCAGCATGTCGCGCGCCTTGCCCGTGGTGCCGCCGGCCACGGCCACGGCATCGAGCAGGCGCGTGCCGCTGATCGCCAGCGGGAAGCGGCCCGGCTTGGCCACGTCGCCGGTCACGGTCACGGCGTTCTCGGTGGTCTGCACCACCTGGACGAGGGCCTGGGTTTCGTTGGCCTTGCCGCGCAGGGCCTGGATGATCGCGGCCTGCACTTGCCGGGGCGTGCGGCCCACCACGCGGATTTCGCCGGCAAAGGGCACGATGATCGTGCCGGATTGGTCCACCGTCTGGTTGGGCACGGTGGCCGATTGCGCGCCAGCGAGGCCCGGCTGCGCCTGGCTGACCGGCAGGGGGCCTAGCAGGCCGCTGCCGAATTCCCACAGCGTGACCGAAACCGTATCGCCCACGCGGATGGTGTTCTGCGGCGGGGCTTCGGGCGTGGCCATCGGCGTCAGGTCATCGCCGCTTTTGGTGGCCAGCGCGGTCAGCACGATGCGGTCGACCGGGACGGACAGGAAGGGTGGCGCATCACTCGTGCCTTCCCGGGCGATCGAGGGTGCCGATGGCCCCTGCGAAGGCATGGCAGCGCAGGCCGTCAGGGCAGCGGCCATCGCGGCCGCACCGGCCAGGCGTGCGGCGCGCTTGGCGAAACCGGGGTGATCGATCGTGTTCACGGCAAACCTCGGAAATGGGCAGGCAAGAAGGACGGACATGATCAGGCGCGCTGCAGGCCGGGGCGCAGCCGCGCCACTTCGGCGCTGGGCCGGCGCGGGCCGCCTGGCGGTGGCGCCGGCGGCGGGCTTTCCCGCAGCTTCCACAGCTTCAGGTTCTGCAGCCGCTCGGTCTGCGCCGGGTTGCCCGGCTCCACCTGGGCCAGGATGCGTTCGGCCTCGTCGTGGCGCTCGGTCGCGCGCAGCATCTCGGCATAGTCGAGCAGCGTCTTGGGCTCATCGTCGGCCAGAGCGATGGCGGCCTGGAACAGGCTGTCGGCCTCGTCCACCAGGCCGCGCGCGGCGCAGGCCACGGCCAGGCGGCGGAACGGCTCGGGCGTGCGCACGCTGAATTCGCTCCACGCCCGCGCCGCGCCGCGTGCCCCTTCCAGGTCATCGGCGGCAATCAGCGCGTCGAGCTTCATCGACCAATAGGTGTTCTTCACCGCGCGGCGCTTGGGCTCGCGTTCCAGCAGCAGCAGCGCCCGCTTGGCATTGCCCGCCGCCATCGCCACCCGCGCGCGCGCCAGCGTGATCTCGTCGCCCGGCACATGGCCGCGCAGGAACGGCAGGGTCTTGGCCAAAAGGTCCATGCGGTTGAGCCGGCCCGCTGCGGTGAACAGCGCCACGGCGAAATCGGCGTTTTCGGCAATCAGGTCGGGCCGCTCGCCCAATGTGGCGATCACCGCCTGGGGATTTTCCGCCATGGCCTCGCGGATCGCTTCGGCGTCCAGCGTTTCGGCGCCGACATAGCCACGCACCATGCGGCTGGTGTTCAATTCGATCACCGCCTTGGTCGGGTGCACCTGGTCCGGCTCCAGCGCATGGCTGCGTTCCGACAGCGTCACGCTTTCATAGCTGGGGTAATAGTCCACGAAATCATGGGTCAGCGTGATCGCTTCGGCCACGGTACGCAGCACGGCCTTGGAATAGGCATTGGCCACCATCACGTCTTCGTCGCGGAACGTGGCACCCAGCGGCACGGGCGAGACCGTGAGAATCACCCGCACATCGGGGTGGCCATGGCGCCGGATCAGGTCCACCGTCTCGCGCATGGCGGCCATGACTTCGTCGTGGCTCAGCACATGCAGTTGGAACCGGTCGGGAAAGGCGCGGATCATCGAACGGCGCGGCGCGGTGTTGAGATAGATGCCGGTCTGCTTGTCGAACCAGCATTCCGCCAGGCCCAGCGTGATGATCACCACCCGGCAGGTGCGCAGCGACTGGTAGGCCTTGAGGATCGCCCGCCGCCGCGCCTGCACCACATCGAGCGCGGTGGGCTTGAGCGCGTGGTTGAGATGCACGTCGATCCACTTGCCATCATAGATTTCGAAAAAGGCCTGGTCGGGCGCAAAGGCATGCGCGGGATCGAGCGCCCAGCGAATCTCGTTGAGAATGGCCGGCGCGCCATAGTTGTTGAGGATGTTGTGCCCGATCTTGGCGAATTCCGGATCGGCGCGGATGATATCGCGCGTCGGGATCACGAAGCCCTGGTTTTCCAGCACCTTTTCGATGTTGCGGGCAAAGCACGAACCGATCGTGAAGATCCGCTCGCCCGCGGCAAAGCGGAACGTCGGCGTGAAGCCGGGCCGCGCCAGCGGCTCCAGGCGATTGCCCAGTTCGCCGCGCTGCGGCCAGGAAGAAGCGGCATTGGCCTTGACGTTGACCATCGCGTCATCGCCGGAAAGAACCAGCAGCGGCATCACACTCTCCTAAAAAGCACGCTTTTGCGGCGGTTGGCCAAAGGCCACGATGGCGGTCTTGATCGCCACGTCGGTGTTGCAGGCGCCGCCCTGCACCGCCCGGTTGCGCCACAACATCGCGCCGGCCAGCCGGTCTTGCACGATGGCGCGGTGAACAAAGGCGGCATCGGCGGGGGTGGTCTGGTTGAGATCGAACAAGGCCAGGATACGCCGACCATCCACCGGGCCGCCCTGGCGCAGGATGTCCATCTGCCGGGCATAGCTGGCAGGCAGGCTGCCTTGCGCATTGCGGCCCCACAGCCAGATCGTGGTGAAATCGAACGTGGCCACCACATCGTGGGCCACAGCGCCGGTAATCCCGGTCCACTTCTGGCTGGGCGCATCGAGCGGGTTGATCATCACCCCCGCCTGTCGCCCGGCGCCGTGGACCAGCGCGGCAAAGCGGCGCAGGAATTGCAGGGAATCCTGCGGCGTGCGCCCATCGCCCACTTCGTAATCCAGGAATACCCCGCGCGCCTTGGCCGGCAGGCGCCCATCGGCCAGCACGCACCGGTCTGCCGGCCCCACCGCGCCCACGTCGGGCTGGCGGCCCTGGGCAATCGTGGCGATACCGCCTTCGCGGGCAAAGGCTTGCGCCGCGTCGTCCTGGCCCAAGAGGTGCGCAGTCTGGGCCAGCGTGCAGGCATTGGCCCGCGCCACGCTGGTAAACGGCGTGCGCTGCTGGCGCAGGGCGCCGGCCGATGGCTGGAAATTGGGCTTGCGCGGCAACTGCCGCCCGGCCGCGTTGAACAGCGGCGCGGTGGAGCGGTTGCCCCACTGGAAATACCAGCCACCCACATTGGGCGCAGCGCCGGCCAGCTTGCCCAGTTGCATGGTGGCCGCGTCAGTCAGCGGATAGGCCGGGTAATCGCGCGCGCCGGCAGAAGGTGGCGGCGCCTGCTGAAACAGGCGGAAAGACAGGCGCGCACTGTCCCGCGCACCGAAACAGCCCTGAGCAGCCGCCTGCCCGGCACGGGGCAGCAGCACGGCGCCGGCAACCACGGCCAGCACCAGCCCCACCCCGCCAAACCAGGCCACCTTGCGCGTCACGAAGCCGTGGCGCCTTCGGCAGGCGCCGCAGCGGCCGGCGCGATTTCGGACGCGTCGGCGGATACCGCCGGAACGCTGCCGTCGAACGCGGCCAGCGCATCGGCGATGCTGTCGAAAAATACCGCGCCATCGCCGATCAGCACGATCCCGCAGTCGCACAGCTGCTCGGCAATACGCGGCTGGCGCGTGGCCACGATCGCGCCGGCCTCGCGGGTGCGCGCTTCGAACAGGCGTGCGCACAGTTCGCGCACCTCGGGCTGCGGCGGCCCGATCACATTGTCGAACAGATAGCAGTCGAACGGCAGCGTATACGTCAGCACATAGCTGAAGCCGATGCGGGTCTGCACCGAAAGCTCGCGCAAGGGGCGGTCGAGCTCCGCCTCCAGCCCGCACATCGTGGCCAGGAAATCGACCACTTCATCGGGATCGGCACCATAGATGCGCGCCGCAAAGGTGGCGTTCTGGCGCACCGTGGCTGTCTGGCGAAAGCCGCGCTGGAACCCGGCGGGAAACGAAAGCTGCGCCTGGCGCTCGATCTGCCCCTGGGTCGGGGTTTCGATTCCGGCCAGCAGGTTGAGCAAGGTGGTCTTGCCGCTGCCGGTGGCACCCAGCAGGGCCACGCGGCGGTTGGTCGGAATGGCCAGGTCCAGCCCCTGGAAGATCGGCCTGCCCTTGGCATAGGCAAAGCCCAGTCCATCCACGCGGATCATCGTGTCATTCCTTTTCTTCAAGATAGCGCCGCGTGCCCGCTTCGAGCAGCAGGCCGAGCGTGAGCAGCACCAGCGCCACCATCACTAGGTAGAACCGGTCGGACAGCGCATGGGGATAGAACGGATAGAAGGCCTGGCGCAGCCAGTTGACCCCATGCATCACCGGGTTCAGCCCGAAATAGAAGCGTTGCGCCGGTGGCAGATAGGCGGCCACGAAATAGGGGCCGGAAAAGTGCAGCGACGCGCGCGCCACCGCCGGCCAGATAACATCCCACACCGGCACCAGTCGCGCGAACACGGCGTTGAAGATTCCCACCGCCAACCCCAGCACGAACAGCGTGGCCAGGGCGCCGATGGCGGTGACCGGATCATAGGGGATCGCCGCTTCCACCCCGCCGAACCAGTAGAGCGAAAAGAAGAACAGCGCCGCCACGGCCGCGCTGCTTACCACGTGCAGCACCGCATGGACCATCAGGTGGTCGAGCGGGCGCTCGATTGGAAAGCGGTTGCGCTGCGCCATGGCATTGAGCGGCTGGCGAATGCGCAGCGAGGTGTGGATGAACAGGTAGATTGGAAACACGCCGGTGCCCAGGAACAGCAGCAGGCTGTGACCATAGGGCGGCGTGCGGCTGAGCGCCGAAAACAGCACGCCGATGGTCGCCACGATCACCAGCGGCTCGATGCCGGCGGCGATATAGCCCAGGGCAAAGCTGTGCCCATGGCGGGTTTCTGCCTCGCGATAGAGCAGCGCGGAAAAGACATTGATCTGGTTGCGCCAGGCCAGGCGCACGGCAGACCAATGGCCTGCCGCGCTGCCCCCCGTGCTGCCAATCTGATTGGGAAAGGCGCGCGCGCCGCTGGTCACCGACCATGCTCCATGATCGAATTGCGCACCAGGAGGCCGATCAACCAGACCATGCCGGCAATCACCGTCACCAGCAGCAGATCAGCCCAGCGATCCGGCCCGCTCGGGCTTTCGCCCACGCGCGGCTTGACATAGGTGGTGAGGTAAAGCCGCTGCGCATCGGCCATGGCCTGGGCATTGCTGAGCGCGGCCTGCGCGTTGGACATGACCGCGAGCGAGGCCTGCAACTGTCCCTGAAGGTCGGCAAAGCGGTTCGACTGCACCGAATTGGCCACGTCCACCGAAGATGCCAGCGCGCGTTCGTTGGCGGCCAACTGTTCGCGCAGCATGCGGATCTGCGGCGCATCCGGGTTATGCAGTTGCGCCATCAGCACCTGGATCTGCGCCTGGATCTGCGCGATGTTGGTGCGGGTGTTCACCGAAAGGTCAGTGTTGGCGCGGAACACCCCGCTGGACGGGCTGTCGATGCCCTTGCGCTGTGCCGAAAGCCCGGCAATGTCGCGGCGCAGCTGCGTCACCTGCTGGCTGGCGCGTTCCACCTGCTGCTTGGCAAAGCGCACGGTATCCTGCTGCGATTGCTGGCCAATCTGGTTCACCAGATCGTTCGATTGCTGCAACAGCGCGTTGGCGATGGCATAGCTGTCTTGCGCGGTATAGGCCTTGACCCGTACCACGGCGAGGCCGGTGGTCACGTCATAGTCGGAAAAGACCATGCGTTTCCAATAGCGGGCCAGCCGTTCGGCCGAAGCCCCCTCGCCCACGCGGGCAAAGGGATCGGACGGCTTGTTGTACATCGCCTTCAGGTTGACCTTGCGATCGAGATCGACCGCCGCCTGCTGGCTGCGCACGTAATCGGCCACGGTGAAGTTGTCGAGCAGGTCGGTCCCCGGCGTGGGATTGCCGCCGAACAGTGCGGAAAGCGACGCACCGCCCGAAGCAACCGTTCCCGCCTGGCCCACCGGCACGCGCACGCTGAAGCGGAATTCGGTGGTATATTGATCGGGCGCCAGCGCGAGCAGATAGATCGCGCCAAGCACGACCGGCGCCACGAACGACACGCCGAACCAGATGCGCCGGCCCAGCGACTTGCGCACACGGCGGCGCGGCAGGCGGAAACGCTCCCGTGCCTCGTCCCCGGTATCGGGAATGCCGCTAGGGGTTTCGGGGCGGGTGAAGAACACGCCCTTGTCCGGATTTGGTCTGGCCGGACCGGGTCTGTCGATACCTGGCTCCTGAATGCCGGGGTCGGCAGCACCCGGTTCGGCGCGGAATTCGCGGGCCGAGCGCAGCGGGGCCTGGGCCGGCGCACCGGCTGGCCAATCCACGCGGCGGCGCGGCAGGCGCGCGGCCAGATCATCCGGCGTGGCGGGTGCCGGATCGGCCCCGCCGGTGGAATCGCCATCCATTTCGTCAAATTCCCTCAACATGGTCCCGCTCGCCCGTCACATCGCGATCGGCATGGGCACCGCATCGTCCGTGTTGACCAGCATCAGCGTGGGCGTGGCGCGCCCATCGCTGCGCGCCTCGGTCTTGGCCTTCTGCCATTGCGACACGCAGGGAATCTTGCTGCGGTCACAGCGGTCGGCATAGCGGCGGGCGATCTCGGCCACTTCGGCGGCCAGACCCTCGCGCAGGAACGTGGGCTTGAGGCCCAGGCGCAGGAACGAGGCGTTGCACACGTTGAGATCGTTTTCCGCCGCCTCGACGCGCGGGTTCGGCACGTGCTGGTAATCCACCCCGGTCATGGCCGAAACCATGCGGGCCAGATCGATCAACCGATGGGTTTCGGTCATCTGGTTCATGATCGCCACGCGCTCGCCCTTTTCGGGCGGGTTGGCGATGGCCAGTTCGATGCAGCGCACGGTATCCTGGATATGGATGAAGGCGCGGGTCTGGCCGCCGGTGCCGTGCACGGTCAGCGGATAGTCGATCGCCGCCTGCATCAGGAAGCGGTTGAGCACGGTGCCATAGTCGCCATCGTAATCGAACCGGTTGATCAGGCGCGGATCGCGCGAGGTCTGCACAGTCTGCGTGCCCCACACGATGCCCTGGTGCAGATCGGTGATGCGGCTGGCGTAGTTGCGGTTATAATACCAGAAGAACAGCGCGTCCTGCGCCTTGGTCATGTGATAGACACTGCCGGGATGCGCGGGATAGAGCACTTCGATCTGCTGCTCGCCTGCCGGCGTTTCCACCTTCACCGGCAGATAGCCTTCGGGAATGGTCATGCCCGCCGTGCCATAGCCATAGACGCCCATGGTGCCCAAATGCACCAGGTGCACGTCCAGCCCGGATTCGATGATCGCGGCCAAGACATCGTGCGTGCCATTCAGGTTGTTGCGCACGGTATAGCGCCGCTCGCGCGCACCCTTCATCGAATAAGGCGCGGCGCGCTGTTCGGCAAAATGCACGATGGCGCGTGGCCGTTCGCGGCGGATCACGTCGAGCAGGCTGGCGTAATCATCGCCCACGGTCAGATGCTCGAAGCGGATGCGCCGGCCGCTCACGTCGCGCCAGGCCTGCAGGCGCACGTCGATCGGCTGGATCGGTGTCAACGAGCCGGTGCCCAGATCGATGTCGATCTTGCGGCGCGAAAGATTGTCGACGATGACGACGTTATAGCCGATGTCGGACAGATGCAGCGCCGTTGGCCAGCCGCAAAAGCCGTCACCACCCAGGATGATGACCGTTTCCATGTGCGATCCCGAAGCTGAAGGATGCGGCGGGCGCAGTGGCCCGGACGAAGAACCGCTCAGGCAACAGCCTGGCGGTCGTGCCGGCGCACCACGCGCAGGCCTTCGAGCAGCGCACCCAGGATCCAGCGCTGTTCCACTGGCGTGGCGGTATCCTTGTAGAACGCCAGCACTTCGCGCACCGTGGTGGGGAATGCGGCAACCTGCGCCTTGATGCGCTGGCTTTCGCCTTCGGTGATCAAGTCGAACACGTTCTCGACTTCCTCGATCTCGTCGGGCTTAAGCTGCTCAAGCACGTCCTCGGGCAGGGTCAGGTCATGCTTCTTGACCTTGCCCAACACTTCGCGCGGGCCGTTGTCGGCCTGGCGCGCAATCTTGATCGTCCGCGAATCGTCGATGAACAGCAGCATATGACCTTGCCCCCACACGGCGCCCCTAGAACATTCCCCGTCCTGCAGGCGCACCAAATCGAATGAACGCAGCTAATCATGCCGCGAAATCGCGCAGCCTGAAAAACCACATGAAATTTTCATGGAAAGACTCGCCAAATTCCTAAATCCATCAAATCATTACGATTCAATGGATTGGCTTTGATTGCGAATCCTCCACCCCTCGTCTTCCGGCTTATATTAATTACTCATTATTACAGCGCCGCTACATTATACCTCTTAAGTTCGCTCTTGAATGGCAGACTATCGGACCTGCTGCAGAACCATTCCCAGGTCTGCGCCAAGCCCTGCGCCAGTGGCGTTGCCGGATCAAAGCCCAACAGCGAGCGGGCGCGGGTGATGTCGCACCATGTGTGCGCAATCTCGCCCTGACGTGCTTCCCGATATTCCACCCTGACCGGCAACGGTGCCACGAGCGGGCGAATGAGGTCGATCAGCGTGTTGACCGAAACCGGCACACCCGAACCAAGCTGGATCACGCTGGACACGTCGCAATCGAGCGAGTGCACGATCCCGCGGCAGAGATCGTCGACGAACACGAAATCGCGCGTCTGGTTGCCGTCGCCATAGATGATCAGCGGTCGGCCGCGCAGGATCTGCTTGAAAAACGAAGCAACGACGCTGCCCTTGTGAAACGAGCGCGGGCCATAGACATTGGCAAAACGCAGCGACAGCGTGCGCAGGCCATAGCTGCCGCTCCACGCCGAACAGAACCCCTCGACCGCCAGCTTCGATGCGCCGTAAGGGGCGATCGGCTGCGGCACCAGGCCCTCGTGCACCGGCGGCGTCACGTCGCCGATAATCGCGCCCCCGGTGGAGGCGTTGATCAGGCGGCCGATCCGCCGCGCGCGCATCGACTGGAGCAGGCGGAAAGAGCCGACCACGTTGACGTCGAAATTGTGCAGCGGATCGTTGATGGAATCGATCACGCGGGTATCGGCGGCCAGGTGGATGACCGCATCGACACCCTCCAGCGCATCGTGCAGCGCATCGGGATCGCGGATATCGCCCTTGACGAATTCACCGCCGAAATCGTCGAGATGCTCGCGCCGCCCCAGCGTCTCGGAATCGAGCACGCGCACCTGATGTCCTGCCTGCTCCAGCAGAGGCACCAGATTGGTACCCACGAAACCGCATCCGCCCGTTACCAGAATTCGCTTTCCCATCGCTTGCCCCCTGGCGATCCCCATCACCCTCGCGCGGGCGTGGCGCCCGCCATGTCCAGCGCCATCGCCGCCCGATTTTCGCTGACCCGGCCCTCCCCATCGGGCGGGCGTTTGGCACTGCGCCTTGCAATGCCGGCCATCATGCGGATCAGCAGGTTTTCCGGGCCGCCACCATCGCCGCCACGCCCCTTGGCCTCGCCCGCAACGGCGCGCAGATGCATCCCGCGCGAGAGCAGCAGCATGTCGCGCAGCGCCAGCGGCGTGGCCGCGAGCATCGGCCGGATCAGGCGGAAGCTGCTGGCCGCCAGGTCATAACCGCGCTGGCGCATCCAGGTGGGCGAACGGGCGACCACGGTGCCAAGGTCGGCCATCACGGTCTGGCATTCCAGCCCGGCAAGCTGGGCACGGGCAATGAATTCCCCTTCGTGCCCCAGCATGCGATAATCGGTGGTGAACCCGCCCAGCCTGCGGAAAGCGGCGCGATCGACCAGCAGCGGCATTTCCGCCAGATCGTTGCGCAGAAAACTGTCCGACGGGCCGCTGATCACCACGGCACGCAACTTGCCCGCTTCCGCCAGGCCCGCCTTGCCCAGCCGTTCGGGCGCCACGCCCCGGTGCATGTAGTGCAGCACCGCTGCTCCCGTCCGCGCGGCGCAGCCCAGCAGCGTGGCCAGCGCGCCGGGGTGCAGCGTGGCCCCTTCCCACAGGAACAGGATGTGCGCGGCGGTGGCCTCGTGCGCCAGGCGGTTGAACGCGGCGCCGGCGTCCAGGTCGAACGCGTCCACCACGCGCCCCGGCAGGCCATGCGCGTGGAGCGCGGCCTGCGCCGCCTCGCCCGCCCCGGCATGTTCGGCGTCGATGGCCACCAACACTTCATCCAGCGCAGTGCCCTGCGCCGCCAGGCTGGCCAGCGTGCCGTCGAGCGCAGCGGCATCGCCCGTGAAATAGATGCCGATTGTGGCAGGCGCCGGTTCGGCCTGCCCGGGCGCCGCCACGCTCTGTTCCAGCAACGCGCGATGCAGCGGGCCGCCCAGCTGGCGATGGAACCGCCGCCAGGTTTCCAGATTGGCGGCATTGTCGAAGCTGGGGCGCGGCACCATGCCGCCCAGGCGCAGCGCCTCTTCCAGCTTGTCGCCCAAGGCAACCGGATGCGGATCGCACAGCACCGCGGCGTGGTCTTGCGTATCGATCAGTTCGGCATTGCCGCCCACATTCGTCGCAACACAGGGAATGCCGCAGATCGCCGCTTCATAGACGGCCATAGAACTGTTTTCGATGATCGAGGGCATTACCGCCAGGCGCGCCCCGCCCAATAGGTATTCCACTGCCTCGTATTGTTGGAAGCCGGTGAGAATTTGCACCTCGATCGGCCAGCCTTGCGAAACCTCGCGGATGAAATCGGGGGTTTCGTGATCGGGGTGCGAAGGCATGCGCCCGCCGGGCTTGCCCATGAAGGTGATACGCTTTGGCAGTGGGGCGCCCTTGCGGATCAGCCGGCGGATCGCCTGGCAGAAGATGAACAGCCCCTTGCGCGCTTCCAGCCGGCCGAAGAACACGATCTCGTCCACCGGGGTGCGCGCGCCCCGTGGCAGAGCGCGGCTGTGCATCAGCGGCTCCAGCTTGGCGAACGTGGCCACGTTGGGCTGCACGAAACAGCGCCCCTGCGGCAGGGCATAGCCCTGGCTCGCCATCCAGCGCAGCAGGTGCAGGCTGCCGCCGATCACCACGTCGGCCATTTCCACACTGCGCCGCTCGGCGTGGATCTTCACCAGGTCATCGGCCCGTTCCAGCGTATGCGAACCATAGAGCCGGTTCCACATCCACGGCGAAGAAGTCTTTACCAGGAACAGCGTCTGGGCAAAGGCCAACCCCTGCCGCTTGGCCAGCAGGCACAAGTAAGAAGTCCCGCGCCATTCCGAAACGTGGACTACGTCCATCGGATGGTCGATCAGCCAGCGCATCATGTTGTAGGGAATACGCAACCAGCGATCGGCGTTGGAGGCAAAACCGATTTCGTCGGCATAGTCCGGGCACGGCACCAGCCTGACCCCGCGCTGGGCATAGTGATCGATCCAGTATTCGATCGTCTCGGTTTCCACCCGCGTGCCGCGCAGATAGAGTACCGTGGTATCGAACCCCGCCTCGGCCAGCATGATCGCCAGCGCGCCATAAGTATTGCCGATGCCGCCGTTGCGCACCGGGCCCATCACCTGTTCGGTGGCGATGCAGATGCGCGCGCGACCGGCGCCGTCGGGCCAGGCAGCATGCAGGTCGAGCCCCGGCAACTGCATCGTCCACGCGCCCGACTGGCGCGGCAACAGGCGCTCGATCGCGCCTTCGCTGCGGCCGGCGCACAGCAGCCGCTCGACATCGCTGATCCTGGGCTTGCGCCGCTTCTGCTTCGACAAGAACCTGGCCCATGAACAAGGGGCACGGCAGGCCACGCGCGCACAGGCACGCGCCGGCTGCCGGGCCGGTTGGCAATCATGCTGTTTCGGTCAGTTTCGGGTTCGCCCCCCCGGACGATTCACCCCTTCCCCATTGGCTTGCCGTAGATGACAAGGGTTGCACATTTGTGTCGGTTTGTTTCTTTTTGCCGCTCCCTTCAGGTCGGCTTGCAGGTGGGATCGCTGGCGTTCGCGGGATCATCGCATGGATTGCTGCCGGCAAAGCCCTTGATGTCGACCGTGATGATCGAGCGCTTGTCGGCATTGCCATTGCCGGCCTGCCCCCTGCCCTGCGCGGCCACGGCGGCATTGGCCCCGGCCGGCGTGGAAACCGGCGTGGGCGCATTGGAGGGCACGCCCGAAATCGACCCGCTGGACGAACTGATGGCGTCGGCATTGCTGACGCGCGCGGCAATCACCACCACATCGCCCGAGGCACGCACCCCGGCATCCCCGGCGTCCACCGTGCCGACCGGCGCAATCAGGCTGACCGACGAAGCGGGTGCATCCGGGCTGGCCTTGAACGCACCGATGCCCGCGCCCGAAACCGATCCCGCGCTGTCCACTTCGGCATAGCCATCCAGGTTGAAACGCACCGTGACGGGCGGGAAGTTCGACGCGCTGCGCGGCCCCTGCCCGGCGTTGAGATCGCCGTTGGACGAGAACATCACGATGTCCCCCCCGGCAATGGAGAACACGCGGCTCTGGTTCACCAGGAAACTGCCGTCGGTGAAGCTGAAGATCTTGCCCCCGCGCAAGGTCAGCACGCCTTCATAGCCGATCGGGATGGTGTCGATCGCGCGCACGTTGGTGTTGTTGAGCTGGCCATAGCTGAGGCTGGAGGTTGCCCCCACGCCAAAGCGCGTCACGCGGCGCGCGGCCTGTTCGGAGGTGCGCACCACCGATCCGCCGATGAAATTGCCGCCCGGCCCCAGGATGGTGATATCCCCGCCGCGCGTGGTTTCCAGCGTGGCCAGGCGCAAGTCGATGCTGCCGGTCACCACTTGCGTCGCTTTCTTGGGCTGGCCATCGACCAGCACACGCACCGGCTGCCCCAGCGGATGATCGGCGTTTACCGTGGCCGCGTCGGTGGTGAACTCGGCCAGGTTGTCGGTATAGCCCCAGGTTGCCGGGAACAGCGTATCCACCGCGCGATAGGCGCGGATCGAGGGCGTTTTCTGCAGCTCGTTGAAATAGAGCTGCTTGATCAGGAAGCCATGCTGCAACAGCGGATCGAGCGCCTTGAACGCGGCATAGAGATCGCCCATGCGGCCATAGGCGGCCTGGGTTAGCGCGGCATTGCCGGCATCGGTATCGGGATAGCTCGCCGTGCCGAACAGCGCGGCAAAGGCATCGGGCGCGTGGGTGCGCAGCCACGCGGCCAGGATCGGCGCGTAGATCGGCTTGCTGCGATCGGGGTGATCGTTGCCCAGCACATCGGTGACCTGTTCGAACAGCGCGCCATCCAGCTTGGCCGCGTTGGCGGGATCGAGGTAAGTGGAGGCCAGGCCGTCGTAGTTGATGCCCTTGCTCACCCCGAACAGCACGGTAAGATCAGCACCGGTGGGGTCGAGCCAGGGGTTGGCATCGTTGCCCACCGTCTGGATGCCGCCGGCATAGCTGACATTGTCGACCGTGGCGGAATTGAGGAACGGCCCGATATTGCGCCCGGCCTGCACCTGGAACGTGCCGGGGCCGCCCAGCATGAAATTGCCGCTGACGATATAGGGCAGGTTCGCCGTGGCCGATGCCGTCGTCGTGCCCAGGATGTCGCGCCCGGCAGTGATCGTGGTGGTATCGCTCGCCGCCACGTTCTGGCCGGTGAAATAGAGGTTCGCAATGTCGCGTCCGGCGGCGATGCGCGCCTGCTTGGCCACATTGATCAGCGAATTCGACAAGTCATTGCCGGCATAGATCTCCACCGGCGCGCTGTCGCCCGCGTGGGTGGTCGCCTCGTTGTGATAGAGGCGCAGCAGATGATCGCTGGTGGTCACGTCCACGCCGGGAATGCCAAAGCCCATGCCCGCCAGCGCGGTGACGTTGCCTGCGCCCGATGCGGTCACCGAATCGAGATTGATCTGCGCGGCGGAAAAGGCACCGGGCAAAAGCGAGGGATCGGCATCGCTCATCGCAATGACCAGCGACGAGAGATTGCCCGCGCTCATCAGCTGCAAGTTGCCCTTGGCCGAAGGATAGAGCAACAGCGGCAGCGTAGGCATCGTCAGCGTGCCTTCCAGCGCGGCCAGCGACAGCGTCGGGGTCAGCACGTGGCCGCCGAAAATGCCGCCATTGCCCGCGCCCACCTGGAACGGCACGGTCTGATCGACGCGATTGCCCACATAGGTGAGATCGCCCGTGGCCACGGCGGTCAGCCCGGCTTCGGGCATGAAGAACCCGGCGGCGCTGTATTTCGTGGGTGCATCGCCCTGCCGCCAGGCGCCCAGCGCAGAAACCCCGGCCAGCGCAATGGAACCCTGGGCGCTGAGCAGCACTGCTGCCCCCGTGGTGCGCAGGCGCAAGTATTGCGTGGCATCGCTCGTCGTCGGGTTGCGCTCGGTGCCATAGCCCAGCACACTACCGCCCACGGCGATGGTGGCGCGGCCCGTGGCCACGTCGAACTGGCCTGCCAGCAGATTGCCGCCGATCACCGCATCCAGATTGCCGCGCCCCAGCGTGAGCATGACCGGCGCGCTGGCGCCGTCTGCCGTGGTGCCGGCGCTGGTCGTCACCGCGCTGTCGAGCGCCACGGTGAGATCCCGCACGTTGCCGCCCGCCCGGATCGTCACGTCGCCACCCGCCAGCGCGCCGACGCCGCTGGTGAAATACTTGGACGCAATGGCGATTTCGGTATCTTGGCCCACGCTGCCCGGCCGCCAGCGCTGCGACGCATCGCCGATCTGCGCGGCATCGAAGCTGGTCAGCTGGTTCTTGCCATAGCTGGCGCCCGAGCCGAGATAGACCTCGCTCCACACGTCGCGCCGGCCCAGCACATCGCCGCCCGCTGCCAGGCTCACCGCGCCGCCGCCCGTCGCGAGCACCGCCGCCTGGTCGTCCAGCCCCTTGGGCGAGGGATGAAGGCACTGTCTTGCGCTGCAATCGCCTGATAGGGGCTTTGCGGCGTCACCTGCATCAGCGCGCCGGTGCCCACCACGTTGGCCAGCAGGGCCGAAGACGCCACGCGGTGCCCGGCGGTGTAGATCGCCGTGCCGCCCACTTGGGCATTGGTGGACCGGCTCACCGTGCCGGTCACGCCCTTTTCGGTACGATAGATCGCATCGACGCCGTTGCGCAGATCGATGTCTCCGGCCGCTGCCACGTCGATGCTGCCGTCCCCGGTGCGCACCATGGTGCGGGTATAGGCCACCTGGTCTCCGAAATTGGCCACCGTCGGCGTCTTGAGCTGGCCGGTGGGATAGCCGCTGGCAAAGCTGGCGATGCCGCTGGTGATCGCCTGCTGCTGCGCCGTGAGGAAGGCGATCATCTCGCCCAGCGGCGCGGTAACGCCGGTGATCGTGCCCGCGCCATTGCGCGTGAAGGTGGCGCTGCGCCCGGCGAAGAATTGCTCGGCGGCCTGGCGCAAGTCTGCCGCCGCGCCGCTGCTGGCATTGCCCCAGGCGATGGCGGTGAGCGTATCGGCATTGAGCGCCGCAGCATGGGCGGCGGTATCGTTGGTGTCGATCAGCCCGGCCAGAGTATAGAGCGGCCCGGCCCCCGCCGCCGTGCCGGACACGGCCAGCGACAGGTTCAGCGCCTTGCCCAGGCTGGCCGAACCGGTGCTGGCGGTCAGTCCGTAGGACCGCTCGCCCTCCACGATCACGTTGGCATGGGTGGCCAGATCGACCTGAAGGGGATTGGCCGAGGAAGTGGCGCCTGCCGCCAGCCGCAAACTGGTGGAGCGGATTGCCGAGCCATCGGACAACAGCGGGAACAGTTGCGCAAAGCCCAGGGCATCGCCCGAATATTCGCCGCTGCCGGGATCGATGGCATAGCCGGTGGCCGTCACGCCATTGTTGCGCGCCACATAGGGCGCGGCAACCCCGGCATTGCCTTCCTGCAGGCCCTGGTAATATTTGGTGAGGCCGATGGTCAGCGTGTTGTCGGCACTCGCCGCCACAGTGCCGGCGGCCACGTCGGCATAGCTGGCCAGGCCGGCGCAATCGAGCGTGGTGCCGCAAGCGGCGAGCAGGGCGGCGTCATAAACGCGGTCACCGCCGCCCAGTTGATAGTTGATCCAGCCCGGATCGGACTTGTCGGCAAAGGTGAAGAACCCGTCGCTGATGCTCGCGGCAATGTCCAGCCCGCCGCCTGCGCGCAGCGAGAGCACGCCTGCCTCGCCGCTGGCCTTGCCGCCCACGCGATAGAGGAAGCTGGTATAATTTTGAAGGAGGTTGCCTTCCTGGCCGGATACCACGGCCAGATAGGGCAAGCGGCCCGGCCCGATGCCCAGCTCGGGAATCGTGACCATCACGCCATCGGCCAGGGCGCGCGCGGTGTCCACCGTGCCGGCGGCCAGGTTCCAGTTGGTGGTCAGCGCAATGTCGGTGGCCGAAACCAGGTCCACGCCCGGACGCAGGCGCATGCCCGCCAGGCTGCTGCCATCCACGGTGCTGACGCCGAAATGCTGGATGAACCAGGGGATCGAGGCCAGCCCATCGCTGCCCTTGAACACATCGGAGAGGATATTGGTGCCATCGGGTGTGGTATCGAGGAACACCGCCGTGGGCGTGGACGTCACCCCGCTGTAAAGGCCGCTTTGGCCGATGGCATCGAGGTCATAGGTCTTGTAGGCTTCCACGGTCACGCCCTGCGCGCCAGTGATCGTGCCGGCCAGGCGCAAGTCCACCTTGCTGTCATTGGCGCCCAGCACCGGGGCGCGCAGCGTCAGCGTGCCGCCGCTATCGGCCGCCACGAAATCATAGACGGTGGTGCTGACCAGCGTATCGGGATCTTTCACCGTGCGCGGCAGCAGGCGGTTGCCGGTCTGGCCCGCCGCCTGCGCCGCCACGGTGCGCCGCGCGGAAAGGTCGATGGTCGCACCCTTGGCAATGCTGATCGCCCCGCCCTTGTCACCGATCCCCAGCGTCACCGAACCCGCCGTGGCCTGCCGCGTATCGCTATCGGCATAACCGGTGGTGTGCGTGTCGATCCGCGCGCCCGACAGCAGGCTGACGCCGTTCATCCCCCACAGCGCAATGGCGCCGCCATCCACCCGTGCACTGGCAGCCTGCGCGGCAGTCAGCTTGCTCAGGTCCGCGCCCGAAGTATCGAGCGTGCCGGCCAGGCGGATCATGCCGCCATCGGCCGTCAGGGTGATCGCCTTGGCCGCCAGGGTGTGCCCGGCGCCCAGGGCCAGATCGCCCAGGCCGGTGCGAATGGCGATGTCTCCGCCAAACAGCGTGCCATAGCGGGCGGCAAAGCCATCGAGATCGAATGCCGCCGTGCCGCTGTCCAGGGTGAGCGAAGCCGTGCGCGTACCGCTCGCCGCAGGATTGAGCGAGGCGCCCAGCGTGACCGCCCCCCGGCTTGCCAGCAGGTTGAGCCGCCCGGCGCTGCCCGTGCCATTGTCCACGCTGATCGTGGCGCTGGAAGGCAAGACGATATCGCCGCCCAGCGAAACCAGGTTGACGGTGCCGGAACCCGCCGAAACCGTCGTGGACGTGGTGCTGTCGCCATAGCTGCGGGCAAAGCCCGGCGTAGCCAGGCTGGCCGCGCCAGCCAAAGTGATCGAACCTTGCGCGCGCACGTCGATCACCCCGGCGGTGGCCGTCACCGCCGCGCCGTCGATGGCCAGGCTGGCCACGGGCGCGCTGGCCGATCCGATGGTGAGATGGGCGCCGGGCGCGCGAATGCCCGCCGCCACCGGGGCAGTGGCGCCGCTCGCCAGGGTGGGCGCCACGATCCGCACCGCGCCCGTAGTGGCCAGGGCATAGGCCGGCGTTTCGGGAATGGTGTAATTCCCCGCAGGCACTGCCGTTTCGCTGGCGCTGGCCGAAGCCTTGGACAAATCGACCACGGCAGCACGGTCGATCACGAATGGCGTGGTCAGATTGAGCGCCGCCGCCCCCAGATCGAGCGAACCCGCGCCGCTGTAATATAGCCCCTTGCTCGCCGCGATATTGACCGCGCCGTCAAAGCTGTAGGTGCGGATCGTGCCGCTGCCCAGCGTGACCGTTGTGGCATTGAGATTGAGCACATTGCCGGTGGCCCCGCACAGCGGCGCAGAGATCGCACTGCAGGTGGCGGTCTTTTTCGCGGTATTGCGCAGGCGCAGCGCATCGGCATTGATCGTCAGGCTGTCGCCTTGGCCGGTTTCATAGGCCAGCGCCACCGCGGGCGCATCCAGCGTCAGATCGTGGAACGTGTGAGTCGATCCCGGATCGAACAGGATAGCGGAGGAAGACCGCAGCGTCAGGCTGCCGGCCGCGGCCAACTTGGCTTCCAGATTGGCGCCGATGCCCGCGCCCTGGGCAATGTTGCCAAAGCGCAGGGCGTCGGCCTCCAGCGCGATGGACTTGGTGCCCAAGTTGGCGCCATCGTCCACCACCAGGTTGCGGCTGGTTTCCAGCAGGAGCGAAGCGCCGCCGAACGTCGCCGCCCCCACGTTGAGCGTGGCCAGGCGATTGCTGTTGGCCTGGGCCACCGCGCCCACGCGCGTGACCAGCCGCTCTGCCCCGTTGGAGACCCGCAAGACCGCACCGATCCCGGTCTGGTCATAGGGGCCGCCGGTCGTGGTGCTGGACGAGATCAGATAATCGCCGCTGCGGCTGTCGGCCATGGTGCCCGTGGCCACCACGCTGGCGCCATCGGCCACGGTCAGCCGCGCACCCTGGCCGCCCACGGCAAAGATCACTTCGGGCAGCGCCAGCCGTGCCGTGGCGCCCACCGTGATGCGATTGGCGGTGATCGCCAGGGCCGTGGTGTCGTCGGCGTTTTCGGTGCGCGTGCCGCCGATCAGCAGGCTGTTGGCGCCAAGCTTGGCCAGCGTGGCATCGCCGATCACCAGTTGCGCCTGGTTGCTGCCGCTGCCCTCGCCCGAATGGTTGATCAGGATGTCGCTGCCCAGGATGTCCACTTCGGCCCCGCGCCCGCCGCTGGCCGCGCCCATGGCAAAAGTGCCATCCACCTTGAGCGAGGCAAGCGGCGCCAGAACCACCCGCGCGGCGTCTAGCGCCAGGTGTGAGGCCGTCTTCCCGGCCGAGGCGGCGGCATCGGTCGCCGTCTTGGTACCGCTGGTCGTCTTGATGTTGGAGTAGGTCAGCACCGTCTCGCGCGACATGATCGTGAACGAGCGGCGGGTCGATTCGGCCAGGTCAGTGCCGGCAGTGGAATAGGTGCCACCCATCACGATGCTGCCATCGCGCTGCACGGCGGAAAGCCCGGCAGCAGGTGCGCTCGCCCCGGTGTTTTCCACCACGCGATAGGCGCCGGGCAAGAGCGCATAGTGCGCCGGCATCAGCACGTATTGCCCGGCGGCAATGCCGTTGCCGCCATCCAGCGTCACCGCCAGGCCCGCCTGGCTGCCATAGAGATCGGTGGGCGAAGTGCCGCCCTGGTAATCGGCGGAATAGAGCGGATCGTAGAGCGCCACCTTGGCCGCCTGCTCGGCCGGCACCAGCGCATAGACCTGGCGGTGATCGGCATATTGATAGCCGCTGCCGGTGGTGGTGTCATAGTCGTTGGCGCTATAGGCGTCGGTGTTGAAGCGGCTGAGAATATCGCGCGAACCGCCCGTGCCCGAGACGAATTCATAGGCGAACACGTCGCCGCCGCCGCTGCCGTCGATCGTGCCGCCCGCGTCCACCGTGATCGCCCGCCCGGTCAGGCGGATTTCGCCCGCGGGCATCACCGTCAGCGGCGAAGACGTGCCGGGGGTGAAGTAATATTCGGTAAGGTCGGTGGTCGTACCATAGGGAATGGTCTTGCCCCCGGCCGAAACCGTGGTGACGCTGCCTGCGCCGAACGTCAGGGTCTCGACCGGGTTGTCGGCCGTGCCGAATTCGATCCGGCCCAGCGGCGTGGCCAAGAACCCACCCTGGGTCACGGTATGGGCGCTGATCCGCAGATAGGAACCCGCCGACAGCGGCGTGGTGGCGTTGATGTGATCGCCCAGCAGGGTGATCGACGCATTGCCCAGCGCGCTCAGCAGATAGGGCGAAAGGCCGGTGGTTGCCTTGCCCGCCGCCTCTGCCTCCAGAAAGCGCTGCAGATTGCCCGTGCCGGTGGTGGCATAGACGCGCGCGGCATCGAGCGTGAGATTGCCCGCCGAAACCAGGCTGCCATTTAGCACCGGCAGTTGCGTGGTATCGGTGCGGTCGTCCACCCCGATCAGGCGAATGTCCGCCGCGCTGTCCAGCCGGGTCTGCGCGATGGAGGCATCGAACAGCACCCCGCCCCGGAAATCCATGCCCGATGCCCCGGCCACGAAGCGCACGGAAGCATCGCCGGTCGCCACGCCCGAGGTGGCCGTGCTGCCGCTTCGGCTGGAAAAGGCGATATGCGGCGCCGCCACGGTCACATTGCTGCCCGCCGTGGCCGAAATGGTGACGGCGGCATTGCTGCCCACCAGATCCTCGTTCAGCCGGGGGGCGGACTGCACCAGCAGCGCCTTGTTGAGCGTGAGCGTGAACGTGCCATCCAGCGTCAAGCCGCCATCGGCCAGCAGCGTGGAAAAGCCCGCCTTGGCGATCTGGTCGGCATCGGCAGCGCGGATCGTGGGCGTCAGCCATTCCAGCGTGCCGCCGGTGGCCTTGGCATTGCCGCCGCCCGCGCGGATCGTCGCGCCCGAGAGCGAGCCACCGCCGCGCAAGGCCAGCGTGCCGCCATCGCTCCATTGCAGGCTGGGCTGATAATCCGTGGCCGTCACCGCCACGTCGAGCGTGGCCGATGTGCCGCTGATGTCGATCGTCGCGCCCGAGGTGGCCACCACGGTGCGCGCGGCCACTTGCGCCAGCTGCGGCGGCGGCGTCGGCGATCCGCTGGCAGGATCGGGATAGGCGGGAAAGCCGTAGGCCGGATTGGCGAAGAGGGCATAGGCCGTGTCGGTCTGCGGCTTGTAGGCCGCCGCGCTCACCAGCGATCCGCCCGCGACCACCGTGCCAAAGCGATAGCGCGTGCCATCGCTGCGCAAGGGCGCGGTGGGATCGTAGAGCACGGTGCCGGAAAGATCGGTCAGGCTGCCCTGGTCCAGCAAGACCCCTGCCCCGGCGTCCATCCGGCCCAGGAAATAGAGGAAATGCTCGTTGCCCGGCGTCGTGAAGATCTGTTCGTTGGTCTGCACCGTGCCGTCGGCATTGGTCAGCCCCGCCGTGTTCGCCCCGCCCAGGCGATAGTGCCCCTCGGCGTCCGCCGCGCCGAACACCGCGTCGAACCCGCTGCCGCCCTGGCCCGCGTCCTTCAGCCCGATGCCCGTGGCATTGAGCACGCCGGGCAGCCGCGCTTCCTGGGTGATCGTGCCGCCGTGCAACACGATGGTTCCTGCGTTGTAGAGCTTGGGCGTGACGATGCTCGCCCTGGCCGCGCCGGTGATCGTGCCCCCGGCCAGCACGTCCAGCTCGATCAGCCCGCCCAGTTCGAGATTGGCCGCCTTGCGGAACCAGGCATCGGCCGGCACCACCGGCGTCAGCACCGACAGCACGCTGCTGCCGCTGGCGAGGTTCGCCAGCTTCTGCTGCCCCGCCGCATCGAGGATCGCCGGCAGGGTCACTTGCGTGAGGTCGAGCGTCTCGCCCGCGCCCACGGTAAAGCTGGTGGTGTCGAAGAACGCGGAAAGGCCGGTGCTGCCGTTATCGAACAGCCCCGCCACCGTGCGGGTGTGATAGCTGGTCACCGCCAGCGTGCCGAACCCGGTCCGCTGCAGGAAATCGAGGCCGATATGCGTGGCATTGGCATCGCCCGTGGCACTGCCAAAGGCCACGTCCGGGCTGACCAGCGTGAACGTGCCGCCGCCGGCAAAGCCGAAACCCTTGAGCGAACCGGCATCGAACTTGACCACGCTGGTCTGTGCCACCGGCACCAGGGCCGGCGTCACCCCCACGGTAGTGGGCGTGGCATCCAACGGGGTAAAGGCCACGCCCTGCCCCTGCACCACCGCCCCGGCGCTGTCGGTCGCATCGGCCAGGATCGGGACCACGGTGGCATAGGTGGTTTCGTTGCGCAGCGTGATGTCCCCGCCGCGCGCTGTCAGGTTCAGCGCGCGCTGGGCGGAGACATAGCCGCCCGCGCTCACATCCAGCAGCGCCCCGCGCGCCACCGTCAGACTGCCTGACAGGTCGACCGCCACGCTCGCCGTCCCCGCGCTCGCCCCCACGGGGGCAAAGACGCGCGGCGCCACGGTCAGGCTGATCGAACCGCCGTCGATCCAGGCAGCGCCGAGCGGGGCATTGCCCGCCAGATAATCGTTGCTCCAGCGGCCCGCGGTGGAGAGGGTGCCGGTCACCGTCAGGTCGAACGGGCGCGGCGCCAGGCTAGCCTCGGCATAGACCAGCGCAATGTCGTCGTCACTGCGGAACGGATTGCCCACCGTGCCGATCCCGGCCGTCGCCACGCTCGACAAGGCATAAGTGCGCGCGGCGATGCGCCCCCCGGCAATGCGCACATCGCCATCGAGAGCCACGCTGCGGCCCGCGTCGATTTCCAGAATGCCGCCATCGGCCAGCGTCAGCCGGTTGGCCCCGGCCACCCCGCGATCGAGCGTGATCGCCCCGCTGGTCTGCAGCATCAGCGCCGAAAGCCCGGCGTTCGACAGCATCCCGGCATCGAGCGCCAGCGTTGCCGTGCTGCTCCCGGAACCGCCCAAATTGACTGTGATGTCCTGCCCCAGGCCGATATCGGAACTGCCGCTGAACGCGCCGATGCGCATCAAGCCGCCACTGGGCAACTGATAGCGGGTATATTGCAACTTGCGCGGATCGCCCGCGATGCCACTGGCGGCCGAGCCGACCGTAGCCGAGGTCACCTGATACGCGCCGGAAAAGGCATCGCCCTTCACCGTGGCGCCGAACTGGATCTGGCTGCCCACCACCATCAGGGCGCCGGCATCGCGCCCTTCGTCATAGCCGGCCTCGTAATGCGTGCCGCTGACCAGCGCGTTGAGAAAGGTCTGCGTCGTGCCGGTGCGCGGCTGGGTGGAGACGAAGCCGTCGGCCACGCCCACGTAACTGTCGTTGGGATCGGCGGTGGCGATGCTGACGATGCGCCCGTCGCTGGTGATCAGGCGCGTGGAGGAGATATAGCCCGCGCTATAGGATACCCAGCCGCCCGAAATATCCAGCAGCGCATTGCGGGCGATGGTGATCGCGCCCACGGTGCTGGCATCCAGGTTGGTGCTGGCCGAAACAGCGCCGATATCGATGCTGATCGTGCCGCCCTTGGTCATCAGTTCGGCCGCCGTCACCGGCGTCTGGCTGACGGCAGAGGCTGCCTCCAGCAGGGGCGAACCCACCCAGGCCACGCCATCGCTGCGCACGCCGGAAAGGCGCGGATCGACGGTCAGCGTCTCGCCATTAAGCGTGAAGCTGCCGTCGGACGACAGTTCCCGGTAATTGGGCGTGTCGCGCAACTCGTTGCGCTTGGCCGGGCTGATCGTGACCATGTTGCGCGTGGCATCGACGGCCACGTCCTTCAGGCCCGAAACGTCGATGATCGCGCCCGCCGCAATATCGACCGAGGCCTTGACCGCCGAATTGATGGCGAAATTGCCGGTGGTGGCATCGTGGCCGATCACCACATTGGCGCTGGGCGCAAAGATGAAGGCGTTCTGCCCCATGCGGAACACCGAAGGCAGCAGGGCCACGTCGCCCGATCCATCGCCCGAGAGATAGCTGGAAATCGAAGCGCCGATGGTCAGTTGCGAGGTCTTGAAGGTGGCCGGGCTGGATGCGCTGCCCTGCGGGATGGTTTCGCCATTGTCGTCGGCGGTGATCGTGATGCCGCTGGCATGTGCGGCATCGGCATCGCCCGTCAGCGTCACCGTGCCTGCGGTCAGCGCGATCTTGCCATTGCGCGAAACGCTGGTCGTCGCCGTCAGCAGGCCGGTGTTCTCCACCGTGCCGAACACGCCCGCGCCCAGCGAGAGATAGCCGCGCCGCGAGGAAATCAGCCCCAGGTTCACCACCACGCCCTGGTCGGGCACGGAATCGCTGGGCGAAACCGGCGCCGATGGCGTCTGCGTGGACAGGATCAGGCCGCGCACATACTGGTCCACCGATCCGGCCGCCCCGGTCGAGGTGGTCGCGCCGATGAACCGGCCGCCCTGCAGGCTGACCTGGCCATCGCTGGCGCTGATGCTGCCGGCGTTGATCACCTGCGGCCCGGCAAGCACCACCATCCCGCCCGAATTGGCCGTGATCTGCGCCCCGCCATAGACCAGCACATCGCCTTCCAGCGTGGTGGGCACCGGCAGCGGCGCGGTCACGTCGTAAAGCCCGGTGGGCAAAAGCGCCGAAAGGAACTGCGGCTTGTAGGTGGAAACGCCGGAAACCAGCAGGCCGTTCTGCAGGAAGGCGGTGTTGCGATCCTTGATCGTCGAGGCGATGAAATACTGCTTCTGCCCCACCGCGCTCACGCCCGAGGCAAAGTTGCCCAGCTCAAGACTGCTCGCCACCAGCGAATGCAGGTTGACCTGCGACGTCGGTCCGAACAGCACGCCCGATCCGTTGAGGATCAGCACCGTGCCATCGGCCTTGATCGAGCCCAGGATGACGCTGGGATTGGTGGCATTGACCACGCGGTTCACCACGGTCCAGCTCTGCTGGGCCACGCCGTTCTGCTTCTGGTTAAAGACCAGCGCGGTATTGGCCGAAACGTCGAAATTGTTCCAGCTGAGCAGGGCGCGGGCCTGCGTCTGGTCGATGGTGACCGTCACCTTGCCGCTGCTGTCGGTGGCCTGGACCGGCGCCTTGGCCCCTTCCCAGGTGGCGAGGCCGGTGGGATCGTTGGCCGCGCGCACCGCATCGGGCACGTCGTTGGCGGCAACGCTGGTGCTGCTGGCCGCTGCCGCCACATAAAGCGTGGCTGCGCGCACTTTGGCGATGGGGTTGAGGCCGTGGTCGGAAATGCCGTCGGTCGGCACGGTCTTGATCGCCGCCAGCGCCGCGCTGCGCGCCGATGTGACATAGCCGGCCAGCGCCCGCGCGCGATCCTGCAGCGCCTGCTGCCGGGCCACCGCCTCGCGCATCGTTGTGCTGCGCACCGTGCCCGCTGCACTGCCCGCCGCCACGGTGCCGGTCGTCACCGTGCCGGCCGCGCTGCGCATCTGCGCCAACTGGGCATGGGCCGGATCGGGCATGGCCAGGCCCAGCAACAGCGCGCCGGTGCTGGCGCCGGCAAGCAGCGTTCGGATCGAACCATGGCGCGGGCGCAGCGAGCGAACAAGGCAGGTGGACATGGCGGATGGTCCCGGTGCGGATCAGGGCTGCGAGGGAGCGGGAGCGGGAGCGGGAGCGGGTGCGGGATCGGCGGCAGGCGCAGGATCGGCGGCAGGTGCAGCAGGCTTTTCCGGCACCTCGCTCTGCGCATCATAGACCGCTTCCGACAGCGCCTGCATTTCGAACTCGAAACGGCGGCGGCCCAGCTGGAACGGGTCCTTGTGGGTCTGGCGGTAGCGCGCCATGTAGCCTTCCACCATCTGCCGGCCGATCCGCACCAGGCGCCCGTTCTTCACCCGGCAACGGTCGAGCGCCACGGCGCGGTTCTTCTCTTCGGCCAGTTCGCGCTCCAGCGTGGCAATGGTCTGCTGGCTGGCGAGCAGGCGCTGCTGCAAGGCCTCGATCTTCGCCTCGGGCGTGGCCGGCGCCTTCGCCGCGTCTTGTGCCAAGGCGTGGATCGGCATGCCTTCGATCGGCAGGGCGAACGCCAGCCCGGCGGCAAGGAACAGCGCGCGCATCAGAACCGCGCCGTCAGGTCAAGCTGCACCACGTCGATCGCCAGCGGCTCGCCGGTGATCTCGTTGGCGCTGTACCAGCGCAGCATGACGTTGGTGTTATGGAACAGGCCCGCCTGCGCGCCCAGGATGAAGCCGCGCGCATTGGTGCCGCCCAGGTGGAAATCGTCGTTGTTGAACGCGTCGAGCACCGCGTCGCTCTGCAGATAGCGCCAATCGGCAAAGGCGCGCCATTCACCGAAATTCCATGGTTCGCGCCGGCCCAGTTCGGCCGAAAGGCTGTATCCCACGTTGCCTGCCACATAGGGCGTGCGCTTGGTCGGGTCGGCGTCGCAGATATTGCCGCTGCCGCCGCTGCCGCCGTTGTTGACCGGCTGCCCGGCCAGGCCGAAACGGCAGGCATAGGACCGGCGGAACGCGATGTTGCGCAAGTATTCCCCGCCCAGCCACACGCGGTTTTCGCCATAGAGCGGAAAGCTGATCTGCCCGCGCAGGTCGATCACGGTGAACCGCTGCGTCAGGCCCAGCAGCTGCGGCTGCGCCTGCACCGTGGTGGAGGGCAGCGAGGGATCGAGCACGATGCGGCGGATGAACGAAAGCGAATTGCCCTTCTGCACGAAGAACGCCGCCGTCGGATCGCTGGAGCACTGCGTCGCGCCCAGATAGATCGCGCAGGGTTGCGACGGCCGCCCGACGATGTTGAGGAACTTGTTCCAGCCTGCGGCAAAGGTCAGTTCGGTGCGGCCCGCCAGGTGCAGATCGCCCTGCAATTGCCCGGCAAACAGCCACTTTTGCGGGCTAGTCTGCTTGGCGGTGGCCGTATCGGGGAAATTCTGCCCGCCGAAATCGAGCGGGAAGGCACCACCACGCACGGTCCAGTCCAACGCGCCGAACAGGCGCTGGCTGAACTTCGCCTCGCTCGCCACACCGTCGAACATCAGGTCGTTGTCATAGAGCGCCTCGGTCGTCCAGAACGGGTTCTCGAACCGTCCCGCCAGGATCTTCCAGTTGGCCTTGGGCCGCGCGTCGATGAAGGCCTGCTGCAGATAGATGCCGCGTTTGAACGATCCGCCGGCAAAGTTGGCATTGGTCGTCACCGGCGAAGCGTCGTTGCCGCTGGCCAGTTCCACCCCCACCTTGATGCCTTCGGCCACCTTGGCTTCGGCCCCCAGGCGCAGGCGCAGGCGCAAGTTGTTGATGCGGTTGACCGTCGTATCCAGAAACGGGATCTGGCTGTTGATCAGGTCCAGCGGACCGGACGCCACGATCGCCTGGAAATTGGGAATCTGGTCGGAATTGAACTTGCTGAACAGGTTGGATTGCGTACGCACCCGCATGTCGCCGAACAGGCGGATGCGCTGGGTCCATTCCGGCGCGGCCTGGCCGGGGCTGGCCCAGCCTTCGGCCTTGGCCTGCTTCATGATGTCGCTGCGCAGTTCCTCGCGGATCTGCGCCCGCACGCCTTCGGGCACATAGGGCACGCGGATCGTGCCACTGGGCGGCGGGGCCAAGGCCGGGGCTGTATTTTGCGCCACCTGCGCGGCGGGCGCAGCGCTGGTTGGCGCCGCAGGGGCCGCCTGCGCCAGCTGTGCCGCGCGCGCCTCGTCCGCTTCGCGCACCGCCTGGGCGATCAGCTTGTCGCCGTTTTCGCGCGTGATCGTGCCTTGCGCCACGAGCAGGCGCACCAGGTTGACCATGGCATTGCTCGATGGCTGGGCCGCCGCGCCCGCAGCGTCAACGGCAGAACCGGAGGCCGGCGCCGCCTGCGCCAGGGCCACCGGCCCGCCCAGCACGGTGCCCGCCTGGAAACCGGCCACAATCAGGGCAAGCCTTGCCCAATTGGCCCTGTTCGCGCGCATGTTTGCTTGTCCTTCCTGCATGATGGTCATCCGCCCGGCCGTCACAGCGCGCGCTTACCGCGCACGGTGATGCGCTGGGGAAAGCGCACGCCCGAAGGCGGCGGATCGAGATTGCCGATGGCCAGCAGCACGCTGCGCAAATCCTGGTCGCGGTCGTCGCGCCCGCTGGACTTGAGCACGCTGGCCTGGGTGATGCGACCCGAAGGCGAAATGGTGATTGCAAAATCGGCGGTGAACACCAGCCGGTTGAGCCGGTCGCTGCGCGAAATGCGCTCCTGCAACACCGCGCTCAGATAGCGGCGATAGAACATCTCGCCCATACCACCGCCGGCCACCTGGCCGCAGTTGATTCCGGTGCAGGTGCCCGCGCTGGACGGTGCGCCCGCGCCGCTGCCGCTGCCCGATTGCAGGCCGAAGGAATCCGACCCCGCCTGCGCCGGGCCGTTGATCGTCACCGGCGCAGCCGCCGGCTTGGGCGGCTCGGCATTGGGCACGGGGGCTGGGTCGGGCTTGGCCTGCGGCTCTGGCGGGTGGGGCTGCGGCGGCGGGGGCGGCGGCGGGGGCGGCGGAGGCAGCATTTCCACCGCCTGGGGCGGCGGCGCTTCCACTTTCACGCCGCTGGTGGCGGTCAACTGCCCGATCACGAACCAGGCCAGCGCCAGCAGGGCCAGACCGCCCAGCGCGAAGGGCAACCAGCGCATCACGCCGCCCTCGTCCTCGGGCTCGTCTTCGCCCCGCCTGTCAGCCGATCTGCTCGCCACCGCCCAAGCGCCCCTTACGACGCCGTCGGCTTGCCGGTGACCAGGCCAACCTTGTTCAGGTCAAGCTGGCGGCACAGGTCGAGCACTTCGGTGATCTTGCCGTATTGCGCAGTCTGGTCGCCTTTCAGCACGATCGGCACATCCGGGTTCGATGCCTTGGCATTGCGCAGGCGCGTTTCCAGGTCCGCCAGCGTGACGGGAAAGGCATCCATGAAGATCTGCCCCTGGTTGTTGACGGTTATGGCAATGGTCTTGGGTTGTTCCAGGCTCTTGGCCGAACTGGCCTTGGGCAGGTCCACCTTGATGCCCTGGACCGAAGCCGTGGCCATCAGGATGAAGATCACCAACAGCACATAGGCCAGGTCGAGCATCGGGGTGATGTTGATGTCGTCATAGGCCTTGCGGCCGCCACCGATATCCATGGACGTTCTCCTCGAAAGGCCGCGCGGATCAGGCCGCGCCCATCAGTTCGGCTTCGGTTGCTTCGTCGCGGGCCATTTCGGCCAGGCGGGTGATCAGCCGTTCCACGAAAATGGCCATTTCGCTGGCAATCGGCGTCACGCGCGAGTTCAGATAGTTGTATCCGAACAGCGACGGGATGGCGCAGGCCAGGCCCGAAATGGTGGCGAGCAGCGCCGCCGCGATGCCCGGCGCAATGGCATTGACGTTCACGTCACCGGCCATGGCCACGCCGCCGAAGGTGTTCATCACCCCCATCACCGTGCCCAGCAGGCCGATGAACGGCCCCCCGGAAATGGCGATGGTCAAGACCACCATCCAGCGGTCGAGCTTCTCGTTCTCTTCCACCACCACGGCCTGGGCCGCCGCGCGCATGGCATCGACCGCTTCGCTGGTCAGCGGCTGCGTGCCCCAGCGCGCCTTGCGGATGTTGAGTTCCTCGATCCCCACTTCATAGATGCGCCCCAACGGCGAAGCGGCGATGCGCCGCGCTTCGGCCGGGGCAATGCCCGGAACCTGCGCCACGGGCACCAGATCGTCTTCCATCGCGCGGAACCGGCGCAGGAACGCGGCATTGGCCTTGCCCGCGCGAGCCAGATAGCGGCCCTTGGACACCATCACCGTCGCCGCCAGCGCCAGCAGGATCATGCACAGCCCGATGACCACGGCGTCCACCGTTTCCACCTTGCTGACGATGAAGAACAGCACCCCGCCGCCCGAGCTTTGCTTTTCGGCCGTCTCGCTCACCGAAACCAGCTTACCGCCGGGGCCTTCGGCCTGGGCCATGGCCAGGATCATCGCCGCCGGGCGCGCGGTCTTGGCCAGGCGCACTTCGTCGAGTTCGCCGGTGAACGGCTGGCCCGGCGCGCCGCCGAGGAAGGCAGAACCGTCGACCGCGCCCAGCGCGCCGGCGGCGGTGCCCTGCTCCACGCCGTTGACATAGACCTTGCCGGCCTGGCCATCGGCCACGAAGGCCAGATGGCTCCATTCGCCCTGCTTGAGCGCAACCTTGCCCTGCACCGCCAAGCCCGGCCCCTGCACGAAGGGCACCCCGGCGTTCAGGCCGATGGTCAGCCCGCCGCGCGAGAACAGCGCCTGCGCGCCGGCCAGGTTCTCCGGCTTGACCCAGGCCGTGAAGGTAAACGGCGCGCCGGCCGGCATGGCCAGCGAACCCGAAGCCGCCACTTCGATCTGCCCCTGCCCGGGGAAGCGCGCGGCGCGGCCGATGATGCCGCCATCGTCGATCCCGGCCGGCGCCGCCTTGGCGTTGTTGCCGTTGGCGGTGCTGTCGGCGCTGGGCTGGCCGGGGTTTTCGGCAAAGTGCAACGCGATCATCGTGTCGGGGTCGAACGTGCCTTTCTCGTCCGATCCCACCGGGGCGCTCTTGTTGCCGAAATAGAGCCAGATGGCGCGCTTTTCCCCGCCGTTCAGGTTGGGCACCGAAACCCAGGCCACGGCAATGCCGGTGGTGGCGTCGTAATGCTCGATGTGAAACGGCAGCGGCGTCTTGTTGTCGCTGTCGACAAAGCGGATGTCCGCGCCGTTGGGCATGGCATCGGTAAAGGTGAAATTGCCCGAATGCAGGCGCACCAGCACCACCGTGCGCCCCACCGGCCCGCTGACGTTCACGCCCGAGGGCGAAAGATCGACGCTGACCGCCTTGCGATAGCTCCATTCCTTGTTCCACCAGGCGTCGCTCGCCGCCTGCGCGGGCGTCGCGGCGCCCAGCAGGGCCATGACCATGGCCAGAACGGCCAGCATGGCGGCCGGAATGGAGCGGCCCCAGGGCCTGCCTCGCTGCATCATCGTCACGTCAGAAATCCCCCCTCACCTGGAAGCTCACGCGCGGATCGCCCCTGCGGGTCACCGCGCCCCTGGTCAGCGGCACCGCGCCGACCACTTCGCCCGAGATCATGTTGAAGATGCGCCAGCGCAGCCCGGCCCCCACGCCCACCAGGCGAAAATCGGCCGTCTGGCCGGAAGAGGCATTGCGCACATGCAGAAACGCCGCATCGGCAAAGGCGAAAAAGCGCGCGTCATCGAACCAGCGCAGCCACTTGCCCCGGTCGGACAGCCAGTTGGCCAAGCTCGGCGCGCGCAGTTCCAGGCTGGGCGCGGCGCCATCGTCGCCCACCGCTTCGGCCGAATAATAGCCGCGCACCGAATGCAATCCGCCCGCGGCGAACTGCTCGTTGGTGATCAGGTGCGAATCCGCCAGCTGCGCCGCCAGGCGAAACTCCGCCTCCACTTCGCCCGGCAGGTTGCGCGTGTAATCGAGGTTGAGATTGGCGTGGACGAAGTTCTCGTATGAGAACTGTTCACGGTTCTGAAATCCGTCGTAGACCGTACAGACGCCTGCCACCTCGACGCAGACCGTGCCCTTGATCGTGCGCAGGCCGGCGGTGACGACGAGGCCGGCCGAATAGCTGGCGTGCTCGCCCGCACCCGCCAGATTATAACCTACCTCCAGCGGCACGTAGCGCACCGGGGCCGAACTGGCGAGTGCCGAACCGACCGAGATCTTTTGCTGGAAGTTCTTGAAATCAGGACCGAAGCTGATGGTTTGCAGGGTCTTTTTGGCCGGTAGCTGCCAGATCGCGCGCAGCCCCACCTGATAGCCCTTGCCCAGCACGGCCGAACCGCCGGCCGAGGCAACGTTGCTGTTGGAATGATAGCCCGAAACCGAGAAGCTCCACGGCGAAGCGAACAGCGGCAGGGTGTAAGAGGCCGAGATCACTTCGGTTTGCGAGCGATGCGCCGGCGCGACGATATAGGTCAGCGCCAGCGTATGCCCGGCCTGCCACAGGTTGGTATATCGAACGCTGGCCGAGGCGCGCAGCGGCGTGGTCGAGGGGCTGGCATCGTTGTTGAACTCAAGGCCGGCATGGAGTGGCCGCTCGTCGGTCACGTGCAGATCAACGTCCACGGTTCCGGGCACGCGGCCGGGCTTGAATTCGGGATTGATCGTGCGATCGGGAAAGCGGTTGGCCAGTGTCAAATCCGCCTGCAACGCCTTGAAATCGATCGGCTGCCCTTGCTGGAGCGAGGGCACCTGCTGGCGCGCCACCCACAGCGAGTGGTATTTCATGCCGGTTACCCGGACCAGCCCGGTCGGAGCCTCGGCCACGGCGATCTGCACCACGCCCTGGGCAAAGGTATCGTGGTCCTGCACCGGCACGTCCACGATCACCGCCTCGAGGCCCTTGGCGGCATAGAGATCCTGCAGCGCCTTGCGCGCGGCCTCCACATCGTCCTTGGTGCGGCCCGGCCCGGCAAAGGGATAGACCGTCCGCTCCACTTCGGACTGGGTCAACCGCGTGACGCCGGCCACGTCGAACGCCTGGATGAAGAAGCTGTCGGGGGCAGCCTGTGCCGATGCGGCCGGGTCGGACGCAGCAGGCGGCGGCGTGGCCGCATCGGCGGCAAAAGCCACCGGTGCTGCGGCCACGGCCTGCACGCCGGCACACGACGCCAGCAACAGCGCACGAAAATTCCCCATGCTCAGAAATGCCCCCTATTCCCCGACGGCTTCTATTGCGACGAAGTGTGTAACTAGTGTGACGGATTGTTAATGATTGCTGCCTTTTGCTTCAGGCAACCGAAGCCAAGGTTTATTTATTTGAAAAGGGCCGCGAATTTGAATTCGCGGCCCAGTTCATGGCATTACTGTTACAGTTCGCCGATCAGGCGCCGGTCAGGCCCGAGCAGGTCGGGTTCGGATTCGACGTCGGAGTCGGATTGGTGCGGGTGGACTTGGCCAGTTCCGTCACGTCCTGGATCCACAGGTTCTTCGCGGCGAGATCGGCGCTGAGCGTCGACTTCGACAGGAAGGTCTGGATCAGCGCGGTCTGCCAGGGCAGCGGCACGATGCCGATGTTGCCCTGCGAGAAGATGCCGAAGTTGGCCGCACCCGCACCCTTGAAGGTGTTGGGATTGATCGCGCCGTACTGCGAATTCTTCTTCACGCCACCCAGGGCCAGGCCCAGAATGTTGACGATCGCCTGGCGATTGCTGGCGGTGTAGCAGGTATACCCGAAGAACTGGGTGGTGCCCACCATCGGATAGCCATCGGCCGGGGCCGCCAGCGAGTTGCTGCCGCTGTAGAGCACGTCGGTCCAGGCGATCGGGTTGCTGCGCGTGGCGGCAACCGAGGCGCCGGCCGCGTTGCGCACCAGGCGCGTGTCGCCCGGCACATAGGCGCCAGTCGAGTCCGATTCAGGCGGCAGGATCTGCGTGGCGCCGGTACCGAACGCCTGCAGGGCCTTGGCCACCGAAGGCTGGGCATAGAGCGTGGTGGTACCAACCTGCAGCGAGGCACCGACCAGCGCGCCGACCGTGGCGGGCGTGGCATCGGGCGAAGGCACGATCGCATCGGCCGAAACGTAGCCGATCTTGCCATTGAGCGTGACGCCGTTCAGCGCATAGTCGGGGGCGAGGTTGATCAGCTTGGCCACGTTGCCGCCACCGTTGGTGACGATGTAGAGACCCGAGCCGAGGTTGCCCGAAGGCGCACCCGAAGGCGTGCTGGTCCCGCCGATGTGCTGGATCGCGGTGCCATCGAAATAGTCGCCCGACACCAGGTTGGTGTCGCCGGCAAACTTCGACTGGGCAGTGCTCGGCTTGTAGTTCGTGTCTTCACGCACCACGGTGAAATCGAGGTTGCCGTTGGCCGAAGCCTTGTAAGGCAGGTTTTCCGCGGCGCGGGCAAACACGTTGGTGGCGCCGGTGGGCATGTTGCCGGTCAGGCTGCACACGGCGGCCAGGTGGCGCGAGAACACGTCGGTCGAACCCGAGTTGTCGAGTCGGCCGACCAGGCGGATCGGGGCGCCATCGGCGGCCCAGCGCGTGGCGGTGTCGTTGACGGTGTCGAACAGCGCAATCCGCTTGTTCAGCGCCTTGAGGATGGGGTCGTTCCAGTTCTTGATGGCACCATTGAAGATGCCGCAATAGGCCTGGCGATTAAGGCGCAGCGACTTGTAGGTCGTGCCATTGAACGTGGCATCGAACTGGGCGTTGAACGTCATGTTCGCGCCGCTGGCGTTCTTGCCATAAACGGTGTTGTAGGCCACCGCGATGGGCAGCACGAACAGCGGGAACGAAACCGCCGCACCGGCCGACGATGCCGCGCCGGGGAACGTGCCGGTCACGCTGTCGGTGCCGCCGTTGTTGTATTCGGTGAGGTCCGACGGTGCGATCGGCGTGTCGGAGAACGCATACTGGAGGTGGCTCCAGCGCGCATCGGGCGACGCGGTGTTTTCACCCACGGTGTTGAACGGGTTGAACACGTGGGTCGTGCCGTTGGTCGGCGAACCGTCGAAGTTGTCCTTGTACTGGCGCCACATCTTGCGGCCAAAGCCCGAGCCGGCGCCAACATACTTGCCCTGGAACAGGGGCTGGATGTTGGTGGAGCTGGCCGAGCTGTCGGCCACCGAGCAATCGAGCACGGCGTTGGTCGCCGAAGGGGCAGCCGGCGTATACTTGCCGGCCGGAACCGACTTGAGCGATCCGGTGCTGCCGGCAGCGCCCGACTGGCCGGGCTGGCCGTCGCCCCGCTTGTGATCGATGCCGACGCAGTTGAATTCGCGAACCAGCAGGTTCTGGATCGAAGTTGCGCCCGCGCCATGCAGGGCGTTGTCGCCATCGTTGGGCCCGGCAGCGGGCAGAACGGGCATGACCTGGGTGAACGGCGGCAGCGCGGCGTGGGCGGGCGAGGCCACCAGGCCGGTGGTGACAGTCGCTGCCAGCAGCGAATACTTCAGTTTCATCATTGGACAATCCTTCCAAGGGTGAACGCAATGGTGATGGGCTGATCGCAGCCACCGATCGCAAGCCGCCGGCATCGTTTCGAAATGTTGCCAGGTGCGGGATCGCGCAGTGGACCGAAAATTTCAGATTTTTTCATGCAGGTGACGCGCAAACACCTTTCGTCCCAGACTATTCGCCTGAGACTCTTGAGTCTTTTACAAGTCATCTTGAATGAAAGTTCTGACCCCCTTCAGCCAAGGCCCCCCAATGGCCTCGGCATCCCTCAAATAGTCTGGTTAAATGACAGAAATATGATTCAATTCATTGCAGGTCATAACTTCTTGATACCCCATACAGACTTGTCAAAGAATCTCAAAAATCCAGATTTATTGTAGAAAAACAGGATATTGCGCTAGCTTTCTTGATTTTATCATTTTGTAACATCGTTGTCTAAATCTGCACATAGAACAGCCCTGGGGATCATGGCGCAGCAAAGCCATGCGTTTTGGCAGCGACGCTGCCTGGGGGTAAGTTCATTGCGTTTGAACGGGATAGCGCGCACCGCCGGGCGGAGTGCCGGCAGCCCTGTGCTGCCCGATGAGGCATCGCCTGCCGTGCGCGCAGGCATGGCTGATTTTCTCGCTTCCAGTGGCCTCGTTCCGCGCGAAACGCTCGGGCGGGCGCAAGCCGTGCAGCGAGAAAGCGGCGAGCGACTCGAATCGGTGATCACCCGTCTTGGCCTGGTCAGCGAGCAGACCCTGGTGGCCGCCCTGGCGCAAGCATGCGGCCTGGCCCCGGCGACGGACCTGCCAGACGCCGCGATCAATGCAGCGCCGCCCATGGCCCTTGCCTTTTTGCAAGACGTCCGCGCCGCCGCCATCGCTGCCGATGCCACGCACGTGCGGGTTGCCGTGGCCGATCCCTTCGATCCTTTCGTGGAGCAAGCCTTTGCCGCGGCCTGGCAGCGGCGGGTGGAACGCGTCGTTGCGCGCCCCAGCGACATCGACGCGCTGCTGGAACGCCTGGCCCTGGGCACGGCCGCTGCATCCGGCGACAGCGAAGACGACGGGGTGGAAACCGCCGTCGATGGGGAGGCGATGGAACGCCTGCGCGACATGGTCAGCGATGCGCCGGCGATCCGCGCCGTCAATCGCCTCATCGCCCAGGCCGTGGACGAGCGGGCTTCCGACATTCACCTCGAGCCGGCCGACGATGCACTGATCGTGCGCCTGCGCATTGATGGCATGCTGCGCGAAATACCGGCCCTGCCCGCCGCGCTGAAGGCCAGCGTGGTGGCGCGCATCAAGGTCATGGCCGGGCTCGACATCGCGGAAAAGCGCCTGCCGCAGGATGGCCGGCTGCGTCTGGCGGTGCGCGGCCATGCCATCGATCTGCGCGTGGCGACCGCGCCTTCGATCCAGGGCGAAAGCGTCGTGCTGCGCATTCTCGACCGCAGCAATCTGTCGCTCGATTTCGCCGCGCTGGGTTTCGACGCGGACCTGGCCGAAGCGGTGCGCCAGGCCGTCCACCGCCCGCACGGCATCATGCTGGTGACCGGCCCGACCGGCAGCGGCAAGACCACCACGCTCTATGCTGCGCTCGCTTGCCTCAACGGCGTGGAGCGCAAGCTGCTGACCGTGGAAGACCCGATCGAATACCGGCTGCCGAGCGTGGTCCAGGCCCAGGTGCAGCCGGCCATCGGCTTTACCTTTGCCGCCGCGCTGCGCTCGTTCCTGCGCCAGGACCCCGACGTGATCATGGTGGGCGAGATCCGCGATGGCGAAACCGCACGCATCGCGGTGCAGGCCGCACTGACCGGGCACATGATACTGTCCACGCTGCATACCAACACCGCAGCTGGCGCGGTTACCCGCCTGGCGGACATGGGGGTGGAGCCGTTCCTGCTCGCCTCGGTGCTGGCAGGTGTGCTGTCGCAACGCCTGGTGCGCCGGCTGTGCAGCGCCTGCGCCGTGCCCTATCCCGCCGATGCCGCGCTTTGCGCACGCCTCGGCCTGCCGGCGGGCACCACACTGAAGCGCCCCACGGGTTGCGAGCGCTGCCGTGGCAGTGGCTATGCCGGGCGCGTGGCGCTGTTCGAATACCTGCCCGTCACCCCGGCGCTGGAACGCCTGATCCTGCAGAGCGCCGACACCACGGCGATGGAAGCCTGCGCCGATGCGCAAGGGCGGCGCTCGCTGCTGGCCGATGGCGGGCGCAAGGCGGCGCTGGGGCTGACCTCGGCCGAAGAAGTGCTGCGCGTGGGCCTGGGCGAATGAGCGCGGCGCTCACCTATCGCTATCGCGCCGTGCGCGCCGACGGGTCCGGCCACGAAGGCACCGTGGCGGCGGCGGATCGAGAGGCCGCCGTGCGCGCCCTGCGCCAGCGCGGCCTGCTGGTCATGGCGGTGGACAAAGCGAGCGGCGCGGCCGGCGACACAACGCCGGCACCACGCCGTGTGGCCCGCGATGCGGCGCGGCAACTGGTTGGCGAGCTGGCCGTGCTGCTCAAGGCCGGGCTGCCGCTCGACCGCGCGCTGGCGCTCGCCATCGACAATATCGAGGACAGCAGCGCCGCGCGCACCATGGCCACCCTGCTCGGCGCGGTGCGCGAAGGCGCCACGCTGTCTCAGGCCATGGCCGACAACCCGGCGCTGTTCACCCCGGCCGATGCCGCCATGGCCGAAGCGGGCGAAGCCAGCGGGCAGCTTGCCGCTGCGCTGGAGCGGCTATCCGGAATGCTGGAACAGGCCGCTGCGCTGCGGCGCATGATCGGCACGGCGATGATCTATCCGGTGGCGCTGTTGATCATTGCCACCGGGGTGATCACGCTGATGCTGCTGTTCGTGGTGCCGCAGTTCGAACGCCTGCTCGATACCAGCCATGGCGATCTGCCTGCCGCCTCGCTGGCGGTAATCGGCGCCAGCCGCTGGCTGCGCAACGATTGGCCCTGGCTGCTGCTGGCGCTCGGCGCGGTGGGCGCGGCGGCGATCCAGGTGCGGCGGGCACCGGCGGCGCGGGCGCTGCTCGATCGTGCCGTGCTGGCAACGCCGATGCTGGGCGAGCTGGTGCGCCGCCTGGAAACCGCGCGCATGGCCCATACGCTGGGCGCGCTGGTGGAAGGCGGCGTGCCCCTGCCCCATGCCCTGGCACTGGCGCAACGCACGATCGGCAACAGCGTGATGTCTGCCGCCGTGGGCACGGTGGCGACCGGGTTGCGCCAGGGCGGCGGCCTGGCCGGCCCGCTGGCGCAGACCGGCGTGTTGCCCCGCGTGGCCGTGGCATTCCTGCGCACGGGCGAGGAATCTTCGCAACTGGCGCTGATGCTCGGCCGCCTGGCCCACGTGCTGGATCGCGACGTGCGCACCCGGCTGGAGCGGCTGGTGGCCATTCTTACCCCGACCATCACGGTGATCCTGGGCGCCAGCGTCGCCGGGATCATTGCCGCGATCATGTCGGCCATCCTCGGTTTCAACGATCTGGCAGTGGCGCAACCATGACAAGCACACCCGATGCATCCGGCAGCGATGCCGCACCGTCTCCCGCCCTTGCGCGACCGCGCAACGGCTTCACGCTGCTGGAACTGCTGGTGGTGCTGGCGATCCTGGGCCTGCTCGCCGCCATCGTCGGCCCGCAGGTGATCCGCTATCTCGGCTCGTCCCGCAGCCAGACCGCGCATGTCCAGGCGCGCAACATTGCCGCCGCGATGGAACTCTATCGCCTGGATATCGGGCGCTATCCCACGCCGGAGGAAGGGCTGAAGGCGCTGAACCAGGCGCCGGCGGGCAATCCCGCCTGGAATGGTCCCTACATTGCCGATGCCGGTGCGCTCAACGATCCCTGGGGAAAGCCCTATCAGTTCAAGACGCCCGGCGAGCATGGCGAGATCGACGTGTTCAGCCTGGGCTCCGACGGCGCCGTGGGCGGCAGCGGAGAGGCCAAAGATGTCGGCAACTGGTGAGCCCCGCGCCGCACCGCACGAGGCCGGCTTCACGCTGATCGAAATGCTGGTGACGATAGGGATCATGGCGCTGGGCGCGGGGCTTGCGTTCCCGCTGCTGCAACACCGCCTGGCCCGGCAGGGGCTGGACACAGCGACGCATGACGTGGTGCTGGCCCTGGCGAAGGCGCGCGCGCAGGCACTGGCCAGTGGCGCTCCGGTGCGGCTGGACCGTGACCAGGTGGCCGTGCCGGGCGGCGTGACGATCACCTGGCCGCGCCCTGATACAATGTTCTATCCCGATGGCTCGTCCAGCCAGGGCGCAATCACGCTCAGCGCCGGGGCGACCGTGCGCCGACTGCCGATCGGCGTGCAGCCATGACCGCACGCCACGAACAGGGCTTTTCATTGGTCGAGGCGATCGTCGCGCTGGCCATCGTTGCGGCGCTGACCAGCGCTTTCCTCGCCAGCCTGGCCCATGCCGCGCGCCTGGAAAGCGCGGCCAACCTGCGCGCCCGCGCCGTGCTGCTGGCCCAATCGGCGCTGGATCGCGCCGTGGCGGGGGAACCCGCGCGTTCGGGCCGGGCGCAGGACCTGGGCTGGCAAGTGAGCACCAAGCCTTATGGCCAGAACGACCCGCTCGACCGCGCCAGGCTGGAAGAGATCGCGGTGGCGGTGGGCACCGATCCCGCCCACCCGCTGGTGCAATTGCGCACTATCCGGGTGCGGCCATGAATTGCCACGCGGTGCCCCGTCGGGAGGCCGGGTTCTCCCTGGCGGAAATGCTCGTGGCCCTGGCGGTGACCGGCCTGGTTGCGCTGGTCTTGGCCACCGGCATCGCGCGGATCGGCCAGGCGGCCAGGCGCAGCGCAACCGTGGAAAGCAATGCGGCGCGCGTGGCGCAGGCACAAGTGCGCCTGCGCCAGCAGATCGAGCGGGCCATGCCGCTGTCCGATCCGCAGAACCCCGGCTCTGCCGTGGATTTTCGCGGCACGGCGGCGATGGCCGAATGGATCGGCGCGCCCGGCGATGCCGCCGCGCCCGATGCGGCCTGGCGCTATCGCCTGGCGCGCGGCGCCGATGGCACCGTGGCGCTCTATCATCGCAACAGCCTCGATCCCGGCGCCGCGGACCGAGCGCCTTCGCTGGCGGGGTGGCAGGCCGAACCGCTGCTGGGCGATACCGCCGGGCTGGAACTGTCCTATTTCGGGCCGGCTGGCGGTAGCGCGCCAGGCTGGCAGGACGGCTGGACCGCGCGTGCCAACCTGCCGCTGCTGGTGCGGATTGCCGTGCGTTTTCCCGCCGGGGATCGCCGCGTGTGGCCCGATCTGCTGATTCGTCCCCGCGCAGCGGCGGCCACGCCCTGCCCGCCGCTGGCCCCGGCAGACGCCTGTGGAGACAGGACATGAGCGGGCGCGGCATTCTCGATGCCGACATGCGCACGCTGGCGCACTGGCTGGCGCAGGCCTGGCAATGGTGGCTCGCGCAATTGCGCGACATGACTCCGGGCTGGCTGGCGCAGGGCCTGGCCGGGGCCGCGCCGGCCTGCCGTTACGATCCGCACGCCGGCACGTTTGGCCCCGAACCGGGGGCACGGCGCTGGTGCGCGATGCTGCCATCCGGGCTGGCCCTGGTGCGCCACATCGCCTTGCCGCGCATGTCCGCCGCCGCGCTCGATCGCATGGTGGCGCTGGAGGCAGACCGCTTGCTGCCCTTTGCCGATCCGCAGGCGGTTGTCGCGGCGCGGGCCATGATGCGCGACAGCGACGATCCCGCCCGGCCGACCGTGGCGGTTGCCGGTCTTTCGGCAACAGCCGCGCGTGCATTGGCCGAGGCAATCGGTGCGCAGCGTGTCCTGCCCCTGCAGGTTCTCGTCCCGCTCGAACCGGGTGCGGCGGTGGATATTCTGCCGGCCATGGTGCGCGTGGGCCTGCTGCCCGACGCGCGCGCGCGGGCACATCGCTGGTGGGCGGCGGCATTGGCGCTTTTCGCGCTCAACCTGGGCCTGATCGTATGGCGCGACGTGGCAGCCCTGGACCAGGTGAACGAAGGGGTTGCCACGCAGCAGCCAGCGCTCATGGTGGCGCGGCGCATCACCGCGCGCATCCGGGCAGACGATCGCGTGGCGCTGGCCGTGATCGAGGATCGCGCACGGGCCGAACCCTTGCAGATGATGGGCCGCGTCGGCGCGGCGCTGCCGCCCGGCGTGTGGCTGCAACGCTGGGGCTGGCAGGGCGATACGCTGCATCTGGTCGGGCTGCGCCCGGCGCAGGCCGATGTTTCGGGCGCCCTGCGCGCCGCCGGTTTTGCCACGCTGCGCTATGCCGACAGTGCGGGTGATGCCACCACGCAGGAAGGCGCCACGGCAGCGGCCACCCCGCTGGGCACACCGTTCGACATCATCGTGCGCCTGCCGCAGGGGCCGAACCCATGACCCGGCGCCCGCTTTCCCCGCGTGAGGCAAAGCTCGTCGCCGGGGCGATCCTGCTCGCGGCCATGGGGTTGGCCTGGCTGGGCGTGGTCCAGCCGATCATCGCCGGCTTTGCCGATCGCGCCGCGCAGCGCGAGCAGTTGCTGGCGCGCCAGGCGGCCAACGACCGGATGATCGCGGCCGTGCCCCGCCTGCGCCGCGCCGCGCAAGAGCACCAGCGCGCGCTGGGCGCCTATGCGCTCAAGGCCGGCGATGCGCCGGCAGCCACCGGGCAGTTGCGCGCGGCGCTGCAAGCCGCGCTGATCGCTGCGGGCGGCACGTTTCGCGGCGCGGAAGACCTGCCGCCACCGCCCGGCCGCGTTGCCTGCCGCCTGTCTGCCCGTCTCTCGCCCGATCAGCTCGGCCGGTTCCTGGCGCTGGCCCAGAACCACCGCCCGGCCCTGGTCATCACCGCGCTGGCGATCAATGCCGAGGATGCCCTCGTCACCGGCCGCGCCACTGCCCTGGATGTTCAACTTGAAGCCTCTGCCCCGGTTTTCCTGGCCGCGTCGCGGTAGCCCGGCCCGCGTGCCGGCGCTGGCCGTACCGCTGCTCGCCCTGCTGGCGGCGGCACAGCTGGCCCTGCCCGCAGCGCCGGCAGACCGGCCGGTGGCGCGCGTCGCGCGCCTGGCGCTGCCGCCCGTGCCGCAGGCGCCCGGCCTGGTCGAGGTGCCGCCGCTGCTGCTGCAACGCTCGCTGTTTTCGCCCGCTGGCGGCGCGCCCGCCAACCCCGTGGCGGGCGCGCCGCCGGTCGATCCGCTTGGCGGCATGCGGATTGCCGGATCGGTGCGGCTCGGCCCCGCACTGCGGGCCGTGGTCCAACACCCCGATGGCACCGTCGGTTACCTCCCCATGGGGGGCCGGATCGGCCAGTGGCGGCTTGTCGGGCTCGATGCCCAGGGCGCGCGGCTGGCTGGCCCGGGCGGCGCCACACTTGCTCTTCCCTTTGGCACGCGGGCGGCCATCGCCCCGCCCACGCCCGGCTCGGATGACAATCAATGAAACGCTTGGCTATCACGCTTGCCCTGCCGCTGCTGCCCACGGCGGCGGCACTGGCCCAGCCACCGGTGGACATTCCCGCCACCCCCGCCCTGGCGACAGGGGGCGATGGCACGATCCGCACCACCATCGTGCCGGGCGAAAGCGCAATGCCCGTCGCCACCCGCCCTCCGGCCCGGCCCCCGGCGCGCGGGTCGATCACGCTCAACCTGCCCAATGCCGATGTTGCCGTGGTGGCGCGGGCCGTGCTGGGCGATCTGCTGCATCGCAACTATGTGCTGGCGCAGGGAGTAAGCGGCACGGTCTCGTTCGTCACACCCTATCCCGTGGCGCGCCATGCCTTGCAGCCCATGCTGGAAGACGCGCTGCGCCAGGCGGGCCTCGCCCTGGTGCCGGTGGCCGGCGGGTTCGAGATCCAACCCGTCGCCCAGGCACGCGGCGTGGTGGCCGCCGAAGCAACCGGGTTCGGCAGCGAGGCGATCACCTTGCGCTTCATCAACGCCGATGAAGTGCGCAAGGTGCTCGATTCCCTGCTGCCCGGTGTGGTCACCGCCACCGATCCGGCCACCGGCACGATCACCATTGCCGGCACCACCGGCCAGCGCAGCAGCGCCCGCGACCTGTTGCGCCAGTTCGACGTGGACTGGCTGCGCAACACCAGCTTTGCCCTCTATGTGCCGCGCCGCACCGATGCGCGATTGATCGTGCCCGCGCTCGACAAGCTGATCAACGCGCCCGATGCGCCCACGCGGGGCCTGGTGCGGCTCCTGGCGATGGACCAGATCAACGGCATCCTGGCGATCAGCGCCCAGGCGGCCTACCTGCAGGATGTGGCCCGCTGGGTGGAAATCCTTGATCGCGAGGGCGAAAGCAGCGAGGCGCGCATCTATGTCTATCGCGTGCAGAACGGCCGCGCGCGCGACCTGACGCGCACGATCAACATGGCGTTCGGCGGCAATGGAGGCGGGACCGATCCTGCGAGCCCGCCCGGCGATCCGGCCGCCGCGTCTCCACAGCCGCAGCCGACGCCGACGCCACGCACGGATACCGCCGCCCCCGCCGGCGGAACCGCCACGCCGGGTGGCGCCGCTCCCGCAGCCATGGCCAGCCGCGTCACCGCCGATGAAGTGAACAATGCCGTGCTGGTCTATGCCACGCCCCGCCAATATGCCGTGATCGAAGACGCGCTGCGCAAGCTCGACATTCCCCCCACCCAAGTGCTGATCGAGGCGGCGATCACCGAAGTGGGGCTGAGCGACGACCTTGGCTATGGCGTGCAGTGGAATTTCAACAGCAATGGCAACACCCTGGGCGTGGGCACCGCGACCACGGCACCTGGCGGCGCGACCACGTTCACTTATGCCTATACCGGCAGCAGCATTGCCGCCTCGCTCAAGGCGCTGGAAGCCCGCACCAACGTGAAAGTGGTCTCGGCGCCCAAGCTCTTGGTGCTCAACAACCAGACCGCCGCGTTGCAAGTGGGGGACCAGGTGCCGATCTCCACCGGCTCTGCCACCAACCTGACAAATTCCAATTCGATCGTGAACACCATCGAATACCGTGACACCGGCGTCATCCTGAAGATCACGCCACGGGTGAACGCCAGCGGGGTGATCCAGCTCGACGTGAGCCAGGAAGTGAGCGACATCAGCACCGCCGCGCCCTCGGCCCAGACGCAGCAGCAGAGCCCGACGATTTCGACCCGGCGCATCGCCACGACCGTGGCCGTGGCCGACAACCAGGTGATCGCGCTCGGCGGCCTGTTCCGCGACAACACGCAGCTGTTGCGCAACGGCATTCCGCTGATCTCGCGCATCCCGGTGCTCGGTGGCCTGTTCGGCACGCAGCAGAAAGTGCAGAAACGCACCGAATTGATCGTTCTGCTCAAGCCCCATGTGCTGCATGACCCCGAAGAAGGCCGCGCCGCGACCGAGGAATTGCGCGAGAAACTACGGATGGTGCGCCCGTTCGGCTCTGGCGGGCAAATTCCCTGACCGTGTCCCGCCCGGCCAGCCACGAGGAAGGCTATGCGCTGGTCGCCGCGCTGGCCGCCATGGCGCTGTTCGCCGCCTTGAGCCTGGCGCTGATCCAGGCCGCGCACGTGGGCCTGGTGCAGGCCGGGGGGCTGGCTGCCCGCGCCCAGGCCAGCGCGGCGGCCGATGCCGGGCTGGCGCTGGCCCTGCACGATCTGATCGATGGCGATTTGCGCCGCCAGGGCCTGCGCGATGGTCGCCCGCTGCAGGTGGAATTCCACGAGGCGCATATCACCATCCGCCTGGTGGACGAACGCGGCAAAGTGCCGATCAACGCGCTCGATGAAACCCTGCTGACCCGCGTGCTGGAACGACAGGGCCTGACCGGGCGCGATCTGGCGGTGGCGCGCGATTCGCTGCTCGATTGGCTGGACGACGATGACCAGGCGCGGGCCGACGGCGCGGAAGCCCCGGCCTATGCCGCAAGCGGCATCGCGCCGCGCAACGGGCCGTTGTGGAGTGCGGCGGAACTTGCGCGGGTGCGCGGCTTCGGCCCGGTGCTGGCGGCAAGGCTGGCGCCGTTCATCACCACCGATCCCGATGCCCGCACGTTCGATGCAGACCATGCCGACCCGCGCGCGCTGGCGGCGCTCGACGAAAACGGGGGCGCCGTCACCGCGCTGATCCGTGCCCGCGAACTGGCCGGAAACCAGACCGCGCTGGCCCCTGGCGACTCCGCCGCGCTGGCAGGCCGGCCGTTTACCGTGATCATCGACGCCGACGTGCCTGGTGGCCATGCCCACCGCGAAGCCGTGGTGGAGCGCGTCGGGGGAACCATTCACCCGTGGCGGGTGCGGGCTTGGAACTGAAACGCTGAATCAGGGCCGTGCCGGTGGCTGCGCCATGACCGGCAGGCCCCAGGGCGAAAACAGCTGCCCCGCTGCCACGCTACGCGGCATGGGTACACGCTGGTTGGCCGGCGCACGATAGGTCACTGGCGTGGGCAAATCGAGCAGCGCAAGCCCGCTTTCACCCTGCGTGCGCACAGGAGACATGGCGCCTGGCCCGCCATCGCCGGGCATGCGATAGAACAGGTGCGCCCCGATCCGCGCCGTCATCATGCCCGACGAGGCCCAATAGGGATTGACGTAATTGGCATGGTAATGCGTGGCCCCGGCAACGCGATCGGGCGTGAGGCCGTCGATGGCCGAAACCGCGACGGCGCGCGCGCGGTCCATGATCGCGGGGCGCAGACGGCGGGCCAGCGAACCATCGCAGGTGAACGTGAACTGGCACCCCGTGCGGCGATAGGAACCATCGAACACCACGCCGCACACCGTCTTGGGAAAACGCGGGTGGCGCACGCGGTTGAGGATGACTTGCGCCACGGCTTCCTGCCCGGCCAGCGGCTCGTATCCCGCTTCATAGGCAATCGCGGCGGTCATGCAGTCGATCGCGCGCGCCCGGTCCGCGCCGGGCATGATGGCCGAAGCAGCGAGCGGCGTCGAAAAGCCAAACGGGTGCTGGCGGGCCGAGGGTAGCGCGACGGCCAGATCCGCTTCGGCCAGAGGCTCGTCCGCGTCTGCAACGGCAGCGTTGTCGGGCTGGCTGTTCCACGGCGCGGAAAACGGCGTGCCGTCCTGCGCGGCGGCTGGCTGCCCCAGCAGCGCCATACCCGCCACGGCCCATGCCACAGCGCCCTTGCCCCAAGGGCGCGCCCCTAGCGATGCCATCGTGAAATCCCCCTTGGCTTTACCATGGCCGGGCATTGTTTCACCCGCTTGACACAATTTGCAGCAAAGAGAGCGGCAGGGACACGATCGGGGGCATTCGAACGATGACGATTTTGCGCGCGATGACGCTGCTGATGGCAGTGGCCGGCCTGGGCCCGGCTGCGGGGCGGGCGGCCCCGGAAAGGCCCGTCATGCTGCCCAACCGCGTGTTTACCTGCACGATGGGCCACATCACCAATTTCGATGCCCACAAGGCGCAGACCCCGGCAGACCTGACCTTCGACAGCCACCATCGGCTGGTCTTTGCCCTACCCGCCGGCCCGGCCCGCACGCGCCCCGCCCCCGATGTCAACGATCCACCCGAAAAGGTACCGGCAGGCGCACGCATCCTGGAAGACCCGGACGCCATCGCCCCGCAGCGCAGAGCCGCGTTCGACCAGGTGGTGGACTATTGGCCCCGGCGCGTGGAAACCATGGGCATGATCGACACGCACATGCGCAATGCCATGGTCATCGAAGGCCTATCGCCCGACAGCGCGAACGTGTTCATGCTGCGGGCCAGCGAACTGACGCACTTCGATCCGCAGCATCTTTACCAGGGGCATTGCCGCGTGAGCCATCCGGCGTCCCTTCCAGTTTCGCAGCGTTAGCGGTATTCGATCGGCCCGTCAGGCCATGGCCACTAGCGTTTGACGTGCCCGCGCCGCCTGGATCACCGCATCCCAGATCATGCGGCGCGTATCGAGATCAAGATCCCGGAAGGCAGGATCCTTGAGAAGCGCGATGGCCTGATCCAGCTTGGACAAGCGCGATTGGTGAATCGAATGCTCTTGCACCAGGGCCACTCCTGATTGGCAGCTCATCGTATACCGAGCGGGTGTTGCCGACAACTCAGCATAGAACTTCCGGTGACGATGCCACGGTTCCCTGAGGCAAACGGCGTTCCAGCGGGTAACGATCATCACAGCGGAATTCGGCTAACCAAACTACATCACCCGAGAAATTTTTCGTAGGACATCATCCGGGGCAGGCAACAACAATAGGTGCAGTAATCTCACACAATATCAAAAAATTACGCGAAAAAAATCGAATCCCTCCCGCTCCGCCAAGCCCCTGTTTGCCCACGCCGAATATACCGAGATGGGAACTCTTTGGCGCCCGTTTCCGATAGAGAGCCGGACACGCGCGCTAGGGACGCGCTTTGCCGTTTCCGAGTGATCTGCCGAACGGCATGTCCCGTCGGGACCCAACGACCAGCGTTTACTCAACCGGTATGTGCGCCCGCAGCGCGGTTGCGCCTCCGCGCTGCTTTTCCGAGCGGCGAGCTATGCAACGCTCACCAAGGCAGTTCTTCATCGAAGCGGTCAACATAGCGCAAACCCGGCTTGCCGCGACTTGCTGCGATCATATCAACGACAAGAGGGATGCTTTCCTCGATCGAAAGGGTCGCTTCGCTGCCGCCCATTTCAGTCCGAACCCAGCCCGGCGCGACGAGCAGCAGCGTGTGCCCGTCGGCGGCGTTTTTCGCAGCATAGCCCTTCATGAGCATGTTGAGCGCGGCTTTGCTGGACGAGTAGAGTTGCCAGCCCCCGTTGGCGTTCGCAATGCTGCCGAGTTCGGATGTCATGATCGCAATCGTCCCTCCTTCGGATACCACGTCGCGTAGCATCTCGGCCGCGCGTACCGGCGAGAAGGCGTTGGTCAGCATCATGTCGAGGAAATCGCGCTCACTTGCAGTTGCGGGGCTCTCCTCGATCGCGCGAGCAATGCCCGCGTTGATGAAGAGGACGTCCAGACGACGGCCGTCCAACCGATTGCGCAAGGCCCGCACGCCGTCAGCGTCATTGATGTCGACTGTCTCAATCTCGAACCTGTCGTCATGGCGCTCCGCGAGTGCGGCCAGTTCGTCCGACCTGCCGCGTGCCGTTGCAATGACGTGCCAGCCGCGGTCGAGCCATTCGTCGGCGAGAGCGAAGCCCAGCCCGCGGGAAGCGCCAACGACGAGGACAGTTTGAACGGTCATATTTTCGATCTCCATATTGGGTGTCGCCGTCAGAAGGCAGCTTTGCCGATCGAGGCTCCGCCATCGACGTGCAGGGTTTGGCCGGTGATGAAGCCGGCTCTCTCGGACAAGAGGAAGGCGATCGCGGCGGCAATCTCGTCGGGCTGGCCGAAGCGGCCCATCGGCACGCCGGACAAGTAGCGACGCTCGCCATCGCTGCCGGGCGGGTTGTTGGCGCGAAAGAGTTCAGTCTCGGTCGGACCGGGCGACACCGCATTGACGGTGATACCGGTGGTCGCCAGTTCCAGCGCCCAGGATCGGCTGAAGCTGACCAGCGCAGCCTTCGCCGCGGCATAGGCAGTGCGCTCGACCGAGCCGAGGACGGTGAGGCTGGAAATGTTGATGATCCGCCCCCAGCGTCGCTCGGCCATGCCCGGAAGTAGCGCCTGAACGGTTTGAAGCGCCGGATGAAGATTGACACGCATGACCTCGTCCAGCGCGGGCAGTTCCACCGCGCCGAGCCGTTGCGGCCGGACGAGGCCGACATTGTTGATCACGCCGTCGAAGCGAAAGCGGGCCGTAAGATCCATCAGCGCGTCATCGGTCGCCTGTGCGTCGGCGAGGTCGACAGGCAGAAGCACGCCAGGAAAGTCTGGCACAGTATGGCGTGCAAGACCGACGACCTGATGCCCGTCGCGTGTCAGCCAATGCGCGAGCGCCAGGCCGATGCCTTTGCTGGCGCCGGTGATGAGGAAGGTTCGAGACATCAGGCACCTCGTCAAGAAAGGCCCCGGCCGCAAACAGCAGCCGGGGTCAATGTTCAGGCAGAGACGGTCGCGGCGCGACGCAGCGCCGGGAGCATGTCCTCGGGCTCGGGGCGGCGGGTATAGTCCGGGTTCACCTCGGCGTAGAGGATCACGCCATCCCGGGCGATGACGAAGCGACCGGGCATCGGCAGCGTCCAGCTCGGGTCACCGTTGAACGCCGGCAAGTCGTTCTTCAGGCCCTTATAGAGTTCGACCAGATAGTCGGGCAGCTCGAAGCGCAGGCCGAAGGCGGCCGCGACGTCGTTGTGCGCGTCGGACAGGATCGGAAAGCCGAGTTGGTTCTGGCGGACCGATTTGCGACTGTTCACCGCAGTCTGGGGCGAGATCGCGACCAGGCTGGCGCCAAGTTTCTCGAACTCGGGAAGCGCCGCCTGGAGCGCCTGTAGCTCCATGTTGCAATAAGGGCACCAAACCCCGCGGTAGAAGCTCACCACAAGCGGCCCTTTGGCGAGGAGGTCCTCTGACGAGACGGAATTGCCGTCCGGGTCGCTCAGCGTGAACGATGGCGCCTTGTCGCCGGCCTTGAGCACGCGGGTAGTGGCGCCACTAGCGATCAATTCAGCGGTTGCGCGGTGCATCGTTTCGATGACGGCCGGCGGAACATTGTAGGGCGGCTTGCCCGCTTCAAAATCGGTCTTGAAGGCGTCGAGTTTGGCTTGAAGGGTCATGTCAGGTCTCCGTGTATCGGGTAGCAGGGGGAAGATGCGTCAGTCCGGTCGGGACTGGCAGCCGCGTGAAAGGACTATCGCTCATTCCGAGACGGAATGACGTTCAGGCGGCGGCGTGGGCGTGAAACGGGTAATCGGTGTAGCCGCGCGCATCGCCGCCGTAGAAGGTCGCCCGGTCGTAAGGCGTGAGCAGCAGGCCGAGGCGGAGCCGCTCGGGCAAATCGGGGTTGGCGATGAAGGCTCGACCGAACGCCACGGCATCCGCGTCGCCTGTTTCGAGCACGGCGTCAGCCCCTGCTCGGTCAAAGCCGCCGGCGGCGATTATCGTGCCGCCAAAGAGCGGACGCAGGTGACGCACAGCGATCGGCTCGCCTTCCGCGATCAGCTCCGTTCCCTTGATGCGGGGTTCGACGACATGGAGATAGGCGATACCCAGCCCGTCGAGCTTGCGTGCCACATAACCAAAGGTCGCTTGCGGGTCGCTGTCCGACATCGAACCATAAGTGCCGCTCGGGCTCAGGCGCACGCCGACCCGATCGGCGCCGAAAGCGGCGATCGCGGCCTGGGTGACCTCGAGCAGAAAGCGTGCCCGGTTCTCGATCGGCCCGCCATAATCGTCTGTGCGCTTGTTGGTGCCGTCCTGCAAAAACTGGTCGGGCAGATAGCCGTTGGCACCGTGGATCTCGACGCCGTCGAATCCGGCGGCCCTGGCACGCGCGGCGCCTGCACCGAATTCGGCGATGATGCCGGCAATCTCGGCGCGCTCCAGGGCACGTGGCATCGTAAAAGGCACCGGCCCATGTGCGGCATAGCCATAGCCCTCTGCCGCGATAGCCGATGGCGCGACCGGAGCCTCGCCATCAGGCTGGATGTCTGGATGCGACTGGCGCCCGACATGCCAGAGCTGCATGACGATCTGGCCGCCCCGCTCATGCACGGCATCGGTGATCGCCCGCCAACCCGCGATCTGCGCGTCATCGTAGATGCCAGGTGCGCCGGCATAACCATAGCCCTGGCGCGAAATCGGGTCGCCTCCGAGATGATGAGGCCACCGCGCGAGGCCCGCTGCGCGTAATAGTCGCGCATCAGCGCGTTCGGCCGATCACCCGGATCGGACCGCATCCGCGTAAGCGGAGCCATGACGACGCGGTGCTCGAGAGAGAGCGCACCGGCCGCAACCGGCGTGAACAACTTGGACATGACCATTACTCCTAGATTGGCGCTCAAGCGGCAGGGATCAGTGCATTCAAGCGGGCGATGGCGCGCAGAACCGCGGGGCGAGCCTCGATTTCGGTGTACCAGCGGGCGACATTGGGCGTGTCGTCGAGCCCGACGCCGGCGAATTCGCGGCGCCACAGCCAGCCGAAATGGGCGATGTCGGCGATCGTGAATGCATCCCCGGCAACGAAGCGGTGCTTGGCCAGCAGGCCATCGACAACGGCGACCGTGCGCCTGGCTTCGCTCGAAAAGCGCTCGATGGCGATCGGCTGCGGCTCGGTGGCAAAGCGCTGGAAGAAGCCGGACTGACCGAAGGCCGGGCTGAGAGCCGAGGCGTGGAAGAAAAGCTGCTCGAAGACACGCGCCCGGCCCTCACCCGAGGTGGGCAGCAGGCGACCGGTCTTCTCGGCGAGATAGACGAGGATGGCGGCGGACTCGGTCAGGACGAACCGTCCGTTCTCCGCGTCGGGGTCGACCAGCACCGGCACCTTGGCGTTCGGGTTAAGCGTCAGGAAGTCGGAAGCCTTCTGTTCGCCCTTGCGTACGTTGACGGTGTGGAGGGCATAATCGAGGCCCAGCTCTTCAAGCGCGATCGGTACCTTGATGCTGTTGGGCGTGGCGAAGGCGTAGACGTCAAACATGATCATTTTCCTTGAGAGGCAGACGGGAGTGCAGGATCGGTGCCGCCAGCACGAGGAGCGCCGGAACCGGGCTGCCGGTGATCTGAAAGACGAGGAGGCTGTCGAGCACGGACGACCCCGCAGCAGCCCGCATCAGCCACGTCATCATGTTCTGGCGCTCCCATCGCTTCGGCCCATCCGAAGGCGTAAAAGACAAATGCCTCTATTCCGCTCGACACGGCAGCAGGGCCTGAGCGATAACGCTCATTCCAAGGAGGAATGGCATGGACCGGTATCAGGCAATGTTGACTCTTGTCCGAGTGGTGGAAACCGGGTCATTCTCGGCTGCCGCACGCCAGCTCAATGTCGGCCAGCCCGCCGTCTCCAAGACGATCGCGCAGCTCGAAGGCAGGCTTCAGGTCAGCCTGTTGATCCGCTCCACTCACGGATTGACGCCGACCGAGGCCGGCCAACGCTTCTACGAGCGTGCCAAGGCCGCGCTTCAGGAGGCGGACGAAGCCGAGCTTGCCGCGCGCGGTGCCGGCGCCGGATTGTCAGGGTGCCTGCGCGTTTCAGCGGCGACAACCTTTGCGCGGCTTCACGTCATACCGCTGCTGCCGCACTTCCTCGAACACCATCCCGAACTGGAGATCGACGTCATCCTGGACGATCGCGTCATCGATCTGGTCGCGGAGGGCATCGACATCTCGCTGCGTATGGGGTCGCTGCCGGATTCCGCCGCAGTCGCCCGCAGGCTGGCGACGGGCGGTCGCTCCGTGTTCGCCACACCCAGCTACCTCGCGCGCGCCGGAGAACCGCGCACCCCCGCCGATCTCGCCGAGCACGAGACGATCGTGTACAGTCAGCTGTCGAACACGTGGTCGTTCACACGGGAGGGGACGGTTGCATCGGTTACGGTGCGCGGCCGTGTGCGGGTAAGCGCGGCGGAGGGATTGCGCGCTGCGGTCTTGGCCGACATCGGCCTGACGATCGGCTCGGATTGGATGTTCGTGCCCGAACTGGCGAGCGGCGCGGTCAAACGGGTGCTCACCGACTGGGCGCTTCCGCCGATCGATCTTTGGGCCGTGTTCCCGGCCGGGAGGATGGCGAGTGCCAAGGCACGCCAGTTCGCGAGCTTTGTGGAAGCGGCAATAACGGGCAGCTATTCCGGCAAGGCATAAGCCTTATCGCCCTGCACTATCGTCCGTCGCGGCCTTGAACCGCCTAGCTGATGCTCACGCCGCCGCTTCCGGGCGGTCTACCCAAGAGGATCAGCATCATGGCAAAGTTCGAGACCTATCGCGACGCATTCCCCAACGCCCACCTCACCCGCAAGGACAATGGCGTGCTCGAAGTGGCGCTGCACACCGACGGCGGAAAGCTCGTGTTTAACGGCCACACGCATGAGCAGTTCGTCGAACTGTTCCACCAGATCGGTGAGGACCGCGAGAACCGCGCGGTGATCCTGACGGGCTCGGGGGATGCCTTCATGGACACGATCGACGCCGACGGTTTCGACTTCTTTACGCCCCTAGGCTACGACAAGATACTGCGCGAAGGCCGCAAGGTGCTGTCGAACATCCTCGACATCGAGGTGCCAATGATCACCGCGCTGAATGGGCCGGTGCTCCTCCACAGCGAATATGCGCTGCTTACCGACATCATCCTCGCCGCGCCCCAGACCGTGTTCCAGGACAAGCCGCATTTCGAGTTCGGCATCGTCCCGGGCGACGGCGTACACGTCCTGTGGCCACACGTGATCGGATCGGTGCGCGGCCGCTACTTCCTGCTGACCCGGCAGGTGCTCGATGCCGAAACCGCGAAGGACTACGGCGTCGTGAACGAGATCGTGCCTGCCGATCGCCTGCTCGCCCGCGCCCATGAGATCGCCGACGGCATCGCCGCGCTGCCGCCGCTCACCGGCCGCTACACCCGCATCGCGCTGACCCAGACGCTCCGACGGCTGATCGATGAAGGGACCGCCTACGGGCTCGCGCTAGAGGGCATAAGCGCCGCTGACGTGGCCCGCACTTTGGCCGCCCAAGCGTGATCGAACGCACCGCCCGGTCCTGCTGGGCGGTGCATTCAAACGGCAGCTCATGTTCGAAGGAGACATTCAGAGGAAATCGCTCGCATGACCGGCTTTGGTCGGTTTTACCTGCGGCGAACGCCGCGTCGTTGGACATTCCCGTCATTCAGGAGGCCAACAGCGAATGGCCGTTTTCAGAGAAGCCGCCGTTCATGCGGCGACCTTCTGCATTCACATGGTGCTCTGCCCAGCGAGGCTGGTGTCGGTGCGTTACGAAATGCGCCAGGCTGCGCGGCGACAATTACGATGGCCGGTTCGGGCTACCTCACGAAGGAATGTTCCCGAACGCCGCGATCAGTTGCCCTACGGCAAGGCCGCCGGCGGGTTTGCCGCTGCACCTGCATCCGATCGACGCTTTAGCGTGAACTTGATGCTGGCCTCGGCTCCAGCCTCGGCGATGAACAGCAACTCGCCCTTGGCGCTCAGCGTCAATCCAACCTCGATCTCGTCGATCGTCCATTCCTTCGAGCGATTGGCGATAGTCGAGCTCAACTTCATCAACGCATCGACGGTCCGCATCCATTGCGCCTGGATCTCGACCGCGCCGACCCGCGTGACCCGCTTGGCGCCAGAGAGCAAATCTCGCAGCGAATGTTCGCCAACCGCGTCATCAGGCGTGACTTCGATTGCAGTCGTGTCCTCCGGAACAAAGATCGAGAGTTCCCAGTCTTCTCGCGATTCATCGGCCATCGGCCTGCTCCTCAAAGGTAAGGGGTGACGTCGAGCGCGTAAACTGCTTGCTCGAAATTCTGGGCGTGGCCGCGCACGCCAGGTGGTGGTCCCGGCACCTTCATGTCGCCAGTGTAGATGCCGACCGCATCGCCGTTGGCGACGGTCACCAACGCGCCGGAATCTCCTGGGCTCGCCGGACGGTCGATGCAGAAGCGAATCCCAATCTTGCGCGTGTGGGTGACGCCGCAATTGGTGGTCACATCGACGATCGTGCGCGTCGTGCTGCCGCCCTGGCAATGCACTGTCACCGTCATGGTCATTGCCGGGAATGACAAAACGCCGAGTTGATAGGTCGCCCCGGTCGGCGCGGCAGTCTTCACGAACGCCGCATCGACCGGTTGATAGTAGGTCCTGGCCACGCTCGCGGATCCCCCCGTCACCATGGGCACCGATCCACCGGGTCGAGTCGAGACCGCGTGCCCCGCCGTCAGCACACCCCAGACAGAGCTGTTCCGATTGCATTTGGCCCAGCAAGCACTGGTCGCGCCCTGCGGGTGCGCAACGTGTAGGTCGAGTTCGGAGTAACGAATAGCGAGCGGGAACTTCTGGTGGTTGAGGCGCGGGAACAGAAGGTAATCGACGATTTCAAACCTGCGGTCCCGCATTCCCGGCACATCGATGATTATGCCGAGGCCCGCTGCCTCGCTCTTCTCGTCGAACAGCCCGAACGACACAGCTTCGAAAGGACTCGAGGACAGCGCAACGGACGGCCAGAAGAGCGGAAAGTCCCGCTCGAACAGGAAGCGACCAAGGTCAAGCTCGGCGAACACCGCATAGGTCCAGCGAGTCGCCCTCGCGGTCAGTTCGACATCGCCATCCTTGATCACATCACGCCAGCGCGCGATCTCGTTTACAACATCGCGCGGCACTCGCTCGAGCGGCGGGTCCTCGGGTGGCAGATGCTTCCGAACATAATCGATGGAATAGTCCATGGCACGCCTCCTCCTTGCTTCACGCATCCGCAATGTGAAACTGGGATTACATCAGCGGCCCGACATTAGATCGGCTTTAGTGTCAGCGAAAGTATTTGGTTCTTGTGCAAAGGGCGGCCTTCGTCGGGAGGAGATGTTCACACGCCGAACCTGGAAGATCTCCAAGTGGTCAGAAATTGCTGATCGCGCTAGGCGGCGTGGACAAATTCCACAACGCCACGGTTGCCCTGTAAAAGGCCCTGGCGAGGCGCGAAGCCGCAGGAAGAGTGGGCCTCTTTCAAGGCAGAGCAACGCTGCCAGGGCCTTTTACAGGGCAACCCCTGCGGGGCTGGACCAAAAACCGCCATTTCCACGTCGGCTCGGCTAGCAATAGGCCCACTATTGCTTCACCTCGCCTCCTTGAACTGGCGGTTTTTGCCTCCAGCCGTGGCGCTGTGGAATTTGTCCACGCCGCCTAGCCATTCGGGAACGCAATAACCGTGGCGCAGCCCTGAAAACGGGCCCCGTCCGTTTTGCCGCTGCAACCCGGCCGCAAGCGATGAAAATCACACGCGGCCGTTGTCGAGGTCGGGGCCGGATGGATCCGGCGCGGCGAGATGTCCGGCCGCGACTATGTATCGCTGTCGCTCGCCGCCCCCGAATTCGGTCCGCGCCGACTCTACGCCAACGTCGGCCGCCGCCGGGCAGGATGACGAGGACGCCTTCGCGATCATCTGGAACCCTGCCGACTGAACGGACCGCCCCGCGCCCGAACCGGGCGCGGGGCATCAAGCGGTGCGCTCGATCGCATAGCGCGCGAGGGACTCTGCCGGCGGGGACCTTCCGCTCCGCCAGGCCCGGGCCAAAGGCCTGCAAACTGGTGGGCACACACCAGCTCGATTTCTACCGGTCGAGCCAGGGTTCCGCGCTCTCGCGGCTGAAGTTCAAATCCGACGGGAACCAGAAAACGATCTCGATCGTCGATCGCGCAGCGCCGCCTAGGCGCGATAAATCCAGACTATCTGGGCGATGGGGACCTGTGGAAGGCACGCTGCGCACGGTGGCGCGCATGCCGTCCGCCATCCAGCGCTGGAGCATGGGCGACAGCGCCCGATCCTGCTCGGAAAGCAGATAGTGGCCTGGGACGCCGTGGCGTGCAGCGTCTCGCGTGCAAAAGCCGATGGTGGGGTTACCGCCTTCCATCGGGCCGTCCACGCGAACCGATCGTGCCGGTGCCGATCGGCCATGCGGTTTTCCGGTTATCGCCGCAATGGATGAATACGCTCCCAAATAATCGATAAACGGATTTTGCACACCTGTGCAAAGACAGGCGCAAGCGTGGCCTTTGACCACGCAGAGAGAGGATTGGATCGATGCGCCTTGGTTTCCATTTGCTCGCCGGAGCGGCATTGCTTTACGCCCCCGGCGCATGGGCGCAGGACGCCCAAGTGTCTGCCGGGAGCGGAGGCGCTTCGGCCGCGGGGGACATCATCGTTACCGCGCAACGCCATAGCGAGTCCGTGCAAAAGGCAGCCGTTGCCATCACCGCGTTCAGCGGCGGCGATTTGCTCAACCAAGCGCGTAACAGCGTGGCCGATGCCATCGCGACCGTGCCTTCGGTGCAAGTGCAAGGCAATGCCAACGGCGCCCAGATCTACATTCGTGGCGTTGGGTCGAACGCCGACGCGCAACTGGGCGACCCGGCGGTCAATCTCAACGTCGATGGCGTCTATCAGCAGCAGACCGAGGTGCCGACAAGCCTGATGTTTGACGTCAATCGCGTCGAGGTGCTGCGCGGGCCGCAAGGAACGCTCTATGGCCGCAACGCCACGGCGGGCGCGGTCAACATCGTCACCAACGATCCGGTGCTCGGGCGCTTCGAGGGCTATGCCACGGCCCAGGTCGGCAACTACGATGCCGTTCATGCCGAAGGCGCCATCAACGCCCCGATCGGCGAAGACACGGCCGTGCGCGCGGCCATCGCCACGGAAAATCACAGCGGCTATCTATCCAACGGCAACAACGACGCCAGGATGACGGCCGGCCGGCTCAAGCTGTTGACCAAGCCGACGGATTCGCTGCGCATCCTGATCGCCGGCGATTACCTGCATTCAGGCGGCCACGATGTCGGCAGCGTCGAGGCGCCGCTCTCTTCGCATGGCGATGCGTGGTATAGCGACAAGCCGAAGGGCTTGCTCGATATCGATTCCTGGAACGCTCGCGCGCAGATCGATTATACCACCTCGATCGCCAATCTCACGCTGCTCGCCTCGCACAACGATTTCAGCAAGAACGAGGCAAACGTCCTGCTTTCGCCTACAGCAGTGTCGGTGCATCGCGAGGGGCGCCAGAATTCCGTCGAGTTGCGCGCGAGTTCACCCGATGGCTCTGCCATCAAGTGGGTCACCGGCCTGTTCTATTACCACGACCAGGAATTGCGCCAGGTGGTCGATAGCCCGATCGACGCCACGGCGGCGGCCGCTTCCAACCCGGAACTGCGTACGGCCACGGCAAAGTCTTATGCCGCCTTTGCAAATGTGACCGTGCCGCTGACACGAACCCTGCGCCTGACCGGCGGCCTGCGCTATACGCGCGACAGCAAGGACGCGCGTTTTGTCTATACCGATGGCAGCGGGGCGCCTGACGCCATTGCCAGCCGGGCGTGGAATTCGCTGACCTATAAAGCGGGCGTGGAGGCCGATCTCGCGGCGGCCTCGCTGCTTTATGCGCAAGTTGCCAGCGGGTTCAAGGCTGGCGGTTTTGCGCAGCAGTTCCCGGCCGCATCTTACAATCCCGAAAAGATAACTTCGGTCGAAATCGGCAGCAAGAACCGCCTCTTCGGCAATCTGCTTACGCTGAACCTTGCAGCCTTCCACTACAGCTATCGCGACTATCAGGCGCAATATCCCGATCTCGTCGACGGTTCCTTTGCGCTGGTAACGGCCAACGCTGCCACGGCCAAGATTTATGGTGCCGAAGCAGAGGCCAGCCTGCGCTTGTCTGCCGACGATAGGTTGATGGTCAATGCCACGTACCTGCACACCCGTTTCGGGGCATTCCGCTATACCTCGGTGCTGGCTGGCAGCGTGGATCATACGGCCGAGGAAATGCCGAACTCGCCGACGGCCGCGTTCGACGTTGCCTATGATCACGACTTCCATCTCGGCAATGGCGGCACGGTGACGTTCCATGCCAACACGCATATCAGCAGCGGCTATTGGACGACCGTCGAGCGATCGACCGATTCCTACCAGGGCAGCTTCACCCGCAGCGATGCATTCCTACGCTATGAGGCGGGCACCAAGGCCTGGGATGTGCGCGCGTTTGTGCGCAATATCGAGAACCGGGCGGTGCGTACCCTGGGCGCGAGCAATCCCATCGACAGCGTGCTGTTGATCGCCCCGCCGCGCACCTATGGCGTGGCCGCCACCGTGCGGTTCTAGGGCGCGCCAGGATGCCAGCCGCGTTCGCCATCGGCGTAGGTGAAGATGCCGTGGGCCGGCTGGCGTGCGGTGTCGCGCACGACAAGGCGGCCGGGCACGCGATGCTCGGTCGTATCATCCGCCTTGCCTGCCATCAGCGCCACGAGCACTTCGACAACTTTGGCGCCCAGGGCATCGACCGGTTGGGAATAGGTGGTCAGCGCCAGGTCGGGCCAACCGCTGATCGCGACATTGTCGAACCCGACGATGGAAATGTCCCGCCCCGGGGCCAGGCCATTTTGCCGGGCCACCTGCAGCGCGGCAAAGGCCATGTTGTCGTTGGCGCAGAACAGTGCATCGGGCCGCGCGGGACCGCGCAGCACATCGCTGGCAGCCGCGAAGGCACGCTCGAATTCGAAGCCGGCGTCGACCACCAGCGGCGCGTCCCTGCCGCCTTCGGCCAGCGCGGCGGCATATCCTGCCAGCCGTTCTTCGGAGCTCGAAACCCCGCGATCACCGGCAAGGTAGGCGAAACGGCGGTGTTCTCCGGCGATCAGGAAGCGCGCCAGGGCGGCCCCGCCGCGATAATTGTCGCCCACCACCATGACGCCGTGCGAAGCCGGGCTGGCATTGTTGAGCATGACCACCGGCAACCCGGCCAGGTCGCATTCGGCCAGCAGTTCCGGCGCAAAGCCGCGCGATGCCAGGATCAGGGCATCGACCCCGAAATGGCGCAGTTCCCCCAGCAGCGGCTCGTGGCTTTCCTCGCCATGGGTGACGTAAAGCAGCAGGCGATAGCCAAGCGGCGCCAATTGCTCGGAAATGCGCTGCACGATCGCCGGGTAGAACTGGTTGTCGAGATGGCTGACGGCGATGGCCACGATCATGGAGCGCCGCGTGATCAGCGATCGCGCCGCCAGGTTGGGCCGATATCGCAGGGCCTTGGCCGCTTCCATCACCCGCGCCCGTGTTTCCGGGGCGACGCTGGCCCCCTGGGTGAAGGTGCGGGAGACCGCCGAGCGCGAAACGCCGGCAAGCCGCGCGACATCGAAAGAGGTTGCCGCCTTGGTTCGGATTCGCCGTTGATCGTCGGTCATGGCGGTCAAATTGCCGCCCTTGCACGCGTGCGCAAGCACAAAGCGGCATGAATTTGTTGCCTTCCTACTGGAGACTACCGACGATGCGCCTCTCGCTTCGACACTTGCTCTGCTCTGCCATGCTTGCATCTGCGCCGGCGGTTCACGCCGAACCGGCCGGCACTGCCTGCAGCCGCGCTTGCCTGGCCCAGGCGGCGGACCAGGTGCTCGCCTCCATCGTCGCGCACGATCCCGGCGCGGTGCCGTTGGCGCGCCATTATCGCGCTACCGAAAACGGCGTTCCGGCCGCGTTGGCGATGATGACGATCTGGCACACCGCCACGCGCGCCAGTGACAAATTCTATGTCATCGACCCGGAAACCCAGAACCTGTTCCTCCTGGCGAACATCGCCGAGGGCACGCACCAGGCCCTGCTGTTCGGCCGCATCAGGCTCGCGGATCGCAAGATCACCGAGATCGAGTTCTATGTCGACCGATCGCGCAGCGATGGCGGCTTCATGTTCAACCCCAACGGGCTTGCGCATCTGCCCGCTGCGTGGACGCAGAATGTCACCCCCAACCGGCTGCCCGACCGCGCGACATTGCTGCGGGCCGGACGTTCCATTTTCGACACCGCGATCGAAGGTCCGCCCCCGGCGGAAAGCTGCCGCATGATGGAGAACGGCGGCCCCGTTGCCGAAGACGCCGAAGTGCTCAAGGTCATTGGCGGAGACGCTCCGCAGCTTCCGGCCAATCCCGACGGTTCGGTGCCGATTCCTTGCGGCGCGCCGCCGATCCGCCCGACCGACCCGGATGCACGCACCGACATCGTCGATGTGCAGCAGGGGATCGTCGTCAGCATCGGCACCATGTCGGGGCTGGTGCAGCCTTACCTCATTACGCACCCCACCATCTCGGCGTTCGTGCCGACCTCGTTGGGCCAGCCTTATCTCGATCTGCTGGCAGCGCAGCACCGCACCGGCCGATACGAGATGCAGCCCGAGCTTCTGCCCACCCCCGCCTCGATCACCGTGGCGCAGATGCATCGTTATTACGATGGCAAGTTGCAGGGCATGCACTTGCTGGAAAAGCTGGGCCCGATCGGCGCACGTTCGCCCTGGGTTGCCGCGCGATGAAGCTGATCCGCCAGCGCGTCAGGGTGGAACGCGAACCGTTGGCAGGCAGGTGATGCACCAAAGGCCCGCTATGATTTCGAATATGCGCGCCTTTTCGAAGGTTTGCGTGCGAAAGCCAGGTCGTTCGACAAGGCGCGTCGCTTCGCCCCATGGCTATGCACCGGCATCATCGTGCGTGTTTTCCAGGGCCAAACCTCTCACGCGGTTGGTAAATTCGGCGCGGGTCGCTATCGGCCGGTAGCGCGCGGCATGGCCTTGATCCAAATTGTCGCCCAAGGATGGGACCGGGGGGCGATGGCCAGGCAGCGAGGCATGAACTGGATGGCGGTGTTCTCGCCTTGCCGCGCTGGCCGCTCGTGGCTGGCGCGCGGGCAGCATCCGCTTCGCTCATCGATTGGTGCGTGGTTGGGCATGGGCACAAGCCTGGCGCTCGGGACCTGGGCAATGGGGGCGTTTGGAGCGTCGGCGGCGCTGGTCGCGCCGATCGGCGCATCGGCGGTGCTGGTGTTTGCGGTTCCGGCCAGCCCGCTTGCCCAGCCGCGCGCCGTCTTGGGCGGCAATCTCGTCTCGGCCCTGATCGGGATGCTGCTGGCCAGGGTCGGGCTGGGGCCGTGGCTGGTCTTGCCGCTCGCGGTGGGCCTGGCCATTCTGGCCATGCATGCATTGCGATGCCTGCATCCGCCGGGCGGGGCGATGGCGCTGGTCGCGGCGATGGGGACGCATGGCGCGCCCTGGCCCTGGACATTCCTGCTGTCGCCCGCGGCGAGCAATACGCTGGCGCTGCTGGCGGCGGGGTGGCTGTTCAACAACTGCACCGGCAGCCGCTATCCGCATCACAACGAAACTCTGCCCGAACATGGCCTGCCGATGGCGATCGACTATGATCCTGCCGACCTGGCCGCGGTCCTCGATGAATTGGAAGACCGGCCCGATATCAGCACCGAGGATCTCGATTCCATCGTTCGGGCGGTTTTCGTCCGCCATGCCATGCGCCAACCCTGAGGCCGCCTGCGGACCGGGTTCAATTCCGTCCATTTTGGCGGTAGGGCGCGATCATGTCCGCCGTTGCCCCCGACGAATTTGCCCGTGCCGCGCGTTTCCTGGCGGAAAGCGACGACTATCGCGTGCTGCGGCGCCTGCGCCCGGTGCGCCGGTTCCACCAGGCCGATCCCGGCGCGCCGCTCAGGATCGGGGTCGTGCTCGACGTGGAGACCACCGGGCTCGACGCGCAGAGCGACAAGATCATCGAACTGGCGATCCAGCGTTTTCGTTATGATGCGGCGGGGCATATCGTGGAAGTGGGCCAGCCGCGCGTCTGGCGCGAAGACCCTGGGTTTCCGCTCGATCCGCGGATCACCGCGCTGACCGGCCTCACCGATGCCGTGCTCAAGGACCAGGCGATCGACGAAGCCATGGCGCTCGAACTGCTCGCCTCGGCCGACCTGGTGATTGCCCACAACGCGCGGTTCGACCGTCCCTTCGTCGACAAGCGCCTGCCCGCCGCCACCGGCAAGGCCTGGGCCTGCTCCATGGCCGAACTGGATTGGCTGGCGCTGGGGTTCGACGGGCGGGCGCTGGCCCATCTCGTCGCGCAATGCGGTTGGTTCTACGAGGGGCACCGCGCCGAAAACGACATTCTCGCGCTGCTCACCCTGCTCGCGCATCGGCTGGACGACGACAGCACCGTCCTCTCGCACCTACTCGCCGCGTCGGCGCGCGACAGCTTTCGCGTCAACGCCGTGGATGCGCCGTTCGAAGCCAAGGACCGCCTCAAGGCGCGCGCCTATCGCTGGAACGCAACCCTGCGGTTCTGGACGCGCGACATTGCCGCCGACGAAGCCGAGGCGGAAAGCCTCTGGCTGCGCCAGGAAGTCTATGCCGGGCACGGCGCGGCAGCGTTTCAGCCGCTGACCGCGATCGAGCGCTATCGCTGACCAGGGCACGCGCCGGCAGGGCGGCTGGATCGGCTAGATGCGGTCTGCCTGCGCCACCGCATCGCTGGCGCGCAAGGCGCTGACGATCCGCGTCAGATGGGCCAGGTCGCGCACTTCCAGATCGACCAGATAAGTGTGGAACGGGTTTTCACGCTGGGTCATTTCCAGGTTGACCACGTTGGCGTGGTTCTTGGCAAAGATCCCGGCCATTTCCGCCAGCGTGCCCGGGCGGTTGTAGAGCTCTGCCCGCAGGCGGCCCACGGCGCCGTCGGTGCGCTTGTCCCATGACAGGTCGATCCAATCGGCATCGACGCCATCGGCCAGGCGCTCGCAATCGATCGAGTGGACTTCCACGCCCTTGCCCGGCCGGCGCAAGCCGACGATGCGATCGCCCGGCACCGGGTGGCAGCATTCGGCGAGCTTGAACGCCATGCCCGGCGTCAATCCGCGCACGGCGATGGCGCGCTGCTGGCGCGGCCAGTCTTCCGGGTTGGGCAAGTTCGCGGTGCTACCGGGAACCAGCGCTTCCATCACCTGCCGATCGTCCAGCTTGGCGGTGCCGATGGCCACCATCAGGTCTTCCTCACCGTTCATTTTCAGCCGCTTGATCGCATCGGCCAGGGCTTTCTTGCCCACTTGCGTGGGCAGCCGCTCGGTGATTTCCTCATAGAGCTTGCGCCCGATCAGGGCCACTTCGGCGCGTTCCTTCTGCCGCACGGCGCGGCGGATGGCGGCGCGCGCCTTGCCCGTGACGGCAAAGCCCAGCCAGGAAAGCTGCGGCTCGGAATTGCGGCTCTTGATGATTTCCACCACGTCGCCATTGCCCAGCGGCGTGCGCAGCGGCACGTGGCGGCCATTGATCTTGGCCCCCACCGCCTGCGCCCCCAGGTTGGTGTGCACGGCAAAGGCAAAGTCGATCGGCGTGGCGCCCTTGGGCAGCTGGAACAACGAGCCCTTGGGGGTGAAGGCAAAGATGCGATCCTGGTAGATCGCCATCTTGGTGTTTTCCAGCAGCTCGTCGGGATCGTGGCTGGCATCGAGAATCTCGACCAGGTCGCGCAGCCAGCCCACCTGGGCATCGGGCTCCCCGCCCTGCTTGTAGGCCCAATGGGCGGCCAGGCCGTATTCGTTGCGATGGTGCATCTCGCGCGTCTTGAGCTGAACTTCCACGCGGCGGGCGTTGTTGTAGATCAGCGAGGTATGCAGGCTTTTATAGCCGTTGATCTTGGGCGTGGAGATATAGTCCTTGAACCGCCCGGGGATCATCTGCCAGGTCTGGTGCAGGATACCGAGCGCGCGATAGCAATCGCCCACATCGTCCACCAGCACGCGGAACGCCATGATATCGGTGATCTGCTCGAACGAGACGTGCCGTTCGGCCATCTTCTTCCAGATCGAATAGGGGTGCTTCTCGCGCCCCGCCACTTCCACCCGCATGCCCGCTTCGGCCAGGGCCTGCTTGATCGACAGGGCAATGTCGCCCACCTCGCCCCCGCCCTCGCTGCGGATCGCCGAAAGGCGCCCGGTGATCGTGGCATAGGCTTCGGGTTCCAGTTGCTCGAACGCCAGCAACTGCATTTCCCGCATGTATTCGTACATGCCCACGCGCTGGGCCAGCGGGGCATAGATCTCCATCGTCTCGCGCGCGATGCGGCGGCGCTTGTCCTCGCTCTTGATGAAATGGAGCGTGCGCATGTTGTGCAGCCGGTCCGCCAGCTTGACCAGCAGCACGCGCAAGTCCTCGCTCATCGCCAGCAGGAACTTGCGCAGGTTCTCCGCCGCGCGCTCGCTTTCCGTCATCGTCTCGATCTTGGAAAGCTTGGTCACCCCATCGACCAGCCGCGCCACGTCGGGGCCGAACAGGCGCTCGATTTCCTCGACCGTGGCCAGCGTATCCTCCACCGTATCGTGGAGCAGCGCGGTAACGATGGTTTCCTGGTCGAGCTTGAGCTCGGTCATCAACCCGGCCACTTCGACCGGATGCGAGAAATAGGGATCCCCGCTGGCGCGCTTCTGCGTCCCGTGTTTCTGCACGGTATAGACATAGGCACGGTTGAGCATGGCCTCGTCCGCCTGGGGAGCATAGGCCAGCACACGTTCGACAAGTTCATATTGGCGGAGCATTATCCGCCCTAGATGGGGGAAAGGAGTGGCCCAGGGCAAGGGGAAAGGCTGGGGGATTTTGGCGATAAGTGTGATTTGGGGGGTGGGGGCTGGGAAAGGGGATGGATCGGAAAGGCAGGACAGGTGGCCCGCCAAACGGTAGCTGTAAGCGTCCATCGAATGCGCATACCGCCCCACGGGTCTCGGTCGCGAGCATTCCCATGCATTCCACCCCTGGAATTTTAGATGCAAATTTGAAACGAAGCCCCCAAAGTTAGATTAATTTAAATTCTCACATTTTAAGTAACATACTATGCTTAACCTCCACAGGCGGAAACGATATTAAATCAAATTTTTCTAAAAATCCATGGATTGGGCGCCATTTTAATGAAGCACTTTCAATTGCTTCGCTAAAATTCGAAATTTTGGTAAATAGCGTAACATGTGGAATCCAGCAGTTTTCGTTAAATGCATCATATACATTTATACCATCGAGTAATTTACATAACTCCCTCTGCATTTTTATCAATATATAGTTGGCGGCAGGAGCGGCCCAGACCACCGGACGAACACCCGGAAATATACCAAGGCCGGACAACGTTATCGGTATGCGCGACCAACGAGCGGCGAAATCTTCCAGACCACGCCAAAGATCGCCCGGTTGCACTTCTGCGTCAAACGCTGCCAAAGTGACGTGGGTTGAGTAAGAATCATGGATGGATGCACTAGCAGATAATTGCGCACGAAACTCATGAAGGCTCCTATCCGTTGCGCAGTCCAACCTCAGAGTTATCGCAAATTTCACCGGAATCCTCTCAAAACCTGCGCTTGATTACCACCTTCTCCTAGCCACCCAAAGAAGTGATTTGCGAGCCATCGCTAACGCCCTATCGCTTTCCATGAATGACTAGGATATCATCAGCCAATGCGGAAATTGTGGAACCCTTTCAGCAAGCGCGAGATCGTAGACAACCGGACAGCTAGCGGAGGCGCTTGGCGACCAACGGGCCACATCGGCAACCGGCGTCATACATGCTTTTGGGAGCCTATCTATAATCCGGGATTTGAGCTTGAGCCAGCAGCCTGGGATTGGGATTTAAAAAGGGATTCCGGACCGGTTAATCGTCTTATTTATGGACCTACATTACAAAAATGCGCAGTTGCCGGCAATACCTTTACTATTCAAGATATGACCTTCAGAAATTGCGACTTTCAAGGTTCATTTCATCATGAAGCAATTTTAATATTTGATAATTGCAATTTTTTGCTGTGTGATTTTGCTTATTCAAAATGGCAATATGCTCATTTCAAAAATTGCACCTTTCTCCAGTGCTCACTTTCGCTTTCCATTTTTTCAAGTTGCGAATTCGGGGGGTGCACTTGGCGTGAAATCGGCATGGCCAGCAAAACGGATCTAAAGCGAACGGTTATCAGCAATCCAAAGCCCCTCATTCAGAGTATGGTGAGCAGGTCAAATCCGAGCACCCCCAACCCAAGGCATGCCCTCAACCAATGGTACCGCCTACAGGGTACTCGCGCGCACGTTTTGCGCAACATTATGCTCAGCCATCAGTCAGCAGGTGACGAGCATAATTTTTACGAAACCGTAAAACTTCATGAACTTCAACGCGCAAAAGCTCGAATTTCAAAAGATATTTTCGATATAATTTTCGGAAGCTTTAAATTAAAACTGATTTCTTCATTGCGATTTTTTCTACATTTTGTTGATTATTATATTCTCCGAATTTTTGGCTTTATAAATAATTGGGGAGGATCCGCAAGCCAGCCGCTAATTTTCCTTTTTTGCTGCTTCTTTTTATTTGGCTTCTTATACAAATACATAAATCTTGACTCAATAGTAAACCATCCATTTCAAAAAAGCTTCGATATAACGTTTTTGGTTGGCTATACAGATCAGACAAAAGATATTTCAGATAAATTGAGATTATTTCAAGATTTCCATGTAATCTGCTCAGTATCAATATATTCCATTTTCTTTGCCACCATTGTTTCAAAACTTTCAAGATCTCGTTGACATGGCAAACTCTCTATTATTATATGGTAGTCGTGCACGGGGCGATGCTCACATGGGGTCTGATACCGACCTTATTTTGGCCATAGACAATTGCATTTTTGGACCACCTGTGGCGCACAAGGGTGTCAGCCTTCACCGATATCCAAAGTCTTGGCTTGTCGAGCAGGCGAAAGATGGTAATCTTTTTGTCCGTCACATTGCATTTGAAGGAGTTGGGCTTGACGATCCAGATCGATTTCTAACCCACCTCCGCGCGAGCTTTCATGCAAAGCCATCATATATTGAGGATATGAATGTTGCTTTGTTGATCATGAAAATGCTTATTGAGCGCGATTGGGCTGATAACTGTGAAGCACGCCGTCGATTTTTCTGGGCTGTAAGGACAGTTTTCATTTGCCAGTCAGCTGATCTTGGACGTCCCACATTTTCATCATCGGCCTTAGAAACGTTGAGTGGCATTGCTGGATTGGCGAAAATAATAGAAGATAGATCTCAGCGTGCCTTTTCTGATTGTCGCTCACTTGGAAATCAAATTCTTAAGAAATTTCCCTTTATGGAGAGCATCCATCTACAGGGTAGCGATTTGCGGGCGAACCTAGAAAGTTTGGGGGGAGTTGCGCGAGACTCTGTTCGCGTTGTGGAAGAACGGGAGGCCTCGGAAGAAGGCGGGCTTCGCTTGTATCTTTGAATTCCGGGGACAGGGGAAATTCCCGAGACAGCAAATTTAATTCCCAGCCCTTCCCTCACCCCAAAACCGGCACCTGCGGCGCTTCATCCCCCAGCAGGCCCAGCCCGCGCGGGTCGGGAAAGACTTCCACGAAGCGCGCATAGGGCACAAACCCCTGCCCCATGTAGAACGGCAGCGCGCTCGGCCCGTCGAGCGTGCAGGTGTGCACCCATACGCGGCCCACGCCTTCGTGGCTCCACGCCTTTTGCAGGGCGCGGCGCATCAGCCATTTGCCGAAGCCTTTGCCGGTAGCGCCGGGGGTCAGGCCGAAGAAGGCGATTTCCGCTTCGCCGGCCTTGCGGAAATCGAGTTCCAGCATGCCCACTTCCACCCCGGCGCGGTCGGCCACGGCGTAAAGCTCCACCTGGGGATCGTGGATGATCGCGGCGAGCGCGGCGTCCTCGAGCGCCAGGCGCGACCACCACAGCCACTTGGCGCCCACGCGGCGGTAGAGTAGCCGATACTTGGCCGGATCGGCCGCTTTCCAGCGCACCAGTTGCAGCGGCACGTCGGCTTCGGGCACCAGGCGCTTGAGGCTGGCGGGTGGTTCGCGCATGTCCAGCGCGGTCACCACGGCGGCCAGGTCGCCCGGCGCCAGCGCGTGAAAGCCCTGCCCCAGCGGCGCGGCAACGTCGGCTATCGCCATGGCGTCAGCTCCACACCGCGCGCGGCGGCAGGCTCATCAGGATGGCATCGATATTGCCGCCGGTCTTGAGGCCGAACAGCGTGCCCCGGTCATAGACCAGGTTGAATTCGGCATAGCGGCCGCGCCATTCCAGCATCTGCTGCTCGTCCTGCGCGGTAAACGCCTGGCCCATGCGCCGCCGCACCAGGCGGGGATAGACATCGAGGAACGCCTCGCCCACGTCGCGCGTCAGGGCAAAGTTCGCCTCGAACGCGGCGTCGCTATCGCATTCCAGGTGATCGTAGAAAATGCCGCCCACGCCGCGATGCACCTTGCGGTGGGGGATGAAGAAATAGTCGTCGGCCCAGGCCTTGAACCGGGGGTAATAGGCCGGATCGTGCGCATCGCAGGCCGCCTGGAAGCGGGCGTGGAAATCGGCGGTGTCTTCGTCATAGGGCAAGGGCGGGTTGAGATCGCCGCCGCCGCCAAACCAGGCCTTGCGCGTGGTGAGGAAGCGCGTGTTCATGTGCACGGCCGGCACATGGGGATTGGCCATGTGTGCCACCAGGCTGATGCCGGTGGCGGTGAACGTGGGGTTTTCCGGGTCCGCGCCGTTGATGGTGCGGGCAAATTCCGGGCTGAACGCGCCGTGCACGGTGGAGACGTTGACGCCCACTTTCTCGAACACCTGGCCTTTCATCAGGCCCTGCACGCCGCCGCCGCCGTTTTCCACCGGCTCGCCCTCGTGCTCGCGGTTCCACGGGCGATAGGTAAAGCGCGCGTCACTGCCCGCCTCCCGCTCGATCGCCTCGAATTCCGCGCAGATCCGGTCGCGCAGGCTTTCGAACCAGGCGCGGGCGCGGGCGGTGTGGGTGGTCCAGTCGGTCATGCCATCTCCTTGGGTACCAGCGCTTGCCAAATCGGCGGGGCTGCGGCAAGGGAAAGCCATGGTTCCCCTTTCGTTCGCCCCCTTCCCCTTTGCCGGCCAGGAATGGCTGCTCGGCCCGGCGCGCGCGCTGGTGTGGCCGGCGCAGCAGGCGCTGCTGGTGGCCGACCTCCACCTGGAAAAGGCCAGCTGGTTTGCGCGAACCGGCCAGATGCTGCCCCCCTATGACAGCCGCGAAACGCTGGACCGGCTGTCTGCGCTGATCAGCCACACCGGCGCGCGGCGTGTGTTCTGCCTGGGGGACAATTTCCACGATGCCCATGGCCCTGCCCGGCTGGAGCCGCGCGCGGCAGAGCGGCTGGCGGCACTGGCCGCGCGGGTAGACTGGGTGTGGATCACCGGCAACCATGACGAAAAGGATGGGGCGGCATCAGGGACAATGCTGGCCGAACTGGAAGTGGACGGGATCGTGCTGCGCCACGAAGCGCAGGCCAGCGAAACCCGGCCCGAGCTTTCCGGCCACTTCCACCCCTGCCTGCGCCTGGCCACGCGCGGCCGCCGGGTCAGCCGCCCCTGCGCGGTGATGAGCGAACGCAAGCTGATCCTGCCGGCATTCGGCGCGCTGACCGGCGGCCTCGATGCTGCGCATCCCGCGCTGCTCAAGGCAATGCAACCGGCGCGCAGCATCACGGCACTGGTGCCCACGGCCGCACGTGTGGCCCAATTCCCACTGTGGCAGGCCGCTGCGGCTTGAAAGACACCGATTGCAGGCCCACATTCGCCCGAAGGCCCTTTATCTACCGCGCTGTTGTGATATGAGCGCGCCTTGAGTCCTTTCCATGACTCGCACCCGGATCAACTTCAGGAGATAGCACTATAGCTCCCCCGCCCCGGCGCATGTTGGCGCCCCCCGTCAAGAGCGGCCCTCGCTACAACCAGATGATCAACGTGCCCAAGGTGCGCGTGATCGACGAAAACGGCGAGAATCTTGGCGTGATGTACACGCGTGAAGCGATCGATCAGGCAGCCGAAGTCGGCTTGGACCTGGTCGAAGTCTCGCCCAACGCCGATCCGCCGGTGTGCAAGTTCCTCGACGTGGGCAAGTTCCGCTACGAGGCGCAGAAAAAGGCCAACGCCGCCCGCAAGAGCCAGAAGACGCAGGAGATCAAGGAGATCAAGATGCGTCCGAACATCGATGATCACGACTATGACGTGAAGATGCGCAATGTGCATCGCTTCATCGAGGATGGGGACAAGGTGAAGGTCACCCTGCGCTTCCGCGGCCGCGAGCTTTCGCACCAGCAGCTGGGCATGAACCTGCTCAAGCGCGTGCAGGAAGATGTCGCTGAAATCGCCAAGATCGAGGCGTTCCCCCGCATGGAAGGCCGCCAGATGCTGATGGTGCTCGCCCCCAAGGGCTGAACCCATCGGCCCCGGTCGAGCCGGAAAAGCCCAAACCAAAAAAGGCGCGCCCTTGCCGGGTGCGCCTTTTTTGTGGCGTGTGTGAGAAGCGGTTTTGCAAGGCGGCAAACCGTTGGACAAAATACGCAATTATCCTTATACATTTCCGCAATAAAACGCTTGCCAGACAAAGCAACGCATCGGGTCGCACCGCATGCCGCCGCCAGGCGGTTCAAGGTTTCATCTTCGGACCAGGTGCCCCTTTGACCCAATCTCCTCGCTTTCCCGCCTTGCTGATGGCCGCCACCATGCTGGCCACGCCCGCGCTTGGCACCCCGGCCTTTGCCAGCCCGGCGGCGGCAGACAATGCTGCCAAGGCGCCCGACGACCCGCAAAAAGCGCTGGAAGCGCGCATTGCGCGGATCGAAGCGCAGATGGCGCAGATGCAGGACGACCTGGCCGCAGCACGCCAGGAACTGGCCGCCGCGCGCGCCACACCCCAAGGCGGCCCCGCACCTGCTGTTGTAGCGCCAGCGCCAACGGCCTTGGCTGCCGCCTCGGCACCCACAGCGGAACGGGCACCTGGTGCAATCACTCCCGATCGCCCGGCACCGCCGCGCGATGAGGGCCAGCCGGCGATACGCCTGGGCGGCACGATCAAGATGGTGGCGTCGATCGCACGGGTGGAATCCACCAGCCTGGCCAACAATGCGCTGGGGCGCGACATCTATGTGCCCACCATGATCCCATCGCCAACCGGCAGCGGCCGGCGGTTTACCAATACCAGCCTGCGCCAGACCGAGCTGCACCTGTCCACCCACCACATCGTGGCCGGCCACACCATCGACGGCTATGTCGAGGTGGATTTCCAACCACTGCCGGGGCCCGATGCCGATCTGACGGTGCCCAACCGCGAAACGCCCTATCTGCGCCGCGCGTTCGTGAAAGTCGATCGCTGGACGGTGGGCCAGGACTGGACCACGTTCCAGTTCACCGGGGCACTGCCGGAATCGACCGACTATATCGGCGCCACCGAAGGACTGGTTTTCGTGCGCCAGCCCCTGGTGCGCTATTCCCAGCCGCTGGGCGATGGCCTGGCGCTGCATGTTGCGCTGGAAAAGCCGGAAAGCCATGTGGCGGAAACCAGCAGCAACGGCTGGGCAGATAACCATCGCTCGCAAAAGCCGGATCTGGCCGCGCGGCTGGGCTGGAGCGGGCGCCAAGGCGAACTCTCGCTGGCCGGGCTGGCCCGCGAGATCCACGGTGAAGCCGGCAACTTCCGCCGGCTGGGCGTTGGCGGGAGCCTGGGTGGCAAGATCTGGCTGGATGAAGACCAGGGCGCGGACTTGCGGTTCATGATCACCTATGGCCGCAACATCGGGCGCTATGTCGGCCTGGGCTCGACCGATCTAGGCCAGGAATATCAAATGGTGGGCAACGGCGTGCGCGCCAGGGGCTATGGCAATATCGACACCGCGGCCGTCATGGCGGCGCTGCACGTGCCGCTGGGGTCGACGCTCCGCGCCAACCTGATCGGCGCCTGGCAGAACAACCATTACGAGATGCTGCCCGGCATGAACCAGGTCTATGCCAACGGCAATACCCACACGGTGTGGAGCACCGCGTTCAACCTGTTCTGGTCGCCGCTTCCCGCCATCGACATCGGCTATGAATATCGCCACGCCCGCAAGACCTTCATAACCGCGGCGCCGGCCGGCACGCTCGACAAGCTGGAACTGGCCGGCAAGTACCACTTCTGACGCGCGAAAAGGGGCCGGGCGGCGCGGCGTTTCATCTGTTTGCGGATCATCACCGGCATCGGCGCGTTATGGGCCGATGAATGCGCGAGCCAACGTGGGTTCAGGCTGCTGCGAGCATCGTGGCAGACAACACCGCGCGATCGGCGCAACAGGATGAAACGCCATGTCGAAATGCCAGACAACGCTCAACATCGCCCTGGCCAGTGCCATGGCGCTAGCTCTGACCGCCTGCAACAAGGCTGACACGCCCGAAGCGAGCCCTTCGGCCCAGGCCAGCGGCGCGCTGCCGGCATTGCCGGCGGCGGTGCCGCTGCAACCGGGCGCCGCCACCGCAATGGCCCCCGCGCCGGCGGCCCAGGCCCTGCCGGTGCAGCAGCGCGTGCGCGTGGCGCAGGTGCAAAACCGCAGCGATGCCTATGCCTATCTCGATCGCGCCCAGGGCGTGACCCAGGCGATCGGCGATGCGCCGCCGGATTACACCTATGACGATGGCGGCGTCAGCCCATGGGTCTGGCAGACCAGCCAGGGCGATCGCCGCTATGCCGAACCGATCGATGGCGGCTATCGCTATTACTATTACCAACCGGGCGCCGATACGCCCTACCTCGTGCGCGACCCACAATACAGCTACGCCTATTCGGGGCCGCAACTGGTGGCTGTATATGACCAGCGCGGCGGCCTGTTGCCGTCCGATGTCTATGAACGCCGCGCCGATTATGCCTCGCGCTATTATGATCGCGCCAATTATCTCTATCGCCTTTCGCGCGAGCGCGAGCATCGCGGGGTGATTGCCGCGAACTGGGCCGCGCGCCGCGCCGAAATCGCGGCTTCGCGCGCGCAATGGGCGCAAGACATGGCCGAGCAGGACCAGTGGCGCGCCTATCACCAGGCGCACGAGGCGCAGGAGCGCGCGCACTGGCAGGAAGAAAGCCAGCGCCGCGCGGCCGAGGCACAGCGTTTCGACCAATGGCAGCGCGTGGGCTTCCGCTCTGCGCCGCCGCAGCCGGTCAACTATGCACCGCCGCAGCGCGAGCCGCGCTCGTCCAGTTGGATGCCTAGCTGGCTTGGTGGCGACCGCCAGGCGCAGCAGGATGCCCAGCGCCGCCAAGACCTGCAGCGCCAACAACAGCAGCAACAGCAACAGCAACAGCAACAGCAGCGCGACCAGGCCCGGCGCCAGCAGGACCAGCAGGCGGCAATCCAGCGCACGCAGCGGCAAATCGCCGCGCAGCAAGCCCAGCAGAATGCGCGGCAACAGAAGATCGCCCAGGAACAGGCCCGCCTGTCGCAGCAACAGGCCAGGCTCCAGGCGGCACGCCAGCAGACCATGCAGCGCCAGGCAGAACAGCAGCGCAAGGCGGCCATGCAGCAGCAGGCCCGCGCTGCGGCGCAGGCCAAGGCCCTGGCCCACGCCAACGCCGTACAGGCGGCCCGTACCCAGGCCCAGCAACGCGCGGCGCAACAGCGCGCAGCACAGCAGCAAAAGCAAGCGCAGCAGCGCCAGATGCAGCAAGACCGCGCGCGCCAGCAGGCGATCCAGCGCCAGGCCGCCCAGGCGCAGCGCCAAGCCGCCCAGGCAAAGCGCGAAGCCGCGGCCGCACGCCAGCAGGCGCAGCAAGCGCAGCATCAGGCGCAGGCGGCAGCCAAGCGCCAGGAAGCCCAGGCCCGCGCCGCGGCGCAGCGCGCCGCCCACGCGCAGCGCCCGCATCCCGAGGGTGGGGAGCGGCATCCGGGCTGAGGCGGCAGGGCGGGCAGCGTCTCTTCCCGCGCCCGCCCGCGCCAAGGCTTAGCCGCCGCGCATGAGCGATACGGCGATGCTGATCCTGACGTCATCGCCCACGAACGGCGCATACTTGGTCATGCCGAATTCGGAACGATGGACCACGCCGGTCGCGTTGACTGCTAGGGCCCCGCCATCCGCCTGGTTGCCTTCGGCAAACGTGGCCTCCAGCAGCAACGGCCGCGTGACGCCATGCATCGTCACTTCCCCCTCGATCCGCGCGGTGCGCGGGCCGGTGGCGATCAACTTGCGCCCCTGGAAACGGATGGTGGGAAAGCGCGCCACGTCGAACAGGCCCGGCCCCTTGAGTTCATCGTCGAATTCGCCGTCCTGCGTGGCGATGGCCGTGGCCGGCATCACCACGTCGAGCGCAAGGGCATCGAGGTTTGCCGGATCGATAGTGATCGTGCCCGTCGCCCCAGGCACAGTGCCCTCGATGTGGTTGACGCCCAGATAGCGCACGCGGAAACGCGCCATGGTCTGCGCGGGATTGACGGTGTAGCGCCCGGCCGGAAGACCCTGGAGCATGGCGGGCACGGCCGGCGCCTGGGCCAGGGCCGGCGCATTCGCGGCCACCGGCAAAGTGGCAGCGGCAAGCGAGCCAGCGAACAAAGTTTTCCAACGGCGTGACATGGCAGACGCACTCCCGGCCGGTGACCGTCTGGCGGCACAATAATCGGCCCATGGCTGGTGCCAAGTGTATCATGACTGCCCGATGTATGACGGCAGGCGCGGTGGCCCCAGCCAAGCGCAAGATGCCCCCTCTCGCCCAGCGCGAGAGAGGGCATTCTCGCTTCAGGCTTCGGCCGGTTCCTCGCTCGGCGCCGATTGCGCAGCCATGTCGCCCAGCGTGACATAGTCCACCTTGCCCGTGCCCAGCACCGGCAGTTCGCCCAATACGCGGATTTCGCGCGGGATCGACAGCTCCGCCGCACCCGCCTGGCGGCCCCATTGCTGCAGCGCGCGCAGGGTGGCGTCGGCCTGGGTGGTGAACAGCACGAGTTGCTCGCCCTTCTTGGCGTCGGGCCGCGTCACGACAGCGTGGGCGCCCTGCGGCCACAGGCCGCCGGCCAACGCTTCCACCGCTGGCAGCGAGACCATTTCGCCGCCGATCTTGGCAAAGCGCTTGGCCCGGCCGCGAATGGTGACGAAGCCGGCGGCGTCGATCGTGACGATATCGCCGGTGTCGTGCCAACCATCGGCGGGCGGTTGCAGCACGGCCGGCTCCCCTGGCAGGAAATACCCGGCCATCACGTTCGGTCCGCGCACATAAAGCCGCGCCCCTTCGACAATGCCGGGCACGGGTTCCAGCCGCGCCTCGATGCCGGGCAGCAGGCGGCCCACGGTGCCGGCGGCAAAGTGCATCGGCGTATTGACCGCGATCACCGGCGCGCATTCGGTGGCGCCATAGCCTTCCAGGATGCGCAGGCCGAACTTGTCGGCCCAAGTGCGGCGTGTCTCGTCCTTCACCTTTTCCGCCCCGGCAAAAACATAGCGCAAGGCATAGAAATCATAGCCATGGGCCATGCGGGCATAGCCCGAAAGGAACGTGTCGGTGCCGAACAGGATCGTGGCATTGGCATCATAGGCGAGCGCGGGCACGATGCGGTAGTGCAAGGGGCTGGGATACATGACCACGCGAATGCCGTTGAGCAGCGGCAACAGGGTGCCCCCGGTCAGCCCGAACGAGTGGAACACCGGCAACGCGTTCAAGACCACATCGGCGCTGTTGAAATCGATCCGCGCCGAAAGCTGCGCGCAATTGGCCAAGAGATTGCCGTGCGAGAGGACGACACCCTTGGGCAGGCCTTCCGATCCACTGGTGAACAGGATCACCGCCGGGGCATCGGCCGCGATCCGTCGCCGGGCATGGGCGCGCGCCAGGCTGCCCACGCGCAGCAGGGCCCACAATTTTTCCCCGGTGCCGATGGTGGCGCCAATGTCTTCCAGATAGCGCACCGCGATGCCATCGCTTTCCAGCGCGGCGATCACGCTGCCCAGCTTTGCCTGTTCCACGAACGCACGCGCCGTCACCACCGTGCGCACCGCCGCCGTGGCGCAGGCCGAACGCATGGCCGCCGCGCCCACGGTGAAATTCAGCATGGCCGGCACCCGGCCGATGGCCTGCAGGGCAAAGAACGCCGCCATGGCCCCGTTCACGTTGGGCATCAGCAGGCCTACCGCCTCGCCCACGTGCGTGCCCTGCTCCAGCCGCTTGCCCAGAAGGCCGGCAGCCACCAGCAGCCTGTCATAGCTGAGCGGCACGCGCTTCACGTCTTCGAGCACGCGGGTCTTGCCGCCATGCAGGTTGCGCGCATCGGTGAGTGCGGCAAACAGCGTGCGCTGCGTGTCCGACGTGGCAAAGATCATGCCGCTCATCTCGTCATAGAGCTTGCGGCCGGCCTCTGCCCGGCGGGCGCGCGCGGTCATTTCGCCTTCGATGGCAAAGCGGCGCGGTGGCAGCACGGTGAGCGAAACCTTGGGGAACCAGCGCAGTTTCACTTTGCCCTTGAGATAGGAAAAGGGCGAGAACTGCGGGCCATCGAGGCGCACCGGGATGATCGGCGCATCGGCCTTGTCCGCCACCATGCCCGGTCCGTCGAACACTTTCATGAGCGCGCCGGTGACGGTGATGCGGCCTTCGGGGAAGATCACCAGGCAGGCGCCGCCGCGCACGGTGCGCACCATCGCCTTGGCCGCCATGGGATTGGTGGGATCGACCGGGAAAGCCTTGAACAGCTTGAGGAACGGCTTGATCCACCACGATTTGGCAATGGCGGTGTGCACGGCAAAGGTCGGCTTGCCCGGCAGGAACGCACCCAACAGCACGCCATCGAGGAACGAGAGGTGGTTGACCACCACCACCGCGCCCTGCCCTTCGCGCGGCATGTTTTCCAGGCCATGCACCTCCACGCGATAGAGCACGCGGAGCGTCAGGCGGATCACGTCCTTGAACAGGGTTTCGGGCAGCAGCCATACGCTGGCCAGCGCCACGGCCAGCGTGGCAAAGCCCAGCACGCCGATCAGATCGGGCACGTCCAGCCCCAGCGCGAGCAGGCCGGTAACGGCCAGCACCACCGCCACGGTGAGCGCGGCATTGACCACGTTGTTGGCGGCGATCAGGCGAGAGCACTGATCCACCGGGCTTTTCACCTGGATGATCGCATAGAGCGGCACGATGAACATGCCGCCCGAAAAGGCGATCACGCCCAAGTCGAACAGGATGTGCCACGCCCCATCGGTGGCGAGAAACTGCGGGATGGAGGCACCGGCCACGCCCACGGCAAAGCCGCTGGTGGCGATCCACAGGTCGATCAGGCCCGCCGCCAGCCCCAGCGCGGAGAGCGGCACCCAGCGTGCCGAAACTTCACCCTTGAGCAGCAGGTTGACGCAGACCGACCCGGCCGCGATCGCCAGCGAGAACACGATCAGGAACAGCGTCGCCACATCCTGCGTGGCGGCCAGTGTGCCGCTGACCAGCGGGGCGAATTCGGAAACCAGCACGGCCCCGGCGGCAAAGAACCAGCTGGTGCCCAGGATCGCGCCCCACACCGGGCGGATGGCGCGGGCATCGTCCAAAATGGCCATGGTGCCGCGCCACAGGTTCCAGTCGAGCTTTTCGCTTGGCCCGGCCGGGGGTGCCGCCGGCACCATAAGGCTGGCAAGGAAACCGACCAGCGCGAGCGCGGTCAGCGCCAGGCCCGCCAGGTGCGACGGGACCACGCCGGCCAGCAATTGCCCGCCCAGGATCGCCAGGAACGTGCCGCCCTCGATCAGGCCGGTGCCTCCCATGATTTCGTCCGCGCCCAAGTGCTGGGGCAGGATCGAATACTTGACCGGGCCAAACAGCGTGGAATGCAGCCCCATGCAGAACAGCGCGGCGAGCAGCAGCGGCACGGAAAGCAACCAGAAGCCGGCCATGGCCAGCGCCATGATCGCCAGTTCCGCGCCCTTGATCCAGCGCACCAGCCGCGCCTTGTCCATGCCATCGGCCAATTGCCCGGCCAGCGCGGAAAACAGGAAATAGGGCAGGATGAACAGGCCCGTGGCCACCGCCGCCAACATCTTGGCCTTTTCCGGCGCGGCGGCATAGAGGCCGAAGTTGGCAAGGAACAGCAGCGCGAATTTCAGCAGGTTATCGTTGAACGCGCCCAGGAACTGCACCAGGAAAATCGGCCCGAAGCGGCGTTTTCCCAGCAATGCAAGATCAGATTTTGCCACGCGATTTGCCCCCAATTGCGCTGCCCGACCCCGCTCATGAGGCCGAGAGCCTTAAGGATTGCCGAATGTTGCACACCCGGCCTTGCGACTCAGCGGCCGCATCGCCGATGTCGCACGGAAATATACACCGTTCAATTAAAAAATTAGACGGCGTTCATTTTCTGCGCTAGAGCCGCGCCATGGGCCGCCGATCAGACCACACCCGTGAGGAATTGCACGCCATGATCGTGCGCGAAGGGCATCGCCAGTTGTCGGAGGTGGGCTTTGCCCGCTTTTCCGCGCGCGAAGTGGCCAAGCAGATCGGCTATTCGATCGGCACGATCTACAACGTGATGGGCAGCCTCGATGCGCTGATGCTGGCGATCAACGGCCACACGCTCGATCTGTGGCGCGCCGCGCTGGAACAACGGCTTGAAGGGCAAAGCGAGAACCGCCTGGCCCAGGCGATTGCCGCCTATTTCGATTTCGCCGCACAGCACCGCAATGCCTGGACCGCGCTCTACGATTTCCGCCTGCCGGAAAATGAAACCCCGCCGGCCGATTACACCGCGCGCGTCACCGCGATCACCGATGTGGTGGTGCGCGAAGTGGCCGCCGCCCTGCCCACCGGCCGCCGCGACCAGGCACAGGCGCTGGCGCGCTCGCTGCTGGCCACGGTGCACGGGCACTGTTTCTTTGCCATGAACGGCACGTTCCGCCTGCTGGGTGAAACCGATCCGCTGGCCGCCGCCCTCGCCCGCGTGGAAGACGCCGTAAACGCGGCATAGGCATCATGCCGGCGCTGGACAGCGCCGGCAGCGCCCGTCACAGTCGCCCCTGGACGGGGACCCATGGCCGAGCAGAGACCGGGAAGCGAATCAGCCTTTTCGCAAGGCGCCAACAGCGTGCTGGGTTCGCCCTTGCGCCTGCTGGCGGGCACGCTGCTCTATGTCGTGGCGCTGTTTGCGGTGTCCACCATGGGCTATGTCCGCGCCGGGTGGCCGCTGGGCGATGCGGCCTACATGGTGCTGCTCACCATCTTCTCGGTCGGCTATGGCGAAGTGCGGCCGATCGACGGCACGTTCCTGCGGCTGTGGACGACCATGACCATCGTGCTGGGCTGCACCGGCATGATCGTGCTGACCGGCGCGCTCGTCCAGGTGTTCACGCTGTTCCAGTTTCGCCGCCTGTTGGGACTTGATCGCATGCAAACCGAAATCGAACGCCTGACCGGGCACACCATCATCTGTGGCTATGGCCGCATCGGCGTGCAACTGGCCAAGGCCCTGGCCGACGCGGGCCATCCGTTCCTGGTGCTGGAACGCTCTCCGGCCAAGGCGGAGGAGGCCCGCGCCCACGGCTTCCTCACCCTGGTGGGCGAGGCGACTCACGAGGAGACGCTGAAAGAGGCAGGCATCACCCGTGCACGCGTGCTGGCCACGGTGCTGCCCGATGACGCCGCCAACGTGTTCATCACGCTTTCGGCGCGCAACCTCAATCCCCAGGTGGAGATCATCGCGCGCGGCGAGGCACCCACCACCGAAAGCAAGCTGTTCCACGCCGGGGCCGACAAGGTCGTGCTGCCCACCCATATCGGCGCCGAGCGCATCACCGAACTGATCCTCTATCCCGCCACCGGCGCGGCTGTGGGCGAAAGCAGCCCGATGGGCGAAGTGAAGCGCAAGCTGCACGATTTCGGGCTCGACCTGGAAGTCGTCACCTGCCCAGCCAAGGGCGCGCTGACCGGCGCCAGCGTGGGCGAGGCAGAGCGGCGCGGCAATGGCGCGTTCTTCATCGTGCAGATCGACCGCGCCAATGGCCAGCAGATCCAGCATCCTGGCGAAGACGTGCGGATCGAAGCGGAAGACCGCATCCTGCTGGTGGTGCGCGGCAGCCGCCTTTCGGCCGGCGCCGTGTTCACCGCCCCGGCCCGCCCGATCAAGCACGGCCGCACGCTGGTTCGGTGAGGTCCGCGCAACTGCACAGGGCAAAAATGCAATTGCCGCCCGGCACGCGCGGCGGCACGAGCCGGCGCCAGCCATGCACGCCTTGCCCGCCGCCAGCCCTTCTCTTGCGCTCCCTGTGAAGCGGCGCCCAGACAGCATCGTGCGCTGGGCGGCGCGCCGGCTCGAACTGCGCTCGTTCGGCCTGGTGCCGGAGCATTTCGACAAGGCCGAAGGGCTGCGCGCTGCCCTTGCCGTGGGTGCGCCGCTGGCGCTCGCCCTGGCCAGCGACATCACCGTGCTGGGCTGGGCGGTGTTTGCCGCTTTCTGGACCTGCCTGTGCGATGCCCCGGCGCCCGATGCCGTGCGGCGCCGCATCCTGGCGCTGTTCATGGGCGTGGGCACGGTGATCGCGTTTGCCGGCAGCGCACTGGCTGCCTTGTGGCCGATGGCGGGCATGGCGATCGGCCCGATCGCCGTGTTTGCGGCTGTCCTGGCCAGCGCGCGGATTGCCTATGGCGGGTTGCTGGGCACGCTTTTGGGGGTGGTGGCCGTGGTCGCCGTGGGCTTCCCGCAGCCGGTGTCTCTCGCCGCCGCGCAGGCCGCTGCGTTCATGGGCGGCGCGGCCTGGGCCTATCTGCTGATCACCCTGCTCTGGCCGATCGATGCCGCGCGGCCGCTGGTGCGCGCCAGCGATGCGGTGATCGTGCGCCTGCTCGACATGGCCGAAAGCCTGGTTGCCCAGGGCGATGGGCCGCACCGCGATGGATCTTGGCACAGTGAGCACGCTGAACACCGCCGCACGGTGCGCCTTGCCATCGAGCGCCTGCGCAGCCTGCTCGATCGCTATGCCGGGCAGGCCGGCATGCTGGAAGCGCATCACGCCACCTTGGCCACGGCCGAAACCCTGTTCGGCGCGCTGATTGCGCTGGACCAGGGCTTTATCGAACGGGTGGGCCCGGCGCACGAGCGGCTGGCGGTGGCGCGCGCCTGCCGCACCGCTCTGCTGGCCTGGATGATCGATCGTGCGAATGCGCACTGCCCCGACCAGCCGTCCGCCCTGCCCTGGGCCGTCACCCGGCTGCGGCGGCTGGTCCCCACTCTGCACGAAGACCTGTGCGCCGGTTGCGCATTGGCCCTGGCGCAAGCGCTTGCCGCCCCCCTGCCCAATCCTTGCGCCAATCCGGCGCGCGATGCGTTGCGCGGGCCGTTGCGCCTGCGGCCGCTGTCGCGCAGCGCGGTGCAGCAGGCCCTGCGACAGACGGCGGGCCTGGTGGCGGTCTATGCCGCCGCGCTCGCGTTTGACCTGGGCTATCCGTATTGGGCGGCAATGGCGGTTGTCGTGGTGCTGCAAGGCGGCGTGCGGATTACCTGGGCACGCTGTCTTGAGCGGATCCTGGGCAGCGTGCTGGGCGGCGTGCTGGCGTTCGGGCTGCTGCTGGCCGGCGATGCCACCATCACCCTGGCCGTGCTGGCCACGGCGCTGGCCGGCGCGGCGATTGCCCTGCGCGCGGTCAACTACACCGTCTTCGTCGTGTTCCTGACCATGCTGTTCGTGATCGTCACGGCCATGCTCCATCCCGGCGAGGGCATCGTGGCCGCGCGCATGGTGGACAACGTGATCGGCAGCCTGGCCGCGCTGCTCGCCGTGCTGGCGCTGTGGCCCGATTTCGGGGCATCGCTGCAGGGGCGCATTGCCGAAGGCATCGCCGCCAACCGCGCCTATTTCGAAGCGGTGGAGGCCGCCCTGCCCTTTGCCGAAATCGAGGCGGTGCGCCGAGCGGCGGGCCTTGCCAGCATCGAGGCAGAAACCGCGCTCCACGATCTTGGCGGCTTGATCAACCGCACCAACGGCGCAGTGGCCCATGCCGCCGGGCTGGGCACCCTGCGCACCCTGGCGGGCAGTGCGGCGATGGCCTGGCACCGCCGCCTGGGCCAGGGCGCGCGTGGCTGAACCGCGCTATTTCGGCATGCGGTTCCACGCGTCGAGCGCGGCGATCTTGTAGGCTTCGGCCAGGGTCGGGAAATTGAACGTGTTCTCGATGAAATAGTCGAGCGTGCCCTTCAGGTTGAGCACCGCCTGGCCGATATGGATCAGCTCGGTCGCCCCCTCGCCCAGGATGTGCACGCCCAGCAGGCGCCGGGTTTTCAGCGAAAACAGCATCTTCATCATGCCAGAATGCAAGCCCATGATGTGCCCGCGGGAAGTTTCGCGAAAGCGGGCAATGCCCACTTCGTAGGCGATGCCCCGGCTTTTCAGTTCCTGCTCGTTCAGCCCCACGGTGGAGATTTCCGGCACGGCATAGATGCCATAGGGAAAGTATTGCGGCGCGGGCGGCAGCGGCAGGCCAAAGGCGTGGCAGGCGGCAATCCTCCCCTGCTCCATCGAGGTGGAGGCGAGGCTGGGAAAACCGATCACGTCACCGGCGGCATAGATGTGCGGAACGGCGGTCTGGAAGGTCTTGGGGTCCACCGTGATGCGGCCCCGGCTGTCGGTGGCAAGGCCACAATGTTCCAGCCCCAGGTCGGCCGTCGCGCCGCTGCGCCCGGCAGCATGCAGCAGCATTTCGGTGCGCACCGTGCGCCCGTCGGCCAGCGTCGTCGTCACCCAGCCATCGGGCCCGCGCTCCACTTTCTCCACCCCCACGCCCAGGCGGATCGACATGCCCCGGTCGCGCAAGTCGTGGATGAATTCGTCGATGATCTCGCGATCCACGAAATCGAGGATCGTTTCGCGCGGTTCGATCACGGTAACCGGCACATCGAGCGCGGAAAAGATCGTGGCATATTCGATGCCGATCACCCCCGCACCGATCACGCAAAGGCTGCGCGGCACGCGCGGCACTTCCACCATGGCGTCGCTGTCCACCACGCTTACCCCGTCGAACGGCACGTTGTCCGGGTGATGCGGGACGGTGCCCACGCAGATCAGGATGCGCTCGGCACTCACCACCACGTCGCTGCCATCGGTCCGGCGCACGCAGATCTCGTGGGGACCGACGAAACGCCCGGCACCGACCATGGTGCGGATCTTGTTGCGGTGGAACTGGTGCTCCAGCACCGTCACTTCGTGTTCCAGGGTCTTGGCCAGGCGGATATTCAGGTCTTCGCCGCCGATATCCTGCTTCACGCGATAGGAATGGCCATAGAACCCGCGCTCGCGCCAACCAGACAGATTGAGCGCGGTTTCACGCAGGGTCTTGGAGGGGATTGTGCCGGTGTGCACCGAAACCCCGCCCACCCGGCGGCGGCCTTCCACCACCAGCACGCTGCGCCCCAGCTTGGCCGCCTGCACCGCCGCGCGCCGCCCGGCCGGGCCGGACCCAATGACGATAAGATCGAACTTGTCCATGCCGCCCCCCTGAAAGCCGCGCCCCCCGGCGCGGTGCCATGCGGGGCCGCCAGCATCAGAGCGCCCCCGGCCTTTCAGAAGACTTCCTCTCCACCCTAGGACATCATCCTATCGTCTGGTGCGGGGCTGGCAATGGGGATTGGGTGGGGCGTGGGAATGCGTGGCGCAAGGGTTCACACCGCGCCCCGGCCCTTCCGCTAAAGAGCAGGGGAGAGTATCGCCATCCCCGTTCGTGCTGAGCCAGTCGAAGCCCCCGCCCGCAACCGTCAGCCGTGGGCGCCGAAGTAATTCGCCACGGCCACGGCCACACGCAGGTTCAAGGCATGGGCGCGCTCGATCGGGTCGATAAAGCGGGCGCGGATCGCGCCATAGTCTTCGCCTTCGTGATCGGGGAAATCGCTGGCTTCATCCACGCTGAAATCGCCCACGTGCGGCATGGCCACGGGATAGGCGCGGCGCAATTGCGCCAGGGCATCGTCAACCCGCAGCGACAGCACCATTTCCAGCACGTCGTCCCGGCTCACGTCGTTGGAGCGCGAGAACGGCGGCACCTGCACCGCGCGCAGGAACATGTGCATCAGCAGCGACAGGCGCACGGCCTGGAGCAGGCCGATATTGCGGCGTTCGGCATCGACCACCGGATCGCGGCCCGAAGGCAGGCCGGGCACCAGCGCCAGCAAGCGGTGCAGCTTCATCCAGTCCACCCGCAGGCGCGAAGTGAGGCGGCGGAAAACGCCCGAGCGATCGTCCTTGGTGAGGTATTCGGCCAGCGCCATGCAGGCCGATTCCAGCGCGGTTTCGGTGCCGCGATAAGGCCGGCTGGCCCAATAGGCCGAATTGAACAGTTCGCCATAGGCGGCCACCGTCTTGATCGAGGCCAGGCCATTGGCCGCGCGCAACAGGCGCACCAACTGGTTGCCACGTTCCGACTGGCCGAGCAGTTCGGCAATCGCCTCCATCTCGTCACCGGCGGCCGTGCCGGCCCCGGCGATCACGTTCACCGGATAGCCGATCTGTTGCAGGATGGCGTTGTGCGGGATCGCGCGGATCTGGCGCAAGCTCATCGAGCGGTCGGCCGAAATGTCGGACTGGCGGCGCGAGACGCGGCTGCCCGTGGCGGTCAGCATGCCGAGGCCAAACGCCGTAACGGCGCGGGCATACGTCGCGCTTTTCAGGTGATCGCGCTGCACGCGGCGAATGGCGCGATAGAAATCGAGGCTGAGATCGGTGCGCGCGTAGAACGGATCGCGTTCGGCGGGCGCGGTAAAGGCCACTTCCGCCTCGGCAATGCGCGAGAGCGTGGCCAGCGCCAGTTCGTCGTTGCGGAAGAACAGATAGCCATCGCCGCCCTGGAAGCTGGCTTCGGCCTCCAGCGCGATGCCGGCCTTGGCGAAGCGGCGGCGTGCCCAGCGGCTCAATGGCCAGGTCAGGCGATCGGCAAAACCGGCCGGGTGCGCACCGCGGCCCATCGATTCCCCGTGCGTGTCGAACACCAGCGCGGCCACGTCGGCCAGGCCATTGTTGGTCATCGCCTCGGCCAGGCGGCCCTGCAGGCGCTCGATGGCAAGGGCGGCGGGCAATTGGCCGATGAAACGGCCGGCATCGGAAAAGCCGGTCTGGATCGAGACCCGCCCGCGCTTGCGCACATAGTCGCGATAAGCTTCCTCGGCCAGCAAGGCTTCCAGGAAGCGGCCACCGTGTTCCAGCGCGGTTTCGGTTTCGAACAAGGGCGAAACGTCCACCTTGTCCTCGATGCCGAACAACTTGGCGAAATAGAGCGCGGCCAGCACGGTCTGCGGCTGTTCGCATTCGGCGATCAGCATGCGGATCGGCGCATCGGCATCGATGTGGTGTAGGATCTGCGCCATGGCCAGGAACTGGCGGATCGCGGTGCTGGTCTCGATCGCCAGCGCGGCAAAGTTGACGCGCAGCGGCTTCACTTCGGCAAGCAGTTCGCGCAGCCGCGAAATCGCGCTCTTGCTGGCAATGTCGAGCGTGCCCTCCGGGTCGATCCGGCGGCGCAAGGCGTTGTGAAGCTGCGAGGAATTGACGCGGAAATGGATCCAGCCCATGCCCAGGCCATCGGCGCGCATGGCGCCCGCCAGCGTGGCAAGGCCCACCGCCACGTCGCCATCTTCGGCAGCGGCGGCATCGGCTTCGAGCGTGGCGATGATCGGCGCCAGGGTCAGCAGCTTGGCCGGATCGTCGGCGGTCATGCGGTTGGCGGCGGCGGCAAGCCCCTCGGGCGTGTCCAGCGGGCGTGAAAACAGCTCCGCCATTTCCGAGGCATGGGCTTGCGCCGCTTCGAGCGTGGCGAGCAGCGCGTGATCGGGCGCCAGGCTGGCAAGGCCACTGGCGTAGGTGCGCAGGCGCCGCGCCTTTTCGCGCAGGCGAAACGCGATGGAGGTGTGCCAGCCGATGTCGGTGCGGCCATCCATGTCATAGCCGACCCAGGTGGCAAAGCGGAACGGCAGCGGGCGGAAATCGAGCCAGCGGCCCGGCCAGCGCTGGCGGGCGTGGGCCAGCAGCGTGGCATTGATGCGATCGCGCGCATGGCCGGCACGCTCGATCGCGTTGCACACCTCAAGGTGTTCGAATTCCAGCGTGATCTTGGGGCCATTCGCCGGCAGGGTGCACACCGTGGAGGCCAGCGGATCTTCGGCCAGGGCGGCGGTGGCAACGGCATCGGCCTGCGCGGGATTGAGCAAGAACGTGGGGTGCGCGGTGAACACCGCGTGCAGCAGCGGCTTTTCCCAGCGGGCGCGGAACTGGCTGAAGCCGTCCTCCTCGTCCAGCAGGGCAGACACGCGCGCCAGGTTCTCGTCCGGGTCGGTCGGCGCGATCAGGCGCGCCAAGCGCCCCGCGCGGTTTTGCAGCGCCTCGCATTCCAGCTCGGCGACCAGGCCTTCCATGTCATCGAGCGAAAGAGCGCCGGTTTCCAGCTCGCGCGAGAGATCGTGGCTCAGCTGGAAAACGGGATTGAACAGCGGCGTTTCGGCGGTGCGCTCGTGCAGCTTACGCAAACGGTCCCTGAGCTTTGCGACGGTCTTCATCTGCCGTTTCCCCCCTGCTGGCTTACGTATCGAGCGAACCTTGCCTTGGCCTGCCACCCGCGTGCTGGCCCCTCAGCCCTTGGAAAGGGCCGAGGCTTCGCGCGCGAGGCGTTCGATCTCTGCCTCGTCGGGCACGCCCTTGGGCACGACCCAGCTGCCACCCACGCACAACACGCGGTCGAATGCCAGCCATTCCGGCGCGCTGGCCGGGGTGATCCCGCCGGTGGGGCAGAACCGCGCCTGATAGAACGGCGCGGCCAGCGCCTTGAGCGCGGGCAACCCGCCCGAAGTGGAGGCGGGGAAGAACTTGAAGTGGGTGAGCCCCAGATCGAGCCCGCGCATGATATCGGCCGCGCTGGCGGTGCCGGGCAGGAACGGAATACCCGAATCAACGGCGGCCTGGCCCAGGCGATCGGTCAGGCCGGGCGAAACGATGAATTCGGCGCCGGCGTCGATCGCGGCTTTCAATTCACCCGGATTGGTCACCGTGCCGGCACCCACGATGGCGCCTTCGACGCTCTTCATCGCAGTGATCGCTTCCAGGGCGGCAGGCGTGCGCAGCGTCACTTCCAGAACACGCAGGCCACCGGCCACCAGGGCGCGCGCCACAGGCAGGGCATGGGCCACATCATCGATCACCAGCACCGGAATGACAGGCGCCGTGCGCATGATGGCTTCGATCGGCTTCATGAACTCTCCCCGCATTTGGCAGGAGAAAAGCCTAGCCTTTCAGCGCGCGGTTGTGCACCCGCTAACAGGACCGGTGCATAGCTATTTCCTCAAACCGTGGGAAATCCGCATCAAACGGCCGAACTGAACTGGTGCCCGCCGCCGCGATAGGCATCGAACAGCACCGCGATCGAGCGGTGATAGGGCGCGCTGTGCGGCGCCAGCACCAGCCGCTGCCCTTCGATTCGGGCCAGGCCGCGCGCAACGAACGGGGCCAGTCCCTCGCGCGCATCCTCCAGCAGGTCATCGGGCAGGTCCACCGCTTCCTGGCAAAGCAGCGTTTCGATCAGGGCGGCGCGGCGGCAGTCATCGGCACTTTGCACCAGGCCGCGCGTACCGGCCATCTGCCCGCCTTCCACCCTCTGGCGATAGCGCCCCGCGTTCTTCTCGTTCTGCACGAGCAAGCCAGGGAACATGCCCACCGACGACGCGCCCAGCCCGATCAGCGCACCGGCGGTATCATCGGTAAAGCCCTGGAAATTGCGCCGCAGCGTGCCGTTGTGGCGCGCCTTGGCCAGGTCATCGCCGGGCAAGGCAAAGTGATCGAAGCCGATCGCCTCATAGCCCGCCCCGCGCAGCCGCGCCGATCCTTGCGCCGCCATGGCAAAGCGGGTGCGCTGCCCCGGCAGCGCGCCCACGTCGATCCGCCGTTGGCGCGGCACCACGTGGGGCACATGGGCATAGCCGAACAGCGCCACGCGATCGGGCGCCATGGCCATCGCGGTGTCCAGCGTCTGGTCCAGCACCGCCTCGTCCTGATGGGGCAAGCCATACATCAGGTCGAAGTTGATCGAATCCACGCCCGCCCGGCGCAAACCCTCCATCGCACGGGCGATATCATCCTGCGGCTGCACCCGGCCGATGGCGGCCTGCACGCGCGGATCGAATGTCTGCACGCCCAGGCTGGCCTTGATCACGCCGATGCCGGCAATCGCGGTGAACCACTGCGGCACCAGGCTGCGCGGATCGAGTTCCAGCGAGATCACCGGCCGCGCCAGGCGGAAATTGAGCGTGAGCGTATCGATCAGCCGCACGAAATCGGTGGGCGAAATGGCATTGGGGCTGCCCCCGCCAAACGCGATGCGGGTGATCCGCGCCTGCGGCCCGATGACCTGGGCCACCAGTTCAATCTCCCGATGCAAGGCCGCGAGATAGCCGGCCAGGCGCTGGCTGCGGTTGGCCGCCCCGGTGTTGCAGCCGCAATACCAGCAGATCTCCTGGCAATAGGGGATATGCAGATAGAGCGAGACCGGGCCTTTCAACGCGGCCAGCGCATCGCGCTGAGCATCGGCCAGATCGGCATCGGCAAATTCCGCCGCCGTGGGATAGCTGGTATAGCGCGGCACCGGCCGCGCCAGCAGTTCGGGATACCACGTCCAATCGGCAAAGCGTTCGCCCGATCCGGGCGGGGGCGCCGCCGTGATCATCGTGGCGGCGGTGTTCAGTTGGGCAGCTGGGCCTGCTTCAAGCGACATCGTCGTCGTCCTCCTCGCCACAGCAGCTAGGCTCTCCGGCGCGCTTGCGCATTGCGCTATGGCAAATCGCGCAGCACGGCGCGGTGCCATCGCCCGACGGCTTGCGCTGCGGCGCATGGCCGGGAATGCGGATCAGCAGGACATGGCCCGCTTCCCCGCAGATCGGCACCGCAAGCGCCGCGCCACCACCGGCCGCCACCGCCGGCGCGGGCAGCGACAGACGCAGCACTGCGGCCGCCGAACACAGCGCTACCAGCCGCAGGCGGCCCTGGCGCGTCATGGCACGTCGTCCGTCTCGTCGATCAGGATGCGCGCGGCGGCGCCATCCAGATCCACGAACTGCCCCCGGCGCAGCGCCCAGAAAAAGGCGCAGAGCCCGATCAACCCCATGCCCAGCGCAATGGGGATGAGCACCGCGATCGAGGTCATGCCCCCCTCCCCCCGATCCAGGAAAGCCGCAGCGAATTGGCCACCACGATCAGCGACGAGGTGGACATCGCCACGGCCGCGATCAGCGGCGTGACAAGGCCCGCCATGGCCAGCGGCACCGCCAGCAGGTTGTAGGCGATCGCCAGCGTGAAGTTCTGCCGCACCACGCGCATCGTCGCCCGCGCCATGCGCACGGCGAACGGCAGGGCCATGAGCGAAGGCGTGGTGAACACCACGTCTGCCGCCTGGCGCCCCACGTCGCTGGCGCTGCCCGGCGCGATCGAGGCGTGCGCGGCGGCGAGCGCCGGCCCATCGTTGAGCCCGTCCCCCACCATCAGCACACGCCGCCCACCGGCCGCCAGGCGCCCGATCGCATCGTGCTTGTCTTGTGGCGAGGCGCTGGCCTGCGCGGTCAATCCGGTCTGCCGTGCCACCTGGGCTACGGCCTCGACATTGTCGCCCGACAGGATCGAGGCTTCCAACCCCTGCCCGCGCAGCGCCGCCAATGCGGGCAGGGCATCGGGCCGCAAGGCATCGGCAAAGCCGATCAGCCGCACCGGATCGGCCCCCACGGCCAGGGCCGCCGCCATGCCGCCGGTGGGCGAAGACGGACGGCCCAGCGAAACGGGAATTTCGCGCCACAACGCGATCACCCCGCGCCCCGGCACTTCCTCCACCGCGTCAAGCGGCAACGCTTTCACGCCGCGCGCGGCCAGTGCCTCGGCCAGGCCCAGCGAGAGCGGATGGCGGCTGTGGCTGGCTAGCGCCAGGGCCACGCCGGCTTCATCGCTCGTCAGCGCATCGAGCGCAGCCACGTCGGGCACCGGGCGGCCCAGCGTGAGCGTGCCGGTCTTGTCGATCAGCATGCGGTCGACCTCAGCCAGCCGTTCCAGCGCGGAACCATCCTTGATCAGCACCCCGCGCTTCATCAGGGCGCCAGCCGCCACCACTTGCGCCACCGGCACCGCCAGCCCGAGCGCGCAAGGGCAAGTGATGATCAGCACGGCAATGGCGATCACCAGCGCATGATAGAGCCCCACCCCGGCCAGCATCCAGCCGGCAAAGGTGAGCGCAGCCAGGCTGTGCACCGCCGGGGCATAAAGCCGCGAGGCGCGATCGGCGATCCGCACATAGCGCGAGCGGGACTGGCCGGCCGCCTCCATCAGGCGCGCGATTTCGGCCAGGGCCGTATCCTCGCCAATGGCGCGCACTTCCACGTCGAGCGGGGCATCCTGGTTGAGCGTGCCGGCCAACACCAGATCGCCCACGGCGGCGGGCACGGCGGCGCTTTCGCCGGTCAGCAGCGAACGGTCGAGCCGGCTCGCGCCGCACCGCACCACGCCATCGGCGGCCAGGCGTTCGCCCGCGGCCACGCGCATCATCATGCCTGGTGCCAGGTCTGCCACCGCGCGCCAGGTGGTGGTGCCATCGGCGGCCACCACCAGCGCGCCCGGTGCGGCCTGGCGCAGCAGCGCGTCCACCCCGGCGCGCGCGCGATCGCGCATCATCGCGTCCAGCGCACGGCCCGCCAGCAGGAACAGCAGCAGCATCAGCGTTCCGTCGAACCACGCCTCTGCCCCGTGGGTGAGCGTTTCATAGAACGACAGGCCGGTCGCCAGCGTGACGCCGATGGAAATCGGTACGTCCATGTTGGTGCGCCCATGCTTGAGCGCGCCCCAGGCGGACGTGAAGAACGGCCGCCCGGCATAGGCGATGGCCGGCACGCCGATCAGCGCGGAAAGCCAGTGGAACAGATCGCGCGTGGTGCCATCCGCGCCGGACCAGACGCTGACCGACAGCAGCATGACGTTCATGCAGGCAAAGGCCGCCACGGCCAGCGGCGCCAACAGCGGGCGCACCGCCGATGGCGCCTGCTCCAGCACGGTTTCGCGCGGCTGCGCGGCGAAGCCTGCCCCCGCCAGCGCCGCCACCAGATCGGGCACGGCCACGCTGTCATCATGATCGACGCCCACGCTGCGCGCGGTCAGGTTGGCGCGTGCATGGGCAACGCCGGGCACGGCGGCCAGCGCGCGTTCCACTTTGCCCATGCACCCTGCGCAATGCATGGCCGGAACATTGAGCGCTGTGTGCAGCGGCACTTTCGCTGCCGGGCGCGCAAGAGTTTGTGCGGCCTGGCTCATCCCACATCCCCCATCATGCGCCAGGTGGCGCCGTGCCGCGCCACCCGCAGCTTGATCCTCCAGCGGCCCGCCGGCAGCGCGGCGCGATACTGGCCCGGCGCCGTTTCGTGCAGCGTCAGGGCAAGGTCGTCGCGCAGGCCCAGCGGGTGCTCGGCCACGGCGGTCACTTGTGCACCGGAAAGCGCGTAGCCTTGGGCATCGTTCAGTGTCACGGCCAGGGCGCCGTCGCTGCCCCGCGCCACCGCCCCTGCCCAGCCCAGCGCGCGCTCGGTGCGCGCCTCGCCCAGCCAGCGGTTGAAGTTCTGGCTGGCGACATAGGAATTTTCCACCACCGCCCCGCCAAAGGTGGACGTGGCCAGCCGCGCCATCACCACGTTGACGGCAATGACCACGCCAAAAAAGCTGATCAGGATGGCGGCCATGTGGCGGCCGGTGAACGGACGTGCAGGGCGATGCTGGGTCATCGGCGTGATCCTTCTATGGCGCGGCTGGCGCGGAAAATTCGGTCTTCACGCGGTCTTCCGCCGGCTTCTCGCCAGGGCGCGCCGCGGCGGCCAGGTGAAAGGCAAAGGGCTGCGGCCGGGCGGCATGGCCCGGCACCACGGCATAGACACGCAAACGCTGCGTGGTATCGGCCGGCACGGTAAAGCGCAGCGCGGGCTTGGCCGCCGATGCGTCCATCTCGTCGGTATAGATCGCCCCATCGGGCAACCCTTCGAGCGACAGCACGGTTTCGCGCGGGCGATCTTCCATGTTGCGCAGCTTGATGGTGAAGCCATCGCGCACCGCGCCGTTGGAAAGCTGCACGAATTCGGGATTGCGATCGCGCGCCACCGACAGATCGAGCCGGGTGCGTTCACCCAGCATGAACAGCAGCGCGGCGCCGATCGCGCTCCACATGCCCAGATAGACCAGCGTGCGCGGGCGGAAGATCGCCTTGATCAGCGGCTTGGGCGCGCCGCCCTTGCGCTCCACCTCGGCATCGTCGAGCGTGCAATAATCGATCAGGCCACGGTCGCGGCCCACTTGCCCCATCACGCGGTCGCAGGCGTCGATGCACAGGCCACAGGTGATGCAGCCGATCTGCGCGCCTTCGCGGATGTCGATCCCGGTGGGGCACACCGCGACGCACTGCTTGCAGTCGATGCAATCCCCAATGGCGCCGGGCAGGCGCTTGGCCTGCTTGAGCGAGCCACGCGGCTCCCCACGCCAGTCCTTGTAGGTGACGATCAGCGACTTTTCATCGAGCATGGCCGACTGGATGCGCGGCCAGGGGCACATATAGACGCAGACCTGCTCGCGCATGAAACCGCCCAGCCAGAACGTGGTGAAGGTGAGCACGGCCACACAGGCATAGGCCACGCCGGGCGCTGCACCGGTCCAGAATTCACGCTGGAGCGTGGGCGCATCGGCGAAATAGAAAATCCACGCGCCACCCGTGGCAAAACTGATACCCAGGAACACCGCCCACTTGGCCAGCCGCTTGGCGGTCTTGCGCGCGGTCCATGGCGCGCGGTCCAGCGCCAGTTGAGCATTGCGATCGCCATCGATCAGCCGGTCGACATGCTGGAACAGATCGGTCCACACCGTTTGCGGGCAGGCATAGCCGCACCAGGCCCGGCCCACCGCCGATGTCACCAGAAACAGGCCGACCCCGGCCATGATCAGCAGGCCCGCCACGAAATAGAACTCGTGCGGCCAGATTTCGATGCCGAACATGTAGAACCGGCGATGGGCCAGATCGATCAACACCGCCTGATGCGGCGCCCAGGGCCCGCGATCCCACCGCAGCCACGGCGTGCCCCAATAGACCGCCAGGCAAAACGCCATGACCGCCCATTTGAAGCGCCGGAACCGCCCGTCGATCTTGCTGGGGCAAACGGGTTCGCGGCGGGCATAGAGCGCCGGTTCTTGTGGTGCGGGTGGCTGGCCACCCCCACCTTGCGGTGCGGGGGTAGATGCCACGAGCTTGAGCCTGGGATCGGCGGGCATGGCGGCTTACCTTGTTGCCGGCACGGGCGCTGGCGCGGCCGCTTCCGACGCGGCGGGCAGCGCTTCACCGCCCCCGCGCGAATGGACATAGGCCGCCAGCATCTTGACCGTGACCGGATCGAGCCGCTGGCCCCAGGCCGGCATCACGCCCTGGCGGGCGTAAGTGACGGTTTCGGTCAGCGTGGCGCGGTCCCCGCCATAGAGCCAGATCTTGTCGTTGAGGCGCGGGGCGCCGACGGTGCGGTTGCCTTCGCCATTGGCGCCGTGGCAGACGCTGCAATTGTCGGCAAAGACCTGCGCGCCACGGGTGGAAGAGGCGCTGGCCTTTTCCTGCCCGCTGATCACCCGCACATGGCTGACCACGTCCTGCACCTGGGCCGGCGTGAGTATGCCATCACGGCCAAACGCAGGCATCTGGCTGGAGCGGGTCTGCTCGTCACCGGGATAGCGGATGCCGTGTTCCAGCGTCTGGTGAATGGTGGCGATGTCACCGCCCCACAGCCAGTCGTCGTCGTTGAGGTTGGGATAGCCCTTGGACCCGGCGGCGCCAGACCCGTGGCACTGCACGCAGTTCTGCTTGAACGCGGCAGAGCCACCTTCGATCGCGGCGCGCAGCAGCTGCGGATTGCCGGCCAGCTTTTCCACCGGCGTCGCGGCAATGGCGGCGCGGGTCTGGGCGCGGGCGGCATCGGCCGCTTTCAGATCCTTGGCCAGCGCACCACGGCTGGTCCAGCCGGCGGTACCGGCCGTTGCCGCATGGCGCCCTGGAATGGCCGGATAGACCACCACATAGCCGATCGCGAAAACGATCGTGGCATAAAAGGTCCACAGCCACCAGCGCGGCAACGGCGTGTTGAGTTCTTCGATTCCGTCCCATTCGTGTCCGACGGTTTCAACGCCGGTGGGTTCGTCGATGCGCTTGTCAGCCATCGTGATCCTCCGTGAAGATCGAGTTGGCGGCTTCCGCGCCCGAGGATTTGCCCCCGCTGCGGAACGGCCAGATGCACAGGGCCAGGAAAATCGCGCCCATCACCACCAGCGCCCAGCTATCGGCAAAGTGGCGCAAGACGTCGTACGTGCTCATCGCCCCTTCTCCTTGGCCAGGTCTTCCTGCGCGGCAGGCGCATTCACATCCACCAGCGTGCCCAGCATCTGGAGATAGGCGACCAGCGCATCCATCTCGGTCAGCTTCTTGGGATCGCCATCGAAATCGCGAACCTGGGCCTTGGGCCAGCGCGTCTTGAATTCGGTGGCGTTTTCGGGGTCTGCCTGGGCCTTCAAGTCATCGTTGGCCTGGGCGATCTGGTCCTTCGTGTAAGGTACCCCGGTGGTGTAGAGCGTTTGCAGCTCGGCCGTCATGTCCCCCTGGTTGAGCGGACGCTCCGCCAGGAACTGATAGGTCGGCATGATCGACTCCGGCACGACCGAGCGCGGGTCTTTCAGATGCTGGACATGCCATTCATCCGAATACTTGCCGCCCACGCGGGCAAGGTCTGGCCCGGTGCGCTTCGATCCCCATTGGAACGGGTGATCGTACATCGATTCCGCGGCCAGGCTGTAATGGCCATAGCGTTCGGTCTCGTCGCGGAACGGACGGATCATCTGGCTGTGGCAGACATAGCAGCCTTCGCGCACATAGATGTCGCGCCCGGCCTGTTCGAGCGGGGTGTAGGGGCGCATCCCCTCCACCTTCTCGATGGTGTTGTCGATCCAGAACAGCGGGGCGATTTCCACGATCCCGCCGATCGTCACCGCGGCAAAGGCAAGGACTGCCAGCAGGGTGACATTGCGCTCCAGCGTCTTGTGACGCTCAACAATGCTGGACATTGTTCGGGTTTCCTTATCAGGCGGGCTGGGCGACGATCGGACGATCCTTTTCGGGATCGAACGCGGCATCGTGCATCGGCGCTTCGTTGCGGTACTGGCCCAGGATGGTCTTGGTCACGTTGATCACCATGATCACCGCACCCGAAAGGTAGAGCAGCCCGCCAAAGGCACGCAGGGCATACATCGGGTGCAGCGCGGCCACGGTTTCGGCAAAGCTGTTCACCAGATAGCCGTCAGGCCCATATTCGCGCCACATTAGCCCCTGGGTGATGCCCGCCACCCACATCGAGGCGGCATAGAACACGATACCCAGCGTGGCGCACCAGAAGTGCCAGTTGACCATGCGCAGCGAATAGAGCCGTTCACGGTTCCACAGGCGCGGCACCAGGTAATAGAGCGCCCCGAACGTCACCATGCCGTTCCAGCCCAGCGCGCCCGAGTGCACGTGGCCGATGGTCCAGTCGGTATAGTGCGAGAGCGAATTGACGCTCTTCACGCTCATCATCGGGCCTTCGAACGTGCTCATGCCATAGAACGCCAGGCTCATTACCAGCATGCGCATGATCGGATCGGTGCGGATCTTGTCCCACGCGCCGTTCAGCGTCATCAACCCGTTGATCATGCCGCCCCAGCTGGGCATCCACAGCATGACCGAGAACACCATGCCCAGCGTCTGCGCCCAATCGGGCAGCGCGGTATAGTGCAGGTGGTGCGGACCGGCCCAGATATAGAGGAAGATCAGCGCCCAGAAGTGGATGATCGACAGGCGATAGGAATAGACCGGGCGTTCGGCCTGCTTGGGCACGAAGTAATACATCATGCCAAGGAAGCCGGCGGTCAGGAAAAAGCCCACCGCATTGTGGCCATACCACCATTCCACCAGCGCGCCCTGCACGCCGGCAAAGATGGGATAAGAGCGCGAACCGAACACGCTGACCGGAATGTTGAGGTTGTTGACGATGTGCAGCATCGCCACGGTCAGGATGAACGAAAGGTAGAACCAGTTCGCCACATAGATGTGTGGCTCGCTGCGCTTCACGATCGTGCCGACGAACACCGCCAGATAGGCCACCCACACGATGGTGAGCCACAAGTCGGTGTACCATTCCGGTTCGGCATATTCCTTGCCCTGGGTAATGCCCAGGAGATAGCCGGTCGCCGCGATGACGATGAACAGCTGGTATCCCCAGAACACGAAACGGGCGAGGCCGGGGAAGGCCAGCCTCGCCCGGCAGGTGCGCTGCACGACGTAGAACGACGTGGCGATCAGCGCATTGCCCCCGAAAGCGAAAATGACCGCCGAGGTGTGGAGCGGACGCAGGCGGCCGAAGTTGATCCACTGCAGCCCCAGGTTGAGCTGGGGCCAGGTCAGCTCCAGCGCAATCCACAGGCCGGCGGCAAACCCGGCGATACCCCAGAATACCGTGGCAATAACGCCCCAGCGAATCACGTCGTCGTCATAGCGGCCCGGATCGGGCATGCGCAGCACGCCCCGCACCGCATTGTCGACGCTCTTGCCGCTGATAGTCACCCACAGCGCGATGGCGGCGGCGATCCCGAAGATCGCCATGTGAATCGCAAAACCCTGGTCCACTGCCAGAGCACAGGCGACCACCGCCAGGACAAGCGCACCAAACCATAGGCCGGCGCGCATCAGAACCTGTTCCATGGACCCTTCCCTTCCATGCCCAACTACAGATTCTGCCCCTGCAACCTTTGTCCGCCCATCACATTGATACGAGTCAAATAACCCCTGCGGTGAACGATTTATTCAGCACCCCGCCATTTTTGCGTTGCGTCAATGTAGCGAATCGAGATCCCCGCCATTGACCGTGCCACGCCAGAGGGAACGGAGCCTGCGAGGGGCAGGCCGCCTGCGGCGCAGCCCGCAGTGGCCCAGTCCGCGGTAACTCAGTCCGCCAGCAATTAGGAAACGTGTGATGAAAAAGGTTCTTGGCAAAGCTCTTGGTGCCGCCGCCCTGGCGCTGGCCTTCGCTTCTCCCGCAATCGCGGCCGATGAAGCGCCGGCGGGCAAGTGGCAGGTCAAGTTGCTGGCCACGTCGGTTCTGGCCGATGGCAAGATCACCGCGGTTCGCAAGGACCTGATCGGCCTGCCCACCGGATCGCAGACCGATGCCAGCAACAACAGCTTCACCCCCACGCTGGCGATCGAATATTTCGCGCTGCCCAACGTGTCGGTGGAAACGATCTGCTGCTTTACCGCGCACCACGTCTCGGGCGCCGGCGCGCTCCAGGGCGCGGCGCTGGTCGATCATGCGCTGATCCTGCCCGCCACGGTCACGGCGAAGTACCACTTCACCCTGCCCGGCGGCATCAAGCCTTATGTGGGCGCGGGCGGCGCGTGGTTCTTCTATATCGACGAGCGTGCCGGTGCGACCGCGCAGACCCTGGGCGCCAAGCGGGTGAAGCTGGATAACGACGCCGGCGTCGTGGTGCAGGGCGGGATCGACATTCCGATCACGAAGACCGGCCTTGGCCTCACGCTCGATGCCAAGAAGTACTGGATCAGCACGACCGCGCATTTCTACACCGCCAACGGTACCGAAGCGCTGACCACGCGCCATCGCATGGACCCTTGGGTCCTGAGCGCGGGCGTCGCCTACCGCTTCTGATCACGGCGCACCGATAGCCCTGCATATCCGTCGTATGCAGGGCCGCGGGCGGGTCGATCCAGGGTCTGGGATCCCCTGGCATCGGTCCGCCCGTTTTCGTTTGTCTTTCGGGGAATACGCTTCCCCCAAACCCTCCCGCAGGCGGGAGGTGAGGCTATTGAAAAGCCCCCTCCTCTTCAGAGGAGGGGGTTGGGGGTGGTGCGAGGCCAAGCGCAAAGCGCGCAGCCAGGGCCCTTCGACGAGCTCAGGGCGAATGCTCATCCGAAAATTCTGCTGAAACCGCGTTCGGGCCGCGCTTGTCGAAGCCCGTGCCCGCCGCGCTTACCCCGCCAGCGAAACCAGCGAGGGGCGGTCGAGGATTTCCACGTCACGCCGCGCGGGCAGGTCGATCACGCCTTCGTTCTTGAGCTTGGTGAACTGGCGGCTGACGGTCTCGATCGTCAGGCCCAGCACATCGGCCACCTGCTGGCGCGAGAACGGCAGGGTGAAGCGCGTGGCCGGGCCGCGCGTGATCGGGGTGCAGCCGGTTTCGGCCAGGCGCTCCGACATTTCGAGCAGGAATGTGGCGATCTTTTCGGGCGCGGTCTTGCGGCCCAGCAGCATCATCCACGAGCGCGTGCGGTCCAGTTCGGCCAGCGTGCGTTCCAGCAGCTTGTGCTCCAGCCCCGGATGGCTGCGGGCAAAGCGATCGAAATCGTTGCGCGAGAACACGCAGACGCGGGCATCGGTCAGCGCGACGACACTGGCCTTGCTGGTCTGGCCAAACGGGCGGCCGATGAAATCGGACGGATAGGCCACGCCCACGATCTGTTCGCGGCCGTCTTCGGTGCTGGTGGTCAGCTTGAGCACGCCCTCGATCACGTTGGCGACGAGCAGCGAGTCATCGTCTTCCCAGATCAGCGGTTCCCCGGCCGAAACGTTGCGGCGGCGTCCGATCGCGTTGAGCGCGTTGATCTCCTGATTGTCGAGGCCGGCGCAGATGGCGCGGTTGCGGACGACGCAGGTTTCGCAAGAAGACATGGCCCCAATTACCATCTTGCGCCGTGAAAGACAACGACAAGACAGGGCCTTATCAGACCAAAGTATGATCACCCCACCCAGCAAAAAGGGGGGCGGCCTGCCAGGCATGCCGCCCGAGTTGGGGAGAAATCACGCGAAACGAACAGACTGTCCGGGTTGGAAAGACCTGTTCCCTTCGGCGCTTTCCGCTTTACCCCCAGCCTGGCGACGCGGCTTTGATCGGTGTCAATCGATCGGCAATTACAGCAGGAATGGTGCAATTTGGCGCAGGGCCAGCACCGTTGCAGCGGTTGTCACACCCCTTGGGCGATTTCCACGGCATCGTGATACTGCCCGCGGAAGAACAGCAGCGGCGTTCCTTCCTGGCGCGAATCCAGCGCTTCCACCGCGCCCACCACCAGCCAGTGATCGCCGATGTCATCAACCCGTTCGATCCGGCAATCGATCCAGGCCAGTGCGTTGTCGAGCCGCGGCAGGCCCGCCGGGCTGTGGCCATGGGCCAGTTCGGCAAACTTGTCATCGGCGCGGCTGGCAAAGCGGCGGCACAGGTCCAGCTGGTCGGCGCCCAGCACGTTGACGCAGAACCGCCCGGTGGCGGCAATGCGCGGCCACGAACCCGAGCGCTTGTCGGGGAAAAAGCCGACAAGCGGCGGATCGAGCGAGATCGAGGTGAACGAACCCACCACCAGCCCGGTGCGCAAGCCGGCCTCGTCAACCGACGTGATGACGCAGACACCCGTGGGATAGGCGCCAAGAACGGTGCGGAAATGCTTGGGATCGATCATGGTGTCCTCGGGGCAAGCAAAGAATGGGGGATCAGAATTTCGCTGCGCTGCGTCAATCGCCGATCCTGGCCACTTCCTCAAGCACCCGTTCGGACCATTCGCGGCGGCAGATCAACAAATCGGGCAGCCAGGTGTTGCGGTTGTTGTAGACCAGGGGCGAACCATCGATGCGCGAGACATGCAGGCCTGCCCCGGCCGCCACGGCCACCGGCGCGCAATTGTCCCATTCGTATTGCCCGCCCGAATGGAGGTAGATCTCGGCCTGCCCGCGCACCACGGCCATCGCCTTGGCCCCGGCGCTGCCCATCGGCAGCAATTCGCCACCGATCGCCTTGGCCACTTCCACCGCCTCGTGCGCGGGGCGCGAGCGGCTGACCAGGAGCCGCGGCGTGGGCGCCATGGGCGGCAGTGGTGCAATGCCGGCGCTGTCGAGCACCAGGTCTTCCCCCGGCAGCGCCACGGCGCCGAGCACGGCCTTGCCGTCCACGGCCAGGCCGACGTGCACGGCCCAGTCGCTGCGGCCTTCGCCATATTCGCGCGTGCCATCAAGCGGATCGATGATCCACACCCGGTTCTTGGCCAGCCGCGCGGGTGTGTCGGCGGTTTCCTCGCTCAGCACGCCATCATCGGGACGGTGCGCCGCCACTTCGGCCATGAGGAACGCGTTGGCGAGAACGTCACCTTGCGCCCCCAGCGCCTTGCCCTCGTGCGTGCCGGCGGCACGCAAATCCATCAGGATGCGCCCCGCCCCTGCGGCCAGATGCCGCGCCAGCGCCAGATCGTCCATCGCTTGCCCCCCTGCCTGTCCAATCAGATCACCGGCATCCACGCGCCGATCACCCGCTCGACAATCCGCTCGGCGGCGTCTTCGGGGCTTTCGCGGCGCGTGTCCACCCGGATTTCGGGGTTTTCGGGGCGCTCGTACGGGCTGTCGATCCCGGTGAAGTTCTGGAGCTGGCCGCTGCGCGCCTTTTTATAGAGGCCCTTCACGTCGCGCTTTTCGGCGTCTTCCAACGGGGTGTCGATGAACACTTCGATGAATTCGCCTTCGGGCAGCAGGCTGCGCACCAGCTCGCGCTCCGCACGGAACGGGCTGATGAACGCGGTCAGCACGATCAGGCCGGCGTCGGTCATCAGCTTGGCCACTTCGCCCACGCGGCGGATGTTCTCGATCCGGTCGGCGTCGGTAAAGCCCAGGTCCTTGTTCAACCCGTGGCGCACGTTGTCGCCGTCCAGCAGGAACGTGTGCTTGCCCAGCGCGTGCAGCTTCTTTTCCACCAGGTTGGCGATGGTCGATTTGCCCGAGCCGGACAGCCCGGTGAACCACAGCACGGCCGGCTGCTGCATCTTGAGCGCGGCATGGGCCTTGCGCGTCACGTCCAGCGCCTGCCAGTGCACGTTCTGCGCGCGGCGCAGGCTGAATTCCAGCATGCCGGCGCCAACGGTGGCATTGCTGATCTTGTCGATCAGGATGAACCCGCCCAATGTGCGGCTTTCCGTATAGGGCTCGAACACCAGCGGCTTGTCGGTCACCACTTCGGCCACGCCGATGGCGTTGAGTTCCAGCGTCTTGGCCGCCAGATGCTCCATGGTGTTGACGTTCACCACATATTCGGGCGTGCGCACGGTGGCCGAAACGGTTTGCGTGCCTAGCTTGAGCCAATAGGCGCGGCCCGGCGTCAACGCCTCGTCGGCCATCCACACGAGCGTGGCTTGGAACTGGTCGGCCACTTCGGGCGGAGCGTCGGCCAGGGCGAGCACGTCGCCGCGCGAGCAGTCGATCTCGTCGGCCAGGCACAGCGTGATCGCCTGCCCCGCCTGCGCCTGGTCAAGATCGCCTTCCAGCGTCACGATCCGGGTAACCGTGCTGGTCTTGCCCGAGGGCAGCACGCGCACGGCATCGCCCGGCTTGACGCTGCCGCTGGCGATCAGGCCGGAAAAGCCCCGGAAATCGAGGTTCGGGCGATTGACCCATTGCACCGGCATGCGGAACGGGCGGGCCAGATCGTCGGCCCCGCGCACCGGCACGGTTTCCAGGTGCGCAATCAGCGAGGGCCCGGTGTACCACGGCGTGTTGGCCGATGGCGCGGTCACGTTGTCGCCGGCAAAGCCCGAGATCGGCAGCGCGGTGAACGTGTCGATGCCGATGCTGGTGGCAAAGGCGCGGTAATCGGCCACGATCTCGTCAAAGCGGGCCTGGCTGTAATCGACCAGGTCCATCTTGTTGACCGCCAGCACGATGTTGCGGATGCCCAGCAGGTGGCAGAGGTAGGAATGGCGCCGCGTCTGCACCAGCACGCCCTTGCGCGCATCGATCAGGATCACGGCCAGATCGGCGGTGGAAGCGCCGGTCACCATGTTGCGGGTATACTGTTCATGGCCGGGGCAATCGGCCACGATGAACTTGCGCTTTTCGGTGTTGAAGAAGCGATAGGCCACGTCGATCGTGATGCCCTGCTCGCGCTCGGCCGCCAGGCCATCGACCAGCAGCGCGAAATCGATCGCCTGGCCTTGGGTGCCCTGCTTCTTGCTGTCGCTTTCCAGCGCGGCCAGCTGATCCTCGAAGATCATCTTGGAATCATACAGCAGCCGCCCGATCAGCGTGGACTTGCCATCGTCCACCGACCCGCAGGTGATGAAGCGCAGCATCGTCTTGTGCTGATGGGTTTCCAGATAGGCGTCGATATCCTGCGCGATCAGGGCATCGGTCTTGTAGATGACGTCGGCCACGTCGGTGATCGTTTCCGGCATCAGAAATACCCCTGCTGCTTCTTCACTTCCATGCCGGCGCCGCCGGCATCCTTGTCGATGGCGCGGCCCTGGCGCTCGCTGGTGGTGGTCAGCAGGGTTTCCTGGATCACTTCGGGCAAGGTCTTGGCCGTGCTTTCCACCGCGCCGGTCAACGGATAGCAGCCCAGCGTGCGGAAGCGGATCGAGCGCATCACCGGTTCTTCCCCGGCCCGCAGCGGGAAGCGATCGTCGTCCACCATCAACAGCATGCCGTCGCGCTCCACGGTGGGGCGTTCGTCGGCAAAATAGAGCGGCACGATCGGCACGTCGTTCAAGTGGATGTACTGCCAGATATCCAGCTCGGTCCAGTTGCTGATCGGGAACACGCGGATGCTCTCGCCCTTGTTCTTGCGGGCGTTATAGAGGTTCCACAGCTCGGGCCGCTGGTTCTTGGGGTCCCAGCCGTGGCTGGCCGTGCGGAACGAGAAGATGCGTTCCTTGGCGCGGCTCTTTTCCTCGTCGCGCCGCGCGCCGCCAAAGGCCGCGTCGAAGCCATGGAGATCGAGCGCCTGCTTGAGCCCTTCGGTCTTCCACATATCGGTGTGGAGCGCGCCATGATCGAACGGATTGATCCCGCGCGCCTTGGCTTCGGGGTTTTGATAGACCAGCAGTTCCATGCCGCTTTCGCGCGCCATGCGATCGCGCAGCTCGTACATCGCCTTGAATTTCCACGTGGTGTCCACGTGCAACAGCGGGAACGGCGGCGGTGAAGGATAGAACGCCTTGCGCGCGAGGTGCAGCATGACCGCGCTGTCCTTGCCCACCGAATAGAGCATGACCGGGGCCTGCGCCTCGGCCACGACTTCGCGCATGATGTGGATCGCCTCGGCCTCAAGGCGTTGCAGATGGGTGAGCGACGGCATGTTCATGGCGCCGCCTTTGGCACAGCCGCCCCCCGCAGCGACAGGGCGAATTGGTTAAGCGCCCCCAAGCCAAACTTTGGGCCCTTACCCCTCCCGCGTGCGAAAGGGGCTTTCGTCAATCGAAATAGGCGATGCAGCGCACTTCTATGCTGCTGCGGATTTGGGTGTCGGGCAGGCTGCTGTCGTGGAACGCGGTGTGCGGGCAGCGCCAGGTCACGCTTTCGTCGCTGTCGTTGAATTTGAACAGCAGCACGTCATCGGCCGCCATGTTGGCGAAATACCACCAGCGGTGCGCGGGGGAATAGCGGAAGATCGTGGCGGCGATCATGTCCTCCTCGCCCGGCACCGGGGCCGTCAGCGCGTCGCCCACCGGAAATTCGTCCACCACGAACAGCGTGTTGGAGGCCGTTTCCGCCTCGCCCACGCTGCGCCCGTCGCACACCGCCAGGGGCCAATCCTGCGGCCCGGGCGAAAACGTGCGCCACAGTGAAAAACAGATCGCGCGGGCATAGCCTGGCCGATCGGCAAAGCGCTGGTCATGCATGCGCTGCGCGGCACGGCGCGCGGTGGGGCGGTTGTAATCGACATGGGCCTCGCCGGCCGGCGGCTGAATACCGCCGTTGTGCTGGTAATTGGCCACCTTCTCTTGCGCGCGGGCGGAAAGATCGGCCGAAGTGCGGATCATCCAGCCTTGCGCCGCCACGCGATCGGCGCCGCACATCCGCGCCACCAGCGCTTCCACTTCGGCGAAGTAATGCGCGTCGACATCGGCCCGGTCATGGAAATCCCGCACGGCGGACTGGTGGCGACCCAGCATGAAACCATGGGTGTCGAGCGTGAAGTGATCGCGGATCGGCATGCCATCGCGCACCACCACGGCATGATCGGTATACGTGCCGGTGTTGATTTCGGCCCCCTGGCTCACATAGCGGCGGGTGACGAAATTCCCCTCCCCCAGATAGCGGATCAACGCGGGCGCCTGGCGCGCGGTTTCTTCGATGGGATCGATCGCCTCGGGGCGGGCTGACAACACGGTGTCCATGGCGCTTCCTCTCGCACGGATGAAGCGATCTGGCGCGCTCCACTCGTTTGCTTGCCTAACAATTTTGCGCATGCGAGTCCAGCGGTGGCCCCCAGGCCGGCCCGGCCCGGGGGCTGCGGCAGCGATCAGAACGCAGCCGAAAGCGTGGCCTGGAACGTGCGGCCCCAGCGCACGATCTGCGGCACCGCTTCGCTGGTGGCGCTCACCGTGCGATAATAGCTGATATCGTCAAAGATATTGCTCGCCTGAAGCGACAGGCGCACGTCCGGGCGCAGCGCATAGCCGACCGAGGCATCGACACTGTGGGTTGCCCGCTGGGTATCGTTCATCGCCGCGCCACCCCAGGTGCCAAAGCGATAGGCCGCCACCAGCGAACCGTTGTAGCGGTAAGCCAGGTTGGCCGACACTTTCTTCCCTTCGTAGAACACCGAGGCATTGGCCAGGAACGAGGGCACGCCCTGCATCGCCTGGGTGGCATCGGTGCCCGAATCGAGCAGGTGGGCCCAGGAGTGCTGGAACGTCACGTTGCCCGAAACGCCAAAGCCCGAAACCCAACCTTGCAAAGCGCTCAACTGGAACCGGCCGGCCAGTTCCAGGCCATAGAGCGCCGCGTTCCCGCCGTTCATCGGCTTGCTGATCGAACTGACGCCGGTGCTGGCGATTTCCTGGGCGCGATAGCTGGTGCCGCGATCATAGAGATAGTTGCCGATCGCCTTGTAGAACGCCGCGATCGAGCCGCTGAAGCCGTGGGACTCATGTTCCAGATTGAGGTCGAAGTTCCACGAGGTGACGGGGCGCAAATCGGGGTTGCCCTGGGTGATGCTCACCGATCCATCGCTGTTCAGCTCGGTCTGCGTGCCGCCAGCCAATTGGAAAAACGCCGGGCGGGTATAGCTGCGCCAGATCGCGCCACGCAGGATGCCACCCTGCCAGGGATGCCAATCGGCGTGCACGCTGGGCAGCAGGATGTCATAGCGGGTGCGGCTGGTGCCCCAACCCGATGACGTGGTGGCCGTGGCGCCATCGTCCACGCTCACCGTGTTCCAGAAACGGTTGTCGATCGTGGTGTGCTCGAACCGCAGCCCCGGCTGGATCGCCACGCCGCCCGCCTGCATGCGCGCCAGCACATAGGCCGACCACACGTTTTCATGGCCCGACAGGGTGTTGCCGTTGTAATCGTCGGGGCTGAGCGTCACGGCGGAAGCGGCCGATGCCGCCGCCCCGGTCAGCGCGTCCCCATCGAAGCGCACGAACGAATAGGGATAATACTTCTTGTCGATCGCGGCGATGGTGTTGCGGGCAAACGGGCTGGCGCTCAGCGGCGTGCCGGTGTCGATGAATTCCAGGCCGCTATAGTCGCGCGAATAGCTTGCCCGGCTGCTGCGCACGAACTTTACCCCGGCTTTCACCGCCTGCACCAGGCCGCCCCTTGCCAGTTCGGCATCCAGGCGCCCGCCCACTTTGTTGGCCGTGCTGCGCGAGGTGGTATATTCGCCGCTGCCGTCGGCCTTGAGGAACAGGCTGCTGTTGTTAAGCCGGGCAAGCTGCGCCGCGCTCAAGGCCGGGATCGGATAGCCATCGCGATAGGTCACGCTGAACGGGCCGCCAAGCTGGTTGGCTGCGCTGGTTTCGAACGAGACTTCGGCATGGTCGGGCGCGGCGCTCTTGGCCCAGCTCCAGAATGCGGCATAATCCAGGGTCAGCGGCCCGTCGCTGGTCTTGCCGCCCAGTTCGGCGGTATCGAGCGCGGATTCCGCCGGAGCCGTTTCCACCCAATAGTGATAGGCGGCATCGCTTTCCCCGTTCTGATAGAGCCCGTCGGGGCGCACCGTGGGCGAGGAATAGTGATCGGCCTGGATGCCCTTTTGATAGACGATCTGGCGGATGTTGGATTCGGCCACCGTTCCGCGCAGATAGAGCTTGGTGGCGCCCATGTCCCAATCCAGCGAGAGCGCGCCGCCAAAGCGGGTCTGGTGACCTTCGGTAAACTGCGCGTTGGTGCTGGTCAGCAGCAGGTTGTCGGCCTTGCTGAAGCCTGCCGGGTTGCTGCCCTGCTCCCCTTCCGAAACGGCATACTCCCACTGCCCCGCCTGGAAATCGACCATGGTCGAAGCGAAGTAGCGCTTGCCGTAATAGCCGGTGGCATAGATGCCGAACTGGTGATCGGCGCCAAAATGCGTGCTGTATTCGCCCTGGGCCAGGCCGCTGCCGGCCGGCACATGGTAATCCAGGCCATACTGGCTGACACCGCCCTGAAGCGTGAGGCCAAGATGGCCGTCCTTGAAATTGTCGGCGCTGGGCGTGCGGAAATCGATCGTACCGCCGATCGCGTCGCCATCCATGTCGGCCGTCGATGTCTTGCTCACGACCACGGCAGCAAGGCCGACCGGCGGCAGCAGATCGAGCTGGATCTCGCGCGAATAGGGCATGCCCTGGGCGGCATTGGCGCCGTTGACGAGGTTGACGTTATACGAACCCGATAGCCCGCGCACATAGACGAAGCTGGCGCCGCCGCGCGCCGCGCCATCCAGCCCGCCGTGATTGCCCGAAGACGGGGTGCCGAAGAAGTCGGTGGGTGAAACCGAAATCCCCGCCACCCGCGCCAGGGCATCTACCACGCTGACATTGGGCTGGCGCACCAGGTCTTCGGGGGCAAGCACGGCGGTGGTGCCGGGCGCTTCCAGCTTCACGGTGCGTGCCGCCTGCCCCGAAACGACGATGCTACGGGTGTTGCCGTCGGCATCGGCCTCGCTGCTGGGGGCGGGCAAGCCATCGGCGGGCGCGGTGGCGGTGGCATGGGCCACCAGCGGGGCGGCGAGCCCGCCCAGCGACATGGCAGCGAGCGCAGCGCCACGCAGCAAGCGCGCACGGCGGGGCATGCCGGAAAGGATCGGCAAATCGGTCATCGAAGGACTTCCCTGTTGCTGAGTTGTTGGCCTGTTGGCGAATTCTTGGCCTGGCGGCGAATCGTCGGCACCCGTCAAGACGGCGCCTTGTGCAGCGGCACCTAGGCGCACCGCACGACGATTCCATGACACATCCACATTTTCTGATGAGATGTTTTGCAATTTTGAGGATTTGCAAACATTGTCATCGAAATTTCATCAAAAACGCCAAATGGGTCAGCATGATCGAAAACCGCATTCCGGCCCGGCTGCGCGCCTTGGCCTTGCTGCTTGCCGCCAGCCTCTCCCCCCTGCCCGCATGGGCGGCACCGCCGCCCCGGCCGGCCGGCGCACTGCGGGTGATGAGCTTCAACGTTCGCTGGCCCTCACCCGATGACGGGATCAACATCTGGCCAAGGCGCCAGCCGCTGTTTCTCGCCACGATCCGGGCCGCCGATCCCGATGTGATCGGCACGCAGGAACTCTATCGCCGCCAGGGCGATGCCGTGGTGCGCCATCTGCCGCACTGGCGCTGGTTCGGCCCCGATCGCTTTGGCGGCCATGCCGACGAGCACATGGGCATCCTCTATCGCCATGACCGGCTGCACCTGCTGCGCCACGGCGTGTTCTGGCTTTCCCCCACGCCGGATGTGCCCGGCAGCCTGGGCTGGGGCGCGACGTTGCCGCGCATGGTACAATGGGCCGTGTTCCAGCGCCGGAGCGCGACCCGCACCACGTTCCTGATGATCGACACTCACCTGGCCAACCGCGACAAGGAAGACGAGACGGCCCGCGCGCAAAGTGCACGGATGATCGCCGCACGCCTGCCCGCGCTCGCCGGCGCGTTGCCGGTGGTATTGACCGCCGATCTCAACGCCACGCCAGACAGCGCCGCCTATGCCACGCTGACCGCAAACCTCGCCGATAGCCGCCAACGCGCCGCCAACCCGCTTGGCCCGGAAGCCACGTTCCATGATTTCACCGGCCAGGCGCAGGATCGCATCGATTACATCCTGGTGCGCGGCTGGCGGGTGCGCAATTATGCCGCGTTGACCGACCACCAGGATGCGGGCTGGCCTTCCGATCACTTCCCCATTCTGGCAGACCTGACGCTGGACCAACGGGAAAGCACACCGCAACGATGAGCATCAAGCGCCAGGATCGCCAGGACCGCCTGCTGGCACTGCTCGGTTCGGGCACGACACTGGCGATCACGGCCTTGGCCCGCGATCTCGACGTGTCGGACGAGACGATCCGCCGCGAACTGCGCGATCTCGAGGCGGCCGGACGGGTGGAACGCCTGCACGGCGCGGTGCGTCTTGCCCGGCGCGAAACCGAAGGCCCGCTCGACCGTCGCCTGCACGAAAATGTCGATGCCAAGAAGCGCATTGCGCAAGCCGCCGCGCGCTTCGTGGCCGATGGCGACATCATTTTCATCGATGCCGGCACCACCACGTTCCATATCGCCCAGGCACTGCGCCAGCACACCGACCTGACGGTGATCACCAATTCGCTCGGCGTCGCCACTGCGCTGGGCGGGATCAACGGCAACCGGCTGTTCCTGGCCGGCGGGCAGATGGACTATGAATACCGCGCCTTTTCCGATCGCCAGGCGCAGGATTACGTGGCCGGGTTCACGCCGCACCTTGCCCTGCTGTCCGTCGGCGCCGTCAGCGCCGATCGCGGGCTGATGGATTTTCACGCGGGCGAGGCAACGATGAGCCGGATCGCCTATGCCACGGCAGGGCGCGTGCTGCTGGCGGCAGATGCGTCAAAGTTCGGGCGCTATGGCCTGATGGCCACTGCGCCTTGCGCCAGCGTGAGTGTGCTGGTTACCGATCAACCGCTTGCGCCAGACATCGCCAGTGCCTTCGCCCATGCCGAAGTCGTCGTAACGGGTTAGGCGGCAGGCGGTTGCACCCACCAATCGCGCCCCTACCTTGGTGGGCATGATGCATTCTTTCCCCGGCCGCGCGGCCGACAGTGCCCGGCTTGCCGAAATCACCCGCATCCTGGCCCGCCACGGGCTGGGCTGGCTGGCGGCCCGGTTCCTGCCCAGCGGGGAAAGTGCCGATGCCGGGGACGGCGATCCCGCCACCACGCCCCGGCGCGTGCGGCTGGCGCTGGAAGAATTGGGGCCCGCCTGGATCAAGCTGGGTCAGATCCTGGCGACACGGGCCGACCTGCTGCCGCCCGAATGGATTGCCGAGTTGGAGCGCTTGCAAAGCCAGGCTCCCACCCTGCCCTTTGCCGCGCTGCGGCCCGATCTGGAGCAGGCGCTCGGCGCGCCGGTCGATGCGTGCTTTGCCAGCTTTGACGAAGCGCCGCTGGCCGCCGCCTCCATGGCGCAAGTACACCGCGCCACTCTCCACGATGGCCGCGCGGTGGTCGTCAAGATCCGCCGCCCCGGCATTGCCGCCCCCATGCTGGCCGATCTGCGCCTGATCGCCGGCGCCGCCGCGCTGGCCGAGCGGACCAACGCCCAGGCCCGCCGCCTGCGCGCCGGCGCGATGGCAGCCGAATTGGCCGACGCGCTGCGCCAGGAACTGGATTTCACCGTCGAAGGCCGCAATGCCGACAAGCTGCGCGCCGATTTTGCCCGCAACCCGCGCGTGATCGTGCCGGAAATCCACTGGCCCCTCAGCAGCGAAAGCGTGCTGGTGATGGACTATGTGGCCGGCGTTGCGCCAACCAGTGCCCAGGCCTTGCTGGAGGCGGGGATCGATCCGGCCAGCATCGCCGCACTGGGCGCCGACGTCGTGCTCGACATGGTGCTGATCAACGGCCGCTTTCATGGTGATCCGCACCCCGGCAACTTGCGCTGCACGCCCGGCAACGGCATCGCCCTGCTCGACCTGGGCCTCGTCGGCCAGGTCTCGCCCCGGCGGCGGGAGGAATTCATCCGCTTTACCCAGGCATTGATCACCGCTGATGATACCGCCATGGCCGATGTGCTGGCCACCTGGGACGAAAGCGGCAGCGCACCGCCCGCGGCCGTGGCGGCGGCGGCGCGCCGCCTGGTGGAAACCCATGGTGGGCAAAGCCTGCGCCTGGCGCCGATGGTCGCCGATTTCCTGCCGCTGCTGCGCGAAACCGGCATCGTCATGCCGTCAGACTTGCTGCTGATCTTCAAGGCCCTGGTCACCATCGATGGCGTGCTGACCCGCATCGAGCCGGGGTTCGACCTTGCCGCCGCGCTGCGCCGGTCAACCTTGCGCCTGGTGGCGGCGCGGCTTTCGCCCGATCATTGGCAGCCGATCGTGCGCGCGCTTGGCCTGGAACTGGCGCACATGGGCAACGATGCGCCGCGCCTGCTGCGCGCGGCCGTGCAACGGCTGACCCAGCCGCCGGCGCCGATCGAACCATCACCGCAATGGGCCGCGCTCGTTCGCCCGATCACGCGCGCCATCTGGGGGGCAGGAACGCTGGTTGCCATGGCCGTGGTGGCCGCCCGGCTGCTGGGTTGAACAGCAGCTTAGTTGACCGGCACATCCTCTGAAGTGGGCAAGGGGATGCCACCCTGCACCATGACCGATCGCGTCGGCTGGGCCAGCGCGATGCCGGCCGCTTCGAATTTTTCCATGATGGTCAACAGCACGTCCTGTCGCGCCAGCATCGCCTTGTTGTAATCCGGCCCGGCAAGATAGGACCACACTTCGATCGTCAGCGCGGTATCGGCAAAATTGGTGAAGGTGGCGCGGATGCCATCGTTGAGCACGCCGTCATGATCACGCAAGGCTTGCGTCACGATGTCCACCGCCTCGCGCACTTTGGCCACGGTCAGGCCATAGGCAATGCCGATTACCGGGTTGAACAGGAAGCGGTCGCGCGTGGCGAAATTCTCGATCTGCCGGGCGGCGAAATCACCATTGGGAATGGTCACCAGGGTGCGATCGTTGGTGCGGATGCGGGTAGAGCGGATGCCCACGTCCTCCACCGTGCCCGAAACATCGCCCACCTTGCAGAAATCGCCCACTTGCACCGGCTGGTCGGCAATCACCGTCACGCTGCCGACAAGGTTCTCCACCGTCTTTTGCGCGCCCAGCGCCAGGGCGATACCGCCGATGCCCAGCGCCGCGATCCCCGTGGTAACGTTGATACCAAACGTATCAAGCACGCCCACCACGGTGAAAGCCAGCAACAGCAGCTTGGCCCCGCGCCGCAGCAGGTTGACCACCGAAATCACCTGGCGGCGCTGGTAGTGGTGCAGGCGCCGCGTCGCCAGTTCGGCGATTGCATCGATCAGGCGCAGCGCGAACCACACCAGCGCGACCAGCGCCACCGTGCCGCCATAGCGCAGCAGGGTCTGCCGCGCGACGATCGCCACGGGCAGCCGGTTGGCCCACATGAAGAAGATCATGATCGACAGGAACAGGCTGAGCGGGGGCAGCGCGGCGGCAAGGAAGCGATAGACCGCGCTATCCTGACAACGCGGGATCACCTTGCGCACCACCAGCAAGACCAGCGCGGCAAGCAGGCGGAACACGGCAAAGCTGACCGCGGCAAGGCCCAGCAGCATCGCCCAATCGCTGACCGGCGCGCCACCGATCATCCAGTTATCGGGACTGGTGCTGGCTGCCGGCGCCTCCCGCGGGACATCGGCCTTGGCCAGGATCTGCAAGGTTTCGGGCGCCACGCGCCATACCACCACCTGGCCTTGCTGGCTGCTGGCCAGCATCACCGGCACTTTATCCTCGCCCACCTTCATCGTGCCGACCTGCTCGCGGTTGAACGGCAGATCGTCGGTCAGGTCGCCCACCGGCTGGTTCGACAGCGCGCCGAACGCGCGCAAGGTGCCACCCTTGTCGAGCAGCACTTGCAGGCGCCGCGCCAGTTCCTCGGCGCCGTTGGTCAACCGCGGGTTGTCCATGCGCACCGACATGAAATGTGCGGCGCGTTCATAGTCGCGCCCGGCCAGGGCTTGGATCAGGCCCGCTACCGAAGATCGCGGGGTTTCGCGGCCATAGGGGTCTGACGGTGCCGCGGCGCTGGAGGAAGCGGTCGGTGTCAGCTGGGCATGGGCAGCTGGCGCGGCCAGCATCAACAGCGCCAGCAAGGCAGAGCGGATCAGGCGAAAAATGGGCAAGCGTCCTCCGGTCGGGCGGCAAAAGCGGTTGGCTCGTGCCGTCTCAACCGGGTGGCGGCGCGTTCGGTTCCCCGCCGCGCCGCGCAGACGTCACTCCTCGCCCATGCGCAGTGCGGCGATGAAGGCTTCCTGCGGGATCTGCACGTTGCCGTACTCGCGCATCCGCTTCTTGCCTTCCTTCTGCTTTTCCAGAAGCTTCTTCTTGCGGCTGATGTCCCCGCCATAGCACTTGGCGGTCACGTCCTTGCGCATCGCGGCAATGGTCTCGCGCGCGATCACCTTGGCGCCGATCGCGGCCTGGATCGGGATCTTGAACAAGTGGCGCGGGATCAGGTCCTTGAGCCGCTCGCACAGCGCGCGGCCACGCGCTTCGGCCTGGCTGCGGTGCACGATCATGCTCAGCGCGTCGACCGGCTCGTTGTTGACCAGGATGTTCATCTTGACCAGATCGCCTTCGCGCAACCCGATCTGCTCATAGTCAAAGCTGGCATAGCCACGGCTGATCGACTTGAGCCGGTCATAGAAATCGAACACCACTTCGTTGAGCGGCAACTCGTAATTCACCTGCGCGCGCCCGCCGACATAGGTCAGGCCGGTCTGGATGCCGCGGCGGTCCTGGCACAGCTTGAGGATCGAGCCGAGGTGTTCGTCGGGCGTGTAGATCGTCGCCTTGATCCACGGCTCTTCCATCGTGTCGATCTTGACCACGTCGGGCATGTCGGCCGGGTTGTGCAGTTCCTGGGTGGAACCGTCGGTCATGCTCAGGCGATAGACCACCGAAGGCGCCGTGGTGATCAGGTCGAGGTCGTACTCGCGGCTCAGGCGCTCCTGGATGATTTCCAAGTGGAGCAGCCCAAGGAAGCCGCAGCGGAAGCCGAAGCCCAGCGCCGCGCTGGTTTCCATTTCAAAGCTGAACGAAGCGTCGTTCAAGCGCAGCTTCCCGATCGAATCGCGCAGCTTTTCAAAGTCGGCCGCGTCCGTCGGGAACAGCCCACAGAACACCACCGGCTGCACTTCCTTGAAGCCGGCTAGCGGCTCGGCCGCGCCGCCCTTGACCGTGGTGATCGTGTCACCCACGCGGGCCTGGGCCACTTCCTTGATCTGCGCGGTGATGAAGCCGATTTCGCCCGGCCCGAGTTCGGCCAGTTGTTCGATCTTGGGGCGCATGCAGCCCACGCGGTCGATCAGGTGCTCGGTCCCGCCGGCCATGAACTTGACCTGCAGGCCCTTCTTGATGACCCCGTCGATCACGCGCACCAGGATGACAACGCCCAGGTACGGATCGTACCAGGAATCAACCAGCATCGCCTTCAAGGGCGCATTGCGATCGCCGCCCGGCGGGGGAATGCGCGCCACCACGGCATCGAGCACTTCCTCGATGCCGATGCCGGCCTTGGCGCTGGTCAGCACGGCATCGCTGGCATCGATGCCGATCACTTCCTCGATCTCGGCCTTGACCTTTTCCGGCTCGGCGGCAGGCAGGTCGATCTTGTTGATCACCGGCACGATCTCGTGGTCATGCTCGATCGACTGATAGACGTTGGCGAGCGTCTGCGCTTCCACGCCCTGCGCCGCGTCCACCACCAAGAGCGCGCCTTCGCAGGCGGCCAGGCTCCGGCTCACTTCATAGGCGAAGTCGACGTGGCCGGGCGTGTCCATCAGGTTGAGCTGATAGGTCTGCCCGTCCTTGCCCTTGTAATCCAGGCGCACGGTCTGCGCCTTGATGGTGATCCCGCGCTCGCGCTCGATATCCATGTTGTCCAGCACCTGCGCGGTCATTTCGCGCTCGGCCAGGCCGCCGGTGTATTGAATCAGGCGGTCGGCCAGGGTGGATTTGCCATGGTCGATGTGGGCAATGATGGAAAAATTGCGGATCAGCGCGAGGTCGGTCATGCGCCGCCGTTAGCAGGCCCTTTGCGCCCTGTCATCAGGGGCGATGGGGGTGTTTGGCCGCAGGGAACATGCCCTGCCGTGGCCATCGCAACCTGCCTTCACCCCACCTTGCGCTGTACCGTGCGTTCGGGCAGCGGCATCGGCGCGCGCACCTGGACCACGGCGATGCGGCCATCCTCGTCGGCCTTGAGCGGGGCGGCGAATTCCACGCCCATGCGGTCGTCGTTGCTCCAGCGGCAGGTGCCCGTCACAGTATGGCCATCGGCCAGTTGGATGCGGAACACCGTGCCTGCCGGCACATTCCACAGTCCTTCGATCAGCGCGCCGGTCATCGAGATATTGCGAACCATGCCATTGTATTTGTGGCCGGCATGTTCCAGCACCACTTTGCGCAGCATAGACTGGCGGCTGGCGCGGGCAGAGCGTGGTCCCTGTGCCACCGCGACAAGGCCCGTGGAAAGCCGCGCCGCCGCGTTCACCGCCGAAAGCGGGCGCTCATAGATATAGCCCTGGACATGGCTGCAGCCCAGCATGCGCACCAGGTCCAGTTCGTCGAGCGTCTCGACGCCCTCGGCCGTGGTCTCCATGCCCAATGCTTCGGCCAGGCTGACGATCGAGGCGATGATCGCGCCGTTGCGGCTGCCCGGCTGGGTGGCGCCACGCACGAACGACTGGTCGATCTTGATCTTGTCGAACGGCGCGGAGCGCAGATAGCCAAGCGAGGAATAGCCAGTGCCGAAATCGTCGAGCGCCAGGCGCACACCGATCGATTTCAATTGCTTGAACATCTGGTCGGTGCCCTCGTCGTTGTTGAGGAACACGCTTTCGGTGATTTCCAGCTCAAGCCGCTCGGCATCCACGCCCGCGTGGGCCAACGCCGACGTGACGATCGTGGGCAGCGCCGGGTTGGCAAATTGCAGCGGCGACACGTTGACCGCCACGCGCACGTCTTGGGGCCATTGCGCCAAATCCTGGCAGGCCGTGCGCAGCGCCCATTCGCCGATCGCGGCGATCAGGCCGGTGTCTTCGGCAATGGGGATGAACTTGGCCGGCGAAATGAAGCCATGCTTGGGGTGGTGCCAGCGCAGCAGCGCCTCGAACCCGGTGATCCGCTCGGTCGCGGTCTGCACCACCGGCTGGTAATAGAGTTCCAGCCCGCCGTGGGCCACAGCATCGCGCAGTTCCTCTTCCAGCTGGCGCCGTTCCTCGGCATCGCTGTGCAGGTCTGCGGCATAGAAATGATAGCGCCCGCGCCCGCCATCCTTGGCGGCATAGAGCGCGAGGTCGGCGTTGCGAATCAGCGCCTCGCTGGTCACCCCGTCGTCGGGCGCGATGGCGATACCCACCGATGCGCCGATCATCACGCGATTGCCGTCGATGGCATAAGGCGCCGAAAGCTGCTCGATCACCTGCCCGGCGAGATAGGCAAGGTGGTCGCGCTCAATCTTGCCGGGCATGATCACCTGGAATTCATCGCCGCCCAGGCGCCCAACGCGGCCGACATTGCCGATCACGCCCTCCAGCCGCTGCGCCACCTGCTTGAGCAGCGCGTCGCCCGCCGGATGGCCCAGCGTATCGTTGACCTGCTTGAACCGGTCGAGATCGAGCAGGAACACGGCGCAGGCGCGGTGCTGCACTTGCGGCGCAACCAGGATCTTTTCCAGCGTCTGCGACATGCGCAGGCGGTTGGACAGGCCGGTCAGCGAATCGAACTGCGCCAGGCGCGAGGCATGTTCGGCCGAGCGGCGCTTTTCCGTCAGATCGGTGCCCGAACCGCGAAAGCCCTGGAAATTGTTAAAGGTGTCATAAGTCGGGCGGCCGTTGATCTGCCACCAGCGCTCTTCCAGATCGGTGGCTGCACGCACGGCCAGTTCGGAAAAGCTCGATCGCGCCGAAAGGTGGAACGCCAGGGTGCGCTCGCCTTCGCCAGCCTGGCTGGCCAGGTTGAACAGCTCGGGAAACGGGCGGCCGATCAATTCTTCCACGCTGCGGCCCAGGATCTGGGCCACGGGGCGGGACAGGTAAGTGATCTGGCCGCGTCGGTCGGTTTCCCAGAACCAGCCCTGGCCGGTTTCCTCGTAATCGGCCAGGATTTCCTGGGCCCGCGTCTGGATGCGGGTTTCGATTTCCATCTGTTCGCGCGTGCGCGCTTCGATCTCGCGTTGGCGGAAATAGGCGGCCACCGCCACGGCGAGGCCGATGCCCAGCGTGACCAGCCCGCCCAGACGGCTCGCCGCACAGGCAACGCCTGCCCAGATCGCCACTTGCGCCACCAGCACGCCGGCCAGTTGCCCGGATTCGAACACCGTGGCGAGCAGCGAGACGGTGACCAGCAGGGCCAGGGCCTCAAGCCAGGGCACGGCGCCGATGTCTGCCCAATGGCCCACCGTTGCGCCAAACAGGAACATCGGCATGCCCACGGCCAGCGCCATCAACATCATCCGCGGCGCAGTGCCCACCACGCCGGCGTTTTCAACCCGCACCGCCAGCGCGCCCAGCAGGGCCAGCACCACGGCGGTAATTCCCACCGAAAGCACCGTGCCATCAGGCACCGTGGCATTGAGCGCGCCCAAGCCGACCAGCCCCACGGCCATCGGCACGGCAATCTGCGGCCATTCGCGCGCGATCAGGCGGTTGCCGTGGCGCAGTGCCGGGGCGTGGCTCGATGGCACGCGTTCGCGCCGCCGCTGGGTGCGTGCATAGTCGCGGCGATCATCGCCACGTGCTTCAAGATCGGTCTGCTGAGCCCCGGATACGTCTGCCATGACACCGACTTGCCCGAACGGCTTTGAAAAACCGTTAAGCAGACCTGACGAAGGCGCTCGAAATCTGCCCACTTTTACCTCCGTAATGAACCTGCTAGGCCGCGCGCCGGGGCCGGAAGGGACGTTGCAGCGCAAAAGGACGGTTTCTGGCCGGCCTGTTCGTGCGGCACGGCCGGCAGGAGATGACGGGATCGTGGCGAGTTTAACCGCTGATTTTTCGATGGTTGGCGTGGCGGGGCGGCGGCTGAGGCTGGGGCAATGGCACGTTCGCGCGCAAGCGGCGCGTCCGCTCGTGCTGCTGAACGGCATTGGCATGAACATGGAGCTGATGGAGCCCGTGGCGCGTGCCTTGTCCTGCCGCCGGGTCATCAGCTTCGACGTGCCGGGCATCGGCAAGTCACCCGACCCGATCATTCCCTATACCATGCCGTGCATGGCGCTCACGCTCGCGGCGCTGCTCGATCGCCTGCATCTCGATGCGGTCGACGTGCTGGGCATCAGCTGGGGTGGCGCGGTGGCGCAGCAATTTGCATTCCAGCATCGCGCGCGCATCGGCCGGCTTGCCCTGGCGGCAACCGCGGCGGGCGTGGCCATGGTCCCCGGCAATCCCACGATCCTGAGCCACATGGCCGATCCGCGCGAATATACCGTGGCCCGCACCCTGCAACGCAATCTGGCCATGCTCTATAACGGCGGTGGCCGCCACGCGGTGTCGCTCAATGCCGCCATGCCGCCCTCGCCGGTGGGCTGGGCGTGCCAGTTGAGTGCTTTCTCCAGCTGGAGCAGCGCGCCGTTCCTGCCGCTGCTTTCGGTGCCCACGCTGGTTCTGCACGACGAGGAAGACCAGCTCATTCCACCCGCCAACGCCCATTTCCTGCATGGCGCCATTCCCGGCAGCCAGCTCGAATTGTTCAAGGGTGGCGGCCACTTGTTCATGCTGGCCGATCCCGAAGCCTTTGCCGCCACGCTGCGCGGGTTCCTCGACGCCGCCTGACGCGGAAAAGCACCCGCGCAGCCTTACGCTGGGCGGGCCTGTGCCCAGGCCGCTTCAGGCAGCCCGCCGCACCGCCGCCTGATGCCCCGACAATGCGTCCACCCGGAAATGCCCGACGAGGTCGGCCATGCGATCGGCCTCCCCCGCCAGGCTCCGCGATGCCGCGGTCGCTTGCTCCACCATCGCCGCGTTCTGCTGCGTCATCAGGTCCAGCTCGTTCACCGTGGCCTGGATCTGGCGGATATTGCCGGCCTGCGCCCGCGCGCCTTCGGCAATGTTGGCCGCCACGTCGGCAATCGCCCCCACGCGGTTGACGATGCGCTCGAACGTTTCCCCGGTCTGCCCGACCAGCGTAACGCCGCGTTCCACCTGGACCGAGCTTTCGCCGATGAGCTTCTTGATATCGAGCGCGGCTTCGGCCGAGCGCTGGGCAAGCGCGCGCACTTCGTTGGCCACCACGGCAAAGCCGCGCCCGGCGTCACCCGCGCGCGCCGCCTCGACCCCGGCATTCAGGGCGAGAAGATTGGTCTGGAACGCGATGCCGTCGATCACCGCGATGATCTTGCCGATTTCCGCGGCAGAGCGGTGGATGTCGTTCATCGCCTGGACCGCTTCGTCCAGCACGCCGCCACCCTGGCGCGCGTCGCCATGGGCCTGCTGGACGGCAGAATTGAGTTGCGTCGCCTCTTCCGCCGTGGTGCTCACCGTGCCGGCAAGCGTGGTGATCGAGGCCGAGGCCTCTTCCAGCGAGGCAGCCTGCTGTTCGGTACGGCGGGCCAGATCGTCTGACGCTTCGCGGATTTCCTTGGCCCCGGTATCGACCGCGCGCGAGGTTTGCGACACTTCGCCCAGCGCGCTGCTTACCTTCTTGCGCATCGTTTCCAGGTCGTTTTCCAGCGCGGCATAGGCTTCGGGCAGGCCCGACAGCGCCACGGTGAAATCGCCTTCGGTCATCTTGCGCACGGTGTGCCCCACCTGCGCCACGACGGCCTGGCGCTTGGCATCTTCCGCCTCGAAATAGGCGGACAGCGCCAATTCCATGTCCATCAGCGCCATTTTCACCAGCGTGGCCACGGCCTTGGCGCGGCTGCGCCCCATCGCGCCAAGCCCGCGCCCCAGGAACCGCACGATGACTTCATCCAGCACCGAGGCATAGGCCCCGATATACCAGCCCGGCGCCAGGCCGATGCGGGCGTGCACATCGCCGATGCGCTGGGCGCGTTCGGCCAGGTTGGTGCCCGGCGCGCCGCTAAACATGCCGCGCCAATGCTCGATCTGCTTGTCGCGCGCATGGCTCATCGCCTGTCGCGATGAAAAGAATCGCGCAGTGTCGGGCGTGCTTCCGATCCTATCGTAAAGCCGCTCCAGCGCGGGCGGCGCGAGGCTGTCCATCGCTCCGGCGATCTGGGCAAAGCGCGCCACATCATCCGCAGAAATGTTGAAGAATGCCAGCTTCTGATCGACGTCCTGCTGGGAGAGGGCCATGAGGTTTCCTTGACGGTATGAACGGCCAAGGGATACCGGCTTTGGTTCAATAGCGCGAAAACACCCACTAGGGGATCATCCGCAATCCCGTGCCTGCTGCGCCGCACCAACGAAAAGGGGCGGAAGTCGCATCGACCCCGCCCCATTCGCGTTCCATCGGCAACACGCCGCGCCGGTTACACCCGCATGGGCATCAGCACATAGAGCGCGGGAGACTTGTCGTCCTTGCGGATCAGCGTGGGAGCGCCGGCATCGGCCAGGTGCAACTCCACCGTGTCGCCATCGATCTGGCTGAGGATGTCCTTGAGGTAATTGGCGTTGAAGCCGATCTCGAAACCTTGGGCGGTATAGTCTGCCGGCAGTTCTTCGGCAGCGGTGCCGTTGTCAGGGCTGGTAACGGACAACGTCACGCGGTCGGTTTCCAGGGCCATCTTCACCGCGCGGGTCTTTTCCGTGGCGATCGTCGCCACGCGATCGACGCCTTCGTAGAAGCTGCGCGGATCAAGCTTGAGCAGCTTGTCGTTGGCGGTGGGAATGACCCGGCTGTAATCGGGGAACGTGCCGTCGATCAGCTTGCTGGTCAGCACCACGCCGTGCTCGCCGCCCAGGGTAAAGCGCACCTTGCTGGCCGAAAGATCAAGCAGCACGTTGGTATCGAGCACTTCTTCCAGCAGCTTGCGCAACTCGCCCACGCATTTGCGCGGCACGATCACATCGGGCATGCCCTCGGCACCCTCGGGGCGCGACAGGGTGTAGCGTGCCAGGCGGTGCCCGTCGGTGGCAGCGGCCTTGAGCACGTCGTCGGCCACGTGGAAAAAGATCCCGTTGAGGTAATACCGGGTTTCCTCGGTCGAGATTGCAAAGCGCGTGCGGTCGATCAGTTCGGCCAGCGTGCGCGCGGGGATTTCGAAGCTGGTCGGCAGATCGCCTTCCACGATCATCGGGAAATCGTCGCGTGGCAGCGTGGGCAACTGGAAGCGGCTGCGCCCGGCCTTCACGATCATGCGGTTGTCGCTGGTTTCCAGGCTGACCTGCGAGCCATCGGGCAGCTTGCGCGCGATGTCGAACAGCAAGTGGGCCGAAACGGTGATGGCACCGGCGCCTTCCACCGAAACGGCCGGCATCGATTCGACGATCTGCAGATCAAGGTCGGTCGCCATCAGGCGCACCGAATTGTTGGCCGAAGCCTCGATCAGCACGTTGGAGAGAATGGGAATGGTGTTGCGGCGTTCGACAACCGACTGGACGTGGGACAGGCAGCGCAGAAGAGTCGCGCGTTCGATGGTCGCCTTCATTCTCGTCTCGATCCCCAGTCTCGTTTACCCAGCCCGTTCAGACAGAATCTGACCCAGGCCGGACTGGACGGACAGGCGCCGTCCGGGTTGGCTGCACGCACAAAGGCCATGGAATCACAGCCCGCAGCGTTGCGTTTCGGACCACCTTTCTTAGCGTGGCGTGCCCCTTGGGCAAGGCTCGCCTTGCCTGCCCCCCGTGAAACTGTGCATAAATGGCCCGAAAACTCGAAAAAATCGTGGTTTCAGTCCAGATCGCGCTGCCCGTCGAACATCAGCGCGGTGGCCACGATCCAGCCGGTGATCAATTCCCACCCTTGCGCGGTCACGCTGGCCGGGGGCTTGCCGGCCTTGTCCAGCGCCTCGCCCACGATGCGCAAGTCGCCCTGCGTCACCTTGTCGGCCGGGTTGTTGGTGTTGCCCGGCCCGATATCGAGCGCCTGGTCGATCAGGCCCGAACGAATGCCCAGCGCCGCCAGCCGACCGTCAAGGGCGTCGCGACCCATGCGCCCCCAGGTATAGCTGAAATACGCCTCGCGCTGCTTGTCGTTGAGCAACTGGTCGGCGGCGCAAGCATCGGTGATGGCGCGCAGATCGGCCTGAGTGGCGTTGGCAGTGGGCGTGCCGGGCACCAGGATCGCATCGGCCACGCGGATATCCAGCCCCTCGGGCGCAGCCTTCACGCCGCAGGCCAGCGTCTCGGGCGGGCGCGCGCCGGCCGGCCATGGCACGCTCAGCGCCACGGCGGCCAGTGCCATCATCCACCCGGCTCGCATCAGGCGAACATCGCCATGCCGCCGTTCACATGCAGCGTCTGACCGGTCATGTAGCCGGCTTCCTTGCTGGCGAGATAGGCCACCGCCGCACCGATGTCCTGGCCTTCGCCCATGCGGCCCATGGGAATGCGGCCGTTGAGCGCGTCCTTCTGCGCATCGGGCAGCACGTCGGTCATCGCGGTGCGGATGAAGCCGGGCGCCACGCAGTTGACCGTCACGTTGCGGCTGGCCAGTTCCTGCGCCAGGCTCTTCGACATGCCGACCAGGCCTGCCTTGGCGGCGGCATAGTTGATCTGGCCCGGATTGCCGGTGGCGCCCACCACGCTGGTGACCGAGATGATGCGGCCAAAGCGTGCTTTCATCATCGGCTTGGTGGCGGCGCGCATCAGGCGGAACGCGGCTTCAAGGTTGACGCGGATCACCGCATCCCATTCCTCGTCCTTCATCCGCATCGCCAGGTTGTCACGCGTGATGCCGGCATTGTTGACCAGGATGTCGATCTTGCCCAGCGTGTCGAGCGCGGCGGGAACCAGGCGTTCCACCTGCTCGGCGTTGGACAGGTCGCAGGTCACCTCGACATGGTCGTGGCCATAGGTGTCGTTCAGTTCTTCGCGAAACGCCCGCAGCTTGGCAGGGTTGGTGCCCGAAAGCGCCAGGCGCGCGCCCTGGCGGGCCAGGGCATGGCTGATCGCCGAACCGATGCCACCGGCCGCGCCGGTCACCAGGGCGGTCATGCCGGTGAGGTCAAAAAGACGGTTTTCCATAAACTTGGCTCCACAATATGCTGGCCGCCGGTCCTGTTCACCGTCGCCCCGGATCGAATCCGGAGCCCTGCGCCACGTGGCGGGCACGGTGGACCCAAGCGGGACCCCGGATCAAGTCCGGGGCGACGAAGGGATGGACGAAGAAGCGGTGTCAGAGGTCTTTCGCCAGAGCCTCGATATCGGCCATGGTGATCACGCTGGTGACGGAAAGGTCTGCGCCGGCCGAGCGGGTGATCATCGGGGCAAGGACTTTGCCGCCCAGTTCCACGAAGCGTTCGACGCCCGCTTCCTTCATCGCGATCGCGCTTTCGCGCCAGCGCACGCGGCCGGTCACCTGCTCCACCAGCAACTGCTGCACTTGCGCCGGATCGGTGACGATCGCGGCGGTCACGTTGGCGAACAGCGGCACGCGGAAAGCCTGGGGCGGCGTGGCGGCCAGCGCATCGGCCATGGCATCGGCCGCGGGCTGCATCAGCGGGCAGTGGAACGGCGCGGAAACCGGCAGCAGCACGCCGCGCTTGATGCCATGCTCCTTGACCAGCGCCACCGCGCGCTCGATCGCTTCGCGATGGCCCGACAGCACGACCTGGGTGGGATCGTTGTCGTTGGCGACGGTGCAGACCTGGCCTTGCGCCGCAGCTTCCGCCAGCGCCGTCGCCTTGTCGATATCGGCCCCCAGCAGCGCGCACATCGCGCCTTCACCCACCGGCACGGCGGCCTGCATCGATTGGCCGCGCAGCTTGAGCAGGCGCGCGGTATCGGCCAGCGAAAAGGCCCCGGCAGCGCAGAGCGCGGTATATTCGCCCAGGCTGTGCCCGGCCACGAAATCGGCCTTGTCGGCCAGGGAAATGCCGCCTTCCTTTTCCAGCACGCGCAGCACGGCAATGGCATGAGCCATGATTGCCGGCTGGGCATTCTCGGTCAGCGTCAGCGCGTCGTCGGGGCCCTGGGTCATGATCTGGAACAGCTTCTGGCCGAGCGCGTCGTCCACTTCCTCGAACACTTCGCGCGCGGCGGCACTGGCGGCGGCGAGTTCGGTGCCCATGCCCACCTTCTGGCTGCCCTGCCCCGGAAAAACGAATGCCCGCATTGTTCAAAGCCTCCTGAAAACTGGCGCGCGCCCTATTGACCCTGCGGGGTTCCTGCAAGCCCGAACGGCACGATGCGATTGTCGGCGTCGTGCCCGATCTGGGCCCGGCCCAGGTATGGCACGCCGGCGCGCGCGCACCAGTGGCGCGCCATCTCTTCCACGGAAATGCCAAAAGGCCTATCGTTTTCAGGTACCTGGGTTACCCGGCCAAGCCGCAGCCCGGCTGCCTTCCCGGCTGCCAGGCCCGCCGTGACGTGGAACAGCAGGCGATCGACGGCATAGTCGTATTCGCTCACTTCCTCCACCATCACCACGTGCCCGGCCAGATCGGGCATGACCGGCGTGCCCATGATCATCGCCAGGGTCATGAGGTTGAACGCCACGGCCGGCACAGCGCCATCGAGCGAAGGTTCCAACCCGCAAACCTCGCCGCCCAGCCAGGCGAGCGTGCGCCGCACCGCCGCCTCGCCGCCTTCGCGGCGCACGTCCACCGGCATCGGCGCGTGAACCGGCCGGCCGATGCCCGCGCGATACAGCGCCGCCAGCATCACCCCGCCGTCGGAATAGCCAAGATAGGCCTTCCCGCGCGCGGCTGGTCCCAGCAGCCCGAGCGCATCCTGCGCAATCCGCCCCGCGCCATAGCCGCCGCGCGCAAACCACACTGCGTCAAAGCCGGGATCACTGGCGCATTCCACGAAAGCGGCCAGGCGCAGCGCATCCGGCCCGGCAAAATGCCCTTCCTGGGCAAAGCACTGGTCGTGAAAGACGATTTCCACGCCGGGATGATCCTGCGCCAAGGCGGCCACGCGCACGGCATCGTCGCGGTCAAACGGGGTGGACGGGGCACAGACGGCAACGCGCAACATGGCGGCTGTGTTAGGCTCTGCCGGGGCCTTCGTCCATCGCACTTGGTTAAGCAGATATTGCCCGAATACTTAGGGCGCGCGTTTCGGGAAAGGTTTTCGGGCCTGCCGCGTTGAGCAGATGACAGGGCCGAACGGGCACGCTGGACATGCAGCGTGGGCCGCTCCGGTGCTGTCGCCCCTTGCGCCTTTGCAATCGGGCGAAGGGCCGAAGATGGCTTGGCCGAACTTGTGCTCTCCACGGGGAGCCTGGCTCCGGTCTCGCCATTTTCCGGCCCGCACCCGGTCCTGGTGAAAGGGCCTGGCCGAACGATGCCGTCCACCCTGGCATTCGCTCCGGCCAGCCCTTTCCACCGCCAGCCCCCAATCGCCAGCCCCAAGCAATCTTGCCTCGGCGGCCATTTTCTGTAGTGCCTTGGCGCCATGGCCCACACCGTTTCCGCGCCCGATGATGCGCTCGTTGCCCATCCCTGGTTCTTTTGCGGCATCGGCGGATCGGGCATGTTGCCCCTGGCGCTGATCCTGAAAGGCGCCGGCGCGCAAGTGGCCGGGTCGGATCGCAGCCGCGACCAGGGCCGCACCCCGGAAAAGTTCGCCTGGCTGGAAAGCCTGGGCTTTGCCCTGTTCCCGCAGGATGGCAGCGGCATCACCTCGGCCGACCAGGCGCTGGTTGCCTCCGCCGCGGTGGAAGACACCGTGCCCGAAGTGGTGCGCGCGCGTGACCTGGGCTGTCCGCGCTTCACCCGCGCGCAATTGCTCGCGCGCCTGTTCAACGCCGCACCGGTGGGCATTGCCGTGGGCGGCACCAGCGGCAAATCGACCGTGACCGGCATGATCGGCTGGATCCTCACCGCCACCGGCCGCGATCCCACGATCATGAACGGCGCGGTGATGAAGAACTTCGCCACGCCCGATGCGCCGTTCGCCTCGGCGCGGGTTGGCCAGGGTGACCTGTTCGTTTCGGAAGTGGATGAAAGCGACGGCTCGATCGCGCTCTATCGCCCGCAGATCGCCGTGCTCAACAATGTCAGCCTCGATCACAAGAGCCTGGAAGAACTGCGCGAACTGTTTGGCAATTTTCTGGCCGCGGCGGCCGTGGCGGTGATCAACGCCGATGACGCAGAAAGCATGGGCCTGCGCCATCGTGCCCGCGCGGCGCTCACCTTCGGCTTCGCCGAAAGCGCCACGATCGGTGTGGTGCCGGCCAGCGTGGCCGAAAGCCCCACCGGCATTTCAGGCACGGTGATCGACCGGCGCGATGGCGCGCAATATCCACTCACCCTCGCCGTGCCGGGCCGCCACAACCTCGCCAATGCCCTGGCCGCGCTGGCCGCCGCCAGTGCCGCCGGCCTACCCTTGGCCGAGGCCGTGGCAGCGCTTGCCGGCTATGCCGGGCTTGCTCGCCGGTTCGATATAGTCGGCACCAGCGCCAGCGGCGTGACGGTGATCGACGATTTCGGCCACAACCCGGAAAAGGTGGCCGCCACGCTCGCCACGCTCAAGGCGCATCCGGGCCGCGTGCTCGCGCTGTTCCAGCCGCACGGCTATGGCCCGCTGCGCCAGATGGGCGAGGAACTGGCCCAAGTGCTGGCCACCCGGCTGGGCGCCGAAGACCATGTGATCCTGACCGACCCGGTCTATTTCGGTGGCACGGTGGATCGCACGCAAGGCTCCGAGCGCATCGTCGGCCTGATCAATGCACAGGGCGGCCAGGCCGAGCACGTGGCCGAGCGGGCCAAGGCGGGCGAAAGGCTTGCCGCCCTCGCCCGCCCCGGTGACCGGATCGTGATCATGGGCGCGCGCGACGATACCCTCTCGGCGTTCGCGCGCGATGTGCTGGCCAGCCTTCCCTGACCAGCCCTCTCACGCCAGCTTCTTTTCCAGCATGACCAGGTGCGGATCGCCCTCTACCCCGTGGGCGATGAAACCATAGTCCTTTTCCAGGTCGATCGCGGCCTGGTTGGCGCGGTCCTCGATGGCGATCACGCGGTCCAGTCCGCGGCGCTCGCCTTCATGGGCCAGCAGATCGAGCATGGCCCAGCCCACGCCCTGCCCGCGAAAGTCGCCGCGCACCGAAACCGCCACTTCGCCGGTGTCCATCGCGGCATCGCACGCCAGCATGCCCGAAGCGACAAGGTCGCCGCTCGCCTGGTCGAACGCGAGGAAGCTTTCGGTGCGCCAGTGGTCCACCCGCGTCAGCGGCAGGAGGCGCTGGTGATCGAGATGCCCCGCCGCCGCCAGGAAGCGGAAACGCCGGTCTTCGGGCAACACGGCATCAAAGAACGCGGCCAGCGCGTCTTCGTCTTCGGCAAAGGCCTGGCGCACGCTCAGCGTCACGCCATGGCGGGTGACGACCGTGGCCGCGCGGGCCAAGGCGGCCAGGGTGGGTGGGGTTTGGGTGGCAGTCATCGCGGCATCTCCCGTCGGCAGGAATTGATGCATCGCAGCTAGCCGCGTTTCGCCCCCCGGACCTTGACCTTGCGCAAAGCGGGCGTTTGCAAAACACGCGGTTTTGCTTGCATTTCACAAGGGGCAGGCCTAAGCGCGCGGTGTTCTGCCGGCCCTGCCGGAAGAATGCCTGCGCGGGCATCCGGCCCGCACGGGCGGATCGGCCCTTTTGGCCCATCATCCTGCATGGGGCAGGTGGTGGAGAAAAGACCGGCGGACCCAACCGCCTGGCCGGAAACATCGATACTAGGAAGACTTTCCATGTCTACCAACCCGACGCGCGACGATTTCGCCGCGCTGCTTGACGAATCGCTTGGCGCTGGCGCCACCGGTGGCTTTGAAGGCCGCGTCGTCAAGGGCACCGTTACCGCCATCGAAAACGACAAGGCCGTCATCGACGTGGGCCTGAAGAGCGAAGGCCGCGTGGCCCTGCGCGAATTCGCCGCCCCCGGCCAGCCGCACGGCCTCAAGGTCGGCGACGAAGTCGAAGTGTTCGTCGACCGCGTGGAAAACGCCGAAGGCGAAGCCATGCTCAGCCGCGACCGCGCCCGCCGCGAAGCCGCCTGGGACAAGCTTGAATCCGAATTCGGCGAAGGCAAGCGCGTTGAAGGCGTGATCTTCGGCCGCGTGAAGGGTGGCTTCACCGTCGATCTCGACGGCGCCGTGGCCTTCCTGCCCGGTTCGCAGGTCGATATCCGCCCGGTGCGCGACGTGACCCCGCTGATGGACATGCCGCAGCCGTTCCAGATCCTCAAGATGGATCGCCGCCGTGGCAACATCGTGGTTTCGCGCCGCGCCGTTCTGGAAGAAACCCGCGCCGAACAGCGTTCGGGCCTGATCCAGAACCTCAAGGAAGGCCAGATCATCGACGGCGTCGTCAAGAACATCACCGATTACGGTGCGTTCGTTGACCTGGGCGGCATCGACGGCCTGCTCCATGTCACCGACATGAGCTACAAGCGCGTCAACCACCCGAGCGAAGTGATCGCCATCGGCGACACCGTGCGCGTCCAGATCATCCGCATCAACCAGGACACGCAGCGCATCTCGCTGGGCATGAAGCAGCTGGAAAGCGATCCGTGGGATGGCGTTGCCGCCAAGTACCCGGTTGGCGCCAAGCTGCGCGGCACCGTCACCAACATCACCGAATACGGCGCCTTCGTGGAGCTGGAACCGGGCATCGAAGGCCTGGTCCACGTTTCGGAAATGTCCTGGACCAAGAAGAACGTCCACCCCGGCAAGATCGTTTCGACGAGCCAGGAAGTCGACGTCATGGTTCTGGAAGTCGACAGCGACAAGCGCCGCATCAGCCTGGGCCTCAAGCAGGCGCAGCAGAACCCCTGGGAAGCTTTCGCCGAAAAGCACCCGGTCGGCTCGATCGTGGAAGGCGAAGTCAAGAACGCCACCGAATTCGGTCTGTTCATCGGCCTGGATGGCGACGTGGACGGCATGGTCCACATGTCCGACATCGCGTGGGGCATCTCGGGTGAAGACGCCCTCGCCCTTCACCGCAAGGGTGAGCAGGTCAAGGCCGTGGTCCTCGACGTGGACGTCGACAAGGAGCGCATCTCGCTCGGCATGAAGCAGCTCGAAAAGGGCGCTCCGGCCGCTGGCGGCGTTGCCACCTCGGGCTCGCTGCGTCGTGGCGAAGTCGTCACCGTCACTGTCCTCGAAGTCCGCGATGGCGGCCTCGAAGTGCAGGCTGGCGAAGACGGCGCGACCGGCTTCATCAAGCGTTCGGACCTGGGCCGCGATCGTGACGAACAGCGTCCCGACCGCTTCCAGGTGGGCCAGAAGATCGACGCCATGGTCACCGGCTTCGATCGTTCCAAGAAGCCCAACTTCTCGATCAAGGCCCGTCAGCTGGCCGAAGAAAAGGAAGCCGTGGAACAGTACGGTTCGTCGGACTCGGGCGCTTCGCTCGGCGACATCCTGGGCGAAGCTCTCAAGGCGCGCGGCTGATCCCGCAAGCCTCAGGGGTTTTGAGCGGGGGCCTGGCGCCCTCGCCGCCTGAGACAACACGAAAAGGCCCGCTCGGCATCTGCCGGGCGGGCTTTTTCGTGGCCGTCGCAATCGCTCCAGAACGGCGAAAACTTTTGAAACATGGGATTTGACGGTCTTCCGGCGCGCTCTATCCTGCCGCCGTCACGCAAGAATTCCCAGGGGCAGGACTTGATCACCACCTACGGCACCGCCGGCAACGATACCATCACCGGCACCAATCCCGCGCCCAAGGATTTCTATGACGGGTCGGACGACATTGATGCCGGCGCTGGCGATGACATCTTGCGCGGCCTCGGCGGCAATGACTATCTGCACCCGGGGACCGGCAACGACCTGGTCGATGGCGGCAGCGGCGACGACTGGCTGTTTGCCACCTGGGAATCCGGTTTTGCCTATGCCGGCACGGTCCAGACCTGGATCGGCGGAACGGGATCGGATCTGCTCTGGGCAAACCTGGGCACAGCAACCCAGCCCTTTTCGCTCGATCTCTCGCTTACCACGGCGCAAGCCACTGGGGTGTTCGGAAACTTCATCGTGTCCGAGGTGGAAGGGGTAGCCGTTTCCGGCACGGTCGGCACTTTGCGCGGCTCTGCGGGCAACGACTGGCTCCAGGCGACAGCGATCATGACGGGTGGATTGATTGCCGGAGGCGCCGGCAACGATATCATCGTACTCAGTTCCAGCACGCCTGCCGTGCCCGTCGGCCCTTTCACGCTCGATGGCGGCACCGGCTCAGACTGGCTGGTCGTGGGCATCCAGGGATGGACCACCGGCAAGAACGGCACCACGTTCTCGCTCGTTCCCTCCACCGCAGCCAACGCGATGACGCTTACCAGCATCGAAAATCTGGCAGGCGGCTATGGCGACGACGTGCTGACCGGCAACGCGGGCGCCAATATCCTGGCGGGGGGTTATCGCAACGACGTTTTGCGCGGCGGCGATGGCAACGACACGCTCTATGGCGATGGCGCCTGGACCACCACGGGCAAGCGCACCTGGGTCGACACCGTCACGCTGAATTACGGCAATGACACGCTGGAAGGCGGCCTGGGCAACGATCGCCTGAACGGCGGCCTGGGGCTGGATACGGCCACCTATGTCCATGCCAGCGGTGCGGTCACGGTCGATCTTGGCCTTGGCACGGCAACCGGCGCCGATGGTAACGATACGCTGACGGCCATCGAAAACATCAATGGTTCCGCCTATGCGGATACGCTGATCGGCGATGCAGGGGATAACCTTATCAACGGCATGGGCGGCGCCGATCGCATGATCGGTGGCGCGGGCAACGATACGTTCGTCATCGACAACAAGGGCGACCAGGTGACCGAGAACACCGGCGGCGGGATCGACACGATCAAGTCCAGCCTTTCGTGGACCGCCGGGGCCGACATCGAAAACGTGACGCTGACCGGCAGCGCCGCGATCAACGCCACCGGCAACGATCTGGACAACGTGCTGACCGGCAATGCCGCCACCAATGTGCTCACCGGGGGCCTGGGCAACGATACCTATGTGATCCAGGGGCTGGATGACGTGATCGTGGAAACCGCCGATGCCGGCGTGGACACGGTGCGCGTCACCTTCGACTATACCCTGGGCGACACCCTCGAGAACCTGACGATGGATGCCGGCGGCCACCGCGCCACCGGCAATGCCCTGGCCAATGTGCTGACCGGCAGCAGCGGCGCCGACTTGCTCGATGGCGCAGGCGGGGCCGATACGATGATCGGCGGGCAAGGCAACGATATCTACTATATCGACAACGTGGGGGACACGGTTGTCGAAGAGTACACCTACAACAGTGGCACGGACACGGTCTACAGCACCGCGTCATTGGGCAAGATTGCCAATGTCGAAATCATCTACCTGCTGGGGGATGCAATTACCGCCACCGCGACATTCGACACGACCATCTACGGCAACGACAAGAACAACGTGATTACCTATTTCAACGCCAGCAGGATCTATGGCGGAAAGGGTGACGACGTCTATTACAATGTCAACGGGGTGAACGATGGTACCAAGTATGGCATCTTCGAAAACGCCGATGAAGGCACCGACACGGTCTATACCACCGCCTATACCTATATCCTGCCCGACAATATCGAAAACGGCGTGATCTCTGCGCCCACGCATGGCGGCGCGTTGACCGGCAATGCGCTCGACAACGTGCTGACCGGGGGCGATTTCTACGATACGCTGATCGCCAAGGGCGGGCACGATACGCTGATCGGCGGCCTGGGTGACGATTTCTATGTCATCGAGACGACCGGCCAGGTGATCATCGAAAAGGCTGGCGAGGGCAACGACCGCGTCTATGCCTCGCTGTCGTACACCCTGGGCGAAAACCTGGAAAATCTCTATCTGCGGGGAGACGCGGCCGAAGGCTATGGCAACAGCTTGGACAACCGCATCGAGGGGACAGCCAAGAACAACATCCTCGACGGCAAGAGCGGGGCCGACGTGATGGTCGGCTATGCCGGTGACGATACCTATTACGTTGATAACCTGGGCGATCAGGTGATCGAAGAGGCAGGTTCGGGCACCGACACGATCGTGACGTCGATCGACTACACGTTCGCGCGTGCCTCCAATGTCGAGAAGCTCATTCTGGCCGAAGGCTCTGCGGCGCGGCGCGCCATCGGCAGCGATGCCAACGAGACCATCACCGGCAACAGCGCGGACAATGACATCGACGGCCGCGGCGGGATCGACCGCATGGTCGGCGGCCTGGGCAACGACACCTATCACGTCAACACCGCGAACGACACGGTGGTTGAACTGGCGGACCAAGGCATCGACACGGTCCTCACGACGATCGACTACACGCTGGGCGCAACGCTGGAAAACCTGGCCGCCGACATCGGCGCCGGGACGCTGCGCCTCACCGGCAACGGGCTGGACAACATCGTGACGGGAGCCAGCGGGGACGACCTGCTGCGGGGCCTTGCCGGCAATGACCGGCTGGAAGGCGGCAATGGCAACGACTATCTGGACGGCGGCACGGGCAACGACACGCTGCTGGGCGGCGCCAATGCCGACACCCTAGTGGGCGGCGACGGCGCCGATACGCTCGATGGTGGCGCAGCCGCGGACAAGCTGGTGGGCGGCAATGGCGATGATAGCCTTGTCGGGGGCGATGGCGACGATAGCCTCGACGGTGGTGCGGACAACGATACGCTGGACGGTGGCATCGGCAACGACGTGTTGAGCGGCGGCGATGGAAGCGATCGCCTGCTGGGCGGCGACGGTGACGACAAGCTCGACGGCGGCACCGGTGCCGACACCATGATCGGCGGCAGCGGCTTCAACACGTTCATCGTCGACAATGCCGGCGATACGGTATCGGGCTCTGGCACGGTGCAGGCTTCCGTCAGCTTCGCACTGGCCGATAGCGACAATCTCACCCTCACCGGTTCGGCCGCGATCGACGGCACCGGCAACAGCCTGGCCAACGTGCTGACCGGAAACGGCGCCAACAACGTGCTGAACGGCATGGGTGGCGATGACACGCTGGACGGCGGGCGCGGGTTAGACACGCTGAACGGCGGCGAGGGCAACGATACCCTGCTGGGCGGCGCTGGCAATGACAGCCTGGATGGCGGCATCGGCAACGACCGGCTGGACGGCGGCACCGGCAGCGACGTCATGACCGGCGGGGCAGGCAACGACACGTTCATTTTCGATGGCAGCGGCGACAGCGCGATCGAACTGGCCAGTGGCGGCACCGATCGGGTGTTTTCCTCGGCCACGATCACCCTTGCCGCCAATATCGAAGTGGGCGCGCTTACCGGTGAAGCCGCCACCTCGCTTACCGGCAATGTCCTCAACAATGTCATGGGCGGCAATGCAGCGGCCAACACCCTGTCGGGCGGGGACGGCAACGATGTGCTGCTGGGCCGCGATGGCAACGACACCTTGCTGGGCGGCAATGGCGCCGACCAGCTGATCGGCGGATCGGGCAACGATACGCTGACTGGCGGCGCGGGCAGCGACAGGTTCGTGATCAGCCCGTTTCCAGAAGCAGGCATCGACCGGATCACCGATTTCGTCTCTGGCACCGACAAGATCGTGCTGCTCAATCCCGCACTGTCCGGCATGTTGACGGCCGATGCCTTCCGCCTCGGCACCGCCGCGCTCGATAGCAACGACGTGCTGATCTACGACCGGGGAAGCGGCAATCTCTATTTCGATGCCGACGCCAACGGCGCGGACGCTCCCATCCTGCTGGCCACGCTGGCACCCAACGCCGCCCTTGCCGTGACAGACATTGTCCTGCAGTCGTTCAGCGATTTTGCAGCCGAGAATGCCGCGACACAGGCGCTGTTGGTACTGTAACCTTGGCAGCGGCGCCATAACCTGCCTAAAGCGCGGGGATGAGCGTCACCCCTGCCCCGCATTTGCCGACGCACCAGCCGATTCCCGCGCGCGCGTTGCGACTGCGGGAAGCGACGCGCGATGTGCATGCCGCGCTCGATGCAGCGTTGATGGCACGGGAAAGCTTTGCCAGCCGCGAAGGCTATGCGCAGTTCCTGGCGATGCAGCTGGCGTTCCATCGCGCGGTTGCACCGCTTCATGCCGATCTGGCGTTGCAGGCCTTGTTGCCAGGCCTTGCCGCACGCGCGCGCCTGGCGCTGGTCGAGCAGGACATGGGCGACCTTGGCCTTGCCCTGCCCGCGCCTGACCCGCTGCCCGCCATTTCCGGCATGCCGCCTGCGCTGGGCTGGCTCTATGTGGCCGAAGGATCGAACCTGGGCGCGGCGGTGCTGCGCAAGCTGGTGGCGCGGATCGGCCTGTCCGACACGTTTGGCGCGCGGCACCTGGCGCCTGCCGCCGGAGGGCCGGCAGCACAGTGGCGCGCGTTTACCGATGCGCTCGATGCCATACCGCTGGATGCAGCGCAGGAAGCAAGCGCGGTGGCCGGCGCGCGCGATGCCTTTGCCCACGTGGCCCGGCTGGCGCGAATCGCCTGATCTGCCGCGTTGCCAGCGCAGGCAAGGCGGTTAACTGCCGTTTGCCGTCTTTTGCTTTGCAGCATTTGCGCTATGAGGGGCGCTGAGCGTGGGCCAGGAGCGAGGGCGATGATCGAGATACACCAGTTTCCCTGCCTGGCGGACAACTATGGCTATCTCGTGCACGATGGCGCCAGCGGCGAAACCGTGTGCATCGATACGCCCGATGCGACACGCTATCTGGGCGAGGCCGCCGCGCGCGGATGGCGCATCACGCAGATCTGGAACACGCACTGGCATGCCGATCATGCCGGCGGCAATGCGGCGATCAAGGACGCCACCGGCTGCACGATTACCGCCCCGGCTGGCGACGCAGCCAAGATTGCCGGCGTCGATCGCACCGTCGATCAAGGCGACACCGTGACCCTGGGCGAGCATGTGGCACAGGTTCTGGCCGTGGGCGGGCACACGCTGGGCCATGTGGCCTATCATCTGCCCGATGCCGGCGCCGCCTTTGTGGGCGATGCGCTGTTTGCGCTGGGCTGCGGCCGCATGTTCGAAGGCACCCCGGTGCAGTTCTGGACCAGCCTTTCCCGGCTGAAAGCGCTGCCGCCCGAAACGCTGGTCTATTGTGCGCACGAATATACCGCCAGCAACGCGCGCTTTGCCCTGCATGCCGATCCGGACAACGCCGCGCTGGCTGCCTATGCCGGCGAAGTGACGGCGCGCCGCGCCCAGGATCTACCCACCGTGCCCAGCCCGCTGGTGCGCGAACTGGCAACCAACCCTTTCCTGCGCGCCGATGATCCGGCGCTGCAATCCCGCTGGGGCGGCGGCGATGCCGTGGCCACCTTTGCCGCCCTGCGCGCGGCCAAGGACAGCTTCCGCTGACGGCTTCTGCGCGAAAGAGACCCTGATCCATGGCCGAAAAGCGCCTTTCCCGCGTAACCAGTTTCGACGTTGCCGAGGCAGCGGGGGTGAGCCAGTCCACCGTCAGCCGTGCCCTGGCCGGCGACCCGTCGATCAGCGCGCCCACGCGCCAGCGCGTGATGGAAGCCGCACGCAAGCTGAACTACCAAGTAGACGAGAACGCCGCGCGCCTGCGCCGGGGCAAGACCGGCACGCTGGCTGTGGTCATGGTCTGCCGGCCGGGGCAGGATCGCAAGGACCTGAACCCGTTCTACTATGCCCTGCTTGGCAGCACCTGCGCCGCCGCCTCGGCGCGCGGCTTTGAAGTCCTGGTGGCATTCCAGGACAGCCCGGAGAACTTCTGGGGCCATTACCAGGAACGCCGCAAGGCCGACGGCATGATCGTGATCGGCACCAGCGAGAACACCGCCGCCTGGGACTATTTCGGCAGCCTGCCCCAAGGCAGCCACTGGGTGTGCTGGGGCGCGACGCAGGATGATTTCCCCTGGGTGCGCAGCGACAACCACGCCGGCGCCACGCTCGCCACACGGCACATGCTGGTGCGCGGCTATCGCAACATCGTGTGCCTGGGATCGGAAACCTCGCCCCAGCGGCAGTTCAAGGAACGCTATGACGGCTATGCCGCCGCGATGGAAAGCGCGGGACTTGAACCCGTGCTCCAGCGCATCGAGCGCGGCCTGCCGCGCGAGGAACAGGGCCGCCGCGCCGCCGTGGCGCTGATCGACAGCGGCCGCCCGTTCGACGCGATCTTCGGCGTCAGCGACGAGATCGCGCTGGGCGCGCTCAAGGAATTCGGTGCGCGCGGGCTGGTGGTGCCCGACCAGATCGGCGTGGTCGGCTTTGACGGCGTGCGCGCCGGCGCCTGGTCCACCCCGCCGCTCACCACGGTGGAATCCGATTTCGAAGTGGCCGGGTCGTTGCTGGTCGATCGCCTGCTCGCGATGATCTCGGGCGAGGCAGCCACGGCGCGGCGCGTGCCTGTGCGCCTTGTCGTGCGCGGTTCCACCCGGCCCTGACGATGGACCAGGCGGCGCTGGACCGGATCGACCTCAAGATCGTCGAAGAACTGCGTGTCGACGGGCGGCTGAGTATCAACGAACTGGCCCGCCGCGTGGGATTGAGCAAGACGCCGTGCCAGGCGCGGCTCAAGCGCCTGATCGCCGATGGCGTGATCCGCGGCTTTCGCGCCGTGGTCGATCCGCAAAAACTCGGCCTGGCGCATATCGCGTTCACCCAGGTCAAGCTGTCGGACACGCGCGAAAAGGCGCTCGATGCATTCCGCCGCGCCGTCCTCCAGGTGGAGGAAGTGGAGGAATGCCACATGATCGCCAGCAATTTCGACTACCTGCTGAAAATCCGCACGGCCGATATCCTGGCCTATCGCCGGGTGCTGGGCGAGCGGATTTCCAGCCTGCCCAACGTGGCCAGCACATCGACCTATGTGGCGATGGAAACGATCATCGAGCACGGGGCCTGATCAGGCCAGCACAGCTTCTTCCTTGCTTTCGGCGCGCGTCACCGGACGCCGGGCCAGGGCCACCACCACAGCCACGGCCAGGCCGATGACCGCCTGGCCGGCAAAGTTGGGCACGAAGCTGCCCATGGTATCGTGCAGGTGCCCGCCGATGCTGGGGCCGATCGCGGCCGAAGTGGAAACCACGGTCATGATCGAATAGAGTTCCAGCGCCGCGCGCCCGCCGAACCAGCCGCGCAGCAGCAAGGCCGTGCCCACGGTGGAAACGCCGATGCCGATGCCGAACGTGACCGCGAAAAAGCCCAGTGCCATGGAGCCGAGCGGCAGGATCAGCGCCAGCGAGGAAAATGCCGATCCCACCAGTGCGACCACGGTCAGCGCGCGCGCATCCACCCGCTGTCCGGCAAAGCCGGCAAGCGCCGCCGCCACCGCCGCCACGAAGGCGGCGGCGGAAATGAAGCCCGTGGCGACGCCGGGCGCCACGGCATGTTCCAGCATGTGCTGATAGGCAAAACTGTGCACCGTGGTGTTGATCAACAGGCACGCGGTATAGGCCAGAACCACGATCCAGAACTGCCATGAGGCCAGCGCGGCGCGGGCGGTCCAGCCCTGGGGCGGTGGCGCGGCTTCGTCTGCCGGGCCATGCACCACGCCCACGCGGCGTTCGTAACCCCTGCACACCGCCGCCGCGAACAGGCCCAGCACCAGCGCGCCAGCGGCGCAGCACAGCCAATAGAGCCGCCAACTGCCGGTGGCTGAATGGATCGCAAAGAATGTCAGCGGCCCGGCCACGGCGCCGACGTTGCCGGCCGTGAAATAGAGGCCGATCGCGGTCGATCGCTTGCCGTCAAAGGCATTGCCGATGGCATCGACAGCGGCAATCGACCCGCAAAAACAGAAGCCCAGCCCCAGCAGCAGCGTGGCGAGCAGGTACATCGCCACGCCCTGCATCCAGGCCAGCGCGGCAAACCCCGCGATCAGTTGTGCCATGCCGATCAGCAGCGTCACCGCCACGCCATGGCGCCGGATCACCGCGGCGGGCAGCATCGAGGCTGCCCCGCAGGCGATGCCCAGCACGGTAAAGCCCATGCCGGCCTGGGCCCAGGTGAAATGGAGATCGGCCACGATCATCGGCAGGACCTGGCCCAGCGAATTGAACGTGGAGGCCATCAACAGGAAATAGAGCGCGGAAAACGCGCCCAGAATGACGATGCGCATCGGCTTGGTGCCCTTGCCCGGCTGGGATCTGTGCCCCGACATGGTCAAGCCACCGGCCAGACGCAAGGGATCGTCATGCCCGCCCGCGCGATAAGGGTTGGGGCAACCTGTTCCACCTGGGCATAGAGTGCCTCTTCATCCACGGTCGTCATCCGATAATTGTCCACCAGGCGCTGTCCATCCACCCACACGCTGTGCACGCCGCGCCCATCGGCCGACCAGACCAACTGGTTGATCACGTTGAGCAGCGGCGTCCATTCGGGGCGATTGCGATCGTGTGCCACGAAATCGGCCTTTATTCCCGGCACCAGCGCGCCCACCGTGCCGGCAAGGCCGGCAGCGGCCGCGCCGTTGAGCGTGGCGCATTCCAGCACTTCGTGCGCCGGGAACAGGTTGCCATCGCGCCGCGCATCCTTGAACAGGCCGGCGAGCAGGTACATCGCGCGCATCAGATCGGCGATGTTTCCGTTGTTGTTGCCATCGGTGCCCAGCTGGATCGGCACGCCGGCCGCGTGCATTTCCGGAAACTTGCCCTGGCTGGTCACGCCATAGCCGCCCTTCATCGCGGTGAGCGGGCAATGCGTCACGCGCATGCCGCTTTGCGCCACGGCGGCCACTTCGGCGTCATCAAGATGGATCATGTGGGTAAGCGACAGGTGATCGCCCAGCACGCCCAGGTCTGCCAGATGCAGCAGGGCCCGCTTGCCGGCGGTGGCGAGGTAATAATCGGGATCGGCCGGGTCTGCGCTCATGTGCGCGGTGATACCCAGCCCCTTGTCCCGCACCAGCGCGGTCGCGGCGCGCCACAGATCGTCCGTTGCGGTGTTGTGGCCCACCAGGCAGCCCCAGGCGGCCAGGCGCCCGCTGGCCGAAACCGGCCAGCGATCGAACTGCGCTTCCAGCTTGGCGATCGCTTCGCGCGTAAGCGCGGCCTGGTCGTCGCCAGGGGCAAAGGCACGGTCCTGGACCCACTGGCCCAGCCGGCCGCGAATGCCCACCGCGTCCACCGCTTCCATCACGGCCGGCAGATCGAGGATCGTGCCCGCTTCCACGAACGTGGTCACCCCGTTCTTGAGCATTTCGACGCTGCACAGCGTGGCGGCAAGCTGCTCCTCGGCCGGGGTCTGCGCCAGGTAGGTGGGGATCAGCCAATCGAACACATTGGTGCGCCAATCCGTGTCATCGGGCACATAGCCGCGCGTGATCGGCTCGCCGGTGATGTGCACGTGGCAATTGACCAGGCCCGGCGTCAGCACGAAACGGCTGCCGTCGATCACCTGCCGCGCGGCAACCTGCGCCATCACATCGGCCGTGGGGCCAACCGCCACGATGCGGTCCCCCGCCACGGCCAGCGCGCCATCGCGCCAGATCTGGCGGCTGGTGTCCATGGTGACGATCCACGCATTGCGGATCACGAAATCGGCGGCAATTGGGGCAGATGCGCTCATGCGGTCCCCCATGCGCTCCACGCCTCCACCACGGCGGCGCTGGTGGTCAGCAGCGAACAGTGCTGCATCAGCGCCTTGAGGGAATGAACATGCAGGTCCTGCTCGGCCGCGGCGCAGGCATCGGACACCACGAACGTGTGGTAGTTGTGATGAAACGCATCACGGGTGGTGGAATCGACGCAGCAATCGGTGGTCAGCCCGGTCATCACCAGCGTGTCGATGTTGCGGGCGCGCAATTGCATGTCGAGGTCGGTGCCGTGGAAGCTGGAATAGGCCAGCTTGGCAATCTCGATATCGCCCGGCTGCGGGGCCACGCGCCAATAGTCTTCGCCCCCGCTGCCGATGCGGCAGATCGCCTCACCGCCCGGGGAACCGCGCCGCACCATCCAGGTCTTCAGCGCCTGGCTGTCGCTTTGCGGCCGCGTCATCACCCGCATGAAAGCTACGGTCACCCCGGCGGCGCGCGCGGCGGCGATCAGATCCTCGATACGGTCCACGGCCTTGTCGGACTCTGTCATGTCCGCGCCATAGCCGGCAACCACACCATGGGGCGCGGCAAAGTCCACCTGCACGTCCACCACCACCAGCGCGGTGCGTTCAGGCGCAATCATCGGCCCCGGCTTGGCCACGTGGGGCAAGGCGGTGGCCGGATCGATCATGGTGTGCGCCGCGCCTTCAGACTTAGGCTCAGACATGGGCCGCCTCCTTGATCTTGCCGGGAAAGCGCGCACGCAGCACGGGCAGGATTTTTTCGGCAAAAACCGGCAGCATGGTAAGGTAATCGGGGAAGATCACCATCAGCCCGTCGAGCGCGGTCTTTTCAAAGATCTCGGTCAACTGTGCCAGCACGGTTTCGGGCGAACCGGCCACGTGCGGCGCCATCAGCGCCGATCGCGCCTTGCGGGTGAAATCGTTCTCCTTGCCGATCTCGCCGTCCAGCATGCCATAGGCGCGCATCATGCCCCACAGCGTTTCCTCGTCCAGCCCGTCGCGATAGCTCTGCACCATCGCCTCGGCTTCCGCGTCCGTTTCGCCGATAACCAGGATCATCATCGAATAGGTGCGAATGGCGTGGCCCAGTTCCAGCGCACCGGCCTTGGCCTTGTGCGTGTTGGCAATCAGTTCTTCCAGGTTGTTGCCCGCCAGGAACAGCGCGTCCATGTGCTCGGCGGTAAAGCGCACGCCGGCTTTCGACGTGCCGGCGCAGACCAGGAACGGGCGCTGCTGCGGCTTGGGCCACGATGTGCAATCGTCCAGCGTGAAATACTTGCCCTGCGACGAAACACGGTCCTCGGTCCACAGGCGCTTGATCGCCTCGATCCACTCCGTCGCCAGGACATAGCGCTCGTCATGGTCCACGCCTTCGGGCCAAGCCCCCATCTGCGCGAATTCGCCGCGATAGGCGCCCGTCACCACGTTGAGCCCGGCGCGACCATGGCTGATCTGATCGAGCGTGGCGATCATCTTGGCGGCCACCGCAGGGTTCTGCAGCAGGGTGTGGATCGTCGCCCACACTTTCACGCGGGAAGTCGCCTGGGCCAGGCCGGCCATCATCAGGGGGCTGTCGAGCGAGGATTCCCAGTGCTGGATTTCCCCGCCGTATCCCTTGAACTTGGCCATGGCCATGATGAAGTCCAGCCCCAGTTCGTCGGCCAGCTTCGCCACCTTGAGGTTGTATTCATAAGAGCCATCGAGCCGGGGCGAATTCTTGGAAATGATCCAGCCGCCATTGGCCATGGGCATGAAGATGCCGATGTCGCGCCCGCCGCTGTCGGAAGGAAGGCCGAAATGCGCAACCGTGGGGAGGGTATCGGGCGTAACGGGGTCGGTCATGGCGGGTCCGTGATCTGGCAGTGTTGAGAACAGGTGTGGCTTGGGTTGGGATCGCAGGCAAGCTAGGGCGCCTTGGCCAACGCTTCTTGTCACCACGCGCACCAAGGTTTGTGCAGAGCGAGCGCTGCACCCATTGTGCACAAATCCATGCGCGCCACGCCAAGACGGGCTGCCGCGGCCCGCCTAGCCTGAGGGTGTACTGGATAAGGAACGCATGCGCATGGCAAACTGGTTCATCACTGGCGTCGGTTCGGGCCTGGGGCTGGCCCTCGCCCAGGCGGCCCTGGCACGCGGCGATGCCGTCGTCGGCACGGTGCGCGCCCAGGCCGATGCAGAGATGTTCGCAGCGCTCGCCCCCGGCCGCGCCCATGTGATGAAGCTGGACGTGACCGACGAAGCCGCCGTGCAGGTGGTGGTGCGCACCGCGCAAGGGCTCGTCGGGCCGCTCGACTATGTGGTCAACAACGCCGGGCGCGGCTTTACCGGCGCGGTGGAGGAAACCGCACTTGATGATGCGCGCGCGCTGTTCGACGTGAACCTGTTCGGCCCGATGGCCGTGATCAAGGCGGCCCTGCCGGCCATGCGCGCGCGCCGCGCCGGGCATATCGTCAACATCACCTCGGTGTCGGGCCTCGCCGCCTGGCACGGCACGGCGATCTATGGCGCCACCAAGTTTGCGCTGGAATGCCTGGGGCGCACCCTGGCCCAGGAAGTGGCGCCGCTCGGCATCAAGGTGACGAACGTGGCGCCCGGCGGCCTGCGCACGGCCTTTTCGGCAGAGCGGCTGCCCGGCGCGGAACCCACCATTGCCGACTATGCCGGCACCGCGCACATGGCGCGCAAGATCCTGCAGGAAAAGCATGGGTCGGAACCCGGCTGCCCTGCCCTGGCCGCCCAGGCGATCCTGGCCGCGCTCGACGAACCCGAACCGCCGCTGGTGCTGCTGCTGGGCGAAGACGCGCTGCACTATGCCGAACACGAACTGGGCGCGCTGGCCGGGCAATTCGATCGCTGGCAGGGCTACACCCTGGCGATCGCGGCGACAGAGGCTGAAGCCGCCCAATAGGGCGGCGCCCCCGCACTACCAAGGCCTCAGCTGGTGAAAAGAGCCTTGCGGATCACGGCGTGCACGCCCCAGTTGCCGTTGGCCACCTGGCTGATCCCGAAATCCACGCCGACCGAAAGCAGCGAGATCGCCTCGTCCTCGGTCAGGTCGCGGATGGTCATGAGGAAACGGCGCGCCTTGCGGAACGCGTCGCGCATCGCCGCATCGATGGACGAGCGCTTGTAGACCTCGCTCTGCGCCTTCGTGCCCAGATCGCGCAGGTAATCGGGATTGGAAAAACCCAGGATCACATATTCGGTGGGCGTCTCGATCATCGGATAATCCAGCTCGCGCACATGCGCTGGCGCGCCCTTGGCCTTGTGCAGGATCACCTGGATCACGGCGGTCATCGAGCATTCGATGGCCGTGCCACATAGTTCGCCATCGCCCTGGCTGGCATGGGGATCGCCCAGCGAAAGCAGGCCGCCGGGCACCGCAACCGGCAGGAACACGCTGGCGCCCGGCCCCAGCCGCCAATTGTCGATATTGCCGCCGAAATTGGCCGGTGGCACCGAATCGACCAGATCGGCATGGGCCGGCGCCATCGCCACCACGCCGAAATGCGGCCGAACCGGGATTTCGATATCGCGCAGGACGTTGAAATTCTTCTCGATCGTTTCCGGGTCAACCGGCACGCCGGGGTAATCGTACATCGGGTGGATCACGCCCGATGGATCGGTCTGCGGGGTCCAGCGATAGTTGTAGACCGCATGGGCCAGCGGCAGGCCGGCGCCCTTTTCGATCTCGTAAATGGTGATCACTTCGCGCGGCTTCGGCTCCGTGATTAGTTCGGCATAGTGAAATCCCCAATAGGCCGCCACGTTGCTGCCGAACGCGCGGCCCACAAAGCGCGGGTTGCGGCTGGGGCGCGGGTCGATGTCGAGGATGCGCACTTGCACCACGTCGCCCGGTTCGGCCCCGGAAATGGCGATGGGGCCGGTGCAGATGTGCACGCCAAACCCTTCGCCCGGCCCGCGCCCGACGACCGAAGCATCGAGCGGCCCGGCGCCGCGCCGGTCGACCACTTTGCCCTCGGCCGTCCAGCGATAGATCGCCTCGGCCGCCGGATCGCCATGGATCATCCGCTCGGCATCGTCGTTGGCGTGGTGGGTGAGCGTTTCCACGGTCACGTAATCGCCCGAGCAGACTTCCAGCGCAGGCTTCAGGTGCTTGCTGAAATAGCCCCAGTGGATCGTATCGGGCCGCACCGGCAGCACGTGGTGGCGCACGCCGGGGGCAGCATCCACCTGCACGTCTTCCACCAGCCCATCGGCCTCCACCAAGGGATCGAGCGGCGCGGTGGACGGGGCTTCCTCGCGCTCTTCGGGCTTGGCATCCTTGAGCACGCTGGGCCGGCCGCGCCGGGGCGCTTCCGCGGTTTCTTCGGGCAGCGCGCCGACCTTGCGGTATTCGCGCGGGCTCATGCCATAGCGTTCGCGGAACGCGCGGCTGAAGCTGGCGCTGTCGTTGAAACCCCATTGATAGAGGATTTCGGAAATCGAGCGCTGCGCGTGCAAGGGGCTGCCAAGGTCGAGCCGGCAGCGTTCCAGCCGGCGGAACTTCACGAACTGGCTGAAGCTTTCGCCCGCGCTTTCGAACAGCTTTTGCAGGTAGCGGGGCGAAATGCGGTGTTCGGCGGCGATCTGGTGGATCGACAGGTTGGGATCGGACAGGCGCATCTCGATCGACTGGAACACCCGCTCCAGGATCGCGGCACGCGCGCCCGCCGCGCCGCCCAGTTCCTTGACCGGCGCCTTGTCGAGCAGCGTGGCGGCGATGAATTCGGGCAGCGCCAGTTCCACCGGGCGGATCTGGTCGTCAGAAACATCGACGATGGTATCGGCCACCGAGCGCAACAGCGCGGAAAGCATGCGGCCGATCGCCTCGTCGGCAATCAGGTTGCTGATCTGCGAAGGCAATGCGGAGCGTGAGCGCAGCGCGGGCAGCGCATGGGGCACTTTGACCAGCAGGAAACGATGCTCGCCATTGAGGTCGATCTGCGTGCGAGCAGAGCCGCCGCCATAGAGAATGTCGCCTTCGGACAGCTCGATCGCGGTGGTGCCCTGCACTGCCGCCAGCCGCCCTTCGAGCAGCAGCACCAGCCAGAAGCTGGGCGCATCCTGCGCCATGTCGATCGCCAGGCGCTGGCCATTGCCCGTCACGCGCACGAACTGGATGCCCTGGCCGCTGGTGAAGCTCACCAGCTCGCCATAGAGCTCCTCGGCGCTGGCCAGAACTTCGAGGCTGACGCGTTGCAGCGCAAAACGCCAGGCATCCTGGCGCTGCTCGCGCGGATAGGCATTGGTGGTAAAGCGCAACGGCTTGCCCCCTGAAACGCGAAACGCAACGCGAGACGCGGTGATCGACCCTGTTGGCGGCGCGGCTTATGATTACCGGCCTGGCAACCACCTTACGCCATCTGTGATGACACGCAATGCTGCGCCGCAAACAAGGTTGCCCCGCTTCGGGTCAGGTGCGAACCAGCTCGCCATGCGATGGCGACGAGCCCGACAGCCGTTCGTGCGTGGCACGATAGCGGTGCACCAACCACTTGTTGAACTGGCCCTGCGCGCCTTCCTGCCAGGAATAGCGGCCACGCGGGGCAAAGCGCGAACGCAGGCCCTGCTGCACCAGTTCATCCACGTGCAGATCCTGCGCGATGATGTGCCCCGAAGCGCGAATGTTCATGTCCAGCTTGTGATCGAAAGCGGGATCGGCCATCGCGCCGGGCGCGAACAGGAAGCCGGTGTCCATCTCCAGCGATTCCGGGCCGGTGGGCCGCAGGATCAGGTAGATCACCATGTCGCTCATCATCACCAGGCTGAGCGTGGGCGGGATATTGGCAAAGGTCATGCGCATGCGCGCTTCGTCGGAAAGGCCGGGGAACACCGGCAAGACCGCCTTTTGCGTGGCGTTGAAGCTCGCATCGGCATGCAAGGTGCCGTTGAAGCGCAGGAACCCGCCGTCGGCCGGATCGCTTTCGGGGAACACCGCCAGGCCCGATGGCACGAAATCGTGCAGCGGCCCGTGGTGCAGGCGGCTGGCGTGATAGCCATCGTTGTTGTTTTCGAACATGACCTTCCAGTTCCACGGCAGCGTGGGCGCCGGATCGGGGCGCGGCCCTTCGGCCCCGGCCAGGTCATAGCCGGCAATGGCCTCGGCCACGGCGGTCAGGCGCGGGGCCAACGGAGCGGCATCGGCATCGAAGTTGATGAAGATGAAGCCGTTCCACAGCTCCACCTTGAAGGTGGGCAGGCTGTATTGCGCCTTGTCGAAATTGCAGGTCTTGCTCATCGCCGGCGCGGCGACGAGCTTGCCATCGAGGTTGTAGCTCCAGTGGTGATAGGGGCACAGGAAGCCGCGCGCATTGCCATGCCCTTCGGCCACCAGCATGGCGCGGTGCTGGCACACCGCGGACATGGCACGGATTTCACCATCCAGGGTGCGCGATACCAGGATGGGTTCGCCGATCACGCGGGTGGAGAAATAGTCACCCGGCTTGGCCACCCAATCGGCGCGGCCCACGCAGAGCCATTCGTGGTTGTAGAGCGCTTCTTTCTCGAACTCATAGAATTCGGCGCTGGTATAGCACTCGGGCGGCAGGGTCTCCGCCTCGGCGAGGTCCGTGGCAGAACTCCCAAGCGAGTGGATGAAGCTGTCGGTAACGAGGGTCACGGGCGCAAACTCCTGAACAATTCGGGTCTTGGCGGGGTCTGTCGGCACCATAACGGCAGTGCCTGGCGTGGGTCTTGAGCAGGGCAGCACGAATTGTTGAAACTGTGCGGCAACTCGTGCTGCGCTGCAATATGGAATTCGGCGCTTATTCGCGGGTGAAATCGGCTGGCACTTGCGGATCGGGACCAGCCTTGCCCCACAGCAGGATTTCGTTGCCCCAGGGATCCTGGAACGCATGGTTATACCCGTTGAAGGTGGACCAATAGTGGTTGCGCCACAGGATCGTAGCGCCACGCTCTTCGGCCGCAGCCAGAATGCGATCGGCGCTGTCATCGTCGCTGATCAGGATCCAGATACGCGGCTTGCGGCCCTGCGTGGCAAGGGCGCGCGGTTCCACCCCTTCGGCCTGCGGATGCGGGCGGGCATTGGCAGCATCGAAAATGCCCAGGTGCAGGTTGCCGATCGCGCTGTCGCTGCCATCGGGATTCTTCAACTGTCCGCCCGGCACCATGCGATGATAGACGCCGGCAGGCTTCTCATCGTTCTGCCAGCCGAACACTTCGGCATAGAATCGCCCTGCCGCGGCGGGATCGTCGCTGGGCATGTCGACAAAGATCAAGGTATTGGGCATCGGCGCGCCTTTCATGGGCCAATTGAACGATGCCGCCTTGTGGCGCGGGTAGGCCTTGCGCGGCTTGGACCTGCGCGCACCGATTGTTGACCCGGGCGTTCGGCGGGCCCGGTCATCAGGCCAAGTCATAGGGCGCGCGCAAACAAGACCGCAGCGCAGCATTGGCCCGAAAACGATGCCGTCCTGATACCCATCGAAACGAGGCACACGCATGAGTTTGGTCTGCAACCACGGCCATCGGCAGGCGGATACGGCGCCCGGCGCCCTGCACTATCTCAAAGCCACGCCCGAGACCGTGCACTGGGGCTATTTTTCGCCCGACATCAAACCGGCGCTCACGATTCGCAGTGGCGACCTGGTTCATGCCGAAGCCGTGACCCACCACGCGGGCGACGCGCCCGAGCTGATGTTCGACGAAGGGGTGGAGCGCATCTTCAAGGAGATCGACCCCACCACGCGCGCGCCCGGCGTTCATATCATGACCGGGCCGATCTTCGTGGAAGGGGCCGAGCCGGGCGACATGCTGGAAGTGCGCTATCTCCAGATGGTGCCGCGCAACAACTATGGCTCGAACCTGGCGGCCAACTGGGGCCACCTCTATCAGGAATTCGACGAGAAAGAGCGGGTGACGATCTACCAGCTCGATCCTACCACGCAGACCGCAAGCGCGCTTTATGCCTATGACTTTCCGGGCAAGTACCTGGTGCCCGGCACGATTACCAATTGCCCGGTGTGCGATCGCCAGCCTGCGCTCCCCGGCGTGACCATCCCGGCCCGCCCGCACCTGGGCACCGCCGGCGTGGCCCCGGCGGTGAACGAGCCGGTCAGCACCATTCCCCCCGGCCTGCACGGCGGCAACATCGACAACTGGCGCATCGGCGCGGGCGCCACGATGTATTACAAGTGCCAGGTCAAGGGTGGGCTGTTCTCGATCGGCGATCCGCACGTGAGCCAGGGCGATGGCGAGATTTCCGGCACGGCGATCGAAAGCTCGCTCAACTGCCTGTTCCAGATCATCCTGCGCAAGGACTTCGATTTCCCCTCGCCCCTGCTGGAAACGCCCAAGCACTGGATCGTCCATGGCTTTGGCGACGATCTGGACGCGGCGATGAAGAACGCCTCGCTCGACATGCTCCATCTGCTGGGCGAGCAAGTCGGCCTTTCGCGCAACGATGCCTATTCGCTGATGAGCGTGGCCGCCGATTTCGGCGTGACGCAAGTGGTGGACGGCACCCTGGGCGTGCACGCCCGCATCGACCGCGACATGTTCCCCGCCAAGGGCGTGGTCAAGGATCCCAAGTAAGCCCTGTAGAGGGTCGCAAGGAAGCGCCGGAGAGCCTTGGGCTTTCCGGCGCTTTTTGTATTTCGATTTGGCACGTGCAGTGCAGGCGCCCTTCAACAGGCTCAGGGCGAACGGAGGCGGGGGAATTTTCGTTGAATTCCGTTCGGGTGGCGCTTGTCGAAGCCCCCCGCTGCCGACCGCAGCGTCAGTGGTCCAGCAAGGCCAGCCCCGCATCCACCTCTGCCCGCGTGGGCATGGAGGCAGCAGCGCCCAGGCGCTGGACGGAAAGGCCGGCGGCGAACACCGCCACGGCGAGCGATTGGGCCATGCTCTCGCCTTGCGCCAGCCGCGCGGCAAGTACGCCGCAGAAGGTGTCGCCCGCACCGGTCGTGTCCACCACCGGCACGGCGCGTGCGGGCAGGCGGACAGTGCCGCCCGGCCCTTCAGCAATAACACCAGCCCCACCCAGCGTGACGATGACCCATTGGCCCTCACGCGCCATCAGGCGCCGCGCCGCAGCGGCAAGGGCGGTATCGCCTTCTGGCACGGCTTCGCCCAGGAAAAACGCCAGTTCGGTTTCGTTGACCACCACGATATCGGCCAGCGGCAGGATCGCCCGCCCCTCGGCCAGCGCAGGCGCCGCGTTGTAAAGCGTGCGTGCGCCAACTTCGTGCGCAAGGGCCAGGAAGCGCGCCACGGCCGCGGTGGGCACTTCGGCCTGGGCCACGGCGATCGCTGCGCCGGCGGGAAAGACATCGGGCGCGGGCAGCGCCGCATTGGCGCCACCGACAATGACGATCTGGTTTTCGCCTTCATCGGAAACGAACACATGCGCCAGGCCCGTCGGGCCGGGCAGACGCGCGATGGCGCCAGTGCCCACGCCCGCCTGCGCCAGTGCAGCCAGCATGGCATCGCCGTGGGCATCATGGCCCACCGCGCCCAGCATCACGGTGGGCACGCCCTGGCGCGCCGCGGCGACGGCCTGGTTGGCGCCCTTGCCACCGGGCAACAGGTCATAGCTGGTGGCCGCGACGGTTTCCCCCGCCAGCGGCAGGCGCGGCACGCGCATCACCAGATCGCGGTTGATCGATCCGAAAACGACGACGGTCATCAGGCCAGCACCAGATCGCCCGGCGCCACGTCATCGGCCCGGCGCCCCTGCCCTTGGGCAAAGCGATCGGGGTGCGGCAGCAGGGCGAGCAGCACCATGCCGGCCGCCAGGGCGCCGACGATGGTGAGCGTTGCCCCGGCATAAGAGCCGGTGCGGTCAAAGCTCATGTCCATCAGCATCGGCGCCACGCCCTGGATGAAGGCCACCACGGCATAGAACGTGCCCACGATCGTGCCGAAGTGGCGCAGCCCGAAATAGCGCGACACGAAGTAAGAAAGCGCGGCATATTCCGCGCCCATGCCGATGCCGAGCAGCGCGCCGGCCAGGATGATTGCCAGGCTGCCCGTGTAGAATTGCAGCACGACCATGCCGATCATCGCGCTGGCATACATCGGCAGCAGCAGGCGCGGGGTGCGAAAGCGATCGAGCAACCCGCCGGTCACGACCTGCCATCCGGCCGTGACCAGGGCGAACACCGCCACCACGCCGGTTGCCTCTGCCAGGCCAACGCCATGGCCGGTCAGGATCGGCACCACGTGGGTGAACATCGCGGTCATCCCGCCAGCGCCGGCCGCCACGGCCAGCAGCATCAGCCAGAACGCGCTGGTGCGCATGGCCTGGCCCAGGCTCATGCCGCTGGCCAGCGGCGCCGCCGGCGCGCCTTGCACTGCCGGGGGCGCATCGCGCAGCCACAGCGCAATGAACGGCGCGGCCAGCGCCACGATCATCCCGATCGTGGCATAGCCCGCGCGCCAGCCATGGCTGGTCAGCACCAGCCCGGCCACGATCGGCATGATCGTGGCGCCCACGCCATTGCCCACGCCTGCCGTCACGCCCAGCATGAGCCCGCGCCGCGCATCGAACCAGTTGGACACCACCTTGCTGACCATGCCCGTGGCCGCCATCGTGCCGAACAGGCCCACCACGGCAAAGCGCCAGTAGAAGTCCAGCATCGTGCCGCTGGCGCGTGAAACCAGCAGGATACCTGCCGCCAAGCCCAGATTGCCCACCAGCAAGAGCCAGCGCGCGCCAAAGCGGTCCATCGCCCGGCCGATCAGGGGATAGCTGATCGCGCTGATCACCGAGATCAGCCCGAGCACGCCGGAAACCCCGGCGCGCGGCCAGCCGAAATCCTCGGCGATCGGCACCAGGAACACGCCGATCGTGGCGGAAATCGCCGCCGTCATGCACAGCGTGTTGGCAATGGTGGCGGCGATGGCAACCTGGGCGGCCTGACGGGCGTGGCTGGCGGACATGTGGCGCAACGAGTCCCTGAACTATGGATGGCAAGCGCATCAAACCCCACCCCCGCGCGCTTGCCAAGCGCGCAAGCCCGCCAGCAAGAACGAGGGCGCCAGCCATCAACTTGGCCCCCATGCGGAACGCGGTTTTCCAGGCACTTGGCCATGCTCCGCGCGCGCCATGCAAAATTGCTTGCGCGTGCCGTCAAGACAGCAGAGGCCTGCGCTTCTAGGCGGTGGGCGATGGTTTGATCATCGAGAACCGATCGTTGCGGCTTTGCATCCGTCACCCCGGATCAAGCCGGGGTGACGATGATGCGATAATGCCGATGCCCAAGGAGCCAAGCGACGTCATGCCCGATTCCGCAACCCGGATGCCCAGCCTGTTCATTCCCCATGGCGGTGGCCCGTGCTTTTTCATGGATTGGCGCGCGATGGGTGGCCCGGCCGATGCCTGGGACAAGACTGCCGCTTACCTGAAGGGCCTGATCGCCAGCCTGCCGGAAAGGCCCAAGGGCATCGTGGTCATTTCCGGGCATTGGGAGGAAGACGCCTTCACCGCCTCCACCGCCTCGGCGCCCGCCATGATCTATGACTACTACGGCTTCCCCCCGCACACTTACGAACTGCAATTCCCCGCGCCCGGCGCACCGGCACTGGCCGAGCGGATCGTGGAGCTGATCAAGGCCGAAGGGCTGCCCGCACGCACGGACGAACGCCGCGGGTTCGACCATGGCGTGTTCATTCCCTTCCTGCTCGTCACGCCCGAGGCCGATATTCCGGTGGTGCCGCTCTCGCTCAAGCGCGATCTCGATCCTGAAGAACACTTGCGCTGCGGCCGGGCGCTGGGCGCCCTGCGCGAGGAAGGCGTGCTGATCGTGGGTTCGGGGATGAGCTTCCACAATATGCGCGCGTTCTTCTCGCCCGCCGCCACGCAGCCTTCGGCCACGTTCGATGCCTGGCTGACCCAGGCCATCGAAGGCGAACCGCAGGCGCGCTGGCAGGCGCTGTCGCAATGGGCCAGTGCGCCGGCCGGGCGGCAGAGCCATCCGCGCGAAGAGCATCTCATCCCGCTGATGGTGGCGGCAGGTGCCGCTGCCGATGCGCCGGGCAAGCGCGATTTCACCGACAACGTGATGATGGCCGACATTTCGGCCTTCCGCTTTGGCTGACGTGCTGTCGGTAGATACCCTGGTCACTGGCGCCATGTTGGTGACGATGGACGCGCGGCGCCGCGTGATCCGCGATGGCGCCGTGGCCATGGCGGAGGGACGGATCGTGGCCGTGGGGCCAAGCGCGGACGTGGCCGCCAAGGTGGCCCCGCGCGAGGTGATCGACGCGCACGGGTTCGTGGCCACGCCCGGCTTCGTCAACGCCCATGTGCACCTGACCGAAACGCTGCTGCGCAATTTCCTGCCCGAGGCGCTGCCGTTCGACGAAGGGCTGAACCAGTGGGTGATCCCGCTCTATCAGGGTCATACGCCGGAAGAGCAGGCGATTGCCGCGCGGCTGGCGGTGCTGGCCATGCTCAAGACCGGCACCACCACGTTCCTGGAGGCAGGCACGCTGATCGCGTTCGACGCGGTAGCGCAGGCGCTGGAGGGCACCGGCATCCGTGGCCGCATCGGGCGCTGGTGCATGGACCGCGCCTTTGCCCCCGGAGACGACCAGGCCACGCTCACCCGCGCGGCGCTCGATGCGTTCGAGACGGACCTGGCCGCCTGGCCCGACGATGGGCGGCTGATCGCCGCCTGGCCGCTGCTGGTCGGGCACATGACCAACACGGGCGAACTGTGGCAGGCCGCCACCGCCATCGCGCGCGAGCGCGGCTTGCGTATTGCGGCGCACATGGCACCCGCCGTGGGCGACCCGGAGTGGTACCTGGCCAACACCGGCAAGCGGCCGGTGCAATGGCTGGCAGACCTGGGCGTGCTGGGTGACCATCTATCGCTGGTGCACATGGTGCATGTGGACGCGAGCGAAGTGGCGTTGCTGGCGCAGAGCGGCACCCATGTGGTGCACTGCCCCGAAGCCTCGCTCAAGGGTGGCTACCAGGCCACCACGCGCGGGCTGTTTCCCGAAATGGCCGCAGCGGGCGTGAATATCGCGCTGGGCACCGATGGCGGCGACCGCCACGACCTGATACCTTCGGCGCGGCTGATGGCCGGATTGTGGAAGGACGCGCGCGGCGATACTGCGCTGTTCCCGGCCGAAAGCGCGCTGGAAATGCTCACCGTCAACGGCGCGCGCGCCATGGGGCTGCAAGGCCAGGTCGGCACGCTGAGCGTGGGCGCGCGGGCAGACCTGGTGCTGCACGATGCGCGCCGGCCCGAATGGGTGCCATTGCACAATCCCGCGCAGCAACTGGTGTGGTCGGCCGATGGGCGCGGCGTGCACAGCGTGTGGGTGGACGGCAAACGCCTGGTCGAGGCCGGGCGCTGCACCACCATCGATGAAGATCTCTTGCTGGCCCAGGCGCAGGATGCTGCGCAGGCCGTGGTTTCCCGCTCGGGCCTGCCGCTGCGCATGGCCTGGCCGCTTCTTTGAAGAAGGCAAATCTTGCGATGACCTATGAAACGATTTCGGTATCCCAACTGACCCCCGCGATCGGTGGCGAGGTTTCCGGCCTGGACCTGACCAAGCCGCTGAGCGAGGCGCAAGTGGCCGAATTGAAAGCCGCGATGGCCGATCGCCTGGTGCTGTTCTTCCGCGACCAGCCGCTTTCCCACGAAGACCATATCCGCCTGGCGCAATATTTCGGCGGCGTGCACATCGCGCCCAGCACCAAGCCCTGGCAGGTACCCGGCCACCCCGAAGTGACGATCATCCACGCCGACGAGAACAGCACGTTCGTGGCCGGCGAGGACTGGCATTCGGACATGAGCTGCGACGAAGCGCCGCCGATGGGCTCGATCCTCTATCTTCACACCATCCCCCCGGTGGGCGGCGATACCGTGTTTTCCAACATGTACGCCGCCTATGATGCGCTGTCTGACCGGATGAAGGCCTATCTCGAAGGCTTGACCGCCGTGCACGATGCCGTGGTCGGCTTTGGCGGAATCACGCCCGAAGGCATGAAGCTGCCGCGCCACAGCCACCCGGTGATCCGCACCCATCCCGTCACCGGCAAGAAGTGCATCTATGTGAACCGTGGCTTCACCACCCATATCGAGGGCATTCCCGCCATCGAGAGCCGCGCGATCCTGAGCTATCTCTACGAACACGTGCAGCACCCGATGTTCCAGTGCCGCTTCCGCTGGGCGCAGCATTCCATCGCGTTCTGGGACAATCGCTGCGCGCAGCATTCGGCGATCTGGGACTATTTCCCGCAAGTGCGCTCGGGCTATCGCGTGCAGATCCTGGGCGAAAAGCCCGAATGAACCAGGCCGCGCGCGCGTTCACCTGGCGTGAAGGCGCGGTGGCGGCGGCCGTGTCGCTGGCGCTGTTTGCCGGCCAGGGCATTGTCTTTGCCGGCATGGGGCTGGCGCTGTTTGCCAGCGGCCAGGCGCTGCAGCTTGGCCCGGCGGCGCTGGGCGCGGCCTTCACCATGGTGATCGTCGGCGCCAGCGTGGGGGCCACGCTGCCGGTGTGGCTGATGGCACGCATCGGCGGGCGGCTGACGATGACCGGCGGCGCGCTGGTCATGGCGGCGGGCCTCGCCCTTGCCGGGTTGGCCACCGGCCTTGGCCTGCTGCTGCCGGCCATGGCGCTGGTGGGCGCCGGGTTTTCGCTGCTCGCCAACACCCCCGCCTATACGATGATCGCGGGCTGGTCCGGCCCGCGCACCGAGCGCGTGCTGGGGCTTTACTTGATGACCGGCGCGCTGGGCAATGCCGCCGGGCCGGCCGTGGGGCAGGCGCTGATTGACGGCGGCATCGGCTATTGGCGCGGCACTTGCGCCATCGCGCTAACACTTGCCGCGCTGCTGTTCCTGGTCCTGCGCGATCCGCCAGAGTCTCATAGCCCCGATGCGCCGCGCACGGCTGGCTGGTGGCGCCCGCTGCTGAACGCGCGCTTTGCCGTGCTGGCCCTGGCCATGGTCCTGAGCCAGGCGGTGATCATGACCGCACTGAGCGTTGCGCCCGCGCATCTTACCCCCGCCCTTGGCTGGAGCGACGGCGCCGTGGCGCGCGTTCTGGCCGTGCAAGGGCTGCTCGGCGCACTCGGCACCGGCCTTGCCGGATTTGCCCTGCGCCATGTGCGGGCGGTCACGCTGCTCACCCTCGCCATGGTCGCCACCGCGCTGGGCATGGGCGCCCTGGCACAAGGCGGTGCGCCCATGGTCAACTGGGGCTTCGTCCCCCTCTTCGGAGTCGGTTCGGCGCTCGTCGCAATGGCGGTGACGGTGCTGCTGATGGACTGGTTCGGCCCCGAAACCGGCACGGCGGGCCTGGCCCTGTGCTGGACGCTCGCCGGCCTTGCCGCGCTGGGGCCGGGCCTGGCCGGGGTTCTGGCGCAATGGACCGGCAGCTATGCCGGGGCGCTTTGGCTGCTGGGTGGCGCATGCCTGCCAGTGGCGCTGGCGGCAGCTGCGCTGCGGCCCCGCCACCAGGTTATCCTGGCCCCGTCATCCCGGGCTTGACCCGGGATCCCGCTTTTCTGTTTGCTGCCGAGAAAGAAGCGGGACCCCGGATCAAGTCCGGGGTGACGATCATCTAATGGGGCACCGGCGCGTGCCTGTTTCCGACGCGACCCACGAAAAAGCCCGGCGGATCGCTCCGCCGGGCTGACTTGTTCGGCGCGTTTGCGTCAGGCGATCAGGCGGGGCACCGACATGCCGCGCACGTCGAAATGCGCATCGGGATGCTCGGCCGCGCCGTCGCGCGGGGCCGCGCGGTGCTGGACCACGCCATTCTTGCCAAAGCCTTCGACCACCGGGCGCGTGCCCTTGCTCGACAGCCACAGGCGCAGCAAGTGGCGCTTGCGTTGCGGTTCGGGCCAGTCCCAGAACGTGGTGCGGGCATGGAGCGCGGCATAGTTCGACAGCCACTGGATATCGCCGGGGCGGAAATCCATCTCGATCGCCATGCCTTCTTCATAGGTGATCTCGTCGAACAGGCGCAGCACCTCGATCTGGTCTTCGGTCAACTGCGGAACGCCGGGATATTCCTGCGCCGTCAGGATATAGAGCGAGCCGGCATACATGCTGAACACGCCCTGCTCCAGGCTGACGATCGGCGAAGTATAGGTATCGGCCGGCGCCTCGTGGTCCTGGCGGCGCCAGTCCCAGTGGAATGGTTCGAACAGCAAAGGCGCCAGGTCGGGCCGCCGACGCAGGATCTCGTTATAGATTTCCGCGCCCGAAACCAGGCACGAAAGCCCCCCTTCGCGCGCGCCGCGCAGGCACATCAGCGCGACGATATCGGAACTGTCCGAATGGTAGACCAGCTTGTCGCGCACCTTGGACGACAGCGCGGTGGGATCGTCCATCGTCTTGTCTGACGTGGCATAGACGTGATCGATCAGGTCGCCCATCTCGTTCTGGCGGATGGGATCGCCCATGTGCAAGCCAAGGACGTAATAGATCGCGCACGACAGGGCATCGGAATAGAGCTCTGCCCGCAGGCCCCGCACCAGCACGAAGCCGCGCCCGAAATCCACTTCCTGGCGCCATTCCTCGCAAGCCTGGGCCGTTTCCACCAGCGGATAGTCCTGCGCCTGTACCGTGCGCAGATCGGGGTTTTCGGCCATGAAGCGCGTGCCCAGCGCTTCCAGCTCGGCAATCTGCGCGGGCGAAAGTTCGTAGACCCAGTCCTGGCCGCGGGCGAGCTCGTCGCCGCGCCAGGCGGCACGGCTGGTCACCGGGGATAGCACGGGGGCGGAAGGCGTGATCACGGACAAGGCTATGTTCCTTTGCGTCTTGGCGGGCGTTTGCCTGGGCCGGACGTGGCATGATGCAGTGCGCCACGTCTTGTCCCTGCGCGCAAGAGATTTGGACAGCACCCGCAACCAGTAGGCAAGATTCCGGCATCCGTGGCGCACCGCATCGCAACATGGCGCTTGCTGCAATGCCGATCGGTCAACTATTCGTGCGTTGCCGCGCAAGACCGCGGACCGCATGTCCACCGATGCTGGCGCCACAAACATGCCTGCCACGATCAAGGCCAGGTTCAGGGAGAAAACACAGCCGAGGGGCTGCCTGAAAGCGATGAAAAGCATTTTTCGAGGGGGGAAACCCATGCGCCCGTCATCCGTCCTGCTCACTGCCACTGCATCGCTACTGGCGCTTGCCGCCACCTCTGCCCGCGCCGCCGAAGCCGCGCCCGAACCGGCTCCCGTGGCCGCACCCGAACTTGATGCCGATGGCAGCCCCATCGGCACCATCGTGGTCAACGGCGAAAAGCGCGAAGTGAACCTGCAATCGGCCCCGATTGCGATCAGCGCCGTTTCCGACGAGGCGCTGCGCCAGCGCAACGCCACGGAACTGGCCGATCTGAACGGCTTCGTTCCCGGCCTGACCGTGACCAAGAGCGAGGGCAACGAACGTGTCATCGCCATTCGCGGCGTTGGTTATGAAACCGCGCAGAATCCCAATTCGCAGCCCGGCGTCGCTTTCCACATCGACGGGGTCTATATCGCCCACGTCGTGGCCCTGAACCAGGATCTGCTCGATGTGGATCACGTGGAAGTGCTGCGCGGGCCGCAGGGCACCGTGTTCGGCCAGACGTCCACCGGCGGCGCCATCAACGTGATCACGCGCAAGCCGGTGCTGGGCCAGTATACCGGCGAAGCCCAGCTTTCCTATGGCAACTACAACTATGTGCGCGCCATGGGCACGCTCAACGTGCCGATTGCCGAGACGCTCGCCCTGCGCGGCACGGTGCAATACCTGCGCCACGATGGCTATGGCTATGCCGCGGGCGTGCCCGGTTATGCCAAGTATCCGCTGGACGATGCCAACAACATCGGCGGCCATGTCTCGCTGCTGTGGCAGCCCTCGCCCGACACCACCGTGACGCTTTCGGCGCAGTCGTTCGACGCCAGCCACAACGCCGCGCTGCAAAAGTGCCTGCTGTGCAGCACCGATCCGGCCGCCGGCAGCACCACCTACATCGCCGATCCCAGTTCCGACCCGCGCGTGGTGAACCAGGATTATGGCGGCAAGTACGTCACCAAGACGCGCATGGCCTACCTGTCGATCGCGCAGACGATCGATGACAAGGTCGTGCTCAAGTCGGTGACCGCCTACCAGTACCTCAACAAGAACCAGAGCGGCGACAACGACCGCTTCGTCTATGCCAACTATCACGACAACATCGTCAAGTGGCAGGACATGAGCAGCACCTGGACGCAGGAAGTCTCGGCCTCGTCCACGCCCAACAAGTCGGTCGAATGGGTGGTCGGCGGCTTCTACCTGCGCCAGCACGCCCTGCAGAACATCCTGGAATATACCACCGGCGGCTTTTCAACCGATCCCGCCACGGGCGAGGCGGTGTCGTTCCAGACCGACAGCCCCTATCAGCACACCTCGTGGGCCGGCTATGGCCAGGCAGTGATCCACGCCACCGACAAGCTGGATCTGATCGGCGGCGCGCGTTATAGCTGGGACAAGATTTCCGCCCAGCCGGTGCAGTATTTCGCCGTCGTGCCACCGCGCACCGCCACCAGCGACGCGGTGACCGGCAAGGTCAGCGTGCAATACCAGGTGACGCCCACCAACATGCTCTATGTCACCGGCTCCAAGGGCTACAAGCCCAGCGGCGTGACGTTCAGCGGCGATTCCATCTTTGTGAAGAGCACGTACCGCAAGGAAACCGTCTGGGCGGCCGAAGTGGGTTCGAAGAACGAATTCTTCGACAAGACGCTGCGCCTCAACGTCGCGGGCTATTACTACTGGTACAAGGATTTCCAGTTCACCGCCGAAGATCCGGTGCCCTTTGCCGGCGGCACCGCCAACATCCCGCGCGCGGAAACCTATGGCGTGGAATTCGAAACCACCTGGGCGCCGACCAAGCAATTGCGCTTCGACGGCAACCTGGCCCTGGCTGAAGGCAAGTTCCACGGCGATTACTACACGATCGACAAGCAGACCGCACAAGACATTCGCGCCACCACGTATGCGGCGCTGGGCTATCCCGCGGGCTGGTACTATGACTCGCGGGTGATTTCCGCCGTCATGGCGGCTTCGACCAACACCAACGGCAAGAAGATCCCCAAGCTGCCGGGCGTGCAGGGCAGCTTTGCCGCCACGTATACCGCCCCGGTGGGCCCGGGCGAACTCATGCTGCGCGGCGAAGTGGTCTATCGCGGCAAGTTCAACTCGCGCATCTTCAACGTGCCGCAGTTCGATACCGTGCCGGCCTATACCATCGGCAACGTGATGATCCAGTACAAGCCGGATGCTTCGCCTTTCACCTTCTCGGTGACCGGCACCAACATCACCGACAAGGCCGGGGTGAGCAACAAGTTCGCCGATCCTTATGGTTCTGGCACCACCAGCGTGGAATATATCCCGCCGCGCCAGGTCTTTGCCACGGTCGGCTACAAGTTCTGACTTCGACGCATGAAGTCCACCTTGCCGGCAGCGCGGATAATCCCCGCGCTGCCGTTTTTTTTTGCGTCTGCGTTTCCTGAACACGTCACCCCGGACTTGATCCGGGGTCCCGCTTTTCTTGACCCAAAGTGCGAGGCCGGAAGAAAGCGAGACCCCAGGTCAAGCCAGGGGTGACGAAGAAATTTATGCGCTGCGAGGTCTCAATCGATCAGGCGGTGCACTTCGGCCACAAAGGCCTTGGCCGCCTTGGCCACGTCTTCCACGCTGCGCCCGGCCTTGTAGAGCGCCGAACCCAGGCCGCCGCCGGCCGCGCCAGCCGCCATCCAGTCAGACAGGTTTTCCGGCGTCACGCCGCCCACGGCGAGCACCGGCACATGGCGCGGGATCACTGCCAGTTGCGCCTTGAGCACGGGTGGGCTGGCCGCTTCGGCGGGAAACAGCTTGAGGCCGTGGGCGCCCGCTTCCAGCGCGGCAAAGGCTTCGGTGGGCGTGGCATAGCCAGGCAGCGAAACCATGCCCAGTTCCACGCTGCGCGCGATCACCGCCGGGTTGACGTTGGGCGAAACCACCAGGGTGCCGCCAGCAGCGTGCACGGCTTCAACCTCGGCCACGGTCAGCACGGTGCCGGCACCCACCAGCACATCCTCGCCATAGCGATGGGCGATCTTGGCGATCGACACCAGCGGATCGGGAGAATTGAGCGGCACTTCGATCATCGAAAAGCCAGCTTGGACCAAGGCATCGGCCATGGCCTCGATCTCGTCGGGGCGAACCCCGCGCAAGATCGCCACCAGCGGGCAATGGCGCATGGCCCGGGCAAAGCTATCGGCGGCAGCGCGATCGGCAGCGGTATGGTCAACGGTCACGAACAAGGCTCCAGATCTGGGCGATGCCGGCAACGAACGCGGCATGGCTATCAACGAGGTGGGCGCGGCCGCCGCATTGCGCAATGGCCGCCGTATAAAGCGCGCCGAGCATCGGATCGGCCAACAGGTAAACGTCGCTATCCGGCCCCACGCCGGCGCCGCGCACATCGCTGCCGATCAGCAGGCCCGAAGCATGGGCGGCACTGTCTTCCACCGCGCGCAGGCCAAGCAGCGCACTGGCGCGCACGCCGAACAGCGCGGTAAGCAGCGCGCCATCGCCGCTGGCCGCCACCCCGGCGCGGAAGGCCGGGCCGTCGGCCACCGGGCCGGTGAGGAATTCGGCCAGCAGGCTGTGCTGCTTGAGCAGGGCGAACATCTCACCCGTCATGCTGGTGGCAAAGCTGGCGACGGCACCGCCTTCCATGCGCGCCCACTTGCAATGGGTGCCGGGCTGGCACAACAACGCATCGGGCGGGGCAAGGCCTGCGTGGACCGCGCCGAGCAGTTGCACTTCCTCGCCGCGCATCACGTCGCCGCGCGGGTCCGACAGGCCCGGCACGATCCAGGTGCGGGGCGCCACTTCGTACAAGGCGCCGGCAATCTGCGCCGCACCGGATGGGCACGAAAGATAAGGCACCAGTGCCCAGCCGCGCTGGGAGCCGACCATGCCGGCGGCAATCACCGGCAGGTCACCCAGTCGCGCGCGGATCGCGGCCACTTCGTCGGCAAAGGCGGCCGGCCCGCCATCGCGCCCCACGCCGAGCACGCCGCGATCGTCGCGGAAAGTGTCCAGCACGGAACCCGCCTGATCAACCAGATAGACGCGGCGATTGGTGGTGCCCCAGTCGATAGCAAGGAAACGGTCGTTCACGGTCAAATCACCACCAAAAGGCATAGAGAGCGACGAGAATCGCCAGGATTGCCAGCGCCGCCAGGTTAAAGCCGGTGCTGGTGCGGAACAGGGTGGCTTCCTTGCGGATACCGGCGCCTTGTTGCACCTGCGGGCGCGCGAGCGATACCCCCATGGCCAGCAGCAGCGAAATCACGAAGATGATCGCCATGCGGTTCATGAACGGCACCGCTTCGAGCGCGGCAATCCCGCCAAAGCGGAACACCAGGCTGAGCAGCACCGAGGCGACTGCCCCGGTCAGCGCGCCGGCCTCGGTCGCGCGCGGCCAGAACAGGCCGAGCAGGAAGATCACCGTGATCCCCGGCGTGACGAAGCCCGAAAACTCCTGGATATACTGGAACGCCTGGTCGAGCCCGCCCAGGAGCGGCCGCGCGGTGAGAATGGCGATCACCACGGCCACGGCGGCGGCGATGCGGCCCACGGTCACCAGCTTCTTCTCGCTCTGCTCTCCCTTGGCAAAGCGGGCATAGATATCGAGCGTGAAGATCGTGGCGATCGAATTGATCTTGCTGGCCGTGGACGCGATGATTGCGGCCACGAGCGCTGCAAAGACCAGGCCGAGCAGCCCCGGCGGCAGCAGGCGCATCATCGCGGGATAGGCCTGGTCCGGCTTGGCCAGATTGGGCGCGAGCAGCACGGCGGCAATGCCGGGCAGCACGATGATGATCGGCATGATCAACTTGAGGAAACCGGCAAAGACCATGCCGCGCTGCGCCTCGGGCAGGCTCTTGGCCGCCAGCGCGCGCTGGATGATGTACTGGTTGCAGCCCCAGTACGACAGGTTGGCAATCCACATGCCGCCGATGATCACCGACAGGCCCGGCAGGTCCTTGTAATGCGGATCGTCGGCCGACAGGATCATGTGGAAGTGATCGGGCGCTTGCGCCACCAGCGCCTTGAAGCCCGAGACGATGCCCGGCCCGTCGCCATAGAGCTGCCCGATCTGCCCCAGCGTGAGCCAGGCGATCACCAGCCCGCCCAGCACCAGCAGCGTGACCTGGACGATATCGGTCAGTGCCACGGCCTTGAGCCCGCCGCGCAGCTGATAAAGCAGCGCGAACACGCCCAGCCCGGCCAGCGCCAGGTCCTGGTTGACGCCGGCCACCTGCATCACCGCGATCGAGCCCAGCCAGACGATCGACGTCAGGTTGACGAAGACGTAGAGCACCAACCAGAACACCGCCATGACCGTGCGGATCGTGGGGCCAAAGCGCTGCTCCAGGAACTGCGGCATCGTGTAGATGCCGTTGGCCAGGAAGATCGGCAGGAAATACTTGGCCACCAGCAAAAGCGTGGCCGCCGCCATCCATTCATAGGACGCGATGGCCAGGCCAATGGCATAGCCCGACCCCGCCATGCCCACGATCTGCTCGGCCGAAATGTTGGCCGCGATCAGCGACGCGCCGATCGCCCACCACGGCAGCGACTTGGACGCCAGGAAATAGTCGGTGGTGTCGGTCTGGTGCCCGGCTTTTTCACGGCTGACCCACTGGGCCAGCGCAAAGATGAAGACGGCATAGGCCACCACCACCAAGGCATCGAGTGTCGATAGGCTCATTTCCCGCCCTCTCTTTGCGCGCGCGGGGCATTTGGTCTTGCCAATCGGCCCTCGCGTCTATTTATATGATTAAAAGAGCACCCCACAGCGAAGGGATCACCGTGGCATTTCAACCGCTCGAAGCGCGCGACGCGCTCGGCCGCAATCTCACTTATGGCCTGCTCGACCGCCTGGGCCTGCTGATCGTGGGCGGCGCCTTCAACGGTCGGTCGTTTCCCACCGAGGCGGAACTTTCCGAAACCCACGGTGTCAGCCGCTCGGTCACGCGCGAGGCCGTCAAGATGCTGACGGCCAAGGGTCTGGTCAGCGCCCGGCCGCGCCAGGGCACGATCATCCAGCCCGACAGCCAGTGGAACCTGTTCGATCCCGACGTGCTGCGCTGGATGCTGGAGCGGCGCTTCTCGATCGACCTCTTGCGCCATTTCGGCCAGTTGCGCGTGGCGATCGAACCGGCCGCCGCCGCGATGGCCGCGCGCGAGGCGAGCGAGGATGGCCTGGCCCTGATCCGCGCCGGCTTTGCCCGCATGCAGGCGGCCGACGCCGGCCATGATGACGTGCTGGAAGCCGACGTTGCCTTTCACGTGGCCATTCTCAAGGCCTCGGGCAATCCGTTCTTCGGGCAGTTTCGCGACGTGGTGTCGACCGCGCTGAAAACCTCGATCCGCTATACCAACCGCATCGTGGGGCGTAGTGCCGATCTCGACGCGCACGAAGCGGTGATGGACGCCATCCTGGCGCGCGACGACGCCACCGCGCAAACCCGCATGCGCGTGATCATCGAGGACGCACTCGATGCCATTCGCCGCAACGAGGAAGCCCTGGCCTGAAACGGCTGATCCTGACACGAAGTCAGCCGCCGAACCGCGGCGTGGGGCACCCGCGAAAGCCGGTGCCCACCACTTCGAACAGCGCGCCACCGGCCGGCTCGTCCACGCCATCGGCGGCCGATGTCACGAACAGGCGATCGAGATTGTCACCCGCAAACGCCAGGTTGGTGATCTGGCTGGCGGGCAGCGCCACGCGGTGGGTGCGCGTGCCATCGGCGGCAAAGCGGCTGATGCAGCCCGCGCCCCAATGCGCGATCCACAGCCCCCCATCGCTGTCAATCGTCATGCCATCGGGCGAACCCCAGCTTTCGGGAAATTCCAGGAACGTCTCGCGCGGGCCCAGCGAGCCATCGGCAGCATAGGCAAAGCGATAGACGCGGCCCAGCGCGCTGTCGGTGTGGTACAGCCAGCGCGCATCGGCCGAAAGCACCGGGCCATTGGCGATGCGATAGCCGCTGTCCACCTTGGTCCACGACAAGTCATGATCGAGGCGGTAGAAATTGCCGGTCGGCGTTTCGCCGTCCATGTTCATCGTGCCGGCCCAGATCCTGCCCTGTGGGCAGACCATGGCATCGTTCATGCGGTTGCGCGGCAGATCGGGTTCTGGCGCGCCGATCGGCACGCAGGAAAACGGATCGAGCGTGATCGTGGCAAAGCCGCTGCGCAGGCCGGCGATGAAGCCGGGGCCGCCCTCGCGCTCCAGCACCCAGCCGATCATGTCGGGCACGGGCCATTCGGCCACCAGCCCGCTGGCCAGGTCGAGCCGGTTGATGCGCTGGCCGATGATATCGACCCACAACAGCGCATGCTGGCGGGCCGACCACAGCACGCCTTCGCCCAGCAAGTCACGCCCGTGCATCGCACCCGGCCGCGCGACCTGGATCACCTGCGCGGCGGCGATATCGATCGTGGTATCAGTGGCTGTCACGGGGCACCCCATAGACTTGCGCCACCCGTTGAAACCGGACGGCATCCTCGATCACCGCGCCATCGGCGAACTGGCCGGTGATCTTGCGGCTCAGCGCCTGCCACGGCGTCTGGTCTTCGGGGAAGCGGAACGGCTCGGCCGCCAAGGCGGCGCGGCGCTCCGCCATTTCGGCGTCCGACACCAGCAGATCGACCGTGCGGGTGTTGAGATCCACGCGAATGCGGTCGCCATCGCGCAGCAGCGCCAGGCCACCGCCCACCGCCGCTTCCGGGCTGGCGTTGAGGATCGAGGGGCTGCCCGAGGTGCCCGACTGGCGTCCGTCGCCCAGGCACGGCAGCGCACCGACCCCGGCGCGGATCAGCGCGGCGGGCGGGCGCATGTTGACGACCTCGGCCCCGCCGGGATAGCCGATCGGCCCTGCCCCGCGGATCACCAGGATCGAACGCTCGTCGATGCCGAGCGCCGGATCGTCGATCCGCGCGTGATAGTCTTCCGGGCCGTCGAACACGAAGACCTTGCCTTCGAACGCCTCGGGGTCATCGGGGTTCGACAGGTAGCGCGCGCGGAACTGGTCGCTGATCACGCTCTTCTTCATCACGGCGGCGTCGAACAGGTTGCCGCCCAGCACGGTAAGGCCGGCTGCCGGCTTGAGCGGGCGGTCGAGCGGGCGGATCACCTCTTCATCGGCGATCGTCACGTGGGCGACATTCTCGGCCACGGTCTTGCCATTGGCGGTCAAGGCCGCACCATCGAGCAGGCCGGCGCGAGCGAGTTCGCCCATCACCGCAGGGACTCCGCCCGCGCGGAAATAGTCCTCGCCCAGGTATTCGCCCGAGGGCTGGAGATTGACGATCAGCGGAATGTCGGCGCCATGGCTTTCCCAATCGTCCAGCGTCAGGTCCACGCCCACGTGGCGGGCAATGGCATTGAGGTGGATCGGCGCATTGGTCGATCCGCCGATCGCCGAATTGACGCGAATGGCGTTGAGGAACGCGGACTTGGTGAGAATGTCGGACGGCTTGCGATCGGCGGCGACCATTTCCACGATCTGCTTGCCGGTGTAATAGGCGCATTCCTGCCGGTCGCGGTGCGGCGCCGGGATCGCGGCCGAACCGGGCAGGCTCATGCCCAGCGCTTCAGCCAGCGAATTCATCGTGGTGGCTGTGCCCATGGTGTTGCAATAGCCGGTGGACGGCGCAGAGCTGGCGACCAGTTCGATGAAGCCCTTGAAGTCGATCTCGCCCTTGGAGAGCATCTCGCGCGCTTTCCACACGATCGTGCCGCTGCCGGTGCGCTTGCCATCGTGCCAGCCGTTGAGCATCGGGCCCACCGACAGCGCGATCGCGGGAATGTTGACCGTGGCCGCCGCCATCAGCGCGGCCGGAGTGGTCTTGTCGCAACCGATGGTCAGCACCACGCCGTCGAGCGGATAGCCGAACAGCACTTCCACCAGGCCCAGGTAGGCGAGGTTGCGATCGAGCCCGGCGGTGGGCCGCTTGCCGGTTTCCTGGATGGGATGGAGCGGGAATTCGATGGGAATGCCGCCCGCCTCGCGAATGCCGTCGCGCACGCGGCTGGCCAGCACCAGATGATGGCGGTTGCACGGGGAAAGGTCGCTGCCGGTCTGGGCAATGCCGATGATCGGGCGATCGGACTGCAGTTCCTCGATCGTCAGGCCATAGTTGAGATAGCGTTCAAGGTAGAGCGCGGTCATGTCGGCCGATTCGGGATTGTTGAACCAGGCCCGCGAACGCAAGCCGCTACCGCCCGGGCCGCTCTGGTTTTTCGTGCTATCGTTGGCCACCGCTGCCATTCCTTCCTTTGCCTTCTTCCGGGCCAGAACGCCATTTTGCGTCGCCATCCCCGCCCATTGACCTCTCTAACCATATATATATGATAAATGTAAAGAGCGCGATGGCGTGCTTGTTTGAGGAGCCTGGAATGTCCCAACCTTCGATCCGCCTCGGCCTGGTGGGCCTGGGCAAGATCGCCTGCGACCAGCATCTTCCTGCCATCGCTGGAAATTCCCGGTTTGAACTGGTTGCCGTGGCCGATCCGACGCACCGTCTTGACGGCGTGCGCGGCTATGCCGGCCTGGCTGAAATGCTGGCGGGCGAAGCCGGTTCGCTCGATGCCGTGGCCCTGTGCACGCCGCCGGCGGTGCGCGTGTCCCTGGCACGCGAGGCGATCGCCGCCGGGCTCGATGTGCTGCTCGAAAAGCCCCCGGCCGCCGCCCCCACCCAGGCCGAAGCGCTGGCGCAACTGGCCACCCGCGCCGGGGTCACGCTTTATGCCGCGTGGCATTCGCGCGAGAGCGAAGCGGTGGAAGCCGCGCGGGCCTGGCTGGCCAACCGCAGCATCACCGCCGTGCACATCACCTGGCGCGAAGACGTGCGGCAATGGCATCCGGGGCAGGATTGGCTGCTGGCCAAGGGCGGGTTCGGCGTGTTCGATCCGGCGATCAACGCCTTTTCGATTCTCACCGAAATCCTGCCCTCGGGCATCTGCGTCGAAGGCGCCCAGCTGGAAATGCCGGCCAACCGGCAGTCACCCACCGATGCCCAGGTGCAGATGCGCTGCAGCACGGGCGCCCCGATCATCGCCGACCTGTCCATCCTGCACCCCGGCGACCAGCAGTGGGACATCGTGGTTCACACCGCCGACGGCGAACTGGTGCTCCGCCAGGGCGGGCATCGCCTGGAAATCGACGGCGCGCTGCGTCTGGAAGCATCGAACGACGAATATCCCCGCATCTATCGCCGCTTTGCCGATCTGATCGACCGCCGCGCCAGCAGTGCCGATGCCAGCCCGCTGGCGCTCGTGGCCGATGCCCTTTTGCTGGGCACGGTTACCACCGGCCCCGATTTCGAGTTCTGAACGATGACCATGCATCCCACCACCGATCGCCGCACTGCACTTGCCCTGGGCCTTGCCGGCTTGGCTGGCAGCGCCGCGCCCACCCTGGCCAACGCCGCAGCCGCTGCGGGCGCCCGTATGGCGGACAAGGCGCTACCCTCGCCCCGCCGGCAGGAGCGCTTGGCCGATGGCTGGCGCTTTGCCCTGGGCCACGCGGCCGACATGGCCAAGGATTTCGGCTTTGGCCGCTTCCAGCGCACCTATGCCAAGCCCGGCTTCGACGTGTCGCCCGCCGTCCAGCCCGATTTCGATGACAGCGCCTGGGCCATGGTGCGCGTGCCGCACGATTGGGCGGTGGAACTGCCTTATGCCCTGCCTGCGCAGCCGGTGGCCAAGGAGCAGGAAGACATGGCCGCCGGCCACGGCTTTCGCGCCATCGGCCGCGATTTTCCGCAGAACAGCGTGGGCTGGTATCGCCGCAAGCTGCCGGTGGGCGCGGCGGATAAGGGCCGCACGGTATGGCTGGAATTCGACGGCGTGTTCCGCGATTGCAAGGTCTTCGTGAACGGCTACGAAGCCGGCGGCAGCGCTTCGGGCTATGCCCCGTTCCGCGTCAACATCGCCGATTTCCTCGATTACGATGGCGGCCCCAACCAGTTGACCCTGCGCGTCGATGCCTCGCTGGGCGAAGGCTGGTTCTATGAAGGCGCCGGCATCTATCGCCATGTCGATCTGGTCAGCGCCGCGCCGCTCCATGTGCCGCAGTGGGGCACCTGCGTGCGCAGCACGGTGGACGGCAGCGGCGCCCGCGTGGCCATCACCACCACACTCGCCAATGCCGCCGAAGCGGCCGGCAGCGCGCAATTGCGCCATCGCGTCTTCGCCCCCGATGGCGCGCTGGTGGGCGAAATCGCCCCGCAAGCCGCCACCACGCTGGCTGCGGGCGCGCAAGCCACGGTGAATGCCGATCTGGCCCTGGCCGCCCCGCAACTGTGGTCACCGCAAACCCCCAAGCTCTACACCCTGGAAACCAGCGTGCTGGTCGATGGCCGGGAAGTGGACCGCACGATCACCCGCTTCGGCATCCGCACCCTGGCGTTCGACGGCACGCGCGGCTTTGCCGTCAATGGCCAGCCGGTGAAGCTCTTGGGCGTGTGCAACCACCAGGACCACGCCGGCGTCGGCACGGCGATTCCCGATGCCCTGCACGCCTGGCGCGTGGCGCAGACCCAGGGCATGGGCGCCAATGCCTGGCGCAGCGCGCACAACCCGCCATCGCAGGCGCTGCTCGACATCTGCGACGCCACGGGCATGATGATGGTGGCCGAAACCCGGCTCAACACCACCAACCCCGAAGCGCTCGACGAACTCGACCGCATGATCCTGTCCTCGCGCAACCACCCGTCGATCATCCTGTGGTCGGTGGGCAACGAGGAAGGCCACCAGGGCAGCGAGCGCGGCCGGCGCATTTCGGCCCAGCTCGTCGCGCGGTGCAAGCAGCTCGATCCCACGCGGCTGACCACCCAGGCGATGGACAAGGGCTGGGACGGCGGCGCCGCCGATGCCGTGGACGTGGTCGGCTTCAACTATCGCACCGACAAGATTCCGGCCTGGCGCCAGCGCCACCCCGGCAAGCCGGTGATCGGCACCGAAACCGCCAGCACCGTGGCCACGCGCGGCGCCTATGCCAACGATGCCGCCGCCCACGTGGTGCGCGCCTACGATACCGAGCATCCCTGGTGGGCCAGCACGGCGGAAGAATGGTGGCAGGTCGTCGCGGCCGAGCCGGGCATTGCCGGCGGCTTTATCTGGACCGGGTTCGACTATCGCGGCGAACCCACGCCCTTCCCGCAGATGCCCAGCGTTTCCAGCTATTTCGGGGCGATGGACTTGTGCGGGTTGCCCAAGGACAACTATTATTACTATCGCGCCTGGTGGCGGCGCAGCGAGCCGCTGGTCCACTTGCTTCCGCACTGGAACTGGACAGGGCGCGAAGGCCAGCCGATCGAGGTGTGGGTCCACGGCAATTGCGCGCACGTGGAACTGCTGCTCAATGGCAAGTCGCTGGGCCGCAAGGACATGCCCGAAAACGGCCACCTGGCCTGGCAAGTGCCTTACGCCCCCGGCACGCTGGAAGCGCGCGGATACAATGCTGGCAAGCTGGCCGCGCGCGATACCCGCGTCACCGCCGGCAAGCCCGCTGCGCTGCGCCTGGTAACCGAGCGCACGCGCCTGGCCGCCGATGGCAATGACGTGGCCGCCGTGCGGGTCGAAGTGACCGATGCCGCCGGCCATCTGGTGCCCACGGCAGACACCGCCCTCACCTTTGCCCTTTCCGGCGCCCTCACCAACGCGGCGCGGATCATCGGCCTGGGCAATGGCAATCCCACCTCCACCGAGCCCGATAAGGGCAACGCCCGCCGCGCGTTCAACGGCCTGGCGCAAGTGCTGGTGCAGAATGCCGGCGCAGCGGGTGGCGCGCGCCTGACCGCCAGCGCGCCGGGCTTGAAGCCCGCCAGCCTCGACCTCTATTTCCATGCCTGACGCCAAGGACACCCCGTTCATGAACCTTCTGCGCCGCGCGGCTTTCGCGCCCGCCCTGCTCATGGCCTCTTCCGCCATGGCCGCGCCCGATCCCACGCTCTACCTGGGCGCGGACTTGTCGTTCACCAACGAGATGGAAGCCTGCGGGGCGAAATTCCTCGACCATGGCAAGCCGGCCGATCCTTTCGTTCTGCTCAAGCAGCATGGCGGCAACGTGATGCGCGTGCGCCTGTGGAACGACCCCAAGTGGACGCAGTACAGCACCTATGCCGATGTGCTGAAAACGATCACCCGCGCCCATGCGGCGGGCCTCAACGTCCTACTCGATTTCCATTATTCCGATGACTGGGCCGATGGCGACAAGCAGCCTGCCCCGGCGGCCTGGGCCGGCCTTTCCACCGACGACCACGTCAAGGCGCTGCACGACTATACCCGCGCAATCCTCGACAAGCTCGCGGCGGCCGGCCAGCTGCCCGAAATGGTGCAGGTGGGCAACGAAACCAACGCTTCCGTGCAGGGCGGGGTCAAGGACCAGCCGATCGACTGGACGCGCAACGCCCGCATGCTCAATGCCGGGATCAGCGCCGTGCGCGAGGCGGCCAAGGCCCATGGCAAGCCGATCCAGGTCATGCTGCATATCGCCCAGCCCGAAAACGTGATCCCGTGGTTCGACGATGCCACGGCGGCGGGCGTGCTGGACTACGACGTGATCGGCATCAGCTATTATTCCAAGTGGTCGAAATACAATCTTTCGGGCCTGGGCAAAGTGATCGACGCCGCCCACCGCCGCTATGGCGCGCAAGTCTGGGTGGTGGAAACGGCCTATGCCTTTTCCGACGATCATGCCGATGACACCACCAACTTGTTGGGATCGGACAGCGCCATTCCCGGCTATCCGGTCAGCCCCAAGGGCCAGCTCAAGTATTTGGAAGACCTGACCCAGACTGTGGTCAACAATGGCGGCAACGGCGTGGTCTATTGGGCGCCGGACTGGGTTTCCACCCAGTGCAAGACGCGCTGGGGCACCGGATCGAGCTGGGAAAACGCCGCGATGTTCGACATCAAGCGCCACGAGGCGCTGCCGGCGTTCGACTGGTTGGGCAAGACGTACAAGCCGCAAGCCAAGCCTTGATCGTCACCCCGGACTTGTGCCGGGGTCCCGCTTTTTCGAACGGTCGCGCCAGGCCTGGCACCACCCCCAACCCCCTCCTTGCAAAGAGGAGGGGGCTTTTTCATGACCGCCCGTTTTCAAACGAACGGCGGCGCCCAAGCACCCCGCCCGCCCACAGCGCCGCCCAGATCAGCACCGGCTGCGCCAGCATGCGCGGGATGTGATAGCCAAGGCCCAGGCCATGATCGGGCCGCGCCAGGTCCATGATCATGTGGTTGATATTGGCCGGCCACACACACAGCGCATAAGCAGCCAGCCCCCATCCCGCCGCGCGGCGCAAGGCCGGGCTCAACCCCTGGACCAACGCCACGCTGCCGGCCAGTTCGGCAAGGCCGGTCAGCGCGATCACCAGCGGCGCGTGCGGCACCCACGCTGGCGTGATTTTCAGGAACGGCGCGGGAATGGCCAGATGAAGCACGCCGGCCGCGAAATAGAGCAGGCCGAGCAGGAGGCGCACGATGCGGCGGGTCATGCGCCCTTGTTGCATAGCCCCGCGCCACCGCCAAAGAAAAAGGGCGCCGCATCGCTGCAGCGCCCCTTGCAGTTTGGAGCCGACCCGGGGAGAGGATCGGGCCGGCCCCGTGATCCGGCAAGGATCAATAACGAACCGTGATGTCGGCCAGATAGCTGCGGCCATACTTTTCATAGCGCGCGATCTGGTTGGCGTCGTTGTTCCAATAGAACCGCGCCACCTGGTTGGTCAGGTTGTTGGCCTGCACGCGCACCGAGATGTTCTTGGTGATGGTATAGCCGATGCTGGCTCCCAGCGTGGTTTCGCTTTCCAGGCGGGTGAGCTTGGATGCGTCCCAGCCGTAGATCACCGTGAACGGGCTGTGGTGCTTGAGCGCCAGGCGCGCGTCGATGCCATGGTCGGAATACCACAGGTCAACCTCGCCAGTGAAATCGGCCAGGCCCACCGCCGGGAACGGATTGGTGCTGGGCGAAAGTTCCTTGAGGTCAGACTTCACGAAGGCAGCGTTGGCATAGATGCCGAACTTGTCGAGGCCGGGGATGAAGTAGAACGGCGTCTGCAACGTGGTTTCGATACCGGCGATATAGCCGCCCTTGCCGTTGGCCGGGCCGGTGATCAGGTAATCGGCACCGTTGATCGTCTGCGTGGTCTGGGCATAGCCGATGTTGGTATCGACATCCTTGTAATAGCCCGCAACCGCCAGCAGCGCATCCTTGTGGAAATACCATTCCACCGACAGGTCACCCTGCGTGGCCATGAACGGGCGCAAGTTGGGATTGCCGGCCGAACCGGTCAGCTGCGGCGGATAGACCGACAGGTTCTGGTTGGCCCGCAGTTCATCAAGCGGCGGACGCGAGATCACCCGCGCTGCGGCCACGCGCAGCTTGAGCATGTCGGTCAGCTCGAAGTTCAGGTTGATGCTGGGCAGCGCGCGGAAATAGTGGTTCTGCGCGTTCACCGGCGAAAGCACGGTCACGTTGGCCGTGCCGTCCCAGCTGGTGGAGGCAGACGTGCCCGTGCTGTGCGTCACCACGTCGACGAAACGCACGCCGACGTTGCCCGAAAAGCCATTGCCGGCCAGGTCGGCCATCACATAGCCTTCCATGTCGTCTTCGCGCACGCGCCAGCCCTTGGTGGGATCGTCGGCGCCGGGGGTATAGACCACCGCCTGGCTGGCGATGGTGTCGAAATCGCCCCAGACCATCGTCGGCACGGTGAAATTGCTCGTGTTGAAGGCGGTCAGGTCCGACGCGTTGAGCGTGACGTTGCCGCCACCCACGGTGGCGATGCTGCCGCTGCCATAGGCCAGGCTCTTGACGCGGTTGGAATAGCGCAGGCCCACGCCAATGCCCGAAAGCCATCCGCTGTTGACCGCGCGGCGGATGTCGATCTGCCCGGCGCCCAGGTCATCGTGCAGGCGCTGCGGCCCGTCATAGATGCCGGGGTAATAGCTCTGCACCGTCTGCGCGCTGGTATCGCCCACGTTGGCACCGCTGATCGAGACCGACGGCACCTGGCCCGCGCCAGTGGCAAAGGTGGTGGTGGAGGGATAGAATTCCGTCGCCACCGAGCGATAGAGGTTGTTGCGCTTGGCGCTGGAATAGGAAACGTCGGTCTTCACCGACCAGGTGCCGTCATCGTACTTGGCGTTGAGGCCCGAGACGAACAGGGTCTTGTCCTCGGTATACTTGCCGAAAACGTTGGTGACCGAGGAATAGTTGTTGAGCGTGGCGCCCGTCACGGTGTTGCCGGCGAGCGTGTAGTTCCCCTGCTGGTAGATATCGCCGGCCTGGCCGAAGTTGCCGCCCCAGTCGCCCCAGCCGTTGGAACGGCCGTACCACTGCTGCGCCTGGTTTTCGTCGATCTTGATGTTGGAATAGAGGCCGTCGAGCGTGATGTCCCAATAGGAACCCGGCTTCCACTGCAAGGCGGCCGTGGTGCTCCAGCGGGTTTCGGTCAGGCCCTTGACTTCGGCCTGCGCGCCCCAGGGGGTGTTGATCTTGTTGCCGCTGGCGTCGGTCGGCGGGCTGCCGGTGTCGACGGTGTTATAGCCCCAGCCCTGGAAGCTTTCGAAGCCGTTCTTCTGGCGCTGGTAGGTGCCACCGATCACCAGGCCGAGGTTGTCGGTCAGCTTGCCGACATATTGCGCGCTGCCGCGGGCGCCGAGGCCCGAATAGCCCGGAATGTCCTTGCCGCCATCGTTATAGATCGCGCCGCCGCGCACGGTGAAGGCGGGCCCATGGTAATCGAGCGGCTTGATCGTCTGGATGTCGATCGTGGCGGCCACGCCCCCGGCGATGAAGTCTGCGCTCTGTGCCTTGTAGACCGTCACGCCCGAGACGATTTCGGACGGGTAGATTTCCCAGCGCACGTTGCGGTCGGGTTCCGACGAAGCCACTTCGCGCCCGTTGATCAGGCCCAGCACCAGGCGCGGACCAAGGCCGCGCACCGCGGCCTGGCTGGCATTGCCGCGATCGCGCGTGGCGGTCACGCCCGGCAGGCGGCCCAGCGAATCCGCGATGGTCACATCGGGCAGGACGCCGATGTCCTTGGAACTGATGGTTTCGGCCACCACCGTGGTGGTGCGCTTGGCATTGAGCGCGTCGCGCAGCGAAGCGCGCAGCCCGGTGACGACGATCGCCTGGTCCGACGGGGCTTCATCAGCAGCCGATTGCGGCGCGGCGGCATTGTCGGCGGCTTGCGCGAAAGCAGCGTGAGAGCCCATGGCCAGCGCCAGGACACTGGTTGCACAAAGAACGCGACGGAAATCGAGATGCATGAAAAGCCCCTCCCGGAAAACAGTGAAGTCTTATTTATACGATAAATAGGATTCGTATGCGCCAGGTGTCAAGCCATGTCGCGCAAGGCGGCAGACGTGGCGGGGCAAACACCGCCAGGTGTTGCCCGGTGGCAACAGCAGGCAAGTGTCAGGAACGTTGCGAAATCAAGGGTGTGGCAGCATCAACCGCCGCGCAGCAGTTGCACGCCCCAATCGCGCTCGAACAAGTAGAGCAGCACGCGCGCCGCCTGCCCGCGCGGGGAATCCAGCCCGCCATCGCGCTCCATCAACAGCCGCGCGTCATCGTGGGCAATCGGCAGCAGGTTGGCGATCTGTTCGAAATCGGCGACACGAAACGGCGTATCGCCCGATTGGCGCGTGCCGAGCAATTCGCCGCCGCCGCGCAGACGCAAGTCTTCCTCGGCCAGCAGGAACCCGTCCTGCGTCTCGCGCATCAGGGCCAGCCGTTCGCGGCCCACTTTGCTCACCATGTCGCCGCGCAGCAGCAGGCAGGTGGACTTCTGGCTGCCCCGCCCCACGCGCCCGCGCAACTGGTGCAACTGCGCCAGGCCAAAGCGCTCGGCCTGCTCGATCACCATCAGCGTCGCATTGGGCACGTCTACCCCCACTTCGATCACCGTGGTCGCCACCAGCAGGCTCGCTTGCCCGCTGGCGAAGCGCTCCATCGCCGCGTCCTTGGCTTCGGGCCGCATCTGGCCGTGGACCATCACCACACGCTCGCCAAAGCGTTCGGCCAGCATGGCGTGGCGCGCTTCTGCGGCGGCCAGGTCCTCGTTCTCCGCCTCGCGCACCATCGGGCAAACCCAATAGGCCTGGTGCCCGGCGGCGATGTGCCGGCCGATCCCGTCGATCACGTCGGGCAAGCGCTCCTGCGCCACCACGCGCGTGTCGATCGCCTGGCGGCCGGGTGGCATTTCGTCGAGCCGCGAGACTTCCATCTCGCCATATTGCGCCAGGGTCAGCGTGCGCGGAATCGGGGTGGCGGTCATCGCCAGGCAGTGCGGCGTGGCGCGCGCTTTCTTGGTCAGCATCAGGCGCTGCCCCACGCCAAAGCGGTGCTGCTCGTCGATCACCGCCAGCGCCAGGTTGCGATAGCCCACGCTGTCCTGGAAAATCGCATGGGTGCCCACCAGAATGTCGATTTCGCCATCCAGCAGGTTCATCAACAGCGCCTCGCGGGCGCGGCCCTTGTCGCGGCCGGTCAACAACGCGATGTTCACCCCGGTGCCGCGCGCCATCTTGGCCAGGGTATCGGCATGCTGGCGCGCCAGGATTTCGGTGGGTGCCAGCAACGCCGCCTGCCGCCTGCCTCCACCGCCACCAGCATGGCATGGAGCGCCACGGCGGTCTTGCCCGAACCCACGTCGCCCTGGAGCAGGCGCAACATGGGGGAGCCTTGCGCCATGTCGCCCTCGATCTCGGCAATGGCGCGGGTTTGCGCACCGGTCAGCGCGAAGGGCAGGTTCAGCTTCGCGCGCAAGTGCCCATCGCCTTTCAGCGGCTGGCCCACCCGGCTGCGGTTGGCCGCGCGCACCAGCATCAGCGCCAGCGCATTGGCAAACAGTTCGTCATAGGCCAGGCGATCCTTGGCGCGCTTGTCGGGTGCCTGGTGCGTCCGCGCCAGCGCCTCGTGCCAGGCGGGCCATTCCTCGCGCGCCAAGAGGCCTGGCTCGATCCATTCGGGCAGGCGCGGCGCCTGGGCGAGCGCCTGGTGCACCAGCGTGGCGATGCGGCCCTGGGTCAGGCCTTCGGACAAGGGATAGACCGCCTCGGTCATCTGGCCTTGCAGGCCTGCGCTGTCCTCGCTCACATGATCGGGGTGGACGATCTGCCAGGTCTGGCCGAACTGGTCGAGCCGCCCGGCCACCCAGCGCTTCTCGCCCACCGGCAGCGCCTTTTTGCCGGTGTAGGATGCCCGGCCGAAATAGGTGATCGACACGTGGTTGCCCACGCTGTCTTCGGCAATCACGCGGAACGGGCCACGCCCGGCCGGCTGGCGGTGCTCGCGCACGGTCAGGGCCACGATGATCTGCTCGCCCAGCGCCGCTTCATCCAGCGTCTGCACCGCGCGCCGCTGCACGAAGCGATCGGGCAAGTGATAGAGAAAGTCGCGCACCCGCGTCAGCCCCAGCTTGTCAAGCGGGCGGGCAAGGCCGGCGCCCACGCCTTTCAGGCTGGTGGCCTCGGCAAACAGGGGATTGAGCAAATCGGGGCGCATGGGGCTCCCATAATCACCATGGGGCCGTTGCGCCATGGGGCAAGCTGGCTTACCCGCAGCCCTTATGACCGAAACGACTGCGACTCCTGAATCCGGCCCGGACTTTGGCAAACTGGACGAAGCACGCCTGCGGCGCATGAAATTCCGCGCCTGGCATCGCGGCACGCGTGAGGCCGACTACATGATCGGCTGCTATTTCGACCGTTTCCACGGTGAATGGGGTGAAGCCGAAGCCGTCTGGTTCGAAACCCTGTTGGACGAGGAAGACGTCGACATCCTGGGCTGGGCCCTGGCACGCTGTCGGTGCCGGAGGAATATGCCGGCCCGCTGATGGACCGCATGCGCCAACTGGACTACGTGGAGATTCCACGCTGACGTGGCGCCTGCCGCCCTTCGACAGGCTCAGGGCGGACGGAACATTGTTGCAATGTTTCGTGTTTCCCCGTTCAGGCTGAGCTTGTCGAAGCCCCCGGCACCACCGCTTGAGTCCGTCCAGGAACAACAAAACAATCTCCGTTCGCCCTGAGCCTGTCGAAGGGCGCGCACGCAACGTCCGCCAAAAGAACCCAGCCATGCCCGACCTTTCCCGCATCCTTTCCGCCCGCAGCCCGCTGACGCTTGCCAGCGTGGCGCGCGGCGCGCAGCCGCTGGTCATGGCGGACCTCGCCCGTGCCGCTGCGGCGGCGAAGACGCAGGGCCGCTGCGTGTTCATCACGCCCGATGACACCGCCCTGCGTGCCCTGGTGGAAAGCGCGGCGTTCTTTGCGCCCGAACTGGACGTGATCGATTTCCCCGCGTGGGACTGCCTGCCGTTCGACCGCGCCTCCCCCGCCCTGTCGATCAGCGCGCGGCGGCTGGCGGCCCTGCAAAAGCTGCAGCACAAGCGCGACGGGCGGCCGCAACTGCTGGTCACCACGATCAACGCCGTGCTGCAACGCACGCTCACCCCGTTTCGCATCCGCGAATCCACCCGGCTGCTCACCCCCGGCGTGGAAATCGGCCGCGAAAGCCTGATCGCGCTGCTCCAGCGCCAGGGCTATTCGCGCACCGACACCGTGGTGGACGCAGGCGAATATGCCGTGCGCGGCTCGGTCTTCGATATCTTTCCCACCGGGCTCGATCACGGGCTGCGGCTCGATTTCTTCGGCGACGAGCTGGAAACGCTGCGCCTGTTCGATCCGGCCACGCAACGTTCGGTCCAGCCGGTGGAAACCCACCTGCTGCTGCCCGCCAGCGAGGCGCTGCTCGACGAAACCTCGATCAAGCGCTTCCGCAGCCGCTATCGCGAAATCTTCGGGGCCAACGCCACCGGCGACGCGCTTTATCAGGCGGTCAGCGAAGGCCGGCGCCTGGCCGGCATGGAACACTGGCTGCCGCTGTTCGAAGAGCGGATGGTCACGCTGTTCGATCACTTGGCCGAGGGCGACCTGGTGGTGCTCGACAGCGCCGCCGCCAAGGCCGCCGAGAGCCGGCTCGATGACATCGCCGATTACTATGCCGCGCGCACCGAAGCCTCGGCCCGCCAATCGGGCACCTATCGCCCGCTCAAGCCCGACGCGCTCTATCTCACGCGCGAAGAGCTCGATCGCGCCTTGGCCGGGTGGCCAGTGCATCGCGCCTCGATCTTTGCCGAGCCGGAAAGCGCCAGTGTCATCGACTTCGGCTTTTCCAGCTCGCGCGATTTCACGCCCGACCGCGCGCAAGGCGTCAATATCTATGAAGCCGCGGCCAAGCACCTGGCCGCGCTCGGCACGCGCGGTCTCAAGCCGATCGTCGCGGCCTATACCACCGGCTCGCGTTCACGCCTCGCCTCGCTGCTGGCCGAGGCGGGCAAGCAGGCACCGGCGCTGGCCGATACCTGGCAGGAAGCGCTGGGCCTGGCTGCCAGCGGCCGCCCGGTCGCCGTGGTCCTGCCGCTGGAACAGGGCTTTGCCAACGACACCTGGAACTGCTGACCGAGCAGGACATCCTGGGTGACCGCCTGGTGCGCCGCAAGAAGAAGCGCAAGGACGCCGACGCGTTCCTGGCCGAGCTGTCTGCGCTCACCCCTGGCGATCTGGTGGTCCACATGGACCATGGCATCGGCCGTTACGAGGGCCTCGAAGCGATCACCGTGGGCCAAAGCCCGCACGATTGCGTGCAGTTGACGTATGCCGGGGGCGACAAGCTCTACATTCCGGTCGAAAACCTCGACGTGCTTTCGCGCTATGGCGCCGAGAGCGAAAACGTCGCGCTCGACAAGCTGGGCGGCGAAGGCTGGCAGCGGCGCAAGGCGCGCATGCGCGAGCGCATCCTGGAAATGGCCGGGCAGCTGATGGCCACCGCCGCGCTGCGCGCCCTGCGCCAGGCCGATGTGCTCGCCGTCGATCCGGCCAGCTATGGCCCGTTCGTCGACCGCTTCCCCTGGGACGAGACCGAGGACCAGGAACGCGCCATCGACGATGTGCTGGGCGACATGGCCGAAGGCAAGCCGATGGACCGGCTGGTCTGTGGCGACGTCGGTTTCGGCAAGACCGAAGTGGCCCTGCGCGCGGCGTTCGTTTCGGCCATGGCCGGGCACCAGGTGGCGGTGATTGCCCCAACCACCCTGCTCGCGCGCCAGCACTACAGCAATTTCGTGGAGCGGTTCTCGGGCTTCCCCCTCCAGATCGGGCGCCTGTCGCGCCTCGTGCCGGCCAAGGAAGCCACGCAGACGCGGGCTGGCCTCGCCGATGGCACGGTGGACATTGTCGTGGGCACCCACGCGCTGCTTTCCAAATCGGTGGAATTCAAGCGGCTGGGCCTGGTCATCGTGGACGAGGAACAGCGCTTTGGCGTGACGCACAAGGAAAAGCTCAAGGAGCTTAAAACCGACGTCCACGTCCTCACGCTCACCGCCACGCCGATCCCGCGCACCTTGCAGATGGCCATGTCGGGCCTGCGCGAACTGTCCACGATCCAGACCCCGCCGGTCGATCGCCTCGCCGTGCGCACTTATGTGATGCCGTGGGACGATGTCACCATGCGCGAGGCCTTGATGCGCGAGCACCAGCGCGGCGGGCAGAGCTTCATCGTCGTGCCGCGCATTGCCGACATGGCCGAAGTGGAAGACTGGCTGCGCCTCAACGTGCCGGAAATCCGCTTCGTGACGGCGCATGGGCAGATGAGCCCGACCGAAGTGGAAGACCGCATGAGCGCCTTCTATGAAAAGCGCTATGAAGTGCTGCTGTCCACCACGATCGTGGAAAGCGGGATCGACATTCCCAGTGCCAACACCATCGTGCTCCACCGCGCCGATCGCTTTGGCCTGGCCCAGCTTTACCAGCTGCGTGGCCGCGTCGGCCGGGCAAGCTGCGCGCCTATGCCTATCTCACCTATCCGGAAAACCAGGCCCTGTCGGAAGTGGCGGAAAAACGCCTCAAGGTGCTGGGCGATCTCGATTCGCTGGGCGCCGGGTTCCAGCTGGCCAGCCATGACCTGGATCTGCGCGGCGCGGGCAATCTGCTGGGCGACGAGCAATCGGGCCATATCAAGGAAGTGGGCTTCGAGCTTTACCAGTCCATGCTGGAAGACGCGATCATGGCGGCCAAGGCCGGCGAGATCGGCATGGCGCGCGAGCGCGACGCATTGTCTCCACAGATCACGCTCGATGCGCCGATCATGATCCCCGAAGACTATGTGCCCGATCTGGCCGTGCGCATGGCGCTCTATCGCCGCATGAACGATGCCGAAGGCGCCGATGCGGTGGAAGCGCTGGCGGCCGAGATGATCGACCGCTTCGGCCCGCTGCCGCAACCCACGCAGAACCTCTTGCAGCTGATCGAGGTCAAGCGCCAGGCGATCGAGGCCCGCATTGCCAAGATCGACGTGGGGCCCAAGGGCGTGCTCGTGTCGTTCCACAACGACGATTTCCCCGATCCCATGGGCCTGGTCGCCTATGTCGAGCGGCTGAAAGGCACTGCCAAGCTGCGCCCCGACAACAAGCTGGTGATCCAGCGCGCCTGGGGCGATCCGCAAGGGCGCCTCAACGGGCTGGTGCAGCTGACCAAGGGCCTGTCCACCATCGCGCGGCGCGCCGGCAAGAAAGCCGCCTGATCGCCGGAGCGGTCAGGCCGGGCTCCCGGCCGCCATCCGCGCCATGGCGGCACCATCCATCGGCCCGGCACGCAGGAAGCCCTGGAACAAGTCCACGCCTTCTTCGGCCAGCACGGCGAGTTGCGCTTCGTTTTCAACCCCCTCCGCCACCACAGAGAGCGAGAGGGCGCGGGCCATGGCCACAATGGCCGCCAGGATCGCGCGGTCGCGCCCATCGCGCGCCACGTCGCGCACCAGCGAGCGATCGAGCTTGAGCGTGTCGAGCGGCAAGGCTTTCAACGTGCGGAAGTTGGAAAAGCCGGTACCGAAATCGTCGAGCGCCACGGCCACCCCGCGCGCGGCCAGGGTGCGCAATGCGTCCGCGCATGCCTCGAAATCGGCGATCAGGGTCTGCTCGGTGATTTCCACGGTCAGCCGATCGGGGCAAAGCCCGCAGCCTCGGCCCGCGCCAGCAACCCACCGGCAAAATCGGGCAAGGCAAAATCCTCGGCCGTGATGTTGAGCGACAGGCGCATGCCCGCTGGCCAATCGCGCGCGCCGGCAAGCGCCGTGCTGGCGATCGCTTGCGATAGCGGCGCCATCTGGTCGGCCCGTTCGGCCACCGCAAACAGGGTTTCCGCGCCGATCCGGCCCATGCCCGGATGCTCCCACCGCGCCAGCGCTTCGGCCCCGGCGAGCGCGCCATCGGCCACGCGGAACTGCGGCTGATAGAGCACGGCGATCTCGCCGCGGTGCAGCGCGCCGATCAGGTCTGCTTCAAGCCGCGCTGCGCTGCGCCCGCGAGCCGGATGGCTGCCATCGGCCCACAACAGCCGCCGCGCCCCGCCGCGCAGCAATTGCGCCAGCGCCTGGTCCAGCCGGTCGAGCAGCGCGCCGCCGCCCTCGCCCGATTGGCCGCGCAGCAGGGCAATGCGCGGCAAGAGGCGCACCACCTCGCCGCCGAGCGAAAGCGGCCGTGCCACGCTGCGCGCCAGGCCCTGGGCCAGCAATTGCCAGCGCTCGCGGCTTACCGGCCGGGCACTGGCAACCAGGAACTCCCCGCCGGAAACCCGCGCCACCAGGATGCCGCCCCGCGCGCTGTTGCAGATCGCCATGTCCTGCGCGGCGAAATGGGCAATGCGCCGCGCCACTTCGGCCAGCACGCGATCCCCGCCGCGATGGCCAAAGGCCAGGTTCACCGCCTGAAAGCGATTGAGGCCGATCAGCATGGCCTGGACGAACCCGCCCCGGCCCGCCTGATCGAGCCAGGCGCGCGCCGCGCCGGCATCGGGCAGGCCGGTCAGCCCGTCGCGCCCGCCATTTGCCTCACGCGCAGGGTCGGTCGGAACGCGCCCGTCGGGCACAATGGGCTGATCGGGCGGCCGGGCGTGGTCATTGTCGCCCCGCCCTAGCAGAGCGCATCGGGCGTTGTCTGCCCTGCGACATACCTCAGACATTTTCGCATTGCGCCATAATGGGTCGCCCCATATCACGCCCCCAGTTCGCCGCAGGTCCTTGCGGCAGGGGATGCATGATGACGGCAACGATCGGATCGCCAAGCGGCGCAAGCTACGAACGGCTCGCCCTGCTTGCTTCGCCCACCGACCGCGCGCAAGAGGCCGCCGCCGCGCTGGCCAAGGCCCACGCCTGGGTGCCGTTCGACGAGGCGGAAGCCGTGGTCGTGCTGGGCGGCGATGGCTATATGCTGCAAGTCCTGCACCAGATGCTCGATGCCGATCGCGTGGTCCCGGCCTATGGCCTGAACCTGGGCACCGTGGGTTTCCTGATGAACCGCCAGAAAAGCAGCCGCGCGCTGGAAGAGCGCGTGGCCCGCGCCCGCCCCGTGGCGATCAGCCCGCTGCGCATGGACGCGGTGACCAGCGATGGCGAAACGCAAAGCTGCTATGCCATCAACGAAGTTTCGCTGCTGCGCGAAACCCGCCAGACCGCCAAGCTGGAAGTGACCGTCAACGGCAAGGTGCGCATCCCCGAGCTTTCGTGCGATGGCGTGCTGGTGGCAACGCCCGCGGGATCGACCGCCTACAACCTTTCGGCCAATGGCCCGATCCTGCCGCTCGGCGCCAATATCCTGGCGCTTACCCCGATCAGCCCGTTCCGCCCGCGGCGCTGGCGCGGCGCGATCCTGCCCGACACGGCCGAAATGGTGTTCCGCGTGCTCGAATCGGTCAAGCGCCCGGTGCTGGTCGTGGCCGACCAGAAGGAAGTGCGCGAAGTGAGCGAAGTGCGCGTGCGCGCCTGGCGCGACCACCAGCTGACTTTGCTGTTCGACCGCGGCCGCAGCCTGGACGAGCGGATTTTCGCCGAACAATTCATGAGTTGAGGGCGTGAAGATTTGGCCTGGGGCGGGCTGCGAACGGCCGCCTTCTGCGTTTCCGGTCCTCACGTACATGAAAGTACGCTGCGGTCCGGTTCTCGAAGACAGCCATTCTCGCTCCACCCCAGGCCAAATCTCCGCACGCCCTGCTGCGGCGGCAGGTTCGGCACTCCGCGCTGTGGAAAAATTTGCCCCGCGCCGGCTTGCCATGGCCGAAATGAGTGCTATTAGCGCGCACCTGACCCGGGCAACCGGGCCTGTTCCCTGATAGCTCAGCGGTAGAGCTCTCGACTGTTAATCGAGCGGCCGTAGGTTCGAATCCTACTCAGGGAGCCATTTCCTTCTGTCCTTGCACAGAAGGACACATACCCCGGCCACGCCGGGCCTGTTCCCTGATAGCTCAGCGGTAGAGCTCTCGACTGTTAATCGAGCGGCCGTAGGTTCGAATCCTACTCAGGGAGCCACCCTCAACATCGTCAGCCCAGCAACCGTTCAGAACGTGCGGCGCAGGCCAAGTCCCACCGCGCTGCTTTGTCCCGCCACCTGGCCCAGGCTGCGCGTGGCAAAGGCATCGAGCCAGAGATGGCGCGAAAGGCCGATATTGGCGGCCACGCCCAATTCCACCCAGGTATCGGGCACCCGGCTTGCAACCAGGCCCACGCCCGGCCCCACGCTGCCGCCAGTGCCAACCCCGCCCGGCCCGGCACCCTCGCCCCCGCCAGCCACGCCGCCTTGCCCCATGGGCTGTAGCGATACCGCGGCATTGCTGGTCCACCGGCCAGAGACGAACGCCCCCACGCTGCGCTCGAACGGGCCCTTGATTGTGCGATCGAGGCGCAGATGCAATGCGCCCGACCACGCCGGCATGGCCTGCGTGGCGCCGTTGACGCCGGTGGCCAGGCGCGATTGCACGAAACCGGCCGAAAGCGTCGGGGTCAGCAACCATCCTTGGTGCAGCGCCAGGTTACGGCCCACCGAACCACTCAACCCGAACAATGTGGTGGTCGGCAGCGCGGCACGCACGCGTGCCAGGCCTGCTGGGCCAGTCACGCGGCCCTGACGCTGGCGCCCCAGTGTGCCCTGCAGTTCCACGATCCAGCCATCAAAAGTACCCCCGCCGGCCAGGCTGGCCACGCGATAGGTGCTGGGTGGATAGGGCGAAACCTGGGCCTGCGCGCTGCGATAGGCGGTGCCCGCCAGCCGCACATAGCCTTGGCCCAGCCGCCGGGTCAGCCCGGCCTGGGCAAACGGCGCCGCCACGCCGCCATCGGGGCGCGTGACGCCGCCAGACAGTGCCACCATCCACTGGTCCAACCCCGCGTTCGCCCCGGCAGCGGCGGGCGCTGCCGCTTGCGCCGTGTTCTCGTCAGCCCGCGCCGCGCCGGCTCCCAGCGCTTGCGCACAGCCGCAGGCCGCGATCAGAAAGGCCGCGCGCCTCATGCTGCCAGGCGCGCGCTTTCACCAAACAGGCGCGGCACGCGCACTTGCGTGACAAAGCCTTCCGCACTCTGGGCAAAGCGGATCTCGCCACCATGGGCGCGGGCGATGGAACGGCACACCGCCAGGCCAAGCCCGCTGCCCGGCTTGCCCGAACGGCGCGCCGCCTCGCTGCGATAGAACGGCTCGAACACGTGCTCGCGGTCCTCCTCGGGAATGCCCGGGCCAGCGTCGACGATCTCGGCCACGACCTCGTCTTCTTCCGCCCGCACTCTCACCTTGGCGCTTTGCCCGTACTTGATCGCGTTTTCCAGCAAGTTGTCGAGCAGGCGTCGGATTTGCACCGGGTCCACTTCCACGGCCAGGGGCGCGGCCGGTTCTGCCGAAACGGCGCCGCCCACCAGCCGGGCATCTTCCACGCTGGCCGCCACCAGTTGCCCCAGATCGACCACGCGGCGCGGCCCGGGGGTAGAAGCATCGCGGATGAAGGCGATGACCTGGCTGATCATCGCTTCCATCTCCATCACTTCCTTGAGCAGGCCCTCCCGCTGGTCATCGGGCACGTTTTCCAGGCGAAAGCGCAACCGCGTCAGCGGGGTGCGCAGATCGTGGCTGATCGCCCCCACCATCGCGGTGCGATCATCCACGAAGGCACGCAAGCGGTTGCGCATCTGGTTGAAGGCATGGGCCGCGCGACCGATCTCGGCCGGGCCGGACAGCGGCAGGATCGTGGCCGCCGGATCGCGGCCCAGTGTTTCGGCGGCGTGGGCAAAGCCTTCCAGCGGGCGCACGATCCGCTGGGCAAAGAGCCAGGCCAGCGGGCTGACGATCGCCAAGGACAACAGGAACCACAGCGCCACCTGCCGCTGCCAGCGGTTGGGAAAGGGTTCCGCCCGCGGCGCAACCACCGTCCAGCGACCATCGGCGCCGCGCACGCCGGCCACGAAATCCCCTTCGATGAACGGCGGCGTGGTCAGCGCGAGCCAGCCACCCTGCCCCGGCTGGCGAAACGGAATCGGTTGCGGCCGCGCGGCCGTGGCGGCGGTCGAAGGCCTGGCAGCCGGCTTGGGCTGGTCCACGGGCGGCGCGATGGCGCCCGACCCCGTTGGCGTGGCCGGGCCGGGCGCCGGTTCGGGCACGCTGGCCACGGTGTTGGCGCTGGCCGGTTCGGCCGGACGCACGGCCGGTGCGCGTGGGCGGACGGGGGCGCCGCCAATCCCGGGAGGCACTTGCGGCACCGGCGCGGGAATGAGCAGCGGGGCCGGCATGCCGGTGGGCAAGGCAATCGGCGCGCTGTTGACGGCAGTGGCCGGCGCGGGGCCGACCGGGGGCGCCGCCGGGGTCCGGGCGCCACTCGATGGTGCCGGGGCCGATGCTGTCGGCGCCCGGCCACCCGGCATGCCGGCAGCGGGGCCCTTGGGCATCCCGCCGCCGGGAAATCCGCCGCCCGGCATGCCACCTTGCGGGCCGCCCGGAAAGCCTCCGCCAGGAGGGCCACCGCCGCCAGGCATGCCCTGGGCGCGGGCCGTGCCCACCATCCAGCCGAGCGGCCCGTTGTCCTGGCGGGCCAGTGCAGCCGGGCGCGCGGCAGGGACGGCGATCCCGCCCACCGGCAACTGCGTATAGAATGCCAGCACCACATCCTCGCCACGGCGGTGCAGCCGCGTGGCCAGGGCATCGCGCGCGGCCGGCGCCACCAGCCAGCCGGCACCGCCGATATCGGGCGGGCCGGCCAGTTGCGCGCGTTCGAGCCGGGTGGAAAGCGCCGCGCCAGACAGGCCCTGCGCCACTTCGTCGATCGACCAGCGCGATTGCGGGCTGGGCGGGAAAAGCACGGTCAGCCCCAGCGTGACCGCCTGCGCCGCCACCAGCGCGCAGACCAGCAGGGCCATGAGTTGCATGCCCAGCGGCAAGCCGGCGCGCGGGCGGACGGCGGGGGCGATCAGGGGAAGCTTCATTGTCTCGTCCTTGCTGCCTGTGCTGCTTCACGCCGCGCCATCATGCCATCCCCGCCACCAGATCGCGCGCCAGGGCCATGCCCGTAATCGCCCGCCGCCCATCCTGGCGGCCCAGGTGCACCACAACATCGATCACTTGCGCTGCATAGTGCAAGGTTTCCCGCCGGGCGAGGCCCAGGCCCGCCTGCATCACCAGCAAGGCCAGTTGCTCCAGCGCGCCGGTACAGCTGTTGGCGTGGATCGTGGTGAACGAGCCCGGGTGGCCGGTGTTGATCGCGCGCAGGAAGGTGATTGCCTCGGCCCCGCGCAACTCGCCCAGCACGATGCGATCGGGGCGCAGGCGCAGCGCGGCGCGCAGCAGCGCATCGGTATCCACCTGCGCTTCGCCAAGCTCCCCGCGCACCGCTACCAGGCCCAGGGCATTGGGCTGCGCCAGGCGAATTTCCGGCGTGTCTTCCACCGCGAGCACGCGATCGCCGCGCGGCACTTGCGCCAGCAGGGCATTGAGGAAAGTGGTCTTGCCGCTCGACGTGCCGCCAGCAATCAGCACGGTGCGCCGCGCGGCCACCGCCTGCGCCAGCCAACCCAGCGGATCTTCGGCCATGCCGTCCGTTTCGGGCAATGGCGGCAAAGCCAGCGGCCCTTGGGGCGCCCAGGCCGACAGTGGCAGGTCCACCACGCGGTGGCGGCGGATGGCCATGGCCCATCCGGTACGGGTGGCAGGCGGCCCGACGAACTGGATGCGCGCGCCATCGGGCAATGTCGCCCCCAGCAGCGGCTGCGCGCGATTGACCCCCTGGTGGCTGATCCGCGCGACCTGCTCGGCCAGGCGGCGCAGCGCGCGCTCATCCAACGCAGGCACGTCATGGCATTCCATCTGTGGCGCGCCGGCCGCTTCCACCCACACTTGCCCCGGCCGGTTGACCATCACTTCGCAAACATCGGGCCGCGCCAGAAAGGGCAGGAGCGGCGCCAGCGCCGCCGCCAGGACGGGATCGGCAATCACCGCGCCCCCCTCACCGCGCCACCGGGGCAAAATCCAGGTCGCGCGCGGTAAATACGCGGATCGGCTGGCCCTGCGCCACATGCACCGTAGGCGGGATCTGCGCATCGCGCTGCGCCGCGACCGAAGCCGCGCTTGTCCCGCTGTTGGCAATCAGAACGCTGGCGCTGCCCCCCGCAAGCGCGCCCAACCCGCCGATCACAGAAAGCATCGATGCCGCGCCAAAGCGCTTGAAGAAATGGTTGTCCACTTTGCCCGAAAAGCCCGACTGGCCGTTGAATTCCACGCCGGGCGAGGCCAGCGCCACCGTCACCCCATCGGGCCGGATCAGCCGCGTCCACATGACATAGGCGCGGGTCTGCCCGGCGGCGAGACCGCTCTTGTATTGCCCGATCAGGCGCGAGGACCGCGGGATCAGCACGCGCCGCCCGTCAAAGCTTTTCACATCCTGGCTTACCACCGCGCGCACATAGCCGGGCAGATCGCTGTCGATCGCGGTTTCCAGGATTGCCGGGATCAGCGTGCCTTGGGTGACGGTGTTGGAAAGATCGGCGATACGCGTGGCACTGGCGGTTTCCACCCCGGCATTGCCCACGCGCGTGCCAAACGCTTCGTTCTCCGTCAGGTTTTGCTGGGGCGTGGCTGGTCCGCCGGGCGCAACAGGTGTGGCAGCAGTCCGCACGGGCGCTTCGGCGGCCGACGTATCATAGACCATGACCGGCGCAGCGCCGGGATCGGCCATCTGGCTTGCCGGCATGCGATCGAGCACGGCCTGCTGCGCTGGGGTGGGCGGCGGCGGGGTGGCAACCGCCGTGGTCGAAGCCGGGGCGGGCGCGATCGGCGAGGACAGCGCCGGCAGCGGCGTCGGGCTCGATGCCGGCGGGGCAAGCGGCGGGGCATTCTCGCTGCGGCCGTGCATGGTGAAGAAGGTAAGACCGCCCAGTGCCAGGGCAATCGCCACGCCGGCCGTCATGCCCCCGCGATCCTTGCCCAACGTGCTGCCGGCCACCACGGGAAAAGCGTTGCGGCTGGCTTCGGCAAGGCTGTCTTGCGTCATGTCGGCACGCGGATCGGTGAAGTCGTGGGTCATTTCGCCAAACCTTGCGGTTGTGCCGGCCCGCTTGCCATGGCGAGCGGCGGCGTGGGCACTTCGGCCATGGGCGCATCGCGTTCCAGCCAGGCCACATCCTTGCCCGAACGCAGCACCAGCGTGGCATGGCGCCCGTCGATCACCAGGTAATCGCCCTGGCTGGCATAGTTGACCGGCCCTTCGGCCTGCCGCCGGGCCTTGGCACCATCGCCGGCGGTTACTCCGGCTGGCGCGGGCGCCAGCACGGCCGGCAGGTCGCGCCCCTTGGGCCAGGCAAGGTAGACCGCGTGGCCATCATCGAACACGCGATCGGGTAGCAGCGCGCGCGCGCCGCGCATGGTCCAGCCGAAATGCAGCGTGGCCGGATCGAGGGCGGGATTGGGCGCCGCCACCATTCCAGCATCGGTCGCAGCGGTGGTCAGCGCCGCTTCGGGCGTGGCCGGTGGCTGTGGCGGCGGATCATCGGGATAGGAAAAGCGCAGCAGGAACAGCGGCTCTCCCGCCAGCCCCACGCGCAGGGCGAACAGATAGGTGTGCCGATCGGTGATCACGGTCATGTTGGTGGCCACAGCGCGCGCGCTGGTGGGCTTGACGAACACGCGGTCGGCCCGGCGATTGGGGGTGATCTGCCACATCGCCGAACTGCCGATCGCGATGTTTTCCACCTGCTCGCCATCGGCAAAGGCGATCGTGGCTTCATAGCCTGGGCGCGCGGCGATGGCGATCACCTGGTTTTCATGAAACGCCAGGTGCTGGACGCGCGCATCCGCGGCGCGCGCCTCGCCCGGCGCCAGTGCGAGCACCAGCGTGACGAGGGAGGACAGGAAAGCCTTGGCGGTCATCATGTGTTCTCCGGCGCGCCCAGGCTGCGGCCCAGGCTTTGTGCGCGGCTGACGCCCGGCGCGGATGTCGTTGCCGTCGATGGCGGCATCGCGCGGGCACGGGACGGGCCAGCAACCGATACGCCGGGCATGGCGGCCGGCGCTGGCATGGCAGGCGGGGCCATGGCCGCAACAATGGCATGGATGCGCGGATCGCGGGGTGGCGTGCTCCCCGTCGTGCCACCAGCGGGCTGCCCAGCCTGCCCTGGCACCACCGCTGGCGCCATGGTGGGATAGGAACCTGGCGCGCGGACAGAATCGCCCGCGCCACCCAGCCACGGCGCGATGAGGGCGTCGATCCGCCAGCCGGCCACCAGCGTGGTCGCCACTTTCAAGACCATGGCCATCAGCGCGCAATGCACCGCCGCCACCAGGAACACCGCCGTGGCGCTGCGCATATCCACCTCGCCCGCGCCCAGATCTGCCACCACCGGATCGGCCAGCGCCAGCGCGCCCGCGCCGATCAGCACGGTGAACAGCGGCACCAGGGCAAACAGCACCGCCCCTTTCACCCAGCCTTCGAACAGCCCACGCGTGCCCGAAAACAGCGCCAGGATCAGGAACACCGGCCCAACGGCAAGCAGCGCGGCCAGCGCGATGCGGCTGGTGACCAGCACGCCCACGGTGCCCAGCAACAGCAGCATGGCGGCGTAAGACAGCATGTCGCCCGGCGTGGTGCCCTTGGCATCGCCCTGCGCGGCATGGGCACGTTCGGCCGCATCGCTTACCGCGTTGAACAGCGTGTCGAGATGCTGGGCAAAGGCGTGGGAAGCGCTGCCCCGGATGCCCAGCACCATGCCCGCCACCTGGTCGGGCCCGCCCGAAAGCAGGCCCCACACCACGTTTTGGTACGCCATCCACGATGTGGCAAAGGTCAGCGCCAGGCCCAATGTCATCACCCGCGGGCTTAGGCTGGCGAGGCCCAGCGTGACCCGCCCGGTGACCAGCCCGATCGCGATCAGCGCGACATAGATCGTAAGCCCCATGGTCAGCGCCACGGTCAGCCCACCATGGCTGCCGAACAGGCGGGCAAAGGCCTGCGCGGTGGCCTGGCCCGACAGGCAATCCACCGCATCGAGCGCCGAAGCGATAGTGCTGCCATCGGCCACCGAGATCGCCGGGCAGATCATTCCGCCGCCTCCGCCAGCGCGGAAGGCGCCAGGCCCGGCCACGCCACGCCGGTCAACGCGGGCAGCCACAAGGCGGGATCGTCCCCCAGTTCGGCCCGCAGCGAGTCGAGCCGGCGCACGCTCGCTTCCCGGCCAGACAGCACGGTGAGCACTTCCGGGCTGCCCGCCAGGTCCAGCCGCGCCAGCACCGAAGTGTTGGCATGGCGCACCAGGAAGCAGCGGCTTTGCGCCGGCAGCGCGCGGATCAGGTCCACCTCGTGCGCGGAAAGGCCGAAACCCTCGCCGTAATCCTCCCACCGCGCGCGCGAATTGGGGGTGAAGATCATCGTGGCGGTCTGTTCCACCAGCGCGCTGGCAATCCGGCTGTCGAGCGCATCGCGCGCGCTTTGCGTGGCAAAGCCGACGATGGCGTTGCGCTTGCGCAGGGTCTTCAGCCAGTCGCGGATGCGCGCGGCAAAGACCTCGTCGTCCAGCGCTTTCCACCCTTCGTCGATCAGCAGCATCGTTGGCGTGCCGTCCAGCCGCTCTTCCACGCGGTGGAACAGGTACATCATCGCCGGGGTGCGCAGCAGCGGCAGGTCCAGCAGCCGCGTCATGTCAAAGCCCAGCGTGCGCGCGGAAATATCCAACCGGTCGTGCGCGTTGTCGAACAGCCAGGCGTGCGGGCCATCGTGCACCCACGGCGCCAGGCGGCTGGCCAGGTCGCCTGGATCGGGACGCGCCTGCCCCGCAAGGTGATCGGCCAGGAAGCGCAAGCGGCGCAAGTGCGGTGGCCCTTCGTGCAGGGCATCGATGGCATCGGCAATGCGCGCCCGCTCCGTCGCGGTTTCCGCCTGGACCAGGCAGGCCACCAGATCGCGCTGAAACGCGCGGTTCTCCGCGCTGTCGGCCAGGGCGAGCGGATTGAACCCGGTCGGTTCGCCCGGAATAAGCCGGGCATAGTGCGCGCCCATCGCCCGCAAAAAGATTTCCGCGCCGCGGTCCTTGTCGAAGAACACCATGCGCGGCGCCACCTTCTGCGCCTGCGACGCCAGGAAATTGAGCACCACCGTCTTGCCCGAGCCGGATGGCCCGATCACCGTGAAATTGCCCAGGTCGGCGCGATGGAAATTGAAGAAGAACGGCGTGGCGCTGGTGGTTTCGAACACCGTGATCGCCTGGCCCCAATGGTTCCCTTGTGCCTGCCCCAGGGGAAAGCCGTGGAGCGAGAGGAACCCGGCGGCGTTGGCCGTGGAGATCAGCGCACGACGCACGGCATAGTGTTCGTTGCCGGGAAACTGCGCCCAGAATGCCGGCTCCAGGTTCACGTCCTCGCGCACGGCGATCGCGCCGAGGTCTGCCAGCGCATTCATCGCCGCCGCGCTCGCGCCTTCCAGCGCGGCCAGGCTGCCCTCGCGCACCATGACCGTGAGGTGATGATCGCCAAAACCGGCCGCGCCCGCACCCAGCGCATCGCGCGCGGCGTGCATCTGCGCGCGCTCGGCCATGGCTTCCTCGTCGGCCGATTTCAGCCGGCGCAGCGCCAGGTCGATCCTCTCGCGCGCGATCTGGCGGTCGGCCGGGGCAAAGGTTTCGGTCAGCACCAATTCGCATGGCAGGCGCAGCAGCGCATCGACCATGCCGGCGCGGGTGGTGTCGGGATAGTCCTTGAGGCTGATCATCGCGGCAAAATCGCGGCCCTGCGGCCGGCGCGTCTCGATCGCCTCCAGCCCGAACGATACGCGGGCATAGGGAACGTGGTGGCCCAGGTCGGTCGGCCCATCGGGCAGCGCCACCCCGCGCCACTCGCCGTTGTAGAGCGCGGACAGCAGCGCCAGCGGTTCCGACCAGCGCGTGCCGCCCTGCACCACCGTGCCCAAGGCCCGCGCGCGATAGCCGCCCAGCGCGCCGAGCAGCGCCGCACTCGCGCTTTCCAGATCGCGCAGGGCGCGTGGCGCATCGGCCGTGCTGCCGCGCGTCTTGCGCCCCAGCCGCTCCAGCCAGCCGGCCTTGCCGCGCGCCGGGCGGCGCACCAGGGTCAGGAACTGCTCGTTCACGAACAGCGGCGTGGCCGCCAGCCGCGCGCCCCACGCCGCATCGACCGCCGCCGAAAAGGGATCGGGAAAGGCCGCGTCAAGCCCGGCCGCCACGCGCCGCCGCACGACATGGTGATAGACCACGAAACGCGCGTCGAGCACGCTGCGCAACATCGTTTCGCGCACGGCCAGCATATGGTCGAGCTGCGCGGCGTCTTCGGTCTCGAACGGCAGCCCGTCCACACGGATCACGCGCATCAGGCTGCCATCGCGCAGGGCCAGCGTGGCGTCGTCCAGATGATGGGAATAAGGCAGCCGGTCGCCGGCCCGCGCCTCGCGCCGTGCCCAGGCGGCTGGGCCTTTCCAACGCCCAGTCATGGCGCGTAACTGTTGCAGCCCCAGCGGCGCCAGTTGCGCACGCGGGGGCAGCGGCTGACGCGCACGAGCCACAGGTCGAACACGCGCGGTTCGCGCAGCGCCGCCATATAGCCCAGGCCATGCACCACCAGCGCGATGGGCAACGACAGGAAGCTGTGGGTGATCAGGAAGGCCTCGGTCGTCACCGCCATGTTGATGACGAAGAACGAAAACGTCACGCCGGCAAACATCTGTGGGCGGGTGAGCGCGCGGAACACCGGTGCCTGGGCGAGGCCGGCCATCGCGCTCAGCCCGCCGCGCCTGCGGCAGACTGGATGCCCGCCACGATCGCTGCCGAACCGAACAGGATGAAGCAGCCGACGATGACCGTGGCGCCAAAGCGCCAGTTCAGCCGGCCTGTCAGCATCATGAAGCCCACCATGGCCACGGCAATCACCGCCACGGTGGTCGCGACCTGGCCCAGCAGGGTATCGCGCAGCCAGCCCAGCGCCGACACGATCGGGCCGGAGCCGGCCGGCCCGCCGCTGCCCGCCGCATGGGCGGGGGTGGCCAGCACGGACCAGGGCAGCGCGGCAAGGACAAGACGTTGAGACAGGACGTTCATGGGGAAACTCCGGCAAGATTGGCGTTCAGGCGCCCCATCACGGCGCGCACATAGGCGCGGGTTTCGGCAATCGCCGGCACGCCGCCGGCGCGGGCCACGCGCTCTGGCCCGGCGTTGTAGGCCGCCAGTGCCCATTCGATGTTCCCGCCAAAGCGATCCAGCAGGGCTTTCAGATACCGCGCGCTGGCGCGCAGGTTGGCCACCGGATCGCGCGGGTTCACGCCCAGCGTGCGCGCGGTGCCGGGCATCAACTGGCCCAGGCCCACGGCCCCGGCCGAAGAGACCGCCTGCGGGTGCCAGCGGCTTTCCTGCCACACCAGCGCCTCCAGCAAGGCAGGGCTGATCGCTGCTGCCTGTGCCGCAGCCGCCAGGTGCTCGCGCCATGCCAGCGGCGAGAGTGCATTGCCCGGAACCGTCAACGCTTCGGCTTGCGACCCGAAAGGCACGGCACCGTCAATTTGTTCGGGGCCGTCACTGGGCTGGGCGGCTGCGACATCGACTCCAGCCCAGTGAACGGCCCCTGCACCGCTGCGTGCCCTCATCGTGCCGCCCGCGGTGATCTCGAAAACATCGGCGCGCGCTGCCTGGGGCAGCGCCAGCATGGCCGGCAGCAGGGGGCCAGCCAGTGCCCACGCCCTGCGGCGCGGCCATGGTGTGATTCGATGTCGCATCACCATGGTCTGGGCGGGGGCTGTTGCCGGCGAATTTCACGCGGATTGCACGCGGATTGCAGCGCGTTGCAATGGGCCGCAACTGGTCGAAATCGGTGAAATTCACCGGCTACGAAGGCTTTCTATGGCCGCGTAATGCTACTAGACATCAAGCCCATGGACTTTGCGACGCGCATCCTGATCATTGATGATGACGAAGGTATCCGCACGCTGATCGGCGAATTTCTGGAAAAGCACGGCTTTTCCATCGCGACGGCAGCCGATCCGGCCGACATGCGCGACCAGATGGCGCGCGAGACCTTCGATCTCATCGTGCTCGACGTGATGATGCCGCGCGAAGACGGCCTTTCCGCGCTGCGCCAGCTGGGCGCCGATGCACCGCCGGTGATCATGCTCAGCGCCGTGGGCAGCGATGTCGATCGCATCGTCGGCCTGGAAATGGGCGCGGCCGATTACCTGGCCAAGCCGTGCAACCCGCGCGAATTGCTGGCCCGCATCCGCGCCGTGCTGCGCCGCCCCGCTGCCGCGGCGGCCAACGATGCGCCGGCGGCCCCGGCCGCGGCATCCGATGGCACCGGGCCGTGCCTGTGCTTTGCCGGCTGGCGGCTCGACATGGGGCAGCGGCTGCTGCACGATCCGGCAGGGCGCCTCATCGCCTTGACCGATGGCGAATTCCGCCTGCTGCGCGCCTTTGCCGAACACCCCCGCCGCGTGCTCAGCCGCGACCAGTTGCTCGACTGGTCCCGCGGGACCGAAAGCGAACAGTTCGACCGCGCGATCGACGTGCAACTCAGCCGCCTGCGCCGCAAGCTGGCCGAGGGCGAAGGCGGTGCCGACATCATTCGCACGATGCGCAACGAAGGCTATCTGTTCGTGCCCAGCGTCACCAGCCAAACTGCAAGTCTTCCGAAATCTGCCTGAAATTCCGCCGTTACAATCCTTTTCCACGGTGAGCATCCCAGCCGGCTGCGACAGACGCCCGGCGCAGTTCACCGGATTTCTTGTCAATGGCACACGATCACCCCCCGCATGACGACACCGCCGGCCCGGCCCACGGCCATGGCCTGCACGAAGACCTGGTGGTCATGGCCCGCCTGATGGGCCGGCGCCGGGCCCTGGCCCTGCTGGGTTCGGCTGCCACCACGTCCTTGCTGGCCGCCTGTGGCGATGGGGACGGCTCGTCATCGTCGTCCTCCTCGTCCAGTTCCTCGTCCTCTTCCTCCACCGCGTCGAGCAGTTCGAGCACGTCGTCTTCGTCCAGCAGCAGCAGTTCGAGCACCAGCACCGATACCTGCATTGCCGATCCCACCGAAACCAACGGCCCCTATCCGGCCGACGGCACCAACACGTCGAGCGGATCGACATCCAACGTGCTCACGCAAAGCGGCATCGTGCGCAGCGACATCCGCTCCAGCTTCATTTCCTCCACTACCACCGCCCAGGGCGTGATGCTCACCATCACGCTCAAGCTGGTTGACGTGAACAACGCCTGCGCCGCCATTTCCGGCGCGGCGATCTATGTCTGGCATTGCAACGCGGCCGGCCTCTATTCGCTCTATTCCAGCGGCGTCACCACCGAAAGCTACCTGCGCGGGGTGCAGGTTACCGATTCAAACGGGGAAGTGACGTTCACCACGATCTACCCGGCCTGCTATTCCGGGCGCTGGCCACACATCCATTTCGAAGTGTTCCTCGACGGGCTCACCAGCAGCAGCACCGGCAAGACCGCCTCCCTGATTTCGCAGATGGCCATGCCCGCCGCGGTCAACACCGTCGTGTTCAACGGCAGTTCGCTCTATAGCGCGAGCATTGCCAACTATGCCGCCATCTCGCTGTCCAGCGACAATGTGTTCGGCGACAACACTTCGGCCCAGTTGGCGCAAATGACTCCGTCGCTCACCGGCAGCGTCTCGGCCGGCTATACCGGGTCGGTGGTGATCGGCATCGCCCAGTAAGCCGCCAGGGCAGTCTCGATGGATCGCGCGCGCACGATTGCCCTGGTGGCCGTGCTGGGGGTGGCGGCCGCGCTGCTTCTGCCGCGCCTCGGCGCCGTGCGCGCGCCGATCTGGGACGAAGCCTATTACATGCCCGCCATCGCGCGCCTGCACGAGGGGCGCATCCAGTTTGCCTCGCATCCTCCGCTCGGGCTGATGCTACCGGCCGGTGGAGACTGGCTGGCGGGCGGCAATGCCCAAGCCGAATGGCGGATCATCGCCGCCACCCGCAGCGCGCGGGTAGAGGTGATGCCCGATCCGTTCGACTATGCCGGGCCGCGCATCGCCAGCGCAGGGGGCGCCGTGCTCGCCACGGGGCTGCTGTTCCTGCTGCTGGCAGCGCTCACGGGCCACACGGGCCTGTCGCTTGCCCTCGCGCTGGTCTTTGCCGGCGACCCGGCCGTTGTGGCGCAAGCCCGCGCGGCGCAGCTCGATGGCTTGCAACTGCCGCTCTTCCTTGGTGCGCTGCTGTGCCTGGTACGCGGGCTGGCACCGGGCGCCAGCGCCGGGTGGAGCGCCGGCTTTGGCGGGTTGTTGATGGCGGCGGCGCTGGTGCGGGCCAATGCCCTGGCCCTGGCCCCGCTGGGCCTTTTCCTGGCGTTTTGCCCCAAACAAAGCCTTGGCATGGCAGGCGCGCGGCTCGTGGCGGGCGTGACGGCGGCTTTGGCCGTGCTGGCGCTGACCCTGGCCACGATGCTGGCGATCGCACCCCTTCCGCCCGACAAGGGCACGCCCGCCGGAGCGATCGACGCGCGCCATGCCAGCATCACCTATGCCACGCTGCCCGCACCGCGCGCGATGATCACCTATGGCACGGATTACGCCGCGTTCATGCGCGATGACTTGGCCGGCATGGCGCGCCGCGACGCCAACGCCACCCATCCCTGGCAATGGCTGCTGGGCATGGGCGCCACCACCTATCGCTGGGATGCGCGCGGCAACAGCGTGCGCGCGATCGGCGTGGTGCCCAATATGCCGGGCTGGATCATGGCGCTGGCCGGCGTGATCCTGGCGCTTGGCAATCTGCTGGCCCGTCGCGCCGCGCCGGCGACGGTGGCGCTATTATGCGGCTGGGTCTTGGCGATGGGCAGCCTGGTCTGGCTCGACGGGCAGCGCGTCATGTACACGTACCACTATTTCCTGCCGCTGGTCGTGGGCCATGCCCTGCTCGCCGCTGCGTGGCACGAGCGCGGTTGGCCGGCGCGGCGGCTCTATCCCGCGGTGGCCATCGCACTCGCCTATGGCCTGGCGGCCATGCCGATGGCGCTCGCCCTGCCGGTGCCGCGCGAATATTGCCAGGTATTCCTGTCCGATTGTGGTCCGGCCCCACAGCCGTCGATGCGCCCCTGACCGCCCATGGATCGGCAACGTTCGCCCGGTTGGCTGCTGTGGTTCCTGTTCGCCTTTGTGCTGCTGGCGCTCTCGGGCGGGGTGCTATCGCGCCATTAGATCGGCGATCGTCGCGCGATAACGCGCGGCAATGGCATCGCGCGCATGATGGCGGCCGTCCCGCACCACGTGCCGGCCGCCGCGCCACACCCCGTCGATCGCGGCAGTGCCACCGGCAAAGATCCAGGCGTCGATCGCGCTCGCCGGGCCGTGGCCCGCCAGCGCCGGATGCGCAGGATCGAGGCTGACCAGATCGGCCACTTGCCCCACGGCCAGCGCGGAGGATGCAGCCTGGCCCAACGCCTGTGCGCCGCCCGCCAGGCTCGCGCCCAAGAGCGTTTCACCAGTGCTTGCGCCCGGGCCTGACGCCAGCACGGCACGTCCGCGATGAGCCAGGCGCTGGCCATATTCCAGCAGGCGCAGTTCCTCGGCCGCATCGATCCGCACGTTGGAATCGCTGCCCACGCCGATGCGCCCGCCTGCGGCCAGGAAGGCGCCGGCCGGAAACAGGCCGTCGCCCAGGTTCGCCTCGGTAATCGGGCATAGCCCCGCCACGGCGCCGCTGGACGCCAGGGCCAGCGTTTCAGCCGGCGTCATGTGGGTGGCGTGGACCAGGCACCATTGGGCATCGATCGCTGCATGGTCGAGCAGCCATTCCACCGGGCGCTGCCCGCTCCACGCCAGGCAGTCCGCCACTTCCTTGACTTGCTCGGCAATGTGAATGTGGATCGGCGCGCCGTGCGCCAGGGCGGGCACTTGCGCCAGCTGGGCGGGCGCCACCGCCCGCAGGCTGTGTGGTGCCACGCCCACCACCGCATCGGGCACCGCGGCGGCGTGGCGGCGCGTGGCGTCGAGCAGGCGCGCAAACTGGTCCACGTCGTTGATAAAGCGCGCCTGCCCCGCTCCCGGCGCCTGCCCGCCAAAGCCGCTGTGCGCATAAAGCACCGGCAGCAGCGTCAGGCCGATGCCGGTTTCCTGCGCGGCGGCCACCACGGCCGCGCCCATCTGCGCCGGGTCGGCAAAGAGGCGCCCGGCCGCATCGTGGTGCAAGTAATGGAACTCGCCCACGCGGGTGAAACCTGACTCCAGCATTTCCACCTGCGCCTGCGCCGCAATGGCCCAGAGATCATCGGGCGTGATCTGGCCGACAAAGCGGTACATGGCCTCGCGCCAGGTCCAGAAACTGTCGGCGCCCGGTCCGCGCCGCTCCGCCAGGCCGGCCATCGCGCGCTGGAATGCATGGCTGTGCAGGTTGGGCAGGCCGGGCAGCACCCAGCCGTGCCGCTCTTCGCCCGGTCGTGGCACCGCATCGGGTTCGATGGCAGCAATCCGGCCATCGGCCAGGGTCAGCCGCACATCGCGCGCCCAGCCGGCAGGCAGCCACGCCGCATCGAACAACAGGCTTTCAGAATCCGCTTGCATCGCCAGGCTCCTTGCCCGATTATGTATATACATTATTGCTCTCCCGGCAAGGACCAAGCGCCATGCAGTGCGACACGATCTGGACCAATGCACGCCTCGCCACGATGGCCGGGCCGGCGCTGGGCATGATCGAAAATGGCGTGGTGGCCGCGCGCAATGGCATGATCACCTATGCCGGGCCGGCTGCGGCAGCACCCACTTTCCAGGCGGCCCAAACCGTCGATTGCCAGGGCCGCTGGATCACGCCCGGCCTGATCGACGCGCACACCCACCTGGTCTTTGCCGGCAACCGGTCGGACGAATGGGAAGCGCGCCTGGCCGGCGCCACCTATCAGGACATTGCCCGCGCCGGCGGTGGGATCATGGCCACGGTGCGCGCCACGCGCGGCGCCAGTGTCGACGGTCTGGTGGCGCAGGCCCTGCCCCGCCTCGATGCCCTGCTTGCGCAAGGCGTCACCACGATCGAGATCAAGTCGGGCTATGGCCTGACGCTCGATGCCGAACGCACGATGCTGCGTGCCGCGCGCATGCTGGGCATGGTGCGCCCGGTTCATGTCGTTACCACGTTCCTGGGCGCGCATGCCCTGCCGCCCGAATGGGCCGGGGATGCAGACGGCTATATCGCAGAGCTGGCCGATCATTGGCTGCCCACGCTGGCGGGCGAAGGGCTGGTCGATGCGGTCGATGCCTTTTGCGAAGGCATCGCCTTTTCGCCCGCACAAGTCGATCGCCTGTTCCACGCCGCCCGCGCCCTGGGCCTGCCGGTGCGCCTGCATGCCGAACAGCTATCCAACCTGGGTGGAGCGGCCCTGGCGGCCGGGCATGGCGCGCTGTGTGCCGATCATCTCGAACACCTTGATGACGCTGGCGTTGCCGCCATGGCCAAGAGCGGCACCGTGGCCATGCTGCTGCCCGGCGCGTTCTATTTCATGCGCGAAACCATGAAGCCGCCGATCGCCGCCTTGCGCGCGGCCGGCGTGCCCATGGCGATCGCCACCGATTGCAACCCGGGCACATCGCCGCTCACCGCGCTGCTGCTGGCGATGAACATGGGTGCCACGCTGTTTGGGCTGACGGTGGAAGAATGCCTGATGGGCGCCACCGTCCATGCCGCCCGCGCGCTCGGCCTTGCCGGCACCGTCGGCCAGCTCTTGCCCGGCCAGCGGGCAGACCTGGCGATCTGGAATATCGCGCGCCCCGCCGATCTTGTTCACGGGATGGGCGCCGCGCCGCTCCATGCCCGCATCTGGAGTGGAAAATGAGCCCTATCGTCCTCACCCCCGGCGCCGCGACGCTGGCCGATTGGCGCGCGATCCATGCCGGCGCCGATGTGGCGCTGCATGACGCGGCCTGGCCGGCGATCGCCGCCAGCGCCGCCGCCGTGGCACGCATCCTGGCCAAGGGCGAGGCGGTCTATGGCATCAACACCGGCTTCGGCAAGCTGGCCAGCGTGCGGATCGCTGATCACGATCTCGCCGCCCTGCAACGCAATATCGTGCTCAGCCATGCCGCCGGCACCGGCGCCCCCTCGCCCATTCCGGTGGTGCGGCTGATGATGGCACTCAAGCTCGCCAGCCTGGCCCAGGGCGCTTCGGGCGTGCGCGAGGAAACCGTGCGCCTGCTCGAAGCCATGCTGGCGCGCGGCCTCGTGCCGGTGGTGCCGTGCCAAGGTTCGGTGGGCGCCAGCGGCGATCTGGCCCCCTTGGCGCACATGACCGCGACGATGCTGGGCGTGGGCGAAATCCTGGTAAACGGCCTGGCCGTTCCGGCAGCGCAGGCGCTGGCCGATCACGGCCTTGATCCCCTGGCGCTCGGCCCCAAGGAAGGTCTGGCCCTGCTCAACGGCACGCAATTCTCCACCGCCAATGCCTTGGCTGGCCTGTTCGCCGCCGAACGCCTGCTCGCCACCGGGCTGGTGACGGGCGCGCTCTCTACCGAGGCGGCGCGCGGCACCGATACCCCGTTCGACCACCGCATCCACGCCTTGCGCGGCCACGGCGGCCAGATCGAGACGGCGGCCGCCCTGCGCGCGCTGATGGCCGGCAGCGCCATCCGCGCCAGCCACGCCGTGGACGATCCGCGCGTGCAGGACCCCTATTGCCTGCGCTGCCAGCCGCAAGTGATGGGTGCCGCGCTCGACATTCTGCGCCAGGCCGCCCGCACGCTGGAGATCGAAGCCAACGGCGTGACCGACAACCCGCTGATTTTCCCCGAGGCCGACGAAGCGCTTTCAGGCGGGAATTTCCATGCCGAGCCGGTGGCCTTTGCGGCCGACATGATCGCGCTGGCCCTAGCCGAAATCGGCTCTCTTTCCGAACGGCGCCTCGCCATGCTGGTCGATCCTGCGCTGTCAGGCCTGCCTGCGTTCCTCACCCCGCTGCCCGGCCTCCATTCGGGCTTCATGATCCCGCAAGTGACCGCCGCCGCGCTGGTTTCGGAAAACAAGCAGCGCGCCGCGCCGTGCAGCGTCGATTCCATTCCCACTTCGGCCAACCAGGAAGACCACGTCTCCATGGCCGCCCACGGCGCGCGCCGCCTGCTCGACATGGCGGGCAATCTCGACGCGATCCTTGGCCTGGAACTGCTCGCCGCCGTCCAGGGCATCGAATTCCACGCGCCGCTGCGATCGAGCGACGCGCTCGAAGCCGTGCGCGCCATGCTGCGCGCGGCGGTGCCGCGGCTGGTGGAAGACCGCCACTTCGCGCCCGACATTGCCCTGGCGCGCGGCCTGGTGGAAAGCGGCGCCGTGCTGGCGGCCTGCCCGCACGACCTGCCGGTGCTCGGCTGATGGACTGGCTGAAGATCCATCGCGGCAATGCGCCGCTGGTGGTCGCCTTTCCCCACGGCGGCACCGATCTTGCCGGTTGCACGTTCGCTTCGGACTGGCTGGCCCGGCGCGACACCGACTGGTGGATCGAAGACGTCTATGGCTTCGCACGCGATCTGGGTGCCACGCTGATCGCCACGCGCATTTCGCGCAGCGTGATCGACGCCAACCGCGATCCTTCAGGCGCCTCGCTCTATCCCGGCATGGCCACCACCGGCCTGTGCCCGGAAACGACCTTCGACGGCGAACCGCTGATCCCCGCTCCGATCAACGAAGCCGAGATCGCCCGCCGCGGGGAAACCTGGCACGCGCCCTACCACTCGGCTTTGCGCGCGGAAATGGACCGACTTCGTTCCATTCATCCGCAAGTCGTTCTTTATGATGCCCATTCGATCCGCAGCCACGTGCCGCGCCTGTTCGATGGGGAACTGCCGCTGTTCAACATCGGCACGAACGATGGACGATCCTGCGCCCCCGAACTGGAGCGCGCGGTGGCCGTAGTCTGCGCCGCCAGCGGGGAAAGCCACGTGGTCAACGGCCGCTTCAAGGGCGGTTGGACCACGCGCCACCACGGCGCGCCCGACGCGGGCATCCATGCCGTGCAGATGGAACTGGCGATGCGCGGCTATCTGGCCGAACCTGTTGAACCCACGCCCGAAAACTGGCCGCCTCGGCCCGATCCGGCGCGCCTTGCCCACCTGCAACCGATCCTCAAGCGCGTGCTCAGCGCCTGCCTTGCCTTTGCCGGAGAATGACGATGACCCGTATCGACAACAGCCGCGTGATCCGCCCCGCCACAGGCACCGAACTGACCGCCAAATCCTGGCTCACCGAAGCGCCTCTGCGCATGTTGATGAACAACCTGCACCCCGATGTGGCGGAAAATCCGCAGGAACTGGTGGTCTATGGCGGGATCGGCCGCGCCGCGCGCGACTGGGAAAGCTATGACAAGATCGTGGAAACCCTGCGCCGGCTGGAGCACGACCAGACGCTGCTGGTGCAATCGGGCAAGCCGGTGGGCGTGTTCCGCACCCATGCCGATGCGCCGCGCGTGCTGATCGCCAATTCCAACCTGGTGCCGCAATGGGCCAATTGGGAGCATTTCAACGAGTTGGATCGCAAGGGCCTGGCCATGTACGGCCAGATGACCGCCGGATCGTGGATTTATATCGGCACGCAGGGGATCGTGCAGGGCACCTATGAAACCTTCGTGGAAATGGGGCGCCAGCACCACGGCGGCGATCTTTCGGGCAAGTGGCTGCTGACGGCGGGCCTGGGCGGCATGGGCGGCGCGCAGCCGCTCGCTGCCGTCATGGCCGGCGCATCGTGCCTCGCCATCGAATGCCAGCCCAGCCGCATCGAAATGCGCCTGCGCACCGGATACCTCGACCACGCCGCCGAAACGCTGGACGAAGCCATGGCGATCATTCGCCAGTCCTGCGCCGAAAGGAAGCCGGTCTCGGTGGGCCTGCTCGGCAATGCCGCCGAAATTCTGCCGCAGATGCTGGAAGCCGACATCCTGCCCGATCTCTTGACCGACCAGACCAGCGCGCACGACCCGATCAACGGCTATCTGCCCGCCGGTTGGACGGTAGCCGAATGGATCGAAAAGCGCGAGCGCGACCCCCAGGCCGTGGCCCGTGCGGCCCGGGCCAGCATGGCCACCCATGTGCGCGCCATGCTGGGGTTCCAGGCGCGTGGCGTGCCGACCACGGACTATGGCAACAACATCCGCCAGGTCGCGCTGGACGAAGGGGTTGGAAACGCGTTCGATTTCCCCGGTTTCGTGCCGGCCTACATCCGCCCGCTGTTCTGCCGGGGCATCGGCCCGTTCCGCTGGGCGGCGCTCTCGGGCGATCCCGAAGACATCTACAAGACCGACCAAAAAGTGAAGGAACTGCTGCCCGATAACGCCCACCTGCACAACTGGCTGGACATGGCGCGCGAGCGGATTCACTTCCAGGGCCTGCCGGCGCGGATCTGCTGGGTGGGCCTGGGCGACCGCCACCGCCTTGGCCTCGCGTTCAACGAAATGGTCGCCAGCGGCGAATTGAAAGCCCCGGTGGTGATCGGGCGTGACCATCTCGACAGTGGCTCGGTCGCCAGCCCCAATCGCGAGACCGAAGCCATGCAGGACGGATCGGATGCGGTGTCCGACTGGCCGCTGCTCAACGCCCTGCTCAACTGCGCCAGCGGCGCGACCTGGGTTTCGCTGCACCATGGCGGCGGCGTGGGCATGGGCTATTCACAGCATTCAGGCATGGTGATCGTGGCCGACGGCACGCCCGAAGCCGCCCGCCGCCTGGAACGCGTGCTGTGGAACGACCCGGCCACCGGCGTGATGCGCCATGCCGACGCCGGCTACGCCATCGCGCAGGACTGCGCCCGCGAAAAGGGGCTGGACCTGCCGGGTATCCTGGGCTGAACGCCAAGGGCAAGCTTTTGCGCCGCGCAAAGGCTTGCCCGCAGATGGGCGTGGTTAGCATCTCGATCGGCCTTGGAGCATGATCACGTTTCGTTGAAACGCCCTCGTGCTCCAAATTTTTGTGTTCGCGCGATTTTTGACAAAAAACCGGTTCCCACTTTTTGTCATCGCGCCTTAGTGCGCCGCAGCCGGTTGGGCAGCCGGCGCGTTTACCGCCGCCGGCTCTGGCGGAAAACTCCGGGCAACGGTGCCGATGAAGATATCACCGGCCCGCAGGCGCGCGCTGTCTCCTTGCGCCAGCAGGCCAAAGACCCCAAAGCCGACAACGGCCATGAGCACGCCGCCGGCGTTGCCATCGCCCTTGCGGGCAATCTTGCCCTCCAGCGGCACACGGCCAGTTGGCATGTCGAGATAAAGCAGTTGCGCGCCGAGCCGGCCGCTTTTGCCGGCAGCGCCATTGGCCTGCTGCGTCACCACTTCGCCCCAGGCGAGCGTGCCGACAGGAACGACCGTGACCCCGTCGAGCACGATCGCTTCGTTGACGCGCAGCTTGAACCGGTCGCCAGCGTGTGCGGTGCGGCTCGTCACCTCGGTCAGCAGCATGAGCTGCAATGGCGTTCCCACCGCAAGGCCCGGCACCGCGGCCGCGTTTGCACCCGGTGACGGCACCGCCGTGGCGGGCGGTGATTGCCCCGCATTGGCCGCCGAGGCCGCAGGAGCAGATTCGTTTGCCGCCGCAGCCGCCGGTACTGTCCCGGCCTGCGCCGCGACAGCGTCCCTGCCCGCCGCCTGGTCAATACCCGTCATTGCCATGACGCCGGCGCAAACCAGCGTCATGGCCGTGCGGCATTGCGCCGCAGCCGTGCGAAAGGTCACTGCGCGGGGGGCGGGGCAGGCTGCGCAGGCGCAGCTTCGCCAGGCGCGAGAAACTTGACCGCCACGCCCGACGCGCTGACCGAGCCCCAGCTGAACGCAGTCATGTGCGGATCGCCATAGGTGGCCTTGACCACCGCGTCGGCGCCCAGCTTCTGCGCCCGTTCCCACAGCTCCCGATAGACCTTGCCCTGGCTGGGCGCCTTGCTGAACACGGTGGCCTTGCGCACGCCAGCCTTCACCTCGCCAAGCACCTTGTAAGGGCGATCGGTGATATCATAGGGAAAAACCGGCACGCCGAATTCGGCGTTGGCCGCCACCTTGGCATCGGCAGCCTTGGCGTCGACAGCCGGTTCTGCGGCATGCGCCGGCGTCACCATCAAAAACCCGGCAAGCATCATCGCCTTGCACGAAACACCCCGTCCCGACATCATATCCCCCGTCGTTTTTCGGCCTTCTCTCGGCCGCGCCGGGCACGATAAAGGCGGCATATGTTTCGTCAAGTTTCCAAAACTTTCAATTTGCAGCCATTTTGGCCGTCGCGCGCGATCGGCTCAGAAATAGCGCTCGCCCACGCGGATCGTGTCTCCCGGCAGCACGGCAACGGGGGTGCCACCGCGCAGCAGGATGCTGCGTTCGCCGCCCGATGTTTGTCGGCGCAGGAACGCGGTCTTTTCATTGGCGCGATAGGTGAAGCCGCCCGCCTTGGCGATGGCCTGGTCGACAGTGAGGCCCGAGGCGTAGGGGTACTCGCCCGGCTTGTTCACTTCGCCCAGGATGTAGAACGGGCGGTAGTTGAGCACTTCGACGCTGACACGCGGATCGTTGACATAGGCGCCCGACAGGCGGCCCGTGATCTCGTGCGTGACGTCCTCGATCGTGCGGTTGCCCGCCTGCACCATGCCGATCAACGGAAAGGCCACGGCGCCGGTTGAGGTGACGTTGTATTCCCCCGTCAGCGTGGGTTCGTTGAACACCGTGATGCGCAGCTTGTCCCCCGCGCCGACGCGATAACCGGCAAGGCCGGCGGCCTGGTCTGCCACGGACAGCGGCTGGGCCGGGGCACCCGCGCAACCGGGCAGCGCCAGGGCAAGTGCGAGAGCGGTGGCCAGTGCGGCGGCGGGGCGAAAGCGCCGGGCCTGTGGCCCGTGGCGCGACTGGCCAAGATTGATCTGGGGAATCACGTTACACCCTCCGTGTGCGTTCGTTTCCCTGTTGTTCTATGCCGGGGCAGCGTGAAGACAATGGAGCGGGCCGGGATGAAGGCTCCGACTTGGAGGCATTCCGGAGCGATCCGAATCGCCCCAAGGGCGTCAGCGAAGGGCTTGCCCAGGCGAGCACGACGCCATCCGACGCCCTGCGCACGGGGCCGGTACATGCGGGCAATCCCTACGCAATTTTCCGGTGGCATACGGTAATTTACCGATAGCCGACCCGCAGGCCCCACCCGTCCCTGCCCCGTCCCCTGCCCCCCCGTCGGCCCCGTACGGGCAAGGCCGCGAGGCGCCTTGCTGCGGGCCGTGCTATTGCTCCGCTGCGGATATGCTTGGCCTTCCTTGCGCGGGCGAACGGCCACAGGCTGAGGTCATACCGGGAACGGGCAACGGCTGATGGGGCAGAAATGCCGCCCTTGCCTGCCTGCCGGGTGGAAACCTTGACTGGCCGAAGGGGGCAATGGTGAACACCGCAATCGACTTTTATCGCGCGCCAGCCGGCATCATGCCGGCAACGCCGGCCGAGCCGCGCGCCAACAGCGCGGCAGCGACCGATCGTATCGATCTCAGGCGTCTTCTCGCCATGTTCCGCCGGCGCATCGGCGTGTTCCTGGGGGTTTTGCTGGGTGTGCTGGCGATCGGCATGGTGATCACCGCGCTGCAACCGCGCACCTACCAGGCCCGCGCCGAAGTGACGCTGAACAGCAAGCTGCAGCCCGTTGCCCCCACCAGCACCAACGACCGCGCCGATCAGCCTGCGATCCCCAGCGAAAGCTTTGTGGACACGCAAGTGTCGGTCATCACTTCGGAAACCAACACCGCCGCGGTGGCCGATGCCCTGGGCCTGGCGCGCGACCCGCGCTTTGCGCCCGAGGCCGGCAACGCCGCGGGCAAGGCCGGCACCGCGCAGCAAAGTTCGCGGGAGGCCGCGATCCGATATCTGAGCAAGAACGTGACGGCGCAACGCATCGGCACCACCTATGGCATCGCGATCACGTTCGACAGCCGCGATCCGCAAGAGGCGGCGCGCATCGCCAATGCCTTTGCCGAGCAATACACGCTGGGCGCGCTGGAGAACAAGCGCAGCGGTGCGCGCGAAACCACCTCGGTGATCGCCAACCGGCTGGAACAGCTGCGCCAGCAGGCCCTGGCCGACAGCGCCGCCGTGCAGCGTTATCGCATTGCCCACAACCTGCTGAGCACCACGCAAGGCACGCTGACCGAGCAGGAAATCTCTTCCTACAACCAGGAAGTGACGGCAGCCCGCGCGCAGGCCAGCGAAGACGCCGCGCGGCTGGAAGCGGCGCAGCGACAGTTGCAGGCCGGCGGCAGCGGCGGCGTGGGCGAAGCCTCGCTTTCCCCCGTGATTGGCCAGATGCGCGCGCAGCAAGCCGGGCTGGCGGGTGAATTTGCCGCGCTTTCCTCGCGCTATGGCCCGCAACACCCGGATGTGCTGCGCGCCAGGGCCCAGCTTGAGGCGGTGAACCGCCAGATCGCGGCCGAAACGCAACGCGTGCTGGCCAGCCTGGAAGCCAAGGCTCGTGTTTCGCAGCAGCGCCTGTCTTCTCTGGCGGGATCGCTCAATGCCTCGCGCGGCATGCTGGAACAGAACAACGCCGCGATGGTGGGGCTCAATGACCTGGAAAAGCGGGCGGAAACTTCCAACGCGCTCTATGAAAGCTATCTCAACCGCTACAAGGAATTGACCGCGCGCGAAGGCACCGAGCAGGCCGACGCCGACATGCTGCACCGGGCAGACGTGCCCCGCAATCCAAGCAGCCCGCATGTGTTGATCAACGCAGTGCTGGCCCTGGCACTGGGCACGGGCCTTGGCATTGCGACGGCATTCCTGACCGAAATGACCTTCACCGGCCTGACCACCGGCGAAGACATCGAGGAACGCCTGGGCGTGCGCTATCTTTGCGCCATTCCCACGCTGCAATCGGTGGCCAAGCGCGGCGAGCGCGTACCGGCAAGCGCCTTGCTGGAAGACCCACGCTCGGTCTTTGCCGAAAGTTTCCGTTCGCTGCGCGCCTCGATCGCGATGAACACCACCGAAGCGCGGATCATCGCCATCACTTCGGCGCTGCCGGAAGAAGGCAAAACCACCACGTCGATCTGCCTGGCCCGATCAATGGCGGCAGCGGGCGATCGCATCCTGCTGATCGATGGTGACCTGCGGCGCCAGGGCGTGAGCCGTTTCCTGCGCGGCGGCGAAGGCCGGCCGGGCCTGATGGAAGTGCTGCATGGCACGGCCTCGCTCGATGACGCCATGGTCATCGATCCGGCCACCGGTCTTTCGATCCTGCCGCTTTCGGCCGAAAACACCGACCGATCCGAACTGATGACCGGCGAGGAAATGGACCGCCTGCTGGCCACGGCACGCGAACGGTTTGACGCGGTGATCATCGATACCGCGCCGGTCCTGCCGATTGCCGATGCGCGGCTTTTGCTGGGCAAGGCCGATGCCTCGGTCTTCGTGGTGCGCTGGCGCAAGACGCCGGAACAGGCGTTGCGCGCGGCCCTGCGCCTGCTGCCGATCGACCGGGTGCAACTGGCCGGCGTGGCGATGACGCGGGTGGACATGCGCAAGCAGCCGCGCTTCGACTATGGCGAGACCGCATTCTACCGCAGCTATGAGAGCTACTATGCCTGAGCGGCGGCGCCCGTCCCCCGGCCGGGTGCCTGGCCCGGCCGCGCCTGCCCTCGCGGGAAGCCGGGCCATGACCCCGGCGGCAGAGGAGGCTGGCAGCGCTACACCCGGCGAAAACGGTGCACCGGCCGCAGCGGCAGTGGATGAACAGGTTATCGCCCTGCCCCTGCCGGCCGCGCTGCCCCTGTTCGAACCGTTGGCCGACCACCCCGCCGCACTTGCACCGATGCGGACAAGATCCCGGCCGGCGACCAGCCGGCTGGCGCAGGACCAGGGTTCGGCAAGCGCCGGCGGGCGTGCGATGGGTCGGCTGGCACCGCCCGCGGCGGCGCCCAGCGCCGATCCGCGCGGCCGCTTTGCCCGCGTGGCCATCGTGCATTACTGGCTGGTGACGATGCGCGGCGGCGAGCGCGTGCTGGAACGGCTGCTGCGCCTGTTCCCCCAGGCCGATATCTTCACCCATGTCTACGATCCGGCCGCAATGTCGGACACGATCCGCCGCCACAAGGTGACCACCAGTTTCATCCAGCGCCTGCCGGGCGCGCGGCGGCACTATCAAAGCTATCTGCCGCTCATGCCCATGGCGCTCGAACAACTGGACCTGCGCGGCTATGACTTGGTGATCAGCAGCGAAAGCGGGCCGGCCAAGGGCGTGATCACGGCGCCCGATGCCTTGCATCTGAGCTATGTCCATTCGCCGATGCGCTATCTGTGGGACCACTACCACGATTATCGCGACGCGGCCGGGATGGTGAGCCGGGCGGTCATGCCGCTGCTGTGCCATCGCCTGCGCGCCTGGGATGTGAGTTCGGCCGCGCGGGTGGATCGCATCCTGGCCAATTCGCACTTCGTCCAGCGGCGCATTGCCAAGGCCTGGCGCCGCGAAGCGGACGTGCTGCATCCCCCGGTCGAGGTCGACCTGTTCGGCGCTTCTGCGCAATTCGGCGCCAACGCGGTGGGCCCGGCCTGGCTGTGGGTGGGGCAAATGGTGCCCTACAAGCGGCCCGACCTGGCGATCGATGCGTTCAATGCGCTGGGGCTGCCGCTGGTGATGGTGGGCGATGGGCCGATGGCCGCTGCCATGCGACGCCGCGCCGGGCCCAATATCACGATCCTGCCACGGCTGGATTTCAATGCCTTGCGCCGCGCCTATGCCCAGTGCCGCGCGCTGGTGTTCCCGGCCGAAGAAGACTTCGGGATCGTGCCGGTGGAAGTGATCGCATCGGGACGGCCGGTGCTGGCCTATGCCGGCGGCGGCGCGCTCGACAGCGTGACGCAGGACGTTTCGGGACAGTTCTTTGCCAGCCAAAGCGTGGAATCGTTGATTGCCGGGGTGGAAGCGATGGAGGCCTGGCTGCGCCATTTCGATCCAGCCACGGCCATGGCCGATGTCCGTCGCTTTGCGCCTGACCGCTTCGACGACGGCCTGCTCGCCGCCCTGGAATGACACCTTGATCGCATCCATGGCGCGCGGTGCCCTTCCGGCACAGGGCGGCCGCACCTTGTTCTTGCCACGTTCAATCCAGGGGATGCCCATGGCCACCACCATTGCCCAGCCCATACCCGCCGAACCGCCAGTTGCGCCACGCGATGGCGCCGTTTTCCACGCGCTGCCGCTTGGCACCCCCGATGCGCGAGAGCTGGAAAGCGTTCCTGGTGAAGCAGCTTGGGCAAGTACGGGACTTGTGGCGAGCGCGGAAACGGGCGGCCGCATCGCGCGGCTGACCCGGGCGATCCAGCCGGGCAATCGGCTGGCCACGCTGGCCGCCCGCCTGGCGCTGCGCTTGCGCGGAACCCGGCCGGGGCCGCGCTTTTTCGTGCATGGCCGGCGCCCGCGCTTTGTGGGCCAGGGCCGGATCAGCATCGGCGCGCGCGTCAACTTGCGCTGCGATGTGGCGCCGGTGCGGATCGAGGTGGCGCGCGGCGCCGGGGTGACCCTGGCCGACCGTGCCTTTCTCAACACTGGCGTCCAGGTGATCTGCCACAGCGCAATCGAGATCGGGCCACATTGCCGGATCGGCCCGGATTGCGTGCTGTGCGACACGAACCACCACCCCGTCCACGAAGGCAGCGCGGTGCGCGTGGCGCCGATCCGGCTGGGACGCAACGTGTGGCTGGGGCGCGGCGTGATCGTGCTGCCTGGCGTCACGATCGGCGATCATGCCGTGGTGGCCGCCGGATCGGTGGTGGCGAGCGACATTCCCGCCGGCCAGGTGTGGCGCGGCAATCCGGCCAGCTTCGTCAAGGCCGTGCGCTGCTCGGCCGATTTCGTGCGGCCGTGATGCCAGGCCGGTTCTCTTCCGTTTCGTTGGTGCGGAGCCCAAGATGATTTTGACCTTCATCGGCGCGATCCAGGTGCTGTTTGGCCTGGGCCTGTTCCTGGCCGGTTCGATCGAGGCGATGTTCGCCTTCCTGCTGATTTCGGCGCTGTTCGGCGGATCGGCGGCGATCGTGTTGCCGATGCTGGGCGGGTCGTCGATCCCGCCGGTGCAGTTTGCGCTGGCGTTCATGGCGCTGCGCCTGCTGGTGCCCGGCGCGGGACACGGGGCGGCAGTGGGCCAGGCGGCGCGGGCCAATATCTGGCTGGCCACTTTCATTCTCTATGGCGCGGCGCTGGCTTTCATCGGCCCGCGCCTGTTTGCCGGGCAGATCGACGTGACGCCGATGCGTGGCAAAGTGGAAGCGCGCTATATCTCCATGCGATCCTACATCTATTCTACCCGCCCCTTGGGCTTTTCCGCGCAGAATATCACCACCACCGTCTATCTCGTGGGCACGTTGCTGACCGCGATGGCCGCCCACGTGGTGTGCAGCGGCGAGCGTGGGCGGCGCGTGTTCGTGCGCACCATGGCGATTGCCGGGCTGGTCCATGCCATAATCGGCTTTGTCAGCGTGGTGGCCAAGGGCACGCCGGTGGACACCGTGCTCGCCCTGTTCCGCAACGGCTCCTATGCCCAGTTGGACCACAGCTATCGCGGGTTCGTGCGCATGGCGGGGCTTTGGCCCGAGGCTTCGGGTTTTGCCTGGTTCGGCATCAACTGGTTCGTGTTCCTGTTCGAATGCTGGATGCGCCGCGTGGACACGCGCTATACCGGGCCGGCGGCGTTCCTGCTGGCAGCAGCGCTACTGTGCAGCACGGCAACCACCGCTTATGTCGGCCTTGGCCTCTATGCCGCGATGGTCCTGGCGCGCAGTCTGCTCTTGCCCGGTGCCATGCCGGCCGATCGTGCATTGATCATTGCCGGCGCGGGGCTGGCGATGGTGGTGCTGATCACCGGCATGATGATCGCCCACCCGGCGCTGGTGAACGAGGCGGCCGATCTCTTGCGCCACATGACAATAGATAAGGGCCAATCGCTTTCAGGCGAGCAGCGTGGCTTCTGGGCTTGGCAGGGGTGGCACGCCTTTGTCGAAACCCATGGCATCGGGATCGGGCCCGGCAGCTTCCGTTCCTCCAGCCTGGCCACCGCCATCCTGGGTTGCACCGGTCTGATCGGAGCGACCGCGATGATCGTGCACCTGGTCAGCGCGTTCAAGCCGACGCGACTTTCGACGTACGTGCCCTCGCCCGACCAAGCCCTGTCCACCGGGGCCGCCTGTGCCTGGGCGGCGGTGATCGACGCCCTGGTGGCCTCGCTCTCTTCCCCCACGTGCGATCCGGGCACCGATTTTGCCATCCTGACCGGCGCCGCCCTGGCCCTGCGTCCGATCGTGCCCCGCCTCACGCCCTGGCGCGGGCCGGTGCGCCAGTTGCCGCCCTTGCAGCTTTCGCCCGCCATGGCGCTGGCCTCGGCCATGCCCGGGCCTGCGTTCTCTACCCAGCCGGCAGAGTAGTGGGGGGAGTGGCCATTTCCAGTCACGCGCTATCAATGGCGATTGCGCTCTAATTCCGGACGTTCCTGCAGCACGAAGCCGACAACGAAACGGCGCCTTCGTTCATCTCGGAGTGGGAGCCTGGTAACAGCTAATTTCCCTGCGACCATTCACACTGTTAGCCGGCCGAAAGCGGTCGGATACGGACATTGACGAAGACGTTAAAATGGCGCTCTGTCGACGACAAAGCAGTGAGAAAGTGTTTCGACGATGGGCCAATACAGAGCCACCTTCGAGGTGGGATACTTAATCTGCATGATCACGAACCTATCATCGCGCTTCACAGACTTGACGTAAAACTGGAAATTGGCCCCATCGTTGCCTGACAACACAACCCAACTCGCTTTGCCAGCGCGATAAGTTATCCGGCCCCTTTTCCCGGTATAGGAACCGGCCTCGTCGGCCGTCCAAGAAGCTAACCCGGCTTATTCATGAGCCCGCTGCACTGGGGCGTGCCGGGTTTGATGTGTCGGTGGCCGCGTGATCCGGGCGCGCGGTTTCGGCGGCGTTTTTCGCCGCAGCAAAACCGATGGCTTTTCGAGGTTGATGGGCGATGGCTCGGGCTTTGTGCGGCACAGCCGCGCTGGCTATGTCGGCGCTGGCCGGAGACTGGTGGCGATGGCTTTGAACACGCCGGCGTCGGGGCATGCTGACGCGAAGGCGACACGGATGCGCGAGGCGGTCTCGATGACGCGGGCGGCGACCTTGAGCAGCCGCAGGCGCAGCGTTGCGAACTCGGCAGTGGCCAGAGAGGTGGCCTTGGGGATGGCCTGCTGGACGCGCCACATCAGCCAGTAGGCGGCGGTATGCAGGATGAGGCGCATCTGGTTGGCATTGGCCGAGCGGCACGAGGTGCGATCGCTGGCCAACTGGGTCTTGTGGCGCTTGATCAGGTTTTCGGCTTGGCCGCGCGCGCAATAGAGCGTGTCGTAAATGTGCTCGGGCGAGCCTTCTGTCAGCGAGGTGACGACATAGCGGATGTCCATGCCCAGCGTGCTGGCCTCAATCCGGGCGACGACGCGGCGTTGGCTCTTCCAGCTTTTGGCGCCGTAGCGGGTCTCGACATAGTTGCGCAGGACCGGATGTTGGGCCTGGGCCCGCTTGACCGCGCAGGCATCGGCGACGGCAACGATGGCCGGATCGGCCCGCAGCGCGGCGTTGGTCGGCAAGCCGAACACGTAATCGACCCCGGCCGCCTCGCAGAACGCCATGATCTCGGGACGGGCGTAGTGCCCATCGCCGCGGATGGTGATGTGGGTATCGGGCCAGTGCTGGCGGATATGACGCACCAGGCGCCGGATGTGGCCGGCACCTTCGGCACCCGACGGCGTCTTGCCAGTGCGCAGCAGCATCGCCACCGGCCGCCCGCTCGCGGTATCGTACACATGGATCGGCAGGAAGCAGCGCTCACCGTGATGTCCGTTCCAGAACGAGAGCTGCTGATAGCCGTGCACGACATCACACGTGTCATCGATATCCAGCGTCACCGCCGCCGGTGGGGCCGGATAGCTGGCACAGTAAACGCCGATCATCGCGACCATCATCCGGGCCAGTTCACGCGTGGTCGGTGCATTCTCCCAGCGGCTCATCGTCGGTTGGCTGGCCAGCCCCGCGCCCGATCCCGGCAACTTGCCCAGCGCCAGGCGGAAGCCCGGATCGTCGCGCAGGGCATCGAGATCATCGGCGTCCTCATAGCCACACGTGATCGCGAACACACGGGCACGCAGAATGTCATCGAGGCGATGGATCACCCGCGTCGGGTCACGCGGATCGGCGATGCACGCAGCAAGCTGCCGGCAGATCCCCATCGCGCGCTCGGCCTGCGCCAGCAGCAGAACGCCGCCGTCAGAGGTCAGCCGGCCACCGTCGAACGCGGTTGTGACCTTCTTGCCGCCAACCGCTGGAAACGAAAATCCCGGTGCGCTATCATCGCTCCCGGCGGGTGTGGTCCGTGGCATAAATTGCCTCGCTGAAGGACTGGTCTAGACACCCATTTTCCTACTGCAAAGCAATCGCTTACGCCACTCCCGCCAACCCTCTCACCCGCCGCGGTGAATAAGACAGGCTAAACTCCTACCATCCGCATAACGCCCAAAGACCAGATATTCAGCGCCGTTCGCATCTATGAACTTTCGTCCATCAGCATTATCCGCCTCTCGCTGGGGCTTAAAAGCCCTTGGGTAACAGATCGAGTAGCCGAACCGAGCATTGGCATACGTTGGCCAAGCAGTTGCCCCCGCAAGGATAGCCGCAAAAATAAGTGCCATAGTCGCAGCCTACATAAGCTTTAGATGTCCGCAAGTGGACACAAACTGCCAATTTGACCATCGCCAAGTCCTCCGCCACGATCGCCTCCAGAACGGCCGTTTAGGCGGCGTGGACAAATTTGAGCCAGTATCTGGCGGTGGCGATATGGACCATGCCGATGAAGCTGTTGGCAAGCTGGTCGTAGGCGGCGTGGACAAATTCCACAACGCCATGGTTGCGCTGTGGAATTTGTCCACGCCGCCTATGCCCTGATCGACGTCCTCAACCGCCCTATGTCTTGATACTCGCCGCAGGCGACATCTGCGACGTCAAGGCCGCGCTGACGTTGCGCGAAGACGGCAATAGCTGGGTCTTCTCAGGTCGGCGCAGCCGTAAGGGCGCCCGCCGCTACGACAAAATTGCTGCCACTTCCTCTCAGGCGCAGCACCTATAACCGTACTGACAACAGGATTGTAATTCGGTCTTAGGTCTAAGTAAATCGACCATTCGTGGAATGGCTGGATCTTAAAGAAGCTTCAGCAAAATATGGCCTCTATCCTGAACAAGGTGAAAATACCTTCTTACGGGAAGATGAGGGATTTATGAATACTAACTATAGAAATCTTGCCAATCACTGCTCATCCATCTGCGTGATAGCCCTTATGCTTCACAGCGCGCCAGCTCTTGCCCGCGACAATGAAAAGCCATTGACCGCTTGGGAAGCAAGCCGCGCGGACAACGACAGCGATATGGTGACAACTGGTGTTGCTCGCGCGCGCGATCGTCTCGACAGCGCAACTTCGACCAGTTCGCTCAAGGAAAATGAGATCGCAAAGCTGGCTCCCCGGTCGCTCGATGATCTTTTCCGCAACATTCCGGGCATTCGGGTCGAAGGCGGCTCGGGCGAAGGCATGAATGCCTATACTGTGCGCGGCCTACCCCTGGTCAATGGTGGTGCGAAATATCTCCAGATTCAGGAAGACGGCCTGCCCGTGCTGGAATTCGGCGATCTCGCGAACATGGGACCGGATGTTTTCGTGCGTGCGGACCTCAACGTCGCGTCGGTCGATTCAATCCGCGGCGGCTCGGCATCGACGTTTGCTTCAAACGCACCGGGCGGTGTGATTAACCTGATTTCCAAGACGGGCGAAGTCGAGGGCGGCTCAGTTCAGCTGTCGTCGGGCCTTAACTATGGTAGCAACCGGGCTGATTTCGACTATGGCACCCGCTTGAACGATACTTGGCGTTTCCACATCGGCGGCTTTTATCGCGCTGGCGAAGGCCCGCGCAAGACGGGTTATAACGCAACCCAGGGCGGCCAGATCAAGTTCAACCTAACCAAGCAGTTCGCCGGTGGGTCGATCCGCTTTTACGGCAAATTTCTGGATGACAAGTTTCCCGGCTACATTGCTGGCCCGATGACGGTAAGCGGGACGGACGCCAAGCCGATCTACGGCAACCTGCCGCAGTTCAACGCTGTCACTGACACGGCAATGTCTCGCTATATCTCAAACATGAATCAGGTGGATGCCTTTGGCAATATCGTGTCGACCAACGCGCAGGACGGATATCGCGTCAGCGCAAAAAGCGTTGGCACCGAAATCCAGTTCGGGTTGGGCGGCTGGAGCTTCACGGAGCGTTTCCGTTATTCGGACATGTCGGGCCAATCCGATATTGTTGATCCCCAGCTACAGCTGAACGCTCCCTTTGTGTTGCTTGGCGTGATCGCGCCGGGCGGCACCGCAACCTATGCCACCGGTCCCAATGCCGGCCATGTCATCAATCCGCTCACCGTCAGCGGCAATGGGCTCGTGGCATTGTCCACTATCGGGCATACCAAAATCAACAGCCTGCGAAACTTCACCAATGATTTTCGCGCCAGCAAGGTTTGGCAGATTGGCGGCGGCGACCTGACGACAACGGCGGGCGTCTACAAATCGCTGCAAAAGCTTGACCGTGAATACTTTGGCTCGGTCGTGATTCAGGATATCGTGGGCAATGGCAATTCCGCGCTGATCAATGTCCAGGACCCTTCCGGCGCCTATATGTTCCGCAACGGCGTGCTGCAGTATAACGATGCGCTAAACCCCAACCGCCACGTGAATGTGGATTACGACGTTCTGGCGCCTTATGGATCGTTCAACTTCCACAAAGGCAAAGTGGCGATCGGCGGCTCGGTTCGTTATGATCGGGGCAGGGTTACGGGCAGCATTGCTCAGGCCAACGCCTCGCAGAATGTCGATGTTGATCGCAACGGTATCCTCGACATGGCTGAACGGGGTTTTGCCAACGGTGTGGCCATTGGCATCCCGTTCATCTCGCCCAGCGCGTCGCAGCCTGTCGATTACAGATATGGCTATGCGTCCTATTCGGTGGGTATCAACTATCGCATGGCTGAATCCCTCGCCCTTTTCGCCCGCCACAGTCTTGGCGGCCGTGCTGGCGCCGACGCCCTGTTGTTCTCGCCCGCCATCAGCGCAAGGACCGGCGCGCTCCTGAACAAGGATGCAGGGCACGATTCCGTGCGCCAGAGCGAGGTCGGTGTGAAATTCCGTCGCAACGGCATCACGCTCAATCTGACAGGCTTCTACGCGACCACGCGGGGAACCTTCCTTCCGAATCTTCCCGATGCGTTCGGCCTCAAGACGCCAACGCTGGTGTCTCGCTCCTATCGTACCTTTGGTGCGGAATTCGAGGGTTCTGTCCACCACGGTCCGTTCAGCCTCGCCGGCAGCGCAACGCTCACAGGTGGCGAGATCACGGCCGATGCGCCTGCGTTCTCCAACACCTTGTTCCCGGTTGCGAACCCGATAAAATTGGTCGGAAAGACGCCGCGTCGCCAACCGACTCTGCTCTACACGCTAACACCGCAATATGATTCCGATCGCTTCACTGTCGGGGCTAACGTGGGGGGCCAAACCTCCAGCTATGCCGATGATTCGGATATGCTGAAAATGCCCGGGTTCACGACTGTGGGTCTGTTTGCACAGTATCGGCCCGTTGATCGCCTCTCGCTGGGCGTCAACGTCTCGAACGTCTTCAACACGACGGCAATCCAGGAAGTGAACGCAACGACCATCCCGCTCAACGGGGTCGCTACCGCGCGCACGCTCTATGGCCGCCTGGTCTCGGCTTCAGCGCGGTTTTTCTTCTAAAAAAGAATACCTTTAGGCTGCTTCGGCAAAGCCCCCCACGGGGCTCGCCGAAGCGGCATTGTTAGAGCCCACCCCAACGGTTGTTTAGCAATAACAGCACGTTGTGATTCACGCCGTCCTGAGAGAGATAGAATGAAGGATGGCGTTATTCCAGCGATGTGACTGACCGGGGGTGGGCCTTGGCAGCGCCGTTCATCGCTGCCGCCAAGCGCGGAGGCCGACGCCGGACAAACGGACATGCGCAAAGTCGTGAACGCCTTGCTGTATATTGCGGCGGGCAGTTGCGCCTGGGCAGGCGGCACCGTTCGGCAGTCCCTTTTCTTATCTCCATCCCATGGATCAAGCCGCCGCGCGTGCGAACTTGCCTGGCGGGCAGCCCAGCCGCTTGCGAAACGCCGTGCTGAAGGCGCTGGCTGACCCATAGCCTATCTCTTCTGCGATCCGATCGAGCGTCTTGTTGCCGCGAGCCAGCGCGTCCTTGGCGATCGCCATGCGCCAGCGCAGAAGATACTCGATTGGGGCGCATCCCAACACTTCACCGAACCGGGCTGAGAAGGCCGAGCGCGACATGCCCGCGACGCTTGCGAGTTCTGCCACTGTCCAGTTGGCACGGACATCGGCATGGATCGCCTGTAACGCCTGGGCGATTGCCGGGTCCTGCATCCCGTTCAACAGGCTTGCGGGGACAGCCTCGTTGCCAAGGCTGCGCCAGCGAAGCGCCTCGACCAGCAGAGCTTCCAGCATGCGCCGAATGATCAACGCCTTGCCGGGGTAATCGGTGGCGCATTCCTCAGCCAGCAAATCAATCAAACGCCCGAACCGTGTCGAACGGCCTTCGGAGGCCGGGATGTGGATACGCTCGGGCAGAAGGGAAAGCAGGAGAGGAGCATTCACCCGCTCGAAGGCGAAGCTCCCGCCCAACGCCACGAAGTCGGGCGCTCCATCAGGGTCGCCATGCCGGACGGCTTCGTCACGCGGCGTGACACGTGTACCCGCAATATGAGGCCCGCTTGCCAACGAGAAGGGTGGCGTGGTCGGCAGCAAGAGAAAATCTCCTTCCGCCAGACGCAGCGGCTCCTTGCCATCAACGGTCAGCCACGCCTCGCCCGAGAGGATGATCGTAAAGCCTGGCGCATCGTGCGCGTCGTAATGAACAGCCCAGCGCCCCTTTCCGGAGATCGGCTTCGACACTGCGGCGCTTGGGCGCAACAAGGCGACCATGTCGCTGAGGGGATCCATATTCTTGGACGATCCATAAATTAATGTGGATTCCCCATTATAGATCGTGCAAATCACCTCGTCTATCTCTTGGTCAACGAAACTGGAGACTGACATGACCAAGACCGTCCTCATCACCGGAACCTCGTCAGGCTATGGCAAGGCGATCACCGAACATTTCCTGGCGCAGGGTTGGAATGTGATCGCCACGATGCGGCGGCCCGAGGCGGCCAATTTCGCTGGTGACACCAGCCGCTTGCGGGTTCTGCCGCTCGACGTCACCGACGAAGCGAGCATCGCGGCGCTGATCGACGCCGCTGGCCCCATCAATGTGCTGGTAAACAATGCTGGCATCGGCGCGGTCGGAGCGTTTGAGGCAACGCCAATGTCGCTGGTGCGCCAGCTATTCGAGACCAACACGATCGGCGTGATGGCGATGTGCCAGGCGGTCATCCCGCAGATGCGGGCGCGCCGCTCAGGCATCATCGTCAATGTAACATCGAGCGTCACGCTCGGCGCTTTTCCGCTGGCAGCCGCCTACACCGCGAGCAAGCAGGCGATCCAAGGGTTCACGGGCTCGCTTGCCCACGAGCTCGCCTACTTCAGTATCTCGGTAAAGCTGGTCGAGCCCGGCTATGCCCCAACCACCAACTTCGGCGCGAACGCCATCATTCCATTCGACCAGTTGCTCCCGGGCGAGTACGCCGACTTCGCCAAGCCAATCATGGAAGGCTTCGCCGCGCCAGCACTGACCACGCGAGAGAGCGATGTGGCCGAAGGCGTTTGGAACGCCGTGCATGATGTAACCGATCGGCTTCGGTTTCCTGCGGGGCCAGATGCTGTAGCGCTCGCGGAAACCAACTGACCGCCAATCCTGTGCCGGGCCGCGGAAACGGACCGCGGCCTCCCCGCATCCGCCCCCTCGCACCGCTTCTCAGGCCCGTTTGGCCTGTTCGGGCGCGGCCTGCTCGGGCGTCGTCTGACCAGGCGTGGCGGCGCGGCCGAACAGGTAGCCTTGGGCTTCGTCGCAGCCTTCTTCCATTACCAATTGGCGCTGGCTTTCGGTTTCCACCCCTTCGGCCAGGACCGGGAGACCGAGGCTGCGCCCCAGGCCGACGACGGCGCGGATGATCGAGCGGGCCTTGGCGTCGGTCAGGGCGCGGGCGACGAAGCTCTGGTCGATCTTGAGCTTGCTGAACGGGAAGCTTTGCAGGTTGCTGAGCGAGGAATAGCCCGTGCCGAAATCATCCATGCTGATATGCACGCCCAGCGCGCGGATCTGCTCCAGGATGGCCAGGGCACCATCGCGGTTGGCAATCAGTGCGGATTCGGTGATTTCCAGTTCCAGCCGCGCGGGTGCCAGGCCGGTCTGGCGCAGCGTGCTGGCGACGATGTCTGGCAGATTGAGCACCTGCAGCTGCACCGGCGAAATGTTGACGGCGACGAAGGCATCGCCCGACCACTGGCTGGCCGCAAGACAGGCCTGTTGCAGCACCCATTCGCCGATCGTCACGATGGCACCGCTGGCTTCGGCCAGGGGGATGAACTCGCCCGGCGCGATCGCCCCGAGATCAGGGTGGCACCAGCGCAGCAGGGCTTCATAGCCCTGCACGGCATGGGTGGCGGGATCGACAATCGGCTGGAAATCCAGGTGAAACTGCTGGCGCGCCAGGGCATGGGTCAGGTCTGCCTCCAGCCGCAGGCTGGCCCTGGCCGAGGCATCCATGGCGGAATCAAAAAAGCAGATCTGCCCACGGCCGGACTGGCGCGCGCGATCGAGCGCAAGGACTACGGCAGACTTGAGCGTTTCGGGGGAATGGCCGTCGCACGGATAAGTGGCGATCCCGGTGCTGAGCGCGACGGCGCTGGGATCGCGTGCCACGTCCCAGCGCGCGGCCATGGCTTCGGCCACGGCGGCGACCAGGCGGCGGGTGTCTTCCGGGCCATCGGCCATGCGCTGGATAATGCAGAATTCGTTGCCGGCCACGCGGCACACGACGTCCTGCGGATGGGCCACATGGCGCAGGATATCGGCCACCTCGCGCAGGATATCGTCGCCCACCGGCGGGCCGAACACCTTGTTGATCGTGGCCAGGCGATCGATTTCGAACGCGACGAGCGCGCAATAAGGCGGTTCGTCGGCCAAGGTTTCATCGAGCACGCGACGCGCCAGGCTGCGATTGCCAAGGCCCGTCAGCGTGTCGTGCGAGGCGAGGTATTCCACGGCATCCTGCGCTTGCAACCATTGGCCGATGGTCGTTTCGAAATCGCGGGAAATGCGCTCGTATTCGGCGGGCAGATTGGGCTGGGCCTGGGCCAGATCCCCCTTGGCCATGGCCGAAAGCGCGCAGGAAATGCGATCGATCACCACCTCGCGCTTGCGCTCCTCCTCGCGCGCCTGTTCGGCCAGGCGGCGTTGCACGGCAAGTTCCTGGTTGGCCTTTTCGCGCACCTTTTGCGCCACCAGCCGCTTGATCGCGTGGAGCGCCTGGCTGATCGCGCCGATTTCATCGCTGCGCTGGGCGCCGGGAATGGCATGGTCCAGCGCGCCTTGGGCCATGGCCCGCATGGCATCGGCCAGGCGCACCAGCGGCGTTATCACGCGTTGCAGCAGGCAGGCGATGATCAGGCCGGCCACTGCCACCATCACCGCGCCAAGGCCCACGGCCAGGCGGACGGCCTGGCGGATATTATGCGCTTCTGCCCGCGCCACGGCCATCGAGCGCCCCTGCTGGTGACGGATCAGGGCATCGACCGCGCTGCCCACGTTTTCGCCCACGCGCGGCGCATCGACCTGGTAAAGCGCGGCGGCCGCGGCATAATCGCGCAAGGTGAGGCGCAGCACGCCTTCGCGCGCGGCTTTCCATTCGTGCCAGGCCGCCTCCACGGGCACGAACAGCGCCTGTTCCTGCGGTTCGCGGATCGTGTCGCGATAGCGCTGGATCAGCCGATCGGCCTCCATGATCGCTTCGCGCGTGGCGGTGGTTTCGGCGCTATGGCGCTCGGGCGAGCCGTCGATCAGCGCCTTGGCCATGTGCTGGCGCGCGCCGGTCACGGCTGTCTTGATGTGATCGAGTTGCACCAGACGGGGGATCACGTCGTGCTCGATCTGCTGGATATGGCGATCGGCATCGATGGCCGACCGCACGGGAACCAGAACGGCAGTCAGCGCCACCAGCAGCAGCACGGCAAAGCTGCCCAGAACGAACGATCGGATCGTGATACGATTGACGACGTCCAATGGCACGAACGGGCTCCTGGCAGCAAACACGGCTGCCCGGCTTAGCCGTGCGCCGGCAAGAACCTGCCAAGCAGCCTATCCGTGTTTTTGCGCAAGGGCGGATTCGCCATCCGGCAGGGTCTGCCCGGCGGGACCATTGCCAGCCGGCCCGTCGCCAGCCGGATCTGGCACTTCGGCCCGGCCCACGCGCATGGTGCGGGCCGGCACGCGGAACAGCCCCCGCCGCGCGGCCGCTTCGCCCAGATCCTCGCGCGAGGTGAGGCTGACCAGCCAGGGCGCGCCCAGCAGGCCGATGGTGAGCGGAAGCAGCCACAACGCAGTGACGGTATCGAGCCACAAGGTGCCGGCAAAGGCCAGACCAAGCAGGATATGCTCGCGCATGGCCGGCAGGATGGCGCGCAGCGAAATGGCCTGCGCATCGCGGTTCTGCGCGTTCCATTGCGAGGGGATACCCAGCAGCAGGCCAAGCAGCGCCTTGATCTGCAAGACCATCGAGACGGGTGCGAACAGCGTGGACAGCACCAGTTCGACCAGGACCGACTTGAGCGCGCGCCACGGGCCGCCAAACGCGGCGCAGCGCTGGCCATCGGCGAGGATCCAGATCAGTCCCATCAGCTTGGGCCCGAACAGCAGCAGCACGGTGAGCGCCAGCACGCCTGCCGGCACCGTCATCAGCACATTGCCTTCCACGCCCCCGCCCACTTTGGCCATGGCCACTTGGGCAATCGTGGCCAGGATCAGCAAGAGCCAGCCTGGCGAAGTGAGATAGGCCGATGCCCCGATCAGCAGGTGCAGGCGGCTGGTGGCAGCCAGGCCAGAGGCGCCAATCAGGCGCAAGTGCTGGAGGTTGCCCTGCATCCAGCGCCGATCGCGCAACGCGTGATCGACAATGGTGGGCGGATATTCTTCATAGCTGCCACCGATCATCACCATGTGCACGGCCCAGCCGCGCCGCCGCAACAGCGCGGATTCGACCATGTCGTGGCTGAGGATGTGGCCGCCAAACGGCGCCTTGCCGGGCAGATCGGGCAAGCCGCAGCTTTCGGCAAAGGCGCGGGTGCGCACGATCGCGTTGTGACCCCAGAAGTTGGCCTCGGCCCCGCTCCACCACAGCAGCCCGGCCGAAGCGATCGGGCCATAGGCCTCGCTGGCAAACTGCATCCAGCGCTGGAACAGGGTGCGGGCGTTGGTGATCATCGGCACGGTCTGGAGCAGGCCGATCGAGGGACGCGCTTCCATGATCGAGGCCAGCCCGACGATGGCTGCCCCGGTCATCACGCTATCGGCGTCGAGCACCAGCATGTTTTCATACGATCCCCCGAAACGGCGGACCCATTCGGCAATATTGCCCGGCTTGCGGGCAATGTTCTGTTCGCGCCGACGATAATAGAGGTTGATCGGGGCGCGGGCGGCAAGTTCGGCCCAGGCGGCTTCCTCGCGCTTGCCATGCAGGGCGCTGGAATCGCTGAGCACGAAGAAATCGATCCACCGCGCGCCGCCGGCACGATCGATCGCAAAGGCCATGGCCTCTACCCGTGCGAAAACGGCGTCGACGTCTTCGTTGTAGACCGGCATGAGCACGGCCGTGCGGTGCGCCAGGCTGGCGGCCGGTGACGGCACGGGGACGAAACCGGGATGCGCGCCGCTGATCAGTTGCACGAAACCGATCGTCGAACTGACAAAGCCGAACGCCACCCAGCTGAACAACGGGACGAAGAACAGCAGCAGCACCACTTCGATTGCGTTGAGCCCGTCGCGCGAGAAGGCCACGCGCACTTCGCTCGATGCCGCCAAGCCAAGAACGGCGGTCAGCGCGATCAGCAGCCAGCGCTTGACCATCAGCCCATGGGGCCGCGTTTCCACCTCGCGCCGCGCGGGCGCATTGCCGAACAGGCGCTGCACCGGCATGTCGAGCGGGGCTTCGGGCGGAAGCGCCGGGGCGACGGGCCGGAACGGCGGGCTGGCGGTCATGGTTGCACGGCCTTGATCACCGTTTCGCTGAGCGCGCCGCTGCCGCGCTTGAGGAACAGGCGAAACTCGCGCTGGGCGAGGCCCTGCGTCTTGATATCGAGCGTTACGCGCCACTGCTTGTCGCGCCCGGCGATCGGGCCCACCGCCCTGTGCAAGACGGCCGCGGCGGGCAGGTCCACTTCCACGCTCACGCCACTGCCACGGTTGAGCCCGGCCAGCGCCTCGCCTTCGAAATCGAGGACATAGCGCGTGGCGCCGGGAATGGGATCGCCGCCCGGCACCCCGCCCGGCCCGACGAAGACCTTGATGCAGCGGGCATTGGCATTGGCGGCCAGATCGCGGCTGGTCCAGGTAAGGCGATAGGCAAAGTCCTGGCGTTGACCCGCCTTGGCCGGACGATCACTGAGCCAGAAGGCCGCGACATTGTCCACCGTTTCGGAAATCGTGGGAAAGGCATAGAGTACCACGGCGCCTGCCCCCCAATCACCTTGGGGTTCCACCCAGAGCGAGGGGCGCCGATCGTAGAAATTGAGATCGTCCTGGTAATGGTCGAACACCTGGTCGCGTTGCACCAGGGCAAAGGCCTTGACCGAGTCCGCCCGAAACGTGTTGGTGCGCGGCTCCGGCGGGTTTTCCAGCGGGCGCCAGATACGCTCGCCATTGGCCATCCAGATCGCCAGGCCATCGGAATCGTGCACTTCGGGGCGCCAGTCCCGCCGATCCATCGTGGTCGCTTCGTCGAAGCAGAACATGCTGGTCATCGGCGCAATGCCGAGCCGCGCCACGTCCTTGCGCAGGAAGAGCGCCACTTTGACGTCTTGCACCACGCCGGTCTGGGTCTGTCGCGTGTCGAACGCATAGGCCCCCGTCAGCGACGGGCCTTCGAGCAGGGCATGGATGACCATGTGCTGCGTGCCCTGCTCGCTGCCGAGATCCTCGATCCAGAATTCCGTGAATTCGGGAAATTCCTCGGCACCGGGCATCGTGCCAGTGTCCACCGCGATGCCGCGTGCGGAAAGGCCGAACTGATCCTTTTCCCCGGCCGCGCGGAAGTAGGACGCCCCCAGGAACGCCAGCCAATCGGCGTGGCCATCGGCATACATGACCCGAAAACCGGCGGGATCGACGTTCTGCGCCGCCCCGAACAGGCCCTGGGTGTTGACCACTGCCCGCGCCTGCCCCCTTGCCACCACATTGACGGCGACCGCAAAGGGCGCGGTCTCCAGCCGGGTGGGAAACAGGCGCACATGGCCGGGCAGGCTTTGTGCATCGCCATAGGTCAGCCGCGCGGCATCGTCGAACGTGGGGGCGGCATGACGCGACACGGTGCGCGGAACGAACGCACGGCGCGCCGAACCTTGGGCGCGGGCCACCAGGCTGTCCCAGGAAAAGGACCGCGCAGGGCCAAGATTGCCGGGCCCTTGCGCCATGACGCGGCCGGGCAAAGCGGCAAGGCCGGCCAATGCCAGCGCCATGCCACCCAATGCGCGGCGGGACAGGCCGTTGGCCGATGGAGCCCCGGAAAAGTCGATGGGGGGATAATCGGTGGGATCGGTCATGCCTGCCCTAACGCTGACTCTGCTGGATAGTTTCGCGCTTCATGGCCGGGACGCTGGTGCAGCGGGCCGGGCCGAAGGCGAGGCACCGGGTGCCCGGCGCCCGATGATGACCTGCACGCCCGGCTCCAACCCGCTGGCGAGCACTTCGGTGCGCTTGCCATCGCTGGCCCCGGTGGCAACCGCCACCTGGCGCGGCTCGTTGTCGTCGGCCACCACATAGATCGCCCCGTTTCGCGCCGGCACGCCTTCGGGGGTAAAGCCCAAGGCCGCATTGGGAACGAGCAGGACGCCCTCGCGCGCGGGCAGGTCGATCTCGACCGTGGCCGCCATGCCGGGGCGCAGTTGCACCAGGGGCGTGCCCTCGCCACCGGTTACGGGATCGAGCGCGAAAACCGCCAGCCGGTCAAGCCCACGGGTATCGTCGGTGGGATCGATCCGCACCAGGCGCGCGGTGCGCACCTTGTCTGCCATGCCCGACAGCAGCACGCGGGCGCGGGCATTGAGGGCCAGGCGCTGTGCATCGGCGGCCGGCAACGGCACGGTCACGACCAGGCGATCGAGCCCGGTGGCAAGCGAAAGCAGCGGCATGCCGGGCTGGACAAGCTGGCCCGGCGCCACGGCGCGGGCAACGACCAGGCCATCGAACGGCGCGCGGATCGTGGCGTCGGCCAGGCGGCGACGGGCGAGCACTTCATCGTTGCGCGCCTTGGCCAAGGCTGCCGTGGCCGTGGCCAGCGCCGCGGCGGTGCGCGAAAGTTCGGCACGCGCGCCATCCATTTCGTTGAGCGAGGGCACCCGTCCACCCGAACGGCGCCAAACCCCGTCATAGCGTTCCAGCCGCGCGCGTGCGCCATCCACATCGGCCTGCGCGGCGGCCAACGTGCCCTCGGCGGCAGCCCGCGTGGCTTCGGCGCTGGCCAGGTCGGCCTCGAACGGGGCGGTATCGAGCATCGCGATGGGCTGGCCCGCGCGGACGACCCCATCGCCTGGGCCGAGCAGGCTGTGCACCACCCCGCCCTGCGGCGCGCGCAGGATCACTTCATCTTCCGCGTGCAAGGTGCCCGTGGCGCTCAATGCCGGGGTCAGGCTACCGCGTTCGAGCGGAACCGTGTAATAGGGCAATTCCGGACCATCGACGAACCGCACGAACAGCCACAAGGCGGCGACGCCGGCTGCCAGCAGCGCCAGCACCATGCCCCAGCGCGCCAGGCGCCGGCGCGGACGGGCGCCCAGGAAATCGTCGAGATCGCGCTCGGTCATGGCTGCGCCGGGCATCGCGGGGGTGCTTCACCTGGTGCGGCCGGCGCCAGATCGGCCGAAGTCCAACCCAGGCCCTGCGCCGCCCACAGCCGCACGTGCGCCCGGGCAAGGCCGCTGCGGGCAGCAGCGTCGGCCTCCGCCGCGGCAAGCGCCGACGCCTCGGCAACATAAAGCGTGGCAAAGGTTTCCGTCCCCGCCCGATAGCCGGCACGCGCATCGCGCACGGTGCGATCGGCCTGGGCGAGCGTGCGCGCGCTGGCGGCAACCAGGGCCTGTGCGGCGGCGAGGGCCTTGGTTGCACTGTCGATCTCTTCTGCGCCGGCGGCCGTGGCGCTGGCCAGGGCAGCGCGCGCCTCGTCCAGGCTGGCCTTGCCCTGCACCACGGCCTGTCCCTGCTGCTGGCGCAGCGCCAACAGGGCGGCACGGCGCGGCGCGGCATCGGGAATGTCGGCCAGGGCGGGCACCGCCGCGCCGTCGCCCAGCAACGCGAGCAAGGCCTCTGCCGACAGGCCGGTTTCCTGCGCCAGCCGGGCCAATGCCTGCGACAGCTCGGTCTGCGCCTGCGTCACGGCATCGGCATCGAGATCGACCATCACGCCGCCCAGCGCGCCATCGATCGCCGAGACGAGGCCCGCCTCGCGGCGGAAGCGGGCAATCTCGGCATTGTCTTGCCAGGGGGCGACAGCGGCCCGGCGCGCGGCGAGGCGCGCCTGCGCGAGGCGGACGGCAAGATAGGCCTCTGCCATGGCGGCAGCGCGCGTGTTGACCAAGGCAGCGTGGGCATAGGCGCCAGCAGGCGGCCCGTCGGCCACGCGCTCCTTGCTGAGCAGCCCGGCCAGCCGCCCGCCCAGATGCCGCCGCCGGGCATCGGCACGCGCGGCATCGTCGTGCAAGTGCCAGGCGCTGCAAGCCAGCACCGGATCATGCGCCAGCCCCTGCGCCACCACTTGGGCCAGCACGGGATCGCCCGCCGCGGTCCACCATGGCGCGGCATCGGCCTGCGCGCTTTCCACCGGCGGCAGGTCAGGCTCCACCACGCGCGGGGTCGAAACCGCGCAGGCAGCACAGCTGAAGGCCAGGGCAAGGGCTGTCACCCTGCCGGCAAGGTTGGATGGTTTCACGCGGAGCACCGGCTGGCGATTAGCAAAATATCACCGTGTGGCAATCAAATGGCGGGGCTGCCAAAATGCTTGCCATGCATTTCGGCGCATGGACGGGGCGTTTCAGCATATGTGCGAACGCATCATCGCCCCCGCTTGTTCCCTGCGCCGGTTGCGATAGATCGGCAGGCAATCCCGCAGACAAAGGAAGTGACGATGGATCTTGGCATTACCGGGCGCAAGGCAGTGGTCTGCGCCTCGTCAAAGGGGCTGGGCCTGGCCTGTGCCACGTCCTTGGCGCGCGAAGGTGCGCAAGTGTGGATCAACGGGCGCGACGCCAGCCGCCTGGACGCGGCGGCCGCGCGCATCCACGCGGAAACCGGGGCGAAGGTCACGCCGGTGGTGGGCGATCTCAACACCGCCGATGGCCGTGCCGCGCTGCTCGCCGCGTGCCCCGATCCCGATATCCTGGTCAACAACAACCACGGCCCTCGGCCCGGCAAGCTCGACGTGCTGGAAGAAGCCGATTTCCTCGCCGCGCTCCAGGCAAACATGCTCAGCCCGCTGGCCCTGATCAAAGCCGTGGTGGGCGGCATGCGCACGCGCAGGTTCGGCCGTATCGTCAACATCACTTCGGCCCAGGTGCTGATGCCGCAAGCCGACATGGGCCTGTCGGTTTCGGCCCGCGCCGGGTTGATGGCCATGGCCAAAGTGCTGCAATTCGATTGCGTGGCCGACAACGTGACGGTGAACAACCTTCTGCCCGGCCCGTTCGACACCGATCGTCTGGCCGGCCTGGCGCAGCGCTATGTGCAGGAGGATGGGATCACCCTGGACGAGGCCTATGCCCGCATCGGCGCACGCGGCCCGGCCGGGCGCATCGGCCAACCGGGTGAATTCGGCGATGCCTGCGCATTCCTGTGCGCGGCGCAGGCGGGCTATATCTCGGGCCAATGCCTGACCTTGGACGGCGGCGCCTATCGCGGCTTGTTCTAAACGCGCGGGGCCGCTAGGCGCACGGCCATGCTCACGATTTCCGGCATCACCGTGCGCCTTGGCGGCCGCACCATCATCGATCGCGCCTCTGCCACTTTGCCCACGGGCGCAAGGGTGGGGCTGATCGGCCGCAATGGCGCGGGCAAGTCCACGCTGATGAAAGTGCTGATCGGGCAGATCGAGCCCGACGAAGGCAGCGTGGACATGCCCCGCCGCGCCCGCCTGGGCTATATCGCGCAGGAAGCGCCCACCGGCACGGCCACGCCGTTCGAAACCGTGCTGGCCGCCGATACCGAGCGCGCCGCCCTGCTGGACGAAGCCGAGATCTGCACCGATCCCGATCGGTTGGCCGACGTGCACGAGCGACTGATCGCGATCGACGCTTATACCGCCCCGGCGCGCGCGGCGCGCATCCTGATCGGCCTGGGCTTTACCGAAGCGATGCAGGCCGAGCCGCTCGACAGTTTTTCGGGCGGGTGGAAAATGCGCGTGGCGCTCGCCTCGCTGCTGTTTTCCCAGCCCGACCTGCTGCTGCTCGACGAACCATCGAACCACCTCGACCTGGAAGCGACGCTGTGGCTGGAAAATTTCCTGCGCAGCTATCCCGGCACGCTGATCGTGATCAGCCACGAGCGCGACCTGCTCAACAACGTGGTCGACAATATCCTTCACCTGCAAGGCGGCAAGATCACGCTTTATGCCGGCGGCTATGACAGTTTCGAGCGCCAGCGCGCCGAACGCGCGGCGCAAGCCGCCGCGGCCAAGGCCTCGCAGGACGCGCAGCGGGCCAAGCTGCAGGACTATGTCCGCCGCAACAGTGCGCGTGCCTCCACCGCCAAGCAGGCGCAATCGCGCGCCAAGATGCTGGCGCGGATGCAGCCGGTGATGGCCATGCTGGAAGATCCCAGCCTGACGTTCGATTTCCCCAGCCCCAGCGAGTTGCGCCCGCCGCTGATCACGCTGGATATGGCTGCCGTTGGTTATGTGCCCGATACGCCGATCCTCAAGCGGTTGAACCTACGCATCGATCCGGATGATCGCATCGCCCTCCTGGGCCGCAACGGCAACGGCAAGACCACGCTGGCGCGCCTGCTCGCCGGGCAATTGCCGGCAATGGAAGGCGGCATGACCACGTCGGGCAAGCTCGCCATCGGCTATTTCACGCAATACCAGGTGGAGGAACTGGCCGGCGGCGACACGCCGCTGCTGCACATGACCCGCGCGATGACCGGCAAGACGCCTGCCGCCGTGCGCGCACAGCTGGGCCGCTTCGGCTTTTCCGGCGACAAGGCGACGACCGAGGTTTCGCGCCTTTCGGGCGGGGAGCGCGCGCGGCTGGCGCTGGCGCTGGTGACGCGCGACGCGCCGCACCTGCTGATCCTCGACGAACCGACCAACCACCTCGACGTCGACGCGCGCGAGGCGCTGGTCCAGGCGCTCAATGCCTATCAGGGCGCGGTGATCCTGATCAGCCACGATCGCCATATGGTGGAAATGACGGCCGACCGTCTGGTGCTGGTCGATGACGGGGCGGCCGTGCCCTATGACGGCAGCATGGAAGACTATATCGACTTCGTCCTGGGCCGGAACCAGCCGAAGGCCGATGCCCCGGCCAAGGCTACGGCGGCCAGCCCCAAGGCCGAAGCCGACAAGGCCGCCACCCAAGCCGCGTGGCAGGCGCGCCGCGAACTGGGCAAGCAGATCTCCAAGGCCGAAAAGGACATGGCCAAGCTGCAGGCGCGCATCGCCGAAGTCGATGCCACCCTGGCCGATCCGGCCAAGGCGCCCAAGGCGCTGGCGGGGATGAACCTGGGGGCGCTGGGCAAGCTGCGCGATGACTTGGAGGCCGAACTTGCCCGCGTGGAAGCGCAGTGGCTGCAATGGAGCGAGCAGGTCGAAAGCTAAGGGCCAAGCCCGCTCCACATCCTTGCTGCGGCTTGCCGATCCCCCATTCTTCAAAGGCTTTGGTGCGGCCACTCATGCGAGAGGAGCGGCCGCCACTGCGCGAACCCCGATGTCGGAGCGCTGCTTTTGCCCGTTGGCGTGGTGCGATCGAACCGGGCCAAGCCGCCTCAATCAGAACAGTTCATCCAGCATCAGGTGAAACTGCAGCTTGCCCTGATCGATATCCGGCTCACCGTAAGCGACCATGAGCCTGTCCTGCAATTCCCCCGCGAACTCTCCCAGGCAGTTCCACAGGATCGCAAGGTCCTGGTAGCGGTCGGCAATACCGGCCCTGCCCGTGTCTATGCAGCCGGTGACCACGCCCCCGGTGATGAACAGATTGTCGAGCGAGAAGTCCCCGTGCGTGACGACCGGATCGGGCGCGAGAGGTAGCAGCTGCTGCATTGCCTGCCAGACTTGTTCCGCGCTCCAGCCTTCTCTCGCCGCGTCGAATTCATCCGCTTCGACCAGTCCTTCATTGATCCGGTTCCGCGCCAGGCCAAGCCGCAAGGCATGATCGCTGTTGAACGGGCATTCGCTGACGGGGATCGCGTGGAACCGTCGCAGAAAGGCGGCCAGCGCATCGACGATCGCAATCCGTTCCGCCGGCCGTGCCTGGAGCGCCTGAAAGGCCGTCTCGCCCGGCAAGGCTGCGGTGACCAGCCACGCTTCGCTTGGGGTGCTGGCAAAGTGCAGCACCGGCGGCACCGGCACGTAGCCGGCCAGCCAGCGGAGCCTGACCATTTCGTCGGTGATGGCATCGGCAACTGAGCCAAGGCCGTGCTTGAGATAGAGTTCAGGCGCGCCCGGCTTGCCATGGAGCCGGTAAACCGCGCCGCCGGATTCACCGACCAGGTCGCGCGCCCATGCATAGCCCTCCAGCGCTTGCGCCAGTCCGGCCGGCAGGGCGGGCGCCGCACAAAGTTTCTCACGATCGGATGTCACCGTATCCAGCGCCTCGTCAATGCGATGTCCATGGCACGGAGAATAGCGCCCGATTGCCTGGCAACAACAGCGCGTGATGCGGAACAGCTGCCTTGGCGCAGCGCCGGCCGGCCGCAGCCTGGCCTGTGCTCGGACGATTCCGGTTGTGCAAGGCAAGAGAATTTCCTGGCGCGAATCGGGACGACGGCAGCGTGGCTGGCCAATCCATCGCCCCCGCAAACGGTGCACTGCACCATCGCGCCGGGCCCAAAATGCGCAAACCGGCGTATTTTCAACGCAAATCCATCAATAAGCATATGCAATATGGTATAGACGAAGCATTCGATCCGTATTACCATCTGATCAGTTAGTATTACTGACACGGGTACCCAAGTATTACGAGGGCAGGCAGATGGAAGGCATTCGGGTCGGCAAGCGGTTGATTGGCACCCAGGCACCGGTCACGGTGGGCTGGGAAAACATCCCGCGCGTGGAAGGCGGCCCGGTCAAGCGGCTGTTTTTCTCGTGGTTTCAACCCACTGTGCTCTTCGCGCTGATCCTGTTCTGGTATTATGCGCCAAATTCCATCGCCAAGGCATCGACCGCGATCGGCATCGGCATCGGTTTCCGCGTGTTTCTTCTGGGCCTGGAATTCTTCTTTCCGCGCCATGAAAGCTGGCAACTGACGTGGAAGGAAGTGACCACCGATCTGTTCTATGTCGGCCTGGGCTATACCGTTCTACGCCTTGTCGATGGCTTTATCGGTTCCGATGTGATGGTTGGGGCCATCCAGGATTCCTTTCACTGGAAGAGCTTTGATTGGTTCACCGGCCTGCCGATACTGCTTCAGGCTTTCATAATCTCGTTCATCTTTGATTTCGGGCAGTATTGGATGCATCGCGGCATGCACAACTGGTATCCGCTGTGGCTGCCACACTCGGTGCACCATTACATTACCCAGCTCAACATCAACAAGGGCGCCGTGGGCAATCCGATCGAACTGTTCCTGATCGGCCTGGGCATCGGCGGGTTCTTCGATTTCGTGCCCCGCGCATTCCTGCTGGCCGGCGCGATCGGCCTGGCCGTGGGCAGCTATCAGCATATCAACGTGCGGTTCAATTCGCCGCGCTGGTGGCGCTTCTTTTTCCATACCACGGAACATCACAGCCTGCACCATTCGCAAGACTTTGAAGCGACGCGCAGCAACTATACCAACACCTATATCTTCATTGACCGTATGTTTGGCACCTGCATCGATGGTGAAGCCGAACTGCTGGGCATGGAAGGCGGCCGCCGCATGGGCCTGCGCGAGCAGATGACCTTTCCCTTCACCGAGGGCTGGCGCGCCATCAAGGGCAAGTTCGCCCGGCAAGGGCAGGAAGAAGCCGCCGCGGTGCCGGCAGAATGAGCAACGCCATCGCCCTGCCCTCGGCACGCCATGGATCGGCCATGAACCTGCGCTTCATCGATTGGATCTGGCATATTCGCGGCAGCGTTGACCTGCCACCCGGACAAACCAGCGAGGAAGCCTTCGCCAGGCTCGAGCCGCTGCTGCGCCAGCCGGGCACCAGCCAGCAGCGTGGCGGCGAAGCCTTGCGCTTCACCAAGATCGATCCAGCCTCGCAAGACAAGCTGGCGGTGTTCGAAAACGGCCTGTTGCAAGTGGAACAGGACAGCGCTGGCCCGGTGCTCCGCTATCATTTGGTCAGCCGTGCTCTGTTGCTGTGCTTCCTGGCACCGCTGCTGTTCCTGGCCTTTGCGCAGCTGACCATCGCGGTGGGCCAATGGCAAAAGCCGGCAGCCGAAGCGGCGGCAAAAGCCAAGGCGGACAAGAAAAAGGACGCCAAGAAGGACGACGTCCGGCCGATGAATCCCATCGACAAGGCGCTTGGCGCGCCCGCCCCCGAAAAGGACGGCAAGAAGCCCGACCGCAAGGGCGACAAGTATTCGCCCACTTCGGCTTATGTCTTTGCCAGCCTGTTCGCGCTGCTCTATGTGATCGGGCGCATCCTGGAGGCCCGGCTCGTCAAGGCCCGTCTGCGCAAGAGCTTGCTCGGCGCCGAATAGGCGCGGTTCCACACACCTGTCCACTTGGCAGAACCTCGGTGCTGCCACGCAGGCATTCACGATCCAAGCAGGCCCGCACGCCCTGATGCGGCGCGACCAATCGGGATTGCCCTGGCCAGCGGAGAATTGCGCGCAGACAAGCCTGCCCGCCCGGGGTACAAGCTTCGCCAAAGATGACTGGCCGGGGGGATGCGTGCGATGCGGCGCCGAAACGTGCTCACGGGGCTGGCCGCCATGCCCTTTTGCCCTGCCCCGCTCGCTGGGGCCGCGCCGTCGCCACTAGAGGCCGATCTGGCCGTGATCCGCGCCGCAATGGACATTCATCCAGGGCGGGACCGTTATCTCTCACCCACCGATCTTGCCCGCCATCTCGATCGGTTCGAGCGGGATTACGGCCCCGCCCTGGCCGCCGGCGATCTGGAGCGCTGCTATCTGGCGCTATCGCGCTTTCTCTCCACGCTGCGTTGCGGGCACAGCTACGGCAATTTCTTCAACCAGAGCGATGCGGTGGCCAAGCGGCTGTTCGACCGTCCCACCCGGCTGCCGTTCCACTTCGAATGGATCGACGCCACGATGGTCGTCACCGCGGATCACAGCGGCACCGGCGCGCTGCCGCGCGGCACCCGCGTTGTGGCGGTAAACGGCGTGGCCAGCGCAGACCTGCTGGCCCAACTGATGCCCTATGCCCGGGCCGATGGCCACAACGATGGCAAGCGGCATTCGCTGCTGGGGGTGCGCGGCGCGGAAAACATCGAGTATTTCGATGTGTTCCAGGGCTTGCTGATGCCGCCCAAAACCGCCGCGCACCATCTGGCCATCATCCTGCCCGACGGACGCGACGCACGGGTGGACGTGCCGGCAATCGGCCTGGCGGCCCGCCGCGCCGCGATGACGCGGGTGCCAGAAAGCAGCGATGCGCCGCGCTGGACCTATCACGTCCGGCCCGATGGCATTGCCTTGCTCGACATGCCCGGTTGGGCGATGTGGAATTCCAAGTGGGACTGGCGATCTTGGCTGGCCGATCGGCTGGATGACGCGGCGCGGACGCGTGGCCTAATCGTCGATATCCGTCGCAACGAAGGCGGAGACGATTGCGGCGATCCGATTCTGGCCCGCTTGATCGATCATGACGTGACAGGCTGGCCCTTCGCGAGCCGCGTGCGGTTTCGCACGGTGCCCGCCAGTCTGGCCGATCACGTTTCGACCTGGGACGACAGTTTCCGCCGGATCGGCGAAGGCGGCGCAGACCTGGGCCAAGGCTGGATCGCCCTGCCCAAGGGCCAGGCGCCGCAAGCGATCCGCCCCGATACCAAGCGCCTGCCCGTGCCCATTGCCGTCCTGATCGGCCCGGCCAACAGTTCGGCAACGTTCGGGTTTGCCTGCGCGGCGCGGGCCAGTGGCAAGGTGACGCTGTTTGGCGAGCCGACCGGGGGGCAACCAGCGCGGCATCAACGGGGGCGGCTTTTTCTTCACCCGCCTGCCGGGCAGCGGCATCGAATTCGACCTGCCGCTGATCGGCTATTTCCCTGCCACGCCACAACCCGATGGCGGCATTGCGCCCGATCATTTCGTGCCACAGACCGCCAGTTCGATCGTGCAGGGGAACGACCCCGTGATGGTCGCCGCCGCGGCTTGGCTGGGCAGAGCCTGAGCACGGGCAGACCCGGCCAACTGGCGCAGATCACCGCCCCAATGCGCCCAGGCCGGCGCGCAGGGGGCGGCGCACGGCGTGAAGCGACAGCCCCCAGCCAGCCAGGCCCATGGGCACGACGAGGCCCAGCGTTTGCCCCGGGAGCAAGTGCCAGTGCAGCGCCAGCAGGCGGCCGCCCCAGGCCAGGCCCAGCGTCGCCAGCGTGGGCCACAGGACGAGCAGCGCCAGATCACCCAGCGCCCCGCCATGAACCCGGCGCGCGCGCCAGGCTGCCACGGCAAGGGCCGCGGCCCAGCCCAGCGCGACCAGGGTGGTAGCAAAGGCGGCCGCAATCGGACCTTGGCTGGCAAGCGCCAAGGTAAGCACCGCCGTGGCGATGGCAGCAGCGGATTGAATCCACAGCACGCGGTTCTGCCGGTCTTCGATCACCAGCACGGACGAAGCGACAGCAATCGGCAGCGCCGCCATACGCGCCACGCAGAACACCGCGATGATCGGCCCCGCACCGACCCAGGCAGGCCCGAGCATGACGGGGGCAATCTCGTCAGACACCACGGCCAATCCGGCCAGGGCCGGCCAGCACAGCGCGCCGAACAGGCCCGACAGGCGCAGCCAGGCGCCATCGCCGGCGCCGCCCCGCGCTCGCTCTGCGGCAAGGCCCGTGGTGACGAGCAGGCCGGCGGGCTGCACGAACATGTCGGCCAGGGCCGAAACCACGCGGTTGCCGGCGCGATAGAGCCCCGATGCCGCCGGTGAGAACACCGCGCCGAGCAGCAGGTCGCCGCTGTAATTGGCGAGGAACCCAACCATGACGGAGCCATAGCGGCTCCACGACCAGGCCAGCACCTTGTGCGTCTCGCGCACAGATGGGCGCGGCAGCGGCGGCAGCACCAGCACGGCGCGATAGGCGACGATGAAGATCACCAGCCGCGCATAGACTTGCGCCACCAGCGCCCACAGCCCCCAGCCCAGCACCAGCAGGAGAGCAGCCCCCAGGCCGGCCGCAATTTCGGTCACGACAGTGATGGCATAGTAGCGGCGCACCAATTGTCCGCGCAGCAGCATCGCCTCTTCCCAGCCGGCGAGGGCGGCGAGAAGATTGGACGGCGCCAGGCAGAACAGCAGCAGCGCCACGCCAGGCCCACGAAACACGAAAGGTGCGGCAAGCCCGGCGCCGCACAGCAGCACGACCCAGCCCAGCGCCACGGCCAGGTTGGCAGCGAGCCCGGCGCTGGCCACCGCCGGCCCATCGGCCTGCGCCGCCTTGAGCACATATTCGAAGGGCCCGGTGTAAAGCATCGTGCGCGACAGGGTGAGCAGCGCGGCCGCAATCGCGAAGACCCCGAAATCGGCCGGCGCCAGCGTGCGCGTGGCAACGAGGGTGACACCCAGCAGCGCCAACTGGCTGCTGGCCCGCGCAGCCATGGCGATCACGGCGGTAAAGCTGCCGCCGCGCCACCAGCCACCTATCCGCCCCAGCAACGCGCGTGCGGGCGCTGGCAGTGTCGAACCGCCCAAGGCCCCGCTCACGCGGCGCATTCCATCAAAAGGTTGAGCAGGTTCCGCCCTGCCCCCACCCAGGTATAGCGGCCGGCCCGCGCCAGCCCGGCTGCCACCATGGTTGCCCGCGTGGCAGAGTCTTCCAGCGCACCGATCTGTTCGAGCCAGGCGGTGGGATCATCCGGATCGGCCATGAGCGCGGCCGCCCCGCACACTTCGGGTACGGCACCACAGGGGGCGGCGATAACCGGGCATCGGCAAAGCATCGCTTCGACCGGGGGCAGTCCGAACCCTTCGGTGCGCGAGGGGAACAGCAGCGCCTGCGCGCCTTCATACAGTGCGCGCAGCACGGCATCGTCGCACCCGCCGGCAAAGACCGCATCGGCCGGCGGCACCAGCCCGGCATTTTCCAGCGCGGCGCGGCCTGGCCCCACGATCACCAGGCGGCGCGGCGGCCAGCCCAGTCCCGCCGCATGCGCCTGCGCGGCGAGCGCCAGGGCATCGAACACCACCTTGTTGTTCTTGTAGGCCTTCACGCTGCCGAACATCAGCAGGTATTCGCCCGTGATCAGCCCCAGGCGCGCAAGGGCGCCGGCATCGGGGGCCATCTCCAGAATATGATCGGCACCGTTATGAAGGATTTCCACGCGTCCACCGCCGATCACGCCATATCCGGCAAGATCATGGCGCGAATAGTCCGACACGGTGAGCACCAGCTTGCTCGACCGCGCCATCAGCGGGGCCAGCAGGCGATAGCCCATGCGCTGGCGCCAGGGATAGGAGCAGTCCGGCCGGCAGAACTGGGCATCGTGCAGCATCGTCACCTTGGGGCGATGGAACACCGGCGCCAGGTTGGCGAGGTTGACGAGCAGGCTGCCCCGCGCCAGCGCCGGAAGCCGCCGCTGTTCCCAACTCTGGCTGGGGCCCTGGCCATCTTCCTCCACCCGGATCACGCGATAGGGTTCGGCCGCCGGGCAGCCGGCCGGCACGATCACCCGGACATCGGGCCGTGCCGCCATGGGCATATCGGCCAGCAGGCTGTCTACCTCGCGGATCAGGCGATCCGACACGCGCCAGACCCCGTTGTGCTTGCCCGCGCGGAATTTGCCGTTGAAGGCGATCGTGCGCACGAGGTCACATGCTTTCGATCTTGCGCGGATCGATCCGCCCGCGCAGCAGATCGACAAAGGCCAAGCCGTTGCCGCGCAGCCGGCCCAGCCGGTCCACATGCGGTTCGGGGAACAGCGCGCGCAGCAGGTTGGCCGCCACGTTGCGCCACAACAGCTTGCGCGCGAGGGCGCCAGGCATGGTGCCTTTGCGGCGCAAATAAACGATGTTGGCCACTTGCGAGTAGCCCAGCCGCCGGCCCGAGGTGCGCCCGCCCTTCACCCCCAGATGAACCCCGGAAACCAGGCCGGTGGAGACGAGCCGCCCGCGCCGCGACAGGCGCATGGTAAAATCGATGTCCTCCTGCCAACCATAGAGCGGCAGCGCCTCGTCAAAGCGCAACGCGCCGACATGGCCCATGCGCAAGGCCATGTTGCAGCCATAGAGCGCCTCGCGCGGGATGATCGCGGGATCGAGCAGCAGGGTTTGCGCGGCGATCATCGCCTGCGCCTGGGCAATGCCATAGCCGCCATGGCGCACGCCATCGCCCACCAGATTGCCGGTGATGCCCGCAACATCCGGGTGCGCCAGGAAAATCCGCTCAACCGCGGCAAGATAATCGGGGGAAGGGACGAAATCGTCGTCGAAGAACACGACCACATCGGCCCGCCCCTCCAGCAATTCGAGCGCACGGTTGCGCTGCCGACACAGGCCGCGCTCTGCCAGCGCCAGATCGGGCTGCATCACACTGTCCCCGATACCGGCAATGTCTGCGTCGGTCGCGCCGACAACCAGCACGCCATCGGGGCGGCGGGATTGCCCGGCAAGCAGGTCGATCGTCTCGCGCGCCAGGTTGGCGCGACCGACGGTGGCGATGGCAACATGGATTCGCAGCATGCTCTGCGTGGTCCCCCTTGGTGGATTTCCCCTATTGGTAGGGCGACATGCCGTGCGGTCCACGCAGGTTGGCTCCGTTACCGAGACACTATGCCCTGCGGATTCGCCCCTATCCCATGCGAGCCATCGGCCGCCGCCCCGCAATCCAGCGAAAAAATTGCATTTTTGCAGCGCAAAAAATGCCCATCAGGGATAGCCCGCCCCTCGACGGCCACAGTGCCAATTTGGCGCCTTCGCATGAGCAACATCTTGGGCTCGCGCGTTACGGCGCGCGCACACACGGCCGGACGCAAAAAAGCATCGTCCTGACGCAGAGAGCCTTTTGCCTCGACTCGCCGCGATCAGGCGGCATCAGCCTGACTTTGTTTCAACTTTATGGCAGTGTCGGCAGCTGTACCCCGCCCCCCGGCACCCTGCCCGATGGCTGCGCTGTCATACCACCATCAAGGTTGCAGTGCAGCACTAGCCATGTGCAATGCAACAAGAACCAGTCACACAGCAAGAATGGCGGAATCGTGCGATGCAATAGTCCACCTGTTGCATCGCAATCGTGCGCAAAAACGGTGGTATTCACGGGTTTACAACTATCCTGCGCTATGAAAAGCGTGTGTCAGACGGTTGAGCGGAAGACGGCAAAGCCCTTATTCCCCAGCCGGACAAGCAGGAGCACAGCGGGAACAAGCTAGCCCTGTGACGCGTTGGAAATGGTGAAGCGGCCACTGCCGCCAAGGCCAAAAACACTGGTTACAAGGGTTGCAGGATGTCCACTCAGTCTTTCCGTGAAGATGGTTTCGTCTCGTTCCACGATGCCCCCGCTGGCGAAGGCACTGCCGCCGCCAAGGGACTTCTGATCGGCCTGGCGTTGAGCCAGGTGTTCTGGATCGGACTGGCGCTCCTCATCTTTTAAAACATAACGAATGCCGGGTTTTCGGCTCGGTCCATTTACCTGCGCGAGACGGGAGAAGCGTGGCGACCGCGCTTCTCCCGTTGGCGTTTCAAGGTCCGTTCGCTGGCAAAAGCAGGGCTTGCCGTCCAGTTCAGTAAGCCCCGCGTGCAAGAATGACACTGGGCACGGTCAACAGCAGGATGCGGAAGTAGAGCCGCAAGGACCGCGCGCGGCGATAAAGCAGATCGCAGGCAACCCGCCGACGATACGTGGTATCGTGGCGCCGCGCCACCTGCCAAAGCCCGGTAACGCCGGGGCGCACCGCGCAATAAGCAGCGAAATGGCGTCCATACCGAGCGACTTCGGCGTCGACGATCGGACGTGGCCCCACCAGGCTCATGTCGCCGCGCAGAACGTTGATCAACTGGGGCAGTTCATCCAGGCTGCTTTTGCGCAGCAGCCGGCCCACCGCCGTGATGCGCGGGTCCTTTTGCAACTTGTGCGTTGCTTCCCACTCCGCACGGGCGGCGGCATCGGTGGCCAGCACATGGCGCAGGCGGGCGTCGGCATCCACGCACATCGAGCGGAACTTGAGGCAGGCAAAGTGGCGCCCGCCAGCCCCGACGCGGCGGTGGCGAAACAGGATCGGTCCGCCGTCAGAGAGCCGCACCAAAGTGGCGATGGCCAGCATCAATGGCAAAAAGACCAGCAGCGCGCAGAACGCCACGGTCACGTCGATAGCGCGAATCCAGGCCTCGGCGCTGTCTGCGCCGGGCATGGTGCGCGGGTGCCGCCAGCGGGTGCCGGTGGCCCGCAGCGCTGCCACCGGCGGGGCAGAGGCCGATGCACCGATCGCCGGTGCGGCAAGGTCTGGCGCAGCAGCCATGACCGGCCCATTCCACCCGCCAGCCGCCAGATTGCGAGCGACATCATTGCGCGCCGCGAGATTGTGCTGATGATTCACCGTTGCTGGTCCCCACATCGGGCGGTGCCGTGATCGCGGCACCCGTTGTGAGGCGATGATAGGAACAGCCCGTTGACCCCGTCAGCGAGCGATACAGCCGAGATGGTTCGTTAGCTGACGCCCAAACGGCGAATCAGCTAACCCAGGCGCAGCGCGCCCCAGATGATCAAACCCCATGCCAGCGCCGACGATCCGCCGATGATGGCAACGCGCAGCCACAGCGGATAAAGCGCCTCGACATGGGCAGGCGCGGCTGTGGCGAGCGGCAACAGTTCCTGCTGCAGCGCATGAACTGGCGAAAAAACAGGATCTTCCGTGCCAGACGCGAGTCTTGGTGCTGGGGCGGCATCGGGGCGTGGCGCATCAACAGGATAGGATGGCTTGGGTTGGGCAACGGGCATCGGGCAATACCTCCACCCGGGTTTTACGCCCGCCCGCTTACCGCGTTCTACGGCCAGCCATCGGGGCCTATACGTATTGCCCTCAGGAACATTGCTTATCCGATCTGGCGATTTGCCACCCGCGGATATTCTCGAATGTGGATGCAAGTGCACCTACCACGGGATGGGCGGGTTCAGGCGCGATGCGCCTCGGCCAGCGGCTCGCCCAGCACGGGATAGCCGTAGCCGTCGGGAATGGTCAGCCAGGGAACGCCATCGCGCAGCACCGTGCCCGGAATGATCGGCGCGATCGGAAACGCGGCGGCATGGGCCCGTGCGGCGGCAAAATCGGCGCATTGCGCCAGCCGTTCCAGGTTGCGGCGGGTGGGAAAGATCAGATGCAGCGCACCACGTTCGGCCGCGTCCAGCGCCTCGTGGGCAGAAGACCAGAACAAGTGGCGATTTTCCGTGTTGTCCACTGCCAGATCCACGGCCCCGCTGCCAAGGTCAGCCAGATAGAACCGCGTGTCGAACACCCTCCCCGGCTTTCCACGCGGCCACCAGCGGGCCCAAGGGACCAAGGCGCCCAGATCCGGCCGCCACCCGAAATGATCGAGCACCGGGCCCATCCGCCCGGTTTCCGCGAGCATCGCCCGCGCCGCGACCGCGGCCGTGGCATCGCGCGGCGCGGCATCCGGCCGCGCCGAGGCCATGCCCACCAGCAGGCCGGTTTCCTCCAACGTTTCGCGCAGGGCAGCCAGGCGAGCGGCAGCATCATCCTCGTCAAGGCCCTGAACCCAGGCAGGACGCGCCGCGGCCAGCGCCTTGTCAGCCTGATCGACCTTGCCGCCAGGAAAGACCGTAGCCCCGCCGGCAAAGCGCAATTGTGCCGATCGCTCTACCAGCAGGATCTGCGAAGCTTGGCCGGGCACCCCCTTGCGAAACACGATCAGCGTGGCCGCAGGCTCGGCCTGTTCGCCCGGCAGGGCAGCAGGTGGGGAAAGCGGATCGGCCATCGCGGCACCATGCTTTGCCAGGCGCCCCTTGCCAAGAGGGGGGAGATGTCGGCCAATTTTACAGTTCGCGTAACCCGGCAACCCTGCCCGAGGCGTTCTTGCCCGAAGAATTCGGCAATTTGCAAAACTGGCACGGTCCGTGCTTAGTCTTGGATACCCCGAAGACTTCTTCTTCGTGAGGCGGAGCCGGCAACCCCAAGTCTCCCCGGCTCCGCCTCCCCCGGGGTTCAACACATTCAGCAGACACAAAAAAACGCGGCCTCCCCGTGGGAAACCGCGTTTTGGGACGGGCCCTGTCCGCCCGGCAATCGCTTGCCAGGGCGGCAGCCGGGTCAGGCCGGCTTGACTTCGGCCTCTTCCATCAACTGGGCGAGTTCGCCGGCTTCGTACATCTCGGTCATGATGTCAGAACCGCCGACGAATTCGCCCTTCACATAGAGCTGCGGAATGGTCGGCCAATCGGAATAGGACTTGATGCCCTGGCGGATGTCCATGTCCTGCAAGACATCGACGCTGGCATATTCGACGCCCAGGCGTTCGAGGATCGCCACGGCCCGGCTGGAAAACCCGCACTGCGGAAACAGCGGCGTGCCCTTCATGAACAGGACAACATCGTTGCCCTTGACGATTTCGTCGATGCGCTGCTCGGTAGACATGGTGGGATCGGTTCCTTTCGCGCCTTATTTGGGGGCGGCGGTGGTCAGTTGCAAGGCATGAAGCACGCCGCCCATGCGGCCGCCCAGCGCGGCATAGACCGCCTTGTGCTGGGCCACGCGGCTCATCCCGGCAAAGCTGGCGGAAACGACGTGAGCGGCAAAGTGATCGCCGTCCCCGGCAAGGTCGGTGATCGTCACCTGCGCATCGGGCAGCGCGGCGCGGATCATCGTCTCGATTTCGGCAGCGGCCATTGCCATCAGACTTCGCCCATCAACTGGCGGCGCGCGTCGATCGACTTGGCATCCATCGCGGCGCGGATTTCAGCCTCGGTGCTATCCACCCCGGCGGCGATCAGATCACCCAGCAACTTGCGTACGACGTCTTCGTCGCCGGTTTCCTCGAAATCGGCCTGGACCACCGCCTTGGCATAGGCTTCCGCTTCGGCCTGGGTCAGCTTCATGCGCTCGGCCGCCCACTGGCCCAGCAAGCGATTGCGGCGGGCATGGATGCGGAACAGCATTTCCTCGTCGTGGGCGAACTTGGCTTCGAACGCGCGCTCGCGATCATCGAACATGGTCATAGTGGTCGATCCCGTTGGTGGTCCCGCCATTGCGGATAGTGAGCCACTGCCCGGCCTGCAAGGAGAACATAGGGTGGAACCTAGGGGGCGGGTGGCGGCGCATCAAGCCCGGTATAGGCCGCTAGGAAGGCCAGGACATCGGCGCCACCGGCGATCACCTTGTCCACGCTCTTGCCCCCGCCATGGCCGGCGCCCTGTTCCACGCGCAAGAGACGGGGGCGCGTGCCGATGTCAGCCGCCTGCAACGCGGCAACGTACTTGAAGCTGTGCGCGGGCACGACGCGATCGTCGGTATCGGCGGTGGTGACCAGGATGGCCGGATAGCGCGCGCCGTCGCGGATGTTGTGATAGGGCGAATAGGCGCGCAGCACCTGCCAATCGGCCGCACGTGCCGGATCGCCGTAATCGTCCACCCAGAACCGGCCGGCGGTGAACCGATCGAAGCGCAGCATGTCCATCACGCCCACATCGGGGTTGGCGGCGGCAAACAGGTCGGGCCGCTGGTTGACCACGGCGCCCACCAGCAAACCGCCATTGGAACTGCCCTGGATGGCAAGCCCGCCCTTGGGCGTCACGCCCTGGGCAATGAGATATTCGCCAGCGGCAATGAAATCGTCGAAGCTGTTCTGCTTGGCCGCAAGGCGGCCGCCATCGTGCCAGGCCTGGCCGAATTCGCCCCCGCCGCGAATGTTGGCAAGGGCAAAGGCGCCGCCCGCGGCCAGCCAGGCCATGCGCACCGGCGACCATCCGGGGGTAAGCGCCACGTCGAAACCGCCATAGCCATAGAGCAGCGTGGGCAAGGCCTGCCCGGCCTGGGCCGCGCGGCGGCTGCGCACGAGATAGAGCGGCACCATCGTGCCGTCCTTGGAGCGATAGCGGCGTTGCTCCACCACATAGTCTGCCGGGTCGAACGAAAGGCGCGGCTGGGCAAAAGGCGTGGCCGCGCCGGTCTTGAGATCGAGGCGAAAGATCGTGGGCGGCAGGTTGAAACTGGAGAATTGGTAGAACGTCTCGCTGTCACCCGGCTTGCCGGCAAAGCCCGAGGCCACGCCGATGCCGTTGAGCGTGATCGCGCGCGCCGGCTTGCCCTTTAGATCGGTAACGACCGCGGTGGTCGCGCCATCATGCTGGTAGGACAGGATCAGCCGATCGCCCACCACATTGCCGCCCGCCAGCGTCTGGCGACGTTCCGGGACCACCACGCGCCACCGCGCCGCCGCGCCACCCAGATCGAGTTCCGCGACCATGCCATTGGCCGCGCCCGAGGTGGTGATGAACCACAGGCGATCGCCCAGCCCTTCGACCACTTTCCATTCGTGATCGAAATTGTCCACCAACGGCAGGACCTGCCATTGCCCGTTGCGCCAGGCACCGCCGCGCAGATCCACCAGATGGACCATGCGCCGCGCATCGGTGCTTGCCTCGGTGGTGATCACCGCCCAGCGCCCATCCGAGGTGACGAAAGCCTTGTGGCCCCATTCGGGATGATCGGGCGTGGCAAACACCAGTTCGTCGGCCGATTGGGGCGTGCCCACGCGGTGGAACCACACCGCCTTGCCCGAAAGCACCGCGCGATAGGCCTGGCCCTGCGCCGGAGCGGGATAGCGCGAATAGAGGAAGCCTTCGTCCCCCAGCCACCCGATCAGCGTGTCGTTTGCCCATTCCAGGGCATCGTCGAGCACCTGCCCGCTGCGGGCATCGACAACGCCCAGCGTGCGCCAATCGCTGCCATCGCGCTGGCGACCAAAAGCCAGGAACCGCCCGCTCCGCGATGGCACCCACAGGTCCAGCGCCTGGCTGCCATCGGCTGACCACGCATTGGGATCGAGCAAGAGGCGCGGCGTGCCGCTTTGCCCTTCCTGTACATAAAGCGCCGACTGATTCTGCAAGCCGGTGTTGCGCAGATAGAAATAGCTGCGCCCCGCCTTGCGCGGCAGCGACACGCGCGGATAATCGAACAGGTTGCGGATGCGCGCGGCAAAGGCATCGCGGCCGGGCAGGCTCTTGAGAAATTGTGTCGTCAGGCTGTTTTCGCGCGCCACCCAGTCGGCCACGTCAGGACTGGTGCGCAAGTCGGCTTCCAGCCAGCGCCAGGGATCGGCCACGGCCTGGCCGAACGGCTTTTCCACCACGCCATCGCGCCGCGCAAAGGGATAGGCCGTGCGTGGCAGAACAAGGCCGGTGACCGGTGCCACCGTGGGTGCCCCGGCAATGCCCGTACTGGAAAGCGCGCCCCCGCCGCCGTGTGTCACATCGACTGCAACATCGACGGCCGCATCGGGCGCAGGCGCAGGAACGGGTGCGGCGGCGGCATGTCCGTCATCCGCCCCCCAGCCCGCCATCGACGCCGCCAGCGTTCCCGCCAGCAGCGCCGCGCGCCATCCTGTCCCAAACCTTGTCATTGTTCGCAATGCTCTAGCACCGGCGCGGGGCCGGCGCCAGAGCGGCCCTTCACGGGCGCGGCGTTAATCCCGTGAAATGCGCGAGGAACGCCTGGACGTCGGCGGTTTCCTCGATCTGCTTGTCGATCGGCTTGCCCGACCCATGCCCGGCGCGGGTTTCGATGCGGATCAGGTGTGGCTTGGGCCCGATAGCCGCCGCTTGCAACGCGGCGGCATACTTGAAGCTGTGCCCGGGCACCACGCGATCGTCCGTATCGGCCGTGGTGATCAGGATCGCGGGATAGTCCACGCCGGCGCGGATGTTGTGGTAAGGCGAATAAGCGCGCAGCACGCGCCAATCGGCTTCCTTTTCGGGATAGCCATAGTCATCCACCCAATAGCGGCCAGCGGTGAACTGGTCGAACCGCAGCATGTCCATCACGCCCACCGCCGGGCTGGCGGCGGCGAACAGATCGGGCCGCTGGTTGGTCACGGCACCGACCAGCAGGCCGCCGTTAGAGCCACCTTCGATGGCCAGGCCGTGGCGCGGGGTCACGCCCTTGGCGATCAGGTATTCGCCAGCGGCGATGAAATCATCGAACACATTCTGCTTCTTGTCGCGCCGCCCGGCATCGTGCCACGCATCGCCGTATTCGCCGCCACCGCGCAAGTTGGCCAGTGCAAAGGCCCCGCCGCTGTCGATCCAGGTCATGAACGCGGCCGAAAACCACGGCGTGAGCGCAATGTTGAAGCCGCCATAGCCATAGAGCAGCGTGGGCAGCGGCCCGGTGGCATCCTTGCGGCGCACGATGAACATCGGCACCTTGGTGCCATCCTTGCTGGGATAGAACACCTGCTCGACGCGGAAATCGGCCGGGTTGAACGTCAGGTGCACCGGCTCCCACGGGCTGGTCTGCGCCGTAGCCGGGTCTAGCCGCAGCACGGTGCCCGGCTGGGTGAAGCTGCTGAACGAAAGGAACGCCACTTTGTCGCCAGGGCGGCCGCTCAGCCCCGCCGCACTGCCGATTCCCGGCAGAGTGACGGCACCGGCCGGCTTGCCATCCAGATCGAACGCCAGCACCTGGCTCTTGGCATCGTGGATATAGCTGGCAAAGATGCGGTCGCCGGCAATGCCCACCGATTCAAGGTTATCCTTGCTTTCGGCCACGATCGTTTCGAAACGCGGCGCGCCGCCGGCCAGATCGACACGCACAATCTTCTTCAACGGCGCGCCATCACCCGAAACGAACCACAGCTTGTCGCCCACGCCGTCGACGAAATCCCATTGCGCCTTGAGATCGGGCACCAGGGCGATGACCGGGCCGATCTTGCCATCCGTGACGCGCGCCACATGGACGGTGTTGACCGGATCGGTCCCTTCGCTGCTGGTGATCACCACCCAGCGCCCGTCGCTCGAAACGCTGGCGCCGTGGCCGCGCTTGGGCAGGTCGGGCGTGGCAAACACCGGCTGGTCGGCGCTCTGCGGCGTGCCCAGGCGATGGAGCCACACGGTCTGGTTGTAGTTGAGCGCCTGGAACGCCTGGCCTTCCTTGGGTTCGGCAAAGCGGGAATAGAGCAGCGCATCGTTGCCCAGCCAGGCCAGTCCCGAGAATTTCACCCACTTGAGTTCGTCAGCCAGCGGCTTGCCATCGGCAACACCGACGAACTTGACCGTGCGCCAGTCCGAACCGCCATCCTGCACCGAATAGGCCAGCAAGCGGCCGTCGTCGGAAGGCGCCCAGGCATCGAGCGCGGTGGCGCCATCCTTGGCCCAGAGATTGGGATCGAGCAACACGCGGCCTTTGGTGCCCACGGCAGCGTCGGCGGGGCGCACCAGCAATTGCGACTGGTTCATCAGTCCGCTGTTCCAGGTGTAGAACACCGTCCCGCCGCGCTGCACCGGCAAGCCGAACCGCTCATAGTCGATCAGCGCCTTCATCCGCTTTTCCAGCGCTGCCCGCTCGGGCAGCTGCTTGAGATAGGCGGCGGTATAGGCGCTTTGCGCCTGAACCCAGGCGGCCACCTTGGCATCGGTGCGCACGTCGGCCTCAAGCCAGCGCCAGGGGTCCGACACCTTCTCTCCGAAATGGCTTTCCACCAGCGGCACTTGCGGGCTGGCAGGATAGGGCGGCAGTGGCGGCATGGCCTGGTCCTTGGCAAAAGCGGGCAGAGTGGCGGCAAGGGCGAGCGGCGCAGCAAGCGCAAGCCGGGCAACAGGGGCCAGCCACAGGTGGTTCTTCATCGCGGCATCCTGACAGACGGGGTGGTTACGCAGGAAACTAGCGCCGGATCGATGCCGCGCAACACGGCGTTTGCAAAAGTCAGGAATATTGTTCGAGCATCGGTGGGCGATGCAGGCACTGATCAAAGCGGAACGGCCGCACCGTGAGCGGCGGCACCACTGCGGCCGCTGGGTGGCCGGCATTCATCAGCACCACGTCGGCCTCGGGCAGGACGGCCGAGCGCACAGCGACAAGCAGCGATCGCCCGCTGCGTGCCCAGGCATCGACCCATGCGGTCGTCTCCACACGATCCAGCCCGTCGGGCACCCTTTCCGGCACGGCATCGCTCTGCGTCCAGCCCAGTTCGAACGGCTCTTCGCAAACGTCGGGTGGCCCGACAAGGTAGCGCATCTGCACCAGCACGGCGAGGCCGGCCTCGCTCGCGAAGTGCACGATCGGCTGGCCTGGCGAACAATAGCGCCCGCCAAACCGCCGCGCCCCTGCCCCGTCCAGCGCTCGCTGACCCGCTCTTGCCAATCGCCACAAGATCATGCGCCTTGCTACCGCGCACGTGCGCAGCCGGCAACGGCATGGCCAACGAAAAACGGGCGGCGGCCTTGCGGCCCCGCCCGTTATCCGGTTCGTCCGATCTTGGGGCTTTCACCCCGATGCGATCAGGCGTTTTCGAGTTCGTCTTCGTCGGCGGTCAGCACCGGACCCGAATCGAGGCCCTTGGCCGAGGTGTCGCGGTCCACCAGTTCGATCACGGCGATCGGCGCGGCGTCCGAAGCGCGGTAGCCGGCCTTGATGATGCGGGTGTAGCCACCTTCACGGTCGGCATAGCGAGCAGCCAGCACTTCGAACAGCTTCTGTTCCTGCGCATCGTCGAGCAGACGAGCGTGGGCCAGACGGCGGTTCGAAAGGCCACCGTGCTTGGCCAGCGTGATCAGCTTTTCGACGTAGGGACGCAGTTCCTTCGCCTTGGGCAGAGTGGTGGTGATCTGCTCGTGCTTGATCAGCGCGGCGGCCAGGTTGCGCAGCAGCGCAATACGGTGCGACGAGGTACGACCCAGCTTACGCTGGCCCAGCTTATGACGCATAACTCATTCTCCGTTCGTAGGGGGGCCGTGCGAGGTACCCCGATCCAGGCCGGCTTGAGGGGCGGCCCGTGCCCTGTTGCCACTGCCAAAGCAGAGGCGAATTTATTGCAAGGTTGCAGCGTTGTGCTGCGGCCAGGCCGACACGGGAGTTAATCCCGTGTCGTCAGACGGCCCTGCGGGCCGCTGGCCGGGCAGGCCGCTGATCCTTGTCCAGGCTACCGTTTTGCGATGCAAAACGTCGCCTGCCCAAGGGCGGCCGCTTTTGGGCTATCAGCCCAAAAGCTCCTGCTCCAGCTTCTTGGCCATTTCCTCGATGTTTTCCGGCGGCCAGCCAGGGATGTCCATGCCGAGGCGCAGGCCCATCGACGAGAGCACTTCCTTGATCTCGTTGAGCGACTTGCGGCCGAAGTTCGGCGTGCGGAGCATCTCGGCCTCGGTCTTCTGGACCAGGTCGCCGATGTAGATGATGTTGTCGTTCTTGAGGCAGTTGGCCGAACGCACCGACAGTTCCAGTTCGTCCACCTTCTTGAGAAGGTAGCGGTTGAGCTGGTTGGCGTCGCTTTCTTCCGGCGCATGGGCGGCAACACCGGCCAGCGACGGCACGTGGCCGGTGGGAACCTGGTCGTCGAAGTGGACGAACAGGGCCAGCTGGTCCTGAAGAATGCGCGCGGCATAGGCCACGGCGTCTTCCGGCGTCACCGTGCCATCGGTTTCCACCGAAAGGCTCAGCTTGTCGTAGTCCAACTCCTGGCCGATACGCGCGTTGTCCACCTTGTAGGAGACCTGGCGCACGGGCGAATAGAGCGAGTCGACCGGGATGAGGCCGATGGGGGCATCGACCGGACGGTTCGACACGGCGGGGACATAGCCCTTGCCGGTGTCGCAGGTGAGTTCCATGTTGAAGGTCGCGCCTTCATCCAGGTGGCAGATCACCAGGTCCTTGTTCATCACCTCGATGTCACCGGTCACGGCGATGTCGCCGGCCTTGACTTCGCCAGGCCCGATCGCGGAAAGCTGAAGACGCTTGGGGCCTTCGCCCTGCATCTTGAGCGCGATCTGCTTGACGTTGAGCACGATGTCGGTGACGTCTTCGCGCACGCCGGCGAGCGACGAGAATTCATGCAGCACGTTCTCGATCTTGATCGACGTGACCGCAGCCCCCTGAAGCGAAGAGAGCAGCACCCGGCGCAGCGCGTTGCCGAGGGTAAGACCAAAGCCACGCTCAAGCGGTTCGGCAACGAAAGTCGCGCGACGCTTCGGATCGTGGCCGGGCTTGATTTCGAGATTGTTGGGCTTCTTCAGTTCCTGCCAGTTCTTGATGTTGACAGTCATGGAATTCCCCTAGGGTTTTTCGAGAGCGCCGGCAGTCGGCCAGAAGGGCGCCGCAACCGGTCAAGATATTGGGCGGGTGTGGCGCGCGTGGTACCTCGCGCGCCACTCGCCAAAAGGCAGGTCAGACGCGACGGCGCTTGGAAGGACGCACGCCGTTGTGCGGGATCGGGGTCACGTCACGGATCGCCGTGATCGTGAAACCAACCGCCTGCAGCGCGCGCAGCGCGCTTTCGCGGCCCGAGCCGGGGCCCTTGACTTCGACTTCCAGGGTACGGACGCCGTGTTCGGCGGCCTTCTTGCCGGCATCGTCCGCAGCCACCTGGGCGGCGTACGGAGTGGACTTGCGGCTGCCCTTGAAGCCCATCATGCCGGCAGACGACCACGAGATGGCGTTGCCCTGGGCATCGGTGATGGTGATCATGGTGTTGTTGAAGCTGGCGTTCACGTGCGCAACACCGCTGGTGATGTTCTTGCGCTCGCGGCGCTTAATGCGCTGGGGTTCGCGTGCCATGTGTTGAATTCCTGTCGAGAAACCGTTGGGAAGATCCTGCCTATGCGGCGGATCTTACTTCTTCTTGCCGGCGATCGGCTTGGCCTTGCCCTTGCGGGTGCGCGCGTTGGTGTGCGTGCGCTGGCCACGGACCGGAAGACCCTTGCGGTGACGCAGGCCACGATAGCAGGCCAGGTCCATCAGGCGCTTGATGTTCATCGCGGTTTCGCGACGCAGATCGCCTTCCACGGTGTGCTCGGCGTCGATCGCTTCACGGATCTGGAGCACTTCGGCGTCGGACAGGTCCTGAACGCGGCGGGCATGATCGATGCCGAGCTTGTCGGCAATCTGGCGGGCCTTGAACGAGCCAATGCCATGAATGTAGGTCAGCGCCACGATCACGCGCTTGTTGGTGGGGATGTTGACCCCGGCAATACGAGCCACTTGTTTCTCCGTTTGCTCCACAGGGCGCCGAATCGGCTTCTTGCACCCTATCTCATCGCGACAACACCCGCCGAAAAACGCCAAATTGCAGCCCGCGCAAGCATTTGCCCCGGACTTCAAAAGACCCTTCTCGTTCGAGTGAAAGGCGCGCTTAGGCTTTTTGCAGGGAAAGGTCAACCACAAAGGGCACGTTCACCACGCTGTCGGGTGAACGTGCGGCCATCCCGTAAGCGCGGGGGCCACCTTGGCGACGCCACCTTATACGCCACAAGCGCGTCGGCGCAAAGCATCGATTCGCGTGAGCCGCCATCGATCGCCCATCCGGGCATGTCGCCCGCGTCACTCAGTGGCTGTCATCCCCGCCCAAGGCGGCGTCGAACGCGGCCTGGGCATCCTTTTGCGCCGACGCCTCATCGCCAGGCGCCACCGGCGCAGGGCGAGGCTTGGTCTTGGGTGGCGCCACCTTGGCCGGCGCGGGCTTGGCGGGTGCCGGCTTTGCAGGCGCCGCCCGGGTCGGCTCTGGCTTGGCCGCAGCGGAAGTCTTTTCGGCCGGCTTTGGCGCGGGACGCGCCGGCGCGACCTTGGCCGGCGCAGGCCGTACCGGGGCAGCCTTCACCGGCGCGGCGGGCACAATCGCGCCACCCTCGTCCGGCACGCTCAGGCCGTCATCGTCGTCCACCGGCGGCACCGTGGTCCGCTTGCGCGGCAAAGCCGGCAGCCCACGCAGCGTGGCGGGCGGGCGCCCGCTGATGGGCGCCCCATCGGGATCGAGCGAAGGCCCTTGCGGCACGCTGCGCACCAGTGGAACGACCGGCGTCGCCTCGCCGCTGCCAACCGAGGCGGGCGGCGTGACGATCGGCACCGCGCCGTCCGCCGCCAGAGCGCCGCCCAGCTTGTCTGCCAGGCGGGCGATCTGCTGCCCCAGCATGCGATCGACCGCCGGGGCGATCTGGTCGGGGCGATAGCGCATGTAGCCACCCACGACATATTCGAAGAGAATGCGGGTCCCGCGCTCATTGCTCTTGAGCGTGATGGTCAGCGCGCCAAGCAGGGCTTCGCTCTGCAACGGACCCAGCGCGCCCGACAGCCGCAAGGCCCGGCCCGGCTCGGCATAGATCACGCGCATGTGCTGGACGCTGCCAGCCAAGGCCCCTGCCCCGCCCTGCTTGGAAGGCGGCAGCTTCTCGCAGAAGCAGCCACCGGCCACGGGATCGAGCGTGAGATTGGCCGCTTCACCCGAAAAGGTGTGCTCGCTCGACCACCATGTGGCCGGCTTGACCAGCGCGCGCCAGGCTTCCGGCGCGGATACGCCGACATCGGCAGTCTGGCGCACCACGAAGCCGCGTTCATCGCTCGCCAGGATTTCGGCATGCGCGGGCGTAGCGAGCGCCGCAGCGCCCGCAAAAGTGGGGAAAAGGAGCGCTGCGACCCTGCCTGCAAGCCGTGATCGCACCATTGCACTCCTTTTCCGCCGCCAAAATCCGTCTTCCTGCCGAAAATAGCAGAAAGCAGCGGCGAATTAAGCCAGAATCGCCTCGATCGATGCGGTTACCGCATCCATGTCCGCCATCCCGTCCACGCGCGAAACGATGCCGCGCGCTTCGTAGATCGGCAGGATCGGCGCGGTCTTGGCACGATATTCGGCCATGCGCGTGCGCACGGTTTCCTCGTTGTCGTCGGGCCGGCGCTTAAATTCGTGGCCACCGCACTTGTCGCAGGTGCCCTCGACCTTGGGCTTCTCGAACGTGTCGTGATAGCCCTTGCCGCACGTGGCGCAGGTGTAGCGACCGGTGATACGGGCAACGAGCGCGTCCTCGTTCACCTCAAGCTCGATCACATGGTCGAGCTGGCGGCCGCGGCTGGCCAGGATCGCATCGAGCGATTCGGCCTGCGCCGCGGTGCGCGGATATCCGTCGAAGATCGCCCCGGTGCCGGCGCCCATCGCGTCGAGTTCGTCACCGATCAGAGCCGAGACGATCTCGTCCGAGACCAGCTGGCCCGCTTCCATCACGGCCTTGGCCTGGAGGCCGACCGGCGTGCCGGCCTTGACGGCGGCGCGCAGCATGTCGCCGGTGGACAACTGCTTGAGGCCGTGGCGCTCGACCAGACGCTGGGCCTGGGTGCCTTTGCCGGCGCCCGGCGGGCCGAGAAGAATGATATTCACTGTGGCAGTCCCCCTCTTTGTCACCTGCGCCTTCAGCGCAGTCGGCCTTTCAGCTTGGCCTTCTTGATCAGGTCGCCGTACTGGTGCGCCAGCAGGTGCGACTGGATCTGGGTGATCGTATCGACCGTCACGTTGACCACAATCAGCAGGCTGGTGCCGCCGAAGAACAACGAGCCCATGCCTGTCTCGGCCATGATCCATTCCGGCACGACGCAAACGAACGTGATGTAGGCCGCGCCCAGGACGGTGATGCGGGTCAGCACATAATCGAGATATTTCTCGGTGTTCTTGCCCGGGCGAATGCCGGGGATGAAGCCGCCGTTGCGCTTGAGGTTCTCGGCCGTTTCTTCCGGATTGAACACCACTGCGGTGTAGAAGAAGCTGAAGAACACGATGCCCAGGGCATAGAGGATCATGTAGAGCGGCTTGCCATGGCCCAGGTACTGGTTGAGCCCGATGATGATCTGGCCCCAGGTGGTATCGGGCGAGATCGACTTGCCGGCGAACTGGGTGATGGTGAGCGGCAGCAGCAGCAGCGAGCTGGCGAAGATCGGCGGGATCACGCCCGCGGTGTTGAGCTTGAGCGGCAGGTGGCTGCGATCGGCGGCCATCATCCCGCGCTGTGTCGCGCGCTTGGGATACTGGATCAGCAGGCGCCGCGTGGCGCGCTCGAAGAAGCAGATCAGGATGATGACACCGACCAGGAGCGCCATGACCCCGGCGATGACGAAGCCGTTGAGCTGGCCCGAACGGCCCTGCTCGAACAGGTTGCCCACGAACTTGGGCATCTGCGCCACGATGCCGGCCATGATGATCAGCGACGTGCCGTTGCCGATGCCGCGCGCGGTGATCTGTTCGCCCAGCCACAGCAGGAACATGGTGCCGCCGATCAGGCTGATCACGGCGGTGATGCGGAACAGCACGCCCGGCAGCACGACCGCCTGGATACCGCTCGATGCGCCATAGGCTTCAAGGCCGGTGGCAATCGCATAGCCCTGCACGGCGGTGAGGAACACCGCGCCATAGCGGGTGTACTGGTTGAGCTTCTTGCGCCCGCTTTCGCCTTCCTTCTTGAGGGCGGCGAGCGCTGGGTGGAGCGAAGCGGCCAGCTGCACTACGATCGAGGCGGTGATGTAGGGCATCACGCCGAGCGCGATCAGGCTCATGCGCTGGAGCGAACCGCCCGAAAAGGCGTTGAAGATGTCGAGGATCCCGCCGCGCGTCTGGTTGTACAGCGTTTCCAGGATCAGCGGGTTCACGCCGGGCAGCGGCACGAAGCTCAAGAAGCGGAACACGATCAGCGCACCGATGGTGAACCAGATGCGGTTCTTGAGTTCGGTCGCCTTCGAGAAGTTCGACAGGTTGAGATTGCTGGCGATGTTGTCGGCGCGGGATGCCATGGTCGGGTATCAAGCCTTGCTGTGGCCCGGTCCGGCCGACGCCCGCTTCCAAAGCATCCGCTTCGGATGGTGTCAGGCCCCGCCCGGCGGGCTGCGCGTCAATATGGTGCGTTCAATACTGTACGGGCCATATAGGACGGGCGCAGGGATGCAATAACCCCCGCGCCCGTTTTACGCGATAATTAAAAGGTCTCAGGCTTCGGCAGCAGCCTTAGCGAGGGTCACTTCGACCGCGCCGCCCAGCTTTTCCACCGCAGCCACGGCGCCCTTGGAGGCACCGGCCACCTTGAAGCTGACCTTGGTGGTCAGTTCGCCCTTGGCCAGCAGGCGCACACCATTCTTGCCGCCACGGGCCAGGCCGGCGGCCTTGAGCGCCGCGTGATCGACCACGCCCGATACGTCGAGCTTGCCGGCGTCGATGAACTTCTGGATCAGGCCCAGGTTCACTTCGGCATAGTCCTTGGCGAAGATGTTGTTGAAGCCGCGCTTCGGGATGCGCATGTGCAGCGGCATCTGACCGCCTTCGAACCCGTTGACGGACACGCCCGAACGCGCCTTGGCACCCTTCTGGCCGCGGCCAGCGGTCTTGCCCTTGCCCGAGCCGATGCCACGGCCCACACGCATCCGGCCCTTGCGCGAGCCGTCGTTGTCGGAAATCTGGTTGAGCTTCATGATGTGCACTCGCTTTCGCTTTGAGTCGCGCTGATAGGAAGTTGCGGCCCTTAGTGGCTTGCGGCGGGCTTGTCACCCCCTCAGGGTGATTCGTGGGCCGACATCCCGGAATCCTTTGGATGGAACGGCCAGGCCAAGCGCCATGCCCACGCCCTTCGACAAGCTCAGAGCGAACGGACGCTCGGTTATCAAATCCGTCCGGGCTGAACCATAGCAATCCGGTGAACGCGGCTGTCAGGTCGCGGCGTTCCGACGTTTTACACGCTGCTCGAGCCACCAATCATTTTGCCATTCTTCGTAGCCACCTGAGTGCGCCCTCAAGAGCGTTCGCTCAGGAGCAGCCAAAGGCGGGGAACGCCGGGTGGATACGCCGAGCCTGTCGAAGCCGACATATCTGAGAGCGCAACGCAGCCGCAAACGAAAAGCCCCGCGCATCAAAAGATGCGCGGGGCTTTTCAAAAGGCTCTGCTCTGGAGGCTATGGTCAGTCGACCACGGCCACCATGTGCGGCAGCTTGGCGATGGCGCCACGGGTTTCGGCGGTGTCTTCCACCTCGACCACGCGGTGCATCTTGCCCAGGCCCAGACCGATCAGAATCTTCTTCTGATGTTCCGGGCGACGGATCGGCGAACCGATCTGCTTGATCTTGATCTTCGCCATGACCGATTACTCCGCGATGGCTTCGGCGGCGGCTTCGGCTTCGACTTGCGAAGCGCCACCACGACCGAGCAGATCAGCGACCTTCTTGCCGCGACGCTGGGCGACAGACTTCGGCGAAGTCTGGTCCTGCAGCGCGTCGAAGGTGGCGCGGATCATGTTGTAGGGGTTCGAGGTGCCGACCGACTTGGTCACCACGTCGTGCACACCCAGGCTTTCGAAGACGGCGCGCATCGGGCCGCCCGCGATGATGCCCGTACCGGCCGGGGCCGAGCGGACATTGACCTTGCCCGCACCGAAACGGCCCTTGCCGTCGTGGTGAAGGGTGCGGCCTTCCTTGAGCGGAACGCGAACCATCTTCTTCTTGGCCGAGGCAGTGGCCTTGGTGATGGCTTCAGGCACTTCGCGGGCCTTGCCGTGGCCGAAGCCCACGCGACCCTTGCCATCGCCGACCACGACCAGCGCCGCGAAGCCGAAGCGCTTACCGCCCTTGACCGTCTTCGAGACGCGGTTGATGTGAACGAGCTTTTCGATCAGCTCTTCACCCTGGTCCTCGTCGTTGTTGTTGTTGCGGCCACGACGGTCGTCGCGACGGCCACGGCCGCCACGTTCACCGCGTTCGCCACGCTCGCCGCCACGGCCACGACCGCGACCGCGACCTTCGCGCTGCTCGCCACCGGTCTGTTCGACGGGGGCAGCGGCATCGCCCTGCAGGTTGGTTTCGTCAGCCATGATCAGAACTCCAGGCCGCCTTCGCGGGCAGCATCAGCCAGCGCCTTGACGCGGCCATGGAACAGGTAACCGCCACGGTCGAAGACGACGGTGGTGACACCGACTTCCTTGGCCCGTTCGGCGATCTGCTTGCCCACCAGGGCAGCGGCGTCGATGTTGGCGCCGATCGACTTCTCGCCCTTCACCAGCGACGAAGCGGCAGCCAGGGTACGGCCGGCAGCATCGTCGATGATCTGCGCGTAGATGTGACGGCCCGTGCGGTGCACGGAAAGACGCGGGCGACCGCCCGAGCGCGCCTTGAGCGCGGTACGGACGCGGCGGCGGCGGCGATCGAAGAGAGACAGCTTGGCCATTACTTCTTCTTCCCTTCCTTGCGGAAGATGAACTCGCCACGGTACTTGATACCCTTGCCCTTGTAGGGTTCGGGCTTGCGCCAGCGGCGAATTTCGGCCGCAACCTGGCCGACCTTCTGCTTGTCGATACCCGAGATTTCGACCGTGGTGTTATCCGGGGTCTTGATCTCGATGCCTTCCGGCACGGCGAAATCGACGTCGTGGCTGTAGCCGAGCTGCAGCTTCAGGTTCTTGCCCTGAGCGTTGGCGCGATAGCCGACGCCGGTGATGTCCAGGATCTTGGTATAGCCCTGGGTCACGCCGGTGACGAGGTTGGAGACGAGGGTGCGCTGCATGCCCCAGAACGCGCGAGCGCGCTTGGTGTCATTGGCAGGCTTCACCGAGATCGTACCGTCTTCGACGGCATAGGCGATGTCGTCGACGAGCGAGAGCGTGAGGGTGCCCTTGGGGCCCTTCACGGTCAGCACGCCGTTCGCGATGTCAGCGGTGACGCCACTCGGGATCGCCACCGGCTTCTTGCCGATGCGGCTCATCAGAACACCTCCGCCAGCACTTCGCCACCGACGTTGGCAGCGCGTGCTTCGGCATCCGAAAGCACGCCCTTGGGCGTCGAGACGATGGTGATGCCAAGGCCGTTGCGCACAACCGGGAGTTCCTTGGAACCCGAGTAGACGCGGCGACCAGGCTTGGAGACGCGGGCCACATGCTTGATCGCGGGCTGGCCTTCGAAGTACTTCAGCTCGATGCGCAGCTGCGGGTGGGCGCCGGTGGCGTCCTCGCTGAAGCCACGGATATAGCCTTCGCGCTGGAGAACTTCGAGAACGTGCGCACGCAGCTTGGAAGCGGGCGAGAGGACCGAGTCCTTCTTCGCCTGCTGGCCGTTGCGGATACGGGTGAGCATATCACCCAGGGGGTCGGTCAATGCCATCGTAGAGGCTCCTTACCAGCTCGACTTCGTCACGCCGGGGATGAGCCCCTTGTTGGCGAGATCGCGCAGTTCGATGCGGCAGAGACCGAACTTGCGGTAGTAGCCACGCGGGCGGCCGGTGGTGTTGCAACGGTTGCGGACACGCGTGGGATTCGCGTTACGCGGCAGCTCGGCCATCTTCAGACGGGCAATGAGGCGCTCGGTTTCGTCGAGCGATTCATCGTCGGCCTGGGCCTTGAGCGCGGCGTACTTGGCCGCAAACTTTTCAACGAGCTTCTTACGACGCTCGTTCTTGTTGATCGAACTCAGTTTCGCCATGGACTTAAGCTCTTTCCTATGACTGGCTTCAGGCGGCCTGCGCCTGTTCGGCGGCTTCCTGCGGGAACGGGAAACCGAACAGGCGAAGCAGTTCACGTGCCTCGTCGTCGGTCTTGGCGGTGGTGGTCACGATGATGTCGAGCCCGCGCACCTTGTCGATCTGGTCGTAGCTGATCTCAGGGAAAATGATCTGTTCCTTGAGACCCATCGCATAGTTGCCGCGGCCGTCGAACGACTTGGGGTTGAGACCCCGGAAGTCGCGAATGCGGGGCATTGCGATGGTGATCAGGCGGTCCAGGAATTCGTACATGCGTTCACGGCGCAGGGTGACCTTGCAACCGATCGGCATGCCTTCACGCAGCTTGAACTGCGCGATCGACTTCTTGGCCTTGGTGATCACGGGCTTCTGGCCGGCGATCAGCTCCATTTCGGCAGCGGCGGTCTGGACCTTCTTCTTGTCCTGGCTCGCTTCGCCAACGCCCATGTTCAGCGTGATCTTGTCGATCCGCGGAATTTCCAGGTCGTTCTTGTAGCCGAACTTCGCCTTCATCGCGGCAGCGATTTCAGCGTCGTACTTGCCCTTGAGGCGCGGAGTGTACTTGTCAGCCATCGATGGCCTCCCCGGACTTGACGGCCACGCGAACCTTCTTGCCATCGCGGGTTTCGAAGCGGACGCGGGTGGGCTTGCCATCCTTGTCGGCCACGGCGACCTTCGAGATGTGCAGCGGCGCTTCGAAGCGATCGATGCCACCCTGCGGGTTCTGCTGGCTGGGCTTGCGGTGACGGGCAGCGACGTTCACGCCGGCAACGACGACCTTGTCTTCCTTGGGAAGAACCTGGAGGACGGTGCCGGTACGGCCCTTGTCCTTGCCCGAACGAACGACGACGTTATCGCCCTTCTTGATCTTGGCGGCAGCCATTACAGCACCTCCGGGGCAAGCGAGATGATCTTCATGAAGCCCTTGCCGCGCAGTTCGCGCACCACGGGGCCGAAGATACGGGTGCCGATGGGCTCTTCGTTCTTGCCGACGAGCACGGCAGCGTTGCCGTCGAAGCGGATCACGCTACCATCGGGACGACGAACGTCCTTCTTGGTGCGCACGATAACCGCGCGATGGACGTCGCCCTTCTTGACACGGGCGCGGGGCTGCGCCTCCTTCACCGACACCACGATGATGTCGCCGACGCTTGCGGTACGACGCTTCGACCCGCCCAGCACCTTGATGCACTGGACGCGCTTGGCGCCGCTGTTGTCCGCGACGTCGAGATTGGATTGCATCTGGATCATTGATCCGGTTCCTTCTCACTGGCTTGCCGGAACCAGTCCGGCAGTTCCAAAAACGTGACGCTCCCTAAGACCGAGAACGGACGTTTTGTCAAACGTCCGCTTCGATCGCGGCGGTCTTCCCAGCCAGAACCCGGTCGATAACCTTCCAGGTCTTGAGCTTGGAGTAAGGTGCGGTCTCTTCGATCCGCACCGTTTCGCCGGTCTTGAAGGCATTCGCCTCGTCGTGGGCGTGATACTTCTTCGAGCGGCGGATGATCTTCCCGTAGAGCGGGTGCTTCACCTTGCGCTCGACCTTCACGACCACGGTCTTGTCGGTCTTGTCGGAAACCACGGTCCCGATAAGGATACGCTTGGGCATCGTGTGTCTCCTTAAGCCTTTGCAGTGCGAGCGCGCTCGCCCTGCAGAGTCTTGATCCGCGCGATGTCGCGGCGCACTTCCTTGATGCGCGCCGGACGCTCCAGCTGGCTCGTCGCCGCCTGGAAGCGCAGGTTGAACTGTTCGCGCTTCAGCTCGGCGAGGTCAGCAGTCAGCTGGTCGTCGCTCTTGACGCGGAGGTCTTCGAACTTAGCCATCATTCCCACTCCTTACTCGCCACCAAGGTGCGAGGTATCGCCGAGGCGAGCCACAACCTTGGTCTTGATCGGCAGCTTCATCGCTGCACGGCTGAAAGCTTCGGCGGCCAGGGGGCCGGCGACGCCGTCAAGCTCGAACAGGATCTTGCCGGGCTTCACGCGAGCGGCCCAGTATTCCACCGAACCCTTGCCCTTGCCCTGGCGGACTTCGGCCGGCTTCTTGGTCACCGGAAGGTCGGGGAAGATGCGGATCCAGAGACGGCCCTGGCGCTTGATGTGACGGGTGATCGCGCGGCGAGCCGCTTCGATCTGGCGAGCGGTGACCCGCTCCGGTTCCAGGGCCTTGAGGCCGTAGGAGCCGAAGTTGAGGTCGGTACCGCCCTTGGCGTTGCCGTGGAGACGGCCCTTGAACGCCTTGCGGAACTTGGTCTTCTTGGGTTGCAGCATGGTGCTAGCCTATCCTCAAGCCTCAGCGCGCCGGACGGACACCGGAGGTCTGTGCCTCCAGCATCAGGCGGTCCTGCGCCAGCGGGTCATGACCCAGGATCTCGCCCTTGAAGATCCAGGTCTTGATGCCGATCACGCCGTAGGCGGTGTGGGCTTCGGCTTCGGCGTAGTCGATGTTCGCGCGCAGGGTGTGCAGCGGAACGCGACCTTCACGGTACCATTCGACGCGGGCGATTTCCGCCCCGCCGAGACGGCCGCCGCAGGTGATCTTGATGCCTTCGGCACCAAGACGCAGGGCCGACTGCACGGCACGCTTCATCGCACGGCGGAAAGCCACGCGGCGCACGAGCTGGTCGGCAATGCCCTGGGCAACGAGCTTGGCATCGATTTCCGGCTTGCGGATTTCAACGATGTTCAGCTTCACGTCGCTGTTGGTGAGCTTGGCAAGCTTGGCGCGGAGCTTTTCGATGTCCGCACCCTTCTTGCCGATGATCACACCGGGACGGGCCGCGTAGATCGAGATGCGGCACAGCTTGGCCGGACGCTCGATCACCACCTTCGAGATGGCTGCCTGGGGCAGGCTCTCGACGATGAACTTGCGGATCTGAAGGTCTTCCTTCAGCAGCTGCTGATAGTTGCGCCCTTCGGCGTACCAGCGGCTATCCCAGGTGCGGTTGATCTGCAGGCGCAGACCGACGGGGTTCGACTTGTGACCCATGGATCAGGCCTCCTCGACTTCACGGACGACGATCCGAAGCCGAGAGATCGGCTTCAGGATGCGGGTCGACTTGCCGCGACCACGGGTGTGGAAGCGCTTCATCGTGATGGACTTGCCAACCGAGGCTTCCGCCACGACCAGCGAGTCGACGTCCAGGTTGTGGTTGTTTTCCGCGTTGGCGATCGCCGAGGCGAGCACCTTGCGGGCATCAACCGCCATGGCCTTCTTGGAGAAGGTCAGGACATTGAGGGCGTCTTCGGCCTTCATGCCACGGATCAGGGCGGCGACAAGGTTGAGCTTCTGGGCCGAACCACGGATCGTGGTGTTGACCGCAAGAGCTTCCTTTTCACCGACGCGGCGGGGAGCAGCAGACTTGCTCATCAGCGCTTGCCCTTCTTGTCAGCGGCGTGGCCGGGGAAGTTGCGCGTCGGCGCAAATTCACCAAGCTTGTGGCCGACCATCTCTTCGCTCACGGAGACGGGGATGAACTTCTGCCCGTTGTAGACGTTGAACGTCAGACCAACGAACTGCGGAATGATGGTCGAACGACGCGACCAGGTCTTGATCGGGCCAGCGCGGCTGCCAGCATCCTGGGCCACTTCGGCCTTCTTCAGGAGGTGCAGGTCGACGAAGGGGCCCTTCCAGACGGAACGTGCCATGGGGTCTTACCTCTTCTTCTTCGCGTGGCGCGAACGAATGATGAACTTGTCCGTCTTCTTGTTGTGACGGGTGCGGGCGCCCTTGGTCGGCTTGCCCCACGGAGTAACCGGATGACGGCCACCCGAGGTGCGGCCTTCACCACCACCGTGCGGGTGGTCGACCGGGTTCTTTGCCACACCGCGCGTCAACGGACGACGGCCAAGCCAGCGGTTGCGACCGGCCTTGGCAAGGTTCTGGTTGGAGTTGTCGGGGTTCGACACGGCGCCAACGGTGCCCATGCAGTCGCCACGCAGGTAGCGCTGTTCGCCCGAGTTCAGGCGAACGATCACCATCCCGCGGTCACGACCGACGAGCTGGACGTAGGTACCGGCCGAACGGGCGATCTGACCGCCCTTGCCCGGCTTCATTTCCACGTTGTGGATGATGGTACCCACCGGCATCTGCGACAGGAGCATCGCATTGCCCGGCTTCACGTCGGTCTTTTCACCGGCAACCACCACGTCGCCCACGGCCAGGCGCTGCGGCGCCAGGATGTAGGCCTGCTCACCGTCTTCGTACTTGACGAGGGCGATGAACGCGGTGCGGTTGGGATCGTATTCCAGACGTTCCACAGTGGCCGGCACGTCCCACTTCCGACGCTTGAAGTCGATGAAGCGGTACTTCTGCTTGTGACCGCCCGCGATACCGCGGCTGGTCACGTGGCCCTTGTTGTTACGGCCGCCGGTCTTGCTCTTGCCTTCGGTCAAAGCCTTGACAGGCTTGCCCTTCCAGAGCGCCGACTTGTCGACGAGGACCAGGCCGCGACGGGCGGGGCTGGTCGGGTTATAGCTCTTGAGTGCCATGGTCTATGCCTTCGCCTCAGATACCGCTGGTGACGTCGATCGACTGGCCGGCGGCCAGAGTCACGACGGCCTTCTTGACGTCGGTGCGCTTGTAGGGCTTGCCCTTCCAGCGCTTGGTCTTCCCCTTCTGGGTCAGCGTGTTCACCTTGGTGACCGTGACATTGAAGAGGGCTTCCACCGCCGCCTTGATCTCCGGCTTGGTCGCCTTTTCGGCAACCTTGAAGACCACGGCATTGTTTTCGCTCAGCAGCGTCGCCTTTTCGGTGATGTGGGGAGCCACGATCACGTCATAGTGACGCGTGTCGATTGCGTCCTTAGCCATTGAAACGCGCCTCCAGCTTCTCGACCGCGGCGCGCGTCAGCACCAGCGTATCATGCTTCAGGATGTCGTAGACGTTGGCGCCGATCGCGGGGAGGACGTTGACGCCGACGATGTTGCGGGCCGCGCGGGCGAAGCCCTCGTTGACCTGCTCACCATCCACGACGAGCACCTTCTTGCCGAAGCCCGCCTTGGCGAGCGTGCCGGCCAGGACCTTGGTCTTCGCTTCGTTCAGTTCCAGGGTGTCGATCACGACCAGGCCGCTCTTGGCCTTGGACGAGAGCGCCATCTTGAGACCGAGCGCGCGCACCTTCTTGTTCAGCGAAACGCTGAAATCACGAACGCGCGGACCATGGGCCTTGCCACCGCCGATGAAGATCGGGGCCTTGCGGTCGCCGTGACGAGCGGTACCACCACCCTTTTGACGGCCGAACTTCTTGCCGGTGCGGGCAACGTCCGAACGCTCGCGAGCGCCACGGGCCGTGCCACGACGGTTTTCGAGCTGCCAGGTCACAACGCGGTGCAGGATGTCGGCGCGCGGTTCGAGACCGAACACGTCATCTGCAAGTTCCACGTCGCCGGCGGCCGAACCGTCCAGATTGAGGACTTGAACCTTCACGACTTAGCCCTCCTGGCCATCGGCGGCTTCGGGAGCGGCCTGTTCGTTGGTGTTGGCGGCCTTGAGGCCGGCGGGATAGGGTGCTTCCGCGTGGCGAGCGACCTTGACCGCGTCACGAACGAGCAACCAGCCATTCTTCGCGCCAGGGACCGAGCCCTTGACGAAGATCAGGCCGCGCGCATCGTCGGTGCGAACGATTTCAAGGTTCTGCTGGGTGCGCTGACGGTCGCCCATGTGGCCGGCCATCTTCTTGTTCTTGAAGACGCGGCCCGGATCCTGGCGGTTACCCGTCGAACCGTGGGCACGGTGCGAGATCGACACGCCGTGCGTGGCGCGCATACCGCCGAAGCCCCAACGCTTCATGGCGCCGGCAAAGCCCTTGCCCTGGGTGTGGCCAGTGATGTCCACGTACTGCCCTGCAACGAAGTGCGAAGCGGCGATGCTGGCACCGACATCGAGCAGCGCGTCATCGGCGACGCGGAACTCGGCGACCTGCATCTTCAGCGGAACTTCGGCCTTGGCGAAGTGTTCGCGCTGCGGCTTGGCAACGTTCTTCTGCTTGGCTTCGCCAGCACCCAGCTGAAGCGCGACGTAACCGTCACGTTCGGCAGTGCGGACCGAAACCACCTGGCAATCTTCGAGCGAAAGGACGGTGACCGGCACGTGCCGACCATCTTCCTGGAACAGGCGGGTCATACCCACCTTCTTCGCGATCACGCCGGTGCGCATGATCTCATACTCCTCACAGAGGCCTTCGAGGGCCCATCCCCCAAAGGCGTGTTCAGCCCGTATAAGAAGCATGCCCCGTCCGGGCTGAGTGCCCCTGCCTGAACAGGAGCGAACGGGGGACGCTTTCCCGACCCTTTGCGCAGCACCCTGGAGAGGGCAGCGGCACGAGCGGGCCGGAGGTATCCCTTTTGTCGCGGCAGAACGGATTTTCCGCCAAACCAGCCTCAGGGCCGGAAGAGATGGTGGATCACAAGTGATCCGAAACTGGAAACCGATGAGGCTCGGTCAAGCCGCCCTGCCCGCCACACATGTGGGGGCGGGACCAGGGCGCTGGCATCAGGCCAGCTTGATCTCGACGTTCACGCCGGCAGCGAGGTCCAGCTTCATCAGCGCGTCGACGGTGGCAGCGTTGGGCTGCACGATGTCAAGCAGGCGCTTGTAGGTGCGGACTTCAAACTGTTCGCGCGACTTCTTGTCGATGTGCGGACCGCGGTTGACGCAGAACTTCTCGATGCGGGTCGGCAGCGGAATGGGACCACGAATCAGGGCGCCGGTGCGGCGGGCGGTGTCCGCGATTTCACCAGTGGCCTGGTCCAGCACGCGATGATCGAAGGCCTTGAGGCGAATGCGGATGTTCTGGGCTTCCATGTCCGTTTACCGATGCGAAAGAGCGAATAACAAAAACCAGCCGCCCTGCCCTTACAATCCCCTCCCGATGGATGGGGAGAAAGCGGGACGACTGATCGAAAAAGACCGTCCGGCGGGAGAGCGAATCTCCCGCCGGTCCGGCGCCTATATTACTTCGTGATCTTGCTGACAACCCCCGAACCGACGGTACGGCCGCCTTCGCGAATTGCGAAGCGGAGACCTTCGTCCATGGCGATCGGCGCGATCAGCTTGACCGACAGGGTGAGGTTGTCGCCCGGCATCACCATTTCGGTGCCTTCGGGGAGAACCACTTCACCGGTCACGTCGGTGGTGCGGAAGTAGAACTGCGGGCGGTAGTTGGCGAAGAACGGCGTGTGACGGCCACCTTCATCCTTCGACAGCACGTAGACTTCCGCCGAGAATTCGGTGTGCGGCGTCACCGAACCGGGCTTGGCAAGAACCTGGCCACGCTCGACTTCTTCACGCTTGATGCCACGGATCAGGGCGCCGATGTTGTCGCCAGCTTCGCCCTGGTCGAGCAGCTTGCGGAACATTTCCACGCCGGTGACGGTGGTCTTCTGGGTGTCCTTGAGGCCGATGATTTCGACTTCTTCACCCACCTTGACGATGCCGGTTTCGACGCGGCCGGTCACAACCGTACCACGGCCCGAGATCGAGAACACGTCTTCGACGGGCATCAGGAAGGGCTTGTCGGTCGGACGCGGCGGCTGCGGGATGTAGCTGTCGACAGCTTCCATCAGCGCGTTGATCGAGTTCTTGCCGATGGCGTCGTCACGACCTTCGAGAGCGGCCAGAGCCGAACCCTTGACGATCGGAATATCGTCGCCCGGGAAGTCGTACGACGAAAGCAGTTCGCGCACTTCCAGCTCGACGAGTTCGAGGATTTCCTCGTCGTCAACCTGGTCGACCTTGTTCATGTACACGACCAGAGCCGGCACGCCGACCTGGCGGGCGAGCAGGATGTGTTCGCGGGTCTGCGGCATCGGGCCGTCAGCAGCGTTCACCACCAGGATCGCGCCGTCCATCTGGGCAGCACCGGTGATCATGTTCTTCACGTAGTCGGCGTGACCCGGGCAGTCGACGTGCGCGTAGTGACGGTTGGCGGTTTCATACTCGACGTGGGCGGTCGAGATGGTGATGCCGCGTTCGCGCTCTTCGGGAGCCTTGTCGATGTTGGCATAATCGGTGAACTGGGCGCCGCCGGTTTCCGACAGGACCTTGGTGATCGCTGCGGTCAGCGTGGTCTTGCCATGGTCAACGTGACCGATGGTGCCGATGTTGCAGTGCGGCTTGTTCCGCTCAAACTTAGCCTTGGCCATTGTTCAAACCTTCTATTCGCTTGTCTGTGAATTCTGCGGGGTACGGCACCCGACGGAATCAGGCGCCGCCCCTAGCCTGATCAGAGTGATCAGGCAAGCTTCTCCTTGACCTCAGCCGCGACATTCGCCGGAACTTCGTCATAGTGGGAGAATTGCATGGTGTACTGCGCGCGCCCCTGCGTGAAAGAACGCAGCTGGTTCACGTAGCCGAACATGTTCGCGAGCGGCACCATGGCCTCGACGACCTGGGCATTGCCCCGGCTGTCGGTGCCCTGGATCTGCCCACGACGCGAGTTCAAGTCGCCGATGACGTCACCCATGAATTCCTCAGGGGTCACCACTTCGACGCTCATGATCGGCTCGAGCAGCTTGATGCCGGCCTTCTGGGCGGCTTCACGCATGGCACCACGACCGGCGATTTCGAAGGCCAGGGCCGACGAGTCGACGTCGTGGTACGCACCGTCGTAGAGCAGGATTTCAAAGTCGATGATCGGGAACCCGACGAGCGAGCCGGTAGCGGCCGTTTCGCGCATGCCCTTTTCAATCGCGGGAATATATTCCTTGGGAATATTACCGCCCTTGATTTCGTCCTTGAAGATGATGCCCGAACCACGTTCGCCCGGCGTGACCTTGACCTTCACGCGGCCGAACTGGCCGGTACCACCCGACTGCTTCTTGTGGGTGTAGTCGAGGTCGACCGGCTTGCCCAGGTATTCGCGGTAGGCCACCTGCGGTGCGCCCACGTTCGCTTCAACCTTGAACTCGCGACGCATGCGGTCGACGATGATGTCGAGGTGCAGTTCGCCCATGCCCTTGATGATCGTCTGGCCCGATTCGTGATCGGTCGAGACGCGGAACGAGGGGTCTTCGGCGGACAGGCGATTGAGCGCGATGCCCATCTTTTCCTGGTCGGCCTTGGTCTTGGGCTCCACCGACAGCTCGATAACCGGCTCGGGGAATTCCATGCGTTCGAGCACGATCGGCGCGCGTTCGGCGCAGAGCGTGTCGCCCGTGGTGGTTTCCTTCATGCCGGCCAGCGCGATGATGTCGCCAGCGAACGCTTCGTCCACGTCCTTGCGGTCGTTGGCATGCATTTCGAGCATGCGGCCGACCTTTTCCTTCTTCTGCTTCACCGAGTTCAGGTACGTGCCCTTGGTCAGCGTGCCCGAATAGATGCGGATGAAGGTGAGCGAGCCCACGAACGGGTCGTTCATGACCTTGAACGCCAGAGCCGAGAACGGCGCGTCGTCCTGGGGCGGACGGCTGTCCTTCTCGTCGCTGTCGACCTTGACGCCCTGGACGTCTTCGATGTCGAGCGGCGAAGGCAGGTAGTCGACCACGGCGTCGAGCAGGGGCTGTACGCCCTTGTTCTTGAACGCCGAGCCGCAGCACACCGGCACGAACGAGTGGTTCAGCGTGCCCTTGCGGATCAGCTTCTTGAGCGTTTCGGCGTCGGGCTCGTTGCCTTCGAGATAGGCTTCCATCGCCTCGTCGTCCTGCTCGACGGCGAGTTCGATCAGTTCCGAACGATAGATCGCGGCTTCGTCAGCCAGGTCGGCCGGGATTTCTTCATAGAAAAATTCGGCGCCGAGCGATTCGTCCTTCCAGATGATCGCGCGGTTGTTGACCAGGTCGACCAGGCCCTTCAGATCGGCTTCGAGACCGATCGGAATGTAGAGCACGGCAGGCTTGGCACCGAGGCGGTCGATGATCGACTGCACGCAGTACTTGAAGTTCGCACCGGTGCGGTCGAGCTTGTTGATGAAGCACATGCGCGGCACGCCGTACTTGTCGGCCTGGCGCCACACGGTTTCCGACTGCGGCTCAACGCCGGCAACGCCGTCGAAGCAGGCAACCGCACCGTCGAGCACGCGCAGCGAACGTTCGACTTCGATGGTGAAGTCCACGTGGCCGGGGGTGTCGATGATGTTGATGCGGTGGTCGTTCCAGAAGCAGGTCGTCGCGGCCGACGTGATCGTGATGCCGCGTTCCTGTTCCTGTTCCATCCAGTCCATGGTCGCGGCGCCGTCGTGCACTTCGCCGATCTTGTAGGACTTGCCGGTGTAGTAAAGGATGCGCTCGGTTGTCGTCGTCTTGCCGGCGTCGATGTGCGCCATGATACCGATGTTGCGGTAACGCTCGAGCGGATGGCTGCGGGCCATGGTGGTGTTCCTTGGGTTCGGGAAGGGCCGGATTGCTCCGGCCCACCCCATATGGTTACTGCTGTGACCGTTTGAAGACGGCCACGTGACCAGTTTTTCGGAAGCTTACCAGCGGTAGTGGCTGAACGCGCGGTTGGCGTCGGCCATGCGGTGGGTGTCTTCGCGCTTCTTGACGGCGTTGCCGCGGTTGTTGGCAGCGTCCAGCAGTTCGGCCGACAGGCGGGCCGACATGGTGGTTTCCGAACGGTTGCGCGCAGCCGTGATCAGCCAGCGAATGGCCAGGGCCTGGGCGCGCTCGGGGCGCACTTCCACGGGAACCTGGTAGGTCGCACCACCGACGCGGCGCGAACGCACTTCGATGTGCGGCTTCACATTGTTGAGCGCATCGTGGAACAGCTGCACCGGATCCGCCTTGGCGCGGGTCTGCATGGTGTCGAGAGCGCCATAGACGATGCTTTCGGCAACCGACTTCTTACCGTCGAGCATGAGGTTGTTCATGAACTTCGACAGAACCTGATCACCGAACTTCGGATCGGGCAGGATGACCCGCTTTTCCGGACGACGACGACGTGACATATTGAATTCCTTCTGACCGGGCCAGCATCAAAGCCAGCCGCTCATTTCCGGCATGGTGGCCTGGCGGGGCACCGCGTGCCCCCACCCGCCACGCTTGCGGCCACGATTACTTGGGACGCTTGGCGCCGTACTTCGAACGGCTCTGCTTGCGGTCCTTCACGCCCTGCGTGTCGAGCACGCCGCGCAGCACGTGGTAGCGCACGCCGGGAAGGTCGCGCACACGGCCGCCGCGGATCAGCACCACGGAGTGTTCCTGAAGGTTGTGGCCTTCGCCGGGAATGTACGAAATGACTTCGCGGCTGTTGGTCAGACGGATCTTCGCGACCTTGCGGAGAGCCGAGTTCGGCTTCTTCGGGGTGGTCGTGTAGACGCGGGTGCAAACGCCGCGCTTCTGCGGGTTCTGCTCCATCGCAGGGACCTTGCTCTTGGCCTTCTGCGGGACGCGACCCTTGCGGATCAGCTGGTTGATCGTAGGCATGAAGTACTCTTCACCTTGGTTGTGGCAACGCCGGAACAGGTGAAGGAAGACGCATCTCATGCAATGCACCAAGGCAGCGGCGCAAAAGGCCACGGCGCGGGACGCATCGTATGAGCCGAAAACACTCCACCCAGGCCAACGGCACCGGGTTACTTTGACGGCTAGAATCCCGGTGGACCGGCCGGGCGATTCGGCATGATCCGAATCAGCAAGGCCAAGCCCAATGGGAAAAGGGCCACCATGGCGGATTACCCGCCACTTGCAGCCCCATGCGCACCGGCAATGTTCAGCTCTTTGACTGGCCGGCGGCATGAAATGCCCCCGGAACGAAAGCGCCCCTACGCCAAGGCACCGCCAAGGTCAAGCCGGACGCCCGCGATCCTGGCCAGTCACAAATTCTACCGTTGCGGTTGAGAATCCGCTTGGGACGGGAACGCGATGTGATACCATCACCGATGCAACCGCCGCCGCGATCCGCCCGGGTCCACTGCGGCCGTTGCCCGGGACGCGGCCTTGCCTGTCATCAAAAGGCCGGACCGGAACATGGCTGAGAGGAGAAACGCATGGCTTATGTCGATCAGACTGCCCGTCGTCCTTCACTGCGCATCGGCCTTGCCGTCGGCCTGCTCCATGTGGGCGTCGGCGCCGCGCTGCTCACCACTTTTGCCGGCGGGGCCATCCGTGCAGTAATCCACGATACCTTGCAGGCCAACGACTGGACTTATGTCCCGCCCCCGCCACCCAAGACCCCGGATCGCAAACCGCCGCCCCCCACGACCGGCCAAGTGACCCCTGCACAAACGCCGGCGGACCCGCGCACGCCAGCCAATCCGCTCCCCCAGACCGGGCCGCTCATCTTGCCCCAGGGCGATACCGGCCCGATCGGCGTGCCCACGCCGGGACCGATTGTCATGCCTTCGCCAGAGCCGCTGCCCACGCCAACCGTCACGCCGCAGCGCGCGGTGCCGCGCGGCGATCCGGGCGGGTGGGTCACGCGCGATGATTATCCGACACAGGCCGTGCGCGAGAACTGGACCGGGGTCACTCGCTTTCGCCTGACGATCGGCCGCGATGGCCGCGTGCTGGACTGCGCCATCACCGGCAGCAGCGGACACGACCTGCTTGATGCCACCGCCTGCAACCGCATCACCAGCCGTGCGCGGTTCCGCGTGGCGACCGACGAAACCGGCGCTGCGACGACAGGTATCTATCTCGGCTCGATCCGCTGGGAATTGAGCGAGTAAGGACACGTTACGCCTTCACCCTGCCTGCCGGCCGCGCGGCGCGAGGAATCTATCCCCGCATCCCCGTGCGGCCGGGCTTTTCACCCCAGGGTGCGATGCCCGACCGGCCAGAACCTGGTGTCAGTCGGCCGCCAGGTCCTGAAAATCCAGCATGGCCAGCGCGGACGCTTCGGCGCTGCGGCCAGTCTGCACCGCCGAACCCATGCCTGTCTGCCAGTTAAGCATCAGATCGGTCATGGCGGCCATGCCACGCGCTGTCAGGCACACGAACGTGCGCCGCCCATCGCGGCCATCGTCCTCGCGTTCGACCAGCGCGCGCGCTTCCAGAATGCGCAGCCAGCGCAGCGCCGTGGTCGGCGGCACATTGGCGCCGATGCACGCGCTGGTGGTGGGCACGCGCCGCCCTTCGCCGGCCGCGATATAGAGATCAAGCAGGATGTCCCAGGTCGGCTCGCCGAACAGGTCGGCCGCCAGGAAGCGCTCACGCCGGCGGCGGCCGGCATAGATTTCGCGCGCCATCGCCAGCGCCGCTGTCGGCAGCACGGGGCGCTGCGGCGCCACCACTGCCGATACGGCGATCGGTTCTGCCGGAAATGCCATTGCCCTGGCGCCATCGCCGCGACGGGCAGCAGCCCGCATCGAACGCACGGTCATGCCACGGCCCTCCCCTTGCCCGAAAGCACAGCGATCAGGTCAGCCGCCAGCCGTGATAGTCGCCCAGCCGCCGCGTGCGCAGCACATGCGCCGCGGTGCCAAAGATCAGCAACAGCAGTTGCAGCGTGAAAGGCACCTGGGTCATAACCCAGTACGCCTTGCGCACCATGGCCAGTTCCCACAGCTTGGCCGCGTGGCCCAGCAGCACCACCGCCTGGGCCGCACTGACCGCCAGGGGCCATGCCCGGTTGGCCCGCAAGGCCACCCACAGCAAGACGATAAACGCCCATATATCGATTACCAGGTGTCCAGGGTTCACCGCGAACCATGCGGGATCTCCGAAAATAGCGTGGTTGGCGACGTCGAGCGCGAACGTTGCGAGCAGGATCGCCGCCACCGATTGTTCCGGTTCGCCGCCCCTGCGGGCGGCGAACAGCACGGCAAACGCCAGAAGAATGCGGGGTAGCCAGAGCGAAAGCATCGGGCGTCACATCCTCCTTGCGCGTGCGGACGGCCGGTCAGGCCGCGCGTGGAAGGGCTGCGGCAGCCGCATCGCCGGCGTCGGCCGGATCGGCCAGGGTGGCCGTCTTGGGGCACTGGTCGTTGCCGCCCATGGTTTCGGCGGCAATCGCGCTCAGGCGCCCATGAACCCGCGCCAGTTCGCCCCCGGCATCGACCATCGCCTGCTGGCTCTTGAGCAGGCGCATCAGCGCATCCTGCCCCTGGAACGGCGGCAGGCCGGCCTCGCGGCGCGCCGTCACCATCGACGAAAGCAGGTTGGCCTGGCGGATCAGCGCTTCATCGAGCGCTGCTTCGGCTTCGTGCAGATCGCGGGTGACGCGCATCTGGGCGACAGCCGGGGTCATCGCGGCAGCGCCGCGAACAGAAAGGGTCTGATTGTGCTTGTTGCTGGTCATCGTCATGTGCCTCCACTCGGCGCCAAGGGCGCCGTCCCCGTTTTGACGCGGAGGATGATCGACGGTTCAGCGATCCACGATCCGTGACAGTTGCGAAAACATCGTCAACCCGCCCAGCACCGTGAGGATCAGGACCATCGCGATCAGGGCCGTGGCCCCCAGTCGCATCAGTGTCCCATATGGTCCGTCAAACATCTCCGGAAGGACGCGATGATATCCCTCATCCCGTTGGTTGACCGGTGCGCCGTCAGCGTGATCCCCATCAACGCTGCCGTACCCGGTCGGGGCTTGGGCCCCATCGCTGCCTTCCTCATGCTTGTGCGTCGGATTATTGCGCATGGCGACGTCCGGCGAACCATATACGGGTTTTCCGGATAGGCCTTCGGCGGCCGTCCGCTCCAGCAAAAGTCTATATGCCTGCGCCACTTCGCTGCGCGACGTGACCTGCAGCTTGCCCCGCGCCAAAAGGATACGCTGATCAACCGTATAGGGAGAGATCCCCAGAATCCGCGAGATCTCCTTGGAGGTCTTGTGCTGGATCAACAGGTCCAGAACCTCCCGCTGCTTGGCGGTGAGTGCATCGAGCGGAGATTCGGATAGTGGCGAGATGGTCATGGTTTCCAACCGATCCTATCGGCAGTGCCGGCCATGTGCCACCCTGCAAGGGAGAGCAGGCGAATCAAAAGTCGATAAAGAAAGGGCATCAGCGATATGTTCATGAACCGGCAAGCGTGATCGGTGGCATGGTACTCTCTGTAACAATGGTTAACGCAAAAGCACACCCATGGGCAGCGCATTGCATATCCCGCGCGGGTGCCACATATCTTTTCATATAGGGGAGGCCGCAGGCTTGGAGGTCCGTCACATGTTCTCGCGGCGCAGCGGCAAGGTTCTCGCCTTGTGCCGGATGACGATGGCGCTCCTGTTCATGGCCGGCATCGTGTTTGCCGCCGACGTATCCTTGCGCAATCCCGATCTCACCACGCTCCTGGCGGGCGGCTACGTGCTGTGGGCCATCGTGCTGGCGGGCGTTGCCTGGCAAGACTGGTGGTTCGATTGCCGCCTGGCCCCGGTTGCGCAGATCATCGATTTCATCGCCTTTGCCTCTGCCATCTATTTTACCGAGCAACCCCATGGCGTGTTGACCGGCCCGTTCCTGGTGTTCGGCACGTTCCTGCTGCTGGTGGCGCTGGTTCGCTGGGGCACGATCGGCGTGGCCGCCACTGGCATGGGGCTCATACTCTCGGCAATCGTCCCTGCAGCGGCGCTGGCCATGGAAAGCGCCGGCCCCGATCCGCTGCGCTTCGTGCGCGGGCTGATCTGCATGGTGGTGGTATCCATGCTGATGCTGTGGCTGGCCAGCCGCCAGCGCGGCTTGCGCGTGGTCACGCTGCCAGACCCGATCGGCGCGCCCGGTGCCCGGCGCAACCGCGTGTTGACCGGCGCACTGGGGCAGGCCTGCGCCACCATGGGCGCACGCGGCGCGGCACTGGCCGTTGCCTGGGGTGACGAACCGTGGATCGACCTGCTGGTCGAGCGTGACGGCGTCGTCACCACCGAACGCCAGGGTCCGGGGCTGCTGTCGGAAACCCTGGGTGCGCCAGGGTACCCCACCTTGTTCGATTTGCGCCGCCGCCGCCGCATCGGCCTGGCCGCCGAACACCAGCTGGTGATCGAGCACGAAGCCTTCACTGCGCCGCTGGCCGTCCGCTGCGAGGTGAACGAAGGCATCATTGCCACGTTCAATTCGGTTTCGAGCCAGGGGCAGCTGCTGGTCTGGGGCATTCCCGCCATGGCCGTGGACGATCTGCCGTGGATGGCAGCACTCGTGCGCGAAATCGGCCTGGCACTCGATCGCGAGGAAATGGCAACCCTGGCAAAGAGTTCGGCCGTGGCCGAAGTGCGCAATGCCCTGGCGCGCGACCTGCACGACAGCGTGGTGCAGTTCCTGGCGGGCACGATGTTTCGCCTCGAGGCGCTGCGCCGGCGGCTGCGCGATGGCAAGGACCCCGAAGGCGAAATCGTGGCCATGAAGGACGCGCTGCGCCGCGAACTGGCCCAGTTGCGCGTGATGATCGACCGCCTGCGCCGGGGCGAGGACGGCGACCGCGCCACCGACCTCACCGAGGAATTGCGCAGCCTGGTCGAAGAGATGTCCGCCCACTGGCGCATCCGCGTGACCTTTGCCGCCCATGTCGGCCCGCTGTCGGTTCCGATCCACTTATCCTATGAATTGCGACAAATGGTGCGCGAGGCTGTTGCCAACGCAGCGCGACATGGCCAGTGCAGCGAAGTGTCCATCTCGCTCGATCACGACGGCTCGCTGCTGACCGTCACCATCGCAGACAACGGCATCGGCTTTCCCCGTGCCGGGCAATTGCGCCAGCCCCGCTCCATTACCGAGCGCGTAGCCGCGCTGGGCGGGCGGATGCATATTGCCGAACATTCCAACAACCACCTGCGTCCGGGCGCCCGTCTCGATATCGAAGTGCCCATCCGCCTCTATGCATGACAGGCCTCCAGGCATGACCAGCGTTCTTGTCGCAGACGATCACGGCTTCATCCGCGCTGGCGTGGCCGCCGTGCTGCGTGACAGCCAGTTCCATTTGGTGGCGGCCACGGCCAGCGGCGAAGAAACGCTGGCGGCGATCACCACCCACGATCCCGATATCGTACTGCTCGATATCAACATGCCCGGCATGAACGGCGTGCAGGTGCTCGAAACCCTGCGCGCGCGCGGCGACAAGCGCCGCATCGTCCTGCTGACCGCAGAACTGACCGACCGCAATCTGCTGGCCGTGATGCGTGCCGGGGTTGAAGGTATCGTGTCCAAGGACGGCGCGGGAGACGAACTGATCGAAGTGCTCGACAAGGTCCAGGACGGCGAGCGTGCGATCTCCGCCGATCTGCTGCAACGCGCGCTCGATCTTTCGCTTCATCCCGAAGGCGCGGGCCCGCTCGACCGGCTCAACCCGCGCGAGCGGCGCATTGCCCGGCTGGTGGCACGTGGCATGCGCAATCGCGACATCGGCGCCGAACTCAATATCGGCGAAGGCACCGTGAAGGTCTATCTCCACGCGATGTACCAGAAGCTGGGCATCGAGAACCGCACCGAACTGGCGCTCATGGCGGTGAACGACCTGGCAGAGTGAACCGGCGCGCCCTCCCCCCCAGGAAGACGCGCCGGCCAATCGATCCACGCGTGCGGCACGTGGACCGAACGCCAAACGTTCACGCCGGCGTCAGCACCAGGGTGGCCGCGGCGGTATTGCTGATCGGGATATGATAGTTGCGCGTCACTTCGGCCTGGGCGCCATCGCCCAATGCCCCGCGCGCGGCGATCCAGTTGACGATCTCAACCCCCTGCGTCCCGGCGATGGCCGCCACTTCCTCGGTGGAATGGCGCAGCAGGGCCTGCGGGTCGTTGGCCAGGTGATCCAGGCAGAACCGGTCGTAATCGGCATTGATGAAGCCAGCGCGCGCCCCGTCGAGCTGGTGTGACAACCCGCCCGAGCCGATCACCACCACGCGCGTATCGTCCTGCCAGGATTGCAGCGCCCGGTTTACCGCGCGGCCCAGGTCATAGCAGCGCTGGGGTGAGGGCAGCGGATATTGCACCGTGTTGATCGCGACCGGCACGATCTTGACCGGCCAGGCGTCGGCATCGGGATAGGCCAGTTCGAAGGGGATCGACAGCGCATGGTCCACTTTCATCTTCTGGCACATGGTGATGTCGAACCCGCTGCCCACCAGTTCCTCGATGATGTGCCAGGAAAGCCCGGGATCGCCTTGAAACGTCTTGTAGACCGGCAGGCCCCAGCCCTCGTCCTCGTTGGGATAGGATGCTGCCGCGCCCACGGCAAAGGTCGGCATCGCGTCGAGGAAGAAGTTGAGCCCGTGATCGTTGTAGAACACGATGGCGACATCGGGCCTGGTCTGGGAAAGCCACGCGCGAACCGGGGGATAGCCATCGAAAAACGGCTTCCAATAGGGCTTGTCCTGGTCACCCCGAGCGATTGCCCCGCCGATGCCGGGCACGTGGCTGCTGAAATAGCCGCCGATGATCTGCGCGCTCATGCCGCCAATCCTTCATCCTGCCGCGCCGCGACGCAGCCTGCCGCCGTTCCCTGGTCGATCAGGTACTGCTTGAATTCGGGTACGCTCATGCCCGTTTGCAGCGCGCCCAGATCCTGCACGTTAAGACCGAATATCCCGGCCAGCTTGGCCAGGTAATAGACATTGCCGCCGGCCTCGATCATGCCCAGCACATCGCGCCGGGCCACGGCATCGCGCTGTTCGGGCGTGAGGCGATACCGCGCGCAATAGCCTTCCTCGTCAGCGAGGAACGCGGCGCGATTGGCGCTGTCGTTGAACGAAAAGCACATCGCGTTGAGTTCGAAACCCCGGCTGGCCAGTTCGCCGTCGAACAACAGCGTGCCGGCGATCCCTCGCCGCAACGCCATACTTTCAGGATTGGTCATCGCTGCATCCTCCTTGCCCATCCGCCCGATCGCCGTTGCGGATCAAGCCACCATGCTACGATAGCAAGGCTGCGCCCGCCCTCCTTGACGCATGTCAAATGGGCCAGCGCGTGTGGGTCAACGGGCATAGGGATGGTTACGCAAGGGCGTGACCGGGCTTTCCAAGCGCAAGAAATCCCCGTCTAGGCATGCCATGGCCCTGACCAATGCCGAAAGGCAACGCCGCTATCGCCAAAAGCTAAAAGCCCGCGCATCGGGAGAAGCGGCGGGAGACCTGGTGCGCGCCATGGTCGAGCGCGCCATCGGCGTGCTGTGGCGTATCCAGGCGGCGGCATCGCCCGAAGATGCCTTGATCGTCACCGGCCAGTCCGACGCCAACGCGCAAGAGTACTCGCTGGCCGAGTTCCGGGCCAACCTGGCGCGCCATCCGGCCAGCCTGCTTGCGCTGTGCCGCGCCACCCTTAACCATGGCGTTGCCCTTCTCCCCGAAGAGCGGGCGCTCCTCGCCAGCCTGCTGGAAATAGAAGCCGCCTTGCGCCTTGCCCCGCCCCGCCCGCGTTGACGGATTTAACCCCTTTCGCTTGACCCAGGATAAAAAAGCGCTGCGGTTTACAGGCTATGCCGTTAACACTGTTTTGCAAACGGTCTGACACTGCGGATTCGCGATTCTGCAAGGGCTTAAGGGGCGTAAATGAAAGTCTTGACCGGGGTTTCCGGTGTGATGCAGGCCGCGCTGATCAAGCAGCGCAGCCTGGCCGAGCAGGCCTTGCTGTCTGCCGGCCTGGCCATCGTGCCTGCGCTCCTGCGCCTGGTGATAGATCCCGATCCTGGCACGATGCCGTTCCTGGTGTTCTGGCCCACCGTGCTGCTGTCGGCGCTGCTGCTCGAACCATGGTTCGCCGCGCTGGCCGTGATCGGCTCGTTCGCCTTGGCCCTGATGCTGTTTGTCCGCCCACTCGCGCAGATGGCGTGGACGGGGCAGTTGCTGGTATCGCTGGTTCTGGCCCTGTGCTGCGTCGTGCTGGCAATGACCATGGCGATCGTGGCGCGGACCACCGTGCGCGAGTTGCACTCGGTGACGCGCCAGCAGGACTCGTTCAACCGCGAATTGCGCCACCGCACGCGCAACCTGCTGGCCATCATCCAGGCGCTGTCCGCGCGCGGCCCGCGTGCCGAAAACCCGCTGGATTTCTTCCGCGAGTTTTCCGATCGGCTCGAAAGCCTGGCCAAGGCCAGCGACCTCTTGCGCATCGGCACAGAGGCGGAAGGCCACCTGCCCGAACTGATCGAGCGCACCATCGCGCCGTTCAGCCTGGGATCGCGCATCCGCCTGAGCGGCACCGCCTGCGTGGTGCCCGATCAAAGCTGCATTCCGCTGATCATGGCCGTGCACGAGTTGTGCACCAACGCCATCAAGCATGGCGCCCTGTCCGGCCCGGCCGGCTGGGTCGACTTGCGCTGGTTCCTGGCGCCAGACGGCAACCGGCTTTACCTGCTGTGGAAGGAAACCGGCGGCCCGCTGGTGGCCCCCCCCGCGCACGAAGGGACGGGCTCGCACCTGCTGCGCGCGCAGCCCGGCCTGGAAGCAGTCGACCTGATGTTCGATCCCAAGGGCGTGTGGTGCGAGATGCTGATCGTGGGCGCGCGCGCCACCGCCGAGCACGAAATGGCCTGAACCCACCCCCGGCCGGCCTTTCCACACACCGCCGCGCACAGCGGTTCCAAACGCTATTGTTCCGCGGCGGAAGTATTTGGCAACGTGGTCTTGGCGCATGCTGCTATAGCAGTGGCGATTGAGGGCCTTGTTGGGGGTGTTTGAACGTGGATCGGCAAATGCTGCGCCTTTTCCTGCGCAGGTATCGCGGAAATCTCGCGCTGGTGGCGGTGGCCAGCCTGCTGCTCAATGTCCTGGTCTTTGCCGGATCGGGCTACATGATGCTGGTCTACGACTCGGTTTTGCCCAGCCGCAGCATCCCCACCCTGGTGGGGCTCTTCGTGATGCTCGTGCTGATCTACGTATTTCAAGCGGTTTTCGAGGCAATCCGGGCAGAGGCGCTGCTGGGCGTTGCCAATGGCGTGCACGATGACCTGTTTGGCGCGGTGCACTATGCCACCGTTTCGCGGCCACTGCGCGCCGGGGCCGAAAAGGGCGATGGCCTCCAGTTCGCGCGCGATCTCGATTCGGTCCACACTTTCCTGGCCGGGGCCGGACCGGTCGCGCTGATCGACCTGCCCTGGGTGATCATGTTCCTGATCGTGCTGGCCGCGCTGCACTGGTGGCTGGGCCTTACCGCATTGGCCGGCGTGCTGGTCATGGCGGTACTGGCCCTCATGTCCAACCGCCGCACCCAGACCGCCTCGCGCGAATTGGCGATGATCACCGGGCAACGTAGCGCAGCCACCCTCTCGGAAATCCGCTTTGCCGAATCCGCCTTTGCCATGGGCATGCAGGACCGCCTGGTGGCCCGCACCTCGGGCTGGGAAAGCCAGTTCATCGCGGCACAATCGGCCCTGGCGCGCACCGTCTCGCGCCTGGGCGGCGCCAGCCGCACGTTCCGCATGCTGCTGCAATCGATCATCCTCACGGTGGGCGCGCTGCTCGTCATCGATGACAAGGCCAGTGGCGGCGTGATCCTGGCGTCCTCGGTGCTGTCGGGCCGCGCCCTGGCGCCGGTCGATTCGGCCATCGCCAACTGGAAAGGCCTGGTTGCCGCGCGCAGCGGCTGGACCCGTATCGTCCAGGCCATCACCACGTTCCGCCGCCCGCCCGAACGGCAGGTGACGCTCGATCGCCCCCGCGGCGAACTGGCGTTGCGCGATCTGTGGGTGGCGCCGCCGGGAACCCAGCGGTTTACCGTGCAGGGCGTGTCGCTGTCGGTGCAACCTGGTCAGGCGCTTGCCGTGATCGGCCCCAGCGCAGCGGGCAAGACTTCCCTGGTGCGTGGCATCCTCGGGATATGGAAACCCAACCGCGGGGAGGTTCGCCTGGACGGCGCCACGCTGGATCAGTGGGATGCCGAAGCGCTGGGCAGCGCCTTTGGCTATGTCCCGCAAACGGTGGACCTGATCGAAGGCACGGTGGGCCAGAACATCGCGCGGTTCGATCCGGCCGCCACGTCCGATGCGGTGATGGCCGCTGCCCGCGCGGCCAGCCTGCACGAGGCGATCCTGGCCCTGCCCGATGGCTATGACACACAGGTGTCGGCCGGCGCGAGCGAGCTTTCGGCCGGACAGCGCCAGCGCGTGGGCCTGGCCCGCGCGCTTTATGGCAATCCCCATCTGCTGATCCTGGACGAGGCCAATTCCAACCTCGATGCCACCGGCGACGCCGCGCTCAACCGCGCGGTGCTGGAAATGCGCCAGCGCGGCGGCATCGTGATCATGATCACCCATCGCCCCGCCACGCTCGGCCCGATCACCCATGTCGCCGTGATGCAAAACGGCCGCCTGGTCGATTTTGGAGAGCGCGACGCGGTGATGCAGCGCACGCTCCAGGCAAACGATGGCGCCGCCGCGCCCGGCGCACCCGCACCCGGCCGCCTGGCCCAGGAGGCCGCACGATGAACGCGCCCCTTTCTCCCGATGCCGTGCGGCAGCTTCTTCCCGCGCTGTGGGTTGACGAGCCTGGCGAGCCCAAGCCCCATGCCCCGCGTCTTTTGGTGCGGCTGGTCGTCGCACTGGCCGGCCTGATGGTCCTGCTGTTCGGCCTCGCCGCCATCGTGCCGATCGGTGGCGCGGTGATCGGCGGCGGCCAGGTGGGCGTGGAAAGCCGGGTCAAGCGCATTGCCCATCCCACCGGCGGCGTGATCACGGCAATTGCCGTGATCAACGGCCAGCATGTGCGCCAGGGCGAACTGCTGATGCGGCTGGATGACCGCGTGACCGGCGCCGATGCCACCTATTCCAACCTCACCGTGGAACAGTTGCTGGCGCAGAAGGCGCGGCTTGAGGCCGAACGGCTCGGCCTGGGCCAGGTGGTGTTCCCGCCCCAGCTGACCGGCTCTGCCAATCCCAGCGCGCGCAAGGCCATGGCCGATGAACAGCATCTGTTCGCCATGCGCCAGACCGAAGAGGGCCAGTTGCGGGCCCAGCTTGCGGCGCGCGTGGTGCAATACAACCAGCAGATCACCGGCCTTCAGGCGCAGATCGATGCCTTGCGCCAACAGCGCCACTTGATCGAACCCGAACGCCAGGGCGTGCGCGACCTGTGGGACAAGCAGCTTGTCACGATCAATCGGCTCAACCAACTGGAACGCACCGCCGTGGATATCGATGGCCAGGTGGCGCAGTTGCAATCGCAGATCGCCCAGACCCGTGCCCGCATTACCGAAGCGCAGGAGCAATCGATCCAGACCGTGCAGACCCGCCGCGTGCAGGCCGGCACCGACCTTGCGCAAGTGAACACTTCCCTCAACCAGCAGCAGTTGCGCAACGTCAGCGCATCGGACCAGAAGGACCGCAGCGAAATCCGCGCGCCTTATTCCGGCACGATCGAAAAGATCGCCTTTGCCGCGATCGGCGATGTGGTGCGCCCGGCCGAACCGATCATGGAAATCGTGCCCGATCACGACGTGATGGTGGTCGAAGCCTCGATCAGCCCCACCGATGTCGACCAGGTGCGCGTGGGCCAGGCCGCGCGGGTACGCTTCTCGGCCTTCAACCGTGCCGCCACGCCGGAAATACCCGGCCGCGTGGTCTATGTCGCCACCGACCGGACGGATAACCAGGAAACCCGCCAGGCCTATTACACTGTGCGGATCGAAGTGGACCAGGGCGCGATCCAGCGCGAGGGGCTGGCACTGCGCAGCGGCATGCCAGCCGAAACCTATATCGAAACCGGCAACCGCTCGCTGCTGTCCTACGTCACCAAGCCGCTGCGTGACCAGTTCATGCGCGCCTTCCGCGACAATTGAGGGGGAATTTCGCCATGCGCCGCAACGCCTTGCGCCACCTGCGCCTTCATTGCCGGCGCGCCCTGCCCAGATCGTCGGCATCAGCCGCGGCGGTTCTTGCCTTGCTTGCCACGCCGGCCGCGCACGCACAGGATGCCGCGCAGGACGAAGATGCCGCCCCCGCCTATGCACCTGAATTGCCGGCCGACACGCCGGCCGACATCGTGGAGGGCGCCGCGGCGGGGCGGCCCGTTACCACGCTCGCCGATGCCTTGCGCTATGCCTATTGGACCTCGCCCACGCTGCTCGCCCAGCGCAGCAGCGCGCAAAGCAGCGATTGGGGCGTGGCCCAGGCGCGCGCCGCCTATGGTCCCAAGCTCGATTACGCGCTGACGTATGGCTGGACCAAGGATCGCTTCGAAATCGCCAAGGGGGTTTACCTCGGCCGCCGCGGCTGGACCTCCACCGCCACGGCCGTGCTGACCCAGCCCCTGTTCAGTTTCGGCCGCTCCTTTGCCAACGAGCGCGGCGCGCGGGCGCAGGCGTCGTACCAGCGCGCGGTGCTGCACTCGGCCGAGCAGCAGGCCTTGCTCGATGCGGTGGACGCATTTGTCGGCCTGCGCCGCACCCGCGCGGCCGTGGCCATCGCGGCCGACAACCTGTCCGCTCTCACCCGTGAATTGACCGACAACCAGGCCCGGCTCAAGGCACATGAAGTGACAGCCACCGATATCCAGCAGGTGGAAACGCGGGTGGAACTGGGCCGCGTGCAACTGCTGGCCGCGCAGCGTGACGCCGGCAGTGCGGAGGCTGCTTTCATCCGCATGATCGGCACCCGCGCTGGCGACCTCGCCGCGCCACCCGCGCTGCAACTGCCCGTTTCCGGGCTGGAAGAAGCCTATGCCTATGCCGAGGCACACAATCCGTTGATCCTGGCGGCGCAGGAACGCGAGCGTGCCTCGCGCGCCAGCGTGGAAGGCGCCAAGGCCGACCAGCGCCCGCGCGTGGATTTCCAGGGCACTGCCGCCCTGCTGCCCTATTCCAGCGGCTTTTCCAATTATTCCGACAGCTTGCGCCAGACCGAGATCAAGGGCGTGGTCACCCTTTCGGGCCCCTTGTTCGACAGCGGAGAGCGCGCCGCGCGCATCCACGCGGCCGAAGCGGCCAACGATGCCGATTGGCGCCTGATGGACGCCACCTTGCGTGAAAACCGCGCGGCCCTCGCCAGCGCCTGGAACGACTGGCAAGCCCAGACCAGCGCGATCGACAACCTCGCCAAAGCGGTCGAATCTGCGCAAAAGGCCTATGACGGCGCCGTGCTGCAAGAACGCGCCGGCATGTTCACCACGCTCGACGTGCTGCAACTGGCGCGCGAACTGCTTCAGGCGCGCAGTTCCTATAACGAAGGCATTGCCGGCGCCTATATCGCCAAGGCGCAAGTGCTGGCCGCGCTTGGCGCGCTCGATGCCACTTGGCTGCTGCCCGATGCCCCGCGCCACGATGCGGAAAAAGACGCCTGGCGCGTGGCCGGCAAGGCCGACGTCCCCCTGATCACCGCAACGGTGCGCGCGCTGGACGGGCTGGTCGAAGGCCCCGCCCGCCCCCGCCCCACGCGCGACCCTGCTGCTGGCACCCATGCTGCGGCGGCCACGATCGGCGTTCCCGAAACCCCGGCAATGCCCTGATCGGGTTTGGGCCCTAAAAGGAAGCGGTCAGGTTGAGCGCGCCATAGGCCGTGGTGCCATGGGCCGGCGCATTGGGCGCGTCTTCCAGAAACCGCCCCTTCATCAGCAATACCCCGTCCATTTCGAACCGCAACTTGGCCGGGCGCACCCACCAGCGGAAACGCCCGTCCAACTGGTGGCCGGCAAACCCGCCCGATCGGCCCGAAGCATCGCGCACGCCCGTTGTCGAGAAACTGTCGGTCCGCGATGCCAGCCACAAGGCTTCATACGTGGCAAAGGCATCCCACCGGGGCGATGGGGCGACCTCTACTCTGATGCCGGGCGTCGAGACATTGGCCCGGCCGACGGCGTTATAAAGCCCGGCGGGCGCCAGGTCTGCCCGGCGCATGCCATAGAGCGTGTCGAAGTGGCGATAGGTCCCGGGCGCGCCATCGCCGCTGGCGCGATCGTACTGCACCGAAACGCGCGTTTTCCAAGCGTCATGTAGGCTGTAGCTCATCGCTGCGTGGATGAACCAGGCCGCAACCGGCAATGTCGCCGCACCCGGCGCGACCGAAGCGCTGACCCGGCCCGATTGCGCAAAGGCCTCCACCTCTCCATCGAGTTTTCCCGCCGCCGGCTCGCGCAGCAGGCGGCCGCCATACGTGTCGATCGCGCGATCGCGCGTGGGATGGCCCGGCGTGTCGCGCTCACCCAGGTGAAAATAGCTGGCTTCGGCCGTGAGCGACCCGATCGCCTTCGCCTTGGCGAGCACACCGCCCCAAAGCACCAGATCGAACCCTTCGCGATCGACGGCAAAGGCGTTGCGCCGTAGCGATGCCGGATCGTCGGGCCGGCGCTGCTGCGGCAGGACGTAGATCGCTGTTGCCGTAATCCCGTTGCGGGTGGCCACGTCGGCGCGCAAGCCGGTGTAGCCGTTGGTCGTGTTGCGATATTCGTCTGCGGCCACCAAGCGGCGCGACCCGATGTTGAGCAGGAACCGCCCCGCCTGGACGGAAACCTTGGCGTGCCCGACCACGCCCTTCGCCGCCACGAAGGCCTGCACCAGTTCCAGCGTGTTGACTTCGCCCGTGGTGATCGGCGTGCCCTTGTCACCGCCATAGACGCGGCTGTCCCACAGTTCCCCGCCGATGGTGAATGGACCGGACTGGTATTTGGCCATGAGCGTCGTGCGCAGATTGACCAGATCATCGTTCTGATTGAACCCGGCGCGCGGTTGATTGGCAATCGCCTCGTACCGCAAGCGCGCGGTGCCGGATAGCGCGAAGCCCCCGCCGTCATCGGCCCATGCAGGCGCGGCGAAAGCGATCAATCCGATGCAACACATTGCCCTGACCATCAGCATCCCCCCGGCGCCGCTGTTTGTCTAGCGGCGCCATAGGGATTTGCCGGCGCTGGGTCGCAGAAGTTTATCTTCCAAACGAGACACGACGCCTAGGCAGGCCGGGATGCGGCGGATCGAGACCGCTTAGAACTCCGACCAATCGTCTTCCGACAATGCGGTATTGCCGGCGCTGCGCGGGGCGGGCGCCGGGCGTGGACGCGGTGGCGCAGCGGGCGGCGCAACCGGCGCGGCGGCGGCCGGCGGCGGGGCCGACGGCACGGGGGTTGGCAACGGCGGCGGGGCTGCCGGCCTGACAGGCACCGCAACCGGCGCTGCCATGGGGGTCGGCGCGGGCACTGGGTCAGGCGTGGGCGCGCGGGGTGCCGTGGTGGGGGTGGGGGCCGCCTGCCCGGCGGCAAAGCGGAACTTGCCCAACTCGCGCGCCATCACGCCGGCCTGATCGGCCAGGTTGCGCGCCGTGGCGGTGGCTTCCTCGGCCATGGCGGCGTTCTGCTGGGTGATCGAATCGACATCGCGCACGGTGGCGTTGATCTGGCCCAGCGTTTCGGCCTGCTGGGTGGAGGTGCCGCTGATCCGGCGCATGACATCGTTGATTTCGCTGACGCTGGCGGCAATGCGCTCCAGTGCGTCGCCGGTGGCGGTGACCAGCCCCACCCCGCTGGAAACCTGTTCGGTGGAACTGCCGATGCGGGCGCGGATGTCGCGCGCGGCGTCGCCAGCGCGCTGCGCCAAGGCCCGCACTTCGCTCGCGACCACGGCAAAGCCCTTGCCGGCGTCCCCGGCGCGGGCCGCTTCCACCCCGGCGTTGAGCGCAAGCAGATTGGTCTGGAACGCGATGGCGTCGATCACGCCAACGATTTCGGCGATTTCCTGCGAGGATTTCTCGATCGCGGCCATGGCGTCGATGGCGCGTCCCACCACTTCGCCCGATTGCCGTGCCTCGTCCAGCGTGGTCTGCACCATCGCGCTGGCGTGGCCTGCTTCCTGCACCGACTTCTGCACGCTTTCGTTGATCTGGCGCAGCGCAGCAGCGGCTTCCTCAACGGCTGCGGCCTGCTGTTCGGTGCGGGTGGAAAGGTCTTCCGATCCGGCCAGGATCTCGGCCGATCCGTTGGACACCTGCTCGGCAATGCCGCCCACCGATCGCATCGCGCCGGCCATCGCATCGACGGCGGAATTGAACGCCGTGCGCAGGCATTCGTAGTCCTGGCGGAAGGCGCGCGTCAGGCGGCAATCGAGGTCTCCGCCGGCAAGCCGCTCCAGCCCGTCGCGCAGGGCATCGACCACCGCAGAGGTTTCCGCCTGGCTCTGCACCTGGATCATCAGCGCATCACTGCCATCCATCTCCACCGGGGTAAGCGTCACCAGCATGCGCAGCGGCTGGCCCTGGCGATCGAGATTGAGCCATTCGAACCGCGAGAAGCCCTGGCGCTGGGCTTCGGCCAGCCGCTCGGCCACATGGACATCCGAGGGGCGGCCATCGGCCTGGCGCGGCGCCGCCAGCGAGCCCGGCGTGGCCCCGATGATTTCCTGGCGGGTGCGCTGATAGACGCGTTCGGCCGCCGCGTTGCACAACGTGAAGCAACCGTTCTGCATCAAGAGGAAGCCGTCGGGCGACCGCTCGAGCACGGCCTGCGCAAATCGGGTCTCGAGCGGAACGACAACGCGCCTTTTGAACATGCAACCTTTCCCCGGTTCCGGTGGACTGAACAGACGGGTCCGGCGCTATCATCGCGACGCTCAAACGCAGCTTAAACGATGGCCACGTAAACATCCGGGTGGGGCGCTGTGGCTTGGGCGAAGCCCGGCGTCATCCTCGCGCAAGATCAAGACGATAGCCGATGCCTGGCTCGTTGCGCAGGGCGGATTGGCCGGGTGGCCGGTCGCTTTCCAGCTTGCGCCGGATGCCACGCGCGGCAACGCGCAGATATTCCACGTCGGTTTCATGGCCCGGCCCCCAGATCGTGCGCAAGAGCTGCGCATGGGTCACCACGCGCCCGGCATGGCCGGCCAGTTCGGCCAGGAACGCATATTCCTTGGGCGCGAGGTGTACTTCCACGCCCGCTTTGCGCACCTGCCGCGCGGCAAGGTCGATCTCCACATCGGCAAAGCGCAGTAACGCGCCGCCTGCTGCCCCGGCGCCGCCGGCCAATCGCGCGCGGTGGCGCAGGGCGGTGCGCACGCGGGCCAGGATTTCGTCGGGATCGAACGGCTTGGTGACATAGTCGCTGGCGCCAAGATCGAGCGCGGCAACCTTTTCCGCCGTGGCATCGCGTGCCGAAAGCACCACCACGGCAAGGCCCGCGGCCACCAGTTGCGGCAGGATTTCCAGGCCGTCGCGATCGGGCAGGCCCAGATCGAGCAGCGCCAGATCGGGCGCGTGGGCGGCCCGCTGGTCCAGTGCCTGGGCGGCGCTGGCAGCCTCGCTCACCACATAGCCGGCCTGGCCCAGGGTGTGGTGCAACAAGGCGCGGATGGCAGGATCATCATCCACCACAAGCACCCGCGCGTTCTTCGCCTCGACCACGCCGCTCATGCCTTACGCCTCCACCGCGCGAACCAGCGCGGACGGCACATGCAGGGCAAAGCGGGCGCCGCCGTCTGGGCGATTGGCCGCCGTCACCGCCAGCCCCATGGCTTCGGCAAAGCCCTTAACGATCGCGAGACCCAGGCCAGTGCCGCCCTGCCGATCAGACCCTTCCAGCCTGGTGAACATCCCGAAAATTCGCTCCTCCTCGCCAGGCGTAACGCCGGGCCCATTGTCACACACGGCCAGTTCCACCCCGCCCTGCCCGTCGGCCAGGGCCTCTACGCGGATCGCGCCGCCGCCGCCATGGCGGGCAGCGTTGTCGATCAGGTTGATCAGGCAATGGTGCAACAGGCGCGGATCGGCCAGCACCAGCGGCAAGTCCTCAGGCACGGCCAGGTCCACCTGGCGCGCCAAACCGGCCGGGGCCAGGTGATCGAGCGCGGCATCGCAGGCTTCGGCCAGGTCCACCGGCTCGGGCTCGCGGCGCAAGGCACCGGTTTCCATCCGCACCATCTCGATCAGGTTGGCAACAAACCGGTCGAGCCGCTCTGCCTCGCTCCGCGCGCTGGCCAGGGCCACGGCCTGTTCGTGGTCCAGAGGACGCAGCGCGCGCAGGGTGCCGAGCACGGTGGTCAGTGGCGTGCGCAGATCATGCCCGATCGAGGACAGCAAGGCACTGCGCAGGCGTTCGCGTTCTTGCACGCGGCCCAGCGCCAGCTTTTCCTCTTCCAGGCCGATCCGCGCCAGGGCCAGCCCGGTCTGCGCCAACAGGCTTTCCAGCAAGGGCGCCTGCGCGCCTTGCAAGGGCAGATCGGCATCAGGATCGCCCACGCCCACCACGGCCAAGGGGCCATGGCTGCCCGGCACGGGCAGGAACAGCCATTCCGATGCGGTGGGCACCAGCCCGCCCGGCCCGGCAGAGCGCCCACTGTCCAGGCACCACTGCGCCGCCGCCGCTTCGAGAAGATCGAGCCGGTCATGCGCAGGGCGTGCCGCCACCAGTTCCACGATGCCCTGCGCATCGGGCGCTGCCACCAGCACGCGCAGGCCGAACAGATGCGCCACTTCGCTGGCCAGCAAGGTCCACAGCGCGTCGCGCCGGATCACGCCCATCAATCGTCCGGCAAAGCCGGCCAGCAAGGCGTCGCGCCCGGCCTGCGCCTGGGCCAGCATTGCCTGCTGGCGCAGGCGCGCGGCCATGTGGCTGCCCACCAGCGCCACGCCCAGCAGGATGACCAGCGTGATCAGGTGCGATGGATCGGCCACCGCCATGGTGAAGCGGGGCGGAATAAAGAAGTAGTTGTAGCACAAGGACGACAGCACGCCCGCCGCCAGCCCGGGCCGCAATCCCAGGCGAATAGCGGCAAACATCACCGGCACCAGATAGAGCAGCCCGATATCGGCAATGTCGCCCCGCGCCAGCAGCGTCAGCCCCATCAATGTGGCAAGGCCGATCAGCGCGGCCGTGGCCAGGAGGCCGGCAAGCAGCCCATCGCCCTCGGCAGTGCCGGTCGGAGGCGCAATGCGGTGGGCGTGAGCAAGGGTCATAGCCATGGGATGCCGCACCAGTGCCCCTGCTGTCGAGAGGCCAGGCTGTCGCACCCGGTCGCGGCCTCACGACAAAGAAGGCGTGAAGCGGCGTAAAGAATGCATAAATTTCGTCGCGCCCGGTCACGCCGGGGCGTAGCGGCGCCGCCATGACTGCCATACCCCTTTCGGCGGCGCCCGATTCCGCGGCCGCCAGTGCGTCCGCTGCCACCGATCATGCGCCTGCCAGCGCTTCGCCCGGAACACATGATGGCCACCCGCCACAGGGCCTCGTGCCCCTGGCCGTGGGCGCCATCGGCGTGGTGTTCGGCGATATCGGCACCTCGCCGCTCTATTCGCTGAAGGAAAGCTTCATCGGGCACCATCGCCTGGCGGTGGATGCCGATCATATCTTCGGCGTGCTCTCCCTGATGTTCTGGACCATGACGCTGATCGTCACGGTCAAGTATGTCTTCGTGATCCTGCGCGCCGACAACAAGGGCGAAGGGGGCAGCCTGGCGCTGCTCGCGCTGATCGGCCGGCAACTCAAGCCGGGCCGGTGGACGGCGTTCACCGCGATCCTGGGCATCGTCGCCACGGCCCTGTTCTATGGCGACGCCATCATCACACCGGCGGTTTCGGTGCTTTCGGCGGTGGAAGGGCTCACCGTGGTGCACCCCGCCTTTGCCGACGTGGTCCTGCCGATTTCGATCGCCATTCTCATCGGCCTGTTCGCCATCCAGTCGCGCGGCACGGCGGCGGTGGGCAAGTTGTTTGGCCCGGTGATGCTGGTCTATTTCCTGGTCATCGCGCTGCTTGGCCTCAACGGCATTGCCCGTGCGCCGGAAATCCTGCTGGCGGTGAACCCCTGGTATGCGGTGAAATTCTTCACGCTCGATCCCCTGCTGGCGTTCCTGGCGCTGGGTTCCGTCGTGCTGGCGGTGACCGGGGCCGAAGCGCTCTATGCCGACATGGGCCACTTCGGCCGTCGCGCGATCATGGTCGCGTGGCTGTGGGTGGCGTTTCCCTGCCTGCTGATCAACTATGCCGGCCAATCGGCCCTGCTCTTGCGCAACCCGGCCATGGTGGAAAATCCGTTCTTCCTGATGGCCCCGGATTGGGCGCGCCTGCCGCTGGTGATCCTGGCCACCCTGGCCACGGTCATCGCCAGCCAGGCGGTGATCTCGGGCGCGTTCTCGGTTTCGCAGCAGGCGGTGCAGCTTGGCTTCCTGCCACGCATCCGCATCCTGCACACCAGTGCCAGCGCGGCCGGACAGGTCTATGTTCCGCTGGTGAACTGGGTCTTGCTGGCGATGGTCATCCTGCTGGTGCTGGCGTTTCGCACGTCGAGCAACCTGGCCTCGGCCTATGGCATTGCCGTGACCGGTACGATGTTCATCACCGCCTGCATGCTCGGCGTGCTGACCTTTGCCGTGTGGAAGTGGCACCCGCTGGTGGCGGGCCTCGTCACCGGCACGTTCCTGGTGATCGACGGCGCCTATTTCGCCTCGAACGCCACCAAGATTCCCGATGGCGGCTGGTTCCCGCTGCTGGTGGCGGCGATCACGTTCACCGCGCTCACCACCTGGGCCACCGGGCGGCGCATCCTGCGCGAGCGCCTGGCCGAAGACGCCATGCCGTTCGACCTGTTCCTGGGTTCGGTGTGCGAGCGCGTGCGCCGGGTCAAAGGCACGGCGGTGTTCATGGCGTCGACCGTCGAAGGCATCCCGCCCGCGCTGCTGCACAACTTGAAGCACAACCACATCCTGCACGAACGCGTGGTGATCCTGACCGTGATTACCGCCGGCGTGCCCCACGTGCCCGATCACAAGCGGCGCGACGTGGAAGACATGGGCCACGGCTTCTATCGGATGATCATCAACAGCGGCTTTATGGACGAGGCGGACATTCCCGCCGAACTGGCCGCGGAAACCCGCGCAGGCGGACCGTTCAAGCCGATGGAAACCAGCTATTTCCTGGCGCGGCAAACCCTGATCGCGTCAAAGCGGCCGGGTATGGCGATCTGGCGGGAAAAGCTGTTTGCTTGGATGGTGCGCAATTCGGAAAGCCCGATGCAGTTCTTCCGCCTGCCCACCAACCGCGTGATCGAACTGGGCAGCCAGTTGGAAATCTAGCGGTGGCCGCGCGAGGGCTTCGACAGGCTCAGCCCGAACGGAAGCCCTTCTAACTCCCCCTCCTCTTCAGAGGAGGGGGTCGGGGGGTGGTGGAACCCTTGCGCGAGGCTTCGCACCACCCCCGGCCCTCCTCTGAAGAGGAGGGGAGAATCGGCCTGCATCTCAACTCGTTCGCCAGGATTCAGGCCCGCTAAATTTCCACCACCGCATCAGCCAGCCGCGCCACATCCTGCTGCTGGTGCGATACCAGCAGGACCGGCAGGGCAAAGGCATCGCGGATGCGCGCGATCAGGGCAATCACCCCTTCGCGCCGCGCCGGATCGAGCGCGGTCAGCGGTTCGTCCATCAACAGGAAACGCGGGGCCGACAGCAGCGCCCGGCCGATCGCCACGCGCTGCGCTTCCCCGCCCGACAACGTGTGCGGGCGCCGGCCGAGCAAAGGCGTGATGTCGAGGAAGCCGGTCACTTCCTCCAGCGTCAGCGTGCGGCGTTCGGCCGGGGCGTGGCGCCAGCCGAACAGCAGGTTGTCCCGCACGGACAGGTGCGGGAACAGGCGCAAGTCCTGAAAGACATAGCCAGCGGCGCGGACCTGGGGGGGCAGGTCGATCCCGCTGGCGGCATCGAACAGGACGGCGCCATCCACGGCGATGCGGCCCGAACGCGGGCGCAACAGGCCGGCGACGGCATCGAGCGTGCTGGTCTTGCCCTGCCCTGACGGGCCAACCAGCGCGGTAATGCCGGGCCCGCCGGCCACGCGCACGGCAAATTCGCGGCCACCGCGCGCCAGCACGATGTCGATATCAAAGGACATGCGCGCCCCTGCCCCCCTGCAAGCCAACGCCCCCCTGGCGCCGCGCCAGCCATTCCGAGCCGACCAGCGCCAGCAGCGACAGCACCACCGCCACCACGGCCAGGCGCCAGACCGTGGCTTCGCCGCCGGGCACCTGCAACGCGGCATAGATCGCCAGCGGCAGCGTCTGGGTTTCCCCCGGAATGTTGGACACGAACGTGATCGTGGCGCCGAATTCGCCCAGCGAGCGCGCAAAGCCCAGCACCGCACCGGCGAGCATGCCCGGCGCGCAGAGCGGCAAGGTCACCTGGCGGAATGTGGCCCATGGCCCGGCGCCCAGGGTGCGCGCGGCCTGCTCCAGCCGGGGATCGACCGCTTCAAGCGACAGGCGGATGGCCCGCACCATCAACGGCAGGGCCATGATCGCGGCAGCCAGTGCCGCGCCGGTCCAGCGGAACAGCAGGGTCACGCCAAACGTGCGCCACAGCCAGCCACCCATCGGGCCGGCCGGCGCAAATGCCACCAGCAGCATCCAGCCGATCACCACCGGCGGCAAGACCAGCGGCAGGTGCACCACCGCATCGAGCACCAGGCGCCCGCGAAACCGCCCACGCGCCAGCGCCCAGGCCAGGGCAAAGGCGATGGGCAGAACGCCCAGGATGGCAACGCCGCTGACTTTGGCCGACAGCGCCACCACGCCCCATTCCTGTGCCGAAAGCAGCATGCCCGTCAGTGTGCCACAAAGCCGAAGCGACGGAAAATCGCCTTGCCCTGCCCAGACAGCAGGAAGCGACGAAAACCTTCGGCATCGGGATGGGTGGAACTGGCCAGCCGGGCCAGCGGATAGGTGATCGGCGCATGGCTGCCGGCGGGAAACACCCCCACCACCCGCACGCCCGGTTCGGCCCGCGCATCGGTGGCATAGACGATGCCCAGCGGCGCGGCGCCATGGGCGATCAGGGCCAGCGCGGCACGCACGTTTTCGGCCCGCGCCACTTGTCCCTGAACCTGGCTCCACACCCCCAGCCGTTCCAGCGCCGCCTTGCCATAGCGGCCGGCCGGCACGGCATCGGGATCGCCCATCGCCAGCTTGCCCCCGCCCAGCGCGCGCGCCAGCGGGAAACCAGGCGCGGGATAGAGCCGCAAGGCGCTGCCCGCCGGAGCCACGATCACCAGCGCGTTGGTCACCAGCCGCGCACGCGTGCGCGGTGCCAGGAGACCGGCATGCGCAACATCGTCCATCCAGTCTTCATCGGCCGACACGAACAGGTCGGCCGGAGCATGGGCCTCGATCTGTCGCGCCAGCGCCGAAGAGGCCGCGAACGATACCACCGGCCGTGCATGGCCCAACGCCGACCAGCGATCGGCCGCGGCGTTCATCGCTTCCTGCAGGCTGGCTGCGGCCAGCACCAGCGGCCCCTTGCCCAGGCCCTGTGCGGCGGCGGGCGCGGCGCTCGTGGCCAGAGCGGCGATCACGGCAAGAAAACGCAGAACAAGGCGGCCCATGGCAACTCCACAACGGATGCGCTGTATTTGGCGGGATATATTCAGCTGCCCTACAGCCAGCCAGGGCGAAATGCAAAAAGCACGGGCGCGGCAAAGCGGGCTTGCCGCCTGCCCCGGATTGGGCAAGAGCACGCACACGCAAGCGTAAGGACAAGGAACAGCAATGCGCGCATGGTTCCGGGCTATGGCCCTGGCGGCAACGATCACGGTCTCGGCGATGGGCCCTATGGCCGCCCAGGCACTGGCCGCGCCGGCCCAATTGCCCGATATCCCGGCCCCGTGGCGCACCGTTCCCGATGTGGGTGCGCTGCTGGCGCAAGATCGCGTCTCGGGCCCGGTCCAGGCGCCCGTGAGCGTGGTGGTCTGGTCCGATCCCGAATGCCCCTATTGCAAGCAGTTTTCCGGCGTGCCCGACGCGGCCATTTCGCGGGCCAAGGGCCAGGCCAACCTGGCCATTCGCATGCTGCCCCTGCCGTTCCACGGTGCGGCCGCCGTGCTGGGCGGCATGGCGGCGCTGTGCGTGGCCGATCAGGGCGGGTCGGCGGCCTATTACCGTTTCCTGGGCGATTACTTTGCCCGCACCGGCGGCAATGGCCGCGGCCTGCCTGGCAATAGCACCGATCGCGGCCGCGGCGCGGTGGTCGCGCTCGCCCGGCAGGATGGCGCCGCCGACGCGGCCAAGCTCGACGCCTGCCTGCGCAGCGACGATACCCTGGGGCGCCTGGCGGCCGAAGGCGACGCCGCCGAACGCGCCACGGTGCAAGGCACGCCGGCCGTTGCCGTGCGCAACAACACCACGGGCGAAACCATCCTCGTCGATGGGGCGATCGATGGCGAAACCCTGGACGCGGCGATCGCCCTGATGGCCGCGCGCAGCACCCGCCACGGCCCGCCGCCGGCGGATTATTCGCGTTGATCCAGATTGAGCCCCAAATTGAGCCAAAGTTTCCCGCGAATCAGGCTTCAAACGCCAAGTTTTCGCGCTAAACGGCAGGGATGGACCGCATAGATCGCAAGTTGCTGGCTGCACTGCAGGCAGATTCGCAAAGTTCGCTGGCACAACTGGCCGATCGGGTGGGGCTTTCCAGCTCTGCCTGCCACCGGCGGATGCGCGCGCTGGAAGAAAACGGCACGATCACGGGCTATGGCGCACGGGTTGACGCGGGCAAGATCGGGCTCAACCTGCATGCCCTGATCGACATCACCTTGGAAAGCCAGAGCCGCGAAGCGATGGAACGGTTCGAACGCGCTGCGCTGGATTCGACTGAAATCCTTGAATGTTATCTCATCTCGGGCACGGGTGATTATCGCCTGCGCATCGGCGCGCGCGACATGGCCGATTACGACCGGCTACACCGCGATTGCCTGGCCCGCCTGCCCGGGGTCAGCGCGATGCACACCAGCTTCGTGATCCGCCCGATCAAGGCGTGGAACGGCTATGCCCTTGGATAGGGCATGATCATGGCAAGGCGCGGCATGCTCGGCCTGTTGGCTGGATTGCCGTGGGCGGGCCTGGCGCGCGCGGCGTCGCTGTCCTTTCCGCGCGATACGGCGGCCGCTGGCCGGCTGCGCCGCCGCCTGGGGGTTCCCGCGCTGGCTGCCGGTTGGCGCGAAGGCGCCACGGGGGGTGAAACCTGCGCCGGCCTGCGCATGATCGGCGCTACGGCGCCTGTCGCACAAGGCGATGCCTGGCACTGGGGCTCCGTCACCAAGCCGGTGACTGCCACGCTGATTGCCCTGGCGGTGGAAGCGGGTGAGCTTGCCTGGGACGAGCCGCTGCTGGCACGCCTGGCCTGGCACGATGCACCGGCCTGGCAGGGCGTTACGCTCTTGCACCTGCTGTCCCATACCAGCGGCTTTCCCCGGTTGGACAGCGATGGCGAAATGGATGCCTTTCCGGCAGAGGAAGCCGATCCGCGCGCCAGCCGCCTGGCCCTGACCCGCATGACTCTCGCCCGCGCGCCCGAGGCCGCGCCCGGCACACGCTTCATCTATTCCAACCGCAATTATGTGGCTGCGGCCGCGATGCTTGAGGCGGCCTGCGGCCAGCCCTGGGAAACGCTGGTGGCCCAGCGCCTGTTCGCGCCGCTTGGCATGGCCGGGGCGGGCTTTGGCGCACCGGGCACGCCGGGCCTGCTGGACCAGCCGGTGGGCCATGCCTGGTGGCCCGGTGAAGCCGGCGTGCCCCACCCGCCGGGCGTACCACCGACCGACAATCCCGCCGTTGCGGGGCCCGCCGCAAGGCTGCACGCGCCCATCGCCGCGATGATCGCGTTCCTTGAGGCCCACCGCACCCGCGCGCCACTGTTGCGGCCGCAAACCTGGCAGCGGCTGCACACCCCGCCGTTCGGCGGCAGCTATGCGCTGGGTTGGGTCGTGCGCCCCGATGGCACCTTGTGGCACGATGGCAGCAACAACCTGTGGACCGCGCAAGTGCTGGTGAGACCCGATGCCGCGCGCGCGATTGCCACCAACTGGGGCGATCACCAGCGGCTGGCAACGCCGCTGGAGGCGGCGCTGCACAGTTGATCAATCGGTCTCTTCCACCCGCGCCATGGCCACCACCGCGCCAGCCATGACAAGCGCCGCCACCAGCATCGTCCACTTCGGCTCGTCAGGAAAAAAGCTGCGCATCACCCCGCCCATGGCCGTCGCGACGATGAGCTGCGGGATCACGATGAACAAGTTGAACAACCCGATATAGATGCCGAACTTGCGCGGGGGCAGCACCCGGGTGAGGATCACATAGGGCATGCCCAGAATGGAAGCCCAGGCCACGCCCACCAGGGCCATCGGCACCAGCAGCAGTGTGGCATCGCGGATCACCAGCAGCAGCACGAAGGCCAGCGCCCCGGCGCCCAGCCCCACCATATGCGTGCGCACATTGCCGATCCGCCGCGCCAGCACCGGCAGGGCAAACGCCGCCAGTGCCGCAACGCCATTGTAAAAGGCGAACATCACGCCCACCCAGTCGGCCCCGGCGTTATAGGCTGCGCCACTGGTGTCTGTGGCATGGAACACTTCGCGCGTGACCACCGGCGTGGTGTAGATCCACAGGATGAACAGCGCGACCCAGGTGAAGAACTGCGCCAGGGCCAATTGCCGCATCGCGCGCGGCATCTGCGCCAGGTCGCTTACCACATGGGCCAGCGCGCCGGTGCTGCCCAATGCCCGCACCACCACCTGCAACACGCCGAACGCCACCAACCCGCCGCCCAGCACCAGCAACTGCTTGTCGAGGCCCAGCGCCAAGACCAGGCCGAGCAGCACCGCCCCGCCGATGATCCACAGCGGCCCGCGCGCGGGATAGACCAGCGGCCCATGGCTGGCCTCGGTTTCCGGCTCTTCGGCAAAGGCGGCCATCTGCGCCGGGCTGTATTCGCGCACGCGCAGCGCGGTCCACGCCACTGCCGCCACCATGGCAAAGGCGCCGAGGTAGAAACTATAGCGCACCGAGGGTGGGATCACCCCTTCGGGTGCGGTATTGGCAATGCCCATTGCCTTGAACGCAGCCGGCGCCAGGCTGCCCAGCACCGCGCCCGCACCGATGAACCAGGTTTGCAGGGCAAAGCCCTGGGCGCGCTGATGCGGCGGCGTCATGTCGCCCACAAAGGCGCGAAACGGTTCCATCGCCACGTTGAGCGAAGCGTCGAGCAACCAGAGGAACAGCGCGGCCAGGATCAGCAGCGGCGTGTTGGGCAGGCCCAGCAGCGCCAGCGCCGCCAGAACCGCGCCGGCCACGAAATAGGGCCGCCGCCGGCCGAATTTGCCCCAGGTGCGATCCGACCAGTGCCCGATCAGCGGCTGCACCACCAGGCCCGTGACCGGCCCCGCGATCCACAGGAATGCCAGATCGTCCACCTTGCTGCCCAGCGCCTGGAAAATACGGCTGACGTTGGCGTTCTGCAGGGCAAAGGCCAATTGGATGCCGAAAAAGCCGAAGCTGGTGTTCCACAGCCCCCAGAATGTCTGTGGGGGTTTTTGTGCCCCAAACGCAGCGGTGCTCATGGCGTCCTCTCTTCATTTCCCGCCTGCCGCGATGCGCCAGAGCGACCGCAGGAGCGAGATGCATACGAATGCTATGCGTTGGCCAGGGGGTGGAACCCTCGCGCTGGCAGCAATGCTACCCCCCGCTGCTCGCCCGCACCACCAGCCGGGTGGGCAGCACGGCGGGCGGCGGAATGCGCTCCTCGATTTGCGCAAGTACCGATTCCACCAGGGCTTCCCCTGCCAGGCGGATGTCCTGCACCACGGTGGTGAGCGGGGGATTGGCAAAGCCCGCGGCGGGAATATCGTCAAACCCCACGATCGCCACGTCGCCGGGTACGGCCAGCCCGGCATCGGCCAGCACGCGCTGCGCGCCGATGGCGATCAGGTCGCTGGCGGCAAAGATGGCATCGAACGCCACCCCGCGCGAGAGCAGCGTGCGCGCCGCGCCATGGCCGGATTCTTCCGAACTGATCGCATCGACCACCAGCGCCGGGTCTTGCGACAAGCCCGCTGCCGCCAGCGCGCGCAGCAGGCCTGCATGGCGTTGTTCGAATTCGGGATAATGGCTGTCGGCCTGGCCCAGGAATGCGATGCGCCGGCGGCCCCGCGCGATCAGGTGCTCGCCCGCCAGCCGCCCGGCACCGAAATTGTCCGATCCCACCGTGGCGCCGATCGTGCCCTGGTCAACCGAACCCCAGCGCACGAAATGGGTGCCGGCCTTCACCAGTTGGCGCAGGCGGCTTTCATAGAGGGTATAGTCGCCATAACCCAGCAGGATCAGCCCGTCGGCGCGGTGGCTTTCCTGATAGCGGCGGTGCCAGTCGTCCTCCAGTTTCTGGAACGAGACCAGCAGGTCCAGCCCCTTGGCCGCGCAATGCCGGGTGATCGAGCCCAGCATCGAAAGGAAGAACGGGTTGATGTTGGATTCATCGGGCGTGGGATCTTCGAAAAACAGCAGCGCCAGGGTGTTGGAGCGCTGCGTGCGCAACGAAGAGGCGTTCTTGTCCACCGTGTAATTGAGCTGGCGGGCGATCGCCTCGATCTTTTCGCGCGTGGCCTTGCTCACCGATTTGCTGCCGCGCAGCGCCCGGCTGACGGTGGGCTGCGAAACCCCGGCCAGGTAGGCGATTTCGAAACTGGTCGGCTTGTTCGAAGGCTTGCGCCCCATGGCGTGCTCTCCCACCCCGGATTGTTACCGCGCACATTATGCATAATTTCTAATTTATGCAACAACGCGTGAGCATATGCCCTGCCAATGGCATGATCTTCAAATCTATACATATGGAAAAAAAGACATTTTTTCGCATAAGCGAAATATGCCGGAATGCATGGTATACGTATGCCTTATTCGCTCCGGCCTTGCTTGGGCGTAGTTTGTAAACAAGCGAGATCCGGTGGAACCAGGTGTCACACATGCCGCCCAGCGGGATGGATGAACCTGGCGGGTATCGCGCATATGCCGATCGCCCAAATGGCGATGGGCCCGCCAACAAGGTTCGTGGCCGGTAAGAGTGCCGGCTGGGGGAGTGGAAGGTATCATGGCACATCACGCAGTTTCTGCGGGCGGCTTGCGCTGCTCGCTGGTCGCGCTGGCGACCGTTCTGGCCGGCAGCAGCCCGGCTCTCGCTCAGGAAGCGGCACCCGCGACGGCGCCGCAGGCAACCGCAGATGCCACTCCCGAACAGGGCGCCATCGTGGTTTCGGGTATCCGCGCCTCGCTCAATGCCTCGGCCTCGATCAAGCGCAATTCGATCGCCATCGTCGAAGCGGTTTCGGCCGAAGACATCGGCAAGCTGCCCGACGTCTCGATTGCGGACTCGCTCGCCCGCCTGCCCGGCGTGACCGCGCAGCGACTGGAAGGGCGCGACCAGCGCCTGTCGATCCGTGGCCTTGGCCCGGATTTCTCCACCACGCTGCTCAACGGCCGCGAACAGGTGACCGTGGGCGATAACCGCGGCGTCGAATACGATCAGTACCCGTCGGAATTCTTCAAGAACGTGGTCGTCCACAAGGCCGCCGATCCTTCGCTGATCGCGGCGGGCATTTCCGGCACGGTCGATCTGCGCATGCTGCGTCCGCTCGCCCAGGCCGGCCGCGTCATCGCTGTGCAGCTGCGCGGCCAGATGAACGGCATGAAGAAGCTCAACCCTGATGGCCAGCGCTATGGCTATCGCGCTTCGGCCACGTATGTGGACAAGTTCGCCGACGACACCTTCGGCATCGCCATCGGCGTTTCGGCCACCTCGGCCCCGTCGCAGGACGAACGCTACAACGCCTGGGGCTTCCCCACGCTGTCCGATGGCAAGACCCTGATGCTGGGCGGCGCCAAGCCCTATGTGCAGTCCAACCTGCTCAACCGCTATGGCGCGGTCGCCACGCTGGAATACCAGCCCAACGACAACTGGCACTCCACGCTCGACGTGCTCTATTCGCACTTCAAGGAAACGCAGCACCTGCGCGGGATCGAATTCCCGATCTTCCCCGATTGGTCGGGCCTGGGCGGCGGTGACACCACCACGATCCAGCCGGGCTACACGGTGAAGAACGGCTTCGTCACCGATGCCACGATCACCAACGTCAAGGCGGTGATGCGCAACGACTATAACCAGCGCAAGGCCGACAACCTGTCGATCGGCTGGAACAACGTGTTCGGCCTGTCCGACACGATGCACCTGACGGTCGATGCCAGCTACAGCCACGCCAAGCGCACCGACTTCCTGCTCGAAAACTATTCGGGCACCGGCTATATCACCGGTGGCGCGCGCGACACGCTGCACATCACCCAGAACAGCAACGGCACGTTCGATATCGTGCCCACGCTCGACTATGGCAACGCGGCGAATTTCGGCATCACCGATCCGCGCGGCTGGGGCTACAACGGCACCACCGCCGTGGTCCAGGCCGGCTTCCTCAACAAGCCCAGCTTCAAGGACGATCTGGCCTCGCTGCGTGCCAGCCTGGATGGCGAATTCGCCTCGGGCGGGTTGCTCAAGGGCTGGGAAGTGGGCGCCAACTACAGCTATCGCAAGAAGACCTCGGCGTTCACCTCGTACTTCCTGTGCCCCAAGGGCGGCGGCACCGGTTGCACGCCGGGCAGCGGCACCACCACGTTCGCGCCCATCCCGCAGGCCGCCGTCATCGGCACGGTTCCGCTCGCCTACCTCGGCGTGCCGCGCATGCTCGCGCTCGATCCGATGTACCTCTACAACAACGCGTACAACTCGGTGTACGACAACCGCCCGGTCTCGCTGGTGCGCGACAACTCGGTGACGGAAAAGGTCTGGACCGGCTATGCCATGATCAAGCTGGATGGCGACGTGGGCGGCAAGCGCCTGTCGGGCACCATCGGCGTTCAGGGCATCTACACCGACCAGAGCAGCAAGGGGTCGCTCTCGAACTTCGACAGCACCACCGGCGCGGTGATCGTGACGCCCGCCACCGGCGGCGCCAAGTACTGGAACGTGCTGCCCAGCGCCAACTTCGCGCTGGAACTGGCCCCGGCCACCTACCTCAAGCTCGCCGGCTCGCTCACCATGGTGCGCCCGCGGCTTGACCAGGAACGCGTGAACCAGGAATTCTCGATCAACCCGACCAACATCGGCTCCACCGATCCGACGCGTCCGTTCTTCAGCTCGAACGGCGGTAACGCAGCGCTGCGTCCCTACAAGTCGGCCAATCTCGACCTGTCGGCCGAGCACTACTTCGCCAAGGGCGGCTATGTGTCGGCAGCGCTCTATTACAAGCGCCTGACCGACTTCGTCGATCCCAACAACTCCTACGCCTATGATTTCAAGTCGGTCGTCGCCAGCCTGCCGGCCGCGATCCGCGACCAGATCGCCACCACGATCGGGCCGGTGACGGCGCCGGGCAACACCGGCAAGGGCACGGTCAAGGGCGCCGAAGCGACGGCTTCGCTGCCGTTCGGCATGTTCACCCCGGTGCTCGATGGCTTCGGCGTGTTCGGCTCGGTCAGCTATACCGACAGCCGCATCGTCTTTGCCAAGAACCCGGACGATCCGATCACGCTGCCGGGCCTCTCCAAGTGGGTGGCCAATGCCTCGGTCTATTATGAAAAGGCCGGGTTCCAGGCGCGGGCGAACTATCGCTTCCGCTCCAGCTTCCTGGCGGAAGTGGCGGGTCTTTCGGCCAATCCCACCTATCGCACGGCCAAGTCGGAAGGCATTCTCGATGCGCAGATCGGGTATGAATTCCAGCCCGGTTCGTCGCTGGCGGGTCTGGCTGTCATGTTCCAGGCCAAGAACCTCACCGATCGTCCGTTCATCACCTACCAGAACAACGATCCGCGCCAGGTGATCGATTACCAGCGCTATGGCCGCGATTTCTATCTGACCGTAAGCTACAAGCTGTAAGTTCCCTCCGAAAGCGGGTGGCTCTGCCGGGCCACCCGCTTTCAACCCCCAGGGTGCGAAACGTCGTCACGCTCTAACCGGAAGGCGCCCGGCCATGGACAGCCAAGCAGCACGTTCGATCACCATCGTGGGCGGTGGCACCGCCGGCTGGATGTGCGCGGCGGCCCTGGCCCATTTCGTGGGCGAAAACACCCGTATCACCCTGGTCGAAAGCGATGCCATCGGCACCATCGGCGTGGGCGAGGCCACCATTCCCCAGATCCGCATGTTCAACCAGACGCTGGGGATCGACGAGACCGATTTCATCCGCGCCACGGGCGCCACGTTCAAGCTGGGCATCGAATTCGCCGGCTGGCTCCGCCCCGGCCACAGCTATCTCCACGCCTTTGGCGACGTGGGCCGCGACATCGGCCTGGGCGGCTTCCGCCATTTCTGGTCGCGCGCGCATCGCCTGGGCCTGGCCCGCCCGCTGGGCGATTACAGCGTGAATGACCTGGCCGCCCGCGCCGGCAAGATGCACGACGGCGCCCCGCTGACCAACCGCAACGTGCCCGCCGTTCCCCACGCCTTCCATTTCGATGCCGGGCTCTATGCCGCCTACTTGCGCCGCTACGCGCAAAAGCATGGCGTGGTCCGCCAGGAAGGCACGATCGTGTCCGTCGCACGCGATGGGCAGAGTGGCGATGTCACCACCCTCACCCTGTCCGATGGCCGCGTGGTGGCCGGTGACCTATTCATCGATTGCTCCGGCCTGCGCGCGCTGCTGATCCAGGACACACTGGGCGTCGGGTTCGACGATTGGTCGCACCTGCTGCCCGCCAACAGCGCCGTGGCCGTGCCCAGTGAACGGACCGCACCGCTCACGCCCTATACGCGCGCCACCGCCCACGCCGTCGGCTGGCAATGGCGCATCCCGCTGCAGCACCGCACCGGCAATGGCCGCGTCTATTGCAGCGCCTTCATCAGCGATGACGAAGCCGCCGCCGGCCTGCTCGCCAATCTCGACGGTGCCCCGCTCGCCGACCCGCGCGTGATCCGCTTTGCCACGGGTCGCACGCGCCAGGCCTGGTCGCACAACGTGATTGCCATGGGCCTGGCCAGTGGGTTCCTCGAACCGTTGGAATCCACCTCGATCCACCTGATCCAGTCGATGATCGCGCGGATCATGGCGTTTGGCCCCACCTGCCGCCCGGCGCCTGCCGTGCGCGCCACGTTCAACCGCCAGTTTGCCGACGAGATGGAGCGCATCCGCGACTTCATCGTGCTGCATTACTGGGCGAACGAACGCGAAGAACCGTTCTGGCAGGCCTGCCGCAGCATGGCCCTGCCCGACAGCCTGGCCGAAAAGATCGAACTTTTCCGCAGCGCCGGGCACCTGTTCCGGGATCAGTCCGACCTGTTCAGCGAAGTGGGCTGGCTGCAAGTGCTGGTCGGCCAGGGCATCGTGCCCGCCACCAGCCACGCCCTGGCCGAAGCGGTCTCGGAAAGCGACCTGGCCGCCTGGCTCGATACCCTGCACACGCTCTATGCCCGTGAAGTGGCCGCCTGGCCCACCCACGCCGATTACATCGCGCGCCATTGCGCCGCGCCTTCCCCACAAGGACTTGTTGCATGATCCTGCGCCGCCGCGCTGCCGCCCTGGCGGCCGCTCTTGCTGCTTCCGCCCTGGCGCCGGCCCATGCCGCGCCCGCTCCCTCTGCCGTGGCCGCGCGCCCAGCGGCGGGCGAGTCGATATATTTTGTTTTGCCCGATCGCTTTGCCAATGGTGACAGCGCCAACGACACCGGCGGCTTGAAGGGCGGGCGCCTGCAAACCGGTTTCGATCCGGCCGACAAGGGCTTTTACCATGGCGGCGATATCAAGGGCCTGATCGCGAGGCTGGATTACATCAAGGGCATGGGCTTCACCGCCGTCTGGGTCGGCCCGGTGTTCAAGAACAAGGCCGTGCAAGGTGCGCCGGGGCAGGAAAGCGCCGGCTACCACGGCTACTGGATCACCGATTTCACCCAGGTCGATCCGCATTTCGGCACCAATGCCGAATTTGCCGCGCTGGTCACCGCCGCCCATGCGCGCGGCCTGAAAGTCTACATGGACATCGTGGTCAACCACACGGCCGACGTGATCCAGTATCGCGAAGCGCCGGCTGGCACCGCCGCCCCCTATCGCGACAAGGCCAGCTATCCCTACAGCCGCAAGGGCGGCCTGTCCGGCCCGGCGATCAACCAAGGCTTTGCCGGGGACGAAGATTCGAGCGAGGCCAATTTCGCCCGCCTCACCGATCCCGGCTATGCCTACACGCCCTTCATTCCCAAGGGCGAAGAGCACGCCAAAGTGCCCGATTGGCTGAACGACGTGCGCTATTACCACAACCGGGGCGACAGCACATTCAGCGGCGAAAACAGCCGCTTCGGCGATTTCGTCGGGCTGGACGACGTATTCACCGAGCATCCGCGCGTGCGCGCCGGGATGATCGCGATCTATGCCGACTGGATCCGCAAGTTCCACGTAGACGGGTTCCGCATCGACACCGCGCGCCATGTCGATCCCGGTTTCTGGCAGGCCTTCATCCCCGCGATGCAGCAAGTGGCCAAGGCCCAAGGCATTCCCCATTTCGCCATCTTCGGCGAAGTGGCGCGCGAAAACCCGGACAACGGCTATATCGCCCGCTTTACCCGGCGCGACGGCTATCCCAACGTGCTCGACTTTGCCTTCCACGCCGCCGTGCGCGCCGTGCTGGCGCAGGGCAAGGGCACCGATGTGCTGGCCGACCTGTTCGATGGGGACGTGCTCTATCAGGGCGGAGACGCGGCCGCGCTGGCCCAGCCGACGTTCATCGACAACCACGACGTGGGCCGCTTTGCCTGGCTGGTGGAGCACGACATGCCCGGCATCGGCCAGGACGAACTGCTCGCCCGCACGGCGCTCGCCCATACCATGCTGCTCACCCTGCGCGGCAGCCCGGTGGTCTATTACGGCGACGAACAGGGCATGATCGGCCATGGCAACGACCAGGCCGCCCGGCAGGACATGTTCGCCAGCAAAGTACCCAGCTACAACGACCAGCCACTGCTTGGCACCACCCGCACCACGACGCAGGACAATTTCAGCCCCGATCACCCGCTCTACCAGCTGATCGCCCGGCTCAACGGCTTGCGCGCCGCGCATCCGGCCTTGGCACGCGGGCGGCAGGTGACGCGCAGCTATGGCGAAAAGCCCGGCTTGTTCAGCGTTTCGCGGTTCGATCCCGTCACGGGCGCGGAATATCTGATTGCCTTCAACACCTCAGGCCAGCCCATCAAGGTGGCCAGCACGATCGGCACGAGCGCGAAAGACTTGCAAAGCCTGTTGGGCCAGTGCCCCGCCCATGTGGCTGCGCCTGGCTCGGTTGTGCTTGACTTGCCCGCTTACGGCAGCGCTGTCTGCCGCGTCCTTCCCACTTCCTCTCCTAAGCAAGGCCAATGACCCAGCAAACGCCCCCGTCTTCCGCCCAAGACCTGCCCTGGTGGCACGGCGCGGCGATCTACCAGATCTATCCGCGCAGCTTTGCCGATTCCAATGGCGACGGCGTGGGCGATCTGGCCGGCATCACCGCCCGGCTCGATCACGTGGCGCGGCTGGGCGCCGATGCCATCTGGATTTCCCCGTTCTTCACCTCGCCGATGCGCGATTTCGGCTATGACGTTTCGGATTACTGCAATGTCGATCCGGTGTTCGGCACGCTCGAGGATTTCGATGCCCTGGTGGCGCGCGCCCACGAACTGGGCCTGAAAGTCACCATCGACCAGGTCTATGCCCACACGTCGGACCTGCACCCGTGGTTCGTGGAAAGCCGGCAGAGCCGCGACAATTCCCGCGCCGACTGGTACGTCTGGGCCGATCCCAAGCCCGATGGCTCGCCGCCCTCGAACTGGCAATCGGTGTTCGGCGGCCCGGCCTGGCGCTGGGACGCGCGGCGCTGCCAGTATTACCTGCACAATTTCCTGGCCGAACAGCCGCAGGTCAACGCCCACAACCCCGCCGTGCAAGAAGCACTGCTGGGGGTGATGAAGTTCTGGCTGGATCGCGGGGTCGACGGGTTCCGCATCGATGCACTCAATTTCCTGATGCACGATCCCACCCTGCGCGACAATCCGCCCGCGCCCGAGGATGGCCGTCGCCGCACGCGCCCGTTCGATTACCAGCTCAAGATCTACAACCAGTCGCACCCCGGCATCGTCACGTTCATCGAACGCCTGCGCGCGCTGTGCGACAGCTATGGCGCGGTGTTCACCGTGGCCGAAGTGGGCGGTGACTTGGCCGAAACCGAAATGAAGGAATACACCGCCGGCCCGGCGCGCCTCAACAGCGCCTATGGCTTCGATTTCCTCTATGCCCCGCAGATCACGCCCGTCATGGTGCGCGATGTCCTGGCCAAGTGGCCCGATGAACCCGGCATGGGCTGGCCGAGCTGGGCGTTCGAAAACCACGATGCGCCCCGCGCCCTTTCGCGCTGGGCCACGCCCGAGGCGCGCGATGCCTATGCCCGGATGAAAGCCGTGCTGTTTGCCGCCCTGCGCGGCAACATCATCGTCTACCAGGGCGAGGAACTGGGCCTCACCCAGGTGGATATCCCGTTCGAGCAGTTGCAGGACCCCGAGGCGATTGCCAACTGGCCGCTGACGCTCTCGCGCGATGGCGCCCGCACCCCGCTGCCGTGGCAGGCGCAAAGCGCGATGGGTGGCTTCACCGCCGGCCCTGCCCCCTGGCTGCCGCTCGGCGAGGAAAACCTGGCGCGCGCGGTAGACCGCCAGGAAGCCGATCCCGCCTCGCTGCTCTCGCTCACCACGCGGCTGCTGCACTTGCGCCGGGAAAGCCCGGCGCTGCGCCACGGCAGCTTCGACGTGCTGCAGGCCGATGCCAGCCTGCTGGTGGCGCGCCGCCGTTTCGGCGGGCAGTCGCTGCTAGTGCTGATCAACATGGCAAACCAGCCGGTCGCCTGGCCGCAGGACGTGGCCGCAGAAGGCACCGTGCTGGTGGCCGAAAACGACGCCAGCCTGGGTTACCTGCCTGGCTTTGCCGCCCTCATCGTCGAAGAGAGGATCTAACCCCCCATGTCCGTTCTGACCCGTCTTGCAGCGCCGCTGGCGCTGACGCTGGCTTGCGCCCCGCTGCCGGCGCTGGCCCAGCAAACCCAGGATGCCCCCGTCACCGCCGCTTCGCCCGATGGCAGCCTGGTACTGACCGTCGCCATCGATGGCGATGGCCGCCCCACCTACAGCCTGTCGCGCAAGGGCAAGCTGCTGATCGGCGCCTCCTCGCTCGGCTTCATCCTCACCGATGGCCCCACCATGGTGCGCGGCAACCACATCGTGGGCAGCGAAAGCGCCAAGCCCGCCGCCACCACCTGGGAGCAACCCTGGGGCGAGCGCCGCTTCGTCACCGACAACCACACCGAATTGCTGGTCAAGTTCAAGCAGGTGCCCGAATGGGGCGGGCGCGAGATGAATGTGCGCTTCCGCCTGTTCAACGATGGCTTCGGCCTGCGCTATGAACTGCCCACGCAAGCGGCGATGACGACGATGAAGATCGCCGACGAGCTGACCGAGTTCAACCTCGCGCAGAACGGCACCGCCTGGTGGATCCCCGGCGGCGAATGGAACCGCTACGAGCAGGTCTACCAAAAGACCCCGATCGACGGCGTGTCCACCGCGCACACGCCGATCACCATGAAGCTCGCCGATGGCACGCACCTCGCGTTCCACGAAGCCGCGCTGGTCGATTATTCGGCCATGTGGTTCAAGCGTATCGATGGCACCAGCTTCCGCTCCACCCTCTCGCCCAATCCGGGCGGGCCGAAAGTGACGCGCGACCTGCCGTTCAACACCCCCTGGCGCACGATCCGCATTGCCGACAACGCCGCCGGCCTGGTCGAAAACGACCTGGAGCTGAACCTCAACGAGCCCAACAAGCTGGGCGATGTCAGCTGGGTCAAGCCGATGAAGTATATCGGCATCTGGTGGGGCATGATCCGCGGCGACTGGACCTGGGCCGAAGGCCCGAACCACGGCGCCACCACCGCCCGCACCAAGCAATACATCGACTTTGCCGCCAAGAACGGCTTCGGCGGCGTGCTGGTGGAAGGCTGGGACAAGGGCTGGAACGGCAACTGGTTCGGCAACGGCAAGGATTTCAGCTATACCCAGGCCACACCCGATTTCGACATCAAGGACGTCACCGACTACGCCCGCAAGAAGGGTGTGGAACTGATCGGCCACCACGAGACCGGCGGCAATATTGCCAATTACGAAGCCCAGCTTGATGACGCGATGAAGCTCTATGCCGCGCTCGGCGTTCATTCGGTCAAGACCGGCTATGTGGCCGATGCCGGCGGCATTCTCGCCCCCGGCGCCACGCCGGGCACTTATGCGATGGCCTATCACGATGGCCAGCGGCAGGTGGAACACCATCTGAAAGTGGTGGAAACGGCGGCCAAGTATCACATCGCCATCGACGCCCACGAACCGGTCAAGGACACCGGCCTGCGCCGCACCTATCCCAACTGGATCGACCGCGAAGGCGCGCGCGGCATGGAATACAACGCCTGGGGGCAGTTCGCCAACGGGCCGAGCCATGAACCCACGCTGGTCTATACCCGCATGCTCTCAGGCCCGATGGACTTCACGCCGGGCGTGCTCAGCCTCGAAGGCGCCAAGCACGCCCCGCTCGCCTCCACGCTGGCCAAGCAGCTGGGCCTTTACCTGGCGATCTATTCGCCGATCCAGATGGCCGCCGATTTCATCGAAACGCTGGCCGCCCATCCCAAGGAACTGGCCTTCATCCGCCAGGTGCCGGCCGACTGGTCGGAAAGCCACCTGATCGCGGGCGAAGTGGGCGAATATGCCATCTTCGCGCGCAAGGACCGCAAGAGCGACGACTGGTACGCCGGCGGCGTCAACGACGCCACCGCCCGCACCGTGACGCTCACCTTCGACATGCTCGACCCCGGCAAGACCTACGCCGCCACGATCTACAAGGACGGCGAAGGCGCGACCTACGAAACCGACGCCCGCCACAGGATCGCCTACGATACCAAAACGCTGAAAAAGGGCGACACCCTCACCCTCTGGCTGGCCCCCGGCGGCGGCACCGCCATCCGCCTCCACCCCACGAAATAAACGCAAAAGCCCTCTCCCCTTCAGGGGAGAGGGTTGGGTGTGGGGGATGCTGGGCGCGGAAAGGGATGGGCTCAGCCAACCAAGCCCAGTGCTTCAAGAAAATACGCCGCACCGATGATCGTGAGCATGGCAAAGAAAAAGATATCGAAGCATCTTTGAGCCTTGAAAACTCTCAAGATCGTCGTGCTTCGGTCGAACCTCGACCAACGCGAACCTGGCCTAAGGTGGCCCGTCCTGGCGATTTCTCGAAGCGCACGAAAAGACGCAACGGTCATCCACCCACCAAAAACCATCAGCGGAAAAGCGAGCCAAGCAGGCATGGCTTAGTCTACGATTTTTTATAAACTTTCACAACACAGTCCTCATCGCGAAGTTTGGTCAGCCCCCTTCGCCACTCTGAACTTGTTTCAGGGTCCAGGGTTCCACCTCGCATAGTGATCCAAGATATTGCCAGCATTCAAGCTGGACCCCGTGTCAAGCACGGGGCGACGACCCATGCTAGCGCCCCTGCGACCGCAAATAGGCAATCACATCCGCTCGGTTGAGCGGGTCGGAAATCCCCCCAAACATCATCGCCGTGCGCGGCACTACCGCCTGGGGATTTTTCAACCAGGCATCGAGCGTCGCATCGTCCCATTTGCCGCCGGCATCGCGCAGCGCGGCGGAATAGCCGAAAGCGGGGCGGTTGCGGCCCATGGGCTGGCCATAGGCGCCGTGCAGGTTCGGCCCGGCCATGTCCGGGCCGCCGGCATCGAAGGTGTGGCAGGCCTTGCACGAGGCGGCCTTGCGATCCCCGATCTGCGGATCGGCCACGCGCATCAGCGCGGCGAGCGAGGGGTTGGGACCGGCCTTGGCCAGCCGCGCATCGTGGGTCTTGTCTCCGCCGCAGGCAGACAGCGAAAGCCCGGCAAGGGCGGCGATCATGAGGCGCAGGCGGATCATGCGCCGGGCCTATGCCGCCGCATGCCCACGCGCGATATGGCATTTTGTCCCGCCGCGCCCAGTTGCACATTTTGCATTGCGCCCATCACACCGGCAAAAAATTTGCTCACAGCCGCGCAAATGGCGGCCGCGCCGGCGCGAATCAGTGCCGCAGCGACAGCCCCACCCGCTCCATCCGGCGGTAGAACGTGGCGCGGCCGATGCCGAGCAGGCGCGCCGCGCTGCTGACGTTGCCGCCTGCGCGGGCCAGGGCCTGGCGCAGCACGGCGCGTTCGCCGTCACCAAAGCAGGCAGGCTGGCCATCGCCCAAGAACTCTCCCAAGGGACGCGGGCTGATCGCCGTGCCCGAACCCAGGCGGAAATGCTGGCGCGCGGCGCGCGTGGCCCCGATTACCAGGTCGTCACGGTCCACCGCCAGCAGGGCATGGCCGCGCGCGGCCGGATCGGTGCCGGCCAGCACGATGCGCGCATCGGCATAGCGGCGGCAGAACAAGTCGCGCTCGATATGCCGGGCCGCGTCCTGCACCAGCGCGGCGATCAAGGCGGCCATGGCGCGATCATGGTCCCCACGCGCGGAAGATATGTCGAGCGCGGCGACCAGGCGCCCCTCGGCGTCGAAAATCGGCGCATCCATGCAACTTACGCCCACGTTGCGGCTGGCAAAGTGCTCGTCACGGTGGATGGTCACCGCGCGTCCTTCTACCAGGCACGTGCCGATGCCATTGGTGCCTTGCGCCGCCTCTGCCCAGGACGCGCCCGGCGCCAGGCCCATATCCTCGAACGGGGCGGCATCGGCATCGCCGGCGCGCCAATCCAGCACCACGCCGCCAGTATCGGCGATCATCACGCAGGCCCCGGCCAGCCCCACGCTGCCGAACAACCGATCGAGCACGGGCGCGGCCACGGCCAGCAATTCGCCGTTGGCGGCGCGCAAGGCGTTGAGTTCGGTCCCACTCAGCCGCTCTGCCGCAGCATCTGGCGCGGCCGGGTCCAGCCCGTGGTGCAGGGCCGAGCGGCACCACGAGGCCGCCACCGCCGAAACCGCCGCGCGCGAGGAATGCACCGCGCTGAGCACGCGGGCGGCATGATCGGGATCGGACACGGGATGCAAAACGGCCATCGGCACTGCCTCTCCATCGGCTGGGCTGCATGATTGCGATGCGGGCCTGCGCCGGCGCTTGTGCGGCACGGCCCCCTTTGCGGCGGGTTTATCTGGCTCCATCACTTCCATTTGCAAGGCATTTCAACCCTTGCCCATTGGCCTTTCGGCCGATGAGAAATCCTCATGTGCTTTTCCGCAATTCCCCGGCAAAGAAGGCGCGGCACCCAACGATGGAGCATTGTCTTGCAAACCCGCAAACTTGGCACGACCGGTCTCGATGTCAGCCTGATCTGCCTGGGCACGATGACCTACGGCTCGCAGAACACGGAAAGCGAAGCCCACGCCCAACTTGACTACGCCGTCGATCACGGCGTCAATTTCATCGACACCGCCGAAGCCTATCCCGTCACGCCGTTTCACAACGACACCATCGGCCGCACCGAGGAACATATCGGCACCTGGCTGGCCCAGCCGGGCAAGCGCGACAAGGTGATCCTGGCCACCAAGGTGGCCGGCCCCGCGCGCGACATGGTGCGCAAGTTCCGCGGCGGCGACAACAAGCTGGACCGGCGCAACATCCTTGCCGCGATCGACGGCAGCCTGGCCCGCCTGCGCACCGACTATGTCGACCTTTACCAGGTGCATTGGCCCGAACGCCACGTGCCGATGTTCGGCGCGCGCGGCCTTGCCCATGTGCAAGACCGCGAAGACCTGACCCCGCTTGAGGAAACGCTCGATACGCTGGGCGAACTGGTCAAGGCCGGCAAAGTGCGCCACGTGGGCGTATCCAACGAAACGCCCTGGGGCGTGGGCGAATACCTGCGCCTTTCCCGCGACAAGGACCTGCCGCGCATCGCCTCGATCCAGAATGCCTACAACCTGGTCAATCGCCTGTTTGAAAACGGCCTGGCCGAAGTGGCCTTGCGCGAAAGCGTGCCGCTGCTGGCCTATTCGCCGCTGGGCGCCGGCAACCTGACCGGCAAGTATCTGGGTGGGGTCATCCCCAAGGGTTCGCGCCGCGACGTGGCCAACCAGTTCACCCGCTACAACACGCCCAACGCCAACGATGCGATCGCGCGCTATGTCGCTATCGCGCACGCCTTTGGCCTGGATCCGGCCACCCTGGCGCTGGCTTATGTCAACAGCCGCCCGTTCGTGGCGGCCAACATCATCGGCGCCACCACGCCGGAACAACTGGCGCTGGCCATTGCCAGCGCCGACGTGACGCTGCCGCCCGAAGCGCTGGCCGCGATCGAGGCGGTCCACGCCGTGCTGCCCGATCCCTGCCCGTGATCGCTGCTGGAATTCCGGCGGAACCGGAATTCCAGGTTGCGGCACCAACCCGCACAAAAAGAAAGGGAGCCATTGCTGGCTCCCTTTCCCTCTACCGTGGATGGCCCACGCCCCGATCCGCACGGATCGTCGCAGGCCCTGGGACAGCCCAGACCAGCGCATCGGCGCGGCCTGGGCCATCAAGCCAGGATCAGGCCTTAGAGGTGGCCGTCCTGCGCGTTGTTCATGTCGTTCGACACGAGGTTGAAGGTGCCCGAGAGCGAGTTGCCCAGCGCGCCCATGGCGGTGATGGCGGCAACGGCGATGAGAGCAGCGATCAGGCCGTATTCGATGGCGGTGGCGCCTTCGGTGTCCTTGATGAGCTTGCGGAAGAAGGTCATGTCCAAGTCTCCTGTTTGAGTAACCCCGCCGCTCTTTTGGCAAAATCCCCCTAACCAATGGTAAATGCCCTAAGGAATTTCACAGGGATGCTGCGTTGCAACACCCTATCCCCGGCGCAACTCGTGGTTAATCTTTTGCAACCAATCCGGCGGCGCCAGCACCCAAGACAAAGGGAGCAAACTGCCCCCTTCATCCAAATCGATACGAAATCAGGAAATTTGCTCAACCGCGGCCCCGATAGCCGGGCACGCCCTGGTCGGGCAGCCACAGGCCGGCGGGCGGCGTAGCCGATTGCCAGAACACGTCGATGGGAATGCCCCCGCGCGGATACCAATAGCCCCCGATTCGCAGCCATTGCGGCTTCATTTCATCGAACAGCCGCTGGCCAATGCCCACGGTCACGTCTTCGTGAAAGCCGTTGTGGTTGCGGAACGAGCCCAGGAACAGCTTGAGCGACTTGGATTCGACGATGGTCTCGCCCGGTGCATAGTCGATCACCAGGTGGGCAAAATCGGGCTGGCCGGTCACTGGGCACAGCGAGGTGAATTCCGGCGCGGCAAAGCGCACCAGATAGAGCGAGCCCACGCGCGGGTTGGGCACATAGTCCAGCACCGCTTCTTCGGGCGAAGCGGGCAAGGCGCTGTTCTGCCCCAGATGCAGCGGAGCCGGGTGATGGGGGTCTGACATGACGGGGGAGTCCTTTCTCTTGGGTCGCGCCATGCACCGAAACCCGCGTGCCAGGCAAGCCGGCGGCTTGCGCCTGCCCATTCAGGCACTATTCAACGCCCTCCGGCCGTATCCGGCCAGAGAGGGCGCGGCAACGGCCCGATCATGCCATAGAGGCGACACATCTTGAGACGAGGCAGTTCAGGCCAGGCCATGCGCGGCATTTCCATCCTTCTTGCATCGACCCGCACCCTGCTGGTCACTGGTACCCTGCTGGCCATGCCGGCCATGGCATCGGCGCAGACCGCTTCGCAGGCCACCCCGCAGGCGGCACCCACGCAGCCCATCGTCTCGGCCGTGCCTACGCCGTCGCTGCCCACGCTCAATTCGCCGACGCCAGCCCCGGCGATCAAGCCGTCAGCACCTGCCGCGTCCACGCTCGTACCGCTGCCCCAGGCGAGCACCCCGGCTGTGGTGCTGCCCCAAGGCACGCCAAACCGTACCGCGCCCACACGCCGCCCGGCGGCGCAGCCCAAGCCGCCCGCTCCCGCACCCGCAGCCGTGGCCACACCCGCTGCATCGGCAACGCCCGGGCCGGAAACGACGCCAACGCCAAGCCTATCGCCTGTGCCCGAGCCATCACCCAGCGCCGCGCCGGAAGCGGCCAGCGACACCCCGGCGCCCGAAACCAGCGCAACGCCTGCCCCGCTTGCCCCCGCCACCGCCAGCGATGGCGCCGCCACGGCATGGTGGCCCTGGGCCGCCGGCCTTGGCGCGCTTGCCGTGATCATCGCCGCGCTGGCGCTGCGCCGCCGCCGCGCCACCCCGGTGCAAGCGCAGCCAACGCCGGCCCCGGCCCCCGCGTCCCGGCCGGCACCCAAGCCCCCCGTGCCCAAGCCCGCGCCCACCCCTTCACCGGCCCCGCAACCCCTGCCCGTACCGCCGCAGGCCGATCAGGCCGCACCAAGTCTTGAACTGGCCCTGCTGGCCGATCGGCTCAGTGCCACGCTGGTCAACGCCACGCTGTCCTGCCGCCTCGTGCTGACCAACCATGGCGCCGCGCCGCTGATCGACCTTGCGCTGTCGGGAGACATGACCTCGGCCCATGCCTCGCGCCCGATGGACGAACAACTGGGCCTGGCCGGGCCCGAATTGCCGCCACTGCGCCTGGTGGAGCAACTGGCACCGGGCGAAAGCGTTACCGTCGCTGCGGAAATGCGCCTGCCGCTGTCATCCATCCTGACGATTCGCGCTGGCGCGGCGCAATTGTTCGTGCCGATCGTGCGCGCCAGCGTCTGGGCGACCAAGGCCGACGATGGCGGCGCGCAGCACGCCCACGGTGCGTTCCTGGTGGGCCAACCCGCCGCCCCAGGCGATCAGGCGGCGCGGCTGCAACCTTTCCGCCTGGACCAGGGTCCCCGCGTGTTCGACGCGCTCGACCAGCGCGCGATGCCGCTGCCGGCGTTGTAATGCCGAAACGGCACACGTCGATTGGCCATTTTTGCAATCGACGCCACCGCGCTTGGGCTTTAAGTTCGGTCCCCAAAATGAACCCGCGCCAGACGGGTCGCACGCAGGCAGGAGAAATTCATGGAACCGCTGGTCTCCACCCAATGGCTCGCCAACGAGATGGGTGCGAGCGATCTGCGCATCGTTGATGCCAGTTGCTTTTTGCCCGAACACCGGCGCGATCCCGCGCTGGAATATGAAGCGTGCCATATTCCCGGCACGGTCTTCATGGATCTGGGCAACCTGGTAGACAGCGCCACCGGCCTGCCCAACACGCTGCCACCGGCGGAAAAATTCGCCAGCCGGATGCAAAGCCTGGGCCTGGGCGACGGCAGCCGGATCGTGCTTTACGATGACAGCCCGATCAAGTCGTCGACCCGCGCGTGGTTCCTGCTCACCCTGTTCGGCGCGCAGAACGTGGCCTTGCTCGATGGCGGGATCGCCAAGTGGAAAGCCGAAGGGCGGCCCTGCGCCCAAGGGCGCGAAACCCTGCGCCACCGCCATTTCACCGCCTGGAGCGACTTGCGCGCGCTGCGTTCCAAGGATCAGGTCATGGCCAACCTGGCCAGCCATGCCGAACAACTGGTCGATGCGCGCGGCGCCGGGCGCTTTACCGGCGAGGTCAAGGAAACCAACCCTGCGCTGGCCAGCGGCCACATCCCCGGCGCGCGCAACGTGCCTTATGCCAGCCTGTTTGCCCCCGATGGCACCTGGAAAAAGCCCGAAGGCCTGCGCGCCGCCTTTGCCGATGCCGGGGTTGATCTCGGCCGGCCGGTCATCGCCAGCTGCGGTTCGGGAATGACGGCCAATGTCGTGATCTTTGCCCTGCACCTGCTCGGCAAGAGCGACGTTGCACTTTACGATGGCAGCTGGAGCGAATGGGGCGCCGATCCCGCCACCCCCAAGGAAACCGGCCCGGCCACCTGCCTGGTAGACTGACGCAACGGTATGCAGGCTTTCGGATCGAGCGCAACTGTGCTTTGCACGCGGGCATGACTGCCCCTTCCGATACGCCGCCGCAAGACAGGCCGCTTCAAACCGCCACCCGAATCGTTGCCGCTGGCCGCCGTCCGGAATGGACCGGCACGGCCGGCCATCCCGGCGCCGTCGTCAACCCCCCGGTCTGGCGCGCGAGCACGCACCTTTACCCGGACATGGCCGCGCTGCGCAGCCATCCCGGCAATGCCGACGGGCATTTCTATTACGGCCGGCGCGGCGCGCCCACGCAATGGGCCCTGGCCGAAGCGCTCACCGAGCTGGAGCCGGGCGCGCAAGGTGGCGGCACCGTGCTTTATCCCTCCGGCGTCAGCGCGATTGCCGGCGCGCTGCTCACCGTGCTGCGCCCCGGCGACACCCTGCTGCTCACCGACAATGCCTATGAACCCAGCCGCGCCATGGCGCGTGGGCTGCTGGCCGATTTCGGGGTGAAGACGATCTGGTTCGATCCGATGGACACCACAGCGTTCACCGCGCTGTGCCCCGGCGCTGCAGCCGTGCTGCTGGAAGCGCCGGGCAGCCTGACGATGGAAGTGCCCGACATGCCCGCCCTGATCGGCGCGGCCAAGGCGCAGGGCCTCACCGTCCTGGTGGACAACACCTGGGCTTCGCCACTCGGCTTTGCCCCGCTGACCCATGGCGCCGATATCAGCATTGCATCGCTGACCAAGCACGTCAGCGGCCATTCCGACGTGGTCATGGGCAGCGCCACCGCCGCGGCCCCCTGGTATGGCAAGCTGCGGCTGCGCAGCCAGAACCTGGGCCTGGTGGTTTCGCCCGACGATGCGGCGATGATGCTGCGCGGCCTGCGCACCATGGGCCTGCGGCTGGAAGCGGCAACGGCGGGTGCGCTCAGCGTGGCGCAATGGCTGGCCACGCGGCCCGAAGTGGCGCGCGTGCTGTGCCCGATGCTGCCGGGATCGCCGGGCCATGAATATTGGCGGCGCGATTTCACCGGCGGGTGCGGCCTGTTCAGCTTCGTGCTCAAGGGCGGCACGGCCAAGGCGCGCGATGCCCTGATCGATGCGCTCACCTTGTTCGGCATCGGCTACAGCTTTGGCGGGTTCGAAAGCCTCGCCACCCCGGTCGATCCCGCCGCGATCCGCACGGCCAGCCCCTGGCCGCGTCCCGACATGGACAGCGCAGATCGCTTTGGCGTGCGCCTGGCCATCGGTCTGGAAGACGCGGGCGACCTGATCGCCGATCTGGAACAGGCCCTGGCCGCCTGGGCTGCCGCACAATGAGCTGGATGAGCCGCAAGGCGCACCACCAGGTAAACGATTTCCTCCAGTCGCTCGACGATCTGGGCTTTGATATCGGCCATTACCACATCTCGGTGTTCAACGCCGCCAAGATGGTGCTGGTGGTCGTGGCCATGTTCATGCTTGCCCGCCTGGGCAGCAAGCTGGCGCGCTATTTCTTTGCCCGCGCCACCAGCCTCGATTCCACCCAGCAGGTGCTGGGGGAAAAGATCGTCTCGCTCATGGTCTGGGCGCTGGCGTTCTTCATGGGCATCGACCTGCTCGGCATCAATTTTACAGCGCTCACGGTCTTTTCCGGCGCCTTTGGCCTCGCCATCGGCTTTGGCCTGCAAAAGACCTTCGGCAACCTGATTGCCGGGCTGATCCTGTTGATGGACCGTTCGATCAAGCCCGGTGACGTGATCGCCATCAACGATGGCAAGGGCAACACCGTGGGCCAGGTGCGCAAGATCGGCATCCGGGCGGTTTCGGTGGCCACGCGCGATCATCGTGAATACCTGATTCCCAACGAAATCCTGATGACGACCCAGGTCGAAAACTGGTCGTACTCCAACACCCAGATCGTGCTGACCATCCCGATCAGCGTGGCCTATGGCACCGATATCGACCTGGCCGAAAAACTGATGCTGGAGGCCGCCCGCGCCGCGCCGCGCGTGCTGCCCGAACCGGGGCCGTCGGTCGTGGTCACGGCGCTCGGCGTGAACGGGATCGAGATGGCGATCTATGTGACGATCGAAGATCCCGAAGAAGGTACGGCCAACGTGCGCAGCCAGGTGTTGCGCGCGTTGTGGCGACTGTTCCAGCAGCACGACGTGGAAGTGCCTTTTCCGCAATCGGACGTGCGCCTGCGCGATACCGCCGCGCTGCGGGCATTGCTTGAACCGGCGCCGCCGTTACAGCCAGACGCGGCGCACGGCCCGCAGTGATGCGCCGCCGCTGCGGCGTGGCCACTTGGGCCGGGCGATCCGCTGCGAAAGATAGATGCCGCCGTGGCCCGAGGCGAGATAGGCGCTGACGCAAGCCACGATCAGCGCCGGCGCCGCATCGATGCCGAACAGTTCCAGCCCCATCACCGCGCAGGCGACCGGGGTATTCGCCGCCGCACCGAACAGCGCGATCATGCCCATCGCGGCCATCAACGGCACCGGCAGCCCAAGCACGGGCGCCAGGGCGGAACCAAGCCCTGCACCGATGAAGAACAGCGGCGTCACTTCGCCGCCCTTGAACCCGGCGCTCAAGGTCGCCACGGTAAAGACCAGCTTGATCAGCCAGCTCCAGCGATCGGGCGGCGCCACGAAGAAACCCGGCAGGGTCGGTGCACCCGGATGGGCCGAGAGCACGCCAAGGCCAAGATAGTCCTGCGTGCCGAACGCAAATGTCAGGCCAATCACCAGAGCCCCGCCGATTGCCGGGCGCCACAGCGGATTGGCCACAAAGCGCTTGTACAGGTCGGCAAAACCATGGTTCGCCTCGGCAAACAGGCGCGCCACGGCCCCGCTGGCCACGCCCACCAGTGCGGCCTTGGCCAAGAGCGTGGCAAAGCCGGCCAGATTGGCCAGCGGCTCGGTCAACGGCAAATCGACGTGTGGATAGGGTGTGTGATGCGCGCCCCACAGGCGGCAGGCGAAATCGCCGGCCAGCGCCGCCGCCAGGCACGGCACCAGCGCGGCCAGGTCCAACCCGCCGAGCGCCAGCACCTCGATCGCGAACACCGCACCGGCCAGCGGGGTGCCGAACACCGCACCAAAGCCGGCGGCCACGCCGCCCATCAACAGCAGGCGCCGCGCCTTGCCCGTCAGCGCCAGCCGATCGACCAGCCCGTGCGCCAGGCTGCCGCCCAGTTGCACCGCCGTCCCTTCGCGCCCGGCCGATCCACCGAACAGGTGCGTCGCCACCGTGCCGATCACCACCAGTGGCGCCATGGCCAGGGGCACGCCACCGCCGGGCTCGTGAATTTCGTCCAGGATCAGGTTATTGCCGCCTTCGGCCCGCGCCCCGAACCGACGATAGAGCCAGGCCACGCCCACCCCGCACAGCGGCAGGCCATAGAGCAGCCAGGGCGCGGCAAAGCGTGTCCGCGTGGCCGCGTCCAGCGCCCACAGAAAGCCAGCGCAGGCCGTGCCCACAGCCAGGGCCATGGCAAGCAGCGCCAGCACGAAGCGAAGGCGGGTCATCAAGACGGGAGAACGGGTGAAAAATGCGCGCACGATTCCTCCTGTTGCACGGGCCGGCATGAACCATCATGGGGCCACTGGTTTCAGGTAGGAATCATCAGCCCTGGCGCCTTGCGGCGTGGCGGGCGGTTCGGCCAAAGGCCCGGCGGAAATCCATCGCCTTGGCCCGCGCTATGCCCAAGGCCCGCCGTTCGGTCAAGATGGTGCAGAATGCGAGGCTGCAAGGCGCGCTGTCAACGATCCGGCCAGGCTACGACGCAGCCAGGCCGTGACAGGGGCGGCCCCGCCCCTGCCCGCCCTGGCGATCAGCGATAGCGCCAGCCGCGATGCCATTCATGATAGCGCGGCCCATAGCCATGCCAGCCACGATAATAGCCATAGCCGTAGCCATAGACCGGCCGTTCGACCACGACCGTGCGCCCCATGGCATAGCAGCGGCCGTCCCAGGCGCGATACCAGCCCGCGCCACAACCATCGCGCGCCAGCGCCGGGGCCGTTGCCGCGAGGGAAGCGACCGCAACGGCCGCTGTCAGCAGGATCTTGTTCATATCAACCTCGTCTTGCCATTGATCCAGGCGTGTTTCCTGTGCCTGGTATGGGGTTGAACGCCGCAACGCCTGCTTTCCGTCGCTTCGTTTCGTCGCGGATGATACCGGATTGGGCGAACTCAGGGCCGTGGCAACGTGGCCAGTTGCTCGTCCCGCTGGGTGGCATGGCACACCACCTGGTCGCGCCCACGATCCTTGGCGCAATAGAGCGCTTCGTCGGCGCGCAGGACGGCGGCCGCCACGTCGCCATCGGTACAGGCGCTGATCCCGGCGGAAAAGGTGATGGCCCGGCCGCCAACCTGCCCGATCGGGGCCTGGCGCATGACCTGGGCAATGCGGCCCATGATCCGGCTGGCCTCTTCCTCCACGCAACCGGGCAGGAAGACCACGAATTCCTCGCCGCCCCAGCGTGCGACCAGGTCCACCCGGCGTGTCTGGCGCGACAGCAAGGCCGCCAGCGCGCCCAGGATGCGGTCGCCCTCGTCATGGCCCAGCGTGTCGTTGACCGACTTGAAGTAATCGACGTCGAGCAGCACCACGCAGCCGCGCACCCCGTCGTTGATCAGCGTGACGATCTCATCCAGGAAACCTCGCCGGTTGAGAATGCCGGTCAGCGCATCTTCCTGCGCCGCCACCACCAGCGCCTGGATCTGTGCCCCGGTGGACACGGCGGCGCGGTGCACGCCGGCATAGAGCGACTGGATTACATCCATTGCCGGCGGCAGCGCGGGGTTCTCGGCGGTGTTGAGGCTTTGCGCCAGGGCATGGATCGGATCGAGCAGCGCACCGATCCCCAGCAAGGCCATGATCGCGCCGATCACGGTGGCCAGCGTCAACAGCACGAATTCGGCCAGTTCGATGCGCCCTGTGGCAAGGCCCCAAGTGCAATAGCTGGCCAATGGCACGTGCGTGGTGACAAAGCACACCGTGAACAGCCGCAGCCGCAAGGAGCGCGGAAATATGAAAGACGTTGCGAGGTAGAAACGCATGATTGGTCCCCGGTGATCGGCCCGCCCGAGATTTATTGAACCCTGGCGCCCATGATCGGTGTGCGTAGATCAACAAATCTTTGGGGAAATTGGTTAAGTTGCGCCGGGCCAGCGGCGCGCCCAGCACCGCTGCAACCGCGCATAGCCGCCACTGCGGCGGCGCGGCGGCGCGTTAACCCATTGCCGCGAAATTGATCCTGTTCGACAAGCCGTGCTGCGGGCGCGAGCGGCCGTGGCGGGGCCGCCCTAAAGTTCGCCTAGCCCCTGCCCAATCCATTCTCGCTGGCAGGATGGCTTGGGTGGGGCCACATGCGCCACCATGACTGATCCCACACCTTGCGGAACCGTGTTCCTGGTCGGCGCCGGCCCCGGCGATCCCGATCTGCTGACCTTGCGCGCCGCGCGCCTGCTGATGAAGGCAAGGCTGGTGGTTCATGATGGCCTGGTTGAACCGGCCATCCTGGCGATGGTGCCGCGCGGTGCCCGGTTCATCTCGGTAGCCAAGCAACGCGCCCGCCACACCATGCCACAAGAGGCGATCAACGCGCTGTTGGTGGCAGAGGCGCAGGCCGGCCACGATGTGGTGCGCCTGAAAGGCGGCGATCCCTTTATCTTCGGGCGCGGCGGGGAAGAGGCGGAAGCCTGCCATGCCGCCGGCGTGCCCGTGCAGGTGGTGCCCGGCGTCAGCGCGGCACTGGGCGCGGCGGCATCGGCGCAGATCCCCCTCACCCACCGCGAAAATGCCTCGATCGTTTCATTCGTGGCCGGGCAATGCAAGGGGCTGTCGGATCAGAACTGGGCGGGCCTGGCAGGCGTTGGCCGCACCCTGGTGATCTACATGGGCGTGGCCACGGCCGCCGCCATTGCCGAAAAGCTGATGGCCGATGGCCTGGCGCCGACCATGCCGGTGGCCGTGATCGAAAATGCCTCGCGCCCGCAGATGCGCGTGGTAAGGGGCGCGCTGGCGGGCCTGGCCGATCTGGTGGCACGCGAACATATCAAGAGCCCGGCACTGATCGTCATTGGCGAAGTGACCGCGCGGGGAGATATCATGGAATTGCAGCAGGTGGTGGAGGCCGCGCGATGAGCGACAAGATCCCGGTGACGGACAAGATCAAAGTGATCACCGGCAGCGATCTGCGCACCGGCGACGTGATCTGGTGGACCGGTGAAGGCTGGTCGCGCCATGTCGACAACGCCGTGGCGGTAGATCACGATGCCGATGCCATCATCGCGCGCGAAAACGCCAAGCAGGTGGTGACCGACACCCATGTGATCGACGCCTTTGCCGGCCCGGACGGCACCGTGCGCCCGGCCCACATCAAGGATCGCATCCGCGCCCTTGGCCCCACCGTTCGCCTCGATCTTTCGCTCAAGCCTGCCGATCCGCAGGCCGGCACCTGGGTAATCTGACGATGTATCAATACGATCAACACGACCAGGCGATGGTCGATGCCCGCGTGGCCGAATTCCGTGGCCAGGTCGCGCGCCGCCTTTCGGGCGAACTGACCGAAGACCAGTTCAAGCCGCTGCGCCTCAAGAACGGGCTCTACCTGCAGCTCCACGCCTATATGCTGCGCGTGGCGGTGCCCTATGGCACGCTCAATTCCGCGCAGATGCGCGTGCTGGGCGATATCGCCGACAAGTACGACCGCGGCTATGGCCACTTCACCACGCGCCAGAACATCCAGTACAACTGGATCAAGCTTGCCGATGCGCCCGATATCCTGGCCGACCTCGCCAAGGTCCAGCTCCACGCGATCCAGACCAGCGGCAATTGCATCCGCAACACCACGTCGGATCACTTTGCCGGCGCTGCCGCCGACGAAGTGGCCGATCCGCGCCCCTATGCCGAACTGCTGCGCCAGTGGTCCACGTTCCACCCGGAATTCGATTACCTGCCGCGCAAGTTCAAGGTGGCGATCATCGCCAGCGACACCGACCGCGCGGCCATGCGCCTGCACGACATCGGCATCCAGATCGTGAAGAACGAAGCGGGCGAAATCGGCTGCAAGTTCTTTGCCGGCGGCGGCATGGGCCGCACCCCGATGATCGCGCCGTGCATTGCCGAATTCGTGCCCGCGCTGCAGATGATCAGCTTCCTCGAAGCGGCCCTGCGCGTCTACAACCGCCACGGCCGGCGCGACAACAAGTACAAGGCGCGGATCAAGATCCTCGTCCATGAAATCGGCGTGGCGGAATACAGCCGCCAGGTGCAGGAAGAATTCGCCCACATCCTCACCCAGGGCCTGGAACCGCCGCCAGAGGAACTCGAGCGCATCAAGGCGATGTTTGCCGATCCCGGCCTGGAAAGCGGCCTGCCTGACGATCTGGACCTCAGCGATCCCGATTTCGCGCTGTGGGTGGATCAGAATGTCCACGCCCACAAGCAGCCGGGCTACGCCATCGTCACCATCAGCCTCAAGCCCACCGGTGGCATTCCCGGTGACGCCAGCGCCGACCAGATCCGCCTGATGGCCGACCTGGCGCGCGACCACAGCCTCGATGAACTGCGCGTCAGCCACGCGCAGAACATCGTGCTGCCCCACGTGAAGAAGGCCGATCTCTATCGCGTCTGGCAGGTGCTTGATGCAGCGGGCCTCGCCACGCCCAACCTTGACTTGATCACCGACATTATCGCCTGCCCGGGCCTGGATTACTGCGCGCTCGCCAATGCCCGCTCGATCCCCCTGGCGCAGAAGATCACCGATCGCTTTGCCGACGTTGGCCGCCAGCGCGAACTGGGTGAGCTGAAGCTCAAGATCTCGGGCTGCATCAACGCCTGCGGGCATCACCACGCCGGCCACATCGGCATCCTCGGTGTGGACCGCAAGGGCGTTGAAAACTACCAGCTTTTGCTCGGCGGGGCGGAAAGCGCCGATACCTCGCTCGGCACCATCACCGGGCCGGGCTTTTCCGAAGATGGCGTGGTCGATGCCATCGAAAAGGTGACCGACGTCTATCTCGCCCGCCGCGATGCCGGGGAACGCTTCCTCGATACCTATCGCCGCATCGGCATGGCCCCGTTCAAGGAGGCGATCTATGGTTGAGTCCGTCCTGCGCTATCGCGATGATGAGCCGGTGGGCGATCCGGCCGTGACCGTCGATTCCTTTGCCGCGCAAGGCAATGCCACGGCCGTGCGGATCGAGCCGGGCGACGATGCCCTGGCCTTGCTGCCCTACCTCGATCGCATTGCGCTGATCGAAGTGAACTTCCCCAACTATGCCGACGGGCGTGGCTATTCGGCCGCCCGCAGCTTGCGCGAACGCGGCTATACCGGCGAATTGCGCGCCGTGGGCGATGTGCTGATCGATCAGCTTTCGCACATGCGGCGCTGTGGCTTCGATTCCTTTGCGCCGGAAAGGCCGATCAGCGCAGAGCAGGCCGAAGCCGCCTTTGCCACCTGGAGCGAAGTCTACCAGAAGACCGTCGATGGCCGCGCGCCGATCTGGGCCGCCCGCCACGGCAAGCAGGGGGCCTGAAGCCATGGCCAGCCCCGCCCGCACGCCCGACATCCTCGACACCGCCCCGCGCTTTACCGCGGATGACGTGGCCGCGCTCAACGCGCGGTTTGCGCAGGCCAGCACGCAAGAAATGCTGGCGGCGGTGCTGGGTGAAGGGCTTGCCGGCCGGGTGGCCGTCGTCTCCAGCTTCGGCGCGGAAAGTGCGGTACTGCTCCACCTGGTGGCCCAGGTCGATCCGGCCACGCCCGTGCTGTTCCTCGATACGCACAAGCATTTTCCCGAGACGCTGGCCTATCGCGATGCCCTGGTGGCGCAGCTTGGGCTGACCAATCTCGTCGTGCTCGAACCCGATGCCGCGGTGATCGCGAAAAAGGACGAAGCGGCCTGCGCTGGTCTTGGGACCCGGATGGCTGCTGCGAAATCCGCAAGGTGGTGCCGCTGGCCAAGGCCCTGACCGGGCTGGATGCCACGATCACCGGGCGCAAGGGCTTCCAGTCGTCGACCCGCGCCGGCCTGCCCCGGTTCGAACTGGACAGCAGCGATGCGGCCGGCCGCCTCAAGATCAATCCGCTCGCCAGCTGGACCAAGGACGCGCTGGAAGCCTATTTCACCGTCCATGGCCTGCCCCATCACCCGCTGGTGGCCCAGGGCTATCCGTCGATCGGCTGCGCCCCCTGCACCAGCAAGGTGGCGCCGGGCGAAGACCCGCGCTCGGGCCGTTGGAAAGGCTGGGACAAGACCGAATGCGGCATCCACGTGCCCGGCGCCAAGGACGACGACGAGAGCAAAGGTGGGGGCGAACTCCCCCCGGCTACGAACCGGTGTTTTGATCAAACCGCAATAACCGCAACGATAAACTTCATCGTTGCGCCGGGCTTGATCCCGCGCCTCGCTTTGGCCAAGGCCGGCGCAGCCCCCCGCCAGGAAAGCCCCGCCCTTGACCGAAGAGATCACCCCGCTGCGCCGCCGCCTGATCATGTGGCTGGTCACCGGCGCGCTGTTCATGGAAATTCTCGACGGCACCATCCTTACCACCGCCCTGCCGTCGATGGCACAGACCTTCCGCACCACGGCGGTGGCGCTCGATATCGGCATCTCGGCCTATCTGCTCGCGCTGGGCGTGCTGATCCCGGCGAGCAGCTGGCTGGCAGACCGCTTTGGCTCGCGCCGCGTCTTCGTCACCGCGATCGCCATCTTCACCCTGGCTTCGGCACTGTGCGGCCAGGCGCAATCGGTGCCGGAATTCGTTGCCCTGCGCGTGTTCCAGGGCGTTGGCGGCGCCATGATGACCCCGGTTGGGCGGCTGGTGGTGATGCGCCACACCCCGCGCGACCAGTTGATCGCAACGCTGTCTGCCCTCATCTGGCCCGCGCTGTTTGCCCCCGTGGTCGGCCCGCCGGTGGGCGGCTTCATCACCGAACACCTGGGCTGGCGCTGGATCTTCTATTTCAACGTGCCGCTGGGCATCGTGGCGCTGGCCGCGGCGCTGTGGCTGATCCCCGATGTGCGTGGTGAACGCCGCCGGTTCGACTGGACGGGCTTTGCCCTCACGGCCGTGGGCGTGTTTGCCTTGCAGATCGGCTTCGAACACAGCGCCCGCCGCATCGACGCGCTGGGCCTGGGCCTTGTCGCCGCCGGTCTTGCCGTGCTTGCCGTCACCATGGCCCACTTGCGGCGCAGCGCCAATCCGCTGCTCGATCTGGCCGCGCTCAGGACGCCATCGTTCCGCGCGGCGGTCAGCGGCGGCACGCTCACCCGCATGGCGATCGGCGCGGTTCCGTTCCTGCTGCCGCTGATGATGCAGGCCGGCTTCGGATTTGGCGCGGTGCACGCCGGGCTGTTCGTGGTGGCGCTGTTTGCCGGGGACATCACGATGAAAGCCATGGTGGAACGCATCCTGCGCCGTTTTGGCCACCGCCCCGTGCTGATCGTCAACGGTGTCCTGTGCGCCGCCTCGCTGGTTTCGCTTGCTGCGATCGGCCCCCACTCCCCTGCGCCGCTGGTGGCCGTGCTGCTCTATGTCAACGGCTGGGGCGCTCGCTCCAGTTCTCCACGCTCTCCACCCTCGCGTTCGCCGATGTGGATTCCGCCGCGATGGGTGACGCCAACGGCCTGTTCAACACCATCCTGCAACTGGGCGCCGCTGCTGGCGTGACTGCGGCAGCGATGAGCGTGCACGCGGGCGAAGCCCTGGCCGGCACGCTGGGCCTTGCGGGCGCCGGGGCGGATTACCGCTTCGCGTTCATCGCGATGGCGGTCCTGTCACTGGGCGGCCTGGTCAGCGCGCTACGGCTGCCGCACGAGGCTGGGCGGGCTCTGACCGCGGGGTGACAGCCGGCGCTGCCGGCGTTGCCCACAACCGCCTGGGAACGGGCTGGGTCACGTCTCGTTTTCGATTGCATAGCAAGAGGAAACGACCATGGCCGAAACGCTCCGCAAAGGCACCAAGGTAAAATGGAACAGCAGTGGCGGCACCGCGCACGGCAAGGTCGTGAAAAAGGTCACCAGCGGAACCAGGATCAAGGGCCACAAGGTTGCCGCATCGCCTGATAACCCGCAGGTAATCGTCGAAACCGACGAAGGCGCGCGCGCGGCCCACAAACCCCATGCCTTGACCAAGGAGTGAGGCATGGCGACCCAGAGCTTCACGCCCACGCACAAGATGGCGGCCAACGCCAAGCGCGGCCTCAGGCTGCGTGAAAAGTTCAACCGGGGCGGAACGGACGTGGGCGTCAAGCGCGCGCACCAGCTGGCCGAACGCCGGACCGTCAGCGAAAAAGACGTCAAGGCGATGGCAAGCTATTTCGCGCGCCATGCCGTCGACAAGAGTGGCCAAAGCCACCAGTGGGACAGCAACGATGATCCCTCCGCCGGCTTCATCGCCTGGCTGTTGTGGGGTGGCGATGAAGGCAAGCGCTGGGCAGAGGCAAAGCGGAAATCGCTGGACGAAGCCTAAGGCCTGCGTGCGGCTTGCAGGGCAACCGAAGCAGGACGTTAAACGCGCCGCCGCCCACAAAACGCAATCGCGCGCCCGCGGGACAGCGCCAGTCCGCGATCAACCCCTGCCGCGCAGCTGCGTTGGCGCTGATTGGCCAGGCAACCGTCCAGATCAGGATCGTTCCGGCCATGGCCTTGCGCGCAATGTCATGCGCGCAGGCTCGCGCGGATGGGCCGGCAATGCAAGGACGACGCAGGCAGGCGCGGCCTTGCCCCTTACAGCCAGCCCTCTTCCTTGTACCACGCTGCCGTTGCATGCAGGCCCAGCGTGGTTTCAACTTGCGGTTCCCACAGGCTGGCGGGTGGCCGCGCGCCGTCGCTCACGGTCCAATCGGGGTGGCACATATAGCCCACGCGATCGAGCGTGAGCTTGGCCTTGTCCTTGCGGGCCCAGCGATCGGCCTTGGCGGCCCATTCCAGCACGCCGCGCGGCAGGGGCAGCGGCTTGACCCGCTTGCCCACCGCCAAGCCGATGGCGCGGGCCAGGTCGGTATGGCTCCAGCCGCCGGGCACGCCATCGTCGGGCTCGAATGTCTGGCTGGTCACGTCTTCGCCACCGGGCACGAGGGCCAGCAGCAGCCGCGCCAGATCACTGACGTGAATGATCGAAGCGCGCCTTCGGGCGGCAGGGGCACCAGGCCTTGCGCGCCAGCTTGAACAGCTCGAACATCTCGGTGTCACGCGGGCCATAGATTGCCGGCGGGCGCACCACGGTCCAATCCAGGCTGGACGCGCGCACGATCATCTCGCCCTTGCGCTTGCTGGCGCCATAGGCCGAAAGCTGCGGCTCGCGCGCCGAAAGCGAGGAGACGTGGATGAACCGCTCCACCCCGCCGGCGAGCGCGGCGTTGACCACATTGAGCGTGCCCGACACGTTGCCGGCGTGAAAGCCGGCTTCGTCGGGCGCGTTCACCACCCCGGCAATATGCAGCACCACACCCGCCCCGCACCAGCCGCTTGAGCGCCGCGCTATCGTGCAGATCGCCCATCACCCATTCCACGCCATCACGCGCCGGCTGCGGGCGGCGGGTCAGCGCGCGCACGTCGATCCCGCAGCGCGAAGCCTGTTCCAGCACCGCCTGGCCAACAAAGCCGGTGGCCCGGTGATCGCCAGCAATTCGCCGGGCCTTTGGCGCAGGGCCATCATGTGCGGCCCCTCACAACAGCACCATCTGGTCCCGATGGATCAGCGCCGAGCGCGGGCATAGCCCAGGATTGCTTCATGGGCGGAAGACGGATGGCCCAGCAGGCGCGCCGCTTCGGCCGCATCGTATTCCGCCAGGCCACGCGCCAGGGTCTGCCCATCGGGGCCCAGCACGGCCACCACATCGCCACGTGCGAAATCGCCGGCAATGCCCGTGACCCCGGCAGCAAGCAGGCTCGATCCCCGCGCCAAAGCCGCCGCGGCACCCGCATCGACCGTCACCGTGCCGCGCATGCGCAGCCGCCCACCCAGCCAGGCCTTGCGCGCGGTGTGGCGGCGGCGCGGCAGGAACAGCGTGCCACGCGTGGTGCCAAACGCAGCGGCAATCGGCGAGACCGGCTGCCCGTCAATGATTGCCAGGGCCATGCCAGCCATTTCGGCAATCTCGGCGGCCTGCAATTTCGACGTCATCCCGCCCGATCCCAGGCCGGACGAGGAACCACCCGTGGCCATGGCGTGGATTTCGGGCGTCACGCCCTGCACCACGGGAATGCGCACCGCATCGGGCAGGCGAGGATCGCGATCATAGAGCCCGTCGATGTCGGACAGCAGCAGCACGCCCTGCGCGGCAGCGGCCTGGCCTACCCGCGCCGCCAGCCGATCGTTGTCGCCAAAGCGGATTTCCTGGGTCGCCACCGAATCGTTTTCGTTGATCACCGGCACTGCGCCAGCGGCCAGCCGGCCCAGCGTGGCCGTGACATTGAGATAACGGCGGCGGTCTTCCAGGTCTTCCAGCGTCAGCAGGATCTGCGCGGCGGTGATGCCGTGGCCGGCCAGCAGTTCGGCCCACAGCCCCGCCAGCGCGATCTGCCCGACAGAGGCACTGGCCTGGGCATCGGCCAGGCTGCCCCGCCCGCCCTTGGACAGGCCCAGCTTGCGCGCGCCCAGCGCGATGGCGCCCGAAGATACCACGATCACTGCTGCCCGGCGGCACGGGCGGCAGCAATCTCGGCCACCAGCGCGGTCAACCATTCGCGGCGCGGCTGCCCATCCTTGCCCACCAGCAAAGCCGAGCCGACCTTGATCACAAGGCGGGGGCAAAGGGCAGGATCGGCGAGATGGGAAAGCTGGCGAATGCGCATGATCGGCGCGGCTTAGGCCAAATGCCCGGCAGGTGAAGGGCGCTTGAAGGAATTGTGACACGGTTGGGCGCGGGCATGTGGATCAGCTTGCGCCAGGCCCCGTACCACCCCCAACCCCGATAAAATCAGATCGGGGACCAGGCTTGGCGTCGGCCGCGTCTTCCACTTCGCCCGAGGGGCGCTCGGTCGAGGTGGCGGCGGGCAGATGGTCGAGCACGGCGTCGAGCAGGTCGTCCATGCCCTTGCCCGTCGCGCCCGAAATCGGGAACACCCGCGTTGCGCCCGCTTCGATCAACTCGCGCGAGAACGCGCGCACCAGTTCGGCATCGACCAGGTCGATCTTGTTGAGCGCCACCAGGCGCGGCTTGTCTTCCAGGCCGGCGCCATAGGCTTCGAGTTCGTCTTCCACGATCTGCAACGCTTCGGCCGGATCGGTGCCGTGGATGTCGATCAGGTGGATCAACACGCGGCAGCGCTCGATATGGCCCAGGAAGCGGTCCCCGATCCCTGCCCTTCGGCTGCGCCCGCGATCAGGCCGGGAATGTCGGCCAGCACGAATTCACGCGCGCGATGACGCACCACGCCCAGCTGCGGGCGCGTGGTGGTGAACGCATAATCGCCCACCTTGGCCTTGGTGTTGGTGATCTGGTTGATGAACGTGGATTTGCCCGCGTTGGGCAGGCCAACCAGGCCGGCATCGGCCAGCAGCTTGAGCCGCAGCCACACGTACATTTCATCGCCCGGCCAGCCCGGCCCGCACTGGCGCGGGGCGCGGTTGGTGGACGATTTGAACGAGAGATTGCCGCGCCCGCCATCGCCGCCACGCAGCAGCACCACGCGCTGCCCCGGCTCGGTGAGATCGAGCAGCACGTTTTCGCGTTCGTCGTCCAGCACTTGCGTGCCCACCGGCACTTTGATCACCAGATCGTTGCCGCCGCGCCGGTGCGGTTCTTGCCCGCGCCGCCATGGCCGCGCTGGGCTTTGAAATGCTGGGTATAGCGGAAGTCGATCAGGGTGTTGAGCCCGGTCACCGCCTCGAAAACGATGTCGCCACCCTTGCCGCCATCGCCACCATCAGGGCCGCCGTATTCGACGTATTTCTCGCGGCGGAAGCTGACCGCACCGGGGCCACCCTGCCCTGAGCGGATGAAGATCTTGGCCTGGTCGAGAAAATGCATGGCGTTTAAATCCGGCAGTCCTGAAATGGCGCCGCCAGCGTGCCTTTTCAGCAAACGCCGATTGCGCCAAGGCCCGCTTTGCCCACCCGGCCCGTCGGCTGATGGCGCGTCGGAATTCAGGCTGGCTGCAGGCTGGCGAGCATGGGGACCGGAAATGGAACCGATCCGTTCAATTTCATACTGGTGGAGCCGAGGGGGATCGAACCCCTGACCTCGTCATTGCGAACGACGCGCTCTCCCAGCTGAGCTACGGCCCCGTTCCAGTATCTTCCACAGCGGGGATGCCAAGGCGTCCCTCGCTTCGGGAGCGCCGCCATTAGCGCAGAGGCATGGCGGCGCCAAGAGCAAATTTCGATCTTTTTTTAGAGCGCGCCAGTGGCCGGAGCCGGGCTGGCGCCCAGATTGGTCCCCTCGCTTGCCACCACCGGAATCACCAACCGGGTGCCGGGCTCGGCATTGCCATATTGCGCCCGCCAGATCGCCAGATCGGTGCGGTACTGATCATAGCGGCGATAGAATGCGTCGAACACGATCTCGATATTGGGCAGGCTGCGCACGGCGAACGCTTCCAGTTCTGCCGGGGGCAGCGTGGCCGCGTCACGCGCCACGGCGAGCGTCGCATCGCAGAAATCGTTCATCGTGGGCGGCAGGGCGAAGTGGTTGTAGACTGCAGTCATGTACTGTTCGCGCGGGGCGATAAACTGCGCGCCGAACTTGGCCTTGAATTCCTGGTCCACCGTCTTGTTGGCCTTGTCCAGCATCTTGGCTGGGATTTCAGGAATGTGCGATAGAGCGGCAGCAGATCGGCATGGCGCGGGCCAGCGCAATTGAGCGCGGCGACGTTATAGGCCGAACGCAGGTTCCACACCATCTGCGCCGGGGTGATGTTGCGGTTGACCGACTCGCGCAGGCCCGTGGCCGCCAACGGCGGCACGGTAAGATTGGCGCTGGCACCGTTGGGCGGCGTTGGCCGCGCCGGCACGATCACGACCTTGGGCGGCGGGGGCGGCGGCGGAGGGGGCGGTGGCGGCGCCTTGGCAGCGCAGCCGGCCAGGGCCACGCCCAGCACGGCGGTCAGCGCGTAGGCGCAGATCCGTGTCCGGCTTTGGTGCAACATGGCCATTTCCCCCTTTGATTTTCAACACTGTTTTTGGCGCTGGTGCGCAACATTCCCACCATGGCAGACCCCGGATCACGTGAACGGCGCTTGTGGTGAAGCGCCAACCTTTCTGAAAGCTGACTGAATTGGTAACCTGCTTTCCCGGAAAGGAAAATGCCCGACAACCGAAAAGGTTGCCGGGCACGTAATCTAACCTATGCCCGCCGCGGCAGGCAATGGCACGATCAGCGACGATCGCCCATCAGTTGCAAAAGCGAGGTGAACATGTTGATGAAATCGAGGTACAGCGTCAGCGCGCCCATCACCACGACCTTGTCCATCATCGCCGTGCCAGCGACATAGGCATACTGTTCCTTAAGGCGCTGCGTGTCATAGGCGGTAAGACCCGCAAAGATCAGCACGCCCAGGAAGCTGATGCCCCAGGCCAGGCCCGGCGAGGCGAGGAACAGGTTGATCACGAGGCGATGATCAGGCCGAACAGGCCCATGATCAGGAACGTGCCCATGCCCGACAGGCTCTTGCGCGTGGTATAGCCAAACAGGCTAAGCCCGCAAAGGCGCCGGCGGTGGCAAAGAACGTCGCCGCGATCGATGCGCGGTATAGACGAAGAAGATCGACGAGAGCGACAGGCCCATCGTCACGCTGAACGCCCAGAACAGCGCCTTGAGCGTGCCGGTGGAAATGCGGTTGATGCCAAAGCTCATGACCATGACGAACGCGAGCGGCGCAAGCGCGACCACCCAGCGCAGCGGGGTGCCGAACACGGCGGCGGCCATGCCGCTGGTGGCGAACACCAGCGCGACCACGCCCGAGAGCAACACGCCCGAGGCCATGTAGTTGTAAATCGAAAGCATGTAGCGACGCAGGCCGGCGTCGAACACTTCGCCGCGGCCGAATGCACCCGATAGGCTCGGAGACGCGCCGAAGCCCGTCTGCGAGGGCTGAGGGTCGTTCCAGTTTGCCATGGCTTGCACTTTCTCCATTGCGGGCAAAATGCCCATGGCTGCAATATCGGCCTTCCCCGCGCCGCTTTCAAGCGAAACCGGTGCGGACAAAATGTGACAAAGTGTATTTGCCGCGAGGGCGAAATCAGGCGGCGTCGCGGGCTTCCTGCGTCATTTCCGCGCTGCGGTCGCGCGCGGCGCGCAAGGTATCCTGCATCAGCAGCGCCAGGCGATCATCGGCGTCGAGCACGTCGAGCCCCTTTTGCGTGGTACCGCCGGGGCTTGCAACACGGCGGGCCAGTTCGCCCGGCCCGTATTCCGAAGCGGCCGCCAGGGCGGCGGCGCCATCCACCATGGCCAGAGCCAGGCGGTCTGCCTGTTCGCGCGGCAGGCCCAGCGCCGCCGCGCCTGCAGCCAGGGCATCGATCACGCGATAGATGAATGCCGGGCCCGATCCTGCCAGCGCCGTCACCAGGTCCATCTGGTCTTCGCCCGAAAGCCATTCGGCCGTGCCGAGCGGCGCCATCAGGTGCGTGACTTCGGCATTGATCAGGTCGGTGCCATCGCCCACCAGCGCGATGGGCGACTTGCCCAGTGCCGCGGCCAGGTTGGGCATGACCCGCACGACGGCGGCAGCATGCGGGAAACGCGCACGCAGCGTGGCAAGGTCAACCCCGGCCAGGATCGAAAGCACCACGGTGTTTTCCCCCACCAGCGGCGCGATCGCCGGCGCCGCTGCAGCCAGGCCCTGCGGCTTGAACCCCAGCATCACGAACCGCGGCGGCGCTTCGCCCACCGGGGCGCTGCGCAGCAGGCGCACGCCGGCCGGTGCCTGTGGCAGATGGGGATCGACCACTGTGAACGCCGCGGGCGCAATGCCGCTGGCCAGCCAGCCCGTGAGCATGGGCGCCACCCATGTTGCCGCAACCGAACTGGAGGAAGGAATACGTCATCTGCAAAAGGCTCCGTCAGGCTTCGCCCGCAGCATCGACCAGCGCGCTGGCCAGCGCATCGCCGGGCTCTTGTCACCCCAGAGGATGAACTGGAAAGCGGGGTAGAAGCGGTCGCACTCGTCCACCGCCGCCTCGATGGCGACTTGCGCCTGGTGCAGGCTGAGCAGGCCGTCGTCGCCCAGCATCAGCCCGTGGCGATAGAGCAGCACGCTGCCGTTGGACCAGATGTCGAAATGGCCGAGCCAGACCTGCTCGTTGATCAGCGCCATGACTTCGAACATCGCAGCCCTCTTGTCATCGGGCACGCGAATGTCGGGCAGCGAGAGGATCTGCAGCACATGATCCTCGGGCCGCCAGATGCAACGCAACTGGTACGTGGCCCAGGAGCCCTGCACTTCCCATGGATTTCATCGTCCGACACGAATTCGCAGGGCCAGCCCCGCGCTTCGAACAGGGAAGCGAGCATGTCCACCGGCGCGGCGTCGTCGCGGTCGCTGTCGTCGTGGCCGGTTCGCATCATCACGCCCCCTCACACGGTGCCCATGCCGGCGACAATGCCGACGCCGTTGCCGGCAGCCGTGGTTTCCATTCGATCCATCGCGGAGCGAATTGCCGCCGACAATCGACCGTTAGCCCAGGCTTGGGCAAAACTCGACAAGGCTGTGCAAAACTTGTGGACAAGCAGGTCAATCGCTCCCCTTCCTCGTTAGAGGAGCGGGTCCGGGGATGGTTGAACCCTGACGCAAGGCTTCGCACCACCCCCAACCCCTCCTTGCGAAGAGGAGGGGCGATTTCTCAACACCGTCCTACTTTGCAGAAACACCGTCCATCGCTTGCCCGGCCGGACTGTCGAACTGGAAGGCACCGACGCCCTTTGCCTTGAGCTTGGCCACAAATTCCTGCGCGGCGGCATCGCTGGGGAATGGCCCGGTGACCAGGCGATAGACCCGGTTCCACGATGTGACATAGGCCTTGCGGCCGTGCAATTCGGGAGCCTTGGCCTGAAGCCCGGCCCATTCCTTGCCCATCTTGGCGCGGTTGCCACCGGTCAGCACCTGAACCCAGGTGCGCGCCGGATTGGCGGCAAGCCGCTTGGCCTCTTCCTTGGCCTTGCGCGCTTCCTCGGCCTTCTTGGCATCGGCCAGCTTCTTTTCGGCCGCAGCCTTCTTGTCGGCAGCGGCTTTCTTGGCGTCGGCCAGCTTCTTGGCTTGGGCCGCCTGGCGCGCCTCGATCGCCGCCTTTTCGGCGGCAGCACGCTCGTTGGCGGCCTGGATCGCGGCCAGATCGACGGCAACGGTCGGCCGCTGCCGCTCTTCGGCCGGGGCGGCGAAACCGGCGAAGAGCGCGGCAAAGCCATCGGGCGAAGGCGCCGGCGGCACCGCTTGCGGCGCCGGTTGAGGCGCGGCTTGCGGAGGCAGCGTGTAGGAAGGTGTGGACGACGGCGTGGGCGCCGGCACGGGCACGGCCTGGGCCACCTGCACCGGCGTGGGATGCGGCGGCACGCCGGGCGCCGATGCGGGCACCGCTGCCGGGGCCTGCGGCACGGGCGGCAGCACGATGGCCGGCGCCGGCGTAGCAGTGGCCGGGGCGGTGGACGCGGTGGCCGGCTGGGCTGCCGGCGGCGACGCAGGACGCGGGATGACGTCCACGATCGGACCGGCATAAGCACCGGACGCGGCGGGCGGACTGGGTGGCGTGGCCTGCGCCAGTTGCGTGGGCCGCGCCACGCCCGCCGTGGCTGTGCCGGGCGTGGTGGAGGCGCTGGCCGTTGCCGTGGCGGGCGCCGGGATCACCCGCCCACGCCGATCGCGACGCACGGGCGCGGTAGCGGGCAGAGTCGCCGGCTGGGCCTGCGCCACGAGCACGGGCGCCTGGCGCGGATGGCTTTGCGCATATTGCACGATCTGCGGATCGTCGCGGCCGATATCGGCCGCGCGGGGAAAGCGGCCGAAATTGGCAGCCGCCGCCTGCTGTGCCGGGGTCAACCGGGTCAGATAGCGCAAGTATGGCGCGATGCCTGCGGCCAATTGCGGCGGCATCGAGGAATTGGCCACGGCCACGGCTTCGTCAGGCTGCCCGGCAATCGCCAGGATAAAGGTGCGCACGCGCCAGGCGGCACGATCCGACTGCGCAATCTGCGGGGCCAGCACCTTTTCGGCACTGGCGCGGTCGCCCCCGATCGCCAGGCTCAGCGCCAGGCGCCGGGTGATCTCGGCATCGGGCGCACGGGCCAGGGCCTGCTGGTAATAGCGCTGCGCCATCGCGTTATCGCCCACCAAGTCGTGCGCCAGCCTCGGTCCCCGGCCATGCCGGCCAGGTCTGCCCCGCTGCGCTCCGCCTCGTCAAAGGCGCGAATGGCGGGCAAGGGTTCGTTGTGACGCAACAGGGCCTTGCCGAGCTGGGCGTTGACCCGCCCATTGCCCGGCGCCACGTCGGCGGCGCGGCGCAGGAAACCCAGTGCGGCATCCACGTCGCCCAGCGCCATGGCAGCATTGCCGGCATCGAGCAGAGCCTCGGGATTACGCGGATCCTGGGCCAGGCGGGCCAGCGCGGCGTTGAGGCCTTGGCCATCCCCCCCCGACGGCACGGCCTGGACAACCGGGCGCGACACGGTGGGAAGCGGCTGCACCACCGGATTGGAGACCATCGGCAGCGGCGCCCCGGTGTAGGTCGGCGTGGGCGCAGGCGGCGTGGTGCTGCGGGTGACGGGCCGCGCGGTGCGGCTGCCCGGCGTATCCAGCACCGACTGCTGCGGCATCTGCGAAAGGTCTTGCGCCAGCAGCGGCAGCGGCGCCGCCATCAGCAGCACGGCCGCCAAAGCGGAAAACGGGCGAGCGGGAGAGGTTTCAAAAGTCATCTTGGCGCCGCCTTAGCGCATTGTCGCTTAAGCCAGAACAACAAGCCGCCACTCTCACGGGGGAAAGTGGCGGCATGGTGTGGCATCAAGCCAGAACGATTGCCCAGAGATTCATGAGCCGGGGATCATTGATTGTTCTGGCGGCCCAGGAAGCGCGGGATGCTGAGCGAGGACGCATCTTCGCCTTCTTCACTCTCTTCCGTGCGGGCGGCGCCGCGCGAAAGATTGGCCATCCGCTCGAACAGGGTGCTGCCCCCTGCCCCGCCACCCACGCGCGGGGTCGGGCGTTCAGCCTCACCCCCGGCACCGCCACCAAGGCCCAGACGCGGGGTTGGCGCGGTGGGCGCGGGATCGATCGTGTAGTCCTGCGCCGGATCGGCACCCAGGTCCAACGTCAGGTCGAGCGGATCGTCCGCAGCCGGTGCCGCTTCGGGCTCGGGCGTCCAGGCCGGAGCGGCCGGCGGCGGCGTGGCGGCAACGGGGGCCGGAGCCGCAGGCTGGGCCGTGGGCGTGGCAATCGCCGGACGCGGCGGCGCGGCCGCGTGAACGACGGGCCACGCGCTGCGCCGGGCAGGTTCACCGGGCGAGCAGCCTGTTCGGCCTGTTCCACGCTCTGCTCTATGCCAGTGGCGACCACCGACACGCGGATCTTGCCGTTGAGATCGGGATTGAACGCCGAACCCCAGATGATGTTGGCGTTGGGATCGACCAGTTCGCGGATGTGGTTGGCCGCTTCATCCACTTCGAGCAGCTTCATGTCGTCGCCGCCGATGATCGAAATGATCACGCCCTTGGCGCCCTGCATCGAAACGCCATCGAGCAGCGGGTTGGCAATGGCGCGTTCGGCCGCTTCGAGCGCACGGTTGGGGCCTTCTCCCTCGCCCGTGCCCATCATCGCCTTGCCCATTTCGCCCATGACCGAGCGCACGTCGGCAAAGTCGAGGTTGATCAGGCCGGGCATGATCATCAGGTCGGTGATCGAACGCACGCCCTGCTGCAGCACTTCGTCGGCAAGCTGGAACGCTTCCTTGAACGTGGTTTCGGCCTTGGCCACCAGGAACAGGTTCTGGTTGGGAATGACGATCAGCGTATCGACGTGCTTTTGCAGTTCCTCGATGCCGGTTTCGGCCGAGCGCATGCGGCGCGTGCCTTCGAACAGGAACGGCTTGCTCACCACGCCCACGGTCAGCACACCCTTGCGGCGCGCCGCCTCGGCAATCACCGGCGCAGCGCCAGTGCCGGTGCCGCCGCCCATGCCAGCCGCGATGAACACCATGTGCACGCCATCGAGCACGCGTTCGAGCTCGGGCAGGGTTTCCTCTGCCGCGGCGCGGCCCACTTCGGGGCGGGCGCCGGCGCCCAGGCCCTGCGTGATCGCCGGACCAAGCTGGATGCGGTTTTCCGCGATCGAATTGTTCAGCGCCTGCGCGTCGGTGTTGCAGACCACGAAATCGACGCCTTCGATATTGGCGCTGATCATGTTGGCAATGGCGTTGCCGCCGGCGCCACCCACCCCGATCACCGTGATACGGGGCCTAAGCTCGTCGATGGCCGGCGGTCCGATGTTGATGCTCATGTCGGTCTCCCTTTCGGGTTTGGCAGTGGGATGGGTCTGGGGCCGGAATGGCCGAAATGTGGATTTTCCAGCTTTGGCACGGAACGTTTCATCGAATCAAAGGCGATCGGCGCTTTTCCACAAGATCGATTGGCCATTTGGCCCCGAAATCGGCCAATCCGGTTGCTTCGTGCGACGAAAGCCCCGGATCGGTGGCATCAGCGTCTAAAAATACTCCTTGAGCGCGCGCGCGATCCGCCGCCCCATGCCCCACAGCGTAGTGGCGCCGGCGCCCTGGCTGGCCGCGGTCAGCTTGCGAATGTCGATCGGGTCGGACGCGGCATAGAGCACAAGACCCACCAGCGTGGACGAACTGGGCGTGGCGTGGCCCTGCGGCAGGCCCAGCATGGCCGGCGGCGCGCCGATCCGCACCGGGCGCCCCAGTGCCGATTGGGCATAGTCCGCCAGGCCCGGCAGTTGCGCACCGCCACCGGTCAAGACCACTTGCTGCCCGCGCGTGCCGGTAAAGCCATGGCCTTGAGGCAGCGGCCCAGCTCGTCGGTGAAATGGCCCAATTGCTGGGTAATGACCGAGATCAGCTCGGCGCGTGGAATGCGGTTCTTGTCGTCGGCATGACGCGCCATCGGCCCTGCCCCTTCGGGATCGCCCGGCGCGTTGACCGGGATCATCTCGCGATGGTCGGCAGGGCTGGCGATGGCCGAGCCCGACATGCACTTGAGCCGCTCGGCCTGATAGCGGCGGATGCCGAAGGCGGAGGCCACCGCGTCGGTGATGTCCCCCGATCCGAACGGCAGGACCTGCATGCCCAGCAGCATGCCACCGGCGTGGACCGAAACCGTGGTCACTTCCGCCCCGAAATCGACCAGGGCCACGCCCAAGTCGCGCTCCTCCTGGGCCAGGCAGGCAAGGCCGGCGGCCACGGGCGCGGCCACCACGCCATCGACCTTGAGGTGGGCGTTCTCCACCGTCTCGCGAATGTTGCGGATCGGTGCGCCATCGGCGAGCATGACGTGGATATCCACCGCCAGCCGATCGGCATGCAGCCCCTTGGGATTGGGCACGCCGTGCGCGCCATCGAGCGTGTAATGCGCCGGCTGGGCATGGAGCACGGTGCGCCCGTCGGGCTGGATCACGTCGCGCGCGGCCACCAGCAGGTGCGCGATATCGTCGTCCTCGATCCGCCGTCCGCCGATTTCCACTTCCACTTGCGCGGTGGAACTGGCCAGCCCCGCCCGGCACAGCCGACCAGCACTTGCGTGATCGAGGTGTTGGCCATCTTCTCGGCCCGCTCGATCGCGTCGCGCACCGAATGGGTGGCGGCGAGCATATCCACCACATAACCGCGCTTGATCCCTGCGAGGCGCGGTGGCCCGAGCAAGCACGACGAGTTCGCCCGCTTCGGACAGCCCGGCGATCATCGCGGAGGTACGGAACGAGCCAAGATTGACCGCGGCAAAGACCTTGGTGATGCGAGGGCTGCCACGGGCGGCTTATTCCTTGGTCTTGGCGGCCGCAGCGGCGGCCTTGGCCTTGGCCTTGGCAGCGACCTTGTCGCGCTGTTCCTGCGCCATTTCGTCAGAGTGACCAGGCACAAGCAGGTACGTGCGGTCCTTGGCGCGCATGTCGAAGCTGGAAACCTTGCCGCCCAGCAGGCGGTTGACCCCATCCATCCGCGCGAATTCCAGCAGCGCGGCGGCTGCTTCGTCTTCGCCTTCGGGCAGGGCAAGGACCTGGCCGGTCTTGAACGTCAGGTTCCAGCGGCGATTGCCGATCCATTCCGCTTCGGCCACCTGGGGCTTGAGCGCGGGCGCGGCATCGAGCAGGCGGTTGAGATCGGGCACGCGCGCCGCGGCACCATCGCCCGACAGCACAAACATGCCCTTGGCGCGCGCCTGGCTCACCGGCTCCAACTCGTGCCCGGTTTCATCGATCAGCATGAGCTGGTCGCCCTTGCGCAGCACGCCGTGGGGCGTGCGCTCCACCACATCGACCACCAGCGTATCGGGCAACTGGCGCGAAACGCGCGCGTCCTTGACCCACGGCAGCGTCAGCAGGGTTTCGCGCAAGGCGGCCACGTCCACCCGCGACATCGCCTGGTCGCGCTGGCCCAGCACCTTTTCATAGATGGTCTGCTCGCTCATCCGGCGCACGCCGCGCACTTCCACGCGCTTCACATCGAAGCCCGCGCCATGGGCCATGCGCGCCACTTGCGCTTCGGCCAGCGCCGGCACGCCGGCGATGTTGGCCACCGTCCACACCGTTACCGCGGCGGTGGCGAGAATGGCCGTCAACATGATCCGGTGCAGCGTTTCCTCGCTGAACGGCTGCACGCGCATGACATGGCCGATGGCAGAGCCGGTCTGCTTGCGCGCCGTCTGCACTTTGGCCTTGGCCCCGCGCTGCGCGGCCACCCGCCGCACGCCCTTGCCGCCACGCCGGATCGTTTGCGCCATGGTCAGCCGGCTCCTTGCTTCGCCTTGGCGGCGGCGGCGTCTTTCAGCGCCTCGGCCACGATCGCTTCGACAAGGTCAGGATAGTCCATCCCCATGTGCCGGGCCTGTTCGGGCACCAGGCTGAGCGGGGTCATGCCCGGCTGGGTGTTCACTTCCAGCAGGAACAGCCCTTCCACGCCGCGCTCGTCGTCCCAGCGGAAATCGGAACGGCTGGTGCCCTTGCAACCCAAGAGCTTGTGCGCGCGCAGGGCGATGTCCTTGCACGCCTGGGTGATGGCGTCAGGGATTTCCGCCGGGCAGACATGCTCGGTCAGCCCGTCGGTGTACTTGGCATCGAAATCATAAAAGCCGGTCTTGGGCTTCAATTCGGTGACCATCAGCGCCTGATCGCCCAGCACCGCCGTGGTCAGTTCCTTGCCGCGGATGAACGGTTCGGCCAGCAGTTCGGGAAATTCCTGCCACGGGCCGCGCGCCTCGGCACTGATCGGATTGCCGTAATTGCCTTCGTTGGTGACGATGGCAACGCCCACCGACGAGCCTTCGTTCACCGGCTTCAACACATAGGGGCGCGGCAGCGGATCGTGGCTGTACAGCTCTGCCGTCTTGACCACGCGCCCGCCGGGCATGGAATGCCGTGGGGCACCAGGGCCTGCTTGGTCAGTTCCTTGTCGATGGCGATGACCGAAGTGGCCAGGCCCGAATGGGTGTAGGTCAGGCCCATCAGGTCCATCATGCCCTGCACCGTGCCATCTTCGCCAGGCGTGCCGTGCAGCGCGTTGAACACCACATCGGGCGCCGCGTCGGCCAGGCGCAGCGCCACATCGCGGCCCATGTCGATCCGCGTCACCTTGTGGCCGCGCTGCTCAAGCGCGCTGGCCACGCCTTCGCCGCTGGTCAGCGATACCGGCCGCTCGCTCGACCAGCCGCCCATCAGCACCGCCACATGAAGCCGGGGCAGATCTGTCATGGCCGCCCTACCCGCTTGATTTCCCACTGCAACTCCACGCCTTGTGACTGTTTCACGCGGGCACGCACTTCCTCGCCCAGCGCCTCGATCTCGGTGCTGGTGGCATGCCCGGTGTTGATCAGGAAATTGGTGTGCTTCTCGCTCACTTGCGCGCCACCGATCGTAAGGCCGCGGCAGCCGGCTGCATCGACCAGCGCCCAGGCGCGGTGCCCCTCGGGGTTCTTGAACGTCGATCCGCCGGTCTTGCTGCGCAGCGGCTGGCTGGCCTCGCGCGCAGCGGAAATGCGGTCCATCTCCGCCTGGATCGCCGCCGGCTCGCCCGGTTCGCCCCGGAAGCGCGCGGCAACCACGATGGCGCCATCGGCCAGGTCGGAATGGCGATAGGCATAGCCCAGCTCGGGCAAGTCCATCCGCACCCGTTCGCCCGAGCGCAGCACTACGTCGCAATCGACGAGAATGTCCTTCACCTCGCGGCCATAGGCGCCCCCGTTCATGCGCACGAAGCCGCCGACCGTGCCGGGGATCGAACGCAGGAATTCAAGCCCCGCAATCCCGGCGTCGCGCGCGGTGGACGAAACCAGAATGCCCGAGGCCCCGCCCCCGCAATCGAGCGTGACAGCATCGAGCGCGGTCACTTTGGCAAAGGGCTTGCCCAGCCGCACCACCACGCCCGGCACCCCGCCATCGCGCACGATGAGGTTGGAACCAAGACCCAGCGCCATGACCGGCACTTCTGGCGCGAGCGCAGCGAGGAAGCCTTGCAGGTCCGCCGCGTCCTTGGGTTCGTAGAGCCAATCGGCATTGCCGCCGGACTTGAACCAGACCAGCGGGGCGAGCGGGGCGTTCGGGGTGAGCTTACCTTTGAGGTTGCTTGTGGTTTCCACCACCCCCCGGCCCCCTCCTCTGAAGAGGAGGGGGGGATTGGCATTGTGCTCCCCCTCCTCTTCAGAGGAGGGGGCCGGGGGGTGGTGCTGGCCCAAGCCCGACATCAGCCCTCACCCCGCAACGCCGTGATCGCCCCGGCCAGCCCGGCGGCCCACTTGGTGATGTCCCCCGCCCCCAGGCACACGATCATGTCGCCCGCCTGCAATTGCGGCGCCAGTTCGGCGGCGAGCGCTTCGGCGCCGGCGATCAGGTGCGCGCTGCGGTGGCCGCGCGCCTTGATGCCTTCGACCATCGCGGCGCTGTCCACGCCCTCGATCGGCTGCTCGCCAGCGGGATAGACCGGCGCTGCATAGACCACGTCGGCGTCGTTGAACGCGCCCTGGAAATCTTCCATGTGGTCGCGCAACCGGGTGAAGCGGTGCGGCTGGACCACGGCGATCACCCGGCCGCGCACGCCTTCGCGAGCGGCGGCCAGCACGGCGCGGATTTCCACCGGGTGATGGCCGTAATCGTCGATCACCGCCACGTCGCCGCCGTCCACGGCCACTTCGCCCACCTTGGTGAAGCGGCGCTTGACCCCGCCGAACTTGGCAAAGCCGGTGCGCACCAGATCGTGCGGCACGCCCATTTCCACCGCCACGGCAATCGCGGCCAGCGCGTTCTGCACGTTGTGGCGGCCGGGCATGGGCAGGTGAATATCCTCGATCCGCTGGAACGAGCCGTCGCGCTGGCGGAGCACGGCGGTGAAGCGGTTGCCACCCGGCACCGGGGTCACGCCTTCGCCGCGCACGTCGGCCTGGGCGGAAAAGCCATAAGTCACCACGCGGCGATCGCGCACCTGGGGGATGATCGCCTGCACTTCGGGATGGTCGATGCACAGCATCGCCGCGCCATAGAACGGCACGTTCTCGATGAATTCCACGAAAGCGCGCTTGACCTTGTCGAACGAGCCATAGTGATCGAGATGCTCGGGATCGATATTGGTGACGACCGCGATCGTGCCGTCGAGGCGCAGGAACGAACCGTCGCTCTCGTCGGCTTCCACCACCATCCAGTCGCTATCGCCAAGGCGCGCGTTGGAGCCATAGGAATTGATGATGCCGCCGTTGATCACCGTGGGATCGACCCCGCCGGCATCGAGCAGGCAGGCCACAAGCGAGGTGGTGGTCGTCTTGCCGTGCGTGCCGGCCACAGCCACGGTGTTTTTCAGCCGCATCAGTTCGGCCAGCATTTCCGCGCGGCGCACCACGGGAATGCGCGCTTCCAGCGCGGCGACCACTTCGGGATTGTCCCGCTTCACGGCGGTGGAGGTAACCACCACTTGCGCGTTCGCGACGTTTTCGGCGCGCTGGCCGATCATCACCGGAATGCCGCGCGCGCGCAGCCCTTCGACGACATAGCTTTCCGCCATGTCGGAACCCTGCACGGCATAGCCCATGTTGTGCATCACTTCGGCAATGCCCGACATGCCGATGCCGCCGATGCCGACGAAATGGATCGTGCCGATTTCAACGCCGACACCCTTCATGCTTCATTCTCCAGAGCGAGCGCACCGGCGCCGGCACCAACATTGCCCTGTGCCGGGGCGGTCGAGGCCGCATCCACCCGGATCACATCCATCAGCGGGGCGCCGCCAAACCCTTCGACCAGGTCGGCCAGATCCTGCACGGCATTGGGCAGCCCGCAATTCCACGCGGCATGGGCGGCATGGCCCAGGCCTGCCGGATTCATCGCCATGGCCTGGATCTGCTTGGCCAGTTCCTTGGGGCTGAAACCCGTCTGGCGAATCGCACGGGCCCCGCCGGCCTTGACCATTTCGCGGGTGTTGGCGGCCTGGTGGTCGTCGGTCGCGATGGGCAGCGGCACCAGGATCGCCGGCCGGCCCACGGCAGTGAGTTCGGCAATGGTCGACGCCCCGGCCCGGCCGATGAACAAGTGCGCGCCGGCCAGGCGGCTGGCCATGTCTTCGAAATAAGTGCCCAGTTCCGCCGGAATTTCATGCGCAGCATAGCGCGCGCGCACCGCTTCCAGGTCTTCCGGGCGGCATTGCTGCGTCACTTGCAGGCGATGGCGCAGCGCAGGCGGCAGCATGGCGAGGCCATCGGGCACCACTTGCGCCAGAACCGACGCGCCCTGGCTGCCGCCGGTTACCAGCACGCGAAACAGGCTGTCTTCGGAAAATTCGGGGAACGGCTCCCCGCGAAGGCCCAGCACTTCGGGGCGCACCGGGTTGCCCACCAGATGCACTTTGCCCCAGAAACGCGGATCGAGCCGTTCCACTTCAGGATAAGCGGTGGCGATGGCATCGACGCTTTTGGCCAGATAGCGGTTCACCCGGCCCAGCACGGCGTTCTGTTCGTGAATCACCGTGGGAATGCCGGCAGCGCGGGCGGCGAGCAGCGCGGGCAGCGCGGGATAGCCGCCAAAACCGATCACGCAGGCCGGCTGAAAGCTTTCGAACAGGCGCAACGCCATCGACCGGCCGCGCAGAATGGCCCGCAGCCCCTTGAACAAGGCCACTGGGTTCTTGCCCAGCCGTCCGGCGGGCAGCACATGCGCGGTAAGGAAATCGGGCTTGCCGGGTATCTTGGCGCCGCGCGCATCGGTGATCAGCGCCACGTGGTGGCCGCGTGCATGCAGTTCGGTGGCCAGGGCAAAGGCCGGAATCATGTGCCCGCCGGTGCCCCCGGCCGCCAGCACGAAGTGGCGCGATACGCCGGGTTGGTGTTGTACAGTCATTTGCGCGTCAGTTCGCCCAGGTGAAAGGTTTCGCGCGTCAGATAAGGGTTGCGGCGCGTGATGGCGAGCAGGAAACCCACGCCGATCAGCAAGGCAATGGTGGACGAGCCGCCATAGCTGATCAGCGGCAAGGTCATCCCCTTGGACGGGAACAGTTGCAGGTTGACGAGGATGTTGATGAAAGCCTGGCCGGCAAGCTGCGCCGTCAGGCCCGTGGCGGCCAGCACCGTGAACAGGTCTTCCTCGTCCACCAGGCGCAGCAGCACCCGCAGCACGATGGCGCAATAGAGGATCACGACGATAGCGCACGAGATCAGGCCGAATTCCTCGCCGATCACCGAGAAGATATAGTCGGTATGCGCTTCGGGCAGGGCATTCTTGCGCGCGCCCAGCCACAGCCCGGTGCCGCTCCACCCGCCGGCCACCAGCGTGCGCATGGCGAGGTCAACCTGGTCGAACTCTGCCCCGCCGGAAAGGAAATTGTCGATGCGGTGCGTGGCATTGGGATAGAGCAGATAGGCCAGCACCACAGCCGCGATCGCGCCGCCCATTGCCCAGCCCACGCGCGCCAGCGGCAGGCCCGAAAGCAGGACCAGCACGAACCACACGCCGGCGAACAGCACGGTGGAGCCGAAATCGGGCTGCGCCATCAACAACACCGCCACCAACACCATCGGCACCATCGACAGGCGGATCACCGGCATGTGCGGATCGCGCACTTTCCACGAGAGGATCCATGCCACGGCAATGGCAAAGCCGGGCTTGAGGAATTCCGACGGCTGGATGCCCAGCACCCAACGCTTGGCGCCTTTCACTTCGGTGCCCATGATCGGCACCAGCACCAGGGCAATGATCATCACCCCGGCCAGCATGATTGCGGCGCGGCGCGCGGCATCCTTGGGCAGCAGCGAGACGGCAAACATGCCGAGCAGGCCAAGTGCCTGCATTTCCAGCTGGCGCCAGAAGAAATAGAGATCGCCCAGCGCTTTCTGATGGGTGGAGAGGCGATGCGCGCTGGCCGGAGAGGCCGCCGCCACGGCGATCGCCCCCACGATCATCAGCACGAGGATCAGGCCCAGCAGCACGCGATCGATCTCGCGCCACCAGATCACCAGTTCGCTGCGCCGGGTGCGGCGAAAGCGCTGCATGGCGCCGGCCGAAGTGGCGGGCGCGGCGGTGGGCAAAGCAACGGCAGACGCCGGAACCGGACCGGTCGGCGGAGGGGCAACGGGCCCGCCAGAAGGCATGCCGATCAACTCCCCGCCGTCAGGGCTGCCACGATCTGGCGGAAGCATTCGCCACGCGCCTCGAAATCGCGGAACTGATCAAAACTGGCACAGGCCGGCGAGAGCATGATGACATCGCCCGGCACGGCCTGCTCCATCGCGGCGCGCACGGCATCGCCCAGCATCTCGGCCCGGGTCACCGGCATGACCGGCTCCAGGATTTCGGCAAAGCGAGGGCCCGCCTCGCCAATGGTATAAGCGCGCACGACGTGGCCGAAATGGGGCGCACACTCATCAAGGTCGTCGCCCTTGGGCAGCCCGCCCACGATCCAGTGGATGCGCGGAAACGCCGCCAGCGCCGGCGCGGTAGAGGCCGGGTTGGTGGCCTTGCTGTCATTCACGAACAGCACGCCGTTCTTTTCCGCCACGCGTTCCATGCGATGCGGCAGCCCAACGAAGCTTTTGAGGCCCGCGGCAATCGTCGCCTCGTCAAGGTCGAGATAGCGCGCGGCCCCCACCGCCGCGGCAGCGTTGGCGCGGTTGTGCGGCCCTTGCAAGCTGGGCCATTGCGCCGGATCGCCGGGCAGGTCGATGCCGTTGATGAACTGGAAGTTGGTGCCTTCGGGGGCAAAGCGCAGCACATCGTCTTCAAGCTCTGCCCGCATGTCCACCAGCGCAAGGTGGCCATGCGCCTGCATGCCGAACAGCCGCGCCTTGGACGCGACATAGGCATCATAGCCATCGTAGCGATCGAGGTGATCCGGGCTGACATTGAGCAGCACGGCCACATCGGCATCGAGCCGCTGGGTCAGGTCGATCTGGTAGCTCGACAGTTCCAGGACATAGACCCCGCCGGCCGGCAAGGGCTGCTGCTCCAGGATCGGCTTGCCGATATTGCCACCCATCAGGCTGGGCACGCCGGCAGCCTGCAACAGATGATGGGTCAGCGCGGTGGTGGTGGACTTGCCATTGGTGCCGGTGATCGCCACCACGCGATGGGCGGGCAGGTCGGCGCGGGCCTGGGCGAACAGCTCGATGTCGCCGATCACCGGCACCCCGGCACCGCGCGCATGGGCGGCAATGGGATGGCGGTTGAGCGGCACGCCGGGCGACACCACGACGCCGGCAAATCCGGCGAGGTCGATCGCCAGGGGGTCGGCCAGGGTGGCACGCCCTTCCAGCGCGGCGCGCGGTTCCTCGCGCGCGTCCCACGCCGTGACGTGGGCACCGCTGGCGAGCAGGCATTCGACCGTGGCCATGCCCGAGCGCGCCAGCCCGAGCACGGCGTATTTCTTTCCGGCAAAGGCGGACGAGACGATCATCGCACCTTCAGCGTGGCAAGACCGAGCAGGGCCAGCACGATCGAGACGATCCAGAAGCGGATCACCACGGTCGATTCCTTCCAGCCGAGCTGTTCGAAATGGTGGTGGATCGGGGCCATGCGGAACACCCGCTTGCCCGTGCGCTTGTAGACGAAGACCTGCACGATCACCGAGACCGCTTCCATCACGAACAGCCCGCCCACGATGGCCAGCACGATTTCATGGTGCGCGGCCACGGCGATCACGCCCAGCGTGCCGCCCAGCGCTAGGCTGCCGGTATCGCCCATGAACACGGCGGCCGGCGGCGCGTTGAACCACAGGAAAGCAAGGCCCGCGCCCATCACCGCCGCGCAGTAGATCGCCAGTTCGCCCGCGCCCGGCACATGGGGAATGCCCAGGTAATGCGCATAGTCGGCGCGGCCAGCCAGATAGGCGATGATCGCAAAGGTGCCGCAGGCGATGATCACCGGCATGATCGCCAGGCCATCGAGCCCGTCGGTCAGGTTCACGGCATTGCCCGCACCCACGATGACGAAGGCGGCAAACACGAAGTAGAACGGCCCGAGCGGAATGTAGAGATTGCTGAACACCGGCACATAAAGGTTGGTCTCGGTCACCACCAGCCAGGCAGCGATGCCGGCAATCACGAATTCGAGCAGCAGGCGCACCTTGGCCGGCACGCCCTGGTGCGCGTACTTCGTCACCTTGTCGTAATCGTCGAGAAAGCCGATCAGCCCGAAACCGAGCGTGACGATCAGGCAGGCCCAGACATAGCGGCTCGACAGGTCCATCCACATGAGCAGGCCAAGGACCAGCGCGGTCACGATCATCAGCCCGCCCATGGTGGGCGTGCCGCGCTTGGCCAGGTGGGTTTGCGGCCCATCCTCGCGGATCGGCTGGCCCTTGCCCTGGCGGATGCGCAGCATGTTGATGAAACGCGGGCCGATCAACAGCCCGATCATCAGCGCGGTCAGCAGCGAGGCCCCGGCCCGAAACGACTGGTAGCGGAAGAGATTGGTCAGGCCTTCATAATGCAGCCAGTGAGCCAGGAGATAGAGCATTCACCGTTCCTTGTCAGGCCAGCGCCTTTACCAGCGCGCCCAGACCAACCGAATTCGAACCCTTTACGAGGATAGCGTCCCCGCCCGCAATGCCGATCCGGGCCAGCACGTCTGCGGCCTCGGCACTCGTGTGCACATGATCGACTTGCAGCGACGCGGCAAGCGCGGTGCCGCTGCTTTTCCCCAATGCGGCGGCCAATGCCGCCATTTCGGGCCCAACCAGCACGGCGTGGGCAATGCCCGCCGCCAGGATTGGCCCGGCCAGGTCGGCGTGATAGCGATCCTCGTCGGCGCCCAGTTCGCGCATCGCGCCCAGCACGGCAATGCGCCGCGCTGCCGGGGTGGCGCCCAGGCCCGCCAGAGTAACGGCCATTGATGCCGGATTGGCGTTATAGCTTTCATCGATCAGCAGCGCGGTACCGCTGCCATCGCCGCCGGGGGCGGCAATGGCATGGCGCGCGCCGCGCCCGGCCAGCCCTTCCATTTCCGCCAGCGCCAGGCCGGCCGCACCCAGGTCTCCACCCACAGCGCGCACCGCCGCCATCACGGCGAGCGAGTTGATCACCCAGTGATCGCCCGGCTGCGCGACGGTGTAGCACAGCTTGCCGCCCCCTTCGCCAAAGCCGCCCAGGTCGGCGGTGACCAGCGAACCGCCGCCGGGCGCGGCCACCACGTCGAGCAGGCGCACATCGGCATGGGCGGCACGGCCAAAGGCAATGATCGTGCCGGCATGTTGCGCGGCCTTGGCGCGCAGGCGTTCGTAGTGCGGGCTGTCGGCCGGGATGATCGCCACCCCGCCCGGTTCCAGCCCTTCGAAAATCTCGCCCTTGGCGTCGGCAATCGCTTCCTCGCCACTGAAATGGCCGATGTGGGCCGGCGCGATGGTGGTGACGATGGCCACGTGCGGGCGCACCAGCCGCGTCAGCGCGGAAAGCTCACCGGCGTGGTTCATGCCCATCTCGAACACGCCGAACTGCGTGCGCGCCGGCATGCGCGAAAGGCTGAGCGGCACGCCGACGTGGTTGTTGTAGCTTTTCACCGAGCGGTGCGCGCGGCCCCGGCTGCCCCGGTCGAGCGCGGCGAACAGCGCTTCCTTCACCGAAGTCTTGCCCGCCGATCCGGTCACGCCGATCACCCGTGCCTCGGGCGCCAATCGCGCGCGGGCGGCGCGGCCCAGCGCATCGAGCGCGGCAGTGGTGTCCTCCACCAGCACATGCGGGTGCAGCACGGGATGCTCCACCAGCGCGGCGGCCGCACCCTTGCCGAACGCGCCAGTGACAAAGCGATGGCCGTCGGCGCTTTCGCCGCGCAGCGCGAGGAACAAGTCCCCTTCCATCACTTCGCGGCTGTCGAACGCCACCCCGTTCACGGCAAAGGCGGTGGAGGCCTTGCCCCCGGTTGCCGCCGCGATCTCGCTCGCGCTCCATAGCGCCAGCGGCGTATCGTCCTCGGCCTCCAACGGCCAATCGAGCAGGGCGGCGGTTGCGCTCATCCGGTTATCTCTCCCACGCATTCGCGGGCCACCTGCACGTCGTCGAACGGCAAGACCCGCATTGCTTCACCACGCCCCACGATCTGTCCCTGTTCGTGTCCCTTGCCGGCCACCAGCACGATGTCTCCCGCGCCGGCCTGGCTGACGGCCGCGGCAATCGCGGCGCGGCGGTCGGCCACTTCCACCGCCTTGCCATCGCAACCGGCCATCACGGCGGCGCGGATCACCGCAGGATCTTCGCCGCGCGGGTTGTCGTCGGTCACGATCACCACGTCCGATCCGGCGCAGGCCGCCGCGCCCATCGGTGCGCGCTTGCCGGTATCGCGATCGCCGCCCGCGCCGATCACGGTGATCAGTCGCGCGCCCACGTGCGGGCGCAGCGCGGCAATCGCGGCTTCGATGGCATCGGGGGTGTGCGCGTAATCGACATAGACCGGCGCGCCGACGCGGCTGATCGCCGAGCGTTCCAGCCGCCCGCGCACCGGTTGCAGCCGTGCCAGCGCATCGAGCGTGCGACCCGCGTCGCCGCCGCTCGCGATCACCAGGCCTGCGGCCACCAGGGCATTGGCCGCCTGGTACGCGCCGATCAGCGGCAACGTCACCTTGCGGGTGGCGCCTTGGTGCACGAGTTCAAGCACCTGGCCCAGTTGCGTGGGGGTGCGGCCGGCCAGGCGAATGGTCTCCCCCTTTTCGCCCACGGTGATCGCCTTGAGGCCGCGCGCCGCCACATGGGCCAAGGCCTTGTCGCTCCACGCGTCATCGGCCCAGACCACGGCGCTGCCGCCATCGGCCACCACTTCATCGAACAGGCGCATCTTGGCCGCGAAATAGGCGTCCATCGTCTCGTGATAGTCGAGGTGGTCGCGGCTGAGGTTGGTAAACCCGCCGGCCACCACGCGCAGCCCCTCGTTACGGAACTGCGAAAGGCCGTGGCTGGAGGCTTCATAAGCCACATGGCTCACCCCTTCGCGCGCCAGACCATGCAGGTTGGCCAGGAACGTGACGATATCGGGCGTGGTAAGGCCGGTGGAAACGCTTTCATCGGCGGTGGTCACGCCCAAGGTGCCGATCGAGGCGGCGGCGTGCCCGGCCATGCGCCACAGCTGGCGCGTCATTTCGACGGTCGAGGTCTTGCCGTTGGTGCCGGTCACCGCCACCACGGTTTCGGGCACGGGGGCAAAGAACGGCGCGGCCAAGTGCGCAAACAGGCGGCGCGGGTTGGCATCGGCCAGGTGCACGGCCCCTTCGACGCGGGCTTCCGGCCGGGCGACCACGGCAATCGCACCGGCGGCAATCGCGGCGGGAATGAAATCCTCGCCATTGGCCTGCGCGCCGGGAAAGGCACCGAACACCGTGCCCGGCGCCACCTTGCGATTGTCGATGGCAAAGCCGGTCACATTGATCTCGGCGGCCGCCTGGGGCAGCGCAACACCGGCAGACCGTGCCAGCAAACCCAGCTTCATTCACCATCTCCACTGCCGATCAACGGCGAAAGGTCAGAAATATCCACGTCGCGGCTGGCATCGGGCACCACGCCCAGCAGCGGCCCGATGCGCGGCACCACGCGGCCCACGATCGGCGCCGCGTTCCACGCCGCCGTGCGCTGGCCCGAGGTGGCCGCCGTGCCCTGCGGTTCATCGAGCATGGCGATGACCACATAGCGCGGCTTGTCCATCGGGAAGGCCGCCGCAAACGTCGCCACCAGCGACGTCTTGCGATAGCCGCCATTGCCCGGCTTTTCGGCCGAGCCGGTCTTGCCGCCCACGCGGAAGCCCGAGGCATCGGCCTTGCGCCCCGTGCCATCGGCCACGATCATGCGCAAGAGCTGGCGGATGCGCGCACTCGTGGACGCCTTGAACACGCGCGTGCCGGCCGGCACATGCGCCGGGTCCACCTTGTAGAGCGTGGCCGGGCGCCAGATGCCGCCATTGACCAGCGCGGCATAGGCACAGGCCAGGTGCAGCGGCGTGACGGCAATGCCGTGGCCATAGCTGACCGTCATGGTGGTGATCCGGCTCCAGTCGCCAGCCGCGTTTTCGCCGTGCGGCCACAGCGGAAAGCCGCGCGCCGGCAGTTCGATGGTGGGGCGCTGGTTCATGTGCAGCGCCATCATCGTGCGCTTGAGCAGCGGGCCGCCCAACTTGTCGGCGACCTGTGCGGTGACGATGTTCGATGAATGGATCAGCGCCTCGGGCACGTTGAGCGAGGCGCCGAAATTGTGGCTGTCGTGGATCGTGCGCCCGGCGATATGCAGGGGTCCGGCCGGGTAGCGAACCGACAGGTCGGTGACCACGCCCGCATCGATCGCAGCGGCAATGGTGATCGGCTTGAACGTGGAACCAAGCTCGTACACCTGGTTCGACACGCGGTTGAACACGAGGTCGTTAAACGCGCGATCCGATCGGTTGGGATTGAACGAGGGCAGCGAGGCCAGCGCCACCACTTCGCCGCTGTCCACATCCAGGACGATGCCCGCCGCGCCCTTGGCGTTGCTTTCCTGCATGCCGCGCAGCAGTTCGTCTTCCAGCGCGCCCTGGGCCCGCGAATCGAGCGAAAGCGCCACCGGCGTGCCGCGCTGCGCGGGATCGAGCAGGCGCGGCTCGAGCACCTGCTCCATGCCGACGTGGCCCTGGCCTTCTTCATCGACATAGCCCAGCACGTTCGCGGCAAGCGAGCCTTGCGGGTAATAGCGCTGGTTTTCACGCGGGAATTCCAGCGCGGGTTCACCCAGGGCAAACACGCGGTTGGCTTCCTCGGGCAGGACGCGCTTGCGCAAGTAGCTGCCCCTGCCCGATTTCAGGCGCTCCACCAGGTCCTTGTAATCGGCATCGGGGAATATCTGGACCAGCGCGCGGGCCACTTCCTCGGGCGTCTTTACCAGGGGATTGCCCCCCTCGCCCAGCGCCTTGGGATTGAACCACAGCGAATAGGACGGGAATGCGCGGGCCAGCGGCACGCCGTTGCGATCGGTGATCTCGCCACGCGGCGGCAAGAGCGCCTCTGCCAGCGAGCGGCGATCGGGCGCCTGCTCGAACAGCCCCAGCTGGGTGAGCCGCACCAGCGCGGTCAGGGTGAGAAAGATGAAGCCGACAGCCACCACCAGGACGCGAACCTTGGCGGTGACCAGCGAACGCTGGCGCACGCTGGCCAGCTGGACGCGGCCCGTGGCGATGGCTGCCGAGGCGGTAAGCTGGTTCACCGGCTCGTCTTCACTCCTGTCTTGCGATCCGTATGGGCAGTCTTTTGTGCAGTCTTCACGGCCGGCTTGGCTTTCGCCTTGCCTTTGCCGTCATCCTTGTCCGCCTTGGCGGATTTGGCCACAGCCTTAGTCCGGGCGCCGGTATCGCGGGAAGCCTGGGGCTTGGCCTTCTCCACCGTTGCCACGCGCTTGGCCGGGGCCTTGTCGCGCTTTTCGCCCTTTTCGTCGCCGCCATCGCGCTTGTGCGCGGTCTTGCTCGCGCTCGGGGCGTGCAGCGTGCCAAGCTTTTCGGCAAGCGTCGCGGTGGCTTCGGCATGGTCGAGCGCGCGGTTGCGCGGCTTGCCAGCGCCCCCATCGTCGCCCCCGGCGCCATCCCGCTCGGCCTCGTGCGTTTCGGCCAGCGGGCGCACGCCGGCATGCTCGCCCGACAATGCCGGGAAGGCGGCGGCGGCAATCACGCTGTCATCCACCGTCGCCACGCGGATCGGCGCGGGGGCATCGGGTTCGGCCGGCTTGCTCAGCACGGCAAGCTGGCGCTCGTTTTCCAGGTACTGCCCGGCCACGGGCGCGACATAGCCGAATTCCAGGTCATTCCACGCCTTCAACTGCTGCTGGTTGGCGCGTGTTTCGAATTCGGTTTCCAGGTACATCTTCTGCTGCTTGAGCGCGACGATCTGCCCTTCGGCACGGTGCACCTGGCTGCGCAGCGCATTGACGCGGAAAGACAGGATCATGACCAGCGCGCCGCATACCGCAAGCAGCGCCAGCCAACCGATCGACCGCAGGCGTTGGGCAGACAGGATCATGCCGAAAGGCTCCCCGCATTTTGCGAAAACGCGCGCGCGGAGGCGGCGGTACGCACCGCCCAGCGCAAGGTGGCAGACCGGGCGCGCGGGTTGCGTGCCTCTTCCTCCGCCCCCGGACGGATCGCCGCCGAAGGCTTTTCGAACACCGCGGCAAAGGCTTGTGCCTGGGGCGGCAGATGGCGCGAGCCCGACGGCGTGGCGCCGGCCGCTTCGCGCAGGAACTGCTTGACGATGCGGTCTTCCAGGCTGTGGAAGCTGACCACGGCCAGACGCCCGCCCGGCGCGAGCAGCCGCTCTGCCGCATCGAGCGCGGCGCGCAACTCGTCCAGTTCACCGTTCACGTGGATGCGCACGGCCTGGAAGCTGCGCGTGGCCGGATCCTTGGCCGCGCCGGGGCGATAGCCCAGCGCCTTGCGCACCACGGCGGCAAACTGGCCGGTGGTGGTGAGCGGCCGGGCCGCCACCACGGCACGCGCCACGCGGCGCGACTGGCGCTCTTCGCCATAGACATAGAGCACGTCGGCGATTTCGGCCTCGTCCGCCTCGTTGAGGAAGTCGGCCGCGCTCATCCCGTCTTGCGACATCCGCATGTCGAGCGGGCCGTCGCTGGAAAAGGCAAAGCCGCGCTCGCGCTGGTCCAATTGCATCGAGCTGACGCCGATATCGAGCACCACGCCCTGGACCTGGGCCATGCCCGCCTCCGCCATGGCCTCTGCCATTTCCGAAAAGCGGCGCGGATGCAGCACCAGCGTGGGCGCAGCGCCCTGGGTTTCGGGCCACAGGCGCCCGGCGGCAATCGCATCGGGATCGCGATCGAAGGCGTGAACCGTGGCGCCCTGCGCCAGGATCGCGCGGGTATAGCCACCCGCGCCGAACGTGCCGTCGACGATCACGTCACCGGCCTGTGGGGCAAGCGCGGCGATCACTTCATCGAGCAGCACGGGAATGTGCGGGGCCTGCACGGGCACGAGCGCGGAAGGCGGCAGATCGCTCACTTGCGCTTCCCCTTCTGCGCCGCTTCGGCCAGCAGCGCACGGCACGTCGCCTTGGCGCTGTCCCAGCCGCTGTCCATTTCGAACAGCACTTCGGGCGCCCAGATGGTGAAGAATTCGCCGCCACCGTGGAAATAGAGCGCGTCGCTCACGCGGGCCTGCTCCCCGAGGTGATCGGGCAGGATGAAACGACCGGATTCGTCAAAGCTGGCACGCAGGAAACCATAAAGCTGGGCGGCACGGGTATCGGGATCGAAATCCTCGCCCCGCTTGAAAGCCATTTCCTCTTCCCGCGCGATGCGGGCGGGAAAGGTTTCGACGCGAGACAGCCCGAAACCGGTGAGGCAGGGGAATTTGTGGTGGCGATCGAGGCAAAGCAGGCGCTGGCCCTGGGAGGCGTCCTTGACGGCGGCGCGGAAGTCTGCGGGCAGCACGAAGCGGTTCTTCTCGCCACGCGGCGAGAAGCCTTGCCCCCAGTAGTTTGACGGTGCTCCCGCCACGTCCCGTCACCACCTTGCCCGCCGGACAAAAGCTTCCCGTCTACGGCCGATGTGCGCACACCAGCCGAACCATCCCCCACGGATGCGACATGAAAGTTTGTCCCGATGGCGCCATGCTATCGCGGGAGCATCCGGGCGAAAAGGGGAAATTGCGGGAAAGAACGGTCAAAACCTGATTCAATTGAGGTTTTTTATGGTTTTTTGCCTTTAACCAAAGATGTGTTCACGAAATGTTTCCACCAAAAACCGTTGGAATCCCGTCGGTTTCCGAATCAGGGTCATTTTGGAGGTGCTTTTTCCCGTGCTTTCCCGTGGCGAACCGGGAATCGCGGACGCACTGTCCCGCATTTTCCCCGAAGCGGGAGAATCGCGCGAACGCATCACGCCTGGCCGCGCGCGGCGCAGCCAACGGGCGCGATCAGTGCTGTTGCGGGCTGGGGCTTTGCTGGGGCGGCGCGGCGCCAACCGGCAATTCCGGCGCGACGCCCATATCGACCAGGGGATCGTTGGCGGCCGTAGCGCTGGCTTCCACCGTGGGATCGAGCGCAGCGGCGCGATTGGCCAGCGTCACACGCTCCATCACCACATTGGCCAGGCTGATCAGCAGGATGATGGCCCCCAGGCCAAACAGTCCCACTTGCAGGCGATACACCGCCTGGGCACGCAGTTCACGTGGCGAAAGCGGCACGTGGTGGACCGGCACGATGGGCGCAGAAGGCGGCGCCCCGAACGGGGAGACCTTGCGTTCGCGTTGCAAGCCGAACAGCGCCATCGCGCAGCTATAGCTTATTGCTCAAGCCACGGGAAGATGGGCAGACCCTTGGCGCGCAGCCATTCGGGATTGTAGAGCGAAGAGAGGTAGCGGAAGCCCGTGTCGCACAGGATCGTGGCCACCCGTGCGCCGGGGCCGATCTGCTTGGCCAGCGCCACGGCGCCGGCCACGTTGATCCCGCTCGACAGGCCCAGGCACAGCCCTTCCTCGGCCAGCAGGCGCTCGACCCAATAAAGCCCTTCCTCGTCGGAAATGCGGAACTGGGTATCGATCGGCGCGCCTTCCAGGTTGGCGGTGATGCGCCCCTGGCCGATGCCTTCGGCCACCGAAGACCCTTCGGCCTTCAACTCGCCATGGGCGTAATAGCTGTAGAGCGCGGCACCATGCGGATCGGCCAGGCCAATGGTGACTTTCTCGTCGAACGCCTTGAGGCCCATGCCCGTGCCGGCGATCGTGCCGCCGGTGCCCGCCGCACAAATGAAGCCGTCGATGCGGCCATCCATCTGCGCCCAGATTTCGGGCGCGGTGCTTTCGATATGGGCGCGGCGGTTGGCGATGTTGTCAAACTGGTTGGCCCAGATCGCCCCTTCGGTTTCCTCGGCAATGCGGCGCGAGGTATGGACGAAGTGATTGGGATTGGAAAAGGGCGCCGCCGGCACCAGCACCAGTTCGGCCCGCAGCGCGCGCAGCGTGTCCATCTTTTCGCGCGATTGCGTCTCGGGCATCACGATCACGCTTTTGTAGCCCAGCGCATTGGCCACAAGGGCCAGGCCGATACCGGTGTTGCCGGCCGTGCCTTCGACGATGGTGCCGCCGGGCTGCAACACGCCGCGCTCTTCGGCATCGCGCACGATCCACAGCGCCGCGCGGTCCTTGACCGAGGCACCGGGATTGGCAAATTCGCACTTGCCATAGATTTCGGCGCCGGCCGCTGCGCTGGGCCCAGCCAGGCGCACGAGCGGGGTGTTGCCGATGAGGGAGAGGCTGTCGGGAACGATCGCGGGAGCAGTCATGGCAAGCGAGTTAAGGTGCCCCGACGCAATCGGCAACCCAATTGCGCTTGGGCACTCGAAAGCTATTCGCGCGCCGATCTATTCACGGCCGGCGCGGATCGCCGCCGCACCGGCAAAGGGCGCCACCGCCAGCGCCACCAGGCTGCACGCGGCCAGCAGGCCCAAGCCGCCTTCCCCGCCCGGCTGCAACGAGCCGGCGCCGAAGATCAGCAGGGGCACGGTCAACGGGATGGCCAGCAACCCGCCCAGCGCCGCGCCCGCGCGCAGCCCGGCCGTAAGCGCCGCGATCGTCACGCCGATGGCGGCCAAACCCGGCGTGCCTAGCAGCAGGCCCCATTCTACCGTGGCCAGTTGCACCGCATCGAGCGATAGCAACCCCGCCGCGATCGGCGTGGCCAGCAGCAACGGCACGCCAAAGCTGATCCAATGCGCCACGATGCGCACCAGCAGCAGCGCTTCTTCCGAAAGGCCACGCAGGGCCCATTGGTCGAACAACCCGGCTTCCACATCTGGCTCCACCAGCCGGTCGAGCGGCAGGATCGACGCCAGCAATGCCGCCACCCAGATCACCCCGGCGCCGGTGCGGCCCAGCAGGCGGGCATCGGGCCCGACGGCAAAGGGATAGAGCATCGCCACGGCCAGGAAGAACAACAAGGGCAGCGCCGCCCCGCCCCGCCCCTGTGCACCGCGCAGGAGCAGCGCCAGGTCGCGCCGAAAGATCGGCCAGAGGCGCGCGATCATGCCCAATCCCCTTCCGCGTCATCCCCATGGGGCAGCGGCACGTGATCGGCCATGGCCAGGGTCTTCACGCCCGCAAGCGCCAGCGGCTGGTGCGAGGCAATCACCACCAGCCCGCCACCGGCGCGGTGCGCCTCGATCGCCGCCTGCGCCTGGGCAGCCCAGGCCGTGTCGAGGCCATTGAGCGGCTCGTCCAGCAGCCAGATCGGCGCCTGGGCCGCCGCCAGTCGCGCCAGCGCGGCGCGCTTCTTTTGCCCGGTAGACAGGTAACGCACTGGCACATCGGCAAGATCGGCCAGGCCAAACGGATCGTCCGCATCGGGTGCCGTGCCGTCGATCCTGTGCCAGAAAACCAGCGCACGGCCCAACGGCAGATGCCCGTCGAGCGCCAGCCGCTCATCCACCAGGGCCACCGCGCCATGGCGCTCCACCGTGCCGGCAAAGGGCCGCATCAGGCCGGCCAGGATGCGGATCAGGCTGGATTTGCCGATGCCATTGGCCCCGGCCAGATGCAGCGCGTCGCCTGGCCCCAGGGCAAAGCCCACCCCGCGAAACAGCACGCGGTCGCCGCGCCGGCAGGCAATGTCATGGGCGGCAAGATGGGGTGCGGTCATCCCATCGGGCTCTAGCCGCCGCGCCTCATCGCTGCAACCGGCGGCGCAGCGCGCCGGGCAGCCAGCGGGCCGCAAAGGCCAGGCGCCGTGCCGTGGGGCCGACCAGCGTGTGCAGCCGTTGGCCATGTACCGCCTGCCACGCCGCCTGCGCCACGTCTTCGGCGCGGCCGATCTCCAGCCGCTGGCGCGTGACGACGTCGCGGATCGTGCCCGGCGTGGCGGCATTGGGTGCCTGCTCGATCAGCGGCGTGGCGATGAAGCCGGGCATCAGACTGCGCACGGCAATTCCATCACGTGCCCATTCGGCATCGAGCGCTTCGGTCAGCGCACGTAGCCCGGCCTTGGTGGCGGCATAGACGCTGGTGCCCGGCGTGCCGTAAAGCGCCGCCGCGCTGGCCGTGTTGAGCAGGCAGGCCGGCGCCCCGCCCTTCGCCGCCGCGGCCTGCAACCAGGGGTAGGCCGCGCGCGCGCCCAGGGTCGCGCCGGTCAGGTTGATCGCGATCACCTGCTCGATTTCGGCCACGCTGCACTGCGCGAGCGGCCCGCCCAGTGGCACCCCGGCATTGTTGGCGACAACGTGGATCGCGCCGCCCCCGGCCTGCGCAGCCTCGGCCAGCGCCGCGTCCCACCCGGCTGCGTCGCGCACATCGAGCCTATGGGCCGACCAGCGCCCGGCGGGAAGCAGCGCGCCGGTCTGCGCCATGCCGGCCGCGTCCACATCGGCCAGCGCCACGAACCAGCCCTCGGCAGCAAAACGTTGCGCGATGGCGCGGCCAATGCCCGATGCGCCGCCGGTGATGAAGATCGTGCCGGTCACAGCGCGGGATTGGAATAGCAGTGCCAGGTAAACAGTGCGAGCGCGCCGCGATGCGGGCGCCAGGGCTCGGCCAGGGCCCGCGTTTCCGCTTCGCTCGGCCGTTCGGGCAGGCCCAGCAGCTTGCCCAGGCCAACCTGCACGGCCAGGTCGCCGGCCGGCCAGATATCGGGCCGCCCCTCGGCAAACAGCAGATAGATTTCGGCAGACCAGCGCCCGATGCCCTTGATCCGCACCAGTTCGGCAATCGCGGCCTCGTCGTCCTCCGGCAGCGCGGCCAGGTCCAGTTCGCCCGAAACCACCAGCTCGCACAGCGACCGGGCATAGCCCTGCTTCTGCCGCGACAGGCCACAGCCGCGCAGCGCGTCGAAATCCGCGGCCAGCAGATCGGCAGGCGGAATCGCTTCGCCCAGCAGCGCTTCCATCCGCGTCCAGACCGAAGCGGCGGCGGCCACGCTCACCTGCTGGCCCACGATGGTGCGCAGCAGCGTGCGGTAGCCGGTCTCGCGCAGGCGTGGCTCGGGATAGCCCACTTTGGCCAAAGCATCGGCGAAAGCCGGGTTCTGCACGGCCAGGTGATCGAGCCCGGCCCTTATCGCTTCTGCCGAAAGTCCCATCGGGCGCCTCATCCCTTCGCACTTGCCAATATATTTGGGGGGCATTAGCAGCCGGGACGAAGGGCGAACAGAGATCGATGCGAATCCCGCCCCCATGAGGAGCTTTTGACAATGCCGAAGCTGGTTGTCGTAGATCGTGCGGGTGAGGAAAAGACCATCGAGGTCGGCACCGGCCTTACCGTGATGGAAGCCATTCGCGACAACGGCTTTGACGAGCTGCTGGCGCTGTGCGGCGGGTGCTGCTCTTGCGCCACCTGCCATGTCTATGTCGACGACGGCGCCGCGGCCCTGCCGACGATGAGCGAAGACGAAAACGACCTGCTCGACAGCTCGGACCACCGCACCCCGGCTTCACGCCTGTCGTGCCAGCTGCCGGTGGTCGATGGTCTCAAGGTCACGATCGCACCGGAAGACTGATCGCTTCCGCGCCTGTGGGCATGAAAAACGCGCCGGGGCCTGACCCTGGCGCGTTTTTTGTTGGTCAGGTTTTTAGAGCGAAAGCCCCGCCGTTTCCGGAAGGCCAGCCATCAGGTTGAGCGTCTGCACCGCAGCGCCGCTGGCACCCTTGCCCAGATTGTCCAGCCGCGCGACGAGACGCGCCTGGGCGCCATCCTTGCTGCCGATCACGCTCAGCGCCAGGCCATCCCAAGCCTGGGCGCTGCGGCGCATCAGGAACTCGCCTTCCTCGGGCGCCCCTTGCGTGACGCTCACGATCGGGCTGCCGGCATAGAACGCAGCCAAGGCATCGAACATCGCCTGGGCCGAACCGGTGCCCGAAAATGTCCGGCGCATGGCTTCGAGTGAAAGCGGCACTTCCACCACCATGCCGCGCAGCGCGGGCACCACGGCGGGGCTGAACAGCGGCGCGACCGAAAGCCCGGCATAGGCCGTCATTTCCGGCACATGCTTGTGCCCGAAGGCCAGGCCATAGCCACGCCAGGCAATGTCGGTATCGTCCTCGAACCGGGCGATCAGCGCCTTGCCACCGCCCGAATAGCCCGAGACGGCATGCACCACATAGGGCCAGTCGGCGGGCAACAGGCCGGCGCGCACCAGCGGCGCTAGCAGCGCGATGAAACCGGTGGGATAGCAGCCCGGGTTGGCCACGCGGCGGGCATTGGCCACCGCCTCGCGCCCGATGACTTCGGGCAGGCCATAGGTCCAGCCATCGGCCACGCGGTGTGCGGTGGAGGCATCGATCACGCGGGTGGTATCGTTGCCGATCATCGCCACGGCGGCGCGCGCGGCATCGTCGGGCAGGCACAGGATCACCACGTCCGCCGCGTTGATCGCTTCGCCACGCGCCGCATCATCCTTGCGACGCGCCTCATCCAGCGTGATCAGCGCAAATTCGGGCCGACCCGCCAGCCGCTCGGCAATTTCCAGGCCGGTGGTGCCGGCCGCGCCATCGATGAAGACCTGCGTGGTCATGCGTCCTGCTCCCCGGTAGGCTCCAGCGCGGCCAGCGCGACATAGCCGACCCGCCCGCCTTCATCCGAAGCCTGGCCCCAGGCCCAGCCGCCGGCCATGTCGATCACGGCAAAGAATTCGCCCGCCGGCAGGTCTGCCAGCACGTCTGCATCGGCGCGGCCCGCGCTGCGCAGCGGGGCGGCCGCCTTCAGGCGATGGGGCATGGGCACCGCATAGTGCGGCACGAACACGCGCCCTGCCAGGCGAATATGCGCCAGGTCACCGCGCACGGGCAGTCGCAACGGATCGACCTTCGCCGAAGGGCCGGACAAGGCCAGTTCTCCCTCGGGCGCTACGGCCGGGGAAACGACAAGGGCAAGATCGGATTCGGCAGACAAGACGGGTTCCCGGACATTCGCAAAGGCGCGCGCTTAGCCGCCCTTGCCCCGCGATTCAAGTTTTCCCCAAATCCGCCCTTTGCAGCGCGTGGCGCGGGTCAGGCCCGATAGCGTGCCTGCAACAGCCCCCAAGCCGCGCGCAGCCCCAGCGCCTCGCCACCCTTGGGCCGGCCAGGCTTGGCCACCGGCCGCCAGGCAAAGGTATCGAAATGCAGCCAGTCGATGCCCTTGCCCACAAAGCGATCGAGGAACAGCGCCGCCACGCTGGCGCCGGCAAAGCCGTTGCTGGGGGCATTCTGCAGATCGGCAACGTCGGATTTCAGCCATTCGCGATAGGCATCGTGCAGCGGCAGCGGCCAGCACGGATCGTCGCAGGCATTGCCGGCGGCCTGCACCGCACGCCCGGTTTCCTCCTGCCGCGCGAACATCGCGGGCAGATCGGGACCCAGCGCCACGCGCGCCGCGCCGGTCAGGGTGGCGAAATCGATCACCAGATCGGGCTTGGCCTCGCTCGCGCGGGTCAGCGCATCGCCCAGTACCAGGCGCCCTTCGGCATCGGTGTTGGTCACTTCCACGCTCAACCCCAGCCGCGTGCGCAGAATGTCCCCAGGGCGGAAGGCATTGCCGGCAATGGCGTTTTCCACTGCCGGTATCAGCAGGTGCAGCCGCACGGGCAAGTTCTGGCCCATGATCAGCGCCGCCAGCGCCAAGGCGTGGGCCGCGCCGCCCATGTCCTTTTTCATCAAGGCCATGCCCGAGGCCGGCTTGATATCCAGCCCGCCGGAATCAAAGCACACGCCCTTGCCCACCACGGCCACGCGCGGGGCATGGGGATCGCCCCATTCCAGCTCGATCAGGCGCGGGGCATGGCTGCGCGCCGCCGCCCGGCCCACCGCGTGGACCATCGGATAGTCGCGTTCCAGCGCATCGCCGCTCACCACGTGGATCGTGGCATGGTGCGCCTTGGCCAGGGCGCGCGCCTCGGCCTCGATCTGCGCCGGGCCCATGTCTTCCGCCGGCGTGTTGACCAGGTCGCGCACCATGGCGACAGCGGCAGCCTCGGCCAGGATCAGCGGCAGCGCGCGCACCGCGCCGGTCAACAGCACGCGCGTGCCGGGCTCTCCTGCTTCGCTGCGATAGCGATCGAAACGGTACTGCGCCGTGATCCAGCCATGCAACGCGCGGGTGCCATCGACACCGCCGGCCAGGCGATAGGTGCCTGCCGGCAGCCGCTCGGCCGCGCGGGCCAGGCACCAGGTGCCCAGGCTGGCGCGCTCGGCCACGCCGGCCACGGCCAGCCAGCCATCGCCCGCGCCTTCGGGCACCACGGCCACTTCTCCGGCAGCGCCTTCAAAGCCTTGCGCGGCCAGCAGCGCGCGCGCCTGGCCGCTGCGGGCGCGGAGCCATTCGGGCAGCGCGGCCTTGTCGACAATGTGCAGGGCAATCGCGGCTTGGTCGCGATCGGGCTGGATCAACGCGTTCTTGTCGGTCATCTTGGCGCAGACCTTGGCCCAGGTTGGCGCCAAGATCGAGAGGAATTTGCCCCGCAATGCCCGTTATGCCCCCTGCCCGCCCCCTCGCGCTGCTGGCCCTGGCCACGCTGGCCGCCTGCAACCGCCAGGCGCCGCCGCCGCCCGGCCCGACCAGCACCGCCGCCACCGCCGCTTCGGCAACCACAACGGCCACCGGCAGCCATGCCAGTGCCCAAGCCACGCAATCGTCCACCACCGGGCATGGCGTGAAGGAAAGCACCGACGCTTACGAATTTTCCTATTCCTGGCCCGCTGCCGCCGATGCCCTGCCGGCGCTCCGCGCCCAGCTCGCCGCAGACGAAGCCAAGACCCGCGCCACTTTGCTGCACGATGCCGCGCAGGGACAGAAGGAAGCCGCGCGCGACAAATACCCGTTCCATCCCTATGCCCACTGGCAGGAATGGCAGGTGGTGACCGACCTGCCCGGCTGGCTGAGCCTGTCGAGCCTGGTCGGCAACGACAGCGGCGGCGCCCATCCCAACTATGGCTATGCCGCGATCCTGTGGGACAAGGCCGCCGGCCAGCAGCGCCAGCCACTCGACCTGTTCACCTCGCCCGCGGCGCTGGCCAAAGCGATCCGCGCGGATTTCTGCAAAGCGCTCGACGCGCAGCGCGCCAAGAAGCGCGGCGGCAACGCCAGCCTGGGCAGCGCCAGCGGCTTTGACGAATGCATCGATCCCCTGGCGCAAACGGTCATCCTGGGGTCGCTGCGGCAAAAGGGCTTCGATCGCATCGGCTTCCTCATCGCGCCTTATGAAGCCGGGCCTTATGCCGAAGGCAGCTATGAAGTGACGCTGCCGGTCACCCCGGCGGTGCTGGCGGCCGTAAAGCCCGAATGGCGCGGGGCTTTTGCTGCGGAATAGGTGACGTGGTCTTCTTCACGCGGCAGCTTTTACTTTTTATCCATGGCTCCCGTTAATTTATTGGCACGCAGAGGCACACCAACATGGTAAATAATAATACTTTATTTGGAGAACATGGCTATGGCTGGTGACATATACGAATTTATATCAGAAGCCGAAAATATCACTGGCGACGACGACCACGAAAATCAGAAGGTAGGATAGGCCGATGGAGGCAAACACTTGATTGCTCATCCGTCGATAACCTTGAATGCGAAGCGCAATCGCCATACCTACACTCAACGCAAGAATTGGACCGAATACCACCGCCAGGATCCATCCACCGGCGCTAAGCGGCCGAAACTCCCTGTCACCCTCTCCGACAAGATGGTCGTTGTAGTCATCAATTGCCTGCTCGATCTCGTGTTCGGGTATTGCCCTACGCGCGATTTCCATCTCCGCTGCAGCAACTGCTGCTGGCTCAAAACCCTCATTCGAAACATCCGCCGCAATGCGCACAAGGTCGACATCAGACATTGAGGCCATACGCTTGGCAAAATCGGCTTCCATTGCTGCTCCCCTTGGTCCTTCGCACTATCCGGCGCGGCGCTACCTCGCGTCAAGCATTCCTTACTTTTTCACCACGCCAGCCAAAGGACGAGTGGTACGCTTGGTCTAGTTGGCAGAGCAAGACCGGAACGTCCGCTTCCCGCCACTCTCAACCCGCCCCTTGATTATTCCTGCGCAAGGGGGGAATCCAGATTTCTGGGCGTCGTCAAAAACCGGGTAGCCCTGATTATCATGCGGCAGCCACTGGATTCCCGCCTGCGCGGGAATGACGAAGTTGGGTGTGACGGACGCAGCTTCGCACCAAAAGCAGCCGCCACCCCCTTCGATCCCACCTCGCAATTTCGCCCCGCCCGCGCTATCTAGTCGCGATGACCGACTATGTGACCGTTGACGACACCGAAACCGTCCTGCGCGACGGAACGATCAAGCTGCATGGCCCCGCCGGGTTCGAGGGCATGCGCAAGGCCGGGCGCCTCGCCGCCGAGATCCTCGATGCCCTGGCGCCGCTGGTGCAGCCGGGGGTGACCACCGCCGCGATCGACGATGTGGTTCGCCAGATGACGCTGGACGCCGGCGCCGTGCCGGCAACGCTCGGCTATCGCGGCTACGCCCATTCCTGCTGCATCTCGATCAACCATGTGGTGTGCCACGGCATCCCCTCGGACAAGACGTTCAAGGATGGTGACATCGTCAATATCGACGTGACGCCGCTGCTCGATGGCTGGCACGGCGATACCAGCCGGATGTATCTGGTGGGCGATGTGCCGCTCAAGGCGCGCCGCCTGGTCGATGTGACCTATGAATGCCTGATGATCGGCATCGAACAGGCCAAGCCCGGCGCGCGGCTGGGCGACATCGGCGCCGCGATCCAGGCCCATGCCGAAAAGCAGCGCTATGGCGTGGTGCGCGATTTCTGCGGCCATGGCCTGGGCCGCCTGTTCCACGATGCGCCCGAAGTGGTCCACGCCGCGCGCGCGGGGACCGGACCGGTGCTCAAGCCCGGCATGTTCTTCACCATCGAGCCGATGATCAACCTGGGCAAGCCGGCGGTGAAGATCCTGGATGATGGCTGGACGGCGGTGACACGCGACCGGTCGCTGTCCGCGCAGTTCGAACATTCCATCGGCATTACCGAGGACGGCTGCGAAATCTTTACCGCCAGCCCCAAGGGCCTGCACAAGCCGCCCTACGCGGGGTGAGCGTCTGTTCCAAAATTCGCCCTCGGCGAATTTTGGGTTCGGCACCGGCCCACGCCCCCACCCGACCTCCCATAGGGTACTATCGCTGGGAGGTCGGGTGGGGGCGTGGGCCGGTGCCGCACAACAAGCGCGCTGCCCAAAAAAGAGGCAGTGCCTGCCTTTTATTTAAGCATTTTTAAGTCGCATTTGCGCAACAACCCGCATGATTTCATGCAAGGTTGGGTTGCTTTCTTACTTTCCCTGTGCATTTCCCGCTTTCGCACAAGGCAGCAATGGCCTAGGGCAAGGTGCTTAACAGTGGCACGATTCTTGTTAGTATCGGCGCTGCGGACACAAGGAACGTGCGGCTGCCCACATACCCGTGGTGCAGCGCGGCATTCAGGTGCAGGGGTCAGGAACCGGTGAAGAAGATCGAAGCGATCATCAAACCCTTCAAGCTCGACGAAGTGAAGGAAGCGCTGCACGAAATCGGCGTTTCGGGCATCACCGTCACCGAGGCGAAGGGTTTCGGCCGACAGAAGGGCCATACCGAGCTTTATCGCGGCGCCGAATATGTTGTCGATTTCCTGCCCAAGGTGAAGCTTGAGGTGGTGGTGGGCGACGCGCTGGTGGAACGCGTGGTGGAAGCCGTGGCCGCCGCCGCGCAGACCGGCCGCATCGGCGATGGCAAGATCTTCGTGATCCCCATCGAAAGCGCGCTGCGCATCCGCACCGGCGAACGCGACAACGACGCGATCTGATTGAATTTCGCCGCGGGCCCGGCCTTTCCTTCCGTGGAAGGACGGCTGGACGTGCGGCGCGTTAGCGGGGGTGGCCTTGGGACGGGCGGCCTCCTTATCCAACCACCCCTGACGCCCGCCGCACATATCTGGCAGGCAAACAGAAGGACCAGCGATGGCAAGTGCAAAGGACATCCTCGCCCGTATCAAGGAAGAGGAAATCGAGTGGGTTGATCTCCGCTTCACCGACCCCAAGGGCAAGTGGCAGCACCTCACCATGGTGTCTTCGGTCCTGGGCGAAGACGAACTGGAAGACGGCTTGATGTTCGACGGCTCGTCGATCGAAGGCTGGAAGGCCATCAACGAGTCGGACATGATCCTCAAGCCCGACCTCGACTCGGTGTTCGTCGATCCGTTCTCGGCCACGCCGATGCTGATCATCAACTGCGACATCGTCGAACCGTCGACCGGTGAACTCTATGCCCGCGATCCGCGCTCGACCGCCAAGCGCGCCGAAGCGTTCCTCAAGTCGACCGGCATCGGCGACACCGTCTATGTCGGCCCGGAAGCGGAATTCTTCCTGTTCGACGACGTCAAGTTCTATGACGGCTACGACGGCAACGGCTTCAAGATCGACGACATCGAGCTGCCGACCAACTCGAACAAGGACTACGAAGCCGGCAACCTGGCGCACCGTCCGCGCGCCAAGGGTGGCTACTTCCCCGTCGCCCCGGTCGACAGCTGCGTCGACATCCGTGGCGAAATGGTTTCGACCATGCTCGAAATGGGCCTGCCCTGCGACAAGCACCACCACGAAGTGGCCTCGGCGCAGCACGAACTGGGCCTGACGTTCGGCACCCTGGTGCAGACCGCCGACCGCATGCAGATCTACAAGTACGTCGTGCACCAGGTCGCGCAGGCCTATGGCAAGACGGCCACGTTCATGCCCAAGCCGATCATGAAGGACAACGGCTCGGGCATGCACACCCACATCTCGATCTGGGATTCGGGCAAGCCGCTGTTCGCCGGCAACGGCTATGCCGGCCTGTCGGACATGTGCCTCTACTTCATCGGCGGCGTGATCAAGCACGCCAAGGCGCTCAACGCCTTCACCAACCCGACCACCAACAGCTACAAGCGCCTGGTGCCGGGCTATGAAGCCCCCGTGCTACTGGCCTATTCGGCCCGCAACCGTTCGGCGTCGTGCCGCATCCCCTATGGTGCCGGCACCAAGGCCAAGCGCGTGGAATTCCGCTTCCCCGACGCGATGGCCAACCCCTACCTCGCCTATGCCGCGCTGCTGATGGCCGGTCTCGACGGGATCAAGAACAAGATCCACCCGGGCGAAGCCATGGACAAGAACCTCTACGATCTGCCGCCGGCCGAACTCGCCGCCGTGCCGACCGTCTGCGGTTCGCTGCGTGAAGCGCTGGACTCGCTGGCCGCTGACCACGAATTCCTGCTCGATGGCGGCGTGTTCACCAAGGACCAGATCGAAAGCTACATCGAACTGAAGTGGCCCGAAGTGTACCGTTGGGAAACCACGCCTTCGGCCGTCGAATTCGACATGTACTACAGCGCGTAAGCCACGCGCCGCCCGGCTGCCTCGCGCAGCAGGTGCACAGAACGACGCCCGGACCCAAGCGGTCCGGGCGTTTTTCGTTGGCCGGCATGCTGCATCGCAAAAGTTGTCCACAGGCGAGATGAATGCAGGATAAACGGTTCAGCCGCAGCGGTGAACCGTGGGAACCGCGGGTTCTCGAATCCGGGCAAATCCTTAAGGTGAGCGCCATGCTTCGCACCGCACTCACCGCTCTGGCCGCTTTCGCTTCGCTTGCTGCACTGCCGAACGTGGCCCATGCCCGGCTCCAGTGCGTGACTTATGCCCGCCAGGTTTCCGAGGTGCAGCTTTCGGGCAATGCGCGCGATTGGTGGGGCAACGCCGCCGGCACTTATGCCCGCGGCCAGGCCCCCAAAGCCGGCGCGGTCCTGGCATTCCGCGCTTCGCGATCGATGCCCTATGGCCACGTTGCGGTGGTGAGCAAGGTGGTCGATGCCCGCCACGTGATGATCAACCACGCCAACTGGTCGCGCCCCGGCATGGTCGAACGCGGCGTGATGGCGGTGGACGTTTCCGACGCCGGCGACTGGTCGGAAGTGCGCGTGTGGTATGGCCCGACCCAGTCGCTCGGCCTGCGCCCCTCGCCCGCCTTCGGCTTCATCTATCCCCACGGCGGCGTCGACACCCAGACCGCCTCGGTGGAGCTGGCCATGGCAGACAAGGCCCAGGGCTGATCGCTCCATCAACGCCAACGCAACAAGCCGCCCGCTTCCGGGCGGTTTTTTGTTGGTCGCACCGGCGCCGGCGGATTGCATGGCTTAGGTCATCGATTGTGGTGATTGGCTGCCGCAAGCAGTGGGACCCCGGGTCAAGCCCGGGGTGACGTTATCCATTTAATTATCTGAACTTTCGTCACCCCGGACTTGATCCGGGGTCCCACTATGCCGGTAACGCGCAAGCCCGGACAGGAACACGCGTCGTTTTCGGAATGGCTTCACACGAACGCACGAAGCGGGATCACGCGGTCTCTTCGTGGCTTTGTGGCTTCGTGTGGAATTTTGAACGCCCGAGCCAAGATGCCGCCCCACCAAAACGAGGAGGATCGCAGCCTCAGATCACCTGCCGCATGCGATCGGCCGCATTGCGGGTCAGCAGGGCGCAGGCCTGGTCTGCAGGCAGTGCCGGCCAGAACAAGTGCCCTTGGACAAGCTCGCACCCGGCCGCGTGGACCAGGCGGCGCTGGAGTTCGGTTTCCACGCCTTCGGCCACCACTTTCATGCGCAGCGTCTGCCCCAGCGCCACGATCGCGCCCAGGATCGATTGGGCGTCATGGTCCGCCTCGATGTTCTGCACGAACGAGCGGTCGATCTTGATGCGGTCGAACTGGAACGAGCGGAGGTAGCTGAGCGAGGAATAGCCGATCCCGAAATCGTCGAGCGCGATGCGGAAGCCCATGCCCTGCAGCGTGCGCAGCGATTGCGCCACGTTGTCGCTGCGATCGAGCATCACGCCTTCGGTCACTTCCAGGATGACCCGGCGCGGCGAAATGCCGGTTTCCTCCACCAGCGACTGGATCGTCTCGACAAAGCCGTGGGCCATGATCTGGATCGGCGAAAGGTTGATCGACAGGTCGCACGCCGGCCAGTTGCGGCACTGGGTGAACACGCGGCGCAACATCCATGTGCCTAGCGGCACCATCAGCCCGCATTGCTCGGCAATCGGCACGAACACGCCCGGGCCGATATCGCCACGCTGCGGGTGTGGCCAGCGCAGCAAGGCTTCGAACCCCTCGATCTGCCAGGTCGAAAGGTCCACGATCGGCTGGAAGTGGGCTTCCAGCTCGTCGGCGGCAATGGCCCGGCGCAGCTCCAGCTCCAGCTCGCGCGCCAGGCGCTCCGTCGCTTCCATGCCGTTGGTATAGCAGCGATAGCGCGCCCGGCCGCCCTGCTTGGCGCGGTAGAGGGCAATGTCGGCGCGGCGCAGCAGTTCGTCGGCGTCTTCGGTCTGCCCCGGTCCCCAGCTGATCCCGCACGAGCACGTGACGCCCAGGCTATGGCCCGAAATGATGAACGGCTCGGCCATCAGTCCCACCACTTGCCGCCCCAGGGCGTTCGCCGCGCCCAGCCCGCCTGTGGTGCGGCGCATGACCACGAATTCGTCGCCGCCAAAGCGCGCGATCAGGTCGGTCCGCAACAACCCGTCGCGCAGGCGCTGCGCCACCTGGGTCACCAGTTCGTCCCCCACGTGGTGGCCCATCGTGTCGTTCACCGTCTTGAACGCGTCGAGATCGATATAGGCGACGAACACGTCACCCTGGCCGCCCTGCGCGCGCTGGGCGATGACGATGTCCAGTTCCCCGCGCAGGCGTTCGGCAAAGTACAGGCGATTGGCCAGGCCCGACATCGGATCGTGCAGCGCGTTGTATTGCGCTTGAGCCTCGCTCGCCTGGAGATGGCGGGTGGTATCGCGCATGCGGCGCACGATCATGACGCCGCCCGCCAGCACGGCCAGGAACAGGAAGATCCAGGTGGCCAGCAAGGGCGCCGCGGCCTGCCAGATCGCCGGGCCGGGCAATTGCGCCGTCCACACGAAATAGCCCACCGGCCTGCCATCGGCGCTTTTGCGTGCCAGGATGTTGAGCGCCGGATCGCGCGGCGCGCGGCTGACGAAGCGGAAATCGGGCAGCAGCAGATCCGCGCCCAGCGCCCGCAGCACCTGCGAATCCATCACCCGCAGCGATACCAGATAGCGCGGCTCGGCCTTGAGCAGGGCATAATCACGGTCGGGCACGATTGCCGCCACCGTCAGCAGCATGGGCCGGCCGCCCCGCCAGATCAGCGAAGACGCCCAGCGCGTGAGCGGCGCCCCGCGCCGGTCCACCGGCCACAGTGTACCGCCCCGCCGTTCGAACCGCGCCATGGTGCCCGAAATCCGGCGGTTGCTGCGCGCCAGGTCGAGCGCGGCCTCCACCTGCCAGCGCAGTGGGCCATAGGGATAGGCCGGGTCATAATGGCCCTGCCGCCAGCCGCGCACCAGCGTGCCATCGGGCTCCACCAGCATGGTTTCCTGCGCGCCCTGGTTGGTCCAGGGGAACATGCCGAGTTCGCGATCCATCCAGTTGGTATCGGTCCGGGCCACCGCGTGGCGCATGGTTTCATCCCACACCAGTTGACCAGTCTGCCCGATGATCACCGTGCGCACGCGCCCTTCGAGATAGCGATCGACCATCTCGCGCTCGTCCTTGCGGGTAAAGGCATCGGCCACATGGACCGAGTGGTTGAACGCGGCCATCAGTGCGGCGGACAGCGCCAATAGTGCCGCGAAGGTGGCACCGACAATCCAGCCCGTGCGCTGTTCCTCGCTCACCCTTCGCTTCCCCCGGCCCTGGGATCGGCGCGGCGCGCGCCAAACTCTTCGAAAAATGTGGAGGAATATTCCCAATAAATGGTTAGCGGATAACCGTTAACCGCCCAAAATCTGCGGTTAAGCCGCTGGCGAGGCTTCGGGAACCATGGCCATCCTGCGCAGTTTCCATCGTCATAAGGATGCCAATCCGCGCCACTGCTCCCAAAAAAAGCGGGGCGCCCCCGTTCCAGGAGCCTGCCATGCTGTTGACCATTGCCCTTGTCCTGCTCGTGCTTTGGGCGCTGGGTGTTTTCGCCTTCAAGGTGACCGCCGGCGTCATCCACATCCTGCTGGTCCTGGCGATCATCGTGGGCCTGGTGCAGCTGTTCACCGGCCGCCGAACCGTCTGATCAAGCGCGCCGTGCACTTTCGAACCGATGGTGCACGGCGTGAAATCTTGGGCAGGTTGCATATGGCAACCGGCCTTGCCATCCGCCAAGCGCGTCCCTAAAAGTTAGCCAAACTAACTTTTGATCGGAGAAGCGCGATGCGCGAACACCTTCAGCACTATATCGATGGCCAGTGGGTCAATAGCCAGGGGGGCCGCCGCCACGAGGTGATCAACCCCGCCACGGAAGAGCCATGCGCCGCGATCACTCTGGGCACTGCCGCAGACGTGGACGCCGCCGTGCAAGCCGCTCGCCGGGCGTTCAAGACTTTCAGTCGCACCACGCGCGACGAACGCCTCGCGCTGCTGACCCGCATCGTTGAGGAATACAAGAAGCGTATTCCCGATCTGGCCCGCGCCATGGCTGAAGAAATGGGGGCGCCCGTCAGCTTTGCCGGCACGGCCCAAGTGGGCGCCGGGATCGGCGGCTTCATGGGCACGATCGCCGCGCTCAAGAACTTCCAGTTTGTCGAAGACAATGGCGCGTTCCAGGTGGCCTATGAGCCGATTGGCGTGGTCGGCCTGATCACGCCGTGGAACTGGCCGCTCAACCAGATCGCGCTCAAGGTGGCGCCGGCGCTGGCGGCAGGCAACACCATGGTGCTCAAACCTTCGGAAGAATGCCCCACCTGTGCCGCGATCCTGGCCGAAGTGATGGACGCCGCCGGCGTTCCAGCCGGTGTGTTCAACCTGGTCCAGGGCGATGGCCCGGGTGTTGGCACGGCAATCAGCAGCCACCCCGATATCGACATGGTCAGCTTCACGGGCTCCACCCGCGCCGGCATCATGGTGGCCAAGGCCGCTGCCGACACGGTAAAGCGCGTGCACCAGGAACTGGGCGGCAAATCGCCCAACCTCGTCCTGCCCGATGCCGATTTTTCCACGCAACTGCCCGCCACGGCTTCGGGCCCGCTGGTCAATTCGGGGCAAAGCTGCATCTCTCCCACGCGCATCCTCGTGCCGCGCGAGCGCCAGGCCGAAGCCGCGGCCTTCGTCAAGGCGATGTACACCGCCGCCAAAGTGGGCAATCCGCTGGAAGAAGGCGGGCACCTGGGCCCGGTGGTCAACAAGGCGCAGCACGAGAAGATTCGCGGGTTGATCCAGTCCGCGATCGACGAAGGCGCCACGCTGGAATGCGGCGGGCCCGACCTGCCGGCCGAAGTCAACCGTGGCTATTACATTGCGCCGACGCTGTTTTCCAACGTCTCGCCCCAGATGCGCATTGCCCAGGAAGAGATCTTTGGCCCGGTGGCCACGATCATTCCCTATGACAGCCTGGATGAGGCGATCGAGATCGCCAACGACACCAGCTATGGCCTGTCCGCCTGCATCACCGGCGATCCGGCCAAGGCCGCCGAAGTGGTCCCCGCCCTGCGCGCCGGCATGGTGGCCATCAACAACTGGGGCCCCACCCCCGGCGCCCCGTTCGGTGGCTACAAGCAATCGGGCAATGGCCGCGAAGGCGGTCTCTATGGCCTGAAGGACTTTATGGAAATGAAAGCGATCAGCGGGTTGCCGGCCTGATTTGTCGCCAGCATGCGCACTGCAAGGCCGCTCTCCGCTCGAGGGCGGCCTTCGTGTTTTGGGCGCGTCGGGTGGGGGCTTGGCGCAATGGCCATGGTGGATCGTGGTGGCAAACGGTCGTTCCCTAATTACCGCAGATAACGTTTGTCGGCTCCCCGAGAGCAACGACAACTTTCTTTATCTGGTCGTATTTCGCGGCAACGATCTGGTTCGAGGACGGGAGGTGTGCATCCCCCGTTACCTCAACGCCACCACAGCAAAAACAGACCGCTACCACGCCAATCTGATGGCCGTGATTGTAATATCGAAAGAAATGGTGCGGGTCAAAACAAGCGGCCACCTGATCCGGTGGATCGGTCAAATACAATGCCTTTTCGAAATCGGCGCGCTGCCTGGATTCAAGAATTCTTCCACGCGGATTTCGAAATTTCTGAACACCGTTTACGCCACTATTTTCCGCTTCCACAAATAAACGAACCTCGTTTGCATCGGGGAATATATTCGCAATCTGGTGATCAGGCTCTGGTGAATTTCGAGTGATTTTTTCCTGCGGCGCCAGTGGCGTTGCATGCTTGCTGTCGCAACTTCCCAGCACCAGCGCGAGAAAACTGGCAACGATATAAACGCCCCTCCGCATAATCGCCTTCCCCAATCTCCGAAAAACTATCGCCGCATTCACACCTTAAGATATTATGCTCCGCTGCGATAATCTCAGCAACTGGGCGCTTGCGCACAATATGCTCCGGTCACCTTGCACAATCTGGAAAGCGCAACGGAATTTTGATTCGCGCGGAGACGCAGAGACGCAGAGAATCAGCTTTTTATCTGCACTTCCGCGTGCCAACAGATTTCACACGAAGACACGAGGAGAGCGCTTCTCTTCGTGACTTCGTGGCTTCGTGTGGGATTTTGGGAAAGAGTGGCCCCGGCAATGAAGCGCATCAAGTTCAAACAGCGTGACGCATCACGAAGTTGGCTGAAATGTCCGAGTTTTGGTGAGAATCTGCCTTTGTCGCCTCCAACCTCGCCATTCTCGCGCAGGCGGGAATGGCGAGGGAAACGGCTGAAAGTGATGGTTGGCTGCCGGTTGATGGCCGCCTGAATTGCGTCAAGCTGGCAAGAGGCAGTAATTTCGCCAGACAAAGTGGTATTCACAATTTTCGGTTGGCCTGATGGCGCGTTGAGCGGTCCAGCCATCTTCGAAAGGCTGAACGAAGGTCATCGAACGTAGCTCTGGAAACTCACGCTTTAAAACGCGTCGAGCAATCGCTGCGGTTAGCCGCCGCCCAGTCTCAACTTCTACGAAACGGATCTCAACAAGACTCTCGACGTCGTTGCGTTTGTCAGTCACCCTAATCTTAACCGCTTGCATCTAATTTACCACCTCAGGGTAAAAGCAACGCCCGTACATAGCATCATTACTAATTATATCCAAAACTGAGCGCAAGCCAACATTCCCAAACCCTTCGGGCTCAGCCTCCCGTCTTCCGCAATTCCGCACCCAAGCGATCCATCGCGGCCTTCATCTGCTGCAAATCGCCCATCGGCATGTCGAGCGCCGAGAGCACGTCGAGCGGTACGCATTCCACTTCCCCCACCACTTTGGCCCCGGCCGGAGCCAGGGCCACGCGCACCACGCGCTCGTCCTGGGTGTCGCGCCGGCGCACGACGAGGCCGGCGGCTTCCATCCGCTTGAGCAAGGGGGTCAGCGTGTTGGATTCGAGGAACAGGACCTCGCCCAGTTCGCCCACGGTGCGGTCTTGCGCCTGGGCCAGCGCCACCAGCACCAGGTATTGCAGATAAGTCAGCCCGTGCGGCGCCAGCAATTGCTTGTAGAGCCGGTTGAACGCCAGTTGCGCGGCATAGACCGAAAAGCACAGCATGTTGGCAAAGGGCTGCCCCGGCACGCCCGGCGCCACGGCTTGCCCGCGCGCAGCAAGCAGCGCGGCGGCTTGCGGGCCTGAGAGCGTGGGTTCGATCGGGTCGGGCGTCTGGTTTTCCATGGCGCCAAGATAAATCGCACACGATCCAATCGCAAGGGCTTGACCTTTGAGCGCGACTCGACTAATTAGATCGCACACGATTTAGTCGTTTTCGATTTAAACCCAGGAAAGGACATCCCTCATGTCGATCAAGCCGCTCTACACCGCCCATGCCAAGGCCACCGGTGGCCGCGATGGCCGCGCCACGATTGCCGAAGATGGTGTCAACAATGGCCTGGAAGTGACGCTGGCCACGCCCAAGGAACTGGGTGGCAACGGCGCGGGCAACAATCCCGAGCAGCTCTTTGCCGCCGGTTATGCTGCGTGCTTCATCGGCGCGATGAAGTTTGCCGCGGCGCAGGACAAGGCCCTGCCCCGCGTGCCCAACGACATCGTGGTGGATTCGGCCGTGGGCATCGGCGCGCGTGCGGATGGCGGCTTTGGCCTGGCCGTGACGCTCACCGTGAACCTGCCGGGCGTGGATCGCGCCGCCGCCGAAGCGCTGGTGGCCAAGGCCGATGAAATCTGCCCCTACAGCCACGCCACGCGCGGCAACATCGACGTCACGCTCAACGTCGCGTAATCATTGCAGCAGCCGGCGGGTTTACCAGCCCGCCGGCACGCCTGGATAACTGCCCAGAACCGGCCCCAGCGCCACCCGCAAGGGATCGAGCCAGGGCTCGAACCGCTTCCAGTGTTCCACCGCATCGGTATAGATCGGCTGGCGCACTTGCTCCGAGCTCGCCGTGCGCACCGCGCGGCGATTTTGCCAGAACGCCAGGCAGCCGTCCTCGAACGGCACGCCCACCGCCGCCAGCAGCGCGCGCACCTGGCCCGGCGTATCGGCCACCATCTCTTCATAGATCACGCGGTGCACGCCTTGCGGCACCACGCGGTCGAACGCGGCCATCTGCCGCACATAGGCGGCGTAATAGCGGCCGATCTCGCTCAGGTCATAGCTGAACACCTGGCCCCGCGCGAAGTACTGCTTCCACCCCGAAAAGCAGCAGCCCAGCGGATGACGCCGCGCGTCGATCACCGTGGCATTGGGCAGGATCATGCGGATCAGGCCCACGTGTTGCCAGTTGTTGGGCATCTTGTCGACGAAGTGGGGCCGATCGGTCTTGCGATGGATGCGCGTGCGCTCCAGGTATTCCTCGCCCAGGCGGCGGCATTCGTCTGGCCCCAGGGAGGATAGCAGCGCCGCCATGTCGGCAAATTCGCCCCCGTCCTCGTCATTGGCGTCGACGCGCGATTGCAGGCGATCGGCAATCAGCATCATGTCGGGCAGTTCCATGGTGCCCTCGATCTGCGAATGGCTGGCCAGGATCTGCTCCACCAGCGTCGATCCGCTGCGCGGCAGGCCCACCACGAAGATCGGATCGGCGGCGGGACACCCCCAACCCTCGCGGCTTGCGAAAAACGCCTTGTCGAACAGTGCGATGTTCCGGTTGACCGCCGCGTCGGTGCGCGCCGGGTCATAGTCGAGCACGCTGCGCCGCAGCGCGTTGCCGCGCGCATAATGGGCAAACGCGCTTTCTGCCGCCGCGGGGTCGTCGCGGCTGAGGTCTTCATAGGCCTTGCCGAGCGCAAAGTGCAGTTGCGCCACGTCTTCGGCCCGGTCTCCGCCCACGGCATCGTGCGGCAGGGCGGCGCGCATCGCCGCAATATCGGGACGCTCCAACCGCACGGTCTTGAGATTGGCCAGGCTCCACCACGCTTCCCCGGTGGAGGGATCGAGCGCGGCGGCGCGGCGATAGGCGTTGATCGCTGCCGCCTGGTTGCCGATCGTCTTTTCCACGTGACCCAGGTTGAGCCACACCCGCGGCCGGCCCGGATCGCGTGTCAGGATCGCGCGATAAAGGTCGCGCGCGCCTTCCTGATCGCCGATGCGCACCAGCAGCGAGGCCTTGAGCATGGCGTGGCCGCCGTGTTCGGGATCGTCGGCCACCAGCCGCGTCGCATGGTCGAGCGCTTCGGCCACGTCGGGGCCCGTCGCCAGCAACCGCACCAGCAATTCGCGCGCAGCCACGAAAGCCGGGGCACGGGCCACGGCCGCGCGCAGCAACGGCAAGGCCGCGTCGATCTCGCCCTGGCGCCATAGCACTTCGCCCAGCAGGCGCAGCGCGGCAGGGTCGTCCGGCAAGGCGACAAGACGGGCGCGCACGTGCGTCTCGGCCTCGTCCAGCCGCCCCTCGCCCATCGCCAGGGCCGCGCGCAACAGCACGGGATCCTTGGATGCCGCCTCGATCCCGGCGATTTCGGCCTGGGCGGCGTCGGCCTCGTCGCCACTCGCGCGCAGCAGGCCGGCCAGCGCCTGCCAAGCATGGGCCAGTTCCGGCTTGAGCGCCACCGCCCGGCGCAAGTGGGCAGCGGCCTCGGCCCGCTCGTCGAGCGCAGCCAGCGTCAGGCCCAGTTCGGCCGCAGCGGCCGCCGCGCGTGGCTGGCTGGCGGCCAAGGCAGACAGCACGGCGCGCGCCTCGTCCAACCGGCCCAGCACGCGCAGGGCCTGGCCTTCGATCAGCACGGCATGGGGATGGCCAGGCACCGCGCGCAGGATTTCGCGCGCCTGGGCAAGCGCCAAGGCAGGCTGGCGCGCCATCAACCGTGCCGCGTGGCCCAGCGCCGCCTCTACCGAACCCGTACCTGTGCCGGTCGTGGCCGCGTCGGCCGTCGCTGCATTGGCCGTCCCCGTCGTCGCCATGCGCTGCCCGGCCATTTCGTTTGCCATCACAGTTCCTGCCATCCGTGTTTGCCCTCAATGAAGCATGCCACGCCTGCACGATTACGCAACTGCGAAGAAAGCCGTCATGGCGCACCAGCCACAGGCACGGCAATCTGCGATGCCAGATCGTGAATTTTTGTTGACAGCCTGGGATTTGGTGGCACTATCCAATTCCAGACAGTCGTACAAAATGCGCCGCAACGCGGTACTATGGGGCTAAATCAATACCTTGCATACAGTGCGCCGCAAAAGCGCACGCCTGCTGCCATTCGCGCAGCACGCGAGCCTGGGCGATGGCGCGCTCTGCAAAGATTGATCGCACGAGTGGGCAAGACGGCGCGGCGACTGCACAATAGAGCGACATAAATACAACATCGCACCACAGATCACCGTTCGCAGGAAAACGGCAAAGACAAAGAACTTCAGGCCATCAGGGGGCATGAACAATGGTGTTTGAACAACCGTCGCAAATCAGGGGTCGCAAATGAGGCGTGCGCTCAGGGTTCTCGGAGCCTCGACCGTCCTTTCCAGCATGGCCGTACCGGTTGCGGTGCTGGCCCAGGCCGCCCCGGCGCCTGCCCCCGATGCCGCCGCCGAAAACGGCACCGGTGGCCTGGGTGAAATCGTGGTGACCGCCACGCGCAAGGCCGAAAGCGTGCAGAAGGTGCCGATCTCGATCCAGGCACTGGGCGCGGAAAAGCTGGAACAGCACCAGGTTGCCACGTTTGCCGACTATGCCGGCATGCTGCCCTCGGTCAGCTTCTCAGGGCTTGGGCCGGGGCAGAGCGAAGTCTATTTCCGCGGCATTGCCGTGGACGGCGGCGCGCTCTCGACCAGCGGCACTTATCTCGATGACGTGCCGATTTCGGCGCCGGCGCGCATGCCCGAAGTGCACATCTATGATATCGAGCGGGTCGAGGCGCTGTCGGGCCCGCAAGGCACGCTTTATGGCGCCGGCTCGCTGGCCGGCACGCTGCGCATCATCACCAACAAGGCCAAGATCGGCAAGTTCGAGGCCGGATACGATGTGCAGGTCGATGCCTATGGCAAGGGCAAGCCCGGCGCCATGGTCGAAGGCTTCGTCAACATCCCGGTGAACGAAAACGTCGCCGTGCGCATGATGGGCTTCTATGACCACGAAGGTGGCTACATCGACAACACCCACGGCACTTATACCTACCAGTTGGGCGACGATGATCCCAACACCACCTACACCGTGGACAACGCCACGCTGGTGCAAAAGGATTACAACCCGGTCGACAGCTATGGCGGGCGCATCAATGCCACGATCGAGGCGGGCGACTGGAAGCTCTATCCGTCGGTCACCTACCAGTATCTCGACGCCAAGGGCTATTTCAACTACGATCCCCGCGTCGGCGATCTGCAAGTCCACGACTACAGCCCCACCGAAAACATCGATCGCTGGGTTCAAGCCTCACTGACCATCCAGGGCAAGATCGGCGATTTCGACCTGGTTTCCTCGTCTGGCTATTTCAAGCGCAAGATCGACAATACCAGCGATTACACCTATTACTCGGTGCACTACGACCAGCTTGGTCCGGGTTATGAAAACTATCTCAAGTTCCGTGACAAGAACGGCAACTTCATCAACCCCACCCAGTCCTACATCGGCCGCATCAAGCAGACCAAGGTGACGCAGGAAGTGCGGCTTTCGGTGCCCAAGACCTGGGGCTTCGACCTGACCGTGGGTGCGTTCTTCCAATACCAGAAGCAGTCGCAGGACGATGACTACCAGATCCCCGGTCTGAGCAAGATCGACCTGGCCACCTCTTGCGACGACGGCTGCGAATGGAATCCCGCCGTCAAGCGCGACGGGTTCTACAACGTCGATCTCGACCAGAAATTCCGCGACTATGCGGTGTTTGCCGAAGGCACGGTGCCGATCACCTCGCAAGTCAAGGTGACGGGCGGCATCCGCTTGTTCAAGGCCAAGAATTCGGTCTACGGCTTCAGCGGCGTGGCTTCCACCGCGCTGGCACTGGGCTGCACCGTGCCGTTCCCGGCCGACCAGCGCTTTACCTGCGTCAACAACAACAAGGCGCCCTACGAGGAAAATGGCGAGACGCACAAGGCGAGCGTGACTTGGCAGGTCACGTCCGACAAGATGGTCTACGCCACGTATTCCACCGGCTTCCGTCCCGGCGGCACCAATTCGCTGCCCGCGATGGGATCGTACAAGGCCGATCGCCTGACCAACTACGAAGTGGGCTTCAAGACCAGCTGGAACAACATGCTGCGCTGGAACCTGGCGGCCTATTACGAAAAGTGGACGGGCGTGCAGTACACCGTCATCCCGCTCGGCTTTTTCGGCAATGGCGGCACGGTCAATGCCGGCAAGGCGCGCGTGCTCGGCGTGGAAACCGATTTCGACCTCAAGCTGGGCAACATCACGCTGAGCGGTTCGGGGGCGTACAACGATGCCAAGTTGACGCAGGATTTCTGCGTGCTCGATCCCGCTACGCTCACCCCGCTCACCAATTGCTCGGGCAATCCCGATGCCATTGCCGCGGCCAAGGGCACGCGCCTGCCACGCCAGCCGCGCTTCAAGGGACAGCTTTCGGCCCGCTATGAAGGCAATTGGGGCTCGCTCGACGATTTCGCGCAGTTCACGATGCACGCGCAGACGATGTCGACGTCCAACCTCGATACCACCAAGAATGCGCTGCTCGGCAACACGCCAGGCTTCGTCAGCTTCGATTTCTCCACCGGCGTGTCCAAGGATAGCTGGACGCTCACGGCCTTCATCGAAAACATCTTCGACCGGCGCGGGCAGCTGTCCAAGAACACCTTCTGCGCCATCGAATATTGCTCCGGATCCTCGCGCACGATGCCGATCAAGCCACAGTATTTTGGCCTGAAATACTCCGTGCGCTATTGACGCGGCGTCCTTGCGGCGCGTTTCCCCTGCCCCCGTCGTGCCCCGGCACGGCGGGGGTTGTTTCATGACGTGACGATGGCAACTGGCCGGACCGTTCGCCCCGTGATAGCGTCGTGGCGATGACCGAAGCAGCCTCTGCGTCTCTCTCTTCCCGCGCCGGCGGCTATGCCCGCGGCGCCGCCACGGCCGAAGCCATCGTCAAGGCCGCGCGCAAGGTGTTGATCGAGGATGGCGCCGCCCATTTCACCGTGCGCCGCATCGCCGCCGAATGCGGCATGAAAGTGGGCAACGTCAGCTATCACTTTCCGCGCAAGGAAATGCTGGTGCAACTCCTGCTGGACGACATGCTCGACAGCTATGACAAAGTGCTTGAAAGCGAAGTGCGCCAGCCCGGCCTCAGCCCGCGCGAACGCCTGCGCCGCGTGATCGCACTGTGCCTTGAAGACATTGCGGGCAAGCGCACGACCCGGCTGTTCACCGAATTGTGGGCGATGGCCAACCAGAACGCCGTGGTGGCAGAGCGCGTCGCCCTGTTCTACGCCCGCGTCCATGGCGTGATCTGCGAATATGTCGGCGAACTCAATCCCGCGCTCTCACCGCAGGAAGCGCAGACCGTGGCGCTCTATATCAGCGCCTCGATGGAAGGGGCGACACCGTTCCTGGGCTTTGAAAAGCCATGGGCGGCCCAGATGCCGGCATTCATCGCCATTGCCGGCAAGGCCCTGGTCGATCTGGCCTGCACCATCACCCCGCAAGACATTGCCGGCCTGCCGTGCCCACCGCCGCAAGCATGTGATGCCAGATAAGGCAAAAAGTTTTGCCGCGCCTGCGAATGTCGCTTGACTGAAATAGGACAATCGTCAAAACTTGCGATCGCAACGGCAGGTGGGGGCATGCCGGACTCGGGGAAAATCCCCATCCTGCCTCGTCCATACCGATGCCGCGATCACCACGGGCTGTCACATTCAAACGGGGGCCGGCCACGATGACGTTTGCTGCCATCAAGGGGCGTTTCTTCGCATCTGCAACACTGGCTTTGGCGCTCGGCGGCGCGATGGCGCCGGCCATGGCGGCCCCGGTCGCCTCGGTCGAGCCCGAACAGTCCGACGTGGCGCAATTGACGCCGCCCAAGGCGAGCTGGTTCTTCATCAACCGCGGCTTCACCGAGAATTCCTCGGCGATCTACGACACCACCACCGGCAAGCTGCTCGGCCATGTCGAAACGCCGCAGCTGACCGACCTGGCGCTCGATCCGGCGGGCAAGTTCTATTACGTGTCTTCGACGTTGTGGACCAAGGCCTCGCGCGGGACGCGGCAGGACTATGTCTCGGTGTTCGACAGCGTCGATCTCAAGCTGCAGACCGATATTCCCATCCCCGGCCGCCTGCTCGTGGGCGGGCGCCTGAACAATTTCGTGGTCAGCCCCGACGGCAAGTTTGGCTATGTCTACAACATGAGCCCGGCATCGTCGGTCAACGTGGTCGACCTGGCGGCGCGCAAGTTCGTCAAGTCGGTAGAGCTGCCTGGCTGTGCCAGCCTGGTCTCCGTACCCGGCGTGGGGATTTCCGCCCTGTGCTCAGATGGTTCGCTCGCCACGCTCAGCCTTGCCGGGGCGAAAAGCGCGATCACCCGCAGCGAGCCGTTCTTTTCCGCGACCGACGATCCGATCTTCGACAATTTCCAGGTCGATCGCACCAAGAACCAGATCGTGATGCTCAGCTACACGGGCAAGATCTATACCGCGACGCTGGGTGCCAAGCCGGTGATTTCCGCGCCGTTCTCGCTTCAGGAAGCAGCCGGCGTGCCGGCCGGCTCCTCCGCGCCGAACCTGGTGAACTGGTATCCTGGCGGGGTGCAGCAGATGGCCCTGCATGTCCCCACGGGGCAGCTCTACGTGCTGATGCACATGGGCGAATTCTGGTCGCACAAGGCTGGCGCCAGCGAAGTGTGGCAGCTCGATCTTGCCACCCGCAAGGTAGTCAAGCGCATGGCCGTGCCGGGTGAACCGCGCATGATCGCCGTGACGCAGGAAGCCACGCCGCACCTGGTCTTCGCCGGAGAGGACGAGACCGTCTACGTCTATGACCTTGCCACCGGCAAGCAGGCGTGGAAGCTCGATCAAGCCGGCAACGGCGTGATCACGGTGGCGCAATCGCAGTGATCACGAGCGCCGCCCCCAATCTTGCGGGCGCGGTGGCCCTGGTGGGCCAGATCGCCACGGTCGGCGTGGGGCTGGTGTTCATGACGGCTGGGCTGGGCAAGCTGCGCCACCGGGCTTTGCTGCCCGGCGTATTGGCCAACTATCGCCTGCTGCCCGCGGGGCTGGTCGCGCCGCTGGCCGCCGTGCTGCCGGTGGTGGAACTGGCACTGGGCGGCCTGCTGGTGTCCGGCTTGCTGTCGGTGCCGGCCACGGCCCTGGCCATGGCGCTGCTGCTGGTCTTTGCCTGGGCCATGGCGGTGAACCTGCGGCGCGGGCGTGGGCATATCGATTGCGGCTGCGGGCATGCCGCCTTGCGCCAGCCGCTCGCCTGGCCGTTGGTAGCGCGCAACGTGGCCCTGGCTGCGCTGCTCGTGCCGGCGCTGGCGGGCCTGCCTTTGCCGGCCGGAACCTGGCCACTGGGCCTGACCGGCGGCGTGGTGCTGTTCCTTCTGTTCCAACTGTTCAATGCGATCGTGGCGCTGGCGGGTTCGCCCCTGGCAAACGCGCGAAAGGTAAGCGTTCGATGATGACGGCTCTGATCGTTGCGCAAGGGATTTCCTGGGTAGTCATCGCCGCGTTGGTGGTGGCGCTGCTGGCGCTGGCCCGACAGGTGGGCGTGCTGCACATGCGCGTGGCGCCGGCCGGCGCGCTGACCACAGCCGGTGGCCCGGCGGTGGGTGCGGCCAGCCAGGCGGTGGAAAGCCGCAACCTGGATGGCGCGCCGGTCCTGGTGGGCGGCGCGGCACATGGCACGCCGCTGCGCCTGCTGATGTTCGTCTCGGCCTCTTGCCCGCTGTGCAAGAACCTGATCCCCATGGCCAAGTCGTTTGCCCGTGACGAGCGCGTGGCGCTGACTTTCGTGGGCGACGACACGGTGGACGCCCAGCGCGAGATGATCGCCCGCCATGGCCTGGAAGCCTATCCCTTCGTCAACGGTCCGGAAGTGGGCCAGGCCTTTGCCGTGGGCAAGCTGCCGTTCGCCGTGCTGCTCGACGACAAGGGCGTGGTCCTGTCCAAGGGACTGGTCAACAGCCGCGAGCATCTCGAAAGCCTGGTGATCGCCCACGAGATGCGGGTCCATTCGGTGCAGGATTATGTGGCGCGGATGCACGGCGCTGTCGCCTGAACCCTGACGCCAAGATTTTTGAGGGGCAACGATCATGATCCATTTCGATGCTGACAGCCTGGGCGAAAAGGTCCTGCGTCGCTTTGCCGGTGGCACCTCGCGCCGGGGCATCCTGGCCCGCCTGGGCACTGCGCTGGTGGCCGCGCCGCTGTTTCCCGTGCTGCCCGTCAGCCGCGCCAACGCCGCCCCGGCCAAGCCCGATCGCGGGCCCGAAGCCAAGACCGGCTTTGCCCGCGGCGCGCAGGTGACCGACAACACCAAGTGCGATTACTGGCGCTATTGCGCGATCGACGGCGCACTGTGCACCTGCTGCGGCGGCGGGGTGCACACCTGCCCGCCCGGCGCGGAACCCTCCCCGGTTTCGTGGGTGGGCACTTGCGTCAATCCCGAAGACGGCAAGTCCTACCTGATCGCCTATCGCGATTGCTGCGGCAAATCCTATTGCAACAAGTGCAATTGCGACAATGCCGACCGCGAAACGCAGATCTATGTGCCGCAGCTCAACAACGACATCATCTGGTGCTTTGGCACACAGAGCATGGAATACCATTGCTCCACCGCCGTGCTGGTCGGCGCGGCCTGAGGCTGGCACCATGCGCTTTGCCCGGATTGCGTTGATGGCGGCGACTGCCATGTTGGGGGCGGGCCTGGCCACGCGGCTTGCCGCGGCGCACGATGCCACGCCCCCCGCGCCGCCACAGCAGGTGATGGAAGACCCCAACCAGGCGCGCGTGGACTATATCGAGAATTGCGGCGGCTGCCATGGCGTGAACGGCAGCACCGTGCCCGCGCAATTGCCCGAACTGATGGGCCGGGTCGGCTGGTTCATGTGCACGCCCGAAAGCCGCGCCTATCTGCTGCGCCTGCCCAACGTGGCGCACAGCCGCATTCACGACAATGCCGAACTGGCAGACCTGATGAACTACGTGGTATTCGTGCTGGGCGGCAACAGCGTGCCCGCCGGCACCCGGCCGTTCACCGCCGACGAGGTGGCCCGCGAACGCCAGCATGCCCTGGCCAATGCCTCGCTCACCGCCGAGCGCCTGCGGCACGCCACCGCCGCGGTCAAGCAGTGCCACGCCCCGCAGGATATCAAACTGCTCTATCCCGGCTACAATCCAGCCACCGCGCATTGACGGGCAGGCCCACGCTTGGGCAGCGCGGCATCATGGCCGCGCTGCCCATGGGCGTTTACCCCCGGGTTCGGCTGTCATAGACCAGCTTGCCGCCCACGAACGTCATGTCCACCTTGCCTTTGAGCAGGGCTTCGGGCGCAACCGTCAGCGGATCGAACGGCAGCACGATCATGTCGGCCAGCTTGCCCGGCTCCAGCGTGCCTTTCTGGTTCTCTTCCCATGAAAGCCAGGCGCCGTTGGCGGTGTACATGCGGATCGCCTCGGCCCGCGACACCGCTTCTTCCGCGCCATGCACCGCGCCGCTCGGCCCCTTGCGCGTGATCGCCGCATAGAGGCCGACCAGCGGCCCCACCGGCAGGTTGTCGCTGCCAAAGGCCATGAACAGCCCGAACTTCTTCACCGGCGTGGCGATCGCATTGTTGTGGGCCAGCCGCCAATCGTCGAGCACCTGGGTATAACGGTCTTCCAGGTTGTAGAGGAAATTGGGCTGCTGCGCGATCATCACATGATCGCGCGCCATGGTCTGCATCGTCGCCACTGGCGGCAGAATCGTGAAATGGTCGGTGAACCAGCGGCGTTCGGCGGGCTTGTGCGCGGGATCGGGGATCGTGCCCAGCGCCTTGTCATAGGCGGCCACGGTCTGGACGATGGCCGCATCGCCGATGCAGTGCAGCCCCAACTGCCAGCCCGCCCTTGCGGCGGTATCGACCATCGCCTGCAATTGCGCATCGGTGAACCGCCCCTTGCCGCGAAAGCCGGGCTGGCCCTTGTAATCGGCCAGGAGCCAGGCGGTCGGCCCGGTAAAGCCGCCGTCCACCGCGTTTTCACCGATCGCGCCCAGCCGCACGCGGTTGTCGCCATAGCCGGTGTGGTGCGGAAAAGCCTTGAGCCGCTCTGCCCCGGGATAGCTGATGTACATGGTCACGCGGGGCAGGCTTTCGCCCATTTCCGCATAGAGGGCGCGCGCGCGGCGAAAGGTCATGCCCGCGCCCAGCAGGTCCAGCCCCTGTTCGCCCGGCTTGGGCCCACCCGCGCCATAGGGTTCATCGTCGATCGATCCGCTGGCGTCGTGGAAACTGGTGATGCCCAGCGCCAGGATCGATTTGAGCCAGGTGACCGTCGCCGGCTTCATCACGTCCCAACCGGGCTGCGGGATCAGGCGCAACACCGCGCCATAGCTTTCGCGGATGATCCCGTTGGGTTCGCCGCCCGCATCGTGTTCGATCAGGCCGCCGGCCGGATCGGGCGTGTTGCGATCGATGCCCGCCAGTTTCAGCGCCAGCGAATTGGCCACCGCCGAATGGGACCCGGCGCGCACCAGCAGCACGGGATTGTCGGGCGCCGCGGCATCGAGATCGGCGCGGGTGATATTGCGCTTTTCCGCCAGGTTGGCTTCCTGCCAGCCATAACCGGTGATCCACTGGCCCGGTCCCAGCGCGCGCGCCTTGTCGCGCAGCATGGCCTGCACCTCGGCCATGCTGGCGGCCGACGCCACGGCAATGTCGCTCGGCTTGATCGGGGCGGGATGCAGGTGCGTGTCGATGAAACCGGGCATCAGTGTGCGCCCGTGCAGATCCACCACGTTTCGGGCGCGATAGCGGGCCAGCAGCCCTTCCCCGCCCACGGCAACAATGCGATCGCCTTTGACAGCCACCGCCGACGCCACGGAAAACCGCCTGTCCACCGTCAGGACATGGCCGTTGTGCAGGATCAGGTCTGCCTGCACGGCGCCGGCTTGGCCCCGGGCCAGCGCCACCGGCGCTGCCCCTGCCGCCGCCACCGTCATTGCCGCTGCGGCCACGCCGCAAAGCCACGTCCTGCCCATGATCTGCCTGCCCCCTTGATCGTTGCCAGCCACGCTAGCAAATTGTGATCGCAGTGCAACGGCCCTTGCCGCGCGGTGTCGCGCGCATAGAATAGCCGCCATGACCACGCCGTGCCTGAACCCGCTTTACGCCCAGATGCCGACCACGATTTTCGAGGCCATGTCGGGCCTGGCGCGGCAACACGGGGCGATCAACCTGGGCCAGGGCTTTCCCGATGGGCCGCCCCCGCCCGCCCTGGCGCAAGCCGCCGCGCGCGCCATGGCAGAACGATCGCAGCAATATCCGCCGATGGCCGGCGTGCCCGAACTGCGCGATGGCGTGGCCGCGTTCTACGCCCGGCGCCAGGGCCTGGCCCTGTCGCGCGAGCACGTGATTGTCACCTCGGGCGCGACGGAGGCGGTGGCCGCCGCAATCCTGTCCACGGTGCAGCCCGGTGACGAAGTGCTGGTGCTGGCCCCGGCCTATGACGCCTATGCCCCGTTGGTGCGCCGCGCCGGGGGCGTGCCGGTGTTCGTCGCGCTCAGCCCGCCGGCCTGGGCCATGCCGATCGACGCCTTGCACGCCGCGATCACGCCACGAACGCGCGCGCTCATTCTCAACGATCCGCTCAATCCCACCGGCACCGTGACCACCGCCGCCGAGCGCGCCGCATTGGCTGCACTGTGCGTGAAGGCCAATCTTGTCGCCATCTGCGACGAGGTGTGGGAAGTGGTGCGCTTCGATCGCCAGCTTCACGCGTCGCTGATGGCCGAGCCGGGCATGGCCGCCCGCACGATCAAGATCGGTTCGGCCGGCAAGATCTTCGGCGCCACGGGCTGGAAAGTGGGTTGGCTGGTGGCCGATCCGGCGCTGGCGGCCGTGGTGGCCCGTGCACACCAGTTCCTTACCTTCACCACGCCGCCGATGCTGCAATGGGCCGTGGCCGAGGGGCTGGCCGATGACGCGCTGATCGATAGCCAGGTGGCCGACTGGGCCGCTTCGCGTGCGGCGCTGCTGCGCGCCCTTGCGGCCCATGGCTTTGCCGTGCTGCCGGGCACGGCCACGTGGTTTTCCTGCATAGACCTGGCGCAAAGCGGCTTCACGCTGGATGACACTACCTTTGCCACCCGCGCCGTGGCCGAAGCCGGGGTTGCCACGATCCCGCTGTCGGCCCTCTGGGAAGGGCCGCCCGCGCCGCGCCACATCGTGCGGCTGTGCCACTGCAAGCCGGCGGCGATGGTAGAGGAAGCCGTGGCGCGCCTGGCGGCTTGGCGGGATGGGCTTTGATGCCTATCGCCTGCCGACGCCCATCGGCCCTTCATCGACAAGGCATTGCCCGCCGTCGCCGGCTTCCTATCTTCAACAGGCTCGCAACCGAAATCCCGGAGAATGCCGTGCTCTACCTTGTGGCGATCCTGTTTCCGCCGCTCGCGCTGTTGCTGGTGGGCAAGCCATTCCAGGCGGTGCTCAACCTGTTCCTGTGCCTGTTGTTCTGGATTCCCGGTGTCGTGCACGCGCTGTTCGTCGTGCATTCGGCCAAGGCAGACGCGCGCACGCAGCGCATCGTGACGGAACTGCGCCGGCGCTGAAGCGGCCCTAAGCCAATCCTGCCAGCCATTCCCCGATCATGGCCCGGCCGGCCTGAACCGCGCCACCGCCGTGGGCATCGTGCGCGTGGCGCAGCGAGGCCTCGGTGTGGCCGGCGGCCGAGACATCCTCGGGGGATTGCTCGATCCAGGCGTCAAATCGCGGATCTTCGCCCATTTCGGCGTGGAATTGCAGGGCCAGCAGGTTCTTGCCACGGCGAAACGCCTGGTGGGCATAGACATGGCTTGACGCCAGCAGTTCCGCGTTGGGTGGCAGCGTGAAGGTGTCGCCATGCCAATGCAGCACCGGCACGCCGGCAACATGGCGCAGCGGGCTGTCGGCAACGTGCACCTGCACGGGGTGGAAACCCACTTCCTTGGCATGGCCGCGATAGACATCCGCGCCCAGCGCTGCGGCAATCATCTGCGCGCCAAAGCACACGCCCAGCGTGGGCCGGTCGGCTGCCAGGCGCAGTGCCAGGCGGCGCATCTGGCAGCGGATCCAGGGATGCTCGATCTGGTCATAGATGCCCATCGGCCCGCCCATCATGATCAGCAGGTCGGGCTCGCGCAGGTCCAGCGCCGGAAAGGCCGGATCGGACACATCGATCCGGTCAACCACATAACCGGCCTCTTCGATCGGCTGACGATAGCCGGCCACCCCTTCGTAGGGCACGTGGCGGATGATCAACGCAGACTTCATGGGCCTCTATCGTGAACAATCGGTTTCAGGCGGGCAAGCGCACCCTTGGGGTTTTCTACAGGGGTCTTGTCGTCACAGGCCCAGCCGGCGGAAAAATTCCTCCGCCGTGCTGGGCCGTTCGCCATCCGGCCGCGCGGCGCCCAGCGTGCCCCACGAAGGGTGCGGCAGGGGCGCGGCAACGCGAAGGGATGCCGGCTGGCGGGAAATTCGGCGGGCCAGTTTGGGCTGGGCAAGCAAACGGGACATTCGCATTCTCCTTTTTACGGGGCCGAACACGAACCTGGCCACATGGCCTCGCTTTCGTGCGCTTTAGCTTTTGGTGACGCGGAGCAAGCTGGCAGGATCAAAAGCCGCGATCGGACATGCCGATGCATTTTCTCTACTGATTCGGTTGATAAAGGTCATTCGAGAAATGCTGAAGGCTGCCCAAGATTTCCTTGGGCTGTCGAGCACGCAAAGCCCTGGCCAAGAAGAAGGCCCGCCGCGCGCCCTTGGGCGTGCGACGGGCCAGCCTTTCCTCCCCAGGAAAAGCGAAGTCGTCCGATCCTGCGGCTTAGCGCCCGATGGCGCTGCCGAGGCGGTGATAGAGGTGCGAGAACTTCACCGATTCGGGCTTGTCCTCGATATCCTTGAGGTAGTGCAGCACGGCCTCGCGGATCAGCTTGAAGTCCTCGGTCGAGAGGACTGCACGGGCACGGGCAGGTTCAGCCATTGTCCTTCTCCTTCGTGTTGGGTTCGCTTCTCTTGATTCTTGGCCTGGCTCAGGCCGCGAACTGGTTCATCGTGTTGTGTGCGCCGCCGGCCTTGAGCGCGGCTTCGCGGGCGAAGTATTCCTTGTGATCGTCGCCGATGTCCGATCCGGCCATGGCCTGGTGCTTGACGCAGGCAATGCCCTGGCGGATTTCCTGGCGCTGCACGCCCTTGACGTAGCCCAGCATGCCCGCCTCGCCGAAGTACTCGCGGGCCAGGTTGTCGGTGCTGAGCGCGGCCGTGTGATAGGTCGGCAGCGTGATCAGGTGGTGGAAGATGCCGGCTTCGCGCGCCGCATCGCGCTGGAACGTGCGGATGCGCTCGTCGGCCTCTGCCGCCAGCGGCGTTTCGTCATAGTCCACGCTCATCAGCCGCGCCCGGTCATAGCCGCTCACGTCCTTGCCTTCCGCCGCCCAGGCGTCGAACACCTGCTGGCGGAAATTGAGCGTCCAGTTGAAGCTGGGCGAGTTGTTGTAGACCAGCTTGGCATTGGGGATCACTTCGCGGATGCGCGAAACCATCCCGCCGATCTGGCCGATGTGCGGCTTTTCGGTTTCGATCCACAGCAGGTCCGCGCCGTTCTGCAGGCTGTTGATGCAATCGAGCACGCAGCGGTCTTCCCCGGTGCCGGGGCGGAACTGATAGAGGTTCGAAGGCAGGCGCTTGGGCTTCACCAGCTGCCCGTCGCGGGTGATCAGCACGTCGCCATGGCCCAGCGTGGTGGCGTCGACCGGCTCGCAATCGAGGAAGCTGTTGTACTGGTCGCCGATGTCGCCGGCTTCGCGGGTGAAGGCGATCTGCTTGGTCAGGCCCGCACCCAGCGAGTCCGTCCGCGCCACGATCACGCCATCGTCCACGCCCAGTTCGAGGAACGCGTAACGGACCGCGCGGATCTTGGCGATGAAGTCCTCGTGCGGAACGGTGACCTTGCCATCCTGGTGGCCGCACTGCTTTTCATCGGAAACCTGGTTTTCGATCTGGATGCAGCAAGCGCCCGCCTCGATGAACTTCTTGGCCAGGAGATACGTCGCCTCGGCGTTGCCGAACCCGGCGTCGATATCGGCCACGATCGGCACGATGTGCGTTTCGTGGGTGTCGATATCGTGCTGGATCTTGGCCGCACGCACCTGGTCACCAGCCGCGCGCGCCGCGTCCAGATCGCGGAACAGCTGGTTCAATTCGCGCGCATCGGCCTGGCGCAGGAACGTGTAAAGCTCTTCGATCAACGCGGAAACGCTGGTCTTCTCGTGCATCGACTGGTCGGGCAGCGGCCCGAATTCGCTGCGCAGCGCGGCGACCATCCAGCCCGACAGGTAGAGGTAGCGCCCCTTGGTGGTGCCGAAGTGCTTCTTGATGGAAATCATCTTCTGCTGGCCGATGAAGCCGTGCCAGCAGCCCAGCGACTGGGTGTAATTGGCTGGATCGGCATCATAGGCAGCCATGTCGCGGCGCATGATCGCGGCGGTGTAGCGCGCGATGTCCAGCCCGGTGCGAAAGCGGTTCTGCAGGCGCATGCGCGCCACGCTCTCGGCGGCGATGCCGTCCCAATGGGTATTGGGCGTGATCGTGCGATCGGCCTCGATGATCGATTGCTGGTACGTCATGGCATGTGCCCCTTCCGGTATGCGTGATCCTTCGCTGCAACCGGAATTACTGCTGCATGATGCACTGCGGAATGCGTTACGGGGTCATGTTGTCAAACTTTACAGCTTTTGCTTGTAAAGTTGTACAGGCCTGACAAGATGCCGCCATGGCCCGACCATCCGCCCCATCCCGCCCACTCTACCTGGGCCCGCGCATCAAGCGCCTGCGCCGCGAACTCGGCCTTACGCAACAGGCCATGGCCGAGGACATGGGCGTTTCGCCCAGCTACATCGCCCTGATCGAGCGCAACCAGCGTCCGTTGACGGCCGACCTGCTGTTGCGCCTGGCCGCCACCTATCGGCTCGACATGGCCGACCTCGCCGCCCAGGACCGCGACGATCACGCCCGCCGCCTGGCCGAGGCGCTGCGCGATCCGCTCTTTGCCGAAATCGACCTGCCCGCGCTGGAAGTGGCAGACCTCGCCACCAGCTTCCCCGGCATGACCGAGGCGATGCTGCGCCTGCACGGCGCCTATGCCCGCGCGAATCAGGCCCTGGCAGAAGGGCGCGAGGCCCATTCCGCTACCCCGGCTGCGGACCCGATGGGCGAAGCCCGGCGCTTCATGAGCGCGCGGCAGCACTGGTTTGCCGCGCTCGAAACCCGCGCCGAAGCCGTGGCCACCGAAATCGACAGCGCAGGCGGTAGTGCCGAATGGCTGCGCCAGGCCGGTGTGCGCGTGCGCGCCATGCCGGCCAGCGTGATGATGGGCGCGCTGGCCCGCTATGACCGGCACAACGAACAGCTCCTGCTCGACGAGTGCCTGGGGCCCCAGCGCCGCGCCTGGCAGATCGGCCTGCACATTGCCTATACCAGCCTGCGCCCCGATATCGCCGCCATCGTGCGCGGCGAAAGCTTTGCCAGCGCCACCGCCGCGCAACTGGTGCGCCGCGCCCTGGCCGAACTGGGCGCGGCGGCGCTGCTCATGCCCTATGACCGCTTTGCCCGTGCCGCGCAGGCCCTCGGCCACGATCCACAGGCGCTGGCAGACCTGTTCGGCCTGGAATGGCAGCACGCCGCGCTGCGCCTTGCCACGCTGAACAAGCCCGGCCACGAAGGCGTGCCGTTCTTCCTGGTGGAGCAGGATGCTGCCGGCAACGTTACGCGGCGCATGGACGGCGCCAGTTTTCCGTTTGCCGCGCCCTCGGCCGCAGGGGGCGGCGGCTGCCCGCTGTGGACCCTGCACCAGGCCTTTGCCCGGCCCGGTGAAGTGCTGACCCAATGGCTGGAAATGCCCCATGGCGAGCGCTTCTTTTCGGTCGCTCGCACCGTGGACGTGCCCACCGGTCCCGGCCTTCCCCCGGTGCGCCGGGCGATGGCATTGGTCTGCCCGGCGGCCCACGCACCCCGCGTGGCCGCCGCCCGCGGCGCCGATCCGCAAGCAACGCCGGCAACGCCGGTGGGTGTGACCTGCCGCCTGTGCCAGCGCACCGAGTGCCCGGCCCGCGCGCAGCCGCCACTGGGCCGCGAAATCCTGCCCGACGATTATCGCCGCGCCGCCGTCCCCTTCGTGTTCAGCGAGAGTTGAGCCCAGCAACGGGAAGCACCCTCGCAGTCAAGCGCCGCGCCAGCGCCCTTCGACAAGCTCAGGGCGAACGGAGGGGGGAGAGCGATTCTCTGAAATCCCGTTCGGGCGTGGCCTGTCGAAGCCCCGGCCCCACCGCCGCCGGCCCCCAATCGCTTGCACCCCCGCCCCCCGGCCGCTATCGGCCGCGCGACTTTTCCCGATTCCCCAGCGCAAAGGCGCCCTGTCCCTTGTCCACGATCATTCCCCTGGCCGACGTCGATCCGCAACTGGTCGAAGAGCTGCTCGATGCCGCATTCGAACCGGAACGCCGCCAGCGCACGGCCTATCGCCTGCGCGAGGGGCTGGAATGGCTTCCTGGCCTGTCGTTTGCCGCGCTCGACGACGAGGACATGCTCGCCGGCACGATCCAGTGCTGGCCCGTGGCGCTCACCACGCTCGAAGGCCGCCGCGTGCCGATGATCATGGTCGGCCCCGTGGCGGTGATGCCGGGGCAGCAGGGGCGCGGCTATGGCAAGGCGCTGGTCACGGCCAGCCTGACGGCGATCGATCCGCGCGCACCGCTACCGCAGGTGATGATCGGCGATCCGGAATACTACGAACGGTTTTTCGGTTTCAGCAATGCCCACACCGGCGGCTGGCAGCTCCCCGGCCCGTTCGAGCAGCACCGCCTGCTGTGCCGCACCGCCAATCCTGCCGTTCTCCCGGCCGAAGGCGTGCTGGGGCCTTGGCGGGGCTGATCAAGTCTGGCACTTGCGAGGCGTGCCCTACGATCCTCCCCCCGAGCTGGCCGGTCTTTCGCTGAGCGAAATCGCCGCGCTGGCGCAAAGCCGCCGCCTGCCCCCGCTGGACCAGTGGAGCCCCGCCCACAGCGGGGAAAGCCACATGCGCATCCAGGCCGATGGCACCTGGCTGCACGAAGGCAGCCCGATCACCCGCCCGGCCATGGTCCGCGCCTTTGCCACGCTGCTGATGCGCGACGCGGACGCGCAGCACTGGCTGGTTACCCCGCACGAGCGCCTGGCCATTGCCGTGGACGATGCCGCGCTGATCGCCATCGACATGGGAGTGCGGCACGATCCCGCCACTGGCGAAGCGGTGCTGGCCTTCCGCCTCAACACCGACGATATCGTGCTGTGCGGGCCCGAGCACCCCTTGCGCGTGGCCGGCACGCCCGATGTGCCCGCATTCTACCTGGCGGTGCGCCACGGCGTGGAAGCGCGCCTCAACCGCAGCACTTATGGCCAATTGGTGGCCCATGCCCTTGATGTGTCCCCGCCCGAAGCGCTTGGGGTTTCCAGCCGGGGGGCCCACTTTGCCCTGGTGCCGCCAGCGTGACGGCTTCGCTGTTCGACCGCCTGCGCGCCTTGCACCGCGCCGGGCATGACGGGCCCACTCCCGATCTGATTGCCGATTGGCGCGTGTTGCCGCCGGGCGGCTTGCGCGCGGCGGCCGTGCTGATCGCCGTGACCGACCGCGCCGATCATCCCGATGGCCCCGGCGTGCTGCTGATCCACCGCCCCAGCCACATGCGCGCCCATCCCGGCCAGGCGGCGTTTCCGGGCGGCAAGATCGAACCGGGCGAAACACCGGTCGAAGCTGCGCTGCGCGAGGCGAACGAGGAACTCGGCATCGATCCGGCCGACGTGCGCGTCATCGGGCCGACCGATCGCTATCGCACCGGCACCGGGTATGACATTACGCCCGTTCTGGCCGTGGTGCCCGAAGGCCTGGCGCTCCAGCCCAATCCGGCCGAAGTGGCCGGCTGGTTCGAACCGCCACTGGCCTTGCTGATGGACCGGCGCCGCCACGGCTGGGTAGAGGCGGAATGGAACGGCCAGCGCGGCCGCACGATCGAGCTGATCTGGCAGGGCCACCGCATCTGGGGCGTGACCGCCGCGATCATCGCCAACCTCGCCAAACGCCTGGAATGGCCCGCCGCATGACCACAACCCTGCCCGCCGCCCCCTGGACCGCCCGCCAAGACCTGGCCGCGCTGGTGGCCGCGCTCGATCCCGACGGGGCAGGCACCTGCCGCTATGTCGGCGGCGCGGTGCGCGACACATTGCTGGGCATCGATGTGAAAGACATCGACATGGCCACGCCGCACCGGCCGGAAGAAACCCAGGCCCTGCTCAAGGCCGCCGGCATCCGCCAGGTGCCCACCGGCCTTGCCCATGGCACGATCACCGCCGTGCTGCCCGGCGGCCCGGTGGAAATCACCACCCTGCGGCGGGATGTGTCCACCGACGGGCGCCACGCCACCGTGGCGTTTTCGCAGGAATGGCACGAAGACGCCGCGCGGCGCGATTTCACCATCAACGCGCTCTATGCCGATCCGCGCACCCTGGAAATCAGCGACTATTTCGGCGGGGAGGCAGACCTTGCCACCCGCACCGTGCGCTTCATCGGCGATGCGCAGCAGCGCATCCGCGAGGATTACCTGCGCATCCTGCGCTATTTCCGCTTCCAGGCGCGCTTCGGCTCACTCCCCGCCGATGCTGAGGCAGAAGCCGCCTGCGCCGCGCTGGCGCCGGGGATGAAAGGCCTCTCGCGCGAGCGGATTGCCAGCGAACTGCTGGGCCTGCTCGCCCTGCCCGATCCCGCGCCCACCGTCACGCGCATGGCGCAGCTGGGCGTGCTGGGGCAAGTCTTGCCAGAGGCGGACCCGGACGCGCTGCCGGCGCTGATCGCGGCCGAAGCGCGCGAGGGGCTTGCGCCCGATGCGCTGCGTCGCATGGCCGCGCTGCTGCCGGCCGATCCGCCGCTGGCCGACCAAGTCGCCGCGCGGCTGCGCCTGTCGGCCGCCCAGCGCAAGCGCCTCGCCAGCGCCGCCGCGCGCACCGTGCTCGATGGTGCGCGCCCGGCGCGCGCACTGGCCTATGAACTGGGCATGGCAGAAGCCATCGACCGCCTCGCCCTCGCCGGCCGCGACACCGCAGACCTGGCGGACTGGACCGTCCCGCGCCTGCCGCTCAAAGGCGGACAGATCGTGGCGCGCGGCGTGGGCGCCGGGCCAGACGTCGCCCGCACCTTGCGCGCCGTGGAAGCCCGCTGGGTCGCCGAAGGCTTCCCCGACGAAGCCCGCGTGATGCAACTGCTGGACGAAGAACTGGCAAAAATCTGACTCAACTCCCCCTCCTCTTTAGAGGAGGGGGCCGGGGGGTGGTGGAAACCTGGCGCAAGGCCCCACACCACCCCCAACCCCCTCTTCTAAAGAGGAGGGGGCTTTTGCAATCCCCCCCTACTTCAACCGCACCGCCAGCCCCGCACAGACCAGCACCGCCTCGTCGCAGCAGGCCGCCATGCGCTGGTTGGCCCAACCGGCCTCGTCGCGAAAGCGCCGCGCGAGGGCATTGTCGGGCACGATGCCCTGGCCCACTTCGTTGCTCACCAGGATCACCAGCCCCGCCGCCCCGGCCACCGCGCGCTCCAGCGCGTCGAGCGCCCCTGAAATGTCCCGCTCCGCCAGCATCAGGTTGCTGAGCCAAAGCGTGAGGCAATCGACCAGCAGCACGCGGCCCGGCCCCGCCTCCCGCGCAATCGCCTCGGGCAAGTCCAGCGGCGCCTCCACCGTCTGCCAGCGCCCATCGCGCTCCGCCTGGTGGCGGGCGATGCGGGCGGTCATTTCCCCGTCGAAAGCCTGCGCCGTGGCGAGATAGACCGGTGCCAGCCCGCTCGCCTCGGCGCGCATCTGGGCATGGCGGCTCTTGCCCGACCGCGCCCCGCCGATCACGAACAGGCTAGGCATCCTGCGCCGCCAGGGCCAGCAATCCGTCTATATCCATGTGCCGCTCCAGTTCCTGCGCGATCTCGTCCAGCGCGGCATCCACCACGGCATCGTGATCCGCCCCGTCAGACGGCGCGCCCAGCCAGGCCAGCAGTGCCCCGCGCAAACCCGGCCCACCCAGCGCGCCATGGACATAGCTGCCGATCACCTGCCCCGCCGCGTCCATCGCCCCATCGGCGCGCCTGCCGTCCAGCACGGCAAAGGGCCGCGCGCAATCGGGGCCTTGCGTTTCGCCCATGTGCATCTCGAACCCGGCGAAGGCCTGCCCCATGGCCTGCCCCGTCACGCGGCGCAGCGCCTTGTCGGGGGTCAACACCGTCGTCACGTTCAGCAGCCCCAGCCCGGCCACTTCGCCCGGTGGCCCTTCGATGCCCAGCGGATCGGCAATCGTCAGGCCCAGCATCTGGTATCCGCCGCAAATGCCCAGGATGCGCCCTCCACGCCGGTGGTGGGCCAGAATATCGATATTCCAGCCTTGGGCGCGCAGGGCGGCCATGTCGGCCAGCGTGGCTTTCGATCCGGGCAGCACGATCAGCGCGCAATCGGCGGGGATCGGCCGGCCGGGCGGCACCATCACCAGTTCCACCCCGCTTTCGCCTTTCAGCGGATCGAGATCGTCGAAATTGGCAATGCGCGGCAGGATCGGGCAGGCAATGCGCAGGGCACCGGGGCGCGGCGCGGCGTGGCGTTCCAGCACCACGGCGTCTTCGCTGGGCAGCCGCGCACTGGCCACCAGCCAGGGCACCACGCCAAACCCGCGCCAGCCCGAAAGCGCTTCGATCTGGCGATAGCCATCCTCGAACAGCGCCACATCGCCCCGGAACTTGTTGATGACAAAGCCCTTGATCATGGCGGCGTCTTCCGCATCGAGCACCGCGCGGGTGCCCACCAGCGCGGCGATCACCCCGCCCCGGTCAATATCGCCCACCAAAACCACCGGCACTCCGGCGGCGCGGGCAAAGCCCATGTTGGCAATGTCCCCGGCGCGCAGGTTGATTTCGGCGGGCGAACCCGCGCCCTCCACCAGCACGAGATCGGCCCGCGCGCGCAGGCGCTGCCAGCTGGCCAGAACTTCGGGCAGCAGCGCCGCCCGGCCCATGCGGAAATTGCCGCTGCCCAGCGTGCCACGCACTTTGCCGTGGACCACCAGTTGCGAGGTGTGATCGGCCTGGGGCTTGAGCAGCACGGGGTTCATGTCGGTGTGCAATTGCGCGCGGCAGGCCAGCGCCTGTAACGCCTGCGCCCGGCCGATCTCGCCGCCATCGGCGGTGACGGCGGCGTTATTGGACATGTTCTGCGGCTTGAACGGCAAGACCCGCAGGCCCCGGTTCGCCGCCGCGCGGCACAGCCCCGCCACCAGCACCGATTTGCCCACGTCAGACCCGGTGCCCTGCACCATCAACGCACCCATCATGATCCTTTCCATGCCCACAGCGCGGCTAGCACGATCAGCAGCACGCAGGCGCGGCGATAGAGGCGCAAGGCCCGCGCCACATCGCCCGCCGTCGCCTCTACCCGGCCATCACCAATCCACGCCTTGTCGTGCACCACGCCGTCATAGGCCACTGGCCCGGCCAGGCGCAGGCCCAGAGCGCCGGCCATCGCTGCCTCGGTCCAGCCGGCATTGGGCGAGGCATGGCGGCCATGATCGCGCCACAGCACCGCCCAGCCACCTCCACCCGCCAGGCACAGCAGCACGGCCCCCAACCGCGCTGGCAGCAGGTTCAACACATCGTCCAGCCGCGCCGCTGCCCAGCCGAACGGCCCCCACGGCGCCTCGCGATGGCCGATCAGGCTGTCAGCGGTGTTGATCGCCTTGTAGGTCCAGAGGCCAGGCAACCCACCCACGACCAGCCAGAACAGCGGCGCGGCCACGCCGTCGCAAAAACTTTCGGCAAGGCTCTCGATCGCGGCGCGCGCCACGCCGGCGGCATCGAGCGTGGCGGTATCGCGCCCCACGATCATCCCCACCGCGCGCCGCGCCGCCGGCAGATCGCCCTGCGCCAGTCCCACGCCCACGGGCCGCACATAATCATGCAGGCTGCGCAACGCCAGCCCCGGCCAGGCAAGCAAAGCCACCGCCGCCCAGGCCCATGGCCCCAGCAGCCAGCCGGCCAGTGCCTGCAACAGCCAGCCGCCGCCAATCGCCAGCACAAGCAGCACCAGCGCGGTCAGCGCGCCCATGGCCCGCCGCAGCGTCGCACCCCATTCCTGCCGGTTCCAACCCCGTGCGCACCAGCCGATCACGCGGGCAAAGCCACCCACCGGATGGCCCAGGCGTGCATAGAGCGGCGCGGGCCAGCCGATGGCCGCGTCCACCAACAACGCGGCCAGCACCATGGGTTCAGCCATGATCAGGCTCAATACATTCGGGCAGGGCCTCCACCAGCCGCGCCAACGCGGCCGCATTGCCAGGCAAGCCCAGCCGCAGCCAATCAGGTCGCGCAGCAAAGGGCCGCGTCAGGATATGCTGCCGGGCAAGGTGATCGAACAGGGCCGCCCCATCCACCCCGCGCACCAGGCGGAACAGCGGGCACATGCCGCCCGGCGCATAGCCTTTGGCCACCAGCCCCGCATCGAGCGCGGCGGCCTGCGCGGCCAAATCGACCCGCGCCTGCGCAATCCAGCCCGCGTCGCGATAGGCCGCGGTGCCGATGGCCAGCCCCGCCGCGCTCACCGGCCAGGCCCCCAGCCGCGACCGTACCTTATCCAGCAACCCGCGCGGCCCCAGCACAAAGCCCAGCCGCACGCCGGCCAGCCCAAAGAACTTGCCGAACGAGCGAAACACCACCAGCCGCCGCGCCTCGCCCACGTCCCCGGCCAGGCTCTCAGCGGGATGCGTGTCGGCAAATGCCTCATCCAGCAAGAGCCAGCCCTTGCACCCGCGCCGTTCCAACAGATCGCGCATGGCGGCGCGGGGTAGCAAACGGCCATCGGGATTGGCCGGATTGGCCATGACCAGATGCCCGCCATCGGCTGCCGCCAGATCATCGACCGCCACGCTATCGCGCAGCATGGCGGCATGGGTGCGATAGCCATGCGCGGCATGGAAGCCCGCCTCACCGATCAGATCACCCACCAACCGCAGGCCGATCTCGGTGCCCGGCACGGCGCAGACATGATCGACCGCGCAGCCGAAATGCCCTGCCGCCGACCGCTCCAGCGCATGCAACGCCGCTTCATCGGGCAGTGCCTGCCAATCGACCGGCACTTGCGCGGTGTGGGGCCAGGGGCGAGGGTTGATTCCGGTGGACAAGTCCAGCCAATCGCCATCGCCATAGCGCACCCGCGCCGCCGCCAGCCCGCCGCCGTGCCAGGTGAACCGGTTCAGCTCCACAGTCGCGCCTCCACGCACACCGCCAACAATAGAACGACTTCGTTCCATTCGATCCCGGCGCCATGGCCATCGCCCGAAATTCCGCCGATCCGCGTGGCCAGCCACCGGCCCCACAGCGCGATGGCTGGCACCGCCACCAGCAGCGCAGGGTGCCACCAGGCTGCAAGCAACAAAGCGCCGGACCACAGCGCCAGATCGCGCCGCCGGATCGCCCCGGCAAAACGCGCGCCCAGCCCGGCATGGAGCGGCACCATCCAGCGCGCCCAGGCCAGCGGGCCGATGCGCGCCGCGAACGGCACCAGCACCACGGCGGCCAGCCCATGCTGCACGGCCACGGCGTGCAGCAAAACCAGCTTGGCCATAAGCTGCATGACCACGGCCACCACGCCAAAGCTGCCCACATGGGGATCGGCCAGCACGGCCAGCAGCCGCGCGCGGTCCTGGTGCGCGGCGTGCGCGGCGCCGCTGGCATCGGCGATATCGGCCAGGCCATCGAGATGCAGCGCGCCGGTGATCCACACCCAGGCGATCACGCCGGCCAGTGCGCCGGTCCAGGGATCGATCCACGCCCCGGCCCAGGCGGCGCCGGCCACAGCAGTGCCCACGATCAGGCCAACAGCGGGAAACCAGCGCATGCAGGCGGCAAAGTCCGCCTCATCCGCCATGACCGGCGGCAGCGGCAGGCGGGTAAGGAACTGCGCTGCCAGGATCAGCCGCTTCATGCCGCCAGCCCCACGATCTGCGCCACGCGCGGCTTGACGGGCCAAACCTTCAGGCTGAGCAGCGCGGTATAGGGCAAGTCGAACGCCCAGGCCTGTTCCGGCGAGAAGCCGCACAACGCCGCCAGTGCCGCGCGCATCGCCCCGCCATGCGTTACCACCAGGGTATCGACCGGAGCCAGCGCGGCCAGCGCGTCGGCCACGCGCGCGCGCAGGGCTGCCCAAGGCTCGCCGCCGGGTGGGGCGTGGGCATCGGGATCGCGGTAGAACGCCGCCAATGCCGCCGGCTCGATCTGCGCCGGGGCCATGCCGTCCCACGCGCCGAAATCCAGCTCACGCCAGCGCGGATCGGCCTTTGCCACCAGGCCCAGCGGCGCGGCGATGGCCTGGGCCGCTACCCGGCAGCGTTGCAGGTCTGACGTGATCACCTCTGCCACGCGCAAGCCCTGCGCGCGGGCCACGCAAGCAGCCAGTCCATGTGCCGCAGAGGGCATATCACGATGCCCCAGCAACAGCCCTGGCTGTTCGGGCGCGCCATGGCGCAAAAGATGCAGCATGAACGCGGTCATAGCCCGGCGGCCACCCCGGCTTCGTCGAACGTGGCCATCTGCGCATGGGCAGCCAGCGCGGCGCGGATCACGCCCACCGCCACGGCCGCGCCGCTGCCCTCGCCCAGCCGCATGTTCAGGCTGAGCAGCGGATCGAGGCCCAGCCGCGCCAGCAGGCGCACATGGCCCGGTTCCGCCGAACAGTGCCCGGCCAGGCAATGATCGACGATGCCCGGCGCCTGCACCGCCAGCGGCGCCACCGCCGCGCAAGTGATGAAGCCATCGAGCACCACCGGAATGCGCAAGGCCCGCGCGCGCAGCACGGCGCCGGCCATGGCGGCAATCTCCCGCCCGCCCAGGCGGCGCAGGGTTTCAAATGCCTGGTTCGGCGCATCGGCATGCCGGGCCAGCGCGCGTTCGATCACCATGGCCTTGCGCGCAACGCCACTTGCATCCAGGCCGGTGCCCGGCCCGGCCCAATCGGCCGCACTGCCACCGAAACTGCGCGCGCAGAGCGCGGCTGCGGCAGTGGTGTTGCCAATTCCCATTTCGCCCAGCGTCAGCAGATCGAGATCGGGCGTCACCACCTCCGCCCCGGCATTGAGCGCGGCCAGGCATTCGGCTTCGCTCATCGCCGGGCCAGCCGTGAAATCGGCGGTGGGACGATCGAGATCGAGCGCCACCACGCGCAAGTCCATCCCGGCCGCCCCGGCCAACGCGTTGATCGCGGCGCCCCCGGCGACAAAGTTGGCCACCATCGCGGCCGTCACGCTGACCGGAAAGGCGCTGACGCCGTGCACGGCAAAGCCGTGGTTGCCAGCAAAGATCGCGGTGCGCCCCTGGCCGATGGCGGGCCTCTCGCGCCCTTGCCACCCGGCCATGAACACGGCGATTTCTTCCAGCCGGCCCAATGATCCACGTGGCTTGGTCAAGACCGCCTGCCGCGCACGCGCAGCAGCAATGGCACCAGCATCGGGAGCCGAGAGATCGGCCAGCGCCGCAGCAAAGGCGGCGGGAGAGGCAAACACGCTCATACCGCAACAAACCCGGCGGGCGGGGTGCGGGTGATGAAATGGCCTTTCACGCCTTGCGGCCATTCCTTGAACGGCACGCGGCCATGCTCGCTTTGCGCATAGGCGGCCGCATAATCGAGAATGGCGGTGGCGGCCGCTTCATCGGGCGCGAACCGGCCCAGCACATAACCCACTTTGCCCGGCGCACGCAGGTGCACGGTGCAATGGTCCTTGCAGGCAAACAGGCAGGGCATTTCCTGCAAGGCGATGCCGGCATAGCGCGCATCGCCCTGCTGCACCGCGCGCAGCGCCTCCAGCAGGCGCGCGCCGCCGCGCTGGCCATTGTCATCTTCGCGCACGTCGGCGCTCAATCGGCAAGTGTTGCAGGCCACAATGGCCGGGCCATCGTCAACGGGTGTGAGCATGGGGGTATCCTTCAACGGGGGGATCAGAATTCGATGCCTGCTTGCGCTTTCACGCCAGAGCGGAAGGGGTGCTTCACCTGGGCCATTTCGGTGACGAGATCGGCCGCCTCCACCAGCGCATAGGGCGCGTTGCGGCCGGTGACGATCACGTGCTTCATCGCCGGGCGCGCGGCGAGCACGGCCAGCACTTCGTCGAGCGGCAGGTAATCGTAGCGCAGCACGATGTTCAGCTCGTCTGCCAGCACCATGGCATAGGCCGGATCGGCGATCATGCGCGCCACTTCCTCCCACGCGGCGCGAGCGGCCGCCACGTCGCGCGCGCGGTCTTGCGTATTCCAGGTGAAGCCTTCGCCCATGGCCTTGAAATCGACGTGATCGGGAAAGACATCGAACACGCGCCTTTCCCCGGTGGTCATCGCGCCTTTGACGAACTGCACCACGCCCACCCGCATGCCGTGGCCCACCGCGCGCAGCACCATGCCCATGGCGGCGCTGGTCTTGCCCTTGCCCTTGCCGGTGTGCACGATCAGCAGGCCCTGTTCGCGGGTCTTTGTGGCCATGATCTTGCCTTGCGCGGCCTGCTTCTTGCGCATCTTTTCGGTGTGGCGCGCCTCGTGATCAGCAGCTTGCATCGCCCTTGTCCTTTTTCAGCAGATAGATGTCCATGATCCAGCCGTGCTGCGCGCGCAGCGCGGCACGGCGGGCCAGAATGCGCGGGGCGGCCTGGGCCAGGGGGCCATGCTCCAGCGCCTGTTGCGCCATGCCCAGATAGGCGCCCCACCAGATGGCAATGCCCGCCGGATCGAGCGCCCGAAACGCGCCACCGGCATCGAGCATGACCACCACATGCAGCGCCCCCGGCGGCCAGCCATGCGCGCGCAGCAGGCGGCCGGTGGTGATGGTCACCGGCCCGGCCAGGGGGTTGAGCGGAATGGCATGGGCGGCGGTGAGCGCCTGCACGCTGGTGATGCCCGGCACCACGTGGATCGACAGCGGCAAGCCTTGGCCCGCCAAATGTGCGGCAATGCGCAAGCTGCTGTCATAAAGCGCGGGATCGCCCCAAACGAGCAAGGCCGCCCGCCCGCCCTGCGGCAGGGCCTGCGCCAGGGCGGCCTGCCACACCCCGGCAATTGCGTGGTGCCAGGCGTTGACCGCACCGGCATAATCGCCCGCGCCATCGCGCACCGGCATGGCAAATTCCACCTGTGGCACCGCGCGGGTGAGCACCGCCGCGCAGATCGTGCGCCGCACGTCGATCAACCCGGCCTTGTCCGCGCCTTTATCGGGCAGAAGGATCACATCGGCTGCGTTCATCGCCTGCACGGCAGCCAGCGTCAGGTGATCGGGATTGCCCGTGCCGATGCCAATCAGATCGAGGTGGATCATGCCTGCCCCGCGATCATGTGGAAGAACGTACCGGTCACGCGGCCCCGCCGCGATCCGCCTTCGGGCACGGCAGCGCCGGTGGCATCGGCCACACTCGCCAGCGCCTCGTCCGGCTGGGCCAGGATGCTGCAATAATGGAATTCGTGCCCGCGCAAGGCGGTGCCCGCCGCCATCGCCCCCACCGGCGCCAGCAGCCGCGCCGCGCGATAGCCCAGGTGCAGGCGCCGCACGGCATGGCTGGTTTCCAGGCCGAGCAGCCCGGCCATGGCGTGGCGCGTGCCGGCCTTGTCCACCAAACTTTGCCCCAGCACCATGTATCCGCCACACTCGCCATGCACGGGCCGCGTCTGCGCATGATGGCGCAGCCCGGCGAGGAAGCGCCCTGCCGCAGCGATGCGCCCGGCGTGCAGTTCGGGGTATCCGCCCGGCAGCCACACCATGTCCGCATCGGGCGCGGGCGCTTCATCGGCCAGGGGCGAGAACGGCAGGATCTGCGCGCCCGCCGCCTGCCAGCCATGCAGCAGGTGCGGATAAAGGAACGAGAACGCCGCATCGCGCGCCACGGCCAGGCGCTGCGCCGGCGGGGGTGGCAGGTGGGCCGCCGATGGCTGGGCCGCCTGCCCGGATGCCGCCGCGATCAGCGCGGCAAGGTCCACATGATCGCGCACGAACGCCGCCAGCTTGTCCAGCGCGCTGTCGAGATCGGCGTGTTCCTGTGCCTGCACCAGGCCCAGGTGCCGCTCCGGCAAGGCAAGGTCTGTGCGGCGCGGCAGGGCGCCCAGCACCGGCAGACCCACTTGCGCCATGCCGGCGCGCAGCAGGCTTTCGTGGCGCGGGCTGGCCACTTTGTTGAAAATCACCCCCGCCACGCGCAAGGCGGGATCGAAGCGGGCAAAGCCCAGCGCCGTCGCCGCCGCCGATTGCGCCTGGCCCGAGGCATCGAGCACCAGGATCACCGGCCAGCCCATGCGCCGCGCCACATCGGCACTGGCACCGTTGCCGGTGGCGCCCGGCTGCGCAACGCCATCGAACAGGCCCATCGAGGCTTCCGCCAGGGCGAGGTCTGCCCCCTGCGCCTGGCCCGCCAGCGCATCGATCAGGCCGGGCGCCATGGCCCAGCTATCGAGGTTGAACGAAGCACGGCCGGCAGCGGCGCGGTGAAACGCCGGGTCGATATAGTCAGGCCCGTTCTTGAACGGCTGCACCACCAGCCCCTGCTGCACCAGCGCGCGCAGCAGGCCGAGCGTGAGCGTGGTCTTGCCCGCGCCCGAACTGGGCGCCGCGATCATCAGGCCCGGCACTGTCATGCCTCTGCCTGTTGCGGGCGGAAGCGCCGCTCATAATCGGGGGCATAGAGGCTGCTGGGCGCAAAATCGCTGGCGTCCAGCACGCGGCCCACCAGGATCAGCGCGGTGCGCTCCATGCTGCCGGCCACCGCCGCTTCCACGCTGGCCAGCGTGGCGCGCACCACGCGCTCCTCGGGCCAGCTCGCGCGCCAGACCACCGCCACCGGGCAATCGGCGCCATATTCGGGCAGCAGATCGGCCACCACTTGCCCCAGATTGTGGATCGAGAGGTGAATGGCCAGCGTCGCCCCGGTCTGGGCAAAGGCCGCCAGGTTTTCACGCGGTGGCATGGCGCTGGCGCGGCCGGGCGTGCGGGTGAGCACGAGCGATTGGCCCAGCGCGGGCAGCGTCAGTTCCGCTTCCAGCGCGGCAGCGGCGGCGGCAAAGGCCGGCACGCCGGGGGTGATGGTGAAAGGAATGCGCAAGGCCCGCAGCGCGCGCAACTGCTCCCCCATGGCCGACCACACCGAAAGATCGCCCGAATGCAGCCGCGCCACATCGTGCCCGGCGGCATGGGCGGCGGCGATTTCGGCCATGATCTGGTCAAGCGAAAGCGGCGCGGTGTTGATGATGTGCGCGCCGGGCGGGCAGTGATCGAGCACGGCGGCCGGCACCAGCGAGCCGGCATAGAGGCACACTGGGCAGGCCGCGATGCGATCCCGCCCGCGCAGGGTGAGCAGATCGGGCGCGCCGGGACCGGCGCCGATGAAATGGACGGTCATCGTTCTGTGCTTTCGGCAAGGGCGCAAGTGGCCAGGCGATCGGGCGAAATATGGCGCGCGCTCAGCAGGCGGGCATGGGGGCCAGCGCCAGCCAGCGCGGCCGCTTCGGCAAGGCTGCCGATGCCGCGCGCGTGCAGGCTGGCGGGCGATTGCGTGGGCGTGGCGCAATGGGCCAGCTGTTCGGGCGCGATCGGCAGCAGCGGCAGGCCGAGCGCCTGGGCCAGAGGGGCCAGCGCGGCGGCCTTGTCTGCCGCCGTGGCCAGATGGGTGACGGGCGGATGCCCCTGTTGCGCCAAGGCCAGGGCGGCGCGCAATGCGGCGGGCGTGGCAGCGCCGCGAAAGCCGAAGCCGGCAACAATCCCATGGCCGATCATCGCACCGCGCTCCACTGCACCAGCGGATAGCGTGCTTTCCACCCGCGCCGGCTGCCCAGCGCGGTGGCATCGGCCAGTTCGATGCGCAGCAGGCTGCCACCGGCTTGCGCGTGCCACTGCGCCAGCAATGCTTCGGATTCCAGCGTGACGGCGTTGGCCACCACACGCGTGCCCTTGGGCAGGCACGCCCACAGCGCATCGAGCAGCGCCGGGTTCAGCCCGCCACCGATGAACACGGCATCGGGCGGCGGCCCATCGGGCAGGCAGACCGGCGCGCGGCCGGTGATCACGCGCAGGCGATCCACCCCCAGCGCCGTGGCATTGGCGCGCGCGCGGTCGGCACGCAAGGGATCGGCCTCCACCGCCACTGCCCGGTTGGCCGGGTGGGCCAGCAGCCATTCGATGCCGATGGAGCCGGAACCCGCGCCGATGTCCCACAACAGCTCCCCCGCGCGCGGGGCCAGCGCCGCCAGCGTCAATGCGCGCACGGGCGCCTTGGTGATCTGGCCATCGGCGGCGAACAGGGCATCGGGGCGGCCGGCGGTGACCGGCATGGCCAGCCCGTCTCCCGCCACGGCCAGGCCCACCGCCACGGGATGGGCCACGTCTGCCAGCGCAAAGCCATCGGCGCGCACCTGCCGCACCCGTTCGCGCGGGCCGCCGAGCGCCTCCAGCACATGAAGCTGGGCTTCGCCAAACCCGGTGGCGACGAGATAGGCGGCGAGATCAGCCACGGCGGCGCCATCGCGCAGCAGCACAAGCGCGCAGGCGCCGGGCGCAAGATACGGGCGCAGGCGTGAGAGCGGCGCGGCGTGCAGGCCCAGGCACGCGCAATCCTGCAAGGCCCAGCCCAGCCGCGCCGCCGCCAGGGCAAACGTACCGGGCGCGGGATGGGCCACCCATTCGTGGGGCAAGAGATGCGCTGCCACACTGCTGCCTGCGCCGAACCAGAACGGATCCCCCGATGCCAGCATAGCCACACGCCGCCCGCGCAAGGCCAGAAGCCGTTCGATTCCGTCGGCAAATGGCACTGGCCATTCGATGACCCGCGCCGTAAGCGGGCCAGCCAGGGCGAGATGGCGGGGCGGGCCGATCACCACCTCTGCCCGGCCAAGGCCGCGCGGGCAGCGGCGGAAAGGCCATCACGGCCATCCTCGCCCATGCCGATGATGCTCAACCAGGGAGCCGGTTCAGACATGCCAGAGATCCTGATTCTGGGCGGCACGACCGAGGCGAGCGCGTTGGCGCAGTTGCTGGCCGCGCAGGGTCTGGCCGCCACGCTCAGTTATGCCGGGCGCACCCAGGCCCCGCGCGCGCAGCCGGTGCGGGTGCGCATCGGCGGGTTTGGCGGGGTGGAGGGGCTGGCCGCCTATCTGCGCGAATACGGCGTGACGCATCTGGTGGACGCGACCCATCCCTTTGCCGCGCAGATGAGCGCCCATGCCATGGCGGCCGCGCAGGCCGCTGGCGTGCCGCTGATCGCCCTCACCCGCCCGGCCTGGCAGACGCAGCCGGGCGACGCCTGGACCCGCGTGGCCGATGTGGCCGGCGCGGTGGATGCCCTGGCCGGGCCGGCGCGGCGCGTGCTGCTGGCGCTGGGGCGGATGCATGTGGCAGCCTTTGCCGCGCAGGGGCAGCACCACTATGTGCTGCGCTTTGTCGACACGCCCGATGCGCCGCCGCCCCTGCCCGATCACGCGCTGGTGGTCGATCGCGGGCCCTTCACCGTGGAGGGCGATATGGCCCTGCTGCAACGCCATGCCATAGACCTGATAGTGTGCAAGAACGCGGGCGGCAGCGGCGCGCAGGCCAAGCTGATCGCCGCGCGCGCGCTGGGCCTGCCGGTGATCATGATCGACCGGCCAGACCTGCCCCCGCGCCACGAGGTGCACGATCCGCAAGCGGTGCTGGACTGGATCGCTCATGCCGCGGCCCCATCAAGGCTGCGCGGGGTGTAAAGCACCGGGCCAGTGGCCCGGTGGATCATGCGCGTCTGGCTCGATCCCACGATCACCACGGTGCGCATGTCGGCCATGTCGGGCTGCGCCTGCGCCAACGTAACGATGCGCAAGTGCTCCTCGGGCGTGGAGACGGCGCGGGCGAACAGGACCAGGCGCGCCGGGCCGCAGCATTCGCGCAGCACGGCCAGCGCGCGGGCGAACCCCTCGGGCCGCGCGCGCGAGCGGGGATTGTAGAACGCCATGGCGAAATCCGCCTCTGCCGCCAGACGCAGCCGCCGCTCGATCACCGCCCAGGGCTTGAGATTGTCCGACAGGTTGATCGCGCAGAAATCGTGGCCCAGCGGCGCCCCGGCGCGCGCGGCAGCGGCCAGCATCGCGGTGATGCCCGGCAGCACGCTGACCGGCACATCGGCCCAGCGGGGCGCGCCTTCTTCCACCACTTCGAACACGGCGGCGGCCATGGCGAAGACGCCGGGATCGCCCGAGGAAACCACCACTACCTGCCGGCCCTGCGCCGCCAGATCGAGCGCATGGGCGGCGCGTTCGCGCTCCACCCGGTTGTCCGACGGGTGCAGCGTGAGGCCGGGGCGCGGCGCCACGCGGGCGACATAGGGAATATAGCCGATAACATCGGTAGCAGCATCGAGCGCGGCGCGCACTTGCGGCGTGACCATGGCTTCGTCGCCCGGCCCAAGGCCGACGATGGCAAGCGTTCCGGTCATGGCCGGCGCCCCTGGCCGTGGATCAGCAGAATGGAGAAATAGGGCGTGACTTCGCTCGCCTCCATCAGTGGCGTCACCCGCTGGGCGGGCATGGCGGCATATTCCACCAGCCAGGCCGCACCCTCGCGCCCGGCAGCGGCCACGGCGCGGCGCAGCTTGGGCAGGTTGCGGCCGATCTTCATCACCACCAGCGCATCGGTATCGCGGATGCGGCGGGTGAGTTCGTCTTCGGGCAGCGTGGCCATGGCCACGGTCAACACATCGTCACCCCAGGTGATCGGCAGGCCGGTGGCATTCCAGGCGCCGGCCATGCCGGTGATGCCGGGCACCACCTGAACCGGCACCTGGCCCGCCAGACGGCTGTGCAGGTGCATGAAAGAGCCGTAGAAAAAGGGATCACCCTCGCAGAGCACGACCACGTCTTCGCCGGCCCGGGCCAGTGCGGCCAGGCGCGTGGTGCACTGGGCATAGAACGCGGCAAGGCAGGCGTTGTAGCGCGGATCGCTGACCGGGATTTCGGTGGTGACGGGATATTCCATCGGGATTTCCACCGCATCATCGCGCAGCAGATCGGCGGCGATGCGCCGCGCCTGCCCCGGCCGCCCGGCCTTGCGGAAATAGGCGATGTGGCGCGTGGTGCGCACCAGCCGGTCTGCCCGCACGCTGAGCAGATCGGGCGCGCCGGGGCCAAGGCCGACACCGTGGATCGTGCCGGCAATAACGTTGGGAGCCGCGCTCATTCCGCGTCGCTCGCCAGGGCGTTGATCGCCGCCACGGTGATCGCGCTACCACCCAGGCGCCCATCCACCACGCAGCAGGGCACGCCCTGCCACTCCCACAACGCAGCCTTGGATTCAGCCGCGCCGACAAAGCCCACCGGGCAACCGATGATCGCCGCCGGGCGCGGGCAGGACGGATCTTCCAGCATGTTGAGCAAGTGGAACAGCGCGGTGGGCGCGTTGCCGATGGCCACCACGCTGCCGGCCAGATGCGGTCGCCACAATTCCAGCGCGGCGGCGGAGCGGGTGTTGCCCATGGCCCGCGCCAGCGCAGGCACGCCCGCATCGTGCAGCGTGCAGACCACGGCGTTGCCGGCCGGCAGGCGCGTGCGGGTGATCCCTTCGGAGACCATACGTGCATCGCACAGGATCGGTGCCCCGGCGCGCAGCGCGGCGCGCGCGGCATCGACAAAGCCAGCCGAAAAGCGGATCTGCCGGGCCAGGTCCACCATGCCAGCAGCGTGGATCATGCGCACCGCCACCGGCTCTTCACGCGCGGCGAAGCGCGCCAGATCGGCCTCTGCCCGGATCGTGGCGAAGGACTGGCGATAGATCGCCGCGCCATCGGTTTCATAGCTGTGCGGCATCGGTCAGCCTTTCGAAATGGGCGAGCACCTCTTGGGTGCAAAGCGGGGTTCCCGTGCCGGCCAGGGCATCACGCGCCAGATCGAACCGGCCATCGGCGCGGCCGGTCAGGACATGGGCGGCAGGGCGGCTGGACGCGCAGCCCTTGGCGCAGCCAGAAACGTGGAGTGTGCCGCGCACCAGCGGCGCCAACGCCAGGGCAAGATCGCGCGTGGGCACATGGGCCTGCGGGCAAGCCGGCGCGCCGGGGCAGGCCTCCACCTGCAAGACCGGATCGGTCGGATCGGCGATCAGGCCGGGGACCGTCCCGGCACCGGCACCCTCCACCACCATGACGCGCCACGGGGTCAGGCGTAGGGCCTGCGCACCGGGCACATCGAGCGCAGCGACAAGCGCGGCGGCATCCACCCGGCCGAATGGCGCGCCATGGGCCATGCCCAGCGCACCGGGACCGGGGCGCAGCGGCGCAGCGGACGCGGCCGGGGTTTCCTGGCCCGTGGCCCAGGCGGGCAGCGGCGCGGCGTGGCGAGCCATGCGCCCTGCAAAGCCGCTGTTCGCAAACCAGCGGGCCAGCGCGATCAGGCCATCGGCTTCCCGGCCCGGCACCAGTGCCACGCCCGTGGCGCGCCCGGCGGCGCGCAGGATCAGGCCACCGCCCGCACCCCGCTCCACCCGGAAATCGCCCGGTTCGCCCAGCAGCATGGGCGCGGCGCCCGCGTCGATCACGAAACCCACCTTGCCCGGCAACGCGGGCAGTTCGGGCAGGCGCGCCAGCAATTCCGCCGCCACGCGCGCGGTATCGTCGCCCATGATCCAATCGGGGGCGACCAGCACATTGGCGCGGCGCTCCGCCACCGGATCGGCGTCTACCAGTCCCAAGGCCAGCAAATCGTGCAGCGCGGCCTGCCAGCCGGCTTCGTCCAGCCCGCGCAGTTGCAGGTTGGCGCGGCGCGACATGTCGATCAGGCCATTGCCATGGCGCGTGGCCAGCCCGGCCAGCGCCAAAGCATGTTCTCGCGAAAGCCGGGCCAGGCGCGGCTTTACGCGCAGCAACAGGCCATCGCCCGCCGCCATCGGGCGCCAGGCATCGGGGCACCAGCCGGCGATGCGAAAGCCGCTCATGCCAAAAGCTCCGCCAGGATGGCATTGCGCCGCGTGGGCCACAGGCCCGCCGCATGTAGCGCAGCAAAGCGCTGCTGCATCGCCGCCAGCGCACCGGGATTGTCGCGTTTCAGAAACGCGCGCACTTCGGGCGTGCCCAGCGTGGCCTGGTAATAGAGGTCGATCAGGTGCGCGGGCACGCTGCCGGGCGCCAGATGGGCAAAGGCGCCCAGGTGATCGAGCGTGGCGGCCAGTTCTGCCCCGCCGCGAAAGCCGTGGCGCATCATGCCGGCAATCCACCCCGGCTGCGCCGCGCGGGCGCGCACCACGCGGGCGATCTCTTCGTTCAGGGTGCGCGCCACGGGCCGGGCGGGATCGCGATGGTCGAGATGATAGAGCGCGGCCTTTCCGCCCGCTACGGCTTGCGCGGCGGCAAAGCCGGCCTCGTGCGCGGCATAGTCCATGCTCAGCAACAGGTCGGTTTCGGGCAGATCCTGCGCATGGACAAAGGCATCGGCCGCCGCCACGCGGGCGCGCAGGCCGGCGGCATCCTCTCCCGCTGCATCGAGCGCGTGGGAAGAGGCAGCCAGCCAGGCTTCGCCAGCGGCACGGCGGCTGGCCGCGTCATAGGTTTCGGCCGCTTCACCCAGCCCGAGGCCATAGCGGCCCGGCGCCGGGCCATAGACGCGCGGCGCGGGCGCCTGGCCGGCGAAAGGGTTCCACTCGGGCGGCTCATCACGCCCACACAGCGCCTGCACCGCCTGGCCAAACAGCACGGGCAGCATGGGAAAGGCATCGCGAAACAGGCCCGAAACCCGCAGTGTCACGTCCAGGCGCGGATGGTCGAGCGTGGCCAAGGCCAAGATTTCCACGCCGGTCACCCGCTCGCTGGTGCCGTCCCAGATCGGCGCCGCGCCCAGCAGGTGCAGCGCCATGGCAAAGTCTTCGCCACCCGTGCGCATCGTGGCCGATCCCCACAGGTTCACCACCAGCGCGCGCGGATAATCGCCGTGGTCCTGCAAATGGCGGCGCACCAGTTCCTGCGCCATGGCCACCCCCTGCGCATGGGCGGCGCGGGTGGGCAGGCTGCGCGGATCGACGGCATAGAGATTGCGCCCGGTGGGCAAGACATCGGCCCGCCCGCGCCAGGGCGAACCCGCCGGCCCCGCCGCCACGCGCCGCCCGGCCAGCGCGGCCAGCAGGCCAGCGCGCTCTGCCGCGCCCTGGCTGCCGCGCCCGAACACGTGCAGGCCATCGCCATATTGGCTGTCTTTCACGTCGCACACGAAGCGGTCGATCCGGGCGATCGCCTCGGCCGGGCTGGCATCGGGGGCAAGGCCCAGTTCGGTTTCCAGGCCCAGGCCTTGCGCCTCTGCCCGGATCGCGCCGATCAGCCGATCCCGCCGCGCGGGATCGAGGCCCACGGCCCCGGAAAATTCATCGAGCAGTGCCTCCACCCGCGCCAGGCCCGCGCCGCTTGCCACCCGCACCGGCGGGGGCGGCATGTGGCCCAGCGTGACCGCTCCGATGCGCCGCCGCGCCTGCGCCGCTTCGCCCGGATCGTTGACGATGAACGGATAGATCACCGGGAGATCGCCGATCAGCGCCTGGGGCCAGCATTGTTCGCCCAGCGCCACCGCCTTGCCCGGCAGCCATTCCAGCGTGCCATGCGCGCCCATATGCACCAGCGCGTCCATCCCTTGCGCCCGCAGCCAGAGATAGAACGCCACATAGCCATGGCGCGGGCAGCGGGTGAGATCGTGATAGCTCTCGTCCCGCCCAGCCACGTCGCCGCGTTCGGGTTGCAGCGCGATCAGGGCATGGCCGGCGCGCAAGGCGGCAAAGTGGAATGCGCCGTCGCGCACCGCCGGGTCCGCCTCGGCCGCGCCCCAGCTTTGCGCCAGGTCTTGCTGCAAGGCGGGCGCCAGCTCTGCCAGAGCGGCGCCATAGGCGGCCAGCGGCCATGCCAGGGTTTCCCCCGCCAGCCGCGCCGCCAGATCGCCCGCAGGCGCCATGGCATAGCCGGCACCCGCCAGATCATCGAGAACGGCGGCTGTAGAGGCCTGCGCATCGAGGCCCACCGCGTGGGCCATGGCATGGGCCTTGCCCGGATAGATGGAAAGCACCAAGGCAACCTGGCGCTCTGCCGCCGGGCGCTGCGCCAGCGCGATCCACGCCGCCACGCGCCCGGCAATGGCGACGATGCGCGCGGCATCGGGCGCATGAACCTGGCGGGCAAAGCCCAGCGCGGCATCCTGCGCCACGGCCTGCTTGAAACTGGCCACCCCGGCAAACACGCGCCCGTCGATTTCGGGCAGGACGACATGCATGGCGAGGTCTGCCGGCGCCAGGCCGCGCGCAGAGGCGGCCCAGCCCTCACGCGTGCCGGTGGCCAGCGCCACCTGGAACACCGGGGCGCCGGCGCCATCGAGCGGGCTGTGCCCGGCCTCGTCCCGCGCGGAAAAGGCCGTGGCGTTGACGATGGCGGCGGGCCTGAGCCGGTCCAGCGCGGCTTCGACCAAGGCGCGCGATTGCGGTTCTTTCAACGACGTGACGTAAAGCCCCAGGGCGCCGATGCCGTGTGCCGCGAGGGCCGCGATCAGCGCGGCGATCGGCGCGCAATCCTGCGCCGCCAGGGTGGAGCGATAGAACACCACCAGCGCCAGCGGCTGGGCCGGATCGGCCTGCCAGGCCAGCGGATCGCAAAGGCCGCCCTGCGGGTGCCAGCCCCCAGCCATCGGCAGCGGCGGTTCCGCGATCGCAGCAGAGGCCCCACGGCCCAGCCCGGCCTCTTGCGCCAGCAGGGCGAGCGCGGCAGCCATGCCTTGCGCGCCGCCCGCGTCGCACTGCCGCGCCAGTTCGCGCAAAGGTGCCTCGCCCAGCGTGGACGCGGCATCGAGCTGAGCATCGGCGCGCCCGTCTGCCGGCAAGACCGCCAGCGCGATGCCGCGTTCGCGCGCCAGCTGCGCCACCTGGCCCAGGCCATAGCGCCACCACGCCACCCCGCCGATCAGCCGGATGAGAATGCCGCGCGCGCCGGCGAGCGTGCGCTCCACATAAGTATCGACCGAAAGCGGATGTTCCAGCGCGGCCAGATTGGCCAGGCGCAGCGTGGGAAACGCCGGATCGCGCGCGCGCGCCAAGTGCCAGGCGGCGGCACAGGCAGCCAGGTCGCTGTCAGAGAAAGACAGCACGACCAGGTCTGCCGGGGCCTGCCCCAGGTCTTGCGGCACGGCGGTTTCTTCCAGGCCGTGGCTCTCGCGAAAGAGGACGTGCATCGCGCCTGCCCTCAGGCCAGCAGCGCCGCCCGGATCGCTTCCGGCTCCAGCCGCTCCCGCTCGGCAATCGCCACCAGTTGCCCGCTGCGCGGCTCGCCCGCGCGCCAGGGTCGGTCATAGTGATGGCGCACGCGCGCGCCCACCGCCTGAACCAGCAGGCGCATCGGCTTGCCCGCCACCGCGACATGGCCTTTCACCCGCAGCACGCCGTGGTCTGCCGCCAGGCGCGCGATGCGCGTGGCAAGGTCTGCCGGATCGGCGATTTCGTCCAGTGCCACCACGGTGCTGGCGAAATCGTCGTGCTCGTGATCGTCCGCGCCATCGTGGTGAGACGGGCGCGCGGCGATATCGTCTTCCGCCGCCGCGTTCAGGCCCAGGATCACGCGCGGATCGGCGGCACCTTCGGCCAGGTCGATCACCGGCATGGGGCGCGGCGCGGTCTGCGCGATCACCGCGCGGGCCTGCGCGAGCCCGTCCGGCCCGGCCAGATCGCCCTTGGTCAGCAGCACCATGTCGGCACAGGCAAGCTGGTCCTCGAACACTTCAGCCAGCGGTGTTTCGTGGGTCACGCCCGGATCGGCGGCGCGTTGCGCCTCAAGCGCCACCAGATCGGGGGCGAAGCGGCCGGCGGCCACGGCCTCTGCATCGGCCAAGGCCAGCACGCCATCGACGGTGATGCGGCTGCGGATCGCGGGCCAGTCGAACGCCTTGAGCAGCGGCTTGGGCAGCGCCAGGCCGGAAGTCTCGATCAGGATGTGATCGGGCCGGGGATCGAGCGCGAGCAGGCGCTCTACCGTGGGGATGAAATCGTCGGCCACGGTGCAGCAGATGCAGCCATTGGCCAGTTCCACGATGTTTTCGGCCGGGCAATCGGGAATGGCGCAGGATTGGAGGATGTCTCCATCCACGCCCAGCGTGCCGAATTCGTTGACCACCACCGCCAGCCGGCGCCCGCCGGCGTTGCGGATCAAGTGGCTGATCAGCGTGGTCTTTCCCGCGCCCAGAAAGCCGGTCACGATGGTGACGGGCACTTTTGCCAAATCCGGCATGCACAAAACCCTTCCGCGCGCCAGCGACGGACAAAGGCAGGGCTTCACCGGAACGATCCGGCCGGGCGCGCGGCGGCGGGCCGGCGCACGAAGGCGCCCGCCACAACGCAAGCCCGTGCAGCCCCAGCCGCACAAGTCTTCGTCGCCCAGACGGAAGTGTTACCGTGCCCGGACCATCCCCTGGATCAAGGCAAGAGCGACCAGTGCGCCGGCAGGTCTCCTGGCTCGTGGGTCAGGGCTTGATGCACGCCTTCCCAGGCACTTGGTGCCCAGTGGCCGCCCCCGGCCAAAACCGGAGACAAAGTGCATCGCGCTCGCCACTTACAGTTGCAGGGACAGCTGCGGACTTGGGGCAAAGCCCCGCACCGCATTCCCGATTAAGCCCCTCTCGGGGCACCGACGCGATCTTCGCGAACGACGGGCCAGGCCCGTCCTTCGTCACTGCATCTAGCCCAGTTCGGAAGCCAAGCCAACTGTCCTTGGCATCAGGATGGTTCTGCCACCTCGATCTCGTCCAGCCGCTGCCAGCGATAGATCGCCAGGCTGGCCAGCCAGCACAGCGCGAACAGGCCGATGATGGCAAAGCCCAGGCCATTGAAATTGCCGGCCAGATCGGCGGCCAGGCGAAAGGGCGCACTGCCCAGCCCCAGCTTCTGCCCGATCAGCGCGGCCGCCTCGATCCCGCCGATCACGATCGCCACCAGCGCGGAAACCAGCGTGATGGTGATATTGTAATAGAGCTTGCGGATGGGTTTGACGAAGGCCCACTCATAGGCGCCGAGCATGACCACGCCATCGATCGTATCGACCAGCGCCATCCCCGCCGCAAACAGCGCGGGCAGCACCAGCACGGTGCCCAGCGCCAGCCCGCTCGCCGCCTGGCTGGCCGAAAGGCCGAGCAGCGCCACTTCGGTGGCGGTGTCGAACCCCAGGCCGAACAGGAAGCCTAGCGGCGCCATATGCCACGAGCGCGTGACCAGGCGGAACATCGGCCGAAACAGGCGCGAAAGCAGCCCCCGGCCCGAAAGCAGCAGGTCGAGGTCTTCCTCCACATAGGTGCCCCCTGCCCGCACATGGGCAAAGGTGCGCCACACCGACCGCAGGATGACCAGGTTCATCGCCGCGATGGCAAACAGGAACAGCGCCGAAACCGTGGTGGCGATCACCCCGCCCACCTCGCGCCAGGCACCAAACCGGGCGAGCGCCGTGGCGGTGAGCGCCACCGCCACCGAAGCGAGCGCGATGATCGCGGCATGGCCCAGCGCAAACCACAGGCCCACGGCGACGGGCCGCTGCCCCTGTTGCATGAGCTTGCGCGTGACATTGTCGATCGCGGCGATGTGATCGGCATCGACCGCATGGCGCAAGCCAAGGCCCCAGGCGAGCAGCGCGGTGCCGAGCATCAGCGGTTGGGCGTGGAACAGGCCCAGCGCCCAGACCCAGGCAAGCCCATTGGCAAGGACCAGGCAGGCGATAAGCACGGTGATGCGCCGCCGCAGCGGCGACGCGGAAAAACGGGATGATGCAGGCACGAACAGACACTCCGGCCAGGGTTGCGACTGGACCGGACACGCTTGTTGCGCGCGCACGCCACGCATGGCGCCCGCGCAGCCGCGCCCGGCCGCGATGGCGTCGCTCTGACGGAATGAACCGTGCCGCGGCCATCCCCTGGGCCAAGGCCATCCCCCGGACGGAGGAACGAGCGACCTGCGCCGGCCGGTTTCCTGGCTTGCGGGTCAGGGCTTGATGCATGCCTTCCCAGGCCTCGCCCGTCTTGGCGTCCGGCCCAGTGGCTGCTTTCCCGCCGATACCGGGAAAGCGGTATGCATCGCGCTCGCCGCTTACAGTTGCAGGGACAGCCACGGATTTGGAGCACCAGGCCCCGCACCGCGTTCCCGATTGAGCCCTCTCGGGCACCGGCGCGATCTTGCGCCCGGCGATTGCGCACCGGGCGGCAAGGGCATAGCCAGCACTCTGCCCCGGCGCAATGGCAAGTCGCCGGCCAGGTAACCGCGCCGCCGCGCCGCCTGGGTGCTGCGCTCGCTCAGTCTGACGATCCCCCGCCCGCTGCCCGCTGGCGTGCGGGCGCGAACGCCCATTGCAGCGTGCGCGCCATGGCAAAGGCGCCGCCGCGCACGATCGGCAAGGCGGGCAGCATCACGTGCCGCTGGTGCAAGGCCTTGGCCCAGGGCGGCATGAGATCGACCGCCGCCTGAAACAGCACATGCTGTGCCGGCGCGGCGGCCAGCGAGGGCGCGGGTTGCGACAACACCATGCGGGCGACCTCGCGCGTGCGCTGGTCGGCGCGCAGTTCGGGGCGGAATGCCGCCATCAGTGCCTCCGCCTCGGCGCGGGTTTCCGGGACCGGATCGGCGTCCAGCCGACGCGCAACCAGGCCTGCCTGCCTGATATAGGTATCCTGGTCGGCGCGCGTCATGCCCGGTTCGCCATAGGCGATCCAGGCGTCGAGAAAGCATAGTGCCTCGCACACGTGAACCCAGGCCAGCAAGCGCGGATCGCTGGCGCGATAGGGCGTGCCATCGGGCAAAGTGCCTTGCACATGCGCATGGACGGCTTTCACTTTGTCGATCGCAGCATCCGCCAGGGCACGATCGGCATAAGTCGTCACGGCAATGAACCGCGCGGTACGCCGCAACCGGCCGGGCATGTCGTTGCGGAACGTGCTGTGGTCCCACACCCCGGCCAGAGCGGCGGGGTGCAACATCTGCAACAGCAGCGCCGCGACGCCGCCGATCATCATCGTGGTCACATCGCCGTGCACGCGCCAGATCACCGAATCGCGCGCGAACAATGCATTGTCCGATCGCACGACCGGACTTTGCCCCCTCGCCCGATCGTGGAACACCGCCTGTACCTGCGAAACGAGCAAGCGCCGCAGCAGCGCGGTGGGGGCAAGGTCCGTCGGGCTGGTCACGCCGCAAGGATTGCCCGAAACGCGGCCGGCGCGCCAGCGGTTAGCGACAGGCCACGGCATGATGCTGCAGGCCATGAGCACCCCCGTGGTGACCATGGCCTGCAGAGAAGCAAAGAACCAACCGGCGCGGGTTCAGAAGTTGAAGCCGAGACGGGCGCCAAAAGTGCGGGGCGGACGCAGGCCAACCACCGGCAGACCGAGCACGGGATGAACGAACGACATCGACTTGATCACGCGGTCTTCGATGTTGTCGACAAAGCCCGAAACCGAGAAGCGGTCTCCCGCGGCGTGCCAGGTGAGCGTGGCGTTCGAAACGGTCGTGGCGTCCTGGTATTGCCCAGAAACATACTCCTCGCCCAGCCAGTACCCGCTTTCGATCCGCGTGCCGACCTGCGCATCGATGCGCGATCCACCCGCCAAATCAAACGTATGGCGATAGGACAAGTTCACCGTCCACGTGGGCGAAAGCGGCACGGTGCGTCCCGCACAATTGACCTGAACCGCCGCTTGCCCGGCAATGGCCGTCGTGGGGCAGCTCGTCTGCGCCGGGCCATTGGCGGTGCTTTGGGTATAGGTGAATTCCTTGTAGCGGGAATGCAGGTACTGCACGTCTGCGCTCAGCGTGTCGCTCGGCGCGGGCTGCCAGGTTATTTCCACTTCCGAGCCATAGATTTCGGCCTTGCCGGCATTTTCGGTGATGAGGTCGAAGCCGGCCGGCTGGATCGGGCCAAGGTGCGTCACCTGCTTGTTGCGGTAATCCCAATAGAACAATTCGGCGTTGACCTGGAGCGTGTTGCCAAAGAAGCGGTTCTTGCTGCCGATCGTATAGGCCGTAAGCGTTTCGGGCTTGTAGGTGTTGGGCGGCTGCGAGCCGAAGAACCCGCCAGCCTTGAAGCCGGTTCCGACATTGGCATAAAGTAGCGACTGCGGGCCGGCGTCGTATTCGACACCACCTTTCCAGGTTACGCGGTTGGCAGTCAGGTCACCGCTAAGCGCGGCATAGCAGGCGCCCGTCGTGGCATCATAGGGCGCGCAGGTGGAAGTGGATTGCCCAGCCCCCAGCGGCGAACCGTGGTTGCCCGCCTGCGTCTTGTGCTCGTGCGTGTAGCGCAGGCCGCCCGTCAGGCGCAGGCCATCTGCCAGGGCAAAGGTCAACTGGCCGAAGGCGGCATAGCTGCGGGTGTTGAGCAGCGGATTGGTATAGCTGAACGATACCCCCTGGTTGGCAAACAGGTTGAAATGCAAGTCTTCGTTATAGAAGAAGCCACCCAGCAACCACTGGAGCCGCGCCGTCTTGTTGGACGAGGCCAGCCGCGCTTCGAGTGAGGTGGTCTTGGCATTTTCCGAAACCTGCAACGGAAAGCCGGGGTTGTACTGAAGATAATCGTTGCTGCTGTCCCGATAGGCCGGAATAACCGTCAGCGTGGCATTGTTGAACGCATATTCGGCCGTCGCCGAAACGCCCACGTTGTTGGCATTGACATAGCCCTTGTCGGTAAATGCCGGCAGCAGATTGGGATTTTGTCCACCCGTGATGCCAAGCGAGACATTGCGCAGCAGTGCATTGCTGCCATCGGCCGTGGGCCCGGCATAGGCATTGGAAGACAAGAACGGCGAAAACACGGCGCCCGGTCCCTTGCCACCCTGGTGCGCATAGTCGCTGGCGATCAGGACGTGAAAGCGGTCGCTGGCGACGAGTTTCAACTGAGCGCGCACCGCTTCGCTGCGATCGTCGTTATAGCCGTCGGAGAAATAGCCATCACGGCGGGTGATCTGCCCGGCCACGCGGAACGCCGAACCGCCACCGAGCGGCGCATTGAGCGCCAGTTCGCCGCGCCACAGATTGTAGTTGCCCACTGTCACGTTGCCGCTGGCTTCATAGGCATCGTCGGGCTTGTGCGCGATGATGTTGAGGGCCCCTGCGGTTGCATTGCGGCCATAGAGCGTGCCCTGCGGCCCCTTGAGCACTTCAACGCGGTCAAGATCGTAAAACAAGCCGTCGGCGCCAGCCGAGCGAGCGATGTAAACCCCATCGAGGTTTACCGCCACGGCCGGTTCGGCATAGGCATTGCCGGCAAAGTTGCCCACGCCGCGCACCGTCACTTGCGTACCGGCCCCGCCCGACGCCGCCAGCTTGAGCGCCGGCACCAGTTTGGAAAGATCTTGCGGCTGGCTGACGCCAGCATTGACCAGCGACGCGGCATTGACTGCCGAAACCGCCACGGCCACGCGCTGCAGGTTTTCCGAGCGCCGCTGTGCCGTCACCACGATATCGCCGATCCCGGTCTGCGGTGCTTCTGGCGTGGTTGCCGCGCCGGCGTCTTGCGCCTGGGCCAGCGATGGGCTGCTTGCCAGGGCGCATGCCGCCGCCGACCACAACAGATATTTGGTCATCAAACCTCTCCCTTGAAATCCCGGCCTTTTCCGCCGGTTTTAAACTGCGCCGTTGTGGCGTCAGGCCTGTGCGAAGTTGGCGTCGTGGATCACCGCAAACGCCAGGATTCCCACCCGGCAGCCACGCCCGAATGCAAACCCATGGCTTTCGACGAATGCGACGCCCATTGGCGTGCCCGTGGCGATCGGGCCGCTTGGACAGAGCGTTCTCATCGTTTGCTGAAACGCGCCAACTTCCTGCGCCAAGCCCTCCTCCGCGCTGGCGGCGCTAACGGCCACCTAACTGACCAGATCCCCATTAATGTACGATTTAGTCATTGTCACGCGAAATATGCGGCAAGCAGCCCTCGCCGCCCACCGGGCACCACTGCGCCGCAGGCTGAACGCCCGCAACCGCGGTGAACCGGCGGGCTTTTGCCGCAGCCACCATCAGGGAGGATTTGCAAAACGCTGCGCAGCATGGGCGCACGAGACCGCCGGGCAGGATGCAGGCGACACAGCCGCAGGGAGCGGCGCTGGCCGCCGGCTTGGTTGGCGCCGGATCAGATCCGCGCCCGCTCTGTCCTCAGCAAAAAAGCGACAAGGCGGGCGATGCCGCCAGCGCGCTGGGCCGCAAACTCATAAGCCTGGACTATGGCCGGGCGCGGTGTTGGTCCCTCTTTTGCGGGATGCTCCACGGGCTGTCGAACGCCGTTCGCACGTAGACGGCAGAGACGCCCAGCATAGTCTCCCAGAGCAAAGACAATCTGGTGAAATGGTGCGATGGTTGGCGATCCATACAGGGCACAGGTGCATGGTTCATGGCTGGCTATCCTTGCGGCGGCGGTGAAAACTGCCATCCGGAATACCCAGCCCACGCCCGTTCTGGCCAACCAATTGATCGACAGAGATCATTACCTGTGTTTATGATCTTGCATGCGCAAGATTCCCCCCCTGGCTGCTGTTCGGGTGTTCGAAGCGGCGGCGCGACATGAAAACTTCACCGCCGCCGCCCAAGAACTGGGGATGACCCAGGCTGCTGTCAGCCACCAGATTCGCCTGATCGAAACCCATCTGGGCCAGCAGCTGTTCCGGCGCGAGCGCCAGCGCGTGGTCCTGACCGATGCAGCGCGGCGCGCGGCGGCAAACCTTGGCAAGGGCCTCGACATGATCGAGGCCGCCTTTGCCGAGATGCGCGCCGATGACGAAGGCACCCTGACGATTTCGACCACGCCCACATTTGCCAATGCCTGGCTGGCATGGCGGATCGGCCGCTTCCAGATGTGCTATCCCGATATTGCCGTGCGTCTGTTGATGCAGGAAGGGCTGGCCGACTTTGCCGGCGATGGCATCGATGTGGCGGTGCGTTCAGGATACGGACCCTGGCCCGATCTTGCGACGCATCGCTTGATGGAGCAGGATTTTACCCCGATGTGCAGCCCGGCATTCCTGGCGGCACAGGGTGGGCAGATCCTGGCCGAGGACCTGCTCCGCCTGCCCCTGATCAGCCCGCATGATCCCTCGTGGGCCTGCTGGCTGCAGCAGGCGGGGCTGACACGCGCAGACGAAGCATCCTTGCAGGGCGTGCGCATGGATTCGCAGGCAAACGAAGGCCATGCGGCAATGGCGGGCCAGGGCGTGGCGATGCTGACGCCGTTTTTCTGGCACCAGGACATGGCCGAAAAGCGTTTGGTTCAATTGTTTCCCCAGGTGTCCAGCCTGGGTATGGCCTATTGGATCGCCTATCCCGACCATCGCCGCCGGTCCCGCAAGATCCGTCGCTTTTGCGAATGGCTGCTGGCCGAAATCGGGACATTCAAGCAGCCATCCTGAAATCGCCGCCCTTCACCGGAAAGGGCAATGCAGGCGCCAATGTCCTGGCCGGGGGCCGAGGCGAAGGACGTCCTCTAACGACCTGGACGGGGCAGACACACTCTATGGCTGGGGCGGCAACGACGCGCTGGTGGATGGCCTTGGGACGGTCGCAGCGACGGGCACAACGACCCATTCAAACCAAATGGAATCTGGGCTTAAACGTGGTTCCAATTTTCCGGAGAAGTCATTTCTCGCTTTGAACGCAAAGGAACAAAATGACTTTGATGGTAGCGGAGGAGGGACTCGAACCCCCGACACGCGGATTATGATTCCGCTGCTCTAACCGACTGAGCTACTCCGCCCCAGGCCGCGCCGCGTCTGGCGACGCGCGGTAGGGCGGCCAACTAGGCGGCGCGGGCTGATACGTCAACCTGCTTTTTGCCGACTGGGCCGCGTTCTCCACAAGCTTGACGGCCTTGACCCCACCCGCGCCGGGCGGCGGTGACGGGCTCACGCTGCCTTGGCCAGTGCCAGTTGCTCAGCCAAAGCATCGAGCAAGGCAAGGCGCTGCTTCTTCAAGCCCTCGAGATGCTCGTCCGAAGCGGGCGCGACATCGCTTTCGATCCGGTGCACCGCGCGGTTGAGCGCGTGATATTGCTCCACCAGCTTGTGAACGTGGGCATTCCTGGCCCGCAAACTGTGCAGCAGCGCCGCATCGTCGGAAAAGGCGTCCTGAAGATCGCCGGGAACGTGTGTCATGCACAACTCCTGCATGCCGTTTCTGTCATGAAGCGATCATGCCCGCGCTGCACCCACCGGCATTGCGCTTGGTCAATCGCCCGGAAATTCCACGCGCGCCCGCGGATTTCGCAAGATATCCACCAAAAACCCGCCGCCACCCCACGCAAAAACCATTGCATTCCCCTCCGCGCAAAGCTAATCGCCCGCCAGCCCACCGGGGCCAAGCCGCTTTAGCTCAGTTGGTAGAGCATCGCATTCGTAATGCGGGGGTCACAGGTTCGAGTCCTGTAAGCGGCACCAGGGGCTTATTCCCAAAACGCCTCAGCACATTGACTTGGCTAGATTTTCGGTCGATTTTGTCTTCCGGATGCTCTCGCTTTGTGCCAGGCTTTCTCACCACTTTTCACGCCAAGTGGGGCATTTCTGAGGGAAACGGAACCCTAGCAAAAGGCGTTGCCCGAAATTTTCAGCTTCAAACTCTCCCTATCGCAAGCCCGATGGGAAAGGCCTCTATCTTGAGGTCTCGCCCTCAGGCACGAAGATCTGGTACTTCAAACATCGCCTTCATGGCGTTGAGAAGCGCCTGTCGCTTGGCCAATGGCCGGACGTTGGGCTGAAAGCGGCCGCGCCCGGCCTGACAAGGCGGGCGATCTGATTCGTGATGGCAGGGATGTGGGATGCCCTCGACCATTCGAACGCCCCTCCCTTTGGAGGTGCCATTTCGCCGCCTCTCATGGCGAGTTCGGGCAAAGGCAATCTTGCCAGCCGGCAGGTCGCTACTGACCTGCCGCGTCTTGCTGCTCTGCCGGTGTCGCGGCACGGTGGCCGTAGCTGAGCACGCTGGTGATCCGCCAGGCGCCGTCCTGCTTTGCCCAGACCATCACGAACTTGGCGATACCCTCGCACCGTCCTGTCGCCAGTTCGCAGAAGCGGTGTTCGCCTTCCTCGATCGCGCCAAAGTCCTTGATCGGATAGACGCGGAACGTTGTCGGGATCAGTTCGCGCTTCACCTTCCCGCAGATGTACTTGCGGACGCCATCGACCATCGCGTCACGCTCGAACGTAGCGCCGCCGGTGTCATGATAGAAGGCAACCTTGGGGTCGAAATAGCCGGAGAAGGTCGGCAGGTCGCAGCGGTTGTAAGCATCGAACACCTTGGCATCGAGCGCGCCGATCTCCGTCGTCAGCGGATCGTTCATCGGCGGGGCTGGCGTGGCGGGCAACGCGGCGGCGAGGACGATGGCGGTCATCATGCGCTTGGTCCTTTCAGTTCATCTGGCCGCGCAAGAAGGCGATCAGTTGGGGATCACTGTTGGTGCCTTCGAGGATGGGCAGGATGACCCGCCATCCGTTGTCGCTGTTGGTCAGGATGACGATCCCGTCGCCGCTGGCGCGATTGATGGCGGCGAAGGTGAAAGCCCCGGCGTCCTTGCCGGTGTGCAGCATCGTCGTCCCGCCGGGAAAGCCGAGGAGCTGCCAGCCCAGGCCAAACCCGGTCCAGGGCGGACAACTGGTCGCTTTGGCTCCGGCACATGTCCCGGGGGTCAGATCGGCCTGCGACCGGCGGCGTTCTGCGGCAACGGAGGGGGCCAACCCACGGTCGTTCCGCACTGCGATGAGGAAGCGAGCATAATCGCGCGCCGTCGCGTGCGCCAGGTCTGCGGCATTGTAGTGCGTGACCGGCCCGAAGGGCAGCGGCTTGCCCGCCTCGTCATAGGGAACGGCGAGCGGCATCGTCGCGCCCTGCGCGGACACATAGCCCGAAGCCCGCATGCCGGCCGGGGCGAAGAGCCAGCGTCCCGCAAGCGCCACGAACGATTTCCCGGTGCGATGCTCGGCATAACGCGCGGCGTATTGATACCCCTCGCCCGAATAGCCCGTTGTCGTGCCGGGATCATGCTCGAAGGCCAGCCCCTGCGCGTCGCGCCAGTTGGGCAATCCGGTGCGATGGCTCAACGCCATGCGAACGGTGAGCTTCAGACGCCGGGGGTCGTGCGACAGGTCCGGATCGCTCCAATAGCGATCCATCGGCGCATCGAGCGCCAGCTGGCCAGCCGATACCAGCCGCAGCACGACCTCGGCCGTCAGCGGCTTCGTCAGCGATGCGAGATTGTAAGGCGTGGACACCCTGGCCGCACGGTTGGGGCCAGCCACGCCCCAAGCGCGCGTCGAGACGATGCGGCCGCTGCGGATCAAGGCGACCGATGCGCTCTCCACGCGCTGTTCGCGCAAGACGGTGGTCATGTCCGGCAGCGAGGCCTGGGTTCTGGCTTGCGCCACCGGCACCCAGCCCAGAACGGCCATCATGGCCCAAGGAACTATCTGCTTCAGCACGGCAACTGTATTACGCATGCAAAGCAGCTAGCGAGATCGACGGTCGGCAGCAACCTGGCTTGTTCCGGTCCCCCGTTTTGACAGACGTGGCAACCCAAGGGCACGCGCCATCCCCAGTTTGGCGGCGGCCAACGAGGCGGGAGGGACCATCGAAGCCAGAACGGGGACCAATTCCGATCCGGCTAAAACACCTGCAACGCAGCTGGGTGCGCTTCATGGGCCTGGTATCGCATCATGATCGAGGTGCCCGGTGGCGCGCAACAAGGCGGCTTGGGCAATGATCGTGTCGCTGCGGTTGCGCGCCAGGGCGAGCTGGGCGGAGCGCAGGCTTTCATCGGCAACGAGAATGTCGAGCGTCGAGCGCAGGTCGAAGCCATATTCGGCCCTGACGCCGCCCAGGGCAAGATTGGCTGCATCCACGCCCGCCTGGTTGGCGGTCATCTGCGCCTTGGCACCGGACAGCGCGGCCCAGGCGGCATCGGTGGAGCGGGTCGCCTCGCGGCCGGCGGCGGCGGCATCGAACATGGTTGCGCGGTGCTGGGCCTGTGCCTGGCGCACTTGCGATGCCACCAGCCCACCGGTCAGAAACGGTACGTGCAGGGTCAACCCCACATTCGCGGCACGCAGGAAACTGCCTGGCCCTGCCCCGCCGATGCGCACGTCATAGCCATAGCCGCCGCCCAGCGACACCGTTGGCGCGCCGCCTGCGCGCGCCTGCTGGATCCGGGCGCCGGCCGCATCGGCGGCACGCAGGCTCTGCTGGTAGAGCGGGTTGGCGTCCAGGGCGTCCGCACGCGCCTGCGCCAGCGTGGCCGGTAGCGGGCCGAGCGCGGGTGGCGGTGCCAGCGCGCCGGGATCATGACCAACCACCGCGCGATAATCGGCCGCGGCCCCATCAAGCTTGGCCTGGGCCGCGGCAAGCGTTGCGCCGGCGCTGGCACGTTGGGCCTCCAACTGGGCGACATCGGTGCGGGTGGCCTTGCCCAGGCGATAGCGGGCCTGCGCCTCTGCCACCTGATGATCGAGCAGTGCGATATCGGCCTTGCCGATTTCGACGGCCTGCTGGTCATAAAGCAGTTCGGCATAGACGCCGACGACTTGCGTAAGCAGCACCGCTTCGGCATCGCGCAGCCCCTCTTGGCCGGCGGCCACATCGCGATCAGCTGCGCGCACGCCCGACGCAATGCGGCCACCGGTCCAGATGGGCAGGCTGGCCGAAACGGTGCCTCCCGCGCCGCGATCATAATCGAACCGGTCATAGCCTGCCGCGCCGTCGGCAGCGGCGGTGATCCGCCCGGCCGCCCGGGCCTGTTCGGGCGTTTCGGCCAGCGCATCCTGCCGCGCCCGCGCAGCGGCAAGGGTCGGATTGCCGAGATAGGCCGCCTCGACTGCATCGCGGAGCGTCTCGGCCGCAGCCGGGGGCGATGCCAGCACCGTGGCCAGCGCGGCGGCAACCAGCATCGACTTATTCATGATGCAGCGCCCAGGCCGGGGTTGCCCGCGATGCCCGCAGGGATTGGGCAAGCACCGTGACCACCGCTATGCCCAGCGCCAGCAGCGTCGCAGCCACGAAATAGAGTGGCGAGAGCGCAATGCGATCGCTGAAGCCGGCCAGCCAATGCCGCATGGCAACCCATGCCAGCGGCCAGGCAATCACATTGGCCATCAGCACGGGACGCAGGAACTGGCCCACCAGCAGCCTGACGATATCGCGGGACGAGGCGCCGAGTGCCTTGCGAATGCCGATTTCCTTCACCCGCCGCGAGGTGTTGAACGAGGCGAGCCCCCACAGCCCGACGCAGCCGATCAGGACGGCCAGGACCGATCCGATGGTGAAGAGATTGGCCGCGTGGTCATCGGCAGCAAACAGCTTGGCAAGGTCCTGATCGGCCGGTGCGGCGTCGAACGGCACTTCGGGTGCGATCTTGCGCCAGGTGGCGCGCACCGCGTCCATCGCGGCATCCATGGGGCCGGCATAGCGCACGGTGATGACCGGCGCGCCGAGGTAGCGGCTCCAATAGGTGTAATACGTGGCGTCCATCGGCACGTGCGGCGAGAAAAAGCGCATGTCGTCGACCACGCCGATGATCGTGCGCGGCCGCCCCTTGCCAACTGTCTTGCCGACCGCATCCTGTGCGGAGCGGAAGCCGAGCATGGGAACGGCGGTGCGGTTGATTACGATGGCGCGGTTTTCGGTTCCCTTGGTGCCATTGGAATCGTCTGTCCCGTGGCGATCATCAAACAAGCGGCCGGCCACCACCCGCGCGCCATACGTGGTGAAGAAGTTGCGGCCGACGACGATCTCGCGCAGCGATGGGCCTTCGCCGGGGCGGCCCGGTATCTCGATATTGTTGGCGTTGTTGTTGCCAAAGCCGCCGGCGGCGGTATCGGCCATTGCCACCGAACGGATCATCGGCAGCCCGCCAATGGCGTCGCGCATGGTGCTCTGTTGCCCCTCGCTCAGCCCGGCGCCGCTCTTGATCACGATCAGCCCGTCGCGGGCAAAGCCGAGATCGGCCTGCCGCAGATGGCGCGTCTGTGCCACCAGCACGAAGGTGCCGATGATGAATGCGGTGGCGAGGGTGAACTGGAAGACGACGAGCATTTCGCGCAGCCTGGCGCCGGTGCGGCCACCGCCGGGCGAACGCGCCGATGCCAGGACGGCTGCGGCCGGGAAACGGGAAAGCAGCACCGCCGGATAGAGGCCAGCGCCCATCCCGACGACAATCGCCAGCACCACCAGCGCGGGCACGACCAGGGCATAGGGGATAGACAGGGTGAGCCCGGCCGCGGCATTCACCAGCGGCAGGCCCAGTTCTGCCAGCGCCAGCGCCAATAACGCGGCAAGCGCGGTGGTGAGGACCGCCTCTCCGGCAAACTGGCGCACCAGCGTGCCACGGCTGGCGCCCAGCACTTTGCGCATCGCCACTTCGCGGGCGCGCAAGCCAGCGCGGGCCGTGGCCAGGTTCACGTAGTTGACGATCGCGATCAGCAGGGTGAGCACACCGACAATGCCCAGCGTCACGATGGTCTGGCGCACGCTGGCCATTTCGCGGCCAGCCGGGGTGAGATGGTGATCGGCAAGCGGCAGCAGCGTGAGCTGCATCGTCTTGTCGGCGTTGGCGCCCAGATCGGCGGTGCCATGGCGGACGACGAACGCCGGCATCCTGGCGGCAAAGGCCTTGGCCGCAGCCGGGTCGGGAAAGCGCAGATAGGTGTTTACGGATGTGCTGCCCCAGCGATACCACCAGTCTTCATTGCCCTGCGGCGCCCCCTTGGGAATGCGGGCCAGCATCGTGAACTTGAGATCGGTATTGCGGGGCAGCGGAGCGAATACCCCCGCAACGCGATAGGGCGCGGTTCCTGCGCCGATGTTGAGCGTAAGGGTCTGCCCCACCGGATCGGTGGTGCCAAAGTATTTGTGCGCGATATTGGCATCGATCAGTACGTTGGACGGCGCGGCCAGCGCGCGTGCGCCATCGCCTTGCAGCATCGTCAGATCAAACAGGTCGAAAAACTGCGAGTCGACCCAGCCGAGATCCTCGGCCGTGCCGATGCCGCCGCGCAGCACCGTGGCCCCCACATTGTTGATGCGGGTGCCCGAAAGCCCGGGAAAATCGGCCTGCATTTCCTCCAGCAGGCCGCCCATCGTGTTGGGATAGGCGCCGTTGAACGGGCTGTCGGGCATGTTCCACACCGTCTGCACCAGATAGACCTGATTATGGCGAGGCAACCACGTCTCGTAGCTCGTCTCGAACCGCACATAGAGGCCAAGCACCAGGAACACGGCGATGCCGATGGCCAGGCCACCGATGTTGAGCGCGGCATAGAGCCGGTGGCGGGTGAGCGAGCGATAGAGGGTGAGGAAAGCAAAGCGGTTCATCGGCATGCCTCCTCAGATCGCGCGGGCCAGCGAGGCGACGATGCGCCCGTCGAGCATGTCGATCCGCCGCCGCGCGATGTCGGCATGGCTGGGCGAGTGCGTCACCATGATGATCGTTGCGCCTTCGGCATTGAGGCTGGTGAGAATATCCATCACCTGCTGGCCGTTTTCGGTATCGAGGTTGCCGGTCGGCTCGTCGGCCAGGATCAGCTTCGGTTCGCCGACGATGGCGCGCGCGATGGCGGCGCGCTGTTGTTGCCCGCCGGAAAGCTGGTGCGGAAAGTGCCGTGCGCGGTGCGATACGCCGACGCGGTCCATCGCGGCGGCAACGCGGGCCTTGCGATCGCCGCCGCTGTCCTGGCGATAGATCAGGCCCAGTTCGACATTTTCGGCAATCGTCAACTCGTCGATCAGGTTGAAGCTCTGGAACACGAAGCCCAGCGTCATCGCGCGAAAGCGGGCAAGCTCGGCTTCATTCAGCGCCACCAGGTCGCGATCGCCAAACAGATAGCGGCCTGCCGTGGGCCGATCGACCGTGCCCAGCGTGTTGAGAAGGGTGGATTTGCCGCAACCGGAAGGCCCCATGATCGCGACGAATTCGCCCGCTGCAACCTCCAGGTTGATGTCGGCAAGCGCGGTCGTCTCCACATCGTCGGAAACGTAGCGACGCTGGATATTCTCTAGGCGGATCATCAGGAGCCCTTCGGTCAGCGGAGGTTGAGGGTATCGCCCGTGATGGACGATGTGTTGGAGGTCACGATGCGGTCTCCCGCGGCCAGGCCCGAAAGGATTTCCACTTGTTCGGGGTTGCGCCGGCCAACCTTGATTGCGCGGCGCCGGGCATGGCGGCCATCGGCGTCGATCACGAAGGCAGAGGTGCCGCCGCCGCTGTCCAGCCAGCCGCCCACCGGGGCCACCAGCGCGCTGCTGGTGGCGCCCAGGGTGGCGCGAATATCCATGGTCTGCCCGCGATTGAGGCCTTGCGGCGCCTGGCCCTGAAAGCCCAGTTCGATGTGGAAGCGGCCGTTGGCCACTGCGGGCAGGACCTTGGTGATCACCAGGCCGATGCCCGCCTCGCCTTTGGCCTGCTGGCCCACCGCGACACGGCCGAGATAGTATTCGTCCACATCGGCAACGAGTTTCCACGCGCCTTCGCTATCGACCTGGGCCACGTGATCGCCGGCCTTGAGCGTCTGCCCGGGCTGGATGACCAGGTTGCCGAGACGGCCGGTGACCGGCGCGCGCACCACCAGCGCATCCAGCCCGGCGCGCACGGCAGCCAGGTTGCCGGTCAACCGCGCGCGGGTATCGGCCAGGCGCGAGGCCTGGACCCCGGCAGTGCGGTCTTCACGGTCCTGCCCGGTGCGCAGCTGGCCCAGGCGCTTGCGCTGATAATCGGCCTCTTCCTGATAGCTTTTGACGCCTTCGTCGGAAACGAAGCCCTGATCGTGCAATTGCTGGCGGATCGACAGATCGCGGCGCGCCTTGAGCAGGTCGTAGTTGGCCGATGCGGTTTGCGCCGCCCGATCCAGACGACTGCGTTCGAGGGACAATTCGTCACCGGTCAAGGTGCCGAGCTGGCTGGCGATCTCCGCCTCGCGAGTGAGAACGTCCAGCTTGAGCGTGGGATTGACCAGCGTGGCCAGCGGCTGGCCCGCATTCACCCAGGCGCCGTCCTGCACCAACAGCTTTTCCACCTGCCCGCCCGACAGGGTATCGACCAGCGTGGTGACCTTCGGAGCGACCGACGCACGGATCGGCAGATAGTCTTCGAACGGCGCCCGCGCGACAGCGCCCGTCTCGATCGTGGCTGCCGCAATGTCGGTCGATCCGGCCGCGGGCAGCAATCGCCAGGCGAGCCCTGCCGCCAGCACGATGGCCACGCCGCCGGCGACCCAGCGCCAGCGGCGGCCAAGGCGGGGCCGCGTGATGCGGCGGTCCATGCCCGCGCCATGGTTGCGCGGTGATTCGGGAGATGCTCCGTTGCTCATGCGGAAAGTATCGCAAAGTCTGGAGCTTTGAACTAATTGACTGCCAATAAACAATAAATCAGGTTTGTCTGGACAAGCGCGTTTGCGATATCGCACACACTGTCCGGAAATGGACACTTCCCCACGCCCGTCAACCGCTCCGCGCGTTCTGCTGATCGACGACGATCGCGATGTGCACCAGGCCGTATCCGTCCTCTTTGCCAGGGCCGGTATCGATCTGGTCAGCGCCATGCAGCCGGAAGAGGCCTATTCGGCGCTGGAACTGGCGTCGGCCGACGCCATCCTGCTGGATCTCAATTTCACGCGCGGCCGTACCCATGGCGAGGAGGGCTTTGCGGCCCTCGCCCGGCTCCTGGGGGATGATCCGGATGCAGCGGTGGTGGTGATCACCGGACACAGCGGCATTCGCATCGCCGTGGCCGCGATGCAGGCCGGGGCGATCGATTTCGTCATGAAACCCTGGCGCAACGAGGAACTGCTCGAACGCGTGCGCGCCGCGATCGCGCATCGCCATCGACGCCGGGAAATCGCGGCACTGCGGCAGCATGATGGCGCACTGGCCGATCCGCCGCGCCTGCTGGGCGCCAGCGAGGCGATGGAACGGGTGCGCGATCTGATCCGGCGGGTCGGGCCGACGACCGCCAATGTGCTGATCCTTGGCCCGGCCGGTTCGGGCCGCAGCCTGGCCAGCCGGGCGATCCATCATGCATCGGCGCGCGCGGCGGGCGAACTGGTGACCCTCGACGCGCGCGCCGCGGCCGACGTGCACGACGATGTCGCCGGCGCCGATATCGTGCGCGCGGCAGGTGGCACGCTGCTGCTGCGCCATGTCGATCGGCTGAACGAGGTGTCGCAGGGGCGCCTGCTTGCCCGCTTGCCCGGCGATGTCCGCATCATCGCCACGGCGCAGACGGCCGAGCCGTTGTTGCCGGCGCTGCGGGCCAGGGTCGGTACGGTAGACATCGCACTGCCCCCGCTGGCGCGGCGTGGCGGCGATGCGCTGCTGCTCGCCCGCCACTTTGCCCGCGCGGCCGAACGCCGCCATGGCCGGCCGGTGCTGGGCTTTACACCCGAAGCAGAGGCGGCAATCGCCGTGGCCCACTGGAGCGATGACGTGCGCGGGCTGGCCCAGGCGGTGGAGCGCGCAGTGGTGCTGGGCGATGGCGGCCTGATCGGCGAGGCGGATCTGGGCCTTGGTCAGCCCCTTGCCGAAAAGCCGGCCGGCGCGCCGGTTGCTTCCAGCCTCAGCCTGGAAGAGAGCGAGCGCACGCTGGTTGCTGCCGCGCTCAAGCGGCACGGGTTCAATGTCAGCCGTGCCGCCGATGAATTGGGCTTGAGCCGCGCCGCGCTCTATCGCCGGATGGCCAAGCATGGGCTTTAGCAGCGTCAAAACCGCGCTTCCGGCGCAAGTGCTGCTGTTCGGCTGCGGCGCTGCCACCGTGGCGGCCTGGAACGGCGGCTTTTACGCCTGCTTCGTGCTGGTGCTGCTGCTGGGCTTCTGGCTGGCAACGCTATCCCTGCTGCGGGCCATCCCCCCGCGCCCGCTGCCCGAACGGCAGGTGGCACGCGCCGATGGCGATGCAGATCGCGCAGTCTTGCGCGCGGTGCTGGACCAGGCGCCCACGCCCCTGTTGAGCGTGGAACGCAGCGGCCGCGTCCGCGCGCTCAACCGGGCGGCGCGCACGGTGTTCGGCATCGCAGATGTGCTGGTCGATGTCCCCGATGCCTTGCGCCACAGCGCGCCGCGCCTGCGCTATGCCGGGCGGGCTTATCGCGTCGACCGGATCGAGGCGCATGACGCGGGCGCAGCGCGCACCATCCTGGCACTGATCGACATCGAAAGCGAAGAGCGCATTGCCGAGGCGCGGGCCACGCGCGAACTGCTCGAAGTGTTGAGCCACGAGGTGATGAACGCGCTGACCCCGATTGCCTCGCTTGCCGAAAGTGCGCTGACGACATTGGATGATGCGCCGCCGCCGGTTGGGCTCCTGCGCGACATGATCGGTACCTTGTCCCGCCGTGCCGACGGGCTGCTGCATTTTACCCAGGCCTATCGCCAGTTGGCCCGGCTTCCCGAACCGTCGCTGGCGCCCACCGCACTCGACCTGCTGTTCGACGATCTGCGCCGCATGTTTGCCGCGCGCTGGGCGGGCCGCGTCACCTTGCTGGCGGATGCCCCTCCAGACGGGATGGTGGTGATGGACCGCGACCAGATCGGCCAGGCACTGTGGGCCTTGCTCCAGAACGGCGCAGAGGCAGCGCTGGACGGGGCAAGCGCGCCGCAAGTCCACCTTTCCGCGCGGCTGGACGATCGCGTGTCGCTGCGCGTGGCAGACAACGGGGCGGGCGTGGCGGATGAGGCGCGCTCGCGGATATTCCATCCGTTCTACACGACCAAGACGGAAGGCAGCGGCGTCGGCCTCAGCCTCGCACGACAGATCGCCCGTGCCCATGGCGGCGATCTGTGCCTGATGCCCGGCAAGGGCGCGGTGTTCGAACTGTCGCTTCCCAGCCACCTCTAGCGCGCGTTCGCCAACGGCATTTGCCCAGGCCGTCAAGGGCGAGCATGGTGACTTCATCTGTCAGGCGGCAGCGGCGGTAGAACTGCGTGCGGCGCCTCCCTGCACGAAAGCGTGCTTTGCGCGACCTGCAATTGATTGTAGGATCAGCACGCCCAGGGAGGGGACAAAGACAATGGATGATCGCAAGATCCGCAAGGTGTTGATTGTCGGCGGTGGTTCTGCCGGTTGGATGACCGCCGCGATGCTTTCGCACGCGCTCACGCGCGATTGCGCGATCACGCTGGTGGAAAGCGAGGAAATCGGCACGATCGGGGTCGGCGAGGCGACCATTCCGCCGATCCGCATGTTCAACCAGACCCTGGGCATCGACGAGCGCGAATTCCTGGCGCGCACCAAGGGCAGTTTCAAGCTGGGGATCGAATTCGTTGGCTGGGGCGCGGAAAACTCGCGCTATTTCCATCCTTTTGGCCCCTATGGCCGCAATTTCGACATGGTGCCGATGCACCAATACTGGCTGCGCGCGCAGGCCGAGGGCGAGACCGCGCCGCTCGACGAGCATGCCATGGCCTGGCACCTGGCGCGCGCGGGCCGCTTTGCCCACCCCTCCCCCGATCCGCGCAACGTGATGAGCACGTTCGATTATGCCTATCACTTCGACGCCGGGCTCTATGCCCGCTTCCTGCGCGAGCGGGCAGAGGCGGCCGGCGTCACGCGGGTGGAAGGCAAGATTGCCGATGTGGCGCTCGATGGGCAGACCGGCTTTGTCGAGGCGGTGACGCTGGAAGACGGGCGACGGGTGGAGGCGGAACTGTTCATCGATTGCTCGGGCTTTCGCGGGTTGTTGATCGAAGGTGCGCTCAAGACCGGGTACGACGATTGGTCGCACTGGCTGCCCTGCGACCGTGCCGTGGCCATGCCCTGCGCGCATCCCGCTACAGACCCCAATCCTGCCCCCTACACACGATCGACCGCACGCGCGGCAGGGTGGCAGTGGCGCATTCCGCTGCAACACCGCATCGGCAACGGCTATGTCTTTTGCAGCGCGTTCCTGGACGAGGACCGCGCGGCGCAGGACCTGGCGGCGAACCTGGATGGCAAGGCGCTGGGCGATCCGCGCGCGGTGCGGTTCCAGGCCGGGCGGCGCAAGCTGCACTGGAACCGCAACGTGATTGCCGTGGGGCTGTCCTCCGGCTTTCTCGAACCCTTGGAATCGACCTCGATCCACCTGATCCAGGCCAATATTTCCAAGATCCTGGCGCTGTTTCCCGACAAGGACTTCGATCCGGCCACCCGCGATGAATTCAATCGCATCGCCCATGGCGAGATGGAGCGCATCCGCGATTTCATCATCCTGCATTACAAGCTGACGCAGCGGCAGGATGCGGACCTGTGGCGCCATGTCGCGGCGATGGACATTCCCGATACCCTGGCCTTGAAAATCGAGCATTTCCGCCGCCATGGCCGGCTGATCGCGCGTGAGCTGGACCTGTTTGCCCCGCCATCGTGGCTGGCAGTGCACATCGGCCAGAACAACCTGCCCAAGGGCCACGATCCGCTGCTCGACTATCGCACGGCCGATGGCCGGGCCTGGCTGGCCAGGCTGCGCGGGGCGATGGCGAGCGAGGCGGCGCGGGTGCCGCTGCATGGCGCGGTCCTCGCGCAATTGACGCCGCAGGCAGCATGAGCGCGGGCGCGCAGGCCTGGCTAGACCGGGCCCGCGCCCTGCGCGCACGGCAGGACATGGTGGGCGCCGAAGCGGCCCTGGCCCAGGCGCACATGCTGGCGAAAGGCGACATGCAGATCGCCTTTCTGCATGCGCAGGCGCGCTACGAACTGGGGCACCGCGCCGCGCACGTCTTTGCCCACGTATGCCGGCAATGGCCCGATCATCTCGATGCGCAACGCAACCACGCCCTGGCCCTGGCGAGCGAGGGCCAGGTGCCTGCCGCCCTGGCCGCGCTGGAAGCCGCGCTGGCCCGCCACCCCACCTGGGCCGAGGGGCACCGCGTGCTGGGCTCGCTGCGCTGGGTGAGCGGGGACACCCAGGGCTTTGACGCCAGCTTTGCCCGCGCCGCCCGCGCGCATCCTGCCCATGCGCCGCTGTGGCTGGGTTGGTTTGCCGCCGTGGCCCAAGTGCGCGACTGGTCGCGCGCCACCGAGATCCTGAATGAAGCAGAGCGGCGTCTGGGCGCTCTGGCCGCCCTGGCCCAGGCGCGGGTGTTCCTGGCCGGCGAAAGCGGCGACGCGGCGCTGATGGCCCGCATTCTGGCCCAAGGCAACCTGGCGGCGAGCCCGCTGGTAACCATCGCGCGCATCCGCCAGGCCCTGCGCGAGGGCGCGCCCGATGCCGCGCTGGCGCTCGCACTCCCGCTGACGCAGCAGGCGCCCGGCTCCCCCGTTGCGGGACAAGCCTGGCCCTATGTTTCCACCTGCTGGCGCCTGCTGGGCGATCCACGCGCGGCCTGGCTGGATGGTGACCCGGCGTTCGTGCACAGCGTGGACGTGGGCCTTTCCACCGCGGAGTTGGGCGAACTGGCTGATCTGCTGCGCGGGTTGCACCAGGCGCAATTGCCCTATCCCGAACAATCGGTGCGCGGCGGCACGCAGACCGACCGCAGCGTGCTGCTGCGCCACGAAGCCCCCCTCGCCCGCGCACGGGAAGCGCTGCTGGCGGCCACGCACGATTACCTGCGCGCCCTGCCCCCACCCGATCCCGCGCACCCGCTGCTGTCCCGCCCGCGCGAGGCCTTGCGCATCAGCGGCAGTTGGTCGGTGCGCCTGCACGGAAAGGGTTTCAACGTCACCCATGCACATCCGCTGGGCTGGATCAGCAGCGCATTTTACTTGGCGCTGCCCGATCCTGCGGCCAACGCCGCGCCCGATGCCGGCCACTTTCACTATGGCGCGCCGCCAGAAGAACTTGGGCTGGGCCTGGCGCCTTACGGCACGATTGCGCCGGCGGTGGGGCAACTCGTCCTGTTCCCCTCCACGCTGTGGCACGGCACCGTCCCGTTCGACGCGGGCGAGCGGCTCAACATTGCCTTCGATGTGGTGCCGGGCATGTAATTGACGCGCCGCGCGGGAGCAGATTTCATCCCGGGCAGACCGCCTGGCCCTATTGCAACCACAATTGTGTTCGAGAAAATCGTTCCATGACAACCATCAGGCACGCCCAGTTCCCGGCCGACACTGCTGTGGTGCTGGATATCTGGCGAGAGTATGTCGCCAGTCCCACTGTCAGCCTCGACTATCAGGGAAACGAGGCGGAGTTTGCGAACCTGCCCGGCAAGTATGCGGCGCCGGAAGGATGTGTGCTGCTGGCGGATCGCAACGACGCGATAGACGGGTGTATCGCATATCGGGGGGTCGGTGCCGAAATTTGCGAGATGAAACGACTGTATGTCCGTCCCCGCGCACGCGGTCAGGATCTCGGCCGAAAGCTGGTGGGCCGATTGATCGACGAAGCCCGCACCGCCGGCGATCTTGAAATGAGGCTGGACGTGTTGGCGGAGTTCGCGTCCGCGCGCCAGTTATACGAAACCTTCGGCTTCGTTCCGGCGGAACCCGTATCGTACAACCCGATCCCCGGCACGGCCTTTCTTGGCCTGCGCTTATAACCTATCGATCCCAATCCCAGGCTCATCCCGTCCCGCTACCGCCCGCGAAAGGTCCATTGGGCTTGGGTTTGCCAGGCACCGCCACCCTCGGGGAGACGTTGCAGGCTGTGCAGGTCAAGGCCGGCGAAGGCGAAGGGCTCACCCTGGAACCGCCCCGCCAGCGCCGCCTGGAGCGCACGCACCTCACTGCGGGGGACCTTGTTCTGGATGGTCACGTGGAAACGCGGCGTGCCTTGGTCGGCCATGCCCAGCAAGCCGTGGAGCGCCGTGGCAAGATCGGCGTGCACCGCTTCCAGCGCCGGGCTGTGGACCGCAACAGCCGTGCCGGTGCCCTGGTCCACCACCCCGGCGAGTTGGGCCGGCGGTGGCGGCGTCATCGTGCAAAGCCGCGCGACCAGGCGGTGCACTTCCCCCAGGGCGGAGGGCGGCAGAGCGTGGAACAGGGTGACATGGGCAGGCACGTGGTTGCGCTCGGGCGGGTAGTGCGCGCGGCGCAGGCCCTGCATCTGGCCGAAAAGCGCGGCGGGGAGCCGGGCGGTGAGGACCAGAGGCCCGCTCACCCGATGCACCCTGCCGCGCGGGAGAAATCGGAACAGCCGGAACGAGGCGCAAGCGCTTCAGGCGGCAAATCCGTAAAACTCCCTATGGCGTGATACCGGGTTGCCGCCGGCAAGACCAGCTTACAGATCGCCACGCGCGCGGCGGATGGCAAACCACTTGGCGACGTTGGCATTGTGCTGCTCCAGCGTATCGGCAAACACGTGGCCGCCGGTGCCATCGGCGACCATGAACAGCGCCTCGGTCTTGGCCGGGTGCAGCACCGCCTCGATCGAGGCGCGGCCCGGATTGGTGATCGGCCCCTTGGGCAGGCCGGTCATCGCATAGGTGTTGTAGTCGTTGACCGCCTGGATTTCCGACTGGCGGATGCGGCGGCCCAGCGGCTTGCCGCGCGTGATCGGATAGATGATCGTGGGATCGGCCTGCAGCAGCATGCCCTTGCGCAGGCGGTTGGAATAGAGGCCCGCCACCATCCGGCGCTCGGTGGGCTTGCCGGTTTCCTTTTCCACGATGGAGGCCAGGATCAGCGCCTCTTGCGGGGTCTTGGCCACGGTATCCGGGCTGCGCTGCGCCCACAATTCGGCCAGGGTCTTGGTCATCGCCGCCTGCATCCGCGCCAGTACCGCCTTGCGCGGCTCGCCCCGCCGGATTTCATAGCTGTCGGGCAGGACAGTGCCTTCCTCGGGCACGTCCACCGCACCGGTCAGCAGCGGCTGGGCCATCAGGCGTTCCTGCACCATGATCGCCGGCATGCCTTCGGGCACGGTCACCAGGCGGCGGAGCGTGCCCTGCTCGCCCTGCAGGATCTTCAGGATCGTCGATCCGCTGGCATGGGCGGGCAGGCTGAATTCGCCGGCCTTGATCGGTGCCTTGTCGCCCAGCAGGCGCGCCCGCGCGCGAAACGTGGTGGCCGAGGCCACCGCCCCTTCGGCTTCCAGCTTGTCGGCAATCGAGCCCACGCTGGCGCCATCGGGCACGACGAACGCGGCGTCCTTGGCCAGCGGGCCGGGTCCATACCAGCCCCACAGGAAATGCGTGCCCCAGGCCGCCGCCAGGAGCAGCACGCCCAGGATGACCAGCCGGACCTTACCGATACGGGCAATCATGGGCGCGCGCTTCCTTGGTTTGCGGCTTTGAGGTCTGCGACGGCGTTTGGCCTTGCGGCTCAAACTGCCTTCATGATCAGGCTGGCGTTGGTGCCGCCAAACCCGAACGAGTTGTTGAGCACGGCGCGCACGGTGCGCTTCTTGGCCACGTGCGGCACCAGGTCGACGCCGTCGGTTCCCTCGTCGGGATTGTCGAGGTTGAGCGTGGGGGGCACGATCTGGTCGCGGATGGCCAGGATGCAGAAGATCGCTTCCACCGCGCCCGCGCCGCCCAGCAGGTGGCCGATGGCCGACTTGGTGCTGCTCATCGACGCGCCCGACAGGTCATCGCCCAGCACGCGCTTGACTGCGGCGAGTTCGATCGTGTCGGCCATGGTCGACGTGCCGTGAGCGTTGACATAGTCGATGTCGCCCGCTTCCATCCCGGCCTTGCGCAGCGCCATGCGCATGGCGAGTTCGGCGCCCTTGCCTTCGGGGTGCGGCGCAGTGACGTGATAGGCATCGCCCGACAGGCCGTAGCCGACCACTTCGGCATAGATCTTGGCGCCGCGCGCCTTGGCGTGCTCGTACTCTTCCAGCACGACAACGCCAGCGCCCTCGCCCATCACGAAGCCGTCGCGATCCTTGTCATAAGGGCGGCTGGCCTGTTCGGGGCGGTCGTTGTAGCTGCAATTGAGCGCGCGCGCCTGGGCAAAGCCGGCCACGCCCAGCGGGTTGATCGTGCTTTCCGCGCCGCCCGCCAGCATCACGTCGGCGTCGCCATCCTTGATCATCCGCGCGGCATCGCCGATCGAGTGGGCGCCGGTGGAGCAGGCGGTGACGACCGCGTGGTTCGGGCCCATCAGGCCATACTTGATCGAGACCTGGCCCGAGATCAGGTTGATCAGGCGGCCATGGACGAAGTGCGGGGAAACGCGGCCCGGGCCCTTTTCGTGCAGGACGATCGATTCGCTTTCGATCCCCGGCAGCCCGCCGATGCCCGAACCGATCGAGCAGCCGGTGCGCGTCTTGAGATCGTCATCCATGTCCACCAGGCCGGCGTCTTCCAGCGCCTGGCCCGCGGCATCGATGCCATAGACGATGAACGGATCGACCTGGCGCTGAATCTTGTGGTCGACTCGCTTGCTCGCGTCGAATCCATAAGGATGGTCGGCCGGCTTCACTTCGCAGGCGATCTGGCACTTCTGGTTGCTGGCGTCGAACCGGGTAATCGGCCCGGCGCCAGACTTGCCGGCGAGCAGATTCGCCCAAACGGTTTCCACGTCCGCGCCCAGCGGGGTGACAAGGCCGAGGCCGGTTACGACGACACGACGCATTCTATTCTCCGCAAAATCACAAACGAACAGGCCCAGCCCCGCAGACATGGGGGCTGAGCCTGCCGAATTCCTCCCCTTTTGCCAATACCTTGTGCCGTTTTAGGCAAAGGCGATGGCGCTCATGGGGAAGCGGGGCGATCAGCCCTTGTTTTCGTCGATGTACTTGATCGCGTCCGAAACGGTCGAGATCTTCTCGGCCGCGTCGTCGGGGATTTCCACACCGAATTCTTCTTCAAAGGCCATGACCAGCTCGACGATGTCGAGCGAGTCAGCGCCGAGATCGTCGATGAAGCTGGCGTCTTCGGTGACCTTGTCGGCCTCGACGCCGAGGTGCTCGACAACGATCTTCTTAACGCGGTCGGCGGTATCGCTCATTATATGCCCCTTCGCAGGAAACAGGTTGGTGGTCGCGGGTCAGGCATCGCCCTAATAGGCTGTTGAACCGCTGGCAAGAGGCGCCCGCATCGTGCCCTCTCAAGCGTGGGACACGAGCGCCGGTCGGAAGGCGCTGCCGATCAGCCCTTGGGCTGTTCGACAACGCGAATATTGAGTTCCCGCAACTGCTTGGGTTCGGCCGGCGAAGGCGCACCCATCAGCAGGTCTTCGGCCCGCTGGTTCATCGGGAACAGCGTGATCTCGCGCAGGTTCTGCGCGCCGCACAGCAGCATGACGATGCGATCCACCCCGGCCGCCATCCCGCCGTGGGGCGGCGCGCCATACTGGAACGCGCGGTAGAGACCGCCAAAGCGCTCTTCCACGTCGGCCTTGGTCAGGCCGACGATCTCGAACGCCTTGACCATGGTTTCGGGCGACTGGTTGCGGATCGAACCCGAAGCGATTTCATAGCCGTTGCACACCAGGTCGTACTGGAAGGCCTTGATCGTCAACGGATCCTGGTTCGTCAGCGCGTCCATCCCGCCCTGCGGCATGGAGAACGGGTTGTGGCTGAATTCCACCTTCTTGTTGTCTTCATCCCATTCATAGAACGGGAAATCGACAATCCAGCACAGCTTGTAGGTGCCTTCTTCCACCAGGCCGAGCTGGGCGGCCACGCGGTTGCGCGCCAGGCCCGCCAGCTTGGCGGCCTGGTCGGCCTTGCCCGCGGCAAAGAACAGCCCGTCGTTTTCGCCAAGGCCCAGCTCGGCATAGAGCGCGGCCATGCCTTCGGCCCCATGATTCTTGGCGATCGGCCCGCCGAACTCGCCGCCCTTGCGGGTGACATAGCCCAGGCCCGCATGGCCTTCGGCACGCGCCCAGTCGTTCATCTCGTCGAAGAACTTGCGGCTCTTGTCCGCCGTGCCCGGCGCGGGAATCGCACGGACCACGCCGCCGCCGCCCACGATCTTCTCGAACAGGCCAAAGCCCGAAGCGGTGAAGTGGTGCGAAACGTCGGTGATGATCAGCGGGTTGCGCAGGTCCGGCTTGTCCGAACCATACTTGAGGATCGCCTCATCATAAGGAATGCGCGGGAACTGGCCCACGGGCGTCACCGGCTTGCCGTCGGCAAAGGCTTCGAACACGCCGCCGATCACCGGCTCCATCGTTTCCCAGACTTCTTCCTGGGTCACAAAGCTCATTTCCAGGTCGAGCTGGTAGAATTCGCCCGGCAGGCGATCGGCGCGCGGGTCTTCATCGCGGAAGCATGGCGCGATCTGGAAATAGCGGTCGAAACCCGCCACCATCAGCAGCTGCTTGTACTGCTGCGGCGCCTGGGGCAGCGCATAGAACTTGCCGGCGTGGATGCGGCTCGGCACCAGGAAGTCGCGCGCGCCTTCCGGGCTCGACGCCGTCAGGATCGGGGTGGAATATTCGGTGAAACCGGCCCCTTCCATGCGGCGGCGCATGTCGGAAATGATCTTCGTGCGCGTGACGATGTTGGCGTGCAGCGTCTCGCGGCGCAGATCGAGGAAGCGATAGCGCAGGCGGATGTCTTCGGGATATTCCTGCTCCCCGGCCACCGGCATGGGCAGTTCTTCCGCCGCCGAAAGCACGGTGGCGGCCTTGGCAAAGACTTCGATGGCGCCGGTTGCCAGGTTGGCATTCACGGTTGCTTCGTTGCGCGCCTTCACCACGCCTTCGATCGTGACGACGCTTTCCACGCGCACGCCTTCGAGCAGCGGCAGCGCGGCGCTGTCGCTATCTGCCACGATCTGGGTGATCCCGTAGTGATCGCGCAAGTCCACGAACAGCACGCCGCCATGGTCGCGCTTGCGATGCACCCAGCCCGAGAGGCGAACGTTTTCGCCGACATGCTCGCGCGAGAGGGCGCCGCAGGTGTGGGAACGGTAAGGATGCATCGAAACTCTTTCCAATCGGTCTGCAATAAGGCAGGTGAGACAGGCTTAATGTCTGGCGCGGCCAAGAGGCGATGGCCGCGCTTTTGTCAAGCCGCCGCTCCCGGACGGGGGCACCACCGGCCCCAGGCCGCCCCAAGGTGTTGCGGCACCTGTACGGCGGAATCGGGCCATACAGAAAAGAACGATGAAGATACATCCGCTGATTACCACGACCGCCGCGCTTGCCGAACTGTGCGAGCGGCTGGCCAAGTCAGACTTCGTCACGGTCGACACCGAGTTCATGCGCGAGAACACCTATTGGCCGGAATTGTGCCTGGTGCAGATCGCCAACGAGGAGGAAGCGGCCGCGATCGACCCGCTAGCGCCGGGGATCGACCTTTCCCCGCTGCTCGACCTGTTGGTGGACAACGAAGACGTGCTCAAGGTCTTCCATGCCGGCGGCCAGGACGTTGAAATCATTTACAATCTTTCGGGCCGCACGCCGCACCCGATCTTCGATACGCAGATTGCGATGATGGCCCTCTCGCAAAGCGAGCAGATCGGCTACTCCAACCTCGTCGAAGCCTGGCTGGGCCTGTCGATCGACAAGGGCGCGCGCTTCACCGACTGGTCGCGCCGCCCGCTGACCGAGCGGCAGATCGAATATGCCATCGGCGACGTCACGCACCTGTCGAAAATCTTCCCCAGGATGCTCAAGCGTCTGATCAAGACAGGGCGCGGCGAGTGGCTGGACATCGAGATGGAAAAGCTGGCCGATCCCGAAAACTATCGCAACGACCCGGGCAAGGTGTGGGAAAAGATCCGTCCGCCCAGCCGCAACCCAGCCGTGCTCGGCCGCCTGCGCGCGATCGCCGCCTGGCGCGAGGCCGAGGCGATGGACAAGAACATCCCGCGCGGCCGCATCATGCGCGACGAAACCCTGGCCGACATCGCCAGCCACCCGCCGCGCGAACAGCATGACCTGGCCAAAGTGCGCGGCCTCTCCACCGGATGGAAGGATAACGACATCGGACGCCGCCTCATGCAGACCCTGGCCGATGCCAAGCCCCTGACCGAAGCGGAAATGCCGCCGCGCGCACCGCGCGGTGCGCCGCTGGGCAAGGAAGGCGCGCTGGTGGCCGATCTGCTCAAGCTGCTGCTCAAGATCCGCAGCCGCGAGATCGACGTGGCCTCGCGCCTGCTTGCCCGCAGCGACGATCTGGAAGCGCTCGCTGCCGGGCAGCGCAAGGGCTTGGCCCTGCTGGAAAGCTGGCGCTACGAACAGTTCGGCCGCGATGCGTTGGAACTGGTCGAAGGGCGACTGGCCTTTGCCGTGGTCAACGGCAAGCTCAAGATGGCGCATATCGACCAGATCGGCAACAATGGCGGGGCCGCTCCGGCGGCGGGCACGGCACCCGAGGAGCCGACCGGGGAATGAGCACTTACCTGCCCACCCTCAAGCAATTGCAATACCTGGTGGCGCTGCACGAACACGGCCACTTCGGCAAGGCAGCCGATTCGTGCTTCGTCTCGCAGTCCACGCTTTCGGCGGGCCTGCGCGAACTCGAATCGCTCTTGGGCGTCACTCTGGTGGAGCGCACGCGCCGCGTCGTGCGCTTCACCCCGCTGGGCAACCAGGTGGTGGCCAAGGCGCATCGCCTGCTGCGCGAAGCCGAAGAACTGTCCGAACTCGTCCAGTCGCACGGCGTGCCGCTGGCCGGCGAACTGCGGATGAGCGTGATCCCCACGATCGCGCCGTTCCTGCTGCCGCGCCTGTTGCCCCGGCTGCGCCGCGATCGCCCGCAATTGAAGCTGTTCCTGCGCGAGGAGCCCAGCGCCGCCGCGATCGAATCGCTGCACCATGGCCGCGCCGATTGCGTGCTGCTGGCCCTGCCCTTTGCCACCGGCGAAGTGGACGTGGCCCCGCTGTTCAAGGACCGGCTCTATGTCGCCTTCCCGCAGGATGATCCGCGCGATCCGCCCGAATCGATTCCCCCGTCGCTGATCGACGAGAATCGCCTGCTGCTGCTGGAAGACGGGCACTGCCTGAAAGAGCATGCCCTGGCCGCGTGCAACCGGCCCGAACTGCGCGCCAGCGCCACGATGATCGGCACCAGCCTGCACACCCTGGTGCAGATGGTGGACAATGGCCTGGGGTTGACCATGCTGCCGGAAATGGCGGTGGAAGCCGGCATCCTGCACGACACCCACATCGTCGCGCGCCCACTGCAATCCGATCACGCCTATCGCGAGATCGCGCTGGTCTGGCGCAAAAACTCTCCCCGTGCCGAGGAATTCAAGCTCCTGGCCGAGGAACTGCGCGCGCCATGAAAGTCCAGCGCCACAACGCGCTGGAAGATCTCTACGGCGTTGCCACGGGCTGCCTGTTGCTGGCCCTGGGACTGCACCTGCTGCACCAGGCGCGGCTGATCACCGGGGGCATGGCGGGCCTGGCGCTGCTGCTGTCGTACCTCGCGCCGCTTTCACCCGGTACGCTGTTTGCCGTGCTCAACCTGCCGATCTTCCTGCTCTTCTGGCGCAGCCAGGGCACGCCCTACACGCTGCGCAGCCTGGTCGCGACGCTGGCCATCACCGGCATGGTGACGCTGGTGGCCAAGGGCCTGGTGCTCACTTCGGCCAGCCCCGCCGCCGCCGCGGTGATCGGCGGCACGGTGATGGGCATGGGCCTACTCGCCGTGACGCGCCACGGCACGGCGGTGGGCGGATCGAGCGTGATCGCCCGCTGGCTCAGCCGCAAGAAGGGCTGGAACTTCGGCCGCCTGCTGATGATCACCGACGCCACGATCATCGCCACCTCGGCGCTGGTCCTCGGCCCCGAACGCGCGATCTGGTCGCTGGTGAGTGCCACCTGCGCCAACCTGATGGTGATGACCTGGCACCGCCCGGACCGCTATCTGGCGGAGAGTTTGTGAGAGACCATCGGGCGCGATGAAGTAGCGGGACCCCGGATCAAGTCCGGGGTGACGGTATCATCCTTCGTCACCCCGGACTTGATCCGGGGTCCCGCTGTTCCGCTGCGATAAACCTAACGCCGGCTGCCGAAGCCCCACTCAATCCATGTGCTTCAAACCAACCCGCAGGTAATCCCAGCCGGTGATCACGGTCAGCCCCGCTGCGCCCCACAGCGTCGCCAGGCCCACCGTGTGCGGCACGTTGATGACGATGCCCGACAGGGTCAGCGTCCACCACGGCGTGGCGCAGCCCAGGATCAGCGAGCCGAGCGAGACCATCTGGAACGTGGTCTTCCACTTGGCGAGCTTGGACACCGGCACCGAAACCTGGATGCCGCCCAGGAACTCGCGCAGGCCGGAAACCGCGATCTCACGCAGCAGGATGACGAGGCCGGCGATCACGTGCATGTCGCCAACATAAGGGCCGGTCAGCACGCCCTGTGCGGTCAGCACCAGGATCACGGCGGCGACCATGATCTTGTCGGCAATCGGGTCGAGGAACACGCCCAGCTTCGACACCGCGCCTTGCGCGCGGGCGAGGTAACCGTCGAAATAGTCGGTCACGCCCATCAGGCAATACATGGCAAAGCCCAGGGCATAGCCGGTGGGCCAGTGTGGCCACCACAGCAGGGCCACCAGCAGCGGCACGGCGACAATGCGCGAAAGCGTGAGAATGTTGGGCAACGTCAGCATGGTCGTTACGCAATACGGCGCTGGCCGCAAACATGGAAACGGTTTGTGCACCATACGGCTGGCATGGCCGATCTTGCGCTCGGCCATCTTGCCGATCGTTCGGGCGCCACCCATTTACGACAGGCTGCGGGCAAATCCCGCGTGGTGCCTCGCTTGCCCCTTGCCCCCCCCGCGTGGGGCGCTAAGGCAGGCGGAACAGAGACCAGGGATGCCCGGCAACATTTAGAATGACCACCACAACGCATCTCCTTCGCGCCCGTCGCTTCTTGCCCCTGTTCGTCACCCAGTTGCTGGGCGCGTTCAACGACAACCTGTTCAAGAACGCCATGGTGCTGTTCGTGGTGTTCAGCGTGTACAATTCGGAAAAAGCCGAAGCGCACTTTTCCGGCATGGCGACGGCGCTGTTCATCATTCCCTTCGTGGCGCTGTCCGCGCTGTCGGGCCAATTGGCCGACATGCGCGACAAGGCCCGCATCATCCGCATCGTCAAGACCTGCGAGATCGGGATCATGGGCGTGGGCGCGGCCGGCCTGCTGCTGGCGTGGAAGGGTTTCCACGTCGAAGGCATCGCCATTCCGCTGATGCTGCTGGCGCTGTTTGCGATGGGCGTGCATTCCACGTTCTTTGGCCCGATCAAGTACGCCATCCTGCCCCAGCACCTGCACGCCGATGAAGTCCTGGCCGGCACCGGTCTGGTCGAAGCGGGCACCTACATGGCGATTCTGGCCGGCACTATCGTGGCGGGCTACATCTCTGCCCCGGCAGCGGCGATCACGGTGATCGTGACGGCGCTGATCGGCTTTTTCGCCGGGCGCAGCGTGCCCGATGCCCCGCCTGAAAAGCTGGACGAACCGCTGGCCCTGCCCTTGCTGCGCCCGTTCCTGGCACGCCCGCGCAGCCTGGTGCGCGCCGTGGGCCTGGTGCCGGTGGTTGTGGCAGACCAGGTCGTCTCGCTCTATCGCCTGGTCCATTCCACCACGCGCCACCCGCGCGTGTTCCTGGCGATTGCCGCGATCAGCTTTTTCTGGGCCGTGGGCGCGATCCTGTTCGTGCAGTTCCCGCCGCTCGCCAAGAACGTGCTGGGCTGCAGCAAGGAAGTGGCCAGCCTGTTCCTGGTGATCTTTTCCGTGGGCATCGCGATCGGCTCGATCTCGATCAACCGGCTGCTCAAGGGCACGGTTTCGGCGCGCTATGCCCCGGCCTGCGTGGTGGGCACCGGGCTGTTCGTGGCCGGCTTCCACTTCGTCTGCGCGGCCTGGCCGGTGCCCGAACAGCGCGGCTTGCTCAACCTGACCGGGTTCATCACCGCGCCGCTGGCCGTGCCACTGGTGGGCACGCTGCTGGGCATCGCCATCACCGGTGGCATGTTCATCGTGCCGCTCTATGCCTTCCTCACCACGGTGGTGGAAAAGTGCGAGGCAGCGCGCACCATTGCGGCGAACAACATCGTCAATTCGGCGGCCATGCTGGTGGGCTCGCTGCTGGCGATGGGGTTGACGGCCGCCGGCGTGCGCATCGTCGACCAGTTGCTGCTGACCGGGGTGCTCTGCCTGATTTCGGCCTGGCTCGGGTGGTTGCTCTATCGCGCCGAGCGCGTGCACCTGGGCGAGCGCGAGGCGCACACATTCGACGAAATGGTCGGCTAAAGCTGGTTCAGCTGATGAAGGCCATGATCGCCATGAAACAGGCGCAATAGGCCATCAGGAATTCCTTCACGTCCTGCAACGTGATGCGCTTCCAGTCCACAGGCTGGGAACGCAATGCGGCGCGCTCCATGGCTGCCAGCACTTCGGGCTCGTGCACCGGCATCGGCAAGAGCACGCGGCGCGGCAGCGTGGCCCGGAACGGATGGCCCGGCGCCTTGCCAAAGACGCTGCCCGATCGGGGCGCGGGATGAGGGGCGGAATCGAACATGCCCGCCCTGTTTAGACAATATTAACCATGATGCCACTGCCCGCGCTGCACGTGCGCTGCTGCAGGCGTATCGCCATGGGACAGGGCCCACAAACGAAGCGGGCCGCCCCGGGAAAAGGACGGCCCGCCGTGTCATGTCAGGGACTGTAGCGCAGCGATCAGATGTCGTCGCCCAGAGCGCCCTTCACCTTGCCCGCAGCCTGCTGGGTCTTGCCCTTGGCCTGCTGGGCCAGGCCTTCGGCCTGAAGCTTGGCGTTGTCGGTCGCCTTGCCGGCGGCTTCCTTGACGTTGCCAACCGCTTCGTTGGCCAGGCCCTTGGCGCGATCCTTGAGTTCACCCATGGTGCATCTCCTTGATTTTAAAGGTTCGGATGCGGCCGGGAGAGGGGGGAGCCGGCCGCATCCTTCGAAGCCAACTACGCCCCAGGCGCCCGGTTGGTTCCATGCGATGCGACAGGCCGTTGTCGTGCGCGTTAAACCGTTCCGCCGGCCATCGCCAGGATATGGTCCCATTCATCACGCCGTACCGCGCAGACCGACAGGCGCGACAGGCGCACCAGTTCCATCTCGGCCAGTTCGGGCGTGGCCTTGATCGTCTTGAGGGTGACCGGATTGGCCAGTTTGGCCACCGGCTTGACCTTGACCGCCGCCCATTTGCCGTCGGGATCGGTCGGGTCGGTCAGGCCGGGCACGCTGATGGTTGCAATGCCAACTATTTCCTTGCCGATGTTGGAATGATAGAAGAACGCCAGATCGCCCTCCTTCATCGTCCGCAGGTTCCGCGCTGCCAGATGGTTGCGCACGCCGTCCCAGGTTCCCTCCTTTTCGTTGACCAGATCGTCCCAGCCGTACACGTCGGGTTCGGACTTCATCAGCCAAAGCTGGGTATCGGCACTGATCTCGATCATGGAAACCTTGCGGAAAATGGGTTGGAAGGCGCGCCCATACCGCATTTTCCCCTGGGGAGCCAAATGAACCTCGATACCCTGCCCGTCTTGTCCCTTGCGGCCGATCCGGCCACGCTTTCGCGCGATCTTGGCGCCAGTTTCCAGCAGTTCGGCTTTGCCATGGTCAAGGATCACGGGCTCGATCCCGATCTGGTGGCGCACGCCTGGGCGCAGACGCAGGCATTCTTTGCCCTGCCCGATTCGCAAAAGCGCGAATATGCCATTCCCGGCATCGGCGGTGCGCGCGGCTATACGCCGTTTCGCACCGAAATCGCCAAGGGCGCGAAAGTCAGCGATCTCAAGGAATTCTGGCATGTCGGCCGCGATCTGCCGGCCGGCCATCCGCTGGCGGCGGCCATGCCGCCCAATGTCTGGCCAAGCGAGCCCGAGGGTTTCCGCGACACCTTCACCACCCTGTTCGCCGCCTTCGACGACGTGGGCGCCCGCATCCTGGCGCGCATCGCGGTGTGGCTGGGGCTGGACGAGCATTGGTTCGATCCCGCGATTGCCGATGGCAATTCGGTGCTGCGCCTGCTGCACTATCCGCCGGTGCCCGGCGCGCCCGATGGCGCCATCCGCGCCGGCGCCCATGAAGACATCAATCTCATCACCCTGCTGCTGGGGGCCGAGGAAGCGGGGCTGGAGCTGCTCGCCCGCGATGGCCGCTGGATCGAGGTTTCGCCCCCGCCGGGCGCCCTGGTGGTCAACATCGGCGACATGCTCCAGCGCCTGACCAACCACGTGCTGCCCTCCACCACGCATCGGGTGCGCAATCCCGATGGCGCGCGGGCCGAGTTCAGCCGCTATTCGATGCCGTTCTTCCTGCACTTGCGCAGCGATTTCGCGTTCCACACCCTGCCCCAGTGCATCACCGCGGAGACCCCCGATCGCTATCCCGTGTCGATCACGGCGGACGAGTACCTGCAGCAGCGCCTGCGCGAAATCGGGCTGAGAATGTAAAGATCTGGTTCAAAATTCGCCGCAAGGCGAATTTTGGGTTCGGAACCGGCCCGCTCCCCCACCCGAGCTCCCAACGATAGTACCCTATGGGAGGTCGGGTGGGGGAGCGGGCCGGCGCCGAACCATCCGAACACAGATCAACGGAACCGGCAGGCGCATGGTGCATTGCAGGCGCGGGACCTGTTGCACCGCACAAAAAAGGAGCGCCCATGCGCCTGCCCCTCATTCCCCCGGCCCAACTGACCGACGAGCAGAAGCCGCTCTACGAAGCGATGCGCCAAGGCATCGCCAGCAATTTCAACGCCTTCAAGGTGATCGATGATTCCGGCGCGCTGATGGGTCCGTGGAATCCCTGGCTGCATTCCCCGCGCATCGGCAAGGCGATCTGGGACCTGACGCTGGCCCTGACGGCAGAGGCGACCGTGCCCGATCGCGTGCGCCAGGTGGTGATCCTGGCGGTGGGCGCCCGATTCGATGCCGCCTATGAGATCTATGCCCATGTCGCCGTGGCCGAGAAGGACGGCATGAGCGCACAGCGCCTCGCCACGCTGACCGCCGATCTCAAGCCGGCGGACCTTGCACCCGATGAAAGCGTGGCGTTCGACCTGGCCTATGCCCTGGCGCGCGGCGGCGTGCTGCCCGAGCCGGTCTATGCCCTGGCGCGCGAAACCTTTGGCCAGGACGGGCTCAACGAGCTGATCTTCCTGGTCGGGCTCTATGCCATGGTCTCGGTCACGCTCAACGGCTTCAACGTGCCAGTGCCCGAGCGCGAATAAGGCCGAAACGCAAAAAGCCCCGCACATGGCGGGGCTTTTTTGATCCGGAACTGGTGGAGCCGAGGGGGATCGAACCCCTGACCTCTACAATGCCATTGTAGCGCTCTCCCAGCTGAGCTACGGCCCCACGTGTTCCAGCATTGACGTCCACAAGAGACGAAGTTCCTGTTAATCCAAGAACTTTCGCAGACTGGTGGAGCCGAGGGGGATCGAACCCCTGACCTCTACAATGCCATTGTAGCGCTCTCCCAGCTGAGCTACGGCCCCAAATCGTCTGCCAGGACACCCTGGGAGGCACCCTGTCCGGCCATGCCACCAAGTGGTGATCATCGCCGGGAGCCGCGCCTCTAAGGGAGAGGCTGACGGCTGGCAAGAGGCTTTTTTTGCCGCCTGCCGATTTTCGCGGGCGTCCCGGAAATGTCTTGTGGACATCCCCGGGCAACCCCGAAAGGCTTAGTTTTCCTCGTCCTCGCCGTCGTGCGCGCCCACGCCCAAGTCGTCGTCGCCACCCAGGTCCACGTCGTTGTCGGGCGAATCGCCATCGTCGTCGATGTCCAGATCCTCGTCGGCCAGATCGACGTCGGCATCCGCCTCGACCTTTTCCTTCTGGATCTCTTCATAGGGGATCGGCTGCTTCGACTTGAGCACCGGCTCGGGATGCCAGGAATACTTGCATTCCACGCACGTCACCGGATCGGCATTGCCGAGGTCGTAAAAGCGGGTGCCGCACTTCGGACAGCTATGCTTGGCGCCCCATTCAGGCTTGACCATGGATAATCCTCGAAAAGCTCGCCCGCCGCCATTGGGGCACGGACCGAAAGCAAAAAAGCGTCTTGCCAAAGACCATCTGTATGCGCGTTGCCCGGAAATCAAGCGTGCGCATGACAGACTGCGGCGGGCGCCTTGCCATAGTGGCCGCGCGCTGTCAAAAGCCGCGCGTTTTTGCAGCCTCTTTTGCATTCTTGGCCCCTTTGGCATTCTTGGAAAGATCGATCCGTGAGCACCCATTCCGATCCCGCCCTCATGCGCCCCCGCCGCTTTGCCGCCCAGGGGCCGCTCAAGGGCCGGATTCGCGTGCCGGGTGACAAGTCGATCAGCCACCGCTCGATCATGCTGGGCGCGCTGGCCGTGGGCGAAACCCGCGTGACCGGGCTGCTGGAGGGCGAAGACGTGCTCTCCACCGCTGCCGCCATGCGCGCGATGGGCGCCACCATCGAACGCCAGGCCAATGGCGATTGGCTGGTCGCGGGCGTGGGCGTGGGCGGCCTGCTGCAACCCAACGGCGCGCTCGACATGGGCAATTCCGGCACGTCCACCCGCCTCTTGATGGGCCTGGTCGCCAGCCATCCGATCACCGCCTGCTTCGTGGGCGATGCCAGCCTGTCCAAGCGGCCGATGGGCCGGGTGATCGATCCGCTCAGCCAAGTGGGTGCGCTCTTCACCGCCTATCCCGGCGGGCGCCTGCCGCTGATCGTGGAAGGCGCAGCCACGCCCGTGCCCCTCACCTATCGCCTGCCCGTGGCCTCGGCCCAGGTGAAAAGCGCGGTGCTGCTTGCCGGGCTCAACACGCCCGGCATCACCACCGTGATCGAACCGGTGCCCACGCGAGACCATTCCGAACGCATGCTGCGCGGTTTTGGCGCCGACTTGTCGGTCGAACTCGATAGCGACGGCGCCCGCGTGATCCGCCTGGTCGGCGAAGCCGAACTCAAACCGCAGACCATCACCGTGCCCGGCGATCCATCGTCGGCCGCATTCTTTGCCGTGGCGGCGCTGATCGTGCCGGGGTCTGACCTGGTGATCGAGAACGTCGGCCTCAATCCCACCCGCGCCGCGCTGTTCGACGTGCTGCGCCAGATGGGCGGCAGCATCGAGGAATTGGACCGCCGCGACGTGGGCGGGGAGCCGGTGGCAGACTTGCGCGTGCGCGCCTCCACGCTCACGGGAATCGATGTCGATCCCGCAGTGGTGCCCAGCATGGTGGACGAATTCCCCGTGCTGTTCGTGGCCGCCGCCCATGCCCAAGGCCGCACGATCACGCGCGGGCTGGAAGAGCTGCGCGTCAAGGAATCGGATCGGATCACGGTGATGCGCGTCGCGCTGGAACAGGCCGGCGCCCGCGTGCAGGAAACCGAGGACGGCCTGATCATCGACGGCACCGGCGGCGAAGGGCTGCGCGGTGCCAACAACCATCCCGTGGCCACCCATCTCGATCACCGCATTGCCATGTCGTTGGCGGTCGCTGGCCTGGCCAGCGCGGCCGGGGTGGAAGTGGACGATACGCGTCCCATCGCGACCAGCTTCCCGGTGTTCGAGCAGTTGATCGCCACGGCCACGGGGCAATGACGCTTTCGCCGGTGTTTGCCAATATCTGCGGCTTTATCGGCATGGCCTGCATCATCCTGGCCTATGCCTATACCACGCGCGAGAGCGCCAACGGCCGCCAGCCCAACCCGTTCGTGCAGCATGGCACCAACCTGGCCGGCGCCGCGTTGCTGACGGTTTCGCTGATGGTCAATCTCAACCCTGCATCGCTGGTGCTGGAGGGGTTCTGGTCGGCCATCGCGATCTGGGGCCTGGCCAAGGCCCTGCGCGAAAAAAGAATGCGTGAAGGAAGGACGAACCCGCGATGATCATTGCCATCGATGGCCCCACGGCATCGGGCAAGGGCACGATCGCCCGCGCGCTGGCCGATCATTTCGGCTTGCCCCATCTCGATACCGGCCTGCTCTATCGCGCAGTCGGCCGCCAGGTGGCGCTCAATGGCGGCAATCCGGATGATCCGGCCGATGCGCTGGCCGCCACGGACTTTCCCGAAAGCGTGCTCGCCGATCCCGAACTGCGTTCGGAAGCAAGCGGGGGCCTGGCCAGCCGCGTCTCGATCCATCCGGACGTGCGCGCCGCGTTGCTGGCGCGCCAGCAGGCTTTTGCCAACCAGCCGGGCGGCGCCGTGCTCGACGGGCGCGACATCGCCACCGTCATCGCCCCGCATGCAGAGGCCAAGCTGTTCGTGACCGCCAGCGTGGCGGCGCGGGCACTGCGGCGCTGGGCCGAAATGCAGGCACAGGGCCGCACGGTGGCGCGCGAAGAAATCGAGGCAGACCTCGCCGCCCGCGACGCGCGCGACGCGGGCCGCGCCACCGCGCCCCTGCGCCAGGCCCCCGGCGCGGCCCTGCTCGATACGTCATCCATGGGGCGCGAGGCGGCCGTGGCGGCCGCCATTGCCCTGGTGGAAAAGCAGCTGGCGGCAATTTAAGGCGATAAGGGCGATTGCGTATTGCGCCGCGCCGCCTGAAAGCCATCGCCCAACCACCGTTCTTCCGTGGCAAAGGGCATTGGCCAGCGGAGAACATCATGTTTCGCAAGCAGGAATTGGACGAATCCGGCCCGCGCGAGGGCGGCCCCGGCATGACCGCCGCCGCCACTGGCGCCGAAGCGCGCCGTTTTCCCCGCATCGGGGTGGAACTGCCGGTGCGGGTGAAGCACGGGCTGGTGCGCGCCACGGTCATGCTCAAGGATCTCACGCCCTATGGTGCGCGGATCGAAGGGCTGGAAAAGCAGCGCATCGGCGAGCCGATCATGCTCATGCTGCCCGGCCTCAAGCCCAAGCTGGCGTTCGTTGCCTGGTCCGAACCGATGACCTCGGGCCTGGAATTCGACCACCCCTTGCACGAAACCGTGTTTGCCGCGCTGGTCAGCGATTTTGCGGTGGGGCATCACCGCCGCATGGCCATGGGCCGCCCGCGCGCTGCCGCGACGGCCGCCGATACCGGCGCCGCCGAGGCGGCCTGAGCGCAGGCGGCCGGTCCACCGCGAGGCACAGGCAATTGGGCGCAGGCAAACGCTTGACCATGGACGCGCGCGGCCCATGCGGTTACGGGCGGGCCATGGCCCCTGCCCCGCTTCCCTGCCCTGCCGGTTGATCCCGCGTGATGCCGCAACGCCTCCACCATCTCGATGCCGCACGGGCCGTGCTGCTACTGCTGGGGATTCCGTTTCACGTCGGCACCACGGCCACGATGATCCTGTCGCCCGGCCTGCCCATGTGGATGGCCAATCCGGTGCTCGGCGTCGGGCTGTCGTTCATCCATTCGTTCCGCATGTCGGCGTTCTTCATCCTGGCCGGCTATTTTTCCGGCATGGCCAGCACCCGGCGCGGGCGCCTGTCGTGGCTGGCCGACCGGATGGTGCGCGTGGCCCTGCCGCTGGTGGCCAGCCTCGCCAGCCTGGCGGTGATCCAGTACCATCTCAAAGTCATGCTTTCACCGGCCTGGGCACCGGGCCTCTATGGCTGGCCCCTGGCGGTGGAGCACTTGTGGTTCCTCGTCGTGCTGTTGGGCTTTGTCCTCACGTATGCCTTGCGCCCGGCGCGCGCATTCGTGCCCGATCGCCTGTGGCGCCCGCTGCTCGGCCTTGATCGCGGGACATGGCCGGTGCCCCTGGTGGCGCTGGCCGCCTGGGGCGCGGGGCTGGCCTGGCTGGGGCAAGTGCTGGGCCTGCAGGACAACGAAGCGGTGATCGGCCAGGAACTGCTGCTGCGCTATTTCCAATACCTGCCCGCTTTCGTCATCGGCGCGCTGGGCTGGCGGCTCAAGCTGGCAGACCGCCTGTTCGCGTTCGAGGGGCGCTGGCCCTGGCTGGCCGTGCCGCCGCTGATGATCGGGCATTTCCTGCTCGACCCGCTGGTGCGCCCGCATCTGGGCTGGGAAGCCGATCCCACGCCGCTTTTGCGCGTGCTCGATGGCGCGCTGGCCTGCGCGCTGACTTATGCCATGGCCCTGGTGGTGTTCCGCGTGCTGGCCCACCTGTTCGACCGGCCCAGCCGCGCCGTCTCGTTCCTGGTCGATGGCGCCATGGCGATCTACCTGTTCCACATGACCGTGACGATGCTGGTGATCCTGGCCGTTGCCCGCCTGGGCGCTGCCGGCTGGCCGTTCCCGACGATGCAATGGGCCGCGCTTTCGGCGCTGGTGCTGGGCCTGTCGGTCCTGGTCTTCCTGGTCGTGCGGCGCATTCCGGTGCTGGCGCTGGTCTTTGGCGGGCAGCGCATGGCGCCCCGCCAGCGTGCCGAAACCCCGCCCGCCCATTTATAACTGACGCGATGAAATAGCCGAAAGCCCCGCGGTTCTAACAAGAAGCGTCGGGTGGCTTGATCCAACTTGACATTTATAAAACCAATAACGATAGAACACCGCCACTAGCTCCCCGCCGGACTTGGCCGGAATCGGTCCCCGGCGGGGTTTTTAAGTTGGTGTACCATGACAGGGCAAAAGCCGAAATATGCAATGGCCTTCATCGACGGCCAGAATTTATATCAGCACGCCAAAGATGCATTCGGGCATCATCACCCGAACTACGATCCAATAAAGCTGCATCGAATGGTATGTGCATCTAAGGGATGGACACCAAACTTAGTTCGATTTTACACTGGCGTGCCTAGCGAGAAAGAATCGCCAATGTGGGCTGGGTATTGGTCAAACAGAATTCTGGCAATGAAACGTGCCGGCATACACGTAACTACGAGACCACTTCGTTATCGTGCTACGAAGGCTTTTGACTGCAATGGTCAAGAACAAGAAATTACAGTTCCTCAAGAAAAAGGGATTGATGTTCGCTTGGCACTCGATATAGTTACGTGCGCCATTAAAAGACAATATGATGTAGCGGTGATATACAGCCAAGACCAAGATCTAAATGAGGTAGTCGCAGACGTCAGGGACGCCGCTGACGCCGTGGGAAGGACGATTGAGATTGCCTCAGCTTTCCCGTCTGGCCCTAACGCCACATACCACCGTGGGATTAACAAGACAGAGTGGATTCGGCTTGAGCAGCCCGATTATGATCAATGCTTAGACCTGCGCGATTATCGTCCAAAAGGCGTCTGAAAATCAGCCGAGATACTACCTTGATCATGGATTGCTTGCATTCCCGCGCGAACCGGCTAAGGGCGACGCTCCCTTCGACCGAATCGGCAAGGGAAACCCGAAGAAAGCCGGAGGGGCCCCGCAATCCCGCGGACAAGCCAGCGATCGGTTAGACTAGATAAAGGACGCGAAGCATGCCGCTTTACGAGCATGTCTTTCTGGCGCGCCAGGATCTGAGCCAGGCTCAGGTCGATGCGCTTGCCGCCACCGCCACCGAAATCGTGGAATCGAACCAGGGCAAGGTCACCAAGACCGAAACCTGGGGCCTGCGCTCGCTGGCCTACAAGATCCAGAAGAATCGCAAGGCGCACTTCGTGATGCTCAACATCGAAGCCCCCGCGGGCGTCGTGGCCGAGCTGGAACGCCAGACCGCGATCAACGAAGACGTCATCCGCTACATGACCGTGCGCGTGGACGAACACGAAGCCGGCCCGTCGGTCATGATGCGCAAGAACGACCGCGAACGCAGCCGTCGTCGCGAACGCGAAGGGGAATAAGCCATGGCTCGTCCGTTTTTCCGTCGCCGCAAGAGCTGCCCGTTCTCGGGCAAGAACGCCCCGAAGATCGACTACAAGGACGTGCGCCTGCTTCAGGGCTTCATGTCCGAACGTGGCAAGATCGTCCCGTCGCGCATCACCGCCGTTTCGGCCAAGAAGCAGCGTGAGCTGAGCCAGGCGATCAAGCGCGCCCGGCACATCGGCCTCCTGCCCTACATCGTGAAGTAAGGAGCGCCAGCCATGCAGATCATCCTGCTCGAGCGCATCGAGAAGCTCGGCTTCATCGGTGACGAAGTCTCCGTCAAGGACGGTTACGCCCGTAACTTCCTGCTGCCCAACAAGAAGGCCCTGCGCGCCAACGACGCGAACCGCAAGGTTTTCGAAGCCAACCGCGCCCGCATCGAAGCTGAAAACGCGGCCCGCCGCGAAGAAGCCAAGGGCGAAGCCGGCACGGTTGAAGGCAAGGAAGTGGTGCTCATCCGCGCCTCGTCCAACTCCGGCCAGCTCTATGGTTCGGTTTCGGTGCGCGACATCGTCGACGCCCTGGTCGCCACCGGCGCCAAGGTTTCCAAGTCGATGATCGTGCTCGAACGCCCGATCAAGACCATCGGCGTCTTCGACGTGCGCGTTTCGCTGCACCCCGAAGTGTCGGTCAACGTCAAGGTGAACGTGGCCCGTTCGCCCGATGAAGCCGAACTGCAGTCGAAGGGTGTCGACGTGATCGACGCCATGTTCGAAGGCGACACCGGTGGCTTCACCGAAGACTACGATCCCAATGCCGAACCGGGCGAAATCCCGGCCGACCTGCTCGAAGAAGGCGAGGCGCAAGCCTGATTTCTTCGCGGCCGATCCGGCATCGCAAAAAGGGCGTCCCTCGCGGGGCGCCCTTTTTTGTTGCCGTTCCCGTTGGAAAGGCGCTGCCCTTGCGCTGTCATCGTGCGGCTTTTTTTGGCCGCATCGTTTTTCGCGAAAAACCGGTTCCCACTTTTTCGCACGATGCTTTAAACCAAGATCATGAACGCAAGCGACACTTTCACCGCCACCTCCCCCGCTGCCATCATTGCCGAACTCGCCGCCCGCCACGACGCGGCCTGTGCGCGGCTGCGGGCCGATATTGCCCGCTACATCGCCGATGGCACGCTGCCCGATCCGGCCGCGCGCCAGGCCGGGGCCTATTGCTATCCCGAACTGCGCCTGCATTTTGCCGGGGTCAGCCACGGCACCGCCGCCGGCCGCGCGTTTGGCCGCCTGACCCGGCCGGGCAGCTATGCCACCACCATCACCCGCCCCGCGCTCTTTGCCGCCTACCTGGAAGAGCAGCTCGGCCTGTTGATGGTCGATTACGAAGTCACGCTGGAAGTGGCCGCCTCGACCCAGGAAATCCCGTTTCCCTACGTGGTCGATGGCACGCTGGGCTTTGGCACGGTTTCGCCCAACGAACTGGCCAAGCACTTCCCCACCACCGACCTGGCGCACATCGGTGACGAGATTGCCGACGCGCTCGACGCCAGCCTGGATGGCGGGGCCGGGCCCGCGCCGCTTGCGCTGTTCGACGGGCTGCGCACCGATTTCAGCCTGGCGCGCCTGGCGCATTACACCGGCACCAACCCGGCCGATTTTCAGCGCTACATCCTGTTCACCAACTACCACCGCTATGTCGACGAGTTCGTCGACTGGGCGGGCCGCCAGCTGGGCCAGGACGATTTCGTGGCGCTGACCGGCGCGGGCGGCCTGGCGCTGGATGCCCACACCGCCCACGCGCGCGAGCGGCTGTCCGACACCGCCTGGCGCCGCCACCAGATGCCGGCCTATCACCTGATCCGGCCTGATCGCTCGGGCATCACGCTGGTCAACATCGGCGTGGGCCCGTCCAACGCGAAGACGATCTGCGACCACCTGGCCGTGCTGCGCCCCGAAGCCTGGCTGATGATCGGCCACTGCGGCGGCCTGCGCCCCACCCAGAAGATCGGCGACTATGTGCTGGCCCATGCCTACCTGCGCGACGATCACGTGCTGGACGATGTACTGCCGCCCGAAATTCCCGTGCCGGCCATTGCCGAAGTGCAGGTGGCGCTGGCCCAGGCGGCCGAAGTGGTGAGCGGCAGCGGCGGGGCGGACCTCAAGACCCGCATGCGCACCGGCACGATCGTCACCACCGACGATCGCAACTGGGAACTGCGCTATGCCCATTCCGCCCGCCGCCTCAGCCTGAGCCGCGCGGTGGGGATCGACATGGAAAGCGCCACGATCGCCGCGCAAGGCTATCGCTTCCGCGTGCCCTACGGCACGCTGCTGTGCGTGTCTGACAAGCCGCTGCATGGCGAGATCAAGCTGCCCGGCCAGGCCAACCGGTTCTACGAGGAAGCGATCGCTGCCCACCTCGAAATCGGCACCACCGCCTGCGCCCTGCTGCGCGCCGAGGGCGACCGCCTGCACAGCCGCAAGCTGCGCGCCTTCAACGAGCCGCCGTTCCGGTAAGATGTCGGCGAGGGGCCCGGATGGAATTTGGGCCCCTCCAGCCTCAGCGCGCGGCGCTGGCCAGTTGCGGATGGCCGCTGGTGGGGAACACTTCGCTGCCGATCGAATCGAGCGCCATGCGATAGGATTTGACCACCATGGCAAAGACCGAGGTATCGATGCCGCTGCCGGTGATCACGTCCCATGACACGGTGACCGACTTGTCTGCCGCCACCGAAACCGCGCCGAATCGGTTGGCATTGACGAAAGCCACGGCCTTTTCCGCGTCGAACGGGCGTTCGGGATGGAAGCTGCTGGAAAATTGCAGCGACTGGCACCCGCCATGGGTCACCTCGTTGCAATCATAGAACACCACTTGCGATCGCCAGCCGCCGATATCGGCCGTGACCAGCGGATCGCCCGAGGAATCCTCGCCCAGGCTGGCCTGATAGCCTTGCGCCTTGAGCGCGGTGACGACGCTGGCCGGCGTCATCGCCGAAACCGTTTCCGCCTGGGCGCAGGGCGCCGTGGCCAGCAAGATGCCGCCAACAACAGCGCAGGCAACGGCGGGAAGTTTGAATTCCATCCCCAGCATCCTCAACAATCGTGTTCTTGTTTGTTGAAGAAAGCGTCTCACACTCGCCCCAGCCTGGCAAGCGCTGAAATTCACCCAGTGAAATCGGCAACTTGGCGTGCGCTGCACAAGAAAAGAGGCCGGATTCCTCAAGAATCCGGCCTCGTCTCAGGCCTTGGTGGCCATGTTGCGGCGCAAGAATTACCAGCCGCAATCGGCGCCAGCGTTCTGCTTTTTCAGCCAGGCCGAAAGCGGCGCGAAATAGCGCAGCATCGCCCCGCCGCTCATCTCGCGCGTGCCGGTGAACACTTGCAGCGCATCGGGCCAGGGCTTGGACGCACCCATCTTGAGCATGGCGTCAAGCTTGGCGCCCACCTTGGGATTGCCATAGAAGCTGCAGCGGTGCAGCGGCCCCTTCCAGCCCGCTTCCTTGCAGGCCGCTTCATAGAACTGGAACTGCAGGATCCGCGCCAGGAAATAGCGGGTATAGGGCACACCCGCGGGCACATGGTACTTGGCCCCTGGGTCAAAGGCATCGGCGCCGCGCGGCCCCGGCGGCACCACACCCTGGTATTGCAGCCGCATGTCGTTCCAGGCCTTTTCGTAGTTGTCGGGCGTGATCTGGCCCGAGAACACACCCCAGCGCCAGCGGTCGATCAGCAGGCCGAACGGCAGGAACGCCACCTTGTCCATCGCCTGGCGCAGCAGGAGGCCGATGTCCTTGTCCGGCCCCGGCACCTTGGCCGGATCGAGCAGGCCAAGCTTTACCAGGTAATCGGGCGTGATCGACAGCGCCATGGTATCGCCGATCGCCTCGTGGAAGCCGTCGCTGGCGCCTTCCATGTACCAGCGCGAAGGCTGGGCATTATAGGCGCGCTGGTAGAAGTTGTGGCCCAGTTCGTGGTGGATCGTCACGAAGTCCGACGCGTCCACCTTGATGCACATCTTGATGCGCAGGTCGTCGACATTGTCGAGATCCCAGGCCGAGGCATGGCACACCACGTCGCGGTCGCGCGGCTTGGTGAATTGCGAACGCTGCCAGAACGTGGCGGGCAGCGGCTGGAAGCCCAGCGAGGTGTAGAACCCCTCCCCGGTCTTGACCATCTTGAGCGGGTCATAGCCCTTGTCCTTGAGCAGGCCGGTCAAGTCATAGCCGATGTCGCCCGCGCCCTGCGGCGCCACCACGTCATAGATGCCACCCCATTCCTGGGCCCACATATTGCCCAGCAGATCGGCACGGATCGGGCCCTTCTTCGGCTGCACGCCGTCGCCATACTTGGCGTTGAGCTTGCCACGCACATAGCAGTGCAGTTGCTGGTAGAGCGGGCGCACTTCGCCCCAGACCTTTTCGGTCAGCGCGGCAAACTGGTCCGGGCTCATGTCATAGTTCGCGCGCCACAGCGCGCCGGTGTCGGCATAGCCCAGCTCGCGCGCGCCGGCATTGGCGATGTCGACCATCTTGGCATAGTCCGCCTTCATCGGCGTGCCGACGCTGTCGTGCCAGGACAGCCACATTTCCTTCAGCTCTTCGGGATTGCGATTGGTGGCCATCGCTTCCTCGATGTCGCTGCCGTTGATCGGCTGGCCGCGCAGCGTGCCATGACCCTTGCCATAGATGCCCTGGATGCGGGCCTGGAGCGCCGAGAACTGCTCCGCCGCGCCCGGGGTCGACGGCGCCGGGCTGGTGATCTGGGTGCGGATCATCGTCAGCTTGCGCAGCGTTTCGGGCGAAAGGCCGGGCACTTTGGCAAATTCGGCCGCCTGCTTGGCCTGGGCCACCTGCAGCTTGCTCATCGTCGCGCCGCCATCGGCGGTGATTTGGGCCGTATCGTCGGTGATATAGGTTTCATAGACCCACTCGGCGCGGCCCGAAGTGACGGTCTGATCGGCATAGGCCTTGTCCGCCTGGGCCAGCCAGGCATCGACGTCTGCGGGCGTTGCGGCTGGTGCAGCCAGGGCCGCCGGCGCGGCAAGCGCGGCCGCAACCAGCGCCACGGTGGAAACGAGGGTTTTCATGAATGGGGCACTCCCTGCAGGGGCGGGCGGGCTTGCCGCCCGGCCATGCGCCATGGGGTGCCGCCCAAATGCCCTCAGGTCAAGCCGAAGTGGTGAGGAATGAAACCAGTTCCGCGCCCAGTTCGGGCCGGGTGACGCAGCCCATGTGCGTGCCGGGGATCGTCGCGCGGCGAGCATTGGGCAGCGCCTGCGCCAGCTTGTCGGCACTGCCGTTGTCGTTGTCCTGATCGCCGCACAGCACCAGCGTGGGCATGGCGATCGCCACCAGTGCGGCCGGGTCGGTGTCTTCCATCGCGCCGATCAACTGGCGCACCGCCACGCGATCCACCCCGCTGGTTTTCAGGAACTGCTGCGACAGATATTCCGGATCGCCGTGGCGGAACGTGCCGAAGCCATCGATCACCTTGCGGAAAAAGGCCAGGCGCTGGTTCCATCCGGCCAGCCCTTCCAGCCCCATGCCCGCCAGGACAAGCTTGCGCGGGGCAAGACCGGCGATCACGCTGCGCGCCGCGGTGCGCGCGCCCAGCGAAAAGCCGACGAGATCGAAGTCTTCCAGGCCCAAGCCATCGACCAGCGCCGCCACATCGCGCGCCAGCACATCGGGCGGATAGGCTTCTGCTTCATGCGGCGCGGCACTTTGCCCATGCGCGCGCAGATCGGGCATCAGGCAGCGAAACCCCGCTGCGGCCAGTTGCGCCGCCGTGCCGAACTTGATCCAGTTGACCTGGGCCGAGGAAAACAGGCCGTGCAGCAGGATGACCGGGCGGCCTTCGCCCAGTTCGTGCAGCGCCAGGCTCGTGCCGCCAAACCCTTGATAAAACGTCGTCTTCGTATCCATCAGCTCAGCAACTTGATTCCCGATACCAGCAGAACGGCGGCCAGCGCCGGGCGCAGGATACGATCGGGCGCGCGGGTGGACAACAGGCTGCCGATGATAACGCCGGGGATGGAGCCAAGCAGCAGTGCACCCAGCAGCAGCAGGTTCACGTCACCGATGATCCAGTGGCCAAAGCCGGCCACCAGCGTCAGCGGCACGGCGTGGGCAATGTCACTGCCCACGATGCGCGCGATGCGCAGGCCGGGATAGAGCAGCAGCAGCGCGGTCACCCCGATCGCCCCTGCCCCTACCGAAGACAATGTGACTGCCACGCCCAGCAGCACGCCCAGCAGCACAGTGGCCCACGGCGCCCGTGCCGCGGCGGCACCTTCGCTTTCGTTGCGTTGTGCAAAGGCGGCAATCTGCTTTTGAAACAGCGTGGCGAGCGAGGTGAGGATCAGCATCACGCCCAGCACGAGGAGCATGATCTTGCTGGCCGAAGCGGGCGGCCTGCCCCAGCTGGAAATGACCAACAGCGTGACGACCGCTGCGGGCACGCTGCCCATGGCCAAGCGCCCGACGATGCGCCAGTCCACGCTGTCACGCTTGCCGTGCACGGCCGAGCCGACGACTTTGGTCAGCGAGGCGAACAGCAAGTCGGTGCCCACGGCCGTACCTGGATTGATCCCGAAGATCAGCACCAGGATCGGCGTCATCAGCGATCCACCGCCAACACCTGTCAGGCCCACGAGAATGCCCACCAACAGGCCGGCAACCGCGTGCAGGGCATCGAAGTGTTCCAGCATTGTCCCTCCGACAAGGTACTAGGACCAACGTGGCCCTTGATCGGCGGCCATACTGGCGTGGGGGGCATCTCGGCAATGCCTGGCGCCCCAATCTCTACTTTGAGACTTGGCATTCTTTCTTTCGCGCGGGCGATACGCAACCCCGCCCCGCTCGCTTCGCCGCAGTCTGGGCACACCATCGCGCCAAGGTGCACGGCTTTGGCGACAAAGCGAAAGCCCTGCGGAACGCAAGCCGCGCACCTGCGGTTCCCCCGCCAACACGGCCGCATGCGGCCATCCGCTATCCACCATCCGATTGTGGAGTTCGTTCGATGAGCAAGACCAAGATCACCCTGCCGCTGCTGGCGGCCACTGCCATGATTGCCGGCTTTTCGGCCCCCGCCCACGCCGCCGGCAAGGCCGAGCGCGCCCGCCAGGCGATCGCCGCGGCCCAGGCCAAGATCGACACGGCCGAGCAGCTCGGCACGGCCGAGTTCCGCCCGGGCGAAACCGCCCAGGCCAAGGCCGCGCTGGCCCATGCCCAGGAAAACCTTTCGGCCGGGCACAAGCCCGAAGCCATCGATGATGCGATCCACGCCTCCGCGCTCGCCGACACCGCGATCGGCATGATGCAGAAGCACAAGGCCGAAATGGCCGATCGCCAGTCGGCCGCCGCCGTCGCCGATGCCCAGGCCCAGGCCCAGGCCGCGCAGAACCAGGCCGATGCCGCCAACGCGCGGGCCGACGTTGCCACCGCTGCCGCGCAGTCTTCGGCGGCTGACGCCGCTGCCGCCCGCCAAGCCGCAGCTGTGGCGATGACCACGCCGCAGCCCGCCCCGGCCACTGTGGAAACCACCGTCACCACGCAGGGCGCTGCCCGCGCGCCGGTAAAGAAGGTCACGGTCAAGAAGGTCGCGCGCCGCACCACCCACACCCCGGTGCGCACGGCTTCGGCCGCCGGCACGGTGACCACGACCACGCGCATCACGCAATAACACGCGCGGCACGCCCACAAAAAGGCCCCGGTATTCCCGTGCGGAATACCGGGGCCTTTTTCATGCGGCCGTTATAGCCGGCTCGCTCAGCCCTTCTTCAAGTGGCGGCGGCCCAGCAGTTCGGCAATCTGCACGGCATTGAGCGCGGCGCCCTTGCGCAGGTTGTCCGACACGCACCACAGCGACAGGCCGCTGTCCACGGTCGGATCTTCACGCACGCGCGAGACATAGGTGGCGTAATCGCCCACGCATTCCACCGGAGTGACGTAACCACCGTTTTCGCGCTTATCCACCAGCATGACGCCCGGCGCCTCGCGCAGGATGTCCTGGGCTTCGATGGCCGTGATTTCTTCCTCGAATTCCAGGTTGATGGCTTCGGAATGGCCAATGAATACGGGCACGCGCACGCAGGTCGCGGTCACCTTCACCTTGGGATCGAGGATCTTCTTGGTTTCGGCCACCATCTTCCACTCTTCCTTGGTCGAACCGTCGTCCAGGAAGCTGTCGATATGCGGGATCACGTTGAACGCGATCTGCTTGGTGAACTTCTTGGGTTCCACCTGGTCACCCACGAAGATCGCGCGGCTCTGTTCGAACAGCTCGTCCATGCCTTCCTTGCCCGCGCCCGAGACCGACTGATAGGTCGCCACGACCACGCGCTTGATCTTGGCCTTGTCGTGCAGCGGCTTGAGCGCCACGACCATCTGCGCGGTGGAGCAGTTGGGATTGGCGATGATGTTGCGCGCCTTGTAGCCGTCGATCGCGTCGGGGTTCACTTCGGGCACCACCAGCGGCACGTCCGGGTCCATGCGATAGAGCGACGAGTTGTCGATCACCACGCAGCCCTGCGAAGCGGCCTTGGGCGCATAGATCTTGGTCGGCGCGGAACCGGCGGCGAACAGCGCGATGTCCCAGCCGGTGAAGTCGAAATGCTCGACGTTCTGAACCTTGAGCTTCTTGCCGGTTTCACCAAAATCGATCTCGATGCCGTGCGAGCGCGAGGAAGCCAGCGCCGCGATCTCGTCGATCGGAAATTCGCGCTCGGCCAGGATGTTGAGCATCTCGCGGCCGACATTGCCCGTCGCACCCACCACTACAACCCGATAACCCATGGTAACTTACACTCCCTTGCGGGCGCCTTGCGCGCGCCCGTTCCTTAGCGGCTGGTTCCAACCAGCCAAGCGAAAGGGGCTTGTGCCCCCCAAACGTCTTATTTGCCGGCGCCCGCCCCGTTGCGATCGAGGAAGCGGAACATCGTTTCATAGAGATGCTGGCTCACCTTGGGGCCGCTGATGCGGTGGGTATAGCCGGGATAGAGCATCATCTCGAACGGCACCGCCTCGCCCTGCATCTTGGCGATGAGGGCAGAGCTGTTCTCGAACACCACGTTGTCGTCGGCCATGCCGTGCACCAGCAGCAGCGGATCGCGAATCTGGCTCGTCCGCTCCAGCGCGCCGGCGGCCTTGTAAACCTCCGGCACTTGCTTGGGATTGCCCAGGTAGCGTTCGGTATAGGCGGTGTCGTACAGTTCCCATTTGGTCACCGGCGCCACTGCGATGCCCGCCGCCCAGACGCCGGGATGCGCTTCGAGCATCTTGACCGTCATGTAGCCGCCATAGGACCAGCCAAACGTGCTGACCCGCTTGGGATCGACATAGGGCTGCGTCTTCAGCCACTGCGCCCCGGCCAGCTGGTCTTCCACTTCCACCGTGCCCATGGCGTGCCAGATCGCGCTGGCGAAATCGACGCCCCGGTTTTCCGATCCGCGATTGTCCAGCGCGAAGTAGATATAGCCCTTGGCCACGATCGCCTGGGCCAAGGCGCCCTGCCAACCCTTGTGCACCACGTTGGCCGTGGGGCCGCCATAGTGATAGGTGAACACCGGATAGCGCTTGCCCGGCACCAGCGGCGGAGTGATCATCATGTAGCGCAACGGCGTGCCATCGGCCGCGGCAATCGTGCCGAACGTGGCCGGGCGATGCGCGGCCAGATACGGCGCATAGGGGTGGCCCGCGTCCACCTTGTTTTCCTCGATCCAGGCCAGGCGCTTGCCCGTGGCATCGGCCAGATAGGATTGCGGCGGCTGCGCATCGGCGCTGCGCGTCACGATCAGGGTCTGGCCCTTGCTGTCCATGCTCGCCTTGTTGTCGAACGCCGCATCGGTCAGCCGCTCGATCTTGTCGGGCGCCTTGAGCGAGAGGGCATAGACCTGGCCGGCCAGTACATCGTCGCGGGTAGCGGCAAACACCACGCGGCCAGCCTTCTGGTCAACGCCGACCAGGTCGGTCACGGCCCAGTCGCCCTTGGTCAGTTGCTGCCACTGGGCATCGCCGCCGTTTGGCTTGAAGCGGTAGAGATGGCCAAAGCCATCGCGTTCCGACCACCAGATCAGGCTGCCGTCATCGAGGAAACGATAGTTGCTCGACAGGTTGATCCAGCTCTTCTCGCGCGCCTGCTCGGTAAAGAGAACGCGCGCCTTGCCCGTGGCCGGGTCCACCGCCAGCATGTCGAGCCGGGTCTGCGCGCGGTCCAGCCGCTGGACATAGAGCGTCTTGCCATCGCGTGCCCAGTCCACCCGGCCAAGGTAGATGTCCTTGTCGCTGCCCAGGTCCACAGCCACGCGGTGGTTGCCATCGGCATCCATCAGCCACAGCGAAACATCGGCATTGGCGCCGCCGGCCGCCGGATAGCGCTGGTCGAACGTGCGCGTGCCATCCGCGCCGATCGCCGCGCGCGTCACCACGCCCACCGCTGCCTCGTCGAAGCGTTCCACCGCCAGGCGCTTTTCATCGGGCGCCCACCAGAAGCCGTTCATCCGCGCCAGTTCTTCCTGGGCCACGAACTCCGCCTCGCCCCAGTGCACGGTGTCTGCCGTTTCCTCTGGGCTGATCGCGCGCGGGGCGCTCTTGCCGTCGACCGGGGCCACCCACAGGCGGCGATCGCGCACGAAGGCAATGCTCTGCCCTTCAGGGCCCAGGCGAGGGTTCAATTCCCCGCCGGTCGTGCCGGCGATCTTGCGCACCGTGCCATCGAGGCCGGCCAACAGCAGATCGCCATCCAAGGGCACCAGCACGGCCTTGCTGTCGCTCGCCCAGTCATAGCTGACGATGCCCTTCAGGTCGCCGATGCGCTGGCGCTCGCGCTGCATCTTCTCCGCTTCGCTCAGCACGCGGCCCGAAGACAGCTTGAGCGAATCGACCAGCATCGACCACTTGCCGGTCTTGCGATCGAACCCCCACAAGTCGAACCGCTCGCGATCGTCGGCGCGGTTCTTGAGCAGGGTGAGATAGCGCCCATCTGGCGACAGCTGCACGCCGCGCGGGGTCGGCCCGTTGAGCGACGGGCTGGCAAAGACGCGCTCCAGCGTGAGCGGGGCGGTCTGGCGGGCCACGCTACCGGTCACGGGCGCATCCCCGGCCAGCGCGGACGGAGCGAAAGCGGGCGCGCAGGCAAGCGCGCCGGAAAGCAGCAGAAGACGAAAACGCATGGCAAGAGGCTGTTCCCGATAAGCAAAAAGGCGCCCTGGCGGGTATGCCAGGACGCCTTTCTACGGTCATTTCCGTGTCGCGGCGGCGGCTTCTCAGCCTTCCTGGCCGGCGCGTACATCGCGCCGTTCAGCAATACGGGCGCTTTTGCCGGTGCGGCCGCGAAGGTAGTACAGCTTCGCACGACGCACCACGCCCCGACGGACGACGGTAATCGAATCGATGTTGGGCGAGTAGAGCGGGAACACGCGTTCCACGCCTTCGCCGAACGAGATCTTGCGGACGGTGAAGTTCGAGCCCAGGCCACGGTTCGAACGCGCGATCACCACGCCTTCATAAGCCTGAACACGGGTGCGGTCGCCTTCGACAACGCGCACGCCCACGCGGACGGTGTCGCCGGCGCGGAATTCGGGAATGGACTTCTTCGCCTTGAATTCGGCGATGGCTTCAGCTTCAAGCTGCTGAATCAGGTTCATTTTTCAAACGTCCTGCACTTTTTTGCCGCGCGCCAGAGGCAGACTGGGCCCGAGCGTCGACATGACGCTCCCAAAGGTCCGGCCTGCGTAACCGTGTGTCATCCTCGGATTGGCGTTGCCGCCATTCCGCGATCTTCGCATGATCCCCCGATCGCAGCACTTGCGGGATCGCGCGCCCTTCCCATTCCTGGGGGCGGGTATAGTGGGGATATTCGAGCAGCCCGTTTTCGAACGACTCTTCATGCCCACTGGAAGCCGCGCCCATTACGCCGGGAAGCAGGCGAATGCAAGCATCCAGCAGCATCAGCGCCGCGCATTCGCCGCCGGACAGGATGATGTCTCCCACCGAGACTTCCTCCACCTGGCGGCCTTCGAAAATCCGCTCGTCAAACCCCTCGAACCGCCCGCACACGACAATGACGCCCGGCCCCGCCGCCAGCTCGCGCACCCGCGCCTGCGTCAACGGACGCCCACGCGGTGTCATGGCGATGACGGGGATGGCCTCCCCGGCACGGGGCGGGGGACCAGCCGCAGGCTGGTGGAGGGGGTTCGCGTCCTCAAACGCCGCGTCAGGCGCCGAGACCCCTCCACCACCGACTTCGTCGGCGGTCCCCCTCCCCGCCTCGGGGAGGATCTTTTGCGCCATCAGCCCCCGCGCATGATCGATGGCCCTAGCCAGCACATCCACGCGCAATACCATGCCCGCCCCGCCCCCGGCCGGCGTATCGTCCACCGTGCGATGTTTGTCGGCGGCAAAATCGCGGATCTGCACTGGATCGAGCGTCCACTTGCCCTCCCCCAGCGCCCGCCCCGCCAGGCTTACCCCCAACGGCCCGGGAAACATCTCGGGATAAAGCGTGAGAACGGCAGCGTGGAAGGTCATGCAAAAAGTCCTGCTCGATCCTCCCCGGCACGGGGAGGGGGACCAGCCGCAGGCTGGTGGAGGGGCCTTGGCGTGGCCAAGCGGCCTTGGCAACCGTGCCTTATCGCACCCAGTTCTCGACCTTTAGCCCCGGCACGTCGGCATAGTCGGCCACGTTGTCAGTGACCAGCACCAGATCGAGCGCCAGTGCATGGGCCGCAATCAGGCGATCGAAACTCCCACGCCGGAACGGAACGCGGGCATAGGCTTCAGCAGCGGCCGCATCGAAGGCCAAGACTGGCACTTCTTCCGAGAAGATGGCCAATACCTCGCGCAACGGCGGCTTGCCCGCTTCAATACCCAGCAGGATTTCCGCGTGGACAATGGCCGATGTGGCAAGATCGCCCTCCTCGCATTCGGCAAGGCGAGCACGCAACATCTCGCTGCGCGCCTCAAGCGCGACGATGATGGCATTGGTATCGAGCAGATACTTCATGCCGGTTCGTCGGACATGTCATCCCACACACGCCGGCTCGGTTCGAACACCCGATCCTCCGGCTTGCGCAATTCCAGGCCCAGGCCGGCGCCAATGCCCCAGACCTTGTCGATATTGAACTTGCGCTTAGGCCGATCCTTGGCGTGAAAAACCAAGGCGTCGCCCCGCCATTCCACGGTCCAGTCGATGCCAGGATCGACGCCAAGCCCCTTGGGCAGGCGCAGCGCAACCGAATTGCCGGACATGAAGCTCTTGGCTTTGAATTGCTCGGTCACTAGCGCACCTCTGTATATACGATCTGTATATACCATGCTGATCCCAGCGTCAATCGACTGCCAGATCAATAGCGTTGCCGATGGGCCGCCCGATGCGATGTCTTGCCCAAGAGATAAAGCGCGACCGACATGCCCATTCCGAACAGCAGTGCCACCGCCATGAACAACAGGATGCCCGCAAACGCGACGTAGATGCAGCCTTCCTGACCGCATTCACCATGCCAGGTGGCTGACAGCAAAGGCAGCGCGATCACTGCCGCCAACGTTCCCGGAAACAGGGAGGACGCCAACACGGCACACCTCAAACGCGACCAACGTGGGCGCCACCGACCGAAAAGCCATGCAGTCGCCAACGCAACCAACAAATTGCCGGCAAAAATCAACGGGAAAAGCACGGGCAGACCCCCAGCCACGGCACTTCAGAGTGCCAGCGGAGAGTTCATCATTCCGCGTAAAGCGCGTCAATCAACAGGCGCTCCTGGTCCCATTCCGGAACCGCTTCCGCCCGCATCGGCACCATGAAGCGCTTGCCATCGGGCCGCTCGATATCGAGCACGTCGCCCGCGCCGTAATTGTCCACGCCCACGCACGTGCCGAGCACGGTGCCGTCGGTGGAATGGGCGGGCAGGCCGATCAGGTCGGCGTGGTAATACTCGCCATCGGCGAGTGGCGGCAGGGCCGAGCGCGGCACGGTCAGCGCCGTGCTGCGCAAGCCTTCCGCCGCGTTGCGCGTGGTCACTTCGGCAAAGCGGGCGATCGCCCCGCCCTTGCCGTCGTCGCGCAGCTTTTCCAGGGTCAGGGTGCCGCCGTTGAACGCCTTGTAGGCCTTCAACGCCGCCACGCCTTCTCCAAACAGCTTGAGGCGCACTTCGCCGGCCACGCCATGGGCGCCGGCGATGGCCGCCAGCGTGACCGGTCGATCGTGCGTCATGCCGCTCTAATCGCCTCAGGCTTCGGCGGATTCGGCCGGCGCGTTGGCAGCAGCCGCGGCTTCAGCAGCAGCAGCGGCCTTTTCAGCCTTGTCTTCGGCGCGTTCCTTGGCCTTCTTGCCGGGTTCGCCAGCCTTGGGGTTGTTGGTGGGGGTGCGTTCCTTGATCCCGGCCTTGTCGAGCAGGCGGGCAACGCGGTCGGTCGGCTGGGCGCCAACGCCAAGCCAGTAACGCACGCGGTCTTCGACCAGGCGCACGCGATCGGCAGCGTCCTTGGCGAGCAGCGGGTTGTAGGTGCCCACCTGCTCCAGATACTTGCCATCGCGCGGGGCGCGGCTGTTCGACGCAACGATCTTGTAATAGGGGCGCTTCTTGGAACCGCCACGCGACAGACGCAGAGAAACAGACATTCGACTACCTTTCGACTAAACTGGAAAATAACGGAAAAATCATTTCTTCTTGAGCAGGTCACCCAGGTTGGCGGGCAATCCGCCGCTGCCAAGGCCGGGCAGGCCACCAAGGCCGCCGCCCATGCCACCCATGCCGCCGCCCTGCTGGTCCAGCCCCGGCATGGCGGCGCCCAGGCCACCCTTGCCGAACAGCGCGCCCAGCCCCTTGAGGCCGCCCATCTTCTTGATCTGCTTCATGGCCTTGGCCATTTCCATGTGCATCTTCAGAAGCTTGTTGACGTCCTGCACCGTGGTGCCCGATCCCTTGGCCACGCGGATCTTGCGCTTGGCATTGAGCAATTCGGGCTTGGCGCGTTCCTTGACCGTCATCGAGCCGATGATCGCGTCCATGTGCAGCAGAACCTTGTCGTCCATGCCGGACTGGGCCATCGCCGCCTTGGCCTTCTTCATGCCCGGCATCAGCCCCGCGAGGGCACCCAGGCCGCCCATGCGCTGCATCTGCTGCAACTGGCTGCGCAGGTCGTTCATGTCGAACTGGCCCTTGGCCATGCGCGCGGCGAGCCGTTCGGCTTCGTCCTGCTTGATCGTCGCGGCCGCCTTTTCGACGATCGAGACGATATCGCCCATGCCCAGGATGCGGCCGGCCACGCGTTCGGGCTGGAACTGCTCGATCGCGTCGAGCTTTTCACCCGTCGCGGCAAACTTGATCGGCTTGCCGGTGACGGCGCGCATCGACAGCGCCGCACCACCGCGTGCATCGCCGTCCATGCGGGTGAGCACCACGCCGGTCAGGTCCACTTCGCCGGCAAAGGCCTGGGCGACGTTGACCGCGTCCTGGCCGGTCAGCGAATCGACCACCAGCAGCGTTTCGCGCGGGGTGGAGACGGCGGCCACGGCCTTCATCTCGTCCATCAGCGCGGCATCGACGTGGAGGCGCCCGGCGGTGTCGAGCAGCAGCACGTCCACGGCCTGGAGCTTGGCCGCGTTCATCGCGCGGGTGGCGATTTCCACCGGCGACTGGCCCGGCACGATCGGCAGCGTGGCCACACCGGCCTGCTCGCCCAGCACCTTCAACTGTTCCTGCGCGGCCGGGCGATTGACGTCGAGCGACGCCATCAGCACCTTCTTGCCGCGCTTTTCCTTGATCAGCTTGCCGATCTTGGCGGTGCTGGTGGTCTTGCCCGAACCCTGCAGGCCGACCATCATGATCACCACCGGCGGGGTGGCCGCCAGATCGAGATCGGCCGCCTCGCTGCCCAGCATCTCGACCAGGGCATCGTTGACGATCTTGACGACCTGCTGGCCAGGCGTGACCGACTTGAGCACCGACTGGCCCACGGCCTCTTCGGTGACGCGGTCGACGAAGCGGCGCACCACCGGCAGGGCCACGTCGGCCTCCAGCAGGGCAATGCGCACTTCGCGCATCGCGCCACGCACATCGTCTTCGGAAAGCGCGCCGCGTCCGCGCAGGCGGTCGAATACGCCGCCAAGCCGGTCGGAAAGACTGTCGAACACGCGCTGCTCCATTGCCAAGCCGCACGCCACCAGCCGATAACGCGAAAAACGCCGGTGGGCGAAACCTCGCCGACCAGCGTGCGCCATCCATCAGGGGGCGTACAAAACGAATCCGCATCAGTGCCGGCGATTCCCGGCCCTTGCAGAGCGCCGGCCTTACCCGTGCGCCCGTCCGATTGCAACCCCGGCCCGGCCCAAACGCCCGCAAATGCGCCACTGCCGAGACCTTAACCAATATTTCAACCTGCCGCACGTAGATTCCCGGGATCGGTCAATGGGGGGCTTCATCGGCAGCCCCGGGGGAATACGGCAGGTAACGGCATGGCAAGCGCGGCACTCGACAGCGGCACGACCGCAACCCCGCAGCCCGGAATTGCCCGCGCCGAGCGTGACATCGTTGCCCTGGGCATCATCACCGCCGCCATCATCCTGTTCGTCGGATCGGGTTCGGCCGTGCTGACCAGCACCGTGCGCCACGTGCTGTTCGGCGGCGCCAGCGTCGATTCGATCCTGGCCAATGCCCTGCTGCTCAACATCGCGCTGATCATCTTCGGCTGGCGCCGCTATGTCGAACTGACCGGCGAAGTGCGCGAACGCCGCCGCGCCGAAGAAACCGCCCGCACGCTGGCCTTCACCGATCCGCTCACCGGCTGCCTCAACCGCCGCAGCCTGGACAGCGCGATCGAGACCCTGGTGCACGAGGCCCGCGTCCAGGGCGATGCCGTCGCGCTGTTCATGCTCGATCTCGACAAGTTCAAGCGCGCCAACGATCTGCATGGCCACCAGACGGGCGACGCGGTGCTGGTGGCAACGGCCAGCCGGCTGCGCGCGATCCTGCCCTCGGGCGCTATCATCGCCCGTATCGGCGGCGACGAATTCACCTGCGCCATGCGGTTCGATCCGGCGCGCGCAGGCGTGGTGGAGCAGATTGCCGAGCAACTCAACGCCGCCCTGGCCGAGCCGGTGGTGCTGGCCGAGTGCGAGGTGGAGATTTCCGGTTCGATCGGCCTTGCCCGCAGCGACGGGGCCACCATTCCTGCCGGCACCGACGATGCGATCGCGGCCGCGCGCCTGCAACACCATGCCGACCTGGCGATGTACCAGGCCAAAAGCAGCGGGCGGAACCGGTTCTGCTGGTTCGACCCGGCGATGGAAAAGGAACTGCGCTTTCGCGCCGAACTGGAAAGCGGCATTCGCGAGGGCATCGCGCGGGGCGAATTCGTGCCCTATTACGAAAAGCAGATCGATATCGACACCGGCCGCCTGACCGGCTTCGAAATGCTCGCCCGCTGGCAATCGCCGCGCCACGGGCTGATCGCGCCCGATGTGTTCATCCCCGTGGCCGAGGAAATCGGCGTGATTGCCGAACTGTCCGAATCGCTCATTCGCCAGGCCTTGGCCGACGCGCGCGATTGGGATGCCTCGCTCACCCTTTCGGTCAATGTCTCGCCCCTGCAACTGCGCGATCCATGGTTCGCGCAGCGCCTGCTCAAGCTGCTGGTAGAAGCGAATTTCCCGCCGCATCGGCTGGACGTGGAAATCACCGAGACCTGCCTGCACGAAAACCTGCCGCTGGTCCGCTCGCTGGTGGCCAGCCTCAAGAACCAGGGCATTCGCCTTAGCCTTGACGATTTCGGCACCGGCTACAGTTCGATCGCGCAATTGCGCTCCCTGCCGTTCGACCGCATCAAGATCGACCGCAGCTTCGTCTCCACGCTCGATCGCTGCAAGGACAGCGCAACCATCGTGGCCGCGATCACGTCGCTTGGCCAGGGGCTCGACCTTCCGCTCACGGCCGAAGGGATCGAAAGCGAAGGCGTGCTCGAAGAACTGCGCAAGCTTGGCTCGTTCAAGGGCCAGGGCTTCCTCTATGGCCAGCCGCAGGACGCGCAGACCGTGCGCACGGCCCTGGCGGCCGAGGATCTGCTGGTTACCGGCCATGATACGGCAGACATCGCCCCCGCGCAGGATCGCGCCGCCAACGGCTGAACCATTGCGCCAAGGCCCGTTGGCGCCTAGATCGCGCCCCATGCGCATTCCCTTCCTCAAGATGCACGGCCTGGGCAACGATTTCGTGGTGATCGACGCGCGCGAAACGCCTCTGCCGCTTTCGCCCGCCCGCGCCCGCGCACTGGCCGACCGCCATACCGGCATCGGCTGCGACCAGTTGATCGTGCTGGAGCCTTCTGCCCAGGCCGACGTGAAGATGCGCATCTTCAATCCCGACGGCAGCGAAGTGGGCGCCTGCGGCAATGCCAGCCGCGCGGTGGGCCTGCTGCTGGCCGCCGAGCGCGCTGGCCGCACGCGCATCGAAACCGGCGGCGGCCTGATCGAAGCACAAGCCACCGACGCGGGCATTGCCGTGGACATGGGCGCGCCACGCTTTGACTGGGACGCGATTCCCCTGGCCTATGCGATGGACACGCTGGCCATGCCGCTGGGTTGGGAAACCCTCGAAAACCCGGTTGCGGTCAATGTCGGCAACCCCCATGCGGTGTTTTTCGTGCCCGATGCAAGCGCGGTGGACCTGGCACGCCTGGGCCCGATCATCGAGCATGACCCGGTCTTTCCCGAACGCGTCAACGTCAACGTGGCGAGCCTGATCGGCCCCGATCACCTCGCGCTGCGCGTGTGGGAACGCGGCGCCGGGCTGACCCGCGCCTGCGGCACCGGCGCCTGCGCCACGGCGGTGGCCGCCATGCGGCGCAAGCTGGTGGGCCGCAGCGTGGCCGTCACGTTGCCGGGTGGCACCTTGCGCATCGATTGGCCCGAAGGCGGCTCCATCACGATGACCGGCCCGGCCACCACCAGCTTCGAAGGCGCTTTCGACGACGCGCTCTACCCGCTCTGAGACCTGACGTGTCCGCGCCTGCCGCCCCCGAAGTCGTCACGCTCGGCTGCCGGATGAACCTTTCGGAAAGCGAGGCGATTCGCGGCCTGCTGGCCAGCGCCGCAACGCCCACCGTCGTGGTCAATTCCTGCGCCGTCACGGCCGAAGCCGTGCGCCAGTCGCGCCGCGCGGTGCGCCGCCTGCGCCGCGACCATCCCGAGGCGCGGCTGCTGGTGACCGGCTGCGCCGCGACGATCGACCCGGCCGGTTTTGCCGCGATGGACGAAGTGGACGGCGTGGTGGAAAACACTGCCAAGCTCGATCCCGCCCGCTGGCAGGTCCCTGCCCCTGCGCTGCCCGTGGCCCCTTCGGAACGCCACACCCGCGCCTTCGTGGCGGTGCAGAACGGCTGCGACCATGCCTGCACGTTCTGCATCATTCCCGCCGGGCGCGGCGCCAGCCGCTCTGCCCCCGTCGCGCAAGTGCTGGAAACCGTGGCCGGGCACCTGGCCCATGGCGTGGCCGAAGTGGTGCTGACCGGCGTGGACCTTACGAGCTGGGGCGCCGACCTGGCGATCCCCGCGCGCCTGGGCGATCTGGTCGCGGCGATCCTGCGCGCCTTCCCCGCCCTGCCCCGGCTGCGCCTGTCCTCGGTCGATGGGGTGGAGATCGATCCGCTGCTGCTCGATCTGCTGTGCCATGAGCCGCGCGTGATGCCGCATGTGCACCTCTCGCTGCAATCGGGGGCAGACATGGTGCTCAAGCGGATGAAGCGCCGGCATACCCGCGCCCAGGCGCTGGACCTGGTGGAAACGCTGCGGCGCCACCGCCCGGACATGGCCATCGGCGCAGACCTGATCGCCGGCTTTCCCACCGAAGACGAAGCGATGCATGCCGACAACCTCTCCATCGTGGCACAGGCACAGATCGTTCACGGCCACGTCTTTCCCTATTCCCCCCGCCCCGGCACGCCCGCCGCGCGCATGCCGCCAGTGGCGCCCGCGCTGGTGCGCGAACGCGCCGCGCAACTGCGCGCCGCCGTGGCCCAGGCACGCAGCGCCTGGCTGCAAGGCCTGGTCGGGCGCCCCGCACAAGTGCTTGCCGAACGCGACGGCACCGGCCATGGCCCGGATTTCGCGCCCTATCGCCTGCCTGCCGGCACGCCGCCCGGCAGCCTGGTGACGCTGACACCCGAAAGAATCGAAGAAGGAATGCTGGCATGAGTAGCGACAGCTGGTCGGAACGCCTGGTAGGCGGGCTGCGCAAGACGTCGGAACGGCTGGCCGGCAACCTCGCGGGCCTGGGTGGCGCCACCCGCCTCACCGATGCGCAGCTCGACGAGATCGAGGACGCGCTGATCATGTCGGACCTGGGCCCGCGCGCGGCGGCCCGCATCCGCAAGACTCTGGCCGCCGCCCGGTTCGATGGCGGGCTGGACGATGCCGCCCTGCGCGCCGCCGTGGCCGAGGAAATCGCCGCGATCCTGCGCCCGGTGGCCAAGCCTCTGGACATCGTCGCCTTCCCCCGCCCCCAGGTGATCCTGGTGATCGGCGTCAACGGTTCGGGCAAGACCACCACGATCGCCAAGCTGGCGCACTTGTTCCAGGAACTCGACTATTCGGTGATGCTGGCGGCCGGCGACACGTTCCGCGCCGCCGCCATCGGCCAGCTGAAAGTCTGGGCAGACCGGCTGGGCGTGCCGATCGTCACCGGGCCGGAAGGGGGCGATCCGGCCTCGATCGTGTTCGATGCGGTCAAGGCTGCCACCGACCGAGGCACCGACGTGCTGATCGTCGACACCGCCGGGCGCCTGCACAACAAGCGCGAACTGATGGACGAACTGGCCAAGGTCCGCCGCGTGCTCGGCCGCCTCAACCCTGAGGCGCCGCACGACGTGGTGCTGGTGCTCGATGCCACCAACGGGCAGAACGCGCTTCAGCAGATTGAAATCTTCAAGGATGTGGCGGGCGTTTCGGGCCTGATCATGACCAAGCTCGATGGCACCGCGCGCGGCGGCGTGCTGGTGGCGGCGGCCGAACAATATGGCCTGCCGATCCATGCCATCGGCGTGGGTGAAACCATTGATGACCTTCGCCCGTTCGATCCCGATCTGGTGGCCAAGGTGATTGCGGGGGTGTTTCAATGAACGCGGGACAGCACAAGCACCAGACGGGCAAACCCAAATCATCCTGGGTGAACCTGGCGGTCGATTACGGCCCCTTGCTGGTGTTCTTCCTCGCCTATCGCCATTTCAGCCCGGACAAGAGCGCGGATTCGGGCGTGGGCGCGGTGGTGGCAATCACCAAGAGCACGGTCGTGTTCATGGCCGCCACGGTGGCCGCGCTGATCGTGTCGAAATGGCGCCTGGGCAAGGTTTCGCCCATGCTGTGGCTTTCAACCACGCTGATCCTGGGCTTTGGCACGCTTACCGTGTTCCTGGGCGATCCGTTCTGGATTCAGATCAAGCCCACGGTGATCTACCTGCTGTTTGCCGCCGGCCTGTTCGTTGGCCTGGCGCGCGGCAAGGCAGTGCTGCGCCTGCTGCTGCAAAGCGCGTTCGACGGGCTGGACGAGGCCGGCTGGCGCAAGCTGTCGCGCAACTGGGCGTGGTTCTTCCTGTTCCTGGCCGCGCTCAACGAAGTGCTGCGCCACACCCTCAGCTTCGATGGCTGGCTTTCGGCCAAGCTGTGGGGCGTGAGCGCGCTGTCGTTCCTGTTCACCTTTGCCCAGATCCCGATGCTGCTGCGCCATGGCCTGGGCAGCGAGCAGGCCGTGGACGAGGCGGAAAGCACCACCCCGCACGATTGATCGCGGCGCATGATGGGGAACGCCACGGCGGGTCCCGCGTTGGCCATGGCAAAACCACCACGAACGGGAGTGACCGTCTCATGCGCCGTATTATCCTCGCCCTTCCTGCGCTGATGCTTGCCGCAGGCGGCCTTGCCGCCTGTTCGGAAAAGACCCAGGACCAGACTGCGGCTGCTGCCAATTCGGCCGCTGACGATGCGCGCGACGCCGCCAAGGACGCCGGCCGCGCTGCCGACAAGGCCGCGGACAACGTTGCTGCCGCCGCCGACAAGGCGCTCGACAACGCCAGCAAGGCTGCAGACAAGGCCGCCGACGACGCCGGGCACAAGCTCGACAAGGCGGCTGACAAGGCCGGCACTGCCGCCGACAAGTTTGGCAATCGGGTGAAGCAGGGCGCCGACGAAGCGTCTGACTCGCTCAAGCACTGATCGCTAATATGCCGGCCCCGGTTCAGCCAGCCAGCAGGCCTTCGAGGCAGGCGGTCAGGCGAGCCGGGGCATAGGGCTTGTTGAGCACCGGCACGTCGGCAAATTCGGCCTCTACCGCGCCATAGCCGGTTGAAATGGCAAAGGGGATGCCACGCGCGCGCAGGATGCGCGCCACGGGTGCGCCCGGTTCCCCGTTCAGATTCCAATCGAGCACGGCCACGTCCAGTGCTTCGCTCGCCGCCACGGCCAAGGCGTCAGCCTGCGTGCCGATCGGTCCGACGACCTCCGCGCCCTCGTCTTCCAGCATGTCGGCCAACATGGCCGCCACGATGAATTCGTCTTCGACCACCAGCACGCGGCGGCCGGCAAGAGGCTGGGCGGGCGTGGTCATGTGTCATCCTCGCGCAAGTCTGGGAAGGCTGGGTGGGCGGCGGGGGGATCGAAATGCTGGGCGGGCAGCACAAGGCGGACGACAAGCCCGGTCACTGCATGGTCAAGATGCGCTTCGCCGCTGAGTTGGCGGGTGATGGCGTCGCGGATCAGCCGCGAGCCAAAGCCGCTGCGCGCCGGCGGCGCCACCGGCGGGCCGCCATGCTCGCGCCATTCCAGGGCAACGCTGCCATCGTCCTGCACGTCCCAGGCGACCGCCACGGTGCCCGCCGTGTTGGACAGTGCGCCATACTTGATCGCGTTGGTCGCCAATTCGTGCAGCACCATGACCAGCGAAACCGTTGGCGCGGCATAGACTCGCAAGTCTGGCCCCGCCACGGCCAGCCGCCGCGCGCCGCCCACGCCCAGTTCGCCGCCGTTGCAGATCGTCAGCCCCTGGCGCACCACTTCGGCCAATGGCGCGCCGGCCCATTGCTCCCGGCTCAGGATCGTGTGGGCAGAGGCCCAGCGCATGCAGCCGCGCGTTGAAATTCTCCACCGCATCGACCGGGGCATGCGCCCCCCGAAACGATTTGCCACGCCATGGCCTGAACCACCATCAGCGTATTCTTCACGCGATGATTGAGTTCCTCCACCATCAGGCGCAGGCGATCTTCCAGGGTCTTGCGCTCGGTAATGTCGATCCCGGTGGATTGCGCCACCTGCCAGCGTCCCTGGTCATCGAATGCCAGGGCGTGATTGCGCCACAGCGTCCAGCGCACGGTGCCATCGGCCACTTCCAGGCGATTCTCGATCGTGCGTGCCGGATTGTCCGGGGTCAGTTGCGCGAGTTCGGCACGGATCGCCGCATGCTCGCTTTCGGGGATGAAGACCCACAAGTTGCGGCCCGTCAGCCGCTCGGGCGGGCTTTGCATCATGCGCGCATAAGCCGCGTTGGCGAACAGGATCGTGCCATCCGCGGTGAAACGGCAGACCATCTCCAGCTGCGCATCGAGGATATCGCGCAAGATTTCGATGTCACTCACGCGCGTACAGGCCCCGGCATGATGTGTGGAGGTTTCCACCGGTTATAGCTTTGCCAGAACCGGCGCAGACCGCAAAGCCCAGCATAGCCCGTTTTCGATCAAATACGTAGCTGGCTGCCCAGCTCGACCACGCGGTTGGTTGGCAGGCGGAAGAATTCCATCGCGCTGGCCGCATTGCGGAGCATCCAAGCAAACAGTTTTTCCGCCACAGCGCCATGCCCGGCTTGTCCGAGGGGATCAGCGTCTGGCGCGAGAGGAAGAAGCTGGTCTTCATCATGTCGAACGGTTCACCGCAGGTGGTGATGGTCTTGAGCGCGGCCGGCACGTCGGTCTCTTCCAGGAACCCGAAGCGCAGGGTGAGGCGATAGAACCCGTTGCCGAAGTCCTTGACGTCGGATCGCTGCGCCAGATCGACATAGGGCTCGTCCTGGATCTGCACCGTCAGGATCACCACGCGGTTGTGCAGCACCTTGTTATGCTTGATGTTGTGCAACAGCGCCGAGGGCACCCCGTTGGAGGCAGAGGCCATGAAGATGGCCGTTCCGGCCACCCGCGCGGCGCTGGAATGGGCAGACTTGGTGAAGACCTCCAGGGGAATCGATCCTTCGGCCATCCCGGCACGCATCAGTGCCCGCCCGCGGGACCAGGTGGTAAGCAGCGTGAAGATGGTGATGCCCATCACCAGCGGCACCCAGCCGCCATCGGGGATCTTGGTAAGGTTCGCGCCCAGGTAGCCCAGGTCGATCGCCATGAACAAGGCCAGCAGGCCGGTGGCCAGCACCGGCCGCCAGTGCCACAGCTTGATCAGCACCACGCCCAGCAGCACGTTGTCGATCATCATCGCCCCGGTCACGGCAATGCCATAGGCGGCCGTGAGGTTGGACGAATGGCGGAACATCAGCACCAGGAGGATCACCGCCACCATGAGAGCGGAATTGATCACCGGAATGTAGATCTGCCCGGCCGACGTGCTGGTGTGGCGGATCGTCATGCGCGGGATGAAGCCCAGCTGGATCGCCTGCTGCGTGACGGAGAACGCGCCCGAGATCACCGCTTGCGAGGCGATCACCGCCGCCAGGCTGGCAATGATCAGCAAGGGCCACTGGAACCAGTCGGGCGCCAGGAAATAGAACGGGCTGACCAGCGCGGCCTGGCCCTCGCGCATCAGCAGCGAGGCTTGGCCCAGGTAGTTGAGCACCAGCGCGGGCAGCACCAGCGCCAGCCAAGAAACACGGATCGGGTTGCGCCCGAAGTGGCCCATGTCGGCATAGAGTGCCTCGGCCCCGGTCACCGCCAGCACGGCTGCGCCCATCGCCAGGAAGCCGCGGAACGGATCGGCGGCGAACATCGCCACGGCGTGGTGGGGCGAAAGCGCGCCGATCACTCCGGGCAACAGGGCAATGCTCACGGCCCCGAGCACCGCGATCGTGGCGAAATAGACCAGCATGATCGGGCCAAAGAACGTGGCGACACGCTCAGTGCCCCGGCTCTGGATCAGGAACAGCGCAATCAGGATCGCCACCACCATCGGCACCACCCAGCTTTGCATGCTGGGCTGGTAGACCGAGAGCCCCTCGATCGCGCCCATCACCGACACCGCCGGGGTGATCATCGAATCGCCATAGAACAGCGCAGTGGCGAACACGCCCAGCAGCACGATGCCCCGGCCCCAGCGCTTGCCCGCGGTGTGCTGGTTGATCAAGGCCAGCAGCGCCAGGCTGCCGCCCTCGCCCTTGTTGTCGGCGCGCATGATCACCGAGACGTATTTCAGCGTCACGATGATCATCATCGACCAGAACATCAGGCTGACGATGCCGTAGATGTGCGTCTGGTCGAGCGGCAGGCGATGGTGACCGGCAAACGTATCGCGCAAGGCGTAGAGCGGGCTGGTGCCGATGTCACCGAACACCACGCCCACGGCGCCCACGGCCATCTTGATCACGCTGGCCTGCCGGTGCCCGGGGCCATGGCCATGCCCCGCGTGGCCCGGCGCCGGCGGCGCGGCATTGGCGGGAACGGATCGGTCCGCAGCCCCTGATTCACCCACGGCATTGTTCATGGCAAGACTGCCCCCGGCCGCACTGGCCCCATGTCACCATCCGGCCCGCGATAGGGCCGAATCGGGCCGGCGCTTAGCACCGGCGCCCAACCTGAAGCAATGGTGACCAAAGCGCCGCAAGCGGCAAGCAGTTCCCGAGAATTCACTTCTTGCCGGACGCCGGAGCCGGCGCCGCAGACGCGGGCGCAGGTTCTCCCGAAGCCGCCGGCGCGCCGCCGCTTGCGGCAATCATCTGGTCCAGCCGTTCCAGCCGCGCGGCCAGATCGGGGCGATAGGGCGCATCGGCGGGCGAGCGCGCCAAGAGATCGGCCCACATCGCGCGCGCATCGACCAGGCGGCCCGATTGCGCCAGCGCCAGGCCCATGAAGAACGGCGGGCCGGGTGATTGGGATCGATCGCGGCGGCACGGCGGAACGCATATTGCGCGGCCGGGGTAATCAGCCCCTCGCTATGCCCCACCAGGGCATTGCCCAGTGCCACTTCGACATCGGCATCATCGGGGTTTTTCACGCGCGGCCTTGCCCAGCACATCGGCCGCGGCGCGGTATTGGCCCTGCCGCGTGAGCCCGTCGGCCAGGATCAACCAGCTGCGTCCCTTGGCAAAGGAATTGCCCATCTGCTGCCGTTCCTTGAGCAGCGTGGCATCAGCCACCGCAGCGTTTTCCACAGCGGGTGTGGGCGCGCCAGGCAGGCCGGGATGGCCTTGCAGCGCATAACCGGCAAGGCCGAACAGCAGCGCTGCGCCGGTCACTTCCCAGCCGGTGCGCGGCAGGCGCCCGATCAGGACCATTGCGGCAAACGCCACCCCTGCCACGGCGAGAACCAGAACCCAGGTCATGGCTTGTCCTTGCGAAGATTGGCACGGCGAAAGCGCCCGCGCAGCAGCAGCGCGGCCAGCGCCAGGAACACCGCCGGCGCGGCAAACAGCGGCCAGGTCAGCGGCTTGACCTGCGGCGTATAGCTCACATAGTCGCCATAGCGGTCGATCAGCCACTGGCGGATCGCCTCGGGCTGTTCCCCGGCGGCAATGCGCGTGCGCACTTCGTTGCGCATGTCACCGGCCATCGAGGCATCGGAATCGGCGATCGACTGGCTCTGGCACTTGAGGCAGCGCAGCGTTTCCATCAAGGCTTGCGCCTTGGCCTCCTGCGCCGGATCGGGCAGCTGGCGATAGGCATAGGGCGCAGGCGGCATGCTGTCTTGTGCCACGAGCGGGGCCAGCGGCAGGACCAGGGCAGCGCCTGCAGCAAGAATGAAACGGCTTCGTTTCATTGTCCTGCCTCCTTGAGCTTGCCCAGGATCATCGGCACGTCATCGGGCATGATCGCGCCGATATGCTGGTAGCGGATCACGCCGCGCGCATCGACCACGAAGGTTTCGGGCACGCCCGAAGACCCGATGCCGATCTGCACCTTGCTGAGGTCATCCTGGCCGATGCGGGCAAAGGGGTTGCCGTTGGCTGCCAGGAACCGGGCCAGATCGTCCTTGCGGTCGCGGATGGCCACGCCATCGATCTCGGCCCCGGCTGCGGCCAGCTGGGCCAGCTGCGGCGCTTCCACCGCGCAAGGGCCGCACCACGAGGCGAAGATGTTGAGCAGGCGCGGCTTGCCACCCACGAACTGCGCCCTGGCGAGGCCCGGCCGGTCGGCACTTGCGGGCGGCAGGTCGAACGCCGGGATCGGCTTGCCGATGAACGTGCTGGCCACTTCACGGTTGTCGGGCCGCAGCAGGCCCCAGACCACCAGGGCAAGGAAGGCGGCAAACAGCGCGAGCGGCAACCACAGCGCCAGGCCCGGCTTGCGTGGAGCGGAGGACGGCGGGCCGCTCATCGGCCCTGCCTTTCGCGGCGAAACGTGATCTTGTCGATAGCCACAGCCGCTTCACGTCGCGGGCCACCCGCCCGACCAGGGCGAGCAAACCGCCCAGGCCCACGAGCAATCCGCCCAGCCAGATCAGCGGCACGAAGGGCTTCCACCAGAAGCGCATCTGCCAGCGGCCGTCGTCGCCCTCTTCACCCAGCACCACATAGAGCTGGCCATTCCAGCGGGTTTTCAAGGCGGATTCGGTGCGAGTGCCGGGCGGATTGGCAAAGACCCGCGCCTGCGGCGTGAGCACGACCGCATCGCCGCCGGCATAGCGGGCCGAAACCGTGGCCTGCAGCGCCGTCCAGTTCGGACCCGCCACCGGATCGATGCGATCGAGCGTCAGGGCATAAGGGCCGACCTGGCGGGTTTCACCAGGGGTGAGCGCGGCCAGCTTCTCGATCGAAAACGCGCTTTCGCTGGCCATGCCCATCGCCGCGACGGCCAGGCCCAGATGGCTGACCACCATGCCCCAGACCGGCAGGGGGGTGCGGCGCAGGTTGCGGCCGCGCAACGGCAGCAGGCTGGCGAGCGCCAGCCCGGCGCCCAGCCCCAGGCCCAGCGCGGGCAACGTGTTGACGCCCGACGCAAAGGCCGCGCCCGCAACCGCCACGGCGAGCAGCGCCGGAACCGCCAGCACCGGAGCCACGCGGCCGCCACGATCGTCCTTCCAGCGCAGGAGCGGCCCCACCGCCATCACCACCAGCATGGGGAAGGCAAAGATCGCCGAAACCGGGTTGAAATAGGGCGGCCCCACCGAAACCTTGACGCCGAACGCCTCGGTCAACAGCGGATAGAGCGTGCCGACCAGCACGATGCCCAGGATGCCGCAGAGCATCACGTTGTTGAACACCAGCGCCGCCTCGCGGCTGACGAAGGCAAAGCGCGCGCCTTCGGTCACCGTGCCGGCGCGCAGGGCGAAGAGCAGCAGCGCCCCACCGATGTAGATCGCCAGCAGGGCCAGGATGAAGCTGCCCCGCGCCGGATCGACCGCAAAGGCATGGACGGAGGTGAGAATGCCCGAGCGGACCAGGAACGTGCCGACCATCGACATGGAAAAGGCAATCACGCCCAGCATCACCGTCCAGGCGCGCAGCGCATTGCGGGCGGCCAGCACCGACACCGAGTGGAGCAGCGCCGTCGCCGCCAGCCAGGGCATGAGCGAAGCGTTTTCAACCGGGTCCCAGAACCACCAGCCACCCCAACCCAGCGTGTAGTACGCCCAATAGGAACCGGCGGTGATCCCCACCGTCAGGAAGATCCACGCGCCCAGCACCCAGGGGCGCATCGCGCGGGCAAAGGCCGGCCCGACATCGCGCGTGATCAGCGCGCCCACGGCAAAGCTGAACGCGATCGAAAGCCCGACATAGCCGACGTAGAGCGTGGGCGGATGGAACGCGAGGCCGATATCCTGCAGCAACGGGTTGAGCCCGGCGCCTTCGGGCGCGGGCTGCGGCAGCCGGGCAAAGGGGTTGGACGCAAGCAGCAGGAACGCATAAAAACCCAGGCTGACGAAAGCCTGCGCTGCCAGCGTGGCGATCAGGGTCTTTTCCGGCAGGCGCCGTTCGACCAGCGCCACGAACCCGCCCGCCAGGCTCATGATCGTGACCCACAGCAGCATCGAGCCTTCGTGATTGCCCCAGGTGCCGGCGATCTTGAAGATCAGCGGCTTGGCCGAATGGCTGTTTTCGGCCACCAGCTTCACCGAAAGATCGGTGGTCACGAACAGGGTGATCAGCGCGGCAAACGACAGCGCCACCAGCACGCCTTGCGCCACGGCCACCGGGCGCACCACGCCCACCATGCCCGCGCCCTGCGGCCGCAGCGCCAGCGCGCCGGCGACGAGTTGCAGCACTGCCAGCGCCGCTGCCATCCACAGAATGGCCAGTCCGAGTTCGGCGATCATTTCGTTTCCGCCACCACGGCCTTGGCCTGGGCCTGGGTCATGTCCTTCATTTCGCGCGGCACATATTTCTCGTCATGCTTGGCCAGGAGATTGTCGGCCACGAAAGTGGCGCCTTCCATGCGGCCTTCGGCCACCACGCCCGATCCCTCCACGAACAGGTCGGGCGTGATCCCGGCATAGCGCACGGGCACCGTGGCCTTGCCATCGCCCACCACGAACGTGATCGTCACGCCATCGGGCATGGTCTTGATCGATCCACGCTGCACCATGCCGCCCAGGCGCACCGCCCGGCCCTGTTCGGGCGGGTGCGCCACCAGATCGCTGGGCACGTAGAAATAGCTCGCCTGCTTGGACAGCGCCCAGGCCGCCAGCAGCCCGGCGCCGATCAGCGCCGCCAGGGCAATGACCAGCAGGACCAGCCGTTGATGCTTGGCCTTGATCGCACTCATGTTTCGCTCTTTCGCCCGGTGTTCTTTCTCTCGGGACCGCCCGATCGGCCACGCACGGCATCGCGCCGCGCCTCGGCCCGGCGCATGGACCACAGGGTAAGGCCCACCAGCAGCAACGTGCCCACCACCCCGACAGTGAGGGCAGCGGCGACATAATGCCATTGATCGAGGCGTTCGTGCATGAATATCCCTCCCGCGTGGCCGTCAGGCCATGGCCTTGCGGCGCAGGCGCGCCTCGGCCTGGATATCGGCCAGCAGCGTGCGCATGCGGGCCAGCACGACACCGCCGAAAATACAGGAAAAACCCAGCGCGCCGATGAGCAGCGGCCACAGGAACGTGCCATCGATCGATGACTTGCCCAGCGTGATCGAGGCGGGCTGGTGCAGGCTGTTCCACCAGATCACCGAACGGTTGATGATCGGGATGTTGATCGCGCCCACCATGCCGAAGATCGCGGTAACGCGGCTGGCGCCGCTGCCCGCGGCGGCATCGCGCTGCGCCGCGCCGGCCAGCGCGATATAGCCGAAATAGAGGAACAGCAGGATCAGATAGCTGGTCAGCCGCCCGTCCCACACCCACCAGGTACCCCAGGTCGGCCGCGCCCAGATCGATCCGGTGATCAGGCAAAGCGCGGTGAACACGGCCCCGGGCACCGCGGCCGCGCGCGCGGCAATGGCCGCCAGCGGATGGCGCCAGACCAGCTCGACCAGGCTGGACACCGCGATGGTGGACCAGCCGGCCATGCCCAGCCAGGCGCAAGGCACGTGGATGAACAGGATACGCACCGTCTGCCCCATCAACCGATCGGGCGGAACCACCAGCAGGCCCCAGGCCAGCGCGCCGAAAGCGAGGACCAGCCCCACCCCCAGCAAAAGCGGCATAAGCCAGCGGGCAAGCCGCAAAAAACGGGCGGGATTGGCAAAACCGTGCATATCGGCGAACTTGGGATCCTTCTCCACCAGGCCATGGCCCGGCCGCTCTGCTGTGCCATTGCGCCAGATCAAGGGCAAGCAAAACAGCGGCGGAAAGCCTTGGACCTTTGGGAGGAGAAGGCGTGGGGCGGCCACATGAGCCACCCACTGCAATGTCAGGAGAAATGGGGCGATCGAAGGGGTTCGAACCCTCGACCTCCGGTACCACAAACCGGCGCTCTAACCAACTGAGCTACGATCGCCACGGCGGCGCCCTGGGGCGTGTCCGCAAGTCCGAAAGGGGCGGCGTCAAGCGTGCTCCGTTCGGGTGGCCGCCCTTGCAACAATCCCGCCGCCTTGAAAAGGGAAAACTTGCATCGGGGGATAACTTTTTCAGCGGTCGGCGGCGTCGCCCCACGTGCGTGCAGCGATTTGCGCGGTGGCCTGGCTGGCGTCCACCAGCACCTCTTCGGACCACGCCTGCGAATCGATCGTGGCGACAAGCCGTGCCCGCAGCCAGCGATCATCCAGCAGCACTTCGCCCGGCGCCAGACCCTGTGCCGGCCCAAGCGCGCCGGCAAGATCGCGATAGCCACCGGGCGGCGCCAGGGCGATCAGCTGCTCGGCCCGCGCCACGGGCAACAGGTCCGGCGCGAACATGGCCAGCAGGCGTCCCTGCCCCGGCGCCAGGCTGCGCAGGGCCACGGGCGAACTGCCCGCTTCGGGCAAGGCGCAAAGCCACGGCGCAAGGCGGGCATGGCGCGCCGCCGTCATCCCCGCCACGGCGCGCAGTTCGCCCACGGCGAGCAGCGGGCGGCCGGCAGCCACGATCCAACCCGCCATGCCCTCGGCCAGGGACCGGGCTTCATCGGGCGCGGTCCCCAGCGAGACCGCAAGCGCGCGCAGTTCGAGCACGCCCGCCGCGCGCGGCCCCAGCGTGCCATCGGCCTGTGGCGTGACGAGGGCGTTGACGTTGAAGCAATTGCCACCCGGCCCCACGCGCCAGGCGATCTGTCCACGCGGGACCGGCCAGTGGCCCTGTCCGGCGCGCAGCCCGGCGCCGAGCTGCACCAGAAGCCGTGCTTCCCCCTCTGCCAGGGCGCGTTGCGCGGCCCCTTGCGCCTCCACATTGGCGGCCAGGCGGGTCGCCAGGCCGAGCCTGTCGAGCATCAGCGCGGCCAGCACGGCCATGATCGCCACCAGCACCAGCACCGCAAGCAGCGCAGCGCCCCGTTCATGCCCCCCTGCCTCGCGCCGCCCGCTCATGGCCGACCGACCGGCACGACAAGCTGGAGCGGCCCGGCCAGCCCGGCTGGCTGCACCTGCAGTTCGGCGGCAACCGGCGAGGCATCGCCCGCCCCCTGCCCCCCGGCGGGCCAAGGCGGATCATGCCATCGGCCCGCATCGTCGCGCAGCCGCAGGCGGGGCCGCATTGCCAGGGGCAGGATCACCACCTCCGCAGCGGGGGCCGCCCCGGCAAGCTGGGCATAGCTGCGCCGCACCAGAGCCTGCCCGGTCCACCGGTATTCCAGGCGCTCAAGCGGCGGGCGCGGCAAGTCTTCCGGATTGGCCCGCCCGCCGCGCACCAAGGCGAGCAACAGGCCGCCATCGGGAGCGCCGGCAACAAGCCCCAGGCGTGGCTCGGCCTGGACCAGGTCTGCCCGCCACAGCGCCACCATGCGACGTAGGCGGCCGGCATCCGCATCGTGCCGGCGCAGCACGAGTTCGCTCGCCACCGTGCCGCGCAGCAGGCCCAGAGCAGCGGCGGCGATCAGCGCGAAGACGGCAAGCGCCACCAGCATTTCGACCAGGGTAAAGCCCCGCTCTGCGCCACGGTGCGCAATCATCGCGCGAACTGCACCGCGCGCGCAACGCTCGCCTCGCCCGGCGCATCGAGCGCCCGGACGGTGATGTGCGCCACCAGCAGCGCGCCATCGCGCCGCACGCTGCGTTGCCAGGCAAAGCGGCGGCCTGCGTTGATCGTGATCCCGCCTGCCACGCCCGCGGTCGGGACGCCGGGAGCGGTACGCCATTGCGTGGCCAGATTGCCGGCGGTCACATCGCGCAGCAGGCGCCGATCGAGCGCGGCGCTGCCCGCCAGGCTGGCCGCCTCAAGCCGCAGCAGCGCCAGCGCCGCCACGGCAAACACCGCAAGCGCCACCATCACTTCAAGCAGCGAAAAACCGTTGGACGCGGGCGGGCGAGCCATCATCGTGCAACCACGGTGACCGCGCCATCAGGCGCCATGGCAACGCCTGCGCGCTGCCCATCGGCCGCCAGTTCGACCGCCAGCGGCGCGCTTGGCATGCCAACCGCATCGAACAGCACCCGCCGCGTGACACCGCCAGCGCCAGGCACATCGACCGCAAGACCGGGCGGCCATGCATGGGCGGCCAGGCGCCGATCGGCCAGCGCGGTCCAGGCATCGTCATGGCGGACGGCAAAGGCATAGCCGGTGCGATCGATCGTCAGCGCCACGGGGCGTCCACCGATGACGGCAGCATCGCGCGCCGCCGCCAGGCGAAGCGCCAGGCGCTGCGCCTCTGTTTCGGGAAGGGACGAAAAACCCGGCATGGCCAGGATCACTGCGGTGGCGGCAAGGCCGGCAATGGCTAGGGCCACGATCAGTTCGACCAGCGAAAAGCCGGCCTGCCCGCCGCGATTCTCTGGTTCGGGCGCAAGAGAGGCCGGGGAATGCGCGCTCGCCGGGTTCATCCCTGGGCGATTGCGCCCCGCCCCCGGTCAGCGCAAGCGCGGCCGGGGCCGTTTTGGAGCTAATACGAAAGGCGTGGTCAGCCTTCGGCGTCTTCCCGCTGCGCGCGAATCACCGGCAGCGCGGCATGCAAGGCGGCCAGGGTATCGGCGTCGAACAGATGGGAAAAACGCTGCTCGTGACGTTCGATCCGCGCCTTGGCATCGGCAACGACGGCCGCGCCCGTATCCGTCAAGCGCAAGGCATGGCTGCGGCCATCGGCGCGTTCGCGATCGATCAGGCCGCGATCCATCAGGCGCGAAACGATCGGCACCATGTTGGCGCGCTTGATGCCCAGCACCTGCCCCACTTCGGTTTGCGAACAGCCGGGGTTTTCCGCCACCACCAGCAGCGCGGTGACTTCCGCCGGGCGCAATTCGATATCGGCGAGTTCGCGGGCCAGATCGGCCATCATCACGGCCGAGGCGCGGCGCAACTGGTAACCGAGCAGGCGATCGAGCGAATTGGCCAGCAGACCGGACGGGGAAAGGGGTGGAAGCATGCCGTTACCTTATGACGAGACCGGGCCATAGCAAGCGGGTACGCCCCCGACAGCCACGCAAACCGCGCGATTTCATTTCCGCGCTGGGCGACGGATACGAAAAAGGGCGGCCAAGGCCGCCCTTCGTGCGCAAGGGGCGCGGCCCGCAAAGGCCCGCCCCCGATGCGGCCGAATCACTTCTTGAGCGTAAGGCCACCGAAGCGCTTGTTGAACTGGGCCACGCGGCCACCCTGGTCCAGCAGACGCTGGTTGCCACCGGTCCAGGCCGGGTGCGAGGTGGGATCGATGTCGAGTGCCAGCGTGTCGCCTTCCTTGCCCCAGGTGGAGCGGGTTTCGAACACGGTGCCGTCGGTCATCTGCACCTTGATGAAGTGGTAGTCGGGGTGGATGTTGGCCTTCATGGTACTGCTCCGATATGCCACCGGTTCCGACCGGCAGCTGGGAAACGGGTAAGGGAAACTCGAAAGCGGCGCCCCTAATCCAAAGGGCGCCGCTTGTCGAGTCTCGTGCCGAAAACGGCAGGCAATCAGCTGTCGGCGATCATCGCGGTAAAGCTGCATTCCGTGGCGATCTTGTCACCCAGCATGGCCTTGCCAGCAAACTTGCACACGCGCGACCGCTTTTGCGTGAATTCCACGTGCAGGTCGAGCAGGCAACCCGGCTCCACCGGCGTGCGGAACTTGGCATCCTCGATCGCCATGAAATAGACCAGCTTGCCAGACCCGGCGAGGCCGAGCGTTTCGACCGCGAGCACGCCGGCCGCCTGGGCCAGCGCCTCGATCTGGAGGACGCCGGGCATGATCGGGCGGCCGGGGAAGTGACCCTGGAAGAACTGCTCGTTCATGGTCACTGCCTTGATCGCGTGGATGCGCTCACCCACCACGAGCGAGGCGACGCGATCGACCAGCAGCAAGGGATAGCGATGCGGCAGCGCCGCCATCACCTTGGTCACGTCGAACGACAGCGGCGCGGCCGTTGCGGCCTGGACTTCCTCGGTCATCTTCCCCTGCCTGCCTTGCCTTAGCGGCCTTCGGGCGCCTTGGCGCCGGCCTGAGCCGGTGCGGCCTGCTGCTGGGCCTGCTGCTGCGCGGCGGCTTCACGCTGCGCGCGCGGCATCCAGCCGGCGGGCGGCACGAGCTGCGCGGTGGGGATCAGGGCGTTGAGTTCGGTCAGGATATCCTGGCTGATGTTGGACGCCGGATCGCCCTTCACCACGGCCTGCACGTCGAGCACGATCGTGGCGCGGCGCTTGGCCATGGCGCGCTGGGTAGCGTCGTCCAGCTTGTCCGAAATCTGTTCGATCACATACTGTTCGGCCAGGTTCAGCGGCGCCAGGATCTGCTGGATCTCGCGCTTGCCATCTTCCTGGATCTGCTGGATCTGTTCCACTTCGGCCTGCAGCGCGTTGCGATCGGCCTTGGGGTTCTTCTGGTCGGCCTGGAACTTGTCGGCCAGCGGCTTGAGCTGGGCGTTGATCTGGTCGCTGCGCGTCTTGGCCTGGTCGATCTGCGCCTTGTAGGTGACCGGGCGCTGCTGCATCGCGGTCTGGTAGGCCGACGAAGAGCCGACGATCGCCTGCGGATTTGCATAGGCGATGCCGTTGGCGACAGGAGCGGTGGACGCAGCCGGAGCGGCAGCGCGCGATTGAGCCATGGCTGCGGGGGCAGCCGAGATCATCAGGCCCGCGATCAGGGCCGAGGCAATGCGGAGTTTCATCAGAACTGGGTTCCCACGTTGAAAGTGATGGGCTGGGTGTCGTCGCCGTCGACCTTCTTCAAGACCTTGGCGAAGTCGATGCGGAACGGGCCGAATGGCGAGTTCCAGTTGACGCCGACGCCGATAGAGACGCGCGGCTGAGGTGAATTGCCGACGTAGACTTCGTCGTACTTCTGGTAAGTGCTGTTGGCCGTGCCGTCCGAAGCATTGGCCGCAGTGGTGACCTTGCCGGTCAGCGCATCGGTGTAAAGCACGACGCCCGTGCTGGTGGCGGGGCGGCGCACGCCCCACACCGCGCCGGCATCCATGAAGATCGACGGACGCAGGCCCATTTCGCGCGCGCCGGCGCCCAGCGGAATCTCCATTTCGGCGTGGCCGATATAATAGAAGCGGCCACCCAGTGCGTCGTCGGACCACGAGTTGCGATCGGTGGTGATCGCGCCAAACGTGCCATCGGAATTGCGCGAATAATACTTGCGCAGCACGCGCGGGCCGACGCCGCGAATATCGAAGCCGCGCATCTGGGGCTGGCCCAGGAAGAAGCGATCGGTCAGGCGCACGTCGTCCACGGTCGGGTCGCTCGAACGGCTGGCGAGCGGTGCGATCGCGCCGCCTTCGCCGCGCAGGCTGAACACAAAGCCCTTGCCCAGCGGCCAATAATGCGCCGCATTGGCGGTGATACGGGCGTATTTCACCGAACCGCCCAGGCCCGCGATATCGCCGCTGAGCAGCCACGAGGTGCCCTTGGTGGGGCGCATGCGGTTGTCCAGCGTATCATAGACCAGCGAGGTACCGATGATCGAGCTGACGCGGCTGCCGATCGCATCGCACAGATAACGGCCGGCCAGCAGCGGGCTGCACGTGCCGTCGAGGTAATAGGTCGCCTCGTCCAGCGTCACGTCGTCGAAGTTGAGAGTGTAGCGCCCGATCAGCGACATGTACTCGGTCAGCGGCACGCCGGCGCGGATCTGGAAGCCGGTGGTGGTCTGCTTGTACGTCGTGTTGCGGTTGGAATTGAGGTAGTTGAAGCTGTTGTAGTCGCGGCGATAGACGTCCACGCCCATCGAGATGTTGCGATCGAACAGGTACGGCTCGGTAAAGCTGACCTGGACGCTGCGCGAATAGTACGAATAGTCGACCGAGAGGCCGATCGTCTGGCCGCGACCGCGGAAGTTGTCCTGGCGGATCGAGGCCTGGAAGATGAAGCTTTCCAGGCTCGAGAAGCCCGCCGAAAGCTGCAGCTGGCCGGTGGGCTTTTCTTCCACGTTGGCTTCGAGCGCGATGCGATCGGGCGTGGTGCCCGGCTTCTGTTCGACTTCGAACTTTTCCTGGAAATAGCCCAGCGACTTGATGCGGTTGGACGAGCGCTTGATCTGGTAGGAATTGAACGCGTCGCCTTCGGCCAGACGGAATTCGCGACGAATGACCTTGTCCTGCGTCAGCGTGTTGCCGTTGACATCAACCCGCTCGACATAGACGCGCGGCGCTTCCGCAATGCGGAAGTTGATGCCCATGGTGAGGTCATCCTTGTTGCGCGCGAAATCGGGCTGCACGTTGGCAAAGGCATAGCCCAGGCTGCCGGCCGTCTCGCTCAGGCTGTCGACCGTGTCTTCGACCAGCTTGGCGTTGTACCAATCGCCCGCCTTCATCGGCAGCTTCTTGACGAGGCTGTCGCCGTCGATTTCGCGCAGCTGGCTATCGACCTTCACGTCGCCGAACTTGTAGCGCTTCCCTTCCTCCACCACATAAGTGATGATGAAGTCCTTCTTGTCCGGCGTCAGTTCGGCCACGGCCGAAACCACGCGGAAATCGGCATAGCCCTTGGTCAGGTAGAACTGGCGCAGCTTCTGCTGGTCGAACGCGAGGCGATCGGGATCGTAGCTGGTGCCCGAGGAGAACAGGCGGAAAGCGCGCGACTGCTTGGTCACCATCTCGGTGCGCAGCTCGGTATCCGAGAACTGCGAGTTGCCGATGATGTTGATCTGGCGAACCTTGGACTTGGGCCCTTCGCTGATCTCGAACACGATATCGACGCGGTTCTGGTCGAGCATGACCATCTTGGGCTCGACCGAGGCGGCGAATCGGCCCTGGCGCTTGTACAGCTCGATGATGCGCGACACGTCGGCGCGCACCTTGGACCGCGTGAAGATCTGGCGCGCCGAAAGCTTGATCTCGGGAAGGATCTTGTCTTCCTTGAGACGCTTGTTCCCTTCCAGGATGATGCGGTTGACGACCGGGTTTTCCTTGACCTGGATGGTCACGGCGCCGGCGTTGTTGCGCACCTGCACGTCGGCAAAGAGTTCGGTGGCGAACAGGTCCTTGAGCACCTGGTCGGCCGCGGCCTGGGTATAGCGATCGCCCTCGCGCAGGCGGATATACGAGCGAATCGTATCGGGCTCGAGGCGCTGGGCGCCATCGATGGTGATCGAGGTGACCAGCTGCACCGGTTCGGCAGGGGCTGCCGGAACCGGGGCGGGTGCAGCGGCCGGCGCGGCAGCGGGTGCAGCGGCGGCAGCAGACTTGGCCTTGGGCGCGGACTGGGCCAGAGCCGGATTGACCAGCGTGGTCGAGGCGAGCAGCGCCACCGCGAGAGTCGAGGCCCTCGCCGAGGCTGGGTTCGGTGCCCGCGCTGCGGCGGGGGCGGTCAGGCTCGCGTACCGTTCATTCATCACCAAGCGCCATCCCGTCTGAATTCGTAATGTTCCGCCACACTGGCGGTTGCCGGATTTTCGGCACCGCAGCCCTGTGCCCCATGCCGCTTTGCCAATCAAGCAAGCATGGCGCAACGCACCGCATTCACCCCGCATATTGTGGAAAATAATGCGCCGAGGGCCCTTGCCGGGCCCCCTGCCCGGCTTGTGGCCGATCACGTGGCGCCAACGTGGCGCAGATCCAACGGATCAGCCGCCGAAAACCTTTGCTCCAAACAGGCCATGCGCACCGAACAGGTCGAGCGAGGCGACATCGTTGACCGTAACGATCAGCATCAGGGCCACCACCAGCGCCAGCCCGGTGCGAAACGCCCATTCCTGGCCGCGCGCACTGACCGGCCGGCGGCGCACCGCCTCTGCCAGGTAGAAGGCCAGATGCCCCCCGTCCAGCACCGGGATTGGCAACAGGTTGATGAATCCCAGATTAATCGAGATCAGCGCCACGAAGAACACGAAGGGCTGCCAGCCCGAAACAAGTTGCTCGCCCGAGTACTTGGCGATCTTGATCGGCCCGCCCAGTTCCTTCACTTCGCGCCGCCCGGTAACGATCTGGGCAATGCCGGTCACCATCGTATCGACAATGCCGCGCATCTGCCGCGCGCCATCGGCCACGGCCTCGAGCGGGCCCACGCGAACCACTTGCACGCTGGCCGGGCCGATCCCGATGAAGCCGATCTTCTGCACGTTGCCAAAGCGATCCGCATCGGTGCGGGTGGCAGCCACGATGGGCAGCGCCTGGCGCTTGCCGCCGCGGTCAACCACCATATCGAGCGCTTCGCCCGGGTGCTGCGCGACGGTCATCTTCACATCGACGAAGGTATCGACCGCGCCACCGCGCATCGCCACGATCCGGTCACCCACCCGAATGCCGGCCTTTTCCGCCACGGAGCCCGGCTGCACCACGCCCACCACCGGCGCGGCGACCAGCTTGCCATAGGCCATGGTAAAGCCGGAAAGGATGGCCAGCGCGACGAGCAGGTTGGTGACCGGGCCTGCCAGCACGATCAAGGCGCGCTGCCACAGCGGCTTGGCCTGGAACGTGCGGTTGCGCTCGCTGGCCGGCAGTGCCAGCCATTCGGCGGTCGGCTTGCTCGTCGGGCTCATGTCGCCGGCGAACTGGACGTAGCCGCCCAGCGGCAGCAGCGAGAGCTTCCAGCGCGTGCCGCGCTTGTCGGTCCAGCCGATGAGTTCGCGACCAAAGCCGATGGAAAAGACGTCAGCCTTTACCCCGCACCAGCGCCCGACCAGATAGTGTCCCAACTCGTGCAGGAAAACGAGCGGCCCCAGCACGAGCACGAAGGCCAGGAAACTGGTCAATAGGCCGGGAGTGTGCATCAACGAACGGGCTCCATGCACTCATGTGCGCGCAAGCGGGCTTCCTGGTCAACCGCGATCACATCCGCCAGCGATGCCGGTGGCGGGGGCAGTCCACGGTCCAGGACCGCTTCGACACATGCCACGATCCTGGTGAACCCGATCTTACCAGCCAGGAATGCAGCCACCGCAATTTCGTTGGCGGCATTGAGCACTGCCGGCGCGCCTCCCCCGGCGATCACCGCTTCGCGCGCCAGGCGCGTGGCAGGAAAGCGCTGCTCGTCGGGCTTGCGAAACGTCAGTTCCCCGATCTCGGCCAGATCCAGCGGCGTGCAGGGCGTATCCATGCGTTCGGGCCAAGCGAGGCACGAAGCGATCGGCACGCGCATGTCCGACGGGCCGAGTTGTGCCAGGGTGGAACCATCGCGGTATTCGACCATCGAATGAACGATCGATTGCGGATGCACCAGGATACGCAACCGCTCCACGCCCACGGGGAAGAGATGGAACGCCTCGATGAATTCGAGGCCCTTGTTCATCATCGTGGCCGAATCGACGCTGATCTTGGCGCCCATCGACCAGTTGGGATGCTTGACCGCCTGCGCGGGCGTGGCATCGACCAGGCGATCGGCCGCCCAATCGCGGAACGGGCCACCGCTGGCGGTGAGCGTGATCATCCGCACATGCTGCGCAGCATTGCCCGCCAGGCACTGGAAGATCGCGTTGTGTTCCGAATCGACCGGCAGCAGCGTGGCGCCGCTGCGCGCGACGGCGGCGGTCATCACCTCGCCTGCCGAAACCAGCGCTTCCTTGTTGGCGAGGGCCACGATCCGGCCGCATTCGATCGCAGCCATGGTGGGGGCAAGGCCGGCACAGCCCACGATCGCCGCCACGGTGATATCAGCCCCGCGCGCCGCAGCCTCTACCAGCGCGGCGGGCCCGGCGGCGGCTTCCACGCCCGAGCCGGCTAGCGCGGCGCGCAAGTCTTCGAGACGGGCGGGATCGGCCACGACCGCGAGCCTGGCCGAGAATTCACGGGCCAGGGCCGCCAGTTCGGCCACTTGGGCGTGGGCTGTCAGTGCCTCCACCCGAAAAGCCGACGGATTGCGCCGCACCAGATCGAGCGTGGAAGCGCCGATCGAGCCGGTGGCCCCCAGGACGGTGATCGTGCGTTGCGCGGTCATGCCGGTGCACCCAGCGCCCAGGCCGTGCCGACGATGATCGCCACCGGCAGCAGGCCATCGACGCGATCGAAAAAGCCGCCGTGGCCCGGAATGAGGCGCGAGGAATCCTTGACCCCTGCCCGCCGCTTGAGCCACGATTCGTAGAAATCGCCCGCTTGCGCGGCCACCGCAAGCGCCGCGCCGGCAAGCGCCGCCACGCCCAGGTTGGCGATATGCAATGCTTCTGCCAGGCTTGGCCCGGTGGGACCGATGCCGCTGATCAGCCAGGCACCGCCCAGCGTGAACAGGCCGGTCCACAGCCCCGCCGCCGCCATGCCGCCAGCCAGCCCCGCCCAGGTCTTGGACGGACTGATGCGCGGGGCGATCTTGGGGCCGCCCAGCGCCCGGCCGGTGAAATAGGCGCCAGTGTCGGTGCAGATGACGAGGCCCATGACGGCGACGAGCAGCGGCGTGGGCATCACGATCAGCGCCAGCGCCCCCCACCCGACGTAGACAGCGCCGGTGATAACGGCAGCGCCCATGCGCGCGGGATCGGGCGCGATGCGCGAAACCAGACGCACGTATTCGCCAAACACGACAAGGCCGACCAGCGCGATGAACGCGTCGAGCGCCACGCCGCCCCGCCACACGGCAAGCCCGGCCACTGCCAGCATGACCACCGCCGATGCCACGCGCACCGGCAGGTCCGACCGTTTGGCAGGCACGGCCGCAGCAGAGGGCGCCGGATCGGACGCGCCTTGCGGATCAGCGCCCGCCAAAGCGCCGCTCCCGCTCGGCAAACTGGTCCAGCGCCTCACGCAAGTGTTCGGGGGTAAAATCGGGCCACAACACGGGCGTGAACACCATTTCGGCATAGGCCGCCTGCCACAGCAGGAAATTCGACAGGCGCACTTCGCCCGACGTGCGGATCAGCAGGTCGAGCGGCGGCAGGTCTGCCGTATCGAGCTCGGCCGCGATGGTTTCGGGCGTGATCTCGCCCTTGGCGGCGGCGCGGGCGGCAGCACGGGCGATTTCCTGCTGCGATCCATAGTTCAGCGCGATCGCCAGCGTCAGGCGGGTGTTGCCGGCGGTGCGCGCCAGCGCCGCATCGATCAGTTCGACCAGGTCGGGCGCGAGCGCACGATAATCACCGATGATCTTGAGGCGCACGCCGTTGCGATCGATCTCGTCGATGTCGCTGCGGATGAACGTGCGCAGCAAGCCCATGAGATCCGAGATTTCCTCGGCCGGGCGCTTCCAGTTTTCCGAACTGAACGCATAGAGCGTCAACGCTTCCAGGCCCAGGTCTCCCGCTGCGCGCACGGCTGCACGCACCGCTTCCACGCCGCGCTTGTGGCCAAACACACGGGGCATGAATCGCTTCTTGGCCCAGCGCCCGTTGCCATCCATGATGATGGCAACGTGACGGGCCACGGGGGCAGCATCGCCCCCGGCGTCGCGAACCTGCGGCACGGGAACCGGCGCGGCGCTCACTTGCCCAGGATTTCCTTTTCCTTTTGCGCGGCCGCTTCGTCCAGCGCCTTGATCGTCTCGTCGGTCAGCTTCTGGACTTCGGTTTCCAGACGCTTGCGCTCGTCTTCCGAAATTTCCTTCTTGGCTTCGTCGGCCTTCAGGGCTTCCATGCCATCGCGGCGCACGTTGCGCACGGCAATGCGCGCGCCTTCGGCATACTTGCTGGCCAGCTTGGCCAGTTCCTTGCGGCGCTCCTCGGTCAGATCGGGAATCGGCAGGCGCAGGTTGTTGCCGTCGTTGATCGGGTTGAGGCCCAGGCCCGCCGAACGGATCGCCTTTTCCACCGGGCCCACGTTGGAGCGATCCCACACCTGCACCGAAAGCAGGCGCGGTTCGGGCGCGGAAACGGTGGCCAGCTGGTTGAGCGGCATGTGGCTGCCATAGACTTCGACCGTGACGGGATCGAGCAACGCGACATTGGCACGGCCGGTGCGCAGGCCGGCCAGATCGCCCTTGAGCGCTTCGACCGCACCTTTCATGCGGCGCTCCAGATCGCCCTTGTCATACTTTGCCATGGATCAGGCTTCCTTCCGAACGGTGGTCTGCGTGCCCTCGCCAGCCAGCACGCGGGCGAGATTGCCCTGCTCGCGGATCGAGAACACGACGATGGGAATGTTGTTGTCGCGGCACAGTGCCACGGCCGAGGCGTCCATCACCTGAAGATTGTGCGCCAACACCGTGTCATAGTCGATGGTGTCAAAGCGCTTGGCCGCCGGGTCTTTCTTGGGATCGGCGTTATAGACGCCGTCCACGCTGGTGCCCTTGAACAGGGCATCGCACTGCATTTCGGCGGCGCGCAGGGCAGCGCCGGAATCGGTGGTGAAATAGGGGGCGCCCACGCCTGCGGCAAAGATCACCACGCGGCCCTTGGCCAGGTGCCGCTCGGCGCGGCGACGGATCACCGGCTCGCACACCTGGTCCATCTGCACCGCCGATTGCACGCGGGTATCAACCCCCAGCTTTTCCAGGGCAGACTGCATGGCCAGCGCGTTCATCACCGTGGCGAGCATGCCCATGTAATCGGCCTGGGCGCGGTCCATGCCCTTGGCAGCGCCGGCCATGCCGCGAAAGATGTTGCCGCCGCCGATGACGAGGCAGATTTCCAGGCCTGTTTCCTTGGCAGCCTTCACTTCGGCCGCCAGCGCCGCAACGAAATCGGTGTCGATGCCGAACTGCTGGTTGCCCATCAGCACTTCGCCCGAAAGCTTGAGCAGGATGCGCTTGAACTTTGCAGGGCTGGTCATGGGGCGTTCGGGTCTCGCAACTACGGGGCAGGAATGGATGGCGGGCGTGCTGACGTGAGCCGGCGGCCCCCACCACCCTTGGTTCGCGCCCTTATACGCAGCGCATCGGCCGTGCCAAGGGCGCGGGTGCGGTTTAGCGGCTGATGAACGCAAACGTCCCCGCTGCAACAGGGGCCGGCGGCTTGTTCATGAACAAGGCCAGGCCCCGGTTGCGCGGGGACGCATGCCAAGCAATGCTTACTTGAGGCCAGCTGCAGCCGCCACTTCGGCGGCGAAGTCGGTTTCTTCCTTCTCGATGCCTTCGCCCAGCTGGAAGCGGACGTAGTCGACCAGGGCGATCTTGGCGCCGGCAGCCTTGCCAGCAGCGTCGACGACCTGCGAGATCGGGGTCTTGCCGTCCATCACGAACAGCTGCGAAAGCAGGGCGTTTTCCTTGGCATACTTGGCCACGGCGCCGTCAGCGCGCTTGGCCAGGATTTCTGCCGGGATTTCCTTGCCGCTCTTGGCAGCTTCTTCGGTCGCCTTTTCCAGGGCGATCTTGCGCTCGCGCTCAAGCACGGTCGGATCGAGGTCTTCGGCCGAAAGCGCCTGCGGGAAGGCAGCAGCGATGTGCATCGCGATCTGCTTGCCGAGCGGCTCCAGCACATCGGCGCCAGCTTCGGATTCGAGCGCGACGAGCACGCCGATCTTGCCCAGGTTGGTGGCCGCGGCGTTGTGCATGTAGGGCACGACGATGCCGTTGGTCACGGCCACGTGCTTGATGCGGCGCAGCTGCTGGTTTTCACCGATGGTGGCAACGTTGTTGGTCAGCTTGTCGGCCACGGTGCCGCCGTCGGGATAGGCAGCAGCCTTGAGCGCTTCCACGTCAGCCGCGCCGGTTTCCAGCGCCACTTCGGTCGACTTGCGGACGAAGTCCTGGAACTGGTCGTTCTTGGCGACGAAGTCGGTTTCCGAGTTGACTTCGACGGCCACGCCCTTGGTGCCCGAAACGGCCACGCCAACCAGGCCCTCGGCCGCGGTGCGGCTGGACTTCTTGGCAGCGGCAGCCAGGCCCTTGGCGCGCAGCGCGTCGACAGCGGCTTCGAAATCGCCGCCGGCTTCGTCCAGGGCCTTCTTGCAGTCCATCATGCCGGCGCCGGTGCGCTCGCGCAGGTTCTTCACGTCAGCGGCGGTGTAAGCCATCGCGTTGGTCCTTTGTCTGAAACGGTGCGGCCGCGGCTGCACGCGCCGCGGCCCTACTTCATGAAACGGGACAATTCGGTGACGGCGCCGTTTGCGGCGCCGCCGCCGTCATGCCGGATGCCGATCAGCCTTCGATGGCTTCTTCGGCAACCGGTTCGTCCAGCGCGCCCAGGTCCACGCCCGCGGCATAGGCGGCGTCACGGCCACCCTTGGTCGCTGCAGCGGCCACGGCTTCGCAGTAGAGGCGGATGGCGCGGCTGGCGTCGTCGTTGGCCGGGATCGGGAACGCGATGCCTTCGGGCGACACGTTCGAGTCGAGGATGGCAACGACCGGGATACCCAGGACGTTGGCTTCCTTGATCGCCAGTTCTTCCTTGTTGGCGTCGATCACGAACATCACGTCGGGGATGCCGCCCATGTCGCGGATGCCGCCGAGCGACAGTTCGAACTTGTCGCGTTCGCGGGTGAGCTGGAGGACTTCCTTCTTGGTGAGACCGGTGGTGTCACCCGAAAGCTGTTCTTCCAGCGCCTTGAAGCGCTTGATCGAGCCCGAGATGGTCTTCCAGTTGGTGAGCATGCCGCCCAGCCAGCGATGGTTGACATAGTGCTGGCCCGAAGCGCGCGCGGCCTGGGCGATCGGTTCCTGCGCCTGGCGCTTGGTGCCCACGAACAGCACCTTGCCGCCGGCCTGGACCGTGGCAGAGATGAATTCGAGCGCGCGCGACATCAGCGGAACGGTCTGCGACAGGTCGAGGATGTGGATGCCGTTGCGGGCGCCGAAGATGTACGGCTTCATCCGCGGGTTCCAGCGGTGGGTCTGGTGGCCGAAGTGGGCGCCAGCCTCGATCAGTTGCTGCATGGTGACGACGGGAGCCGCCATAGTCATTTCCTTCCGGTTTCACCTCTGGAGCGCTGGAACCGCGCGGAGAACCCGCAGCTGGCACCGGTATGTGCGCGCCCCATGTGGACTGGCCCGGCTGTCATGAAGGCGGCGGAATGCCGCGAATCATCGCTGGGCTGCGCGGCCCATAGCGCGCACCACCAGACTTTGCCACCGGAAATACCCTTAGCAGTGATTCGCGTGGATAACGGCCGCCCGGCGCACCGCAACCACGGCTGATCGCGGCCCGATCGACGGGAATTCACGGCGGTTCCGACGCAGATTCCTCGATTTTCGATCTAAGCACAAATACTTAGGATGCGCACAAAGGTGCTTGAAATTCCAGTTGACGCGCTGGAACAAAAGTGGAACATTCAGGACGTCAACGGGGCCAAGAGGAACCGTTCAGGAACGATCGAGTTATCCACAACACAAGCGCTTGCTGTCAAGTCTCGGTCACAGGTTGCCCGGATTGGCCGCCCGCCCTCTTGTCTTCGGAAAGGCTTTTGCCATGCTCGCCACTCTCGCTTCGCTCGTCATTGCCGGCGCCGGCGTTGCAGCCCTGGTTGCCGTTGCGGCCACCTGGCGCGGGCAGCTTGGTGCCATCCGCCAGCTTCTTGCCGATGCGCGCGCACTCGAACAGGCCGACGCGCTCGACCTCGATCGCGCCTTTTTGGCGCGCCTCGTCGAATGCCCGATGGCCGATCCGGCCGCCCTTGATCCGGCTGCGGCCGATCCGGCCCCTGCCCTGCGTCCCGTGGTTCGCAATGTCCGCCGCGTGGCGCCGCGGGCGGCGCCCCAACCGGTGGTTACTGGACCGCGCCGCGCTGCCGCTTGAGGCGGGCATAGCGCACCACGCCCAAGGGGATGAGCGCCAGGTAAAGCGCGCAAATCCCCACCAGGGTCAACCAGGGTTCGGTCAACAGCGCGGCAAAGACCAGACCGGTCAGCGCGATCAATTCCAGGCGAATGGTCTTGCGCGGACGGAATGAAGACCAGCCCGGCGTTGCCATGTTGGAAATCATCATGAACGCGATCAGCGCCGCCCAGGCCGCCACGAACACGGGATGGCGCAACTCGTCCCGGCCGCTGGCAATCCACAGATAGAGTGGCAGGAACGAAAGCCCCGCCCCGGCTGGTGCCGGAACACCGGTGAGAAACCCGGCGGACTTATGTGGCTGCTCTTCCATGTCGATGCGCGCGTTGAAGCGCGCCAGGCGCAGCGCGCAGCACACCGCGAGCGCAAGGGCCGCAAACCAGCCAAAGCGCGGCATCTGCTGCAACGACCACAGATAGAGGATGAGCGCCGGCGCGACACCGAACGAGATCGCGTCGGACAGGCTGTCCAACTCGGCGCCAAAGCGCGATTGCGCCTTCATCAGCCGCGCCACGCGGCCATCGATGCCATCGAGCATCCCGGCCAGGATCACCGCCAGGACAGCGCCGCGAAAATCGCCGCCGATCGCAAAGCGGATGCCGGTCAACCCGCAACACAGCGCGGCCGACGTAATCGCGTTGGGCACCAACCCACGCAGGGTCAGCCCGCGTGGCAGGCGATGGCGCCCGAAATCCTCACCGGAAAACGCTTCCTCATCCCCCAAGGGTGTCACTGGCTGATGCCCTCGATCAGCGGAGCGTCGCCGATTTCGGCCAGGACGGTTTCACCGGCGACCACGCGCTGGCCGATCAGCACCTTGGGCTCGGTGCCGACGGGCAGATAGACATCGACCCGGCTGCCAAAGCGAATCAGGCCCACGCGCTGGCCCACGGCCACGATGTCTCCGCCCTTGACGAAAGGCACGATGCGGCGCGCCACCAGGCCAGCGATCTGGGTAAAGCCGATCTTCACGCCGTCGCTGCGTTCGACCAGAAAATGCTGGCGCTCGTTCTCTTCGCTCGCCTTGTCGAGATCGGCGTTGAGGAACTTGCCGGGAATATAGACCACGCGGCGAATCGTGCCGCCGATCGGCGAACGGTTCACGTGCACGTCGAACACCGACATGAAGATCGACACGCGGGTGACCGGCGTGGGGTCCATCGCAGGCTGCCCGCTGCCATCGTCGGCGGAAAGCTCGCGCGGGGGCGCAACCTTCTGGATCAGCGTGATCAGGCCATCGGCCGGCGCCACGACAAAGCGATCGTCACGCGGCGTGACTCGCACCGGATCGCGGAAGAACGCCAGCACGCCAAGCGTGAGGAACACCAGCGGCCAGGCCACGATGCTGCCACCGAACACGGCAGCGATCAGCGCGATGGCCCCGGCAATGGCGCCAAACTTGCGCCCTTCGGGATGGATGGAGGGCCAGGACCAACCGGCATTGCCGCGTCCGCGATTGTCAAAAATGTCACCAGGCATGGCGCCGGTCTAGGCGCTGGCGCGCCGCGCGGCAAGCGTGTGGCACGCAGCCACCCACCAAGCGCGCTCACGGATCGACCGGCGCCATGGCCTTGGCTGCCGCTATATCGTTGTAAACCATTGTTCTACAACGCCCATCCGTCGCTTAATTGCCAAAAATGGAGTGCTATGGCCGGGCCCCATGATGGGCAAGCCCCTGAACCGAAAGAGCCCACGCCATGCTGCCCTTCCCCTATCCATTCTGGCCCATCTGGCTGTTCAGCCTGGCCGCCGCCGCATCGATCGTGCTCGCCCGCCTGGCCAACCGGATTGTCCCCGGCCCGGGCCATCGCCCGATCTGGCGCCATGTCTGGCGCGAATGCCTCGCCCTGCCTGCCTTTGCCACGCTGGCTACGATCGCAGCCATGCAGCAGGGCGCCGCGCCGCTGGCCTCACCACTGATCGCCATGATGCTGGCGCTCGCCGGATTTCGCCGGGTGGCCCGCGCTACCGTTCGCTACATCTTGCGGAAATAAGCGACGACGCGGCCCAGCACGTGCACTTCGCCATCATAAGCAGTGATCGGCGTGATCGCAGGATTGTCTGCCATCAGCAGCCAGCCGCCGTCCTGGCTGGGCCGCAACCGCTTGACGCAGCCCAACCCGCAGTAGCTCACGGCCCAAACCTGATCTGCCAGGCGGGGCGTGTTCTGGGTCGTGTCGATGAGCAGCAGATCGTTGTCCAGGATCGTGGGGATCATGCTGTCCCCCGATCCGCGCGCGATGATCAGGCTTTCGGCCGGCGCGCGCGTGTAGAGATCGAGCCATTCGCGCGGAAACATGCGCTGCACATCGGCAATCGGCTGGTCGAGATAGGCCGCCCCCAAGCCGATCGCCAGATCCACTTCCCGCACCGGCACCAGGCCCATTTCATGTGCCACCACCGCCACCGAAGGCAGGCGTGGCCCGTCGGCGGCAACCTCGTCGGTTTCACCCGTGAGATATTCCACGCTGGTTTCCAGCGCGCGGGCGATGGCGTGGAGATGGCGGGACCCCTGCGCACCTTTGCGGATCAGATGATTCACGCTGGGCTGCGAAATCCCGACACGACGCGCCAATTCTGCCTGCGACAGGCCCAGTGCGCTGATTCGCGCGGCAATGCGATCGCCCAATGTCATGGCGATGGATCTATAGCTTTAACTATAAAATATCAATACGTTTGTCTATTGATCCAGATATAGACAATGCTATTATAGCTTAGTCGATACAAATGGAGATTCCACCCATGCCTCCCACCTGCTCCAGCGAGGCCCGCACGGGACGCCTGCGCTGCCCGCATTGCCACACGCCCGGCCAACGGCGGTCCAGCCGTCCGGTCACCGACACCCATCGGGAAATCTATTACCAGTGCAGCAACGTGGCGTGTGGCCACACCTGGAAAGCCAGCGAGACATACGATTATGGCCTGGTGCCCAGCGCCACGCCCGATCCGCGCGTGACCTTGCCGCAACGGCCGGCACGCTCAGGCGCATAAGCCACCGCCTGGCTGGCCGGCCTGCAAATTTCGAAGAACGAGCCCAAGGCCAGGATCAGCCCCTGATCGGCAGGGCTTCGACGTTGCCGGCCGGCGCCGGGATGCGGAAAGGAAAGCCAGGCTCTCGCGCGAAGGATTCCACTTCGTTTCCGGCAATGATCGCCCCGCTCTCGGTCACGACCCGGAAGATGCTCCGATCTTCCGTTTCCCAGCGCAGGAGCATCAGCATGATCTTGGCCAGAGCCTCGGGGCGGACGCTGCCGATGCGTTGGAAGCCCTTGGCACGTGGGGCAATGGCATCCTCGGGCGGTGTCCACTCGAGCCAGGCCAGTTCGGTCCAGTTTCTGTCCATCGTCACCTCAAGACTGGAGGTGAGGCCCGCCCGGCTTCGATCGGCCGGGCATCACCGGATGTTTGTCATGATTTTCCGACACTTCCTTAGGACAATTTACTAAAGTTAACAATCATCCAATTGAGGTAAAGTGCTGGCTTCATAGGCTGTGGGTGGAGCGGGCGACGAGGCGTTGGCGACGCTGGTGAAGCTTGCCATGGCATGGACGCGACGCGCCAAGCCCCCGAGCGCTCGAGGTGCGCGGGGGAGCCGTAAACATCGTCATGATGATCAGAGAGCACTGGTGGTGGACAGGGCTAGATTCGAACTAGCGTACGCTTGCGCGGGCAGATTTACAGTCTGCTGCCTTTAACCACTCGGCCACCTGTCCACACCAGATTTGCCGGTGCGAGGAGCGCCTTTTTCAAGGGTTTCCCGCGTTTGAATGGGCCGTTTCGCTGCAAGCGATCCGGTCCGTCCGGCCGAGTGAGAGGCCCTTTGGCGAACCATCGCTTGCCTGTCAATGGGGGGGCTGGCTAAGGGCGATGCAGTTTTCGATTTTTATGCACAGGTGTTCGCAATGCCCCGCCACGATGATGACCAAGACAACCGCCGCGATGCCGGCAAGAAAGGCCGCTCCCTGCGCGGCCGGGCCGGGCGCAACCAGGGCGGCCGGGGATCGGGCCGGGGCAGCACCGGAACGGTGCGGCTGTGGGGCCGCCATGCGGTGGAAGCGGCGCTGACCAATCCCAACCGCACCGCCAAGAAGCTGTGGGGCACGCGCGAGGCGATCCAGGAGATGCTGGACGACCATGACGCGGAACTGCCGCGCGACCTGCCGGTGGAATACGCCCAGGCCGTCGACCTGGCGCGCCTGGTGGCACGTGACGCGCCGCACCAGGGCCTGGTGCTGGAATGCCTGCCGCTGGACGACGTGGCGCTGGACGACGTGCTGGAAGAGGCCGAGGGACGCACGCTGGTGCTGCTCGACCAGGTGACCGACCCGCACAATGTCGGCGCCATCCTGCGCTCGTGCGCTGCGTTCGATGTGGCGGCGCTGATCACCCAGGATCGCCACGCTCCGCCCGAGTCGGGCACGCTGGCCAAGTCCGCATCGGGCGCGCTGGAAGTGGTGCCCTGGGTGCGGGTCGTGAACCTGGCCCGTGCGCTCGAACTGATTGCCGACGCCGGCTATTGGCGAATCGGGCTTGATGGCGAAGGCGACGCGGCGTTTCCCCATGCCCTGCCGAGCGGCCCGGTCGCCCTGGTGCTGGGCGCGGAAGGCGAAGGCATGCGCCACAATGTGATGCAGCATTGCGATGCCCTGGCCCGCCTGCCGATCAGCGGCGCGATCGAAAGCCTCAACGTGTCGAACGCGGCGGCCATCGCGCTCTATGCCGCCGCCACGCGCGAGGTGGAGGAAGACTGACCCCACATCCAATTATATTTTCCCACAAAAAAGGGCCGCGTCGGCATGCGACGCGGCCCTTTTTTCTGCGGCATGCCGCGCGATGCGATCAGTTGACCGCGTCCTTGAGGCCCTTGCCCGCCTTGAACTTGGGCTGCGCCGACGCCTTGATCGACATCGGTTCGCCCGTGCGGGGGTTGCGGCCGGTGGACGCCTTGCGCTTGGCCACCGAGAACGTGCCAAAACCGACCAGTCGCACTTCTTCACCCTTGGACAGGGCGCCGGTGATCGATTCGAACACTGCCTCCACGGCCTTGATCGTATCGCTCTTCGACAGGCCGCTCACATCGGCGACGGCGCTGATCAGATCGTTCTTGTTCATGTGCGGAACCCCCTACCTCTTTATGGGACAGTAAGCGTTGGAAAATCGTGATTTCGGGTGCGCGGAAAAGAGCCGAGAAAAAAACCGCTGTCAAAGGCAAATACGCGGCAAACGCTAGATTTATCCCCGAAAACGGCGGACTTGGCGGGCAGACAAAAGCCACGCGCAACGATGTTGCGCGTGGCTCCCGTCAAACTACGGTAAGCAACGGCTGCGATCAGTGCGCGGTGGGCGCCGCCGGAGCGCTGCCGGGCAGTGGTGCAGCCGCTGGCTGGGTCGCCAGATCGTCGGCTTCGGTCCACTCGATCGCTTCCACCGGGCCGACAAGGGCGCGCGAGAGCACTTCATCGACATGGCTGACCGGTACGATATCGAGGCCCTCGCGGATGTTGGCCGGGATTTCGGCCAGATCCTTGCGGTTCTCTTCGGGGATCAGCACCGTCTTGATGCCGCCACGCAGGGCCGCCAGCAGCTTTTCCTTGAGCCCGCCGATGGCCAGCACGCGGCCGCGCAACGTCACTTCGCCGGTCATCGCCACGTCGGCCCGCACGGGAATGCCGGTGAGCGTCGAGACCATGGCCGTGACCATGCCGATGCCCGCGCTTGGCCCATCCTTGGGCACGGCGCCTTCGGGCAAGTGGATGTGCAGGTCCTTGCGCTGGAAGATCGAAGGCTTGATGCCATAGGCCGGGCTGCGCGCCTTGACGAAGCTGAACGCCATCTGGACGCTTTCGCTCATCACTTCGCCCAGCTTGCCGGTCGTGCGCACCGCACCCTTGCCGGGCACCGTCACGCTTTCGATCGTCAGCAGTTCGCCACCCACTTCGGTCCAGGCGAGGCCGGTGACGGCGCCGACCTGGTTTTCCTCGTCCGATACGCCATGGCGGAACTTGCGCACGCCGGCGAACTCGTCGAGGTTTTCCGGCGTAATGGTGACGCTCTTTTCCTGGCCTTCCAGGATCTTGCGCAGCGACTTGCGGGCCAGGCGGGCAATTTCCCGTTCCAGCGTACGCACCCCGGCTTCCCGCGTGTAATAGCGGATCAGATCGCGCAGCGCGTCCTGCTCGAGCGTGAATTCGCCCTTGCGCAATCCGTGCGCCTCCACCTGCTTGCTCACCAGGTGGCGTTCGGCAATCTGGACCTTCTCATCCTCGGTATAGCCTTCGAGGCGGATGATCTCCATGCGGTCGAGCAGCGGCTGCGGCAGGTTGAGGCTGTTGGCCGTGCACACAAACATCACGTCGGACAAATCGATGTCCAGCTCCAGGTAGTGGTCCTGGAACTTGGCATTCTGTTCGGGATCGAGCACTTCGAGCAGCGCCGAGGCCGGATCGCCGCGGAAATCCTGGCCAAGCTTGTCGATTTCATCGAGCAGGAACAGCGGGTTGGACGCACCAGCCTTGCGCAGGTTGGTGACGATCTTGCCCGGCAGCGAGCCGATGTAGGTGCGCCGGTGCCCGCGAATCTCGGCCTCGTCGCGCACGCCGCCGAGCGACTGGCGGATGAACTGGCGGCCGGTGGCCTTGGCAATCGACTTGCCCAGCGAGGTCTTGCCCACGCCCGGCGGGCCGACGAGGCACAGGATCGGTCCCTTGAGCTTGTTGGTGCGCGCCTGCACGGCCAGGTATTCGACGATGCGATCCTTGACCTTGTCGAGCGCGTAGTGATCGGCATCCAGGATCGCCTGGGCGCCCGGGATGTCCTTCTTGAGCTTGGAGCGCTTGCCCCAGGGCAGGCCCAGCAGCACGTCGAGGTAGTTGCGGATGACCGTGGCTTCCGCGCTCATCGGCTGCATGGTCTTGAGCTTCTTGAGCTCGGCATTGGCCTTGGCGCGGGCTTCCTTCGACAGCTTGAGATTGTCGATCTTGTCCTGCAGTTCCTGGACTTCGTTGGCTTCCTCGCCATCGCCGCCGCCCAGTTCGGACTGGATCGCCTTCAACTGTTCGTTGAGGTAATATTCGCGCTGGGTCTTTTCCATCTGGCGCTTCACGCGGCCACGGATCTTGCGCTCCACCTGGAGCACGCCCAGTTCGCCTTCCATGAAGGAAAGCACCATTTCCAGCCGCTTGAGCGCGTCGGTTTCCGAAAGCACGGCCTGCTTGTCGGCCACCTTGGCCGCCAGGTTGGCCGCCACGGCATCGGCGAGCTTGCCGGCATCCTCGATATCGCCCAGCTGCTGCCCGGCATCCTGCGGCAGCTTTTTGGAAAGCTTGGCATATTCGGCGAACTGATCGACGACCGAGCGCATCATGGCCGACACTTCGGTGCCGGAAACGACTTCGGGATCGATCTGCGCCACCTCGGCCATCAGCATATCGCCGTGGCTGGTGCTCTGCGGGTTGAGCGCTTCAAGCTGGGCACGATGGTGCCCTTCGACAAGCACGCGCACCGTGCCATCGGGCAGCTTGAGCAGCTGAAGCACGCTGGCGATCACACCGGTTTCATAGAGATCGTCGCGATCGGGATCGTCGCAGCCGGGATCGAGCTGGGCCAGCAGGAAAATGTCTTTCGAGCCCGCCATGGCGGCTTCGAGCGCGGCGACCGACTTTTCGCGGCCGACAAACAGAGGCACGACCATACCGGGAAACACCACGATGTCGCGCAACGGAAGCAGGGGATACAAAGTCATAAGTGCAAATGTCCGTCCCACCTGCCGCACAAGAACCCAAACCGGCAGGGCTTGTCACAGATATGGGGTGCAAGGCGCCGCCCCGCAATGCCCAAGCGGCAAGACGGTTGGGGATTGCCCGATTTCAGCCCTTTTGGCCGTTTTATGCGATTTGCTGCGCCGGCGCGATCACGGCGTGGCGGGCGCCGGAGTGGGCTGCGCAATGGGGGGCAGGACGACCGGTGGCAGCACCTGGCCATCAGGGGCCCGGGCCGGGCCGGGGGCAACCGCCGGCGCCGGCGGCGCGACGACATTGGGCGCGCTGGTGCCGGGCGCGGGTACCGGCGCCTTGGGCTTGCGGCCCTTCAACTCGTCGATCTGCGCCTGGCGGGCGGCAAGATAGGCCTGCTTGGTGGCAAGGTAGGGATCGCCGGCCGCACGGATCGCCTTGATGCGGCGGTCATCGTCGAGACGATCGTTGAGCGAGCGCACGACGAAGCTGCCGGTGACGTAATAGGGGCTACGCAGCGGCCCACCGACGATCGCCGGCAGGAACGCGCGATCGATGCCCAGCCCGATCACGTCGCGCAGAGTGGTGGGGCCGACCAGCGGCACGAACAGGAACGGCCCGGGACCGACGCCATAATAAGCCAGAGTATTGGCAAAGCCGTTGCGCCGGTAGGGCAGCTTGAACGGCTTTGCCACGGCAACATCGAGCAGCCCGGCCACGCCGACCGTGGAATTGATCGCAAAGCGGCCGAGCGTTTCGGCCGCCTTCCCCGGCTTGAGCTGCAAAAGGAAATTGAGCGCCACGACCGGCTCGGTCAGATTGGTGAAAAAGTGACGCAGGCCGGCGCGAATGGGATAGGGCACGGCCGAACCATAGGCCTTGGCCGCAGGTTCGATCAGCGCGCGGTCGACCGCCTGGGTGGCGGCAAACGTCACTTTGTTGAGCGCGATGACCGGATCGCCCGGCGGCGGCCCGCGCCGCGCGTTGACGACGATCGCGCTGTCGTCAGCCGGTTGATCGTTGGCAGCCACGGGCGGCGTTGCCCCGGTCGAACCCGAAGGGGCGAGCGGGGGCAAGACGATCGGCGGCAGGATCTGCCCATCGGGGGCACGCGAAGGCACCGCCCCATCGGCTGGGGCAGCGGCGGGCGCCGCAACAACGGCCGCAGGTGCGCCGTTCGTGGCCGGCGGTGGCACGGCGCCTTCATCAATCGGCGTGGTCCCGGCCAACGCAGCGGCAAGCAATACGATCATCATGTCCCCGTAGGCGATCTCGCCATGACTGGGCGCTGAACAGAAGCGTTACATACGCGGCGGTTGCTCAGCGCACCTGGTCATGACGGAACAACGGCCTTCCAAAAAGGTTGCGCGACCCGAAAGGTTGCGCGGCCGATCAGAAAGGCAGCTTGAAGCCCGGCGGAATGCCGGCAGCCATCTGCACCTTCTGCATTTCCTCGCCCGCGGCGGCGTCGGCCTTGGCCCGCGCATCATTGAACGCGGCCGCCACGAGATCTTCGAGGATGCCCTTGTCGGCCGGCACGAGCAGGCTGTCATCGATCGCGACGCCGATCACGCGGCCCTTGGCCGAAGCCTTGATTTTTACCAGGCCGCCGCCGGCGGCACCTTCCACCTCGATGCCATCGAGGCGGCCCTGGGCGTCCTCCATCTGGCGCTGGATGGTTTCGGCGGCCTTTTGCGCCGCCTGGATCATTTCTTCCATGGACTTCATGCTTGTCTGCTCCGCGCAGGCGACCACGGCCGGCGTTCGGACGTGGCAGGGTTGGATTCGTCGAGAATTTCAGCGCCGGGAAAGGCTTCGAGCGCGGCACGCACGAGGGGGTCCGCACGCATCGCGGCGTCGGCCTGTGCTTCGAGCGCAGCCTTGGCTTCCACCAGGCTGGGTTGCGCGCCTTGTGCGGCCGGACCATCGAGGCGTTCCACCAGCCAGGCCTGGCCGGTGATGTTCTGCAAGGCCTTCTTGATGTCGGCCGTGGGATCGCCCGGCAGGCCAGGGGCGAGTTGATAGCGTAGCGTGCCCATGCGCAGTTCGATCAGGCGCACCGACAGGCGCATGGTTGCGCCCGTGAGCGGTGACACCTCTTCCACCTGCTCCACCAGGGCCTGCCAATCCATGCCCACATGGCCGGGCGCGCTGGCAGCGGCATGGGCCGATGGCGCGCCATCGGCCGGGGCGGCAGCGGCTGCAGCGGCAAGCGCCGGGGCTTGCGCCAGCATCTCTTCCAGCTTGCGCACCAGCCCGCCCGGATCGGGCATGTCGGCCGCGTGCAACACGCGCAGCAGCGCCATCTGCGCCGCGACCAGCGGATCGGGCGCGGTCTTGACCTCGTCATGGCCCTTGAGCAGCAACTGCCACAGGCGGTGCAACTGCCCGGCGGAAAGATCGCCGGCCCAGCCCTGGAGCGCGGCAGCTTCCTCGGCCGAGCGGGCTTCGCCTTCCGGCCCGCTGATCTGGGTGACGGTGACCTTGTGCACCAGATCGAGCTGCGCGCGCAGCATGGCCACCGGCTCGATCCCCAGGGCATACTGGTGCGCCACTTCGCCCAGCAGCGCCGCGCCATCGCCTTTGAGCATGGCGGCAAACAAGCGACGTTGCAGGGTCTTGTCGGCCAGGCCCAGCATGTCCTGCACTTGCGCGGCGGTCACGTGGATGGCGCCGCCCTCGCCCGTGCCGGCCAGATCGGCATGGCTGATGGCCTGGTCGAGGATCGACAGCCCGTCGCGCGCAGACCCTTCGGCAGCGGCGGCAACCATCGCCAGCGCATCGGCTTCGGCATCGACGCCTTCGGCCTTGCAGACATGGGCGAAATGATCGGCCAGCAGCGCCGTGGGAATGCGGCGCAAGTCGAACCGCTGGCAGCGCGAAAGCACCGTGACCGGCAGCTTGTCCACTTCGGTGGTCGCAAACAGGAACTTCACATGCGCCGGCGGTTCTTCCAGCGTTTTCAGCAGCGCGTTGAACGCGTTGCGCGAAAGCATGTGCACTTCGTCGATGATGTAGATCTTGTAGCGCGCGGACACGGCGGCATAGCGCACCGCCTCGATGATCTCGCGCACGTCGTCCACGCCGGTGTGGCTGGCCGCGTCCATCTCGATCACGTCGATATGGCGGCCTTCGGCAATCGCCCGGCACGGTTCGCACTGCCCGCAAGGATCGATCGTGGGGCCGCCCTGGCCATCAGGACCGATGCAGTTGAGCGCCTTGGCGATCAGGCGCGCGGTGCTGGTCTTGCCCACCCCGCGCACGCCGGTCATCAAAAAGGCATGGGCCAGCCGATCGCGGCGGATCGCGTTGGCCAGGGTCTGCACCATGGCTTCCTGGCCGATCAGCGCGGAAAAGGTCTGCGGGCGATATTTGCGCGCAAGCACGCGATAGGGCTGCGCGGGCGCAGCGGGCGCTGGCTGCGGCGCGGCCGTGGGCGCCGGCCGAGGCGCGGGATCGCCGAACATCGCACCCTGCCCGGCCGCTTCGAGTTCGGCGGCGCTGGGCGCAGCCTCTTGCGCGGGGGCTTCGGGGGTTTCGGGCTCATGCCCAAACATGTCGGTTGAATCGGCCATTGTTTCCCTAGGTAGGCGCAAAGGCTGCAAATGTCGAAGGGGGGTGCCACGGTTTCCCGCAAGGTTGCGCACGCAGCGCGGTTTGATACCCTGGGCCGCGATGACCACGATCGTGCCCGGCCGCTTTACCGCCCAGACCACCGCACCCCTGGTGGTGTTCCTGATCGGCATGCGCATCAACCGCTTTCGCGCGGTCAGCGCCTGGTTGCCGGTGGCCCGGGCGATGGGGCCGATGCTGGCCGAACTTTCGGCCGCACCCGACAGTGGCTTCCTGGGTTTCGAGCCGATGCTGCGCGGTTTGCGCACGGTGATGCTGGTGCAATACTGGCGCGATTTCGACAGCCTGGAAGCCTATGCCCGCGCAACCGACAAGACGCATTGGCCCGCGTGGCGCGCGTTCAACAAGGCAGCACGCAAGCAGGGCGGCGGTGTGGGTATCTTTCACGAAACCTATGCCGTTCCGGCCGGTGGGTGCGAAAGCGTCTATGTGGATATGCCCGCGTTCGGCCTTGGAAAGGCACTTGGGGGCAAGGCGCTGGGGCTGGTTCCGGCCACGGAAGGGCGCCAATCGGCGCGGGGGCGGATGAAAACATCCGGGCAAGACGATTGAAATTCTTGCCGAAGAAGGAGCCGGGCGACCCGCCGCAATCCGTTGTGGCTGCTTCCTTCCGGACCTGACCAGGTTGGCGAACGCAAACGTCCGCCCGACTCCCGGCCCGCCCTATGGCGCCGGCGCGCGCCGATTGCAAGCGCCGGCATGATCCATCAACGGAAATTGTCGGCGTAGCTCTGCAGCTTCAGCCGGCGGGGCGGCGTGGGGGTGACATGCACGGCAATGCCATACTTGTCGGCATAAGCGCGGGCGTCGGCCTCGGTTTCGAATGTGAGAATGACTTGCTGCTTGGTGTCGCCAGAACCGGCCCAACCCATGAGGGGATCGGGGCGCTTGGCCTCTTCGGGGGCGAATTCCAGGAGCCAGTCAGCAGTACGGGCCTTGCCGGACTGCATGGCATTTTTCGGGCGCTGATAGATGCGTGCGGGCATGGCCGGTGCTTTCGTGCGTTTCGCTGTGCAAATCAAGAGGGAATGGCCCCGGTGGCGCGGTTCAGCGCTGCATGCGGGCCACCAGGCGGCGTGCCGCCTCGCTGACGTCTTCCCACGCTTCGGCGAAATCCTGCTCGTCACCATAATAGGGATCGATCACCGCCTGCCCTTCCCGGCCGGGTACCAGGTCCATCAGCAGGCTCACGCGGGCCAGCGTGCGGCGCGGGGCCATGCGCTTCAAGTCCTGCAGGTTCTGCGAATCGAGCGCGAAAATCTGGCCGAACTTGGTGAAATCGTCTTCGGTCACCTGGCGGGCACGATAGCGCGAAATGTCGATGCCGTGCTTGAGCGCCATGGCCTGCGCGCGCGGATCGGGCGGATTGCCGGCATGCCAGCTGCCCGTGCCGGCCGAATCGATCGTCACGGCCAGGCCCGCCTTGACCGCCTCGGCCCGGAATGCCGCCTCGGCCATGGGCGACCGGCAGATATTGCCCAGGCAAACAAACAGCACGGCTGGCTGGCTCACCGCATTCCCTTCCAAAAGATCCCTGTTCGCGCGCATCCCCACGCGCCACCGCATGGGGGGGGCGCCGCGATGCCCGTCGCACCGCAATAAAATACGCTGCAATGCAAAAAGTCCAGCGCCAAGCCGCAGGTTTCTTGCCGGCCGAGCGATCAGGCCCCATCCACGGCGCGGCGGCCGAGCGCCGGATCATCGGTGAAGAAGCCGTCGATGCCGGCGGCAAGATACTTGCGGATTTCCGCGACGCTGCCGCTTTCGCAGCGCAGCGCAGTGCCACACTGGCGCAGATCGGCGGGAAGGAAAACCGGCTCTGGCCGGAAGGTGTAGCAACCCACCTTGAGACCGGCACGATGGGCATCGGCAATGATCGGGCCCGGCGCCTGCAACGCGCCATCGCTGCCCACGTCGATCAGCGTACGGTTCCACGGCGCGATCCAGTCTGCATAGCCCGCCACTTGCGCCAGGCCAGGCGCAGACAGAATCTCGCCATAGGTGAGAGTGCCACCGGCAGCGAGCACGTCTGCCGGGCGCTTGCCGGGCTCTTCGGTCAGCTGCATCAGCGCGATGTTGCGATGCCGCGCCAGCAGCGGACGCAAGCGCTTGAGGTTGGCCACCTCGAACGACTGCACGATGACCGGGGCGTGCTGCAGCCAGGCATGCGCACGGATCGCGGCCAGCAGCTTGGCTTCCATGTCATGGCCCAGGCTGTGAAAATACGTGGAGTGCTTGATTTCGGGAATGATCCCGAGCGGACGCGCACGGCTCTTGGCAGCCGTGGCGGCAAAGGTGACGATCTCGTCAAACGTCAGGATCTGGAACTGGCCGTCGAACGCCATGCTTTCCGGGCGCAGCTTGCCCAGGCGTTCCTTGGCGCACAGCGCCTTGAGTTCGGCCAGGGTGAAGTCGGGGGTGAACCAGCCTTCCTGGCGCTCCCCGTCGATCACCGCCACGGTCTTGCGCGCGGCAAATTCAGGGCGGCTGGCAACGTCGGTGGTTTCGGCAATGTTGGGTTCGTGGCGCGAAACCAGCACGCCATCCTTGGTTGGCACCAGATCGGGCTCGATGAAATCGGCGCCGTCGGCCACGGCGCGCTGATAGGATGCAATGGTGTGTTCGGGCCGGTGCGCACAGGCGCCGCGATGGCCCAGCACAAGGGGATGGGCCGGCCGCCCCGCGCCCTTCCTGCCCTGGCGTGCCAGGGCAGGAAGCGCCGCCGTGCCAGCAAGGCCGGCCCCGGCGGCAAGAACAACGCGACGCGAAACCGGACCGGTCATGATCAAAGCCCCAAAGAGAGTGTGGCGAACCACTGGCGCGGCGCCAGCGGATAGATGGCATAGGTGTTGGTATTCGAGCTGACCGACACCGTCGAGGTGCCCTTTTCATCGAACAGGTTGGTGACGTTCACCGAAACCTCGGCCTTGCGCAGGCCCAGGCGTTCGGCCGGCAGCTTGTAGGCAAGGCGCAGCGCGGCGGTGAACGTGGGATCGACCCAGGCATCGTTGGTATAAGTGGCATAGCGACGGCCAACATAGTCGCCCACCAGCTGCCCTTCGAACGCGCCCAGGGTCAGCGTGGCAACGGTCTTGTCGAGCACCGAGGGGCTGCCCGGAATGCGCTTGCCGCCCGTGGGCACCACGCCATTGACCGTGGCCGTGCCGCCGATGCGGGTGCCGGTGGCGGCGCTGCCGTTGACCACGGTGAGCGTGGAATAGTCGCTATCGTAGATCGAGCGGTTGTAGCTGAAGGCGTTGTAGAGCGAGAAGACCTGGCCAAAGCGCAGCGTCAGGGCCACATCGACGCCATCGGTCTTGACCCCGCCGACGTTGAAGATCGCCGGGGTGCCGCCCGCGATGGAACTGCCGCCCAGGCCGCCCACCGCCGGGGTGATCCCCAGCAGGCGATCGTGGAAATCGACGTGATAGACGTTGAGCTGGGCATTGATGCCGATGCCGCGGCCCAGTTCGTGGTTGCTGCGCAGGCCCAGTTCGTAAGTCCACGAGGTTTCCGGCTTGCCATCGCGCTTGAACGCATCGAACGCGGCCTGGCTGCCGGTGCTCCACGGCGAAACCCCGCCGCCGCCATAGGTCATGAACTGGCGCAGGTTCTTCTGTACGTTGACATAGACCTGCTCGCTGCCGGTGAAATCCCACTTGGCGCCGAAAGTGGGCAGGAACCAGCGCTTGGTGTCGATTTCCCCGCTGGGCAGGGCCGACGAGGAGCCGGGCAGCGAGCCGATGATCGGCTGCACCACCATGTCGCCGCGCGCGAACTGGAGGCTGGATTTCACCCCGGCCTGGACCAGCAGATTGGGCAGCACGTGCCAATCATCCTGCGCGTGGAGCTGCACCACGGTGTTGCGGATCTCGCTGCCATATTGGGTGAACAGCGGATTGCTGGGACGGATATAGGGGCTGTAGCGCTCCGGGTGGTTCACATCGAGCGCGTACCAGCGGCGATAGGCCGAGGAGCTGTTGTATTCCATCCAGCCGCCCACTTCGATGTGGTGGTTGCCGGCATCCGCCGTGACATTGCTGATCACCCCGCCGCGATCGATGCGGTATTCGGTGGTGCGGATGGCATAGCCCGAATTGCCGGTGGCGAGCTTGAGGTTCTGCCCCGGAAAATAGAGCGCGAACAGCGTGGGCAGCGATGCCACGGTGATCGGCCCGGCGACCACGCCCACGCCATCGTTGTGGTGGTAATAGACCTGGGTGGACCAGTCGATCTTGCTCGACAGGTGCGCCTGGTACTTCAGGTAGCCGAGGTAATCGGTGCGCTGCGCATCGGAATAATAGTTGCGGTAGTTGTTGGCTTCCTTGGCCGGCACGTTGCCATTGGCATCAAGGTAGGCCACCGCCGCGGCGAAATCGGGATAGGTGAACGGGCGGGTATAGGGCTGGTAGGCCTGCGCCGGGGTGGTCGCCACCTTGTAGACGGTGGTGGCGTCCTCGTTGGGTTCGATCTTGTCGGAATAGGCGAAATAGGCGGTCAGCTTGCCCATGCTGTCATCGTGCACGAACTTGGCATTGGCCTGCCAGCCGCCCTGGCGGCCGTTGAAATCCCAGGCGCGAGCGCGCTGGCGCAGGCCCGAGACGTAGAGGCTGTTGCCATTGCCGAACGTGCCCGAATCGAGGCGCAGGAACGTGCGCGAGGTGCCGTAGCTGCCGATCGTCTGGTTGAGCGTGGCGCCGCGCTGGGCCGTGGGATCCTGGGTGAACGTCTCGATCCCGCCGCCCAGGTTGCTGGTGGAAGCCAGGCCCAGGTCGGCCGCGCCGGTGGAGACGATCGCCCGGCCAACGTTTTCCGAAATCACCGCGCGCTGGGGCGAAAGGCCGTTGTAGTTGCCATAGGACTGATCGCCCAACGGCACGCCATCGAGCGTGTAGCCCAGCTGGTTGCCGGCAAAGCCGTGGATGAACAGCGAGGCGTTCTGCTCGTTGTTGCCCCAGGGATCGGCGGTGACGTACATCACGCCGGGCAGGGTCTGGATCGCTTTCAGCGGATTGATGCCCGGCAGCAGCTTCTGCATTTCGACCGAGGTTACCGCCGTGGCCGAGCGCGTGGCCTTGACCGCCGTGACGACGATATCATCGCCGGACGGCGCCGGCTCTGCCGCGGGGGCCTGCTGCGCGGCAGCGGGCGTGGCAGCCAGAGCAAGAGCCAGGACACCGGCCGAAACGGCCATGCATGCGCGATGCGAAAACGGAACTGGCACGGTATGCAACCCCCTCATTATGTGCAGCGCACAAGATACTGGGGCGGCAGTTAGAAGCGCTTGGAGACAATTGTATGACAAATAGCAGAGGTCTGCAGCGCACCGTCACAAACCTCGGTCGCTCGGCATAAAATCAACGTTTCCGTTGTGTTACATGCTTTCGCCAAGCGGCACGATCACCACCGCGGGCAATGGCGCTGCACCGGGTTGCTCGGTCCAATGCGCCACGGTGAGGACGCCACCTTCGCAGCGCAGCGCATCCACGTGGGCGGTGTCGATCGTGGCATAGACCCATTGGCCCACGCCTTCTTCGCCCAGCGCCAGCACGCCATCGGCCGGCATGCCGCCGCCGGCAGGCGCTGCATCGGGCGGGCCATAGATGCCCGCCGCACCCCGGTTGACGTCCACGGCGGGAGACCATGCCGCGTCGCCCACGGTGGGCGATTGCACCACGAAGCATTGCCCTTCCAGCGCGCGGGCCTGGCTGCCCAGTCGTACGCGCCAATAGCCGTGCAGCGTATCGGTGCAGCTGGGCACCAGCAGCACTTGCGCGCCCGCTTCCACCGCAGCGCGGGCCAGCAGCGGAAATTCGCTGTCATAGCAGATCGTGATCGCCAGCCGGCCCAGGGCGGTATCGAACACGCGCAGGGCATCGCCACCCGTGATGAACCACTCCTCGCGCTCGAACCGGGTCATGATCAGCTTGTCTTGCGTGGCCATGGCGCCATCGGGGGCGAACAGGCGCGCGGCATTGCGTGACCGGCCATCGCCATCGCGGCGCGGTGCGCTGGCAGCCAGGATATGCACGCCATAGGCCTGCGCCAACCGCGCGTGCAGCGCATCGACGCGGGGCAAGAGCGCCGAAACCGTGTCGATCGAACCGGCCAGGTCACCCATGGTCGCCGGATCAAGGCTGGCGAGTTCCATCGCGCCATATTCGGGAAAGACCAGCAGCGCCGCGCCGGCAGCCACGGCCTCTTCCACCCAGGCGGTCAGCTTGGCTTCATAAGCCGCCCAATCGGCCAGGCGATCGATCGGATATTGTGCGGCGGCGACGGTGAAACGCGGCATGGGGCGCCTTTTATGACAGATGCTTGAGCCAGTATTGCATGGGCTTTGGGGTTTCCTGCGCCGCGCCATGCTCTTTCCACGCCAGCTGCGTGACGAGGCCGGGGATCAGCGCATAGCCGCGACCCTGCCAGAAGGCATCGAGCGGACGATAGCCCGCCGGGCGCGCGGGATGATCGGCGCTGCGAATCACGGCGGCAAAGCAGGCCGTCTGCGCCCCGGCGGCGCGGGCAGCGTCTTCGCGGTGATCGAAAAAGGCATGGCCGATGCCGGCGCCGCGATATTCGGGCAGCAGCACGCTTTCCCCGAAATAGAACAGGCTTGCCGTGTCGATGCCGCGCGCTTCGAACGGAGCGCGAAATTCCGCCTTCTGGTGCAACATCGGCGCGGCCGTTGCCGCCCCGACGATGCGAGCGCCATCGAACGCAGCCACCAGCACGGCACCGGGCGCGGCGGCATATTCGGCCAGATAGCGCGCCTCATATTCCCGATCCCCATCATAGAGATAGGGCCAGGCCGCAAAGACCGCGATGCGCAAGCGCGCCAGATCATCGAGCGCGGCCGTCACTTCCGCGCCGCTCAGCGGGCGGATGGCAACGCTCATTCGCCCACCACTTGTGCCGTCCAGTCGGCCAGGTTGTAATACATCGTCAGGCGGGTGATCTTGCCGCCGTCCACCGCCAGGAAGGCACCGGCCGGCAGGACATAGGTTTGCCCCTGGGCTTCGGGCAGGCCTTCGTCGGTGGCAAGATAGCTGCCATGGACGACGAATTCGGCCGCTGCGCGGGTGCCGTCCTCGTTGGCCATCAGCACGATGTCTTCGAGGCGCTCCTTGTAGCAGCGCTCCATGTGGCCAAGGAACGTGGCAAAGGTGTCCTTGCCCACCTGGCGGCTGCCCTGGTTGATATCGTGGGCAACATCTTCGGCCAGGCACGCCAGCATGCCGTTCCAATCCCCGGCGTTGAAAGCGGCGTAATAGGTTTCCAGCAGGGCAAGCGTGGCGGCGCGCGACATCAGGCGGGTCTCCGTAAGTCCGTGGGGCGAAGCGTTGTCGCGCCCTGCGCTAGCCGATCGGACCGGGCGCCGCCACATACCGTTTTGGCATGCTGTATTGCCCATATGCAATGAAGCGGCGCAGGACGGGCCTGCACCGCTTGCATCATTGCGCGTGCCTGTCGGTTTCAGGCGATGCGTATCAGCCGAACAGCTTGTTGGCCGTGTTGGCCACCCGGCGGCCCAGATAGCGCGCACCATCCAGTTCGATCTCGCTGGGCTGGCGGCTGCCATCGCCACCAGCAATGGTGGTGGCGCCATAAGGCGCGCCGCCATGCACGGCATCAAGCGTGAGCTGACCCTGGAAGCCATAGTCGAGGCCCACGATCGTCATGCCGAAGTGCAGCAGGTTGGTCAGGATCGAGAACAGCGTGGTTTCCTGGCCGCCATGCTGGCTGGCGGTGGAGGTGAACGCCGCGCCGACCTTGCCGTTGAGCGCGCCCCTGGCCCACAGGCCACCGGCCTGGTCGAGGAATGCCGCCATCTGCGAGCTGATCCGGCCAAAGCGCGTGCCGGTGCCCACGATGATGGCGTCGTATTCGGCCAGTTCGGCAACCGTTGCCACCGGGGCAGCCTGGTCCAGCTTGAAATGAGCAGCCTGCGCCACTTCAAGCGGGGCGGTTTCGGGAACGCGCTTCACGTCCACCGTGGCGCCGGTTTCGCGGGCGCCTTCGGCAATGGCATTGGCCATCGTTTCGATGTGGCCATAGCTGGAATAATAGAGAACCAGAACCTTGCTCATCACACGTCATCCTTGGGCAGAGAGGGATACCTTGGTGGCGAAGCCGGGGCGGCCCCGCCGTGATGCCCGCCTTGTGCAGCCAGGGCGGCTTTCAAGATAGGGCGATAAGATTGCATCAAATGTTCCAGAACGCCGAACGCTTTGCCAGCGTTTGCGTTTCCCCGCGTTTTCGCATATGGGCGGGTGGGAATGCCCCGGCCCACACGATGCAGTCGCCTCGCGACTCCCTCGTCTGCCGGGGTTTATTGTTTTTCCATGGGGGCGGGCCGATCGCCCCCGCCGTGCAGGAAGAAGCCGCATGTCGCGTCGCCGCCAGATCTACGAAGGCAAGGCCAAGATCCTTTACGAAGGCCCCGAGCCAGGCACTCTCATCCAGTACTTCAAGGATGATGCCACCGCGTTCAACGCGCAGAAGCGCGGAACGATCAACGGCAAGGGCGTGATCAACAACCGCATCAGCGAGTATGTGTTCACGCGCCTGGCGCACATCGGCATTCCCACGCACTTCATCCGCCGGCTCAACATGCGCGAGCAGCTGGTGCGCCAGGTGGAAATCGTGCCGATCGAGGTGGTGGTGCGCAACGTGGCCGCCGGTTCGATTTCCAAGCGGCTGGGCATTGCCGAGGGCGAGCCCCTGCCCCACACCCTGATCGAATACTACTACAAGGACGATGCGCTGGGCGACCCGATGGTGGCCGAAGAGCACATCGCCTGCTTCGGCTGGGCCAGCAACGAGGAAATGCAGGACATTTCCGCGATGGCGATCCGCGTGAACGATTTCCTGTGCGGGATGTTCGCCTCGATCAACATCCGCCTGGTAGACTTCAAGCTGGAATTCGGCCGCATCTGGGATGGCGACTATAGCCGCGTGATCCTGGCCGACGAAATCAGCCCCGACGGTTGCCGCCTGTGGGACATGGTCACCGGCGAGAAGCTGGACAAGGACCGTTTCCGCCGCGACCTGGGTGGCGAGGAAGAAGCCTACCAGGAAGTGGCGCGCCGCCTGGGCCTGCTCGACAACGACGGGCCGAGCGAAGTGCTGGACCTGGGCGCGCACCGCAAGCTGCGCACCAAGAAGTAAGCAGGGCGCCCGCCAGGGCCGCCGAAACGCTATGAAGAAGGTGGGGCCGGCGAAGCAATTCGCCGGCCCTTTCGCATGCCCGCGCCCCGGCGCGGGATGGCGGATTTTTCCCTAATGCCTTGTGCGTTGCACTGCGCATGATCGCCTGATCCATATCTTAGCCGTGTGCCGCGCAGATTGCCGGCCATGGTGAAACCGCGCCTTCATGCCACCACTGCCAGCCCGGGGCCGGCATCCGCCGCGCCGGGCACGGCACGGCCGGGCCACATGGCTGGCTGAGCGCCATGTTGCGCCTGCCCGGCCGAAATGACCCGCCGCGTGCGGCCACCGTGCCCACCGGCAGCCTGCGCACCCGCATCGCGTTGACCGGGGTGCTGGTGCCGGTGGCGCTGGTGCTGGCAATGGTGGCGATCAACGGCATTTCGCTGGCCGAAATCCTGCTGATCCTGGCCGGGCTGTCGCTGGCATTGTGGCTGACGCGCGATCTGGTCGCGGCGATTGCCGGCCCGCTGCAGTCGCTTTCCGAAGCGAGCGAGCGCTATGCCAAGGGCGAGGCAGCCCGCCTTTCCGAGGAAGGCGACGCGGAACTGGCCGATATTGCCCGCCGGTTCAACGCCATGGTCGATGCCGTGGACGAGCGCGAGCGGCGCATCGTCCACACCGCGTTGCACGACGGGCTGACCGGCCTGCCCAATCGCAGCTTCTTTGCCGAAAAGCTCGATCGCGCGATTGCCCGCCAGCATGCCGAACATCGCACGCTGGTGGCGTTCATCGACCTTGATGATTTCAAGCTGATCAACGACACGCTGGGCCATCCCACCGGCGACATGCTGCTGCGCGAGGCCGGCCTGCGGCTGCAACGGCAATTCCCCGATGCAATGATCGCGCGGTTCGGTGGCGACGAGTTCGGCCTGCTGATTTCAGGCCTGCCACCTGATCAGGATTGCACCGCCATTGCCCGCATGCTGCATGCCCAGGTCAACAGCCCAATCCTGCTGGGCGAGCGACTCGTCCCGCTGAGCGCCAGTTTCGGCATGGCGATCGGGCCGGAAGACGGAGCGGATGGCAACGCGCTGCTGCGCGCCGCAGACCTGGCACTCTATCGCGCCAAGGACGAGGGCAAGGGCACCTATCACTTCTTCGAAGCCAGCCTGGACGAGCGCGTACGCCAGCGCCGCCGGATGGAGGAAGACCTGGCCCAGGCCCTGCGCACGGGCGAATTCACCCTGGCGTTCCAACCGACCTTCAGCCTGCAACATCGCCGGATCGTGGCATGCGAAGCGTTGCTGCGCTGGAACCATCACACGAACGGGCCGATTTCCCCCGCCCAGTTCGTGCCGCTGGCCGAGGAATGCGGGCTGATCATGCCGATCGGCGAATGGGTGATCCGCGAGGCCTGTGCCCAGGCGGCCACCTGGCCCGGCGAGATCGCCGTGTCCGTCAACCTTTCCGGGCGCCAGTTCGCCCATCCCGCGCTGCTGCCCACGCTGGTCCAGGCGCTCGCCGCTGCCAAGCTGCCGCCACACCGGCTTGAACTGGAACTGACCGAGCGCGTGCTGGCCGCCAATGCCGAGCGTAGCCAGGCGACGCTGGCCACGCTGCGCCAGTTGGGCGTGCGCATCGCGCTCGACGATTTCGGCATGGGCTATTCCTCGCTCCACCACTTGCGCAGCTTTCCGGTGGACACCTTCAAGATCGACGGCAATTTTGTGCGCAACTTGCGCGGGGATCGCGGCGCCCAGGCCATCGTGCGGTCGATCACCACGCTGGCCGGCGCGCTTGGCATCGAAACGCTAGCCGAAGGGGTGGAACTGGCCGACGACCTTGACCTGCTGGCGCAGCAAGGGTGCAACCTCGCGCAAGGCTATGCCATCAGCCCGCCCTTGCCGGCGGCGGAACTCGCCGCCCTGCTCGCCGCACAACACGCCGGAACAGAGCGCCGCGCCGCACGATAAGCGCTTGCCGCCGCACAAGGAGCGGGGCAAACGCAAGGCAATGACCCGCCATCGCCCGGCCGCGCCCCGCCTCCTGCCCCTTGTTGCCGCACTGTTGTTGAGCGCCTGCGCCGGCCTGGGCCATGGTCCGGCCGCGGCGCCGCCAACCCATGTGGCCGCAGCGCCCACCTGGGTGTTCGAGAAATCCGACCTCGCGCCTGATCCCCGCTTCCGCTTTGGCCGGCTGCCCAACGGCATGCGGACGATCATCGTGCCAAACGCCACGCCCAAGGGCACCGTGCAGGTCCGGCTGGACGTGGCCACCGGATCGCTGGACGAAACGGCGAACGAGCGCGGGTTTGCCCATTTCGTGGAACACATGGCGTTCAACGGGAGCACCCATGTGCCCGAAGGCGAAATGGTGCGCCTGCTCGAACGCAAGGGGCTGGCCTTTGGCGCGGATACCAACGCGCAGACCAGCTTCGAGCAGACCACCTATATGCTCGACCTGCCGCGCGCCGACGACGACCTGGTCGATACCGCGCTGATGCTGATGCGCGAAACGGCCAGCGAGCTGACTTTCTCGCCCGAGGCAGTGGCGCGCGAGCGCGGGGTGGTGCTGTCGGAACTGCGCGACGGGCAAGGCTATGCGCTGGACAATTTCCAGGACCAGCTGGCGTTCTTCTATCCCAAAGCGACGTATCCCAAGCGGCTGCCGATCGGCACCGTGCAAACGATCGACGCGGCCACCGCGCAAAGCCTCAAGCAATTCTGGCAAGCCCATTATGTGCCGGAAAAGACCACGCTGGTGGTGATCGGGGACGTCGATCCTGACAAGGTAACGGCAGCGATCGCCCGGCGCTTTGGCGATTGGCATGCCGCTCCTGCCCCGGCCCGGCCCGGCCAGGGCAAAGTCTTGCCCCATCAGCGCGGGCAGACCGAAATCTGGATCAACCCGGCGCTGGCCGAGCGGTTGACCGTGGCGCGCCATGGCCCCTGGACCGACGAGCCCGACACCATCGCCATGCGGCGCGAGAACCTGCTGCGCCAGATCGGCTATGGCATCGTCAACCGCCGCTTCCAGAGCCTGTCGCGCCGGGTCGATGCGCCGTTTCGCGGCGCCGGGTTCGGCACCAGCGACGTGTTCAAGATCGGCCGTACCACCAACCTGATCGTCGATACCGTCGATGGCGGCTGGGCCCGCGGCCTGGCAGCCGCCGGCACCGTGTGGCGCGAGGCGCTGGCCAAGGGCTTTACCCAGGCCGAAGTGGACGAGCAGGTGGCAAACCTGCGCACCGGCATCGAGAATGCCGCCGCCGGCGAAGCCACGCGCAACAATGCCACGCTGGTCAGCCTGGCGCTGTCGCTGCTGCACGACGACATGGTGCCGACCACGCCGAGCAGCGGCCTCATGCGCTTCAACACCTTTGCCCCCACGATCACGCCGGCCAGCGTGCTCGCCGCCTTGAAGCGAGAGGCGGTGCCGCTGGACCAGCCACTGATCCGGTTCCAGGGACGCAAGACCCCGGCGGGCGGTGCCAAGGCGCTGCGCCACACCTGGCAGGCCGCGATGGCAGCGCCGCTGGACGAGGGGAAAGCCGCGCCCGCCGACACCTTTGGCTATACCGATTTCGGCACGCCGGGCACCGTGGTGGCCGACAGCACCGATGCCACGCTCGGCATCCGCCGCATCCGCTTTGCCAACGGCGTGATGCTCAATATCAAGCGCACCGCGCTGGAGGCAGACCGCATCCATGTGCGCGCGGCGCTGGACGGCGGGGAGATGCTGGAAACGCGCGACAATCCCATGGCGGTAGACCTCGCCTCCAGCCTGCCCGCCGGCGGTCTTGGTCGCTATAGCCAGGACCAGTTGCAGACGATGCTGGCCGGCCATGCGGTGGGCACCAGCTTCGGCGCCAATGGCGACACGTTCGGCGCGGGCGGAACGACCACGGCGCGCGACCTGCTGCTGCAATTGCAGCTGATGGCTGCCTATCTCACCGATCCCGGCTATCGGCCCGAGGCGGAAGAACTGTTTCACCAGGGCATGGCCAATTACTTTGCGCGGCGCGATGCCACGCCGGGATCGGCGCTTTCGGCCGCGCTCGGCGGGATTCTCTCGGGCGGTGATCCGCGCTTTACCCTGCAATCGCCGCAGGCCTATCAGCAGCTTGGCTTTGCCCAGTTGAAGCCGGTGCTGAAAGAGCCGCTGGCCCGTGGCGCGCTGGAAATCGCGCTGGTCGGCGATGTGGACGAAGCCACCGCGATTGCGGACGTCGCCCGCACGTTTGGCGCCCTGCCCCCGCGCGAAGCGACGTTCCGGGCTTGGCAGGAAGCGCGCCAGCGCCGCTTTGCCGCGCAGCCCGGCGTGCAGGTCGTGCGCCACAAGGGGCCGGCCAACCAGGCGATCGTGCGCATGGTATGGCCCACCACCGACGATCGCGACCCGGTGCAAACCCTCACCATGGACCTGGTGGAGCAAGTGGCCGGCATCGAAGTGATCGATACCGTGCGCGAAAAGCTGGGCAAGGCCTATTCCCCCAGCGCATCGAGCGACATGTCACAAGTGTGGACGGGCTGGGGCACCTTCACGCTCCAGGCCTCGGTCAACGTGGCAGACATTGCCGCCACCCATGCCGCCCTGGCGCAGACCATGGCCGATCTGGCCACCCATCCGATCGACGCCGACGTGCTGGAACGCGCGCGCGCGCCGATGCTGGAGCGGCTGGACAACGCCTTGAAAGGCAATGGCGGCTGGCTGGCCCTGGCGGCGCGCGCGCAATCGCGGCCCGATCGCATTGCCCGGTTCCAGGCCGCCCGCGCACGCCTGGCTGCCCTGACCGTGGCCGACGTGCAGGCAGCGGCCAAGGCCTGGCTCACGCCAGACAAAGCCGTGACGGTGCTGGTGTTGCCCGATGGCGTGGCCGTGCCCAAGCTCTAGGCAAGACTTGCCCTTGGCGCCGGACGGGGGCATAGGCGGCCCCGAGTCCCAAACAGCCTATTTTGCGAAAGGCCCACCGCCGATGAAGGTCCGCGTCCATGTCAGCCTCAAGAACGGGGTGCTCGATCCGCAGGGTCGCGCCATCCACCATGCGCTGGAAGGGCTGGGCTTTGCCGGCGTGAAGGACGTACGCGCCGGGCGCCTGTTCGAACTCGACGTGGCCGAGGACACCAGCGACGAAGCGCTGGACGATATGTGCCGCAAGCTGCTCGCCAACATGGTCATCGAAAACTATCGCATCGAGAAGGTTGCCGCCTGATGCCGTTCACCTCTGCCGTCATCACCTTTCCGGGCTCGAATTGCGACCGCGACATGGCCGTGGCGGTGGAAGAGGTCTGCGGCGGCACTGTCCACCGCGTGTGGCATGGCGATGCCAGCCTGCCCGAAGGCCTTGATTTCATCGCCGTGCCGGGCGGCTTTTCCTATGGCGACTATCTGCGCTCGGGCGCGATGGCCGCGCGTTCGCCGATCATGCAGGCCGTGGTCGAGGCCGCCGGGCGCGGCGTGCCCGTGCTGGGCGTGTGCAACGGCTTCCAAATCCTGACCGAAGCAGGGCTGCTGCCCGGTGCGCTGATGCGCAATGCCGGCATCCGCTTTGTCTGCCGCGAAGTGCCGCTCAAGGTGGAAAACAGCCAGTCGCTGTTCACCCAGCGCTATTTCAAGGACCAGGTGATCACCATTCCGGTGGCGCACCATGACGGCAACTATTTCGCCGATGCCGAAACGCTCGATCGCCTGGAAGGCGAAGGCCGCGTGGCCTTCCGCTATGCCGAACCGGTCAACGGTTCGCAGCGCGACATTGCCGGCGTGCTCAACGAAGCGGGCAACGTGCTGGGCATGATGCCGCACCCCGAACGCATGATCGAAGCAGCGCAGGGCGGCAGCGATGGGCGCAAGCTGTTCGAAGGCGTGCTGGCGGGGTTGAACGTTTCGGCTTGAGCCGACATCCCCTCCCCTAACCCCTTCCGCAGGCGGGAGGGGGATTTGTAGAAGGCCCCTGCTTTGCGGGGGTTTTTTGCTCCCCTCCCGCGTGCGGGAGGGGCTGGGGGAGGGCATGTTCCCCCAAAAATCACTCCACCGTCACGCTCTTGGCCAGGTTGCGCGGCTGGTCCACGTCCGTCCCCTTGGCCACAGCCACATGATAGGCCAGCAATTGCACCGGCACGGCATAGACCAGCGGCGCGATCAGGGGGTGGACCTTGGGCATCTCGATCGTGGCAAGGCAGCCCTCGCCCGCTTCGGCCAGGCCTTCGGCGTCGGAGATCAGCACGATCTTGCCGCCGCGCGCGCGCACTTCCTGCATGTTGGACACGGTCTTTTCAAACAGCGGGCCCGATGGTGCCAGCACGATCACCGGCACCGCTTCGTCGATCAGCGCGATGGGGCCATGCTTCATTTCGCCCGACGCGTATCCTTCCGCGTGGATATAGCTGATTTCCTTGAGCTTGAGCGCGCCTTCCAAGGCCAGCGGATAGTCCGGCCCACGGCCCAGGTAGAGCACGTCGCGCGCCGGCGCGATCAGCGGCGCCATCGCGGCGATTTCCTCGTCGTGCGAGAGCGCGGCATTGAGCGCAGCGGGGGTTTCGGCCAGCTGGTTGACGATCACCGCCTCTTCCTCGCGCGTGAGGCGGCCACGCTTGACCGCCAGATGCGCGGCGAGTGCGGCCAGCACGGCCAATTGGCAGGTGAACGCCTTGGTGGACGCCACGCCGATTTCCGGCCCGGCATGGGTGGGCAACAGCAGGTCCGCCTCGCGCGCCATCGAACTGGTCGGCACGTTGACGACCACGGCAATGGTCTGCCCCGCCGCCTTGCAATGGCGCAGCGCCGCCAAAGTATCGGCGGTTTCGCCCGATTGCGAAATGAACAGCGCCAGGCCGCCCGGCTCCAGCACCGGATCGCGATAGCGGAATTCGCTGGCCACATCGATGTCCACCGGCAGGCGCGCGAACTGCTCGAACCAGTATTTCGCCACCATCCCAGCGTAATAGCTGGTGCCGCAGGCCACGATGGTCACGCGGTTGATGCTGGCCAGGTCAAAATCGATCTGTGGCAGCGAGACGGTCTGTTCCACCCGGCGCAGGTAAGAGCGCAGGGTTTGTGCGACCACGATCGGCTGCTCGAAGATCTCCTTCTGCATGAAGTGGCGATAGTTGCCCTTCTCGATCGCGGCGGCCGTGGCGCCCGAGGCGACGACGGCGCGTTGCACGGGATTGTTGTCCACGTCGAACACCTCGATGCCGTCGCGGCGCACGATCACCCAGTCGCCTTCTTCCAGGTACGACACCTTCTGCGTCAACGGCGCGAGCGCCAGCGCGTCGGACCCGAGATAGGTTTCGCCCTCGCCAAAGCCGACGACCAGCGGCGAACCCAGCCGCGCGCCGATCAGCAGGTCGGGATGCTGGCGGAACGCGATGGCGAGCGCAAAGGCGCCGCGCAGTTGCGGCAGCACGGCCTTGACCGCCTCGGCCGGAGACTTGCCCGCTTCCACCTGTTCGGAAACCAGGTGGGCGACCACTTCGGTATCGGTCTCGCTTTCGAACCTGCGGCCGCGCGCGATCAGCGCCTCGCGCAAGGGGCGGAAGTTCTCGATGATGCCGTTGTGCACCAGCGCCACTTCGCTTGTCGCATGGGGGTGGGCGTTGCTGGTGGTGGGCGCGCCGTGGGTGGCCCAGCGGGTGTGGGCAATGCCGATCAGGCCCGGCGCGGGGTTGCCGGCCAGTTCCTTGACCAGGTTGCCCAGCTTGCCCTCGGCCCGGCGGCGCACGAGTTGCCCGTCGAACACGGTGCAGACCCCGGCGCTGTCATAGCCGCGATATTCCATGCGGCGCAGGCCATCGACCAGCCGGTCTGCCACTTCATCCTTGCCGACGATTCCGATAATTCCGCACATCGATCTTGGCCCAGACTTTCTTCAGGATTGGTAGGGTATCCGGATGCCCGGCATCATGGCCGGGAAATCCTTGGTATTTCGTGTCACCAGAATCGCCCCGCTGACTTGCGCCGTGGCCAGCACGGCCGCCGCCGCCAGCGAAAGGCCCATGCGCCCGATCAGATCGGCCGCTGCGGTGGCTATACGCCCATCGAGTTCAACGATTTCGAACGGGGCGATTAATTCGCGGACATGATCGCGCGTTTCCATCGGCTCTGCCGCGCAAAGCTCGATCCAGGTGAGCCGGGCGATGCGGTGGCGCGGATAGCGCAGCAGTTCGACGCGCGCCTGCGGCTTGCCCGCAAGCCAATCGGCGACAATGCCGGTGTCGAAGATGGGATCGGACATCCCGGCGGGCCCTATTCGCCACTGCCGGGCAGGTCGGCGCGGCCCTGCCAATAGCCGGCGCCACGCGCAATCCAGTCCTGGCTGGACTTGCGCAGCAGGTGGGCTTTCACCGCCTCGCGAATCTCGGCCGCGCGCGAGCGGCCGGCGCGAACCGCCAGGGCATCGAGCTTGTCGATATCGTCGTCGGGAATATCAACCAGAGTACGCAAACGGCCAACCTCGCCTCGAATGATATCGCGATATCATATCGCGATATCATCGCGCAAGGATTTCAGAACGTGAAGCCGAGCGAAGTGGAAACGGTGCGCCCGGTGATCGCGCGGGCAAAGCCCAGTCCGCTGGCCGGCACGGTGCTTTGCGCCACCTCGAAGATGCCCATCGTATCGAACAGGTTGTTGACGTTGAATGAAAGCCGCACGCTCTTGGCCGGCAGCACCTGGGCAAACAGGTTGACCGTGGTGAAGCCGGGCATCTTGAGCAGATTGCTGTCCTGCGCATAGCTGGACGTGATGGTCACCAGGCTGGCCCCGGCGGCTACCTGGCCCAGATCGACTTGCGGCGTGGCGCTGAATGTCCAGGTGGGCTGGTGGCGTGGCTCCTTGCCGGTCAGCGTCGGGTCCAGCCGGTCGGTGGTGATCCGCGCCTTGGTATAGGTGGCGCCATAGGCCAGGCGGAACACCCCGCGTTCCACCCCGCCTTCCACTTCCACGCCCGAGGCATGATAGGTGCGATCGGTGCGGTTGGCCGAACCATTGAGCACGTTGTGATCGTCGGCATCGGCGGTGAACCCGGTGACGTTCAAAGTGATGCCGTGCTTGCGGAACTTGAACCCGCCTTCCAGCTGGCGCACGGCGTCATACTTGCCGCTGGCATCGGTCACCGCCCCGCTGGCGCTATCGACCAGCGGGGTGAACAGGATCTTGTCGGCATTGGCCCGCCCGCCCCGGCTATAGCGCGCAAAGACCGAGAACGGCTCTGCCACGCGATAGTTCACGCCGGCCGAATAGCTGACATAGCTGTAGTTGTAATTGACCGGCGCCGGCTGGGTGAGCGGCAGCATCGCCACGGCCGCTTCGGGCCCGGTGATCTGGCCATCGCGGTTCATGTCATAGCTGGTCACGCCCACGCGCCCGCCGCCCAGATCGGCGCCATAGAGCGTGCCGCGCACCCGCCCGGTATCGAGCCGCACGCTGCCGCCGATGGCCAGCTTGCCGATGTGATAATTGACCGAGCCATAGGGGGCGAGCACGCCATAGGTCACATCGAAGATGCGGCGGAACTGGCCGGTGCGGCCGCGCCCGAACGCGTAATAACCATTGAGCGTCTGGGCCACGCCCGCGCTGTTGAAGATATTGACCATGGCGGTCTGCCCATGGCCCACCACGTCGATATCCATCGCGGTGTGCAGCCAGGTGGTGTCGAGCGCCTGCGAGGCGGCATAGACGCCCAGCGTGGTGGTCAGGTTGCCGTGCCCCACTTTCCACACCCGCGTGGCGCGCAGGTCGTTGGTGAAGTTGTCGAGCGAGCGGACCTGCAGGTAGGACACATAATACAGCGCGAGCAGGCCATTGCCGTTGACATCGGCGCCGATCGCCTGCCCCGCGCGCGGTCCGGTGGCATAGACGGCGCTCGCGCCCGCCCCGCCCTGCCCCGCGGCAAAGGCCGAAACGGTGTTGACGCTGGAATTGAATGCGCGGTCAAAGTCGCCAGAATTGGCGGCGTAGCGCATCTTGTCGCTGACGGTCCAACCCGCGACCTGGAATTCTGCTTCCAGCCCCAGGGCCTGTGACACGGCATGCTGCCCGGTGTTGAGCGCATAGGCGGCCGGCTGGTTGGCGCTGTCGAGCGTCACGACCGGGCCAAGATACGGCGAAAGCACCGAATCGCGGCGAATGTCGAAATTCTTGAGGTTGGTGTAGACCGGATTGTCGTTGGTGCCGGTGATGCCCACGGGATAGGGCGCATACGTGGGCGAGCGATCATCGAGCAGCTTGGCGTAGAACCGGATATAGCCATTGGCAAAGGTGCGGGTGATGTTGAATTTCACCTGCCCGCCGCGCCAGCCGGTCATGCCGATGCGGCGCGGCCCCTCGCCCGAGCGATAGAAGCCGCCGAGGTGAAAGCGCAGGTTTTCCGAAAGACGCGCGCCATAATCGAAATCGACGCGCTTCTCGTCATAGTTCAGCCCGCTCGATACCTGCACCGCGCCGCCGGGATTGTCCCCCGTCTTGGACATGAAGTTGATCAGGCCACCAGGCGAATCCGACGCAAAGGTAGAGGCAGAGCCACCGCGGATGACCTCGACCGCGGCAATGTTGAAATCGTTGCGCAAATAGACATCGGCCCCGGCGTTGAACAGATCGCCGAATTCCAGCAGCGGCAGGCCGTCTTCCTGGATCTGCATGTATTTCGATCCACCGGCGGCCAGCGGCAGGCCGCGTACGGTGAAGTTGTTGTTGCCCTCGCCAATGCCCGATTCCACCCGCAAGCCAGGCAAGGTGCGCAGCACGTCGCCCGGCGAGCGCGGCCCGAAGCGGATGATGTCATCGCCGCGCAACGCGCTGGTCGAAATGGCGCTGTCCAGGCGGTCGCGCCCCTTGGCCACGCCGGTGCTGAACACTTCCACCTTGCGGGCGGGAACAGCGCCGGGCGCGGCAGGCGTGGCTGCCTCGGGTGCCGGGCCTTCGGGTGCGGCACGGGCAGGCGCGGCGTGCATCAGCGCCAAGGCCAACGTGGCGCAACCGGCAGCAAGGTTTGAGGCTTTCACGGCCATCTCCACAAGACAGGATGTCTTGGAAGATGGCGTTACGCCCGATGAAGTGACTGTACGGGGCGGGCCTGGCTAGGTTCGATTACGGAGGCCCTACTTCTTCCCTTCGGCCTTCTTCTTTTTCATCGCGTCGTGGAAGCGGTCCGCCCAGCCTGGCTTGACCAGTTGTTCGGCGCGCACCAGGCGCAGTTCGCCATCCGAGACATCGCGCGAGACGGTGCTGCCCGCCGCGACGATGGCGTCGGCACCGATCCGCACCGGGGCGATCAGGGCAGAGTTGGAGCCGATGAAGGCGCGGTCGCCGATCACCGTGCGATACTTGAAATAGCCGTCATAGTTGCAGGTGATCGTGCCCGCGCCGATATTGGCGCCCGCCCCCACATCGGCATCGCCCAGGTAGGTCAGATGGTTGGCCTTGGCACCGGCGCCCAGGCGCGCATTCTTCACTTCCACGAAATTGCCCACCCGGCTGCCCTGCTCCAGCGCGGCACCGGGGCGCAGGCGGGCGAACGGCCCCACCGAGACCCCGCTGTCCACGCGGCAGCCTTCCAGGTGGCAGAAGGCATGGATCACCACGTTGTCCGCCACGGTCACGCCCGGGCCGAACACCACGTTCTGCTCCACCGTCACGTCGCGGCCCAGCACGGTATCGTGCGAAAACCATACCGTTTCTGGCGCGACCAGCGTGGCGCCATCGGCCATGGCCACCTGGCGGCGGCGATCCTGCCAGCGGCCTTCGGCCTGGGCCAGTTCGCTCCGGCTGTTGATGCCGGCCACTTCATCGGCGTCGGCGGTGATCACCACGGCGCAGGTCTTGCCGGCGGCATTGGCGACATTGACGATGTCGGTCAGGTAATATTCGCCCTGGGCATTGTCGTTGCCCACTTGCGCGAGCAGGGCAAACAGATCGGCACTGTTCACCGCCATGAGGCCGGAATTGCACAGGGTGCAGGCGCGCTCCTGCTCGCTCGCATCCTTGTGCTCCACCATTTTCACCACGCGATCGCCATCGGCAATCACCCGGCCATATTGCAGCGCATCGGCCGGCTGGAAGCCCAGCACGACCACGGCCGGCGCATCGGGCGCATGCAGCCGATCGAGCATGGCCTGCATCGTCGCGGCCGTCACGAACGGCACGTCGCCATAGAGAATCAGCACATCGCCCACGAAACCGGCCAGCGCCTCTTCCGCTTGCTGCACGGCATGGCCGGTGCCCAGCTGCGGTTCCTGCACGGCGATGGTGGCGCTGCCGGCCAGCGCCTTTTCCAACTGGTCACGGCCGTGACCGGCCACCACCACCTGGCGCGCGGGCGCCAGGGCCGCCGCGCTGGCCATCAGGTGCAGCAGCATCGGCCGTCCGGCAATCGGGTGCAGCACCTTGTGAAGATCGCTTTTCATGCGGGTGCCCTTGCCGGCCGCGAGGATGACAAGAGCGAGGGGGGCGGTGGCCGAGGGCGACAGAGTCTGCGTGGTCATGTCCGCATCCTTGCCAGCTAATGCTTGCAGTTTCCAGAACGGGTGGGCACTGGCGTTGCACATGACCGATTTTCCATTTTCAGTCGTCGGGTTCGATCTCGACGGGACGCTGTGCGACACCGCCGCAGACCTGGGCAACGCGCTCAACCGCACGCTGGAACACGCCGGGCGGCCCACCTTCCCACTCGACGTGGTGCGCCGTTTCATCGGCGGTGGATCGGGGCAAATGCTGCGCGCCGCGCTGGCCGAAACCGGCGGCTATGACGAGGCGGAGTTCCCCCCGCTGCAAGACGTGCTGTTCGGCTATTACGGCGATGCGATCGCGGTGCATTCGCGCCTCTATCCCGGCGGCGAATCCATGCTCGATGCCCTGGCCGCACGCGGGGTGACATTGGCCGTGGCCACCAACAAGCGCGAGGCATTCGCGCGCCAGTTGCTGGACGAACTGGGCCTTTCGGCGCGTTTTGCCACGATCATCGGTGGCGATACGCTGGGCCCGGGCAAGGCCAAGCCCGCACCCGACATGCTGCAGGAAATGGTGGCGCGCTGCGGCGGCGGCCGTGCCGCTTTCGTGGGTGACACCACGTTCGACGTGGGCGCCGCGCGCGCCGCCGGGTTGCCGGTGGTGGCGGTGAGCTTTGGGTTCCACGACCTGCCCCCGCCGCTGTTGGGCGCCGACGCAGTGATCGATCACTTCGACGCGCTGGTGCCCACGCTGGCGCGGCTGGGCTGAGCGCTTACTCGGCCAGCAGGTCCAGCAGCCCGCGCTCCTCGCGGCTGAGCCAGCGCGTGGCGCGCGGCAGGCGCAGGCCGGCGCGCCATTCGGCCTGGCCGGGCACCAAGGCCAGCACGGCGGGGTGGATATAGCTTTTGCGCGCGATCGTGGGCGTGTTGCCCAGCCGATCCGACACCAGCGCAAGCAAGGCCTTGAGCGGCACGTTTTCCTGCGCGTGGGCCAGCGCGGCGAAGGCCAGCACGCTGGCGTGCCAGGTGCGAAAATGCTTGGCGGTGATCGGTGCGCCGGTCGCCGCGCGCAGCCAGGCGTTGACGTCGGCCGAACCCACCGGGCAGGCGGTGCCATCGTCGTTCAGGTATTGAAACAGGTGCTGCCCCGGCAGATCCTGCATGCGCCGCACGAAGCGGGCAAGCGCGCGATCGGTCAGGCGCATGTCGCGCTCGATGCCCGATTTGGCGCGAAAGCGCAGGCGCAGGCTTTGGCCCTTGAGTTCCACATGCCGCATGCGCAGCGTGGTGGCACCAAAGCTGGCATTGGCGCGGGCATAGGCTTCGTTGCCGATGCGGATCGCGCCGGTATCGAGCAGGCGCACCACGCAGGCGATACAGCGCTCCTCGCTCAACGCCCGCCCCGACAGCGCCGCTTCCACGCGCGCCCGCACTTTGGGCAGCAGGGCGCCGAATGCAGCGCACCCGTCGAACTTTTCCGCCTCGCGCGCGGCGCGGAAATCGGGGTGATAACGATATTGCTTGCGCCCGCGTGCATCCACGCCGGTGGCCAGGATGTGCCCATGGGGCAGCGGGCAGAACCAGGCATCGCGATAGGCCGGCGGCAGGGCCACGGCATTGAGCCGGTCGATCTCGTCCCGATCGGTGATGCGCCGCCCGGCGTGATCGCGGTAGCACCAGCCCCGGCCGGCGCGGCGCCGGGTAATGCCGGGAATGCTTTCATCCACATAGACCAGTTGGCACTTGCCCGGTTCTGGCAAAACGGCTTTCCTCATGCTGGGCTAGGCCTCTCCATCGGGCCAACGCCACAACATGTCTTGCGGTTCCCCCCATGCCCCGCCAGAATGATAGGCAGGCTAACAATCGACCGCACATAATCAACCGTTGCAGAGGAACGACCATGTCCGAAGAATACACCCCGCCCAAGGTCTGGACCTGGGACAAGGCCAACGGCGGCGCCTTTGCCAGCGTCAACCGACCGATCGCCGGCCCCACGCACGACAAGGACCTGCCGGTGGGCGCGCATCCGTTCCAGCTCTATTCGCTCGGCACGCCCAATGGCCAGAAGGCCACGATCCTGCTGGAAGAACTGCTGGAAGCCGGCGTTGCCGAGGCGGAATACGATGCCTGGCTGATCAAGATCATGGATGGCGACCAATTCTCGTCCGGCTTTGTCGACATCAATCCCAATTCCAAGATCCCCGCCCTGGTCGATCGCAGCGGCCCCGAACCGTTCCGCGTGTTCGAATCCGGCGCGATCCTGATGCACCTGGCTGAAAAGTTCGGGATGTTCCTGCCCACTGCCAACCCGGCGCGGGCCGAATGCCTTTCCTGGCTGTTCTGGCAGATCGGCTCGGCCCCGTTCATGGGCGGCGGGTTTGGCCATTTCTACAACTATGCACCGGTCAAGATCGCCTATGCGATCGATCGCTATGCCATGGAAACCAAGCGCCTGTTCGACGTGGCCAATCGCCGCCTGGCCGAAAGCCGTTTCCTGGGCGGAGACGAATACACCATCGCCGACATTGCCGCCTATACCTGGATGGGCAACCTCTATCGCGGCGAAGCCTATGGCGAGGCCGCCACGTTCCTGTCGATGCACGAATACGAGCATGTCGGCCGCTGGGTGGGTGAGATCGACCAGCGCCCCGGCGTGCTGCGCGGCCGCCTGGTCAACAGCGGCAAGGGCCTGGCCGAGCGCCACAGCGCGGCCGATTTCGCGACGCTGCCCCCCGAAAAGCTCAAGGGCATCGTCAAGGGATTCTGAGCAGCGCCAGCCGCCCCGCAATCCCGTTTGCGGGCATTCCCCCTTCCCATGCGGGAGGGGGAATGCCCGCGGCAAGTTATCCCCAGCTACCCTCTTTTCATTCGCGTTTCGCCCGCTATAAGCGCGCGCTCTGCTGGGGCGTCGCCAAGTGGTAAGGCACCGGTTTTTGGTACCGGCATTCGCAGGTTCGAATCCTGCCGCCCCAGCCAGATTTGCGGTCCAAGCCGCAACGCGGCGCAGGTTCGATCCCCGCCGGCCGCATCCAGCCCTCCTTCTTGCATGGTGATGGCTATCCAGCCCGCCAGCCGTGGCTGTACCACGCCGGGCCGATGCCGATTGGGCTTGCCACCCTCATCGTTACGTGTTGTTACTTAGGCTCTTACAAATAGTTCGGTGTTGCCCAGCCTGATCGCCCTGTGCCCGGTTTTCCGCGCGGCACCGGGGCTGTTGGGCTGTGGGCGGCCTTTCGGGCAGGAGTGCGCGATGACGGTATACGGCAAGCAGGGCACGGCATTTCTGATTCCCACCGCCACCACCAATATCCAGAACCAACCTGCCATCGCCACGCTGGCCGATGGCCGCGTGGTCGTGGTCTGGACCGATCTGAGCAAGGGCGTGGGCGGTGCCACCGGCGATACCAGCGACAACGCGATCAAGGGCCAGATCCTGGCCGCCAACGGCAGCAAGCTGGGCAGCGAATTCCTGATCAACACCGCCACCAGCGGCGGCCAGACCCTGCCAACGATCGCTTCCCTTGCCAATGGCGGCTTTATCGTCACCTGGACCGATGCCAGCGCAGGCGTGGGCGGCGCCGGTGGCGATACCAGCGGCAAGGCGATCAAGGCGCAGATTTTCGATGCTACCGGCGCCGAAGTGGGCAGCGAAATTCGCATCAACGCCCGAACAGTCAGCGACCAGTTCCAACCGTCCGTCGCCTCGCTGGCGGGCGGTGGTTATGTCATCACCTGGACCGACACCGCCGGTGCGATTTCCGGTACCGGCGCCGATACCAGCGAGGCGGCGGTCAAAGCCCGCATCTATGACGCCAATGGCGCCAAGGTCGGCGGAGAATTCCTGGTCAATACCCAGATCATCGGTAGCCAGGCCGATGCCCATGTCACTGGGCTGGCCAATGGCACGTTCGTGATCACCTGGACGGACAGTCCGATCGAGGCAACGCTCGAAAACCCCTACCCCGACACCACGACCGCCGATGGCGATATGGCCGGCATCAAGGCCCAGCTCTATGCCGCGAATGGCACCCCGATCGGCGGCGAGATGATCGTCAACACCTCGACCTATTATTACCAGACCAAATCCACTGTCACCGCGTTGGCCAATGGCGGCTATGTCGTGGCTTGGGAAAGCTGGGACGGCTACGGTCCGGCCGACAACACCCCCCGCATCCTGGCCCAGGTGTTCGATGCTGGCGGTGCCAAGGTCGGGGCCGAACTGGCGGTGAGCACGCCCGCGGGCATCTATATGCCAGAATGGCCTACGATTGCGGCACTGGCCAACGGCGGCTTTGTCATCGTGTATGACAAGCAGCTAAGCGGGGGCAACGCGATCACCGCCCGAGCCTTTGATGCGCTGGGCCATGCCGATGGCGCCGAAATCGCGGTGACCGGTTTGACCACCTGGCCGCTTTACGATCCCGTGGTTACCGGGCTTGCCGATGGCGGTTTCATGGTGAGTTGGACGGACTATAACCAGGGTGGGACAACCCCAGGAGACACCTCGATCGCGGTCAAGGGCCAGGTCTTCACTGTGGTGGGCCACGATCCGATGATCACGTCGAACGGCGCCGACGCTACGGCCAGCGTGGTGATTGCAGAGAACAACACCGTGGTCACTACCGTCACCGCCACCGATGCCGATCCGGGCACCACGATCCGCTATGCCCTGGCCGGCGGCGCCGACGCCGCGCTGTTTCAGATCAACGCCACCACCGGCGTGCTGTCATTCAAGTCTTCGCCCGACTTTGAAAACCCGACCGATGCCAACCGCAACGGGGTTTACGACGTGATTGTGTCGGCGCGCGACGGCACTTACACCGACACGCAAGCCATCGCCGTGACAGTGAGCGATGTGTTTGATTCAATGGTCCACACTACGCGAACCGCGCTAGTACGGGTCAACGCCGAAACCCCGGGCGAGCAGATCGGACCCACGCTGGCCGCCACCACCGACGGCATGATTGCCGCTTGGGTGGATAGCAATACGCTGGACCTGCGCGCGCAATTCTTGGCAGCCGATGGCAGTCGAGTCGGCAGCGAAATCACGGTAGCTACATTGGGTGTAGGACCGTCAACCGACAACGGCGTGACGATGGCCCAACTGGCGGGCGGCAACATTGTTCTGGCGTGGACAGATGCCAACCGTACCATCAAGGCGCAGTTGATCACCGCAAACGGCACGCTAGTGGGCGATGCCTTTTCCCTCGCCGCAACCCCATCGCTTGCCGGATCGCCACGCAAGGCAGCGATCGCCACACTTGCCGACGGCGGCTTTGTCGCCACCTGGGAGGCCTATGCCGGCGCCGACAGCAGCGGAACCGCTGTCCGCGCCCAGTTGTTCGATGCCAGCGGCAATAAGGTGGGTGCAGAAATCGCGGTCAACACCGCCACCAACGGTAACCAAGCCGACCCGGCCATCGCGACACTGGCCAAGGGCGGCTTCGTGATCACCTGGAATGACAGCAGCGCCACCCAGGCGGACACTGACGGCACAGCCGTGAAAGCTCAGGTTTTTTCCAGCAGCGGCGTAAAGCTGGGGAATGAGTTCCAGGTCAACACCCATGCCCCGGGAAACCAGGATCACGCCGTCGTTGCCCGCCTTGCCAACGGCACGTTTGTGGTTTCCTGGCAGGACAGAACTGGCGTGGACGACTCGCTGACCGCGATCAAGGCCCAGTTGTTCAATGCGAGCGGAGCGAGGCTGGGCACGGAAATCCTGGTGAGCACCACTGATAGCGCATCCGACGCTGTGATGCCGGCCATCACTCCCATGGCGAACGGCGGATTTGCGATCGCATGGAATGACAGCGGCCCGGCATGGGTTATGGTCCAATTGTTCTATTCTACCGGGGCCAAAGCTGGCAGTGCGTTCAAGCTGAGCGCAGACGCGATCAATTCAGATCTGCCATCCGCGCTGGCTGGCCTTGCCGATGGGTCGTTGGCCTCGGTATGGCAAACCCACGCGGCTGAACTGGGCGATACCGATGGTGGCATCGCCCTGCATGTCGATACCGTGCAGACCCCAAGCGGCAGCGTCACGATCACCGGCAGCGCCGCGCCCGATGTGCTCAATGGCACGTTCTACAATGACAAGCTGCTGGGCGGCGACGGGGCGGACAAGCTCAACGGCGGATCGGGCACCGATACGCTGGTGGGTGGCGCGGGAGACGACCGCCTCTATGGCGGCGATGGCAGCGATACGGCCAGCTATGCCGGGGCCGCTGCCGGCGTTACCGTCAGCCTGGCGGTCACCACCGCGCAGGATACCATCGGTGCGGGCACCGATACGCTCAATTCGATCGAGAACCTGGGTGGCTCGTCCTTTGCCGATCACCTCACCGGCGGCAGCGGCAACAATTACCTGGTCGGCGGCAACGGCAACGACGTGCTCGATGGCGGTGCGGGCAACGATCTGCTGGTGGGCAGCGCCGGGGCCGATACGATGACTGGCGGCACCGGCAACGACCGCTTCCGCTTCGACGTGATGGAAACCACCGCCCGTCGCGACACCATCACCGACTTCACCGCCGGGCAGGATTCGATCGAGATTCGCCGCAGCATATTCACCGCCTTTGCCGGGCACGCGGCCGGCGCCTTGACCGCCGGAGAACTGGCACTGGGGCCGGTTGCCACCACGCCCGACCAGCACCTGATCTATGACCAATCCACCGGGGTGCTATCCTACGATGCCGATGGTTCGGGCGCCGGGGCGGCGATCGAACTTGCGGTGCTCACCGGCCATCCCGCCTTGGTCGCCGGCGACATCCTGCTGATCTGACCAACCCACGCAAGCGCGTGCCTATCCCGTTCTGACACCGCCATATCCCGGCCTGGCTGCAAACGACGTTGTTATGACAACGCCAAAAAGCTAATGCACCGCGCCGGGGACGATTGGAGGTTGGGGTTGGTACGCGTAAATCGACGGCTTGGCCGGACCGGCGGGACAGCCGATGGCTGATCGCGCCCCGGCACAACACGCCGTGGCGTCCTGTTCCTTCGCCCCGCCTGATGCCCCCACGCCGGCTGCGCGGCCCACGGTTGCGCTGGTCTATAATCCCCATGCCGGGCATTTCTGCGCGCGCACGCTGGCGCGCTGGCAAGTCGCGCTGGAAAGCGCCGGCTACCCAACCCTGCTGGTCGATAGCCTGGACTATGCCCGCGCGCCGCAGCACCAGCCCGCCGACGTGGTGTGCATCGTGGGCGGAGACGGCACTGCCCGCATGGTGGTGGAAGCCGGGCTGGCCGGCACTGACGCCGCGCCACTGCGCCATGCGCTGCTGCCGGCCGGCACGGTCAACCTGATCGCCCGCGAAGCCGGCTGCACGGCGCAGCCCGATGCCCTCCTTGCAGCACTCGCCGCCGGTGCGCCGGGCACGCCGCATTACCTGGGCCTGCTCGATGGTGCGCCGTTCCTGTGCTGCGCTTCGGCCGGGCCCGACAGCGCGGTGGTGGCCCGCGTGACGCCAGCCGCCAAAAAACGCTGGGGGCGCGCTGCCTATGCCCTGGCGGCGATCGCGCAAGCCTGGCGCTGGCCACGCCCGGCCCTGCGCGTGACGATCGACGGCGTCGCGCACGCGGCCGAGGCGGTGTTCGTGTTGAAAGGGCGGTTTTACGCCGGCCCCTGGACTCTCGATCCCCAGGCAGACCTGCGCCGACGCGAATTGCGCGTGGTGCTGCTGCCCCGCGCGCGCCGTCGCGACATCATTCGCCTGGCGTTGAGCGCGATGATCAGCCCGCGCTTTGCCGATCCGGCCTGGCAACGCTTTGCGGCACAAGCCGTGACTATCGACGGGGCGCAGCGCGTGCCGATCCAGGCCGATGGCGATGTGGTGGGACAAACTCCGGCGCGGTTCAGCCTAGCGACAGCGCCCATCCGCTTCCTGTCTCCGGCGGCGCGACAGACCACAAGGGACCAGGCCTGATGCGCCAGCAATTCGAACGAGAGCCTTGCAATGATACTGTCCTGCCCCGGTCCCCGGCCCAGCCGCCTGCACCCACCCCATTGCACGTGGTGCCAATCGCCCCTCTCGCCGCCGACCTGCCCCACCCGCGCCGTTCGATGATCGGGGAAACGCTGCCTGCACCGGCGCGCCGCGCGCCTGTGGCGGATCGCTGGCTGTGGGCGCTGGTCGCCGCTTCGGCCCTCGCCGTCATGGCGATGATGGTGGCCAATCGCCTGCCGGTGATGGTGGCAAGCCCGGCCTTTGCCGTGCTGGTGCTGGCCGTGGGCGCCTTGCTGGAGACCTGGCGCCGCTGTGCGCGCGCGGCAACGCCCTTGCAGGCCCGGATGCGGGACTTGTGCGAATATGGCCTGGTGCTGATTGCCATCGGCGTGCTGGGCGGTGTGGCCAGCTATCAAGTGGCGGCCCTGTCCCGCGGGTTTTGCGACGACATGCTGCAACGCTGGGACACCGCGCTGCATTTCGACTGGCTTTCGCTCTACCGCCTCGTGGTCAGCCATCCGGTGCTGCAATATACCGGATCGGCGGCCTATGATGCGGTATTCCTTTATCCCTGGGCCATCCTGATCTGGCACGCCTGGAATGGCGAGCGTGCCCAGGCGCGCGAATTCCTGCTGACCTTCTGGCTGGCCGCAGTGATCACGCTGGCGCTGTTCCCGCTGTTTCCGGCGCGCGGCGCCCTGGCGCACTTGTGGCACGGGGCAGTGCCCTATGCCCCCAGCAACGGATTGGACCAGGGCACGGTGATCGCAACGCTGCGCGCCCATGCCCTGGGCGGGATCGATCTGGGCACGGTCACCGGCGTCGTCTCCGCGCCGAGCTTCCACACCGTGTGCGGCGTGCTGTTCATCGCGTTTTCCTGGCGCATCGTGCCGCTGCGGCTGCTGATCGTGCCGCTCAACCTGATGCTGCTGGCGGCCACTCCGATCGAAGGATCGCATTACCTCATCGATATGGTGATCGGCGCCCTTGTCGCCACGATCGCGCTCGTCTTGGTGCGCAAGCGCGCCACCTTGCTGACCCTGGCCCAGGGCCTGGCGGCAAGGCGCCTGCGCCCCGCCGCCATTTCACGCTGATCCTTCCCGATCAATAGTCCTTGCTGGCCTTCACGCTGACCTGTTCATCGCCGATCGTGGAGATCGTGCCGAGCAGGGCCAGCCAGCGGGTGATGCGGAATTCGATCGACGTGGCGTTGTACCCGCGCCCGTCCGTGACCAGTTCCAGATAGAACCGCCGCCCCAGATACTTGCCCACGGCGATCGACGTGCCGCGCCCGGTGGTGGCATCGGCCCCCACGATACGCAGGCGATCGAGCCCGATCGCGCTGCGCACCTTGTTGATCGGATCACCCCCGCCGCCGCCGCGCAGGCTTGCCAGCGCCGAGGCAAGCTGCACCGCTTCCGGTGCCGAAATCTGCGTGATCGAGGTGCCGAACAGCAGGCGGCTGAGCAGCTCTTCCTCGGGCAGGGCCGGGGTGGAGCTGAAGGCGATGGAGGTGTGCGCCGCCGTGCCGGAAATCGTGATCGTGGCGGTCACGCCATTGGCATCGCCGGTGGCGACGATATCGAGTTGCGGATCGATCGGAGTGGCACCAGTGAAGCGGATCTTGCCGCGCGTGAGATCGAACCGCTTGCCGGCGAATTCATAACTGCCGCGGATCACTTCGGCCGTGCCGGTAATCTCGGGTGCGGCAGTGGTGCCGCGCAGGCGGATATCGGCCCCCCATTCGCTGTCCAGCCCCATGCCGCGCACCGCCACGCGATTGGCGGCCACCGCATCGATCATGAACTGCCACGGCGCCGAGGGAACCTTGGCCGGCGCAGCATCGGCGGGGGCATTGATTTCACGCGTCTTGATCGTGGGCAGGTCTGCCGCCGCGCTTGCCTTGCCCAGGGCCCAGCTGGCCTGGTCGATGCGCACGCGCCCGGCGATCGTGCCGCCGTTGCCGCTGCTGATCACGCGCAGCGGCCCGGTGACCGTGGCTGACATGTCGTCGCGCCGGATCAACTGCGCGTTGCTTGCCGCCAGGCGCAGGTCGATGCCCACGCCCTTGGTGGCAATCGCCGAAAGGTCGATCGTGCCGCTGCCTTCCACTTTGCCCCCATTGCTGGTGGTGCCGGTGAAATGCTGGAGTGACAGGTGCGAGGCATCGAAGCTGCCGGTCGCCTCGACATTCTGGACGTCTGCGCCGATCAGGGACGAACGCAAGCGCAGCCCCTTGCCCGCCAGCGCGCCGTTGAGGACGGGCGCATCGATCGTGCCGCTGACATTGGCCACCGCGCCCAACGGCCCGGTGAAATCGAACGCCTCCACCGCCGACAGACGCCACAGCGCTTCGGCCGGGCCGCTATAGCGCACCTGCGCGTTGAGCTTGCCGCCGCGCAGGCGTTCGGTCAGCGTGCCGCCGCGCGGCAGATCGGCAATCGCGGCCTGCAGGCGGCCGCGCACCGCGCCGCCATCCTTGACCACGGCGCGCGTCTGCAACGATGCCGCATCGAGTTGGCCGATCAGGTAGAGATCGACCGGGTGCGACGTGAGCACCAGCCCAGAGCGCGAGAAGTTGCGCACCTGGATGGCCACATGGCCCTGCGGCGCGCCGGTGCCATCGTCGCTGTAATCGATCAGGCCCGAGGCGATGCCGCCCAGCCCGAGATCGGCCACCGCGATATCCAGCACCGAAAGCGGCATGCGCGCCACTTTCAGATCGATCTTGGTCGGCCCACCCAGGATATGGCCCTCGGCAATCACGATGCCGCGGCCGAATGTCACTTGCGTGGGTTGCAGCTTCCAGCCTTCACCCTCGCGCTCCATCACCATGCGGCGCGGCATGTCGACCGTGCGGCCGGCATAGTTGCCCGCCACATAGGCGACGACCTTGTCAGGCTCGAACGCAGCGGTGCCCTGCAGCGCGAACTGCGTGCCGCGCCGCCCTGCGATCGACGCGGTGACGCTGCCCGAACCGTTGACCAGCGCGGCGCTGGCCGCCAGGCGCCCGATGAACACTTTGCCCGCCGAAAGCCCCTGCGCGGTAACATTGGCCGTCACGGTGCTGTTGCCTTTGGCAAACAGGCCATCCACGTCGATCTTGGCGCTGCCGATGGCCAGCGGCGTATCCCCGCCAAAGCGGGCATTGCGCGCCAGGATCAAGGCCTTGACCATCTGCCCGCCATCCTGTGGCGCCAGGTGGATCGTGCCATCAAGCCCGCCGCCTTTCAGCGCCAGATCGCCGCTCACGCCGCCATTGGCCAGCACCAGGCCACCGGTCACATCGGTCTGCCACACGCGCAGGAACTGGATCTGCAGCCGGGTGGGCCCGTCCTTGGGCGAAAACAGGCCCATCGACCCGTTGAACGGCCCCAGGCGCGATTGGCCCTGGGCGGTGATGCCCAGGCCATCGGGAATCGGGCTGATCCCCACGCGCACATCCTTGAGGCCGGCCGCCGGCAGCGGGCTGGCAAACACCAGTTCCGCGTGCGGGCCATCCTTGGCGAGGCGCGCGTTGACGGTGAACGGACCATAATCGGTGGAACGGCCCTGGCCAAGGACGCTGGCGGTGCCGTCCTGGCCCACCTGGCCGTCCATGGTCAGCGTCAGCTTGGGGGCGTTGACCGACACCTTGCGCAAGGTGAGCGGAATGGCGCCACCCATCCGCGCACTGCCCGAAAAGCGCACGTCGCCACCCGCCAGATTGGCCAGCGTGGCGTTGCTCAGGCGCGACAGGCGCCCGGCGGCATTGGCCTGGATCGACCATGGCAGGCGATCGCCCAATTTGATCAGCACTTTGGCGGTGCCATCCAGCGTGCCGACATTGGGCACGGCAAAGCCGCGGGCCACGATCGGCCCGGCCAGGGCATAGCCGCCGCGCGCCATGTCGCCGCGCAAGGTCAGCCGCGCGTCCAGGCCCTTGAGATGCAGGGCCAGCGGATCGGCCGACAGGGCATTGCCGCGCATCACCAGATCGCCCTGAAGCCGGGCACCGCTAAGATGCTGGTCGACCATGGCCTGGCCGCTGCGCAAGATCTGCGCCGTCACGTCGAGCGGCAGGACCAGCGCCTTGCCATCCCAGTGCGCGGTGCCGGCAGTCCGCAGCCCCTGCGCGGTGATCTGGCCCGAACGCAGGCTTTTCACGGTGACGAGGTGTTCGAAGGAAAGATCGTTGAACGCGCCATCCAGTGTGCCCGACAGCGCCACGCCTTCCACCTGCGGATCGGGCAGCAGCTTTTCCGGGTGAAGCACCTGGGCCTTGACCTTGATCGCCTGGGCCTGGTTGTTGGCGAGATCGAGGCCGCCCTGCGCCATGGCGCGCAGGGTGGGCGTGACGGCGAAGGCGGTGCCTTGGGCACGGCTTTGCGCGAAAGTGCCCTGATAGACGAGCGAGACCTTGCCACCGGCAGCAGCCGCCGCCGTGCCCTTGACCAGATCGGCCGGGAACACCTGGCCAGCCAGGCGATAAGTGCCGCTGCGGTTGTCGAGCAGGAAGGCCGCCAGGGTCTTGCCACCCTGTTGCGCCCAGCCAAAGCCGTGCCAATCGGCAAAACTGCCGCGCCCCGCCACGCGCATGTGCACATCGCGGCGCAGGCCCGAAAGCCCGGCGAGCAGGCCATCCTTGGGGGCATCATAGAGCCCGGCCAGTTCGAAACGATCGCGATCGGGCTCGCTGTCGAGGTGCACGACCAGGCGGTCGCGGCCCCCCAGCTTGCCCATCACGTCGACCAGGGCGCGCCCGTTGCGAATGTCGGCGCGGGCCTTCACGTCGATCCGCCGCCGATCGCCCACGATGCCCTTGGCAATCGTCAGGTCTTCCAGGGCAAAACGATCGATGCGGATGTTGAAATCGGGCAGCACCGGCGCGTTGGGATCGCCGGGGTTCATCTTGGGCGTGCGCCACAAGGTGCCGCGATGAAATACGAGGGTGCGGATATCGAGGCCGCTGTGCAGCCACGAGAGCGGCCGCCAGTCCAACTCTACCTCGGGCACGGTCATGAAGCGGCCCTTGGGATCGCTGATCACCACGTCGCGCAGGGTGGATGCGCCGAACAGCGAGCCGTCGATCCGCCCGATCTTCACGCGCAGGCCCGATCCCGGCGTGACCTGGGCAATGCGATCGATCACGAAGCGATGGCCGATGGCCGAATCCAGAATGAGGAACAGCGCCCCAAGCCCGGCCGCGAGCAAGAGCAGCGCGGTGACAAGGCGACGGGCCCAGCGCGCGGTCCAATGGCCTTGCGGGGCGCTGCGAGCCGCGGCGGGCTGATCCGCCGGCGTTGGTGCCGGCGGGGTATCCTGTGGTTCCTGCGCCATCAGAAGGCTTGCCCCAGCGCGATATAGACACCCAGGCGGCTATCGCCCGGACGCGGATTGATGGGCGTGCCCACGTCGATACGGATCGGGCCGAAGTTGGTGTGGTAACGCAGGCCCAGGCCCGCGCCCAGGCGCAAGCCGGACAGCGTGGGCGTGGCGGTTGGTCCCACGGTGCCGGCATCGACGAAGGGCACCAGGCCCACCGCGCCGCCAAACAGACCCGTCTTCACGCGCGCTTCCAGCGAGAATTCGCTCAACGAGCGGCCACCGGTCGGCTCCCCGGCGGAATCGAGCGGTCCCACCCGCTGATAGGCATAGCCACGCACCGATGCGCCACCACCGGCATAGAACCGCCGCGACGGCGCGATATTGTCGAGCGTGGTGCCGGCAATCGCCCCCAGTCGCGTGCGCGCGGCCAGGACCACGCTGCTGCTGATGCGCTGATAGATGCTGGCATCCACTTGCGTCTTCACATAGCTCGACTTGGTGCCGTCGGTGGTGGACAGCTCGGGCGAGACGCGCAGCGACAGGCGCCAACCCCGGGTGGGATCGAGCAGGCTGTCGCTGGCATCATAGGCCCCGCGCAGCGGCAGGGCGGCGATGAAATACGTGGTGCGCGGGGTGGTGCTGGTGGTTTCCTGCGTCCCGATCAACTGGATGCCGAACGAATAGGTCCACGGCTTCTGGAAGATCAGTGTGGATTGCTTTTCCAGGCTTGCCGTCGCCGAAATAGTGTTGGCGTCATAGGCGCGAACCTGGATGGTCTGGGCATAGAGATCGGCGGTAAGAACCTGGTCCCGCTCGTGGAAATTGTTGCGGCGGAAGGTGAAACCGGCCAGCTGCTCTTGCGTACCGAGCACGCCGCGGAACTTGATCATCCCTTCGGGCGGGAAGAAGTTGCGGTGTTCCCAGCTGCCTTCCAACCGCGCGCCTTCGCCACTGGAATACCCGATCAGGCCGGCCAGCGTGCGCTGCGGTGCCTTGGTCAGATCCACGTCCACGTCCACCACCCCGGGCTGCCCATTGGCAGGCGGCGTGACTTCGCGGGCCTTGACCGTTGCGGTGGACACCAGGCTGGTGGCCAGAATGCCCTCGCGCAGGTCGTCCATATCGCTGCGCTGGTACATGTCGCCGGGGCGGAAGCGGGCAATCCGCTCCAGATGGCGGGAACTCAGGTAGGCCGGCAGGTTGCTGTTGACGTGGCCAAAGCGGTACTTGCCGCCGGTGGTCACCGGCACGGTGAGGTCTCCGGTGCGCGGTTCGTGGTCGATTACAAGATCGGGTTCGCCCACGCTGGCAAAGGCATAGCCGCGCTCGCCCAGTTCCTTGTTGAGGCTGTCCTTTTCGGTGAGGATCTTGTCGCTGTTGATCGGATCGCCGATGTTGAGGTGGAACGCGGCGCGCAGATTGGCGCTGTCGCTTGCGGCCATCACATCGCCCAGCGCGATATGGGCAAAGCGATATTGCGGCCCGGGCTGAATGTCGAAGCGGACCACCGACTTGGCGAGATTTGCCTGACGCCGGGCGCGGGCCTCCTCGGCGGTTTCGGCCTTGGCCGGCGCTGGTGCGCCGGTCGCGGCAGTGCTGCTCGCCGTTTCCGGGGCGGCGGCCGCCGGCGTTGTGGTTCCGGGCGTAGCGGGCCGCTCGATTGTCTGCGTCACACCCGGATCGTAATAGCCATAGACGCGCAGCACCTGCTGCAGCAGTTCGGCGTCGCTCTTGGCGCGACGGGTCAGCTGCGCCAGGTTGTCTTCATCGTCCTTGAGCGTGGCCAGCGCCGAAAGGCCCTTGAACCGCGCGACGATGGCATCGCGATCGGGGATTTGCGTGTCGGTGGGAAACGCGAGCACGACCTGGTCTGCCACGCGCACCAGGGCGGCATTGGCAATCCGCACGCCTTGGGCCGAATCATCGGTTTCCAGCGCGGCCCCTGCGGCCTTGGCCTGCTGCTGGGCATCGGCGATATCAGGATCGGGCGTGAGCGGCTCGATTGCCGGCAGATCGGCCTGGTCGGGCCAATCGAGCGTGATGCCCGGCATGGCGGGCAGCGCCGGCAGCGGATCTGGGCTGATCAGGGTGGAAACATCGGGCACCGTCGCGCGGGCGGCATCGGTGTCGCGTGCCCAGGCCTGCGGGTTGTCGATCGCGGAATCGGGGATCAGCGCTTCAAGCGCGGGATCGGCATCGCGCGACTGGCCCAGTGCGGGCAGCGGCCCGAGAACGGCCCCCAGACCCACCCCTAGCGCGGCAAGCGCGCGCGCCAGGTTGGATGGCCCGAAGACGTCAGAGTGGAGGAAACCCTTGCGCCACGCTGGCGCTGACGGGCTGGGCAGAAAGCTCGGGCTTGGTCGGCAGGCCATCGGCACCATCGGTTTGCCCCAGGCGATCGATGGCCTGGGCTTGCGCCTCAGGCTCGAATGCACACCAGCCATCGCGGCCAAGACGCTCCATCGGGCGATAGCGGATCTTGTACTGCATCCGTGCCGATCCCTCGACCCAATAGCCGAGGTAGACATAGGGCAGGCCGATCCTCTGTGCGTGGAGGATGTGATCGAGAATGATGAAGTTTCCAAGCCCGCCGCGCGTTTCGTGATGTGGATCGTAAAAACTGTAGACCATTGAGAGCCCATCACCCTGCTGATCGGTCAGGCAGGCCCCCACCAGTTTGCCCGGGCTGCCATCGGCAGTGGGCTCCCTGTATTCGATCACATAACTTTTCACCGACGTATGTTCCACCATGTCCGCGAAATCCATCTCGTCCATGGTGGCCATGCCGCCGCCCGGATGCCGGGCAGCGAGATAACGCCGAAGCAGATCGAATTGTTCCGCAGTGGACCACGGTTTACACGCTGTCACCACAAGATCGCCATTGCGGCGCAGATCGCGCCGTTGTGTGGCCGATGGGCGAAAGGCCCCCGCCACCACCCGCACCGACACGCAGGCCGTGCAATCGACGCACGATGGCCGATAGGCCACCGTCTGGCTGCGCCGGAAACCGATGCGGCTCAGCGCATCGTTGAGCTCCTCGGCGCCAGGCCCCTTCAACTCGGTGAAGACCTTGCGTTCCTGCCGGCCGGGCAGATAGGGGCACGCGGCCGGGCTGGTGACGAAGAAGCGAGGGAAGCGGACAGGCGCTGTCACGGCGAAGAGCAGTTCCTTGTCGCGAAGCCGGACCATCCGGCGCGCGTCTTGCCCATAGCCGTGCCCCGGCATGGCCCTGGGTTAAAGCGTGTTAACCACGAAAGCCGCTTGACCGACAAGCCTGCGCCGTCATTTCGGTGCTGATTTTCACGGGGCCGTCCGATCCCGTGCCAAGGCAGGACAGCCTGCCCGGCACGGGTTAACGGATTCAAGCCGGCCGCGGGTGAGGCCGGCGGTGCGTCAGGCCAGTTCCACCTGGGTCACGTCATAGCCGCGGTCACGCAGCGAACGCACCAGCAGGTCGATCTGCTCACGGTTACGCGCCTCGCATTCGATCTCGGCCGTCAGCCCCTTGGCCGGCAGCGAGGTAAAGATGCGCTGGTGCCACACTTCCAGGATGTTGACCTGGTGGCGGTTGAACTCTTCCACCACGCTGTAGAGCGCACCAGGGCGATCCTGCAGCACGATGCGCAGCCGGCCCAGCCGGCCCGAACGGGCCAGATCGCGCAGCAGCACGTTGGCAAGCAGGCGCGTGTCGATGTTGCCGCCGGTCAGCACGATGCCCACCTTGCGCCCTTCGAACATGCGCCGGTTGGCGATCACGGCGGCAAGCCCGGCCGCGCCGGCGCCTTCGACCACGGTCTTTTCAATCTGCAGCAGCAGGGCCACCGCCGATTCGAGCGCGGCTTCATCGACCAGCACGATATCGTCGAGCAGGGTTTCGAGCACCGCCGAGGTGAACTTGCCCGGTTCCTTGACGGCGATGCCTTCGGCCAGGGTATCCCCGCCGCAGGGCAGCGTCTGGTGCTTGAGCTTGTCGTACATCGACGGGAACAGCGCCGCCTGCACGCCCACCAGGCCAATGCCCGGCTTCATCGCGCGCGCGGCCGTGCCCATGCCGGTCAACAGCCCGCCACCACCGATCGGCACGGCCAGCATGTCGATCTCGGGCACGTCGGTCAGCATTTCCAGCGCCACCGTGCCCTGCCCGGCCGCAACGGCGGGATCATCGAATGGATGCACGAAGGTCAGCCCGCGCTCCACCTCGAGCAGGCGGGCATGGGCATAGGCATCGTCGAAGGTTTCCCCTTCGAGCACGACATTGCCGCCGACGCTTTCGGTCTGCATGATCTTCACCGCCGGCGTCGTGCGCGGCATGACGATCGTGACCGGTACGCCCAGCCGCGTGCCGTGATACGACAGGCCCTGGGCATGGTTGCCGGCCGACGCCGCGATCACGCCGCGCGCGCGCTGTTCTTCGGACAGGAGGAGAAGGGCATTGAGCGCGCCGCGTTCCTTGTAGGCGGCGGTGAATTGCAGGTTTTCGAACTTGAGGTAGATCTCGGCGCCGGTGATCCGGCTGAGCGTCTGGCTATGCAGCGTGGGGGTGCGCACCACCTTGCCCATAATTCGCCCCGCCGCCGCGTGAACGTCGGCAAGGGTCAGCTGGGCATGCGCCGGCTGCTGGGCGAGCTTGTGGACAAGGTTTTCCATGGATGCTGCCCCTAATACAAAGGGCTGCGCAAAGAAACCGTTTCCGCGTGCCGGGGCGAGCCCCAAGGGAGGGCTGGCGCGCCTGCGCAAACCGGCTAAACACATGGGCCATGACGCAATCACTTTCCATCGCCTGCATCGGCCTTGGCACCATGGGTGGGCCGATTGCCCGGCACCTGGGCCAGGCCGGCCACCGCCTGACCGTATTCAACCGCAGCGACGCCCGGCGCGAAGCCTGGCTGGCCGCCAATCCCGGCCTGGCCGCGCGCGTGGCCAACAGCCCGGCCGAAGCGGCCGAAGGCGTGGACGCCGTGATCACCTGCGTGGGCAACGACGATGACCTGGCCGACGTGGTCCTGAGCCCGCAGGGCGCGTTCGCCACGCTCAAGCCCGGCGCCGTGCTGATCGACCACACCACGGTTTCGGCCCGCATTGCCCGGCAGATTGCCGTTGAGGGACGTGACAAGGAACTCCTGTGCGTCGACGCGCCCGTCACCGGCGGGCAATCGGGCGCGGAAAACGGCACGCTGTCGATCATGTGCGGCGGCAGCGACAAGGCGATCGCCGCGGCCCGCCCGATCCTTTCCGCCTATGCCAAGCGTGTGGTCCACGTGGGCAAATCGGGCGCCGGGCAGACCACCAAGATGGTCAACCAGATGTGCCTGGCGGCGACGATCGCCGGCCTTTCCGAAGCCATGCGCTTTGCCCAGGCCGCGCATCTCGACCTTGGCAAGGTGTTCGAGGCGATTTCGGGCGGCGCCGCGCAATCCTGGCAGATGGACAACCGCTGGGACACCATGGCCGACGATTCGTTCGACTTCGGCTTTGCCGTGGACTGGATGCGCAAGGACCTGGGCCTGGCCATCGAGGAAGCGCGCGGCCTGGGCGCCAGCGTGCCGACCACGGCGCTGATCGACCAGTTCTATGCCGATGTGCAGGCCTTGGGCGGCGGGCGCCAGGATACCAGCGCACTGATCCGCCGCCTGCCGCTGCGCGGGCAGAAACCGGCATGAGCCGCGCCTCGCTGGCGGCACTCGCCGCGCTTCTGGCCAGTTGTGCCCTGCCCGGCCTGGCACAGGCTGCCCAGGCCCCATCCACCGATACGCTGGTGGACAATGTCCACGGCGAAACCATCGGCGCCGATGGCCAGGTGGAGCAGGTCATCGGCCTGCTGTTCGACCGTTCGGGCACGATCCGCCAGGTTTTCCACCCCGGTGACAAACTGCCCAAGAAGGGCTTTGGCTATCACGTCGATGGCCAGGGCCAGGTGATCCTGCCCGGCCTGATCGACGCCCACGTCCATATCATGGACATCGGGCTGGCCGCGCTCACCCTGGACCTGTCGGAGACGCATTCGCTGGCAGAGGCGCTCGACGCGATCCGGGCCTATGCCGCCGCGCACCCCGATCGCACCTGGATCACCGGCCGCGGCTGGAACCAGGAGCAATGGGGCCTCAAGGATGGCGCGGGCCAGAGCCGCTATCCCACCGCAGCCGAACTCGATTCGGTGGTGGGGGATCGGCCGGTGTGGCTCGAACGCGTGGATGGCCATGCAGGTTGGGCCAACAGCGCCGCGCTCAAGGCCGCCGGGATCACCGCCGCCAGCAAGGCGCCCGATGGCGGCGCGATCGACCGGCGCCCGGATGGCACGCCCGCCGGCGTGTTGGTCGACGCGGCCATGGGCCTGCTCACCCCGCGCCTGCCCGCTCCCCGCGCGGCCGACCGCGATGCCGCGCTGGCCAAGGCGCAATCGCTGCTGTTCCAGCGCGGCGTGACCGCGGTGGCCGACATGGGCACCAGCATCGAGGATTGGCAGGCCTTCCGCCGGGCGGGTGACAAGAACCAGCTCTATGTGCGGATCATGGCCTATGCCATGGGCACCGATCAGATGGCGCTGATCGCCGGGGGCGAACCCACGCCCTGGCTCTACGCCGATCGCTTGCGCCTGGGCGGGGTCAAGCTGTTCATGGACGGCGCGCTGGGTTCGCGCGGGGCCTGGCTCAAGGCACCTTATGCCGATGCGCCGGGCACGCGCGGCCTGCCCCGGATGAATGACACCCAGTTGGGCAACCTGATGAGCCGGGCGGCGATGGACGGGTTCCAGGTTGCGGTCCACGCCATTGGTGACGCGGCCAATGCCGCCGTGCTCGCTTCGATCGAGGACCTTTCCGCCACCTACAAGGGCGATCGGCGCTGGCGGGTGGAACATGCGCAGATCGTCGATCCGGCCGATATCGCGCGCTTTGGCCGCAACGGGGTGATCGCCTCGATGCAACCGGTGCACGAAACATCCGATCGCCTGATGGCCGAGGCGCGGCTGGGCCCGCAGCGGCTGGCCGGCGCCTATGCCTGGCAATCCATTGCCAAGGCCGGCGGCAAACTGGCGTTCGGGTCTGACGCGCCGGTGGAACTGCCCGATCCCTTTGCCGGCCTTGCCGCCGCGATCAGCCGCCAGGGGCCTGATGGCCAGCCGGCCGGCGGCTGGCAGCCACAGGAAGTGGTAACGCCGGCCCAGGCCTTGGCCGCCTATACCACGGGCGGCGCCTATGCCGGCTTTGCCGAGGGCCGTTTCGGCCGCCTGGCACCGGGCCTGCGCGCCGATTTCATCCTGGTCGATACCGATCCGCTGACTGCCACGCCCGACGCGATCCGCCGCACCAAAGTGCGCGAAACCTGGGTGGGCGGGGGCAAGGTCTGGCCGGCAAACTCGGAAAACGCCCCGGCCGACAAGGATGGAAACAAAAAGGGCTGAGGGTCGTTACATCGCCCGACGCGGAAGGCGCTGGGTTCCCCCCTCATCCCGGCGCTGCGTTGCCAGGCCCAGACGGTGTTGTCCCCTCGCACCGCTTTCTCATCTGGGCACGGCCATGCGGGCAGCGGAAAAAATCCCGCCGCGCATGAAACTCCCTCGAAGTGCAAGATACGGTGGGGGCCAGCAATGGCCCCCACCCCAATTGGATCAAGGCAGCAGTTGCGTGGGTTCGCCCACCGGCTGCGCGGCAGCAGCCGCAGCGGCAGCGGCTTCTTCTGCTTCGGCCCGCGCCTTTTCCTCGGCATCGGCCTTTTCGACGAAGCGCATCACGATCAACGTGCCTTCGAACAGGATCAGCAGCGGAATCGCCAGCATCAGCTGCGACACCACGTCGGGCGGGGTGATCAGCGCGGCAAGCGCCACGATGCCCACGATCACATAGCGCCGCGCCTTGACCAGCGCATCGCGGCTGACGATCCCTGCGCGGTTGAGCAGCATGAGCAGCACCGGCAGCAGGAACGAGACGCCGAACGCCAGGATGAACTGCATCACCAGCGCTAGGTATTCCTCGATCCCCGGCAAGGCTTCCAATTGCAGGCCGCCCTTGTTGCCCTGGAAGCCCACGAACCATTTGAACGCGGTGGGCATCACCACGAAGTAAGCCAGGCTGGCGCCCATGCCGAACAGGATCGGCGTGGCGATCAGGAAAGGCAGGAAGGCCCGCTTTTCCCGCGCATAGAGCCCCGGCGCGACAAAGGCCCAAAGTTGGTTGGCGATCACCGGAAAGCTGAGCAGGAAGCCGGAAAACAGCGCCACTTTCAGGTTCACGAAGAACGCCGAATAGAGCTTGGTATAGATCAGCCGGCCATGCCCGGCGGGAAACGCGAGGCTGAGCGGGTGGACCAGGATCGCCAGGATCGCGTCGACGAAATAGTAGCTGATCGCCGACGTCAGCGCGAGCGCATAGACGCAGCGCAACAGGCGCGTGCGCAGTTCGATCAGGTGATCGAGCAGCGGCGCCTGGGTTTCATCGATATCGCGAATCTGAATCACTCGTGCCCCGTGTTCACTGGTCCCGTCGATGCCGGGGTTTCCGCGTCGGACTTGACGCTATCGGGCTGCGGGCCGCGCGGGCGCGCGCCGCGCTGCTCCACCGGCAGAAGCTGTTCGGGCGGCGGCGGCAAAGGCGCGGGCGCAGGTGCGATCGCCGGTTCGGTCGGCGCATGGGGCGCCAGCACCGGATCGACCGGGTGCGCGGGCTGTTCGGCCACGGCATGGGGCGCTTCGGCAGCGCTGGCGGCCGCGCTCTGCGCCATGATCTGGGCGTTCTGCTCCTGCCACTTCTTTTCCATCTCGGCCAGTTCCGCCTCGCGGATCATGGTTTCGATACCGGAACGGAAGTGGTTGGAAACGCGGCGCATCTTGCCGATCCACCGCCCGGCGGTGCGCAGCGCAAGCGGCAAATCCTTGGGCCCGATCACCACGATCGCCACGATGACGACCAGCAGCAATTCGGACGGGGCAATATCGAACATCAGCAGTGAGCCCTATCTCGTCGGCCTGTCTTGGCGGGTAGATCAGGCCTGCGGGCCTTGCTGATGATCGCCGGGCTGCTGGACGGGCGCCTGGGGCGCAACCGGGGTTACAGGCGGGGTCACCGGCGGCGGGGTCTGCTGGATCTGCGCAGGCGGCGGGGTCACCGGACGATCGGCTTCCTCGTTCATGCCCTGCTTGAAGCTTTTGATACCCTTGCCGAAATCACCCATCATTTCGGAAATGCGGCCACGGCCGAACAGAATCAGCACGACCAGCGCGAGGATGATCAGGTGCGGTAGAGAAAGGCCACCCATTTCAAATTCTCCTTTGGCCTGCCCAGATAGGGGATGTTCCGGCTCTTCGCCAGCGGGCAGTGCGATTCTTGTCGTTTAGTCGGCCCCGGCCCCATCTTCATCGCCATCGTCGGCAGCATCCTCGCCGCTGCCGGTGAGCACGGCATAGGCTTCATCGACCGGATCGAGCAAGCCAGCCGCGCGCAATTCGCCGATGCCCGGCAGGTCCCCCCGGCTCGACAGCCCGAAATGGGTGAGGAACGCGGGGGTGGTGGAATAGATCGTGGGGCGCCCCGGCACTTCGCGCCGCCCGGCAATGCGCACCCAGCCTGCTTCCATCAGCACATCGAGCGTGCCCTTGGCAGTCTGCACGCCACGGATCGCCTCGATTTCCGCCCGGCTGACGGGTTCGTGATAGGCGATGATCGCCAGCGCCTCGGTCGCCGCGCGCGACAGGCGGCGCACATCTTCCTTCTCGCGCCGCAACAGGTGCGCCAGGTCTGGCGCGGTCTGGAAATGCCAGCGTCCGCCCCGCTCCACCAAGTGAATGCCGCGCCCGGCGTAATGCTCAGTCAGCGCGGCCAGCGCAGGCCGCACGTCTGCCCCGCCCAGGTGCCGGGAAATCTCGTCGGCACGCAAAGGTTCGGTGGCGGCAAACAGCGTCGCTTCCACGCCACGCAGCAGATCGTCGGGCGCCGTCATGAAAGCGGCCGGCATCGAATCGGCCGCACCAGCAGCGGGCCAAAGCATTCCTCCTGCACCAGTTCCACCCGGCCTTGCTTGGCCAGTTCGAGCGCGGCGAGGAAACTTGAAGCGAGCGCAGAGCGCGCCAGTTGCCGATCGGCATCGCTGTTGATGGCCATCGGCGGCAGGAAGGCGCGTAGGTCGCGCCATTCCAGGCTGGTGCCGAGCAGGGCGGAAATGCGCGCCAGCGCGGCATCGAGCGTCATCACCGGCCGCTCGCGCACCATGTGCACCACCGGGCGGTTGCGATGCTGGACCTGGCCATAGGCCTGGATCAGGCCGAACATATCCATCTGCCAGCGCGCGCGGCGCGCCAGCGTGATCCCTTCGGGCGCACCGCGCGCAAAGACATCGCGCCCCAGCCGGTCCCGCGCCATCAACCGTGCGCCGGCCTCGCGCATCGCCCCCAGCCGCTGCAGCCGCAATTGCAGGCGCAGCGCCATTTCCTCGGGGCTGGGCTGCATATCCGGATCGCGCGGCAAGAGCAGCAGCGACTTGAGATAGGCCAGCCAGGCCGCCATCACCAGGTAATCGGCCGCCAGTTCCAGCTTCAACGCCTCGGCCCGGTCGATATAGCCCAGGTACTGGTCCACCAATTCCAGGATCGAGATCTTGCGCAGATCGACCTTCTGCCGCCGCGCCAGATCGAGCAGGAGGTCGAGCGGCCCTTCCCAGCCGTCGAGATCGAGATAGAGCGCATCGTTGGCGGCAACGGCGGTGGGCAGGCCGTCCCAGCCACCATCATCCTCCCCTGGCGCGCCCTCGGCCATGGCGGATCAGGCCAGCGCCAGCAGCGTGTCGCGCCGGGCCACCAGCTCTGCCTGCAAGGCCCCGTCACGCGGCACGGCGGCCGGCGCGGTGGGTGCCAAGGCGCGTTCCAGCCGCTTGGCGGTTGCGTCGCTCATCGGCGCGAGCGACGCAGCAATCCCGATCATGTCCGGCATCTTGGCCCAGCAATTGAGCGCGATATCGCACCCGGCCGCCTGTGCCCGCGCCGCGCGTTCGGGCACGGTCCCGGCCAGAGCCTCCATGTCGAGATCGTCGGTCAACAGCAGGCCGTCAAAGCCGATGCGGCGGCGGATTACTTCGCCCACCACGAAGGGCGACAGCGTGGCTGGCAGTTCGGCGTCCCACGCGGTGAAGCGCACATGCGCCGTCATGCCGATGGCCGCACCGGCCAGGGCCTGGAACGGCGCCAGATCGGCATCCAGCTCCGCCTCGCTCGCGGTGACGGTGGGCAATTCCTTGTGGCTGTCAGCCAAGGCGCGGCCATGGCCGGGCATGTGCTTGACGACGCCGGCCACCCCGGCCCGCGCCAGCCCATCGAGCACGGCACGGCCCAGCGCCGCCACGCGCAGCGGCTCCTTGCCCAAAGCGCGATCGCCGATCACGTCATGCGCGCCCACCTGCCGCACATCGAGCAGCGGCAGGCAATCCACGCTGATCCCGGCTTCGGCCAGGTCCATGCCCAAGCCTTGCGCATTGGCGCGCGCCGCCTCGATCGCGCTGGCCGGCGCCACGTCATAGAGACGGTCGAATGCCTCACCAGGGGGATAGGCCGCCCAGACCGGCGGCTTCATCCGCGCCACCCGGCCACCTTCCTGATCAATCGAGATCAGCAGCCGCTCGCGCCCGTGCAGGTCGCGCAACGAATCGGTCAGCGCGCGCAGCTGGTCGCGGCTTTCCACGTTGCGGCCGAACAGGATGTAGCCGGCCGGGTCTGCATCCAGGAAAAAGGCGCGCTCGTCAGCGGTGAGAACAGGGCCGGAAAGCCCGAAAATGGCAGGAAGCATGCCCCTGCCATCCCGAAATTTGCGCGGCATGGCAAGCCCAAAGGCCTGCCGTCAGTCCGCCGTCAGCGCTTCACCTGGCACTTCACGCCTTCGCCCTGCAGCTTGTTGCACAGCGCGTTGGCAGCGCCGGCGTCACCGGGCACGGCTTGCAGGCGATAGACCGTGCCGATGTCCGCCTTGCCGGCGATCACGCGGTGGTTCACGCCCTTGAGGCTTTCGTGCGCCAGCACCAGCTTGTTCCAGCCGGTTTCGGCCAGGGCCTGGCTGGAAAACGCGCCAACCTGCACGCCCACGCCGCTGACCGGGGCCGCTGCCGGCGTGGCCTTTTCGGCGGGCTTGTCTGCCGGCTTGGCGGCCGGGCTGGCGCTGGGCGCGGGCGCGGCGGGCGCATCCTTGGCGGCCAGGGCGGCGGTGGGGCGTTCGCCCTCGCTCACCTTGAAACTCGAATCGCCGGTGCCCTGGAAGGTCTTGCCACCCGGATCCTTGGGGGCAACCTTGTAGGGTTCCTTGCTCGCTTCGATCAGGCTGCCATCGGCCGCGGCGGGCGCGGCGTTTCGGTGGGTGGCCCAGTAAATGCCGCCCACGATCGCGGCGAGCAGGATCAGCGCCAACACGCCAAAGCCGATCAGGCGGCCGTTGTCGGGGCCTTCTTCCTCAAGGTCCACATCATCGGCGCTTTCCAGCCAGGGCAGGCGTTCTTCCGTGCCCAGGTCCAGCGCCGGGCTTGCGTGCCCTGCCCCGCCCCATCGTGCCCCGGATTGTCGTGCTGATCGCCGTTCACCATTACCTTAAAGCTCCTGCGCGGCCTCAACCCCCAAGATGGCCAGCCCGTTCTTCACAACCTGCCCGATTTGTGCGGCCAGGAAAAGCCGGGCCTCGGTAAGGTCCTTATCCTGTGCCACAATGAACCGCTTTTCGGGCTTGTCGTTACCCACGTTCCAATAAGCATGGAACGCGGCAGCCAGGTCATAGAGGAAGAACGCGATACGGTGCGGCTCGCGCGCAACGGCCGCGCCATCGACGATGCGCGGGAACTGCGCCGCCAGCTTGACGACGGCCAGCTCTTCCTGGCCCAACCGGCCGAGGTTGGCCGCGCTCGGCGCCCAGCCCAGTTCGGCACCCTTGCGCAGGGTGGAACTGATCCGGGCATGGGCATATTGCACATAGAACACCGGATTGTCCTTGGAGGCTTCCACCACCTTGGCAAAGTCGAAGTCCATCTGCGCATCGGGCTTGCGGGTCAGCATGGTGAAGCGCACCACGTCCTTGCCCACTTCCTCCACCACATCGGCCAGCGTGACGAAATTGCCCGCGCGCTTCGACATCTTGACCGGCTGCCCATCGCGCAGCAGCTGGACCATCTGCACCAGCTTGACTTCGAAGGGCTTCGGCTTGGCGCCTTCCGCGCCGGTCAGCGCGGCCACCGCGGCCTTGATCCGCTTGACCGTGCCGGCATGGTCCGCGCCCCAGATGTCCACCAGCGCATCGGCGGTTTCGGCCTTCTGGAAGTGATAGGCCAGGTCCGCGCCGAAATAAGTCCAGCTGCCGTCGGACTTCTTGATCGGGCGGTCCTGGTCGTCGCCAAAGCGGGTGGAGCGGAACAGCGGCAGTTCCACCGGCTCCCAATCCTCGGGGGTCTTGCCCTTGGGCGCTTCCAGGTGGCCATCATAGACCAGATCGTGCGCGCGCAGCCAGGCTTCGGCGGCCTCGGGCTTGCCGGCGGCCTGAAGCTCTGCTTCCGAAGAGAACAGATCGTGGACGATGCCCAGCTTGCCAAGGTCTTCCTTGATCATCACCAGCATGGCCGCCACGGTCTTTTGCCGGAACAGCACCAGCCATTCGGCTTCCGGCGCGCCGACATAGCGATCGCCATATTCGGCGGCCAGCGCCTGGCCCACCGGCACGAGATAGTCACCCGGATAGAGCCCCTCGGGCACCGCGCCCACGTCTTCGCCCAGCGCCTCGCGATAGCGCAAGTGCGCCGAACGGGCGAGCACATCGACCTGCGCGCCCGCATCGTTGACGTAGTATTCCTTGATCACCTTGTGTCCGGCGAACTGGAGCAGCGCGGCCAGGGCATCGCCCACCACGGCGCCACGGCAATGGCCCATGTGCATCGGCCCAGTCGGGTTGGCCGAGACATATTCGACGTTGACCGTGCTGCCACCACCGAGCGCAGAGCGGCCATAGTCGCCCCCCGCCGTGCCGATCAGGGCGAGTTCGTCGGTCCAGGCGGCATCGACCAGGCGCAAGTTGATGAAGCCCGGCCCGGCGATTTCGGCACTGGCCACGCGCGGATGGGCGGCCAGTTCCTCGATCAACAGTGCGGCCAGCGCGCGCGGATTGGTGCCGGCAGGCTTGGCCAGGACCATCGCGGCATTGGTCGCCAGATCGCCATGGGCCGCATCGCGCGGCGGTTCGCAAGTCACGGCGCCGCGCGCCAGCCCGGCGGGAAGCGCGCCCTTGGCAACAAGCGCATCGAGCGCGGCATCGATCACGCCGGCATAAGTGGCAAACAGCGTCTGGGCGGCAACGGGGCTATCGGTGGTCATGCCGGGCCGATAGCGAATTTGTGGGGGCTTGGGAACTGGCGGGTTTGGCGTTGTGCTGCGGCGTTTGTGCAAGGTCTCGCACCACCCCCAAACCCCCTCCTCTGAAGAGGAGGGGACTTTTTCTTGTTTCTCCCCCTCCTCACCGAGGAGGGGGTCGGGGGGTGGTGGAAGCCTAAACCAACCTCACGCAACCACGAACGCCAGCGCGCCATCGCCTTCGTCGATAGTCACGGTGCTGCCGTCGGGAATCTGCCCGGCCAGCAGGCGCTCGGCCAGCGGGTCCTGCAGATGGCGCTGCACCGCGCGTTTCAGCGGCCGCGCGCCATAGACCGGATCGTAGCCAACGCGGCCCAGCCAGCGCTTGGCCGCATCGGTCAGGTTCAGGGTGATCTTGCGATCTTTCAGCAGCTTGGCCACGCGCGCCACCTGGATATCCACGATCGGGGCCATGTGTTCCTGGCCGAGGCGGTGGAACAGGATGATTTCGTCCAGCCGGTTGAGGAATTCCGGGCGAAAGTGCGCGCGCACTACGTCCATCACCTGCGGCTCAACGCTGGCCGCGTCCTCGCCCTCGCCCAGGTTGGCCAGATACTGACTGCCCAGGTTGGACGTGAGGATGATCAGCGTGTTGGTGAAATCCACCACGCGGCCCTGGCCATCGGTGAGGCGGCCATCGTCCAGCACTTGCAGCAGCACGTTGAACACGTCCTGGTGGGCCTTTTCCACTTCGTCGAACAGCACGACCTGATAGGGCCGGCGCCGCACCGCCTCGGTCAAGACGCCGCCTTCGTCATAGCCGACATAGCCCGGAGGCGCGCCGATCAACCGGCTGACCGCGTGCTTTTCCATGAACTCCGACATGTCGATGCGCACCATCGCGTTGTCGTCGTCGAACAGGAAGCCGGCCAGCGCCTTGGTCAGCTCGGTCTTGCCCACGCCCGTGGGGCCCAGGAACAGGAAACTGCCGAGCGGACGGTTGGGGTCTTGCAGCCCGGCGCGCGCGCGGCGCACGGCCTTTGACACGGCAAGCACCGCGTCCTTCTGGCCGATCACGCGCTTGCCGATGGCTTCTTCCATGTGCAGCAGCTTTTCGCGCTCGCCTTCCATCATCCGGTCGACGGGCACGCCGGTCCAGCGGCTGACCACGCCGGCAATGTCCTCGGCGGTCACTTCCTCGCGCAGCAGCGCGTTTTCGCTCGCGCCCTGTGCTTCGGCCAGTTGCCGCTCCAGCTCGGGAATGCGGCCATAGGCCAGCTCCCCGGCCTTGGCCAGGTCACCCACGCGCTGCGCCTGCTCCAGTTCCACGCGTGCGGCGTCGAGCTGCTCCTTGATCTTGCCCTCGGCCTGGATCTTGTCGCGCTCGTTCTGCCAGCGCGTGGTCAGTTCGGCCGATTGCTGTTCCAGATTGGCCAGTTCGCCGCGCAGGGTTTCCAGCCGGTCGCGGCTGGCAGGATCGGTTTCCTTGGCCAAGGCCATTTCCTCGATCTTGAGCTGGATGATGCGGCGATCCAGGTTCTCGATTTCCTCGGGCTTGCTTTCCACTTCCATGCGGATGCGGCTGGCGGCCTCGTCCATCAGGTCGATCGCCTTGTCGGGCAGGAAGCGGTCGGCGATATAGCGGTTCGACAGCGTTGCCGCCGCCACGATCGCGGCATCGGCGATGCGCACGCCGTGATGCACCTCGTACTTCTCCTTGATCCCGCGCAGGATGGAGATGGTGTCTTCCACGGTCGGCTCGCCCACGAAGACGGGCTGGAACCGCCGTTGCAGGGCCGGGTCCTTTTCCACGTACTTCTGGTATTCATCCAGCGTGGTCGCGCCGATGCAGTGCAGCTCACCCCGCGCCAGCGCCGGCTTGAGCAGGTTGGACGCATCCATCGCACCCTCGGTCTTGCCCGCGCCGATCAGGGTGTGCATCTCGTCGATGAACAGGATGATCTCGCCTTCGGCGCCCTTCACTTCGTCGAGCACGGCCTTGAGGCGCTCCTCGAACTCGCCGCGATACTTCGCGCCCGCGATCAGGCTGCCCATGTCGAGCGCCATCAGGCGGCGATGCTTGAGGCTGTCGGGCACGTCGCCATTGGCGATGCGCAGCGCCAGGCCTTCGGCAATCGCGGTCTTGCCCACGCCGGGTTCGCCGATCAGCGCCGGGTTGTTCTTGGTGCGACGCGCCAGGATCTGCACGGTGCGGCGGATTTCCTCGTCGCGGCCGATCACGGGATCGAGCTTGCCCTCGCGCGCCGCGGCGGTCAGGTCGCGCGCATACTTCTTCATCGCGTCATAGGCGTTTTCGGCGCTCGCGCTGTCGGCATTGCGGCCGCCACGCAGGGCGGAAATCGCCGCTTCGAGCGTCTGGGGCGTGACATTCGCGGCCTTGAGCGCCTGGCCGGCCGCCGTCGTTCCCGCCAGCGTCAGGGCCAGCAGGATGCGCTCCACGGTGACAAAGCTGTCGCCGCTCTTGGTCGCAAGCTGTTCTGCCTGGTCGAGCAGGCGCACGGTATCGTTGTCGAGCCCGGGCGAATTCTGCGCGCCAGAACCGGAGACGGCCGGAATCTTGCCCAGCGCCGCATCGAGCGCGCTGACCGCCGCCACGGGATTGCCCCCGGCGCGCTGGATCAGCCCGCTGGCCATGCCTTCGCTGTCTTCCAGCAGCGCCTTGAGCACGTGCTCGGGCGTGATGCGCTGGTGGTTCAGGCGGATCGCCAGCGTCTGCGCCGCCTGGAGGAAGCCCTTGGCACGATCGGTGAATTTTTCGAGGTTCATAAGCTCTCTCGCTCTCCTGACCGGCTCAAAGTAGTGTTGCGTTTCGGCAACACAAGGACGTGGATCAAATTTTGCCACACCGGTTGCAATCCAAACCAATCGCTGCGGGCAAGCCATGGCGATGGTTCAGCTTTGACTCAGCCGCGCAGGCCCTTACACATCGTTGCAGAGACATTTCGAGACAGGACAAGCCCCCTCCATGCAGCGCTTCCTCAACGCCTCTCTCCTGGCCCTGGCGATCGCCTCGGCCGCGCCCTCGCCCCTGCTTGCCGCAACCGTGGCGGCGCCGGCTGCCCCCGCCCCCGCCCCGCTGGCAGACCTCGTCAAGGCGGTGAACATTCCATACGAACAGTTCACCCTGCCCAATGGGTTGCGCGTGCTGGTCCACACCGATCGCAAGGCGCCGGTGGTGGCCATCTCGGTGTGGTATGGCGTGGGTTCCAAGAACGAGCCCAAGGGCAAGACCGGCTTTGCCCACTTGTTCGAACACCTGATGTTCAACGGCAGCGAACACAACAAGGGCGATTTCTTCACCCCGCTGCAGAATGCCGGGGCAACCGACTACAACGGCACCACCTGGTTCGATCGCACCAACTATTTCGAAACCGTGCCCTCGGCCGCGCTCGATCGCTTCCTCATGCTGGAATCCGATCGCATGGGCTATCTGCTCGGCGCGGTGACGCAGGAAACGCTCGATAACCAGCGCAGCGTGGTGCAGAACGAAAAACGCCAGGGCGACAACCAGCCCTATGGCCTGGTGGAATACGAACAGCTCGAAAACCTCTATCCGGTCGGCCACCCCTATCACCACAGCACGATCGGCTCGATGGCCGATCTCGACGGCGCCAGCCTGGCCGACGTGAAGGCCTGGTTCACCGATCACTATGCCCCCAACAATGCCGTGCTGGTGCTGGCGGGCGATGTCGATCTCGCCACGGCCAAGGAAAAGGTGGCCAAGTGGTTCGGCGCCATTCCCGCCGGGCCCAAGGTTCAGCCGGTGGCCGCCCCGGTGCCCACGCTGCCTTCGCCCAAGGCCAAGACGATCAAGGATGAAGTGGCGACCACGCGCATCTATCGCATGTGGGCGATCCCCGGTTACGACAACCCGGATTACCTGCCGCTGCAGATCGGCGCGGTGATCCTGGGCGGCCTTGCCTCCTCGCGGCTCGACGACAATCTGGTGCGCGGGCAGCAGATCGCGGTTTCAGCCAGCGCCAATGCCGAAGTCTATGCCCAGGCCGGGCAGTTCGTGGTCCAGGCCGATGTGAAGCCGGGCCAGGATGCCGCCGCCGTGGGCGCCGCGCTCGATGCGCAGATCAAGCGCCTGGTGACGCAAGGCCCGACGGCCGACGAACTCGCCCGCGCCAGCACCGTCACCGCCAGCGACCAGATCCGCAAGCTGGAATCGGTCGGTGGCTTTGGCGGCAAGGCGCCGACTCTGGCCGAAGGGCTGCTCTATCACGGCGACGCTGGCTATTACCGCAAGGAACTGGCCGACATGGCCGCGCTCACGCCCGCCAAAGTGCGCGCCGCGCTGCAAAAGTGGCTGACCCGCCCGGTCTTTGCTTTGACCGTGGAACCGGGCACCCGCACCGAAGGGGGCGAGGCGCATGGCGGCTGGGCCAGCAACGACACGACAGTGGGCGGTGGCCATGGCAGCGGAGCCCACCCGGCCTATTGGCACCAGCCCGGCCAGGAACCGGCGCCGCTGCCCGCAGCCGCCGCCGGCCCCGATCGTGGCGAACTGCCCCCGATCGGCCAGTTGGCCGCGCTGCAATTCCCGCAGATCGAGCGGGCCACGCTGTCCAACGGCATCAAGGTGGTCTTCGCCCGCCGCGCCGCCGTGCCGGTGGTTTCGGTGCAGGTGGCGTTCGACGCTGGTTTTGCCGCCGATCCGCGGGCCGCGCTGGGCACCCAGGCCATGCTGCTCAAGACGATGGACCAGGGCACGCAAACCCTGGACGCGGCCGCCTTTGCCCGCGCGCGCGAAAACCTCGGCGCCAATATCAGCAACGAGGCCCTGCCCGACAGCACCAACTTCCAGCTCGATGCCGTGGCGCCCAACCTCGCCGGTTCGCTGGCGCTGCTGGCAGACTATGTGCGTCACCCCGCGCTCAAGGCCGATGACCTGGAGCGCGTGCGGGCGCAGCAACTCGCCGCGATCGACGCGGAACTGCGCGATCCCTCGGCCATGGCCTCGCGCGTGCTCTATCCCGCGCTCTATGGGCCGCAGCACCCCTATGGCACGCCACCCACCGGCACGGGCGATCCGGCCGTGGTCAAGCGGTTGACCACCGCTGACCTCGCCGCGTTCCACCAGGCCTGGCTGCGCCCGTCCAAGGCGACGATCTTCGTGGTCGGCGATACCACGCTCGATGCGGTCAAGCCGCTGCTGGAAAAGAGCTTCGGCACCTGGGCCGAACCGGCTGGCGCGGCGCCGGCCAAGAACCTCTCGGCTCCGATCCCCGCCCCTTCCCCGCGCATCCTGCTGGTCGATCGCCCAGCCTCGCCGCAGTCGATGATCATGGCGGGCGAAGTGCTCGGCGCCACGGGCCGCGACGATCTCGTGCCACTGCGCACCGCCAACGAAGTGCTGGGCGGCAGCTTCCTCTCGCGCCTCAACATGGACGTGCGCGAAAGCAAGGGCTGGAGCTATGGCGTGGGCAGCGCCGTGAGCGAGCGCCAGAACCGCGTGATCTATCGCCTCGTCGCTCCGGTGCAGACCGACCAGACCGGCCCTTCGATCGCCGCGATGCAGGCAGATATGGCCGCGTTCCTGAAAGACAAGGGCGTCGCCCCCGACGAATTGAGCTGGGCCACCCAGGGCGCCGCGCGCGAACTGCCCGGCGCGTTCGAAACCTCGTCCTCGGTGCTCGATGGCCTGGTCAAGATCGTGCAGTTCAACCGCCCGGACGATTACTACACCCGCCTCGCCCAGCGCTATCCCACCCTCACCGCCGCCGACCTCGACAAGGCCGCCCGCACCGCGCTCGATCCCGGCAAGCTGACCTGGGTGGTGGTGGGCGACGCCGCCAAGATCAAGCCGCAGCTCGACAAGCTGGGCCTGCCGGTCGAAGTGGCGAGCGTGCCGGGGAAGTAATTACACCATATTGGAACGAATTTTCATCTACAACACGTGAAGCTCTGCTTTTTTCGTCGCTTCGCTGAGTTCCGTGTTTTAAAACCCCTGTTGCCGGCGTCAGAAGTCAATCGCTGGCAACAGGGGGTTTCATGTCTATCAGGAAGTTGGTCGTCGCGCTTTGCGCCTCGGCCACGTTGCTATCTGGCACTGCCAAAGCGGCGCCACTCACGCTCGAGCAAATCACCGCCCTGGCCCAAAGCGGCGTTGGTGACGAAGCTGTGGTCGCCAAAATCAAAAGCACCGGCACGCATATGGACCTTTCGGTCGAACAAATGCTGGAACTGAAGAAGAAAGGCTTGACCGGGCCGATTCTTGCAGCCTTGCTCGATAGCCCTGCCACTGCGCCCACAGCACAACAATTTTCCCTGACTTCCCCCGATCCGGCAGTGCTGCATCCGGCGGGTGTCTACTTGCTCGATGCTGGCAAGGGCCACATGGTCCGCATCGATCCAACGACGACCAACCAGGCGAAGACAGGCGGCATCTTCGGCTATGCACTGACCGGTGGCCTGGCTTCCGCCAGCATCAAGGCATCCATCCAGAACGCATCGGCGCGCGTCCATGCGGCCGAGCGAACGCCTACATTCTATTTCTTTTTCGACGAATCCAACCCGCAAGTTGGCAATGCACCGTCATCATGGGCGTCCGGTACCGCCGCAACGGTCACCTCGCCCAGTGAATTTACACTGATCAAATTGATCACGAAGGACGGTCGGCGCGAAGCGCGGGTTGGGAGCATGAATATCGCGGGCGCCAAGACCGGCGTGATGGACAAGGACCGCGTGGCCTTCGATTATCAGATGGTGCGGCCTGGGGTCTACAAGATCCAACCCAAGGCTGAGCTTGCCCCCGGCGAATATGGGTTTCTGTTCTCGCTCAACGGCATGGGCAACGGCGGCGCATTGAGCGCCCGCATTTTCGACTTTTCGATCTGATAAACAGGGCGCGGCCCCTGCCCGATCTGAGGCAGGGGGCCTGACCAATTCACCCCAGTTTGGCTTTCAGCACCTGGTTCACCAGTTGCGGATTGCCCTTGCCGGCCATGGCTTTCATCGTCTGGCCCACGAAGAAGCCGAACAGGGCTTCCTTGCCGCCGCGATACTGTTCCACCTTGTCGGCATTGGCGGCCAGCACGGCGTCAACCGCCGCTTCGATGGCGCCGGTGTCGGTGGTCTGCTTGAGGCCTTCGCGTTCCACGATGGCGGCGGCGCCGTCGCCGGTTTCCAGCATCTTTTCCAGCACCTGCTTGGCGATGGAGCCGGAAATCGTGCCGTCGCCCACCAAGCTAAGCAATTCGGCGGCGCCTTCGGGCGAGACCGGGCTGTCTTCCAGGCCCTTGCCCAGCTTGTTGAGCGCACCGAACAGTTCGCTGGTCAGCCAGTTGGCCGCCTGCTTGGCCACGGCGGCTTCGTCCTTGCCCTGCTTGGCAGCACTCGCCGTGATCAGGGTTTCGAACCAGGCGGCCGTGTCCACGTCCGCCGTCAGCACCGCTGCGTTGTAGGGCGAAAGGCCCAGCACGTCGGTATAGCGGGCGCGCTTGGCATCGGGCAGTTCGGGCAAGGACGCGCGGCATTCATCGAGGAACGCCTGGTCCAGAACCAGCGGCAGCAGGTCGGGATCGGGGAAATAGCGATAGTCGTGCGCGTCTTCCTTGCTGCGCATCGACCGCGTGGTGCCCGTGCCCGGATCGAACAGGCGGGTTTCCTGCACGATCTTGCCACCGGCTTCCAGCACGTCCACCTGGCGGCTCGCCTCATGCTCGATCGCGGCCATGACGAAGCGCACCGAGTTGACGTTCTTGGTTTCGGTGCGGGTGCCCAGCGGCTCGCCGGGGCGACGCACCGAGACGTTGACGTCTGCCCGCATCGAGCCCTGGTCCATGTTGCCGTCGCACGAGCCAACATAGCGCAGGATCTGGCGCAGCTTGGTGAGATAGGCCCCCGCCTCGGCCGGCGAAGTCATATCCGGACGGCTGACGATTTCCATCAGCGCCACGCCCGAACGGTTGAGATCGACGTAGGACATCGTCGGGTGCTGATCGTGCATCAGCTTGCCCGCGTCCTGCTCCACGTGGATGCGCTCGATGCCGATCACTTTCGTGCCGGCTTCGGGGTTCTTGTCATCCAGCGCGATCTCGATCGAACCTTCGCCCACCAATGGGTGATAGAGCTGGCTGATCTGATAACCCTGCGGCAGATCGGCATAGAAGTAGTTCTTGCGATCGAACCGCGACCAGGTGTTGATCTGCGCCTCGATCGCCATGCCGGTGCGCACCGCCTGGCGGATGCACTCGCGGTTGGGCACGGGCAGCATGCCAGGCATGGCCGCGTCCACCAGGCTGACCTGGGTGTTGGGCTCGGCCCCGAACGCGGTGGCGGAACCGGAAAAGAGCTTGGCCTGGGTGGTGATCTGGGCGTGGACTTCCAGCCCGATGACCACTTCCCACTCGCCCGTGGCGCCCTGGATACGATAGCTGCTCATCTTACCACCACTTACCCGGCTTGGCCGAAAACTGTGCGCGCTGTTCAAGCGCAAGGCTGGCGTTCAGCACGCCCTGTTCATCGAGCGGACGGCCGATGACATGGAGGCCCAGCGGCAGCCCGTCGCGCGAGAGGCCGGCGGGGACCGACATGGCCGGCAGGCCCGCGAGGCTCGCCGGCACCGAGAACACGTCGTTCAGGTACATTTCCACCGGATCGGTGCTCTTCTGACCCAGCGCGAACGCGGCCGAAGGCGCGGTGGGGGTGAGGATCACATCCACCGTCTCGAACGCCTTCATGAAGTCCTGCGAAATCAGCGCACGGACCTTTTGTGCCTGGGTGTAGTAGGCATCATAGAAGCCGGCCGAGAGCACATATGTGCCGATCAGGATGCGGCGCTTGACCTCGTCGCCGAAACCGGCGGCGCGGGTGGCGGCATACATGTCCTGAAGGTTGGCGCCCTCGGGCAAGTCGCGCAGGCCATAGCGCACGCCATCATAGCGCGCGAGGTTGGACGAAGCCTCCGCCGGGGCGATGATGTAGTAGGTCGGCAGCGCATACTGGGTATGCGGCAGGGAAATGTCGACGATCTCCGCGCCGGCATCCTTGAGCCAGGCAATGCCGTCGTCCCAGCTCTTGGCCACGTCGGCATCCAGGCCATCGACGCGGTATTCGCGCGGGATGCCCACTTTCTTGCCGCGCAGATCGGCGTTCAGGCCCTCTTCCCACGCCGGCACGGGCAGATCGAGGCTGGTCGAATCCTTGGGATCGAACCCGGCCATGGCCTCCAGCATGATCGCGCAATCGCGCACGTCGCGCGCCATCGCCCCGGCCTGGTCGAGCGAGGAGGCAAATGCCACCACGCCCCAGCGCGAGCAGCGGCCATAGGTCGGCTTGATGCCCGAAATGCCGGTGAAGGCAGCCGGCTGGCGGATCGAGCCGCCGGTGTCGGTGCCCGTGGCGGCGGGCGCAATGCGCGCGGCAACCGCGGCCGAAGACCCGCCCGAAGAGCCGCCCGGCGCCAGCGGGGTCACGTCATCCCCCTTGCGCCAGGGCGAGATCACGTTGCCGAAACCACTGGTTTCGTTGGACGAACCCATGGCGAACTGGTCGAGGTTGAGCTTGCCCAGCATGCCCGCGCCCGCGTCCCACAGCTTCTGCGAGACGGTGCTTTCATAAGGCGGAATAAAGCCTTCGAGGATCTTGCTGGCAGCGGTGGTCTGCACGCCCTTGGTGGCGAACAGGTCCTTCATGCCGATCGGCACGCCGGCCATCTTGCCCAGCGGCTGGCCGGCGGCGCGGTCCGCATCCACCTTGGCCGCAGCGGCAAGTGCGGCATCGGGCGTGGTGACGATGAAGGCATTGAGCGCGCCCTGCGCCGCTTCCACCGCAGCGTTGAAAGCGTGCGCCACTTCGGTCGCGGTAAAGGCGCCACCGGCCACCCCATCGCGGAGGGCGGCAACGCCGAGTTCGGTAAGGTCAGTCATCAGTTCGAACCGATGGTTGCGCATGGACTGTCATATGGGTCCGTGCGTGGGAAACTGGAAGCTTGGTGCTGCGCCGGCCCTTCGACAAGCTCAGGGCGAACGGGGAATTGATCTAAAACCCACATCCGTTCGTGCTGAGCTTTTCGAAGCACGCCTGGCGCAACGCCAAGATTACTCGATCACCTTGGGCACGCCGAAGAAGCCATGCTCGGCCACCGGTGCATTGGCCAGCACCGCGTCGCGGATATTGCCCCCGGTCAGCGGGTCGGCATTCACCACGTCGTCGCGCAGGCGCAAGGTGTTGGGGATCACGGCGGTCATCGGGGTCACCCCGGTCACGTCCACTTGGCCCAATTGCTCCACCCAGGCGAGGATACCGTTCAATTCGGGAACCATGGCCTCAAGCTGGGCCTCGCTCACCTTGATGCGCGCAAGACTGGCGATCTTCGCCACGTCGGCGGTATTCACGGACATGCCGTCCCTTTCATGCAGGGTTTGCCAAAAACAAGAACACCGCGCGCTACCATCGCGCGCGGTGTCCTTCAAGCCGTGGGACCGCCGCGCCACCAGGACATGGGCCCTGGGCGCAGCGAATCCGGATCAGTTGGCCGGTGCCACCGGGGCAGCCGCGGCGCCATCGACGGCGCCGGGCGCGCCCGCCGCACCGCCATGGGCCTGCATCTGCTGCTGCAAGGCCTGCATCGCGGCCTGCTGGCGCTGAAGCTCGGCCATGGAGCGGAATTCGAGCAGTTCCACGTCGAACACGAGGTCGCTGTTGGCGGGCACGGCAATGCTGCCATCGCGGCCGGGCATGGCCTGGCTGCCATAGGCCAGCGCAGCGGGGATCTCGAGCCGGTACTTGCCGCCCACCTTCATCTGCGCAAGGCCTTGGGCAAAGCCGGGAATCACGCCTTGCAGCGGCATCGCGGCGTTTTCGCCACGGTCGAATTCCTTGCCCGTGCTGGCAATGCGGCCGACATAATTGATCAGCGCCACGTCAGAGGTGGTGGGCGATTTGCCCGTCCCTTCCTTGAGCGCGATCACGCGCACTTCGCTGAAATGCACCGGGCGCGCTGCCCAGGCCAGGCCGATGCCCACCAGCACGGCGACGATCACGCCCAGCCAAACCTTGGCGAGCGAGCCCTTGGCGACGGGCTGCAACGGAACGCGGGTGATTTCCGACATTGGTTTCCCTCTGGGGTGTCCCTCTGGATTTTCCCTGGTCAGGCGGCCTCCAGACCATGGAGGGCCACCCGGGCGGTGCCTGCCCGTCGATTCGAACCAGCATGCTCGAACCAACGAAAAGGGCGCCGTGATTCACGGCGCCCTCTTGGCCCAGCACAGGGCCTATCGCAAGTGCTCAATGCAGCGGATCGACCCGCCGCAATCGAGGCTTACTTGGCGCCGTCGCGCTCCTGGCGCTTGCGCTCCAGCTTGCGGGCGCGGCGCACGGCAGCGGCCTTTTCGCGGGCGCGCTTTTCCGACGGCTTTTCAAAGTGACGGCGCAGCTTCATTTCGCGATAGACACCTTCGCGCTGAAGCTTCTTCTTCAGGGCGCGAAGAGCTTGGTCAACATTGTTGTCGCGAACGAGAATCTGCATAAACCGACATACCTCAACAGCTTCGGGCGAGAGCCCGCGGCCGCGCGGGGGTCACCAGATACCAGGAACACAAAACGTGCCGAATCCGATCAGGACCGGCTCGAACCGGGCGCCCAATAGTGATTCTGGCGGCGAAAGGCAAGCAATGTCGTGCATTTTGCGGGCAAAGGCCCTATGGGCGCGGCCATGACCTCTTTTAAAGCCCCACATGGCAAAGGCGCCGGTAATTCAGATGCCGTGCGCCAGTTCACGATTCGGCCCGATGACAATGATGTGCGGCTCGACCGCTGGTTCAAGCGCAACCTGCCAGAGGTGAGTTTCGCCATGGTGTCGCGCTGGGCGCGCACCGGGCAGATTCGCGTCGACGGCAAGCGCGCCGATGTCGATACCCGGCTGGCCGCCGGGCAGACCCTGCGCGTGCCGCCAGCCGGGGGGCCGCTGCCCCTGGCCGGTGGCGGCAAAGGCGCGCGGGCGCGCAAGCCCCTGACCGAGGAACAGATCCGCTTGGCCGAGGAAATCGTGCTGGAACAGGATCGCGCCGCGATCGTGATCAACAAGCCGCCGGGCCTTGCCACCCAGGGCGGCAGCGGCACGTTCGAGCATGTCGATGGCCTGCTCGATGCCTATGTGGCCGACAACGCGCCGCGCCCGCGCCTGGTTCACCGGCTGGACAAGGATACCTCCGGCGTCCTGCTCGTTGCGCGCACGCCGGGCAGCGCGGCGTTCTTTTCCAAGCGCTTTTCCGGCCGCACCGCGCGCAAGATCTATTGGGCGCTGGTGATGGGCGTGCCCGACATTCATGACGGCATGATCGAACTGCCCCTTGCCAAGCAGCCCGGCACCGGCGGCGAGAAGATGATGGTCGATGAAAGCGAGCACGGCCTGCCCTCGCGCACGCGCTATCGCGTGATCGATCGCGCCGGCAACCGCGCCGCCTGGGTGGAACTGCAGCCCTTCACCGGCCGCACCCACCAGCTGCGCGTGCACATGGCCGCGATCGGCCACCCCATCGTGGGCGATGGCAAGTATGGCGGCCAGGCTGCGTTCCTTTCGGGCAGCATCAGCCGCAAGCTGCACCTCCACGCCCGCCGCCTGCGGATCGAGCATCCCGAGGGCGACTTGCTCGACGTGACCGCGCCGCTGCCGGAACACTTTGCCAAGAGCCTGGAACAACTCGGCTTTACCGAAAGCGAAGGCGACCTGCCGCTCGAAGCGCCGGTGCTGGTCGATCCCAAGACGCAGGAAAAGCGCGTGGCCAAGGCCCATGCCAAGCAATATCGCAAGGAACGCCGCGGCGAACGCCGCAAGCGCGCCGATGGCCCTGACGCCGGCGGCGGGCGCCGTCCCACCGGCCAGCGCGCCAAGGTGCCTGGCAAGCCCGGCGCAAAGCCTGCGGGCAAGCCGGGCGCAAAGGCCGTTGCCAAGCCTGGGGCCAGGCCCGCGACCAAGCCTGCTGGCAAGGCGCCGGCCAAGGCCCCCACCAAGGCCCCTTCACGTCGCCCCGCCCCGAAAGGCCCCGCCGCACGATGACACTGCGCCTGGCCATCTTCGATTGCGATGGCACCCTGGTCGATAGCCAGGCCGATATCGGCGCGGCGATGGACGGGGCCTTTCACGCCATGGGCCTGGTACCACCGCCACGCAGCGAAACCCGCCGCATCGTCGGGCTGTCGCTGGTGGAGGCCATGCGCCGCCTCCATCCGGAGGGCGAGGCGGAGACGCACGACATGCTGGCCCAAGCCTACAAGGATGCGTTCCGCGCCCGGCGCGAGGCGGGCATGGTGGGCGAGCCGCTCTACGATGGCATCGCCGCCCTGGTGGAAGACCTGGTGCATCGCGGCTGGCTTTTGGGCGTGGCCACCGGCAAGAGCGACCGTGGCCTGGCACATTGCCTGGCCACGCACGGTCTTTCCCGCCACTTCGTCACGCTGCAGACCGCCGATCGCCATCCGTCCAAGCCGCACCCCAGCATGATCGAGGCCTGCCTCGATGCCACCGGGGCCGAGGCGGCGCTGACCGTGATGATCGGCGATACCGCCTTCGACATGGCCATGGCGCGCAACGCCGGGGTCCGCGCGATCGGCGTGGACTGGGGCTATCACGAACGGGCAGAGCTGTTTGCCGCCGGGGCCCATGCCGTGGCCGGCACGGTGGCCGAACTGGCCGAACTGCTCCAGGCGGTGGGCTGAAACATGGCCGATCCCGCCCTCGGCCGCTTCGCCCTGCTTCAGGCCGTGCGCCTTTCGGGCACGCTGATCGTGATGATCGGCGCCATGGCCGCTTCGGGCAACGTGCCGTGGCTGGCGGCCGTGCCGCCGTGGGGCGCCATGGCTCTCGCCCTTGTTGGCCTGACCCTGTTCTTTGGCGCGCCGCGCTTGCTGGTGCGGCGCTGGAAACGGCATTCTTGAAGAGATTTCTCCGGCATGAAGCGCTTCTATAAAGACGTCACCGTCTCATCCGAAGACGGCGGCTTTCGTGTCTGCCTGGATGGGCGCGGCATCCGAACGCAAGGTGGCAATCCCCAGATCGTGCCCAGCGCTGCCCTTGCCCAGGCCATGGCTGCCGAATGGGCCGATCAGGGCGAAACGCTCGACACCGCGCGCTTCGCCTTTCGCGACATGGCGGACTATGCGATCGACGTGGTGGCCCCTGCCCCCGATACCGCCCGCGCCGATCTCATGCCTTATGCCGAGACGGACACGCTGTGCTATCGCGCCGAGCCGGACGAGCCGCTCGCCGCGCGGCAGCGCCTGCTGTGGGAACCGCTGGTGACCATGGCCGAAGCACGGCATGGCGTTCCTTTCACCCGCGTTTCGGGCGTGATGCACAAGCCCCAACCCGAAGCGACGCTCTCGGCCCTGCGCGCCGCGCTCGATCCGCTCTCGCCCTTTGCCTTGGCCGCACTGCGCAACACCACCAGCCTGGCAGCCTCGCTGATCATCGGCCTGGCTGCACTCGATCCCGAAGCCGATCTCGTCGCGCTATGGGATGCAGCCTGCGTGGAGGAAGACTGGCAGGCAGAGTTGTGGGGCAAGGACGAACAGGCCCAGGCCCACCGCGCGCGGCGCGGCCAAGCCTTCGCCACCGCCGCCAGGTTTGCCCGCCTTTTGTGAATTAGGTCGTGAACTCATAAATGGCGCCCCACCGATCACCGTGATCGAATCCCTCGCCTTGCGACTCCGCGCCGCAACGCCTATCTTGCCGGCATGGCTATCCGCGAAATCCTTGAAGTTCCCGATCCGCGCCTCAAGCAGGTCTCGGCTCCGGTGGAAAAGTTCGACGACGAACTGCGCACGCTCGTGTCCGACATGTTCGACACGATGTACGATGCCCCCGGCATCGGCCTTGCCGCCATCCAGGTGGGCGTGCCCCTGCGCGTGCTGGTGATCGATCTCCAGCCCGAGGACGAAGACGCCGAGCCGGAACATTGCCACGACCACGGCTGTGGCCATGCCCACCTGCCCGTGCGCCGCGAACCGCGGGTGTTCATCAACCCCGAAATTCTCGATCCTTCCGAAGAACATGCGATCTATCGCGAAGGCTGCCTCTCGGTGCCGGAAATCTACGCCGAAGTGGAACGGCCCGCCAGCATCCGCGCCCGCTGGCAGGATCTGGATGGCCAGACGCACGAGGAAGCAATCGACGGCCTCCTGGCCACCTGCCTCCAGCACGAGATGGACCATCTCGAAGGCATCCTGTTCATCGACCACCTCTCGCGCCTCAAGCGCCAGATGGCGCTCAAGAAGCTGGACAAGCTGCGCAAGGTGGCCTGAGCGGCCCTTGCAATTGAGGATAAAGCGGCCCGGCACATTGCGTTGCCGGGCCGCTTCGTTTACGTTCCCGCTCTGTTCTTGACTGGAGAGTGAACGTGGCGGTGGCTTTCGTGATCGTGGCGCTGGTGATCGGCCTGGCCTTGGGCTGGTTCTTCGGCTCGCGCCCCCTGGCCGAGGCACAGGGCCGCGCCGCCGCGCGCGAGGGCGAAGCGCGCGAGGCGCAGGCGCAGATCAAGGCCATGGCGGTGGATCTGGCCACGATGGCCGAGCGCGCGCGGCAAGTGGAGCAGGTTGCGGCGGAGCGCGATGCCTTGCGGGCCGAGCGCGATGGCCTCTCATCCCGCCTGGCTGCCGCCAGCGAGCGCGCCGCCGAGGCCGATGGCCTGCGCGATGCCCTGCACGAAGCCCGCCAGGCACGCGAGGACCTGCGTGCCGAACTGGCGCGGATGAAGGCGGATGCCGCCAACTTTGCCGAGCAGAAGCGCCTGCTGATCGAAGCACAGGAAGCCTTGCGCCGCGAGTTCGAGAATGCCGGCAACAAGGTGCTGGAACGCGCGCAGGAAGCCTTCATGGCCCGCGCGCAGGAACGCTTTGCCCAGAGCGAGGAAAAGGCCGCGCAATCGCTGCGCGCGCTGCTCGCCCCGGTGGACCAGCGCTTGAAAAGCTACGAAGAACAGGTCGGCAAGCTGGAGCGCGAGCGGGTGGATGCCTTCGGCAATCTCACCGGGCTGATCCAGGCCATGCGCGAAGGGCAGGAGCAGGTCCGCGCCGAGGCCGCGCGGCTGGGCAATTCGCTGCGCAATGCCCCCAAGGCGCGCGGCCGCTGGGGCGAACAGCAATTGCGCAACGTGCTGGAACAGTGCGGCCTGGCCGAACACACCGATTTCGTGACAGAGCATTCGATCGACACCGACGAAGGCCGCTTGCGCCCCGACGCCATCGTGCGCATTCCCGGCAACAAGCTGCTGGTGATCGATGCCAAGGTCTCGCTCAACGCCTATCAGGATGCGTTCGAAGCGGCGGACGACACCGCGCGCGGCGTGGCCCTGGCCGCGCATGTGCAGTCCATGCGCAACCACATCCAGACGCTGGGCGCCAAATCCTATCAAAGCCAGTTCGAGGAAGCGCCCGACTATGTGCTGATGTTCGTGCCGGGCGAACACTTCATCGCCGCCGCGCTCGAACGCGATCCGCAACTGTGGGATTTCGCGTTTGACCGCCGCGTCCTGCTCGCCTCGCCCACCAACCTCGTCGCCATCTGCCGCACGGTGGCCCAGGTCTGGCGCCAGGATGGCCTGGCGCGCGAGGCACGCGAGATCGGGCGCATGGGCGGTGAGCTTTACGATCGCCTGGCCGTGGCCGCCGATCACTTGAAGCGCGTGGGTTCCGGCCTGGAAAGCGCCGTGGTGAACTACAACAAGTTCGTCGGCAGCTTTGAACGCAATGTCCTGTCGGCCGGGCGGCGCCTGCGCGAAAAGCACATCGAGATCGGCAAGCGCGAGGTTGAGGAAGTGGCTCTGGTGGAAACCGCCCCGCGCTATGTCGCGGCAGACACGGTGGCGGAACTGGCCGCGCCTGCTGGCGTTGCGGTAGACGGGGAACCGGCTGCGGGGTAAACGTACAAGCGATGGCGAACGAGCGGAAACCATGGGCGCGCAAGGCAGGCGTGGCGCTGCTCTCTCTCGGCCTGGCGCTCGCCGCGTGTCAACGGCAGCCAACGCCGCAAGAGAGCGATAGCCCCTCTGCCACCCCGAGCGCGCAACCCACACCCGAACCGGCGCCCAGCGTGCCGGAGCCAAGCCCCAGCCCGACGCTGGCGTTCCCGGTCAAGCCTACGCCCGAAGCGCCGATGACACCGGCCGATACGGCAGCAGCCCTGCCCGCGATGGCTCTCCCCCCGCGCGACGATTGCGCCGCACTGCCCGGCTGGAGCGCCTTTGCCGCGCGGCTCGCCGCTGCGGTCAAAGCCCGCGACGCTGCAGCCCTGGCCGCATTGTCCTCGCCCGACGTCACGCTCGATTATGGCGGCGGCCATGGTCCGGCCGAATTGCAAAAGCGCCTGTCCGCGCCCAGCGGCCAGGCCGTCTGGACCGATCTGGCGCGCATCCTGCCCTTGGGCTGCGCCGTGCAAGGCGATCTCGTGGTCCTGCCGTGGTTCTTCTGGAACGTGCCCGATGAAGTCGATCCGGGCATGACCATGTTGGTAACCGGCCAAGGCGTGCCGCTGCGCGCAAAGCCCAGCGACACGGCTGAAGAAGTGGACAAGCTGGACTGGTCGCTCGTCACCATCGCCACAACGCCGGCTTACAACCCGGCGGCGCGCTATACCGCCGTCATCACCGGCAAGCCGCAGCGCAAGGGCTATATCGAAACCGCCCGCCTACGCAGCCTCCTCGCCCGCCGCATCATCGCCGAACGCAAGGGCGAGGACTGGCGGATCAGCGCCTTGGTGGCGGGGGACTGAGGCCTCGCGCCGGGGACATCGACAAGCTCAGCCTGAACGGGGATGGAGCGGTGGTTAGCTGCCGCTTGTGGAGAACGCTGCGCCCATTTGCCAGGCAACTTCCGTCGCCTCTTCGGGCATAGCAGTAAAAGTAGCCAACAATCTCAACGCGGCTGCATGTCCCGCGCTTCGGCGGGCACGCGCACTTCCAGGCCGTCGAGCGCGTCGTCCAGCACGATCTGGCAGGCGAGGCGGCTGGTGCGGGTGACGCCGGCAGCCAGGTCGAGCATGTCTTCCTCGTCTTCTGAGGCATCGGTCAGGCGTTCGAACCACTGCGCCGCCACGATCACGTGGCAGGTGGAACAGGCCATCTGGCCTTCGCAGGTACCTTCTAGCGGCATCCCGGCATTCTGGCCCAGTTCCAGCAGGCGTTGTCCCGCCTCGCCCTGGGCGACGACGCTCTGGCCATCGGCGGTGAGGAAGGTGACGCGAACCATAAGCACTAGACTCCCTGCGCATGCGCTGCCGCATTCAGTACGGCAGCAGCCTCCTCCAGTTCCTCTGCCCTCGTATAACGTCCGAAACCGATGCGGATCGCGGTTTTGGTATCCCTGTCCGAAAGTCCCAGGGCGCGCAAGACATGGCTGGGCCTGCCAGAGCCGCTGGCACAGGCCGATCCTGCAGAAAATGCCACAGTGCGGCATTCCGACAACAGCCGGCCAACGTCTAAACCGGGCCGGCGCAGGTTCAGGTTGCCGTGCCAGCGCTGCGTCGCACTGCCGTTCAACGTCCAGCCTTCGAACAGGCCAAGGGCTTGTTTCCACAGGTCGTCGACATGTTCCCCATCGCTTTTCCACAGGCTGGTGCACAGGGCAGCAGCCACGCCGAAGCCGGCACAAAGCGCTGGGCTGAGCGTGCCCGAGCGCAGGCCGCTTTCCTGCCCGCCACCATGAACCAGGGGCGCCAGATCAAGGCCATCGCGCACCCACAGCGCGCCGATGCCTTTGGGGCCATGCAGCTTGTGGGCCGAAATCGCCACCAGATCGGCGCCTTCGGGCGCCGCGAGCTTGCCCGCCCCCTGCACGGCATCGCACAGGAACAGCGCGCCCATGGCATGCGCGCGCGCGGCAAGATCGGCCACCGGCTGCACCGTGCCGATTTCGTTGTTGACCTGCATCACCGCGACAAGGCCCGTCCCCGGCGGGATCGGCACATCGGGATCGACCAGCCCGTCTGCCCCCACGGGCAGCACGGTGAGCGCAGGATCGTGAAAGCGGGCGGTATCGAGCACGGCGGCATGTTCGATCGCCGAAACCGCCAGGCGTCGTTGCCCCAGGCCGGCAACGGCCAGGTTGAGCGCCTCGGTGGCGCCAGAGGTGAAGATCACGCGCCCACCGGGCGGAAGCAGCGCGGCGACGCGGGCGCGCGCCGCTTCCACCGCCGTTGCCGCCCCACGGCCCGGACGATGCGGGCTATGCGGATTGGCATAGCCGGCGCGCGGGTCTTCCGGCCCGGCGAGCCAGGGCAGCATGGCGGCACGCGCCTCGGGCGCCAGGGGCGTGGTCGCCTGGTAATCGAGATAGATCATGCCAGCCCCGCAATCGTGCGCCAGGCGGCCACGAAGCGGTCGACCGCCTCGGCCGTGGTTTCCCGCCCGAGCGAGACGCGAATCACTTCGTTCGGCTGCGCCACGCCCATGGCATCGAGCACGTGGCTGGTGCGCAGCGAACCAGAGGAGCAGGCGCTCCCCGCCGAAACCGCCATGCCCATGCCGTCAAACCGGATCAGCTGCGCCGTCGCCGATTTGCCCGGCATGCGATAGGCCCCGATCGCAGCCAGGCGCGGAGCATCGGCGGCAATGACGTTTGCGCCGCTTGCCACCAGCGCCGCTTCCAGCCGCGCGCGCAGGGCCTGCACGCCGTCGAGCCAGGCATTGCCCGCTTCCAGGGCCGCGGCCATGGCCAGGGCGCCCGGCAGGTTTTCCGTGCCGGGGCGATAGCCGCGCTCTTGCCCGCCGGTGGGATGCAGCAAGGCCCAATCGCGCACCAGCAGCGCACCAATGCCGATCGGCCCGCCGAACTTGTGTGCGGAAATGGCAATCAGGTCAGCCTCGGGCAGCGCCAGCTTGCCCGCGCCCTGCGCCGCATCGGCCAGCAGCACGCCACCCGCGCCGCGCACGGCCTGGGCTACCTCGGCCAGCGGCTGGATCACCCCGGTTTCGTTGTTCACCTGCTGCACCGCCACCAGGCCGCGCAGCGCGCAGTCTGCCGGATCGACTTGCCCCAGCCCATCTGTCGCCAGGCGCGCGGCGCTGCCGGCAAGGCGCAGCACCGCCTCGTGCTCCACGGCCGAAACCGCCAGCAACGGGGCCTTGGCCCGGCCAATCGCCAGCGCCAGGGCTTCGCTCGCCCCGCTGGTCAGCACCACTTCGCCGCTCCAGCCCAGCGCCGCCTTGATCCGGGCCCGCGCATCCTCCAGCGCAGCGCGCGCAGCACGGCCCGCCCCGTGCGGGCTGGACGGATTGGCCCAGCGCTCCAGCCCCTCCAGCAGCGCCGCGCGGGCCTGGGGCAGCAGCGGCGTGGTGGCCGCATGATCGAAATAAAGCGAGACCGACAACGAGAAATCCCGGAAAAGTTGCGTTTGTAGGGTTCGTTTCTATATAGCGACCAGTTCCATGCCCAGCCCCGACCGCGCACTGCCCTGAAAACAGGGCCTTGCACAGTGGGTCTCGGGCCAGCCAACAGGTTCATCAGGTCAACGATGCCCGCAGTCATCTTCCCCGGTCCCGAAGGCCGCCTCGAAGGCCGCTTTCAACCCGCCACGCGCAGCCGTGCGCCCGTCGCCATGATCCTGCACCCCCACCCGCAGGCGGGGGGCACGATGAACGACCGCGTCACCCAGGCGCTGTACAAGACATTCGTGGCGCGCGGCTTTGCCACGCTGCGCTTCAACTTCCGCGGCGTGGGGCGCAGCCAGGGCAGCTTCGACAACGGCGTGGGCGAACTGTCCGATGCCGCCGCCGCGCTCGATTGGGTGCAGTCGATCCATCCCGAAGCCTCGGCCACGTGGATTGCCGGCTATTCGTTCGGCGCGCTGATCGGCATGCAATTGCTGATGCGCCGGCCCGAGATCCGCGGCTTTATCTCGGTCTCGCCGCCGGCCAACATGTATGACTTCAGCTTCCTGGCGCCCTGCCCGGCCTCGGGCATCATCGTGCAGGGTTCGGCCGATACGGTGGTGACGCCCAACGCCGTGCAGAAGCTGGTCGACAAGCTGCGCACGCAAAAGCACATCACCATCCATCACGACGAAATCCCGCGCGCCAACCACTTCTATGAAAACGAGTTGGACGAGATGATGAAGTCGGTCGACAACTACCTAGACTTCCGCCTTTCGCCGGACTGTCCGATCCGCTGATCGGCACCCGTCAGGGCTAATGTGCAAGAGGCCCCGGCAGCGCGATCTGCCGGGGCCTTTTCGTTGGCCTATTGCGGGTTGTCCGCGCGCGGATCGTGGATCGGTGCCGGGCCGGGGTGTAGATCGCGCCTTGCCCATATGAAAAAGGTGCGGTCGAAGGTGGGCACGCGATCCACCAAGACATAGTCGCGGGCCAGCGCGGCGCGAACCAAAGCCTGCGTTCCGGGTGCAACATGGGGAACTACAGGGCGGCTTGCCGTGACAATGGCGCCGGGCCGCGCGGCAAGGACGCGTTGCTCTTCCACCACGGGATCCACGCCCAGTGCCATCGCCTCGACCGGATTGTTGAGATGATCGGGATAGATATAGCGTGTCGGCGCCTGCGCCTTGGTCAGCAAATAGAGCACAGCCGGTCCGTCGTAGACATACAAGGGATGTCCGACAACATAAGGCTGGATCCTCGCCACCATCCGCGCTGTGGCATGCTGATAATGGCCACGCAGAAAGTAATAGGCTGGCGTTCCAAGCGCTGGCCACAACAGCAGCAGGCAAGCCGCCGCAAACCCGTGCGGTCCGCGTCGAACCGCACCGGCCGAAGCAAGTGCCAGCGGCAAGGCAACAGTGATGAAATAGAAATCGAAGAAATCGCCGAGCAGTGCGAACCCGGCAAAGGCGCTGGCGACCCAGCCGGCCAGCAGCCAGAAATCAGAGCGCGCCGTATCGTGCAGCCGTTTCCGGCCTTGCCATAGGCCCCACAGGCCGGTGGCAATCAGGCCCCCGGCCATGGCGATGATCGTCATCGCCTGATCATGGCGAACTTGCGCCGAGAACGGCAAACGACGAAAAATCGAAACGAAGTTTGCGTAGATGTAGTCGTCGAGATGGCCGTTGGCCACGTAGCAGCCGATCGCGAGTGCAGTAGGCGCCAAAGCGGCCAACACCATGGCCGTTGCCAGCGCGACGACCCGCGTCGGTGCTACGCCCAAGCGCCAAAAGCGCCAAAGGAACCAGCAGCCTAGGAACATCCCTTCGATCACGGGCGTGTATTTGAACTGGATTGCGATGCCCATCGCCAGCATCGCAGCAAGGGCCTGGCGCGCCACCGCCACCGCACGCTCCTCGTCATTCGCGTTGAATGCGCACCACACCGCAAACGCGGTGAGCGCATTATAGATCACCGCGGCTTGGCCACCGGCGCCGTGAAGCACGTTGAGCGTCAGCACATAGGCAATCGCAACGACAACAGCCGCAGTTTCCGAGGCGTGGCGCCGCGCCATGGCGCGGATCAAGCAGGCCGTGATTGCAACGCAAGCTCCGGCGACCAACTGATATTGAACAATGCCATCGCCACCCAGCAGGCGGATGGCAGCATAGAATGCAAACAGGCCAAGTGGCTTGCGGTCCCACATGTCGACGTAAGGCAATTGGCCATGCCACATGCCATCGCCCACCAGCAGATAGAGTTGCTCGTCGAAATCGAGAATCGGGTTACCGATGGTCGGCAGCCGGATCAGCAGCGTGACCAAAGCGATAAGCGCATAGGGCCACCAACGCGGCAGGCGTGATGCCGCCCGTCGCCAAGGCGCCCCCCGATCACTGGCCACACCTGCTTCCATTGCTGCCGTTGCCACGCATTGCCCCGTACGATTGCCCGGGCAGACCATGGCGCACACACGGTAAGAGCATGGTTAACGCGCCGACAAAGAGGGGCCGTCGAAACACAAAACCCCCGGTGTGCCAGGGCACACCGGGGGCAATGCAGGCGCCACGTGGGCAGCGCGAAGGATCAGGCCGAGACGGGCGCTGCCTTGCGGACGCTTTCGTCCACGTGCTCCACGAACTGTTCGAAGTTGTCGATGAACTTCTTGACCAGTTCCTGCGCGGTCTTGTCGTATTCGCCGGCATCGGCCCAGGCGCCGCGCGGATCGAGCAGGCGCGTGTCGACGCCCGGCACTTCCACCGGCACTTCGAAGCCGAAGTTGGGATCTTCGCGGAATTCAGCGCTGTTCAGGCTGCCATCGAGCGCGGCGTTGAGCAGGGCACGGGTGGCCTTGATCGGCATGCGCTTGATGCCTTCCTGCGTGGCCTTGCCGCCCGACCAGCCGGTGTTGACCAGCCAGCACTTCACCCCGCCCTTGGCAATGCGTTCCTTGAGCAGGTTGCCGTAGACCGACGGGTGGCGCGGCATGAACGGCGCGCCAAAGCAGGTGGAGAACGTGGCTTCCGGTTCGGTCACGCCGATTTCGGTGCCTGCCACGCGCGCGGTGTAGCCCGAGAGGAAGTGGTACATCGCCTGGTCGGGCGTCAGACGCGCGATCGGGGGCAACACGCCATAGGCGTCAGCGGTCAGGAAAATGAGGTTCTGCGGCACCGGGCCGAGGTTTTCTTCCGAAGCGTTGGGAATGAAATCGATGGGATAGGAGCCACGGCTGTTTTCAGCCAGGCTGGCATCGTCGAGGTCGATCTCACGCGTGACCGGATCGATCACCACGTTTTCCAGCACCGTGCCGAAACGCTTGGTGGTGGCAAAGATTTCCGGCTCGGCTTCGGCCGAAAGGCGGATCATCTTGGCATAGCAACCGCCTTCGAAGTTGAAGACCGCCGTATCGGACCAGCCGTGTTCGTCATCCCCGATCAGGGTGCGGCTGGCATCGGCCGAAAGCGTGGTCTTGCCGGTGCCCGACAGACCGAAGAACACCGCCGTGTCGCCATTGGGGCCGATGTTGGCCGAGCAATGCATCGGCATCACGCCCTTGGCCGGCAGCAGATAGTTGAGAATGCCAAAGACCGACTTCTTCATTTCGCCGGCATAAGCGGTGCCGCCGATGAGGATCAGCTTTTCGGTGAAGTTCACCGCGATCACGGTTTCGGTGCGGCAGCCATGGCGGGCCGGATCGGCACGGAAGCTGGGCAGATCGATGATGGTGTATTCGGGCACGAAGCCGGCGAGTTCATCGTTGGTCGGGCGCACCAGCAGCGTGCGGATGAACAGGTTGTGCCAGGCAAATTCGTTGATCACGCGCACGTTGACGCGGTTTTCCGCCTGCGAGCCACCGAACAGGTCCGCCACATAGAGCTTGTCCTTGGTGCCCAGCGCGGCAATGAAATCTTCCTTGAGCGCGGCGAAATGGGCCGGGGTCATCCCCACGTTGGTCTTGCCCCACCATACGGTGTTTTCGGTTTCGGCATCACGGACGATGAACTTGTCCTTGGCCGAGCGGCCGGTGTGCTTGCCGGTGGCGACCACGAAGGGGCCATCCTTGGCCAGGACGCCTTCGCCGTTCTTCACCGCATGTTCCACCAAGGGGGCGGTGCCGAGGTTGGCAAACAGCTCGGCAGGTTCAGGAAAACCCTGCGCGGACAAGGAAATGTTCAGGCTGTTGGCGGACATCACAAGCCTCCCATAGGTGGGCCATGCCGCGCCGTCAGGCCCCGTGGGGCGATCGGATGGCGCGCGGGCCGTTGATTGCAAAAGCGCGGTATCAAGCGTTGTCGCGCGTCCGTCTTGCGGCTTTGCATACGAATGCCGAATACGAATGCGCGACTCTATGTTCGGATAGTTGACCGCTTCCCCTACGTCAAACCGGAAGCGCCCAAGATTTTTGCGCAGCAAGTTGCACAATTTTCAACTGCGGGAGGCGGCGGGAGGGCAAGGCCCCATGCGCAGAACCGCGCTTTCTTGCCAGTTGGCGCGCCCGGGCCTAGTCTGCGCAGCCACGCCAGCAGGATCGCCGCCACGCCCATGCAAAACGCTTCTGCCCCGCATTCCGCTGCCCAGCCGGCCGGGCAGCCTGTTGCGCAGGACCAGCCGCGGCGCACGATCGCGCTGGTCGATGACGACCGCAACATCCTTACCACGGTATCGATCGCGCTGCAGACCGAAGGCTTTGCTACGCGCCTCTACACCGACGGCGACAACGCGCTCAAAGCGCTGCTCGACAATCCGCCCGACCTGGCGGTGTGCGACATCAAGATGCCGCGCATGGATGGACTGGAATTGCTGCGCCGCCTGCGCGAACAAAGCGACCTGCCGGTGATCTTCCTCACCAGCAAGGACGACGAGGCGGACGAAGCCCTGGGCCTGGCCATGGGCGCCGACGATTACATCGCCAAACCGTTCAGCCAGCGCCTGCTGCTGGCCCGCATCCGCGCCATCCTGCGACGCAGCGAGATCGTGCGCCGCGATATCGTGGCCGCCGATGCCGAAGCGCCCGAAGCCCTGCCCGATCCGATCCGCCGCGGGCGGCTGGTGATGGACCCTGCCCGCCATGTGGTGACCTGGAACGGCAAGCTGGTCTCGCTGACCGTCACCGAATTCCTGATCCTGGAAGCGCTGGCAGTGCGCCCCGGCGTGGTGCGCACGCGCGACCAGCTGATGAACGCGGCCTATCACGATGACGTGTTCGTCGATGATCGGACCATCGACAGCCACATCAAGCGCCTGCGCCGCAAGTTCCGTGCCGTCGATTCGCAGTTTTCCGCGATCGAGACGCTCTACGGCGCTGGCTACAGCTATAGCGAAGAATGACAGCCCCGCCGGGCCAGCCCGCCGATCGCCCGACGCGCGCGCTTGTGCCCCGCGCGTTGCGGCCGCGCGGCGTTTCGCTCACCACGCGCATTCTCGCCGTCAACGTCATTGCCCTGGCGCTGCTGGCGGGCAGCTTCTTCTATCTCGACAGCTATCGCACGCAGTTGCTGGGGGAGCGCTTCAAGCTGGCGCGGGCCGAAGCGGAAATCGCCGCCGATGCGCTCGATGGCGGCAATGCGGCGCAGCAAAAGGCGCTGCTGGTGCGGATCGGGCGCGAACAGCGGTTACGGCTGCGCCTGTTCGACCGGCATGGCCGCCTGGAGGCAGACAGCTTTGCCCTGGCGCCGCCCAGCTTTGCGCTCGTCGATCCAGCCGGAGAGGCATGGTACCAGCACGCCGCGCGCCTGCTCGACCGCGGCGTGGATTTCATCGTCGGCGCGCCGCCGGTGGAGCGCTATGCCGAACCGCCCACGTCCGACGCGGCCAACTGGCCCGAAGTGGTGCGCGCCCAGGCGGCCGGTTCCACCCAGGTCTACTTGCGCTATGCACCCGATCGCACCCCGGTGCTGACCGCCGCCACGCCGGTGGGGCCACCGGGCGGCCAGATGCTGCTGGCGATGCGCAACGCGGTGGATATCACCCAGGCGGTGCGCGATGCGCGCCAGACGCTGGTGATCATCATTGGCCTGGCCCTGATGCTCTCGGTGCAGCTCTCGCTGTTCCTGGCGCGCACCATCGTGCAGCCGCTGCGCGCGCTGGTGCGGGCAGCGGTGCGCGTGCGGCTGGGGCGCGATCGCGAAGTGGTGGTGCCGCGCCTGCCCGAACGCGGCGACGAGATCGGCATGCTCGCCCGCGCCTTTTCCGACATGACCATGGCGCTGCGCCATCGCATCGACGCAGTGGAAAGCTTTGCCGCCGACGTCGCCCACGAATTGAAGAACCCGCTCGCCAGCCTGGCCAGCGCCATCGAATCGCTCGACCGGGTGGAGGATCCCGCCCTGCGCCGGCAGTTGACCGCCATCGCCACCCATGACGTGCAGCGCATCGACCGGCTGATTACCGAGATTGCCGATGCCAGCCGGATCGACGCGGAATTGAGCCGCGCTACGTTCGTGCGGCTCGATCTGGGCGGTCTGGCCGCGCAAGTGGTGGGCGCGCGCGGCGCGCGCGACACGCGCGGGGGCGCGGTCATCCGGCTGGACCAACCGCTCGATTCGCCCCTGGCGCCGATGGTGGTGGGCGATGCCATGCGGCTGGAACGGGTGCTGGAAAACCTGCTGGACAATGCCGTGTCGTTTTCTCCGCCCGGCGGCACGGTGGACGTGACGGTGTGGACCGAATGGGGCAGCGAGGGCGAGGATTCGCGCGTGCTGCTGAGCGTTACGGACCAGGGCCCCGGCATTCCCGCCAGCGAGCGCGACAAGGTGTTCGAGCGCTTCCATTCGGTGCGCCCGGCCGAAGAGGCTTTTGGCGCGCATAGCGGCCTGGGCCTCGCCATCGCCCGCACCATTGCCGAGGCGCACGATGGCCGCCTGACCATCATCGACCGCCCCGATGGCGCGCCCGGTGCCTGCCTGGTGCTGGCGCTTCCCCATGCCGGGCACGCCCTGGCATGAGCGGCAAAGGCACTGTTCACCAGGCCACCGCAGTGGCGATCGGCGGGCGCGCGGTGATGATCGAGGGCCCGCCGGGCAGCGGCAAATCCAGCCTGGCGCTTGCCCTGATCGACCGCGGCGCCGTGCTGGTGGGCGATGACGGACTGGTCTTGCTGCCCGGCGGGCCAGGCCAAGGGTTGATCGCGCAGCCCCATCCCAACACCGCCGGCTTGCTCGAAGTGCGCAACCTCGGCCTGCTGCCGTTTCACCACGTGAAACAGGCGCCGGTGGCACTGGTGCTGCAGCTCGACACGCAGGCGCCGCGTTTCGTGGAGGCGGCCGAGACCGTGGTGCGCGCCGGCGTTGCCCTGCCCATGCTGCGGCTTTGGCCCGAGACACCGATGCTGGCACTGCGCGCCATGCTGGCACTGGAACGCTATGGCCTGACGCCGGAAAACGGCACCGGTGCGTCTGGTTGCTGAAACCTTTGGGCCAGACCGTCGCGTAACCGCACTTTTCTTTGCCGCCCATTGCGCGCAAAAGGTCCGCCATGGTCGCCCAGGAAATGTCTTCCCCGCCCCTTGTGGATTCGCCGCAGCACATTCCGCCCCAGCGCGTCCTGCTCGTTACCGGCCTGCTGGGCGCGGGCAAAACCACCGCGCTGCGCACGCTGGAAGACTTGGGCTGGGAAGCGATCGATAATTTTCCGATCCGCCTGCTCGATCGCCTCTTGGAAACCGAGCCAGGCCAGGCGCGCGCCGAGAGCGGCGTCGATAACGGCACGCAGCTGGCGATCGGGTTCGACACGCGCACGCGCGGGTTCGATCCGCAGGCGATCATCGAACGGGTCAAGGCCTTGAGCGCACGGCCCAATCTTTCCGTAACGACGCTGTTCCTCGATTGCGGCGGGGCCGAACTGGAGCGGCGCTACAACGAAACGCGCCGTCGCCACCCGATGAGCGAGGACAAGCCTGCCGCCAGCGGCATCGCGGCCGAGCGCGACCTGCTCGCCCCGCTGCGCCGCTGGGCCGACGTGGTCATATCCACCACCGATTTCACCACCAACGATCTGCAGCAGGCTATCCGCCAGCAGTTCGGTGCGATCTCACCGAGTCGCACCACGCTCACGATCAGCAGCTTCGGCTTCTCGCGCGGCACGCCCCCGCTTGCCGACCTGGTGTTCGACATGCGCTTCCTCAACAATCCGCATTGGGACGAAACACTGCGCCCGATGACCGGCAAGGATGCCCCAGTGGGCGACTACATCCGCCAGGATCCCGCCTTTGCCGAGGCTTTCGAGCGGATTCTGGGCCTCCTCCTCCTTCTCCTGCCGCGCTTTGCCGCGCAGGGGAAAGCCTATGTCAACATCGCCTTCGGTTGCACCGGCGGGCGCCACCGCTCGGTGTTCATGGCCGAAGAAATCGCACAAGGCTTGCGCAATGCGGGTTTTTCACCCACATTGTTGCACCGCAACCTTGCCGCGCGGGGGGCCAACCTGTTGGAAGGCGCACAAGCGGTGCAGGTGTGACAGTGATGCCAGTGACTAAGACACCAAAGACAACGACAATGCAGGCGAGCAACGCCCTGCGCCTGAGGGATGGGACCGGTCTGAAAGTCATGCCTTGTGAATGCCAGCATTCTGGCAGCCCGCAGGTGCTCGCCAAGGCTCTGTTAAGCCTGGCCGTGGCATCGTGTAAGGCTGCATTTCGGAGCCCGTTCCCTTCATGATCGGTCTGATTCTCGTCACCCATGGTGCCCTTGCCGACGAATTCATCCACGCGATGGAACATGTCGTGGGCCGACAACAGGACGTCATCGGCGTCTGTATCGGCCCCAACGACGACATGGAGCGACGCCGCAAGGAGATCGCCGATGCCATCCGCCGCGTCGATAGCGGCGAAGGCGTCATCATCCTGACCGACCTGTTCGGGGGCACCCCTTCGAACCTGGCCATCTCGCTGATGCAGGCGGGGCGGGTCGAAGTGATCGCGGGCATCAACCTGCCCATGCTGATCCGGCTTGCCAAGGCGCGCGGATGCATGAATGTTCGCGATGCCACCGCCGCCGCGCGCGACGCTGGCCGCAACTATATAACGATCGCGTCGGAATTCCTGGGCCAGGACGCCTGATTTTTCCAGCCGCGACACACGCCATCAGGGACGGGCAGGGAAGAGGAAACGCCGATGTCGAGCCAAAGCTACGTTGCCCGAGAGACGATCACCATCGTCAACCAGCGCGGCCTGCATGCCCGCGCGAGTGCCAAGTTCGTCAACGCCGTGGCCAAGCTGCCGTCGGGCGTCGACGTCAAGGTGTTCAAGGACGGCACCGAGGCGGCCGGTGGCTCGATCCTGGGCCTGATGATGCTTGGCGCGGCCAAGGGCGACTCGATCGACGTGGAGGTCTCCGGCCCCGAGGAAGAGGCCGAGCAGGTGCTGCTCAAGCTGGCCGGCCTCGTCAAGGACGGGTTCGGGGAAGACTGAACCCTTGCCCATCGCTGCGTGCTGACGCATGGGCAATGCCATGTCCCGCCGCGTCATCACTGGGTTTTCCAACCCCACCGTCAAGTTCGTGCGCAGCCTGCGCGACAAGAAGCACCGCAAGCGCGAGCAGCGCTTTCTGGCCGAAGGCCTGCGCCTGCTGACCGACGCCCGCGCGGGCGGGCGCCTTCCGGAAATCCTGCTGATGGCGCAAGGGCGCGAGGCGCACCCCCTGCTGGCCGATCTGGAACAGGCCGTGGCAGCAGCCGGCGGCGACGTGATCGAACTGCCGGTCGATATCCTCGCCAAGGTGACCGGCAAGGACAATCCCCAGGCCGTGGCCGGCGTCTTTGCCGAATGGGACACCGGGCTTGACCAGATCGATCGCAGCGCCGCGCCGCTGTGGCTGGTGGCACAGGCCATGCGCGATCCGGGCAACCTCGGCACCATGCTGCGCACCGCCGACGCAGTTGGCGCAGGCGGACTGATCCTGCTCGACGATTGCGTCGATCCCTTTTCGGTCGAAGCCGTGCGCGCCAGCATGGGCGCGATTTTCACGCAATCCCTGGCCCAGGCCCGCTGGGACGAATTCCTGCCCTGGCTGCGCGCCGGGTCAGGCCAACTCGTCGCCGCCTCGCTGCGCGAGGCCGTGCCCTATCGCGGGGCGCCTTATGCCGGCCCCTGCTTCATCATGGTGGGCAACGAATCGCGGGGATTGCCCGAAGACTATGAACTGGCCTGCGACTTGCGCGTGACCATGCCGATGAAAGGCCGCGCCGACAGCCTCAACGCCGCCGTGGCAGGGGCCGTGCTGGCCTATGAGGTCTTGGCCGGGCTGGAGGGATAAGTCTGGCGCAGGGGCTTCGACAAGCTCAGCCCGAACGGCATTCACGGAAAAATCCCCCGCCCCCGTTCGCCCTGAGCCTGTCGAAGGGCATGTCCTGAGCCTGTCGAAGGGCCTGGCGCAACGCCCGACAGCCCACCTAAACCGGCCGCCGCGCCCGCAAGGCCTGGGCCAGCGTGCCTTCGTCCATATAATCCAGTTCCCCACCGACCGGCAGGCCATGGGCCAGCTGCGTCACCCGCACCGGCAGGTCTTCCAGTCGCTCGGCGATGTAGTGCGCGGTGGTCTGCCCTTCCAGCGTGGCGTTCATGGCGAGCACCACCTCGTCGATCCCCCCGGCTCGAACACGTTCGAGCAATCGACCGATCGTCAGGTCTTCCGGCCGCACCCCTTCCAGCGCGGAAAGCCGCCCGCCGAGCACATGATAGCGCCCGGTGAACAGCCGCGCGCGGTCGAGCGCCCACAGGTCCGCGACATCCTCCACCACGCACAGTGCGCGCGCATCGCGGCGCGGATCGGCGCAGATGCCGCAAGGATTGCTGGTATCGACATTGCCGCACACACTGCATTCCACCAGCCCTGCCCGCACGTGTTCGAGCGCGACCAGCAGCTGCGGCAGCGCGCTTTCCCGCCGCTTGATCAGCCACAGCACGGCCCGCCGCGCAGAGCGGGGGCCAAGGCCGGGTAGACGGGCCAGTGCGCTCGCCAGCGCCTCGATCTCTTGCGATGCCATGGCGCGACAGATAGGGCCGCGCGCAGGATAGGAAAAGGACCCTTTGCCCGATGCGTGTTGTCTTTATGGGCACACCCGAATTTGCCGTGCCCACGCTCGATGCGCTGGTGGCCGCCGGACACGAGGTGGTGGCGGTCTATAGCCAGCCGCCGCGCCCGGCCGGCCGGGGCAAGAAATTGCAGCCCAGCCCCGTTCACCTGGCGGCGGAACGGCACGGTTTGCCGGTGTTCACGCCGGTGAGCCTCAAGGGCGCCGAGGAACAGGCCGCCTTTGCCGCGCATCATGCCGATGTGGCGGTCGTCGCGGCCTATGGCCTGATCCTGCCCCAGGCGATCCTGTCCGCGCCCGCGCAAGGCTGCCTCAACGTCCACGGCTCGCTGCTGCCGCGCTGGCGCGGCGCCGCGCCGGTGCAGCGCGCGATCCTGGCAGGTGACGTACACACCGGCATCACGATCATGCAGATGGAGCGCGGCCTCGATACCGGGCCGATGCTGGCCACCGTGGCCACGCCTGTAACCGGCAAGACCGCCGGAGACCTCACCGCCGAACTCGCGGCGCTGGGCGCAGACCTGATGGTGCGCGTGCTGGCAGACCTGCCCGCGTTCGAACCGGAAGTGCAGCCCGAGGCCGGCGTGACTTATGCCGCCAAGGTCGACAAGGCAGAAAGCCGCCTCGATTTCACCGCCCCAGCCGATCAGGTGGAACGCCAGGTGCGTGCCTTCGCCCCGGCGCCGGGTGCGTTTTTCGAACTGGAGGGCGAACGCTATCGCGTGCTGGCCGCCCAGGTAGTAGATGGTGAAGGCACGCCCGGCACGGTGCTGGACGATGCCCTGACCATCGCCTGCGGCCAGGCCGCCCTGCGCCCGTTGACTGTACAGCGTGCCGGCCGCCCGGCAATGGACACCGCCGCCCTGCTGCGCGGCCGTGCCATTCCCGCCGGCACGGTGCTAGCCTGATGCCGCGTTACGCTCTCACGCTGGAATTCGATGGCGGCCCGTTCATGGGGCTGCAGCGCCAATCCCACGGGCCTTCGGTGCAGCAATCGGTGGAAGAAGCGGCGGAATCGGTCGTGGGCCATCCGGTCACGCTCCACGCCGCCGGGCGCACCGACACCGGCGTCCATGCGCTGGCCATGCGCGCGCACATCGACGTAGCACGCGCGTTCGATCCGTTCCGCCTGTCCGAAGCGCTCAACGCGCGGTTGAAGCCCGATCCCATCGCCGTGCTCGATTGCCAGGTCGTGCCCGATGACTGGCACGCCCGCTTTTCGTGCCTGGGCCGCGCCTATGAATACCGGATTGCCAACCGCCGCGCGCCGCTGACGCTCGATGCGGGGCGCGCCTGGCGCATTGCCCGCCCGCTCGATGCGACAGCCATGCACGATGCGGCGCAGGAACTGGTGGGCAACCACGATTTCACCACGTTCCGCTCGGTCCATTGCCAGGCGGCAAGTCCCGTCAAGACGCTCGACCGGCTCGATGTGCGGCGCGAGGGCGACATGGTGATCATCGAAGCGGCCGCGCGCAGCTTTCTCCATCACCAGGTGCGTTCGATGGTGGGATGCCTGGGCCTGATCGGCCAGGGCCACTGGACGCGCGCCGATCTGGTGGCAGCGCTCCACGCGCGCGACCGGCAAAGGCTGGGCCACAATGCCCCGCCGGAGGGACTCTATTTCGTGAAAGCGGTCTATCCGGGCGAGGATTGAGCGCGGTCGAAGCGGGCTTCGACGAGCTCAGGGCGAACGGCATAGGCGGTTCCCTCCCCCTCCTCTGAAGAGGAGGGGAGAGGTGACACCTCAATGCTCAAGCCTTGTGCGCGACGCTCTCCGGCAGGTCCTTGGCGAACACGCGCTGATAGTATTCGGCCACCAGCACGCGCTCGGCCTCGTCGCACTTGTTGAGGAACGAGAGGCGGAAGGCAAAACCCACGTCGTTGAAGATCTGGCTGTTCTGCGCCCAACTGATCACCGTGCGCGGGCTCATCACCGTGGAAATGTCGCCGGCCATGAAGCCCTTGCGCGTCAGGTCCGCCACGCGGACCATCTGCGCGATGACCTGCGCGTCAAGGCCCTGGACCTTCTTGGTGACCACGTCGATCTCGGTCTCGGCGGGCAGGTAGTTCAGCGCCACCACCAGGTTCCAGCGGTCCATCTGGCCCTGGTTGATCGCCTGGGTGCCGTGATAGAGGCCCGAGGTATCGCCCAGGCCCACGGTGTTGGCCGTGGCAAACAGGCGGAAGAACGGATTGGGGCGAATCACCCGGTTCTGGTCGAGCAGCGTCAGCTTGCCTTCGGTTTCCAGCACGCGCTGGATCACGAACATCACGTCGGGGCGGCCGGCGTCGTATTCGTCGAACACCAGCGCCGTCGGCGTCTGCAGCGCCCAGGGCAGCAGGCCTTCGCGGAATTCGGTCACCTGCAGGCCATCGCGCAGCACGATCGCGTCGCGGCCGATCAGGTCGATACGGCTGATGTGCGCGTCCAGGTTGATGCGCACGCAGGGCCACTTCAGGCGCGCGGCCACCTGCTCGATATGGGTGGATTTGCCGGTGCCGTGATAGCCCTGCACCATGACGCGGCGGTTGAAGGCAAAGCCGGCCAGGATCGCAAGCGTCGTGTCGGGATCGAAGACATAGTTGTCATCGGTATCGGGCACGCGCTCGTCGGCCACGGAAAAGGCAGGCACCATCATGTCGATATCGATGCCAAACACCTCGCGCACCGAAACCTGGGTATCGGGCGCGGGCAGGACGGTGGTGGCGCCAGGCTGGGCCACGAGATTGGAAGTGTCGCTCATCAATTCCCTGCCTATCCGCGCGCGCGCCGCGCCGCAACATGCTTTGCAGGACTCTTTGGGGCAGGACTCTTTTGAGCATGCCTGGCTGGCCCGGCTTGCTTTTCGCGCACCCTGCCCCGGCCACGGTATGCCCCAACGCCAGCCGTGATAGGATGGCGCACCGAATGCGAACGAATCGCCATTCCCGTTGCGGTGGAGAGAGGTTGCCATGCCCCAGGGCCTGTTCGTGTGGTACGAAGTGATGACCGATGCGCCGGAAGCGGTGCAGGCGTTCTACCAGGGCGTGATCGGCTGGACGATCGACGATCCCGCCCCCGATCACGAAACCGCGCCTATCGATTATCGCCATATCCGGCGCGCCGACGGCGCCAACCAGGGCGGTATGCTGGTGTTGCGCCCGGCGATGATCGAAGCAGGGGCCCGCCCCCGCTGGCTGCCTTATCTGATGGTCGATAGCGTTCCGGCCACCGTGGCGGCGATTACCGCCGATGGCGGCCATGTGCTGATGCCGCCGCAGACGATTGCCGAAGGCACGTTTGCCATGGTGGCCGATCCGTGGGGCGCGGCGTTTTACCTTATCGATCCCACGCCCCCGGCAGGACAGACGACACCCCCGCCCCCCGTCTATGCGATGGACGTGGTCCAGGCGGTCACCTGGAACGAGCTGTTCACGGCAGACCTGGCCGCGGCGCGCGAATTCTACGCCCGCCATTTCGGCTTCACCTATCCCGATGCCATGCCGATGGGGCCGCTGGGCGATTACCAGTTCATCGCCCATCCACTGCAGGGTGCAGTGGGCGCGATGATGAAACGGCCGTCCGACGATGCGCCGATCGGCTGGCGCACCTATTTTCGCGTCGACGATGTGCACGCTGCCGCCCAGGCGGTGACCGCGCTGGGCGGCACGCTGGAGGGCGACGTGCACGAGGTGCCCGGAAACGACCTGATGCTTCAGGCACGCGATCCGGCCGGGGCGTTCCTCGGCCTCGTTTCGCGCAAGCCGGCTGACGGGGAGGCTTGAGCCATGAGCAAGGCGACGCTGTGCCTGTGGTACGACGGGACGGCACTGGACGCAGCGACGTTTTACGCCGCCACGTTTCCCGACAGCGAAGTGGGCACCATCTATCGCGCGCCGGGCAATTTCCCAGGTGGACGCGCCGGCCAGGTCCTCACTGTCGAATTCACCGTGCTGGGCCTGTCCTGCTTCGGCCTCAACGGGGGGCCGCAGTTCAAGCATAGCGAGGCATTCTCCATCCAGGTCCACACGGAAACCCAGGAGGAAACAGATCGCTATTGGCAGGCCATCATCGACAACGGTGGGCAGGCAAGCGCCTGTGGATGGTGCAAGGACCGCTGGGGCCTGTCCTGGCAGATCACGCCGCGCGCGCTGACCGACGGCATGGCCGATCCCGATCCCGCGGTGCGGGAACGCGTGTTTGCCGCGATGATGACCATGGGCAAGATCGACATCGCCGCGATTGAGGCTGCCCGCCGTGGTTGAAGGAGAACCGCCCGTGCATGCGCTTTCGATCAGCCGGCATATTGCCGCGCCGCCTGCCGTGGTCTGGAACGTGATGGCCAACCGCCAGGAGGAATGGTGGTGCCCGCGCCCCTGGCGGGCCGAAGTGGTGGTGCAGGAACGGCGCCCCGGCGGCCGCGCGGCCATCACCATGTACGGCCCCGATGGCGAAGTCATGCCCCATGAAGGTCTGTTCCTGGCCTGGGATGAAGGGACGCGCTTCGTCGTCACCGACGCCGTAACCGAAGGCTTCATCCCCGCAGGCCCCTTCATGATCGGCATCTGGGAAATCGCGCCGGATGGTGCGGGCACGCGCTATACCGCCACGGCGCGCCACTGGACGGCCGAAGCGATGGAGCAGCACGCCGCCATGGGCTTTGAAAGCGGCTGGAATGCCTGCGCCGATCAGCTTCAGGCGCTATGCGAAGCGCCGGCATGAGGGCTGGCGGAATCGGCCAGTGACCGCAACGGACCAGGTACGCGGCTTGCCCCGTCCTGCTCCGCGTGCACCCGCGTTGGCCGCTGCATGGCCGGCTTTCGATCGCTTTACCGCCAGGCCCGATGCAGCCCTTATCCATGCGAAGCGAGGGCCTGCCCGCTTGGCTGCAAGTGCACCAAGGCGAGTATTACAAAGCATTGGGCGAAAAAGATATTTCGTTCCGCACCGCACAATACGGTTTACCCTAAGTAGTATTCCGTATGAGTCCTTGCCGTGCATTTGGTTAATCATGCGTTAGTCACGATCGCGCATGCCCTGCCCAGACGGTGCACTGCGATATCGCGGCGCAACGAAACGGGCAGTCACGCTGCCGGCTTGTGCCGGCGGCAAAGGGGCACTTGGCGCATGAACACCGCAAGGAGGCAGGCCGGACACGGCGGGCGCTACGCCCTGCTCGACGAAATGCGCGGGATTGCCGCACTGGCAGTCTGCCTGTTTCACATCGGCACGCGCGCCGGGGGTGTCCAGCTGTTTCCCAACGGCTATCTGGCGGTCGATTTCTTCTTCATGCTCAGCGGCTTTGTCTTGGCAGAGGCTTATGAGGCGCGGCTGGGCGGCGCCGGCCATGCGGCCGCCGGCGCAATGGACTGGGGTGGCTTTGCCCGGCGGCGGATGGTGCGCATGGCCCCGGTTGCCGTGCTGGGCGCTGGCGTAGGCGGGCTCTACCTGGTGGCCCGCTGCCTGGCGGCGCCCGATCGATCCGATCCGCTGGACCAGGTTCTGCTGGGCAATGCACTGAACCTGCTCGTGCTGCCCAAGCTTTGGCATGGCGTGGCCACAGGGTGGGAGCTGTTCCCCGCCAACGGCCCTTTGTGGTCCCTGTTCTTCGAAATCCTGGCGAACCTGGCCTGGGCCGCGTTCCTGGTGCGGCGCAGCACGGCGATCCTGGCCTTGGGCGTCGCCGTTTCGGGCGCGCTTCTGGTGCTCTGCGCCATGCGCCACGGCACGCTCGATCTGGGCTGGCAGGCATCCTCGCTCGATGGCGGATTGGCGCGCGTGTGCTTTGGCTTTGGCTGCGGGCTGCTGTTGCATCGGCTGCGCGCGTCGCTGCCGTCGATGGTCGCACTCGCCGCGCCGGTTGCCGCACTCGCGCTGGTCTATGCCATGGCGCTGCCGGTGCAGCGCCTGCCCTGGACGCTGTTCCTTGCCATGGTGTTCCTGCCTTGCGTGCTGGTCGTGGCGGTGGCTGCCGGGCGACACCGCGCGGTGCCCGGCGGCGCCTGGCTGGGCCGGGTTTCCTATCCGCTCTACGGCATCCACGTGCCGCTGCTGGCGATCGCGTCCGGCGCAGCCAAGCGGGCGATGCATGGGGCGCCGCTGGGCGCCTCGGGGCTGCTGCTGGTGCCACCGCTGCTGCTGGCGGCCTGGCTGGTGCTGACGCGCCTGGACGAACCCTGCCGTACCGCGCTTGGCCGCTGGTTCGATCGCATGGCCCTGGCCCGTGCCACGCGGCAACCGGCGGCCATGCGCCATGGCTGAAGCAGAGGTGCAGATCATCCAAACTTGCTCCAGTTTGAACCTGTCTTGGCATGGTTACGGCATGAAAGCGCCAATATGAACGGGAAACACAGGCACGCCGCATGGCAATAATGCGTTATGGTTTTGGCAAGGATGGCGTCGAGTCACACCTTGCACATCAAGGTGATTTCCGAATTACCCAATAAGACAAGTCTGGTCGCAACAGTGACTTGCGTGGCCGAGGAACAGGTCTGTTCTTCCCGACCACAAGGTATCCTCGAAAAATACTTGTGGTTCAACTTTCCGTCTGACGACGGGATGAAGGAGAATGAACATGGCAGTTATCACTGGCACCAGCGGCGCCGACACCATCGCCGCGCCAAAGGGCAACAACATCATCAACGCCGGCGGCGGTGACGACGTGGTTACCGGCGGTTCGGGCAAGAACATCATCGACGGCGGCGCCGGCAACGACGTGCTCTATGGCGGCGGCGGCAACGACGCCATCTATGGCGGCGATGGCAACGATATCCTCAAGGGCGGCGGCGGCAAGGATGCGCTGACCGGCGGCACCGGCGCGGACCAGTTCGTGTTCCGCTCGGGCGAAGGATTTTCCGCGCTGGCCTTCACCGGCGGCCATGGCGTTTCGACCGTGTACCAGTGGGTGACGGTGGAAGACCTCAACTTTTCCGATCACGACGTCGTGCGCATCACCGGCTTCGATACGATCTTCAATGCCCTGGGCCTGACGGTGAAGGGCACGGGATCGGCCTTTCTCGATTCGCAGGACGACGTGAATCGCCTGGCTGCGTATCTCAAGGCGAACCCCACGCTGGGCAGCTACTTCGTCAACACCAGCGGCTTTGACGGCACCACCTTCATTCTCAACGATGGCCTGGGCCACCAGCAAGCGCTCACACTCAGCCACATCATCGCCGACGATACCGTCACGATCTGATCGCCCCGCACCTGGGCGCAATGCCCCGGCTGCGACAACCTTGCCCGCCCCGCCGTTAACCACGGCGGGGCGTTTTTTGTGGCACCAGGCAGCCCTCGCGCGCTATCACCGGGCAAGGCGCGCCACACCGGCGCGCCCGCACAAGGGGATCAATGCCATGAGCGTGTTCGACAGCATCCTGGGCCAGGTGAGCAGCGCGGTTGACGTGAAGAACCTGGCGGCCAAGCTGGGCATCGATCCCACCCAGGCCGAAACCGCGATTGCCGCGCTGGCGGCCGGCCACCAGGCCAAGGGCGACACGATCGAGACGGCCGCCGCCAACACTGGCCTCGACGCGGGCCTGCTGCAACAGATCGTGGGCCACATCGGCGGCGAAGGCGCACTGTCGCAATTCGCCTCCATCCTCGGCCAGCATCCCGATGCCCTGGGCCAGGTCAGCCAGTTCCTCGACAAGGATGGCGATGGCAACCCGATCAACGATTTGGCCGGTCTGGCCAAGGGCCTGTTCAGCTAAATCCCATGATGGACACGGTTCTTTCGCTACTGGTGCTGACCACCGTGGCCTTGATCGGCGGCGCGGTGTTTTTCTGGCGCCGGGGCGAGCGCAAGCGCGCCGGACTGATGCTGGTCATGGCCGCCCTGATCGCGGCCGACCTGGCGGTGTGGCTTACCCCCGTCTCGGGCGGCCCATCGATGATCGAAGTGGCGCACCAGGCGCCGGATTGACGCCGAGATCCTCCCCTGGCGGGGGAGGTGGCAGGCCGCCGGCCTGACGGAGGGGGACGCGCCTTGCCCGCCCTATCGAAACGCAGCCGATTGCCGCAGGTGGTCATAGGCGGCGACCACGCGTTGCAGCTTGTCTTCCAGGCTGCGGTCGCCGCCGTTGTGATCGGGGTGATAGCGGCGGACCAGATCGGCATAGCGGCGGCGCAGGGCATGGCGATCGGCGTCGAGCGACAGGTTGAGCGTTTCGAACGCAGCGCGATCTTGCGCATTGAAACCGCGCCGGGCGGCTTCCTGGGCGGCCTGGTGATCGGCCTTGCGGGCACGGGCGCGTTGCGCGATCGCCTCCAGGGGATCGGCGAAATCGGCCCAGCGCGGCGCCTGGTCGATCCCCGCGTCGGGCCGGAACGCACGGCTGTGGGTGTCCCACCCGGCCAGCGGCGATTGCGCGGCCAGGATTTCATCCATGCTCATCCCGGCAAAGAAATCGTAGCCGGCGTTGAACGCGCGAATATGGTCCAAACAGAACCAGCGATAGTCGCCGGGCCCATCGAAACCGGGCGGGCGCACGCCGGGCGCGCGGAATTCCCCCGATGCGTTGCATCCCGGGGCACTGCACAAGCGCCCGGTATCCGTGACGCGGCCATGGAACTTGTCATGCTTCACGCCATTGCACATGGTGCCTCATCGCCCGAAAGGAAAGACATGACCGGCCCGCTCGCCCAGGAAATCGAACGCAAACTTGTGGACGCCCTTGCCCCCACGCATCTGGTGGTCACCAACGATTCGGCCCATCACGCCGGCCATATGGGCGACGACGGCACGGGTGAATCGCATTTCACCGTGGAGATCGAAAGCGCGGCCTTTGCCGGCGTTTCCCGGCTTGGCCGCCAGCGCCTGGTCAACCGCGCCCTGGGCGACCTGCCGGGGCAACGCGTTCATGCGCTTGCCATTCACGCGCGCGCGCCGGGCGAATGAGCGAGAAAGCCAGGCAAGAGGCCGAGGCGATCGCCGAGGCCGGCAAGCCCGCGCCCAAAGCCGAAACCGACGGCGTGCCCGCGCCATCGTCGCTCTTGCGCGATCACAAGGGCGGCCATGCCCCGGTCAGCTATCTCGAGCTGTTTTTCGACCTGGTCTATGTCTTTGCGATAACCCAGCTTTCCCACAACGTGCTGCATCACATGACCCCGGCCGGCCTGGCCGAGGCGCTGGTCCTGTTCCTGGCCGTGTGGTGGGCATGGATGTTCACCACCTGGGCGGCGAACTGGACCAACCCGGAACGCGGACCGGTACGGATCATGCTGCTGTTTGCCATGTTGGCCAGCCTGGGCATGGCCGTGGCCATGCCGCGCGCCTTTGCCGGGGGCAGCACCGGCGACGCGGTGCTGTTTGCCGCATGCTACATCGCGGTGCAGATCGGGCGCAGCGGCTTTGTCGCCTGGGCCATGGCGAAAAGCGGCGGCACCCAAGGGCACAGCGGGGGCTGGCGCAGCAGTGGCGCGCGCAACATGGCGCGGATCACGCTGTGGTTCGTGGCGTCGGCACCGTTGTGGCTGGCCGGGGCGCTGGTCGATGCGCCGATGGCCCGCCTGGGCTGGTGGGCAGCCGCGCTCGCAGTTGATTACGGCGGCCCGTTCATGGGCTTTTTCGTGCCGGGCCTGGGCCGTTCCACACCGGAAGACTGGGATATTTCCGGCAGCCACCTGGCCGAGCGCTGCGCCCTGTTCATCATCATCGCCCTGGGCGAAGGCATCGTGGTGACCGGCACCAGCTTTGCCCAGGAAACCGCCGATCCCGCGCGCTCGCTGGCATTCGTGCTGGCCTTTATCGGATCGGCGCTGATGTGGTGGATCTATTTCGACCTCGGCGCCGAACGCGGTGCCCGCCACATTGCCGAACATGCCCAGCCCGGCCGCCTGGCGCGCAGCGTCTATACTTATCTGCACATGCCGATCGTGGGCGGCATCGTCATCACCGCAGTGGCCGATGCCCTTCTCCTCGAACAGCCGCTGGCACCCGCTTCACTGCCGCTGGTGGCCACCCAGGCCGGCGGCCTGCTGGTCTTCCTGGCCGGCACCGGCCTGTTCAAGCGGCCGTCCAGCCCGCACGGCAATTTCCCGCTGTCGCACTGGGTGGGCGGCGGCGTGCTGATCGCGCTGGCGGGCCTGGCGCTGCTGACCCGCCTGCCCTCACCCGCGTTCGTGGGCAGCACCGTGCTGGCACTCCTGCTCGTGGCGGTGTGGGAATGGATATCCTATCACCGCCGCGGCCCGGCCGCGCTGGAAGCTCAGGGCTGAAGCCACTCGACCCAGGCGCCGTGGGCGTGCGCTGCAGCCAGGCACACCGGCGCGCCCTGGTCGGGCCAGAGGCGTAGCGTCAATTCGTGGCGGAAGGTGGCGCGGTTGGTTTCCAGCGCCAGCCACGCCAGCCGCCGCGACGGGGTGGCGCGCGCGCCAGCGGCCGCGATGGCGGCTGCAATCCGCTCTTGGGTGGCGGGCGGCAGGTACTGCCAGACGATCGAATGATAGATCACCCGCGTGCTGTCTTCGGGCTGTGGCGCGGCCAGCACCTGGTCCACATAATCGGCCGCGTCCATCGCCACCACATCGGGTCGCTGCACCCGCGCCAGGGCGATGGCCGCGTCCAGCCGCGCCAGCCGCTCGGTCACTTCGGCCCAGACATAGCTTTTGAGCCGCAGCGCCTGCTCGGGATCGGTCAGGTCGATCGGGGCGCGGTCGCACCCGGAAATCGCCAGCACATCTACCGCCGCTTCGGGCGGCCGGCCCGCGCCGCGCCATTCCGGGGCCAGGCGCAGCGGCGAATCGGCCGGGCCGGTGCGGGTGCCGCCCAGATCGAACGCAAAGCGATCCATCATCGTGTTGACCCCCGCGCTTGCGCCCAGCTCGTGCAGCACGAAACGCGGCCCCACCCGCGCTGAAAGCCACAACAGCCCAGCCATGATCGAGGCAGACCGCCCCGCCTCGTTGGTCTGCGGCGGGCCGTCAAGCCAGGGCAGCAGCCGGGTTTCGAACCGGCGGGCCAGATCGCCCACAAGGGCATCGATCGCGTCCTGGTCGGTCTCTTCGCCGCGATAGACGGCGGCCAGGCGCGTGTCCGCGCCGGTCAGCACCAGGTTGTGCAACCCGCCGGTCAGCCGCAGGGGCAGTGCATCTTCCAATGGCTTGCCCGGCCAGGCCGCCATGCGCGCGCCCACCGCGCTGCCATCGGTGAGCAGCGGCAGTTGCGCCCGCACCACCCGGCCGGTCGCCGGCGCGCCGTTCTTGGTGGCGTGGTCTGCCTGCCAGGCAATGGCCTGTTCGACCGAAGCGATATCCATGATCGAAGCCATGAGGTTGCCCTTTTCTCGCGCTTGCCATAGGGGCGATGGCGTCATGACCACCACCACCCCGCTCGTTTTCGCCCTGCCCAAGGGCCGCATCCTCGATGAAGCGCTGCCCTTGCTGGAACAGGCAGGCGTGGTGCCCGAGGCTGCGTTCTTCGACAAGTCCTCGCGCGCATTGTCTTTTGCCACCAGCCGGCCCGATGTCACGCTGATCCGCGTGCGCGCGTTCGACGTGGCCACCTTCGTGGCCCATGGCGCGGCCCAGGCCGGCATCGTGGGTTCGGACGTGATCGACGAGTTCGACTATGCCGATCTCTATGCCCCGGTGGACCTGGATATCGGCCATTGCCGCCTTTCCGTGGCTGAGCCGGTCGGCGGCCTGGCCCAGGGCAGTATTGCCCGCGAAAGCCATGCCCGCGTCGCGACCAAGTATCCCAACCTCACCCGCCGCCATTTCGAGCGGATGGGCGTGCAGGCCGAAGTGGTGAAGCTCAACGGCGCGATGGAACTGGCGCCGTCGCTGGGCCTAGCCAGCCGCATCGTCGATCTCGTGTCGTCGGGCCGCACGCTGAAAGAGAACGGCCTGGTCGAAACCAGCCAGATCATGCAGATTTCGGCACGGCTGATCGTCAACCGCGCCGCGCTCAAGACCGACAGCGCCCGCCTGGGCGCGTTGGTCGATGCGTTCCGCACGCAAGTTGCCGCACGAAAGGCCGCCGCCTGATGCTTCGCCTCAAGACGACCGATGCCGATTTCGCCACGCGCTTTGCCCGCCTGGTGAAGGATCGCCGCGAAAGCGACGAAAACGTGGCCCGCGATGTGCAGACCATCATCGAGGACGTGCGCCTGCGCGGGGACGAGGCGCTGGCCGAATATACCCAGCGCTTCGACGGGCACCTGCCGCAGGGCGACGGGTGGACAATCGACGCCGCCACTTGCCGCGAGGCGTTCGATGCGCTGGCCCCCGATCTGCGTGCCGCGCTGGAACTGGCGGCGCAGCGCATTCGCACCTATCACGAAGCGCAATTGCCGCAGGACCGCGACTATACCGACGCGGCCGGTGTGCGCCTGGGCGCGAAGTGGCGCGCGGTGGATGGCGCCGGGCTCTATGTGCCGGGCGGCCGCGCGGCCTATCCCTCTTCGCTGTTGATGAACGCCATTCCCGCCAAGGTGGCAGGGGTGGAGCGCCTGGTGGTGACGACGCCAACGCCCAAGGGGGAAATCAACCCGCTGGTGCTGGCCGCCGCGCACCTCGCCGGCGTTGACGAAGTGTGGCGCGTGGGCGGCGCGCAGGCCGTGGCCGCGCTCGCCTATGGCACCAAGACGATCCGCCCGGTGGACGTGATCACCGGCCCCGGCAACGCCTGGGTGGCCGAAGCCAAGCGCCAGCTTTACGGCGTGGTGGGGATCGACATGGTGGCCGGCCCCTCGGAAATCCTGGTGATTGCCGATGCCAAGAACGACCCGCAGTGGATCGCCGCCGACCTGCTGAGCCAGGCCGAGCACGATCCCGCTGCGCAGGCGATCCTGATCACCGACGATGCCGCCTTTGCCGATCAGGTGGTGGACATGGTGGGCGTGGAAATCGCCATGCTGCCCACTGCGCGCGTGGCCAAGGCCAGCTGGGAAACCCATGGGACGGTGATCGTGGTGCAATCGCTGGACGAAGCCCCGGCCCTCGCCAATGCCCTGGCGGCAGAGCACGTGGAAATCGCCACCGACGATCCCGACGCGCTGTTTGCGCAAATCCGCCATGCCGGCTCGGTCTTCCTGGGCCGCATGACGCCCGAGGCGATCGGCGATTACGTTGCCGGCCCCAACCACGTGCTGCCCACCGGGCGCCGTGCGCGGTTTTCCTCGGGGCTTTCCGTGCTCGACTTCATGAAGCGCACCAGCTTCATTGCAGTGAGCGATGCTTCCATCGGCGCGGTCGGCCCTGCGGCCATCGCGCTGGCCGATGCGGAGGGGCTTTCCGCCCACGCCCGCTCGATCGAACTGAGATTGGGAATATGACGAACATCAAGGGCCAGGCCCGCTCTGCCGCGCGGCTTGCCGCCGTCCAGGCGCTCTACCAGGTTGACATGGAAGGCACCGAGTTGCGCTTCCTGCTCGATGAATTCCACCAGCACCGGCTGGGCGCGGAAATCGAGGACGTGGAATATGCCGCCGCCGACGTCGAATTCTTCGACGACGTGGTCAAGGGCGTGATCGCCCGGCGCGAGGAAATCGACGGGCTGATCCAGGCCCGGCTGGCGCAAGGCTGGTCGCTGTCGCGGCTGGACAAGACGATGCTGCAGATCCTGCGCTGTGGCGCCTACGAACTGGCCGCCCGGACCGACATTGCCGTGGGCACGGTGATCAGCGAATATCTCGATGTGGCCCACGCCTTTTTCGACGCGCGCGAAGCGAAATTCGCCAATGGCGTGCTCGATACCGTGGCCAAGGACGTGCGCAAGGGCTGAAATTCATCTATCCGAACTTTTCGGATAGATGAAAAACAAAGACCCGGCGGTTGCCTGAACCGCCGGGTCTTTGTTTTCATGCGTGCGCGTGCGCCCGATCAGAACGGAATATCGTCGTCCAGGTCGTCGGTGAAGCCGCCGCCGCCACCCTGGTTCCAGGTGCTGCCGCCGCCCGAGGCCGCGCCGCCGCTGCTGCCGCGCGAACCGCCGCCAAAGCCGCCGCCGCCCGACGAGCCGCCTTCGTTCCAGCCGCCGCCCGAACGCTGGCCGCCGCCACCGCCACCAGCGCCGCCGCCCTGCGGGCCATCCAGCATGGTCAGCGCGCCGCCGATGCCGGCCACGACCACTTCGGTGCTGTAGCGGTCATTGCCGCTCTGGTCCTGCCACTTGCGGGTGCGCAGCTGGCCTTCGATATAGACCTTGCTGCCCTTGCGCAGGAAGCGTTCGACCACGCCGATCAGGCCATCGCCGTTGATGACGACGCTGTGCCACTCGGTCCGCTCCTTGCGTTCGCCGGTGTTGCGGTCCTTCCAGTTTTCCGACGTGGCAATGCGCAGGTTCGCAATCTTGCCGCCGTTCTGGAACGACTTGATCTCCGGGTCGGCCCCCAGGTTGCCGATCAGAATGACTTTGTTGACGCTGCCTGCCATCGAATCTCGTCCCTATGGAATTCAGACAAAGGTGTTAGCGCATCGCTTGCCGCCTGCGCGAGTCTGCCTGGCAATAATTGTGGGGAGATCATCCCAAGCCAAATGCCAAGGCCGTCCAATAGGTGATCCCGGCAAAGACATAGGCCAGGGCGAACAGGTAGGCGAGCATGAAGCCCGGCCATTTCCAGCCATTGGTTTCGCGCCGCGTCACCGCAATGGTCGACATGCACTGCGGCGCGAACACGAACCAGGCCAGAAACGCCAGCGCGGTGGCCAGCGTCCAGTGGTGCTTGAGCTGGTCGCCCAGCGCGATGTCCTGGGCCTCTTCATCCTTGGAATCGACCGCGTAGCTGGTGGCAAGCGAACTGACCGCCACTTCGCGCGCGGCCATCGACGGGATCAGCGCCAGGGCAATGTCACGGTTGAAGCCGATCGGCTCGACCACCACGGCCAGGCCATTGGCAATGTGCCCGGCGATCGAGGCATCGACCTGGCTTTGGCCGGGTTCGGCGCGGGGGAAATTGAGCAGCAGCCACAGCACCACGGTGACCGTGAAGATCATCGTACCGGCCCGGCGCAGAAACACCCAGGCGCGCTGCCACAAGCCCAGCGCCAGGTCCTTGATCGTGGGTAGCTGGTATTTGGGCAATTCCATGATGAAGCCCGATGCCGCGCCCTTGGTGACCGAGCGACGCAGGATCAGGGCCACCGCCATGGCCCCGACGATGCCGGCAACATAGAGCGCGAATAGCACCAGCCCCTGCAGGCCCACACCCGGCAGCACGCGGGTGTTGGGAATGAACGCGGCGATGATCACGGCATAGACCGGCAGACGCGCCGAACAGGTCATCAGCGGCGCGATCAGGATCGTGGTCAGGCGGTCCTTGGGATCGGTGATGCTGCGCGTGGCCATGATGCCGGGAATGGCACAGGCAAAGCTGGACAGCAGCGGGATGAAACTGCGGCCGGAAAGCCCCACGCCGGCCATCATGCGGTCCATCAGGAACGCGGCGCGTGCCATGTAGCCGGTCGCTTCCATCACCAGGATGAAGAAGAACAGGATCAGGATCTGCGGCAGGAACACGATGACCGCGCCCACGCCGCCGATGATCCCTTCGGTCAGCAGGTCGCGCAGCAGCGAGGCGGGCAGTTCCGTCCGCGCCAGGTTTTGAAACGCCGTGGCCAGGCCTTCCAGCGCATCCTGGAACGGCGCCGCCCAGGAAAACACCGCCTGGAACACCACGAACAGCAGGGCAAACAGGATCGGCGGCCCTGCCCAGGGATGCAGCAGCAGCTTGTCCATCTGCGCGTGCACGCGATGGCGCGCGGTTTCCGAAAGCGTGGCCCCTTGCGCCATCTGGCGGGCCAGCAGGCGGCGTTCGGGCAAGGTGACGTGCACGCGCGGCGCGGGTGCGTTGTCACGCGCAGCCGTGTCGCGCGCAGTGGCAATGGCGGTGGCAAGCTCGGCCAGCCCCTTGCGCCGCACGGCCACGGTTTCGATCACCGGCACGCCCAGTTCGGCAGCGAGCGCGGCGGCGTCGATCGTCAACCCGTCGCGCGCGGCCAGATCGACCATGTTGAGCGCCACCACCGTGGGGCGGCCCAGTTCCAGCACTTCCTGGGCAAAGACCAGATGCTGTTCCAGGTTCGACGCATCGAGCACGATCACCAGCACATCGGGGCGAACCTGCCCCGCCTGCTCGCCCATGATGACCTTGCGGGTCACTTCCTCGTCGGGACTCGTCGCGGCAAAGCCATAGGAGCCGGGCAGGTCGACCAGCTCCACCGGCTCTCCGCTGGGCAGCAGCAGGCGGCCGGCCTTGCGCTCCACGGTGACGCCGGGATAGTTGGCGATCTTCTGGCGGGCGCCGGTCAGGGCATTGAAGAGCGCGCTCTTGCCGGCGTTGGGATTGCCGACGAGCGCAGCGACGAACGGGCCCCGGCTCATGCCGCCAGATCTTCCACATGCATGGCGCGGGCATGGATGCGGCGCAGGGCCACGGTCATCCGCCCGATCTCGATCGCCAGGGGATCGCGCCCCAGGAACACCCCGCGATAGGCCAGGCGCACTTGCGCGCCTTCGTCAAAGCCCAGGGCGCGCAGGCGCTGCGCCTCTTCGGGCACAAGCGCGGCCCAATCGACCGAAGCGATTCGGGCATCGTGGCCCAGCGGTAGTTCATCGAGCGTCACACCAGCCCCGCTGCCATAGGCCAGCCGCTTATGCAAGTCGTTCGCAAATAGATTGATCGGGGGGAGCGGGCCGGTGCCGCAAAACCCGCGCCAGCGGGTTCAAACTGTCAGCGCGCCGGATAGCGCAGGCGACCGAGCAGGCGCACCGGGCTGAAGCGTTCGCCCTCGCGCTTGAACAGCCCGGCCTTGAGCTTTTCAAAGCGCATCACGCCTTCGATCCGGCGATCCAGGAACGCGCGGGTTTCGGCATGGTCTTCGCTGCGATCCTCGGCAAAGACGGCAAGCGTGGCGGCATAGAGCGCGGCAAGCGTAGCGCGCTTGCTGTAATGGTTGAGATCGGTGGCGGTGTCCCCGGCCAGGCGCCACATGGCATCCGCACTGTGCCAGCCCAGCTTGAGGCTTTGGCCAGAGTTGCGCGGGCGGGCCATCTCGATCAAGGCGCGGCGCAACGCCTCTTCCATCCCGGCCAAGGCATCGAGGCGGAACTGCACCAGGCGGCGAATACGCTCGCGAATCGGCAGCTTGGCCAAGTCCTGCGCCGGCAGGGCGCGCGCCATGTCGGCATCGATCCGCGCGATCCAGGCCGCAATCATGGTCATCGCCGACCCGCTTTCCCCCACGCCATAGGCCAGGCGCGCAACCGCAGGGTCAAGGCCCACGGCCTGGGCCGCGCTGTCCACCGCCGCGCCGGTCCACCCGTCGAACATCGCCGCTTCGGCCACCAGCGGCGCCAGTTCCACGCGCAACTGATCGAGATCGAGGGCTTCAAGCGTGGCAAGATCGGGGGTAGCGATCATAGCGGGTCTCCTGGCGGGATCAGCGTTCAGAACGTGGGGCCATATGTCTGTGCGGCCTTGCCGCTCTGCCGCTTCTTGGCCGCGGACTCAAGCTCGTCGGAAATCGATTGGGAATGATCGAGCGCGGCATAATCGCGCGCCGAACGGCCGGAATTGTCGGGCCGGTCGGGGTTGGCGCCGGCCTTCAGGAGCGCGCGCACCAGGGCCATGTTGTGGCCATGCACGGCGGTGATCAGCGGCGTTTCCCCGGTGTTGTTGGGATCGTCCACCCGCGCACCCACGGAAATCAGGAAATCCACCCCTTCCAGGAAGGCCAGGTTGGTGGCGATCACCAGCGGCGTGGTGCCCTTGTTGTCGCGCGCGTTCACATTGGCGCCCTTGCCCACCAGGAACTGCATCCACAGCAGGTCGCGCCGCTGCGTCACGATGTGCAGCGCGGTTTCACCGGTGGAGACGTCCTTGGTGTTGACGATCTGGCTGGCGGGGTTTTGCAGCGCCTCGTTGACCTTGTCGCCGTCCTTCTTGCGCACGGCATCGAGGAACTTGTAGCTTTCCGAAAATTGGGCCAGCGCCGGGGCGGCGGGCAAGAACGCCACGGCCGGGGCCGCGATGCACGCCGCGATATACGGGGCAAGAGCGATGCGGCGCGAATTGGCCCACTTGAACGTCACGGCTGCTTTCCTCCTCATGGCCTGGCCTCCTTGTGGCCTGGCCACCATGCAGGTGGCCCTTGCAAGCGCGCTGTTAGCAGAGCATGAACCGCCACGCCATGGATCACCCTTCGTTCTTGCCGATTGTTGCCCGCAAGTGCCTGTCACGGCTCGCGCTGGCGCTCGCTCTCACGCTGCCGCTCGGCGCTTGCGGCGGGGGAACGCCCACCAGCGAGGCGCCCCTGGCCGGGGCCCAGCTCGGCGGCGATTTCACGTTGGTCGACCAGGCTGGCAAGACCGTGCGCGCCGCCGATTTCGCGGGCAAGTACACCGTGTTCTATTTCGGGTATACGTATTGCCCCGATGTCTGCCCGCTCGACACGGCCAACCTGATGCAGGGCTATCACGCCTTTGCCAAGGCGCACCCGGACCAGGCCGCCCGGCTGGTGCCGGTGTTCGTCTCGATCGATCCGGCGCGCGATACGCCCCAGGTCCTGGCCCAGTTCACCGGCAATTTCGGCAAGGAACTGGTGGGCCTGACCGGCACGCCCGAACAGATTGCCGCCGTCGCCAAGGAATTTGCGGTCTATTACGAGAAGCGCGCCGCCCCCAAGGGTTCGCCGCCGCAAGCCTATCTGATGGACCACAGCCGCGCCGCCTACCTGATGGGGCCCGATGGCAAGCCGATCGCCCTGCTGCCGGTGGAGCAGAACGGCGCCGCCGTTGCGGCCGAACTTGCGCGCTGGGTGCACTGACCATGGCCGAGACCGAACGCTTCTGGGACAAGCCGATCGAGGCGCTGAGCCGCGACGAATGGGAAGCGCTGTGCGATGGCTGCGGCAAGTGCTGCCTGCACAAGCTGGAAGACGAGGACACTGGCGAAGTCTATCATACCAACGTGGCCTGCCGCCTGCTCGATACCAAGACCGCACGCTGTTCCGATTACCGCCATCGCCGCGCCATGGTGCCCGATTGCCTGCGCCTGACGCCCCGGCTGGTGGCGCAGGTTGCCTGGCTGCCGGCGACGTGCGCCTATCGCCTGCGCGCGGCCGGAGAGCCATTGCCCGCCTGGCACTATCTGGAAAGCGGGGATCGCGATGCGGTGCACCGCGCCGGGGTTTCCGTGGTGGGCAAGGCGATCAGCGAAGTGGTGGCCGGCCCGCTGGAAAACCACATCGTCAGCGATGTGGAATGGGACGATGCAGACCGGGACAGGGGCACCCCGGAAAGCCCACGCGCGCCGATGGGCTTCCGTCTGCCGTGATCGACTGGCTGCGCCGCCTGCCCGAACCGCCCCCCAAACCGGCCTTGCCCCAGCCGCACACGGTGAAGGTTGCCGGGCGCAACCTGCCGGTGGAAATCCGCCGTCTGCCCCAGGCCCGGCGGATGACCTTGCGCCTTGCCCACGATGGCAGCGCCGCGCGCATTTCCATTCCCACCTGGGCGCGCACCGCCGATGCCGTGGCCTTTGTGCGCGACCGGGCCGATTGGCTCGCCGCACAACTCGAACGCCTGCCGCCGCCGGCACAGCTGGCGCCGGGCACCGCCCTGCCCTTTCGCGGCGACGTGCTGACCGTGGCGTGGGACGCGCGCCACCCGCGACGGCCGGTGGTGGATGACGGGCAATTGCTGGTGGGCGGCCCGGCCGAACAACTGGCTGGGCGCGTGGAGCGCTGGCTCGCCGCCGAAGCGCTGCGGCTCTGCGCGGCAGACCTGGCGCACTATTGCGCCCGTGCCGGCCTGCCGGTGCCGCGCCTGGCCTTGTCCAACGCCAAGCGCCGCTGGGGCAGTTGCGCATCGGATGGCTCGATCCGCATCAACTGGCGCCTGATCATGGCGCCAGACGCCGTGCGCCGTTCGGTGGTCGCGCACGAAGTGGCGCACCTTGTGCATTTCGATCACAGCCCCGCGTTCCATGCCCTGCTGGGCCAATTGTTCGAAGGCAGCGTGGCGGCGGCCAATCGCTGGCTCAAGGCCGAAGGGCGCGGGCTCTACCGGCTGTTCGCGTGAAAGACGCGGCGGTCCCCTCCCCGCCTTTGGCAGGGAGGATCGAACAAGTCCTCCCCATGCAATGGGGAGGGGGACCAGCCACAGGCTGGTGGAGGGGCATTTCCCGCCACGCCAAGAGACTCATTTGCGTTCCGCCCGCACCATCCCTATCTGAGGCGCGATGAAAGCCTTCTTCCGCAACGTCTCGCCGCGCCGCGCGGTGCTCGATTTCTGGAACGTGCTTGGCGCGCCCAGCGAATATCGCACGCGCGCGCTGATCATGGCCGGGCTGGTCACGGGCGGGATCTTTTACCTGATGACGCAGCAGGAAGGGCGCGGCCTGCCCAAGCCGCCCACGATCATCTATTTCGAATCCTGGCGCGCCGACCGCAGCGATGCGGAAATTCTTAAGGGCAACATCGAAGCCCAGAAGAAGGCCGATGCCGAGGCTGCCGCCGAAGATCAGCGCGCCGAAGACATCCGCAAGATGTACAAGGCCGTGGGTGCGGCCACCGGCATCGACACCCAAAAGATGTACGACGACGGCACCAAGGAGCGTGCTGCCGAAAAGAAGGCAGAGGCGGAAAAGAACGCCTCGCTCTATCGCCAGATCACCGGCAAGGCCGTACCCGCCGCGCCCACGCCCACCGCCGATGACGGCAAGCCCTGACGCAGACCGGCGCTGGCTGGCTGCGGCCGCCGCGCTGTCTGCGCGTGGCCGGCCGCTCAGCGCGCCCAATCCGGCTGTCGGTTGCGTGATCGTGCGCCAGGGCCGCGTGATCGCGCGCGGCTGGACCCAGCCCGGCGGGCGGCCCCATGCCGAAGCCATGGCCCTGGCGGGCGTGTCGGGTGATCTTGCCGGTGCCACCGTCTACGTCAGCCTCGAACCTTGCGCCCATGCCTCGGTCCGGGGGCCATCTTGCGCCGATCTGCTGGTCGCTGCCCGCCCGGCGCGCGTGGTCGTGGGGCATGGCGATCCCGATCCGCGCACGGCCGGCGCGGGCCTGGCGCGGCTGCGCGCGGCGGGCATTGCCACCGATCTGCTCCCCTCCCCCGCGTGCGCCGCGGCCCTGGCCGGTTTCCTGCTGCGCACCACGGCCGCACGGCCTCATGTCACGCTCAAGCTGGCACTTACGCTTGATGGCGCGATTGCGCTGGCCAATGGGCAAAGCCGCTGGATCACCGGGCCAGAGGCGCGCGCCCATTGCCATGCAGAGCGGGCACGGGCCGATGCCATCCTGGTGGGTGGCGGCACGCTGCGCGCCGATGCCCCCCGGCTCGATGTGCGCCTGCCCGGCCTGGAACCGCGCAGCCCGCAGCGCTGGGTGTTGACGCGGGGGTCCGCGCCCGATGGCTGGCACGCCGTGGCCGATGTAACCGCACCCCGCGCGTTTGGCGATGTCCAATGGCTGTTCGTGGAAGGCGGCGCGGGCGCTGCGGCCACGTTCCTGCGGGCCGACTTGGTCGATCGCCTGCTGCTTTATCGCGCCCCGATTCTCGTCGGACCGGGGCTTGGCGCGGTTGGTGACCTGGGGCTGGAAACGCTCGCCAGCGCCCATGGCCGATGGGGCATCGCCAGCCAGTGCCAGCTTGGCAGCGACACCCTCACCGTCTACGACCGCTGCCGCTGAACGCACAAGGAAAGCAAGCACCATGTTTACCGGGATCGTCACCGAAGTGGGCAACGTGATTGCCATTGCCGACAAGGGCGACAAGCGCGTGACCATCTCCTGCGCCATGGACCCGGCGCGCATCGCCATCGGCGCCTCGATCGCGTGCTCGGGCGTGTGCCTGACGGTGGTGGAAAAGGGCGGCGTGGCTGGTGAAGCCTGGTTTGCCGTGGACGTCTCGGGCGAGACCATCAGCCGCACCGCCCCGGCGCAGTGGCAGGCCGGCGCTCCGGTGAACCTGGAGCCTGCCCTGCGCCTGGGCGATGAACTGGGCGGCCATATCGTGACCGGCCATGTCGATGCACTGGGCGAAGTGGTGGGCATCTGCCCCGAAGGGGGCAGCTTGCGCGTCGGCATTGCGGCACCGCCCGAACTGGCACCCTATATCGCGGCCAAAGGTTCGATCACCGTGGATGGCGTTTCGCTGACCGTGAACGAAGTGGCCGACCAGGCCGATGGTTCGTGCCAGTTCGCGCTCAACATCATTCCCCACACCGCGCAGATCACCACGCTCGGCCAGTTGGCTCCGGGCCGCCGGGTAAACCTGGAGATCGACGTGCTCGCCCGCTACCTGCAACGCATGCAGAGCCTGTCGCGTCAGGCTTGAGCGAGTTCGCGCGCCAGCTGCTCCACCAGCGCAGCAGCGGGCATCGCGCGGGCCCGCGCCGCGCCGGCGCCGGCCCATTGCGCGCCAAAGCCATCCTCGCCCTGCGCCAGGGCCGCGGCATCGAGTGCCTTGCCGGCCGCATAGGCGCGCGGATAATCCGGTATGGCTGGCAGATTTTGCAGCCTGGTGAAGCGATTGACCAGGCAGCGGGCGGGCCGACCGGAAATGGCGCTGGTCATCGCGGTCTCACGGCCCTGTAGCAAGGCAGCGCGATAGCCAACGCGTGCCGCGCTTTCCGGGCAGGCGACAAAGGCGGTGCCCAATTGCGCGGCCACGGCCCCGGCGCCCAGCGCGGCGCGTATGTCATGCCCGGTCATGATACCGCCCGCCGCAACCACCGGCAGCGCGGTTTCCCTACATAGCGCCCGCACCAGATCCAGCATGGGCAGGCGCTCGTCGTGCGCGGCGGGATCGAACATGCCGCGATGGCCGCCCGCTTCCCACCCTTGCGCCACGATGAGGTCCAGCCCTGCCGCCGCAATCGCGCGCGCTTCGGCCAGGTTCGTGGCCGTGGCCGCCAGCACGCAGCCGGCCGCGCGCAGGGCGGCCAGCACGCCGGCATCGGGCAGGCCGAAATGAAAGCTGACCATGGGCGGCGCCAGTTCGACCAGCAGCGCCTGCATCGCCGCGTCATCGGCAAAGCTGCGATAGATGGTGGCGAGCGCTTCGGGCGGCTGCACGCCAAAGGCGGCGAATTGCTGCGCCAGCGCAGCAAGCCATGCCGCTTCACGCGGCGGATCGACACGCGGGGTGGCATGCACGAAGACGTTGACGTTGAATGCGTGGGGCGTGGCGGCGCGCACAGCGGCAATCATCGCGCGTGCGCCTGCCACATCGGTCGCGCCCACCGCAATCGAACCCAGGCCGCCGGCATTCGATACCGCCGCTGCCATGGCCGGGGTGGAAACCCCCGCCATCGGCGCCTGGATCAACGGCAGGCGCAGGCCGAGACGCTGCATCAGGGAAGCGGCAGCGTCTCGGCCCGGGATCATGGCATCAGGCCGTGGCGATATCGCGCAGGGCTTCGATGAACTGGTCGATATTGCCGTTGGTAAGGCCGGCAATGTTGATGCGGCCGGTGCCAGCCATATAGACCCCGTGGCGCTCGCGGATGGCCAGGATCTGCTCGCTCGACAGCGGCAGCATCGAGAACAGCCCGTTTTGCGTACCCAGCGGTGCCATGGCGATGGGGCCGACCTGCTGCGCCTGCGCCAGGCGGTCACGCACCCAGCGCATGCGATCGCGCATTTCGTCCAGTTCGGCCAGCCACAGCGCGGTCAGTTCCGCATCGGCCAGCACCAGGCGCACGGCCGCCGCGCCGTGATCGGGCGGCATCGACCACGAAGCGCGGGCGATGGTGGCGCCGTTGGACATCGCCTTGGCCAGCGCTTCCTTGTCCGCCGTCACGGCATAGAACGCACCGACGCGATCGCGATAGAGGCCGAAGTTCTTGTCGCACGAATAGGCAACCAGCGCCTCGGGCACCGCGGCAAGCACCTTGCGCAGGCCATAGGCATCGGCGTCCATGCCTTCACCCAGGCCCTGGTAGGCCAGGTCGATCAGCGGCAGCACGCCCTTGGCGGCGAGCAGCGGGGCGATCTCGTCCCACTGCGCCGGGGTATAATCGACACCGGTGGGGTTGTGGCAGCAGCCGTGCAGAAGCACCAGATCGGTGGGTTCGGCGTCTTCAAGCGCGGCCTTGAGCGCGGGCAGATCTGCCGTGCCATCAGCGGCGGTGTGCTTGAACGTCCTGAGTTCCAGGCCCGAAGCGGCGACGATCTGGGCATGGTTGGGCCAAGAAGGGGTGCCCATCCACACGCGCTTGATGCCAGCGCGCTTGGCCACTTCGATCGCCAGGCGCACGGCGCCGGTGCCGCCCGGCGCCTGCATGCCATCCACCTTGGCAGTGTCGAAATCGGCCCCGAACACATAGGGAATCAGCGCGTTGACAAAGCCCATGTCGCCTTCGGGGCCAAGGTAGGCCTTGGAATCCTGATCGGCGAGCAGCTTGGCTTCGGCGGCCTTGATCGCCTTGAACACCGGGGTTGCGCCATCGGCGGTGCGATAGACGCCCACGCCAAGGTCGATCTTGGTATCGCGCGGATCAGCATTGTGCAGCTTGATCAGCGCCAGCAAGGCATCGGCCGGTTGCGGAGCCAGGTTTTCGAGCATGGGGACTTTCTTTCACGGCTGACTGAAAAGAACGCCGCCCCCATGCCGGTGCCGGCGCGCGCGCGCAAGAGGGTTTGCACCCCGTGGCGCGCGCGCCGCCTCGTCAGAACGGCAACCAAGTCTGCTTGTGGCTGAACTTCATGTAGCCCGCGTTGATGCCCAGCCGCAGGCCCGCGCCCATGCGCACGGGAATCAGCACCACGTCGCCACGGCGCAGATAGCTGACGTTGAAGCCGCCGATCAGATAGGCCTGCCCCTCGCCCGCGCCAAAGCGATGATACATGTCGTTGGTGTCATAGAGATTGTAGACCAGCACGAACGTGTTGCCGGCATTGGCCCCCGCATCGAAACCCACCGAAGGCCCGGTCCAATAGACCGGCATGTCGCCCTCCACCTTGTGGTGCAGCGTGCCCGAGCCATAGCGCACGCCCACCACCAGCGCGCCGCCCGCCTCGCGCCCGGTGATATAGCCGATCGGCTCACCCTGCTTCTTGAGGATGTCGCGGATCATCATGGCCAGGCCCTTGGCGCCCTTGCCAAACACGCCCTCGGCCGCACCGATCAGATCGTCTTCATGCCACGACTGGCCGTTGGCACCGGCTGGCTGCGCCCCTGCCGGCGGCGGGGTGGCAGCCGACGGGGCGGCAGGCGGCAGGGGAGCGGTTGCCGGGGCGGGACTGGCATAAGGCGCACCGCTGGGCGGTGGCGTGGTGGGCGCCGGCTGCACCGGCGTGGCGCGCGGCGCGGCCGGGGTGGTGCCGGGCTGCGGCGCCAGGTCGCTGTCGATCGCGGAATTGGGATCGATCGTCTGCACCTGGGCCTGGGCCTGCGTTGGGACCAAGGGCGCTGCAACCAGGCCAAGGCCGGCAAGGCCCATGGCCATGCGATAATGGATGGCACGCTTCATTGTGTTTCCCGTCCCCTTCATGCGACCTGCCGGACATGGCGCCAGCCACGCCGCGCGGCAATCCGATTGTTTCCTTCCGCCACAGGTTTCGCCCTTCACAATGAACGGGCGATGAGCCGAGTCGAAATTGCGCCCAAACGGATTCGAACCGCGCCGGCCAGGCGCCAGGAGCGGCCAAGGCCACTGTCCACAGGGCGATCCGCAGGCCTGGGGAAAAATCACAACAGACCGCTTGCCCCGCCCCACAACCCCCGTTATAGGCCGCCCTCGCCGCTGCGATCCGGAGACGTGGGTGAGTGGCTGAAACCAACGGTTTGCTAAACCGTCGTACTGGTAAATCCGGTACCGAGGGTTCGAATCCCTCCGTCTCCGCCAAGCGGCTCGGCCATTGAAATAGCCAAGCGCTTACGGCAGCGGATGCCCAAGAAATGGCGCCCACCCGCGATTACGGACATTGATGAGCTGCGCTGCATGCTGGGCGGCGTGGCTCGGGACACCCCGATCACATTGCCAGATGAGCAGGGCCGCGGCGAGCGCGAGGGCGGGGAAAAGGACAGTTGGACCGCGTCTGTCACGCAACATCAAAATGTCCCGGACAGGGTAGAACGATGCCAAGGTTGCTCGTTGCCAGGTTCGCGCCGCCAGTACGAAGCGGTTGCGCTCAAGGCGGAGCGAGCGCGGAAGCATCATTGCGGATCATCTGCGTGATCCGCAAACGCGCGCGCATTGCTCCCAAATCGGAGGACATGGAGATTTCCCGGGGCAACGGCGTGCCTGAGGCGAAAGCCTCCTCGATTGCTTCCAGGGCGGCCTTGTCCTGCGCGACGACAGCCTTGTTTTGCGCGGCAAGGGCGCTGCTCAGAATTTCATCATCGAGGCGGAAATCTCGCGTGAGCATGATCCAGTAATGCGTGGTCGTTTCGGTTTCGGGAGTGAGGCAATGGATGAAGTTCACCTGGCCCAGTAGAGCCGAATCGGCAGAGGGACCGGAACGCGTGAAACTGCCGGCGTTGATCAGCGATATGCCAATCAAATCGGTGCCAATTCCAACGGTCACGCGCTCGGCAATGTCGGGAAAAAGGAACCGTTGAAAATCGTCGGGCGGCGTGTCGCATTCGGTTCGCGAAACGATGAGGCGCCCCTCGCGCTCCTCCACATCGGGTTTGATCAAGGCGATGCCGCCCTCGCCCACGATGCTGGCATGGATAAATCCGAGATGGCTCAGATCAAACAGATTGTCGATCAACAGCATGTAGCGAGATTTGAGCAGCGTGTAGTCGACACACTGGGTCAAACAGCCCTCGCTGCCGATCAGGCACGCCTGTTGTGGCGGCAAGGGCGTGCGTTCGCCAAGCGCCGCATCCCCCATCCAGATCCACACCAGAGGGGCGGCCTCGCGGACAAGGAATGCGTCCAGTGCGCAATTGGGAACCGAAACCGCAGTCGGCGCCGCAACGCACTTCCCCTGCAGGTCGAAGGCAAGCCCATGGTAGCCACACACGATCTTGCCGTCCTTGAGCGTACCCAGTTCCATCGGCATCATGCGGTGCGGGCAAAGACCTGCCAGGGCGTGGACCTCGCCCTGATCGTCGCGAAACACCACGACACGACGCCCGAGGTAAAAGCGCGCCATTGGCGTTTCGCTTATCTCGGAAGAAAATCCGGCGACATACCATTGGTTTACCGGCCAAGGGGCGCCCGCGTTGAGTGGATACACAAACCTCTCCTGTCTTTTGCGCGCTTCAGAATGCCGGTGCAGTCCTGGCATGAATAGTGACAATTCGGCGTTATTTCGATACAGATCGTCCACATGGATGCACTTGCCTTCGCGCTTGCCAGGATCAGGCTGACCTCGCCCCTCATTGCACGCATGCAACTTGGTCGAGATGTAGTGGTTGAAATGGGAGCCGACAGCCGCATGGATGGCGCCTGCCCGTTCCACTATCTCGTCAGCGGCACCGCGCGATTGGTTTGCGAGGACAGGGTCGAGGTATTGACCTCCGGCGACCTGATATTCCTGCCGCGATGGCCCAATTATCGGATCGAAACGGGGCTGGCCGTGCAACGGTACGGCATTCTCGATCTGGCCATGCGCGACCATGCCGAGCAATGGTCGCCAGATGACGGGCTGGACCAGTCGTTGATAATCGAAGCTGGCGAAGAACCTCTCGCGGCAACACTACTCGGCGGAATCTGTCTTTTCGAGCAGCCTCATCTGGGATCTTTGTTGCAGGATCTGCCCGCCGTGATCGTGACCAACGAATTGGGCAAAGGGACAGAAGGGCTGCTTCAGGCAGTCCTCGGGTTTGTCGACGAGGAACGCAACAGCCGCCCGGGTTATGCGGCGACCGCGGCGCGCCTGCTGGAAGCGTTGCTGATCGAGACACTGAGATCATGGACGTTGGATCATGAACATGGTCCCGGCCGGCTGCGCGGCATGACCGATCCCAAATTGGCGCGCTTGCTCCACCACATCCATGCCAAGCCAGGCATGAACTGGAATTTGGCCAGGATGGCATCTCTTGCAGGGCAGTCTCGATCCAAGTTCGCCGCTCACTTCAAGCATGCCATCGGTTCAAGCCCAGCGGACTACGTCAGACAGGTGCGCTTCGAAACAGCGCAGCAACAGCTGCTCCAGGGCGAGTCCGTGGCGAAAATCGCGCATGACTTGAACTATAGCAGCAGCTTCGCCTTCAGCCGGGCTTTTCAGCAGCACACCGGCATGAGTCCAGCGCAGCTCCGCCGCTCCGGGCGCATGACGTTTCCAGACCCCACCTGAGCGTCATTGCCGGGCCGACGCTGAACTGGCGGTTTTTACCTCCAGCCGTGGCGCTGTGGAATCTGTCCAAGCCGTCCAAGATCTGTCCTATTTGCGGCGACGATAGGTGCATTCGGCCAGAAGGCTTTGACACGTTGAAGATCTTTCCCGCAAACTCTGGATAACAAAAGATTGGGGGTAGGGAGTAGACGTCCATGGATAAGGACGAGAAACGCCGAATTGTCGTGACAGGCGCCGGCGGTTTCATAGGCAGTCGATTAGTCCATGCGTTGCTCGCCTCTCCCGATTATTCGGATTGCAATTTCGCATTGATCGACGTTACAGCACCGTCTACTTTCGAAACCGACCGCATCGAAATGATTACCGGCGACCTGACTGACGCCGGTGTTCTGGATCGGGCATTCAGCACGCCCGCCAACATCGTGTTCCATCTGGGCAGCATCCTCGGCGGCGCTGCGGAAGCGGACCCAGTGCGCGCGCGAAAAACCAATGTCGACGCGACACTGGACATGCTCGAACGCCTGCGGATTGCACAAAACCGCCCCCGCGTGGTGTTTGCAAGCTCGGTTGCTGTGTTCGGACCGGATCAGACTGATCCTGTCGACGACGAGACGACGCCTCGTCCGGCCATGGTCTACGGCTGCCACAAGCGCATGATCGAAATCGCGATTGAACACATGAGCGGGCGGGGTTGGATTGATGGCTTGGCCCTTCGCTTGCCGGGCATCGTCGCCCGCCGAGACACTGACCAGCGCCTGCGGTCCGCATTTATGAATACCTTGTTTTTTGATTATGAGGCCGGCCGTGCCCAGAGTCTTCCCGTGTCAGCAGATGGCGCCGCGTGGTGGCTCTCCGTTTCCGCCTGCGTGGCCTGCCTGGTCCACGCCGGCAGCATAGCGCCGGAAAGGCTTGGCACCCGCCGCGCCTTTACCCTGCCGGCCCAGAAAATCAGCTTTCGCGCGTTGATAGACGGCCTGGCGCAACGTTTTCCCGATAGCGGAGCCACTGTGGCGTTTCACCCGGACCCGGATGTGGAACGGCAGTTCGGGCGACAACCAGATCTGAAAACGCCTTTGGCCGACAGTCTCGGCTTCCGGCACGATGGGAGTGTAGACGCACTTATCCGGCGCATTTTCGAATGATAATTCAATAAGTTTGCTTGGGAGGATAGTATGAAAATTGCGACGATCCGCAACGGCGATCCTGACGGTCAACTGGTCGTGGTGTCTCGTGATGGCACCCGTTTTGTGGCCGCCACAGGGATTGCCCGCACGCTGCAGGAGGCGATGGAAAATTGGTCAATCGCGGAACCGGCCCTGCGCCAGCTCGCCGGAACGCTCGAGGCCGATGTTGCCACCGGCGAACCGATCCGGTCCGCCGATCTGGCGGCACCATTGCCGCGCGCCTGGCAATGGCTCGACGGGTCGACCTATCTCAGTCACGCCGTGCTCATGTCGCGCGTGTTCAGGATGGATTTGCCGCCCACCGATCGGCCGCTGATGTACCAGGGAGCATCCGATCATTTCTATGGCCCCTATGACGATCTCATCGTGCCGACCGAAGCCGACGGGATCGACTTCGAAGGCGAATTCGGCGTTGTAACCGATGAAGTGCCCATGGGCACCGATGCACGGCAGGCGGCTGAACACATAAGACTGATCGTCCAGATCAACGACTGGTCTTTGCGGGCACTGGCGCCGATCGAGATGAAAACCGGATTTGGCTGGATCCAGGCCAAGCCACACTGTTCCATGGCGCCGTTTGCGGTCACCCCGGACGAGCTCGGCGAAGCCTGGCGCGACGGTCGCGTTGCGCTGCCACTGGAAGTGAAATGGAACGCAGAGCCCTTCGGCGTGGTGGATGGCTATCCGATGGCCTTCTCGTTTGCCGAACTGGTTGCCCATGCCGCAAGGACGCGCAAACTGGTCGCCGGCACCGTGATAGGCTCGGGAACGATATCGAACGAAAACTATCGGGAGGTTGGCTCGGCCTGCATCGCCGAACGGCGCGGCATCGAACTGGCCGATTCCGGGGAAGCCCGTACGCCGTTCATGTCGTTTGGCGACACCGTAGAAATGGAAGCGCGCGGGCTTGCGGGTGAAACGCTGTTTGGACGCATCGTCCAAAAGGTCGCACAAGGATGACAACCCGGGCTCGATGAACCCTGTTCAATCGAGCCCGGAATTCATGCGCACTTTTTCAAGGCTGCACAGGCTCGGCGATACAGGTCAGTCGCTGGGTTCCCAAACCGGTGATCGTTCCCTCCACAACGTCGCCCGGCCGGAGGAAGCGCTGGTAATGCGTGCCGTTTCCAGCAGGCGAGCCGGTGCAGATTATATCTCCAGGCAAGAGCCGGACGAGGGAGGAGATGTATTCGATCTGCCGCGCAACATCGAAAATCATGTCAGCGGTGGATTCATCCTGCATTGTCTGCCCGTTGAGCTTGAGCTCGATGCGCAAATCCTGCGGATCGACGACAAACCGGGCAGGCGCGATAAACGGCCCGAGCGGCAAGAACGATTCCTGGCATTTGGACGCCAACCAATCCGTGCCGATCACTTTCATGTCAGCACGGTAAATGCGGTCACGGCTCGAAATGTCGTTGGCGACGACATAGCCGGCGACCGCGGAGAGCGCGTTCTCCCGGGAAATGCGCCGCACGGGGCGGCCGATCACCACGCCCAGTTCCAGCTCCCAGTCCGGCTCTTCGACACCCGCCGGAAGAACGATATGGTCGTATGGCCCCGTCACGGCTGAAGGCAGCTTCACGAAGGCATAGGGCACGCCATTGCGGGCGCGTTCGTCCATCATCGCGTAGGCAGCTGCCACGCGTTCGTCGCTCGACATGCCTGCCGTGACAGGGTCAGTCTGCTTGGCGGTGAGTTCGGCCACATGCCTGCGGTAATTCGCGCCGGTGCAGAAAATCTGCCGCGGCCGCAGCGGTGCCTCGAGCCGCACATCTGCCAATGGAATGGCGCAATCTGGGGGCGGATCCTGCATCACGGCCGCAATTTGCCCATCGGCGTAATCCCACGCTTCGAACACAGCCAAGGTGTCACGAAATGCCGCCAGTCCTGGCAAGCGGGCGATTTCCCAGACATGCTCGCCACGGATAACACAGGCAAACACGCGTTGTCCGTGTGTCGCCGTTCCTATCGCGTATCGTTGCGACACAGCGTTTCTCCCATTTCTGTTGTGCTTCAGTCGCCTTGGCGAACTGCGTGGAAACTGACCGTGCGCCAAGCGCCATCGCGCAGCGCCCACACCTGCGTGACGAAAGCCTGCACCTCGATCGTCTCGTCCACGTCGCGCCGGCCGACGACGTTGGTCATCGGTCCGGTGACGACCACGACATCGTCGGCCAGAACGCGCACGTTCAATTCGCCGCGCCGGACTTCGAAAAAGCGCAGGATGCGCCCGGCATGATCAAGCAGTTGGGCCTTGGTATGCACGCTGCCGGTGGTGTGCACGTGCACGAGATCATCGGCCATCAGATCAGCAAGCGCATCGATGTCGTCTGCAGCCAATGCCGCACAACGACGCGCTTCCGCCGCTCTGACCTGGGCTTTGATCGCAAGGAGAGCGTTGGGTGTCATCGCGGTCATTTTTCAACTTCCGTCCGTAATCAGAGTGCCCCCGTCCACAACAAGGTTGTGACCCGTGACGAAGCCCCCGGCAGGGCTGGCGAGAAATACAGCAGCGCCCGCCACTTCGGCCGGCGTCCCCGGCCGGCGCAGCGGGGTCAATGCCATGCGCCGATCGCGCACTGCGTGGTTGTCCAGCAAGGAACGCGACAGTTCGGTTGCGATGACGCCTGGCGACAGGGCATTGGCGCGCACGCCTTTCGGTCCGAGCTGGACCGCCAGATTGCGCGCCAACTGGGCCAACGCCGCCTTCGCCAGAGCATAGGCATTGATTCCGCCATTGCCGCGCAGGCCAGACAGGCTGGCGGTGAAGATCACGTTGCCTTGCCGCTCGATCAAATGGGGCAAGGCCAACTTGGTCAGCAGCACCTGCGACGTCAGGTTGATGCCGATAACGCGTTCATACTCCTCGATATCCATATCAGCAAAGTACCCGAATTGCTCGGGAACGCCGGCATTGCACACAAGGATGTCGAGGCTGCCGTGCTCGGCCACCGTGCGGTCGACCAGCGTCGCAAGCTGCGCCGGGTCGGAAACGTCGCAGACCACGCCAAGCTGGCCCAATTCCGAAGCGACGTTTTCCGTGTCAGCCGCATTTTCGCTGGAAATCACCACGCGCGCACCGGCCGCGATCATCGCTTGTGCAATCGCCCGACCGATCCCGCGGGTAGAGCCGGTGACCAAGGCCACTTTGCCGGTCAGATCAAACATCGTCATGGCTATTCCGCCTTGTTTTCAGGCAGCGGTTGGCCATTGTGGACATAGGCCGGCGCTTCGATCAGCACGAACGCAATGCGGCAAACCGCGTCGGTCGTATTCCGCCACAAGTGGTTGGTGCCGCGCTGAATGATGATCCCGCCAGCCTCGATTGTCTTCGTGACGCCATCGTCCAGTTCGAGCTCGATGGCACCGCTGAGCACAATACCGTAATCGATACTGTTGGTGCGGTGCATCGGGCTTTCAGAGCCGGGGTGCATGTCGACAATCCGGATCACCGAGCCAGCGTTGAGGGTCAATCCGGCATCGCGCTCGCGGCCATCGGTCTCGTCGTTGTTGTCCGCCGGCACAGTAGCCGTCGTCCACATCAGCAAAAAGTCTGCCGGTGCAGACGCGATCGGCTGTGGTTGCGCAAAATCCTCTGATACGAATATTGCTCGCCCCGCCGCATCATGGCCGGTGACGACCCGTTGTACGGGGGGCATCTTCTGCAGTTCCACCATGTTCTTTACCCCGAAATGCCGGTAAGCGGTGAGATCAGTGGCCTGCGCGCTCTTTTCTTTTCGGCGTCGTGCCTTCGACATAGCGCACTTCCCATGGGCTCTCGTCGAAAATCCAGGGTTGCAGATTATGCATGAAACTCATCGTGCCGAAGCCGGCATTCCAGTGGCGCGGCACCCAGCTGTCGTCGTGCATGTCGCTATCGCAGCCATATTCCGCGTCGCCGCCCGCTGGACAGGGCAGATACAGGAACACCGCGCTGGCAATGCGATGGCGGCCCAGCCCCCAGATCGATTTCTTCCAGCCACGCCGCTCCATATAGTTGCCACCGACCATGACTTCGTCGATGTCTTCGACGCCGAAATTGGCATGGTTGAAGCGAACCTGGCCGTCGCAACCCGGGAAGGGCAGATCCGCCCTGAGCCAGTAGATCGAATGATGATCGAGCGTGCCCGGCGCGCGGGCAAAGACACCGAAACCTTCCTGCACGTCCGACAGGCGGAAATCGAGGTTGTCCCGGTACCATTCCCAACTCGCCTGCGGGTCTGGCGTCTGATAAACGACATGCTGGATGGTCTTGGGATTGGCCTTTAGCCGCCATTTGCGGTGCTGGTTCAGCCGATTGATCGTCCCCAGGCTATTGACCGGGTCCGGCGCGCCAAACACCCTTTGCTTGGCGAACACGCGAATACCCGAAGCGATGCCGTCGCAATCGAAGAAATGAGCGGTCCCCTCGGCGTCGATCGAGACTTCGGTCACGGCGCTCAGCCGCTTGACCGCCCGATCGAGATGTTTTTGATTGGGCACACCCCAGATGACCTTCTGGACGCCGTACCCGACCAGGCCCTGCCCCTCGGTCCGCGCGACATCGAGCGGGCGAATGATGACGGAAGATCCCTCCTCCATCTCGAACAACGCTTCGCTCTCGCTCGACTCTATCAGCGGCAAGCCGAAGTCGGTGAAATAGCGCGTGCAGATGCCGACGTCTTCGACGCCGTACACAATCGTCTCGATGCCATTGATTCCAGACACGGCGTGCCTCCACGATTTGATGAATTGGGTTCAGTATTCTGCCGCCAGCGCCTTGAGCGGCGCAGCCATCAGCGGGCCAAGCTTCTCCATCGGCCCCCGTTCGAGCTGGTGCCGGCCGATCGCCAGGCTGCTTTCCACTACAACGCGGCAGCGTTCGTACCGGCGGGCGGTGAATGCATCGAGCGCTGCCATGACATCGTCGCCATGGCGCTCCAGCTCCTCGGCCAGCACCAAGGCGTCCTCCACGGCAGCGCCGGCACCGGATGCGAGATGCGGAGTCGTGGCGTGCACCGCGTCCCCAATCAGCACGACGCGCCCGGCGTTCCACGGCGCTGGCTGGAGCGCGGCTTCCAACGGACGATAGACGATGGAACTGGCTTGCGAGACAGCATCGCGGATATCGGCGACCGCACCGCCGAAATCGGCCAGCAAGGCGCGAACCAGCGCCGGCTGTTCGGCGGGGGCGACGCGCCGGCCGTGCGGATCGGGATTGAGAATAAAGAGGTAGACGGAGTCATCGGAAACCGGGGTAATGCCGACGAGGTTTTCGTGGCCGACGTAGAAATGCCCGTGCATCATGTCTGCAGGGCGCTTGGCCACGATGCGCCAGCTGCCTTGCCCATTGGGCACGGGTAGTACCGCGCCGGGGAACAACATGCTGCGCGTGTTGGAGTAGATGCCGTCGGCCCCAACGACGAGATCGAACGATTGCTGCTCCCCGCTGGAGAACGTCACCGCGACGCGGTCGGCACGATTCTCGATCTCCTGCGCGGTGACGCCAAGAACCACCTCGACCCCCAACGCCCGCACCTCGCGCGACATGATCTGGTGCAGCAGGGGCCGCATGATCCCGCCGGAAGACGGCAGGCCGGGCTCAACCGGCGCAGTTTCGATCTGGTTCAGCAATGTACCGTCGTAAAGGTAGGTCCTGAGGCCGGAAACGAAACCGCCCTGCTCCAGGATTGGCGCCAGAATGCCCAGCCGCTTGAAAGCGCGCAATGTCGGCGCTGTGATCGAAATGCCTGCACCATAGACGCGCCAGTTCGGATCGCGGTCGATCAACTTTACCTTGTGTCCCAGTTGGCTCAGCCGGATGGCGGTCGCCATGCCACCAATCCCGCCACCGATGACAAGCACAGAATGCACAGCCATTTTTTGATCCACCACCTTTATGCAACGACGAGGCCGAGCAATTCAGCCGCATTCAGTCCCAGGACTTTCTCTCGCACCGCTGGATCGAGCTGGCTGTGGAACCCGACCGGATCGGGTTCAGACATATCGAACGGATAGTCCGTTCCCAGGCAGAGGCGATCGGCGCCATGCACCCGGACCAGCGCATCCAACTGGTCCCGATCGAACACCAGCGTATCGACCCATATCTGCCGCAGGTAATGGGACGGCGGGTGCGCGCTGTTGCAGTTGCAATCCGGCCTCACTCTCCAGGCGTGATCCATGCGCCCCCAATAGGCTGGCAGATAGCCTCCACCGTGGGCCACGCAGAGCTTGAGTCCCGGATAGGCATCGAGCACGCCGCCAAAGATCAGATGCGAAAGCGCCAAGGTGGATTCGAGCGGGTTTCCGATGATGTTGTTGAGATAATATTCCGTCAGACGCTGGCCGTGGGTGAACCCGAGCGGGTGGATGAAGACCAGGATGCCAAGCTCCTCGGCGGCGGCAAAAAATGGTGCAAACGCCGGATCGGCCAGTTCACGCCCGTTGACGTTGGTATTGATTTCCACCCCGCGGAAATTCAATTCCGTCACGCAACGACGCATCTCTGCAATTGCCATTTCGGTGTTTTGCAGGGGCACGTGACCCAGCCCGACAAAGCGATCCGGCTGGCCGGCAACCACATCGGCCAGACCATCGTTGACCATGACGCTCAATTCACGTCCCAATTCCGCGTCGGCGAAATAGAAGTATTGCCCTGGCGATGGGCTCAAGGCCTGAACATCGATGCCGAGCCGGTCCATGTCCTCCAACCGTTCCTGCACGCCGTGCAGGCGCGAACCGATCGCGGCAAACTGGGCGCCATTCACTTTCTGGGAAGCCTCGGACGTGAATGGCATGGCTGCGGGCGCAGTCGGCATGGCTTCGCGCAAGAGAACGTCTGCTTCGCGCACGGCATAGTGACAATGGATATCCACGACCAAGGACTGCCCTGCCCGCCGCACCATTCGGGGGGTGCGGCCATGCTGGCAATGATGGAAGCCTCCGTTCACCACATTCTCCCACAATCTGGCTCGCCTTCTTTGAGAAAGCCATGCCGTTGTCCGGGAGACTAGAGCCTGCGCCGCGCGGCCCAAAAGCGTTCCTTCGGATAGGTTATATCGGCCAAAACGATGGCCAATTGGATTCGATTTGGCCCGGTAGATGGTCTATCCCGACGGGGGAGAATTTATGCGCTTTGACAAGCTTGATCTGAACCTGCTGGTGGCCTTCGACGTCCTGATTGAGGAATGCTCCGTGTCCGCCGCCGCACGGCGCCTGAACATGAGCCAGTCGGCGACAAGCGGCGCATTGGCACGCCTGCGCGAATTCTTTCAGGACAGCCTGCTGGTGCAAGTGGGGCGTGTGATGGTGCCAACCGAAGTTGGCCTGGAACTTGCCGGACGTGTGCGCGAAGTTCTCACCCTGATCCGGGCAACGATCACCACTCCGATTGCGTTCGATCCTTCGACCATCAAACGCAATTTCCAGATCGCCGTATCGGATTATGTGTACGATGTGGCGCTAGCCGAGGCGATCAAAGAAATTCAGAATATTGCGCCGGACCTTACTTTTGACCTGTGCACTCCCAATCAATACAACTCTGACCGGTTTCAACGCGGTGAGATTGATATTTTCATTACCATCGAGGAACATACGCACGTCGATCATCCGGGCCGGCCACTTTTCCAGGATCAGCTCAAAGTCATCGCCTGGGATCAAGAACCCGCGGAAAACGGGGAATTGACGTTCGACGAATTTCTCAGACGCCCGCACGTGGACGTGACATTTGGCCAAGGGCGGGCGCCGTCCTTCAGCGAGCGCTTCATCAGTGAGGCGCAGTTGGCGTTGAAGACAGAATTGCGGGTGGAAAGCTTCAACGCTGTGGCCATGAGCGTGATTGGCACGCGGCGCATGGCGCTGCTCAATGGCCTGCACGCCAAACGCTTCAGCCGCCTCTTGCCGCTGCTGGTCTATCCTCTACCGATGTCCGCACCGCCCATTCGCGAAGTCATCCAGTGGCATTCGATGCGGCGTGGCGACACTGGCCTGCAATGGCTCAAGGAGCAGATATTCGCGCGCAGCCAGGCCATCGTCCAGCGCGAAGACTGAGTTTGACTTGCACGGGTTCCAACCCATCGGGGGGATGCTCGAGACTTTCGGCCAGGCGCGGGTAACATTGCCGCCTGGGCCGGACACCGCCCGATGGGTTGATACCGCGCATATCGGCGAGACGCGGGGCCTCACCGCCGCGATCGGTTAGGTCGTGACACCTAGATTGGCTGGGCGAGTTGCTGGCTGACGTCGCGCATGATCCCGGGAACGTCGATGTCCTTCTGGTGCTCGACTTCGGCGCGGGCGAGTTGCCAGCTTGCTTCCACCACCATGCGCGCCCGCTCGTAACGCCGATCGGCAAAGCGGGTGCGCGCGGCCAGGATCTCCTTGGGCGTAGCCGATACTTCCTGTGCCAGGACAATGGCATCCTCGATCCCCATTGCAGCTCCCTGCGCCAGCACCGGAGGATTGGCGTGGGCCGCATCGCCGATGAGCACCACCCGTGCACTGCCCCAGGGCTTGGGGACGATCATGGCGGGAAGCGGACTGAAGCTGACCATCGCGGGATCACGCACATGCTCGACGAGCTGGGCAATGAGCCCCCCGTAGCCCTGCACTTCCTCGGCAAAGATCGTGTGGAGCCGATCCTCCGCCTGCCTGCCGCCATCATACGCCTGGACGATATACATGTACGCAAGATCGGACGAAACCGGGCAGACGCCCACCACGCCATGCTTGCCTCCGAAGAAGATATGGCTCCGATCCAGGCCGGCCGGCCGCGGAACGGCCGCGCGCCAGCACGCCTGCCCCGAGGGCGACGGTTTGACATCGGGCATCAGCACGGCACGGGTGGATGAATTGACCCCATCGGCTGCAACGACCAAGTCGTAATCGGCAGTCGATCCATCGCTGAACGAGATGGTGACGCGGTCATCGGTCTCGCGCCAGCTGCCGATCGTCAACGCGCAACGGATCGATGCCGATACCGCACTCGCCGCCTTGAGCAAGATGGCATGCAGGGCGGCGCGCTTGATCCCCGTACCGCCGGGCCATCGCGGGCCGCCGATGCGCGGCAGCGGGTTTTCGAGCAGTAGCGAGCCCTCGGCTTTCATGATGTTGATGAAATCTGCCGGCACGCCGACAGCGACGCACTGTTCTGCCACCCCTATTTCATCCAGGGCCCGCATTGCATTTCCAACGAGCGTGAGGCCGACCCCGCCACCGTCGTCGATCACCGGCTTGCGCTCGATCACATCGACATGCCAGCCCCGCCGGCCAAGAGCCGCGGCAGCGGTAAGCCCGGAAATCCCGGCACCGACCACGAGAACGCGGCCTTTAGTGTCAACAGCGGCGCTCATGCGAGCACCTTGGCTTTCTCGCGCTCCTGCGCCACCTGTGCTGCAATCAGCCGGCGCGTTCGAATGGCGCCTTCGTCCGAACGCACGGCGACCTCGGGCGCCCGGCCCTGGCCAAGCTGATCGAACAGGATCTGGATGTCGTCCAACGCCACCACATCCTCCATCAACAGGTGCCGCAGGTCCTCGAAAATGCCGGGGTGTGTGTTCTCATAGTCGTTGGCGAGCGCCACGAACTGAATGCAACTGCGCGGTCCGGTCGGCGTGATGCCGAACACCAGGCGGCTGTCGCGGCGCGCCTTGTCTTCGCTGTCGGTTTCCACAAAGCATTGCCGGACAACGCAGACGTTGGGTGCGTAGCTAATCAGCTCCAGCGTGCGGTCCGCGCGCGTTCCCTTGAGGCCCATGCTGCGGGCAACCATGGGGGCGATAACCTCGTTGCTGAACTCACGGACCATCGTCACGCGCACGCCGTCCTGATGGCAGGCATATGGGTGGGCAGCGACGTTGCCATCGTCGATCAACCCGTGGTGCAGAAACGAGATGTGCGTTGCATCCACCAGGTTTTCCAGGGAAAACAGATAATTGGAATTGGCCGTCAGGGCCAGGCCATGATAGGCGTGGAAACCCGGCGCGGTCAGCCCGAGGGCATCATGGTCGGGGATCAGGCTTTCGTCGACCTGCTCGGCGTCGCCCGGCCAAATCCAGATCCACCCGCCGATTTCCTTGAGCGGGTAGCGACGCACCGCCAGAGCGGACGTGGGCACGCCGCCAGAAGGAATGAGGCAGGCCCGGCCCTCGGCATTGAAGCGGATGCCATGATAATGGCACTGGATCGTATCACCGAACAGCACGCCACCGTTCGAGAGGCGCATGCCCCGGTGGGGGCAGCGATCGAACAGCGCCACCGGGTCACCCGCCTCGGTTCGATAGAAAACGATCGGCTCGCCAAACAGCGTCCGGTGCATCGGCTCACGCGTGACCTCCGTGCTGAAGGCTGCGACATACCATTGGTTGCGTGGGTATTCGGCAGCCCCTGGCTGCATGTTGACGCCGTTGATCTGCATTGCCTTGTCCTCTCGTGTTCTGGTCTCGGACGCACTGCCCCTAGGGCCGCTTCGCCTTTGAGCCCGGCCTGGCAATCTAGCGGTGCGCTTGCCCGATCATTTCGACCCGAGGCAAAGCCGCCCGCCACGATCTCGTGAGCAACGCGAGGCGCACAATTCCATGGGATTGTGCAAAACCCACCAGCCCTCGGTCGCCGGACATCCGAGCCAGTTTGCAAGCAATATCGGATTAACGAAGCCATTCGAGTGGACTGGGGTCCATTTTTGGGCTCTATTCGTCCGAACGCATTTCGGACACCGATATGGACAGCCTCAGCAGAGCGCTTTCAGACAAACGGCTACGCGGTTCGTTGCTGGCCATGCTCGATTTCGCCAACCCCTGGAAAGTGGATTTCGAATCCGCTCCATCGGGTGCGCCCATGCATTACATTCTGGAAGGGTCTGCCTGGCTGGACCGACCCGGAATGGAACCCATTGAGTTGCGTGAAGGGGACTTGGTGATGTTCCCGCGCTGGGACCGCCATTGGCTGCGCAGCGCAGATGGCCATCTGCGCGAACTGACGGTACGCGAGGTGGTCAGCCAGAACAGCGGCGACGTGTGGCGACCTGGGGACTGGCTGAACCGGCCGCTCAGGCTTACGCTCGAAGGTGGTGCACAGCACACCCGCATTCTATCCCTGGTATTTGAACTCGACGAGACCACCCCGCACCCTTTGCTGCTGGGCTTGCCCCGTTTCATCAAGATAGACGCAGCAAGAACGGGCATGGAGCCTTGGCTTCGCATGACGTTGGACTTTTTGTCGGCGGAATCCGAACAGCAGCAAAGTGGCTATGCCGTCGTTTCGAGCAGATTGGCGGACCTGGTATTTACGCAGATCGTCCGATCGCACATTCTGAGGCATCCCGACGAAGTCGCAGGATGGCTGCGCGCGCTTGTCGATCCTGGAATTGGCGCGGCGCTTGCCGTGATGCATGATCGGCCGGACGAGGATTGGCCACTGCACAGGCTGGCGAGGAACAGTGGCATGTCGCGCAGCACATTCTGCTTAAGGTTCAAGCAATTGCTTGACCAGACGCCTTATCAGTATTTGCGCATGGTCAGGCTCGATCGGGCGCGCGAACGGCTGCTGGCAGGCGAGCGGATCAAGCTGCTGGTAGAGGAAGCAGGCTATGCGACGCATTACGCGTTCAGGAAAGCCTTCCGCCAGCGTTTCGGCATGTCGCCGCAAGAGATGCGTCGGCAAGGAAGCCGGACACAACAAGAATGACCGACAGCAAAGCGGCCTGTGAATATGCTCCACAGGCCGCGAATTTATGATCGTTCCATCATGACAGGTCTAGAAAACGCGATCATTCTCCGAGCATCTGCCATCGCCCCGTTTATTAGCAAAAGCGGCTTTCAATTTTTGCTATCGGGCTTCAGAACTTGCCCGAGAAACGAACGCCATACGTCCGCGGGGGTGCGTAGCTGGTTGTCAGGACGCCCGCGACTGAGCTGTTATACGTGGTGAGAACCGGAATCAGCGTGTTGGTCAGATTGCGCCCCCAGAACGTCACGTTCCAGGCGCCCTGGGCGGAACCGAACCGGATAGCTGCATCCACACTGAAATTGGCGCCAGTGTTTTGCTGGACCAGGTAATCGAACCCGTCCACGGCATTGGAACGATAGCGACCCTGCGCCGAAAGCGCCAAGTCGTAGTCGCCCAGGTGGAAGGTTTGCTCGAAACCACCGTTGATCGACCACTTGGGCGAGTTCAGGCCCGGCTTGCCGGCGCAGTTGACCAGATAGACCGCGCCCTGGGCATTGGTTCCGGGCGTGTAGGGACAGCCCACCACAGGCGGAAGATTGGTACCGCCGGCGGGTGTCGAGTAGGTGAACTCCGTCAGCTTGTTGTCGAGATATTGTACTGTCCCGGTCAGGAGCAGGGTATCGGTCGCCTTCACCTGCACGTCCAGATCACCCCCGCGGATGTGCGAAGCGCCGGCGTTGTCGGCAAAGAAACTTGTCTGGCCGTTGCTGTCCAGGCCGAAGTGCGAAATCTGCTGGTTGGAATAGCGCCAATCGAACAGTTCGATGTTGACCTGCAGCCGACGATTGAAAAACCGGTTCTTCAAACCGACCGTCCACGCGCGAATGGTTTCCGGCAAATAGGATTCGTGGCCGAGCGAAAGCGAGAAGCCGCCCGAGCGGTAGCCGGTTTCGTAGCTGACATAAGCCAGCGAATCCGCCGCGATGTCCGCCTCTGCCCCCAGGCGATAGGTGAACTTGCTGTTCTTCTGCGTCTGGTCGACGTCGGTGGGCCAATAGAACAGGATATTGCCAGCCGAGCCGAACGGCCGGGCATTGGCGGCGCCGGCAGCAGGCGGGAAGCCGAATGGGAGTTGCGAGGCGGGAATGGCCGCAGCGATGCTTGCCAGCGTGTCGCCGACCGGCAACGACGGCCCGCCAAAGCAGCCGGGGCCGTACGGCGGCGGCGCATTGGTGCAAATGTTCAGCAGAGAAATCGCGGTGCCGTCAAAACGCTTTCGATCCCAAGTATAGCGGCCTGCGGCTGTCAGGCGCAAGCGCGGGGTGAGATTGGCGACAATGCGACCAAACGTGGCCGTCGACCGGGAATCCTGCCGATAGTCCTGAATGCTGCTGAGCACATATTGCGCGTAGACAGCGTTCCCGGACAGCTTTTCATCCATGTAGAACCCGCCGACGAGCCAGTCGAAAATGCCGATACGCTTGCCGTTCAGCCTGATTTCCGAACTGAACTGGGTGTCGTGCTGCTGGTCGTAGGAGCCGCTGAACGATGGTCCGTTGTAAAGGTCGTCCAGCACCGCCTTGCGATAGGCGGTTATCGACGTGATCTGGCCAATGCCGGTGTCGATGTTGAGTTCGCCGTGAACACCCCAGATGTTGTCATTGAGCTTCGGCGTGGCCAAGGGGGCGGGATTGTTGAAAGAGCCGCCGATTACCAGCTTGGAAAAGTAGTCGCGCGCCTGCGTGGTCAGCAGCCCGCTCCGCGCCGCCAGATTGACCGGCATAAAGGAATAGTCGGCCGGCGAACTGGCTGTCTGCGGCGCGCCGGGGGTATACTGGAATGACCCATTATAGGCTTGGCCGGCCCCCATCCCGCCAATATTGGTATAGTCGGCAGACAGTCGCAGGCTCACGCCCGGTGCGGGCTTGGTCAGGAACTGCACGCGAACCGCCTTGGCATTGCTGTCATCCGTACCATCGGCGTTATAGCCGTCGGAGCGCTGGATGCGACCGGAGACGCGCAAGGCAGAGTTGTCGCCCACAGCCAGGTTTGCGGCGGCCTCGGCTTCGATCCGGTTGTAGTTGCCATAGCCCAGAGTCAGATCGAGCGAATTCTGGCCGATGACCGGATGCTGGGGAATGACGTTGATCGCGCCACCCGTGGCGTTGCGCCCATACAGAGTGCCCTGAGGCCCCTTTAGGACCTCTACCCGTTGCAAATCGTAGAACGATCCCGCCGCGCTCGGCTTGGCGATGTAGATGCCGTCAAGATTGAAGGCGACCGCGGAATCGCTGTAACCGTTGTTGTTGTAATTACCCACGCCACGCAGGAAGAAGCTGGTCGTAGACCCGCCAGCCTGGGCGACAGTCAGAGCGGGTGCTACCGTATTGAGGTTGTTAACGCTGGTAACGCCGGCATTGGCGAGGGCAGCTTGTGAGATGACGTCGATCGGAACCGCTGCCTTCTGGGCGGATTCAGACTTGCGCTGCGCAGTAACGACGATCTCCTGGAGCCCAACAGATCCACTCTCGCCGTCAGCCCATGCAACAGAGGGCATGCTGCAGAACGACGTGACAATAATTGTCGATATCATGAAGTTTTTCTTCAAGGCCATCCTCCCTAATGATATTTTTATTTTCCGCTAATATTATAATTATATATATGAGAATTCGATTTCTATTAAGAGGGCATTTTGATTGCCCAAACGCGGCGAGGCGCCATTTAATTTTTGATAAATCTTTGCCACGCTGAGTCTGCGCAGATATCCTGCAGGCGATCCGCCCGGTAAAGTCGCTTGACCGGATAACACCTATCGCTGCCGCCGATATTTACTGGAGAACGCCTGGCCGCGGCCGGCGATGATCATCGCCAAGGGTTGGCTCATGTCCTGAACACGACTGTACGGCCCACGGTAGGAAAGGGTGATTGCGTACCGCAGTCGCGATATCGCCCCCTTTGTCGACAAGTGAAGAGCCCCCAGGTTTCTAGGCGGCTTAGATCGCCGCGCGGGGGTATCCGGCAGCGGAAGCGCGCCGTCGATCGCCGTGCGTCAGGGCAGGATTGTTGTTTGGCAGGCGCAATGCCTGCGCGGGCACATCGCCGATCGGATCAATAGCTGCGCAATTGGCGCAAGGATGCGAACCTTGCCGCGATAACCAGCACCGCAGCCGTGGTGACCGCGCCGCCCAGCACGATCGCCGGAACCAGCCCCAGCAGATCTGCCGTCACCCCCGATTCAAACGCACCGATCTGGTTCGAACTGCTGATGAAGATGCCGTTCACCGCGCCCACGCGGCCGCGCAGTTCTGGCGGGGTGCGAAGCTGGACCAGCGCGCTGCGGATGTGAATGCTGACCATGTCAGCCGCGCCGATCCCGGCCAGCAACAGGCTGCTCAGCACGAAGCTGCGCGACAGGCCAAAGGCGCAGGTCAGGAGGCCGAACACCAGCGTGGCCCCGATCAGCACGCTGCCGGAATTCCGCGATACCGGATGGCGCGCAAGCCAGATGCCCAGGGCAACAGCGCCCAGGCCCGGTGCGGCCCGCAATATGCCCAGGCCAACGGCGTCGACATGCAACAGGTCGAGCGCGACAGCCGGCAGCAACGCCGTGGCGCCGCCGAACAGGACAGCGACCAGATCGAGCACCATCGCGCCGCCCAGAACGCGATCGCGCCAGATCACGGCAAATCCGGCGAAGGCGGACTTGAGCCCGAGCGGCTGATGAGCCGGCCTTCTGGACGGGGCCGGCAAGGAAAGTGCCGCCACGGCGGCGGCCAGCCATAGCACCACGGCCACGCCAAAGCTGAGCTGCGGATTGATCGCGTACAACACGCCTGCCAGCAGCGGACCGCCCAATCCGGCGACTTTGGCCACCGACATGGTCCAGGCTACCGCCGCGCCGACATGCTCGGGCGCGACAACCTGCGGGATGAGCGCCGTATTGACCGGATGCTCGAACGCGCGGGTAAAACCGGTGATCAACGCCGCGGCAAACAGCGCGGCAGCGGTGACGGGCAAACCCATCACCGTCGGCACCAGCAGAATGAGCCCCGCCAGAGCATTCACCACCTGGGCGATCGCGGCCACCCGGCCGGGCGGGAAGCGATCGATCAAGTGGCCGGCAGGCAATGCAAAGCAGATGCCCGGCACGAACTGGATCAACCCCAGCAGGCCAAGATAGAGCACCGAGCCGGTGGTCTGGTACAGTTCGAGCGACAGGGCAAAGGCGATCAGCTGGTTGCCCAGCACCGACAAGCCACGCAACGCCCATATCGACAGGAACGGGCGTTGCAGCAATCCCAAAGCGACTGGTCGCGCCTCCGCGGGAGACGCGACCAGTGCCTTTTCACCCTGCTGCCCGGCTTCGAGGTTCACTGCACACCGGCAGGTGCCAAGCGCTCTTTCATGGAACGACCCGCCAGTTGAACGGCAGCCCGTTCCACCGCCAGCCCCGGATTGGTGCGTGCCATCGACATGTCGCGGAAATAGCGCTGGAGGCGCGTGCCATCCTTGGCCGCCGCGCTGGTGCCGACCGAGGTGTAGAGCAGGTCGATCGCTTCGCCGGCAAGACGCGCGGCATGCTGCATGCCGGCCTGGATCCGCATGTCGTCGAGTGCGGTATAGGCGGCCGGGTCCTTGATCCCGGCAGCGCAGTAATCGAGATAGGACTGCGCGCCCGCCAGCACCGCATTGCGGGCCGCTTCCAGCAGGCCCAGCGCGATACCATAGGGCCGCGTCAGATCCTGCAACCCGGCGCTGACGATCGGCGTGCTCGGCCCGGCCATCTTGGCACGCGCGATGCGCTCGAATTCATCGAGCGCGGCAAAGCCGGCACCCACCAGGATGGACGAGATCTCGGTCTGGAAAAAGCCGAACATGCGGCCCGAATACATCGGGTTGCCGTGAAGGTGATACCCCACCGTCCCGCCGGTAATATCCAGATCGAACAGATTCTGCCGGACCAGGAAATTCTTGGGGATCAGGACCTTGTTGATCCGGATGCTGTTCGATCCGCTTGCATGCAGGCCAATGAAGCCGCGCCAGTTGTCGAGCAGTTCCCAGTTCGCGCGCGGGACGATCGCGATACCGATCTGCGGCGAGCCGGCTGGATCTCCGCCGGCAATGCGCACGCCGAAAATGGCATAGTTGCTGTGTGGCGAGCCCGAGCAATAGTCCCACAAGCCATCGATGATCCAGCCATCGTCGGTTTCGGTGGCCGTACCGCTGGGCACGGCGCGCGCCGGCGCGCAGAATTCGCCGGTTTCGCCAAAGATCGCGTCCTGCGCGTCCTTGGGGAACACCGCCGCGACGTTGAGCGCATGCCCTGACGCCAGGCTCAGCCCCCATGCCGTGCCGGGGCAGCCGCGCCCGACTTCCATGATCACGCGGGCAAAGACGGTGAGGTCGAATTCATAGCCGCCGTACATTTTCGGCTGCAGGATGCGGTAGAAACCGGCCTTGCGGAAACGCTCGTGCATTTCCACCGAGCAGCAGCCCCGCTTTTCGCTGTTGGCCTGGTCTTCGAGCAGCAGCGGACGCAGCGCCGCCGCGCGCCGGATGACTTCGTCAGGTGTCAGCCCCGGTTCGGGTTGAGGCAGACTGGTCTGCCTTTCGATCACGGCATGAATGGGTTTCGGCACAGCTTCGTTACTCCTGCGAACTGATGCCATCGACCTTGCTGCGCATGGGTTCAGCGGACAAGTTGCCGCCCGTCTTCGTCCGCCACGAGTACATCAGCCGGGCAAAGCAAAACGCCGCCTTGTTACCCGGCAAGACTTGCCGGATGACAGAATTGCCAAGAAATGGGAGTGTAAACATGGACTTCGAAAATGCCCCGCGGATCGCTGCCGTTACGCCCGAGGCGATGACGGCCGACCAGAAAGCGGCGGCAGACGCGCTGGCCGCCGGCCCGCGCCAGGCCGTGCGCGGCCCGTTTGCCGTATTGCTGCACAGCACCGGGGTATTTGGACCAGCCCAGGCGCTGGGGGCTTACTTGCGGTTCGAAAGCACGATCCCGGCCCGGCTGCGCGAACTGGCGATCATTGCCACCGCCCGGCATTGGCGACAGGACTACGAATGGCAGGTGCATGCTCCGCTTGCACGCGAGGCGGGGCTTGCCGAGGCAGCGATCGCGGCGATCGCCGCCGGCGACGTGCCGCAAGACCTGGCGCCCGACGAACGCACCGTGCTCGATTTCACGCGCCAGTTGCACGCGACCGGCCAGGTGGACGACGAGACGTTCACCCGCGCCCAAGCGCTTCTGGCCCCTGCAGGCGTGGTCGAGCTCTGCGCGATCTGTGGCTATTATGCGATGTTGGCCATGGTGATGAACGTGGCGCGCAACCCGCCGCCGCCCAACCCATCCGCCTTTTCCTGACACGACGGCAAGCCGCCCGCAGGACAGGACATCCTGCGGGCGGCACTGCACCCTTGTGCGTTCAGAACTTGCGTTCGACCGTCAGCACGAACTGGCGCGGGCGCGCGGGCGTTGCCCGCACCGTGCCCTTGCCCTGCAGCGTATCGTCGATGTTGAGATAGTAGTACTTGTCGGTCAGGTTGCTGACATCCAGCGCCGCGCGCCACAGCTTGTCGGCAGATTTCCACGTCAGGTGCGCATTGAAAATGGTGCGCCCCTTCAGCCGGTTGACTTCCGCATTCACCGTATTGGTGAACAGATCGGACTGATAGTTCGCATCGATCCGCGGTGTGAGCGATCCGACGGTGCCCAGATCGAATTCATATTGCGTGCCGAAGTTGGCGCGCCACCGGGGCATATAGATCGGGTCCATCGTCTCGGTCACGCCCGATGCCTGCGCATCGGCGCTGAGCCGCGTGGTCTTGAAGCGCGTGTAGCTTGCCGATCCATCGAACGACCAAGCGTTGGTGGCACGCGCGCTCAGTTCCAGTTCGAAGCCATAGAGGCGTCCGTCACCCGAATTGAGCGGAATCGCCGAAGCGGGAAAACCGCCATAGCCATTGGTGATCGTGCGCTGGAAATCATTGTAGATGTCATAGAATGCCGCAGCATTGAGCTGCACCCGGCGATCGAACAGCGAGGATTTGGTGCCGAGTTCGAAATTGTAGAGCTTTTCCGGCCCGAACGAGGCGATCTGCGAGGGCACGAACGGACGCGGGTTCACGCCGCCTCCGCGGAAACCGGTCGAGAACGTCGCGTAAGTCATCACATCGGGCGTCCAGCGCTGGTCCAGGCTGACGCGGAAATCGACAATGCCCTTGGAGTAAGTGCCCGTCAGCCCGTTGACCGAGGCGTTGAGGTCGCTTTCGGGCACGGTCACAGCCGCGCGGATGAAATGATAGTCCTTGGACTCGTGGGTGTAGCGGGCGCCCACGGTGAGGGTCGTCCTGTCGGCCAGGTGCCAGTCGGTGTGCGCGAACACGGCGCGGCTCTTGGACTTCACGATATCGCCCTGGGTGAAGTCGGTATATTGCGTGTCGGCGTTGACCAGAAACGCAGGGCCCGTGAAGCCCAGGTTGAAACGGCCCGCCTGCACGCCATCGCCGTTGAAGAAATAGCCGCCAACGATCCAGTCGAACGCACCGATCTTGCCACTCAGGCGCAGTTCCTGGCTATAGGCATCGAACGTCAGGTCGTTCTGTTCAAGCGAAGCGTTGAGCGGCCCGCCATCGGCGTCGTTGGTGAACTGGGCGGTGTAGCCGGTATAGGCCGAGATCGAGGTCAGCGAGACGGTGTCCGAAATCTTGTATTCCACCTTCAGCGAGGCGGCATGGCTGTTGGAGCGCGAATAGGCGCCCGGGCTCCAGTTTTCCTCGGGCACGGCATAGGTGGAATAGTTGACGAAGCCGCCGCCTGTGACGAATTGCGGGAAATTGGTCTTGTTGGAAAACGGAGCATAGGTATCGCGCGCCGCGATCAGGATGGTGCCAGCCGGTTCGTCGCGCGCAAAATTGAGATCGCCCGACAGGTTGACTTCCAGCCGGTCGGTCGGCGTCCAGCGCAAGGCCACGCGGGTGCCGAAATGCTTGGTGCCGCCTTCGGTACCGAGCTTGCAACCCGCCGCAGTGGTCTGTGCCGCCACGCCAGAATTGGGGTGGAGGCAGCCATAGTCGAGACGATCGACATAGCCGTCCTGCCGCGAGAAATAGCCCGAGACGCGGACCGCGAGGGTATCGGTCAGCGGCAGGTTGAGGATGCCACGGATGGTCGCCTTGTTGGCGCTGCCATAGGCCGCCGTCAGCGAACCGCCCAACTCGTTCGTTACCGGGCTCGACACGAGCTTGACCGTGCCACCGATCGAGTTGCGGCCCGCCAGCGTGCCTTGGGGCCCGCGCAGGATCTCGACCCGCTGCAGATCCATGAGATCGAGCGCCGAACCGAACAGCGTGGGCTGATAGACATCATCGACATAGATGCCGACGGCCGGCTCAAGCGCGAAATTGTAGTCGTTGGCGCCGATGCCGCGGATCGCCACCGATGGCGTGGCGCCATAGCCCGAATTGCCCTGCTGAATGGTCACGCTGGGCGCCGAAGCGGCAAGGTCCACCAGATTCAACTGGTTGCGCTGCTTCATCTGTTCGGACGAAACGGCCGTCACGGCAAGCGGGATGGTCTGCAGCGCTTGCGAACGATACTGCGCCGTCACGATGATTTCGGGAGCCTGCGGAGCGGATTTGGCCGGCGTGTCCTGCGCCTGCGCCAGAACTGGCGATGCATAGGACACAAGAGCGACCAGACTGACGCAAGATGCTGCCAAGTGCGGACGCCCAAGTAGAGACTTTTTCATTTTCCTCCCCTTTTGCCATATTGTGTGGCCTGCTCCCCATCCAGACTTTTACCGGGGGTTTGCGCAACGCCCAGCCTTGGCGCGTCCGCTTGGTGTCGTGGATTGGGACGGGACCGCGGGGTCAGAAATGCCGGAAAACGGGCGCATACTTCGCCGCAGCGGGATGGATTGCGGGGAGGCGTGGCGCAGGCGCGGATTGCGAAAGCGTTTGGCGCCGCCGGTCTGCGTGACTTTGCCGGATAAAGGAACGGCGCGTTTCGAGAGGAGACTCTCCCCCACGAAACGCGCCGCGCATTGGGCTTAGCGTGCAGCAGCAATGGCCGCTTCGGCGCCCGCCTTGGTAAACAGCTTGAACTTGTTGGCGAGCGGCCCGCCCATGGCGATGAGCCTGCCACCTTCGTCGATCGCGCCAAGGTCGACCGGCTCTGCCCCAAGGTCCTTGATCAGCTTGGCGACCAGGGCATTGGCCTCGCTGTCGCTACCGGCCAGGAACAACACATTCTCTTCGCCCGCCGGCGGCAACGTCTGGTCATAGACGGGAATGGGCTCGTGGTTGAACGCCTTGACCAGCCGGGCACCGGGCAGAAGCCCCGCAACCACATCGCTCGACAGCACGTCGCCGATTTCGATGACATCCTCGGGCTTGGGCCCAAGGCGGTTGTTGGTGGCGTCGATCACCACTTTGCCGGTCCAGTCGATATCCTTGACCGCACTTTCGATCTGCGGCCAGCGAATGGCCAGGATCACGACGTCGGCCGCCTTGACCATGTCTGCCGGCGTGGCTGCCGACACGTTGCCTTCGATCTTGGCCACCAGTTCGGCAAGGCTCTCGGGCCCGCGCGAGTTTGACAGGATGACATCCCAGCCGGCCTTGGCCGCTTTGGGGGCGAGCATCTGGGCAAGGCGCCCGGCTCCGAGAAAACCAATCGTACTCAAGGCAACACTCCAACTGCAGAAAGGAAAGGTGGATCGGGTGGTTATTCCGCAAATTCGACGGCAAGCCCGTCTTGCGCCAAAGGCAGCGCGGCATAGGCCGCATCATGAACCGGGATCGCCTGCTCCCCCCCAAGCGCCGACAGGGCATCGGCGACGAGATCCGCAAGGTGCCGCTCGATCCGGTCGCGCCCGGCAAGCAAGGGCGGGCCCAGCTGTTCACGGGCCTGATCGAACGGCATTTCCTTGAGGTCCCAGACCAGGTTCATCGCCGCCACGACCTCGCCCCCGGCCCGGATAGGCACGGCAATGCTGGCGCAGCGCGTATGCGGCAGTTCGGGACACATGCTGAAACCGTCACGACGCCCTTGCTCGACGATGCGATCGATCGCCTCGCGATCGGCCATCAACCCATCGTCGGGCAGCCTCTGTGCGGCCAATGCTTCCAGGATCAGCGCGCGCTGCGGGGCATCGCAATGGCTCAGAAACGCGCGGCCAAGCGGGCTGAGCAGCATCAGGCGCTGCCGCCCGACCATGCCGATGTCCGACGAGAACGGGCTAAGCCGATGGGTGGATTCGATAATCAGCATCGCGTTGTCCTGGAACACCGCCAGGTCGCACGGCCAGAGATAGCGCGCGGTCAATTCATGCATGACCGGCCAAGCCGCCTGCCGCAGTTCTTCGTGCACGCCCTTGGCCCGTGCCAGCCGCTGCACCCCGCCGGTCAGGCGAAATTCGCGGGCGTTGTAGCCACGATGAACCAATTTCATCTCCTCGAGCGTTTCAAGGATGCGATGGACAGTGGGGCGAGGCAGTTTCAATTCTTTGCAAATGTCGGTCGGCTGGGCGCCTTTGACGGAATTGAGGAAGCGCAGAACATCGATGCCGCGCTGAAGCGAGCGGATGCGCCTGTAGGTCACCGGCAATCTCCCAAATATTTTTGTTTCTATGCCTGCGACGATACTACGTCGGGCGGGGGCCGCAAAGCAGGCTGTTGGCCCCCGCGCCCAGCCCCGGACGGCTCATCCCACTGGAAAACATCAATTATACTATTGATAAATATGTATATTTTTGCCGATACGGCAAATCCCGAAAATGTACACCAGGCGGACCAACGCAGCAGGCCGGCCTGGCGACAGGCCGGAAACGCAAAATCGCGCCGCCTTTGGGGCGACGCGATTTTCAAGCCGGACGATGCGGGCTCAGCCGAACTTGGCCTTGAGTCCATCAAGCGCGCCGGAGATATCGGCGCCGATACCCTTTTCGGCCATTTCACGCATCGGTTCGGGGATTTCCACTTCGATGCTGTAGGCGACCTGCGCCTTGTCGCCCTCGGCAGTCACGTGGAACTTGGCGAGGAACCCTTCCAGACGCGGCACGCCGGGGGGGAGGTCCTGGTTGGGGACCATTTCGTAGGCCAGCACCTTTTCGGCATCGTCGAGGGTGTGGATGCGGTCGAGCACGGTGTTGCCGCGCTTCATCAGCACCTTGCGCTCACCGGGGTTAACCCCGCGCTCGATCGACGTGATGTGCGGCTGCCATTCGGCAAAGTTGTAGAAATCGCGCACGTAGTTCCAGACCTCGTCGGCCGAAGCGTTGAGCGTGACTGTTTGGGAAACTTTCATAGCGAATATCCTCCTGCTTATTATAATGGCGCGCTTAACTCACGGGAATGGATGCAATTTCTTCGGAAAATGCGAGTGCCATCGGCGTCAATGCGGCGATCTCTTCCTTGGAGAAGCCCTCGACGATAGCGGTCACGGTGAAAGTGCCTTCGCGCATTTCCATGATGGCCAGATCGGTCACCACGACGTTCACGCAGCCCGGCGCCGTCAGCGGATAAGTGCACTCGGACACCAGCTTGGGCCGCCCCTTGCTGTCGCTGTGCTCCATCAACACGATGACGCGGCTGCCCGAGGCGGCAAGGTCCATCGCGCCGCCAATGCCGCCCCCGACCTGGCCGGGCAGCCCATAGTTCGCCAGGTCTCCGCGCTCGCTGACCTGGTAGGCGCCCAGCACGATGGCCGACAGCTTGCCCGAGCGCGCGACTTCGAACGAAACCACGCTGTCGAACACCGCGCCGCCGGGGCGCAGCTTGATGAAATTGCCTGCGGCATCGAAGAAATCGACATCGATCAGGTCAGGGTCTTCGACCAGGTCATAACCCAGCGCGCCATTCTCAGCGTGCAGGATGAAGGACTTGCCCTGTGCATGGCCCGCCACCAGCGTCGGCAGGCCAGAGCCGAGATTGACATAGGCGTCTTCGGGCAGCATCGCCGCCACCTGCCGTGCCATCGCCGAGCGGCTGAGCGCCGGCTTGCCGAAGTATTCGCGGTTGGTGTCCGCGCCGCGGCGCCCCATCCCTCGCTTGGGTGCGGGATAGCGCTCGGTGGTGCGCACCACCCGCGACACGAAAATGCCGGGCAGGCCAATCCGCTCTGGCGGGATCACGCCGGGCTCGACGATCTCCTCCACCTCGACCACCGCCATGTGCGCCGCCTTGGCAAAGCTGGCGTGGAAATGCGCGCTGCTGCCGCGAAATTCGACATTGCCGAACCGATCGGCGCGATAGCCACGGATCAGCGCGACATCGACCGGCAGCGCATGTTCGAGCACGAAATCGCGGCCGTTGAAATTGCGCACTTCCTTGCCTTGCTGCAACGGCGTGCCCACGGTGACGGGGCTGTAGAAGGCAGCCAGCCCGGCACCGGCCGCACGCAGCCGATCGACCAGGATGCCCTGTGGCACCAGCTCCAGATCGATCTCGCCCGCCTCGATCTTCGCCTGTTCGGGCGATGGCAGACCCGGCCGCGCCGAGAACGAGAGCACCACGCTTTTCACCTGATCGTTCTTCACCAGGATGTGAGGGCGGAAATCCTCCCCCGCGCCCAGCGAGTTGGCCACGATCTTGAGGCCCTTTGCGCCCTGTTCGCGCAGCGCCAGAACAAGGCTGTTGGGATAGGAATGCCCCACCCCGAACCCGGCGATGGCCACCGAAGCGCCATCGGCAACATCGGCCAGCGCCGCGGCGCAATCGTCAAATATCTTCTGCATCACGTGTCGCTCGATGTTGGAATGGGGGTAAATCGCACCAGCGCGGCGGCCTCGCCGGCATCGTGAAACACGGCGCGCAGGCGTTGGCCGACGGCAAGGCCGGCGGGATCGGCATCAACGATATTGGTCAGCACCCGGGCGCCCTCGTCCAGATCGACCAGCGCCAGGACAAAACTGGCGCACTCCCGATAGGGGCCTTCGCCGCGGAACACCTGGGTAAAGCTGTAGAGCGTGCCCAGGCCCGATGCCTCGCGCCATTCGACATCGAACGCGCCGCATTCGCCGCAAAAGGCCTTGGGATACCAGATGGTGTGGTCACACGCGCGGCAGTGCGGCAGCACCAGCTTGCCGGCCTTGGCGCCCGACCAGTAAGGTTCGGTTTCGACCGAGACGAACGGGGCGGGCGTGGGAAGTGGGCTGTTGCTCATCATGCGTCCTCCCGGCCCAGCACAAGCGTGACGCTGGCCTGGCGCGACATGCCGCCGCCGGTGCCGTGGGCCACCGCGATGCGGCAATCGCGCACCTGCGTGTTGACATTGGCTTCTCCGCGCAACTGGCGCACGGCTTCGATCACTTTGACCAAGCCGCCCTGATAGCCCGGGTGGTTGTTGCACAGGCCACCGCCATCGGTGTTGACGGGGATCGCGCCATCCAGCGCCAGCGCGCCATCGGCGACGAACGCCCCGCCCTGCCCCTTTTTGCAGAAGCCGAAATCCTCCAGCGTCATGATCACGGTGATCGTGAAGGAATCGTAGATCGAGGCATAGTCGATGTCGGCGAGACTGATCCCGGCTTCGGCCAGCGCGCGCGGCGCCGATTGGGTGGCGCCCGTGCTGGTGAAATCGTTGGGCCGGCCGCCGCTGTGCTTGATCGCTTCGGCATGGCCCAGGACCTTGACCGACCGCCGCTTGAGATCGCGCGCGATTTCAGGGGCGACGACCACGATGGCGCCGCCGCCATCGGTCACCACGCAGCAATCGAGCCGGTGCAACGGATCGGCGATCATCGGCGACTTGACCACGTCTTCGATGGTCACCAGCTTGCGCAAAAGCGCATGGGGATTGTGCTGCGCATAGGCAGCGGCCGCCACCTTGACCGCGGCCAGTTGCGCGGGCGTGGTGCCGTATTCGTGCATGTGCCGCCGCGCAGCCAGCGCATATATGCCCGCGTTGGTTTCACCATAGACGGTTTCGAACGGGAATTCGGGCGTATCGGCGGTGTGCTTGGCGCCGCGGATCACGCCGCGCACTTTCGCGCCCTGGGTGATCAGGGCAATCTTGCACTTGCCCGCGGCAATGGCCGCCGCCGCATGGCCGACATGCGAAATGTAGGACGAACCGCCAACGAAAGTGGCATCGACATAGCTGGGCCGCAGGCCAAGATATTCGGTCAGCGAAACGCCGCCGAAGCCGAGTTGCCCGGTCGAGAAATAGCCATCGACATCGCGGATCGACAGCCCGGCATCGGCCAGTGCGCCCATCGCGCATTCGGCATGGATTTGCTGCACGGAATGCTGCGGCAGATCGCGCAGCGGATGCTCAAAGGCACCGACGATATGCGCCTGTCCCCTGATGCTCATTGGTCGGCTTCCATCCTTGATCGTCCCCAGTATTTTTTGATTTTGGTCTGGTCAGGCCAGCAGCCTGCCAAGCGCGGGAATGCGGTCGCGCAGGCCCGCCTGCCGCAAACACCACCACAGCATCGCCTGGTTGCTGCTGATCACCGGCAGGCCCAGATCGCGCTCCAGATCGGCAATCACATCGAAGGCGCGGATCGCGGTGCAGCTCAGGAACACGAGGTCCGCCCCGCTGCCGGCGGTCGCCATGGCATGGCGATACCACTCGCCAGGCTCGATCGCGGACATGGCCTTGCCCTCGCCCAGCCCCAGCCCGAAATCGACCACCACTTCATAGCCATAGTGTTCGAGAAACGCGATTTCGCGCTTGACCACGGGATCGATATACGGGGTGACCAGCGCAATGCGGCGCGGCGCCAGTTCGGCCAGGGCCGCGGTGATCGCGTCCGATGTACTGGTGGCAGGCTTGCCGCTGGTCACTTCCATCCGCTGGCGCAATGTCTCGCCCATCGCGGGATCGAACGTGGACACCGCCGTGCAATTGAACACGATGCGATCGACACCGGCATCGACCAGCAGCGCGACCGCCTGCTCCACGCCATCGGTCATGCCCAGGAGATCGTCGCGGGTGCTCCCGGCCAGCTTGAGCCGGGTGGTGTGCAGCGAGACGCCTTCGGGCAGAAAGCGGATCAGTTCGGGCTCTGCCACCGGATTGCTGGATGGCAGCAGCATGCCAAGGCGCAGCCGCCATCCATAGCCCTTGCCGCGCGCAGGATCTTCCAGTGACATCGACCGCATTCCAGCTTGAAAATTGCCCGAGGCGATTTTGCTCTCCAGGGCATCAATGCGCTGTCTGGGTTTGGCTGACCAACCATAGTGGCCAAGGGTCCGTCTGGTGTACCTGCATTTCTGGCGTCGGGACGCGGAGTTCGATAAACGCCTTGCACGAGGGGCAATTCAACAGTCAGGCACGCCATGAACGACACCATTCGCGCACTGTCCCGTGGGCTCAATGCACTTAGAATCATCAGCGAGACCGGCGGCACCACCTGCCAGGCCATTGCCGACGAACTCCAGCTATCGCGCCCCACCGTCTATCGCATCCTGGGAACCCTGGTCGACGATGGCCTGATCAGCGTGGACGATGCCAAGATCTATCGCCCCACGGTGGCCACCCGCACGCTGGAGAACGGCCTGACCGCCAAGGCGTGGGCGCATTGGGCGGCGCTGCCCACGCTGATCAAGCTGCAGAAGGAAGTGATCTGGACCTGCGAGATCGCGACCTTCGAGGACTATGCCATGGTCCAGCGCGATTCGACCCACCTGCAGAACCCGTTCCGCATCGATGTGCAGGAATTCAACGACCAGCAACGCTCGATGCTGACCAGCGCGGTGGGCCGGACTTATCTGGCGTTCTGCCCGCCGCAGGAAGCCGAGCAGATCCTGTCGCATCTCGAACAGTTCGGCGACAGCGTCGATCCCGAAGCGAAAGTGGGTGAGCACACCCGGCCGATGCTGCAGGCCATTCGCGAAAAGGGCTATGCGGTGGAACAGCGTTTTTCCTATCCGCATGCCACCTCGATCGCGGTGCCGATCCAGTTTCACGGCCGCGTCCTGGCCTGCATCGACATCGCCTGGATTTCGCGCGCCGTGCGGCTGTCCGATGGGATCGACAAGTTTCTCGCCGCGCTGCTCAACGCCAAGGCCGAGATCGAGGAAAGGCTGACCAGCTACAACTTCGACACTTTGGGCTAGCGGCGCGCCTGGGCCCAGTTCGCAGGGCGGACGCCCAAGGCAAGTCGGTTCCGCGCCGCGCACCATCCCCCTACCGTCCGCGGCAACAAGGGCGCGCCGGTAGGGCGACGCCCAGGTCAAGCGGGATGGTGCAGCGATGGAAATTGGACATATCGGTCTGTATGTGAAGGACTTTGATCGGATGCTGGCCTTCTACCAGGGCGCATTCGGCTTTGCCGTCACCGACATCGCCCGCAGCGACGCGCGTTCGATCGTCTTCCTCACGGCCGACCGCACCTCGCATCACCAACTCGTGCTGGTAACCGGGCGCCCGGATGGGGAGCAGCATCTGATCAACCAGCTTTCGTTCCGGCTCAAGACGCTGGGCGAGCTGCGGCGCGTGTACCGCTATCTGGTCGACAACAACGTGGCCAAGCTCGAACCGCTGACCCACGGCATCGCCTGGTCGGTCTATTTCGCCGATCCCGAAGGCAACCGGGTGGAAGCCTATACCGACACGCCCTGGTACATCACCCAGCCCTATCGCACGCCGATCGACCTGCTCGACAGCGAAGAAGACATCTATGCGCAGACCGAAGCGCTTTGCCGCGCTGCGCCCGGCTTCAAGCCGATGGCCGATTGGAGCGACATGACCGCGCGCACCATCCGCGCGCTCTGACACGGCGCCGCGGACCAGATCATGACCCAGACATTCGACGTAGCGATCATCGGCTATGGGCCGTCAGGCGCCGGTCTTGCCAACCTGCTGGAGCGGCAGGGGCGCCGGGTGCTGGTGATCGAACAGTTCCCCAGTTCCTATCCGCTGCCACGCGCCACCCACATCGATGGTGAGGCGATGCGCATCCTGCAGGCAACCGGCATCGGCGAAGCGCTGGCCCCCAAACTGGGCATCTACGCGCGGATGCGTTTCGAAAACGCGCAAGGGGAAATGCTGATCGACTGGCCCCGCTCGATCGCGCCAGGCACGCACGGCTGGCGCGACAGCAACCGGTTCCACCAGCCCGATCTGGAAAACGCGCTGCAGGCGCGCCTTGCCCGGTCGTCGCTGGTGACGGTGCAGCGTGGCTTGCGCGTCACCGCACTGGCCCAGGATGCCGAACGCGTCGCGATCACCGCGCAGAACGACCGGGGCGAAACGACGGAATTCGCCGCACGCTTCGTGGTCGGCTGCGATGGCGCGAATTCCACGGTGCGCGGCCTGATCGGCGCCGAACTGAAGGTGCTGGCCCCTTCGCAGCAATGGCTGGTGGCCGATTTCATCATGCAGCCCGGCGCGCCCGAATTGCCGGAAGGCACGGTGCAATATTGCGATCCGGCCCGCCCCTTTACCTATATCGAGGGCGCCGGCCTGCGGCGACGCTGGGAAGTGATGCTCATGCCCGGCGACGATCCCGCCACCTTTGCCGAGCCCGAGCGCGTCTACGCCTTGTTGAAACGGTGGATCACCCCCGAACACACCGTGCTGGAACGCGCGGTGGTCTATACCTTCGGTTCGGCGATCGCGTCGCGCTGGCGCAACGGGCGCATCCTGGTTGCCGGCGATGCCGCGCACCAGACGCCGCCGTTTTTGGGACAGGGCCTGTGTTCGGGCCTGCGCGACATCATCAATATCGCCTGGAAGATCGACTGGGCGCTCGACGGCCGCGCCACCCCTGACCTGCTCGACAGCTATCAGCAGGAACTGGCCCCGCACGTCAGCCAATACATCGCCGAGGCCAACCGCATCGGCGACATCATCCAGGAAACCGACCCCGACAAGGCGCGCCAGCGCGACGCCCTGCTGCTCGACCAGCCCCAGGTACTCACTCCGATCCGGCCAAGGCTGGGCGGCAGCCTGTGGGGGCAGCAGCACGATCCCGTCGCCGGCACGCTTGCGGCACAGCCGCGCCTGCCGGACGGTCGCTTGCTGGACGATCGCGTCGGCCTCCACATCGCGGTGATCGCCAGGGCCGGGACGGTGGCGCAGCTTGCCCCGGCCAGCCAGGTCCGGCTGCAAAGGGCCCGCGCCGTGACGGTGGAGGGCGAATGCGATGCTTATCTCGATCAACTGGGCACGGACGCCGTGATCATCCGGCCAGACCACTATATCTTCGGCACCGCTGCAACGCCCGCCGAACTCGATGATCTGGTCGCCGCCCTGCCGCTTGCCGTCAACTGAACCATGGCCGTCACGCTCACCCCGCTGGGCCGCATGGGACGCGATCTGCAGCGGCCGGAATGCGTGGTGGTTGCCCAAGACGGCAGCGTCATCGTTTCGGACAGCCGCGGCGGCGTCAGCGTCTGCGCCGCAGATGGCGCCTGGCATCATCGCCCCTGCCCGGGCGGAGCCACCAATGGCGTGGCGCTTGATCGCGACGGCACGCTCTATCTGGCTGGCATCGACAGCGGCACGGTGCACGCGCTTGCGCCCGATGGTACGACGCGATGCGTGATCGACCGGTTCGAAGGCCAGCCGCTGGGCGCGGTGAACTTCGTCCACTTCGACCCGCACGGCCGGCTGTGGGTGACCATTTCCACCCGCGTCGAACCGCGCTCGCGCGCGATCGAACAGCCCATTCCCGATGGCTATGTGCTGAAAGTGGAAGACGGGGTGGCCCATCTGGCTGCAGGCGGCCTGTGCTTTGCCAACGAAATCCGGTTCGATCCGGCCATGCGCTTTGCCTATCTGGCGGAGAGCCGGATGGGCAGAGTGCTGCGCATGGCAGTGGGGCCAGAGGGTACACTGGGCACGGCCGAAACCTTTGGGCCGGAACGGCTGTTCGATGGCGCGATCGTCGATGGGCTCGCCTTCGACGCGCAAGGCGGCCTATGGGTCAGCGAAGTTACCCGCAACGGCATCCATCGCATCACCCCCGATGGGCGGGCCCAATGCCTGTTTGAAGATCCGGCAGGCGCGGTGGTGGATTTCCCTGCCAGCATCGCCTTTGGCGGTGCGGACCGACGAACCGTGTTCGTGGGCTCGATCCGCGCCGATCATCTCGTCACGTTCCGCAGCTCGGTGGCCGGGGCCCCCATGTGGCACCACCTTTAGCGCGCAAGGCCTGCCATGAAGGCCAGCGTGCGTTGAAACGCCAGATCGCGTGCGGCCGGATTGAAATTGCTCCCGCCTTCGCGGCAAAAGGCATGGCCGGCCGGATAGACATGGATCGCGGCGGCAGGATAGCGCGCGGCGACCTGGGCGACATCGGACAGCGGAATGCTGCCGTCGCGATCGCCGTAATGCATCTGCACCGGGCATTGCAGCGGCGCCTGCAACTCTTCGATGATCCGTCGCCCGTAAAAGCTCACGGCACCGGCAAGGCCATCGAGATGCTGCGCGGCGATCCACGCCATTACCCCGCCAAAGCAGAAGCCCACGGCAAAGTGCGGCCCTTCTCCCAGCCTGGCAAAGGCCGCGTGCATATCGCCCAGCGCCTGCGCGTTGGGCGTGGCACGCGCGGCCGCGATGCCTTCTTGCGCGTTGCTGCGCAAAAAGCCGGGCTCGATGCGGTCGAACAGCGAGGGAGCAACCACGTCATAGCCTTGTGCCGCCAATCTTTGCATCACATCGGCCATATGCGGTGTCAGGCCGAAAACCTCGTGGAGGACGACAACACCTCCACGACGCGTTGAGCGCGCGGCAAGGTGCCACGCGCTCAAGCGAAAGCCATCATAGGCCGAGGTCAAGGTGATCCGGTCGATGACCGGCTCGGCCTCTGCCACCATGATCAGGCCTGTTCGGCCTTGATCGGGTTCTGCAGCACGCCAACCTCGGTGATTTCCACCTCGACCAGGTCACCGTCCTTCATGAACAGCTTGGGTTCGCGACGGACGCCCACGCCACCGGGCGTGCCGGTCACGATCACGTCGCCGGGCTCAAGCGGGATATAGGTGGAGCAATAGGCGATGAGGTAGGGGATCGAGAAGATCATCTCGTCGCTGGTGGCATTCTGCACTTCCAGCCCGTTAAGCCGGGTCTTGAGGTGCAGCGTCTGGCCATCGGCGATCTCGCCGCGGGTGGCCATCCAGGGGCCGAAGCCGCCGGTCTTGTACCAGTTCTTGCCCGGCCCCCACTGCGCGGTGTGGCGCTGCCAGTCGCGGATCGTGGCATCGTTGTAGGGCGCATAGCCGGCGATGTGCTCCCAGCAATCCTCCTCGGAAATGCGCCGGCCACCCTTGCCGATGATCACGGCGATTTCGCCCTCGTAATCGAAAGTCGGGCTTTCGGGGGGCAGCAGCAGCGGCTCCAGGTGGCCGGCCTGGCTGGCGGGGAAACGCGCAAAGACCATCGGGCGGGCGCTGGGATCGCGGCCGATTTCGGTGCGGTGTGAGTCATAGTTTACGCCGATGCAGATGATCTTGGGCGGATTGGGGATCACCGGCAGGATTTCTACGTCAGCCAGCGCATAGTCGCCCGCCTCGCCCGCCAAGGCGCCTTCCACCTCGCCCAGCGCATCCGCCTTGAGCACGCTGACGATATCGGCATAGCGGCCGGCAAACTTGCGGCCCAGATCGACGACTTTGTCCCCGACAACCGCGCCGAAGCTTTCGCGCCCATCCTTGGTAAAGCTGAGAAGTTTCATCTTTTCATTCCTTTTTTCAATTTCTTGTCAGTTTCGCCGGCAGGGCTCGACAATGGCCGAAGGCCTTGCGCTCACGCTGCGTCGGGCAAGGGAAAGCGGGCCAGAAACGCCTCGTACTCGGGCTCAAGATCGATCTCGATCGCGGCCATCACGCGCACCAGCCCGTTGTATTCGCCGATCGCCACAAGCAGATCGACAAGCTGGTCGGCGCTGAGCGCGGCCGCCAGCGCATCGAACACGCCCTGCGCCAGCGCAATGTCTTCGGTCAGGCTGCGCGCCGCCTCGAGCACCGCCAGCGCGAGCGGATCGAGATGCGTTGCCTCGCCGCGCGCCACCTGGCCGATGGCGTGGATGTCCGCCTCGCTCACCCCGAACGAGAGCGCCACATCGACATGATGCGCCCATTCATAGGCCGAGCGGGTGGACCAGCCCACTTGCAGGATCGCCAACTCGCGCAGGCGCGGTTCGAGCTTGCTCTTATGCCGGAAATACATGCCCCGCCCCGCCACCAGGCGGGCCAGATCGGGGCTATGTGCCACGGCGCGGGTGATGTTCGACTTCATCCGCGGGATATCCTGATGGTCAGGCCCCAGATCGGCGTTGTCGAGATAGCGCAAACGTCCCATGTCGCCCCCCGTTCAGGCCGCTTCGGCCTGCGCCTGGCGCACGATCGCGAAGGGATCGAGATTGCCGGCGGCGAAATCGACGAGATCCGGCAGGTAGCCCTCCTGCGAGCAGACGAGGAAATCACCGCGGATCAGGCCATCGACGAAAACACCCGACGCATAATCGGCGCTGACCCGCACCGTGCGCCGCTCGGGCACCCCGATGCGGAAATCCTCTGGCTTGGGCGCACCGGGGATGGCCGGCGGCGGGCCGCCGGGCTTGGCCGACGTGGCGGTAATACCCGGGCAGAACACCGACAGCGAAACGCCCGTGCCCGCGAGCGCATGGGCAAAGGCATAGCTCATCGCCAGTTGCGCGCCCTTGGAGGCGATATAGGGCCCCATGAAGCGGATCGGCGGATCGGGCAGCAGCGCCAGCCCCGAAGAGGTGTTGACGATATGGCCGCTGCGGCGCGCCAGCATGCCGGGCAGGAAGGCACGGATCATGCGGACATAGCCCAGGACGTTGACATCGAGCGCCTGCCGCCATTCCTCCAACTCGGTGGAGAGGACCGAGCCCGTCACCGGCGGCTTGGCGGCGTTGTTGATCAGCAGGTCCAGCCCGCCGAATTCACCGACCACCGCCTCGCGCAGCGCCGCAACGTCAGCATCGTTGCTGACATCGCAGCCATAGCCCTTGGCGCCGTTGGCCAGGCTCGCCGCCGCGGCTTCTGCACCGACCCGGTCGAGATCGGCAATTACGATGCGCGCGCCCAAACCGGCCAGCCGGCGTGCCGTGCTCAGGCCGATTCCGTTGGCAGCACCGGTGATCAGGACAGCCTTGTCGACAAAATCTTTCATGTGCTCGTTCCTTTGCGCCGACACGTCAGTCGGCCGAGTGCTCTGCCAGCAGGTTCAAGAAGGTTTGCCACGCGCGCTGGTCGGCCTTGGGCGAATAGCCAAACCCCGGCATTGCCGGCACGTCGCGGTCGGTAAAACCGTGGGCCACCCCACAGTAGAGGCTCACTTGGCAATCGATGCCGGCCGCCCGCATCTCGTCGGTGAAATGGGCAATCTGCGCCGCCGGAACAAAGGGATCGGCGTCACCGCTGCAGACCAGCACCGATCCGCGAATGGCCGTGGCATCGCGCGCGCTTGCCAGCGACCCGTGAAACACGCTGGTGCTGCGCACGGGCGCGCCGCTGCGCGCCAGTTCAAGCGCACACCAGCCGCCAAAGCAATAACCCGCCAGGGCCAGATTGCCGTTGCCGACATGGCCGTGGCGCACCAGCGCGTCGAGCGCACCGTTCATGCGGGCGATCAATTCGTCGGGATCGGATTTCAGCGCGTCCACCCAGGCGCGCGCCTCTGGCGGGCTGGCGGCAAGCCGCCCTTCGCCGTGCAGGTCCGCAGCGAGCGCGGCATAGCCGAGCCCGGCCAGGGCTTCGGCGCGGGCGCGAACATGCGGGCCAACGCCGGGCGCCTCGTGCACGACCAGCACGCCGCCCTTGGCCTTGCCATCGGCCGGCAGTGCCAGATAGCCACGCGCGGTGACGGAACCGGCGGGATAGTCGATTGCGCGGCCCAGATTCATGGCTGCTCTCCACCAAGTTCGTTGATCAGGGGCAGCGCAAAGACCATCGCGTGGATGCCCATGCTCGATACCAGGCGCGCCACGTCCAGCACTTCGTCATGGCTTGCGCCGTGGGCCAGCGCGGCATGCGCGTGCTGGCGCACGCCAGCGGCGTTGAGCTGCGTGCACTGCGCGTGGACCGCCAGCGCGATGAGGTGCATCTCCTTGGCCGACAGCCCAGCCGCGCCGCGCAAGGGTGCCGTGGCGAATGCCAGCCAACGGCCATGAAAGTCGGGATCGAGCCGGATGCCGGCGGCAAATTCGTCCCGAACATCGCCGAACAAGGCGGCGTGATCGGCCCATACCTGCGCATCGGCCGGCGCTGACAGAGCGCTGGGCAGTGCCTCGGCCACGACCTGCGCGGTCATCACATAGGACGAAAACCCCATCGCGCTGACCGTGGCGACCACCGCCATCAATTCATCCCGCGTCGCACCCAGCGCCAGCGCCTGGCGCGCATGGTTGCGAAAGCCCTTGGCGAACATATGCGTGGGCGTGCAGTTGGTCGCCACATAGATCAGCTCGCGAAATTTCGCGCTGAGCGTGCCCCTGTCCGCCACATAGGCCGAGAAATCCAGATAGGCGGCAACATAGGCTGGCGAATAGGCCAGCATGGCCTCCCAGTCATCGTTCCAGTGCCCTCTCCTGCGCTTGAACTCTTCGCGCACAACCGCAGGGTCGAGCGCCTGGTCCAGCTTGCTTTGGTCAACCATGGATCAGAACGGCGTCAGCGCGGGCAGGCCAAAGTGCAGCCGGGCAGCGTTGACCGCCGTGCGCGAACGCTGCTGGACGAAATGGGTCTTTTGCACGCTGGCATCGCGATAGATCCGCGCCAGCATGGAATCCTTCGCGCCGATGCTGGTCCCGGCCGTGGTGAAGATGATTTCCAGCGCGTCCCACGCCAGGCGGCAGGCTTCCTGCGCCATGACGAACAGCCGGCGGTCGGTTTCCTCGCTGAAATCGCCGCCCGTGACGGGGTCGGCCGCGCAAGCCTCGACGTAGCGTTCCACCACTTTGAGCAACAAGGCTTCGGCCGCATCGACCTTGCCCTGGGCGTCGCCGAAATACTGCTGGAACTCGTGGCTTTCGAACAGCGGGATCTTGGGCGGGAACCGCATGGATTTGGTGCGGCAGATCTCTTCATAGAGATCGAGCGCGCCCTTCACCGTGCCAACCACCACCGCGCCGAGTTCGATCAGGAAGTAGGAGCCCTTGCGACCGTTGTACATCGGGTTGGGATGAACCGCCGTGCCGCCCCTGGCCTGCCACATCGACATCGGCGCCGTGCGGTAGGCGGGAATGTAGAGATCCTTGACCACGACCTTGCGCGATCCGGTACCCTGCATGCCGATCATCGACCAGTTGTCGGTGATCGTGAAGTCCTTGCGGTCGATCAGCAGCAACATCGCGCTCATGGCGCCAGATTCGTCGCGCACCATGCCGCTGACCATGGCATGGGTCGAAACGTCGCAGCCCGAGGCATAGTCCCAACTGCCTGACACGCGATAGCCATTGCCTTCGCGCTGCATCAGCACCGGCGAGCCGACCGAGGGGCAACGATAATCGCCCTTATCGCCATAGGCCTCTTCCTGCGCGCGAATATCGAAATCAGCCAGCATGATGGGATGGCCCGAAACCAGCGCCAGGACCCAGGCGCTTGACGGACAGCCCCGGGCGATTTCCATCATCACCTGGACATACGTGGTGAGCTCGAACTCGTAGCCGCCGAACACGCGCGGCTGGACGATGCGATAGAAGCCAGCGTCGAGAAATTCCTGGTTCGTCACCTCAAGGAGGCGTCCCGCCGCTTCGGCCTGGGCCTGGCGCGAACGCAAGGTGGGGATCATCGCCCGTGCCCGTGCAATCATGTCCTGCGGGCTCAGGCCCGGTTCGGGAACATCGGCGAATGTCTTTGAACGCGCCTCTAGCACAACCATGACCTTCCTCGCTTTATCGTCTGCTCGCGGTGACGAGCTTTGAAGGATGTGTTGGTCCATGCCGCCGACGCATCGCAACCAGCGAGCCATGCACGTCCGTGCAGCGTACAATCGCACCTGGTACGCTGCACGGACGCCGTACCTTGTGCGGCTGACGGCGCGCGCCCTTTCCCATAGCTGAGCTAGGCACCCCTGCGCTCAAGACCTAAGAGGGGTTCGGGAGATCATCATGGACCTTGCGGCGGAAACCGGATTCGACACGGGCACGCGGAGTCAAAAGCTGCGCATTCTTGCAGCCTGCGCCTGCATACTGTGCATCAATGCGGCGTTTCCGATCTATGGCGCCAGCGTCGTGAACACCGCGATGGTGTCGGAAATGAAGCTCGACCGCAGCCTGCTCGGCTTGCTGGTATCGGCCAACATGATGGTCACCGGCCTGACCGCCCCCTTGATGGGTGGTGCCGTCGGGCGCTTTGGCGCGCAGCGGACGCTGATCTTTGGCAGTTCGGCGCTGATCGTCGGCTCGCTGATCATGGCATTTCTGGTGCATGGTTCGCTCGCCGCGATCGGGGTGTTCGGCCTGATCGTCGGCCTGGCGATGAGCGCGGGCGGCTTCGTGGCCAATCAGGCCTGCGTCGCCGGCTGGTTCGTGGAGGACCGGGCACGGCCCTTTGCCGTTCTCTATGCCACGATGGGTGCGGGCGGCTTTGTCGCCGCGCCGGTGATCAGCGCGGTGATCGAGCACAGCCATCGCTGGAGCGCGGGCTGGCTGGTGTTCACCGCCGTGGGTTGCGTGGCGCTGGCCTTGTCCGTCTTCGTGGTGCGCGATGCACCGCGCTCGGCCCATGTGGTGGATTTCGGCCCTCCGGGCGAAGGCACCGGCAACGGCAACCTGGCCTCGATCAGCATCTGGCTGATCATCCTGTGCATCATGGCGGCCGGCGCAAGCAGTTCGCTCTATATCGCCCATGGCCTGGCCATGTTGCAGGACTTTGGCCATAATCCCAATGCGGCCGCCAGTTCGATGTCGATCATGGCCGCCTCAACCCTCATCGGCAATTTCCTGATCGGCGCCTTTGGCAAGAAGCTGGGGGTGCGGCGCATTCTCGCGGCGGGCAGCGTAACGTTCGCACTCGGCCTCGTCATGCTGGCCAATGCCCATGGCACCTTGTTGTTCTATGCCTATCCGCCGGTGCTGGGCGCAGGCTTTGGCGCGGTCCAGGTCGGCGCGATGGCCTTGCTCAGCCGCTGCACCTCGCCCGATCGCTTTGCCGCGATCTCGGGCGTGGCGATCTCGCTGCAGACCATTGCCAGCGCGATCACGCCATTTCTGGGCGGCTGGATGTTCGACACGCGGCACACCTACATGCCGCTGTTCGCCGCGCTGGTGGCGCTCAACCTTGTGACGGCGGTTTTCCTGGTCGCCGGCAAGGCCCTGTTCCCGAAGGACGCCTGACAAAAAGCGTACACCCAGCGGATGGGTGTTGCGCGCCGTCTTGTCGCGGCGCGCCGGGCGTGGCTCGTTCCGGCCATAATCGCGCGCGTCAGCAGCGTGAAGCAGCGGGGGAATGTCATGGAAATTCATGGTTTGCGCGAAGATGCAGGGGTCGCGGACTGGACGCCTGCCTACGAGCGGCGGGCGGTGGCGCTGTTGACCATCGGCTTCGGCCTGGTCGGGCTCGATCGCTGGATCGTGGCGCCGCTTGGCCCCAGCATGATCGCGGACCTGGGCCTGACGCCGCAAAATCTCAACAATCTCATCGCCGCACTGGGGGTGAGCTGGGGCATTGCCGCGGTGCTGCTGGGCGGTCTGTCCGACCGCGTGGGACGCAAGAAAGTGTTGATCCCCTCGCTGCTCGCCTTCTCGCTGATGTCGAGCCTGTCCGGCATGGTCAGCGGGCTGGCTGCGCTGTTCGTCGCGCGGGGGCTGATGGGCGTGGCCGAAGGGGCCTTTTGCCCCACCAGCTTTGCCTCTACCGCCGAAGCTTCGCACCCCAAGCGGCGCGGTTTCAACCAGGGCCTGCAGCAAAGCGCGTTTGCCCTGTTCGGGCTCGGCTTTGGCCCCATCCTGGCAACACAGATGCTCGCGGTCTTTTCGTGGCGCGTGATCTTTCTGCTGGTGGCCATACCGGGCCTGATCCTCACGGCGCTGCTGGCCTCGGTCATCCGCGAGCCGCGCCCAATCGCGCGCCCGTCCAAGGCAGAAGACACCAACCCGGACAAGCCGAGGCTGGCGGATCTCTTTGCCCATCGCAACGTCGCCCTGGCCATGGCGGGGCTGTTTTGCGCGATGTGCGGGATCTTCGTGCTGAGCGCCAACATCCCACTCTACCTGACCGGCTATCTCAAGCTCACGCCCGCGCAGATGGGTATCGTCACCTCGGCCATCGGCTTTGGCGGGTTTGCCGGGCAGTGGGGCCTACCTGCCGTGTCTGACCACATCGGCCGGCGCGTCACCGCGATCATCGGCTTTGTGGCGGGCACCGCGTTTCTGTTCTGGTTCACGCGGATCGGCGCAGACACGCCGGTGCTGTTCACCCTGCTGTTCGTGGCGAGCGCCTTCAGCTTTGGCCTGCTGTCGCTGCTGACCGGCCCCGTCGCCACCGAAGCTGCACCCGCAGGCCGGATTTCGAGCACCGCCGGGCTGATCATCGGCGCGGGAGAAATCTTCGGCGGTGGCCTTGCACTGGTGGTGTCGGGCATCGTGATCGGCCACTTCGGCATCCAGGCCATGCTCTACGTCGCGCTTGGCGGCCTGTCGGTCGGCGGCGTGCTGATGGCCTTCCTCAAGGAAACCGCACCGCGGCTGACCGATGGCAGACCGCACCCCTTTCACCGCGACGACAGCGGCTTGAGCGAAGCGGAAAAGGCCATGCGCGCCAACAACATCGCCAGGGCGCTGGAGAACAGCATCAGCAGGCATTATCTATGAACCACGCTAGCGAAGCCGCGCTGACCGACCGTGTGCTTGCCCAGTATCGGAACACACCGGACCCGCGCCTGCGGCAGATTCTGAGCTTTCTCATTACCCATCTCCATGGCTTTGCGCGGGAAACCGGGCTGACTTTTGCCGAGTGGCAGCAGGGCATCGCGTTTCTCACCCGCGTGGGCCAGATGTGCACCGGCGATCGGCAGGAATTCATTCTCCTGTCCGACGTGCTGGGCCTGTCAATGCTGGTCGACACGATCGACCACCGCAATGCCGACGGCGCATCGGAATCGACCATCCTGGGCCCCTTCTTTGTCGAGGACGCGCCGGACCTGCCGATCGATGCCGCCATGGACGCCGGGCAAAGCGGCGTGCCGCTGCGGGTCACCATCGATGTCAAAGGTGGCGAAGGACAGCCTTTGCCCGATGCCGAAGTGATCGTCTGGCACAGCGACAACGACGGGCTTTACGATATCCAGCACGAGGCCGGCAGCGGCTATTTCCTGCGCGGGCGCTTCCGCACCGATGCGCAAGGCTGCCTGCGATTCTGGACGATCACCCCGCCGCCCTACCCCATTCCCGACGATGGGCCGGTGGGTGACCTGCTCGGCCTTGCCGGTCGGCATCCGTGGCGCCCTGCCCATGTCCATTTCCTGATCGCGGCCGAACAGCACCGCACGCTGGTGACGCATCTCTTCATCGGTGGCGGGGACTATCTCGATTCCGATGTGGTGTTCGGCGTGAAGCAGGCGCTGGTGGTCGATCTGGAACGCCATGCCGCGGGCCGTGCGCCCGATGGGCGGGACTGCCCCCAGGGGTGGAACAGCCTTTCCTACAGCTTCTGCCTTGCCCCCAGCGCCTAGATCCAGGGCCGGGATTTTCGGGGATCGATCGATGTCATCAAAACTCTATGCCACCCCTGCCCAGGCGATTGCCGGCCTGCTGTTCGATGGCATGACCATCATGTCGGGCGGCTTTGGCCTGGTCGGCAATCCCGAAAGCCTGATCCCGGAAATTCACGCCTCGGGCGTGCGCGATCTGACGGTGATTTCGAACAACGCCGGCGCTGATGGGTTCGGTCTGTGGATGCTGCTGCACAGCCGCCAGGTGCGCAAGATGATCGCGTCCTATATCGGCGACAACAAACTGTTCGAGCAGCAATATCTGTCGGGCGAACTGGACCTGGAACTGACGCCGCAAGGCACCCTGGCCGAACGGATCAGGGCCGGTGGTGCGGGCATTCCGGCGTTCTACACCCGCACGGGTGTTGGCACCGTGGTGGCCGAAGGCAAGCCGACCGAAATGTTCGACGGCCATCTCTATGTGCGCGAAACCTGGCTGCGCGCCGATCTGTCGATCATCAAGGCGTGGAAGGCCGACAGCGAAGGCAATCTGGTCTTCCGCAAGACGGCGCGCAATTTCAACGCCCCCATGGCCACCGCCGGCAAGATCACCGTGGCGGAGGTGGATGAGATCGTGCCCGATGGCACGCTCGATCCCGATGGGGTGCACATCCCCGGCATCTACGTGGACCGTATTGTCAAAAGCACGATTGCCGAACGCCGCGTCGAAAAATTGACCACCCGTCCCCGCCTGGAGAACGCCTGATGCCTTGGTCCCGCGACGCCATGGCCGCCCGTGCGGCCCGCGAACTGCACGACGGCTATTACGTCAACCTGGGCATCGGCATTCCCACGCTGGTGGCCAATCATCTGCCCCAAGGCGTGAAGATCACGCTGCAATCGGAAAACGGGATGCTGGGCATGGGGCCGTTTCCCTATCCCGACGAAGTCGATCCCGATCTGGTCAATGCCGGCAAGCAGACGATCACCCAGTTGCCGACCTCCACCTATTTCGACAGTGCGCAGAGCTTCGCCATGATCCGCGGCGGCCATATCGATGCCGCCATCCTGGGTGCGATGCAGGTTTCGGCCAAGGGTGACATCGCCAACTGGATGATCCCGGGCAAGATGGTCAAGGGCATGGGCGGGGCGATGGACCTGGTGTCCGGCGTCAAACGCGTGATCGTGATCATGGACCACGTTTCCAAGGATGGCAGCGCCAAGATCCTCGAGCAATGCACCCTTCCCCTTACCGGAATGGCCTGCGTGGAAATGATCATCACCGACCTGGCCGTGTTCACCGTATCGCCCGATGACGGCCTCACGCTGATCGAACTCGCCCCAAACGTCAGCGTGGACGAAGTCCGTGCCAAGACCGGCTGCGGCTTTGCCGTGCCGCACGCGGCGCTCGCGCCCCAGCATTGAGAGGAACCCCGGTGGTATCCCCCTTCGTCTATCAATCGCATCCCGCCCGGGTCGTGTTCGGGCCGGGCAGCCTTGGCACGCTGGCCGAGGAAATCGGCCGGCTTGGCGCACAACGTGCCTTCGTGCTTTCCACGCCCGACCAGGCCGGCGTCGCCAGCGATCTGGTCGCGCGCCTGGGTGATCTGGCCTGCGGCTCGTTCACGGGCGCGCGGATGCACACCCCGGTCGATGTCACGCTGGCCGCGATGGCCGACGTGACAGCGGCCGGGGCGGATTGCCTGGTCGCCGTGGGCGGCGGATCCACGATCGGCCTGGCCAAGGCGATCGCCCTGCGCACCGATCTTCCGCAGATCGCCATCCCCACCACGTATGCCGGATCGGAAGCCACCGCGATCATCGGTCAGACCGAAGATGGCATCAAGACCACGCAGACCAGCCTGCGGGTCCTGCCCGAGGTGATCCTCTACGATGTCGATCTCACCACCAGCCTGCCGGTGGCGATCTCGGTCGTCTCGGCGCTCAACGCCATCGCCCATTCGGTCGAAGGGCTCTATTCCCAGCAGGCCAACCCCGTGATCTCGCTGATGGCGCAGGAAGGCATCCGTGCGCTGGCGGCAGCCCTGCCCCGGCTGGTGCGCGATCCGCATGACTTGGCCGCGCGCTCGGACGCGCTCTATGGCGCCTGGCTCTGCGGCACGACGCTGGGCGCGGTGGGCATGGCCCTGCACCACAAGCTCTGCCACACGCTGGGCGGCACGTTCGACTTGCCCCACGCCCAGACCCATGCCGTGATCCTGCCCCACGCCCTGGCCTACAACGCATCCTACGCGCCAGACGCCATCGCGCGGATCGAGGCGGCCCTGGGCCGAAGGGACGCGCCCTTGGCGCTGCACAACCTCGCCCAGGCGCTGGGCGCGCCGGTCTCGCTCAAGGAACTGGGCATGCCGCGTGACGGGCTGGACCGGGTGGTCGAACTGACCCTTGCCAAGCCTTACTGGAACCCCGCCCCGCTTGAGGCACGGCGCCTCAAGGCCTTGCTCGAACGCGCCTGGGAGGGCCTGCCACCCGCCGCCGATTGAGCCCGCGCCGAACGCCCAGCGGACGGGCCGCCATTGCCGATTTACAATCCACGGCCTTGTCTGGGAACTATCCCCATTCGCTCTGACGCCGAACAGACACAAGACGAACAAGGACTTACCAATGGATTACAGCACCAGTCTCGGTTCACTGACCGACTACGAGAAGGGTAAGGTCATTCCCATTGACGATGACCCCAAGAACTACGTCTTCTCCAACGTCTTCGAAGTGGCGGCAACATCGCGCCCCTACGAACGCGTGGCTGTTGCAAAGAACTTCGAATACGTGATCGAAGTGGCCCGCGCCGAAGGCCGATCGGACTGGTACACCGCCGCGCACGATGAATTCGCCCTGGCGATGGACGGCGAAGTCGAAATCGAACTCTTCAAGCTCGACGCCCCCGCCGCTTTCGCCCCCGAAGGCAGCCACGGTGCACGCAAGCTGGGCGGCGAACCCGAAGGGCGCAGGATGGGACGGATCGTCCTGTCTCGCGGGCACCAGGGCCTTTTGCCGCGTGGCGCCGCCTATCGTTTCAACGCCGCCAGCCCAGGCTGCCTCATGATCCAGACCGTCGAAGGTCCGGAAACGGTGCAGAAATGGGCAGAGATCTGCCAGAACTCTTGAGATTGGGATCCCTATCATGGCCATGTCAGCAGACGCCCCGACCGCCGCGCCCTCGGGCGAAGCGCTTGTCACCCACACCGAAATCGGACCGATCGACAACGCCACCGGCTACCGCTCGTTCACAGCCGGCAGCTTCACGTTCTCGCGCGACGAGTATTTCGCGCGGATCAGCTGGCCCAAGGGCACCCACACCATGCCGGTCGATGCCTTCCTTCGCGCCATGATGCGCGACGTGGCCTGGGGCTTCTTCTACGGCACCGTCAATTTCGACGACGTGGTGGGCACGGTGAACCATTATGGCGAGGTGACGCTGTTCGCCGGCCGCTATAACGACGCCTATCACGATGCCGGCCGCGACCATGAGGAGCGCTTCCCCAGCGAAGTGCTCATGCCGCTGTTCAAGGCGATCATGAGCGACTGGACCAACCAGGGGTTCGACCCGTTTGCCGCACCGATGGAAACCGGATCGGCCTGGGGATCGAAGAACGGCAGCAACGAAGACGCCATCACACGCACCCGTGTTTCGGCCAAGCGCATGGTCGGCCTGCCCGGTGACACCCCGCTGCGCACCGATGCCAACGGCTTTCCCGCCAACCGCATGTTCCCCGACATCGATCGCTCGGCGCCGGTGATCGAAGCCGAGCCGGGATTCGAAGGCGAAGTGCACGCCTACAATCTGTTCGACTACCTCTCGCGTTCGGACGTGACGTGGAACCCCTCGGTCTGTTCGGTGGTGGGCGAAAGCCTGTTCTGCCCCACGACCGAGGAGTTTACGCTGCCGGTGGACCATGGCAACGACCGCTGCGAATGGTTCATCACCCTGTCGGACGAAATCGACTGGGAAATCAAGGACAAGGAAAGCGCCAAGCCGCGCGCCACGGTCGTCACCCGCGCGGGCGACGTCTCGTGCATGCCCGCCGATATCCGCCACAAGGGCTTTGCCAAGAAGCGTGCCATGCTGCTGGTCTGGGAAAACGGCTCGCCGATGATCCCCGAACTGATCGCCAAGGGCGAGGCACCGATCGTCGCGGTCACCTGGTAGCACCCAAGCCGGATTTCGCGCTCAGGGGGCAGGCACTTGGCAAAGTTCCTGCCCCTTTCTGTCCCGTTTTCAAGGATATGCCACCGTGCCCAGATTACAGCCGATTGCCCCATCCGAACTCAAGACCCGCCTTTACATCGACGGTCAGTGGGTCGACGCGCTGGCGGGCGGCGAGATCGATGTCATCAACCCCTTCGACGGCTCTGTCCTGACGCGGGTGGCCGAGGCACGCGCCGAGGATGTCGACCTGGCCGTCGAGGCCGCGCGCGCGGCAGCACCGGGCTGGGCACGCCTGCCCGCGCACGAACGCGGCCGGCTCCTGCTCAAGCTGGCCGATGCGATCGAAGCCGATGCCGACTACCTCGCCAGGCTGGAGGCCACCAACACCGGCCACCCGGTGCGCGATTGCATCGGGCTCGACGTGCCGCGCACGGTGCTGTGCTTTCGCTATTTCGGCGGCATGGCCGACAAGCTGGAAGGTTCGGTCATCCCGGTGGACGCGGGCTTTCTCAATTATGTGAAGCGCGAGCCGATCGGCGTGGTCGGCCAGATCGTGCCCTGGAATTTCCCGCTGATGTTCGTCAGTTGGAAGCTCGGCCCCGCGCTGGCAGCGGGCAACACGGTGGTGATGAAGCCCAGCGAAATCACCCCGCTGTCCACCCTGCGCGTGGCCGAACTGATCGAGCAGGTCGGCTTTCCCAAGGGCGTGGTCAACATCGTCACCGGTTATGGCAACACGGCCGGCCAGCGCATTGCCGATCACCCCGGCATCGGCAAGGTTTCCTTCACCGGATCGACCAATATCGGGCGCGAGATCGTGCGGTCCTCGGCCGGCAATCTCAAAAAGGTGCAGCTCGAACTGGGTGGCAAGGGACCGAACATCGTGTTCGAGGACGCGATCATCCCGGCGGCGGTTGGCGGATCGGCTTTCGGCATCTTTCACAACCAGGGGCAGGCCTGCATCGCCGGCTCGCGCCTGATCCTGCATGAAAAGATTGCCGATGAATTTCTCGATCGGTTCATCGGGCTGGCCCGTTCGATCCGGCTGGGCGATCCGCTCGACACCGACACCGAAATGGGGCCGCTGACCTCGCGCGTCCACCACGAGCGCGTGCTGTCGTATGTCCAGGTGGCGCAAGACCAGGGCGGCGAAATCCTCTCGGGCGGGCAAGTCCCGGCCGCACCTGAACTGAGCAAGGGCTTTTTCATCGAGCCGACGATCGTGCGCGCCGCACCGGGCGACCGGGTGCAGCGCGAAGAAGTCTTCGGCCCCTTCGTAACGGTCACCACGTTCAAGACCGACGAGGAAGCGATCGCCATTGCCAATTCGACCGATTATGGCCTCGGCTCAGGGCTGTGGACGCAGAACGTAACGCGGGCGCATCGCTTTGCCGACCAGATCCATGCCGGCATGGTCTGGATCAACTGCTACAAGCGGGTCCATCCCGCCTCGCCCTTTGGCGGCGTGGGCGTATCGGGCTATGGCCGCGAGATGGGCTTTGAAGCGATGCGCGAATATACCCAGCCCAAATCGGTCTGGGTCAATGTCGACGCGCAGATTCCACCGTTCTACGCACGATAGGATACTTGGCTGGGCGCGCTATGGCGGCGTGCCCAGCCCCCATTCCCAGCGGTCCACCTCGAACCGCGCGAACAATCCTGCGTGCCAATAGGGATCGCCTTCGAGATAGCGCAGCACGGCGCCACGGTCGGGCGCTTCGAGAACCAGCATGGTTCCATTTGCCGCCTCGCCACGGTCGTCCACGACCATGCCGCCTGCTACTGCGCGCACGCCGTGATGCTCCTGCCGGATATAATCGCGATGGGCGGGCCGCACGCGGGCACGGATTTCGGCCGACGTGGCGGGCTCGTCATAGGCGCGGAAGATGAAATAGGGCATGGCCCGCTATCCGATCACCACCAGGCCCGCCGCATCGACGCGCAGCGGCACGGGATCGAGCTTGCTGCCGACACAGGCGCCATCGATGCAGAGCCCGTCCTCGACCTGGAACACCGCCAGGTGGCGGCGGCACATGATGCGGCGGCCATCGCGCGCAAGAAACTCGTTTTCGCGCACGTTGAGCGGCAGCGAGTAATGCGGGCACAAGTTGAGATAGCCAAAGACCTGCGCGCCCTGGCGGATGACGAACATCCTGAAGGCGTTGAGGCCCGTGCCAAAGACATATTCCCTTCCGCCCGCCCCGATATCGGCGATGGGGCCCAGTGCCGTTCCGGGCGCGGGGGCCTGCGCCCGCAAGCGCCAGGTTGGCTCGGCCTGCTCGGCTGGTTCCATGGCTCCCACTGCCGCTTAAAGGGCGTGCGGGGCGTGAAAGCCGCCCTTGACGAACACCAGTGGTGACGCCGTGCCCTGCCCCAAGGCCTCAACCGCGCCAACGACCAGATAGTGATCGCCGATCTCGATCACCGATTCGGTTCGACATTCCACCCAGGCGGCCGCGCCGTCGATCAGCGGCAGGCCGGCCGGGGTGACCCCGCAGGCAACCTCGGCAAACTTGTCTTCGACTTTCGAGGAGAACGTCTTGCAGAGCGCGACCTGCTCGGCCGACAGGACGTTGGCGCAGAACCGCCCGGTCTTCTCGATCTTGGGCCAGGTGCCCGAACCCTTGCCCGGAAAGAAGCCGACAAGCGGCGGATCGAGCGAGATGGACGTGAACGTGCCCACCACCAGCGCGAACCGTTCGTCCCCTTCGCACGCCGTGATCACCGCAACGCTCGTGGGGCAGCATCCCAGAACGTCACGGAAGGTTCTCGGATCGGTGGCGTCCAAAATCGTGCTCATGGGCTGTCGCTTCCTAACCTGCTGTTGTCCCGCCGATCGGAACAGGCCTGCCCAGGCGGCATGCCTGCCGGCGTTCCATGCGTCCAGATCGGCCGCGACCGCTGGGCGGACGGATCGACTTTTGCGGCTTACCGGCGGCCGGCCAAACCTGAAAAAGCAGTCCCAGCCGCCGCACAAAGCCGGCGCGACCGCACGCTTGCTCAAGGAAAACCCAGTGCCAGAAGCCTTTATCTGTGATGCGATCCGTACCCCGATCGGGCGCTATGCCGGTGCGCTGTCATCGCTGCGTGCCGATGACCTGGCGGCCATGGCCTTGCGGGCCCTGGCCGATCGCAATCCGGGCGTGGACTGGGCCCAAGTCGACGATGTGATCCTGGGCTGCGCCAACCAGGCGGGCGAAGACAACCGCAACGTGGCGCGGATGGCCAGCCTGCTGGCCGGGTTGCCGCTGGGTGTTTCCGGCACGACGGTCAATCGCCTGTGTGGCTCCGGGCTTGACGCCGTGGCGATCGCGGCGCGCGCCATCAAGTCGGGTGAAGCGGAACTGGTGATTGCCGGCGGCGTCGAAAGCATGAGCCGCGCGCCCTTCGTCATGCCCAAGGCCGAAACGGCATTTTCGCGCGCCAATGCCATCTTCGACACCACGATTGGCTGGCGCTTCGTCAACCCGGCGATGAAAGCCGCGCATGGCGTGGATTCGATGCCGGAAACGGCGGAAAACGTTGCCAGCGAATATGGCATCTCGCGCGAGGACCAGGATCTCTTCGCGCAAGGCAGCCAGACCAAGGCCGCGGCCGCACAGCAATCGGGCCGCCTGGCGCGCGAGATCGTGGCGGTCTCCATCCCCCAGCGCAAGGGCGAGCCCCAGCGGGTCGAGCGCGATGAACATCCCCGTGCAGTCACGCTTGAGGCGCTGGCCGCACTGCGCCCGGTCGTGCGCGCCGATGGCACCGTGACGGCGGGCAATGCCAGCGGCGTCAACGATGGCGCCGGCGCGCTGATCATCGCCTCGGAAGCGGCCGCCAAGCGCCATGGCCTTGTCCCGCGTGCGCGCATTCTGGGTGCGGCCACGGCCGGGGTCGCGCCGCGGGTGATGGGCATCGGGCCGGTGCCGGCAACACAGCGCCTGCTAAGCCGCCTGGGCATCGGCATCGACCAGCTCTCCACGATCGAATTGAACGAGGCCTTCGCCAGCCAGGCCCTGGCCGTGTTGCGCAAGCTTGGCCTGTCGAGCGAGGACCCGCGCGTCAATCCCAATGGCGGCGCCATCGCGCTTGGCCATCCGCTCGGCATGTCGGGCGCGCGCCTGGCGCAAACCGCAACGGAAGAGCTGGCGTTGACCGGCGGGAACCTGGCCTTGGCAACCATGTGCATCGGCGTGGGCCAGGGCATCGCCATGGTCATCGAGCGGGTGTGACCGGGCTCAGATCGCGTTGATATCCACCACCGTGGGAATCGTATCGTTGAGCAGGATGATCTTCTTGGATGCGATGGCCCACCCGCCCTCTGTGGGAACCAGCCGGTATTCATAGCGCCCGAAGAACACGTCGGTCCGATCCATCCGCACATCAAAGCGATGGCACGTGAACGCCGCCGACACCGCCCCGCTTGCGGCATCGGTAACCAGGATGTTGGCAATCATGTGCACCACGCGCGGCGGCGGGGTCGACGCCACGGAAAGGCCCGATTGCAGCCGCATGATGCGATCTTCCAGATTGCGGCGGCCGCGATAGTAGATCAGCGAAAGCTCGCGCTCGGGATCGGTCGAAAGCGTGCCCTCGTCGCGCCAGGTGGGCATCCAGAATTCGATATCGGGAGTGAACAGCGCCAGCCATTCGGCATAGCGGCCGGTGTCGATCAGCAGTGCTTCGCGATAGAGCAGGTCGCGCGCCGCCTCGTGCGTCAGGGCCGCGGTCATGCCTCCAGCTCCTTTGCCATGCGCGCCACCCACGCGCGATAATAGGTCTGCAACAGCGTTTCATCGCACAGCCGCGAATCCGCCAGTACGCTGCGATCGGGCTTGAGGTCGATGCGATCGCCAAACCGATTGCCGCCGGCAACGCTGGCGGTCATGCCGCGCCCATGGCCTTGCAGCCAGGGGGCGACCATGCCGGCAAAGCCCGCCTGGCAGTTTTCGTAAGACACCGTGTCGTCGGGCGTCGCCATGCCGGTGGGGTTGAAGAAATCCTCGTACTGCCGGATGCGCTGGCGCCGGGCCGCGGCACTTTCGCCCTTGGGCGCAATGCACCAGGTGCGCATTTCGGTCATCCCCGGTCCGATCGGACGGATCACGCGCAACTGGCTAGACGCATTTTCGGCAATCTGAAGGTTGGGAAAGATGGTGAGGTTGCGCATGTTGAACATCCAGTCGCGCTTGCCCTCGCCCAGCCGCTCGCCCAGCGCGCCCGCCTGCTCGTAGAGCGGGATGGCCGGCGTGATCCCGAAGATTCCCCAGTTTAGCACATGGCCATGGGCAAAGCTGAAGCTGCCCCCGGCCACGCCCTGGGCCTCTTCCTTCCAGTAGTCGCTGTTTTCCCAGACAGAGGCGACGACATCCGCGCTCATCTCCTGCTGCCGTCGTTCCAGCACGCTGATGTAAGAGGGATGCGCCGAGGTGAAGTGATAGGCGTCTGAACAGTTTTCGAGCTGCAGCTTCCAGTTGGCGGCAAAGGTGAAGGTCACCTGGCCCGGCACCAGTTCCAGCCCTTCCTCGCTTTGATCGGCCACCAGATCGAGCAGCTTGGCCGCATCTCCCAGATAGTCGGCCAGCGTCATCTCGCCCGCGGCAAGACTGCCGAACAGGAAACCGCGATAGTTGGCAAAACGCGGCAGCGCCGCCAGCCCGTGGTCATCGCGGTCGAACGCCTCGGCATAGCAGCCCGCGCTTTTCCACTTGATCGCCCGGTTGCGCCCCGCGCTGTCGAAGCTCCAGCTATGATAGGGGCAGACATGCAGCCGCGCGTTGCCTTGGCGCAACTGGGCCAGGCGTGCGCCCTTGTGCGGGCAGGAATTGACGAAAGCGCGCAACTGCCCCTCGCCATCGCGCTGCACCAGGACCGGCACCCGGCCCACTGTGGTGGTGAAGAAGTCGTGCGGCCCGGCGGCCTGCGATTCCATGCCCAGGAACACCCAGCCCTGTTCAAAGATCGCACGCTGTTCTGCCGCAAACACCGCGGCGTCGGTGAATATTGCGCGGTTGACTCGGAAAACGCCGTCCTCTGGTCGATCGTCCACCAGGTCGCGCAGTGTGAAATTGCCCATCGTCCGTCTCCCGCTCGGCTCAGTCGATGATGGCTTCGATCAAGGTCGGCCCATCGGCCGACAGCGACCAGGCCAGCGCTGCATCCAGCGCAGCGGTGTCGTGCGCGGAGCGGCCGGGCACGCCATGCCCGGCGGCCAGCGCCACGAAATCCAGCTCCGGAAAATGCGTGCCGACCAGTTGCTGCATGCCGAAATGACGGCCGAAGTGGTGCAAGGCTTCATACCGCCCGTTCTTGAGGATCAGGAACGTGATCGGCAGATGCCATTGCGCCGCGGCATGCAGTCCCTGGATCGCGTACATCGAAGAGCCATCGCCCAGCACCGCGATCACCTTTTCGTGCGGCCGTGCCAGCGCCATGCCCACTGCCGCGGGCAGGCCATGGCCCAGCCCGCCGCTCGCCGTGGTATAGAACGTGTTCGGGCGCACGATCGGCAGGTGATCGTGCATCGGCCCCCGGCTGGAAGGCGCTTCTTCGACGATGATCGATTGCGGCGCGCGCAGATCGGCAAGCCGTTGCAGCACATAGCCATCGGTCATCGCCGATCCATCGAGCCGGGCGGGGCGCGCCAGCGGCGCCGGCGCAACGCGCGGGGGCGGGCTGGACAGGGCAAGCAGGGCATCAAGTGCGTGATGGCACTGCGCCACGATTGCCCGGCCGGCCGGGGCCCAGGCGGCATGCACGTGATTGTCGCCGATCAGCCACACCTTGGCATCGGGCGGGGCGTGGGGCCCCTGCCCTTCCACGTGATAGAGATGGACCGGCCCGCCCAGCCCCAGGATCACGTCATGCCCCGCCAGCGCACCGACAATCGCCTCGCGACTGGCGGTAAGGAAGCCGCCAAACAGGGCGTGGTCTTCGGGAAAACCGCAGCGCGCCGCCATGGGCGCCACATAGACGCGGGCCTGGTGGCGTTCGGCCAGGGCAACCACCTGGTCCCAGGCGCCGTCCCGTGCCACGCCGGCCGCCACCACCAGCGCAGGCCGCCGCGCGGCATCGAGGCTGGCCGCGCATTCGGCGATCGCCGCCGGGTCTGCCAGTCGATCGGCATGGACCTGCCGGGCCCGATGCGGCGGGCATGGCTGGTCCCAATCGTCGATCGGGATGGAAACGAAAGTTGGCCCGCGCGGCGGCTCCATCGCCACCAGCCAGGCGCGCTCGATCGCCGCCGGCACATCCTGGGCGCGGGCCGGCTCGCACGCCCATTTGACGAAGGGACGCGGGAACTCGGTGGCCCGTTCGGCAAACAGGAACGGCTCGAACGGCAGGATCGAGCGTGCCTGTTGCCCGGCCGTAACCACCAGCGGCGTCTGGTTCTTCCACGCGGTGAACAGGTTGCCCAGGGCGTGGCCGACACCGGCGGAACTGTGCAGGTTGACGATGGCCGCGCGGCCGGTGCCCTGGGCAAAGCCATCGGCCATGCCCAGCACCACACTTTCCTGAAGCCCCATGACATAGCGAAAGTCTTCGGGAAAATCGCGGAACATGGGCAGTTCGGTCGATCCCGGATTGCCGAAAACCGTGGTCATGCCCAGTTCGCGCAACAGCGCAATCGTCACGTCACGCACGGTCTGCATTGGCAACTCTCCCGGTGTTTTGCGACAGTCTGACGCGCTCAACGATAAGCACAATTGCAAATTGGGCCAAAAGCCATAACCTGGCTGCATGGATTTTGACGAACGTGAGTTGAAAGCCTTTCTCGCCGTGGCCGAATGCGGCAGCCTCGGCCGTGCCTCGCGCCAGGCCAATCTCACCCAGCCCGCGCTCAGCCGCCTGGTCCAGCGCATGGAGGAACGCTTGCAGCAGCCGCTGTTCGATCGCACCACGCGCGGCATGGTGCTGACCGATCCGGGCGCGCTACTGCTTCGCCATGCCCGCCATCTGCTGGCCGAAATGGACACGCTGCGCGATGAACTGGCCGCCTATCGCGGATTGCGGCGCGGCGTGGTGCGCGTGGGAGCCGCAGCGGCAGTGATGCGCACGCTGGTGGCCACGCATGTCGGCCGGATGCTGGCCAACAATCCCGACCTGACCTTCGAAGCGATGGAGGATGTCGATAGCGGGCTGGTGCGCTCGCTGGAACAGCGCCTGATCGACCTGGCGATCACATCGGGCCGGGTCGAGGACGATGCCGAGGACGTGCTGTGCCTGGGCCAGTGCGACCACACCGATCTGTTCGCGGTGTTCTGCGCCGCCGATCACCCGATTGCCGACAGCCCCGATCTGGCCAGCGTGTTTGCGCAAGGCTGGGTCATGCCCGATGCCGGAATGACCCCGCGCACCCGGTTCGACGCGCTGGCACGGCAACTGGGTCACCAGGCGCGCGTGGTCGCCCGCACCAGTTCGGTCGAAACCATGATCGCCATTGCCGGGGCCAGCCGTTTGCTCTGCTGGCTGCCCGTTCCGCTGCTGGCGCCCTACGTTGCCGGCGGCCAGTTGCGCCGGCTCGACGTGCCCGCGCTGGAAACGCAGCGACAGTTCTGGGTCTATCGCCGCCGCGCGGGTCTGCTGCCCGATGCGGCGCGCTTTTTCCTGCGCTATATGCCGGTTCTGCCGCCGGGTTGACAGCGCCAGAACCGGGTCCGGATACTCGCACCCACATGGGCATGTACGCGTGCCCATGCACGAGGGAGAATTTTCGGATGCAGCAGATTGTGGTGATCGGCGCCGGGGCGATGGGCTGCCTGTTTGCGGCAAAGCTGGCCCTGGCCGGGCATGCCGTGACCGTGACCGACGTTGACCAGGCGCGCATGGCCACCATCGCGGGCCAGGGCATCGACCTGGCGCTGGACGATGGGCGGTGCAACGCCCGCGTCGATGCACGGCCGGCAGCCGAGATAACCGGACCGGTCAATCTCGTGATCCTGTTCACCAAGGGCATGCACAGCGCCGGCGCGATCGCTTCGGCCGCGCATCTGGTTGACAGCGGCTGCACCGTGCTGACGCTGCAAAACGGGCTGGGTAACACCGATGCGATCGCCACGGTGTTTCCGCGCGATCGCATCGTCTGGGGCGTTACCGATTTTCCCGCCGACCTTCATGGCGCCAACGCCGTCGCCTCGCACGGACAAGGCCACGTCTGGCTGGCGGGCTTGACCCAAACGGCCGACGATCGGGCGCGGGCGGTGGCCAGCGCGCTCGACCAGGCCGGTCTCAACGCCCGGTTCGATCCCGCGGTCGAAGCGATGGTGTGGGACAAGGTGGCTTTCAACAGCGCGCTCAATGCCCTGTGCACGCTGGGCCAGGTGCCGGTCGGCCGGCTCGACTGCGCGCCGGCACGCCGGATCGTGGGCCTCATCGTCGACGAAATCGACGCCGTCACGCAGGCCGAAGGCATCGCGTTCGATCGCGCCCGCACCATGGCCAAAGTGGATTTCGCCCTGGCCAACCATGGGGGGCACAAACCCTCGATGCTGCAAGACAGGCTGGCCGGCCGGCGCACCGAGATCGAATCGATCAACGGCGCGATCCTGGCCATCGCCGCGCGGCATGCAGTGGCCACCCCTACCCTGCAAACAATCACCGATCTGGTTCGCCTGGGAGAACCCGCCTGACAAACCGGACAGGCAGCGGAACGATGTGTTTTCAGGAGCGAGAAATCATGCCGCCGCGCGGCGACGTTCGTCCGCAATCCAACGCACATAGCCGACCACGGCAAGGCCGGTCATCGCGGCATAGAGCCCTGCGGTTGGCAAAAGCCCCTTGAACACGAACATGCCGACATAGACGACGTCGACCGCGATCCACAGCAGCCAGCTGGCTGCCTGCCGGCGCGCGGTCCACAGTTGCGCGACAAGGCTGAAACTGCTCAGCGCGGAATCGAGCCAGGGCAAGGCGGCATTGGTATAGCGGCTGGTCAGCCAGCCGATCGCCAGCGCGCCCAGTGCCCCCACGGCCAGTCCTGCGCCAGCCTCATGCAGCGGCAGCGGGCGCACGGCCACTTCGCCTTGCGCGTCCCTTCCCCGCGCCCAGGCAACCCAGCCATAGACGATCGACAGGCCGAACAGCGCCTGCAGCACCATGTCGGCATAGAGCCGCACATCGAGGAACAACTTGAAGTAGAGCGCGCAGGCCACCATCCCCAGCGGCCAGCACAACATGTGCCGGCGCGCGGTCAACCAGATGGTCAGGAAGCTGACGATGACGGCAACGATCTCGAGCATGGACATGGTGCGCTTTTGCGGCACGTTCGGCGCCACGACAAGGCCGGCCTCACTGGCCCGCCACCACCCCCAGCAGCGCCTGCCCTGGCGGAGTCTTGAACCAGTCGGCATGACCGATGAGATAGCCATGCCAGGCAAGATCGGCATCGGCCCTGCGCGCCAGCACGCCGTGGAAATAGTCGACCTCGGAGAGGGCGAATTCGATATGCACGAGCGGCAGGAGCCGCGCGAGCAACTGGCGATCGCCCGCTGTCAGCGGCCGTTCCTGCGCGTAGCCTGCCAAGAGCGCGCGGGCCGTCTCGGGCTCGGCAATGGAGACAGCTTCGTCCAATGGTGCGTCGGGTTGCAGTTCGAGCCAGCGAACCGCACAGCGCTCGAGCGCTGTCGCCAGGTCGTGCAGTGCGCAAGTCCGATCGGCCAACCCGAAATCGAGGACGCTCGCCACGGTGCCATGCTCGGTCCACAGCAGATTGGAAGGATGCCAGTCATTGTGCGTCCAGAGCGAAGGCTGCTGCGCAAGCAACGGCGCCAGTGTGGCTGCGTCGTGGTCGGCCAGGACCCGGCCCAGCTGGCCGGTCCAGTCCAAGGCGGCACAATAGTCTGCCAGCGCCGGCCGCGCCGCGACATAGGCCTGGGCCGCGGCCAGCGGATCGGCGGCCGGCAGGATCGACAGGCTCGTCACCAAGGGGCGGGCGGGACGGGACGGCGCGGCAAAATCCTCGGCCGCGCGATGTAGCCGTGCCAGCATGGCGCCGCTGGCGCGGGCATGGCCAGGATCGAGGAACGGGGTCCACGATTGCCGATCGCGATAGAGATCCAGCCCAGGTGCCTTGCCGTGCACTTCCCAGGTCCAGTCTCCGATTGTCACGGCCCCCGCACCATCATGGGCGGTCAGCACCTGGGCCACGGGCAGGCCGCGAGCGCCGAGATGCGCGATGAACGCATGTTCGCCAGCCAGCGCTTGCGCATCGCGCAGACGGCGATGGTGCCGCTTGAGGAACAGTTCGCCTGTGCTGGTGCGCGCAAGCGTGGCCGAAGAGAACGGGCGCGGCGAATGCCATTCAAGCCGTGCCAGCCGTCCCGCCGTCGGGAAGTGCGCCAGTGCCTCGGCCGCTTCAACAGCGGTGATTGCGGGCCAACTCGGCGCTTCAAGGCCGGTGCCCATGCCATGGACACGATGTTCCCCTGCCACCATCGTCAACTCGGTCGATCAGCGCTGCGCGACAAAACGATACTCCGCCAAAGTCTTGACGATCTGGCCGTTGGCATCGACCAGGCCGATGCCGATCCCGACCACCTGTCCCTGCGCCTGGGGCGGGTGCTGCGCGCGCGTGGCGAGATAAGTGCCGAGCGCCGGATTGGTTTCGTTGGCCAGCAGGGTGAGGTGCGGATCGAACTGCATGAACACGTTGGGCGAACCATAGCGTTCGAACGCGGGCAGCTTGGCCGGATAGTCCTTCATCCAGGCCGGGGGTGCCAGGTCGTGATCGCGCAGCGGCTCTGCCGCCAGGGTCACTTCATCGGCCAGCCGCTGCAGCGCCGGGGTTCGGTTCACGCGCAGGAACAGCCAGTTGGTGGCTGTGCGCTCGATGCCGTCCACCGCCAGGGGAATGGCCTGCCGGCCCCGCGCCAGCCGGGCGATCGCGGCTTTCAGCCGGGGCAACGCGCTGGCGGGATATTGCGTGAGATAGAGCGTGGCATGCACCGCCTGGCCGCGCGCGCGAAACGTCGTCATGCCCAGCTTGCCCAGATCCGCGCTGGCCTGGTCCACGGCCGCCACGATCGGCCGCGAAGGGATCGCGTAGATGTCGACGCTCACTTTGGCGGGCAGATCGGCTTGCGCGTGGGCGGGCCCGACGCTGCCCAGCGCCAGAGCGAAAGCCAGGATTGCGTGGCGCATCTTCATGGTGTTGGTCCTGCAAGGCGTGGCATCACGCGCGGCCTTGGCGCCTGCGCGCCGGGCTTGCAACCGCAATCCGGCGCGCAGTGACCATGGCACGCGTCAGGCCGTGGCCCGCGCGATCAACCGGCCCAGCCGCTCGGCAAAGGCGCGCGGATCACGCGGCGGTTCGCCATCGACGATGCGCGCTTCGTCCAGCAGCAGATGCGCCGCATCCACGCGGAGCTCGTCTTCGGCCGGCAGCGCGGCCAGGCGCACGATCTGGGCATGGGCCGGGTTGACCTCCAGCACCGGGGCCGAACCCGCCGGCAATTGCCCGGCATTGGCCAGCAGCTTTTCCAGCTGGCGATCGAGCCCGCTTTCGCTCGCCACCAAGCACACCGCGCTGTCGGTCAACCGGTCCGACGCGCGCACGTCGGATACCGCATCACCCAGCGTTTCCTTGACGAAGCCGAGGAACGCACCCACCGCGTCGCTTGCCTCCGCCTTGGGCGCCTCGGCGCCTTCGGGCAGCGGGATCAGGCTGAGATCGGCCGCCCCTTGGGTGACCGACTTGAACGGCTTGCCATCCAGGTCGATCGCGCCGCGCACCCAGAAGCTGTCCACCTGGTCGGGCAGCAGCAGCACTTCCACCCCGCGCGCACGGAACCCTTCGAGCTGCGGCGAACTGGCGATGCGATCGAGGTCGCTGCCCGTGGCGTAATAGATCGCGGTCTGGTTTTCCTTCATCGCCGCGACATAGTCCTGCAGCGAACGCCATTCCCCGCCCGAGGTGGTCGTCTTGAAGCGGGCCAGGCGCAGCAGTGTCTCGCGCCGCTCGAAATCCTCGTAGAGCCCTTCCTTGAGCACCGCGCCGAACGTGTCCCACAGCCTGGCATAGGCAGCGGGATCATCCTTGGCGGTCTTTTCCAGTTCGCCCAGCACCTTGCCGGTCAGGCCTTTCTGGATCGCGGCCAGGATCGGGCTGTCCTGGATCATCTCGCGCGACATGTTGAGCGGCAGGTCGGCCGAATCCACCAGCCCGCGCACGAAGCGCAAGTAGCGGGGCAGCAGCTCGGCCTCGTCGGTGATGAACACGCGGCGGACGTAGAGCTTCATCCGCCCCTTGCGATCGGGATCGAACAAGTCGAACGGCCGGGTTTCGGGCACGAAGGCCAGCACCGAATATTCGTGCCGCCCCTCGGCACGGTAATGCAGGGTCAGCGCCGGATCATCCCACTGGCCGGCCACGCTGCGGTAGAAGTCCTTGTATTCCTCGGCCGTGATCGCGCTTTTCGGCTTGGTCCACAGCGCGGTGCCGTCGGCCACCTGGGTGCCTTCGGCGTCGGGCTTGTCCTTCACCGTGATCGGCACGGGCACATGGCCCGATTGCGCGCGCACCATCTGTTCGATGCGGGGCGCTTGGGCATAGTCGGCCGCGTCTTCCAGCAAGTGCAGCACGATGCGGGTGCCGCGCGCCGGCGCCTGCTCGGCCGCGACTGGCGCGATGGTGTAAGTGCCCAGGCCATCGGACGACCACTGCGCGGCGCCGTCCTGCCCGGCGCGGCGCGAGATCACGTCAACCTTCTGCGCCACCATGAACGCGGAATAGAACCCCACGCCGAACTGGCCGATCAACTGGGTGTCTTCCCCACCCTGGGCGGCAGCGACCCGGTCCATGAACGCCTTGGTGCCCGACCGCGCGATGGTGCCCAGCGTCTCGGCCATGTCGGCGGCGGTCATGCCGATACCGTTGTCCTCGATCGTCAGCTGCCGCTGATCGGCATCGAGCGTGATGGTGATGCGCGGGGCGGGATCGTCACCCAGCAAGTCGGGCTGGGCGATGGCTTCATAGCGCAGCTTCTCGCAGGCATCGGCCGCGTTCGAGATCAGCTCGCGCAGGAAGACATCCTTGTCCGAATAGACGGAATGCACCATCATGTGCAGCAGCTTGGCCACGTCTGCCTCGAAGGCGTGGGTTTGCGGAGCAGCGGCGGTTTCGTCCAGAACGTCGGCGGTCATGGGCGGGCAAGTCTCCATTGGTGAAAAAGTAAACCGATGGCTTGCAAGATGTGCCCCGCCGCAAGCGAGTTCAAGGGCCAGGCGATGCCCGCGCAGGGTTGCAGGCGATCATGCGGCGGCCGCGATTGGTGAAGGCTGTTTCAAGCCGCTATGAACATCTTTCATCACGCCTTCACGCCTGTTTTGTGCCACTATGGCGCCTTGGGCAGGCGCGAGCGCAGGCCCGCCCCGCCCAAATTCCACGTGCCAGATCCGTTCCATTGCGATATGCAACGGATATGCACAATGCCAACCGGGAATACTCCGCCACATGATCGAATTGACCATCAACGGCCAGAAGCGTCGGGTTGACGCCGAAGGCGACACGCCCTTGCTGTGGGTGCTGCGCGACGACCTGGGCATGACCGGCACCAAGTATGGCTGCGGCATTGCGCAATGCGGCGCCTGCTCCGTGATGATCGACGGTACGGTGACGCGCAGCTGCGTCACCCCGGTGGAATCGGTCGCCAGCGCACAGATCACCACGATCGAGGCGGTGGAAGCCGATCCCGTGGGCGCCCGCGTGGTGGAAGCCTGGGTCAAGCACCAGGTACCGCAATGCGGCTATTGCCAGTCCGGTCAGGTCATGGCGGCCACTTCGCTGCTCAAGCAGAACGCCAAGCCCAGCGATGCCGACGTGGAAGCGGCGATGACCAACTTGTGCCGCTGTGGCACCTACAACGCGATCAAGGCGGCGGTGCGCGACGTGGCCGGCCTGGCCACGCAGGAGCAAGGCGCATGACCGAATGGACACCGCTTGATCCCGCGCTCGCCAAGGTTCTGCCCACCGGCGATCCGGTCAATGTCTCGCGCCGGGGCTTTCTCGGCAGCGCCGGGGCTGGCGCGCTGGTGCTGGGCTTTGGCCTGCCGGTGGCCGCACGCGCCCAGGCCGCCGGCAGCGCGCCGGCGGTAACGCCGGGCACCCGCGTGCCCGCGTTCCTGGCGATCAATCCCGACAACACCATTCGCCTGCAAAGCCCGTTTGCCGAAGGCGGCCAGGGCGTGTGGACGGCCATGGCCCAGATCGTGGGCGAGGAACTCGATGCCGATCCCGCCACGTTCGTGGTGGAAAACGCGCCCACCGGGCCTGACTATCAGGTGGTCTATGGCCGCATGCGCATCACCGGCGGCTCGATGTCGGTGCGCACCAGCTATGACACCATGCGCCGCCTGGGCGCCAGCGCCCGTGCGCTGCTGATCCAGGCCGGGGCCCAGCGCCTTGGCGTGCCGGCAAGCCAGCTTTCCACCCAGCCGGGCCGCGTGGTGCACCAGGCTTCGGGCCGCAGTGTGACCTACGGGGAACTGGCGCCCACAGCGCTCGATCTGCCGGTGCCGGCCACCCCGCCCACGCTGAAAGACCCCAAGGATTTCCGCTGGATCGGCAAGCCGCAGGCGCGGCTCGACGTGCGCGCCAAGTCCACCGGCAAGGCGCAGTTCGCCATCGACACCAAAGTGGATGGCATGCTGCACGCCGCCGTGCAGCATGCGCCGCGCCTGGGCCTGACCGTGGGCAAGATCCGCAACGAAGCCGAAATCAAGGCGATGAAGGGCGTGCACTCGGTCCACGTGCTCGATGGCGCGGTGGCCGTGGTGGCGCAGCGGTTCTGGCACGCGCGCCGCGCGGTGGAAGCCGCGCAAGTCGATTGGGCCGAGCCGACCGGCGCCACCTATCGCGCGATGCCGGCCAGCTTTTCCACGCAGGCCCATGCCGCCCACCTCGCCACGGTACAGGGCACCGAGGAAGTGGCCGAAACCGCCGGCGACGTGGCCAAGGCCTTTGCCGCGGCCAAGTCCACGGTCAGCGCCACCTATCACAGCCAGTATCTCAACCATGCGCAGTTGGAGCCGCCTTCGGCGCTGGCGCGGTTCAACGCCGATGGCACGCTGGACATGTGGTTTCCCAACCAGGCGCCAGACATGTTCCTGGCCGAAGTGGCCAAGGTTGCCGCGCTGCCGCCGGAAAAGATCCGCATCCACTCCCCGTTGCTGGGCGGCTTCTTTGGCCGGCATTTCCTCTATCCGCACGGCAATCCCTATCCCCAGGCGATCGAGCTGGCCAAGCGGGTCAACGCCCCGGTCAAGCTGATCTGGACGCGCGAGGAGGAATTCCTGCGCGATCCGCTGCGCCCGATGGCCGCCGTGCGGTTTCGCGGCGCGCTGGACGCGGCCGGCATGCCCGTTGCGATCGAGGCGATCAGCGCCACCGAAGGGCCGACCGAGGGCATTGCCGACAAGCGCAGCGGGCAGATCGATCCCACCGCGCTCGAAGGGCTGGCGGGCAAGAGCTATGCCCTGCCCAACAAGCGCATTGCCCAGATCTTCGTGAAAAGCCCCACGACCGTTGCCTATTGGCGCTCGGTCGGCAATTCGATGAACGACTTCTTCTATGAAGCCTTCCTCGATGAACTGGCCGACAAGGGCGGGCAGGATCCTTATGCGGTGCGCCTGCACCTGCTTTCCGGCAATGCCCGGCTCACCACCCTGCTCAAGGCCGTGGTCGATCTTTCGGGGGGATGGAAGCGTGGGCCGTTCAAGGCCGCCGATGGCACCATGCGCGCGCGCGGCATGGCCATGGCCTCGCCGTTCGGCACGCAGACGGCGGCCATTGCCGAAGTCTCCATCGCCGATGGCCAGGTGAAAGTGCACGAGGTGTGGCAGGCAATCGATCCGGGCAGCATCGTCAATCCGGCGATCATCGCCGCGCAGGTAAATTCCGCCGTGGCGCTGGGCCTGTCGCAAACCCTGGTGGAAGAAGCCGCCTACAAGAACGGCGAGCGCGTCGCCCGCAATTTCGACGGCTATCCGATCCTCACCCCCGATCGCATGCCGCGCGTGCATGTGAAGATCGTGGAAAGCGGCGAAAAGATGGGCGGCATCGGCGAACCCGGCCTGCCCGCCGTGCCGCCGGCCGTGGCCAACGCGGTTTCGCGCCTGCGCGGCCAGCGCGTGCGTTCGCTGCCGCTGGGCACCGTGGCCTGAACTGGAATGGCCTGATTCCCCTTGGGGATCAGGCCAGCACCAGCGGCCCGGCCCCGCCCGCGGCCGGGTCTGACCAAGATGGCGCACCGTCTTCCAGGTGCCCGGCAATGCGCCAGGTCTGGCCGTCTGCCACGAAGGCCCGGTCGTACCAACCATGGCTGCCGGCCAGGTTCACTGCCACGCTGCGCACTTGCCCCGCGGCCAATCGGATGGTTTCGGGCGCCGCACCATAGGCCATGTCGCGCATGGCCAGCGCCAGCGGCGCAGGCCCAAGGTTTTCACAGCGCAGCATCGCCTGGCCAGCGCCGGTGCCACGCACACTCACCGAAAAAACGCCGGGCCGGCCGGTCAAGCGACGATGGAAGCCATCGGGGCCCAGCACGAAGAGATCAACCGGCGCATCCGTGCCGGGCAGCGGATGGGCAAGGTCTGCCCCCGCCCCCAGGGTATAGCGCGCAGGGCCAGCAGCAAGGTCTGCCAGGTCATAGACATGGAACACCGCCGCCCGCGCGGCCGATCGGTTGGCCATGACCAGCGCATCGGCTTGCAGGCGCGCATCCAGGCGATAGGGCGTGGGCCGGCGCCGGCGCAGCCCGGTTTCCTGCACCGGCGCGGCCAGTTCGGCCGGCAGCGGCGGGGGGATTTCCTTGAGCTTGCCCGCCGCGGCGCTCAACTGCGCGGTTGCCGGCAGGCCGGCCATGAACAGCCGCGTATCGGCACTGGCAAAATCAAAGCACGAGGTGAGATCGCCGCAGACCGCGCGGCGCCACGCGCTGATATTGGGCTCTGCCACGCCAAAGCGGGTTTCCAGGAAGCGCAGGATACTGGTGTGGTCGAACACTTCGGACGCGACATGGCCGCCTGCGCTCCATGGCGAGACGACATAAAGCGGCACGCGCGGCCCCAGGCCATAGGGCCGGCCGAGATAGGGCGCATCCTGCGCGCCCTGGCTGTGGCGGTGGTATTCGTCCTCGGCCGGGATGGTGGTGGCACCGTGCAGCCGCCCTTGCCCCTGGGCAGGCGGGGCGGGCGGCGGGACATGGTCGAACAATCCGTCGTTCTCGTCGAAATTGATCAACAGCACGGTGCGCGCCCAGACATCGGGGTTGGCGGTCAGCGCATCGAGCACGCGGGCGGTGTAGTCTGCACCCTGCAAGGGGGTTGATGCCCCCGGATGCTCCGAAAGCGTGGCTGGCGCCACCACCCAGGAAACCTGGGGCAGCTTGCCGGCCATCACATCGCCGCGCAGATCGTCCAGCGTGCGCGTGGCCAGGGTGCGCCGAGCCAGCAGCGCTTCGGCCGCGCTCGCCGTTGGCCCGCTCGCCCGGCGATAACGCTGGAAACCGACCAGCGGATTGTCGGAAAAGTTGTCGGCCATGTCCTGGTAGATCTGGAAGCCGATGCCCGCCGCCATGAGCCGTTCGGGATAGGTCGTCCACAGATAGCCGCCATGGCCGCGCGGATCGGCGCCGGCTTCGTCATAGCCGTTGTCGATCGCTGGGCCATTGGCGCGACCCAGGGGATCGTGCGTGCCGGTCCAGATATAGAGCCGGTTGGGATTGGTGCTCAGGTGCATGGCGCAGTGGTAGGCGTCACACAGGGTGAACGCTTCGGCCAGGGCATATTGGAACGGCAGGTCGGCCCGGGTGAAATGGGCCATGGCGTGGTTGTGCTTGGCCCGCGTCCACGCGCCCATGCGGCCATTGTCCCATGCGGCCTGGCTATCGGCAAAATTGTGCGGCGTGCCGAGCGGGCGATAGAGCCGGAAATCGTGCGCGGTATCGAGGCGGAACGGCGCGATGAGCGCGGGACTGGCCCCCTCGTGCTCGTTGGGCTGCACCAGCACGGTGCGGCGCGGGGCATCGGGCAACGCCGGGGCCGGCGCGGCAAAGCGATCGCCAAAGCCGCGCACCCCGCGCATGGTGCCGAAGTAGTGATCGAACGCGCGGTTTTCCTGGGTCAGGATCACCACGTGCGCCACATCCTGCACCGTGCCGGTGCGGCGATGGCCGGGAATATCCAGCGCGCGGGCAATGGCCTGGGTAAACGGCGCGGCGGCGCCCGCCCCGGCGGTGAGCGCGCGGATGAAACTGCGGCGATCCTGCATCGCAATGCCGGCCGGCGTTTCGTTCCTGGCGTGCTTGGGCGTCATGATCGTCTTTCGTGATAGCAAGGGCACGCGGTCTAGCTGCACGATATGGCGGCGCGATGACGGGGAGAAGCGACAGCTGGCGCTTCTCATTGGAAATATTTTGGCGCAATCGGAAGGAAACGAGACGGACAGGTCTCTAGGGACGGGAAAGAGGGAAAACCCAAAGCCGATGGAGGATGGGACGGGACCGGATCTGCGAGCGCAACTCGAGCGTCGCCGCGCCCTGGCGCTGTGGGTGGCGCGCGAGATCATGCCGCACGAACCGCGCATGCGTGCGTGGTTCGTAAAGCGGCGGATTGCGCCTGACGTGGTGGATGAACTGATGCAGGATGCCTATTGCCGCGTGGCCATGCTCGATACCGTCGATCACATCGACTGCCCGCATGCCTATTTCTTTTCGATCTGCCGCAACTTGCTGGCCCGCCGGCTCAAGCGGCAGCAGATCGCGCCGTTCGAAGCGATCAGCGAGATCGAAAGCTACCGGGACAGCGGCACTCCGTCTCCCGAGGAACAGGTCGCCGCGCGCATGGCATTCGACCGGGTGCGCGCCCTGCTGGCGCAATTGCCCGAACGCTGCCGGCGCATCGTGGAACTGCGCAAGATCGAAGGCTGGTCGCAAAAGGAAATCGCCGCCCACATGGGCATGACCGAAAAGGCCGTGGAAAAGCAGGTGTGGTCGGGCGTGCGCGCCATCCGCGCCGGTTGGGACCAGTTGGAACGTGAGCCCGATGGTCACCAGGCCGGGCGCAAGGCGGTATGACGATGGACCACAACACCGCTTCTGCCGATCGCGACCAGGCCGCCCGGTGGGTGGCCATGATGGATGGCGCCGGCTGGACCGCGCAAGACGAAGCCGGCCTGCAAGCCTGGCTGGCCGCCGATCCGCGCCGCCACGGCCTGCTGCTTCAGGCGCAGGCCGCCTGGCTGCTGCCCGACGTGGTCACGCCGCAAGCCGCTGCCGATGTGCCGCAGCCGGTGGGCGGCCGCCGTGGCTGGGCGCGGCGCGGCGTGCTGGGCGGCCTGGTCGCGGCCAGCGCCGTAGCCGCCGTGGCCACCCGCTTTGCGATGAGCCAGGGCGCGCAATACATCACCCGCCTGGGCGAGATCCGCCGCGTGCCGCTCGACGATGGCACGGTCATGACGATCAATTCCGACACCGCGCTCAAGGTCAACCTCACACCCCATGCGCGCGAGATCGAACTGGCGCAGGGCGAGGCCTGGTTCGAAGTGGCCAAGGATGCCCAGCGCCCCTTCGTGGTTGCGTCCGGCCCGGTGCGGGCGCAGGCGATCGGCACGGCCTTTTCGGTGCGCAAGCGCGAGGAAGGCGTGGAAGTGCTGGTGACCGAAGGCGTGGTGGAAACCTGGACCGCCCAGGATGCCAGCCAGAAGCTGCGTGTGGCCGCCGGGGAGCGCGCGATGATCAATGCCCGCGCCCTGGTGCACTATCAGGCAAGCGAGACCGCACCGGTCGATCGCGCGCTGGCCTGGCGCAACGGCATGATCGATCTCAACGGCACCACGCTGCGCGATGCGGCCGATGAATTCAACCGCTACAACCAGCGCCAGATCGTCATCGCCGATCCCGACGTGGCGGGCGAACAGTTCGACGGCCTGTTCCGCATCGGCGATCCGGAAGGCTTTGCCGAAACGATCAAGGCCACGCTCAACGTTTCCATCAACACCAGCGACCCACGCACCATCCGTATCGAGCGCGCGGCCGAGGTGAATTCCATGAAATAAATTTTCACATTCGCGGAAGGAAAACAGCCGGAGCATGTCTCTAGGCGGATACAGACCGAAAAGGTCTGAAGCGATACGAAATCCTGATGGGAGGGATCTATGATGACGACCACCTTGCGTGGCGTTTTATTTGCATCGGCCAGTGTTGTCTGCATGGCAACGATGCCCGCCGCTGCCCAGGCCGCCACCGAACTGCGCCAATTCGCCATTCCCGCACAGCCGGCTGAAACCGCCATCGGCGTGCTGGGCCACCAGGCCAACGTCCAGATCATCGCCTCGCGCAAGCTGACCCGGTCGGTGCGCACCAACGAAGTGCGCGGCCGCCTGACCGTCTCCGACGCGCTGGAGCGGCTGCTGGCCGGCACCGGCCTGTCCGCGCGGCAAACCGGCCCGGCCACATTCGCCGTGGTCGCCCGCCCCGCCGCGGCGCGTGCCCCGCTGGGTGGCACAGCCGTGGCCCTGGCCAGCCAGCCCGCCGAACCGCAGGCTCGTGCCGCCGCCGCTCCCCCGCCGCCGCCCGCCGCCCTGCCCGAGGCAGAACCCCAGGCCATCGTCGTGACCGGCCTGCGCGCCAGCCTCGACAACGCACGCGGGATCAAGCGCGCCTCGTCCGGCATTGTCGACGCGATTTCCACCAAGGACATCGGCAAGCTGCCCGATGCCAACCTGGCCGAATCCCTCCAGCGCATCACCGGCGTCTCGATCGACCGCTCCGGCGGCGAAGGCGCTTTCATCACGGTTCGCGGCTTTGGCCCGGAATTCAACACGGTTCTGGTCAATGGCCGCCAAGTGGCCACCCCTACCGACCCGAGCCAGGCCTCGGGTCGGGCCTTTTCGTTCGACACGCTGGCGTCCGAACTGGTTTCGGGCGTGGAAGTCTACAAGTCTTCCACCGCGCGCTATCAATCGGGCGGGGTGGGCTCCACCGTCAACATCAAGACCGCACGCCCGTTCGATTACCGCGGGCGCAAGTTTTCCGCGACGGTTGATGCCAACTACGATGGCAACGCCAAGAAAGCCGCGCCCGACGCTTCGTTCCTGTTTTCCGACACGCTGGACGACGGCAAGCTGGGCATCCTGATTTCGGGCAGCTACCAGCACCGCTTCACCCGCCTGCAACAGGCACAGACCGATGGCTGGCTGGTCAACCCGGCGGTGCCGGCCGACCAGGTCAACGGCGGCAAGGGCACGGTGAGCGCCAGCAACCCGCAGGGCAACATCTTCATCCCGCAGAACTTCGACAGCAAGATCACGCGCGAGGACCGCGAGCGGATCGGCGGCACCGTGGTGCTGCAATACCGCCCCAGCGATGCCGTGACGATCACCGCCGATGCGCTCTACACCAAGTTCACCAACAAAACGCAGACCCGCTCCTACGGCCACTGGTTCACCGCCTCGAACCTGACCGACGTGGTCACCGATGCCAATGGCACGGCCACCGATCTCACGCAGGCCAGCGGCATCGCCACCGATTTCCACTACAAGAAGTTCGACAAGCGCACCAACACGCGCGAATTCGGGCTGAACCTGGAATGGAAAGTCACGCCCAACCTCACCGCCTCGTTCGACGGCACCTATTCGCTGGCCAAGGAAGATCCCAACGGCGGGCAGGAAGCCTATCTCGCGCTGCTCGGCTATCTGACCGGCTCGTCGCGCTATCAGTCCGACAGTTCGATCCTGCCGTGGCAGACCGAAACCCTGCCCACGTTTGCCAACCCCGCCAGCCCCTGCGGCAGCGCGGTGACCAATTCGGGCCAGGCGGGCAGCACCACCCCGGTGGGCGCGGGGCAGCCGATGTGCCAGCACGTGATGCTGCTGCGCGGCTATGGCATTCGTGACCAGGTGACCCAGGGCCGCGCCGATTTCGCCTACAAGGGCGATGGCAGCGAAGGCCTGGTGAACGCCAACTTCGGGTTCTATTACTCGCGCGACCGCAAGGACACCTCGCTCTATTCCAACGACGGCGGCACCGGCTGCACCACCTGTGGCTACAACGCGCCGGCCCCGGCAGGCGTGGCGATCACCACGTTCAACGCCGGCAGCAATTTCCTCTCTGGGTTGAGCGGGTCCAACCGCCTGCCCACGCAGTGGCTGACGTTCGATGGCCCCACGCTGTTCAACGCGATCACTGCGCAGCAACGCGCCACCAATCCGGGCTTCACCTTTGCCCCGCCGCTGGTGAATGACACCATCGTGACCGAACGCGTGCTGGGCGCCTATCTCGAAACCGAGTTCAGGGGCGATGTCGGCGGCCGGCCGCTGTCGATCGTGGCCGGGGTGCGCTTCGAAGACACCCGCACCGATGTGAATGGCCTCGCTACCGCCTACACCGGCCTGGTCAAGCTGGCCAACGACCAGACGCAGTACGGTTCGGAATCCTCGGGCACCACGCGCACCGTGGGCCGCGCGCACTATCTCGACGTGCTGCCCAACATCGCGCTCAAGTGGCAATTGACCGACGCTGTGACACTGCGCTTCGCTGCTTCGCAAACCATCACCCGGCCCACTTTGGAGCAGCTCTCGCCGGTCACCACGCTGGTCACGCTGCGCCCGGGCAACTTCGCCGCCAGCAGGGGCAATCCCGATCTCAAGCCGTTCAAATCGAGCAATCTCGATTTCTCGGCCGAATGGTACTACGCGGCGGGCAGCTACGTTTCGGTGGGGGCCTACCTCAAGAGCGTCAACAACTTCATCGTGCTGAACCAGACCACCGGCACGGTCGCCAATGCCACGGGCGGCCCGCTGCTCGATCCGGCCACCGGCCTGCCCGCGCAGTTCACCGTGACCGCGCCGGTCAACGGCCAGGACGCCACAGTCACCGGTATCGAGGCCGCCTGGCAGCACACCCTGGGCAACAGCGGCTTCGGCTTCCAGCTCAATGGCACGCTGGTGGGTTCCAACCGCCATCTCGATCCGCAGAACCTGGGCAACAAGTTCGCGCTGACCGGGCTGTCCAACTCGGCCAACGCGGTGCTGTTCTATGACAAGAACGGGATCGAGGCGCGCGTTGCCTGGAACTGGCGCGATCGCTTCCTGCAATACCTGGCCCCGCCGCCGCTCAACGGCGCCGGCCAGGCCGTTACGCAGGTTCGCCCCTATTCGCAGATCGATGCGAGCGCGACCTACCACATCACGCCGCAATTCTCGGTCTTTGTCGAAGGCGCGAACCTGACCAATTCCCGCACGCTGAAATATGCCTATTATACCAACCAGTTCCTTTATGCCGAGGATTCGGGACGGCGTTTCAAGGTCGGGGCACGGGTCAACTTCTGAAGCAAACCCGTGTAGCATGACGTGATGATCGAGGGGCACGCGCCGGCAACGACTGGCGCGTGCCTTTGGCGCCCGGGGCCGGGCGGCGGGATGGGAGAAGGAAGGCAATGTCCGCCACTGAAAACCGCGCGATCCGCTCGGTCTGCATCGTCGGCGGCGGATCGGCCGGCTGGCTCACGGCGGGCCTGATCGCCGCGCGCCATGGCCCCGATCTGGCCGTCACGCTGGTCGAAAGCGTGAGCCGGGGCACCATCGGCGTGGGCGAAGGCACCTGGCCCACCATGCGCAACACGCTGCGCAAGATCGGCATTGGCGAAACCGATTTCATGCGGTTCTGCCATGCCTCGTTCAAGCAGGGCGCCAAGTTCGCCCGCTGGCGCACGGGCGCGGCCGACGATTTCTATTACCACCCTTTGGTCCTCCCCGAAGGCTTTCCCGATCTCGACCTGGCGCCCTACTGGAATGCCCAGGCCGCCGCGCCCGGCAACGGCGTACCATCGTTCTCCGATGCGGTATGCTTTCAAGAGGCGCTGTGCGAGCAGTCCCTTGCGCCCAAGCTGATGACTTCGCCGGAATATGCCGGGGTCGCCAACTATGCCTATCATCTCGATGCGGTGAAGCTGGGCGAACTGCTTGCCCGCCATTGCGTCGACACACTCGGCGTGACGCACATCGATGACGAGATCGTGGACGTGACCCTGGCCGAAAACGGCGATGTCGCGGCCGTCGTCGGCAAGCGCAATGGGCCGATCGCCGCCGATCTCTATGTCGATTGCACCGGCTTTGCCGCGCGCCTGCTGGGGGAAGCGCTTGGCGTGCCATTCATCGACCGGTCCGACGTGTTGTTCATCGATCGCGCCTTGGCCGTGCAGTTGCCGGTGGAGGAAGACAGCCCGATCGCCTCGCACACCATCTCCACCGCGCAGAAGCATGGCTGGATCTGGGACATCGGCCTGCCCACGCGGCGCGGCATCGGCTATGTCTGGTCCACCCGCCATGCCGGCGCGGATCGCGTGGAAGAGGAACTGGCCGCCTATGTCGGCCCCGGCTTTGCCAAGCTGACCCCGCGCGAAATTCCCATCCGCTCGGGCCATCGCGAACTGTTCTGGAAAAACAATGTCGTTGCCGTGGGGCTGGCGGCTGGCTTCCTCGAACCGCTGGAGGCCTCGGCCCTGGTGCTGATCGAGCTGTCGGCCGATTACATCGCCACCAGCATGCCCGCCACGCGCGGCGCCATGGATTTCGTCGCGCGGCGCTTCAACACGATGACGCGCTATCGCTGGGATCGCATCATCGAGTTCCTCAAGCTGCACTATATCCTGTCTGAACGGGAGGATACCGCGTTCTGGCGCGACAACCGCGATCCCGCCACGATCCCGCAAGACCTGCAGGACCAACTCGCCTTGTGGCGCGACAATCCGCCCGGCGAGCACGACTTCGCCAGCGCGCACGAGATGTTCCCCGCCGCCAGCTATCAATATGTGCTCTATGGCATGGGCTTCCGCACCCGCCCCCGCGCCGGCCAGTTGGCGCAGCGCGATGCGGCCGAAGATGCCTTTACCCGCACGGCTGCGATGAAGCGCAAGCTGACCGGCATGATGCCCACCAACCGCGCCTTGCTCGGCAAGCTGGCGCAGCACCGTTTCCCCACGCTGTGAGAGGCGCCATGAACCTTGTGCAACTGACCCGCAGCGACCACGCCGGCCTGCGCATCGATCCCGCCAAGGCCGCGGCCAGTGCTGCGGCCATCCATCTCGTGCCGCTGGTGGCCGACGAGATCCGCAAGGTCGCCGGCCAGTTTCCCGTGTTCCTGGCCAAGGACGCGGAAACCGGGCAGTTCTACCCCGCCGCGCTCATGGGGCTGGAGCCGCAGGAAAACCTGTTCTGGAACGGTACCGCGCTGGAGGCCGACGTCCTGCCGCTCAATCTCCTGCGCCTGCCGTTCTTCATCGGCGGCGAAGGGGAAGAGGCGGTGATCTGCGTGGACATGGCCAGCCCGGCAATCGATCCGGCCGGCCCCTGCCCGATCGTGACCGAGGATGGCGGCGAAAGCGACTATTTCCGCGCGGTGCAGGCCATGCTGGGCCGGCTGGCGCAAGGGCGCGACGCCACCCGGCGGTTCGTCGACCTCGCGCTCGAGCACCAGGTGGTGCGGGAAATGAAGCTCGACCTGGCATTTCACGATGGCAGCACCAGCCTGCTGACCGGCCTCTATGGCGTGGACGAAGTGGCACTGGGCCGGGCGCGCAGCGCGATTGCCGATTTTGCCGGCCTGATGATCCTGGCAGCCATGTGCCTGTCGCTCGATCACGTGGCAGGCCTGGTGCGGCGCAAGAACGCGCGGCTGGCGGCGCAAGCGGCCTGGTTCACCCCCGGCGCCTAGGATGGACGTGCATCCCCCGCAGTCCATGGGGCAGGAAGACGTGCCGCTATGGATTGTCGACCAGGCGCACCCTGCCCCACAAGGCCTGGAAGCCACTTCTGCGAGTGCCCATTTCGCCGAAAGCGAGGGTGACTTCTATCCAGGCCGCCGCGCGCCTGCTCCCCAGGCCTGGTGCGAATGGCTGGGGCAGGCCTTGGCCGCGCTGCCCGGCTTGTCGGGTGCGCGCGTGCTGCGCGGGGATTTTGCCGTGGCCGACCGCGATCCGCGCCGTCTCGCGCCGGTGCAGCGCATCCCGCATTTCGATGACAGCAACCCGCAGGTCTATGCCGCGATCCATTACCTGTGCGACGCGCCGCATGGCGGCACCAGCTTTCACCGCCACCGCGCGACCGGCTTTGAACGCATCACGCCGGCACGGGCACCCCTTTGGCGCCAGGCCCTCGCCACGGACGCGGCGCGCCACGGCATGCCAGAGGCCACGTATCACGCTGCGGATACAGCCACCTTCACCCGCATCGGCACCGCAGAACTGCGCTACAATCGCCTGGTGGTCTATCCCGCCAATTGCCTGCATTGCGGCGATATCGGCCCGTCCTGGCAGTCCGGCACCCGGCTGACGATCACCGCCCTTCTCCACATCCCCTGACGTCCAAAGCCTCACGCGCGAGTGGGAGGGGTATGGGGAGGGGCTGTTGTGAAGCTGCGCGCGTGCTGGACGCAACGAAGCCCCGAGGCGTTAGCGACGGGGCTTTGTGG
>NZ_CP137862.1:0-671968 GCF_050920675.1 Novosphingobium rhizosphaerae
GATATGCGGGGTCAGCACGCCCGCCGCGCGCGCCCTTTCGCGCAGTTCGCGCACCAGGTCGTCGGTCGGCGCGCCATGATGGTCGCGCCGACCGTCTTTTTTCATAAGGCACCACCACGGCGCGCACGAAGGCTTCCACCTTCCGCGCCAGGTCTTGCGCCGCTGCCATCCCGATCCCGCTCATCACCCTCTCCCTTTTCTGTTCGGCCCGGCGTCCTGGTGTCAGCGCGGCGCCATGCGGATCGCGCCGTCCAGGCGGATCACTTCGCCGTTGAGCATCGGGTTGGTCACGATCGCTTCCACCAGCTTGGCATATTCGGCCGGCTGGCCCAGGCGGCTGGGGAACGGCACTTGGTTGCCGAGCGAATCCTGCGCTTCCTGCGGCAGGCTGGCGAGCAGCGGCGTCCAGAAAATGCCCGGCGCGATGGTGTTGACGCGAATGCCGAAGCGGGCGAGTTCGCGGGCGATCGGCAGGGCCATGGCCACCACCCGCCTTTGCTGGCGGCATAGGCCGGCTGGCCGATCTGCCCGTCGAACGCGGCAACGCTGGCGGTGTTGACGATCACCCCGCGCGCACCATCGGCATCGAGCGGCTCGGCATCGAAAATGCGCGCGGCGAATTTCGACAGCACGTTGAACGTGCCGATCAGGTTGATGTTGATGATCCGGGCGAAATCGGCCAGCGGCAGCGGCTGCCCTTCGCGGTTGAGCACTTTGGCCGGCGGGCCGATCCCGGCGCAATTGACCAGGATCCGCGCCTTGCCGTTCAGGCCTTCGGCCTCGGCAATGGCATCGGCCACGGCGTCTTTCGTCGGTGACGTTGACCGCCTTGAACAGGCCGCCGATTTCCGCCCGCCTTGGCCGTGCCCAGTTCGGCATTGAGATCGAACAGCGTGACCTTGGCCCCGCGCGCGGCAAGCAGTTCGGCCGTAGCCGCGCCCAGGCCCGAGGCCCCGCCGGTCACGATTGCCGCAACGCCATTGATATCCATGAATGCATCTCCCGCAGATTATCGATTTGCTGATGTCTTAGACGGCTTTGCCGATGGGCCTCACTGGCCGAAAAACGAGGGTGCCCTATCCGGCCAGCGCGCGCGCAATCACCATGCGCTGGATATCGGATGTGCCTTCATAGATCTGGCACACGCGCACATCGCGATAGATCTTGGCCACGCCATATTCCTCCAGGTAGCCATAGCCACCCAGGGTCTGGATCGCGCCCGAAACCACCGCCTCGGCCGTTTCGGAGGCCACGAGCTTGGCCATCGACGCTTCGGTCAGGCACGGCGCGCCGGTCTGCTTGACGGCGGCGGCATGCAGCACCAGTTGCCGCGCCGCTTCCAGCCGGGCGGCCAGATCGGCCAGGCGGTGCCCCACCGCCTGGTGGGCGATGATCGGTTGGCCGAAGCTGCGCCGTTCCCTGGCATAGTCGAGCGCAATGGCCATGGCGGCGTCGGCCATGCCGATGCACTGCGCGGCAATGCCGATACGCCCGGCTTCCAGGTTGGACAGCGCGATGCGATAGCCCTCGCCGGGCGCGCCCAGCACCATGGCATCGGGCACGAACACGTCGTCAAAGCGGATCGCGCACGTGTCCGAGGCCCACTGCCCCAGCTTGTGCTCCACTTTGTCCACGACATAGCCAGGGCTATCGGTCGGGACCAGGAACGCGGTCATGCCCTTCTTGCCCGCTGCCGGGTCGGTCATGGCAAAGACGATTGCCAACCGGGCGATCCGGCCATTGGAAATGAACTGCTTGGCCCCGTTGAGGCGCCAGCCACCGTCCACCCGGTCGGCGCGGCACCGCAGTGCAGCGGCATCCGATCCGGCGTCGGCCTCGGTCAGGGCAAAGGCCCCGGTGGCGCAGCCTGCAACCAGATCGGGCAGGAACCGCGCCCGCTGCTGTTCGCTGCCATAGCGCAGGATGCCGGCCACGATCAGGCTGTTGTGGATCGAAACGATGGTCGACAGCGCGCCGTCGCCCGCAGCGATCTCCATCAGTGCCAGGGCATAGGACACCGCGTCGAGCCCGGCCCCGCCCTCGCTTTCAGGTGCGGTCATTCCCATCAGGCCCAATTGCGCAAGCTGCGCAAAGAGTTCGGGCGGATAGCCACCGGCCGCTTCGAACGCGCGGGCCTGCGGGCGCAACTGCTCCTGGGCAAAGGCATGGACCATGTCGCGCACGGCAATCTGGGTTTCATCGAGAATCATAAAACTGACCGGACTATTGTTTACTCATGAGTAGATTTGCCTTCTGCCTGGTATCGTGTCAACACGGCAGCGTTCCGCGCATGGAGTTAAATCTTGCCGCCTGCCGATTCCCCGTTCCAATCCCCGCAACAGCGCAGCAAGGCGCGCGCCGCCAAGCGCGAGGCGGTGCTGCGCGCGGCAGTGCAGATGTTCAACGAGCGCGGCTTTCACCAGACCTCGCTGGATGACGTTGCCGCGAGCCTGGGCATCTCCAAGCCGACGATCTACCACTACCTGGGCAACAAGGATCAGGTGCTGCTCGAATGCGTCACCATCGCCTGTCGCAACTGCTTGAGGCGGCCGAGCAATCGCGCCAGAGCGCGGGCACCGGGGCCGATCGACTGATTGCCTTTCTCACCCGCTATGCCCAGGTCAACATGGACGATTTCGGGCGATGCGTGGTGCGCACCGGGGCAGAGGCGCTTGGCCCGGAAAGCCGGGCACAGTTCCAGGCGCTCAAGCGCAAGATCGACACGGCGATGCGCGAACTGATCGAAGAAGGCGTGGCCGATGGCTCGCTCGCCCCGGTCGATACCAAGCTGCTGGGCTTTGCCCTGGCCGGTGCGCTCAACTGGCCGGGCCGCTGGCACGATCCGGGCGGCGCCCTGCAGCCGGCGCAAATCGCGCAGCAATTGGTCGCCATGCTCGCGCAAGGTTTCCTGCCGCGCTAGGGCGCGCGCTGCTTCCATCGGCGGGCGCGCGCTGCCACAGGCGCGGATCGGCCAGGTGGATCGGCAGCGACAGGGCCAGCGGCAGGGCGATCCATGGCCAGGGCGCACCAACCAGCGCCGCGCGCAGGCCCAGCACGATCAGCGCCGCCGGGCCCAGCATGACCAGCACCAGGCCCAGACGCCGCCCGCGCGCAAGCAGCCAGGCCGCCTCCAGCACCAGTGCGGCCAGCATCACGTCGGCCGCATAGCCCGAGGCAAAATAGGCCTGCATGGCCGTTCTAGAACGGCCCGTTGAGTTGCACGACCTGCCAGTTGAGCAGGCCCGCCACCGTGACCCAGGCCAGGTAGGGAAGCAGCAGCGCCGCTGCCAGGCGCGAAATGCGCAGGCAATAGACGATCAGCAGCGCAATGGAGCACCACAGCGCGATCAATTCGAAAAAGGCCCAGTCCGGCCGTTGCAGGCGAAAGAACAGCAGGCTCCACAATATGTTGAGGAAGCCATTGAGCGCGAAAAGGCCGATCACCGTGTCGGACGTGCGCACATCCCGCGCCCCGCGCCAGGCCGTGACCCCCGCCGTGGCGGCCAGGGCGAAAATCAGTGTCCAGGCAATCGGAAAGACCGGGCGCGGTGGGGTAAAGGCCGGCTTGTGCAAGCCCTGATACCAGGGCCCCAGATCCGTGATCGTGCCGCCCAGGAGCGCGATGACCAGCGCCGCGACGACCGCGATCCCCACCGGCATGGCCCATGGCCGGCTCATGGCGCGGGGCTTTCTGCAGGGCTGCGGGCAATACCCAGCAGGTGCGCGCAATCCTTGAGGAAAATGCGCAGGTGGGCCCAGGGGTGCTGCCGTACCAGCCGTTTGTTCATATAGGCCTGCCAGGTAAGCTGTTGCACATCGCGATCGGCGCACATCGCCACGAAGCGTTCGCGGCGCTTGTCGCTGGAATACCAGAAGCGCTGCATCATGCCCAAGATCCAGAACACCCGGCCATGCGCGCGCAGGAAATCGCGGCGCGCCTGGCGCAGCACCGCCGGATTGCCGCTGGCCAGGAAAGCCAGCGCGGTCTGTGCCGCGATGCGCCCCCCGGCCATGGCATAATAGATACCCTCGCCCGAGGCCGGGGCAACCACCCCGGCAGCATCGCCCGCCAGCAGCACGTCGCGCCCGTTGTCCCAGCGCTTCAATGGCTTGAGCGGAATTGGCGCGCCTTCGCGGCGGATTGTCTCGCAGCGCGCCAGGCCCATGTCCTCGCGCATCAGCTGCACCGCGCCGCGCAGCGAAAAGCCCTTGCGCGCGCTGCCCACGCCCACGCTGGCCGTCTCGCCATGGGGAAAGACCCAGCCATAGAAATCGGGCGACACCCGACCCTGGTAGAGCACATCGCAGCGCCCACCATCAAAGCCCCGCCCCGCCTGGCCCTCTCCAGTCTCGACCGGCGCGCGGATCACCTCGTGATAGGCAAAGACGCAAGGGTTGCGGCCGGCGCCGGGCACATGCGCGCGCGCGATGGCCGAACGCGCACCGTCGGCGCCGATTACCAGCCGGGCGCGCACGGCGTGCATGGCGCCGCCGCGCTGGGCGCGATAAGAGACGATCGCGCCACCCGCAGCGTCGTGCGTGATGCTTTCATACGTTCCGACGCGCCGCTCTGCCCCCGCCGTGGCCGCGCGCTGGCGCAGCCATTCGTCGAACGCGGCGCGGTCCACCATGCCGACATAGCCGATATCGCCCACTGGCATGTCCACCGCGCGGCGAGACGGGGCGACCATGCGCGCCGCGCGTGCACGCGCCACCAGCAGCGCTTGCGGCACATCGAATTCTTCCAGCAGCCGCGGCGGCACGGCACCGCCACAAGGCTTGATCCGCCCCGCCCTGTCGAGCAGCAGCACCGAACACCCGGCGCGGGCCAAGTCCCAGGCCGCGGTCGCGCCGCTTGGCCCACCGCCCACGACCACCACATCGAAAGTGGCGTCCGGTGTCATACGCCCACCGACTGCAAGCGAGCGGCGGGGGATGGCTGGCTGCGCGTGCGCATGGCCAGCACGGCGGAAGCCAGGAACAGCCCGGCTTCGGCAGCAAAGATCACCGCAAAAGCCATGCCCGGTCGGCCAAAGGCGCCCCGCGCCACGTCGACGCCCAACGCCCCGATCAGCCCGCCCAGCCCGAATGCGATCGCCTGCGCGGTGCCCCACACCCCCATGCGCACGCCTTCCCCGTTGCTGCGGCCTGCCCCGGCCAGCCCCATCATCGAGCCGATGGCCGAAACCGCAAAGGCGCCGTTGCACAGGCCGAGCAACGCGATATTGGCCGCAATCGGCCAGCCTGGGCCGACCCAGGCAGCCACCGCCAGGCCGGCCAGCGCCGCGGCAGAACCCAGGCAGCCCACCATCGTCCAGGTGCGCAATTCGATCGGCAGGCGCCCGCGAAACGCGCTGCCACCCACGCCCGAAACGATCATGCCGACCAGCACGCCGCCGTTCTGCAGGCCGGAAAGGCTGGTCGATTGGCCGGGCGTCAGTGCAAAGACCAGTCCCGTAAACGGCTCCAGGATCAGGTCCTGCATGCTGTAGGCCAGCATGGAGACAAAGATGAACAGCGTAAAGCGGCGCGCTTCATCGTCGGCGAAGATCTCTGCCAGCGCCTGCCGCAGGGACAGCGGCGGATCGGCCGAACGCGTGGTATTGCGCAGCAGCGGCGCCTGCCCCTCCAACCGGAACGTGGCCAGTATGGTCACCAGCAGCGCCACGCCGACCACGCCCGAGGCAACCGCCGTGAGCCGCTGCTTGGAATAGGGATCGAGCAGGGCGCCGGCCGCGCCCGCCGCCACCACGATGCCGAAGACCATCATGATCCACGTCACCGCCGCGGCCGCCGCGCGCCGTTCGGGCGCAACGCCCGTGGCCAGCAAGGCGAGCACCGATGTGCCCGCCGCGCCCACGCCGGCGCCGATCAGGGTAAAGGCAAACACAGCAAGGGCAATGCCCTGCCCGCGCGAAACGTCCAGCAGGGTAACGCCACGCACCGCCAGCAGCGCGCCCAGGCCCAAGGTTACCATCCCGGCCAGGATCCATGGCGTGCGGCGGCGGCCCACGTCCGATCCATGGCCCCACAGCGGGCGGGACAGCTGCACGCCGTAATGCCAGGCGACCAGGCCGGCCGGAATCCCCGCCGCCAGCCCATATTCCAGCACCATCAGGCGGTTAAGCAACGAAGTGGCCAGCATGGTGATCGCGCCGATCGCCGCTTGCACCGCACCCAGACGCAGGATGGACCACCAGCCGAATGCGTGCTGTCTCACAGGTATCCTCCCAGGCCGAACGCGGCGGCCATCATGCCGAGCACGTAAAGCGAAACCCCGGTGGCGTTGTACCAGGGCGCACGCGCCGCCGGATCGGCAACCAGCCGCGGCATCAGCGCGATCTGCGTCGCCAGCGCCAACGCCACGGCAAGCGCCGAAATGGCCATGTCCCAGCGCAGCAACAGCAGCACGACCAACGCTTGCGGCACGGCCATGACCGCGCTGGCCAACAGGGCCGCGCGGCGTTCACCCAGAACCACCGGCAGCGATCGCAATCCGGTCATCCGATCGCCGACCACGGCCTTGAAATCGTTCAAGGTCATGATCCCATGGGCGCCAAGGCTGTAAAGGCACAGCACCGCCAGGACACGGCCGGATGGCAGTGCCCCGGCCATGACCGCAGCCCCGGTGAACCAGCTCAGCCCCTCATAGCTCAGCGCAACGACTCCCGGGCCGATCCAGCCGCTGGTCTTAAAGCGCAGCGGCGGTGCGCTATAGGCCCAGGCACAGGCCAGGCCCAGCATGGTCGCTGCCAGGACCCACCGCCCGGTGAGCGCGGCGACCAGCAACGACAGGCCCGTCCAGCCGATGGCGATGGCCAGGCCCCAACGCCCGGCGATGCGCCCGGACGGGATTGGCCGGTGCGGTTCGTTGATGGCATCGACATGGCGATCGAACCAGTCGTTCACCGCCTGGCTGGTGCCGCACACCAGCGGCCCGGCCAGCGCCAGCCCGGCGATCAGGAAAGACCAGCGTGAAAGGACCGGCACGCCCGAAGAAACGACGCCGCACAGCAGCGCCCACATCGGCGGAAACCAGGTGATCGGCTTGAGCAGCGTGGCAACGTCCCGGACCGCCGGAAACGGCGCCATCGCAGGAAAGGCAGCAGAGCGAGCCATGGGCTGGAGACTAAGCCCAAGGCGCCCCATGCGTCAAATTAAATTGACAGATTTTGTGTCAATCTTCGGCGTCAGCCATGTTGCCCAGACCATAGCGATGCAGCTTGGAATAGAGGCTTTGGCGGCTCAGCCCGAGGATCTCGGCAGCCGATGCGCGATTGTTGGAGGTATATTCCAGCGCCGCCTCGATACACAGGCGCTCGATCAGATCCGTGCTTTCGCGCACGATGTCGCGCAGCGACATGCGGCCCACCAGTTCGGTCAATTGCTCGACCGAGCGCGGCGAGTCGCTGGTCGGCGGCAGGTCGCGCAGGCGGCGCCCGATCGGGCGGATGACAAAGCCATAAAAGACCTGCTCGCTGCCGATGCGCACGGCGGAAAGCTCCACCGGCTCGCCTTCAAAGCCATCGCGTGCGCCCACCACGGTCATCACGTTGCGGGCACTCTCGTGCTTGGCCAGTTGGCCATCGATGAGATCGAGATCGATGCCGGGACGCCCGACGTGGTCGCCAAGCGGCTGCCCGCGCAGTTGCTCGGCGCTGGCTGCCGCCACCAGTTCGACAAAGGCGGCATTGGCTTCGCGAATGATCATTGCCTCGTCGGTCAGCACGAAGGCATCGGGCATCGACTCGATCACCCGCGCGGTCACGCTGGCATCTGCACGCACCGTACCGGGCGCGCTCGCAAGCCGCACCAGCAGGAATTGGCCACCCCGCTCGCGAAACCCGCTGGCGGACAGCTGCACTTTGTCAACGCTGTGGGCCAGGGCGGCGTCAAGCGGCTGCAACCCGTGGGAAACCATGGCCGAACCCAGGAACGCAATGACCTGGTCACGCGCGGCGTGGGCAAACAGCGCGGTCAGCTTGCCGCCCGGCAAGGTGCCGGGGCGGCTGTGGAACAGCTGGTGCGCGGCCAGGTTGGCCTCGCGAATGCGGAATGTATCGGCATCGATGATCAGCACCGGCTCGGCGGTCTGCTCGAACAGCAGGCGATAGCGTGCTTCCAGCTGGCGCAGGCGGATGTAATCGCGTTCCAGCGATTGCTGCGCCTGGAGCAGGCGCTGCTGCAACTTGGCCTCGTCGCGCATGTCACGGCCAATGGCAATGCAGCCACCACCGTTGCCGCTGCCGTTACCCGTGCCGCTGCCCCCCGCCGCGCCGAGTGCCACGGTGACAAAGCGCACCGCGATATCGCCGTCGCTGGCCACCAGGTTGACCTGCCGCCAGTGCTGGGTCACGCCTTTGCGCATCCCGGCCAGCATTTCCATGATCTTGGGTCGGCTCTCGATCGTGACGGTGTCCAGCCATTCGCGTCCCACCCAGGCGGCCGCTTCGGGAAATGCGCGCGGGTCGGCCGCAACGTCCACAATACGGCCGGCCGCATCGAGGATCAGGGCGATGTCTCCAGCCACCATCGCCAGCTTGGCCGCAACATCGCCATCCAGGCCGGCAAAATGCCGGGTGGCCGTCGCGAAAGGCGATTTGCCTTCCAGGCTGTTTCTGCGGTTGGACATCGTCGGGCCGGACTAAACGTCGAAGGCGGCGGGAAACGCCGGCATCGGCACCAGTCGTTCTGCAAGAGCAAGCGCACCGCAAGCGTCAGGGGCGCTGCCATCGGCGCCGACCTCGTCAACGAGTGCGGGATTGGCGTTGACCATCTTTCCACCAATGAAAATCTTCAGATCGGGCGATCTCGATACACTGCGCATGGCGGAAATCAGGCTCGCTAGCTTGGCGTTAGGACAATCACAACTGATGGTCAAGCCAACCAGATTCACGCTGTGCGCGGAAATATGCTGGAGCAATTCCTTGCGTTCGGGTTCGATCAGAACCTCGGTCTGCCACCCGGCGCGGGCAAAGACTTCCTCCACCATCAGCGCGCCAAAACTGTGCACGTCACCCGGCACCGGCGCGAACAGCGCGGCGCGCTGGCGCGCCAGGGCAGAGCGCGGCGGCGGAAAGCGCATGGTCACCTCGCGCATCACTTCCTGAAGCCGCCACAAACCCATTGTCACATCGACGAAATCGCAATCGTCGTCTTCCCAGTGCTGCCCCAGGCGCCGGGCCGAGGTGGCCAGCAGATCGACGAATACGGATTCCACGCTAACCCCGCGCGCCAGGATGCCTTCGACCACCACCAGCAGTTCGTCGGCTTCCAGTTGCAAGGGCAGCGATGCGAAACGTTGGGCTTCGGCCGGATCGACGGTCAGATTTCCCGGCGTCACGTCGCGCGGTGGCACGCTGTGGGCCTGCGCCATCAACAGCCGCGGAATGATCTGTTCACTGATCAGCGCATCGACCGCGGCGGGCGGAAACGCCAGCGTGCATTCGCGTCGGGCCGCGCCTGGACGGCCCGGTGCAGTTCCCATTCCATCCTTGGTTCGAGGAGCGTTTTCTCCGCGACCGGCACGTTTTGCCGCGCCTGCACCAAAAACAGTTGCCATGACAGACCCCTCCGGTCCGGTTTGGCGCAGATCGCGCCTTGCCCGGACGGCTGCATCGACAAGTCGCTGCTGTTCGGGACCATCAGCCTACGCCCTTTTCCACCATCTGACAAATAGCAAAGTGTCATTTTTATTTGTCGTCAACCTAGATTGACACTTACCGGAAGGGAGGCGTAATCTCCGCCCAACAACAAAGGCGAGCGTCTGCACATGAGAGGGGATGCGATCAGTTCCGGCACCACGGGTGCGAACGGTCAGGGCCGCCAGCGCGGGCGCATGCTCTACACCGCAGAACAGCGCCGCCGCCGCGACGCGACTCGCTGGACACTGGTGCAGGGCCTGCTCGCGCCGTTCCAGTTCGCAGTCTTCCTCGCCAGCCTGGTGCTGGTGCTGCACAGCCTGGTCACGCACACCGGCACGGCCGCCGCCGACATTTCGGTCGTGGCCAAGACGCTCACCCTCTACGCCATCATGATCACCGGCTCGATCTGGGAGAAGGTCGTCTTCGGGCGCTGGCTGTTTGCGCCCGCGTTCTTCTGGGAAGACGTGTTCTCGATGCTCGTGATCGCGCTGCACACCGCCTATCTGGCGATGCTGCTGAGCGGCAGCGGCACGTTCGACCAGCGCATGGAGGTGGCCCTTGCCGGCTATGCCGCCTATCTCGTCAACGCCGGGCAGTTCCTGTTCAAGCTGCGCGCCGCACGGCTCGAAGCGCAAGGCCAGCCAGCGGCGGTGGTCGCATGATCGGCCAGGCAGACCTTGCCCCGCCAGCCCCGGCGGTGCTGCGCGAACGCGGCCAGCGCGAGGTGTTCTGCGGGTTGACCGGCATCGTCTGGCTGCATCGCAAGATGCAGGACGCATTCTTCCTGGTGGTTGGCTCGCGCACTTGCGCGCATCTGCTGCAATCGGCAGCCGGCGTGATGATCTTTGCCGAGCCGCGCTTTGCCACGGCGATCATCGAGGAGCGCGACCTGGCCGGCATGGCCGATTGCCAGGACGAGCTTGATCGCATCGCCTTGCAACTGCTGGAGCGGCGGCCGGAAATCCGCACGCTGTTCCTGGTCGGCTCGTGCCCGTCGGAAGTGATCAAGCTGGACCTGGGCATGGCGGCCCAGCGGCTCGACCGGCACCTGGCCGGGCGTGCCGGGGGCGGCCCGCGCGTGCTGCATTATTCGGGCAGCGGCATCGAAACGACTTTTACCGAAGGCGAGGACGCGTGCCTTGCCGCCCTGGTGCCGCACATGCCCGCACACGAAACCGCCGCCGCGCCGCAACTGCTGGTGGTGGGCACCCTGCCCGATATCGTGGAAGACCAGTTTCAGCGCCTGTTTGCCGAACTGGGCATTCCCGCCGTGGGCTGGCTGCCGGCGCGGCGGCTGGCAGACCTGCCGCCGGTGGGGCCGGCCACGCGCGTCCTGCTGGCCCAGCCGTTCCTGGGTGAAACCATGCGCGCCCTGCAGGATCGCGGGGCGCAGCGGCTCGACGCGCTGTTTCCGTTCGGGGCCGAAGGCACCACCGACTGGCTGCGCGCGGCAGCCGATGCCTTTGGCATCAGCCCCATGCACGTCAACCGCGTGGTCGCGCCGGGGCGGGAGCGGGCCAAGCGCGCCATGGCCCACAGCCACGATCGGCTGCGCGGCAAGCGCATCACGTTCCTGCCGGATTCGCAGCTGGAAGTGCCGCTGGCGCGGTTCCTGTCCAGCGAACTGGGCATGGTGCCGGTGGAAGTGGGCACGCCTTATCTTCACCGCGATCTGCTGGCGCGCGAATTGCCACTGCTGCCCCCGGCCACGCGGATCAGCGAAGGCCAGCACCTGGAGCGGCAGCTCGATCGCGTGCGCGCCGACCTGCCCGATCTCACCGTGTGCGGCCTGGGCCTGGCCAATCCGCTGGAAGCGGAAGGCTTTGCCACCAAGTGGGCGATCGAGCTGGTGTTCTCGCCCATCCATGGCTTCGAGCAGGCCGGCGACCTTGCCGACCTTTTTGCCCGGCCGCTGCGGCGGCGCGACATCTTGAGGGTATAGCGCCATGCAACTCGCCGTCTGGACCTATGAAGGCCCGCCCCACGTGGGGGCCATGCGGGTGGCCACGGCGATGGAGGGCGTGCACTTCGTGCTGCACGCGCCGCAGGGCGATACTTATGCCGACTTGCTGTTCACCATGATCGAGCGGCGCGACCGACGCCCGCCCGTCACTTACACCACGTTCCAGGCACGCGACCTGGGCAAGGACACCGCCGCTCTGTTGCAGGACGCGATCCGCCAAGCGGCCGCGCGCTTCGCGCCCCAGGCGCTGCTGGTCGGCGCGTCGTGCACCGCCGAACTGATCCAGGACGATCCGGCCGGACTGGCGCAGGCGCTTGACCTGCCCTGCCCGGTCATTCCACTCGAACTGCCCAGCTATCAGCGCAAGGAAAACTGGGGCGCGGCCGAAACCTTCTATCGCATGGTGCGCGCACTCGCCGATCCGGCCGTGCGCGCCGGGCCAAGACAAGGCCGCCGCCCGCTGGCCAACCTGCTCGGCCCCTGCGCCCTGGGCTTTCGCCATCGCGACGACGTGGTCGAAGTGGTCAAGCTGTTCGATAGCCTGGGCATCGGCGTCAATTGCGTCGCCCCGCTGGGCGCCACGCCGGCAGACTTGCGCGACCTGGGCCGCGCCGATTTCAACGTGGTGCTTTATCCCGAAATCGGGGCCGAGGCGGCGCGCTGGCTGGGCCGCACGTTCGGACAGCCCACCATCGACGTGGTGCCGATCGGCATTGGCGCCACCAACGATTTCATCCAGGCGGTCGCCGCGCTCGCCGGGGTCGATCCGGCCCCGGCCCTCGCCGCAGCAGGCGCACGCCTGCCTTGGTGGAGCCGCTCGGTCGACTCGACCTATCTGACCGGCAAACGCGTGTTCATTTTCGGCGATGCCACCCATGCCATCGCCGCCGCGCGCATCGCCAGCGAGGAACTGGGTTTCACCGTCTGCGGGCTGGGTTGCTACAACCGCGAATTCGCGCGCGAGATGCGCGCCGCCGCCGCGCGCCATGGTCTTGATCCGCTGATCACCGACGATCACCTGGCCGTCGAAGCCGCGATCCGCGCCAGCGCGCCCGAACTCGTGCTCGGCACCCAGATGGAACGCCACATCGCCAAGCGCCTGGGCCTTGCCTGCGCGGTCATTTCCGCGCCGGTCCACGTGCAGGATTTTCCCGCGCGCCACAGCCCGCAGATGGGCTTCGAAGGCGCCAACGTGATTTTCGATACCTGGGTCCATCCCCTGGTGATGGGGCTGGAAGAGCATCTGCTCACCATGTTCCGCGATGATTTCGAGTTTTCCGATGTGGCCGGCCCCTCGCACCTCCCCCCCGCCCACCTCCCCGCCGCGCCCCAGGCACCCGCGCCCGCTGAACCGGCAGCCGCGCCCGGCTGGACCGGCGAGGCCGAGCGCGAACTGCGCAAGATCCCGTTCTTCGTGCGCAACAAGGCCCGCGCCAACACCGAACGCTATGCCGCGCTCCACGGCCGCGCGCAGATCGACCTGGCGACCCTCTATGACGCCAAGGCCCACTATGCCCGCTAGCCCCGCCTCGCCCCTGCGCGCCGGTGCGGCGGTCCGCGTCGCCATCGTGACGCTCGACAACCACCTCAAGGGCGCGGTGGAACGCGCCGCCGTGCAGCTCGCCGCCGGCAACATCACGCTGACGCTCCACGCCGCAGCCGATTGGGATCGCGAGGCCGGCGCGCTCGACCGCGCCAAGGCCGCCGTGGCCAAGGCGGACATCGTCATCGCCACGATGCTGTTCCTCGACGATCACATCCGCGCGATCCAGCCCACGCTGGAAGCGCGGCGCGAAGCCTGCGACGCGATGGTCTGCATGATGTCGGCCGGGGACATCACGCGGCTGACACGCATGGGCGCCTATCGCATGGATGCCCCGGCCAAGGGGCCGCTGGCGCTGCTCAAGCGGCTGCGCGGATCGACCAAGCCCAAGGCCGGCGCCAGTGCCAATTCGGGTGCCGGCCAGATGCGCATGCTCCGCCGCCTGCCCAAGATCCTGCGCTTCATTCCCGGCACCGCGCAAGACGTGCGCGCCTATTTCCTGACGCTGCAATACTGGCTGGCCGGTTCGGACGAGAACGTGGTCGCCATGGTGCGCAACCTGATCGATCGCTATGCCGCCGGCCCCCGCGCCGCGCGCCGCGGCACTTTGGCGGCCGCACCGCCGCGCGACTATCCCGAACTGGGCGTCTATCACCCGCGCACCACGCAAAGGATGTCGGAAAGCGCAAGCCTGCTGCCTCCGGCCAAGGGCGCACGCGGCACGGTCGGGCTGCTGCTGCTGCGTTCCTACCTGCTCGGCAACGATACCGGCCATTACGACGGGCTGATCGCGGCGATGGAGCAGGCCGGTCTGCGCGTCATTCCAGCGTTCTTCTGCGGCCTGGACGCGCGCGCGGCGATGGATCGCTTTTTCCTGCGCGATGGTGCCGTGGCGGTCGATGCCATTGTCAATTGCACCGGTTTTTCGCTGGTCGGTGGCCCCGCCTACAACGATGCCGCGGCCGCCGTCGAAACCCTCGCGCGGTTCGATGTGCCCTATATTGCGGCCCACGCGCTGGAATTCCAGACGATCGAGGAATGGCGCGAGCGGCGCACCGGGCTGGTGCCGCTCGAAGCCACGATGATGGTGGCCTTGCCCGAACTCGATGGTGCGATCTGCCCGAGCGTGTTCGGCGGGCGCAGTGCCGCCCCGGCCGGTGCCGACCGGCCTGGTGCCGCGCATGTGCAGGCGATGTGCGGAGACGCGGAACGCGCCGCCGCGCTGGCCGCCAAAGTGCGCAAGCTGATCGTCTTGCGCCGCGCCGCCCGGGCCGAGCGGCGCCTGGCGATCACCATCTTCAACTTCCCGCCCAAGTCCGGCGCCACCGGCACGGCCGCGCATCTCGCGGTGTTCGAATCGCTCCACGCCCTGCTGCGCCGCCTGGGCGAGGAAGGCTATGACGTGGCCGTGCCCGAAAGCATCGCCGCGCTGCAGGCCGCCATCCTCCACGGCAATGCGGCGCGCTTTGGCGCCGATGCCAATGTCGCCGCGCGGATCAGTGCCGACGATCACGTGCGGCGCGAGGCGCACCTGGCGCAGATCGAGGCGCAATGGGGCCCGGCACCGGGCAAGCTGCAATCCGATGGATCGCATATCCACGTGCTGGGCGCGCATTTCGGCAAGGTCTTCGTGGGCGTGCAGCCCGGCTTTGGCTATGAAGGCGATCCGATGCGGCTGCTGTTCGAAGGCGGCTTTGCCCCGACGCATGCCTTCGCCGCGTTCTATAGCTATATCCGCCACGATTTTCGCGCCGATGCCGTGCTGCATTTCGGCACCCACGGCGCGCTGGAATTCATGCCCGGCAAGCAGGCCGGTCTGAGCGGAGCATGCTGGCCCGAACGGCTGATCGGCGATCTGCCCAATTTCTATCTCTACGCGTCCAACAATCCGTCGGAAGGCATCCTGGCCAAGCGGCGCTCTGGCGCCACGCTGGTCAGCTATCTCACCCCGGCCCTGGCCCGCGCCGGGCTCTATCGCGGGTTTGTCGAGCTCAAGTCCAGCGTCGAGCGCTGGCGCTGGTCGGCCGCCGGGGCAGAGCGCGACGCGCTCGAAACCCTGATCCAGGACCAGTGCGCCGCGCTCGATCTGGAATGCACGGACATCGCCGATCTTGCCCCGGCGCTCTATGAACTGGAACGGACGCTGATCCCCGAAGGGCTGCATGTGCTGGGCCAGTCGCCCCACGGCGCCGCAGGCCAAGACCTGGTCGGTGCCATGCTGGAAGCCGATCCTGCGGCCGAGCGCGCCACGCTGGAAGCCAGCCTTGCCGCCTGCGACGAGATCGGCGCGGTGATCCACGCCCTCGACGGTGGCTATATCAAGCCGGCACCGGGCGGAGACGTGCTGGCCAACCCGGCCGTGCTGCCCACTGGCCGCAACATCCATGGCTTCGATCCCTTTGCCATGCCCAGCCGGTTTGCCTGCATCCAGGGCGCCGAGCAGGCCGAACAGATCATCGCCCGCCACATCGCCAGCGGCCAGCCCTTCCCCGAAAGCCTGGCCATGGTGCTGTGGGGCACCGACAACATGAAAAGCGAAGGGCTGCAGATCGCCCAGGCGCTGAGCCTGATCGGCGCGCGCCCGCGCATCGACAGCTATGGGCGCGTGGTCGGCGCGCAGCTCGTGCCACTGGCAGAGCTGGGCCGCGCGCGCGTGGACGTGGTCGTCACGCTCTCGGGCATTTTCCGCGACCTGCTGCCGATGCAGACGCGGATGCTGGCCGAGGCGGCCTTGCTGGCGGCCAGCGCCGACGAGCCGCTGACTCACAATTTCGTGCGCAAGCACAGCCTCGCCCACCAGGCCCAGCACGGCTGCGACCTGGAAACGGCGGCGCTGCGCGTGTTTTCCAATGCCGAAGGGGCCTATGGCGCCAACGTCAACCAGTTGATCGACGGCGGCGTGTGGACCACGCCCGAAGACCTCGCCAATGCGTTCGAAACGCACAAGGGCTATGCCTATGGCGTGGCCGGCCCGCCCACGCAGCGGCGGGATCTGCTGCAAAGCGCGCTGCGCGATGTCGATTTCGTCTATCAGAACCTGGAAAGCGTCGAAGTCGGCATTACCGATCTCGATCAGTATGTCGATGGGCTGGGCGGGGTCAGCCGCTCGGTGGCGCGCGCCAAGGGCAGCGAGGCGCCGGTCTATATCGTCGATGCCACGCAAGGGGCGGCCAAAGTGCGCACCCTGGCCGAACAGATCGACCTGGAAACCCGCACCCGCACGCTCAATCCCAAGTGGTTCGAAGGCATGCTGCGGCACGGCTTCGAAGGCGTGCGCCACATCGAACAGCATGTGACCAACACGGTCGGCTGGTCCGCCACCACCGGGCAGGTCGCGCCCTGGATCTATCAGCGGATCAGCGAAACCTTCGTGCTCGATCCGCACATGCGCGCGCGGCTTTCGCAGCTCAACCCCGACAGTTCCGCCCGCGTCGCCAATCGCCTGCTCGAAGCCTGCGACCGGCATCTGTGGGAACCCGACGAACAGACGCTGGAGGCCCTGCGCGTGGCCAGCGACGAGCTGGAGGACCGCCTCGAAGGCGTGTTCGCGGCGCAATGAGGAAACCGGCATGACCCTGATCGACACCCCCACGCGCTTTCCCGCCAATCTTCTGGATAGAGAAGGCATTCTGGATGGCGAAGGCTCGGTGCAAGTGCGCCTCGACCCGCAGGACCGCATCGGCACGGCCAAGGTCTTTGCCATCTATGGCAAGGGCGGGATCGGCAAATCGACGACCTCGTCCAATCTCTCCGCCGCCTTTTCCAAGCTGGGGCACCGCGTGCTCCAGATCGGTTGCGATCCCAAGCACGATTCCACCTTCACCCTCACCAAGAAGCTGATGCCCACGGTGATCGACGTGCTCGAACAGGTGGAATTCCATGCCGAGGAACTGCGCCCCGAAGACTATATGTTCGAAGGCTATAACGGCGTCATGTGCGTGGAGGCCGGCGGCCCCCCGGCGGGCACCGGCTGCGGTGGCTATGTCGTGGGGCAGACGGTCAAGCTGCTCAAGCAACACCACCTGCTCGACGATACCGACGTGGTGATTTTCGACGTGCTGGGCGATGTGGTCTGCGGCGGCTTTGCCGCGCCGCTCCAGCATGCCGAACGCGCGCTGGTAGTGGCGGCCAACGATTTCGATTCGATCTTTGCCATGAACCGCATCGTCGCGGCGATCGGCGCCAAGGCGAAGAACTACAACGTGCGCCTCGCCGGCGTCATCGCCAACCGCTCAGCCGCCACGGACGAGATCGACCGCTTCAGCCAGGCCATCGGCATGCGCCGCCTCGCCCATTTCCGTGATCTCGATGCGATCCGGCGCAGCCGGCTCAAGAAATGCACGCTGTTCGAAATGGAGCCGTCGCCCGAAGTCCTGGCCGCGCAGCAGGAATACCTGCGCCTGGCGCAGATGCTGTGGGACGGCGTCGATCCGATCGCAGCGGCACCGATGAAAGACCGCGATATCTTCGATTTCCTGGGGTTCGAATGATGAGCACGCACCCGCTTTCCCCTTACGAGCTGCAACGCGAACGCCTTGCGCAGTATTTCGACGGCAGCGCCCGTAAGGCCTGGATCGACCTGACCTCCAACGCCAAGGTCAGCGGCATCCGCGCCACGGTGCGCGCCGGGCGCGATGCCATGCGCGCGCAATTGCTCGGCTGGCTGCCGCAAGACCTGCGGCGCTGCACCGTGCTCGATGCCGGCTGCGGCACCGGCAGCCTGAGTGTCGAGGCCGCCTGGCGCGGCGCGGCGGTGACGGCGGTGGATGTCGCGGGCGGGCTGGTGGACATCGCGCGCCAGCGCGCGCCCGGCTTCCTCGGCCATGGCCGCATCGATTGGCACGTGGGGGATATGCTCGATCCGCCCGGCGCTCCGTTCGACCATGTCGTGGCGATGGATTCGCTGATCCATTACCCGCTCGATGACATGGTCTGGGCGGTGGAGCGGCTTGCCGCGCGCTGCACCCGCTCGCTGCTCTTCACGTTTGCCCCGCACACCCGCCTTTTGGGGGCGATGCATGCGGTGGGCCAGGCCTTCCCGCGCGCCAACCGCTCGCCCGCGATCCAGCCAATTCCGCCCGCTGCGCTGCGCGCCCGGCTCGATGCGCTCGATGGCTGGCAGGTGGGCCGAACGGGCCGCATTTCCAGCGGGTTCTACATTTCCCAGGCTCTGGAACTGGTGCGCCGCTGATGGCCGTGCGCGCGCCTCGGTTCAGCCCCCTGGCCAGCCGATGGAGCCGGGTGGCGATGACCTGGCTGCCGTTTGCCGACGCGGCCAGTGTCGACATTCCCCTTTCGCGCCTGCTGCGCCTGTCGCTGTTCCAGGTCAGCGTGGGGATGATGACAGTGCTGCTCAACGGCACGCTCAACCGCGTGCTCATCGTGGAACTGGGCATTCCGGCCTGGCTGGTCTCGCTGATGATCGCCATTCCGCTGCTTGTCGCACCGTTTCGCGCTCTGATCGGGCATCGGTCCGATGTGCATCGCTCGGTGCTGGGCTGGCGCCGCGTGCCGTTCATCTGGTTCGGCACGCTGATGCAGTTCGGCGGCCTGGCGATCATGCCCTTTGCACTGTTGCTGATGCGCGATCCGCACCTGTTTGCCGTGGGGCTTGGCGCCAGCGCGCTGGCGTTCCTGCTGGCCGGCACGGGCATGCACACCACGCAAACCGCCGGCCTTGCCCTGGTGGGCGATCTCCTGCCCGACGATCGGCGCGCCCGCGCGGTGGCCTTGCTCTATCTCTCGCTGTTGGCGGGCATGATGGTCTGCTCCACCATCCTGGGCGGGCTGCTCAACCATTTCACCCCCACCCGGCTGGTGCAGGTGATCCAGGCCTGCGCCGTGCTGACGTTCGTGCTCAACGTCGTCGCCCTGTGGAAGCAGGAGGCGCGCAGCGCCGCGATCGCCTCCGCGCAAACGCCGCGCCCGCCCTTTGCGCAAGTCTGGCGCCAGTTCGCCGCCGATCCGCTGACCATGCGCCTCCTCGCCACGGTGGGCCTGGGCGCCGCCGCCTTTGCCATGCAGGATCCGCTGCTCGAACCTTATGGCGGCGAAGTGCTGCACCTTTCCGTGGGGGCCACCACCAGCCTTTCGGGCGCGTGGGCGCTGGGCGCGCTGGCCGGCTTTGGCTTTTCCGCGCGGTGGCTGGGCCATGGCACCGATGCCTTGCGCCTGGCCGGCTATGGCGTGGTGCTGGGCATTGCCGCCTTCCTGCTGGTGATCTTTGCTGCTCCGCTGGAAAGCCCGGTCACGCTGGGACTGGGCGCGCTGGCGATCGGCGCGGGGGCGGGTCTGTTCTCGGTCGGTACGCTCACCGCCGCCATGGGCCAGGCCGGCAGCGATACCGCAGGCCTGGCGCTGGGCGCATGGGGCGCGGTGCAGACCACGGCAGCGGGCCTGGCCATCGCCTTTGGCGGGATCGCGCGCGATCTCGTGTCCACCTTCGCCGTGGCCGATGGCCTGGGCCTTACCCTGGCGCACCATGCCACCGGTTATGGCGTGATCTACGCCATCGAGATCTGCCTGCTGCTGGCCACGCTGGTGCTGATGGGGCCGCTCGTCGGGCGGCTGTCGGGATCGCCGGCATCGCTTTCCGCCGCCGGGGCACACCGCTTCGGCCTTACCGAGTTCCCGACATGACCGGACGAGAAGGATAACGCCCATGAGACACGGCTATATCGTCGGCACTGTGGATGCCGCGCAGCTGGCGCTGATCGCATTCGTGCTCTTCTTCATCGCCCTGGTGTTCTGGTTGCGACGCGAAGACCGGCGCGAGGGCTATCCGCTGGAAGATGCGCTGACCGGCCGGGTCGACAGCAATGGTGGGCCGCTCTCTACCGCCAGCGTCAAGACTTTCGTCTTGCCCTTCGGCATGGGCACGGTGGTCGTGCCGCTGCCCGCCAGCGACAATCGCGAACCGGTGGATATCCGGGCAGAGCGGCGCGAAAACTTTGGCGGGGCGCCCTATTCGCCGATCGGCGATGTCTTTGCCGCCGGCGTCGGGCCGGGCGCCTATGCCAATCGTGCGCGCTTTGCCGATCGCGATGCCCATGGCCTGCCACGGATCGTGCCGATCGGCGCCGTGCCGCAGATCAGCGTGGCCAGCGCCAGCACCGATCCGCGCGGGCTGCCCGTCTATGGCGCCGACGGCGCCCGCGCCGGCACCGTGGCTGACTTGTGGGTCGATCGCGCGGAGCACGTGATCCGCTATCTGGCGGTCGATACCGGCCATGTGGAAGGAGGCGGGCGCACCGTGCTGGCGCCGATGGCCATGGCGGTGGTGCGCCGCGAAGGTGTCATCATCAGCGCGATCAACGCCGCAGACTTTGCCAATGCGCCTTTCCCCGAAAATCCCGGCGAGATCACCCGCTACGAGGAAGAGCGCGTCGTCGCTTACTTCGGCACCGGCTATCTCTATGCCAATGCCGATCGGCTGGAGCCACTGCTGTGATCGAATATGATTTTGAACCGGTGCGCGGGCTGCCGGGCACCCTGCCTCCGGGCGAATGGATCGTGTGGCAAGCCTCGCCCGATTGGCCTGCGTTCCGGCGCAGCGCGCTCCACGCGCGGTGGCTGGCGCTTTATTTCGCGGTGCTGGTCATCGCCGCGCTGGGCAGCGGCAATGCCGTTGGCGCGGCCGCGATTGCCGGGGCCGGGGTGATCCTGCAGGGGTTGCTCACGCTCTTTGCCTGGGCGGTGGCGCGCACCACGGTCTACACCCTCACCAACAAGCGGCTGGTCCTGCGCATCGGCGTGGCGCTGAACAAGTGCGTGAACCTGCCCCTGGCGCAGATCGCCGCCGCCGATCTGCGCAGCCATGGCGGCATGGCGGGCGATATCGCCCTCGCGCTCAAGGGGCCGCACCGCCTGGGCTATGCCATGCTCTGGCCGCACGCCCGCCCGTGGCACCTCTCGTGCCCGCAGCCGATGCTGCGCGCGCTGGTCGATGCGCCGCGCCTGGCCCAGGCCCTGGCGCAGGCCTGCGCGGCCGCCGCCCCGGCCGGCGTGGTCCGTGCCCCGGCGCCCACGCCCGACGCCGCCCCCGGCCCCGCCCTGCATGGAGCCGCCGCATGAGCCACGCCCATTCCCATGAAAACACCGTTCCCCGCCCGGCCCTGGTGCTGGCCGGCGCACTGGTGGCGATCACGCTGGCGCTGACCACCCTGGTGCGCGTGGGCGTGCTCGATCGCGAGGCGGTGCCGGCGGTGGAACGGGCCAAGGCCGGGGTTGGCGCGGTTGAAGTGCGCCACCTTACTTTTGCCGATCGCGCCGATGGCGCGGTGGTGGTGCGCGATACCGATAGCGACCAGGCGCTGGCCGTACTGGTGGGCGAAAACGATGGCGGTGGCTTCGTGCGCGGGGTGATGCGCGGCATGGCGCGCGAGCGGCGGATGAACGGCGTTGGCCCGGCCCGGCCGTTCGAATTGACGCAATGGGCCAATGGCGCGCTCACGCTGCGCGACCCCGCCACCGGCCGCGCGATCGAGCTGGGCTCGTTCGGGGCGACCAACCGCGCCGCCTTTGCCCGCTTTCTGAAAGGCAGCGCGGCATGATCCGCCCTCGCGCCCTGACCGTGCCCTGCCGTATCGCGGTTGAACAAAGCGCCGCGCATTTTCACGCCCATGTCGAACTGGCGGGCAACCTGGCCATGGCGCCGGGCGACCGGGTCTGCGTCCTTGGCGATCCGGTTCGCGTGTCGTTTGGCGAAAATGCCGTGTTCGAGCGTATGGCAACCGTGGAGCGCGCCGGCCCGGTGCGCCGCGCGTGGACACGGCTGGTGGCCTACCTTGGCCTGACCGAGCTTTACGAAGTGAGCTTTACCCCTGGGAGCCTGAGATGAACGCGCACACCCCTGTTCAGCCTGCCCCGGCCGCCACAGCCGACGTGCACGCGATGGTCAGCCACGAAACCGTGCTGAGCCCGCGTTTCTACACCACCGATTTCAAGGCGCTGGACGCGATCGACGTATCCCCCGTGCGCCAGGAATGGGACGCCCTGATTGCCGAAATGGCCAGCGACCCCAACAAGCGCCACTTCAAGCGCGAGCAGGATTTTGCCGGCATCATCGCCGCGCTCGAACCGGCCTTGCGGGCCGAGTTCATCGATTTCCTGGTCAGCTCGCTCACCTCGGAATTTTCCGGCTGCATCCTCTATGCCGAAATGGCGCGGCGCACGACCAACCCCGACATGAAGATGCTGTTCAAGCTGCTGGCGCGCGATGAAAGCCGCCACGCTGGCTTCATCAACGAAGCCTTGAAGGACGAAGGCATCGGCATCGACTTGAGCTTCCTGACCAAGGCCAAGAAATACCACTATTTCAAGCCGAAGTTCATCTTCTATTCGGTCTACCTGTCTGAAAAGATTGGCTATGCCCGCTATATCACGATCTATCGCCAGCTCGCCGCGCGGCCGGAATTGCGCTTTCACCCGATCTTCGCGTGGTTCGAAAACTGGTGCAACGACGAGTTCCGCCATGGCGAGGCGTTCGCCCTGCTGCTGCGCGCCGATCCTGCGCTGCTGCGCGGGGCCAACACGCTGTGGGTGCGCTTCTTCCTGCTCGCCGTCTATGCCACGATGTACGTGCGCGATCACGCCCGGCCGGCATTCCACCAGGCCCTGGGCCTTGATCCCACCGATTACGATTATCGCGTGTTCACGATCTGCTCGCAGATCGCCCGCCAGGTCTTCCCGGTAGAGCTGGACACCGACGATCCGCGCTTCCGCCGCGCCATGGCGCGCCTGCTGGTGGCCAGCAACCGCCTTGCCGCGGGCAAGGCGCGGGGCGGGCTGGCCGGGGCCTGGCTGCGCGCCACCGGGGCCCTGGGTGCCGGGGCCAACTTTGCCCGCATGTACCTGCTGCGCCCGCGCCGCAATGCCCTGCCCGCCACGGTGCGGCTGCAACCGGCATGGTAAGCCTGGGCGCGATCAGTTTTACCGGCCATGTCCTGCCGGTGCTGGCCACGGTCCTGGTCTGGTTCCTGGCCACCGGGCTGGTGGCCTGGCTGGACAACCGTGCGCGCCACACGTTCGCGCGCAGCCTGCTCCTTGCCGGCGTGGCGGCGATCGGCGGCATCGCGATCATCGCCGCCACGATGCATTCGGCCACGTTGTGGGGTGTCTATGCCTCGCTTGCCGGCGCAATCCTGGTCTGGGCCTGGCACGAAATCAGCTTCCTCACCGGCGTGATCACCGGCCCGCGGCGTGAAGCCTGCCCGCCCGGCGCGCGGGGGTGGCAGCGCTTCACCCATGCCGTGGCGGTGGTCGCCTGGCACGAAGTGGCCCTGGCACTCAGCGCCGCCGGGTTGATCTGGATGAGCCAGGGCGCACCCAACCAGGTTGGCGCCATGGCCTTTGCCCTGCTGCTCGCCATGCGATTGAGCACCAAGATCGCGATTTTCCTTGGCGTTCCCAACATGAGCGCGGATATCCTGCCCCAGCATCTGGCTTACCTGAAAAGCTATTTCGGCAAACCGCGGCTGGGCCCCGAACTCTATGCCGCGATCGCCGCCTGCCTTGCGCTTGCGGCATGGCTGGCCACCATTGCCCTTGCCGCCCCGGCCGGCAGTGCCGATGCCGCCGGCGCCAGCCTGCTCTTCGCGCTCGCCGCGCTGGGCGCGCTCGAACACCTCTTCCTGGCCCTGCCGTTGCGGGATGGGGCCTTGTGGGGCTGGGCCCTGCCGGTCCGAACGCCGGCAACCCGCCGCCATCCCGCCAATTGAACAAGCAAGACAAGCACGAGAGGACCGATCACGATGGATTTCGAAACCTACTTCATGGGGGAACTGGAGTCGGTCCGCGAGGAAGGCCGCTATCGCATCTTTACCGAGATCGAGCGCCACTGTGGCCAATTCCCCCATGCCACCCGTTATGTCGACGAGCAGACCCACCCGATCACGGTGTGGTGCTCCAACGATTACCTGGGCATGGGGCAGCATGCGGCCGTGCTCGATGCGATGCACACCGTGCTGGATGAATGCGGCGCGGGCGCGGGCGGCACGCGCAACATTTCCGGCACAAACCATCACCACGTCATGCTGGAACGCGAACTGGCAGACCTGCACGGCAAGGAAGCCGCGCTGCTGTTCACCAGCGGCTATGTCTCCAACTGGGCGGGCCTGGGCACGCTGGCCGCGAAAATCCCTGGCTGCGTGGTCTTTTCCGATGCGCTCAACCACGCCTCGATGATCGAGGGGATCCGCCACTCCCGCGCCAAGTGCCACATCTGGCGCCACAACGATGCCGCGCACCTCGATCAACTGCTGGCGCAATACGGGCCCGACGTGCCCAAGCTGGTGGCGTTCGAAAGCGTCTATTCGATGGATGGCGATATCGCGCCGATCGCCGATATCCTTGATGTGTGCGACGCGCACGGCGCGATGACCTATATCGACGAAGTGCACGCGGTGGGCCTTTATGGCCCGCGCGGCGGCGGCGTGGCCGAACGCGAAGGGCTGATGGACCGCATCACGGTGATCGAAGGCACGCTGGGCAAGGCCTTTGGTGTCATGGGGGGCTATATCGCCGCCTCGGCCGCGCTGTGCGATTTCGTGCGCACCTTTTCCAGCGGCTTCATCTTCACCACCGCCCTGCCGCCGGCGCTGGCCGCCGGCGCCACCGCCAGCATCCGCCATCTCAAGACCAGCCAGATCGAGCGCGCACGCCACAAGGAACGCGTCGCCAATGTGCGCCGCCGGCTCGATGCCATGGGCATTCCGCACCTGCCCAATCCCAGCCACATCATTCCGGTGATGGTGGGCGATGCCAAGAAGTGCAAGCGGATCAGCGACTGGCTGATGGACAACCACGGCATCTATGTGCAGCCGATCAATTATCCCACCGTGCCGCGCGGCACCGAACGCCTGCGCATCACGCCCTCGCCGGTGCACAGCGATGCCGACATCGAACGCCTGATCGAGGCATTGAGCGACATCTGGTCGCAGTGCGAGCTGGCCCGGCGCTCCGCCGCGGCCTGAACAACAGCCAAAAAAGGGGGCCGCGAACCATATTGGTCGCGGCCCCCTTTTTCGTGGCCTTCCGGCAAGCGGTGCGTCAGGTCGGGTTCTTGAGATAGGCGATCACGTCGGCGCGGTCCTGCGCCTTGGGCAGGCCGGCGAACGTCATCTTGGTGCCGGGCACCACGCGCTGCGGCTTTTCCAGATACTGGAACAGCTTTTCGGCGGTCCAGGTGATGCCGCTGTTCTTGTTGGCATTGGAATAGGCAAACCCGGCGATCTGCCCGGCCTTGCGGCCCACCACGCCCGCCAGCGACGGGCCGATCATGTTCTTGCCCGGTTCGGCCGAATGGCAGGCCTGGCATTGGGTGAAGATCGCCTTGCCATGGACCGCATCGCCCGTCAGCGATGCCAGCGTGGTCCCGTCCAGCGTATCGGTCGAATCCGCGGTCGGCGCCGCGGTGCTGGTTGCCGCAGCAGGGGTCATTGCGGCAGCCGCCGCCGTGGTCGTTTCGCTGGCGGCAGGTGCCTGTTCTGCCGCGGATTTGTCGGAACTGCTCCCGCCGCCGCACGCTGCAAGCAGCAAGGTGGCGGAACCCAGCACAAGATAGTGGATCTTGGATTTCATCTGCATCCTCCATTATTTTTTGAGGGTGCGCGTCACGCAGGACGGCAGAAAAATAGAACAAGTCCTATAGTGCCACGCAATACGGCCGTTAGGGCGGTCAACCGATCTTCGCTTGCATGCGGCCGTGGGTGCCGAAAGGGCTCTGTTTGCCGCACTTTCCTGTGACTTCCCTGGCGCGAAAACGATTTGTGGCACCAGCGGTTCCTTGCGCCGTCTTGCGGGGCCGATGGCGGACCGCTCAGGGCGGATGCAGCAGGCTCGCCATCGCCATCAGCCCGCCGGGTTGGCCCGTGCCGGCGCGGCCGAGGCAACCGGTTGTGCCGGCGGCGGCGCCAGCAGCGGGCGGGGCAGCGTGGCCGGTACGGTGTTGGGCCCGGGCGCGCCCCACAGCGCGTGATAATCACGGGCCATGGGATAGCCGCCCAGCGGCTTGTTCTTGCCCTGGTGGCACGTGGCGCAGCTCACCTTGAGCGGATCGCCCATCGGCCCCTTGCGATAGGCCGGAAACACGTTGGCGAGCGAGCCGATATATTGCCCGTTGGTCTCGCGCACCATGCGGATGCCATACCAGGCCTTGGCGCGCTTGGGCGTGCTGATCGGCCAGGTGCCAAACGACTGGGCATTGTGGCAGAACGTGCAGTTCACCCCCAGGGCCTTGGAAACGTGGACCATCACGGCATAGGAATTTTCGGTCTGCATTACGCTGGTCTTGTCGGCCGGCGAAGGATGCGCGCTGGTCGATTGCACGCGAATGTTCTGGTCGCGCTTGGGATCGCCGGTCAGATAGAGCGCCAGCGAGGCTTGCGGCAGCGCAGAAAAGCCCGTCGCGTCGATCGGATTGTCCTGGCCGTGGCGATTGCCGATGATGCCGTTGGGACCTTGTGGCGGCAGCGCCCAGTTATAGGCCGGCACCGCCTGCCCGCGATGGCAGGTATAGCACGTCACGCCGGTCTGTCCCACGTGCGCGCCCCAGTTGTGGTTGATGTTGCGCGTCATCTGCAGCATGCGCCGGGCGACAACCTTGGTGTAGAGTTCGTCAGAGGCCATGTTGTTGGGATTGTGGCAATAGTTGCAGCCCTCCTTGGGCGCCACCCAGGCCGTGATCGCGGCCATGGTATAGCTCAGCTGCTCGGCGGATTCATCGCCCAGGACTTGCAGGTTCTGGAACGATTCCCGGGCGCGGGGCCCGTCGTTGGACGGCGGATCATAGGGCGGCGGTGGCACCTCGTCCTTGGCCATGGCCACTTTCTTGACCGTGACCTGGTCCATGCCCGTGCCGCGATAGCCGTTCTGGCCGGAAACCTTGTGCGCCAGTTCGCAGCCCCCCAGGGAAAGCGCGGCCAGCGTTGCCAGCGCAAATGCGGTGATCCGTCTCATTTCCCGGCGCTCCCCAAGGTGGCGGGGTCGATCACCCCGGTTGCGGGATAGTTGGGGGCATAGCCGTGCTGCTGTGCCCACAGATACCAGTTGTCCACCACCGTGCCGGTCAGCAGGATGCCGATGCCGCCGGTCAGCGTGGTCAGCACCGCAAACCACCACGCCCAGCGGTGGATCGATTCCATCGTGGCGTTGAACCCCATGGTCCAGCGCCAGAACAGCGCGGCGCGTTCCGATGCCGTGCCCCGGTCGGTGATCTGCTCGATCTCGCGCTCCCCGCCATAGCGGCCCACGGCCAGGATCGTGGCGCCATGCATGGCAAACAGCAGCGTCGAACCGTAAAGGAACGCGATCGAGAAGCAGTGGAACGGGTTGTAGAACAAGTTGCCGTAGCGGATCGAAAAGGCCGCCGTCCAATCCAGGTGCGGAAAGATGCCGAACGGCACGCTTTCGGCCCAGCTGCCCATGAAGAACGGGCGGATGAAGCCCAGCACCAGGAACAGCCAGATCGCGCTGAGGAATGCCCAGGCCACGTGGGTGCCCATGCCCAGCGCCCTTGCGCGGGTATAGGTTCGCACCCACCACAGCAGCACCGACGTGGTCAGGCAGAACCCGGCCATGATCCACCAGCCCCCCTTGGCCAGCGGCACGAAGGGGGTAAAGCCATATTCCGGCCCCGGCGGTTCCAGCGAGAGCCAAGGCAGCAGGCGCACGAACTGGATCGGATTCCAATGCACCGACGCCAGCATGTTGAGCCCGATGATCTCGAACGCGGTAAAGCCGAAGATCAGCGAAAGCAGCCCGGTCCAGCCCAGGTAGATCGGCCCGATCTGTGCCTGGCCGATCAGGCCAAGCACGTGGACGAAGCCACCCTGGCCGATCCGCGCCTCGCTGCCGGGCGGCAGGGCCACGCCCATCTCGGGCTGCCCACGCAACTGCACTTGGGTGAAGATGTTCTGATAGGTCGCCATCGCACGGTGCTCCTTCACGACCAGATCGGCAGGTTGAGCCACCAGGTCCACCACTCGGGCCACCCGCGGGTCCACAGCGGGCCGCTGATGACGATGCACACCGCGCTCCAGAACCCGGCGTTGAGCGCCAGCAACAGGCCCACGCGATGGATGCCCAGGGTGCCGACGGAATAGCCGATCAGATCGCGGAAGAAGGTGTCTTCGTATTCGGGCGTCTTCACTTCGCCACCGTTCGGCGGGTTCACCGCCGAAAGCACCAGGGCGCCATGCAGCGCCAGTGCAAGCGTGGTGGTGAAGAAGAACGACACCGCCAGCATGTGCGCCGGGTTATAGTGGAAGTGGAGGTACTGGTATCCCGTGTTGGACACCCAGTCGAGGTGGCTGAAAATGCCATAGGGAAAGCCCCAATGCCACGCGCCCAGCAGGACCGGGCGGATCACCACCAGGGTAAAATAGGCAAAGATCGCCATGCCGAAGGCCACCGGCACATGATAGCCCATGCCCAGCTTGCGGCAGATTTCCACTTCGCGCAGCGCCCATGACACGAATGACACCAGCGCGCAGACCGTGATGATCTGCCAGAAGCCGCCCTCCTTCAGCGGCGCCAGCGCCAGGCCATATTTCAGGTCGGGCGGCGCCACCGAGATCAGCCACGGGTTCCACGTCGGGCCCTGGCTGGCGGCATAGAAAATCAGCGCCGTGCCCAACGAGGCGAAGATCGCCGTCACCACGCCGAAAAAGCCGACGTAGAACGGGCCCACCCAGAAATCGAACAGGTCGCCACCGATCAAGGTGCCGCCGCGCACGCGATATTTTCGTTCGAAACTCAGGAGTGCCATGGCCATCCCCTTCCCCGCCTGGATGCGGCGGCGTTTGTTATCGGTTGCCCCCTTGTCGATCGGCCGGGCCCTTGAGGCGGCGGTCGGGACAGCCGCCGCCTCTCGCACGGGCTTTCGTCAGCTTGCCGGCTTCGCGGCTGCGGCGGCATGCGCGGCGCCCTGCGCCGAGTTGGGGCCGTCGAGCCAGTTGTAGGTATCGGTGCTGAGCAGGATGAAGTGAATGATCAGCGCCAGCACGAGCAGGAAAGCAAACAGGGCAACCAGTGTCCTGCGCGGGTCGAAAATCAGCCAAAGTCTCCACATGGGTTTTATCCTTGTGCAAGATTGTTGGCCCCCGCCCCATCAAGCCGTGATGGCCCGAGGTCGCGAGGGAAACGCGCGTTCAGAGCCAGGGCTTCCACATCCAGACAAGGACATGTGCAACCACGGCCACGGCGGTGAAGCCAAGGAAGCTGCTCATGAACAGCTTGTGGAATTCCTTTGCTTCTTCGGGCGTTAGATATGTTCTCAGCCCAAAGCGATCGTCACGATCACTCATAGCCCAATCTCCTTTCGTTGGTGGTGTGCGAGAGGCGGAAGACCTCTTCGGTATCCTCGCGAACCTGCGGGGCGATCCGCCGCGCTTCGATGGTGCCGCGAGAATGGCAAGGCCGGGTTGCCCAAAGCCGGGCAGCGGGGCGATCGGGGTCGGCGCGGGTCATGCGACCTGTGCCTCAAGCAGGGCATCGGCCAGGCGATCGGCGCTGACGCGGTCTTCACCGCACCGGCGCGCGGCGCGCTCTGCCGCATCGCGCAGCCGCTTGGCGGCTGAAATGCGGATCAGCACCGGTTGAGCCGAAACCACATCGTCAAGCCGCGCCTTGGCATCTTCGTCCCACGGCAATTCGCGCCAGGCCGCGTCGCCGGCTACGCGCGCAAGCGTGGGCTCCACCTTGTCCATCTCGGTGGCCAGCGGCAGGATGTGGAACAGCGCGTCGAACAGCGCATTGCACACTTCCTGCACCAGATAGGTCGCCCCGGCATAGCCCATGAACGGCGTGCCGGTGTGGCGGCGGATGGCAGCGCCGGGGAAACTCGCCGGGATATAGATCCCGCGCCCGCCACGCTCGGCGTTGTACATGCGCTCGTTATAACTGCCCAGCAACACCAGCGGCGGATTGGCATGGATCGCGGCGCGCACGTCCTCGTTGCGCGGCTTCACCCCTGGCTCGCGCGCAAAGGCAAAGTTGCACGGCAGGCCCATGTCCTGTTCCAGGAAGTGCCGGATGCCACGCGCATAAGTGCCGTTGGCCACGATGCCGAAGCTGGCCGTGGCAAAGAAATCCTGCGTCACCGAGCGCCACAAGTCCCACAAGGGCTTGATCGTGGTGTGCTTTTCGCGGGTGATGAAGGGTTCTGCGTCCAGCCCCAGTTCCGCCGCTAGCGCGCGCAGGAACCGCGTCGTGCTGTCCAGCCCGATCGGCGCCTGGAAATAGGGCCGCTCTAGCACTTCGCACAAGTTGCGCCCGAATTCGCGATAGAGGCAGACATTGGCCTGCGCATCGGCCAGCTTGCGGATATCGGCCAGGTGGCAGCCGAGCGGAAACACCAGGTTGACCTCCGCCCCGATCCCCTCGATCAGGCGGCGCACTTCGTGCAGGTCGCTGGCCATGTTGAACATGCCATAAGACGGGCCGATGATATTCACGCGCGGCTTTTCGCCCGGCTTCACCGGGCGCGCCGCCGGCACGGTCTTCGGCCCGAATTCCGACCACAGCCAGCTCAGCGCGCGGTCCGCGCTCTGCCACTGGTCCTCGTCGATGGTGCGCGGCAGGAAGCGCTTGATATTGGTGCCCTGCGGCGTCACCCCGCCGCCGATCATTTCGGCAATGGAGCCGGTCACGACCACGGCAGGCAAATCCGGGTCCAGCGTGGCCCAGGCCCGCTTCATCGCCCCTTCGGTGCCGGTCTTGCCCAGCTCCTCCTCGCCCAGGCCGGTCACGACGATGGGCAATTCGTGCGGCGGCAAGCCGTCGGTATAATGCAGCACCGATGTGACCGGCAGGTTTTCGCAGCCCACCGGCCCGTCGATGATCACCTGCAGCCCCTTGGCCGCGGCAAAGACATAGACCGCGCCCCAATAGCCGCCGGCCCGGTCGTGATCGAGCACCAGCGTCATGATCCCACCGCCTCGGCCGCCTTGCGCGCGGCTTCATTGAGCGCGGCATATTTCTTCTTGAACTGCGGCCGATCCTGCGGCGTGTCTTCCCACACGCCTGCACCCGGTCCAGTGCCCACGCCGTCAAAAAACGCGCGCATCGCGTCGAAACGCGGCTTGTTGGCCATCGCCGCATTGATCACTTGCGCCAGGCTGCCCGCGCCGGCCATGCCCATCAGCGGCCGCGCCGAAATCAGGTTGGTAAAATAGAGCGCCGGAATCGCCCGCTGCTTGGCATATTGCACCACCGGCGTGGTGCCGATCGCCAGGTCCGGGGCAAATTCCTCGACCGCGGCAATGTCCTGCTCCAGGCTGGCGCGGAACTGCACACGCACGCCGCGCGCTTCCAGCCAGGCGCGGTCTGCCGCCCCGGCCACGGTGGCGGGGCAGGCCGTGCCGACATAAGGCACATCGGCGCCGCTTTCGATCAAGAGCCGCGCCACCAGCAGTTCCGATCCTTCATAGCCGGTCACGGTGATCCGCCCGTTGATCGGATTGGCCGCCAGCGCGCCACCGATCGCGGGCAGGAAGCGGTCCTTGGCATTGTCGATCAGGCGCTGCGCCACGCCGCAGGCCGCGCCGATGGCATCGAGCCAGGCCGCCGTGCCTTCCACGCCCACGGGTGCCGACCCGACGATGGGCCGCCCGGCATGTTCGAATTCGCGCATGCTGGCGCTGTAGAACGGATGGATCGCACCCACTGCGGCGCAATCGAGCGCGGCATAAAGCTCGCGCCATTCGCGCGTCGGCACCACCGGCCCCGCCGCCAGGCCCAGCGGCTCCAGCAGCATGCCGATGCCAACCGGATCGGCCGGAAACATCTCGCCCAGCAGCGTCACCGTGGGCCGGTCCGCCTTCACGCGCGGCGCGGCCACCGGCCCGGCCTCGGCCTCGGCGCGGGCATAGGCCAGCATCGCACCGGCCAGCACGTCCTTGGCCTCGGCATGGGTGGGAATGCCGAAACCGGGCACGTCGATGCCGATGATGCGCACCCCGTTGATCTGCTTTTTCAGCAGGCGCAGCGGCACCCCGCTGGCCGTGGGCACGCACAGGTTGGTGACCACGATGGCGTCATAGAGCGCCGGATCGGCCAGCCCTTCCACCGCTTCCTTGATGTCCTCGAACAGCTTGCCGGTCACCAGCGTTTCGGAGTTGAACGGCACATAGCCCACCGTCCGCCGCGCGCCGTAAAAGTGCGACGTGAACGTCAGGCCATAGACGCAGCAGGCCGAGCCGGAGAGCACCGTGGCGGTGCGGCGCATGCGCAGCCCCACGCGCAGCGAGCCGAATGCCGGGCACATGCTTTGCGGCTGGTCGTGCGGGCCGACGGGATAATCGGCGGCATAGCGCGCCAGCAATTCGCTGCCCTGCGCCTTGTCCGTCGCCGCGCGCAACACGCCCGCATCGGCATGGCAGCCCCCGCCTTCGGCCGGCGGACCAAGCGCGATCCGGTCTGGCTGGCGCTCCAGCACGGGCGCGGGCGCGTCACGCTTCGTCATAGATCACCTCGAGCGAGGGCTTCTGGACGAAGGCGCCGCCGCGCATGTCGGCCTGGGTGGCCGGCACCAGCACCACGCCCCCGCCCACGTCCTCGGGCGAGAACAGGCCAAGCAGGCCATCCTGGTCGAGCGGGCGCGGCTGCCGCGCCGGCGCTGCGGCCACGTTGCGCGCAAGGTCTTCGAACAGGCTGCCCCATTGCCCGCCGGGCCGGCCGATGATCTGGTAATTGGCGGACTTGCGGCGGATGTCCTCGTCCGCCGGAATGGCGCAGAGCACCGGAATATCCACCGTGCGGGCAAAAGCCGCGGCTTCGCCGGTGCCATCGTCCTTGTTCACGATCATGCCGGCAACGCCCACGTTGCCGCCCATCTTGCGGAAGTATTCCACCGCCTTGCAGACGTTGTTGGCCACATAGAGCGATTGCAGGTCGTTGGAGCCGACCACGATCACTTTCTGGCACATGTCCCGCGCAATCGGCAGGCCGAACCCGCCGCAGACCACGTCGCCCAGGAAATCGAGCAGCACGTAGTCGAACCCCCAATCGTGGAAGCCCAGCTTTTCCAGCAGCTCGAACCCATGGATGATGCCGCGCCCGCCACAGCCGCGGCCCACTTCCGGCCCGCCCAGCTCCATCGCGAAAACCCCGTCGCGCTGGAAGCACACGTCCTCGATCCGCACCTCTTCGCCCGCCAGCTTCTTGGCGGCAGAGGTTTCGATAATCGTCGGGCAACTGCGCCCGCCAAACAGCAGGCTGGTGGTGTCGGACTTGGGATCGCAGCCGATCAGCAGCACGCGCTTGCCTTGCTGCGCCATCATGTAGCTCAGGTTCGACAGGGCAAAGCTCTTGCCCGATCCACCCTTGCCATAGATTGCGATCACCTGGGTCTGCTTGGTCGCTTCGCCCATATGGGGCAGGTCAGGTTCGATCGCAGCTTCGGCGCGCAGCATGGCGCCGTGCGGGGCGTTGGCAGTGTTCAGCAAGGTCATGCGCAAGCGCTCCAATCGAGAACCGTCTTGAGGCAGTCGGTGGCCAGGAAAGTTTCGGGGTAGGCATCCTGCGCCTCGTGCGCGGGGCGCATGTGGCTGATCACGCCAGCCAGGCTGCACGCCCCCCGCTCGACCAGCGCGCGCGTCGCCTCCAGGTCTTCGCTCCGCCACTCTGCCGCAATGCGAAAGCGCGTCTCGCGCATGAAGGCGGGGGCAAAGGCAAAGCTCGGGCGGTTGGCATAGAACCCGGCCATCACGATTTCGCCGCCGTGGCGCAGCCGCGGGATCAGCAGGTCCAGGCAATCGGCATTGCCGCTGGCATCATAGATCGTGCCATAGTCGTGCCGGTCGTCGTCCTTGGGCGCGATCACGCGATAGCCGGTATCGCCCGTGCGCCGCAGCGGATTGCGCTCCCACACCGTCGGCGCGGGCGCACCCTGCGCGATCGCCAGCCGCGCGAGCAAGCGGCCCAGCGCGCCATGCCCGATGATCAGATCGGGCGCCGCTCCGCCGTTGAGCGCGTGAAGCGCGGTTGCGGCCAGGGCAAAGAGCACGCCATCGGCGCCCAGCGTTTCGGCCACCGGAAAGGCGCGCGCCGACGGCACGATCAGGGCTTGCGCGGTTCCACCGAACAAGGCGCGCGCATCGGCATAGCAGGCCGCGCCGGGCACGAAGACCCAGTCACCGATCCGCCCCTGGGCGTCGGCCCCGGCGTCCACGATACGGCCCAGCGATTCATAGCCCGGCACCAGGGGATAGCCCATTCCGGGAAAGGCCGGCATTTCGCCCGACCACAAGAGCTTCTCGGTGCCGGTGCTGATGCCGCTCCACCGCACGTCGACCAGCACGTCGCCAGGGCCGAGCGGCGCCGGCGAAGCGCCCGCCGCAGGCCCCGCTCCGGCCGAGCCGGTCAACGTCAGCTTGCGCAGCGCGATGCACCTGGGTGCCTCGAGTATGACGGCCAGCGCATCCATGCCCCGGTCCTTCTCCCATCGGTCTGTTCGACCCCGGCGCAACACCCAAAGGCGGATGTGGTCCGGCAAGAATCAACATACGCCAACGCGGTCAAACGTCAATTACAGTTGACGCTTTATTTTGTCATCTAAACGCGACAATCAGGCTGGACACGACCGGGTAATCCGTCGCCTGGCGCCGCCAGCGGGAAAACCCGGCGTTTTTCAGCATCGCGCCATATTCGCAGGCAGAGCGCGGGCGGCCGGCATTCATCGCCCAAAGGTAGAGCCCGAAATAGGCCTCGCCCATCGCGGCGGCCCCCGCCGTCGCTGCCATCGGCTCTGCCACCACGAGTCGCCCACCGGGCGGCAGGGCACGGTGCACGGCGCGCAACAGCGCCGCACAAGCGGCATCGTCATGATCGTGCAGCACCCGCACCAGCGTGATGCAATCATACCCCGCGGGCAGCGGATCGCGGAAGAAATCGCCCACGTGCAACGCAATGCGCCGGTCCACTTGCGCCCCGGCGATCACCGGCGGCAGGTCAAGCACCCCCACATCCACCCGCGGGCAGGCGCGCGCCACCGCGTTGGCAAAGGCGCCGTGCCCACCCCCCACATCGAGCACCCGGCGATGCCGCGCAAAGCGATAGGCCCCCAGCGCCTGGCTGGCGACCATGGCTTGCGAGGTGGCCATCAACGCGGAATAGGCCGCAGCCTCGGGCGCAGGGGCGTTGCCCGCATAGTGCCAGAACGCGGAAAGCGCAGTGGGCGCAGCACGATCGGCCCGCAGCAGGGCCACCGGATCGGCCAGATCGGCATAAAGCAGGGCGTGATGCCGAACCATCGCGATCGCACCCGGATTGGCCTGCAGCGCCGCCCCCTGCGGCCCAAGCAGCCACCATCCCGGCGCCACTTCCTCGGCCAGGTCGAGCGCGGCCGCCGCGCGCACAAGGCGCAGCGCGGCCGCTTGCGAAAGGCCGCTGGCCTTCATCACACCGGGCAGATCGCAGGGGCCCCGGCGCAACAGGTCGAGCAGCCCGACCTGCACCGCCGCTGCCAGAACCTGCGAATAGCAAAAGCCCGCCACCAGATCGAATGCCTGCACCGCGCGCCGCCGCGCCACCCAGGACAGCAGCGGCAGACGCGCCGCCCACAACTGGAAATGCGGGCTGGCCAAGACCGCGTTGCGCCACGCTACCCACCGCCCCTTCCAGCGCATGAGCCATGGCAAGGCTTGAAAGCCTTCAATGGTGGTAGACATCAGCATATGTCTATCTTGTTTGACACATATGCGGTAAAGTTCAATTGCGAACACGCAGGCTCGATTCCTTTTCCAACGCATTCATGCAGACGGGGGCACGCAGATGGCGGCACGTGTTGCGATCATCGGCGCCGGGATCGGCGGCCTGGCGGCAGCGGCGCTGCTCGCGGCGCGGGGCCACGCCGTGACCGTGATCGAGAAAGCCGCCCATCCGGGGGGCAAGGCGCGGCAGATCGCGGTAGACGGCGTGGCCGTGGATGCCGGGCCAACCGTGTTCACCCTGCGCGACGTGTTCGACGAGATTTTCCACGAATGCGGGGCAAGCCTTGCCGATCACGTGACGATCCGGCGCGCGCAAGTGCTGGCCCGCCACGCCTGGGACGAGACCCGCCAGCTCGATCTTCATGCCGATCCGGCGCGCAGCGAAGAGGCGATCGGTGATTTCGCCGGGGCCGGCGCGGCCGCCGGGTTTCGCGCGTTTCGGGCAGAGGCGGCGCGCATCCACGGCATTCTCGATGCCACGATGTTGCGCGGCAGCAAGCTCGCCTGGCCGCCATCGCTGATGTGGCGCATCGGCCTTTGGCGCTTGGGCGATCTGCTGGCGATCCGCCCTTATGAAAGCCTGTGGGCCGTGTTGGGGCAGCACTTTACCGATCCCCGCCTGCGCCAGCTTTTCGCGCGCTATGCCACCTATTGCGGCTCTTCCCCCTTTGCCACGCCGGCCACGCTGATGCTGATCGCGCATGTCGAGTCGCTTGGCGTCTGGCTGATCGATGGCGGGATGAGCGCGCTGGCCCAGGCGCTGATGAACCTGGCCAAGGCACATGGCGCGCAGTTCCGCTTCGGCACCGGCGCGGCAATGCTGGAAACCGCGCTCGGCAGGGCATCAGGCGTGGTCCTGGCCAACGGCGATCACGTGGCCGCAGATGCCGTGATTGCCAATGCCGATCCCGAAGCGCTGGCAGCGGGCCGCCTGGGCCCGGTGGCGGCCATGGCAGTCAGCAGCCACGGGGTGCGCAAGCGCTCGCTATCGGCGATGGTCTGGCTCGCCCATGCGCGCAGCAGCGGCAGCTTTCCGTTGCAACGCCACAACGTCCTGTTCTCGCCCGATTACCCGCGCGAATTCCGCGATATCGCCGGGGGCCGCCCACCCGCCGATCCCAGCGTCTATGTCTGCGCGCAGGATCGCGACGGCGCCGTGGCCAACGATGGCGGCCGCGAACGGCTGCAGATCATCGTCAACGCGCCCGCCAATGGCGACAGCCACGTCTATACCGAAAAGGAGAGGGACCAATGCACGTTGGCCATGAGCCGGGCGCTGCAGCGCTGCGGGCTGGAACTGGAAGTGGATTTTCCCCGCGTGCTGCTGACGCCGAACGCGTTCGAGACCTTTTCGCCCTCGACCGGCGGAGCGATCTATGGACGGGCCTCGCACGGCTGGGCGGCCTCCTTCCTGCGCCAGGGCACGCGGACGCGGATCCCTGGGCTTTATTGCGCGGGTGGAAGCACCCACCCGGGGGCCGGGGTGCCGATGGCCGCCTTGTCGGGACGGCTGGCAGCCCAGGTGGTGATGCAAGACCTCGCTTCGATGCGGCGGTTCCACCCGGTGGCTACGGCTGGTGGTATGTCGACGCGATCAGCGCCTGCGGGCGCCACGGGCTGACCATCATCGCCTTCATCGGCAGCGTGTTTTCGCCCTATTACAAGAAAAGCGGCCGGGCCGATCCGCTCGATCACTGCGCGCTCAACGTCGCGCTCTATGGTCCCGGCGCGCGCTGGACGATGACGGAGCGCGCGCGCGGCGCCGTGCGGCGCGATGCCGATACGCTTCAGATCGGGCCCAGCAGCGTGCACTGGACCGGCAATGCCCTGGAAATCGAGATCGAGGAAATGGACAAGCGCGTGGGCGTGCCCTGGCAACGCCGCGTCGCCGGCCGCATCCGGGTCATTCCCGAAACCATGAATGCCACGGCCTTTGCGCTCGATCCGCAAGGCTTGCACCGCTGGCACTGCCTGGCCCCGCGCGCGCGGATCGAAGTGACGATGCAGGCGCCCGCGCTGTCGTGGCAGGGCAGCGCCTATCTCGATTCCAACTTCGGCGCAGAGGCGCTGGAACAAGGCTTTCGCGTGTGGCACTGGTCCCGCGCGCACAGCCGGAAAGGCGCTTTCGTCATGTACGAAGGCATTCGTCAGAGCGGCCGCCCCTTCGCCAGCGCCCTGCGCTTCGCCGCCGACGGCACCCCGCACGAGGAAGACGTGCTCCCCCCCGTCGCCCCCCTGCCCAACACCCTGTGGCAAATGGAACGCAAGACCCGCGCCGACCGCGGCCTGGCCAGCGTGGCCCGCACCTGGGAAGACGCCCCCTTCTACGCCCGCTCCACCCTGCGCTCCACCCTCTACGGCGAACCGGTCGTCTCGGTGCAGGAAAGCCTCGACATGGCCCGCTTCGCCTCGCCCGTGGTGCAATTCATGCTGCCGTACCGGATTCCGCGGGTGGGGTGATGGGGGTGTCGGAGGTTAGGACATTGCTGCTGCTCGCAATCTGCTCGTTGAAGGGCAGAATTCGGCAAGAGCGGACGTTTATCTAGGTCGTGAACTTATAAATGCCGACCCCGACCTGCACGCTGCTGCTCCAGCATCGGCCAGGGCCCATCGCGATTGAGGCATGCCTATGGAGCTGTCGCTAAAAGTCTAGGCGGCGAGGACAAATTCCACAACGCCACGGTTGCGCTGTGCAATTTGTCCACGCCGCCTAGCGATTCAAGCGCCGCCAGCCGATCACGACGCCACTTACCGCGATTAGCAGGCCTGCGAGCGATGTCAGCCAAAGCACTGCGTCCCAGGCGGGCCGCGCTTGGGTCAAGCCGTTCAGATCCCATTTGTGCAGGAGGTCGAAAGCCCAGCGATAGAGGCGGCGCCGGGTGTCGGTATCGCCGACGATCGCACCACTCGCCGGATCGATATAGACCCAGCTTCGCGCCGGATCGTCAAAGCGGATGCGCAGGACGGGGAGCAGCGGCAGTCCGTCGGTTTCGTACCAATAGGCATCTGGTGCTACGAGGCGATCAACAGCGATGATATGGCCCGCAGGGACAAGCTGCGCAGCGCGCTGCTCGATGGTGGCGCGATCAGTTTGCCATGGCGTGAGCGTCTTGCCACTGAGGAAGCTTGCCTGTTGCGGGCCGCGCTCGACCAGTACCTGCGGCCTGCCAAGGCTCCAGCGGATGCGCACCAGCTTCGCCCCCGTCGCAGACCGTCCCAGCGCATCAGCGGCAAGTGTCAGCGGTTTGTCGGCTCCCGCATAGCTGATCTGGGAAGCGAGACTGAGGCCTGGGCTCGCGAAGAGCCGGCCTGGGTCGACCGACAGCCACCCGCTGAAAATCCAGGTTGTGAGGAAGACCCCGCCAACGAGCCCTGAAACATGGTGCCATTTCATCCAGCCGCGATAGGGTGTGAAGCGCCCTGCGCTGTAGCGGCGGCGTCCCGTGCGCAACCGCAGTATCCCGATCCAAATTCCGGTAATCGCACCGATGATGCAGGGGCCCGACACCCACATGACGACTTGCCGCCAGACCAGATTGTACTGCCGCAGCACCGTTGGATAGATCCAGTGCGGAACGGATCCGATCCAGTTCCAGAAACGCTCCATCCCGTTGGTGTCGAGCACCACCTCACCGGTCCGCGACGAGACGTACAGCACCCTGCCGCCCTCGCCCGCGAGTTCGGCCTTCCAGAGCGGTCGGTGGCGGTCGAAGCTGCCCGCAACGGTCCACTGGTCGCGTTCGAGAGCTGTGATCAGGCGAACTGGAGCATGCCCGAAATCACCGGCGATTCGGCGCGCAGACGCTCCGTCGGTTTGAGCCAGAACATTGCCCGAGACGGCAGAGATCGCCACCGGAGCGGCATCCCACGGCTCGATCTGCCATACCGGCGCGCGATCGCGCATTTCCAGAGTCAGGTTGCGCACCGGCCTGCCGCCTGCAACCCGTCGCGCTTCTTCGGGCGTCACACGCACTGCTGCCCAATCGATCGGCGCGAGACCGGCCAGCCGCTCGGCCTTGCCGAGCGACGGGAACGGAACGTAGATCATCACCAGGCCGGAAACGAGCCATATCGTGAAGAGCATACAAGTGACGATGCCGATCCAGCGGTGAGCCAGAAAAAGCCACCGCTTGAGATGATGACCGAGCCTGCCGCCAGACATGTCAGAGGCGGACACGAACCGTGAGATCGAGCGAGCGCGGACGGCCGAGGATCCATTGTTCGTCATTGTAGGTGGTCGTCGCATAATCCTTGTCGAAGAGATTATAGAACCTGAGGTCAACAGCGACTTTGCTAGTCACGGCATAGCTCAGTCCGCCGTCTACAACCGCATAGGCGGGCACCCGGAAGCTGTTGGCGTTGTCGGAATAGGTGCGGCCGACATAGCGAAGACCGGCCCGTACCTGCACCTGTTTGGCCGCATCCCAACGCAGCCATACATTGGCCGATTGTTCCGGGACGCCGGGCGGCGTCTTGCCGGTGTAGATGCTCGTGCCGCTGACGAAATCGTCAAAACGCGCGTCGAGTATGGTGCCATTCGCATCGATGCCGAAGCCCAGCGGCAAATCGAGCGAGACAGAAGCTTCGATACCCTTCGACGAGCGCTGGCCCACCTGTTCGATCGGGCTGGTCGCCGTCCGCTGCGACAACAGGCCCTTCTTGGCGATGCGATAGGCAGCGATCGAGGCCGTCCCCCGCCCATCGAGGAAGCTGGCCTTGACGCCGATTTCGACCTGATTGCCGGTCGCATTGCTGAACCCGGTCTGCGAACCCGAATACGTGGTGAGTGTGCCGAGCGGATCGGTGCCCGTCGAATACTGCCCATAGAGCGACACTGTCGCGGTCGGCTGGTAAACCGCGCCGGCCCGCCAGGTCGTGTTGCGCAGCGTCTTGGTGAAGAGCCGCGCGCTGATTGCGCCGGCAGGGTCGATGTTCTGGCGATAGACCCGGTCGTGCTCGTCGCGGATACCGGCAACGATCGAAAGCTGGTCGCTGAGGCGCAACCGGTCCTCGGCGAAGAAGCTGTATTCGGTGGTGCGCGTGCGGTACCGCGGGGCGATACCCTGTGTATCGAAGAACAACCCCGGATCGAATGTCCGCGGGTCGACAAAATCCTCCTGAAGGTCCGAACCAAAATCGTTCGAATAGGTCAGGTTGATCCTGTTGACGTCGAACCCGACCACGAGGTCGTTGCGGATAGCTCCGAAAGAGCCGTTCCACTTGACGCTGCCCTGGTTACCGATCTGCGATTGGTCGTGAAAGATGCCGAGATTGTCGGTGCGGTAGATCGTGCCCGGGGTGCCGGAGGTGCCATTATAGCCATTGGGACAATCGCCGCTGGCACCGATCCAGCAATAGCTCTCGAGATTCTTGAACAGGCGCTTGCTGGTCAGCCAATACGCTGTGTTGGAAATGCTGATGGCTGCGGCAGGCGCCCACTCTGCGGTCAGGATCACACGGTTATCGCGGTAGTGCAGCTTGGCGTCGGCGACGTTGTAGTTGCGGCGACGGATGCTCCTGTCGAGCTTGCCGTCGATCAGCGGCGTGCCGAAATACTCGGTTGGCCGCTGGTTCGCATAATCGTCACGCAGCGTGAGCGAGAAAGAGTCGGACGGCGCAAAACGCAGCGCTGCCGAAAGGGCATAGCTGCTGGAGTCCCCGCGATCGACATAGCCGTCAGATTGCCGGTAACTGCCATCGATGCGGTAGGACAGCCTGTCACCGATTGGCCCTCCCGAGCCAGCCGCAACATGCCAGCTGTTCTGCGCACCATAGCTGGCTTCGCCGTTGACCTCGGTCCTGGCGGTGTTCGGCTTCTTGGTGATCACATTGGCCGCGCCGCCGAGCGCGCCTTGCCCGTAGAGCACAGACGACGGACCGTTGAGCACTTCGACCCTTTCCACGTTGAACGGATCTGCCGGAAAGGTGATCGTGCCGGCAACCGGAAAGAGCCGAACGCCGTCGTAGAGTTGCAGGACCGAACCTTGTCCACTGAAGCCTCGCGCAACCAGCGCGGTCCCGCCATTGCCGGGGTTTGCCGAGGAAGTGATCCCAGGCGCACGGGTAACCGCATCGACGATTGTCAGATCGCCTCGAGCGCGCAGTTCGTCGCCGTCGATGATCGAGATGGTGGCGGGGGTTTCCAGCGGGGTCAGACCAAGGCGGCTGCCGGTGGGAGCCGGTGCCGTGAGAGCGGCCAGCGGCCTGCCGACCACAAGAATGTCGTTGTTTTGAGGATCGTCTTCCTCAGCCGCGCGCGCTTCCGCCACAACCAATATTGCCGTCATCGACCACCCGGCCAATGCCAGCATCCGCGCCGTGCATTTCATTCCACCCCCCCCAATAATCTGTATCACGTGTTGCTTAGGGGTGCGCCGTGCAGCGGCCAGTTATGTACCGTAATAGGGCCGACAGTCACAGGTTACAGCGTCGTTACAAGATGTTGCGGAACCACGCAGTCCCGATTTGCGTAGCCGGGCAAGGAAACTCCTGCATAGCCCGCAACTTGTCCCAGATCGGCCCCATGTATTCAGGGCTGGACGCGCTGGAATTGTGCAGCTCTCCGCCGAGCGCCAGATAGGGTCTGCCATCCACCAACAGCTGGCGGTCCTTGATCTCCGGGAGCGGTTCGGCGTTAACCGCATCGATCGACAGGGAAATGGCCGCGGCAGATGACGCCAGACGTGCGTCAAGGCATACGCGCCACCGACGTTCCGGCCTTGACCAATGCCGATCTGCAAGCCGGCTTGAGCAGCAAATGAATGCATTGCCAGGGGCCAATTGAAAAGGGAACGGGTGCGGCGCTGCAGCATTGTGAATGCATGAGGTTCCCAGTATGAAATCCGTGCTTATCGTCGAGGACGAAATCTTCATCGCCTTGGAGATAGAGCGGATTCTTCAGGATGCCGGGTACACCGTCGTTGCCATTGCAGCCGATCAGACGGAAGCGCTGGCTGCTGGAGCGACAGCCAAAGTAGCGTTCGTTGATCTGAATCTGAGAGATGGGCCGACCGGCCCTGGGCTGGCGCTGGAGCTGGCGGACAGGTTCAGTATGAGGATCGTCTACGTGACCGCCAACCCAAATCAGATCGAACAACCTGCCCGGACGGCTGTCGGCTATATCCGTAAACCATTTTCGGAAGACGCGGTCCTCGCGGCAGCGGCTATCGCAGCGGATCCGGAATCAGCGAACGTGATCCATCAGGATGTCATCATCATTTAGCAGACGACGTCCGCTAGCGATGTAGTGCCGCAGTGGGAACGACGAGGCGCAGACGCAAGCCTTCGACGGACCAGTTCCGCTCTATGTGACCGCCCAACTGCTTGATCGCGCTGAGCTCGATCAATTTGGTGCCGAAACCGTCGTGCGAGGGCGCGGCGACCGGCGGCCCCCCGCGCTCGAGCCATTCGATTTCTGCGCGACCATCGCCCACCTCGATCGTGATCTGGACTCTGCCATCGGCGGACGAAAGCGATCCATATTTCGCTGCATTGGTGGCCAGCTCGTGAAACAGCAGGGCCAAGGGCGTGGCAGAGCGATCGTCGATGGTCGTATCATCTCCCAAGATGGCGATGCGCCCGGCATATGCATCCATCAGTTCACCGAGCATCCCTGACAGGCTGTCCTGCACGGCGCTCGGCTTGGATGCATCGCTATGCGGTCGAACGAAATCATGCGCGCGCCCGAGTGCCAGGATCCGTTCGCGCAAATCATCTGCGACGGGTTTCATCTGGGGATGTTGCCGTGTCGAGAAGCTGATCAAGCCGCTGATCACGGCGAAGATATTCTTGATACGATGGCTGAGCTCGTGCGCCACGATCTCTCTTTGCGCCTGTATCATCTTTTGATCGTGGATATCCGTGCACGTTCCAAACCATCTTGTGATCACGCCGTTTCGATCACGGATGGGGAGAGCTCGGCCCAAAGTCCACCGATACTCGCCGTCCGCACGTCTCAGTCGATACTCGATTTCGTACGGTTCGCCCGTTGCCAGCGATCGGCGCCAGACCGACCAAGCGTGGGGTTGGTCCTCCGGATGGAACATGCCATTCCAGCCTTCGCCATCGGTGGAGCCAGCCGGCATGCCCGTGAATTCATACCAGCGCGCGTTGTAGTAGTCGTGGAACCCGTCTGGACGCGCCGACCAGACCATCTGCGGCATCGCATCCGCCAGGATCCGGAATTTGGCTTCCCGTTCGTCCAACTCCCGGTCGGTCCGGAGAGACGCACGGCGTGCGGTCAGCAATGACATGATATTCGCGGCCAGGACGAACAATCCTTCGCGCTGCACCGTGGTTAGTCCAGAACGCGGTTCTCGATCGATGACGCAAAGCGCGCCGAGCTGTACACCGTCGTCCGAGATGAGCGGCGTACCCGCATAAAATCGAATGTAGGGCGCGCCGGCCACCAGCGGATTGTCTGCAAACCGCAGATCTTGCGTTGCATCAGGCACGACCATGAGATCGGTGCCGCGCATGGCGTGCGCGCAGAAAGATGTCTCACGCGGAGTCTCTGCAACGTCGAGCCCGGTTCGTGCAGGAAACCATTGTCGCTCGCGTTCGACGATGCTCACAAGGGCGATCGGTGTAGCGCACAAAGCGGCTGCGAAATCGGTGATGCGCGTCAGCGCCGCGCTGCCGGCCAACTCTTCCAAGTCAAAACTCAGGAGGGATTCGGCCCGTTCGGACTCCTCCTCGATGGACGTACCGTCAAATTTCTCGGTCATCAGCAGGACATTCGCTTCTATTGGTTGCGCGCGAGGCCGCGATAGCCGCGCCCTGGTGGGTGGCTCGAAAAGGGAATGCTTCCGTGGCAGTCCGCACGGACCGTGCCAAGCAACAGGCTGAGATATTGTCGCCGAGCGGGCCCCGACGGTGCCTTTCACATCCTGCGCCATACGCTTGAGCCGTTACGCCTCGCCTTCGACGACCAGCTTCTCGTTGTCAGTCGCTTTGCCAATCGCCTCCTTGTCGTTGCCCACCACTTTGTTGCTGGCGGCGCTGATCTTGTTTGTGAGTTCGCCCATGGTCGTTCCTGTCACTTGGGTCCCTGAAGACAGTGCCAGTCAACGTCCTGATCCATGTCACGTTCCTTAATCAAGGCACCTGCGTGGCTTCTAGGCAGCCTCACCAATCGGCGGGTCCGACCTGTCTCCTTCGGTAACTTCAGTCGGAACCGGACATTTGGCTCAACAAGGTGAATACCCGAAGGTGGTCGGGCGCTGCCGAAAGCGAAGGTGGCATCGCGGGACGAAGCCGTCGATCCAACACGGCGTGTGGAATGGCGGATCTTTCCATAAGCAGACGCGCCTCAACGTCGCGGTGCCCCGTACAGACGAGGAGTGGCTAGAGAGGCGCCAAAGTTGCCCCAGCGGCGGCCCGAGAATGTAAAAGCCAGCGGACCCGCGCAGGGCCGGTTCTCCTGTCGGCGACGCTGCGGCCTACCTGACGGCAGCGTCGATCCATGCGCGCGTTCGCTCGAGCACCTCGTCCGACAATTGTGGGTCATCGACGGCCCGCGCCAGGATGACCGCCCCAACCATCGCCGCCCAGCTTCCGATTGCAGCGGTACGCTTGTCCGCTGCGGGCAACGCCGGAAGCGCATGTTCGATGCGCGCGATCTGCGTTCGCAGCCCTTCCGTCATGGTGGCTTTCGCTGCAGGCGTCTGGTGGCGCATGGCAGCGGCGAGGCCGGCGGTCGGGCAACCGCCGCCGGGATTATCCCGGTGTCGCGGGGCCAGATAGGCCCGGACAAAATCGCTGAAGCTTCCGTTCTCGAAACTGTCCGCTGCAAGCGCGTTCGCAAGCGCCTGCGCCACCAGATCGTCCTTCGAGCGGAAATGCCCGTAAAAGCCGCCATGGGTGAGGCCTGCCGCCTTCATCACCTCCGCGACACTCACCGCCTCGATGCCCTTTTCCCTGAACAAGGCGCTGGCGACTTTCAGAATTCGGCGACGGTTTTCCGCCATCTGCTCTCTGCTGACCTTCATATCCAAATTTCTCCGCGACCGCCGTTGACATTTAGATGATGGCTATCATATTTAGCCAATCATGATCGCTGTCATGAATATAGAGCCCGATACAGAAAGAGCAATCCGATGAGCGACATTCCTGCAGTTCTGATCACCGGCGCTTCCACCGGCATTGGCGCCACCTATGCCGAGCGGTTCGCCCGCCGCGGCCATGCCTTGGTGCTTGTCGCGCGCGATGCGACGCGGATGGAAGCGCTTGCGGCGCGCCTGCGGCAGGAAACCGGGGTGACGATCGACATCCTCCCGGCCGATCTTACCCAGGCGGCAGATCTCGCCAAGGTCGAGGCCAGGCTGCGGGAGGATGCGCGCATCGGCATCCTGGTCAACAATGCCGGAACGGCGATCGGCGGAAGCTTCGTCGACCAGAGCATCGAAGACATGACCAGGCTCGTCGCGCTCAACGCAACCGCGCTGCTGCGCCTTTCCAAGGCGATTGCCCCGCGCCTTGCCGAGGCCGGCGAAGGTGCGATCATCAATATCGGCTCGGTCGTTGGCGTGGCACCGGAATTCGGCATGACAGTATATGGTGCAACCAAGGCCTTCGTGCAGTTCCTGTCGCAGGGCCTTGCGCAGGAGCTCGGGCCGAAGGGCGTCTACGTCCAGGCGGTGCTTCCGGCCTCGACCCGCACCGAGATCTGGGGTCATGCCGGTGCAGACGTCGATGCCATGAGCAACGTCATGGAAGTGGGCGATCTGGTGGACGCGGCCCTGGTCGGCTTCGACCGCCGCGAACCGGTGACGATCCCGCCGCTGCACGATGCCGGCCAGTGGGATGCGTTCGACGGCGCGCGCAAGGCCATGATCGGCAACATCGGCAACGCCCTGCCGGCCGAGCGCTATCGAAAGCGCGCCTGAGCACCAAGACCTCCCCATGCCCATGCCGCGACAGCGGCCATCCTTCAGGTGCATCATGACCAGCAACACGCTTTTCGAACCCTACGCCCTCGGCGCCATTCCACTTTCCAACCGGATCGTGATGGCGCCACTTACCCGCAACCGCGCCGGGGCCGGCCTGGTGCCGGGTGACCTGACCACCGAATATTACGCCCAGCGGGCTTCAGCCGGACTGATCATCTCGGAGGCGACCCAGGTTTCGCAGCAAGGGCAAGGCTATCAGGACACGCCCGGCATCTACACCAGCGACCAGATCGAAGGTTGGCGCAAGGTGACCGCGGCGGTGCACGAAAAGGGTGGCCGCATCGTCCTCCAGCTCTGGCATGTCGGCCGGATCAGCCATCTCGACCTCCAGCCTGACGGCGGCCAGCCGGTCGCGCCTTCGGCCATCCGGGCCGAGACCAAGACCTTCGTCAACAACGCCTTTGTCGATGTCTCCGAGCCCCGCGCGCTAAGGATCGAGGAGCTGGCTGGCATCGTCGACGACTTCCGCCAGGCGGCCGCCAACGCGATCGAGGCGGGTTTCGACGGGGTCGAGGTGCACGGTGCCAATGGCTATCTGCTCGAGCAGTTCGCCAAAGACGGGGCCAATGTCCGAACCGACGCCTATGGCGGCTCGGTGGAAAACCGCGCGCGGCTGATGCTGGAAGTCACGGCCGCGGTGGCGCAGGAGATCGGAGCGGAGCGCACCGGCATCCGGATTTCCCCGGTCTCGCCCGCCAACGGTATCGCCTGCAGCGATCCGCAGGCACAATATGACTATATCGTCGATCAGCTCGACACTCTGGGTATCGCCTACATCCACGTCGTCGAAGGCGCGACCGGTGGCCCGCGCGACGTCGCGCCCTTCGATTACGGCTCGCTGCGCCGCCGCTTCTCGAAGGCCTATATCGCCAACAACGGCTATGATCTGGGTCTCGCGACCGCGCATCTGGCGGAAGGCAAGGCCGACCTGATCGCCTTCGGGCGCCCGTTCATCTCCAATCCGGACCTCGTCGAACGGCTGCAGCGCGGCGCGCCCCTGGCCGAGATCGATCCGGCCACGCTCTATGGCGGAGGCGCCGCAGGCTACACGGATTACCCCCGCTTTACCGACGCGTCCGGCAACTGAGCCAGCGGGGGCCGTGCTGCGGCACGGTCCTCGATACCCACCCCACCATCAACCGCCGCGCGGCCAATGCCGCACGCCAGATCGAGAACAACGCCATGGCGACCTCCACATCCAACGCATCGAAGACAGCATTCGTGACCGGCGCCTCGAGCGGCATCGGCAAGGCGGCCGCTATGGCGCTCGCCCGCGCGGGCTACCGGGTGATCGGCACCAGCCGCAAGGCGGCACCCGGCGAAATCCGCGATGGCATCCGGATGATCGCCTGCGACGTGACATCGGACGCCTCGGTTGCCGCAGCAGTGGCATCCGCGCACGCCGAGCTCGGCCGCATCGACCTGCTGGTCAACAACGCCGGCTATGCAATTTCCGGCGCTGCGGAGGAGAGCTCGATCGAGCAGGTCCGCGCCTTGTTCGACACCAACTATCTGGGCGTCGTCCGGGTAACGAACGCGGTGCTGCCGATCCTCCGCGGCCAGGGCGGCGGGCGGATCCTGAATATCGGCTCGGTCGTGGGGCTGATCCCCGGTCCCTTCGGCGCCCATTACACGGCGAGCAAGCACGCCATTGAAGGCTATTCGGAATCGCTCGACCACGAAGTGCGCCCGTTCGGCATTCGCGTCGCCGTGATCGAGCCCTGGGCGACCAAGACATCCATCGAAGCCAATTCGCCGCGCGGCGATCGACCCGTCGCGGACTATAACGACGCGTTCGCGCGCTACCAGGCCGCGTTCGCGGCGGCGATGGCGACCGGCGATACGGCGGAGGATGTGGCGGAAACCATTGTCGCCGCAGCACAGGCCGGCAAACCGCAGCTGCGTTACCCTTCGGGCAAGGCGGCGCGACAGACGGCCTTCGCCCGGCGCTTTCTGCCCCGCGCGCTGTTCGATCGCACGCTGCGCAAGCAGTTCAACATCGCCTGAGCGCCCCTTCCCCTTCATCGGCCCGTGCGCGGGCAACGCAGGCCCATCATGACCAACGCAACCCATCCGACCGCATCGCCACGCCGCTATCGCGACGCCCCCAACCGCTTCGTGACCATGGGCAAGATCCGCTTCGCCTATCGCGAACTCGGGCCACGCGGCGGGACGCCGCTGGTCCTGCTCAACCACTGGGGCGCGGTGCTGGATAATTTCGATCCACGCATCGTCGACGGACTCGCCACCGCACGCCACGTGATCGCGCTCGACTATCGCGGGATCGGTCTTTCCGGCGGATCGGCCCCGGTGACTATAGGGGAGATGGCGCGCGACGTGCAGGCCGTCATCAGCGCGCTGGGCTTCACCAAGGTCGATCTGCTGGGCTTCTCGCTGGGGGGCTTCGTCGCCCAGGATCTCGTGCTCAGGGCGCCGGGCCTGGTGCGCAAGCTGATCCTCACCGGCACCGGCCCTGCGGGCGGCACCGGCATCGATAGAGTCGGCGCCATCTCGTGGCCGCTGATCCTCAAAGGCATGCTGACCGCACGCGACCCGAAGACCTATCTGTTCTTCACGGGCACCACCAGCGGCCGCCGCGCGGCCAGGGACTTTCTCGCGCGCTTGAACGAGCGCAAGGCGGATCGTGACAAAGGACCGACGCCGCGTGCCTTCCTGCGCCAGCTTGCCGCGATCAAGGCCTGGGGACGCCAGTCTCCGCAAGATCTCGCGCGGATCGTGATACCGGTGCTTGTCGCCAATGGAGACAACGACATCATGGTGCCCACCGCGAACAGCCTGGACTTGGCCCGGCGCATTCCGAATGCCGAACTGGTGATCTACCCTGACGCCGGCCATGGCGGCATCTTCCAGTATCACGACGAGTTCGTCTCGAAAGCCGCAGCTTTCCTCGCCGATTGACCCGACACCATCTCACGCTGGAGACCGCACGTGAAAGCCTTTGTCGTCGACAAGTACAAGAAGAAGGGCCCGCTGCGCCTGGGCGACATGCCCGATCCCGAGATCGGTGCCGACGATGTTCTCGTCCGCATCGACGCCGCCGCGATCAACCTTCTCGATTCCAAGATCCGTGACGGCGAGTTCAAGCTCTTCCTGCCCTATCGCCCGCCGTTCATCCTGGGGCACGATCTGGCCGGAACCGTGATCCGCACCGGCGCCAATGTGCGGCAGTTCAAGGCCGGCGACGAAGTCTATGCGCGCCCGCGCGATGGCCGCGCCGGCACGTTTGCGGAGAGGATCGCGGTGAACGCGGCGGACCTCGCGCTGAAACCGGCGAGCCTGTCGATGGAAGAGGCCGCGTCGATCCCGCTCGTCGGTCTCACCGCCTGGCAGGCGCTGGTCGAACTGGGCAAAGTGAAGCCCGGGCAGAAGGTGTTCATCCAGGCCGGTTCGGGCGGCGTCGGCACCTTTGCCATCCAGCTGGCCAAGCATCTCGGCGCGACCGTCGCCACCACCACCAGCGCCGCGAATGCCGAACTGGTCCGAAGCCTCGGCGCGGATGTGGTGATCGATTACAGGACGCAGGATTTCGAACAGCTGCTGTCCGGCTACGACCTTGTGCTCCACAGCCAGGATGCCAAGGCTCTGGCAAAGTCGTTGAACGTGCTGAAGCCGGGCGGGAAGCTGATCTCCATCTCCGGCCCGCCGGACATCGGCTTTGCCCGATCGCTGGGGATGAACCCCGTCCTGCGCCTCGTGGTGCGGATGCTGAGCCGGGGCACCGTGAAAAAGGCGAAGCGCCTGGGCGTCGACTATAGCTTCCTGTTCATGCGCGCGGATGGTGGCCAACTAGCGGAGATCGCCAAGCTGATCGATGCCGGTGCGATCCGCGCGATCGTCGACAAGGTCTTTCCTTTTGCGCAGACTGCGGACGCCCTTGCCTATGTCGAAACCGGGCGAGCCAAGGGAAAGGTTGTCGTCCAGGGTTTGTGACCAAGCGCGGCATGCGCTTTCAGAGCGCGCTCCACCTCCGGGGGGCAGCGGTATCCGGGATCGTCGCCAGTGATTGGCCAAATCTCATCGAGCAAACGCCCTTGCTCTAGCTAGGTCGTGACCTCATAAATGGCGCCCCTGAATAGCCCCTAGTTTTCTAGACGCCTTCTGCTTTCAAAATCTGCTGTCGTTCGAACTCGACGGGCGACAGCATCCGGTTCCTGACCTGCTTGCGAACCGGGTTGTAGAACATCTCGATGTAATCGAACACGTTCTGCCGGGCTTCCTCGCGGGTTTTGTAGGTCCGGCGCCGGATGCGCTCGCGCTTGAGCGAGGAGAAGAAGCTCTCGGCCACGGCATTGTCATTGCAGTTGCCCCGTCGGCTCATCGAGTGCTCAAGATTGTGAGCCCGGATGAAGGCGGCCCAGTCCATGCTGGTGAACTGCGAGCCCTGGTCCGAGTGGATCAGCACCCGTTGCTTTGGTTTGCGCCGCCATACCGCCATATGCAGCGCCTGCAGCACCACATCGGCGGTCTGTCGGCTCTGCATCGACCAACCCACCACGCGGCGCGAGTAGAGGTCGATCACGACCGCCAAATAGGCAAAGCCTTCCAGTGTGCGAATTTAAGTGATGTCGGTCACCCAGGCGCGATCGGGCGCAGCAACGTCGAACTGGCGATCCAGCGTGTTGTCGACCACTAGGGACGGCTTGCCGCCGTAGCTGCCAGGCCGGCGTTTGTAGCCGATCTGTGCTCTGATGTCCGCCAGCCTGGTTAACCGCGCAACGCGGTTGGGGCAGCAGGTCTCGCCGTGATCCAGCAGGTCGTCGTGCCGCTTGCGGTAGCCATAGACTTTGCCGCTGTCGTTCCAAGCCTTGCGGATCAGACCGGTCTGCCGGGCATCCTCCCGAGCCCGCTGGCTCAGCGGGTTCTTCTGCCATGCATAGAAACCGCTGGGCTGCACGGCGAGGCAGCGGCACATTGCCCGCACGCCAAAGCGATCGCGATGCTCGGCAATGAACGCGTATCTCACTTTGCATCCCTGGCGAAATACGCGGTGGCTTTTTTTAGGATGTCGCGCTCCTCGGTCACCCGAGCCAACTCGCGCTTCAGCTGGCGGATCTCGGCATCCTTGCCAGCATCGCCGGATACGACCTTCGCCAGCTGCCGCTTCCACGCATACAGCGAGTGCGCACTGACCCCGAGCCGCTGCGAGACCTCCGCTACCGGATACCCGCGCTCGGTGATCTGCGCCACCGCATCACGCTTGAACTCATCACTGAAATGGGCTTCCCCATCATCGCCTCCTGTCCTCAAAATTAGGATCAAAGGCGTCCAGAAATCTAGGGGCTATTCAGATCGGGATGCGCCGATCTTTCAGGTCGCTGCCGTCGGTCTGTCGGCCGATTTGTTCGGCGCTGTACCCGAACTGCTCGCCAAGGCCTGACCGACGGCTGCCGAAAAAATCCGGCGCATGGAGATGATCTATGATCTGATCATCATAGGTGGTGGCCCGGACTGCCTGCCGCAGCATCCCAGCCGCCACCCAGCGCGCGGAACGAGGCGATGGCGCCGCGCGCGGCGGCAGCGCGCGCCTGGACCAGGCCATCGCGGGTTTCCAGCAAGCGGCGATCGGCGTCGAGCACTTCGACCAGGCTGACCATTCCGCCCTTGTAGGCCGCCAGCGACGCGTCGCGTGCACGCGCCAGCGCGGTTTCCCCCTCGCCCAGCGCCTGGACCCGCGCTTCCTGCTGGACGAGGGAGGAGAAGGCATCCTCGACATCCTGCGAGGCGCGCAGCACCGCGAGGCGATAGGCCGCCAGCGCTTCGACATTGCGCCCCTTGGCGGCCTTGATTTCGGCATCGACCCGGCCAAAATCGAACAGGCGCCAGCGCAGCCCGAGAATGCCGCTGGCTTGCGTCGCGCCGCCCGAGAGCAGGCTGCCGGCCGACGTTGTCGCGGTGCCGAGCAGGCCGCTCAGCGAGAACTTGGGATAGTATTCCGCCGTCGCTACCCGGATGCGCGCGTTCGACGCGGCGAGGGTGCGCTCGGCCGCGATGATGTCAGGTCGGCGGCGCAACATGGCCGCCGGCCCACCCGCCGTAGAAATCGCGGGCGGCGCGGGAACGGGAGCGCTGGCGGCAAGCTCTGCCCGCGTGGTTCCCGGCTGCACCCCGATCAGCACATCCAGCGCATTGAGGGTCATGTCCAGTTCGTTCTGCAGCGCGGGGATCGATGCCCGCACTTGCGCCAGCGCGCCTTCCGCCTGGTTCCATTGCAGCTCTGCCGCAAAACCCTTGCGATATTGCAGCGCTACCAGATCGGCGAGGCGTTGCTGGGTGCCAAGCTGCGCTCCGGCCACGTCGAGCCGGGCCTGCAGCATGCGGATGCCGACATAGGTATCGGCAATCTGGGCGGTCACGGCCAGCCGCGCTGCCACCGCACCCGCTTGCGAGGCCTGCCAATCAGCCCTCGCCGCATCGCGCGCGGCGTCACGGCCGCCGAAGACATCGATTTCCCAGCTTGCCCCCAGATCGAGTTCATAGGTCTGGGTCGATCGCTCGAACGACGGGAAGGCACTGCCGAGGCGGCCGATCGGCGTCTCGCGGGATTGGTAGACCTCTCCGCCCTGCCCGCTGACCTGGCCCGAGGGCAGCATCGCGGCGTTAGCACCCTTGAGCGCGGCGCGCGCCTGGCTCACGCGGGCGGCCGCCTGCTGCAGATCGAGATTCTGCGCCAGCCCCCGCTCGACTAGGCTGGTGAGCACGGGATCGTTGAACGTGTGCCACCAGGCTATGATATCCGCGGACGCTGCGCCTGCCGCCACCGGCCGCGCTTCTACCGCCGCGCTGCCCTGGAAAGCCGTCGGCAGCGCCGGAACGGTATCGGCTGCAGACAGCGCGTGGCTGCCGTCGGTGGCACATCCGGCCAGCAGCAGAGGCGCGCAGCCGGCAGTCATGATCAGGGGGAGCAACCGCATCTTTTCCTCGAGCCGCGAAAATTGAGTAGTGACCATTATATTATTTGGTCACTCGTTGTCAATCTACTCGGCCCGGCTTATGCTGATATCCATGTCTGATGCTACGCCCGAAACCCACACCCGCGGCCCTGCCGAACATGCCGTGCGCGACCAGATCGTCGAAGCGGCGAACGAATGCTTCGCACGCTATGGCTACGCCAAGACCACCGTGGCCGACCTTGCCCGCGAGATCGGCTTTTCCAAGGCCTACATCTATCGCTTCTTTGAATCGAAACAGGCGATCGGCGAAGCGATCTGCAGCAGCAGATTGCAGCGGATCGCCGCGGAGACACGCCAAACGGTGGATGAAGGCGGCAGCGCATCAGAACGTTTTCGCCGCATGTTCAAGACGCTGACCCAGCTTAGCGTCGCGCTTTTCTTTCACGATCGCAAGATCTACGACATCACCGCCCATTCCGCGGCGGAGCAATGGGGCTCTGCCCAGGCCTATAAGGCAACCTTGCGCGAGATGATCGAGGAGATCGTCCGGCTCGGGCGGGAGAGCGGCGAATTCGAACGCAAGACGCCGCTGGACGAGACTTGTCGCGCGATCTTCTACGCGATGATGCCGTTTGTCGATCCGCTCCACCTCGAACGCAACCTGGACTTGCTGCCCGATGCGCAGACCGAGGTTGCCAACCTGATCCTGCGCAGCCTTTCGCTCTGACTGCCCCAAGTTTTAAGTTGTGACCTATTGACAGATTGGTCACATGAAAACAAATGGACCCTCGAAATCTGGAGGAGTCCACCGTGTCGAGTCGGCCGAGCAAAATCGGGTTCGCTGCCCTCATGCTGTCCCTGCCCCTGGCTGCTTGCCACCAGCAGGAGACTGACCCGCGCACCGAGCCACCGCTTGTGCGTGTTTTGGCCGCCTGGCCACAGGATGCGGATGGGCGGGAATTCACCGGCGTGATTGCCGCCCGCGTCCAGAGCGACCTTGGCTTCCGGGTGGGCGGCAAAGTCGTCGAGCGTCTCGTCGATGCCGGGCAAACGGTGCACAAGGGCCAACCGCTGATGCGGATCGATCGCACCGATCTTGCGCTCAACACGCAATCGACACTGGAAACCGTCGCCGCTGCGCGCGCCCGCGCGGTGCAAACCGCTGCCGACGAACGCCGAATGCGCGATCTGGTCAGCGCGGGGGCCGTATCGGCATCGGCCTATGACCAGGCCAAGGCCGCCGCCGACGCCGCGCGCGCCCAGCTCTCGGCCGCCCAGGCCCAGGCCCGCGTCGCGGGCAACGCAGCGGGCTATAGTGTTTTGGTTGCCGATGCCGATGGCACGGTCGTCGAAACCCTGGCCGAGCCCGGGCAGGTGGTCGGCGCTGGGCAGATCGTCGTGCGTATTGCCAGGTCCGGTCCGCGCGAGGCGTTGGTGCAACTGCCCGAAACCCTGCGCCCAGCCATTGGCTCGACGGCCCCGGCCCGGACGTTTGGCGGTGCCGCCGGCATCGGCACCTTGCGCCTGCTCTCTGACGCCGCCGATCCGATGACGCGCACGTTCGAGGCGCGCTACGTGCTGTCCGGCGATGCCGCGCGCGCACCGCTGGGTTCGACCGTTACGGTCAATCTGGCTCGTCCCGGCAATACCAAGGCAATCCAGGTTCCGCTCGGCGCGATCCGCGATGTCGGCAAAGGGCCGGGAGTCTGGGTGGTGGGCCTGGGACAGCGCACCACCGTCTCCTGGCGCCCGGTCGTCGTCAGCGGCCTTGGCGAAGAAACCGCCACCATCGCCAGCGGCCTCAACCCCGGCGACCGCTTCGTGGCGATGGGGGCGCACCTGCTGCGCCAAGGCCAGGCCGTGCGGGTGGCCGCACGATGAGCGCGCCCAGCCCCGATGCCGGCTCCGGCCGCTTCAACCTGTCCGCGCTGGCCGTGCGCGAGCAATCGGTCACGCTATTCTTCCTGGTCGCGATCATCGTGGCCGGCCTGTTCGCCTTTCTCAAACTGGGCCGTGCCGAAGATCCCGGCTTCACGATCAAGACCATGACCGTGGTCACCGCCTGGCCCGGCGCCACCGCGGCCGAAATGCAGGACCAAGTGGCCGAGCCCCTGGAAAAGCGCCTGCAGGAATTGCGCTGGTACGATCGCAGTGAGACGTTCACTCGACCGGCCTGGCCTTCACCACGTTGACCCTGCGCGACCAGACCCCGCCGCAGGACGTGCCGGAGCAATTCTACCAGGCGCGCAAGAAGATGTCGGACGAAGCCCCCCGGCTGCCGCGTGGCGTGGTCGGGCCGTTCGTCGACGACGAATACGGCGACGTGAGCTTTGCGCTCCTGGCTCTCAAGGCCAAGGGCGAACCCCAGCGCGACATGGCGCGCGAGGCCGAAACGCTGCGGCAGCGGCTTCTGCACGTTCCTGGCGTCGACAAGATCAAGATCCTCGGCGAACGACCTGAGCGCATCTATGTGGAATTCGCGCAGGATCGCCTGGCGACACTGGGCGTTTCGGCGCGCGCGGTGTTCGATGCCCTCAACCGCCAGAACCTGGTCACGCCGGCCGGATCGGTGGAAACCAAGGGCCAGCAGATGTTCGTGAGGCTCGATGGCGCGTTCGACGACCTCGCCAAGATCCGCGACCTGCCCATCGTGGCCAATGGCAAGACCTTGCCGCTGTCGGCAATCGCCAAAGTCGAGCGGGGCTATGAAGACCCGGCCTCGTTCCTGATCCGCAGCGAAGGCGAGCCCACCCTGATGCTCAGTGTGGTGATGCGCCAAGGCTGGAACGGCCTCGACCTGGCAAGGCGCTCAACGCCGAAGTCGCCAAGATCCGCACCGAACTGCCGCTGGGCATGACGCTGACCACCGTGACCGACCAATCGGTCAATATCAGCGAAGCCGTCGACCAGTTCATGCACACCTTCATGGAAGCCCTGGCGATCGTGATGGTCGTCAGCCTGGTCAGCCTGGGCTGGCGCGTGGGTGTGGTGGTCGCGGCAGCCGTGCCGCTCACCCTGGCGGTCGTGTTGCTGATCATGTGGGCCACAGACCGGGTGTTCGACCGCATCACGCTGGGTGCGCTGATCCTCGCCCTCGGCCTGCTGGTCGACGATGCGATCATCGCCATCGAGATGATGGTGGTAAAAATGGAGGAGGGCTACGATCGTATCCGCGCCTCCGCCTATGCCTGGAGCCACACCGCCGCGCCGATGCTGGCCGGCACCCTGGTTACCGTAATCGGCCTGATGCCGGTGGGCTTTGCCAAGTCCACGGCGGGGAATACGCCGGCAACATCTTCTGGGTCGTGGGCTTTGCGCTGATCGCGTCGTGGTTCGTCGCGGTGATCTTCACGCCGTACATGGGGGTCAAGCTGCTGCCCGCGATCAAGCCGGTCTCCGGCGGGCACGAGGCGATCTATCGCACCCCGCGCTACAACCAGGTCCGCGCCGTCATTTCCTGGGCTGTGCTGCGCAAGAAATGGGTGGCGTTGGCAACGCTGGGTGCGTTCCTCATCGCCGGGTTGGGCATGGGGCCGGTGAAGAAGCAGTTCTTCCCCACGTCCGACCGCCCGGAACTGCTGGTGGAAGTGCAGATGCCCGAAGGCACCGCGATCGAGCGCACCAGCGAAGCCGCGCGCGAGGTAGAAAGCTGGCTGCGCGCGCAGCGAGAGCCCCGCATCGTGACGACCTACGTGGGACAGGGCGCACCGCGCTTCTATATTCCGCTCTCGCCCGAACTGCCCGATCCCTCATTCGCCAAGATCATCGTACGGACCGAGAAGGAAGCGGATCGCGACGCGCTCAAGCTGCGCCTGCGCGAGGCGGTGGCCAATGGCCTGGCGCCCAGCGCCCGCGTGCGTGCGACGCAGCTCGTGTTCGGCCCGCCCTCGCCGTTCCCGGTAGCGTTCCGCGTGAACGGCCCCGATCTTGCCAAGGTGCGTGACATCGCTGCCCTCGTCGAAAAGGTGATGCAGAACGATCCGGCGATGCGCACCGTCAACACCGATTGGGGCGAACGCAGCCCGGCGCTGCACATCGTGCTAGACCAGGATCGCCTGCGCGCGCTGGGCCTCACCTCCAGCGATGTTGGCGAGCAGTTGCAGTTCCTGCTCACCGGCGTCACGATCAGCCAGGTGCGCGAGGATATCCGCACGGTTGACGTGGTGGCGCGCTCGGAAGGCGGCAAGCGGCTCGATCCCGCCCGGATCGGTGACTACGTGCTGACCGGATCCAACGGGCAGCGCGTGCCGGTCAGCCAGATCGGCAAAGTCGAAGTGCGGATGGAAGACCCCATCCTGCGCCGCCGCGACCGCGTGCCAACGATCACGGTGCGTGGCGACATTGCCGATGGCCTGCAACCGCCCGACGTTTCGACGGCGATGCTCGCCAAGCTGCAACCGATTATCCAGAACCTGCCCGAAGGCTATCGCATCGACATGGCCGGCTCGATCGAGGAAGCCAACAAGGCCAATGCGGCCCTGGCACCGATCTTCCCCTTGATGATCGTGCTGATGATGATCGTGATCATCCTCCAGGTGCGCAATCTCAAGGCAATGTGGATCGTGCTGCTCACCGCGCCGCTGGGGCTCATCGGCGTGGTGCCCACGCTGCTGCTCACCGGCACGCCATTCGGCTTCAACGCGATCCTGGGCCTTATCGCACTGGCCGGCATTCTGATGCGCAACACCTTGATCCTGATCGGCCAGATCCATGACAACGATCGCGCTGGGCTAGCGCCATTCGATGCCGTGGTCGAAGCGACCGTCCAGCGCGCCAGGCCGGTGATCCTGACCGCCCTTGCCGCCGTCCTCGCCTTCGTGCCGCTGATCAAGTCGGTGTTCTGGGGGTCCATGGCGATCACCCTGATCGGCGGCACGCTGGGCGGCACGGTGCTCACCCTGCTGGTGCTGCCCGCGCTCTACGCCCTGTGGTTCCGCATCACTGCCCCGGGGCGCGACCCGCACACCGAGCCTGCTGCCGCGTAAGCAGACAGCCTTGTCCACCAGGATCATGACACAGGAGAATGCCATAGCGCCGTTCAATCGCTTCGCCCGAACCGGCCGCAAGATCTGGAAAGCGCTTGATACGCTGGACCGCGCGATGGCCGCCGATCCCCTGGCCGACCAGACACGCCACCTTGCCACGCAGGAGTTCAGAAAATGATTGGAGTTATCATGGCGCTTTCGCTCGGCGCACAACACATGGCCCATCACGCAGCATTCCAGTTGCTCGATCGGCAGCAAATCGCAATCAAAACCCTTGTTGGAGGTTCGCACGCCCCGAGCGGTTCGAAAAATGCAAAGCGGATTGCAACTCCGCCCAGCAACAGCCAAGAGGCAATTGTCGCGCGCATTGCCGGCTTGACGCACACCTGTATTTCGATCCCGCTCGGTCAACCCAACGATCAAGATCCGGATATACAAGCCAGGATCGTCCAAGCCATCGTGCAGTAGCGATCCGCCATGCATGCCATTGCGCTTTCGGGTACCGCGGCCAAGTGGGGGCAGGCAGCCAATCCGGCCGTCACGAAGCTGGCGGGCAAAGTTCCAATCAACGACGTTTTACGTTCGTCTCCTGCACCAGATGTTGGTTACGCGCTGCGCCTGGTTTGTTCGGTATGACCTGATGTCGGTCAGTCCTATGGTCGAAACACATGCGTTCAATATCTCGAACCAAGCTTTCCAGACATCGGGCAACGTGGGCTTGGATTGGGCCGTTCGCGAAAAGACCGGTGCGCGGCCTGCCTTTGGCAGCTTCCGGCAGCAACAAACTTCGAAGAGAGCTGACTTGAACAACCAGCTCTGGTCGTAATCAGAGCGTCACCAACCCCATCCTCCGCGTCTCCGATTGCAAAAACGGTTCCACGCGGGGGCGCGAAGGGGGCGCTATTGACCCCGCCCCCTCCTCGCAAGCCCCCTACTCCCCCCGATCCCGCCTGTCCCGGTCGCGCTTGTCCCGGTCGCGCCGGATCTCCCGGTTCACCGACCACAGCTGATACGCCCCAAACCCAATCGCCACGGCGGCGGTGAAGACGATTTCGATCCAGCCGGTCATGCCACGCTCTCCTGCAGCTGCGCCGCGATGGTCCGCGCGGCAAGGTCGGGGCGTTCTTCGTGGGCGAGGTGGCCCAGGTGGGGCAGCACGGTGAGGCGCGCGTGGGGCAGCAGGGCGGCGGCGGCTTCCACGGTGTGGAGCGGCACGGCCACGTCTGCCCGCGCGTGGACCAGGTGCACCGGCATGGCCATGGCCGGCAGGCGGCGGCGCAGCGCGTCCAGATCCCAGCTCGCCATCATTTCCATCGCCCCGGCGCAATGCGCCGGGCAGCCGAGCAGCGCCCGATAGGCGGCCAGGCCCCCCTCATCGATGGTCGATCCCGTGGCGCGCCTGAGGAAGCGCTCCGGCTCTCCGGGCAGGCGCGCGATGCCCGCCAGCAGGCGCGGCACCAGCGGGTTGACGAACAGCATCCGCGCCAGCGAAGGAAACAGCTGCGCTGCCAGCCCCGGAAACGGCATCAGCGCGGGTTGAAGCCGATCACCGGCAGTGCGCCGCCCGCGTCCTGCGCCCATTGCAGGGCAATCGCCGCCCCGGCGGAATGCCCCGCCACCAGCGCCGGCGCCAGGTCCAAAGCGCGCAGCAGATCGGCCAGCGCCCGCGCCATTGCCGGCAGCGTGAGGCCACCCACCGGGCGCCCACGGGTAAAGCCATGGCCTGGCAGGTCTGGCGCGACCACGGTGAAATCACGCGCCAGCACGGGCATCACGCCGCGCCAGCTATGCGTGGCCGCGCCCGTGCCATGGATCAGCAAGACCACCGGGCCGACCCCCATCACTTGCACGTGCCAGACCAGCCCCGGCGTGGCGACGAAGCGGCTGGCCGCGCGGTACGGCCAGCAGCGCCCCTCCCCGTCCCAGCGCGGCGCGCCGCTCATGCCCGTGCCCCCGGCCCCGCCGCCGCCACCGCCACTGCGGCGTGCAACGCGCGCGCATCGGCACAGGGCAGCGGCAGATAGCGCGCGCGCATGGCATCGGCCAGCCGTGCCGCCTCGGGCCGGGGGCGCGCCGAAATGTCGATCACCACCGCATCGTGGCCCGCGGTGGCGATCGCGCGCGCGGCGAACAAGGCATCGTCCTGCGCCCGCGCGCGGCCACGCGTGCCGTCGAGGGCCAGATTGGCGCTGCCATCGGTGAGGAACACCAGCAGCGGCGTTGCCCCCCGCGCGCCCACCGCATCGCCCACCTGCCGCGCCAGGGCCAGGCCGCTGGCCAACGGCGTGCCGCCCCCGCCGGGCAGCGCCGCCAGCGCGCGCTTGGCGCGGGTGAGCGAGCGGGTCGGCGGCAGCAGCAGTTCCGCCCCCTCGCCACGAAAGGCCACCACCGCCACGTCCGACCTTTTGACATAAGCCTGCGCCAAGATCAGCTCCGCCGCGCCCTTGGCCTCAGCCAGGCGCGACATCGCGGTGGAGCCGGACGCATCGACACAGAACACCGTCACCGTCATGCTGCGTTCTTCAAACCGGCGCACGCGCAAGTCATCGCGGCGAAAGCGGATCGGGCCCGCCCCTTCGGGCGCGGGATCGTCGCACCGCAGCGGCTGCCACGGGATCGCCGCGCGCAGCGTGTCGACCAGGGCCAGCCGCACCCCGCCGCCCGGCGTACCGGGACGCGCGGCCAAAGGCCGGCCGCGCCGGGCCGAACGGATGCGCCGCCCGGCCCCACCGCCGCTGCCGCGCGCCTGCCGCCCCAGGCCGGCGGCCATGCGATCGAGCACGTCGGGCGGAATCGCCGCGCGGGCGGCTTCCACCACCAGCGCTTCGGGAATGTCGGACGTGGCGCTCTCGCCATCCGCGTCGCCGGCCGTCGGTTCCTCGGCGCGCGCATCGGGGGGCGGCGCGGGCGGCGGCTCTGGCGGCGGGGCGCCGGCTTCGGGCGGCACCTGCGTGGCGCGCGGCGAGAGCACCAACCGCGCCGCGATCTCTGCATCCGGGCGACCCACCACCGCCGCGCCCATCAAGGCGGCATGGGCACATGCCGCGGCGCAGGCCTGCAACTGCGGGCGCAAGGACGCGATGCCCAGCGCATCTGCCGTGGCCGCCAGCGCCCCCCGCGCGGCATCGTCAAGCGCCGGCAACACCGCGCCTTCGCCGCGCCCAGGCCATGGCAAAGGGAGCGGCATGGCCAGGTCGGCCGGCCGCACCGTGGCCAGGCACAGATCAAAGGCAATCCGCTCCATCAGCACAGATGGCGGGCGTTCATCCCCCGGCGCACCATCATCCAGCAGCACCAGCACGAAGGCGCCGGCCCGATCTGCGGCCCCGTCCATCGCCTGGGCAACGCGCCCGGCCACATCCGCGCGCAGCCGCTGCGCCATCGGCACCACCAGAACGCCGCCCGCCGCTTCTTCCAGCAAGCCGCGCTGCCGCACCAGCCGGCCCGCCGCCAGGCTCGCCGCGATGTCGGTCCCGCCGCATAGCCGCTGTTCGTCGATATGGCCGGGCAGGCGGCGAAACGGCGTGCCAGGCGGCAACAGCGCCGCCAGCGCGGCCAGCACCCGGTCTGCCGCCGGGCCGCCGCCATGCAGGCACAGGCCACCGAGCGGCGCGGGCGAATGGGCCAGCAGGCGCGCTGCCAACAGCGCATCCGCCAGCGCGCCACTCATGAGCGATACCGGGTCATGCCAGATGCTCAACCAGGGCGCGCTCGATCCGCGCGCTCGATCCGCTTTCGTCCAGCACATCGCGGCGCAGGCGGTGGCGCAGGGCGAGCGGCGCCACCGCCACCAGATGCTCGCGGCGCACCGCCTTGGCCCCCTTGAGCGCAGCATAGGCGCGCGAGGCGCGCATCAGCGTCAGTTCGCCGCGCAAGCCATCCACCCCCACCGCGCTGCACAGGCCCGCGGCATCGGCCATCAGGGCATCGGCACCTCGATCCTGGCCAGCTTGCGCTGCCCCCGCGCGATCTGCTGCAGCACCTTGTCGTCCACTTGCGCCCACTGCGCTGCAAACGCGGCCGAGTCGGCATCGTGCGCGGCGCACCGGCGCATGATCTCCACCCGATCCTCGATCGCCTTGGGCGTGCGCACGTCCACCGACAGGCCGAACCGGTCCAGCAATTGCGGACGCAATTCGCCTTCTTCGGGATTGCCACTGCCGATCAGCACGAACCGCGCCGCGTGGCGCACCGAAAGGCCTTCGCGCTCCACCACGTTCTCGCCCGATGCCGCCACGTCGAGCAGCAGGTCGACCAGGTGGTCTTCCAGCAGGTTGATCTCGTCGATGTACAGGAAACCGCGATGGGCGCGCGCCAGCAGGCCCGGTTCATAGACGCGCTCCCCGGTGCGCAGCGCGCGTTCCAGATCGAGTGCGCCAAGCAGGCGATCTTCGGTGGCGCCCAGCGGCAAATCCACGAACGGCACCGGCCGTTTCACCGCCTTGCCCCCGGTGCAAGCGCCGGGACACGCGCCGGCATGGCCCGGCGCACAGCCAAACCGGCAGCCTTCCACCACCTGGATCGGCGGCAACAGCGCTGCCAGGGCGCGCGCGGCGGTAGATTTGCCCGTGCCGCGATCGCCAAACACCATGACCCCACCGATCGACGGATCGACCGCCGCGATCAGCAGCGCGAGCTTCATTTCGTCCTGGCCGACGATCGCAGAGAAGGGGAAGCGCGCCATATGTCCAACACATTGGACATCAATGTGTGTAAGGACAAGAAAAATCGCATGGGCCAGCCGCCCGATTTCTCGGGTTGGCGCGAATTGCCCCTAGGCGCGCCGCCGCGAGCGGATGCGCGGCGCCAAAGCATCCAGTGCGTCGCCATTGTCGCGCGCCCAGCCATAGAGCGCTTCGACCGGCTCCACGAAGCGGCGGCCCAGCGCCGTCAGCGCATAATCCACTTCAGGGGGGTTCACCGCATCGCGCACGGTGCGCGCGATCAGGCCGCTTGCTTCCATTTCCCGCACCGTCTGGGCAAACATCTTCTTGGAAATGCCCGGCAGGCTGCGCAGCAGGGCCGCACTGCGCGCCGTGCCGCCGTGGCGGGCATGCAGCGTGTGCAGCACCATGCTGGTCCACTTCGTGGCAAACAGTTCCAGGATGCGGCGCGGGGCACAGTCCTCGCGCCATTCCTCTTCCGGGCTGCCCGGTATCACGCCTGCATTCCTTTCGCCCCGGCCCCGTGCCCGCTGGGTGCGGGTGGTCACCAAATGGTGCCTTCTTGGCGCCTTGCCATCCTGATCCCAACTATACGTTTTTGCCCGACAAGGAACCATCGATGACCAAGACTGCCCTTGTGGCCGGGGCCACCGGCATCACCGGCCAGGCCATTGCCGGCCTGCTGCACGCCCGGGGCTGGCGCGTGCTGGGCCTGGCGCGCAATCCCTTGCCGCTGCCCGGCGTCGAACCCGTTGCCGCAGACCTGACTGACAGCGCCGCCACCGCCGCCGCCCTGGCCGGCCACGCGCCCGATGCGGTGTTCATCACCACCTGGCTGCGCCGCCCGACCGAACGGGAAAACATTGCCGTCAACGCCGCCATGGTGCGCAACCTGCTCGACGGAGTGGCGCCGTCGAAGAGTGTGCGCCACGTGGCGCTGGTCACCGGGCTCAAGCATTATCTCGGCCCGTTCGAGGCCTATGGCCAGGGCAACCTGCCCGATACCCCGTTTCGCGAAGACCAGCCGCGCCTGCCGATCGACAACTTCTATTATGCCAGGAAGACGAACTTTTCGCCGCCGCCGCGCGCGATGGCTTTGCCTGGAGCGTGCACCGCCCGCACACGGTGATCGGCAAGGCCGTGGGCAATGCCATGAACATGGGCACCACGCTGGCCGTCTATGCCACGCTGTGCCGCGAACTGGGCCGCCCGTTCCGCTTCCCCGGATCGGCGGTGCAATGGAACGGCCTGACCGACATGACGGACGCGCGCCAGCTCGCCCACCAGTTGCTGTGGGCCAGCACCACGCCAGAGGCCGCCAACCAGGCGTTCAATTGCGCCAACGGCGATGTCTTCCGCTGGCGCTGGATGTGGCCGCGCCTGGCGCAATGGTTCGGGCTCGACGCGGCCGCGTTCGATGGTACCGTGCGCCCCCTGGCCGATCAGATGGCCGACGATGCCCCGGCCTGGCGCGCCATCGCCGCGCGCGAAGGACTGGTCGAACCCGATCTCGCCCGCCTCGCCTCCCCCTGGCACACCGATGCCGATCTGGGCCGCCCGATCGAGGTTGTGACCGACATGGCCCGCTCGCGCGCGCTGGGCTTTGCCGCCTACCAGCAGACCGATGCCGCCTTTTTCGACCTGTTCAGCCAGCTTCGCGCCGAACGGCTGATTCCCTAGGCGCTCAACCCAGCGTATCGCCTGCGGTGGCGCGCGCCTGTTCGGCCAGGATGCCGCGCGTGGCGGCCCAGTAATGCCACGCGGCCCACAGCCCGGTGGGCGCCAGGATCAGCAGCGCCACCCGCAGCGATGCCGCGTCCGCGCCGTGGCCACCGGCCACGTGGTCGCTCACCAGGCCCACGAACTGCGGCGCGATCACCAGGTTGGCGATGTTGGCCATCAGCAGCGTCAATGCGCAGGCGGTGGCGCGCATCTGCGCGGGCACGATGTTCTGCAACAGGCCGAACGAGGGGCCGATGTAGAAATACATCGCCGGCACGAACAGCCACAGGCAGGCCTTGGCCACGCCCAGGTCATGCGTCCAATAGATGAAGAACGATGGCACGGTGATCACCGCCACCACCACCGCCATCAGGATCAGCACGCGGCGCGGATCGGCCATCACGCGGCTGGCCATCAGCACCGCCGTGGCCACCGTCGCCAGGCTGCCGGCGATCAGGTGCATCGGCCCCAGGATCTCGCCCGCCTGCCCGGCCGAAAGGCCATAGGCGCGTTGCAGATAGGTGGGCGTCCACCACATCAGGCCCCAGCCCCACAGCGCCGTCACCGCCCCGCCCATCATCAGGTGCATGGTGGCGCGCTGGCGCAGCAGGAATGCCAGCGCGCGCCACAACGGCAGGCGCGGCGCGGCCGGCGGCGCATCGGCCGCGCGCGGCGCATCCATGGCCCCACGGCGCGGTTCGCGCACGGTGAAAAAGATCAGCGCCGCCAGCCCCACGCCCGGCACGCCCAGCGCCAGGAACGCATGGCGCCAGCCATACAAATCGGCCACGCGCCCGGCCACGTCCGCCCCGATCCATGCCCCCAGGCATGAACCCAGGGCATAGACCGTCAGCGCCGCCGGCCGCTGCGCCGGGCGGAAGTAATCCGCCAGCATCGAGGTGGAAGGCGGCGTGCCCCCGCTCTCGCCAATCCCCACCCCGATCCGCGCCAGCAGCATCTGGCCAAATGTGGAAGAAAGCCCGGTCAGCACGGTAAGGCCGGACCACAGCAGCAGCGCGCCCGAAATGATGTTGCGCCGGCTGAACCGGTCGGCCAGCGCCGAAACCGGAATGCCGATGGTGACATAGAACAGCGCCAGGGCCACGCCGGTCAGCAGCGCCACGCCCGAATCGGTCAGCTTCAGATCCAGCCGGATCGATTCCATCACCGTGGTGATGACATAGCGATCGGCAATGTTCATCGCATAGACCAGCGACAGCAGCACCAGCACATACCACTGCCGCGCCGCCTCCGCCGCGCTCTGGCCGATCACCGGGGGTGCCGGGGGCAGAATTGCTTCACCATCGCGCATGCTCGTTTCTCCCCGGCGGCCATTTGAATGCAGGCCTGCCCATACACGCATTTTCCCGTCATTCCGAAGCCCGGCCTTGTTGCCCCGGCAAAGCAGCATTCCAAGGTTTTCCGTTACCTCGGATTCGATGAATCAACCTCTCCCCCGTTCGCCCTGAGCCTGTCGAAGCCCCCACGCAGCCTGTCGCAACCGCATCACACCCCGGCCGCCACCTGCCGCCAGCGCGCCAGCAAGCCATCGGCCAGGCTGGCCGGCACCAGCGCATCGCAGCGGTCCTCGCGCACCACATGGAGCCGCACCGCCACATGCGCGATCACCGTCGCCGCCGTGCGCCCCGGCGCAAAGCCCGCGTCTTCGGCATCGAACACGCCATCGTGCATCAACAGGGCGCGCCAGCCCGCCCCGCGCAAAGTCACCCGCACCAGCCCGCCGCCAATCGCCGTCAGCGCGCCATGGCCCGCCACCGCAGCGGCCAGAGCGCGCGTATCCACGCCGCTGCCTTCCACCAGCCAGACATTGGGCTCGAACCGCATGGCCCGGCAAACATCGTCGCCCGCGCTGCATCCCGCCGCCGGCAGGGCAAAGCCCAGCACTGCCGCCACCGGCCCGGCGCCCGCTGCATCCCACAGTTCCAGCGCCAGCACATCGCCCGCATCGCAGGTGGTCAACTCAATCACGATAGCGCGCCCCTTGCGGATCATAGAACACCGGATCGCCCACCCGCACCCGCACCGTGGCCCCGCGCGTGGCAGACCAGGCCAACAATTCCTGCCCATGCCGCGAAGCGCCATCGGTCAACAGCGCCAGGCCGATCCACCCCTCGCCCGCCACACGCGGCGCCGCCGTGGTCACATGGCCCAGCGGTTCCTCTCCCTCGCGCAGCACCAGCATCGCGCCTTCGGGCAGGGCCTGGCCATCCAGCACGGTCAGCCCCACCAAGTGCCGCCGCCCCGCGGCCGTGGCCAGGACCGGGCGCTGCAGCGCCTGCCAGCCGACAAATCCGCCCTGCTTTCGCAGCATGCCGCCCAGGCCGATATCGGCGGCGGTCACGCGCCCGTCCACTTCGGCGCCGATCACCACATGGCCCTTTTCCACGCGCAGATGGTCCATGGCATCAAGGCCATAGGCACCGCCACCGGCCGCAACCACCGCCTGGTGCAGCGCCTGCCACAGCGCGGGCATGTGATGCCCCGGCGCATAGACTTCGAACGCGCGCTCCCCACTATAGCTGGCGGCCAGCACCAGCACTTCGATCCCGGCGATCACACCCCGCGCGCAATGCATATGCGCGGGCGCCGCCGCGCCGGTCAGCCCGGCCAGCACCGCCGCCGCGCGCGGCCCGGCCAGCGCCACGGCGCCGTAATGCTCCTGCACATTGACCACGCTCGCTTTCAGCTGCGGGGCCATGACATTGCGCAGCCACGACAAGTGCTGTGCCATGCGGTCCGCCCCGCCGGTGGAGCTGGTCAGCAGATAGCGCTGCTCGTCCAGGCGCCAGGCGGTGCCATCGTCCATCACCATACCGTCTTCGCGCAGCATGACCGTATAGCGCCCACGCCCCACCGCCAGCCGCCCGATGGCGGTAGCACAGGCCATTTCCAGCAGCGCGGCGGCATCCGGCCCGGCCACCTCGAACGTCGCCAGCGTGGATACGTCCACGATTCCCGCGCTTTGCCGCACCATCCGCGCCTCGCGCAGGCTGGCCTGCCCCAGGCTTTCGCCGGCCTGCGGATAGCTGCGCGGGCGGAACCAGTATCCCACCGGCTGCCACGCCGCACCTTGGCGGTCATGCTCCGCGTGCAGGCGCAGCTTGCGCACCGGTCCGGCATGGTCGCGCACCGCGGCTCCGGCAAACACGCCCAGCGTGGTGGGGGTATAGGGCGGGCGAAACGTGGTCAGCCCGGCCTGGGGAATCGCCACCCCCTGCGCCTGCGCCAACCGGCCCAGCGCGGCCATGTTGCCGGTCTTGCCCTGGTCGGTGCCCATGCCCAGCGTGGTATAGCGCTTCAGGTGCTCGACCGAGCGATAGCCCTCGCGCCAGGCCAGATCGATATCGCCGAGCGAAACATCGTTCTGGAAATCGACGAAAGCCTTGCCGCGTATGGTGTCGGGCACCATCGCTGCTTCGGCCGGCGTGCCCATGCCCAGCGGATCGTCCACCGCAAACATGCGCGCCTCGCCGCCGCCCGCCTGCCAGCCCTGCGCCAGGATCGCGGCCAGGTCATGCCCACCCGCCGCCGCGCCAATGCTCGCCTGCGCCTGCCGCGCCGCGCCGGGCACGAAGGCCTGCGTCGCCGCGTCCCAGGCCAGATCGCCGCCTGCCTGCTTGTGCAGATGCGCCACCGGGGTGAACCCGCCCGACATCGCCAGCAGATCGGCGGCAAAGCGCTGCTCGCCCCCGCCCACTTGCGCAATCACGGCGCAAAGCCGCTTCCCGCGCGCCCGCGTGTCGATGGGGCAGGCATCGGCCAGCACGGCAAACCGCGTGCGCGCCTGCTCCACCAGCGGGCCAGCGGGCGCGGTGCGGCCGTCCAGCACGGCCATGACCTGCGCCCCGGCATCGGCCAGGGCAAAGGCGGTGCGATAGCCATCGTCGTTGCTCGTCGCCACCACGGCGCGGCGGCCCGGCACCACGCCATGGCGCCGCACATAGTGGCGCACCGCCTGCGCCAGCATCACGCCGGGCCGGTCGTTGCCGCCAAAGGCCAGCGGTCGCTCGATCGCGCCGGTCGCCAGGATCACCCGGCCCGCGCGCACTTTCCACAGCCGCTGGACCGGCGCATCGGCGCGCGACGGCGCCTGCCCCGGCTCGGCCAGCCGCTCCACCACGCTGACCAGATTGCCGTCCCAATAGCCGGTCGCCGTGGCGCGCAGCAACACGCGCCCGCCGCCCGCCACGATCCGCGCCACCGCGTCCTGCGCCCACTCCGCCCCGGCCGCACCGTCGATCCGCACGTCCTCGCGCAGCAGCGCGCCACCGGCCAGGCGGTCCTGCTCCACCAGCATCACGCGTTGCCCGGCCTGCGCCGCCGCCAGCGCGGCGGCCAGCCCCGCCGGCCCGGCGCCCACCACCAACAGGTCGCAAAACGCGGCGCGATGGTCGAAAGCATCGGGATCGGCCTCTCGCGGCGCCGGGCCAAGCCCCGCCGCCTTGCGGATGAAGCGTTCGTAAACCATCCACCGCTTGGGCGGCCCGAAGAACGTCTTGTAATAAAAGCCCGCCGGGATCAGCCGCGCCACCAGGCCGTTAACCGCGCCCACATCGAACGCCAGGCTGGGCCAGGCATTCTGGCTGCGTGCCACAAGGCCCTGATAGACGAACACGTCGGTCGCGCGGGTGTTCGGCTCGGCCCGCCCGCCTTCGCCCACAGTCACCAGCGCCGATGGTTCCTCCACCCCGGCGGCCATGATCCCGCGCGGGCGGTGATACTTGAAACTGCGCGCCACCACGGCCACGCCGTTGTCCAGCAGTGCGGCGGCCAGCGTCTGCCCGGCGCGCGCGGTATAGCGCTTGCCGTCGAAGGTGAAGTGCAGCGTTTCCCCATTCATGGCAGCACCTGCACGCCCAGAGCATGCACCGCCACGATGGCATGGCTCATCCGGTCGCGCCGCAGTTCCAGCCAGCCCCGGCAACCCAGCGTGTGGCGCCAGATCTCGTTTTCCTCCCCGCGCGGATTGGTGCGGGTATAAAGCGCGGCCATGGCCACATCGGGCGCCTGGTCCAGTTGCACCACGCTGTCGCGCGTGCGTTCATAGGTGAATTCTTCCTGCGCGCGCGGCCCGCAATGGGGGCAGTGGATCAGCATCATGGCCTTGCGCTCCCCCTAGCGGTGCTGAGGCATCGGGCCAACGCCCGCTTCGTCGATGGTGCGCCCCTGGGCAAAGCGCGTCAGGTCGAACGGCGCGGCAATCGGGTGCGGCTGCCCGGTGGCGAGGTGATGGGCATAGAGATGCCCCGAACCCGGCGTCGCCTTGAACCCGCCATAGCACCAGCCGCCGTTGAGATGCAGGTTGCGCAAGGGCAAATCCCCGATGATCGGCGAACCATCGAAACTCATGTCGGTCACGCCAGACCAGCAGCGCACCATGCGCAAGCGGCTGAGCGCGGGCACCAGCGCAATCGCCTGGGCAATCGCGTCTTCCAGCCGCACCGGCTGGCCGCGCTGGGCATAGCTGGGACAGCCATCGGGATCGCCGCCGGCCACGATGCCGCCCTTGTCGGATTGCGAGATATAGCAATGCAACGATTGCGACATGATCACCGTGTCGATCATCGGCTTGACCGGCTCGGTCACATAGGCCTGAAGCGTATGGCTCTCGATCGGCAGGCGCACCCCCGCCAGCCCCGCCACATGGCCGCTGTTGCCCGCCACGCAGATCGCCACTTTGCCTGCCGCAATGGCCCCGCGCGTGGTTTCGATCCCGGTCACCGCGTCGCCCTCGCGGGTAAAGCCCACCACTTCGCAATTCTCGATAATGTCTACGCCCAGATTGTCTGCGGCGCGGGCATAGCCCCAGGCCACCGCATCGTGCCGCGCCGTGCCGCCGCGATGCTGGATCAGCCCGCCCGCAATCGGCCAGCGCGCCGCGCGCGAAAAATCGAGCAGCGGCACCAGGCGGCGCACCGCGTCCACGCCCATGAGTTCAGCGTCGATGCCCATGGCGCGCAAACTGTCGCCGCGCTCGGCCAGCCGCGTCATGTCGGCATCCGAATGCCCCAGGAACAGCGCCCCGCGCGGCGAGAACATCACGTTGTAATTCAATTCGTCAGACAGGCCCTCCCACAGCCGCAGCGAATGCTCCAGCAGCCGCTGCAAGGGCGCCTGGCGATAGTTCGATCGCACGATGGTGGTGTTGCGCCCGGTGTTGCCGCCGCCGATCCAGCCCTTTTCCACCACCGCCACGCGGCGGATGCCGTGCTGGCTGGCAAGATAATAGGCCGTGGCCAGCCCATGCGCCCCGCCGCCGATGATCACCACGTCATAGCTGGGCTTGGGCTCTGCCGCGCGCCAGGCGCGGCCCCAGTGGCGATGCCCGCCCAGCGCGCCGCGCAACAGCGCCAGCGCGGAATAGCGGCTCTTGGCCCGGAAGTGGGATGTGGTTCCTGTCACACCGCCATGCGTAAGGGGCACGGTGCCACGGCGTCGCGTCTAAAAATGTCATCCGCGCGGCCGAAAATGTGATTTGCCAAAATCGCGCGCGGACCGGCCTTTGCACGGGCTGAACGCGCGGCACCATCGGCCGCGCCGGGGGAAACACACGCATGACCGGAATTGTCGATCCCGCCAGCGGCGCCACGCCGGGGCACGTGCTGCTGCTGCGCTGCGCCGACCAGCGCGGCATCGTGGCCGCCGTGGCCAGCTTTCTGGCCGAACAGGGCGCCACGATCACCGAATCCAACCACTTCAACGATGGCGCCTCCGGCCTCTTCGCCATGCGCACCGCCTTTGCCGGCGATGGCGCGCCGCTGCCCGATGTGGACCTGCTGCGCCAGCGTTTCGCGCCGATTGCCGAACGCTTTGCCATGGACTGGTCGCTGCACGACATGGCGCGCCGCCCGCGCCTGTTGCTTGCGGTGTCGAAATTCGGGCACTGCCTGTTCGATCTGCTTCACCGCTGGCGCGCCGGGCTGCTGCCGGTGGACATCGTCGGCGTCGTCTCCAACCACGATGACATGCACAGCTTCGTGGAATGGAGCGGCCTTCCCTATCACCACCTGCCGATGAAGCCCGATGGCAAAGCCATGCAGGAAGCGCGCTTTGCTGCCTTGATCGACGAGACGGCCCCCGATCTCGTCGTGCTGGCGCGCTACATGCAGATCCTTTCGCCCATGCTCTGCGCAAAAGTGGCGGGGCGCTGCATCAACATTCACCACTCGTTCCTGCCCAGCTTCAAGGGGGCCAAGCCCTATCACCAGGCGCACGAACGCGGCGTGAAGATCATCGGCGCCACCGCGCACTATGTGACGACGGACCTGGACGAAGGCCCGATCATCGAACAGGACGTACGCCGCGTCACCCACGTCCACGCGCCGGAAGCCCTGGTCGCCCTGGGCCGCGACGTGGAATGCCAGGTGCTCGCCCGCGCGGTATCCTGGCACATCGAACGCCGCGTGATGGTCAACGGCAACAAGACTATCGTGTTCGGCTGAACAGTTTTATTGTGCAGTGCAGCATTTTCCATGGAAAACCCGGAGAAACCGCAAGGTTTCCCCGGGGAAATCCGATATCCTATTGCCGTGCATACCTTTTTTCAGGCGTTGCGGGGCCGCCGTGCCAGCCAGTTGGCAATGCCGCCACCCACGCCCAGCGCCAGGCCCAGCCCGCTCACCCCGGTCCAGCCGGAGCCATGCCAGGCCAGTGCCGCCAGGGCAGACCCCGCCGCGCCCAGCAGGAACATGCCGCCCATGAAAAGGGTGTTGAGCCGTGCCCGCGCGCCCTGGTCCAGAGCATAGACGATATGCTGGTGCGAGATCAGCGCGCTCTGCACCGCCAGGTCCAGCACGATGCAGGCCAACGCCAGGCCCACCAATCCCGGAAAGGCCATGGCAATGGCCCATGCCACCACCATCAGCGCCACGCCCGCCACGATCGTGGCATGGGGCCCGCGCCGGTCGGCCACATGGCCGGCCAGTGGCGCAGCCAGGATGCCCACCGCGCCGATCACGCCAAACAGCCCAGCCACGCTCGGCCCTTCGCCCACTTGCGCCAGGCGCAGCGCGAGGATGCTCCAGAACGCGCTGAATGCGGCAAACAGCAGGCCCTGCGTGATCGTGGCCAGGCGCAGCGCGCGGTGCGCACGCCACAAGTGCCACAGCGAAGCAAGCAGCTGCGGATAGCGCGGCCCCTGCCCGGCTGCCGATTTGGGCAGCATCGCGCGCAAGATCGCGGCGGCCAGCAGGGCCAGCGGCACGCCCAGCCAGAACATCGCGCGCCAGCCGGCATGCTGGGCCACGAACCCGGCCAGCGTGCGGCTGAGCAGGATGCCACACAGCAGCCCCGCCATGACCTTGCCAATCACCGCCCCGCTGCGTTCGGGCGGGGCAAGGTGCGCGGCAAACGGCACGATCTGCTGCGCCACGGTGGCCAGCGCGCCCAGGAGGAGCGAGGCGCCCAGCAAGAGCGCGGGCGACGGAGCGATCGCGGCCAGGACCAGCGCCACCGACAGGAGCAGGAATTGCGTGACGATCAGCGCCCGCCGCTCCACCCGGTCGCCCAGCGGCACCAGCAGGAACAGCCCCAGTGCATAGCCGAGCTGCGTCACCGTGGGCACCAGCGCGGTCAGCGCGCTTGGCATGCTCACCTCGATCAGGCCGAGCATCGGCTGGTTGTAATAGATATTGGCCACGCCAAGGCCGGTCGTGGCCGCCATCGCCAGAGTCAGGCCCGCGCCCAGCGTGGGACGCGAGGCGGGCGGGAGCGACGGGTGTGCCGGGCGCGGGGGCGCGCCGGCCAGGATCGTTTCCGACATGATCAGGGCTCTTTCCTGTTGGGCAGACCGAGGGGGAAACGGTTGCTGCCACGCTTGGTTGCCAGCGCTATGCCCCAAGCCCGACGCAATGATAATCCACCCATTTTGGCAGTCACCATTGCATATAGCGCAACGCTTACCCCGTCAGCCCGCGCTCCCAGTACGGCGGCGTGCCAAACCGCGCCGCCAGGAAATCCACGAACAGGCGGACTTTGGCCATCCCGCGCCGATCGGGCAGCGTCACGGCATGAATGCCCACGTCGCCCAGCGGCAGCGCGCCGGGCCGCGCGATATCGGCTTGCCAGCCGCCCAGCACCGCGACCAGGCGCCCGGCTGCGATCTCTTCCCCCACCAGCCAGGTGGGCAGCAGCGCCAGCCCCACCCCGGCCAGCGCGCCTTCGCGAATGGTGTCGGCATGGTTGGTGCGCAACGGGCCCGTCACCCGCACCCACTGGTGCTGGCCATCGCGGCTCAACCGCCAGCGCCGCTCGCCATCGGCAAAGGCAAAGGTAAGGCAGGCATGGCTTTCCAGGTCGGCAGGGCTGCCGGGCGTGCCATGGGCGGCAAGATAGGCGGGGCTGGCGCAGACCACGCGGCGCTGCGGCGCCAGCCGCCGCGCGATCAGGCTGGAGGAATCGAGCACGCCCAGTCGCAGCGCCACATCGATGCGCTGCGCCGCCAGGTCGAGCACGCTGTCCGTCACGCTCACGTCCAGCGCGATGTCGGGATGGGCGGCCAGGAAGGCTGGCAGCCAGGGCGTCACGTGAAGCCGCGCAAACGTGACCGGCAGGCTTACCCTGAGCAGCCCGCGCGCCGCGCCTGCCCCCTCGCGCGTGGCGCGGTTCGCCTCGGCCAACTGGTCCAGGATGGCGCGCGCCTGGGGGTAATAGGCTTCCCCCGCGCTGGTCAGCGTCACCTGCCGCGTGGTGCGCTGCAAGAGCCGCGTGCCCAGCGCGGCCTCCAGCGCATCGACATGGCGGGTGAACGAGGATGTCGCCTGCCCCGCCCGGCGCGCGGCCGGGGCAAAGCCGCCCTCGTCCACCACCGCCACAAAGGCACCCAGCGCGGCGAACATATCCACGGCGCCGCGCCCTTTTGGAGCCTCAGCCCTGAGGTTCGCTGGCCGCGGCCACTTCGGCCGGATCGCCCAGGATCACGCCCACCCGCTCGTGCAGGCTGGTGGGCATCAGGTCGAGAATGCGCGCCGTGCCGTTGCTGGCCGCGCCGCCCGCCTGCTCGATCAGGAACGCCATGGGGTTGGCTTCATAGAGCAGGCGCAGGCGCGCCTTGCCCGGATTGCGTGAATCCGCCGGATAGAGGAACACCCCGCCACGCTTGATGATGCGGTGCACGTCGGCCACCATCGAGGCGGGCCAGCGCATGTTGTAATCCACGCCCAGCGGTCCTTCGGTGCCACAGATGCGTTCTTCGATATACTGCGCCACGTGCGGCGACCACTGGCGGCGGCGCGCCATGTTAACGGCAAATTCGCGGTTGCCGCGCGGCATCTGCATCGGCCCGTCGGTGAGCCGCCACGAACCGATCTCGCGATCAAGCGTGAATTCATAGACCCCCGTGCCCACGGTCAGCACCAGCAGCGTCTGCGGGCCATAGATGGCATAGCCGGCCGCCACCTGCTCCGCACCAGGCTGGAGGAAATCCGCCTCGGTCACGTCGCGCCCGGCGCAGGCATCGGGCGCGCGCAGCACCGAAAAGATCGTGCCGACCGAAAGGTTTACGTCGATATTGCTCGATCCGTCGATCGGATCGAAGGTCAGCAGGTATTCGCCCTTGGGAAAGCGGCCGGGAATCGGATGCAGCGTCTCCATTTCCTCAGAGGCCATGGCGGCCAGCTGCCCGCCCCATTCGTTGGCATCGAGCAGCAGGTCGTTAGCGATCACGTCCAGCTTCTTCTGCACTTCGCCTTGCACGTTCTCGTTGCCGAGCGAACCCAGCACATCGCCCAGGGCGCCCTTGGAAATGGCAAAGTTGATCGCCTTGCACGCGCGCGCCACGGTTTCCAGCAAAAGGCGCAGGCCCGCCGGGCACGGCGAATCCGGCCGCCGCTGCTGCTCGATCAGAAAGCGGGTGAGCGTGACCGGCTGCCCCGATTGCGGATTGGGCGCCGGGGCCGGAGCCGGTGCGGCGGGGGCGCTGTCAAGCACCGGGGTCTGGATGGTCATCGCGCGAATCTCTCCTGCCATGGCCCGCCCGGGCCGTTCGTTCGCCCTTCTCTAAGCCAACAATTGTGCAATTGCGAAGGCCAAAGGGCACTTTTTTGCAGCGAAAGCCGCACGAGCGGGCGCACATCCGGACAAGCCGGTCCTTGCCCGACGCGGTAAGGTTAGCTATATTCTTAGCCAAGGAGTCTCCCATGGCCCAGTTTTCCGTGCACGATGCCAAGACCAACCTGTCGCGCCTGATCGCCGAGGCGCTGGCTGGTGGGGATGTGGTGATCGCGCGCGGCAATGTGCCGGCCGTGCGCCTGGTGCCGGTCAACCCGCGGGGGCAACGCCGCTTTGGCGCGCTGCATGGCAAGATTGCCCTGGACGCCGGCTTTCACGATCCTCTGCCGGATGACGAAATGGCAGGATGGGATCTTGGCTGAGATCAGGGCATGCGCCTGTTGCTGGATACCCATGCGCTGATCTGGTGGCTGGCCGGCGATGACGCCTTGAGCCATCACGCCCGCGACGCGATCGCAAACGAAGCCAATGCCGTGTTCATCAGCGCAGCCTCGGCAATGGAAGTGACCACCAAGTTTCGCATCGGCAAGCTGCCCAGCGCGGCACTGCTGGCACAGGACTTCACCGCGATCGTGGCCGATCAGGGTTTTGCCGAACTACCCATCACCATCGCCCACGCCCGCTTAGCCGGCGCGCTCAACATTCCCCACAAAGACCCTTTCGACCGCTTCCTAATCGCCCAGGCCCAGGTTGAAGACATGGCCCTGGTTTCCAACGAAGCGATGTTCGACGGGTTTGCCGTGCAAAGGGTGTGGTAGACCCGGTTCAGCAACCTTAATTCGGGATAGCTTGCTCGACGGTGGGTACTTCGCAGAGTAGCTGTCAATGCAGAGTTCGGGATTCGAACCCGAAAATCACGGGCCGTGGCTGCCTCTTGAAATCATGTCGAGGATGACGAAGCAGACAGGCGTCCCCTAGCCCCGCGCCACCAGCTTGCCGGCCAGCACCACCTTGCGCGTGGGCGCTTGGGGATTGTCCAGGCGATCGAGCAGCATGGTCGTGGCGGTGCGGCCGATTTCTTCCACCGGCTGCTCGATCACGCTGATGCCCCCGCCGTTGCCCACGAAATCCATCCAGTCGTTGTTGTCGAATCCGGCCAGCGCGATGTCTGCCGGGACGGACAGGCCCTGGGCGCGCAAGGCGCGCAGGATGTGGAGGAGCATGACGCCGTTGCTGGCCACCAGGGCATCAGGGCGCTGCGGGCCCGAAAGCAGGGCGGCGAGCGCGCGTTCGGCTTCTCCCGTGTTGTGCGGCACGGCCAGGGCCTGGGCTTCCAGGCCGAGCGCGGCAGCGGCGCGTTCGAAGCCCGCGCGGCGTTCGTGGCCGGTCATGCTCATCGCGCCGAACAGGCCGGCCACGCGGCGATGGCCCTGTGCGTGCAGATGTTCCACCAGCACGGCGGCCATGCGTTCGTTGTCAAGCAGCACGCAATCAAGATCCGCGCCGGGAATCGCGCGGTCGATCAGCACCACCGGACGCTCGCCTTCCGGGCGGTCGGTTCTGGCCACGCGCTGGCGCGAGGGCGCCAGGATCACCCCGGCCGCGCGCTCCTGGTGCATGAGGTCGAGGTACATCGCCTCCTTCGCCGGATCTTCATCGGTGTTGCACAAGATCACTTGCATACCGCGTGCCGCCGCCACCGTTTCCACGCTGCGCGACACGGCGGTGAAGAAGGGGTTGCGGATATCGGCCACAATCAGGCCGATCACGTTGGAATGCTGCGAACGCAGACGCCGCGCCGCCAGGTTGGGACGATAGCCCGTCACTTTGACGGCATCGTGCACGCGCTGCTGCATGGCCGCGTCCACGGCCTTGCCCGCCAGCACACGCGAAACCGTGGCCGCCGAAACCCCGGCCACCCGCGCCACATCCTTGATCCCCACGGCCATCAGAAAACGTTCTCTCCAACTCCCCGGCCGATTGGCCTGTTCTTCGCACAAACATGGCCGCAATCCCCCCATTTGCGCAAGCCTCTTGACAAAATTCATGAGAAAACGTTTTCTGAAGGCACAGCGGCGGCCCAAGCCCGCCGGCAAGCACCCCTGGAGAGAGGCCCGAAATGCTGCCCAACCCCGCGATTTTGCCCGAAGAGGCGGCTCTCGTGCGCATCGGTGCGCAGGCCGGCAGCAAGGAAGACGCGATTCGCCAGGTGGGCCAGATGCTGGTGGCCGCGGGCTGCGTTGCGCCGGGGTATGAAGATTCGATGGTGCGGCGCGAGGGCGTGGCCAACACGTTTCTGGGCGCGGGCGTGGCGATCCCCCATGGCCTGGGCGAAGACAAGGGGCTGGTGCGCCGCGACGGCATCGCCGTGCTGCAACTGCGCGACGGGGTGGAATGGAACCCCGGCCAGACGGCGCATCTGGTCGTGGGCATTGCCGCCAATTCCGACAGCCACATCGCCATCCTGCGCCGGCTGACGCGCCTGATCCAAGACGAGCCACGCCTTTCCGCGCTGGTGGCGAGCGACGACCCCCACGCCATTGCCGCCGCGCTGGGCGAAGATAGCGCCGCGCCTGCCGCGCAGGCTCCGGTGGCCGATCTGGCCCATGCGGCGCAGTGGACCGTGGACTATCCCGCCGGACTTCACGCGCGCCCCGCATCGGCATGGATGGAGGCAGCGCGCGCCGCGCCGGCGGCCTTGCGCGTGCGCCACGGGGCCGATAGCGCCGATCCCAAGAGCCTGGTGTCGCTGCTGCAACTGGGCCTCAAGTGCGGCGACACCGTCACCATTTCCGCCGATGGGCCGCAGGGCCGCGCGGCGGTGGACCAGTTCCTTGCCGCCGTGCGCCGTCTGACCGCGCGCGAGAAGGAAGATGCCGCGCGTGCCGCCGCCAAGGTGGCCGCCGCCGCGCAGACCACCGGGCGCGGCTGGCAGCCGGAAACGGCGCTCACCATGCTGGCCGGCGTGGCCGCCAGCCCGGGCCTCGCCATCGGCACGGTCCATGTCGTGGCCGCGGCCGAGCTTTCCGTGCCCGACGAGCCGGTGGACCTGGGCCGGGGTGGCGCCATGCTCGACGACGCGCTGCGCCGCACCCGCGCGCAGATGACCGCGCTGATCGACGATACCACCCGCCGCCTGGGCGCCAGCGATGCCGCGATCTTCAAAGCACAGGCGGACCTGCTTGACGACACCGACCTCATCACCCTCACGTGCCAGCTGATGGTCGAAGGGCATGGCGTGGCCTGGTCATGGCACCAGGCCGTCAGCCGCATTGCCGGGCAGCTTTCCGCGCTGGGCAATCCGGTGCTGGCCGCCCGCGCGGCAGACTTGCACGATGTGGGCCGCCGCGTGCTGGCCGCGCTCGATCCCGCCCTCGCGACCGGTTCGATCGATACGCTGCCCGAGGGTTCGTGCATCCTGGTGGCGGCAGACCTTTCCCCGTCCGATACGGCAACGCTCGATCCCGAAAAGGTTGCCGGCATTGCCACGGCGCTGGGCGGGCCGACGTCGCACAGCGCGATCCTGGCGCGCACGCTGGGGCTGCCCTCGGTGGTGGCGGTGGGCCAGGACCTGCTGGCGCTGGGCGCACAAACCAAAGTCATCGTCGATGGTGATGCGGGGCGCGTGTGGCTCGATCCCACGCCGGCCGACCTGACCAGCGCGCAAGCCTGGATCGATCGCATCGCCGCCCGCCGCCAGGCGCAGGAGGCCGAACGCAGCCGCCCGGCGGTGACCACCGATGGGCACCAGGTGGCCATTGCCGCCAACGTCAACCGCCCGGATTCGGTGCCCTTTGCCCTCGCCGAAGGTGCCGAAGGCGTGGGCCTGATGCGCACCGAATTCCTGTTCCTGGAACGGGGCGACACGCCCAGCGAGGACGAGCAGGAAGCGATCTACCGCGCGATGATCGCAGCGTTGGGTGACCGCCCGCTGATCGTGCGCGCGCTCGATATCGGGGGCGACAAGCAAGTGCCGCACTTGGACCTGCCAACGGAAGAAAACCCGTTCCTGGGCGTGCGCGGCGCGCGGCTGCTGCTGCGCCGGCCCGACTTGCTCGATCCGCAATTGCGCGCGCTCTACCGCGCAGCAAAGCACGGCGGGGACTTGTCGATCATGTTCCCGATGATCACTTCTGCCTGGGAATTGGAGCGCCTGCGCGCGCGGTGCGAGGAAATCCGTGCCGAGCTGGATGCACCGGCGGTGCCGATCGGCATCATGATCGAAGTGCCCGCCGCTGCGGTGCAGGCCCATGCCCTGGCGCAGCATGCCGATTTCTTTTCGATCGGCACCAACGACCTCACGCAATATACCCTGGCGATCGACCGCCAGAACCCCGAACTGGCGGCCGAGGCCGACAGCCTGCACCCCGCCGTGCTGCGCCTGATCGCGCTGACCGTGGAAGGCGCGGCGGCGCATGGCCGCTGGGTGGGGGTGTGCGGCGGATTGGCCGGCGATCCGTTCGGCGCGGCGCTGCTCACCGGGCTTGGCGTAACCGAGCTTTCGATGACCCCCCGCGACATTCCCGCCGTGAAGGCGCGGCTGCGCGCCGCCAACCTGCCCGATCTGCAAGACCTCGCCCGCCGCGCGCTGGCCCAGCCCGGCGCCGCGCAAGTGCGCGCGCTGGATGCCCCTGCCCTGGATGAAAGAGCCGCCTGATGCGCGTCCATACACTTACGCTCAACCCCGCGATCGACGAGACGATCACGCTTGATACGCTCGTGCCCGGCCAGGTCCACCGCGCCCGCGCCGTGCGCCAGAATGCCGGGGGCAAGGGCATCAACGTGGCCAGTTGCCTGGCCGATTGGGGCGTAGCGGTTTCGGCGCATGGCTTGCTGGGCCGCGACAATGCCGCCCCGTTCGAAGCGCTGTTTGCCGCCAAGCCGATCACCGATGCCATGGTGCGGGTGGACGGCGCCACGCGCGTCAACCTCAAGCTGGTGGATAGCGCCGGCACGACCGACATCAACCTCGATGGCCTGGCCGTGACCGACGAAACCCTTGCCGCCGTGCTCGATGGGCTGGCCGATATGGCCGCCGCCGGGGACATGGCGGTGCTGGCGGGCAGTCTCCCCCCCGGCTGCCCGCCAGCCTGCTATGCCGGCCAAGTGGCGCGGCTGCGCGATGCGGGCGTGCATGTGTTGCTCGATGCCAGCGGCGAACCGCTGGCGCGCGCGCTGGCCGCGCCGGTGCTGCCCCACGTGATCAAGCCCAACCGCGATGAACTCGCGGCCTGGGCGGGCGAACCCCTGCCCGATATCGCCGCCGTGCTGGCCGCAGCCCGCGCGCTTCATGCGCGGGGGGTTGACCAGGTGGTCGTGTCGATGGGCAGCGAAGGCGCCCTGTTCGTCAATGGCGATGGTGCGATGCACGCGCGCCTGGCTCTGCCTCCGATCGGGCCACTGGGCATTCCCAGCACGGTGGGCGCAGGCGATGCCATGGTGGCGGGGCTGGCCGCCGCGCATGTCGCCGGGCTGGGCCTGGCGGAAACCGCGCGGCTGGCCACGGCATTTGCCGTGGCCAAGCTGGGCATGGCCGGGCCCAACCTGCCGGAAAAGGCCAGCGTGCTGGCCCTGGCGCAAGACGTGATCACCGGCCCGCGCCCATGACGCGCGCCAAAAAGAACCTGGGATAGAGCCTGATGAAACACCAAGTGCTGATCGCCGCGCCCGGGCGCGATGTGGAGGCGGTGCTGGCCGCGCAAGCCCTGGCCAAGGCCGCGCGCGAGGCCGGGCTGGAACTCGACGTCCAACTGGAAAGCGCGGGCGATGCACCCGCCGCGCCGGCCCTGCTGGTGGGCGCGGTCGATCATCCCCAAGCCGCGCAAGCGGCGCATGTGGTGGCGCTCGATGCCGTGCTGGCCGATCCCGCCGCCGCCCTGGCCCTGCTTTCCGCCCAGCCGAATGCTGCGCAGCAAGTGCGCGTGGTGGCGATCACCTCGTGCCCCACGGGCATTGCCCACACGTTCATGGCGGCCGAAGGGCTGCAACAGGGCGCGGCCGAACTGGGCCATGCCATCCGCGTGGAAACGCAAGGCTCGGTGGGCGCCGGCACGCCGCTGACGGCCCAGGAAATTGCCGAGGCCGACGTGGTTATCATCGCCGCCGACCGCGAAGTGGACCGCGCCCGCTTTGCCGGCAAGCGCGTGTTTGCCAGCAATACCAAGCCCGCGATCACCGGCGGCGCCGCGCTGATCACCCGCGCCCTGGCCGAAGCCAGCGTGCAGGCCGGCGGCGAAACCGCTGGCGCCGCGCCGGCCAAGGCCGAACGCACCGGCCCCTACAAGCACCTGATGACCGGCGTTTCGTTCATGCTGCCCTTCGTGGTGGCGGGCGGTCTGCTGATTGCGCTGGCCTTTGCGCTGGGCGGCATTCACGCCAATGACGATGCCGCCGCCGGCACGCTGGCGCACACCCTGTTCGAAATCGGCGCCAAGGGCGGCTTTGCCCTGATCGTGCCGGCGCTGGCCGGCTATATCGCCTATTCCATTGCCGATCGGCCGGGCATCGCGCCGGGCATGATCGGCGGGATGATCGCCGCCAGCCAGGGCGCCGGCTTCCTGGGCGGCATCGTCGCGGGCTTCATCGCCGGCTATGGCGTGGAAGCGCTGAACCGCGCGATCCGCCTGCCGCGCAATCTCGCAGGGCTCAAGCCCATGCTGATCCTGCCGCTGCTCGGCACGCTGATCACCGGGCTGCTGATGGTCTATGCAGTCGGCACGCCGGTGGCGGCGGTGCTCTCGTTCCTTACCGAATGGCTGCGCGGGATGCAGGGATCGAGCGCGATTGCCCTGGGCCTGATCCTGGGCGCGATGATGGCGTTCGACATGGGCGGGCCGGTCAACAAGGCCAGCTATGCCTTTTCCGTCGGCCTGATCGCCAGCCAAGTCTACACCCCGATGGCCGCGACGATGGCCGCGGGGATGACCCCGCCGCTCGGCATCGCGCTCGCCACCGTGCTGTTCCGCAAACGCTTTTCCGCTGAAGAGCGCGATGGCGCCGGTGCCACGGCGGTGCTTGGCCTGGCCTTCATCACCGAAGGCGCCATTCCCTTTGCCGCGCGCGATCCGCTGCGCATGATCCCCGCCTTCGTCGCCGGATCGGCGCTGGCCGGCGCCATTTCCATGGCGATGGGCGTGGAACTGCGCGTGCCGCACGGCGGGGTGTTCGTGCTGCCGATCCCCGGCGCCGTGACGCATCTGGGCGCCTATGCCCTGGCGATTGCCGCAGGCACGCTGACCACCGCGCTTTTGGCCGGGCTGCTGCGCCGCCCGCTTCCGACCACCGCCTGACCTCTTTTTCGCGCGGCCGCCCCTGGCCGCAAGGAGTGCCTCGTCCCATGCCCGCCCTGCCTTCTGGTGCCTGCCGCGCAGGCGCCCTCGCTATCGTGCTGCCCGCTCTCCTCGCCTCGGCCGCCCCGGCGCTGGCCGATGAGGCACCGCCGCCGCCCACACTGCCCGCCACCGCGAAAAGCCAACCCGCGCCCAACCTGGCGCAGCCGCTGGCCGACCAGGGCATTACCCTGGCCTATAGCTATACCGGCGAAGCGGCTGGCAACGTTTCGGGCGGCCTGGCGCGCAAGAGCGCCTATACCGGCCAGGTCTATCTCGGCGCCGATTTCGACATGGATCGCATCGTCGGCATTCCCGGCGCGACGATCCACTTTGCCGTGACCAACCGCCACGGCAAGAGCCTGTCGAACATCGCGTTGGGCAACAACACCTCGGTCCAGGAAGTGTGGGGCACGCAAAACACCCACCTGGCGATCCTCACATGGGAGCAGAAGCTGCTCAATGACCGCCTGGTGATCGAGGCCGGTCGCAGCCAGGCCAACATCCACTTCCTCAATTCGCCGCTCTATTGCCTGTTCCAAAGCAATTCGACCTGCGGCAACCCCACTTTCGTGTTCAAGAACAGCAACTTCACCTATTTCCCCGCGTCAAGCTGGATGGCCCAGGCCAAGCTCGCGCTCGCGCCGCGCTGGTTCGCCCATGCCGGGGTCTATGAAGTGAACCCCGATCGCAAGCGCTGGAACGACGATGGCTTCAACTTCTCTTCGGCCAACCGCACCGGGGTGATCGTGCCGTGGGAACTGGGCTATGGCGATGACAAGCGCGAAACCCGCCTGCCCGGCCACTATATCCTGGGCGGCTGGTTCGACCGTGCCGATTACAGCGACCCGCTGCGCGACGATCAGGGCGGCATCGCCATTCTCACCGGCCGCCCGGCGCGCACCCTGCACGGCCGCAGCGGCATCTATGTGCGGTTCGACCAGCAATTGACCCGGCCGGATCCCACGAGCAAGCGCGGCCTCTCGATCTTCGGCGTGGCGATGACCAATCTTTCGGGCCAGGTGGAAGAAAGCCGCTATTTCGATTTCGGCGTGGTGCAGACCGGCACGTTCAAGGGCCGCGACAGCGATACGCTGGGCTTCATGATCAACGACCAGCGCTTTTCCGACCTGGCCATGGCGCGCATGCGCGCCGCGCGCCTGGCCGTCGGCGGCGAAGACAACGTGCATCGCCACCAGGTGATGATGGAACTCGCCTATGGCGCCGATGTGGTGCCGGGCCTGCGCGTTTCGCCCAACGTGCAATATATCCTGCACCCGGACAACACCGGCGCGCCGTTCAATCGCACCAACACCGACAATGCGCTGGTCTTCGGCTTCAAGTTCACACTGGACGGCCCCACCTTTTTCGGGCGGTGACCGTCCAGCCGGCGTGGCGGAAAATCAGTTCCCCGCCACGCCCAGCACCGCCAGCACCAGCGTTTCCACCCCGGCGCGGATCGCCGGTTCGGGCTGGGGGGCAAAGAACGGCGAATGGTTGACCGGCACGGGCTTTCCTTCGGCCTTGAGCCGGGCCAGCATCGCCGGGTCGCTGCCGCCCACGCCGAAGAACACCGACTGGCTGACCCCGGCGTTGACGAATTCGGAATAGTCCTCGCTCGCCGTGCCGCCCGGCATTGCCACCGGCACCAGCGCCACGCGGCTGTCGCCCAGCGCGGTTTTCAGCACGCCGGCAAGCTTGGCCGAAAGCGCCGGATCGTTGATCACCGATGCCGTCCCCTCGGTATGCTCCACATCGGGCGCGCTGGCGCGGGCCATGGTCGCCACGGCGCGCGCGGTGGTGCCCACGCCATCGAGCAGCAATTGCCGCACATCGGCATCATAGGATCGCAGCGTCAGCTTGAGCACGGCAGTGTCGGGGATGATGTTGGGCGCATAGCCGGCGTTGAAGGCGCCCACCGTGATCACCCCGAATTTCTGCGGGTCTTTCTGCCGGCTGATCTCGGTCTGCACGTCATCCACGAAATGCGCGCCCATCACGATCGGATCGATCCCCTTGTCGGGCATCGACCCATGCGCGCCCAGGCCGTGGAACGTGACGACCACGGCATCGGCGGCCGAACTCACCGCGCCCTGCTTGATCACCACATGCCCCGCCACATCGGGCGTGACATGGGCGGCAAAGGCATAGTCGGGCTTGGGAAAGCGGGTGAACAGGCCATCGGCCAGCATCGCCTTGGCCCCGCCCACCTTTTCCTCGGCCGGCTGGCCGATGAACACCAGCGTGCCGTGCCACTTGTCCTTCATGGCCAGCAGGGTCTGCGCGGTGCCAACCCACCAGGCCATGTGGCTGTCGTGCCCGCAGGCGTGATCGGTCGGCGTCAGCTTACCATCGATGGTCTGCTGGTAATGGCTGGCATAAGGCAGCCCGGTCTTTTCCTCCAGCGGCAGGCCGTCCAGCTCGGTCCGCACCAGAACCACCGGGCCATCGCCGTTGCGATAGACCGCCACCACGCCGGTCTGGCCGACGTGCTCGGTCACGGTAAAGCCGATCTGGCGCATCCGTGCGGCCAGCAACGCGGCGGTGCGGGTTTCCTGGAACCCCACCTCGGGATGCTGGTGGATATCCTTGTAGAGCGCATCGAGCGCGGGATAGATCTTGTCGAGCTGGGCATCGATCGCGCCGCGCGCGGCGGCGGGATCGAGCGGCGCGGCATGGGCGGCATGGGGCAGCGCTGCTGCCGCCAGGGCCAGGCCCATGGCCGGCTTGGCAAACCAAGGCATGGTCTTTCCTTTCCTTACAGGCTGAAGCGGGCGTTGAGGCCCCAGGTGCGCGGCTGGATCGAATAAGTCAGGTTGGAATAGCCATAGCCACTGCTCACCGCGATCGCGCCGGTGGTGTCGGTCAGATTGTTGCAGAACACGTAGATGCCCATCTGCGGGTTCTCCACCCCCACGCGCAAGTTGGCCGTGGCATAGTTGCCGTAGGAGGTGTGATAGGGATCGGTCGGGCGGAACGTGCCTTCCTGATGCCCGGTATAGGCACCATCGGCGCGCACCAGCCCGTCGAACCGCGAATTGAGCGCCCAGCTATAGCTGGCCGAAGCCGACGCGGTGAGATCGGGGGTATTGGGGATCGGATCGCCCGCCTTGCCGGTAGACGCGGTGATCAGCACGGCCGAGGAAGACTGGTCCTGCGTCAGGTGCGCATCGACATAGCCCAGCGCACCGTTCAGCGTGAGGCCCCGCAACGGGCGCGTGGTCAGGTCAACTTCCAGCCCGCGAATGCGCGCGTGGCCGGCGTTGGTGAGGAAGGCATAGAGCCCGTCGGCGGTGCGAGCCGAGCTTTGCATGTTGCTCCATTCGACATCGAACACCGCGCCGTTGAGCACCAGCTTGTCGCCCAGCCAGCTCGATTTCAGGCCCACTTCATAGTTCCACAGGCTGTCGGGCTTGTAGGAAACCAGGTTGGCGGCAAGGCCGGGGATGTTGTTGGCCCCGCCGGGACGGAATCCCTTCGAAGCGCTGGCATAGACCATCACGCGCGGGGTGATGCGATAGTTCACGTTGAACTTTTCCAGCCAGCCGTTGGCCTTGGTCGTGGCGGCGCTATAGGGCGCGGCAGACGTACCGGTGTAATAGTTGGTGATATAGGACTGGCCGCTGGTGGTCTTGCTGTAATCGTAATAGCGCAGGCCACCGGTGATGGTCAGCCCAGGCAGCGGCTTGATCGAAACTTCGCCGAATCCGGCCACCTGGCGCGAGCGCGTCTCGACATAGCGATAGACCAGCGGGGTGATCGGCAGGGTGATCGATCCGTCGGCCGCGCTTTCGCTGATCACGTTGCTGTCGATGTGGTCGTTGCGCTTTTCGTAATAGACCCCGACCGTCCATTCCAGCCAGGCTGGCATCTGCGCCGCATTGGACGCCAGCCGCGCTTCATAGTTCTGCGAATGGACCCAGGCCGGCTGATAGCCCACCGCCGGCAAGAGCGCGAGGCCCGTGGCGCGATAGGCGGCGAACTGGTCGGTGGTGCAGGCCGTGCCGCCCTGCGCGCGGGCGCACTGCGCGGTGGAATTGGCATAGGCGGCCACCGAGGGGGTGAAATCGACCGTGCGGATATAGTTGTAGTTGTAGTAGCTGGCCGTGCCGGTCAGCGTGGCAAAGCCAAGGTCGCGATCGGCCTTGAGATTGTAGAGCTGCATTTCGGTGTGGAATGGCAGCTGCGCGGTGGAATTGGTCTTGTAGCGGCCCACGCTGGGATACCAGCCCTGCTGATCGCGCGCGTCGCTTTTCTGATAGCTTGCCGTGGCCGTGATCGTGGTCAGTTCATCGGGCTTGAAACCGATGATGCCGCGCGCGCCCCAGTTGCTGGAGCGGTTGATGTTCTGCGTGCCATAGGTGACATTGTCGATCCAGCCCGGCTTGCGCTCGCCATAGCCAACCACGCGCACGGCCAGCTTGTCGGTCACCACCGGCAGGTTGACCATGCCGCGCAGGAAATAGCCGGCCGATCCGCCTTCGGTGGTGGTCACCTGGGTTTCGCCGCCCGCTTCCACCTTGTCGTAATCGGGCTTGTGGAAAATCACGCGCAGCGTGCCGGCCATCGAACTGGCGCCATAGAGCGTGCCCTGCGGCCCGCGCAGCACTTCCACGCGCTCCACGTCGAACAAGTTGAGATCGGCGGCAACAGCGCCCGAATCCTGCGTCGTGCCCGATGGGCCAGTGACCGGGGTTTCATCGTAATAGAGGCCCACCGTCGCTTCGCCCGCCGCATTGACGCCACGGATCGAGATGCGGTTCGATCCGGCCACGCCGCTCGTCACGTTGAGGTTGGGGATCTGGCGGAAATAGTCGTTAAGCTGGGTGGCGCCGGTCTTGGCCAGGCCATCGCCGGAAATTGCCACGATGCTGAGCGGCGTGGTCTGCACGGTGGACGTGCGATGCAGCGCGGTGACCACGATGTCATTGCCCGTGGAGGGGGCTTCCTCTGCCGGAACGGCTGGCGCGGGTTGCGCGCTATCTGCGGCAAAGGCGGTGCCTGCCAGCAAGACGTGCGCAGTGATCAGGCCGGAAACGGCCAGAATGGCTTTGCTCATGGTAACTCCCTGTCCTTGGTTCAGGGTTTGCCGCGATGCCGCTTCCCGTGGCGCATCGTTGTCCGGCCCCCTGCTTGGCTAGACGCGGGGACGGCGCGGCCCCTCATCGGACGGGCACATTTTTTTCCTGCCAGTGAAATACGGTCAGTGAAATTCGCTGCGCAGCGTGAGGCCGATGGTGCGCGGGCGCTGATAAGTGACCAGGTCGGTGCCGCCGATCGTGCCGGCCCAGACACGGCCCCGCCCGTCGGCCAGGTTCTGCACGAACAGGCCCGCCCGCCATGGCCCGCGCAGCAAGGCAAAGTCAGCGTCCAGCGTGGCAAAGCCGCCCAGCGCCAGGCGGTTGAACGCCGTGCTGGCGCGAAACGCACTGTAGGCCTGGCCGGCATAGTGCACGAACAGGCCAGCATCGCCCGCCCAGCCGCCGCCCAGCCAGGCATTGCCCAGGGCCCATTGCCGGCGCAGCTCCACGCTGGCGGCCCAGGGCGCCACATAGGGCAGCCGCTCGCCCGCGCGGCCATCGGTGGTCACCGTGCCCGAAACCTGGTCATAGACCAGCCGTGCATCGGTGAACGTGCCCTGCACCTTGGCGCGCCAGCCACCTGCCAGCGCACCGCCGGCGGCCAGTTCCACCCCGTTGATCCGCGCCGCGCCGATATTGGTGATGAAGGCATAGCTGCCGTCGCTTGAGGCGGCGGCATATTGCATGTTGGACCAGCGCTGGCGAAAGCCGGTCAGGTCAAAATGCCAGGCGCGGTGGGCCGGGGCCAGACGCGTGCCGATCTCCAGGCTCTCCAGGCGATCGTCGTGGTAGGTCGCCAGGTTTTCCGGCAGCCCTGGCACCACGTTGATGCCGCCGGGGCGAAAACCGTTGGACACCTGGCCATAGATCAGCAGGCCCGCCATGGGCCGCGCCTCGATCCGCGCGCGGCCCACCAGCCCGTGCGCGCGATAGGCCATGCTCAGCGCCGACGGGCCGAACGGACCGATGAAGGGATTGGCCAGGCTGACCACGCCTTGCGTATCGCGCACATAGTGGAAATAGCGCAGCCCGCTCGACACGGTCAGCCAGGGCAGCACGCGCCAACTGCCATCGCCGAACAGGGCATATTCGGAAAGCGCGCTGGCAAAGCTGCGGTGCGATACCGCCACCGTGCCAGGCAGGACCAGCCCGGTGGCCGCGCTCACCGGCAGGCTGCTGCTTTGCCCATCGTCGGTGCGCCGGCTGGCAAACACCCCAGCCGTCCAGGTCAGCCGCCCTTCCCCCGAAAGGCGCAGTTCGGCACTGGCGATATCCACGGCCAGGGGCTGGGCCACCAGGGACGGGCTGCTGGCCAGCAAATAGCGGTTGAAGCCCGCCATCTGCGTGGTGGTGCAGGCCCCCGCATTCACCCACGCGGCACAGGCAACGCCATCGTTGAGGTGGTTGAGCTGGCTTTGCGTGAAATCCCAGAAGCGGTGGGGCCGCCACCACGATCGCGCCACGGTGGCATCCACGCCCACCCCGCCGATGGCCCCATGCAGATCGAGCGAGCCCATGGCAAAGGTATCGTAGAACGGCACGATCACCTGGCCCTGCGACTGGTTGGGCACGGCGCCGGCGGTGGTGCTGTGGGTATTGCCGATGCGGCTGCGCTGCCACACGCCGGCCAGGTCTGCCCGCCAATCGGGCGCGATCTGCCAGCGCAGCGCCAGGCGCCCGCCCTCGCGCAACTGGTCGTCGGTATTGACCAGGCCCAGGCGCGGGAAATCGACCACCCCGCCCTGGTATTCGCGCCAGCCCACCGCGCGCAGGGCCAGCCGCCCCGGCACCAGTGGCAGGTTCACCGTGGCCGTGACGCTGGCGCCGGGCGCGCCGCCGTGGGTAAGCGTCGCGCCACTTTCCAGCGCCAGGGTGCGCTGATCAAGCTGCGCGCCGCGAAACAGCACGCGCACCGTGCCCGCCAGCGAGCTGGTGCCATAGAGCGTGCCCTGCGGCCCGCGCAGCACTTCCACCCGTTCCACGTCGGCCAGCACCAGATCGGGCGTCATCATCCCCGGATCGCTGGTCGAACCGCCCGGCCCCGCCACCGGCACGTTGCCGTAATAGAGCGCCACGGTCGCTTCGCCCGCGGCATAGGCGCCGCGCAGGCTCAGCCGGTTGAAGCCGGTACCCGATGACGTGACCACCAGGCTGGGCGCCAGCCGCGCCAATCCCGCCAGCGACGTGGCCTGGTCATGCCCCAGGTCTTCGCCGCGCAGGGCCACCATGCTGATCGGGGTATCGGCCAGCAACGTGGGCCGGCGCAGCGCGGTGACCATGATGTCCCCCATGGCCAGGGCCGGCAGCGGCGCGGGCGCCCCATCGCCTGGGCTTGATGCCGCGGGCGCGGGCAGCACCAGCAGGCTGCGTGGGCCATTGCGCCGCAGCATGAGCCCGCTGCCCGCCAGCAAACGCCGCACGATCGTGGCCGCGTCACCCGACAGAGTCACCGCGCCGGCGCGGCGCCCGGCCACGGTCTGCGGGGCAAAGACGATGGTGGTGCCGGTGGCCAGGCCCACGGCGCGCAAGGCATCGGCCAGCGGCGCGGGTGGCAGGCGCTGCGGCGGGGGCAGCGCCGGCCGGCCTTGGGCAAGCGCAGGCGTGCCGGCCAGGGCCATCACGGCCACGGCCAGCAACAGGCCGGCCCGCCCCTGTGTGCCACAGGCCGGCCGGCACCGATCAGCGCCCGAATTTTCCCTCATTGCCCGGTAGCTTGCCAAAGAGGGCGCGTGTTGGCTAGCGTTCACACCCATGTCATCCAAACGGATCAGCCCCCCGGCCGGCGACGGACCCGTTTCCGGGTTCGAACGCCATCGCCGTGCCTTGCGCGCCTGGCTGGGGCGGCGGCTGCGCAATCCGGCCGATGTGGACGATGCCGTGCAGGACGTCTGGCTGCGCGCGCACGAACGGCTCGACAGCGGAGAGGTGGCCAATCCGCGGGCCTACTTGTTCACCGCCGCCAGCAGCGTGGTGCACGATCGCGCGCGCCGCGCCGGCGTGCGCCACGAGGATGCGCACCATCGCCTGGAAGAAAATGATCATCCCGTTGAGTGGATCACGCCGGAACGCGTCTTGGAAGGTAAGGAGGCGCTTACCGTCATCATGCACCGGCTTTCGACCATGCCCGAACGCACGCGCGATGTTTTCGTGCTGCACCGTTTCGAAGGCCTGGCCTATGCCGACATCGCTCGCCGCATGGGCATTTCGGTGAGTTCGGTGGAAAAGCATATCATGAAGGCCCTGCGCCTGTTGCTGGAGATCGAGGAATGAGCGCGGACCAGAGCGGCGCGGAGGAAGGCGCAGAGCGCAGCGCACGCGAAGCGGCGATCGCCCATTTCGCCGCGCGGCAAAGTGGCCGGCCGGTGCCCGTGCCAGCCGATGCAAAAACCCAGGCCGCGCTGGCCGAAGTGGAAGCGCTGTGGGCCCGGCTTGAACACGCCGCCGACAGCGAGGAGATCGCCGCGATGCGCGCGGCCGCCCTCGCCCGCAGCGCGCCGGGCACGCACCAGGGGCAAGGGCAGCGTCGGCCCTGGCTGGCCGCCGCAGCCGCGCTGGGCGCCCTGGCCGTGGGCGTGGGCACGGTGCTGGCGGTGCGATCGGGCAGTGCCCCCACCGCCACGCCCGGCGCGCCGCAACTGGCCATGCGCACCCTGGAAAACGGCGCCGCCGGCCCGCGCACCGTGGCCCTGGCCGATGGTAGCCAGATCACGCTCGATGCGCACACCCGCGTGCTGCTGGGCGAGAATGCCACGCGGCGCAGCGCCGTGCTGGCGCAGGGGCGCGCGTTCTTTCGCGTGGCCCATGATGGCGCGCGGCCGTTCCGCGTTACGGCCGGCACCATGGCCGTGACCGATATCGGCACGGTGTTCGACGTGGGCCGCGATGGCGATACGGCCACTGTCACTCTGCTGGAAGGCGCGGTGGACGTGTCTGCACCGGGCCTTGCCCCGCGCCGCCTGGCCCCGGGCCAGCGGCTGACCCTGCGCGGCAACGTGGCCCGGCTGGGCCGGGCCGATCCCGCCGGCACGCCCGCCTGGCAGGACGGCATGATCGCCGCCGATGCCGAGCCGCTGGCCAGCCTGGTGGCGCGGTTCAACCGCTATCTCGCCCGGCCGCTCGTGCTCAAGGATGCGCGCGCCGGCGCGGTGCCGGTCAGCGGCGCCTTCCGTGTCGACGATCCGCAGGCGCTGGTCGATGCCGTGGCCGCCATGGGCCATCCCGGCGCGCTTACCCGCGGAAACGCGCAACCGTAATTTGAAGTCTGTCTTTCAGGGAGCTTAGCCAATGAAGAAGACCTTGCTGGCCGGCGTTGCGCTGGCCGTGACGATGGCCTGTACCCCGATCATGGGCGCCACCGCCCTGGCGCGCGACTATGTGATCCATGCCGGGCACCTCATCGACGGGGTCAACGCCGGGGAACGCAGCAATGTGTCGATCCTGGTGCACGATGACCAGATCACCGCGGTGCAGGATGGCTTCGTCACCCCCGCCGGGGCCGAAGTGGTCGATCTTTCGCAAGGGACGGTGATGCCCGGCCTGATCGATGCGCACGTGCACCTCACGCTTGATCTCACCAAGGGCAATGCCCTGCTGCAAAGCGTGACGCACAGCGCCTTTGACGAAACGCTCGACGGGGTGGGCAATGCCCGCCTCACCCTGCTCGCCGGGTTCACCTCGGTGCGCGACGTGGGCGGCGATACCGCCGTGGTAGTGGCGCTCAAGCGGGCGCAGAAGGCCGGCACGATTCCCGGCCCGCGCATGTGGGTTTCGGGCAGTATCCTGAGCCCCACCGGCGGCCATGGCGATCCGGCCAACGGCTTTGATCCGGCGCTGGCCAAGCCGGAATGGCAGGACGGCATCGTAGATGGGCCGGACGAGGCGGTGAAGAAAGTGCGCGAGCATTTCCGCGAAGGCGTCGACCTGATCAAGATCGTGCCCTCGGGCGGAGTGGCCAGCGTGGGTGACGATCCCCAGGCGCAGTTGATGACCGACGCGGAAATCCGCGCCGTGGTGGAAACCGCGCACACCCTGCACCTGCCCGTGGCCGCCCACGCCCATGGCGCCCAGGCGATCGACCACGCCAGCGCGATCGGCGTCGATTCGATCGAGCACGGCAGCTTTGCCACCCCGGCCAGCTATGCGATCATGAAGCAGCACGGCACGTATCTGGTGCCCACGCTGATTGCCGGGGCGACCGTGGTGGAATTCGCGCAGAAGCACCCCGAACTGCTCGGCCCCTCCATGGCGGAAAAGGCGCTGGCAGTGGGCCCGATCATGGCCAAGAACCTGTACGGCGCATGGAAGGCCGGCGTCAGAATCGCGTTCGGCACCGATGCCGGCGTCTATCACCACGGGCAGAACGCGCGCGAATTCGAACTGATGGTCAAGGCCGGGATGCCGGCGGCCGATGCGCTGCGCAGTTCGTTTACCGGCGCTGCCACGCTGATCGGCGAAAGCCGCATCGGCGCGATCCGCCCGGGCGCCTTTGCCGATATCGTCGCCACCGACAAGGACCCGCTGGCCGACATCACCGAACTGCAGCGCGTGCGCTTCGTCATGCAGGGCGGGCGCATCGTCAAGGACCACGGCGAGCCCAGAATCTGAATAGGCCAGGAAGGGGGCGCCGGGCCAGTCGCCCGCACGCCCCCTTTTTTCAGGTCTGCTCGCTCAGAAGTTGAGCGTGGCGGTGGCAAAGACCTGGCGCGGATTGCCCCAATAGGTGGTCAGCACGCCTTCCTTGCCCAGCGTGGGGATGAGATTGCCCGACGGCGTATAGGTCAGCGCACCGGTCGTCGCGTTGCCCGCCACATACGTATAGCCCGAAGTCTTGTAGCGCTTGTCGGCCAGGTTCTTGCCATAGACGCCAAAGGTCCAGCGGCCGCCCGGCGCGCGATAGAACACGCTGGCATCGAACAGTGCATAGCCGGGTTGGTCGAGATAGGGATTGGGCACTTCGAACTGGTAGGTCTTGCTTTTCCACGAAACCCCGCCGGTCACGTCCACCGCGCCGCCGCCCACGGGAATGGAATAGCCGGCCGAGGCATTGCCCGTCCACGCCGGGGTGTTCTGCACTTTGCGATAGGCGGCCACATCGGTGGGCTGCCCGGCGATCAGGGTGATGTATTTCAGGTACTTGGCATCGATATAGCCCAGTGAGCCATTGAGCGTGAACCCGCCCAGCTTGAGGCGCCCTTCGGCTTCCACCCCCTGCATCCGCGCCTTGCCCGCGTTGGACACCACCCCGCAGAAGCTGGGCAGGCCCTGCACCGTGCACGCCACCGATCCGGGGATCTGCACGTCGGTGTAATCCATGCGGAACGCCGCGAGGTTGAGCGACAGGCGGCGGTCGAACAGCCGGGTCTTGACCCCGAGTTCATAGCTGTTGACCTTTTCGGGCCGGAAACTGAGGTATTCGGCCTGGGTCGTGCCGGCCGGCGCGTTTACCCCCACCCCGCGCGGATCGAACCCGCCGCCCTTGAAGCCCTGGCTGAAGCTGGCGTAGACGGTGTTGTCCGAATTCGGCTTCCAGTTGAGCGACACGCGCGGCGTGAACTTGTTGTAGTCCGCGCTGCCCAGGAAATTGGTGCCCGGCGCGCCAAAGGCCACCCCTGCCCCGCCGAACACCGGAGAGCCGCCGCCCAGGTAGTTCTGCCGCAGGATCTGGGCATAGCGCTTGTCCCAGGTATAGCGCCCGCCCACTTCCAGGCTGATCTGGTCGGTAAAGTCATAGCTCAGGTTGGCGAACGCCGCCGAGGTATCGGTGCGGATATTGGCGCCGGTAAAGGCGGTCAGCCCCGGCACGGTGGTGAACAGGCGCACATCGAACTGGGTCAGCGCCGTGGCATAGAGATAGTAGTAGCCCAGCAGCGCGTTGAACCGGCCCTTGTTGTAGAGCAGCTGGATTTCCTGGCTCCACTGCTTGTTGCGGTAATAGGCCGGCACGTCGACGTCTTGCGAGGCGGTGGCATCGAAATCGATCGGCGAGGCGCTGTCATCCTTGCGGAACGCGGTGATCGAACGCAGCGTCAGGCTGTCGGTCGGCTTGGCCTCCATGAACAGCGACCAGCCCCAGGCTTTCACGTCCTGCTTGGGGCTGTTGAGCCCGGCCTGCGTGTCGAACACGTTGGCCAGCACCGGCGCCCCGGTCAGTTGCCCGGGAATTTCGCGGTGCCCGCCGCGCGGGTTGGACATGTCGTGGGTATAGTCGCCGGTCAGCCGCGCAAAGAAGCTGGACCCGTGTACTTCCACCGTACCGCGCCCGGCCCAGATATCCTTGTTGTAGTTCGACAGGCCGGTCGTCAGGTTGCGGCCAAAGCCGCCCCGCGTCAGCCGCGCCACGGTGCCGCTGGCGCGCAGCACGCCGTCCGACGTGAGCGGCGAACTGATCGTGGCCACGCCATCGGCCTGGTCATAGCTGCCATAGGTGCCGCGCAGCCGCACGTGGAAAGCATCGTCGATCTTGCGCGTCACATACTTGATCGCGCCGCCGATGGTGTTGCGGCCATAGAGCGTGCCCTGCGGCCCGCGCAGCACTTCCACCCGCTCCACGTCATAAATGTCGAGCACGGCGGCCTGCGGACGGTTGAGATAGACGTCATCCAGGTAGATGCCCACGCCCTGCTCGAACCCGGAAACCGGGTCCTGCTGGCCCACGCCGCGAATGAAGGCGGACAGCGTGGAATTGGTCCCGCGCGAAGGTTCCAGCGTCACGTTGGGCACTTCATCGGCGAGCGAGGTGATGTCGCCCGCGCCCCGGGCAAGCAAGGCATCGCCCGAAAACGCGGTGATCGCGATCGGCACCGAGGTCAGCGATTCGCTGCGGCGGCGGGCCGTGACGATGATGTCGCCCTCGGCCGGCGCTTCGGCGGCGCTTCCGGCGGGCGGGGTTTGCGCCGCAGGGGCGCCACTCGCCTCTTGGGCAAACGATGGCGCGGGCAGCGCGCCCAAGGCCACGCCGGCCAGGAGGATGGCGGGAATCGAGCGAATGCGGGTGCTGGCGGTCACAGCCATGGTCCTCTCCTTGGCGCGACGGTCTTGCGTGCCGTCGCTTGGGAAGACCACGATACTGAAAGGTGAACCGACTTTCAACTTTGAATCGGTAGTTTGCGCAAGCCTTCGTGATTTTCCGTTACGCAGCAATGCAAAGAGCGCGCCGGGCAGGGCCCGTGCGCGCTCTTCGTGCAAGCATTTCCGGCGCGCTCAGGCCGTCAGATGGGGGCCATCACGTCTGCCGCGTCAAAGGGCCGGGTCATCGTCGACCGGCGAATTGAACTCGTGCCACAGCCCGTTGATGATGCCAAAGCCCACCGCCAGGCCCAGCCCGAGCACCCAGGTGAAATACCACATGGCCTGTTCCTTTCAGTAGAAATCGGGGTTGGTGCGCACATCGCGCAGGGTGATCCGGCCGCGCAGCAGGCGCATCACCCAGGCGGTGTAGGCCAGCACGATCGGCAGCAACACGATCGTGCACACCAGCATGATGAACAGCGTGAGATGGCTGGACGAGGCGTTCCACACCGTCAGGCTGGATCGCGGATCGATCGAGGATGGCAGGATGAACGGAAACATCGAGCAGCCCACCGTGGCAATGATGCCGGTGGTGGCAAGGGCAGTGCCCGCCAGGTTCACCCCGCCCCGCCGCGTCGCAATGGCCCATAGCGCCAGCAGCGGCCCGGCCAGGCCCAGCAGCGGCGCCGCCAGCATCCAGGGATGCGCGCCATAGTTGGCCAGCCACGCGCCCGGCGCGGCCACGCTGCCCGACAGCAGCGGGTTCGACGGGCCTTGCGTATCGACCGCGCCGGCAATCGCCATGCCCATGTGACCCTTGGCCACGATCAGCCCGCCAATCGCGAACAACGCGATGCTGGCCACCGCCGCCACGCGGGCAATGGCGCGGGCGCGGGCCAGCACCGGCCCTTCCTCGATCTTGATCGCCAGCCAGCCCGCGCCATGCAACGCCAGCATGGCCACCGACAGCACGCCGGTCAGCAGCGTGAACGGCGTGAACAGGCCCAGCAGGCTGCCTTCATAGGTCATGCGCAGATCGCCATCGAGGCGGAACGGCGCGCCGGCCAGCACGTTGCCCACGGCCACGCCAAACACCAGCGCGGGCACGAAACCCCCGGTGAACAGCGCCCAGTCCCACCGGCTGCGCCAGGCGGCATCGGGTTTCTTGGAACGATACTTGAACGCCACCGGCCGCAGGATCAGCGCCGCCAGCACCAGGAACATGGCCAGGTAAAAGCCGGAGAAGCTGACCGCATAGACAAACGGCCAGGCGGCAAAGATCGCCCCGCCGCCCAGGATCAGCCACACCTGGTGGCCTTCCCAATGCGGCGCCACGGCGTTGATCACCAGGCGGCGCTCGGCATCGGTGCGGCCCACGAAAGGCAGCAGCGCGGCCACGCCCAGGTCATAGCCGTCGGTCAGGGCAAAGCCGATCAGCAGCACGCCGAGCAGCGCCCACCAGATGACCCGCAGGGTTTCGTAATCAAGCGGAATGTGCATGGCCCTTGCCCCTTATTCGGCCGGCAGCGGGGCAAAGCCCGCGGCCCGGGGTTGCGTTTCGTCGTCGTGCCCTTGATCGTCTTCGTGGTGCTCGATCGGCCCCTTGCGGATCTGCGCCAGCATCAGCCGCACTTCGATCACCGCCAGTGCGCCATAGAGCGCGGTAAAGCCCACGATCGTGGTCCACACCTGCCCCACGGTGAGCGAGGAGGCGCCCAGGAACGTGGGCAGCACGCCGTCCACGGCCCAGGGCTGGCGGCCGATTTCGGCCAGCACCCAGCCTGCCTCGATCGCCACCCATGGCAGCGGGATCATCACCACCGCCAGTTTCAGGAACCAGCGGCGGCGGAACCGGCAGGTGGACGCGCACCAGAACGCCGCACCGAAGAACGCGATGAAGCCAAAGCCCAGGCCGGCCATGCCGCGAAACAGAAAGAACATCGCCGGCACGTTGGGCACCGTGTCCCACGCCGCTTTCAGGATCAGCTTGTCATCGGCGCGGCGCGGATCGGCGACATAGCGCTTGAGCAGCATGGCAAAGCCGATGTCCTGCTTGTGCGCCTCGAACGCCGCGCGCGCGGCCATGTCGGCGCGATTGGCCTTGAGCCGTTCCACCGCATCATAGGCGATCAGGCCGCTATGGATGCGCGCATCGGCACGCAGCACCAGCTCCTCGATCCCGTCGATCTTGCCGGTCAGGCTGCGCGTGCCGATCAAGCCCATGACATAGGGCACCTTGATCGCGCCATGGGTGGTGCGGGCGGCCACGTCGGGCAGGCCGATCAGCGTGATCGCCGCCGGCGCCGGCTCGGTTTCCCACATCGCCTCGATCGCGGCGAGCTTCATCTTCTGGTTGTCGGTCAGGGTATAGCCGCTTTCATCCCCCAGCACGACGACCGACAGCGCCGAGGCCAGGCCGAACGCGGCCGCCACCATCATCGACCGGCGCGCCACGTTGGTCCACTTGCCCTTGAGCATGTAGAACGCCGAAACGCCCATCACGAACGTCGCCGCGCAGACATAGCCGGCGCTCACCGTGTGCACGAACTTGGCCTGGGCCACCGGGTTGAACAGCACCGCGGAAAAGTCGGTCACTTCCATCCGCATGGTTGCGGGATTGAACGTGGCGCCCACCGGGTTCTGCATCCAGCCGTTGGCAATCAGGATCCACAGCGCCGAAAGGTTGGTGCCCAGCGCAACCATGAACGTGACGGCCAGATGCTGCCGCCGGCTGAGCCTGTCCCAGCCAAAGAACATGACCCCCACCATCGTGGCTTCGAGGAAAAAGGCCATCAGCCCTTCGATCGCCAGCGGCGCGCCGAAGATGTCGCCCACGTAATGGGCGTAATAGGCCCAGTTGGTGCCGAACTCGAATTCCATGGTCAGGCCCGTGGCCACGCCCAGCACGAAATTGATGCCGAACAGCTTGCCCCAGAACCGCGTGATGACCCGCCAGATCGGCCGCTTGGTGATCACATAGATGCTCTCCATGATGACCAGCATGAACGAAAGGCCAAGCGTCAATGGCACGAAGAGAAAGTGATACATGGCCGTCAGCGCGAACTGAAGGCGGGATAACTCGATGACTGCCATGTCCATGGCCGCGGTTCCTCTGCTGTGGCCCCTGCCCGCTTGTTCCATCCGGCATGCAAGATCGCGGATTGGCTGCAAATTGCGCGACAGGTGCGCGGCGCCTCGTTAAACCCTGCTGCGCTGCCGCAATTTGACGGCAATCAATCCTGCATGTGATTTCTTGCGGCAAACGCCGATCGCGAAAAGAAAAATCCAGCGCGAGGCCAGGTCTCCCGACTCGCTCGCCGCTTATGTCATCGTTTCCTGTTATAATAAGATGGACAGATTGTCTCACACGCTTCCCGCATCCCTGGCCGCATCCCCATCCGAACCCCTGGCATCTGCCGCGCGGCCCCCAGTCGATCCGCCCCGCGTGCTGGCCGCCACGGCATGGTGGCTGGTCGAAGGCGTAGGCGCGGTTCCCGTGGCGCTGGGCCTGGCCTGGGCCGTGGCCGCGCGCGCCGATGGCGTGCTGCCGGCCTGGCCGGCCGCCGCGCTGCTGGCGCTGGGCGCGGCATGGCGTGCGCTGGCGCTGGGCCGTGCGCGCGTGGCGGGGCAAGCCGGCGCGGCACGGTTCCAGCAGGCCCTGCGCGCCTGGCTGTGGCCCGCGCTGCTGCCCAGCCGCACCTTGCGCGGGGCGCTGGTGGGCGAGGACGTGCATCTGGCGGTGGACACCGTCGATCGCACCGAAGGCCTGGTGGCGCGGTTCGTGCCCTTGCGCGGCGCGGGCGCGCTGGCGCCGCTGTTGATCGCGGCGGCCGTGGCCCCCGCCAGCTGGGTGTGCGCCGCGATCATGCTGGCCACGCTGGTGCCTTTCGTGCTCGGCCTGATCCTGGCAGGCGGCATGGCGGCACGGCAGGCGCAGGCTCAACACCAGGCCCTGACCCGTGCCGCCGGCCTGTTCGTCGATCGCATCGCGCACCTGCCGCTGATCCTGGCCACCGGCGCGGAAGATCGTATCGGCCGCCAGCTTGCCAGCGCGACGCAAGACGTCGCGCGCCGCACCATGGCCGTGCTCGCCGTGGCCTTTGCCTCCAACGCCATTCTCGAATTCTTTGCGGCGCTCTGCGTGGCGCTGGTCGCGGTCTATTGCGGCTTTGCGCTGCTCGGCCTCCTGCCGTTTCCCGCGCCCGAGCGGCTGACTCTCGCGCAGGCGTTCTATACGCTGGCCCTCGCCCCGGAATTCTACCTTGGCATGCGGCGCCTGGCCGCCGCCTATCACGACAAGCAGACCGGCGAAGCGGCGCTGGACGCTATCGGCGCCGTGGCACAAGCCCTGCCTGCACCCGTGGCGCCAGTCAGCGCGCCGGCGCGCCTGCACGGCGCCGGCGTGATCATCGCCTATCCCGGCGGCGCCTCGATCGGCCCGCTCGCATGGGATTGGGCGGGGCCGGGGCTCCACGCCGTGACCGGCGCCACTGGCAGCGGCAAATCCTCGCTGCTGCTGGCCGTGATCGGCCAGGTGCCGCTGGCCTCCGGGACGCTGCGGGCAGATGATGCCGCGTTTTCGCCCGGCGCCATCAACACCGCGATCGGCTGGGCCGGGCAGGCCGTGGCCCTGCTGCCCGGCACCTTGCGCCACAACCTGGCCCTGGGCGGCGCCACCGATCACGCCGCGATGCTGGCCCTGCTGGACGAGCTTGGCCTTGGCCCGATGATGGCGCAGCGCGGCGGGCTTGGCATGCTGCTCGACCATCGCGGCTCGGGCCTGTCGGGCGGGGAGCGGCGGCGCCTTGGCCTCGCCCGCGCGATCCTGTCGGGCAGGCCGGTCCTGCTGCTGGACGAGCCCACCGCCGATCTCGATCCCATGAGCGCCGCCGCCGTGCGCGCGGTGCTGCGGCAATGCGCGCAGCATCGCCTGGTGGTGGCTGCAACCCATGATGCCGATCTTGCCGCCATGGCGCAAAGCCGTTGTCACATCGCTGGGGAGACTGCGGCATGAGCGCCCTGATCGCGACGCCGCTGCTGCGCCAGCGCGGCCCCTTGCGCGCGGCCATGGCCTGCGCGGTGATGGCCGCCTTGTGTGCGGTGGGGCTGCTGGGCGTGGCCGGCTGGTTCCTGGCCGGCGCGGCGCTGGCCGGCCTCGCCGGGCCGCTGGCAGTCACCGGGTTCAATTACCTGCTGCCCAGCGCCGCGCTGCGCGCTGCGGCGATTGTGCGCACCGCCAGCCGCTATGGCGAGCGGATGCTGGGCCACCGCGCCGCGCTGTTTGCCTTGGCAGAAGTGCGCGCCACGCTGTTTGCCCGCGTGGCACAGGCGGCCCTGGCCGGGCGCGACGCCGGGCGCAGCGGGGCAATGGCCGCGCGCTTTGGCCGCGATGTCGATCTGCTCGAAGACGCCGCGATCCGCCGCGTGGCGCGGGTGGGCGCGTGGAGCGCTGCGGCCGTGGCGCTGGGCTTGGCCCTGCCGCTGGGCTGGGCCGCGGTGCTGGCGCTGGCGCTGGGCATGGCAGCCATGCGCCTGGCCGCACGCACCATGGCGCGGCGCCTGCTGCCGGGCGCGCAGCAAGACCTGGCCGCCGCCCACGCCGCGCTGGCTGCCGATTATGCGGAAATGGCCGGCCCGGCGGCAGACATCGCCGTCTATGGCCTGGCACCAGCACTGGCCCAGGCCCTTGCCGAGCGCGCCGAGGCGCAATCGCGCGCGCAGGCCGCACTGGCCCGTGCCGAAGCCTGGCTCACCGCCACGCAAACCTTGCTCGCGGGGCTGACGCTCGCCGGCCTTGTCACCCTGGCACAAGCGCCGGCGCCGCTGCTCGCCCTGGGCCTGCTTGCCGCCCTGGCCGCGTTGGAACCCTGGTCCGGCCTTGCCGCCCATGACGCCCGCGGTCCGGAAATGCGGCTGGCCCTGGCCCGGCTGGACCAGGCGGGGGAAGTGCCGCCGCTTGCCCCCTCGCCTGCGCTTGCCAGCCTATCAGGCCGGCCGGTGCTGACCATCGCCGGCCAGGCCTTTGCACACGGCGCACGCGTGCTGATCACCGGGCCATCGGGCGCTGGCAAGACACGGCTTTTGGAAACCCTCGCCGGCTTGCGCCAGGATGCGCCGCAGATGCTGGCCATCGACGGGCACGATCCGCGCGCGCTGGGCCTTGCCGCCTTGCGCCCGCACCTGGCGCTGATGCCGCAGTCCGCCCCGCTGATCGCGGGCACCGTGGCCGACAATCTCGCGCTTGCCCGCCCCGGCCTGACCCGTGCCGCGATGGAACGGGCGCTGTATGTCGCCTGCGCCGAAGATGTCGTGGCCGCCCTGCCCCAGGGCCTCGACCAATGGCTGGGCGGCGACGGCGCGCGCCTGTCGGGCGGCCAGCGCCGTCGCCTCGTCCTGGCGCGCGCTCTTCTGGCCGGGCGCCCCTGGCTCTTGCTCGACGAGCCGAGCGAGGGGCTGGACCTGGCCACCGAGGCGCGCCTGCGCGAACGCCTGGATGCGTGGCTGGATCAGACCGGCACCGGCCTGCTGCTTGTCAGCCATCGCCCGGCGCTGGCCGCCCTGGCGCAACAGGTTGTGCCGATCGCCTGAACACCGGCCCCAGGCATCACCAGCCCCAGCCGCGCCCATATTGCGGCCGCCGCCAGCCGCCCTGGCGGGCCTCGGCATTGATCCAGCCTTCGATGCGGTCGAACCGGGTGGTCAGCGCGCTGACCGCGCGCCAGTCGCCACCGCCGCATTCATAGCGCTGGCGGCCTTCGAGCTGATCGATGGCATCGTGGATGCGATCGGCGCGGCGAGGATCGATATCGCCCTGGTTCACTTCCTGCGCCAGGCGCGCTTCGAGTGCGTGCGCCCGCTGGCCCGAGCAAACATAATCGGCCTTGCGCTTGGCGCGCCAGTAATCCCCACCGCGATCATAGCCAGATCCATAGCCCTGCCCGTATCCGCCATAGCCCTGGCCATATCCGTTCCAGGCCTGTGCCTGGGCCAGGCCGGCCGCGCCACCAATCCCAACCCCAACCATTGCCACCGCCGCCAGCGCGGCCATGCGAACCATCTTCATCGTGTGTCTCCCGTGCTTGGGTGTCCATCCCAAGACACAGGCTATGCCAGGCAGCCTGCCCGAAACTTGAACCGGCCGTCGCCGATTGTTCAGCAAGCACACGCCAACGCATCCGGGCCGTGCAACGGGCTTCATAAGGATTTCACATCCCTATCTCGGTCCGCCCCGAGGCCAGTCGAAAGGCCTTGCCGCGATGGCCAAGATGGTCCCTAGCGCCCCATCAGCATGGCCCGCACGCGCTGTTCCAGATCGCCCACGGCGAAAGGCTTGGTCAGGATCTGCATGCCCGGTTCCAGGTGGCCGTTGCCGATGATCGCGTTTTCGGCATAGCCGGTGATGAACAGCACCGGCGTATCGGGCCGGTGGCCGCGCGCGGCGTCGGCCATCTGGCGCCCGTTCATTCCGCCCGGCAGGCCAACGTCGGTCACCACCAGGTCGATCGCGGCTTCCGATTGGAGGATCTTCAACCCCTGCGCGCCGTCTTCGGCTTCCAGCACGGTGTGCCCCATGTCTTCCAATGCGGTGACGACCAGCATGCGCACCAGCGGCTCGTCGTCCACCACCAGCACGATCCCTTGCCCAGGCGCTGCAGAGGCGCTCGCCGCCCCGGCAAAGGCGCTGATCGTATCGTGGGCCGTTTCATCGCTGCCGTAATGGCGCGGCAGGTAGATGCGCACCGTGGTGCCGCTTCCCACTTCGGAATAGATGCGCGCATGGCCGCCCGATTGGCGTGCAAAACCATAGATCATCGACAGCCCAAGCCCTGTGCCCTGGCCCAGCGGCTTGGTGGTGAAGAACGGATCGAAAGCCTTGGCGATCACATCGGCCGACATGCCCACGCCCGTATCGGTCACCGACAGCGAAAGGTATTGTCCCGGCGGAATCTCGTGGCTGGCGGCGGCCCGCTCGTCGAACCAGCGGTTGGCCGTCTCGATCGTGATGCGCCCGCCATCGGGCATGGCGTCGCGCGCGTTGAGACACAAGTTGAGCAGCGCGTTTTCCAACTGGCTGGCATCGACCAGCGCAGTCCACAGCCCGGCCGCGCCCACTGCTTCCACGGCGATCGCCGGGCCAACGGTGCGCCGCACCAGGTCCGCCATGCCATCGACCAGGTCGTTGACGTTGGTAGGGCGTGGATCGAGCGTCTGGCGCCGCGAAAAGGCCAGCAGGCGATGGGTCAGCGCGGCCGCGCGGCGCCCGGCCGATTGCGCCATCGCCAGGTACTTTTCCACTTCGGCAAAGCGGCCCTGCGCCAGGCGTGAGCCGATCATTTCCAGCGCGCCGGAAATGCCGGCAAGCAGATTGTTGAAATCGTGGGCAAGGCCCCCCGTCAACTGCCCGACCGCTTCCATCTTCTGGGCCTGGCGCAACTGCGCTTCGGCATGCATCAGTTCGGCGGTGCGGTCCGCCACGCGCTGTTCCAGGGTTTCGGTAAGGCGGCGCAGTTCCTCGGTCACGCGGTCGCGCTCGGCTTCCACCGCGCGCCGCGTCTCAAGATCCAGCAACACGCCGGGAAAGCGCACCGCCGCCCCGCGCGCGTCGGCTTCGACCCGCCCGACCGCTTCCACCCAGGCATGGCGCCCATGCCGTCCGCGCACGCGGTATTGGTGGCGATAGGGGCCGGGCTGGGCCAGGCAGGCGGCAATCGCACCATCCACCCCGGCGCGGTCATCGGCATGGATGGCGCCAAGCAAGCGCTCGACGCGAAGGGCCGCCAGATCGGCGCCCGGCTCCACGCCAAAGGCATTGGCAAAGCCTTCGTCCACGCTCACCAGCCCGCTCGGCACGTCCCAGATCCAGGTGCCCAGGATAGCGCCGGCCGAAAGCGCGAGTTGCACCCGCTGCACATTGTCGCGGGCCAGCGCCTCGCTTTGCCGCAGTGCCGATTCCGATGCCTTGCGCGCGGAAATGTCGCGGAACAGCACGGATACCTGGCGGTTGCCTTGCGGCCCCACACGACGCGCCGAAACCTCGATGAAGCGAGCAGCGGTGATGAATTCGCGTTCAAAGCGCACCGGCTCGCCCGTGCGCAGCACGCGGCCATAAAGTTCCAGCCAGCCATCGGCTTCGTTCGGGGCAATGTCGCGCAGCGTCTTGCCAACGATGCCGGCAATCCCGGTGTGGCGCTCATAACCCGAATTGGCTTCGACATGGCGATAGTCGCTCAAGGGCCCATGCGGCCCATCGAAGAACTCGATGATGCAAAAGCCATCGTCGATCGCTTCGAACAAGGCCTGGCGCCGCGCGTCGGCCGTGTCGACGGCGTTATCGGCCGCTGACCCGGCATGGCGCAGCCGCTGCACTTCGCTTTCCAGTTCCGCGCGCGACAGCGTCTCAACCGGGGCCTGTGTCACGATGCGGTCCTGTCCTTTTCTTCTTGCCCAGCCAGTCGCGGCGACAAAGCGCGCCCAGCGCCTCGGCGTCCCCAACGCACGGGCGGGCAAAAAGTGCCGCAAATTACGATCGCGCCACGCTTTTTCAGAACATCGCCGCAAAGTGGCGCGGCATTGCCACGCCGCCTAGCGCCGCGTGGCAAACCACAGGCAGTGGACATCGTTGCGCGCGCCTTCATAGGCCGGCACGGGCACGGCCTCCACGGCAAAGCCGGCGCGTGCCAGCGCGCGGGTAAAGCGCGCGTCGGGATCGGCCGACCACACCGCCAGGATGCCGCCCGGCCGCAGCGCGGCATAGGCGGCACGCAAGCCGTCCGGGCCATAAAGCCGGTCGTTTTCCTTCTGCACGAACCCGTCGGGGCCATTGTCCACATCCAGCAGGATGGCATCGAATTGCCCCCTGCCCCCGACGCTGCCCTGCGCGATCACATCGTGCACATCGCCCAGCGTCACGGTCACGCGCGGATCGTCCAGCTTGCCGGCAAAGACATCGACCAGCGGCCCTTTGGCCCAGGCCAGGATTTCGGGCACCAGTTCGGCCACGCGGATGCGCGCGCCCTTGCCCCAGGCCTGGAGCGCCGCACCCAGGGTAAAGCCCATGCCCAGGCCACCGATCAGGATCGATCCATTGTGCCGGCGCAGGCGCTGGGCGGTCATCGTCGCCAGGGCCTGTTCCGACACATAGTCGGTGTTGCCCATCAATTCCTCTTCGTCCAACTCGATCGAAAAGGAATCGCCGCTTTGCAGCAGGAGCAGCTCGCCGCCCCCGGGCAGGCGCGCCTTGTCGATCAGGCGGATCTTCTCGTCCCGATGCGGGGCAAGCGTGGTCTGGGCCAAAGGGTATCCAATCGCGGCAACGGCACGGCCCGGGCGCAACGGCATGAAACGGCCATGGCGAGAAAGGACCAAGCAAGAGGGGGGAAATGCCCACCCCGCAAGTCACAGGCACGGCACCGACGCAGCAACAGCCCATAGTGACTTGGCCCGGCAATGCAATCGCGCTTGGCCATCCCCCTGGATTTTCCGCCACGCCGCACCCACTTGGTGGGCCTCCACTCCCCGCGCCACCGCGAAAGGGCCGCATGCCGCGCAATCCCTATTATCAAGGCCCTGTCAGCGACCATTTCGACGGGCTGCGCTTCCGCAATCCCGCCGCAGAGCCCGAAACCGATCGCTCGCTAAAGGATGTGCTGCGCTGGCGCCGCACCGCGCCCGACAACCCTTGGCCGCCCTCGGTGCCGGTCACGCCGGCCCGGCCCGATGCGGCGGTGCCTGGCCTGCGCATCACCATGATCGGCCATGCCACGGTGCTGATCCAGTTGGGCGGCCTCAACATCCTGACCGATCCGGTCTGGGCGCAGCGCGCCAGCCCGGTGCGCTTTGCCGGTCCGCGCCGTGTTACTGCGCCAGGCGTGGCGCTGGCAGACCTGCCGCCGATCCACGCCGTGCTGCTTTCGCACAACCATTACGATCATCTCGACGTGGCCACGCTCAAAGCCCTGACCAAAGCCCATGCACCGCTGATCATCACCCCCCTGGGCAACGACAGTATCGTGCGCCGCCATGTGCCCGGCGCCCGCCTTGCCGCGCTCGATTGGCACCAGGCCCACCCCCTCGATCCGGCCGGCACCGCGCAGGCCCATCTCGTGCCTGCGCTGCATTGGTCCTCGCGCGGTCCGCGCGATCGCCGCATGGCGCTGTGGGGTGGCTTCATGCTGTGCGCGCAAGGCCGGACGGTCTATTTCGCCGGCGATACCGGCTATGGCACCGGCGCGATCTTTCGTGCCCTGCGCGCGCGCTTCGGCCCGGTCGATTGCGCGCTGCTGCCGATCGGCGCCTATGACCCGCGCTGGTTCATGGCCGCGCAGCATACCAACCCGGCCGAAGCGGTGGCGATCATGCGCGATCTTGATGCCGACCGGGCGCTCGGCATCCACTGGGGCACGTTCAAGCTGACCGACGAGCCGCGCGAAGACCCGCTGCACCAGCTTGACGCCGCGCTTGCCGCGCAGGGAATCGCGCCCGAACGCTTTCGCGCGCTGCATCCCGGCCAGGTTGCCGATATTCCGGCGCGCGGGGCCGGCGCGTGATTCTATGATGCGGGCGGCTTGAGGCCGATCGCCGCGTTGCGGAATTCCTATCGACATCAAGGGTCTGGGCCAGCGAAGCGGCGCGGCGATGGGATGGCGGTCCCGCTGCATGGCAGAATTTATGATTTAAATTCAATGATTTGATTTATTCCAGCAAAAGCATGTATTGCCTCGGCCAAAGGGCCAATGGAATGCATGCTGCGCCGTTTTTGCGCGCTCTTGCGATGGTAAACCACCAAGTTGCCCGATTGAATGAAATTTGCTATGCATACCCATCAACAGCTTCAAACGGGCGGATGATGGCTGATACCAATGCAATCGTGGGGCAAATCGGCGATCTGGCCCAAGCCGGGGAGCGGATGATCGAGCGCTTGCGGCGCAAGGCCTTTCTGCCGGAAAGCCGCAAGGGACTCAACGTGCGTTTCGGCATTGCCGAAGCTGCGCACCTGCTGGGTTGTTCGACCAACCGCATCCGCATGGCCGAGGATGATGGCCGCCTGCCCCCGCCCCCGTCGGGCGACAACGGCCGGCGCATCGGCTATGGCGTCACCGAAATGCTCAACATGCGCGAAGTGCTGGGCGCCATGCCCACGCGGGGGCCGCAAGACGTGCCGGCGATGATCGCGGTGCAGAATTTCAAGGGCGGGGTGGGTAAGTCCACCGTCACCACCCACCTGGCGCACTATTTCGCAGTGCAGGGCTATCGCGTTCTGGTGGTCGATTGCGACAGCCAGGCCACCACGACCACGCTGTTCGGCTTCAACCCGCATTTCAACATCACGCGGGAGGAAACCCTTTACCCCTACTTGTCGATCGACCCGACCCAGGCCGACTTGCTCTACGCGGTCAAGCGCACGCCCTGGCCCAATGTCGATCTGATCCCTTCCAACCTCGAACTGTTCGACGTGGAATACGAACTTGCCGCGGCCGGCGCCGATGGACAGTCGGTGCTGGCGGCGCGCTTCCGCAAGCTCAAGCAAGGGCTGCTCGACCTCGCTCGCGATTACGATGTGGTGATCCTCGATCCGCCGCCGGCGCTGGGCACGATCTCGCTGGCGGTGATGCAGGCGGCCAATGCCCTGCTCGTGCCGCTGGCGGCCACCACCCCCGATTTCTGCTCCACCGTGCAGTTCCTCTCCATGATGGACCAGGTCATCGCGCAGCTGGTTGAGGCCGGGATTGCCGTGGATTATCAATTTGTTCGCCTGATCTGTTCGAAATTTGACGGCAACGATCCCAGCCACGCCATGGTCCGCACCATCATGGAGCAGACCTTTGGCCCTGCCCTGCTGCCCGTGCCCATCCTGGAAAGCGCGGAAATCAGCCACGCCGCCTTGCGCATGATGACGATCTACGAACTGGAAAAGCCGATCGGGACGGCCAAGACGCACAAGCGTTGCCGCGCCAACCTCGACGAGGCACTGGGCCAGATCGAACAGCTGGTGCGCACCGGCTGGGGCCGCATTGCCCCGGCGCGTGAAGAGGATGTGCTCCATGCCTGAAGCCCCCCTTCCCCTTCCCTCTGCCCCGTTCTTCGCAAGGTTCTAACGCCATGGCGCGCAAGCAATCCGATTACCTCGCCGCGCTGCTGGCGGAAGACGAAGAAACCGCCAGCCCCTCGCCCAGCGCGGCCCCGGCAGCGCCCATCGCGCCTGCGGTGATCGACAACACGCCCTCCGCGCGTCCTTCGGGCGTGGCGGAGGACGCCGCACCGGCCCCGCGCGCAGACCCCGCACCCGCCCCGGCGCCGGCGCAGTCCCCACGCGCGGCGTCGCCGGGCCTAGGCCCCTTGCGCGGCACCACGCTGCTCAACCGCGAAAGCGCGCTGGCACGGGTTGCCAGCGGGGAAGTGCGCCAGGTCACGCAACTGCTGCTCGATCCGGCGCGGGTGCGCGTCTGGGCCGGCAATGCCCGTTCCTATGCCCACCTATCCGAGGAATCCTGTCGCGAACTGATCGATTCGATCATCGCCGAAGGCGGCCAGAAAGTGCCGGCGGTTGTGCGCCGCCTGGAAGGCGATCCGGCCTATGACTATGAAGTGATCGCGGGAACGCGGCGCCATTGGTCGATTGCCTGGCTGCGCGCCAATTCCTATCCGCAGTTCCAGTTCCTCGCCCAGGTTGCCCAGCTCGACGATGAAGCCGCGTTCCGCCTGGCCGATCTGGAGAACCGCGCCCGCAAGGACGTTTCGGATCTCGAACGCGCCCGCAATTACGCGCTGGCCTTGAAAGACCACTATGGCAACCACCTTACCCGCATGGCGGAAAGGCTAAAGTTGTCAAAGGGTTGGCTTTCCAAAATGCTGCGCGTGGCAACGATCCCCGATGCCGTGATCGCCGCATTTGCTTCGCCTGCCGATGTGCAGCTCAAGCCCGGTTACGCCCTCGCCCAAGCCCTTGATGACAAGAACGCGCAGGCCCTGATCCTCAAGGAAGCACGCCAGATCGCGCGCGAGCAGGATGCCGCCCGCAGCGGTGGACGGCCCATGCTGGCCTCGGCCGAAGTGCTCCAGCGCCTGCTCGCGGCGCCCAGCGCTGGCCAGGCGCCGCGCGGGCCGCTGTTCGTGTGGGATGCGCCGGCCACCGGGCGCTGTGCCGTCTCGGTGCTCTCGGCCGGTCGCCAGGGGGTGACGCTCAAGCTGCACAACGGCACCGGCGCGACGACCGAAGACCTCGTCGAAGGCGTGCGCGCCGCGCTTGAAGCTCTCGAATCCCAAGGCAAGGGCATGCAGCGGTGAGGCCAGCGTTTCCCCGTTTCCCCGGGGAAACATCTGGGCCTTGGGCCTTGCCCAGTTCAAGAACACGACCTGAGGGGTGCCCTGCCCCCCTCACCCCATTGACCTGGGCCCGCGCTGCACCGGCGCCCCCGTCACGGGCAACCTCCCATGTCTTGAAGCAAGCCAGAACGGGCCCGTGGCGCCGCATGGGCGGAACTTTTGGGGCAAAGCGGGCCATGCCGCCTCCTTGCTCGTTCTTCCCCCCTCCCCACAGCTTTCCCATCCCCCCAACCTTGCCCCGGTCCGGCCCTTGCCGGTACCGGGTATTGGCGCATCTGCTTCCCCTTCCCCATCCAGCAATACCGGCATCTCCATGACCCGCAGCAAACCTTCCGCCAGCAGCGAACGCTTCGACGTCTTCCTGCCTTACGTGGCCGACATGCCCTTGCGCGACCAGCGCGAGATGATGGAACGCCCGTTCTTTTCGCTGGCCAAGACCAAGCGCACCAAGCCGATCGACTATACCAGCCCCGACGGCAAGCTGTGGGTGCACGTCTCGGGCAACCCGGACTATGGCATGGCCACGATCTGGGACGCGGACATCCTGATCTATTGCGCCAGCGTGCTGGCCGACATGGTGCGGCGTGGTGCCAACGATGTGCCGCGCAAGCTCAACATCATGCCTTATGACCTGCTGCGCGCGATCGGCCGCCCCACCACCGGGCGCGCCTATGAACTGCTGGGCCAGGCGCTCGATCGACTGGTTGCCACCACGATCAAGACCAACATCCGCGCCGAAAACCGCCGCGAAGCCACCTTCTCGTGGCTCGATGGCTGGACCCAGCTCGTCGACGAACGCACCGAGCGTTCCAAGGGCATGACGCTGGAGCTATCCAACTGGTTCTGGGAAGGCGTGATGATGCAAGGCGGCGTCCTGGCGATCGACCGCGCCTATTTCAACATCACCGGTGGCCGCGAGCGCTGGCTGTACAAAGTGGCGCGCAAGCACGCTGGCGGTGCCGGCGAAGACGGCTTTGCCATTGCCATGCCGACTTTGTTCGAAAAATCGGGCGCGGAAGGCGAATATCGCCGCTTCAAGTTCGAAATCCTCAAGCTGGCGGAAAAGGATGCCCTGCCCGGCTATGCCCTGAACGTTGAACAAGGCAAGGCCGGCGAACCGCTCTTGCGCATGCGCCGGGTGGACGGCAAGGACGGCGCCGAAGTCGTTTCCCCGGGGAAACGACACTCCCCGCTACCGGCCCCACTGCCCGCCCCACAGGCCCTGCCCGCACCCGAAGCCCGACCGGAGCCGACCCCCGCGCGCACGGCTTCGCCCGCGATTGCGGCCACGCCTGCCCCTGCTGCAAAGCCTGCCACGGTCGATGCACGCAGCCTGATCCGCTCGACCATTGCCGGATTGAGCCACGCCGCCACGCGCGGCTTCATGACCGATGAAACCCTGGCGCACTTGCGCGAGACGTGCCCAGGCTGGGACTTCCACGCCTTGCATGCCGAGTTCGAACGCTGGGTGTCAGCCGATGCCGCACGCACCCCGGCCGACTGGCAGCGTGCCTTCATCGGCTGGACCAAGCGCCATCACGAAAAGCACCGCCACACCCTGCGCTGAGCCAACCGCGCGCGCAGGCAATCACGCCCGCGCGCTTCCCCTGCTGGCCAATGACGATCAGCAGGGGAACGCGCCAAGGGCCCACGCGGCTCTCTGGCCGGATACATCCTTCGCCATACCACCCCCCAAACACCGAGCGCGCCATATGCGATGCCGGCGCGGGGAGGGGAGGGGAGGGTGGCAAGACACACTTGCCCGCTCCCACGCGCCTTGCCGGCAGGACACGACGACGGCGGCGACGGGATCAGGAACCGGCGAGAGTGGACGAACGCGAGCAATGCCCGAACGCGACGATCATCCCTATTTGGCAGACAACCAAGCAAACCGCGATGCGCTGCATCCTACGATTGCTCGATCCGTTCGCGATGTGTCGTGCCTGTTGGTGGCCGCGAGCGGGGCTGCGAAATCCTCTGTCGCAATTGAACCTTCCACGTGGCCTGTTCCAAAAAAGAAATTCAAACCGTCGCGTCAATTGGGCTGTTCGTGGCAAAGTTCGACCTATCGGGAACGCCATAACGCGGGTTTCGACCCTTCGGGAACGGCCCGTCGATCCATCGGGAACGCGGAGACGACCTTTCGGGAACGGCGCATCGATCCATCAGGAACATAATCTCGATCTATCGGGAACAGGGGCATTTGCACGAATCGCGAGGTCACGGCGATTCGCCCGCATCGGTCGCAGCCTTAACTTGTCTAACCCCTTTAAAGAGGATCTAACCGGCAGGAAGACTCTTTGGTCTGATTGATACGGGGGAAGGGGCAGGGCTGCGGCGGCCGTGCATGGGCGCCCAGCGGAGTAAGGGCAAATCCTGTGTGGGCGGCCTCAAAATAGCCTTTTGGCGTTATTTTGGATTAAAAACCAAATAGATAGCGCGAAACTTCAGCGGTTGGCAGCTACAAGGAATTTCGGCCGGTTTTGCCGCAAATCGGGGCAAAACCGGCCGAAAACGAAAATATGTGCAAATTCAGTCTCTTGACCGACCTTTCTGCACGGCTTTCTATTTGACGGTGAAACTGTAGCTGCCGTCGGCACTTTCGCCGCCCTTGTCCGCCGCATGCCAGGTGAGGCGATAGGTGCCGGCCGGAAGTGCGCGTGGCAGGGTGGCGACGAGGGTCCGCCCGTCATCGCCAAGCCGGATGGCGAAGCCGGTGACGGTCATCGGATTGTGGTGTGCCATGCCGGGCATCGCCGTCATGACCAGGGCGAGGGGAGCGGTGGGCAGGGACACCGGCTCGGCAAAGATGAGCGTGATCTGCCGTGGGGCGGAAACGGCAGCCTCTGCCGCCGGACTGGCCCTGGCCAGCGATGGCTTGGCCAGGGCGGGGAAGGGGGCGGCCAGCATGGCGCCGACCAAGGCAAGCGCGGAAAGCGAGCGAGAGTGCATGTACAAGCCTTTCGAGGATATCCTGAAAGCCGATACGCATGCCGTGCGGCGATCCCTTGCCGCCGCGCCAAAAAATGTTCGATGGCGGTGAGGGGGCGGGGCGCGGCCTGCGTATGATGCGGTAAAGGCGCCAAGGGTGCGAACAGGAGATGCCGATGCCGATGACCAGCGTAGACGAAAGACTGGCCCAGTTGCGTGCACGGGCCGATGTCGCGCCGGATGGAGCAGCACTCGATTGGGCGTGCACCGAACAGGCGGTGATGGCGGGATTTGCCCTGCGCCGCCAACAGGCCCAGGCGCGGCGCCAGCTCGCCTGGACCGGAGCCCTGGCTTTGGCCGTAGGCCTGGCGGGCGGGCTGGCCCAGCAGCAATCGCCGCTGCGCGCGCCGCAGCCCGGTGACGACGCACGAAGCCTGGCTGCAGGGCCGCTGGCTCTGCCGCCACAGGCGCCTTCGGTGGTCTTGCTGGGGGCAGGGTGATGGGCGCGCGCCAAACGGCCCTGGCGGTCTTGCTGGCCTTCGTGGCGGCCTTGGCGGGGGTGGGGGTGGGGCGCGTGCTGTTTCGGCCCGCACAGCCCCTGGAAACCACGTTTCACACCTTGATTCATCGCGATCTGGCGCTCGATGCCGGCCAGGAGCAGGCGATTGCGCGGCTGGAGCGCGATTATGCCGCGGCGCAGGCGCGCTATGGCGCCCAGATGGCGCAGGACAACCGCGACCTGGCACAGGCGATCGTGGCGGAAAAGGGCTATGGCCCGCGCGTGGCGGCGGCGGTGGACCGTTCGCATCAGGCCATGGGCATGCTGCAAAAGGAAACGCTGCAACACCTGTTTGCCATGCGCGGCGTGCTGCGGCCCGAGCAACAGGTGCGCTTTGACCAAGCCATGGTCACGGCCCTGACCCGGACAACGCCCGAAGCGGCGGCGCAGCCCGTGCAACGCCGCTGACGGGCCGGCGGCAGCGTGCGCCACGGGCTGGATCAGGCAGACGATGCCGCGCTGGTGCGCGCGGCCCTGGCGGGGGACGAGCAAGCCTATCGCCACCTCATGGTGCGCCATCGCCAGGCGGTCTATCGCGTGGCCTGGGCGCAGACCGGGCAGGCCGATGCCGCGCTGGATGTCACGCAGGAAACCTTCATCGCCGCGTTTGCCGCCTTGGCGCGCTATGACCCGAAGCGGCCCATGCGCTGGTGGCTGGGACGGATTGCACTGAACAAGGGGCGTGATTGGCGGCGACGGCAAGCGGTGCGGCGGTTCTGGTCGGGCTGGCGTGCAACGGGCGACGACCGCGGCGGCGAGGAGGTGGCAGCGCAAGCGCCCGATCCAGCCCCTGGGCCGGAGCAGGAAGCAGGCGCACGGGCCGAGCTGGTGCGTACGGCCAATGCCATTGCAGGCCTGCCGGCGCCCTTGCGCGAGGCAATCGTGCTGCACGGTGTTGAGGGCATGGCGCAGCGCGATATCGCCGCTCTCTTGGGCGTGAGCGAAAAAGCCGTAGAGACAAGAGTTTACCGCGCAAGAAAGCGCCTTGCCGAGGTGCTTGGCGAAGAGGACTGAAACCGTGGATCGACGCACGATGATAGCCGCATTGGGCGGCGCAGGAATGGGCACGATCTTGCCCGACTGGGCGCGCGCCATGGGCGATGGCGCGGGCATGCGGCATAGCGCGATGGGCGCGGCGCCGGCCACGCTTTCGGGCGAGTTGATCGAATTGACGGTAGGCCATGCGCCGGTCGTGCTGGGCGGGCGGCGTGGCCATGCCGTGACGGTCAATGGCACGACGCCCGGGCCCATGATCCGCCTGCGCGAAGGGCAGCAGGTTTGTCTGCGCGTGCACAACCACCTGGACGAAGATACCTCGATCCATTGGCACGGTCTGCTTGTGCCGTTCCAGTTCGATGGCGTGCCCGGCATCAGCTATCCCGGCATTGCGCCAGGGCAGAGCTTTGACCATGTGTTTACCGTGCGCCAGGCCGGAACATACTGGTATCACGGCCATAGTGGGATGCAGGAAGCGATGGGCCTGTTCGGCCCGATCGTGATCGACCCTGCCGCGGGCGAGGCGGAAGCGGCCGCGCGCGAGCACGTGGTGATGCTGCACGACTGGACCGACGTGCACCCGCATATGCTGTTCAAGCGCTTGAAACAGCAGGGCGGGTTCTACAACCGCCAGCAGCAGACCCTGGCCGGCTTGCTGGCCGGGCGCGACCAGTCCCTGGCCGACCGGCTAGACTGGGGCAGGATGCGCATGGACCCGACCGACATTTCCGATGTGACGGGGTCTACCTACAGTTATTGCATCAATGGCCACGACAGCGCGGGCAACTGGACCGGGCTGTTTACCCCCGGCGAGCGAGTGCGGCTGCGCGTGATCAATGCCGCGGCGATGACCAATTTCAACGTGCGTCTGCCCGGCTTGCCAATCCAGGTGGTGGCGGCCGACGGTGGCGACGTGACGCCGGTGGAAACCGATGAACTGCAGATCGGCATTGCCGAAACCTATGACCTGATCGTGCAGCCCAATTCGATGCAACCCGTTGCGATCATTGCCGAAGCCATCGACAGATCGGGCCAGTGCCGCGCAACCCTTGCGCCGGTAGCGGGGATGGCGGCACCGATCCCGCCGCGGCGCAAGCGGCCGCTGCTGACCATGCGCGACATGGGCATGGGCGGCATGGACATGACCGGGATGGACATGGCGGCCGGCACGCTGGACCTCTCGGCGCCAGAGCCCGCGCCGGCCCATCATCATGGCCATGGCGGCATGAAAATGCGCGACAAGAGCCTGGCGCCGCCCACGATGCGCATGGGGCCGGGCGTGGCGACGCTGGCCGCCGCGCCGGTGGACCGCCTGGCCGACCGGCCGACCGGGCTGGAGGACGTGGACCATCGCGTGTTGACGTATGCCGATCTCAAGGCGCGGGTGCCGCGCGCCCAGGCGCCGCCGACGCGCAGCCTCGACATACACCTGACCGCCAACATGGAACGCTACATGTGGTCGTTCGACGGGGTGAAGCTGAGCGAGAACCCTGCGCCACTGGCATTTCGTGCCGGCGAGCGGGTAAGGGTGACGCTGATCAACGATACGATGATGCCCCATCCCATTCATTTGCATGGTCATTTCTTTGACCTGGTGAACGGGGCGGAGGAAGCCGCGCCGCGCAAGCACACCATCAACGTGCTGCCCGGCGGCAAGGCGAGCTTCGACCTGACGGCCGACGCGGTGGGGGATTGGGCGTTTCACTGCCACATGCTGCTGCACATGCATGCCGGCATGTTTCGTGTGGTCACCGTGCGGGAGCAGGTGGCATGAAGCGCGGCCTGGGATGGGCCGCCGCCTTGGCGCTGGGCAGCGGCGTGGCGCACGGGCAGGAGGCTCCCCCGGCGCCACCGGTCGATCACGCTGCCGATGCGCTGTTCGATCCGCAGGCCATGGCGCGGGCACGAACCGCGCTGGTTCGCGAAAGCGGTGGCATGGCGGTAAGCCAGGTGATGGTGGACCAGCTGGAACTGCGCGGCGGGGACGACTATGCCTGGGAAGCCAAGGGCTGGTGGGGCGGCGACAGCGACCGGCTGGCCGTCGAAACACGCGGCGAGGGGGCCTTTGGCGGGCGGCTGGACCGCGCCGAAGCACAGGCCGGCTGGCTCCATGCCCTGGATCCCTGGTTCAACTTGCGCGCGGGCCTGCGCCAGGACCTGGGGGCAGGGCAGGGGCGTACCCATGCCGCGCTGACCATCGAGGGCCTGGCACCCTATTGGTTCGATGTGGAAACCTCGGTCTTCCTGTCCACCCGCGGCGAAGTGAGCGGGCGGGCCGAAGCAAGCTATGACCAACGCGTGACCCAGCGCCTGGTGGCGCAGCCGCGCGTGGAACTGGATTGGGCGGCGCAGGCCATGCCGGACCTACACGGCGACCGAAGCCGGGACCGCGGCGCCGGAATCGACCGGGTCGAGGCGGGCCTGCGCCTGCGGTATGAACTGCGCCGCACGTTTGCGCCCTATCTTGGCCTTTCGTGGGAACGGCAACTGGGCGGCACTGCACGGGCGGTGCGCGCCGGCGGCGAAAAAGCCGCGGCGCTGCGCGCGCTGGCCGGGGTGCGGGTTTGGTGGTGATGGCCATCATGAACGGGGGACTACGCATCTCTACGTGATGGGTGGTGGAGGCCTGTTGGGGCCTGATCGTCCATATCGTGCAAGTGGATATGGATCAGGCACGATTGGCGTTGACGATGATGGCGGTTTCTTTGCCGGCCCGAGACGAAGTGGCCAGCGCCGCGGGGCAGGGCAAGCGTTTTGGCCAAGGCGCCGGGCCGGGGGCGGGGCCCAGGGTGGGCGTGGTGGCAGAGCCCCGGCGGGATGGCTTGCGGACCCACGCCGCGCGCATTGCCGCGCTTGGTTCACCTTTCGTGGCGCGGTTGGTGGAAGCGGCCTGGCGGCAACTTGACCAAGCCCCCGAACTGGCGCTGATGTTCGACAACTGGCCGGGCGAATTCGGCGCCGATGCCGTGGCGTTCAGGCTTGCTTCGGCGCTGCATGCCCTTGCGCTGGCGGGCGATCCGCCCCGCCTTGCTGCACTGTTTGCGAGCCAGAATGGTGATTTCGAAGCAGCCGTGGGCGAAGCGCTGGCGCTGCACCAGGGGTTTGTCATCGGCTGGATGGCCCACCCCACCCAGACCAACGAAGTGGCGCGATCGGCCGCCTTTGCCGCTGCGCTGCTGACGCTGGACAGGCAAGGGCCGCTGCCGGTGGAATTGCTGGAAGTGGGCGCCAGTGCAGGTCTCAATCTCAATCTGGGGCACTATCGCCATGTCCTTGGGCGCAGGACCTGCGGGCCGGCGGATTCGCCCTTGTCCATCGTGCCAGATTGGCGCGGGGCATCTCCACCGCCGGCTGCGTTGCGCATTGCCAGCGCGCGCGGGGTGGACCTGGCGCCGATCGATCCACGCGAGCCGGCAAGCGCCACGCGCATGCAGGCCTATGTCTGGCCCGACAAGCCCGATCGCCTGGCGCGGCTGCAGGCCGCGCTCGCGATCGCGCGCCGCCATCCGCCGCTGGTGGACCGCGAAAGCGCCGCGCCCTGGCTGGAGCGCCGCCTGGCCGCGCCGCAGGCCCAGGGCACCCGCAGGGTGATCGTGCATTCGATGGTCATGCAGTATCTGTCGGCCGGGGAGCGCGGCGAGATCACCGCGACGATCATCCGCGCCGGCGCTGCGGCCACGCCCGAACGGCCGCTGGCCTGGATCGGGCTGGAATGGGCGGCGGATCGCAGCGCGGTGATGTTGCAGGCCACGCATTGGGGTGCGGGGGCGCGAAGCGGCGGACAGACCCAGACCCTGGCGCGCGTCCATCCCTATGGCGAATGGATCGAGTGGCTTGCCTGAAAGGGCAGGTGGGAGCTGGAACCTATGCGCCATGGTCAAACGGCGCGATCTTCGCCAAATACGTAAGTATGTTTGCGTAGAAATTTGATTTCTATTGCGCTGGTTGCATTAACCCTCCGCAAATCTGCCTATATAATCGCAACAGATAATTTCGCGATCCTTCCCTAATCCGGCCCAGGAGATGCCGTTGCATCGGGAGAAGATCGGAAATGACCTTGCGTTTTACCCTGCTGGCTTCCGCCACGATGATGGTTTCCACCGGTGCCTTTGCCGCCGATGGTGCAGACGTGTCTGACCATGCGGGAGAAGGGCATCACCCCGGCGCGGTGGCCGCCGCCCCGGCGCGGGCCGCCAAGACATTCAGCACCGGCGTTGCCAAGGGGCGCGACCTGCTGGATTCGGCGATTTCGGCAACGTCGCTGGACGAAGCCGACCTGCAGCGCCTGGGCGTGACGGCGACGGCCGCGATCATCGGCAACATGCCGGGCATTCGCGCCGAATCCACCGGCACCGACGGCTATTCGTCGATGACCGTGCGCGGACTGCCGCTGTCGGGCGATGGTTCGAAGTACCTGCTCATCCAGGAAGACGGCTTGCCGGTGATGGAATTCGGCGACATCCACTTCGGGTTGCTCGATTCCTTCGTGCGTGCCGATCTCAGCCTGTCGCAAGTCCAGGCCATTCGCGGCGGTTCGGCTTCGACGTTTGCGTCCAATTCGCCGGGCGGGGTGATCAACCTGATTTCCAAGACCGGCGAGGAAGCCGGGGGTGCCGTGCGCTATTCCGGCGGGCTGGGCTACGATCTCAACCGCATGGACTTTTCCTATGGCTCGCCCCTTGGTCAAGGCTGGCGCTTTCACGTGGGTGGATTTTATCGCACCGGCGAGGGGCCGCGCCATATCGGTTACAACGCCTTTTCGGGCGGGCAGGTCAAGCTGAACGTCACGCGCGAATTCGCCGGCGGCTATATCCGCTTCTACGGCAAGTTCCTGGACGACCGCGAGCCCGACTACTCGGAATATCCCGTGCTGCTTTCGGGCAGCAATGCCAAGCCGGTGATCAGCAACGTGCCGGGCACCAGCGCGCGGCGCGACACTTTCCTGACGCGCTATACCGCATCGGGCCTGGGCCTGGATGAAAGCAACAATCCCATGGCGATCAACGGTCGCCAGGGCATTCGCGGCAAGTCGCGCAGCGTCGGTTTCGAGACGCAGTTCGAACTGGGCGGGTGGACGGTTTCGGATCGGTTCCACTATTCGGCCAACAGCGGCGCGTACAACCAGGAACTGCCGGTGGCGACTGCCCCTGCCTCGGTGATCGGGCTGATGGTGGCAGGTCCGGGCGCCACGTTCGCCTATGCCACCGGGCCATCGGCAGGGCAGGCCATTGCCGATCCTGCCACGATCGGCGGCAATGGCCTGCTGGCCTTGCAGTTCGAGATCAATGCCAAGCTCAACAAGCTTGACCACGTGGCGAACGACCTGCGCGCCACGCGGGTGTGGCCCGTGGGCGATGGCAAGCTGACGACCACGGCCGGGCTCTATGCGGCCAAGCAATCGGTCGACACGCTGTTCAATTTCAACAACGCGGTCACTTCGGTATCCGGCCACGCCGGATCGGCGCTGGTCGATGTGTTTGCCGCCGATGGCACCGCCAGGACGCAAGGTGGCTTTTCCTCGTTCGGGATGGGCTCGCTGGGCAACCCTTCGGCCTGGCATCGCCGCTATGACCTGGAATATCGCGTGCTGGCGCCCTACGCCTCGGTCAACTACCAGTTCGGCCGCGTTTCCGTGGGCGGCAGCCTTCGCCTGGACACCGGCAAGGTGAGCGGCACGCTGTTTGGCGGCGACCTGGGCGATGGGCGCAACGGCACCGGCAGCATCGACATGAACCACGATGGCACGATCAGCGGCGTCGAAAGCGCCGTGGGGATCCTGCCGCTCGCGCGCCCCGGCATTGCCGACTACACCTATCGCTATGTCTCGTATTCGGCGGGCGTGAATTATCGCCTGGCGAGCGACGCATCGGTCTTTGCCCGGTACAGCAAGGGCGGCCGGGCCACCGGCGAGCGCGCCATGTTCACCCCGGTGGTCAACGGCCAAACGGGCAAGCTGCTCGATTCCTCGCTGAGCCATGCCCCGGTCAAGCAGGCCGAGGCGGGCTTCAAGCTGCGCAAGTCGGCCTTTGCGGTCTATGTTACCGGGTTCTGGGCCTCTTCGCACGAAAACGACTACCAGATCAGCGCCGACGACAGCGGCACGACGGTGGTGCTCAACGTGCAGCGCGACTACAGCGCCAAGGGCGTGGAACTGGAAGCCGAAGCGCACCATGGCCCTTATCGGCTGACGCTGGGCGCCACGTATGTGAAGGCGCGCATCGACAGCGATCTCAACGATCCCACGGTGGTGGGCCATACCCCGCGCCACCAGCCTTCGCTGCTGTTTCAGGCGCGGCCCGAATACGCCACCGACCTGTTCAACGTGGGGGCGCAGGTCAATGGCCTGAGCAGCAGCTATGCCCAGGACAGCAACGTGCTCAAGCAGCCGGGCTATGTGCTGGTCAGCCCCTATGTCTTCGTGCGCCCGTTGCGGCGGCTGGAACTGGGCCTGAGCGCCTTCAACGTGTTCGACAAGCTGGCCATCGTGCAACTGGGTGCGGCCAGCATTCCGGCGGGCGGCCTTGCCAATGCCCAGGTCCTCAACGGCCGCACCGTGACCGGTTCGCTGCGGTTCGATTTCTGATCGTTCGTTTCCCCCAAATGGCCAAGGCCGAAAGATCGCATATGGAACGCAACCTGCCCATTCCCCGCAAGCTGGTCTTTGCCCTGATGGCTGTGGCGCTGACGGCCGCGCTGATGAGCGTGATCTTTGGTCTTAATATCGCGCAGATCAGCGCATCGGCCGAACGCAGTGACTACAGCCGCGGCGTTCACGCCGCATCCTTGACCCTGGAAACCGCGCTGCTGCGCCAGAACAGCCAGCTGCGCGGCTACCTGGTCACGGCTGATCCTTCGTATCTCAAGTCCTATTACGAAGGGCGCGACGATTACGACAAGGTGAGCCGCGAACTGGAAACCACGCTGACCGATCCGATCGAGCGTGATCTGGTGCTGCAATCGCGCGCGGCCACGCTGGCCTGGCGGAAGAACTGGGGCGACAAGTACGTCGAGGTGGTCAAGTCTGGCGACCAGATGGGCGCCCAGGCGGCGGTGCGCGCGGCGGGCAAGGCGGTGCTGGTGACCGATGCGGTCCTGCCGCTGCGCAAGCTGCGCGACATCCAGAGCGAGGCGATTGATGCCAACACCGCCAGCCAGGGCCGCGCCATCACACTGGCCTGGGCGACGCTGGCGCTGGGCGGCATCCTGCTGATCGGGCTGCCGTTCTTCCTTTCGCGCATGCTGAGCCGGGCGATTGCCGCACCGATCACCCTGCTGACCCAGACGATGAAGCAACTGGCGCAGGGCAACAACGAGATCGACATTCCCGATGCCGACCGCAGCGACGAGCTGGGCGAAATGGCCCGCGCGGTGGAAGTGTTCCGCGATGCCGCGCGCATGCGCGTGGCCGCGGTGCAGGATCGCGAGCGCGCCATGGCGTGCCTGGCCGAAGGGCTGCATGCGCTGGCCGACGCTGATCTGACCGTGCGGCTGGAAGGGTTGCCCGCCGATTTCCAGGAACTGGCCGACCACTTCAACCAGGCGCTGGGCCGGCTGGGCGCGGCAATGCGCACGGTCAAGGGCTCCATCGCCAGCATCAACAGCACGACCGGCGAGATCAAGCAGGCAACGATCGACCTTTCGAACCGCAGCGAGCGCCAGGCCGCCAATGTCCAGGCTTCGGCCACGGCCATGGCCGATATCACCCGCAAGGTGATGGAATATGCCGACCTGACGAGCAATGCCAACCAGGCCATGGCCGAGGCGCGCAGCGAAGCGGCGCGCGGGGGCGACGTGGTGGGCCGCGCCATTGCCGCGATGAGCGACGTGGACCAGGCAAGCCGCGAGATTGCCGAGATCATTACCCTGATCGACGGGATCGCGTTCCAGACCAACCTGCTGGCGCTGAACGCCGGGGTAGAAGCCGCGCGCGCCGGCGAGGCGGGCAAGGGCTTTGCCGTGGTGGCCAGCGAAGTGCGCGCCCTGGCGCAGCGCAGCGCCGAAGCCGCGCAGGAAATCAAGGCCCGCGTGGGCGCGGTGACCGAGCATGTGCGATCGGGCTCTGAACTGGTGCACGATACGGGCGAATCGCTGCAGCGGATCATTGCCAAGGTCAGCGGCGTGGGCGGGGTGATTTCCGCCATTTCGGAAACCGCGACGCAGCAGTCTTCGGGCCTGAGCCAGATCAACACGGCAATCGGTTCGATGGACGGGATGACCCAGCAGAATGCGGCCATGGTGGAGGAAACCACTGCCGCCACCGAAAGCCTGGCGCGCGAAGTCAACATGCTGGCGCAATCGTTCGCCAGCTTCCGCATCGACGATGGCGCTGCGGGCGCACGCAGCGGGGGAAGCCACCTGCGCGCGGCGTGAGCGCGCGGCAACGCCGTGTTGCGCAATTGGCTACATGAGCCGGGGTTGGCGGGGCATAGCCTGATGCCACGATGCATGCGATCCCCGCCCGCCATCAGCGCCTGACCGGGCACCAGCGCCTGACCGGCCTGTCGCGCGTGGCATTTGGTGGCAACGGGATCAGCGATATCTACCAGAAGGCGCCTTGCCGCCTGCTGTTTCCCGATGCCGCGGCCGGCGAATTTCCCCTGGCCGTGAGCCTGACCACCAGCGGCGGCCTGACCGGCGGAGACCGCGTGGCAGTGCAGGTGGTGGTGGAGCCGGGGGCCTGCGGCACGGTGACCACGCAAGCGGCCGAAAAGCTTTATCGCGTGCTGCCCGAAGATCCCGACATTGCCGTGGAAACCCACCTGAGCGTGGGCGCGGGCGGGCGCTGCGAATGGCTGGGCCAGGAAGCCATCCTGTTTCAGGGCACGCGCCTGCGCCGCCGGCTGGAAGCCGATGTGGCGGGCGATGGCGCCTTGCTGGCGGTCGAAACGCTCGTGCTGGGGCGCGGCGCCATGGGCGAGGCGTTTACCCAGGGGCTGGTCCACGATGCCTGGCATATCCGCCGCGACGGGCGCCTGATCTGGGCCGATGCCCTGCACTTGCACGGCGATGGCGCCGAGCAGGGCACGCTTTCCCGCGAACTGCCCCATGGGCTGGGCCAGGCCCGCGCGCTGGCCACGATGCTTTATGTGGGGCGCGATGCGGCCAGGCATCTCGATCTGGCGCGGGGCCTGGCGCCTGCGCCCCATGGCGGGGCCACCAGTTTCGATGGCATGCTGCTGCTGCGTTGGGCCGCGCCCGAGCCCCAGGCGCTGCGCGCGCAAGTGATGGCGGCGGCCTGCGCCATGCGCGCGGCGGTGTTCGGGCTGGCGCCGCGCCTGCCGGCGCTTTGGACCTGCTGAAAGGAACGCGATGCAACTGACCCCGCGCGAGAAGGACAAGCTGCTGGTGGCGATGGCCGCGATGGTGGCGCGCGGGCGGTTGCAGCGCGGGGTGAAGCTCAACCATCCCGAAGCCATCGCGCTGATCACCGAACACGTGGTGGAAGGCGCGCGCGATGGGCGCAGCGTGGCCGACCTGATGGCCAGCGGCGGCCACGTGCTGACGCGCGACCAGGTCATGCCCGGCATTGCCGAGATGATCCACGACATCCAGGTGGAAGCGACCTTTCCCGACGGCACCAAGCTGGTGACCGTGCATAAGCCCATCCGGTGAAGGAACCCGTCATGATCCCCGGTGAAATCCTGTGCGCCGATGGCGAGATCGAGATCAACGCCGGGCGCCCGGTGCTGGTGCTGACTGTGGCGAACACCGGCGACCGGCCGATCCAGGTGGGCAGCCATTACCACTTTGCCGAAACCAACCCGGCGCTGGACTTCGATCGCGCGGCGGCGCGCGGGCACCGGCTGGATATCGCCAGCGGCACTGCGGTGCGGTTCGAACCGGGCCAGTCGCGCGACGTGGCGTTGATCCCCTATCAAGGCGCGCGCGTGGTCATCGGGTTTCGCGGCGCCGTGATGGGAGCGCTTTGACCATGGCCCTGCGCATGACCCGCGCCGCCTATGCCGGCATGTTTGGCCCGACCAAGGGCGACCGCATCCGCCTGGGCGATTCCGCGCTGCTGATCCGGGTGGAGCAGGATTTCACCGTCTATGGCGAGGAAGTGAAATTCGGCGGCGGCAAGGTGATCCGCGATGGCATGGGGCAAAGCCAGATCACGCGGGCGCAGGGCGCGCCCGATACGGTGATCACCAATGCGGTGATCCTGGACCATTGGGGCGTGGTCAAGGCCGACGTGGCGCTGCGCGACGGGCGCATCCACGCCATCGGCAAGGCGGGCAATCCCGATACGCAGCCGGGCGTGACCATTCCGATCGGCCCCGGCACCGAGATCATCGCCGGGGAAGGGCGCATCCTCACCGCCGGCGGGGTTGACGCGCATATCCATTTCATCTGCCCGCAGCAGGTGGAAGAAGCGCTCAACGCCGGGATCACCACGATGCTGGGCGGCGGCACCGGCCCGGCGCATGGCACCCTGGCCACCACCTGCACCCCCGGCCCATGGCACATCGGGCGGATGCTGCAGGCGCTGGAATCGCTGCCGATGAACTTCGGTCTGTTCGGCAAGGGCAATGCCAGCCAGCCCCTGGCGCTGGTGGAAATGGTCGAGGCAGGGGCTTGCGGCCTCAAACTGCACGAGGATTGGGGCACCACGCCCGCTGCCATCGACTGCTGCCTGACCGTGGCGGACGAGCTGGATATCCAGGTTACGCTGCACACCGATACGCTCAACGAAAGCGGCTTTGTCGAAAGCACGATCGCCGCCTTTGCCGGGCGCACGATCCACGCGTTCCACACAGAAGGGGCAGGGGGCGGCCACGCGCCCGACATCATCCGCGTGGCGGGCCTGCCGAACGTTTTGCCCAGTTCGACCAATCCCACCCGGCCCTATACCGTCAACACGCTGGACGAGCATCTCGACATGCTGATGGTGTGCCACCACCTGGACCCGCGCATTGCCGAGGACGTGGCCTTTGCCGAAAGCCGTATTCGCCGCGAAACCATTGCCGCCGAAGACATCCTGCACGACCTGGGCGCGTTTTCGATGATGTCTTCTGATAGCCAGGCGATGGGCCGGGTGGGCGAAACCGTGATCCGCTGCTGGCAGACCGCGCACAAGATGAAAGTGCAGCGGGGCGCGCTGCCCGGCGATGGCGACGACGACAACCTGCGCGCGCGCCGCTATATCGCCAAGTATACGATCAACCCGGCGATTGCCCATGGCATTGCCCATGTCGTCGGCTCGGTCGAAGTGGGCAAGCTGGCCGATCTGGTGCTGTGGTCGCCCGCGTTCTTTGCCGCCAAGCCCGACATGGTGATCAAGGGCGGTTCCATCGCCACTGCGCCGATGGGCGATCCCAATGCATCGATCCCCACGCCGCAGCCGGTGCATTACCGCCCGATGTTCGGCGCGCTGGGCCGGGCGGGGGTGCAATCCTCGCTGCATTTCGTTTCGGCCGCCGGCATTGCCGGGGGCATGGCGCAGCGGCTGGGCCTGGAGCGGCCGCTGGAAGCGGTGCGCAACACGCGCGGCGGCATTTCCAAGGCCAGCATGATCCACAACGACGCCATGCCGCATATCGAGGTGGACCCGGAAACCTATGAAGTGCGCGCCGACGGCGAATTGCTGACGTGCGAGCCGGCCGCCGAACTGCCCTTTGCCCAACGCTATTTCCTGTTCTGAAAGTGACCATGACCGAGCCCCTCATCGCCCGTGACGTGCTTCCCGCCGGAAGCTGGGATGCCGCCAGCGCAGCCGATGTCATCGTGCTGGATTACGACGCGCGGCATCGCCGCCGCTTCCGCTATGTCGCGGCGGGCGGCACCGATTTCGTACTCGACCTGGCGCGAGCCATGGTGCTGGCCCATGGCGACGGGCTCCTGCTGTCGGACGGGCGCGTGGTGCGCGTGGAAGCCGTGCCCGAGGCGTTGATGGAAGTGCGCGCGGCGAGCCCGATCGCGCTGTTGCGGCTGGCCTGGCACATTGGCAACCGCCATCTGCCCGCGCAAATCCATGCCGGGTGCATCCTGCTGCGCCGCGATGGGGTGATCCTGGACATGCTGCGTGGGCTTGGCGCGCAAGTGGACCTGATCGAGGCGCCGTTCACGCCCGAAGGCGGTGCCTATACGGGGGCGCATGGCCACGATCATGACCATGCGCCCCACGATCATGATCACGGGCATGGCCATGACCATGATCACGGGCATCATCACAGTCATGGCCATGGGCACCACCACGATCATGCTCACTGAACCGGCACTGCACCTGCTGCTGGCGTGGACATCGCCCTCGCTGCCGATCGGCGGCTATACCTATAGCCACGGGCTGGAAACGGCAGTGGACGATGGCCGAGTGCGGTCCTGGGGCGATCTGGTCGGCTATGTCGATGCGGTGATCGCGCGCGGGGGCGGCTGGGTGGATGCGGTGCTGCTGGCGCAGGCGATGCGCGTGGCGCATGACGATGCCGCGTTCGATGCCCTGGCCGACCTGGCCGCCGCGTTTCGTGCCAGCAGCGAAACCGCGCTGGAAAGCCGCCAGCAGGGCGCGGCGTTCCTGGCCGTGGTGCGCAAGGCCTGGCCTCATCCCGCGCTGGAAGCCTATGCCGCGCGGCGCGGGGATTCGCCGCATGCCCATGCCACCGTCTTTGCCCTGGCCGCCGCCGCGCATGGGCTGGACGAAGGCGCCGCTGTGCACGGTTTCCTGCATGCCACCGCCGCCAACCTGGTTTCGGCCGGGGTGCGGCTGGTGCCGCTGGGCCAGACCGACGGGCAACTGGCCATGGCCGAGCTTGCCCGCCGCATCGGCCCGATCGCGGCGGCGGCGCGCGCCTGTCCGCTCGACGATCTCGGCACCGCGACCCCGGCCCTCGAACTCTGCTCGTTCCATCACGAAACGCTCTACACAAGGCTGTTCCGCTCATGATTTCCCACAACGGACCTTTACGCGTCGGCATCGGTGGCCCGGTCGGCTCGGGCAAGACGGCGCTGACCGATCGGCTGTGCAAGGCGATGCGCGACCACTGGAACATCGCGGCGATCACCAACGACATCTACACCCGCGAGGATGCCGAATTCCTCACCCGTTCGGGCGCGCTGGTGCCCGAGCGGATCATGGGCGTGGAAACCGGGGGATGCCCGCACACCGCCATTCGCGAGGATGCCAGCATCAACCTGGCCGCGGTCGATGAAATGGCGCGTCGCTTTCCCGGCCTGGAACTGATCTTCATCGAAAGCGGGGGCGACAACCTGGCCGCGACGTTCAGCCCGGAACTGGCCGATATCACGATCTACGTGATCGACGTTTCGGCCGGCGACAAGATTCCGCGCAAGGGCGGGCCCGGCATCACGCGATCCGATCTGCTGGTCATCAACAAGATCGACCTGGCGCCGCTGGTGGGGGCTGACCTGGGCGTGATGGACCGCGATGCCAAGCGGATGCGCCGCGAGCGGCCGTTCCTGTTCACCAATCTCAAGGAATGCCTGGGCCTGCCCGAGATCATCCAGTTCATCGTCAAGACCGGCGGCCTGCCCGAAAGGATCCCCGCATGAAACGCTTTCCTCCAAAAGCCGCCCTTGTTGCCCTTTCTGCGCTGCTCACCCTGACGGCATTGCCCGGCACGGCGCTGGCCCATCCCGGCCATGGTGCCGGCGGCGGGTTGGTGGCGGGGCTGCTCCACCCGTTGACCGGGGCCGATCACCTGGCGGCGATGCTGCTGGCCGGGGCCTGGGCCGGGATCATCGGCGGGCGCGCGGCGCGGGTGCTGCCGGTTACGCTGCTGGCCGCGATGCTGGGCGGCTTTGTCACCGCCGCGCTCGTGCCGGCGGGGCTGGCCGAAGTGATGATCGGGTCAAGCGTTGTCGGGCTGGCGCTGGCCGCGCTGTTGCGCCTGCGCCCCCCGTTGTGGCTGGCAGCGGCCGGGGTGGCGCTGGCCGGGCTGGGCCATGGCTTTGCCCATGGGCTGGAAGCACCGGGCGGCGTGGCGCGGATCGGCTTCGTGTTTGGCTTCCTCGCCGCGGCGGCAGCGTTGCAGATGGCGGGGCTGGGCGTGGTGGCGCTGGCGCGCCGGGCCTTGCCCCTGCGCCGCGCGGTGTGGCACAAGGCGCGTTGATGATGCACCGTTTTTCTTGCGCTTCCGCTCTGGCTTTCGCGCTTTGCGCCACGGCTTGCCCGCCTGCCCTGGCCAAGGCCGATCCAGGCGCCGCGCGCGCCGCGATCGATGCCCAGTTCGCCAAGGACTGGCCCGATCTCCAGGCGCTTTATCAGGACTTGCACAGCCACCCCGAAACCGCCTTTCGCGAAACGCGGACGGCCGATGTCTTGGCCAAGCAGCTCAAGGCCATGGGCGTGGAGGTGACGACGGGCGTGGGCAAGACCGGCATCGTCGGCGTGATCCGCAACGGCGCGGGGCCGGTGGTGTTGCTGCGCACCGAGCTGGACGCGCTGCCGATGGAGGAAAAGACCGGCCTGCCCTTTGCCAGCCGCGCGCAGCAGACCGATGCGGATGGCAAGACCACGTTTGTCGACCATGCCTGTGGCCACGATATCCATATGGCCTGGTGGATCGGCACGGCGCGTGCGCTCCTGGCCATGAAGGCGCGCTGGCATGGCACCGTGATCCTGGTCGGGCAGCCGGCCGAGGAAGTGGTGTCCGGGGCCAAGGCGATGCTGGCCGAAGGGCTCTATACCCGCTTTCCCCAGCCCGATTTCGCGTTTGGCGCGCATGTCGGCCCTTCGCCGGCGGGGGAAGTGACGATCAAGCAAGGCTTCACCACCTCGGCCAGCGATGCCGTGCACGTCACGTTCCATGGGGTGGGCGCGCATGGCTCGATGCCCGACAAGAGCATCGATCCGGTGGTAATGGGCGCGCGTTTCGTCGAAGACGTGCAGACCGTGATCAGCCGCCAGAAAGACCCGATGAAATTCGGCGTGGTGACGGTGGGATCGTTCCATGCCGGCACGGCGGCCAATATCATTCCCGATACGGCTGACCTTGGCCTGACGCTGCGGTCCTATGATCCGGCCGTGCGCGATGGGCTGCTCAAGGGCGTCAAGACCACGGCCGAGGCAGTGGCGATGATGTCGGGCGCGCCCGCGCCCGATGTGGTGCACTTGCACGGCACGGGATCGGTAATCAACGAGCCGGCGCTGGGTGCACAGGCCGCCGCCACGCTGACCGCCGCGCTGGGCAAGGATCGCGTGGTGTTGATCCCGGCGAGCGAGCCAGGCTGGACCGCGAGCGAGGACTTTTCCGAATTCGCCCAAGGTGGCAAGGTGCGCTCGGTCTATTTCAGCATCGGTGGCACCAGCGCTGCGATGGCGGCGCAATACAAGGCGCAAGGCAAGCCGGTGCCGGTGAACCATTCCCCGTTCTTTGCGCCCGATCCGGCGATCAGCATCAAGACCGGAGTGGAAACCCTGACGCTCGCCACGCTGATGGTGGCGGGGAAGTAAGGCGCGTTATGGCTGCCCGCAGTGGCAGCCGGCGGCGTAGAACGCATGCGTGGCCGCCTGCGTCTGCGCGATCCGTGCCGTGTCGGGCGGGGTGGCAGCGCGCGCGGCGCGGGCCTGGGTGACAAGGCGGGCGGCCAGGGCGGCTTCGTCCAGTCCCGTCACCCGGCCATCGCGCACCACGGCGCGGCCGCCGACCAGCAGGTGGGCGACATCGGCGCGCGTTGCCCGCGCCAGGAGCCAGGCGGGATCGGCGGGCCAGCCATCCCCGATCCAGTCTTGCGCCATGCGCCGCCGGTCGATCAGCAGCATATCGGCCGGGGCGCCGGGGGCGAGGCGCCCGCCGCCATCGTCTGGCCCCAGGATCGCGGCGCGCCCGCCCGACCAGGCCGCGTGCAGCACAGCCTGCGTGCCGGGCAGGGCCGCCGGGCCGCTGGCGTCCCGATCGGGCTGGCCCAGCAGCAAATGCGCGAGGCGGATTTCGCGCAGCATGTCGGCATCGTCGTCAAGCCCCATGCCATCGAGGCCCAGGGCCAGGCCCACGCCGGCCTGGGCGATCTGGGCCAGCGGCGGCAAGCCTGAACGCAAGCGCAAGTTGGACGAGACGTTGACCGAAACGGTTACCCCGCGTGCAGCAAGCAGGGCCAGTTCGTCTGCCCGCAGCCACACCCCGTGCGCCACGGTCAGGCGCGGGGAAAGCAGGCCGATGGCGTCCAGCCAGGGCACGAAGCCTTGCGGGAAATGGGCATCGGCCCATTCGCGTTGCAGCCGCGTTTCGAGCAGATGGGTGTGCACGCGGCGCCCGCTGGCGGCCGATGCGGCGGCAATCGCCACTAGCGTGGCCGGCTGCGCCCATTGCGGCGCCACGGGATGATAGTGCAGGGCAAAGGTATCGTGTTCCAGTGCCTGCGCGCGGCCGAACAGGGCCATGTTGGTGGCGCAGGAGCGCAAGCCCTGGTCCATCGTGGCAATCGCCGCGCGGCGTTCGGGCGGGAAAAACCGCGCCAGTTCGGCATGATCGCCATAGACCAGCGGATTGGCATCGAAGAACGGCCAGCCGAATGCCACGCGCACGCCGGTGTCCCGCGCAGCGCGGGAAACCGCCTCGGCCTCGTCCAGCAGGGCGGCGCCGTTTTGCGTGTTGTGGCAATGATAGACGGCGGCAACGCCCGATCCGGCCAGGCGGGCAAGCGCCAGCGCCGCCGTGTCATAGGCATCGACCCGCGGCTGGCGCGCCAGGTCGATCATCCAGTGTTCGAGCGGCGCATCGGCCACCCCGCAGGCGAGCGTGGCGAGGCCACGGCCATGATCGTGGGCATTGGCAAGCGCGGGCATGGCCACCAGCGCTGCTTCGGCAGTGGTCAGGCCTGACGGGTCGCACGGCGCCAGCGCGGCGATGCGGCCATCGCCGCCGATGGTAATGGCATGGGCGCCCAGCGGCGGCGCATCGGCAGCGGGCAGCACCGCGCCCACATGCCAGGTCGATCCGTGCATCGCGTTTCCTTCCTGTTGCCGCCCGCCTGCTCTACGCGGTGCGACCCACACTTGCCAGCGATGCGAAGTGCTGGTTGGGCCATGGGGTGTTTCGCGCTTGCGAACACCAGCGCCGATGGCACGCTGTTGCACAAGAATAGCAACACTCCGGTTCGATTCTTGCAATGGCGGCCGGGCGGTTTGTGAATCACCTTGTTGGTGAGCCAAGGCCTGCTTGGGGAGAACACCAAGGCACGATCGGGGAGCCGCAGGGCGCAATGGCGCCACGGCTGCCCTGCCGCCAAATGGCGGCCGGCCGCAATCCTTGCCCAGGCAAGGCGCGGAACGGACGAGGGCTGTGGGAGGCAAGAAGCATAACAAGAGGGATAAGCATTATGTCGCACAGTCTTTCGTTGCCCGCCGGCCGTGGCCGGTTGCGCCGCAGCGCCCTGATCCTGATCGCGAGCGTGGCGCCGTTCGCGCTGGATGCAGGCATCGCCCACGCCGCCGATGCGGTGCCGGCCCCCGCAGATGCTGCCAGCGATGCGACCGGGGAAATCGTGGTTTCGGCACAGCGCCGCGACGAAACGCTGAGCAAGGTCCCGCTGTCGATCGCCGCCTATTCGCAAAAGGACATGGACGTCCAAGGCGTGCGCAGCATCGATGACATTGCGCGCATCACCCCGGCCCTGCAGTTTTCCACCACCTCGGGCGTGGCCGGCAACAACGGCACCAACATCGCCATTCGCGGCCTGAAGTCAGACGTGGGGTCTTCGACCACCGCGATCTATATCGACGATACGCCGATCCAGATCCGCAACATCGGCTATTACGGCGGCAACCCCTATCCGCGCATTTTCGATCTGGAGCGCGTGGAAGTGCTGCGTGGGCCGCAGGGCACGCTGTTTGGCGCGAGTTCCGAAGGCGGCGCGGTGCGTTTCATCACCCCTTCGCCCAGCTTCGACAAGACCAGCATCTATGGCCGCAGCCAGGTTTCGTTCACCGACCACGGCTCGCCCAGCTATGAAGGCGGGTTGGCCGTGGGCGCGCCGCTGACCGATACGCTCGCGTTCCGCGCCAGCGGCTGGTACCAGCGCCAGGGCGGCTATATCGACCAGGTGACCCAGGGCACGGACAACGTCAAAGCCAAGGATATCAACTGGCAGAGCAACATGGTGGGCCGCGTGGCCCTGGCGTGGAAGCCCACCGACACGCTGACCATCACGCCCAAGGTGTTCTACCAATACTTGCGCCAGAACGCGCGCGACGATTTCTGGGAAGGCTATGGCAACGCCAAGGACGGCGATTACCACAGCGGTGTCTACCAGACCGAGCCGACCCGCGACCGCCTGCTGATGCCCTCGCTGACGGCGGAACTGAAGCTGGGCACGGTCACGATCGCGTCCAACACCTCGTACCTCAAGCGCGAGCAGTACCAGACGCTCGACTATTCGACGTATTTCTCCACCCTGCGTTCGGGTTCGCCCTTCGGGACATATGCGAACAAGGACATCACCAACATGGAGGATTACCTCACGCTCAAGCAGCGGAATTTTTCGCAGGAACTGCGGGCCTATTCGGCCAACAATCCGCTGATCGACTGGAGCGCCGGGGTATTCTACACCCACAGCCAGCAGGACTTTTCCAATTTCACCTCGTCGGGCCGCATTCCCGGCGTCCTGGTCAGCGGTTTCCAGCAGTATGACAACCGCTATAGCCTGGTGGATATCATCACCTCCAAGGATGACCAGTACGCCGCCTTTGCCAGCGTGGACGTGAAGCCCACCGACAAGCTGACGCTGACTGCCGCGCTGCGCTATACCAAGGTCGATTTCACGTTCGACGAGACCAAGGACGGCCCGACCAATGGCGGTTCGCGCACCCAGGTGATCACCAAGACGAGCGAAGGCGCCTGGACGCCCAAGTTTGCTGCCAAGTACCAGGTCGATGACAACGCGATGCTCTATGCCTCGGCCAGTAAGGGCTTCCGCCCGGCCGGCGCGCAGCCCAGCACGCTGCCCGAACGCTGTGCCAGCGACCTGACCGCGCTGGGCCTGACCACCAGCACCGTGCCGACCAGCTTTGAATCGGACTCGCTGTGGTCCTATGAAGCGGGCACCAAGGGGCGCCTGCTCGGCGGCAAGGTGGCGTTCGATGTCAGCGGCTACATCGTCAACTGGAAGAACATCCAGCAGGCGGTGCGCCTCAACTGCGGCTTCTCGTATGTGTCGAACCTGGGCGATGCCAATGGCAAGGGCCTGGAACTCTCGCTCGATGTGCGCCCGGTCACCGGGCTCTCGGTGGGTGGCAACATCGGCTATACCAACGTGCACTATGCCGATGACGTGACGATCAAGAACGGCACGGTGCTGCTGCGCGCCGCGGGCGAACGCATCAGCGGGCCGCTGTGGTCGGGCCATGCCTATGGCAACTATGAAGCGCCGATCACGGGGGAAATCTCGGGCTATGCGCGGGTGGACTATACCTTCACCAGCGACGACACGATCCCTTCGGCGGTGGGCACGTTCGGCTATGACTCCTCGCTCTATGCCCTGCCGGGCCGCGACTATGTCCAGCTGCGCATGGGCCTGCGCAAGGGCGGGGTCGATCTCTCGCTGTTCGTCGACAACCTGACCAACTCGCGCGACCTGCTCTCGCGCGGGCACGACAGTTCCACCGGCACGCTGTTCTACGAGCAGTCCTATCGTCCGCGCACGATCGGGCTGACCTTGCAATACCGCCAGTGATCGCAAATGCTGCGGAAAATGGGGGCCGGCGCGTGCCGGCCTCCTCTTTCCGCCCCCATTGAAAAAAGAGAAACGCCTTGTCGCACACCATCGCCCGGCAGCCGCCCGAACATCCCATCGATGGGCTGCTGCCGGGGTGGCAGGGCACCAGTCGCCAGGTGTTCACCCTGGTGCTGGTCTATGCCATCGGCCTGGGGTCGATGGCGATGGTCGGCATGCTTTCGCCGCTGACCGCCCTGGTCGCGCGCGATTTTTCGAGTGGTCCGGCCGCGATCGGCTGGACCATTTCGCTGTTTTCGCTGCCCGCCGCCATCACCTCCACCCTGGGGGGCGGGCTGGTCGATCGGCTGGGGCCGCGCCGCGTGCTGATCCTGGCACCGCTGCTGCTGGCCGTGGCGGACCTGGGCCTGGTGCAGGCGCGGGCATTGTGGCTGTTCGACCTGTCGATGGTCCTGGCCGGCATTGCCTATGTCGGCGTGCTCAATGGTGGGGCGGCCATGCTGATGACCACGCTGGGCGGCAGCCTGCGCGCGCGCGGCATGGCGCTGTGGGCGACATATGCCCCGGCGGGTTTTTCCGCCGGATTGCTGCTGGCGGCGCTGGTGGCGCAATGGGCGAGCTGGCGCCTGGCCTTTGCCGCCCACGGCGCGGTGATGCTGGCCTGCGTGGCCGGCGCCATGCTCCTGCCGCGCGTCGCCTCCGCCCCGCGTGATCTGGCCCGCTCACCACTGGCGCAATTGCGCGCCGGGGTGACCAATCCCGTGCTGTTGCTGCTGGCCCTGGCGGCCGCGCTGCCCAACATGGTTTCCTATGGCACCAGCCTGGTGGCGGCCGGCTGGCTGGCCAAGACGCATGGCGTTTCGCTGGCGGCGTCGGCGGGCATCGTGGCCGGGGCCAAGATCCTGGCGGTGCTGGCGGGCAGCACGGTGACCGGCGCCTTGCTGGCGCGGGCGATGCGCCCCTTGCGCCTGTTTGCCGCGATGGCCGCCGTGGGCGTGCTGGCGCAGGCGCTGCTGTTCGTGCCGGCCAGCCCGCTGGCAGCGGCGGTGGCCGGGCTGATGGGCTGGGTCTTTGCCTTTGGTGCGCTTTCGGGCGTGTGCATGGCGCTGTTGCCGCGCGTGGCGGAGCGGGCCGGCGGGGCGGGCCTGGGGGCGGGCATCGTCAACCAGTTCGTCTCGCTCGCCTCTTTCCTCACGCCCGCGATCTATTTCGGGCTGGGGAGCTGGCATGCGTGGATCGCGGTGGCTGCTGGCGCCCTGCTGCTGAGCCTGGCCGCGTTGCGCCACGCCGGGCGCCTGTCGGAAGGCGAACTCTCCGCCTGATTTTTCAGACGGCGGTATCGCCACCGTCGAGCGGGATCGTCGCGCCGGTGACATAGCTGGCAGCGTCTGACAGCAGCCAGGCCATGGCGGCGGCGACTTCTTCGGCGCTGCCATGGCGGCGCAGCGGAATGCGCGTGTCGATCGCCGCGCGCGCGCCCTGGGGATCGGGCTGTGCGCGCCAGAAGGCCTGGGTTTGCGGGGTTTCCACCCAGCCGGGCAGCACCAGGTTGACGCGCACGCCCTGTGGCCCCAGCTCTGCCGCCAGGCTGCGCAGCAGGCCGGCGAGGCCCGCCTTGGTCGCCTGATAGGCATGGCTTTGCGCCTGCCCGCGCAAAGTGGCAGTGGACGATACCAGGATGAGACTGCCGCGGCTTTGCGTCAGCAGCCCTTGCGCCGCCTGCGCCGCCAGGAACGGCAGGCGCAAGTTGATCGCGGCAGCGCGGTCCCAATCGCTTGCCTGCCAATCGGCGAGCGGCGCCCCGCCCATGGCCGAAGCGGCCACGACCAGGCCATCGAGCCGGCCCTGGCGCCGCGTGATCGTCTTGACCAGCGCGCGCGGCGCGGCCGGATCGGCCAGGTCCATCGGGTGGAACGCCACGTTGGCCAAGGCTGGCGCGGCCGCTGCGGCGCCCGGTTCATCAGCCAGCCACACGGCGCTGTTGCTATCCGGGCCGCCAGCGGCCAGCAACCGCGCCAGCGCGCCGCCCAGGCCCGCCGCACCGCCGATGATCGCATAAGTCTTCGTGGGCCTCGTCATGGGATGGCTGCTCCGCGCGCCAGAGGGGGAAGTGTTTCCTTTTCCGTCATCGCGCCCCGGCAAAACAGCGCAGGACCGGCAACGCCCCTGACCGAAAAAAGCAACCCCTGCATCGCGCTGCGCTTGGTAAGGAAACGCCATGAACGACGCCGCCTCTCTTGCCCCGCTGGACCACAGCGACCCCCGTGCCATGCGCCGGGCCATTCGCGATGGGCGGTTCACCGGCTTTACCAACCTGGTGGCGCGGGGGCATGTGCAGGGCAACCTGATCGCCGTGCCTGCTGCTTATGCCGATGATTTCGAAGCCTATGCCCGCGCCAATCCCCAGGCGCTGCCGCTGCTGGGCCGGGGCGAGCCGGGACGCCGCGACATGCCCGGCATTGCCGACGACCTGGATATCGCGCGCGATACCGGCGGCTACATGGTGTTTCGCGATGGCGAACTGGTCGACACGCCGCGCGATGCCAGCACGCATTGGCGCGACGATCTCGTGCCGTTCGTGATCGGCTGTTCGTTTTCGTTCGAGGCGCTATTGCAGCGTGCCGGCGTGCGCCTGCGCCATCTGGAAGAGGGCGACGTTTCGGCGATGTACGAAACCACGCGCGAGACGGTGCCGGTCGGCCCGTTCGGCGGCAAGCTGATCGTGTCGATGCGCGCGCTGACCCCGGCCGACGCGATCCGCGCCACGCTGGTTTCCGCGCGCCATCCCGGCTTTCACGGGGCGCCGGTATCGCTCGGCCTGCCCGAAGACCTGGGCATTGCCAGCCTGGCAGACAGCTATGGCGGGCACGGCATGAAACGTGTTCTGCCCGGCGAACTGCCGGTGTTCTGGGCCTGCGGCGCCACGGGCCAGAATGCGCTGCGCGCCGCGCGCCTGCCGCTCGCCATTACCCATTACAAGGCCCACATGGTCATCACCGACCTGCCTTTGCCAGAGGACATGCCATCATGAACCTTGAAGACGCCGTCGCGCATTATGACGAGCACGGCTATGTCGTGCTGCCGGGCCTGCTGGAAGGGCCGGTGCTGGACCAGTTGCGCGCGCTGACCGATACGGTGGAAGCGGCGGCGGCCGAGGTGGCCGACGACAACGCCTGGTACGATTTCTCCACCGATCTTGACGGCAACCGCACAGTGCAGCGCATCAAGAAGCCCAACCGCATCGATCCCTTCTATGCCGCGCTGGCCGGAAACGAGGCGATCATGGCGCTGGCCGAGCGGCTGATCGGCCCGATGATCCGGTTGAACCACACCAAGATCAACATGAAGTCCGCCAAGGGTGGCGACGCGCTGGAATGGCACCAGGACTGGGCCTTTGCCCCGCACACCCACATGGGCACCACGGTCGCCTCGATCCTGATCGATGGCGCCAGCGCCGCCAATGGCGCGATGCAGGTCATCCCCGGCAGCCACAAGGGGCCGCTGATCGACCATCACGACGATGAAGGCTATTTCGTGGGCGCGGTGCTGGCCGATGCGATCGATCCGGCCAAGGCGGTGCTGCTCGAAGGCCCTCCGGGCACGGTCAGCTTTCACCATCCCATGACGCTGCATGGGTCGAGCGTGAACCTGTCGGGCGATCCGCGCCGCATCCTGTTCTATGAATATGCCGCCAGCGATGCGTTTCCGCTGTTCTACAAGGTGGATTGGGACGAATACGATTCGCGCATCGTGCGTGGCCCATCGACCAGCGACGTGCGGTTCGAGCAGAACTATGTGAAGCTGCCGTTCCCCAGCCGCGCTGGCAGCTCGATCTACAAGATCCAGGCCGGTTCCAACCGCCGTTACTTCGCCGAAGCGCAATGAGTATCGCAACCGGGAGCGTCGCTTTCGTTACTGGCGCCAGTGCCGGCACGGGGCGCGAAATCGCGCTGGCGCTGGCCGGCGAGGGGCACGACGTGGCCGTGCTGGGCCGGCGCACCGCCGCGCTCGATGACCTGGTGGGCGAGATCGAGGGACTGGGCCGCCGTGCCCTGGCACTGACCGCCGATGTGCGCGATGCCGGCCAGTTGGAGGCTGCGCTCGATGGGCTGCTGGCGTGGAGCGGCGGGCGGGTGGACGTGGTGGTCAATGCCGCTGGCACCACCGGACCGCTCTCGCCGCCGATCGGCCAGTATAGCCTCGAAGACTTCGACAGCACCGTGGCCACCAACTTGCGCGCGCCGTTCATCGTGCTCAGCCGGCTCTTGCCGGTGATGCGCGCGGCGGGCCAGGGCCGGATCATCATGATCGGTGGCAACCATGGCATGCGCGGCCGCGCCGGGCGCTCGAGCTACAGCGCCTCGAAATGGGGCCTGCGCGGATTGACCCGCAGCGCCGCGCTGGAAGCCGGGCCCGACGGGGTGACGGTGAACTATATCGCGCCCGGCCCGATCGCCATTCCACGCATGAAAGCGGCGTGGAAAGCCCAGGCGGAAGCGGGCGGGGTAAGCGAGGAGGAAGCCCTGCGCGCCTATGTGGCGAACATGGGCATTCCGCTGGGCAAACCCAGTGAAGCGCAGGATATTGTCGCCATGGTGCTCTATCTGGCCGGGCCGGGCGGGCGCAATATCACCGGGCAGGAACTGGTGATCGACGGCGGCGCCACGGTGCTTTGAGCGACAGGCCAGGAGCGGATTATTGTTTAGAATGATTGTTAAAATGCGGTAAGCTCATACGTCTCATGCGGGAGGGCGCATATGGCGTGGGTAGTGCCTGAATTTAGCCCGGCTTATTCATGAGCCCGCTGCACTGGGGCGTGCCGGGTTTGATGTGTCGGTGGCCGCGTGATCCGGGCGCGCGGTTTCGGCGGCGTTTTTCGCCGCAGCAAAACCGATGGCTTTTCGAGGTTGATGGGCGATGGCTCGGGCTTTGTGCGGCACAGCCGCGCTGGCTATGTCGGCGCTGGCCGGAGACTGGTGGCGATGGCTTTGAACACGCCGGCGTCGGGGCATGCTGACGCGAAGGCGACACGGATGCGCGAGGCGGTCTCGATGACGCGGGCGGCGACCTTGAGCAGCCGCAGGCGCAGCGTTGCGAACTCGGCAGTGGCCAGAGAGGTGGCCTTGGGGATGGCCTGCTGGACGCGCCACATCAGCCAGTAGGCGGCGGTATGCAGGATGAGGCGCATCTGGTTGGCATTGGCCGAGCGGCACGAGGTGCGATCGCTGGCCAACTGGGTCTTGTGGCGCTTGATCAGGTTTTCGGCTTGGCCGCGCGCGCAATAGAGCGTGTCGTAAATGTGCTCGGGCGAGCCTTCTGTCAGCGAGGTGACGACATAGCGGATGTCCATGCCCAGCGTGCTGGCCTCAATCCGGGCGACGACGCGGCGTTGGCTCTTCCAGCTTTTGGCGCCGTAGCGGGTCTCGACATAGTTGCGCAGGACCGGATGTTGGGCCTGGGCCCGCTTGACCGCGCAGGCATCGGCGACGGCAACGATGGCCGGATCGGCCCGCAGCGCGGCGTTGGTCGGCAAGCCGAACACGTAATCGACCCCGGCCGCCTCGCAGAACGCCATGATCTCGGGACGGGCGTAGTGCCCATCGCCGCGGATGGTGATGTGGGTATCGGGCCAGTGCTGGCGGATATGACGCACCAGGCGCCGGATGTGGCCGGCACCTTCGGCACCCGACGGCGTCTTGCCAGTGCGCAGCAGCATCGCCACCGGCCGCCCGCTCGCGGTATCGTACACATGGATCGGCAGGAAGCAGCGCTCACCGTGATGTCCGTTCCAGAACGAGAGCTGCTGATAGCCGTGCACGACATCACACGTGTCATCGATATCCAGCGTCACCGCCGCCGGTGGGGCCGGATAGCTGGCACAGTAAACGCCGATCATCGCGACCATCATCCGGGCCAGTTCACGCGTGGTCGGTGCATTCTCCCAGCGGCTCATCGTCGGTTGGCTGGCCAGCCCCGCGCCCGATCCCGGCAACTTGCCCAGCGCCAGGCGGAAGCCCGGATCGTCGCGCAGGGCATCGAGATCATCGGCGTCCTCATAGCCACACGTGATCGCGAACACACGGGCACGCAGAATGTCATCGAGGCGATGGATCACCCGCGTCGGGTCACGCGGATCGGCGATGCACGCAGCAAGCTGCCGGCAGATCCCCATCGCGCGCTCGGCCTGCGCCAGCAGCAGAACGCCGCCGTCAGAGGTCAGCCGGCCACCGTCGAACGCGGTTGTGACCTTCTTGCCGCCAACCGCTGGAAACGAAAATCCCGGTGCGCTATCATCGCTCCCGGCGGGTGTGGTCCGTGGCATAAATTGCCTCGCTGAAGGACTGGTCTAGACACCCATTTTCCTACTGCAAAGCAATCGCTTACGCCACTCCCGCCAACCCTCTCACCCGCCGCGGTGAATAAGACAGGTTAGACCGGAAGAGGTTAATGCGGCAGGCAAAGCGCTTCAGAGAATGGAATTTCCTGTCATTACCACGGAAGGCTTCAATGCGCTTGCAATCCTCAACAACTGGAGATCTGCGCACTCCTATCCGCTAAACACGTTCCAGATCACTCTTCGCAACAAAGCTCGGAAAATCGAGCGTTCGGTGATTGTCGCGCAGCGGTCGAAGCGATTAGAATCAATTCATAAAAAGTTGGTCGATAAGCCGACTATGCGTATGACGCAGATGCAAGATATTGCTGGCTGTCGGGCTATATTTCTTCGATTGAGCAGCGTTTATCGACTTGTTCAGAAATATAAAGCTAGCAGATTTGACCATAAATTTCGGAGCGAGAAGGACTACATCAACCAGACGAAGGCAGACGGCTACCGTTGCTATCATTTAGTGTATGAGTACTGTGGGACACACGACACGTCTGCCTATACGGGGCTCCGGGTCGAGGTGCAGATCAGGACCCAAGCGCAGCATGCGTGGGCTACCGCCGTCGAGGCGGTAGGCATCTTCACAAAGCAAGCTTTGAAGTCGAACCAAGGGGACGAGGACTGGCTCCGGTTCTTCGCGCTAATGGGTTCCGCCATTGCGGCAATTGAGAAGACGACGCCAGTTCCCGGCACGCCTACGGCGAAGAAGGCGTTGATTGCGGAGATTGGCGAGCTTGTACACAAGCTACACGTAAAGGAAATGCTGCAAGTTTATAATGCCACCATCACGACGCTTGGTTCTGCGAAAGATGAAAAATACTTTATTGTCGAGGTTGATCCCGAGGCACTAAAAATCACCGTTAGGCGGTATAAGGCAAAACAATCGGAGGAAGCCAACAAGCTTTATACAGAGCTGGAAAGCCAGCTGCCCGATAAATCGCCGAACCAGATTGTTCTTGTGTCGGTAGACAACATCAATGCGCTAAAGCGTGCATATCCCAACTACTTTTTGGACACAAATTTATTTAGTCGCCTAGTGGATCGGGTTATGAAGGGAGAGATTCCGGATCCGATAGCTCAAACTAGTCTCGCCTTTGGCGACCCACCCCTTTCATAATCGATTACGCGCATTGACGGCAAAACTATCGACTCCGCTGATACAATGTTCGGTTGAGAAAAAGTCCCCCGGATGGAGATCATCCGGGGGACTTTCGTGCGACCCGTCAGGCGCGGGTTTTCAGAACAGATCGAAGTATTCGCGGTGTTCCCAATCGGTGACCGTGGCGTTGTAGCGGGCCACTTCGGCGTGCTTGATGCGGGCAAAGTGATCGACAAAGCCGCTGCCAAGCCCTTCACGTAGCGTGGTGCTCTGTTCCAGCGCGGGCAGGGCGCTTTCCAGGCTGGTGGGCAGCAGCGGGGCGGGCGCCTGGTAGGGGCTGTCCACCGCCGGGGGCGGCAGGGCGCCGGCTTCTATGCCGGCCAGGCCCGAAACCATCTGCGAGGCGAGGTAGAGATAGGGATTGGCCGCCGGCTCCCCCACGCGGTTTTCGATGCGGGTGGCGCCGGGGCTGCCCTTGGCCAGCACGCGCAGCATGGCGCCGCGATTGTCCTGCCCCCAGGCGATGCGATCGGGCGCCAGCGAGTTGGCGCGATAGCGCTTGTAGCCGTTGATCGTGGGCGTGGTGAGCGGCATGGCGGCGGCGGCGTGATCGAGCAGCCCGGCCAGATAGTGCTGCCCCAGCGCCGAAAGGCCGGGCTGGCCATCGCCCTGGGCAAAGGCGTTTCGCCCGCTGGCGCTATCGATCAGCGACTGGTGCAAGTGCCATCCGCTCGACATCGCCTGGGGCAGGGCGGGGCGGCACATGAAGCTGGCGTGATGGCCATGGCGGCGCGCCACCTGCTTGGCCGCGGTGCGGAACAGGATCATCGCATCGGCCGAGGCGATGCCTTCCTGCACGCCGAACACGAATTCCACCTGGGACGGTCCGAATTCCAGCTCCATCGAGGTGAGCGGCAGATCCAGCGCGGCGCAAGTCTCGCGCAGCACATCGAGGATCGGCTCGATCGTGTCGTAGCGCTGCTCGGTGAGATAGGCATAGCCCTGGTGCGTGAGCGCAACATCGGGCGGCGTGCCGGGCTGGCCGGCGTCATCGGGCGCAAGGCGCCGATCGACCAGGCGGGTGAGGTGGAATTCCACTTCCAGCCCGCTCATGAACGCCAGGCCGCGCTGGCCAAGGCGCGCCACCGCATCGCGGGCGATGCGGCGCGGGCACCAGGGGTAGGGCGTGCCATCGGCAAAGAACAGGTCGCCCAGCAGCCAGGCCGTGCCCGGCGCCCAGGGCAGGAGCTTGAGGCTGAGCGGATCGGGTACCATGACCAGATCGCCCGCGCCCTGGAGATCGGCACGGCCAATGCCCGCGCCCGCTGCAAAGACCGGCACCACGGTGCGGTGCGACGTGTCTTTCAGCAGCAGGCTGGAGGTGATCGACAGGCCCTGTTCCAGCGCGCCGGGCAGGGCGGCGGCCATCACCGTCTTGCCGCGCACGATCCCGTGCAGGTCGGGAAAGCCCAGGCGCACCGAATGGACCCCGGCATCGGCCAGCCGGCGCGGCAGGTCGGCTGCGGCAGCCACCTGATCTTCGCTCCACAGCCCGTGGGCCAAGACGAACCCGCTCATAGCGCGAGCGCGGGCACGGTCCAGGTCGCCTCGGCGCGCAGCCGTTCGACCGCGTCGCGCCAATAGGCCTCGGGCGTCGTGCCGCCGGGCGCCACGCCGTCGATCGTGGCCGGGCCGGCGCCGGCGTTGCTTTCGCCCAGTGGCGGCAGGGCCAGCGGCGTTTCGCCCTTCTGCACTTTCTTGATCTGGTTGATCAGCATGACGCGATAGGCGACAATCGCCTTGTCCGACGTGCCCAGGTGCTCGCGCGTGCGGTCCTGGATGCGGCCCTGGCTTTCCACCGCCCACTGATCGTGCACGTTGATGTCTTCGCCCATGCCGGTGAAGGTGCGCGTCTTCTGCTCGGCCACGTCGAAGCCCCAGTTGTTGTGGCGGCCCACGCGCGGCATGTAATCGGGCAGGGTATAGAGTTGCAGGCGCTGTTCGCGCATCAGCGGCTTGTCCACCGGCTCGGCAAAACTGGTGAACATGGCATACCAATAGCAGCTCTCGTCATCGATCGGCACGTGCCACTGCGTGATCGTCATGGTGGACGAAAGCGGGATGACGAAAGCCTGCGGGAACAGCACATTGGTGACGCGCACATGGGTGTCGCCGCCATCGAGGTGACGCAGCGTGGTGATGCGCAGGCCGCAATCGCTGGGGGTGACGGCGATATCGGGGCAATCGTACTCGCGCAGCACCTTGGTCATCGGCAGGTCGCTGTCGGTCGAATGGGCGCGGAACTGCTTGCCATAGTTGGCGTCGGCCTCGGCATCCTCGAAATAGCGGTGGAGGAAGCTGGCGTGGGCCGGGTCCATGCCGACCTCCAGCGCCTGGAGCCAGTTGCAGTCGAGATAGCCCTTGAACGAGAAGACATGGCTATCGGGGGCGGCAAGGCAATCGAGCGCGGGCAGGGCCGGGGCCTGCCCATCGGCGTCGAGCGGGCCGAACCAGCCGAAGATGGTGCCGCCCACTTCGCGCACCGGATAGGCGCGCTGCTTGATGCGCTTGCAGAAGCTGCTGCCCTTGGGCTCTGCCGGGGTTTCGAGGCACGCGCCGTTCACATCGAACAGCCAGCCGTGGAACGGGCAGCGCACGCCGCCGTCTTCCAGCCGGCCGAACGCCAGGTCCGCGCCGCGATGCGGGCAATCGCGGTCGATCAGGCCAAGGCGCCCGTCTTCGTCGCGAAACAGCACCAGGTCCTGGCCCAGCACCTTGATCGCCTTGAGCGGGCGTTCGCCTTGCAGCTCTTCGCTGATCGCCACGGGCTGCCAGTATTGGCGCAGCAGATCGCCCAGCGGCGTGGCGGGGCCGGAAAGCGTGATGAACTTGTTCTGTTCGGGCGTCATGGGGAGGCCTCTTGTTGGAATGCCCCACATTTGCCCCGGATGGCGTGGCGCGGGTGTTGCCCCTTTGGCAGCGCCGCGTTGCGCGATGTGCCACGTTTGGGCAACGCTTCCCCGATTGCGCAGCGCGGCCCGCATCGGCTAGCACCGGCGCCAACGTTTCAGCCCCAGCCCGAAGGCCTTGCCCCATGCCCCGCACCTTGTCTGCCATCGCCATTTTCTGCGGATCGAACGTGGGGGAGGGGGACGCCTATAAAGAGGCCGCCGCCGCATTGGGCAGCGCGCTGGCGCGCCGGGGCATCGCCGTGGTCTATGGGGGCACGCACAAGGGCCTGATGGGCATTCTGGCCGATGCGGCGCTGGCCGGCGGCGGGCGGGTGCATGGCGTGATCACCCAGCGCCTGCACGACAAGGGGCACCTGCACCCGGCCTTGAGCGAAAGCGAGATTGTGGACGGCATGCGTGCGCGCAAGGAGCGGATGCTCGATCTGGCCGATGCCTGCATTGCCCTGCCCGGCGGCATCGGCACCGCCGAGGAATTCATGGAAGCCTGGACGCTCAACCAGTTGGGCGACGTGGACAAGCCGGTCGGCCTGCTCAACGTCGATGGCTATTACGACAGCTTCATGGGCTTTATCGACACGATGATCGCGCGCAAGTTCCTGCCCGCCGCGCACCGCGAAGGCATCGCGCTCGATCCCGCGCCCGAGGCGCTGATCGACAAGCTGGCGGTGTTCGAAAAGCCCACTGTGCAGAAGTGGATGTGAAAAAACGCGGGGCGAATGGCTGAAAAGCCATCCGCCCCGCACCTTCAGACTCGTCTCCCCCGCGTCAATCGGTGGCGATCCAGAGGGACTTGGTTTCCAGGTGTTCCTCCAGGTGGTTCTTGCCATATTCGCGGCCCATGCCGCTGGCCTTCATCCCGCCCGATGGCACCGCCGGGTCGATCGCGTTGTAGCAGTTGACCCAGACCGACCCGGCGCGCAGGCGGCGGCCCAGACGATGGGCGCGGCCCACGTTGCCGGTCCACAAGCCCGCGCCCAAGCCGAAGGGCGTGGCATTGGCGCGGGTCACCACTTCCTCTTCGCTGTCGAACGGCAGCACCGCCAGGATCGGGCCGAAGATTTCCTCGCGCACCGCGCGCATCGTGTCCGTCGCGCCCGAAAGCACCGTGGGCGGGAAGAAGAACCCTTGGGCAAAGGCCCCTTCGCTCAGCCGCACGCCGCCGCAGACCGCGCCCGCGCCTTCGGCCAGGGCATCGTCCATATGGCCGGTCACGCGCGCCAACTGGCGGGCGGAGACCAGTGGGCCCAGGTCCGTTGCCGGATCGATCCCGTTGCCCAGGCGCAGGGCGCCGGCATGATGGGCGACGGCAGCGGCGAAATCATCCGCCACGCCGCGTTCCACGAAGAGGCGCGTGCCGGCGCTGCACACCTGGCCCGAATTGGCAAAGGCGGCGACCACCGCCATGCGCGCGGCCTTGTCGAGATCGGCATCGGCAAAGACGATGTTGGGCGATTTGCCGCCCAGTTCCAGGCTGATCCGCTTGAGGCTGCCGGCGGCCGAGGCCATGATCGCCCGGCCGGTGGCGTCCGATCCGGTAAAGGCGATCTTGTCCACGCCGGGATGCGCGGCCAGCGCCGCGCCCGCTTCGCTGCCAAGGCCCGTCACCACGTTGAACACGCCCGGCGGCACGCCCGCTTCCAGCGCCAGCTTGCCCAGCAACAGCGGAGAAAGTGAAGCGTCCTCCGCTGGCTTGAGTACCAGGGTGCAGCCGGTGGCGAGCACGGGGCCGAGCTTGAGAATGCTGGCCCACAGCGGCCCGTTCCACGGAATGATCGCGGCGCAGACGCCGACCGGTTCCTTTACCGTGCAAGCGAACATATTGGGGTCGGAAGGGGTTGCGGTCACGCCCTCGATCCCGCGCGCCATGCCGGCGTAATAGCGCAACAGGTCGGTCAGCATCGCCACGCTGCCGCGCGTGTGGCGGATCGGCGAACCCATGTCGAGCGTGTCGAGCAGGGCGAAATCTTCGGCATGGGCCGCGACCAGATCGGCCAGCCGCAGCAGCAGCGCCTGGCGCTCGGCCGGGGAGAAGCGCGGCCAGGGGCCGGCTTCGAATGCCGCGCGCGCCGCCGCCACGGCGCGGTCCACGTCGGCGGCCTGGCCGCGTGCGAAATCGGCGAGGTGCTCGCCCGTGGCCGGGTTGTGCGAAGGCAGGGTCTGGCCATCGCCGGACGGCACGAAGGCCCCGTCGATCAACAGGCCCAGCGGTGTGTCGGTGAGGAAGGGATGCGGGGCCATAATCACGTCAGTCCTTGATCGCGAAGGCGATCGACTGCGCGCCTTCCCACAGCGTCTGCTTGCCGAGCTTGGCCAAGTTCTCGTTGCCTTCGATGATCGTCATGAAGTGGATGCCGGCGAGCGGCCCCAGCTTGCTGGCAAAGGCCACGCCGCCATAGGCGAGCAGGATTTCGGTTTCGCTATAACCGCCGGGATAGAAGATGAACTCGCCGGGCGCGGGATAGCGCGTGGGGTTTTCCCAGGGCAGGTCATAAGCCGTGTCACCCATCGGGATCCACACGCCTTCGCCGCTCCAGCGCACGTGGATGACCTTTTCATCATAGGGCATCATCGCCTTGAAGCGGGCGCAGGTGACGGGCGCCAGTTCCTCTTCCAGGCGGGCGGTGAAGGCATAGGGGCCAGCCTTGATGGCAACCAGGGTCATGAAAAACTCCGCAAAAACAGGGGAATATCAGGCAGCCGCGTGCATGCGGGCAAAGCCGCGTTCGAGATCGGCGATAAGGTCGTCCACGTCTTCCAGCCCGACATGCAGGCGCAGGCTGGGGCCGGGCGCTTCCCACGTCACTTCCGAACGCAGGTCGGACGGATAAGTGGGCACCACCAGGCTTTCATAGCCGCCCCAGCTATAGCCCAGCTTGAACAGGTCCATGTGATCGAGCATCGCGGCAAACTGCGTATCGGTGCAGGCGTTGAGCACCACGCCGAACAGGCCCGAGGCGCCATCGTAATCGCGCTTCCAGATCGCATGGCCGGGATCATCGGGCAGGGCGGGATACATCACTTGCGCCACTTCGGGCCGGGCCTGCAGCCACTGCGCCACGGCCAGCGCCGAGGCATGGTGCTGCTTCATCCGCAGCGGCAGGGTGCGCAGGCCGCGCAGGGCCATATAGATATCGTCGGGCCCGCCGCAATAGCCACTGCCCGAGGCGGTCTTCTTGACCGGGATGAACGCTTCCTCGGTGCAGACCGCCACGCCCAGCATCAGGTCCGAATGGCCCGAGATATATTTGGTGGCGGCGTTGATCGACACGTCGACGCCGTGTTCGAGCGGGCGGAAATTGACCGGGCTGCTCCAGGTGTTGTCGAACACGGTCTTGATCCCGCGCGCGCGGGCCACGGCGGTGATGGCCGGAACGTCGGTCATCTCGAACGTCAACGAGCCGGGGCTTTCCATGTAGATCACGCGGGTGTTGGGCTTGATCAGGGCTTCTATCCCCGCGCCGATCGAGGGGCGGTAATAGGTCACGTCCACGCCGAATTTCTTGAGGAATTCCTCGCAGAACGCGCGCGCCGGGCCATAGAGGCTGTCCACGATCAGGAGGTGATCGCCGGCCGAAAGAAATGCGGTGAGCGCGGCGCAGATCGCACCCAACCCGCAACTGGTGGTGACGGCGCGATAGCCGCCTTCGAGCAGGGTGATGGCATCCTCGAACGCGCGGGTCGTGGCGGTGCCTTCGCGCCCATAGGTAAAGCCGACATAGGCGCCCGAGGCGCGGTCGCGGCGCGTTTCCAGCAACTGTTCCACGCTGTCGAACAGCACGGTGGAGCAGTGATAGACCGGCGGATTGACCACGCCGAAGTTGGCCGCCGGATCGCGCCCGGCGTGCAGGGTCTGCGTGCCGCGGCCAAAGCGCGAAAGATCGATGGTCATCTTGGTTCAGGCTCCTTCAGAGTATCGTTCCGGCGTCGACGACGATGTCCTGCCCGGTCATCATGCGCCCGCCGGGGCCAAGCAGGTGCAGCACGGCGCGGGCAACGTCGTCCTCGCCCACCAGGCGGCCCAGCGCGGTGGACTGGACAAAGCGGTTGTAGGGTGCGTCGGGCGCTTCGCCGTTGCGCTCCGCCGATTGGCTGAACAGGCGGCGCAGGCGTTCGCCGTCGATGCCGCCCGGCGATACCATGTTGACCCGCACGCCGTGCGGCGCGCCATCGAGCGCGGCCGAGCGTACCAGCCCGCGCACGGCCCATTTCGAGGCGGCATAAATGCCCTGGCCGGCCACGCCCTTGTGTCCATAGGTGCCGCCGATCACCACGACCTGGCCGCCGGCGCGCGCCACCATGGCTGGCATGGCCGCGCCCAGTGCGTTGATCACGCCCAGCACGTTGATATCGAAGCAGTGACGATAGGCGGCCTCGCCATTTTCCCAGATCGGGGCCTTGCCGCTGCTGACGCCCGCGGCGCAGACCAGCGCATCGACCGGCCCCAAGTCTTGCGCGATGGCGGCAAAGGTGGCGGCGAGCGCGGCGGCGTCGGTGACGTCTGCGGCATAGGCGCGGGCGGCGGTGCCCACGCTGGCCTGCGCGGCGGCACCGGTGGCGGCATCACGCCCGATCAGCGCCACGCGCGCACCTTGGGCGACCAGGGCATGGGCCAGCGCCAGGCCGAGCCCGCGCGTGCCGCCGGTGAGGGCGATGATCTGCCCTGCCAGGGTTCCGGCCAAAGGCCCGGCTTGCCCGTTGTTGCCTGTCATGCTGCGCCCGTGCTTGTGGTGATGGTGTGCAGTTTATGGACTAGCCGGTGGGGGGTGGTGCGCCAAGGTGATGTTTCGGCAGCGGGGGAGTACCAAAAAAACAACGCTCAGGGGCCAAGTGTTGCCTTAGTCATACCATATGCCCGGCCGGCATGGTGGCGCCGCCTGCGCGCCCTGCCCTTGGCCTTCGCGATGGAGCCTGTTCGATGAGCCGTTCCGCCGATGACGTATCCGCCGCCCAAGCGATCACGCTGGACGAGGTGCCTCTCATTGATTTTGCGCCGTTCCTGAGCGGCGATGCCGCCGCGCGCCAGGAGGTGGCCGAGGCCATCGCCCGCGCCTGCGAAGAGATCGGCTTTTTCTATCTGGCCGGGCACGGCGTGCCCCAGGCCGCGCGCGAGGATGTCTTTGCCGCAGCGGCGGCGTTCTTTGCCAGGCCGCGCGCAGAGCGTGCGCAGAGCGCGGCAACGCCCGAATGGTATCGCGGCTGGATCGGCGCGCCCGAGGCCGATGGCTTTTCGCGCAACACCCGCCTGTTCGAGCAATATCGGTTGCAGCATGAATGGCCGGCTGATCCGGCGGACATGGACCACGCCGCCATCTTCGACCAGCCGAACCGCTTCCCGGCCGACATGCCGGAATTCCGCGCCGCGAGCGAGGCGTACCTCGACGCGATGCTCAACCTGTCGCGCGAATTGCTGCGCGCCTTTGCGCTGGGCCTGGGCTTGCCCGAACACCGCTTTGACGGGTGGTTCCGCCATCCCGCCTCGCAACTGTCGATGAACTTCTATCCGCGCCTGCCCGCCATGGCCGATGATGAAGTCTCGAACATGGTGCCGCACACCGACGAAGGGCCCTTTACGATCCTCGCCCAGGGTGACGTCGGCGGGCTGGAAGTGAAGCGCCGCGACGGGGTGTGGATCAAGGCGCCGCCGATTGCCGGGGCCTATACCATCAACGTGGGCGACATGATGATGTGGTGGTCCAACGGCCGCTTCCTGTCGAACTTCCACCGCGTGCGCAACCGCGCCGGGGAAGAACGCTTTTCCGTCCCCTATTTCGCCAATCCCGATCGCGCGGTGGTCGTCGCGCCGCTGCCCGAACTGGTGGGGGCGGATACCCCGCGCTACCCGGCGGTGAAGGTGGCCGATCACCTTGCCCGCTTCTATGCCACTCTCGCGAAAAATCCCCAGGACATCTATGGCTGAACAACTCTCGCGGCCCCGCGCGCGCATCGGTGCCGATATCGGCGGCACGTTTACCGACGTGGTGCTGGAAACCGCCACCGCGCGCCATTCGACCAAGATCCTCACCACCTATGACGCGCCCGAGCGGGCCCTGCTCGAAGGGGTGGCACTGCTGCTCGACGAAGCGGGGCTCACCCCGGCCGACGTGGACCTGGTGGTCCATGGCACGACTTTGGCGACCAACGCCCTGATCGAGCGGCGCGGGGTGCCGACGGCCCTGCTGACCACCGAAGGCTTTCGCGATGTGCTGGCGCTGGGCAGCGAAAGCCGCTTCGACCAGTATGACATCGCCATGGAAAAGCCCGCGCCGCTCGTGCCGCGCAAACTGCGCCTGGGCGTGGGCGAGCGCATGGCTGCGACCGGCGAAGTGCTCCTGCCGCTGGACGAAGCGGGCGTGCGCGAAGCGGCGGCCACATTCCGCGCCGAGGGCATTCGCGCGGTGGCGGTGGCGTTCCTGCACGCCTATGCCAACCCGGCGCACGAGCAGCAGGCCGCGCGCATCCTGGCCGAGGAAATGCCGGGCGTGAGCCTGTCGCTGTCGAGCGAAGTCTCGCCCGAAATGCGCGAGTATGAACGCTTTTCGACCACGGTGGCCAATGCCTATGTCCAGCCGATCGTCGACGCCTATCTGCGCCGGCTGGAAACCCGGCTGGCGGAGATGGGCTTTGCCTGCCCGCTCTATCTGATGCTGTCTTCGGGCGGGCTGACCACGGTGGACATCGCCGCACGGTTTCCGGTGCGGCTGGTGGAAAGCGGCCCGGCGGGCGGGGCGATCTTTGCGGCCTCGGTGGCGGCGGAATGCGGCGCCGGGGAAGTGCTGGCGCTCGACGTGGGCGGTACCACCGCCAAGATCTGCCTGATCAATCAATTCCGGCCGCAGACCAGCCAGGTGTTCGAGGTTGGCCGCGCGCATCGTTTCCGCAAGGGATCGGGCCTGCCCTTGCGCATTCCCGTGGTGGAAATGGTGGAAATCGGCGCGGGCGGTGGCTCGATCGCCTCGGTCGATCGCGCCGGGCGCCTGGCCGTGGGGCCGCATTCAGCCGGATCGGAACCGGGGCCGGCGGCCTATGGCCGGGGCGGCACGCGCCCGACCGTGACCGATGCCGATATCGTGCTGGGCCGGATCGATCCGGCGCGCTTTGCCGGGGGCAAGGTCTCGCTCGATCCCGCCGCTTCGGCGACCGCCTTGGCGGACTTGCGCATCTGGGACGGCGCGGCACCCACGCTGGCCGTGGGGGTGAGCGAGATCGTGGACGAAACCATGGCCAGCGCCGCGCGCGTTCACGCGGTGGAGCAGGGCATGACGCTGGAAGACCGCAGCCTGATCGCCTTTGGCGGCGCGGCGCCGCTCCATGCCGTGCGCTTTGCCGAAAAGCTGGGCATTGGCCGGGTGATCGTGCCGGCCGGCGCGGGCGTGGGATCGGCCGTTGGCTTTCTGCGCGCGCCGGTATCCTATGAAGTGGCGCGCAGCCACCATGTGCTGCTGACCGAGGGCGCCGATCTGGCGACGCTCGATGCGCTGCTGGGCGCCATGGCCGCACAGGCGCAAGATCTGGTGGCCAAGGGCGCGCCGGGCGCTGCGCAAAGCGAACGCCGCGTGGCGCTGGGCCGCTATGCCGGGCAGGGCTTTGAAATCCCGTTCGATCTGCCCGAAGGGCCGCTGCCTGGCGTGGCGGAACTGCGCGGCCTGTTCGAGGCCGCCTATCGCACGCAATATGGCAACCAGGCGCTCGACCTGCCGGTGGAACTGCTGACCTTCCGCGTCGCCGTGGCAGCGCAAGTGTGGCAAGGGCAGGGCGCCGCCGCGCCGCTCCCCGATCGCTGGCTCACGCCCACCGCCTGGCGCGAGGTGATCGATCCGCAGGATGGTGCGCCCCTGCGCTTTGCCGTGGTGGCGCGCGAAGACATGGCGCCGGGCGATGCCGTGCTTGGCCCGGTCCTGGTGACCGAGCGCGAAACCACCACGGTCGTCTCGCCGCGCTTCGACGCGCGCATGGATGCCAACCGCACGCTTGTCTGTACCCGCCGGCCCGAGGAGCCCCGCGCATGAGCAATGCCCTGTCGCAACTGCGCCACCAGGTGATCTGGACCCGCCTCATCGCCATTGTCGAAGAACAGGCGCAGACCCTGATGCGCACGGCCTTTTCCACCACGGTGCGCGATGCGGGCGATCTGTCCGCCGCGCTGTTCGACCTGGAAGGCCGCTTGATTGCCGAGGCGGTGACCGGCACGCCCGGCCACGTCAATTCGATGGCGGCGGGCGTGCGCCATTTCATCGACCGCTTCCCGCTCGCTACGATGGAGCCGGGCGATCACTTCATCACCAACGATCCCTGGCTGACCGCCGGGCACCTGCACGACGTGACCGTGGTTTCGCCCGCGTTCCACCAGGGGCGGATCGTCGGCCTGTTCGGGGTGTGCTGCCACCAGGTGGATATCGGCGGACTGGGCCAGGGACCCGATGGCCGCTCCATCTATGAAGAAGGCATCCAGATCCCGCTGATGAAGCTGGCCAGCCGGGGCGAATTGAACGAGCAACTGCTGGAAATCGTCTGCCAGAACGTGCGCACGCCCTTGCAGGTGCGCGGCGATATCCTGAGCTATGTGACCAGCAACAACGCCGCGATCCGGCGCCTGGCGGCGATGCTGGGCGAATTCGGCATGGACGATCTCCAGGACGTGGCCGACACTATCGTCACCCAGTCGCTCGACGCCACGCGCGCGGAAATCGCACGCCTGCCGCAAGGTTCGTGGAGCAGCAGCCTGGTGATCGACGGCTATGACGCCCCGGTCACCCTGCGCGCCACGCTGACCATCGACGGGGAGCGCGTGAAGGTGGACTACGCCGGATCGGACGCCTGCCTGCCGCGCGGGATCAACGTGGTGCTCAACTATGCCCGCGCCTATACCGTGTTTGCGCTGCGCTGCGTGATCAGCCCGGAAGTGCCCAACAACCATGGCGCGCTGCTGCCTTACGAAGTGGATGCGCCGGAAGGCTCGATCCTCAACGTGCAGCGGCCCTGGCCGGTGGCGGCGCGGCACATCGTGGGGCAGATGCTGCCCGATCTGGTGTTCGGATGCCTGTCGCAGGCAATCCCCGATCGCGTGCCGGTGGAAGGGTCTTCGTGCCTGTGGAGCGTGCAGTTGCGCGGGCGCCATCCCGAAATCGAGCAAGGCACGCCGGGCGACCTGTTCGACACGATCTTCTTCAATTCGGGCGGCTCGGGCGCGCGGCCGGGGCAGGATGGCCTGGATGGCACGGCCTTTCCCAGCGGCGTGCGCGCCATGCCGGTTGAAGTGACCGAGCACGGCGCCCCGATCGTGATCTGGCGCAAGGAATTGCTGGCCGACAGCGGCGGCGCCGGGGCGCTGCGCGGCGGGCTGGGCCAGCGCGTGGAAGTGGCAATGCGTGATGGCAGCGGCTTTGAAGTGCTCGCCATGTTCGAGCGCGTGGGCCATGCCGCACGCGGGCGCGAGGGCGGTGCCGATGGTTCGCTGGGCCAGGTGCGGCTGACGGACGGCACCGTGCTGCGCGGCAAGGGCCGGCAGGAAATTCCCGCCGGGCAGCGCCTGGTGCTCGATGTGCCGGGCGGCGCCGGCCTGGGCGATCCCCATGCGCGCCGGCCCGAGGCCCTGGCGGCAGACCTGGCCGAAGGCTTTGTGTCACCGCAGGCGGCGCGGACGATCTACCAGGCGTCCTGACCGGCAAACCCTCACCCCGGATATGCTCCGGGGTGAGGGGGCCGGCTCACAGCTGGTCTGGGCTTTCTTCCTGCATGTCGAGTGCGAGGTGTTCATCCTCGTCGTCTTCGAACGCTGGCATTTCGGCCATGGGCAGGGTGCGGCAGGCGTGCATGTCGCGCGCGAGTTGTTCGGCAAACTTGGCGGCGGCCAGCGGCAGCGGGCGGCCTTTCAGTTGGCCCAGCACCAACGGGCCATAAGTGCGGTCCACATCGTTGATGCGGCGCACGGCAAAGCGCGGATCGCGGCGCCACAGTTCGGCGCCGATGTCGATCTGGAACGTGATCAGATCGCTGGACGCGACGATTTCGCCGAGCATGTCGAAATTGTTGGATTCCACCACGATGCGCGGCTTGACCGAGCTGTTGGCCAGCCGCGTTTCGATGATCTCGCGGCCGCCGAACGCGGTGTCGGGCATGGCGAGGTCGTAATGCGCGCATTCGCGCAGGCGCAGCACGGCCTTGTCGGCCAAGGGATGGTCCGCCGCCATGATCGCGACCAGGCCCTGGCCGATCGACAGGATCGGGTGCAGTTCGGGATGGCGCAGCGGGCGAAAGATCAGCGCCAGGTCGATCTCGTATTCGGTCAACTGGCGCACCGCGCTGATATGGTCGGTCACCACGATGCGGAACTTCACGTTGGGATGGCGCGCGCGGAAATCCACCACTTGCTGCAGCAGGAAGCTGCGTGCCACCGCCTGGCTGCAGGCGATGCGGATATCGCCGCGCTGCAGCCCGCCCAGTTCCTCGATCTGCGAATAGACGCGTTGCAATTCGGCCGATTGCGTGCGGATCCAGCGGATGAACAGTTCGCCCGCCGCAGTCAGCCGCACGCCCAGCGAATGGCGTTCGAACAGTGGGGCGCCCAGATCGTGTTCCACGTCCTGGATGCGCCGCAGCAGGGCCGAAGGCGTCATGTTCAGGCGCTCTGCCGCCTGGCGTACCGAGCCGGCACGCGCGACTTCATCGATGTAGGCCCAGATTCGTTGGTTACGCAGCGCCACGATGGTTCCGTTCGTATTTTTGCACCGGCATGCCATCCTTTTAGCACACCAAGGGCAACAGGGGATAGCCTATGCAGTGACAGGCACTTCACATGCTGCAGCAAAAATCAACAAGTATTTTTCAAATATGTGAAGACGCCGGAAAAAATTCATGGGGTTACGTATGGAAATTGGCCTTGTAGATAAAGTTGTGATCATCACTGGTGCCGGAAAGGGCATGGGCCCGGCGATCACAAATGCGTTTTGCAAGGAAGGTTCTTTCGTAGCTGTTCTTGGAAGAGACTTGTCCGCTCTTGAAAAGCTTCGTGAAGACAACCCCGAATACGCTGAAAGAATTTCAACTTTTTCTTGTGACGTTACCGATGCGGCGCAGTGCGACGCCGCCGTTGCCGCTGTGGTTGCCGCCCACGGCCAGGTCGATGTGCTGGTCAACGTGGCGGGCGGAACCGGCCCGGTTGGCCTGCCGGCATGGGAAACCACGCCCGAAGCGTTCGACGAGATCGTGCGGCTCAACATGGCGGGCTGCTTCCACATGATGCGCGCGGTGCTGCCGGCGATGATCGCGCGCCGCTATGGCAAGATCGTCAATGTCGGTGGCACGTTCGGCATGCATGGCCGCGCCGGGCGCATGGCCTATTCGGCATCGAAGTGGGGCCTGCGCGGGATTACCAAGTCCACCGCGATCGAGGCCGGGCCGCACAACATCAACGTCAACATCGTGGCGCCCGGCATGGTCGATGGCCCGCGCTTCCGCACCAAGGTGATGCCCGGCATGGCCGCTGCGCGCGGCCTGAGCGAAGACGAAGTGATTGCCGAGCACGCCGCCGAATATGCCCTGCGCCGCATCAGCCAGGCCGAGGACGTGGCCAATGCCTGCCTGTTCCTGGCGTCCGACGCATCGCGCCAGATCACCGGTGTCGACCTGCCGGTCGATGGTGGCTGGGCCGCCCTGTAATCTCGGCCGTGTAATCCCTTTCGTGTAATCCTGTCCGTTCCCCCACAGAAAGACTGTCCGATGCTTGCCGATCTTGTCATCCACGGCGCCACCCTGGTGACCGACAGCACCACCTTTGCCGCATCGGTGGCCATCAAGGATGGTGCCATCCTGGCCATCGGCGCGGCCGATGCCATGCCCGAGGCGGCCGACGTGCTCGACGCTGCCGGCAAGTACCTGCTGCCCGGCGCGATCGACGCGCACGTGCACTTCCGCGATCCGGGCTATACCCACAAGGAAACCTGGGAAACCGGCACGGCCAGCGCGGCAATGGGCGGGGTGACCACGGTGTTCGAAATGCCCAACACCAACCCGCCGACCGGCACGGTGGAGGCGCTCAATCTCAAGCTCAAGCAGGCCGAAACCGCCTATGTCGATTTCGGCATCTATGGCCTGCTCGGCGAATCCAACATCGATGAACTCGAAGCCCTGATCGAAGGCGGCGTGGCCGCGTTCAAGTGCTTCATGGGCAACACCTTCGGCAATCTGCCCTCGCCGCCTTCAGGCGCGATCCTCGAAGGGTTCGAGATCGTGGCCAAGCACGGCTACCGCGTGGCGCTGCACGCCGAAAACGCCTCGATCATGGCGCGCCGCCAGAAAAAGCTGATGGCCGCCGGGCGCTGCGACCCGCTGGCCCACCTCGACGCGCGGCCCCCGGTCGTGGCGGTGGAAGCGGTGGCCCGCGCCGCGATCCTGGCCGAATGGACCGGCGCGCGCATCCACATCCTGCACGTTTCCTCGGGCGACGAACTGCGCCCCTTGCGCGAAGCCAAGCTGCGCGGGGTGGACATCACCGCGGAAACCTGCCCGCATTACCTGCTGCTGGACGAGCATGCCTATACCGACAAGAAGTCGCTGATCCGCGTCAACCCGCCGGTGCGCGAGAAGGTGCACCAGGACCAGTTGTGGCAGGGCGTGGCCGACGGCACGATCGACATGATCGCGACCGACCATGCGCCACACAGCCACGATGAAAAGCACCGCGACGATATCTGGACCGCCGACTGCGGCTTTACCGGGGTGCAGACCCAGATGCCGCTGATGCTCAGCCAGGTGGTTTCGGGCCGCATGACCATCACGCAATATGTGAAGATGACCTCGCTTGCCCCGGCCAAGGCCTTTGGTCTCTATCCGCGCAAGGGCGCGCTGCTGCCCGGATCGGACGCGGATATCGTGATCGTGGACCTTGACCGTGAAACCGTGGTGGATTCGGCCGATCTGCAGTCCAAGGGCAATTCCACCCCGTTCCAGGGCTGGGTGGCGCAGGGCGCGCCGATCCACACCCTGGTGCGCGGCCGTTTCGTGATGCGCGACGGGCAGCTTTGCACCGATGCCAAGGGCCATGGTCGCAACATTCGCCGCGTGCAGCAGATGCCCGCGCCCACGCCGCAAAACACCCACACCACCACGGCCGCGATCCTGGCCAAGGCGCCGCAGCGCTAAGCCGGCAGGACGCCACAGGACTCCATTGCCATGACCATGACAACCAGGGCCGGGCTGGCCGTGGCGGCGCCGCTTGCCGCCTTCGTCGAAGACCAGGCGCTGCCCGGCAGCGGGATTGCGCCCGAGGCGTTCTGGGCCGGTTTTGCCGCGCTGCTGGAACGCTTTGCGCCGCAAAACCGCGTCCTGCTGGCCGAGCGGGAGCGCTTGCAGCAGGCGCTCGACGCCTGGCACGAGGCGCGGGTTGGCCAGGCGTTCGACGCCGCCGCGCACGAAGCCTTCCTGCGCGAGATCGGCTATCTCGTGCCCGAGGTGCTGCCGTTCCAGGTGGACCCATGGGGTGTGGACGCGGAACTGGCGGAACTGGCCGGGCCGCAGCTGGTGGTGCCGATCCTCAACGCGCGCTTCCTGCTCAATGCCGCCAACGCGCGTTGGGGCAGCCTTTACGATGCGCTCTATGGCACCGATGCCATTCCGGGCACGGCGGCGGGCGCGGGCTATGACCCGGCGCGCGGCGCGCAAGTTATTGCCTGGGGCCGCGCGTTCCTGGACCAGGCCGTGCCGCTGGCGCAGGGTTCGTGGGCCGATTGGGCGGGCGGCGATCCGGTGCTGGCCGACCCGGCGCAATGGGCGGGGCGCGCCGGCGCCAACATCCTGCTGCGCAACAAGGGTTTGCATATCGAGCTGGTGATCGATCCGGCCCACCCCATCGGCGCGACCGACCGTGCGCACCTTGCCGATATCGTGGTGGAAGCGGCGCTGACCACGATCTGCGACCTGGAAGATTCGATCGCCGCCGTCGATGCGGAAGACAAAGTGGCGGCCTATGCCAACTGGCTGGGCCTGCTGCGCGGCGATCTGCAGGCCAGCTTTGCCAAGGGCGGTGCCACGCAGACGCGGCGCCTGGCGCCCGATCGCGTCTATGTTGCCCCCGATGGCCGGCCGTTTACCCTGCCGGGGCGTTCGGTGCTGCTGGTGCGCAATGTCGGCCACCTGATGACCACGCCCGCCGTGCGCCTGGCCGATGGGCAGGACGCGCCCGAGGGGCTGGTCGACGCGGTGATTACCAGCCTGATCGGCCTGGTCGATGTGCAGGGGCGCGGGCTCTACCGCAACAGCCGCAGCGGCTCGATCTATATCGTCAAGCCCAAGATGCACGGGCCGGCGGAATGCGCGTTCGCCAACGACGTGCTCGATGCGGTGGAAGACCTGCTGGGCCTGGCGCGGCACACCATCAAGATTGGCGTGATGGACGAAGAGCGCCGCACCAGCGTAAACCTGGCCGCCTGCATCCACGCGGTGCGCCACCGGGTGATGTTCATCAACACCGGCTTTCTCGATCGCACGGGTGACGAGATCCACACCGCGATGCGCGCCGGGCCGATGCTGCGCAAGGCCCAGATGAAAGCCACGCCGTGGATCGCCGCCTATGAAGACCGCAACGTGCAGATCGGGCTGGCCTGTGGCCTGGCCGGCAAGGCGCAGATCGGCAAGGGCATGTGGGCCATGCCCGATCGCATGGCGGACATGCTGGCGCAAAAGACCGTGCACCCGCAGGCCGGCGCCAACACCGCCTGGGTGCCTTCGCCCACCGCCGCCGTGCTGCACGCCACGCATTACCACCGCATCGACGTGGCGGCCCGCCAGGCAGAGCGCCTGGCCGAGCCGCTGGCCCCGCTGGCTGACCTGCTGACCGTGCCTATCGCACCTGATCGGCCGTGGAGCGCGGCAGAGATCCAGGCCGAGGTGGACAACAACGCGCAAGGCCTGCTCGGCTATGTGGTGCGCTGGATCGACCAGGGCGTGGGCTGTTCCAAGGTGCCGGACCTGGACGACGTGGGCCTGATGGAAGACCGCGCCACCTTGCGCATTTCCAGCCAGCACCTGGCCAACTGGTTGCGCCACGGCGTGATCACGGCGGATCAGGTGGATGCGGCGCTGCTGGCCATGGCGGCGCGCGTGGATGCGCAGAACGCGGGCGATCCGGCCTATCGCCCGATGGCCGCCGATCCGCAGGGCAGCCTGGCCTTCCAGGCGGCGCGCGCGCTGGTCTTTGCCGGTGAAGCGCAGCCCAGCGGCTATACCGAGCCGCTGCTCCACGCCTTTCGCGCGCGGGCCAAGGCGGCATAATTTCGCGGCGTGGGCCGGCGTCAGGCGACGCCGGCCCAGCTATCGCGCCGCCAATCGGCCACGGCCAGGGGCGTGCCATCGCTCAGGCCCGCGCAGGCGACGGCGCCAAAGCGCATCTGGCCCGGTGGCAGCGGGGCCAGGGCATGGCCCCGGCGGGCCAGGGCCGCGGCCTGGGGATGGCCTTCCTCGATCAGCAGGTGCGCGCCTTCGCTGCGCCAGCGCGGGGCGGCGATGGCGCCGGCCAGGTCCTGCCCCCGGCGCAAGGTGCGGTCGATCACCTGCAGCAGGGTCTGCACCTGGCCATCGGCGCCCGGCGTGGCCAGCGCCAGGCAGCCTTGCGGGCCGCGCACCAGCGCCGGGGCCAGGGTGTGCACCGGGCGCTTGCCGGCCGCCGCGGCATTGGCGCCACGGGTGAAGCCGCCGGCGCGGTTGTTGAGCGTGATGCCCAGTTCGGGCACGAAGACGCAGCTGCCGAAATCGTCGAACACCGAAACCAGCGATGACACCACCAGTCCATCGGCATCGGCCGTCGCCACCCCGGCGGTGTGGAGATAGGCGCGCGGACCGCCGCGCCGCGCGGCGCGCTGCGGGTCGATCGGCAGCGGCTGGTCGAGCAGCGCAGCGCCCAGATGTGCGGCGTCGTCGCGCCAGGCAAAGGCGGCTTCGGTCAATTCCACGGCGGTGTGATCGGACCCGGCATCGTCGGCCGGGGCGCAGGCGGCCATGCCCTTGAGCGCCATGCCCAGAAGCACGCCCTGGGTGGGCGGGGGCTGCACCGCCACGGTGCACCCGGCATAAGCCACGGTGAGCGCCGGGCCGACATGGGTGACATGGCGCGCGAGGTCGCGCCGGTCCATCGCGCCGCCCTGCCGCGCCAGGGCGTTGGCAATCGCGGCAGCAGGCGCGCCGGTGTAGAACGCGTCGAAGCCATCGTGGGCGAGGCTGCGCAGCAAAGCGGCGAGTTCGGGCTGCACCAGGCGATCGCCCGCGGCCAGGCTGAGCAGCGACCACGCCGCCGCGCCATGGGCGAGCAGCCGTGCGCGCTGCGCCATGACCGCCGCCGCCAGCGTGGGCGAAACGCGATGGCCATCCTGCGCCAGGCGAATGGCCGGTGCCAGCACGGTGGCGGCGGGCAGGCGGCCCCAGCGGCGATGCAGCTTGGCCCAGCCGCCGGCCAGGCCCGGCACGGTCACGCTGTGCGGCCCGTCGTCGGCAAAGGTTGTGGCGGCCTGCGGCGTGGCGCCGGCGCCGTTGATCGCCAGGGTCTGCGCCCGATCGGCGACCAGGGCAAACATGTCACCGCCCAGTCCGCAGGCATCGGGGCACAGCACGCAGAGCACGGCCTGCGCCGCAATGGCCGCGTCAGCCGCCGAACCACCGGCGAACAGCGCGGCCTGCCCGGCGGCGACGGCCAGGGGATGCGCGGCCGAAACCGCGCCCAGGCTGCCGAGCAGCGCCGGGCGCACGGCGGAGGAAAAGCTGTCTGCCAGGCGCCAGCCATGGGAGTGGGCCATGGCCTCAGACCGCCGTATAGCCGCCGTCGATCACGATCGACGTGCCGGCGATATAGCGCCCTTGCGGGGAGCACAGGAACAGCACCATGCTGGCCACGTCCAGCGGTTCTCCCTGGCGGCGCAGGGGAATCTGCGCCTCGATCGCGCGGCGTTTTTCGGCCGGATCGGGCTGGTACTGCCAGAACGGATCGTTGAACGGCGTTTCGATCCAGCCGGGCAGGATGCAGTTGATGCGGATGCCATCGGGGCCGAGTTCGGCAGTCAGGCTGCGGGCGAGGCCAGGCAGGGCGGCCTTGGTGGCCTGATAGGCCGACATGCCGGCATGGCCGCGCAGCGCGCCGGTGGAGGAAATCAGCACGATCGACGGATTTTCCGAACGCCGCAGGTGCGGCGCGGCGGCCTGGGCCAGGAAGAACGGCATGGCCAGGTTGAGGTTGACCGATTGCGCCCACATCTGCGGCGTCCATTCCGCCAGCGCGGCCGATTGCATGACGGCGGCCGTCACCAGCACGCTGTCGAGCCCGCCGAAGGTTTCCACCGCCAATGCCACGGCGCGGGCCGGCACTTCGGGATCGGCCAGGTCTGCGGCCATGAACAGGCAGCGGCCGGGCAGATCCTCGGCCGCGACTTGCGCCGCTTCCTCGCGATGGTCGATCAGCAGGACATCATCGCCCCGCGCGCGAAAGCCCAGGGCGCTGGCGCGGCCGATTCCGGTGGCGCCGCCAGCAACGATCACGGTGGCCATGGTGTTGTCTTCTCCTTCAGGCCGAAAGGGCCAGGGGCAGGCTGGACAGCCCGCGCAGCCCCGGCACCAGCCGCAACTGCGATGGGCCAGTGCAGGTAAGGGTGCCGACCTTTTCGGCCAGCGCGCGAAAGAACACTTCGCCTTCCAGGCGCGCCATCATCTGCGCCACGCAACCGTGGATGCCGGTGCCATAGCCGACCTGGTGAGTCAGGCGGCGGCGGATGTCGAAACGATCTGGTTCGTCCCACACCGCCGGATCGCGCCCGGCCGAACCGATCAGGACCAGCACCTTTTCGTGGCGGTCCAGCGTCTGCCCGGCAAATTCGAAGGATTGCGTGGTGGTGCGAAACAGGCTTTGCGACGAGCTGTCATAGCGCGTCGCCTCTTCGAAGGCATTGCGCGCGAGTGCGGGATCGGCGCGCAGCAGCGCCCATTGTTCGGGATGCTCGGCCAGCGCGCGCAAAGCCAGGCCGATCGAATCGATCGTGGTATCGACCCCGGCGGACAGGAACGAGCGCACCAGCAGGCGCGCTTCGTCCTGGGTGATCTCGCCCGCGTCGGCGGCGGCATAGATCCCGGCGCCCAGGCCATCATCGGTCAGCGCGGCGCGCGCGCAATGTGCGTCGATCCAGGCCGAGACTTCCTCGGCCCGTTCCATCAACTGATCGTACCACGCCGTGCGCGGGCCGAACGCGCCGAACACCATGCCGCCATAGACCAGCATGATTTCGCGATCGAGCGGGGGCATGCCCACCGCATCGGGAAAGACCGTGAGGGGGAAGGGCTGGACGAGTTGCGAAACCGCCTCGATCTCACCCTGGGCCAGGGCCGCGTCGACCAGTCGGCGCGCCACGGTTTCGAATCCGCCGCGCAGGGACTTGATCGCATTGGCATTGATCACCCGCATCATGACCTTGCGGGTGCGCTCGTGTTCGGGCGGGTCCACTTCCAGGATGATGCTGGGCTGGCGCCAGTTGGGTTCCTTGAAATAGTTGGTCAACCCGCCGCCACCGGCATTGCTGAAACGGCGCCAGTCGGTGAGCACGTCCTTGACCTGGGCGTGGTGCTGCACCACCCAGATGCCGTATTGCTCCAGCCACACGATCGGCCCGGTGGCGCGAAGCTGGGCATAGGCGGCAAAGGGATCGGCGCGGAATTCGGCCGAGAACGGATCGAGCGCGGAAACCGCGCGCGGGTTGGTGTGGACCGCGCTCATGCCCGCGTCTCCCGGCCGGTCTGGCGCGGGGTGGCGGTACGGGGCGCCATGCGGCTGCGCAGCGCGGTGGTGGCTTCTTCATCCAGCGTGCCATCGGCGGTGATCACCACGCCATAGGCATCGCGTGCGTGGCTGCGGCTGACGCGGCCATCGAGCACGTCCTCGCGCACGCGGTCGGGCGCGCGCTCCAGCGCAGAGCCGAAGCCGCCACCGCCGGCCATGACGTGGCGATAGACTTCGCCGGTCTGGAGCAGGAACGGCGTGGTCGGCATGGCGGGCAGGATGCGCAAGCCCCCGCTGCGTTCCAGCAGATTGCTGGCCGGTGTGCCGGCGCGACCGCCCTGGAGGCCGTGGGGCGGGTGGATCACCTTGTCCGACCGCACCCCGAAAAAGATATCGTCGGCCAGCATGCGGTATTCGCGCAGGACGGCCAGGCCGCCCCGGTTGCGCCCCGGCCCGCCGCTATCGGCCACCAGGCCATAGCGTTCGATGCGGATGGGGTAATCGGCCTCGATCGTTTCGATCGGCACGTTGGCCTGGTTCGATGCCATGTGCGGCACGCCTTCCTGGCCATCGTGTTCGCTGGTCGCGCCCCACACCCCCATCACGCATTCCGAGAACACGAACGTGCGCCCGTCGATCCGGCCGCTGAAGCTGGGCAGGGTGGAGCCGCCCGCGCCATCGGCGGCGACTTTGTCGGGCACGGCCTGGGCAAGCGCGCCGAACACGCAATCGACGATGCGATAGCCGGTGATGCCGCGCGCGCCGCAGGGGGCGGGATAGGTGCAGTTGAGCACGCTGGCTTCGGGCGCGACCACGTGGATCGGCCGGGTATAGCCATGGCAATTGGGCACGTCGGCCCCCATGACAGAGCGCAGCGCGGCATAGACGTTGGACTTGCAGAACGAGATCGGCGCGTTGATGCCGCCGCGCACTTGCGGCGCCGTGCCGGTCCAGTCGGCGGTGACTTCCTCGCCCGCCACGGTCAGCGCCAGGCGAAACAGCACGGGCTGCGGATTGTCGCCCAGCCCGTCGATATGGTCTTCGAAGCGATAGGTGCCATCGGGAATGGCGCGAATCGCGGCGCGCGCCAGGCGTTCGGCATAATCGTGCAGCGCGGCGCCATAGGCGGCGATGGTCTGCGCGCCATGGCGGTCGATCATTGCGACAAGGCCGCGTGCGCCGGCATGGGCAGCGGCCACTTGCGCCTCGATATCGCCGAGCACCTGATCGGGCGTGCGCACGTTGGCGGCGATCAGGCGGGTGACGACCGGATCGGGCCGGCCCGCGCGATAGAGCTTCACGAAGGGCAGGCGCAGGCCTTCCTGGTGGATTTCGACCGCGCTCAACGAATTGCTGCCGGGCACCAGCCCACCCACATCGACATGGTGGGCGATCGTGGCCGCCCAGCCGTGAATCGTTCCGGCGTGGAAGATCGGCTGGATCACATAGATATCGGGCAAGTGCTGGCCCGAGGCCAGATAGGGATCGTTGCCGATGAACACGTCGCCATCGGCAATATCGGCGCCATATTCGCCGATCAGGTGGCGCATGGCATCGTGAAAGCTGCCCAGGTGCATCGGCGTGGTCAGCCCCTGGGCCAGGTTCTGCCCGGCCGCGTCGCACAAGGCGGTGGAGAAATCCATCGCATCGCGCACGATCGGGGAATGGGCCGTGCGCATGAGGATCAGGGCCATCTCGTCGGCCACGGCCTCGAACCCGTTCTTGAACATTTCGAGCAGGATGGGATCGACATCACGCGACATGGGTGGCTCCTGCGCCAAGGGTGATCACGATATTGCCCGCCGTGTCGCGCCGCGCCGTGGCATCGGGCGGCACCACGGTGGTGCCTTCGTATTCCTCCACGATCAACGGCCCGGCGCGCGGGGTATCGCGCAGCGCGGCGCGATCGATCACCGGGGTTGCGATGCGTCCATGCTCTGGCCCGAACCAGCAGGCGCGGGTGGTTTCCGGTGCAGCGGCTGGCGTTAGGACAGCCGCCGGGGCGATGGCCGTGGGGCCTTGCGGCGGGATCGTGCCGATCGCGCGCAGGGTGACCAGGTCGATGCGGTGGGGGCCAAGGTCGTGGCCATAGGAGCGGCGATGCTCGGCCTCGAACGCGGTACGCAGCGCCTCGATCCAGGCGGGGGTGATCGCGCCGGGCGGCACGTCCACGCCCAGTTCGAAGCCTTGGCCGTGATAGCGCAGGTCTGCCCGGCAGCGCAGCGCCAGCGCCGGATGCGCGCCCAGTTCGGCCCGCACATCGGCGTCCAGCCGGGCCAGCGCCCGGGTGATCGCGGCCAGGGTTTCGGCATCGTCGGCCAGGGGGCGGCCGAGTGCTGCCGAGCGGCTCACTTCGTGATCGGTGAACAACAGGCCCACCGCGCTGAACACCCCGGCGCCGGGCGGCACGATCACCTGGGCCATGCCCAGTTCGCGGGCCAGCGCGGCGGCGTGGATGCCGCCATTGCCGCCGAACGCAAACAGGGCGAAATCGCGCGGATCGCGGCCGCGATAAGTGGAAACCGCCTTGACCGCGCGCATCATCGCGGCGTTGGCCAGGCGGTGGATGCCCCATGCGGCCTCTTCCAGCGTGCAGCCCAGGTGCTGGCACACGGCGGCATCGATCGCCGCGCGCGACAGGCTGGCGTCGATCGGCACGGTGCCGCCGGCCAGCGCCACGGGATTGAGATAGCCCAGCACGACGTTGGCATCGGTGACGGTGGCCTGGGTGCCACCGGCGGCATAGCAGGCCGGGCCAGGCACGGCGCCCGCGCTTTCCGGCCCCACTTTCAGCGCGCCGCCGGCATCCACCCGCACCACGCTGCCCCCGCCCGCGCCCACTTCGGACACGTCGATCACCGGCAGTTTCAGGGCATAGCCGCCGCCCTTGGCCAGCGCGCTCGACATCGAAATGCCGCCGCCCACTTCGTATTCGTCGGTGGTGGCCAGGCGGCCATGCTCGATCAGCGAGGCTTTGGCCGTGGTGCCGCCCATGTCGAAGGTGATGACATGATCGTGCCCGGCGCCGCCGCCCAGGCGCGCGGCGCCGACCACGCCCGCGGCCGGGCCGCTTTCCACCACCGTGGCGGGCCGCGCGATCACTTGTGCCACATCGAGCAGCCCACCGCTCGATTGCATCATCAGCAGCCGGCCATCGAGCCCGGCGGCAATCAGCCGTTCCTGCAAGGCGCCGAGATAGGCGCTGACCACCGGGCCGATATAGGCGTTGACCACGGTGGTGCTGGTCCGCTCGTATTCGCGGATTTCGGGCAACACTTCGTGGCTGGCGCAGAGGAAAGTTTCGGGCGGCAGAACTTCCTTGAGGATTTGCAAGGCCTTGGCCTCGTGCGCCGGGTTGGCGTAGCTGTGCAGGAAGCACACCGCCACGGCGTCCACCCCGGCCTGGCCCAGGGCTTGCGCCACCTGGACCAGCGCGCCGGTATCGAGCGGCCGGATCACTTCGCCGCGCGGCCCCATGCGCTCGGGCACTTCCAGCCGCAGGCGGCGCGGGCTGAGCGGGGCGGGCTTCTGATAAAGCGGCTCGTAGAGGCGCGGCACGCGGATGCGCCGCATTTCCAGTACGTCGCGAAAGCCTTCGGTGGTGACCAGCGCGGTGCGCGCGCCCTTGCCTTCAAGGATCGCGTTGGTGGCGATGGTGGAGGCGTGGAGGATCTCGGCAAAATCGGCCGGTTGCAGGCCCAGCCGCGCGGCCACGTCGGCAATGCCGGCCAGGATGGCGCGGGCATAGTCGCCCGGCGTGGTCGGCACTTTCGCGGTGGTTAGCGTGCCATCGGGCGAAAGGCAGGCGATGTCGGTGAAGGTGCCGCCGATATCGGCCGCGATGCGATAGCCGGCCATGATCAGTGGCACCGATAGTGGGCGAGCTTGTCCTCGTCCACGACAATGCCCAGGCCCGGCGCATCGAGCGGCAGGATCGCGCCATCGGCCACGGCCATGGGCGCTGTCAGCACATCGTCTTCGTAATAGCGGCCGGCGATGCGGCAGGGGTGGGTGCCCGCCGGCGCGCTGATCGCGATCACCGCGCCCAGCGTGACGGCGCCATGGGCCAGGGCGAAATGGACGTTGGCCGCCGTGCCGATGGCGGATTCGATCGACCCGTTGACATCGCAGGCCATCTTGCGCGCGGCGGCCACCCGCGCCACCCCGCCCGCGCCGACGAAACCGCCGGCCTTGGCCAGGTAGATCGACAGGCAATCGGCCGCGCCGCGTTCGGCCACGTCGAGCGCGTCGTGAATGTCCCAGCAGCTTTCATCGGCAATGATCGGCAGCGGCGATGCCGCCGTGACGGCGGCCATGAACGGCAGGCCGGTGGTGGGCTGCTCCACCAGGCTGGCGCCCGCCTCGGCCAGGCGCAGCACGGCTTGCGTGGCGGCCTTGCCGTGGCCGTAACCCTGATTGGCATCGAGCCGCAGCGTGATGTCGTGGCCCAGTTCGCGGCGCAGTGCCGCCACCAGCCGCACGTCGCGCGCCAGATCGACCCCGCCCTTGATCTGCAACGCGTGCACGCCATCGGCCACCGCGCCCAGCCCTTCGTCTAGCGCTTCGGCTTCGTGCATCAGGCCGATCATGTGCGCCACGGGCACGCTGTCGCGCACGGCGCCGCCCAGCAGCTTGTAGACCGGCTGGCCCACGATCTTGCCCCAGGCATCGTGCAGGGCAATGTCGATCGCGCACTTGGCATAGCTGTTGCCGATCAGCACGCGGTCCATCGCGGCGCGCGCGGCAGTGACCGCCGTGGCATCCAGGCCGATCAGTGCGGGGGCCAGCACCTGCTCGATCATCTGCACCACGCTGGCTTGCGTCTCGCCACAGCGGCGCCCCCAGTCACCGCCCCAATCGGGCAGCGGGGTTGCCTCGCCAAAGCCGGTCACGCCGCCTTCGGTTTCCACCCGCACCGCCACGAAGCCGCCCAGATCGGCAATGAGGCCCGCCCATTTGAAATCGCGCCGAACCGGCAAGCGAAAGGGGAACGCGGTGACGGCAGTGATCTTCAAGGCATGGCCTCCCAAGGCGGGTGCGGATGCAAATGTGCTAACAGAAATTTTCCTACAGGAAAACTAATTTTCCAACTTTTGAAAATCAGGAAAACGTGCCAGCCTTGTTCCCATGTGCTCCCTTGCCGCTTCTTCCGCTGTAGCCGATCCTGCCACATCGCGTGGCTGGTCCGTGCTCGCCTTGGCTTATGCGTTGACGCTGGCAAGCATGGCGCAAGTGGGTGTGGTCGCGGCGCTGACGCTCGACCTGGCCGGGGCGCTGGGGCTGACAGCCGCGCAGATCGGGCAAGGCCTGGCGCTGTTTTCGCTGCCATCGGCGCTGCTGGCCGTGCCCTGCGGCGCGCTGGTCGATCGCGTTGGTGCGCGCCGGGTGCTGGTCTGGTCCGGGCTGGCCGGAGGCCTCGCCGATGCGCTGGCCGTGGCGGGCGGGAGCCCGGCCGCGCTCTATGCCGCGCTGCTGCTCTCGGGCCTGGCTTTTACCGGGATCAGCGTGGCGGCGCCGGCGCTGCTGGCCGCGGCCTATGCTGGCGCGCGCCAGGTGCGGGCCATGGCGCTGTGGTCCACTTATGCGCCCGCCGGGTTTGCCCTGGGCCTGGTGCTGGGCGCGCCGTTTGCCCAAACCGGGCATTGGGTGCTGCCGCTGGCGCTGCATGGTGCCTTGCTCGGCATCCTGGGGCTGTGGGCGCTGGCGCTTCCCCATCTGGTCCCGGCGCGTCCGGTACAGGCGGGGGGCTTGCCTGATCGGCGTGCCGCCTGGCGCGAACTGGGCCTGGTGCTGCGCCAGCCGGGGGTGCTGCGGCTGGCGTTGGCGGTGGCCGTGCCGTCGGCGATTTCCTATGGCACCAGCCTGGTCGCGCCGGCCTGGCTGGCGCGGGTGCATGGCGCGTCGATGGCCGAATCCGCCACGGTCGTGGCCGCGGCCAAGGGCGTGGCGATGATGCTGGGCGGGCTGGCGGCAGGCGCCGTGCTGGCGCGGGCCGGGCAGCGGCGCGTGCTGTTCGCCGGCCTGGCCGTGGCCGGCGCCGTGGCGCAGGCGCTGCTGTTCTGGCCGGGTGGCAGCCTGGCGCTTGCCACCGGCGCGCTGTTTGCCTGGCTGCTGGCATTCAGCGGCTTGGGCGCGGTGGCGATGTCGCAGTTGCCCGCGCTGGCGCAAGCGGGCGCGGGTGCAGGGTCCAATCGCCGCGGCACGGTTTCGGGGGTGGTCGGGCAGGCTATCTCGCTGCTCTCGTTCCTGGCCCCGGCGATCTATTTCGGCATGGCGGGGTGGATCGGCTATGTGCTGCTGGCCAGCGGCGGCCTTGCCCTGGCAGCACTGGCGCTGCCCAACGTAGCGCCCAGGGAGCAAGAGCAATCGTGATGACGCCCACCACTGCCGTGCGCCGGCTGTTCGTGCTGCTTTGCGGCTTTGAAATCCTGCCCAAGACGATTTCGACGCGCAACCTGGGCGGGCGCTTCATCCTGAGCGAACCGGTCTGCGCCTATCTGCTCGATACCGATCACGGCTGGGTCCTGCTCGATGGCGGGATGAACCCCGACAACATCACCGATCCGGTGCGGCGCCACGCGTGCTTTGGCCAATATGGCATGACCCCGCCGGTGGTGCGGCCGATGCACGATATGGCGCAGCAACTGGCGCAGATCGGCATTGGCCTGGGCGATATCGGCCACGTCATCCTCTCGCACCTGCATTACGACCATTGCGGCTATCTGGGACAACTGACCCATGCGCGCATTTCGGTGCAGCGGCGCGAATACGAACAGGCCTTTGCCGCCGATCCGGGCCTTGCCTATATCCGTTCCGACTATGACCTGCCCGACCTTGACTGGGATCTGCGCGACGGGGATTGGCAGGCCATGCCCGGCCTGACGCTGATCGATACGCGCGGCCACACCCAGGGCCATCAATCGGCCGTGATCACCCTGCCGCAGACCGGCGCGGTGATCCTGCCGTTCGACGCGGGCGACCTGGCCGAGAATTTCGTCGATGAAGTGCTGCCGGGCGAATGCTGCGACGACATGGCCGCGCTTGCCGCGATCCGCCGGCTCAAGGCCCTGCAGCGCGAACACGATGCCACGATGCTGCTGTTCCACGATCCGGTGGCGATCCAGCAGATGCGCCTGGCGCCCGAATTCTACGCCTAGATCACGCCGGCACTTGCCGGGTGGAGGGATGCATATAAGTGGAAACCGGCCGCCTCTCGGCCGAGGCGGGATCGTGCGAGATCGACAGCACACGTGCATCGGCGTCGCCGACTGCGAGATAGAGGTGCTTCATGCTGCTGTCGAAATAGGCGCTTTCCCCGGCCGCCAGGCGGAACGGGGCATAGTGTTCGGTGTGAATCTCGATCGCGCCGTCCAGCACATAGACGAATTCCTCGCCCTCGTGCTGGCTCCAGTGGTCGAAATCCTCCACCTTACGGGCGCGGATGACCATTTCGAAGGGGATCATCGCCTTCTTGGAAATCTCGCTGGCGTGGATGCGATAGTCGTATTGATCGGAGCGGAACTGTTCGCCTTCGCCCCGCCGCGTCACCGTCTTGCGCCCGGAAAGCTGGCTCTTGGCCGTGGCCGAGACGATATCTTCGATCCCCACGCCCAGTGCGTCGCAGGCCCGCTTGAGAATATCATAGCTGGCGGAAATCTGCGCGTTTTCGATCTTGGACAGGGCCGAGATCGAAACGCCGGCGCGGGCACTGACATCGGCCAGGGTGGCATTTTGCGCGCGGCGGATCGCGCGCAACCGCTTGCCGATCGCAAGTGCTTCTTCGCCCTGGTTGCCGCGCGCCATGTCAAATCCGTCTATTTGGAAAATTTCTTTCCTAAAAGCGCATGGCACGTCGCGCGGCACGCGGGAAGCCGTATTCTGCAACAGGAGGCAAGAATGCGTGGGGACTTGGACCCCGCGCACATTAGTTGTCGTGGTCTTGCCCGGCCGAAAGATATTGCGCGTCGCTCACGTGCTCCATCCAGGTGACGAAGCTGCCGTCGTGCGCTTCCTGGATGGCGATGTGGGTCATCGCGGTGGTGGCCGTCGCGCCGTGCCAATGGCGATGGCCGGGCGGGCACCAGATCACGTCACCCGCGCGGATTTCGACAATGGGTTCGCCTTCGCACTGGGTCCAGCCGGTGCCGGCGGTGACCAACAGTGTCTGGCCCAGCGGATGGCTGTGCCAGGCGGTGCGGGCGCCGGGTTCGAATGTCACGCTGGCGCAGCCGTGGCGGGACGGCGCGGGCGCGGTGTTGAGCGGATCGATGCGCACGCGGCCGGTAAACCATTCGGCCGGGCCGGGCTGCGAGGGGCGGGTACCATTGCGATAGAGGATCATGCGTTGTTCCTTTCGGGAAGCGGGGAAGCGTGGCGCGCGTCGGCCAGGCCCAGCAGCGCCGAGCCGACCAGAAGCAACGCACCGGCCAGGAATGCGGCGGCAAAGCCAAAGGCATCGAACAGCAATCCGCCACCTGCCGCGCCCAGCGTGATCGCCAGCTGGATTACCGCGACCATGAGGCCGCCGGCGGCTTCGGCGTCATCAGGCAGGGTGCGCGCCATCCACGTCCACCATGCCACGGGCGCGGGCGTGCCGGTCAGGCCCCACAGGGCCAGCAGCACGGCGGCGAGGGGCGCATGGGTGCCCACCGCGATGAGCAGGGCGGCGATCAGCGCGAGCGCAAGCGGCGGCAGGATCAGCGCCTGGGCAAGGCTGTGGGCGACCAGCCGGCCGATCAAGCCATTGCCGAGCACGCCGGCGATGCCCATGCCCAGCAGGATCAGCGAGAGCAGCGAGACCCCGACATGGACGTGCTGTTCCAGGAACGGGCGCAAATAGGTGAACACCGCGAATTGCCCGGCGAATAGCAAGGCGACGGCGGCCATGCCCCGGCGCACCTCGGCGTGGGCAAGCAGGGCCAGGGTAAGGGCCGGCTTGGCCTGGCGATCCGATGGCATCGCCGGTAGCGCCAGCCATTTCCACGCAAAGGTCAGCGCGGCAAGCGGCACGACCATGAAGAAAGTCCAGCGCCAGCCGATGAATTGGCCCAGGAAACTGCCGAGCGGGGCGGCGATCGTGGTGGCCAGGGCATTCCCGCCATTGAGCAGGGCCAGCGCGCGCGGCACGTCTGGCGGCGGGACCAGGCGCATGATCGTGGCCGTGGACATCGACCAGAAGCCGCCGATGACCACGCCGACCAGCGCCCGGCCGGCCATGAACACGCCGAAGTTCGGCGCGAAGGCAACCATGGCGCCCGAAACGAGCATCACGAGCGTCAATCCCAGCAGCAGATGGCGACGGTCGATCCCGGCGCTGGCGCGCGCGATGCCAAGGCTGGTGAGCACCGCGAACAATCCGGAAACCGCGATTGCCTGCCCGGCCGTGCCCTCGCTAAGGCGCAGATCGGCCGCGATCGGCGTCAGCAGGCTGACCGGCATGAATTCCGAGGCGATCAGCGTGGAGACGCAAAGCGTCAATGCCAGGACGGCGCCCCAGTGCGCGGTGGTTTGGTCGGTCGTTGCCATGGGCGCGAGATAGCGCCCCCGCTGATCCGGTTGGAGCTGGCGCAGCCTTGATGCAGCGATGAATGCTGTTCATCGCTGGCACGGCGCTACAGGCCCAAGGGCCGCATTTCGCGCACCAGGTCGATCAACAGGCGCAAGCCGGTGGGCAGCTGGTGCCGGCTGGGATAATAGATGTGGAAGCCTTCGCCATGCGACGACCATTCGCGTAGCACCACCTGCATTTCGCCGCGCGCCACGCTTGCCGCAACGCAGGGTTCGGGCAGGTACATCAGGGCCGCGCCCTCGCGCACCAGGGCCAGCGCGAACGCGGTCTGGTCCACGGTGATCGCACCGGGCACGTCGATGGCGATCACCGCGCCCTCGCGCTCGAATTCCCAGTGATAGATGCTGTCATCGCCCAGCCGGATGCGCAGGCACCGGTGGTTTGCGAGGTCTTGGGGATGTTGCGGCACGCCGAACCGTTCGAGATAGGCCGGCGCGCCCACCACCACCCAGCGCAGATCGGCCGAAAGGCGCCGGGCGATCATGTCTTCCGGCACGGTTCCGCCATAGCGGATGCCGGCGTCGAAGCCTTCGCCCACCACGTCCTGCATGGCATTGGCCACCGCGATATCGATCCGCACGCCGGGATAGCGCTCGGTAAAGGTTGGCAGCACTTTGGCGAGCAGCAGGGTGGCGGCGTGTTCCAGCACGTTGAGCCGGATGTGGCCGGTCGGTTCGTCGCGCAAGCGATTGAGCCGCTCGACGGCTTCGCCGATCATCGAGAACGGTTCCTGCAACGCCGCCTGCAGTTCCTCGCCCGCCGCGGTCAGCGTCACGCTGCGGCTGGTCCGGTTGAGCAGGCGCACGCCAAGGCGCGCTTCCATGCCCTTGAGCGCATGGCTGATGGCCGAGGCACTGACCCCGATCTCGAGCCCGGCGCGCCGGAAATTGCGGTGGCGCGCCAGGACCAGGAACGTGTTGAAGTCGGCAAGGTCGGTGCGATGCAAGGTCATGATCGGTGGGGTGCGCCGGGCTGCCGGTTTTGGCAAGGCTTGCCGTGGGCTACATCCCCACGCCGCCTAGGGTGTGCCGGCGAAGAACACTTCCAGTGCGGCCAGGGCGGCCGGTTCGTCCAGCATCGGGGCATGGCCGATGCCGGGGACCAGCGCGAGCGTTGCCTGCGGCTTGTCCGCAACCATTGCCTCGGCCACCTCTGGCGCGAGGAGATCGGTTGCCGTGCCGCGCACCAACAGTACCGGGCGATCTTGGGCAAAGGCGTTCCATTTGCCCCAGGGATCGGGATCTGCCACGATCCGGGTGAAGCCCTGGGCGATGGCGGGATCGTAATCGGCCACGATCCGGCCCTGTTCTTCGCGGAACAGGCGGTGGGCCATGGCCAGCCATTGCGCCGGGCCATAGTGGGGAAAGACATCGGCATTGAGGCGCGCGCAGGCCTGGGCCGCCGCCTGCCAATCGGGCAGCGGCTCGCCCTTGCCGACATAGCCGGCAATGCGCGCCAGGCCCTGGGGCGCCAGTTGCGGGCCAATGTCGTTGATCACCGCGCCGGCCACCAGCGCGGGGTGGCGCGTGGCCAGCTCCACCGTGATCAGCCCGCCCATCGACGTGCCGACGAACAGCGCCCGCGCGATGCCCAGTGCATCGAGCAGCGCCACCACGTCATCGGCATAAGTGCCAAGGTCATAGCGCGCCTGGGGATCGCGCGCCGATTGGCCGCGCCCGCGCATGTCGAGCGCGAGCACGCGGCGCTGGCGCGCAGCAAGCCAGGGGGCGAGCGCGGCAAAATCGCGCGAATTGCGCGTGAGGCCATGGAGGCACACCACCGGCAGGCGCGCCGGGCCGGGCAGGGCGGGGTAATCGCGCGCGAACAGGGCAAGGCCATCGGCCGTGGTCCAGTGGCGGGCGGCAAAGCCGCTCATGCCGCGCCGTCCCGGTCCATATCGCCCTCGCCAGGTCCGCCATCGTCGCCTGCTGCGGGCGTCAGGCCATGGGCAAGCAGCCGCCCGGTCTCCTGCACCACCGCTTCGGGTGCCTCGTTGCCCCACACGCCAAAGCGCAGGCCCAGGAACACGTTCATGCCCATGATCGCCCAGGCGCGCACTTCGCTGTCGCCCGCGCGAATTTCCCCGCGCTGCGCCGCCGCTTCGAGCCGGGCGGCGATGCGCGCGGCCGAATTGGTGTAGTGTTCGCGATAGGCGGCCGGATCGACGAATTCGGATTCGTCGATGATGCGGTAGATCTCTTTGTGTTGGCGCACGAATTTCAGGTAGGCGAGCTGGCCGGCTTGCTCGGCGGCGAGCTGGTTGGGCGCCGCGGCGATGCTGGGGCCGACAAAGTCCTTCACCTGGCCCGAAAGATCGCGCACCAGCGCCTGGAAGATCGCTTCCTTGCTATCGAAATAGACGTAGAAGCTGCCGGTGGCGACACCGGCGCGCGCGGTGATCTGGCTGATCGCCGCATCGTGGAAGCCCTTTTCGCCGAATTCCTCGGCCGCGGCATTGAGCAGCGCGCGCAAGGTGCGCCGCCCGCGCTCCGTCTTGGGCACTTTGGAGGCCCGTGCCGGGGCAGCCGCCGGCGCAGACGAGGCGGCCGTGGCGGCGGAGGCCGCGGGAGAAATCGTTGTTTCAGCCATGGACAGCTGCTTTCTCAAAGGGCGGGCGCTTTCTAATTTGAAGCATGATTCATTTTTCACTATTAAGCCGGAACCGACCGGCAGTGCAAGCTACAGCCAAGCCCCTGCCAGGCTCAATGGGAGAGAACGATGCCCGCTGCCCCAAGACTGGACGATGCCTTGGCCAACGACACCGCGGGGCGCGCGGCCTTCGTCCGCTCGCCTGCCTTTGTGCTCGCGATGCTGCTGGTGGTCTATACGTTCAATTTCATCGACCGGCAGATCCTGGGCATCCTTGCCGGGCCGATCAAGGCGGACCTGGGGCTGAGCGACACGCAACTGGGCGCGCTGGGCGGCTTTGCCTTTGCCTTGCTCTATTCCACCATGGGCTTGCCGCTGGCCTGGTTGGCCGACCGGCGCGGCCGCACGCGGGTGATCGCCGCATCGCTCGCGGTGTGGAGCGCCTTTACCGCGTTATGTGGCCTGGCGGGTGGCTTTTGGGCGATGTTTGCCTGCCGCCTGGGGGTGGGCGTGGGCGAGGCGGGCGGCGTCGCGCCGTCCTATGCGTTGATTTCCGATACTTTTCCGCCCCATCGCCGGGCACGCGCGCTGGCGATCTATTCGCTGGGCATTCCGCTCGGCTCGGCCGCGGGCATCCTGCTGGGTGGTTATGTCGCGGCAGCGGTGAACTGGCGTGCGGCGTTCCTGGCGGTGGGGCTGGCGGGGCTGGTGTTCACGCCGCTGTTCGCCTGGGGCGTGCGCGACCCACGCCGGCCCACGCCGGGCGCGGCGCCGGCGATGCGCGCGGTGCTGGCGATCCTCGCGGGCAAGCGCAGTTTCTGGCTGCTCTCGTTCGGCGCGGCGTCGTGCTCGATGATGGGCTATGGCCTGGCGTTCTGGCTGCCCTCGTTGATGCGGCGCTCGTTCGGGCTCGATCTGGTGCAAACCTCGCAGTTCTTTGGCCTGCTCCTGCTGGTCGGCGGCACGGCCGGGGTGCTGGCCGGCGGCGTATTGGCCGATTGGCTCGGTACGCGCAGCCGCGCGGCCTATGCCCGCGTGCCGGCCCTTGCGTTCCTCGCCGGGGTACCGCTGTTCGTGGCCGGGTTGCATGCGAGCGGGGCGGGCCTGGCGTTCTGGCTGTTCCTGCTGCCCCAGGCACTGGTCTATATCTGGCTGGGTCCGATCCTGACGGCGGTGCAACACCTGGTGCCGGCGCCGATGCGGGCGACGGCTTCGGCCGCGTTCCTGCTGATCAACAACCTCATCGGGGTGGGGCTGGGCTCCTTGACGATCGGCAAGCTGTCCGACCTGCTCACCCCGCATTTCGGCAACGATGCGCTGCGCCAGGCGATCCAGATCGGGTTGGGGTTCTATCTGCTGGCCGCGGTGCTGATGCTGCTGGGCGCGCGGCATCTGCAGCGCGAGTGGGTGGATTGATTTTGCCCGCCGGCCAGCGCAACAAGGCGCCATGTTGCGCACGCTCTATCCCCCGATCGAACCCTATGAAACCGGCATGCTCGATACCGGTGAGGGCCATCACATCTATTACGAGCGCTGTGGCACGCCCGGCGCTACCCCCGCCGTTTTTCTGCACGGCGGGCCCGGCGGCGGCATTTCGCCCACCCACCGCCGCCTGTTCGACCCGGCCCGCTATGACGTGCTGCTGTTCGACCAGCGTGGCTGCGGCCGATCGACCCCGCATGCGGGGCTGGAGGCCAACACCACCTGGCACCTGGTTGCCGACATTGAGCGGCTGCGCGCGCTGGTAGGCGCGGAGCAATGGCTGGTGTTCGGTGGATCGTGGGGTTCCACGCTCGCGCTGGCCTATGCCCAGGCGCACACCGCGCGCGTGAGTGCGATGGTGCTGCGCGGCATCTATCTCTGCTCCAGGGAAGAACTGGACTGGTTCTACCAGTTCGGGGTGTCGCAGATGTTTCCCGACAAGTATGCCCGCTTTGCCGCCCCGATCCCGCCCGAGGAGCGCGGCGACATGCTGGGTGCCTATCATCGCCGGTTGACCACCGGGTCGATGGAGGACCGCATCGCGGCAGCGCGGGCGTGGAGCCTGTATGAAGGCGAGACGATCACCCTGCTGCCCGATGCCGGCAACAGCGCGCAGCATGATGACGGCCATTTCGCCCTGGCCTTTGCCCGGATCGAAACGCATTTCTTCGTCCACGGCTGCTGGCTGGAGCCGGGGCAACTGCTGCGCGGGGCGCAGGCGTTGCGGCACATTCCCGCCACGATCGTGCACGGGCGATACGACATGCCCTGTCCGGCGCATTATGCCTGGGCGCTGCACGAGGCCTGGCCCGAGGCGGAGTTTCACCTGGTCGAAGGGGCCGGCCATGCTTTTTCCGAGCCGGGAATCCTGGACCAGTTGATCCGCGCGACCGATCGCTACGCCCGATAGGCGAGGGCGGCCGGCACGCGCAGTTCCACCACCGCGCCGCCGGCTGCGCCGTTGCGGATATCGATCCGCGCGTTGAGGCGGTGGGCGCGTTCGCGCATGCCGACCAGCCCGAAATGCCCCGGGGCCGCCTGCGGCGCAGACCCGGTGGCGCCGGCAAAGCCCACGCCATCGTCGGCAATGCGCACGATCAGCGCGCGCGGTCCGAAATGGAGCAGCACGGCAATGCCTTGGGCGCGGGCATGGCGGCGGGCATTGACCAGCGCTTCCTGCACCACGGCAAGGATATCCTCGGCCACGGCCGCGTCGATCGCGCGCGGCCTTCCGGTGATGCGCAGGCTGGCCGCGGGAACCAGGCCATCGGCGCAGATCGGCGCCATTGCCTGCGCCAGGTCCACCGCCGAGGCCGTCTGGCTGCGCAAGTCGATCACCCGTTCGCGCGCGGCGGTAACGACATCGTCGCCGCGTTCCAGCACGGCATCGAGTTCGGCGCGCGTCGCGCGATCGAGTGCGCCGCGTGCGGCCACGGCTTCGAACCGCAGCATCAACCCCTGGACGCCTTGCAGCAGGGTGTCGTGCAATTCGCGCGCGATGCGCTCGCGCTCGGCCATCTGGCCTTCGCGCTTGGCGCGCGCGCGGGCCAGCAAGACACGGGTGCGCTGAACGTAGAGCGCCCGTGCCAGGAGCAGGACCAGGGCGGCGAGCCCGAGGCGAAACCACACGGTCTGCCAGAACGCGGCGCGGATGGTGAAGGCCAGGCTGGCTCCTTGCGCCTGCCATTCGCCTTGCCGGTCGGTGGTCTGCACGTCGAACCGATAGGTGCCGGGCACCAGGTTGGCATAGGAGATTTCCGGCGCCGTGCCATTGGCGGTCCACGCATCGTCCAGTCCTGCGGGTCCGGACAGGCGCACGCGAAAGCGCCGCTGGCTGGCCGTGGCCAGATCGAGCACGCCATAGCGGATCGTGACCTGGCTGGTGCCCTGGGGCAAGGCGATGTCCGGCCCGGCCGGCCAATCCCGGCCGTTGGCGCCCAGTGCACGCACGAACAGGCGGAACGGCGCCTCGGGCAGCGGGCTGGACCAACTGCGGGCTTCGAGTACGCCCGAGCGGGTCAGCACGAAGACGCGGTCGGTGCCGTCGCCCACGATCTGTCGTGCCGCGCTGCGCTGGGGCAGCGCGATGCGGCGATCGTCTTCATCGAACGTCGTGTGGGCAATCGGGCGGGTGGGCGCGGCAAAGGCCCGGTCAAGTGCGGCCGTGGCAACGCGGACGAGCCCGTGATAGCCCAGCAGCCAGGTTTCGCCCGCGGGCGTGCTGATCGCGCCGCGCGTATCGAACAGCCAGGGGTGATCGCGCACGTCCAGGATATGCACGCTGCCTTCCGACAGCCGCAGCAACCCCGTGCCCCCGCCCACCAGCACATCGTCATCGCGCACGGTCAGCGAGGTCGGCCGTTCAAAGCCGATGCGCGCCCCGTCCCACACGGTCAGCGCGCCATGGTCGAGCCGGGCGATGGCCCGCCGGCCGAGGATCATCACCAGGTGGCCCTGCCGGTCGAACGCCAGGTTCTGCGGCACGCCCAGCCGGGTATCGACCGGCACGTTTTCCCAGCGGCCGCCGACATAACGGGAGAGGCCAAGCCCGTTGGCCGTGAACCACAGCACGCCGTCCGGGGCCACGGCGCAATCGAACAGTTCGGTTACATGGCCGGGCAGGCGGCGGGACTGCCCGCGATGGGGCCCGGCAATCGCCACCGCGCTTTCCGACAGCATCGCCCAGACATCGCCGCCGCTTCCCGCGCACAGGCCGGCCACGCCATCGCCAAGGCGCGTGAGCAGGCGTGGGCTTTGGCCTGCGTCTGCCACGAACACGGCCGGCCCATTGGCGAAATAGACCCGGCCATCCTGTGCCGCGGCGGAAATGCCCATGGCCGCGCGCGGGCCCAGCATCGCCAGGCTGCGCAGCGGGGTGGGGGAAAAGCGATCGAGCCCGCGTTCGGTACCGACCCAGATATTGCCGTCGCGGTCAGCCAGGATGGGCGAGGCGCGGTTCGAGGTGAGGCCCTGGCGCTCGTCGATATGTTCAAGCGCGCCGGTACGCGGCCAGATCGCCACCACGCCTGACAGGAACGTGGTGGCCCAGATCCGGCCGAATGGATCGGCCACTGCACGATAGAAATCGGCCGGAGGCAGCGCGGACGCTGCCAACAGCGGGCGCGGCGGCGCCGCCGTGCTGCCCATGTCATAGGGGGGCAGGGCACGCAGGCCGGCGTTATCGATGGCGTAGAGCGCGCCATCGGTGGTCTGCGCCAATGCCCCGCCGCCCGGCCCGGCAAACGGCGTGACATGGGGTTGCACCGGTCCTGGCCCGCCGCGCCAGTAGGACAGCGGCCCGCCCCAGGTGCCGAACCACAGCGTGCCCGTGCGCGAGAGCAGTTGCGGTTCGGTATCGTGCTGGTCGAAGCTTGCGGATTCTACCGCCTGCCAGCCGGCCGGGGTGTGGCGATAGACCGCATGATCGGCGTCTCCCGCCGCGATCCAGGGCTGCCCGTCGGCACCGATCACGATCCGCGTGATTTCGCCGGCGTTGCCCGGCCGCCCGGCATCGTGCAGCCGGCCCTGGCGATAGACGGCAACGCCGCCGCCCCCGGCATAGCCCAGCCAGATCGTGCCATCGGGCGCGGCGGCCAGGGCGCTGACGGCCGTGGCGGCGCGCGGGTGGCCCGGCGGGGGCGGGACCGGCTCGAACGTGGTGCCGTCGAACCGGAACAGCCCCTCGACGCTGCCGATCCACAGGAAACCGTCGCGGTCCTGTGCCAGCGACTGGACAAAGCGCGGGGCGTGATCGCGCGCGGTCCAGGCGTGGTGCATCCAGGCCGGCGGCGGTGTTGGCGCTGCCGGCCCGACGGGCGTGGGCGCGGCCGGCACCGCCACGCCGCACCATGCCGCGAGCGCCAGGGCACCGGCGCGCGCGGGCCATCGAATTGGGGGTTTACCTTGCATCTGCACCGTGCCCTCGCCAACCCCCATCGGCAATCGCGCGCGCTTGTGCAAGTGCCCCTTCGCGCCGGGACGGGCGCAGGCCGTCACCCGGCGCGGGCAGACCGGTCAGACGTGGGTGATGATGGTTTCGAGCGGCAAGCGCGACTTGGGCAGGCGCCCGTTGTAATCGGCGTCCTTGTCGGCATAGCCCAGGGCGACCACGAACAGGCTGTTGAAGCCTTTTTCGCGCAAGGCAAATTCCGCGTCGAGAATGCGCGTGTCCACCCCTTCCATCGGCGTGGCATCGATGCCCAGTGTCGCCGCGCCGAGCAGGAACTGCCCGAGGTTGAGGTAGACCTGCTTGTCCAGCCAGTGCTGCTGGTCGCGCAGTTCATACTTGTGCAGCCCCGAAAAGGTCAGGCGACCGGCATGGACGCGCGCCTTCATCGCTTCGGGATCGGGGGCAAAGCGGCCGTCGGCTTCTTCCTGCGCAGTGATGCGGGCGATGTGCTGCGCGCTGGCATCGATCAGGCTGGCAAAGACGACGACGTGGGAGGCATCGCGGATCGCCTTGGCATTGAAGGCAAAGCGTTCCTGCGCCGCCTTGGCCACGCGCTCCTTGCCTTGAGCGGTTCCGGCAATGATGAAATGCCAGGGTTGCAGATTGGTGCTCGACGGGCTGAAGCGCAGCAGGTTTTCCAACGTGGCGATATCGGCGTCGCTGATGCGGCGTGCCGGGTCATAGGCCTTGGCCGTGTGGCGCGTGCGGGCAGTGGCAAGAATATCGGACAAGCGGCACTCCATGGGCAACGGGTGTTGAACGTTCCCGTCTATGGGTATTGCCCCGGCCGGTATCCAGGGGGCACGATCGCCGAGATCGTCAGACGCTGGCAAAACCGCGCACGGGAATGGCCGTGGTGTGCTTCAATTCCGAAAGGGTGACGGTGGACACGATATCGATCACCCCGGGCAGCTTGAGCACCACCTTGAAGATGAATTTCTGATACCATTCCAGCGATTGCGCGATCACCTTGATCATGATGTCGCGCTCGCCGAAAATGGTGTGGCACTCCAGGATCTCGGGCGTGATTTCGATCTTGCGCAGGAAATCCTCGCGCTGCTTGTCGGAAAGCGCGGCCATCTTGAGCGTGGCAAAGACAATGATCGCATCGCCCAGCTGCTTGCGATCGAGCAGGGCGACCTGGCCCTTGATATAGCCTTCCTCGCGCAGCCGTTGCAGCCGCCGCCAGCACGGCGATTGCGACAGGCCCACTTTTTCGGCCAGTTCGGTGGTGGAAAGGCTGGCATCCTTCTGGATCTGGTCCAGGATCTTGAGATCGATCGGGCTGAGCGGTTCGGCCATGCGGAAATTCCTGTAATTTGCGCAACAGCTATCCGGGCTGCAGCACAACACAAGATAATATCGACGAAATGCATGGTTTACCTGCATGAACGACGCGGACCGTCGCTGCCCGGCATGGTTATGCGCAAACCCGCTGCGAAACGGCATGAATTGGCAGCGGTCGGCGGCTATGCAAGGCAACATGGCATACAAGCAGGGCACAGAGGCGATGGCGGGCGCGGGGCTGACGCGGCGCCAGGCGATTCAGGGGCTGGGCGCGGGCGTGGCCGCCGGCATGGCAGCGGGCCCGCAGGCTGCGCGCGCCGCGGCGGCAACCGCGCCAACCGCGACCGCGCTGCCGGCCCGCGCCGCCTTTGCGCCCACCAGCCTTGCCTACCTCGACAATGGATCGCAGCACCCGCTGAGCCTGGGCGGCCAGGCCGCGATCGAGGCCTATCTGGCCAAGCGGCGGCTGGACCCGGCGGCGCAAGGCTATGACCTGGACGAGGAAGGCCTGCTGGCCAAGTTCGCCCGGCTGATCAACGCCGATCCTGATGAAGTGACGTATGTGCAAAGCACCACGGCGGCCGAGCAGATGGTGCTGCGCGCGCTGGACCTGCCGGGCAACGGCGGCGCCCGCGTGGTGACCGACACGCTGCATTTCTTCGGCTCCATCCCGCTGTATGAAGAAATGGCGCGGCAGGGGGTGGACGTCACCTGGGTGCGGGCGGTGGATGGGCGTATCCGCATGGAAGACATGGCCAAGGCTCTGGCGGCCGGGGCGCGGTTGGTGGCGCTTTCGCACGTGTCCACGATCAACGGGTTCGAGCATGACCTCAAAGCCGTGTGCGACCTGGCCCATGCCCATGGCGCGCTGGTCTATGCCGACATGATTCATGCTGCCGGCTGCGTGCCGGTGGACGTGAAAGCCAGCGGCGTCGATTTCGCCGCCTGCGCTTCGTACAAGTGGCTGATGGGCGATTTCGGGCTGGGGTTCCTCTATGTGCGGCGCGATGTGTGGCCGCAGCTCAAGCGTTGCGCCTATGGCTATTACGGTATCGATACGTTCCAGCCGCATATCTATCCGCTCGATCCGCCGGGGGCGGCGGTCGCCGACTATGCCTTTGCCGACAATGCCACCGGCCGCTTTGCCTTGGGCACCCATAGCCATGCGGTGATCGCGCAATTGCACCATTCGCTCGACTGGATCATGGCCACGGGGGTGGCGCGCATCCAGGCCCATGCGCAAGGGCTGGTGGCGCTGCTCAAGGCCGAACTGCCCGCGCGTGGCTATACGGTGATGACCCCGCGCGAATGCCGCGCCCCGATCGTGACCGCGATCTGCGCCGATGCCCGCGCCAGGATCGGCCCGGCGATGGCTGCGGCGGGGGTGAAGCTGACGCTTTCGGCCAACCGCTTTCGCCTGACGCCTTCGGTGCAGAACGACGATGCCGATATAGACCGGTTCCTGGCGGCGCTGCCGCGCGCATGAAAGAGGCCAAGATGGCGCAAGACCTGGTGTTCATCGATGGCGAGAGCGTGCATCGCCTGCTCGATTATCCTGCCTGCATCGCGGCCATGGAGGCGGCCATGCGCGCGCTTTCGGGCGGCGCCACGCGGCAATTGCCGCGCACCATGATCCACATGGGCGAAGGGCGCACCTTTGCCCAGATGACCGCCAGCCTGGCGGACGATGGCATGTTCGGGGCCAAGCTGATCAGCGTGTTCGCCGATCCCGCCCGGCCGGGCCAGCGCCGCCATCGCGGGGTGATCACCCTGTTCGAGCCGACGGAAGGCCGCCCCGTGGCCGTGGTCGATGCCGAGGCGGTGACCCATATCCGCACTGCCGCCGCCACGGCCGTGGCCACCCGCGCCCTGGCTCGCGCCGATGCGCGCGTGTTGCTGATCATGGGCACCGGCGGGCAGGCCCACACCCACCTGGCCGCGCTGCCGCTGGTCCACCACTTCGAGCGCATCCTGATCTGGGGCCGCGATCCCGCCCGCGCGGCGGCGGTGGTGCAGGAATGGCAGGACCGCCTGCCCGTGGCCGTGGCACCCGACGCGCCAGCTGCGGTGGCGCAGGCCGACGTGATCTGCACCGTGAGCGGCGCAGCCCAGCCGATCCTGCTGGGGCAATGGGTGCAGCCCGGCACCCACGTCAACCTGGTGGGATCGAGCGCGCCGGGCCCGGTGGAAGCCGACACGCCGCTGGTCGCTGCCGCGCGCTATATCGCCGACAGCAAGGCCAACGCCCGCGAGGCCGCCGCCGAATTCCTGGTCGCCCGCGCCGCCGGCGCGGTGGACGATGCGCATATCGTGGCCGAGATCGGCGAAGTGCTGCTGGGCCACGTGCCCGGCCGCCGCAACGCGCAGGATATCACGCTTTACAAGTCGCTCGGCCACGCGGTGCAGGACCTGGCCGCCGCCCAGTTGCTGCTGGAGCGCGTGCGCGCGGGGTAGGCTTTTTCCAGCTTCATGGGAAAATTTCTTCCCCCGCCCCTCCTGCAGGCGGGCGGGCGTGCAAGCTTGGCTGGCCAAACCCCGACATATCCATTAATCTGGATATATGGATAATGATTCGGCCATAGCGGCGCTGGGTGCGCTGGCGCAGGGAACGCGGCTTGACGGGTTTCGGTTGCTGGTGCGGCACGAGCCCGAGGGGTTGCCGGCCGGCGAGATCGCGCGGCTGCTGGATGTTCCGCAGAACACCATGTCGGCGCATCTGGGCATTCTGGCGCGAGCCGGGCTGGTGCGGGCCGATCGGCAGGGGCGCACGATCGTCTATCGGGCAGACCTGGATGGGCTGCGCGCGCTGACGCTGTTTCTGGTCACCGATTGCTGCGCGGGCAATGCCGCGCTCTGCGCGCCGCTGATTGCGGCGCTTTCTCCCTGTTGCTGAAAGGAACCGCCCAATGCACGCAGACACGAGCGTGGATATCGTCATCTATCACAATCCCGAATGCGGCACCTCGCGCAATGCGCTGGCGATGATCCGCAATGCGGGGATCGAACCGCACGTGATCGAATATCTGAAAACCCCGCCATCGCGCGCGTTGCTGACGCAGTTGATCGTGCGCGCCGGGATTTCCCCGCGCGCGTTGCTGCGCGAGAAAGGCACGCCTTATGCCGAACTGGGGCTGGATGATCCCGCGCTGACGGACCATGCGCTGATCGATGCGATGATCGCCCATCCGATCCTGATCAACCGGCCGCTGGTGGTTTCCCCGCTGGGCGTGAAACTGTGCCGTCCGTCCGAAGCGGTGCTGGATCTGCTGCCTGCCGAGCAGCAGGGCGCGTTTGCCAAGGAAGACGGGCAGGCCGTGGTCGATGCCGCCGGGCAGCGGGTGATCTGAGCCATGGGCACGTTCGAACGCTATCTTTCGCTGTGGGTCGCGCTGTGCATCGTGGCCGGCATTGCCCTGGGGCAGATCGTGCCGGGGCTGTTTGCCGCCATCGCCGCGGCGCAACTGGCACAGGTCAACCTGGTGGTGGCCGTCCTGATCTGGCTGATGATCGTGCCGATGCTGCTCAAGATCGATTTTGCCGCATTGGGTACGGTGCGGCAGCATTGGAAAGGGGTGGGCGTCACCCTGTTCATCAACTGGGCGGTCAAGCCGTTTTCCATGGCCGCGCTGGGCACGCTGTTCATTGGCTGGCTGTTCGCGCCGTGGCTGCCGGTGGGGCAGGGGCCATCCTATATCGCGGGCCTGATCCTGCTGGCGGCGGCGCCCTGCACCGCGATGGTCTTCGTCTGGTCCAACTTGTGCGATGGCGAGCCGACTTTCACGCTTTCGCAGGTGGCGCTCAACGATGTGATCATGGTGTTCCTGTTCGCGCCGCTGGTCGGCCTGCTGCTGGGCGTGGCAGCGGTGCAGGTGCCGTGGGCCACGCTGCTCTTGTCGGTCATGCTCTATATCGTGGTGCCGGTGATTGTGGCGCAAGTGTTGCGCCGGGCGGTGCTGGCGCGTGGTGGGCTAAACGGGGGCGGAGAGGCCGCTTTGGCGCGGCTGCTGGCGGCGCTTGGCCCGGTTTCGCTGGTGTCGCTGCTCACCATGCTGGTCTTGCTGTTCGGGTTCCAGGGGCAGGCCATCCTGGCGCAGCCGCTGGTGATCGCGCTGCTGGCGGTGCCGATCCTGATCCAGGTCTATGGCAATGCCGCGCTGGCCTATTGGCTATCGCGGCGCATGGGGGTGGCCTGGTGCGTGGCGGCGCCTGCTGCGCTGATCGGGGCATCCAACTTCTTCGAGCTGGCCGTGGCGGCGGCGATCGGCCTGTTCGGCCTCAAGTCCGGGGCGGCGCTGGCAACAGTCGTGGGCGTGCTGGTGGAAGTGCCGGTGATGCTCTCGATCGTGGGCGCCGTAAAAGCCACGCGTGGCTGGTATGAAACGCGGGCGGCGGCCTGAAACGGCAAATCCGCTGCCTCCGTGGAATGGAGGCAGCGGACCGTTGCGACCCGAATGTTTCGGGGGATTGGCCGGTCAGAAGGAACCGGCGAACTGCACGCCGACCGTGCGGGGCGGGATGTAGCGGCCATAGGGCGCCGTGGTACCGTTGCGGTTGATCGCATAGAGCACGGCGCGTTCGTCGGTCAGGTTGCGGGCAAACACGTTGACGCTCCACCCCGCATCCAGCGCCACGCCGGCGCGCACGTCGAGCTGGCCATAGCTGGGCAGCATCTGGCGCTCGCGGCCCGCGGCGGCCAGGCTGTTGAGGAAATCGCCCGGCCGCTTGCCCGTCCAGGCATAGTTCACGCCCAGCGAGCCGCTGATGCCATCGCCCAGCGGCACCTTCTGGTCGAGCCCGATATTGGCGGTAAAGCGCGCCGAATTGGGCAGGCGATCGCCCTTGGCACCCACCAGCGCGGAACCGCCGTCGGTGGCCGCCGGCAGGGCCTGGGTCAGCACGGCATCGGTGAACGTGGCATTGCCGCTGATCGCGCCGCCCTTCCACGGCCGCACCGTTCCGGCCAGTTCCACGCCGCGGCTGCGCGCCTTGGCGCCGTTGGTGGTGAACGTCAGCTCGTTGGCAGAGGTGTTCTGCAACTGGATGCGGGTCCAGTCGATCTGGAACACCGAGAGGTCGAAATCGAGCTTGCCCTCCAGCACCGAACCCTTGGCGCCCGCTTCATAGTTGACCACGCGGTCAGACCGATAGGTGCCGGGCACGCCATCGGCCAGGGTGTTGGTGCCGCCAGGGCGATAGCCGTTGGCCACGCGCGCATAGACCATCACGTCGGGCGTGATGTGCCAGCTGGGCGAAACCAGCCAGGTGAACGGGCTTTCCGACGTGCGGTGTTCTTCGCTGCTGGAAAAGCCGAAGATATATTGCGCGACGCCGGTGGTGACGACGGTGGAGAGATTGTCCTGCTTGTTGTGGGCATAGCGGCCGCCCACTTGCAGATCGAAGCCGGGGGCGAGGTGCCCGGTCACCGTGCCGAAGGCGGCCAGTTCGCGATAAGTGGAAGGCCCGGCGCCGACATAAGGCGTGTCGATCAGGCCGCCACTGGCGTTCATCAGCAGCATGGTCTGCGAGATGTTGGCGTGTTCGACCGAATAGAACCCGCCGAGCATCCAGTCGAGCGCGGTGCTGCTGCCCGAGAGGCGCAATTCCTGCGAAAAGCGCGCGGCGCGATGCGAATTGGTCAGGAAGACCGAGGACAGCCCGTCGTAATAGCGGCCGAGCAGTCCGCCGAAGATGCTGGTGAGATCCTGGTAGGGCACGGATTCGTTGACATTCCAGCCGGTGACCGAGGTGACCTGGACTTTGCCCAGATCGAGCACGGCGCGCGCGGAATAGACATCGAACTGGCTGCGGCTGGGCTGGCCCAGCACGCGGGTGACCGAATAGGGATCGGCGTTGACGCCGTTGAAATCGGTGTCGGACTTGAAATCTACCAGCCCGCTGTTTTCGGTGCGCAGGCGCTGGCGAATGGCGCTGAGCGTGATCGTCAGGTTATCGACCGGGCGCAGCAGCAGCGCGGCGCGGCCGCCCCATTGGCGCTGGTGGTTGGCATCGGCCAGGAATTGCCCGGTGTTGCTGTCGGTATTGTCCACCCAGGCCGGATCGCGGCGATAGAAGCCGCTGACCGCCAGTGCAACGCGGTCCTTGATCAGCGGCACGTTGAACGAGCCGCGCAGCGAATTGCCCTGGCCGCCGTGGGCCACGGTTGAAACGCCCGCTTCCACCCGCCCGGTGAATTGCGTGGTGCTGGGGTCTTGGGTCACGTACTTGATGATGCCGCCCAGGCTGGCCGCGCCATAGAGCGTGCCCTGCGGGCCGCGCAGCACTTCGATGCGCGAAAGGATCGCCGGGTCGAAATCGGGAATGTCGGTATCGCCGTTGGCCGTGGCCGAACCGAAGGGCACATCGTCAACCAGCACGGCCAGCGTGGGATTGGTGGCCCCGCCGGTGGTAATGCCGCGCAGCGACAGGCTGTGCACGGCCTGGCCGGAATATTGCAGGCCGGGGATGCGGTTGAAGTAATCGCGGATGTTGGTGAGGTTCTGCTGGGTAAGCGTGCTGGCCGACAGCGCGGTGACCGGGCAGGCACGTCGATCAGGCGCTGGCTGGTCTTGAGCGCGGTGACGATGATCGTCTCGCCTGAATCATCGGCGTTGGCCTGCGGCGCATCCGGCGCGGCGGTTTGCGCGTGGGCGCCAAGGGCCAGGCCGCTGGACAGGATCGGCGCCAGGGCCAGGGCCAGGGCGGATCGACGGCGGAAGGCGCCGGTGGTGTTGGTCTGCATGGATGCCCTCATTGTTCTGGTTGGTTCGTTATCGGCAAGAACACCACAGCGAAGCGGGAATTTTTATTTGGATATGGCGCAGGCCTGCCCGCTACGGGTCATTTTTATGCGTGAAAGCGGCCCGGCGGGGTGTGAGCCGTGCCGTGGCGCCCGGCGCGATTCGCCTGTATCGTTGGCGCTTGCCGCATAATCTATGCCGGCCACGGCCATGGCGGCCGCGCGAAAGACACGGACTGCCCAGGCCGGCTGCGCTAGGCTGCGCGGCATCACCATAGCGAGCGCCGCGATGCCCCAGTTTCAATCCGTGCTTTCCGTCCGTGCCTTTCTGCCCCTGGCCGCCGCCCTGGCGATGGGTGCTGCGCCGCGCCAGGCGGACCAGCTTGCCGTCACGTTGCGCCCCGACATGGCCGATGGCGCGGTGGCGGGGGTGGCCGTGGCGATGGACTTGCCCGCGCCCGCCGATGGCACGCTCTTGCTGGCAGCGCCGGTGGTCTATCCCGGCGCGCCGGGGGTGGGCGACCGGCTGAGCGGCCTGGCCGTGAGCGATGCGCTGGGGCCGGTGCCGCTGGCCATGAGCGAGGATGCGCCGGTCAAGGGCGGGTTCCCATGGTATCGGCACTGGCGTGCCACCCGCGCGGTGCAGGGGCAAGTGGCGATCCGCTATCGCGCCGCGGTGATGCAGGCGGGAGGGCCCGGCGGGCCTGCCTTCGGCCTGCGCGCAGTGGGCGGAGGGCTGGCGGCGTCGGGCGGCGGGTTCCTGCTGCTGCCGGAAAACCGCGACGCGCTGCCCGCGCGGTTGCACTGGGATCTTTCGGCCATGGCCAAGGGCGCGAGCGCGGCGATCTCTTATGGCGCGGGCGACGTGGTGGTGCCCGGTGGCGCCCAGGCGCTGGCCGATAGCTGGTTCATAGCCGGGCCGCTGGGGCATTGGCCGGCCACCGGCACGCGCGACGGCTTTGCCGGGACCTGGCTGGGCCAGCCGGTGTTCGACGTGCCCACCGCGCTGGCACGCGCCGGGGCGGCGCACCGCTATCTGCAGGGACATTTTCCCCACATGAAAGCCCAGCGCGCCTATCGCATCTTCGTGCAGTTCCGCGATGCGGCGCCCTATGGCGGCGGTACGGCGCTGGACCAGTCTTTCATGCTTTCACGCGGGCCGCTGGCGCCGGGCGAAAAGGGCGAAATGCCCAGCTCGCTGTTCTTTCACGAGATGATCCACCAATGGACCGGCCAGATCGAAGCGCCCAGCGGCATTTCCAGCTGGTTTTCCGAAGGGCTGACGACGTATTACGAAGACGATCTGCAATGGCGCGGCGGGTTTGAAAGTGCCGATGCCTATCTCGACGCGGTCAACCGGCTGGCGCGCCGCTACTTCACCAGCAAGGCGCGCAACATGGCGGCGGCCGATGTGGTGAAGATCGGCTTTGGCGATGAAGAGGTGCGCCACATCGTCTATTACCGCGCGGCGATGTATTTCCACGATCTGGATGCCCGCATCCGCGCCCATAGCCATGGCCAGCGCAATCTGGAAAGCGTGCTGTTCCCGCTGTTCCTCTCGCGCGAACAGGGCGTGCGCTTTGATACCGAAGCCTGGCTGGCGGCGGTCTCGCGCGAATTGGGCGACGCGGGGGAACGCGACCGGTTCAAGCGCCTGATCCTGGACGGCACGGACACGCTCGATCCCCTGCCCGATAGCTTTGGCCCCTGCTTTGCCCGCGTGGCGGCGCAGTGGGACACGCCCCATGGGCATGTGGATGGCTGGCAGTGGCAACGGGCCGCACCGCCTGCCGGGGCGTGCCGGTGAACCGGGCGGCCCTGGCGCTGGCGCCGCTGCTGCTGGCGGCCGCGCCACCACCCGCTTTACCCGCGCAAGATGGCCCGATTGCCCCGGCGACCAGCCACCACGCCCTGGCCACGCCCGCCGGGCGGCTGGACTATGACGCGGTGTTCGAACAGCAGGTGCTGAGCGGCCCGGATGGGCAGCCGGCGGCGACGATTTCCACGATCGCCTATCTGCGCAGCGGCACGGCCGATGCCGCGCGGCCGGTGATCTTTGCCTTCAACGGCGGGCCAGGTGCTTCGTCCTCTCCCTTGCACGTCGAGGCCATGGGGCCGCGCCGGCGCGAAGGCTCCGGCCTGGTGGACAATGCCGAGACGCCGCTCGATCGCGCCGACCTGGTGTTCGTCGATCCGGTGGGCACGGGGTTCAGCCGCCCGCTTACACCCGGCGGCGGTGCGCCGTTCTGGAGTGTGGCGGGCGATGCGCGGGCCATGGCCCAGGCGATCACCGGCTGGCTGGCCGCGCATGGCCGCGCCCATGCGCCGGTGATCGTGGTGGGGGAAAGCTATGGCGGCACGCGCGCGGCGGCGATGCTGCCCTTGCTCAAGGACGTGAACCTGGCCGGCCTGGTCCTGCTGTCTCCCGCCCTGGCGATCGGGCCACAGGGAGACAGCGAACTGGTCGAGGCACTGCCGGCCATGGCTGTGGCCGCGGCGGCCCATGGCAAGGGCGCGCTTGCGGGCCTGCCCCCGGCGCAAGTGGAAGCGCGCGCAGCCGCCTTTGCCGCCGGCCCTTATGCCCGCGCCTTGCTGGCCGGCAGCGCGCTAGCCCCGGCAGAGCAGGCCCGCGTGGCGGCGCAGATGGCGCGGTTGATCGGCCTGCCACCGGCCACGATCCGCGCCGCCCGCTTGCGGGTGGACGTGGAAACGTTTCGCGCGGCATTGCTGGCCGGCAAGGGCGAGGTCGTCGGCCGGCTTGACAGCCGCGTGGCGGCGCCGCGCCCGGCGCCGGTGGCCGGGCGGCCATCGGCGGCCAGCGATCCCGCGTTGGGGCTGGGCGCGAGCAACGTGATCGTTTCAGCCGCGCTGGGCGATTATCTGCGCCGCGAACTGGGCGTGCAGACCGCGCGCGACTATGTTTCGCTCACGCTGGACGTCAATTTCCAGTGGCGCTGGCCGCGTGTGGAGGGCGCGGGCTATGGTGAGGACGAGGCCGATCGCCTGCCCGATCTGCTGGGCAACCTGGCCCAGGCCATGGCCGTCCATCCCGCCATGCAAGTGACGCTGGTGGGCGGCTATTACGACATGGCCGTGCCGCTGATGGCCACGCGCGATGCGCTGCGCCATGCCTGGCTGCCGGAATCGCGCGCGCGGTTGGTGGCCTTGCCGGCGGGCCATGCGGTCTTTGCCGATGCGCCCGGCCGCCAGGCGATGCGCGCGATGATCGATCAGCTCTTGCGCGCGAACGCGAACCACCAGGCCAGCCCCAAGACCAGCCAGCCACCCACCAGAAGATAGGGGCGCGGATCGGCCTCCACGCCAAAGGCGGCAATGGCCAGCGCCGCTACCACACCGGCCAGGCCGACCAGCGTGACGGTGGCAGGCGCCATGCCCAGTGCCGCGCGGGCGTGGATTTGGGGGTGGTGGCGGGCAACGACCGTGGCCGACCAGGAACAGGCGGCATATTTCAGCATGGTCGGCAGATTGACCGCCAGCAGCAGGAACACCAGGCTTTGCGGCAGGAGCATGCCGGCCATGGCGCAGGCCCAGGCCAGCAGCACGGCCAAGTGCGGCGTGGCAAAGCGCGGATGCACGCGGCCCAATGCGGTGGGCAGGGCGCCGCTGCGGCCCATGGCAAAAAGGCTGCGCGAAAAAGTCAGCGCCAGCGCGTTCATCGACTTGACGATTGAGAGCGTGGCCGCGCCCACGATCAGCACCGTGGCCGCCGGGCTGCCCATGGCCACGCGCGCGGCATCGAGCAGTGGCGCCTTGCTGGCGGCGAGCCCCGCCGGGCCGACCAGGCCCAGCGCCGTGGCCGCCACCGCGCCATAGACCAGGGCAGTGAGCCCAATTGCCAGGGCAATGCCCAAGGGCATGGTGCGCGCGGGGTTGCGCACTTCCTCGCCGATTTCCACCGCGCTTTCGATGCCCAGGAACAGGCTGATCATCAGCGGCACGGCGGCGAGCACCTGGGGCAGCGGCACCGAGAGCGGCCCGCCCATCGTGGCCACGCGCACATGCGGCAGGCCAAGCGCCACCAGCAGCGCCAGCACCACCAGCAGCAGCGCCATGAGCGCCGTCTGCGCCTTGGCCGCAAGCGCGACGCCGCGATAGTTGAGCGCAAAGACCAGCGTGATCAGCGCCGCCATGGCGGGCAGCGGCGGCAGGGGCACGACCATGCCGAGATAGCCGACCAGCACCTGGGAGAGGATCGCCATGGCGCCCACGTTGGCCACTATGCGCATCCAGGCGATGAGAAAGCCGACCGCCGGATGGATGAAGCGGCGCGGCCATTCGTAGGATGCGCCCGAAACCGGCAGGGCCGAACCGAGATAGGCATAGGCCAGGGCAAAGATCAGCATCGGCAGCGCGGCAAGGCCGATCGCGGGCAACAGGCCCGCCCCGGCAACTTGCGCCGTTGGCCCCAGGATCGTGAAGATCGAAACCCCGATTGCGGTGCCCGCGCCGAACGTGACAACCCCGACCAGGCCCACCGATTTGCCGAGCTGAACCGGCGTTTCCGGTGCGCTCATCGCAGCGTGCCGGCGATGAAGGCGCGCAAGTCTGCGGCCAGCGCCTGCCGTGCATCGCGGCCCAGATAGGCCATGTGCCCGGCGGGGTAGGTGCGGAAGGCAACGCGGTCTGCCGGCGCACCGGAATGGGCCATGGTATCGTGCGCCGTGCCCAGCGGCGTGACCAGGTCATAGAACCCGGTGCCCACCAGCACGCGCAGCGCCGGGTTGCGGTTCATCGCCGTGGCGAGATCGGTGGCATAGTTGCTGGGGGACGAACCATAGTCCCACGGCCCGTTCACATCGCGAAAGGCAATCGCCTTGTAGGGCTGGGGCAGGTCGATCTGGAGCGTGTCGCGGGCATAGGCGTCCCACGCGGCGACGAAGCCGGGCACATATTGCGCCATGGCCGGATCGTCGGCCACCGGGTCTGGCCCGGCGGCGGCCAGCGGCAGGGTGAAGCGCGCATCGTAAAGCCCGGTGCGCCGCCCTTCGCCAGCGAGCAGCAGGCGGGCAAAGGCCGCGCCCGACAGGCGCAGGTCATTGGCCAGGATCGTTTCGGCCGGAACGCCGATGAGGCGCGCCATGGCCTGCGCCACGGCGGCGCGGCGCGCGGGATCGAGGCGCGACCCGGCATGGAGCGCGCCCAGATAAGTGTCATCGACAAAGGCCTGCGCGGCATCGACCTGGCCCTGCGGCGTGCAGCCTGGCGCCACCTTGTGGAAATGGCAGGCCGTGGCCGCCAGGCTGGGCAGGATGCCGAGGTAGGCGCGATCGTCGCCCGCTTCGCCATGGGCCATGTCCATCGCCTGGCCCAGCAGGATCACGCCGTTCAGGCTGATGCCGTCCATCTGCCCGGTCTGGGTGGGGCCGCCGGCCAGCAGCCGCGCCACCACCGCCGCCCGCACTGTGCCATAGCTTTCCGAGAGGATATATTTGGGCGCGTTCATCCGGCCGTAGTGGGCCAGCCACTGTTCCATCACCTGCACCGTGGCCACCGCGTCCTGCTCCACCCCATAGAACATCGCCGGGGTGCCATCGGCCAGGATGCGGCTGTAGCCGGTGCCGGGCGGATCGATCAGCACCAGGTCCGCCACGTCGAGCGGGCTGTCGGCATTGGCCACGGTGTGGAACGGGGCGGTGGTCTGCGGATGATCGGGATCGTCGAAATCGATACGCTGCGGGCCAAGCAGGCCCATGTGCAACCAGAGCGAGGCCGAGCCTGGCCCACCGTTGAACACGAACAGGACCGGCCGGGTGGGATCGCGATCTTCGGTCTTCGTGGGCTCTTTGAAATAGCTGGTGGCAAAGACGCTCGCGGCCGCCTTGCCATCGGGGCTGCGCAGGATGAATTCCTCTTCCACCGCCACATAGGGCATGCGCTTGTTGCCAAAGGTGCCCAAGCCTCGCGTGATGAAAGTGCGCGGCGCGGCGTCCTGCGCCTGCGCGGGCAGCGAAGCGGCGAGCGGGGCGAGCGCGAGGGCAGCGGCCAGGATCAGGCGGTCAATCGGCATGGTCGGCAATCTCGTATCCAAAGGCGGAGCGGGCGGTGAGGCCGGCATCCTGGCTGGCCAGGGTTTCCTTGGCGGGATGGAGCGGCGGCGGCGTGGTGAACGGGGCAATGCCCAGCGCGGTGTAGATCTCGCTGGGGAAATAGGCGACCCCGCCGCGCAGGACCAGGCGCGGGCGGCGGATGGCGGCGATGTCTTCCACCGGATTGCCCGGCACCAGCACCAGATCAGCGAGCTTGCCCCGCGCGATCGTGCCCAGTTGCCCCTCGCGCCCCAAAAAGCGCTCGGCATCCAGCGTATCGGCGCGCAGCGCCTGCGCCGGGGTAAGGCCTGCTTTCACATAGAGTTCCAACTCGCGCTGCACGGCAAAGCCGGTCGCTTCATCGGTGCCGGGCAGCAGGACAATCCCGGCGCGGTGCAACATGCCGATGGTTTCCAGCACTTTGGCAAAGCCACTGTGATAGGCCGCATCGGCGGCGGCATCGGGCAGGCTGACGAAGGAACGCTGGCGATAGCGCTGGAAGCCGATCGGCATGTGGCCGAGGAAATCCTCCTGCCCCGGCGGCACATGCCCGGCGCGGCTGAGCATCAGCTGTTCGAGGATCGAGGCCGTGGTATCGAGCGCGACATGGTGCTGCTGCATCAGCCCCACGGTGTGCTGCACGGCGGGCGCGGACAGATCGAGGCTGCCCGCGCGTGCCATGGCCGTCAGGCGCAAGGGCGTGCGGCTGTCTTCGCCCTGCTGCAAGATCCAGCCCAGCATCAACTGGTTGATATGGGCGATGGAATCATAGCCATCGGCAATCACCCGGTCGGGCGTATCGAAGGCGGGGACATGGCCGGTCACTTTCAGGCCGAGGCGATGCGCCTCTGCCGCGATGGGCGCCACCCAATCGGGGTTCATCGAATTGTAGATCTTGATTTCGGCATAGCCGCGCGTGGCGTACCAGCGCACGTCCTTAAGCGCTTCGTCCACGCTGGCGGGAATGAAGCCGAAGCGCGCCGAATAGGGGCTGCGCCCCTCGATGAAGCCATTGGGCACGATGCGCGGCCAGGCCACTTGCCCGGCATCGACGCGGGTGATCAGGTCCTGCAGGAACGCGTTGTCGTTGCCCATGTCGCGCGTGGCGGTGACCCCGGCGGCCAGATAGAGCAGGCCCGAAGGCAGCGTGGCATGCGAATGCATGTCGTGCAGCCCCGGATAGACCGTGCCGCCCTGGCCATCGATCACCGTCTCGTCGGCCGGATCGGGCGCGGCGGGGTCTTCTGCCAAGACCTGGGTGATCGTGTCGCGCATCACCACCACGGCCGAAAGGGCAGAGCGGGTGCCGCTGACCGGATCGAACACGTGCACGTTGCGGATGCGCAGCGGCGTGGCAAAGCGGTGCGCCAGTTGCTGTTGCAGCGCCAGGGCGCGCGCCGTTTCCAGCTCGGTCGCCAGCTTGCCCAGCATGGGCACTTGCGCCTCATGGCCGGCGCGGATCGTGGTGCCATCGGCGCCGGGGCCGAACACGCCCGCTAGCCGCCCCGCGCCATCGAGCAGGACATAGCCGGGGTTGAGCTGCACCCCGGTGATGCGCCAGGCGGTGACCGGCAGGGCCGCCTTGCCGCTGCCCAGCGCGAACCTGCGCACCGCTTGTGCGCAAACCCGGCCCGATGGCAGCACGGCCAGGCAATGGTCCGGCCGTCCCATCGCCGCGCGGGCATAGAGCGCCAGGGCATAGGGGCTGTCATCGTTGGCGATATAGAGCGGCGGGCGGGCAGAAGCCTGGCTGCCGGCGTCAGCCTGGCTTTTCCACCGCGCCACTTGCCCGGCATAGGCATAGCTTTCATCCACCGCGCCACCCATCAGCGAGGTGCCCTGGATCGTCCAACGGGTCGGTACGCCCGAGGGATCGAGGACCAGATCCTCGTGATGCTTGGGGCCACGGCCATTGTCGTCCACGCGGTAATCCACCGCCACGCGGTTGCCCTGGGTGTGGATCTTGAGCGAACCGACGGTCTCGCCGTTGGAGACGATGACGAGGTTATCGTCCGCCACCTGTGCCGCCGCGGGCGTTCCGGCGAGAGCGAGGACGAGCGGGAGCAGGGCGCGGCTCATCGCGGCGCCTGCCCGGTCTGAACAGGAACAGTCTTGGTGATCAGCATGCGAATGTCGTTCCCCAGGGCCTGGGCCGTGGCGGCCACCGAATAGCCGGTGTGGCCCCCGTCGTAATAGCGCAAGGTCACGCGCTGCGGGTCCCAGCCCGATTGCGTGGCGAGCAGTTCGGCCGCGCCCATCGTGGTCTGCGTGTCGTAATAGCCGTTGGCGACCAGGACCTGAAAGCGCGGGTTGGCCGCCATCATCGCGGTGATCCCCTGGTAATAGGGCCAATCGGCAAAGGGGCTGGTGCCCGATCCCCAGCCCCACTGGTCGAAGCCTTCTACGGGTGCGGAAAGGACATAGGGCTGCGTTTCTGCCACCTTGAGTTCGTCGCGGCGATAGCGTTCGAACAGGCGGGCCAGGGTATCGGTGATCGCTTCGGACGCATCGGGCGCGCCGCCCTGCGTGGGCGCGGGCATGGTATAGCGCGCGTCCATACGGCCGAGCACCAGGCCCTTGTCCCTGAGCAGTTCGACGCGATAGCGTTCCTTGGATATGCGCAAGTCGTGCGCCAGGTACCACGCCGCCGGAATGCCGGTGAACGCCGCCAGGCGCGCGGCAACGCGGGCGCGATCGGCGAGCGGCGCTCCGCTGCCCTGATAGAGCACGGTCAGGTAATCGCCCTTGGCAAAGGCGCGCGCGGCGGCCAGGAATGCGGGCAAGTCCATGCCCTGGAAGGCCGGGTCCTGCCGATCCGCCTTGCCATGATACCAGGCGATCGCCGCCAGCGTGGGCAACGAGGCGACATAGCTGGTGACATTGGCGGGGCGCTGGGCATATTCGACGATGTTGGCCGCCTGGCCATAGAGCACCACGCCGGCCAGCGGCAGCGGATCGGGGCCCTGCGCCAATTGCCGCGCGATTTCGCAGGCGCGGTTGGTGCCATAGCTTTCGCCCAGCACATAGACCGGCGCCCCCGTTCGCCCATGGGCGACAAGCCAGGCGCGGATGAACGCGGCGACTTGCGCGGCATCGGCGCGCACCGACCAGAACGCGTGCGGATCGGTGCCCGGCGCGGCGGTGCTGAACCCGGTGGAAGCGGGATCGACGAAGACCAGGTCTGCGGCATCGAGCGGCGAGGCGGGATTGTCTGCCAGGGTGACTTTGGCCGGATCGGCGGCGATATCGTCGGGGAATGCCGCCCGGCGCGGGCCAAGGCCGCCGACGTGGACATAGGCCGAGGCCACGATCGGGCCGCCGTTGAACGCGAACAGCACTGGCCGCGTGGCGGGGTTGTCGCCATCGCGCAGATAGGCAAAGCTGACGAGGCGCGCCGCGCCATCGGCGGTCCTGACCTCGGTCGCCTCGACCCGCGCGGTATAGGCGAGGGCCTGCCCGCCGAACGTGCCCTTGTGGTGGGTAATGACCGGCGTTGCCAATACGGTTGCCGGCTGGGGTGTTGCCGTCTGGGCATGAAGCGGGGCGGCGGCGCAGAGCAGGACGGGAAGCAGCAGGGCGCGCATCGGGACAACCTTTCTCAAAGAGCGCAAGCCGTGCCGGGCGAAACCGGCACGCGCTGCCACTGCCAGGCATCGACGGTTTCGCCGCGTGGCAGGTAAGTGACGGTAAAGACATGGCCATCGCGGCGCAGGCGCAGCGTCAGTTGCTGCGTCTGCTCGCCCTGGATGCCATCCTGCGGCACGGGATCGACGATCTCGTCGCCATCGCGCACACCCGCCAGCGCGGCGGCAGAGCCGGGCACCAGGCCGCGCACGACGCGCTTGGGCTCGGCCAGCACATCGGTGGCAAAGCCCAGGTCATAGCGGCGCAGGCGGGCACTGGTGCGGGCAAAGCACGGGCCAAAGGCGTCGGACGCCGGCAGTGGCACCGCGCCATCCAGGAACGCGTGGAAATCGGCCACGGTCTGCGGCCCCAGGTGCCGGGCCAGCTGGTCTTCCCAATCTGCGTTGGTGAGGGCCGCGCCGGCCTTTTGCCGGGCCAGCAGCGCGAGGACGAGCGTGTCGAGGCTTTCAAGCCCGCCGCTCTTCTTGCGCAGCGCGTGGTCGACCGTGGCGAAATAGAGCATGCCGCGATCATAGGGCAGGGTGCGGATGCGGGTGTCGGCCCAGAACCGCGCCGGCACTTGCGCGTTGGGCACGCTGGCCATGGCGCTGGTGTAATAGCGCGCGGCCGTCCAGTTCAGATCGTGCAGGAACGCATCGGCATCGATCATGCCAAAGCGGAATGGCAGGCGCGCCTGGTAGAACGTGGCCAGCCCTTCGCCGAACCACGAGGATTCGAGGCCCTCGGGCCGGGTGATATAGGGCTGGAACGTGTGGAACATTTCGTGCGCCAGCGTGATGCGGATGCTGGCCAGGTCCGCGCCGCGCCCCGTGCCGAACGTGGTGACGAAAGCATGGTGGAGGCCCACCCCGCCGCCCGCGTTGATCGGGTTGTAGCGCAGGAACACGCCATAGGGCGCGGGCCGGGTCTGCCCGAACATCTGCCGGTAATGGCCATGGAGCGCGCCGGTCCACGCCAGCAGCGCGCCAGCATCGAAGGCCGGGCGGCCCTGCCAGGCGCCGAAGAAGCCTTGTTGTGTGGGCCTTGCGGGCCAGGTGCCGATCGGGCCCGCCATGAAGAAGCTTTGCCGCAGGGCGCTGGCGTCAAGCGGTTCTGCCGCCGTGACGGTGCCGGCGCCCAGCGAGCTGACGCCGCGGCTGCCCTGGGGCGCGCGCGACAGATCAAAGCCGAACGTGGCGCGCCAGTGCGTGGTGCCGGGGGGCAGCAGCAGGAAAACCTGCCCGGCGGCCGAAACCGCGCCGCCATCGGCGCTGAAGGCAAAGGGCGGGGCGGGGCCGCGCGGCGGCAGGCTGGCCTGGGCGGGCACGCGGTAGGAGACGACGAGCGTGCCCCGGATCGCGCGCGGCGCCAGCCATTGCCGCCCTGGTCCGCCGCTGACGCTATCGCCGTCGGCGCTGTCGGCCAGCACGGCGTCGCGCGGGCGCAAGAGCAGCGGCCCGGCCGCATCGCGCGCGTGCAGCGGGCCCAGCAGGCTCGCCACGGTATCCACGTTGCTGGCCAGCAACGGCAATTGCAGCACCGGCGTGCCGGCCTTGGCGGCCAGGCCGGACAGGCGCAGCGTTACCTCCACCGTGCCCACGCGAGCCGGGTCGGCCGCATCGGCGCGCGGGGCAAAGGTAACCGTGAGCGCGGGTGGCGCGGCTTGGGCAGGTGCGGGCAGCAGCGCGGCTGCGGCCACCAGGGCAGGCAGGAAGCGGGGCAAGTGCGGCATTGGCAGAAATCCCCCGTTTCGCGTTCAGATTGCCGTGCGGCCGCTTGCCGCCTGGCGCAGTGCCGCTTCCAGCGCGGCAAGGCCGGCGTCAAGCTCGGCATCGGGCAGGCAGAAGCCGATGCGGATGTGCCCGGCCTGGCCAAAGAATTCGCCTGGCGCCACGATCACCCCGCTTTGCGCGATCAGCGCTTCGGAAAAGGCACGGGTATCGGCAATGCCGGGCAGCGCGGGAAAGCAGATGCAGCCCGCATCGGGCAATTCGCCCGCCATCAGCCCGGCATCCACCATGCGCGCAAACCACGCGGCAAAGCGGGGCCGTGCGCGCGCCACGTGGCCGCGCCAATGATCGGCAAAGGCATCGGCGCGCATCATCACTTCGGCCGCCACGGCGTGCGACAGGGTCGAAACACCGAATTCGGCGCGCGCGGCATAGTCGCGCAAGGTGGCCATCACGCCGGGTGCGCCCACGATCCAGCCACAGCGCAACACGCCCAGGCCGAAAATCTTGGTCAGGCTCGACAGGCTGATCACCGCCGGTGAGAGCGCGCAGGCCGGGCCGGGGCGGTTGGCCTTGTCGGCATAGTCGCCATAGACTTCGTCCACCACCAGCAGCACGCCGCGCGCCTGGGCAAGCTGCGCCAGCTCGGCCAGGGTTTCGCGCGCGATGCCCATGCCCGAAGGGTTGTGCAGGTCAGACACCACGATCAGCCGCGTCTCGGGGCGTAGCGCGGCGTCCACCTGGGCCACGTCGATGCCGAAATGCGGGGCAGGGCGGGTAAAGGTATCGACCGCCACGCCCTGAACCTGCGCCGCCCCGGCAAACAGGTCGAAGCCCGGCACTTCCACCAGCACGCGGTCACCGGGCTGCAATAGGGCGCGATAGAGCAGCGCGAGGCCGCCCGTGGCGCCGGTGGTGCACAGCACCTGGTCGATATCCACGCCATGGCTTTGCGCCAGCATGGCGCGCACGAACGGATTGCCATCGCCAAAGGCGCTGACATAGCGCGGCGAAAAATCGGGTTCGACCGTGGCTAGGACTGCCTGGCGCAGCAAGGCACGCGGTTCGGGCACCGAGCTTTCGAACAGGCTTACGATCGGGCGCGGCGCCTTGCGTGCCAGCGCCACCGCGGCGGCCACCCATTGGGCATAAGCCATCGGCGCGGGGGCGATGGGCGGGGCGGCCAGATCGGGCGTGGCGGCAGGCAGGACAGTGCAGGTCATTGCGCCGATCCTATCGGGCAGGCGTTGCGCTTGTTATGCGATCTGTGCCCGCCGCGCGGGCGCCAGCGCATAATCCTTGTTGCCGGGGCGGCAAAGGCGGTCAATGCACCCCAGGGCAAAGGCCATGCTTTGCCAAGTCGGTAATAGCGTGTAGGCGCGCCCCCCTGGCAGTTGAAAGAAAGAGTGACAAACGATGATCGGCACCCTGATCGGCCCCATTGCCGGTAATGGGCGCAAGCGCGCCTGGATGGGCGCGGCCACCGCGCTGGCCCTTGCCACGACGGGCACGGCCCGCGCGGCCGATAGTGCCAACGCCGATGCCGATGGCCAGGATGGCCCGCGCCAGATCCGCGTGATCGGCCATCCCGATCCCGAAGGTCTGCTGCCTGATCAACAAGTGCCCAAGGCGGTCAGCACGATCGGCGCGGCTTTCATCGAAAAGCAGGCGGCCACGTTCAACGCGTTCCAGCTGGTCAACATCCTGCCCGGCGCCAACGTGGCGGGCACCGATCCATTCGGCCTGTCCACCTCGTCCAGCCTCAGCCTGCGCGGGCTGGGCCAGGATGCCATCGGCGTGACCATGGAAGGCGCGCCGCAAAACGACATCGGCTATTACTATGCCTATCCGGCGCAGTTTGCCGATGCGGAAAACGTGGCGCGCGTGGAATTGAGCCAGGGTTCGGCCGATATTGCCGCGCCGGTGGTCAACGCCGTGGGCGGCCTGCTGGCCTTGAGCCTGGATGCGCCGCACCGCGATTTCGGCGTGCTGGCCGATGCTTCGGTGGGATCGTTCAACGAACGGCGCGGCTTCGTGCGGGTGGACACCGGCACCATTGGCAACACCGGGCTGCGCGCGTTCGTGTCCTATTCCAACAACCAGGCCGATAACTGGCGGGGGCCGGGCGTGGACAAGCGCCAGCACATCGATGCCAAGATCGCCGGGGAATGGGGCAACGGCAATACCGCCAGCCTCTCCGTCTCGTACAACGATGCCAGCAATTCCACCTATCTCAGCCCGACGCTGGCCGATTGGCAGGCGCAAGGGCGCGGCTACAACCTGTCTGCCAGCTATGGCAGTGGAGACCTCAATTACTGGCGGCTCTATCGCCAGCCGTTCCGCAATCTCTATTTCGCCGCGCCGCTGCACCTGGCGCTGGGCACGGGGTTGACGCTCGACACCACCAGCTATCTCCAGTTCGGCTATGGCAACTCGCCCTATGGCGCCTCGATCGGCCCGGATGGCTATTACCCCGGTACCTATCTTGGCACGCAGGCGCTTGATGCACCGCTCAAGCTGGCGGGCACCGAAAACGGCGGCACGGTCAATGTGCTGGGCAACTGGCTGGGCGAGCAGATGCGCGCCGGCCAGATTGCCAGGCTGACGCTCAAGCGCGGCGCCCACACGCTGACGGCCGGGCTGTGGATCGATTATGGCAGTGACCGGGTGGTGGAAAGCTTCACCCCCTTGAACGCCAATGGCGATCCGGTGGATGGCTGGGGCCATGACGAACCCGCCGTGCACACCGCCGACGGGCGGCTCTATTCGCTTGCGGATACCAAGACGATCACCGTGGCCAAGGCATTCTTCCTGGCCGACAGCATCGCGCTGTCGCCAAAGGTCACGCTCGATCTGGGCTTCAAGGGCGTGGACCTGCTCCACGCCGGGCGCAACAATCTGCCCGGCAACCAGGGGCGGATTCATTTCGACAGCTTCGCCGCCCTGCCGCGCGCGGCGATCCATGTGCAGGTGAGCGATCGGCAGCAGATCTTTGCCAACGTGACGACCAATTTCCGCGCGCCCGATGAATACACGCTCTACGATACCTATGACGGCTATGGCGGCATCGCCTCTTACGGCACCACGGCGCTGAAGAACGAATATTCGCTGGCGCAGGAGCTGGGCTGGCGCTGGCAGGGGCGCAATCTTTCGGCTTCGGCCACCGGGTTCCACTATGCGTTCCGCAACCGCCTGGTGGCGACGATGGCCAACGTGAACGGTGCGCTGGTCAACACCACGCTGAATGGCGGGCGGCAGGAATCCTGGGGCGTGGACGCGGAAGTGGACTGGCGCCCGCTGGCCGGGATGAGCCTCTATGCCTCGGGCGAATGGCTGCGCGCGCGGATCAAGGACAACCTGCCGGCCGATGGCGACTACCTGCCCACGGCGGGCAAAGTGGCGGTATCGGGCCCCAACTGGCAATTCGCGCTGGGCGGCACGTATGACGACACCCGCCTGTTCGGCAGCTTTGCGCTGAAATACCTGGGCCCGCAGTTCGCCACGTTCATGAATGACGAGCGCATTGCCGGCTATGCCACGCTGGACCTGTCGGTGGGCGTGCACCTGGCCGGCTGGCTGGATGGCAAGCGCACCGATCTGCGGCTCAATGCCATCAATGTCACCGATCCTCATGTGCTTTCGGGCGTGCAGGCGGTGACGCCCGCCGCGCGCGATACCGTGGGCACGGGCGGCACGCTGATCGCTGGCCAGGCGCCGACGTATTACATCGGCAGCGGGCGTGCCTTCATGGTCACTCTGGCGCGGCAGTTCTAGGCGCGGGCAACCCTGCAGACGGCGCCGCGACGGCGCGCGGTAATCGTTGCAACATGGGATAAGTCACGGAACGGCATGGTGTGCGCATCGTTATCGGCGCACCATGCCATCCCCCCTGCAGGCGCCCGCGCCACAATCACGCCCTGAACCTTTCCCCGAACCCGCGCCAGAGCCCGTCCTATCGCCTGACCGGCTTTTGCGGCCGGCTCGATCGCCTGCGCTTTCGCCCGTTCTCGCGCCGGCGCTTTCGATCGCCATCGTGGGCGCGGGGCCCACGGCGGTCTATGCCCTCGATGCGCTCCAGCGCCAGGGCTTGCCTTACCGCGTCACGCTGCTTGAAGCGGGCGGACAACCGGGACAAGGCATTCCGTTCAATGCGCAGCACAATGGCGCGCACCTTCTGGCCAACATCGCCGGGTTCGAATTGCCGTCTGTGGGCGAAACGCTCAACGCCTGGGCCATGCGGCAAACGCCGCAGCGCCAGGCCACATTGGGCCTGGCCGGCATGGCGCATGATGAACGCGCGTTCTTTCCGCGCATGGCGCTGGGCGCCTATTATGCGGATCAGCTGGCACAGGCGATGGCGCCCGATGCCGGGCCCTGCATCGTGAGCCTGCATTGCCATGCCGAAGTGCACGACATCGTGGCACGTCCCGATGGCGTGCGCGTGCTGTGGACGCAATCCGATGCACCGGGGGCCGAGCGCCATGCTGCCGATTTCGACGCGGTGATCGTTGCCAGCGGCTATGGCAAGCCCGACGTGGGCGAGCGCCTGGCCGGCGCGACCGCGCGCGACAGCAAGGGGCGGCAGGTGGCCGTGCTGGGCAGTTCGCTCAGCGCCATCGATGCTGCGGTGGAACTGGCGGTGCGCCATGGCCAATTCCACGAAGCGGCCGACGGTACGCTGCAATACGCGATGGAGCGGCCCTTTTCCGTCACGTTCCTGTCGCGGCACGGCCTGTTGCCCGAGGCCGATTTCTGGGTGCCCGAACAGGCCCCGCCGCTGCGCCATTGCACGCCCCTGGCGCTGGCCAGCGCGGTGCGTGGCGAGGAAGGCGATCTCGACCGCGCCTTTGCGCTGTTCGCGCGCGAACTGGCGCAGGCCGATCCGGCCTATGCCGCCGCGATGGCGCTCGACACCGCCGATGCCGACAGCTTTGCCGATCGTCACTTCGCGCGCCGCATGGCGGCCGATCCCTTTGCGCATGCGCGGGCCAACCTGGCGCAAGCGCGCGCCAGCCATGCGCAAGCCCGGCCCAGCCCCTGGCGCCATGCGATCCTGCGCATGCACGAAGCATTCGCCACGATCGTGCCTGCCCTGGCGCCGGGGGACCTCGCGCGTTTCGTGCGCGGGCTCAGGCGCGTGTTCGTGGACAACTATGCGGCGGTGCCGCATCTTTCGGTGGAGCGCCTGCTGGCACTGCACGATGCCGGTGTGCTGACCGTCCAGCGCATCGCCAGTGGTCAAAGCGTGACCCGCGCCCCGGACGCGGGTGGCAAAGCCGGCTGCTGGGCGATTGCCGGCGCTGGTTCGACCGGCCACTTCGATGACGTGATCGACGCGCGCGGCCAGGCGCCGCTGGGCCTCGAAGACTTTCCCTTTCCCACGCTGCGCCTGCACTTGTGCGCGCAGGCGCTGGCGCAGGATCGCGATTGGCATGAAGGCCTGGCCCCCGCACAAGGCCACGTGCTTGATCCCGAAGATCCTGCCCTGGCGCGCATCCACGTGCTGTCATTGCCGTTCCTGCTGCACCGCCACCCGTTCATCCAGGGCCTGACCGAAAGCGCCGCCATGGCGCGCGCTTGCGTGGCGGCGCTGGGCCGCCGCGCGCGCGCCGCCAGCCCATCCTCGGGCTCGGCGCGCGAAGACATCCATGCCGCGCTCGATTGGCTCGACCGCACCGAGCCGATCTACCTGGGCCGTGACGTGCTGATGGTGGCGCGCGGCGAGCGCGATGAGCAGGCGCCGCCAACGACCTGATCTGCGGACGGAATTTTTTCGCCAGCGGGGTGACGGAAACGCGCGCGCAGTGCATCGATGCGCTGATGCCTGCAATGTCTTCTTCTCTCATCGGCTGGGTGAGCCGCCACGTGCTGCCGCACGAGCGCGCGCTGCGCACCTGGTTGCGCACCGCCTTTCCGGGGCGCGATGTCGATGACGTGGTCCAGGAATCCTATTGCCGGCTGGCTTCGCTATCCAGCGTCGCGCACATCGACGATCCCCGCCGCTATTTTTTCCGCATTGCGCGCAATATCGTGCTGGAGCAGGTACGCCGTGAGCGGGTGGTGCGGATCGAAGCGGCCAGCGGGCTGGCCGTGCTGGAAGGGGCAGCGCTTGAGCAGCAAGGCCAGGGCGAGGAAAGCAGCCCCGAACGGATTGTCGCCGGGCGCATGGCGCTGGAGCGGGTGGAGGCGTTGATCGACGCGCTGCCCGAGCGCAGCCGCGCGATCGTGCGCATGCGCAAGATCGACGGCCTGCCCCAGCGCGAGATCGCCGCGCGCCTTGGGCTTAGCGAGAACGTGGTGGAAAACGAAGTGGCGCGGGGCCTGCGCCGCGTGCTGGACCAGTTGACGGAAGGCGAGCGCGCGGAAATGCCCACGCGTGCCCGCCGCGCGCCGCCGGTGCGCGCGCCCCGGCAGGGAGAGCGGCCATGACGCCAGGCAATCCGATCGATGGCAATCCTATCGATGCCAATCCCGTCGATGTTCGGGCCTGCCAATGGGCCGCCGCGCTCGATCGCGGGCTCGATGCCCAGGAAGAAGCCGCGCTCGATGCCTGGCTTGGCGAGGACACGCGCCATCGCGGCGCCTTGCTGCGCGCCCAGGCCGGCATGGCGCTGCTCGATCGCTGCCGCGCGCTGGGCAGTGGTGGCGAGGCGGCCGATGACGCCGGCGATGCTGGGCCGGGCGAAGATGGGCCGGGCGAAGATGGGGCCGACGATCTGGCAAAGAGCGCAGGCTGGCGCACCACCCGTCGCCAGGCGCTTGCCCTGGCGGGCGTGGGCGTGGCCGGCGGGTTGATCGGCGCGGGCGCGCTGGCGCTGTGGCCACAAGGGCAGGGCATCCGCACGCGCATCGGCGAGATGCGCCGCGTGCCGCTGGCCGACGGGTCGATGGCGGTGGTCAATAGCGGCAGCGAATTGAACCTGTCGTTCACCCCGCGCCGCCGCGATGTGAACCTGGCGCAGGGCGAGGCGTGGTTTCAGGTGGCCAAGGCGCCCGACCGGCCCTTTACCGTGCGCGCCGGCCGCGTGCGGGTGCAGGCGGTGGGCACCGCATTCAACGTGCGCCGTGCCGGCGTTGGGGTTGACGTGGTGGTGACCGAAGGCACGGTGAAAGTGTGGAGCGAAGGGGGCGAGCCGCTCCTGGTGAAGGCTGGTCAGCGCGCCGTGCTCGACGATGGCGTGGGCCTGGCGGTCAGCGCCATCGCGCCCGATGCGGCACAGCAGGAACTGGCCTGGCGCGAAGGGCAGATCGTGCTGGACGACGTGACGCTGGCCCAGGCTGCGCAACGCTTCAACGCCTATCACGAAGACCGCCTGGAAGTGGACCCGGCGCTGGCCGACAAGCGCGTGGTCGGCTCTTTCCAGACCAACGACATGGATGGTTTTGCCCAGGCCTGTGCGGCCATGGTGGGCGGCCGGGTTGAGCGCGGCAACGGCGTCATCCGTATTTTGCGATAGCGTGCGATGACAAAAAGCGGGAACCGGTTTTTGTCATTAAATCACACGATAACAAAGGTCTGGAGCACAATTCCGCTTTTGTGAAACGGCATTGTGCTCCAGATTTCGCATATTTTTTGAACCGGACTGACGGAAAAGCGTTGGCCGGTCATCTGTGGGTCCGAACGCTGCAAAAGCGCGCCAACCTTCAGGGGAGGATTACCCATGCGATCGATCCATCGCTTCTGCATCTCTTCATCTATTCTGGCCGGTGCGGCCATGGTGGCCAGTGCGCCTGCGCTGGCCGATGAACAGGTGCGCCAGTTCGACGTTCCCGGCCAGGCCGCCAAGGATGGCATCGTGATCTTTGCCCGCCAGGCCGGCATCCAGATCCTGGCGCCCGGCTCTGCCACGCAAGGGCGCCGCACCGCGCCGCTCAAGGGCCGCTTTACGGTGAGCGATGGCCTGCGCCGCCTGGCCGCTTCGGGCCATCTGCGCCTGGTATCGTTCGACGGCCGCACGGCCGTTCTGGCCGACGCGCAATCGCCCGACCGGCCGATCGATCCGCCGCCTGCGCGCCTGCGCGCCGCGCCCCGGCCGCTGGCAACCCCGGTTGCGGCGCAAACGGTTGCCCCGGCGCCTGCCGCATCGCCCAGCCCGGTCGAGGCCCAGGATGCGCCAACCCCCGGCATCGTGGGCACCGAAGCCATCGTGGTGACCGGCAGCACTTCGGGCCGCCGCACGCAGTTCAATTCCTCCAGCAACGTGACGCTGGCCAACGCAGCCGAATTGCAGCGCAAGGCGCCGCGCTCGGTGGCCGAAACGCTCGAACTCGTCCCCGGCATCTTCGTGGAGGCCACCGCCGGCCCGGCTTCCAACAACTATTCGGTGCGCGGCCTGCGCGGCGGTGGGCAGACGTTCATCACGCTGGAGCAGGATGGCCTGCCCATCCTCTATGGCGGTGGCGGCGCCGACTTCTATTTCCAGCAGGACCTGTCGGTCGATCGCATGGAAGCGGTGGAAGGCGGCACCTCGGGCGTGCTGGCCCCCAATGGCGCGGGCGCGACGATCAACTTCATCTCGCGCAAGCTCAATTTCGACAAGCTGGGCGGCGCGGTGCGCGTCAGTGGTACGACCTATTCGGATTTTCGGGCCGATGCCTATCTTTCCGGCCCGGTGTCCGATGGCCTGGCCTATAGCCTGAGCGGCTATTTCTGGAGCCAGCGCGGCCAGCGCAAATCGCCGTTCCGCTACAACAGCTATCAGGTGAAGGGCCAGATCGAGAAGCGGTTCGACGACGATGGCTTTGTGCGCCTGACGCTGCAGCGCCGCGACGAGCGCGATCCCTATTATGCCGACATGCCCTTTGCCGTGGATTCGTCGGGCAAGATCGGCAGCGTGCCGGGCACCGACCTGAAATACGACAACATCCTGGGTGAGGCGTTCCGTTCGATCGCGGTGCCCGATGCCTCGGCCACGGGCAATCGCCTGCGCACCTTCAGCGGCAAGGATGGCATCCACACCACCTCGTGGACCTATCGCATCGACATGGAAAAGCCGCTGGCCGATGGCGTGAAGCTGTTTGCCCGTGCGCGCTATCTTGATGGCAATTACGATTTCAACGGCATCTTCCCGGGCAGCGGCTCGGGCACGGCGGGCCTCGCTTCGGCAGTGGATTACCTGACGCCGGGCACTTCGCCGATCGCCAGCACACTGACGGCGGGCGCGGCGGCCTTTCCCGGCACGGCGCAGTTCGGCATTCGCGATACGCTGACCGGCAAGGTCATCGCCGCGTCGGACACGGCCACGCTCAACGCGCTCAACGGCAATGGCCTGCTGCAGCAGACCGTGCTCAACCACCAGACGCTCTCGACCAAGGATTTCGGCAGCAACTTTGGCGTGACCTGGGACGCGCGCAGCGATGCGATCCAGAACTCGCTGACCGTGGGCGGCATGTATTACGATGTGAAGCACCGCAACGACCAGTCGGCCGTGGCCACGCTGATCAACGACGTGCGCAACAATTCGCACATCTATGACGTGGTGGCGCTGAGCGCGGGTGGCGAAGTGCTGGGCCAGCTCACCAACAATGGCATGCTCAGCTATGGCAACTGGGGCCAGGGGATCTACAACGATCACGTCGAAAGCCTGTCGGGCTATTTCAACGACGAACTGACCATCAATGACAAGCTGCACATCGACTTTGGCGCGCGGTACGAACACCAGCACGTGGCGGTGAACATCGGCAACACCGCCACCGTGAACGAAGCGGTGCCGGCCGGCACGCCGGGCCTGGCGCAGGACGTGGGCAGCACGTTTGACGGCACCTATACCCGCTATGCCGCGAGCTATCACGACTGGGCCTATACCGCCGGGATCAACTACGAACTGACGCCCAACGTCTCGCTCTATCTGCGCGGGGCCAAGGGTTTCCAGACCAACGGCGGTGACACCGGCGGCACGCACGCGCCCACCGATCTCACGCTTTATGAAGGCGGGGTGCGGCTGCGCACTTCGTTCCTCTCGGCCTCGATCGTCGGCTTCCGCACCTTGTTCAAGAACCAGTCGTACCAGTTCATCAATCCGTCGGACCCGGCCAATGCCGTCAACGCTTTGGCCAACAACACCACCAACGGGGTGCAACTTGATGCCGAAGTGCGGCCGACGCGGTACTTCACCATCACGGCCACGGGCGTCTACCAGGTGCCGCGCCTCAACAACCTGCGCTTCGATGGCGCCGCCCAGACGCAGTACGAAGGCAATACGCCGGAGCGCACGCCGAAAAAGCTGCTCACCGTCACGCCCACCTTCACGCTGCCCCATGGGCTTGGCGAGATTTATGGCCGGTGGAAATACGTGGGCAAGATCTTTGCCGACGCAGGCAATGGCGTGGCCCTGCCCAGCTATAGCGTGTTCACCATCGGCACCAATCTCAACCTGAGCGACCAGTTGAACCTGGCGGTGAGCGTGGACAACCTGACCAACGCCAAGGGCTTTACCGAAGGCAACCCGCGCCAGGGCCAGACCCAGACGATCGTCAACGGCTATTTCTATGGCCGCGCGATCGCCGGGCGCAACGCCATGGCGTCGCTCACCTATCGGTTCTGACGTTCCCCCCGCGCCGGGGGCTGCCCTCCCATGGCCCCCGGCGCACCCCCTTCTCTTTCGTGTTGTTGATCTTTTCGTCACCCCGGACTTGATCCGGGGTCCCGCTTCTTGGAGCTTGGCGTAACGCTGCAGGAAAAAGCGGGACCCCGGGTCAAGCCCGGGGCGGCGGATGGAGATTTAGAGGCCAACGTCTTTTCCTTACAGGAGTCCCCATGATCCCCTCTCGCGTGCTGGCCCCGTTGGCCTTGCTGTTTCTGGCCGGGGCCGCACCGGCACCGGTGTTGCAGGAGGGGCTCAATCTCAACACCTTCGTGCAAGAGGGCGATGTGGCAGCGCATGTGCTGCTGCGCTCGGGGACTGATCCGCGCGTGATCGTGGCGTTTCCCGCGGGCAACAGCGGGGTGGGCCTGTGGTTCGGCAGGATTGCCAAGCCGGCGCAATGGGCGATCACCACGGCGCCGGTGCCGATCCATGAAGCCGATGCCCAGGGCCGCCCGTTGCGCGGCGTGCGCCTTTCCGCCCGGATCGCTGCGCCGCGGCTGGATCTCAAGCAGGCCGTGCTGTCCAGCGTGCGCGTGCTGCGCGACTACCAGGCGCTCGGCACGGCGCCCGGGCAAGTGCTGGTGGCGCCGACGATCGCCGGGCAAAGCGTGGTATGGCAGCGCGACCGGCTGGACGGCAAGGCAGGCTATCGCCTGGCCCTGACCGTCACCCACGGGCGCCTGGTCGATGGTGCGATCGTGGCCGGCGCCGATGGGCGCATCGGGGTGGCGATCACCGCCTTGAGCGGCGATCCCGCGCTGACGCCCTACACGTCGCAAACCCTGCTCACGCCCCAGGCGGCGGCCGATCCGGCGGCGCGGCGCGCGTTGCAATTCCTGAGCTATCATGAGAAGTTCCTTGCCGGTTCCTGGCGGTTCAACACCTATTTCGGACGGGACACGCTCATGTCGGTGCGCCTGCTGATGCCGGTGTTGACGCCGCCGGCGGTGGAAACGGGCTTGCGCTCGGTGCTCACCCGCCTGTCGGCAGATGGCAATGTCGCGCACGAGGAAGACATCGGCGAATTTGCCGTGCTCGACCATCTGAAAGCGGGTGAAGGCGCGGTGGACGCGCCGACCTACAACTATGCGATGATCGACAGCGCCTTTCTGCTGGCCCCGGTGGCGCGGGCCTGGCTGGTGGACGATCCGCGTGGGGCAGCCCGCGCGGGCACCTTCCTGGCCGAGCGCGACGGGGACAAGGCGCTGGGCGCCGCGCTGATGGCCAACCTGCGCCATGTGGCGCAGGCGGCAGATGCCTTTGCCCGCGATCCGCGTTGGCAGCACCTCATCGCGCTCAAGCCCGGCATGGATGCGGGCGAATGGCGCGACAGCAACGATGGCCTGGGCGGCGGACGCTATCCTTACGATGTCAACGCCGTGCTGGTGCCCGCCGCGCTCGATGCCGCCGCCGCGATGGCGCGGGCCGGGTTGCTCGATGCCTATGCCACGCCGCAGGACCGGGCGATGCTCGCGCGCCTGCCGCAGATGGCCAAGGTCTGGCACGAAGCGGCGCCGCGCCTGTTCCTGCAAAGCGTGCCTGCGGTCAAGGCGCGGGCGCAAGTGGACGCCTATGCCAAGGCCGAAGGCGTGCCGGCCACGCCCGCGCTGGCCGCGCTGAGCAACCAGCCGCTGCGTTATCACGCCATCGCGCTTGATGGCGCGGGGCAGCCGGTGCCGATACTCCATTCCGACGAAGGCTTTGCCCTGCTGATGGGCAGCCCCGATGCCGATCAGGTCATGCTGGCCGCCGATACCATGGCGCGGCCCTTTCCCGCCGGGTTGATGACCGGGGCGGGCATGGTGGTGGCCGATCCTGCGCTGGCCCCGCCGGCCTTGCAGGCACGCTTTGGCCGCAATGCCTATCACGGCACGGTGGTGTGGTCGTGGCATCAGGCCCTGGCGGCGGCGGGCCTGGCGCGGCAGGCGGCGCGGGCCGATCTGCCCGCACCGGTCTGTGCGCGGGTGCGCACAGCGCAGGCGGCGCTGTGGCGCGGGATCGACGCCAGCCGCGCGGTGCAAAGCTCCGAGCTGTGGTCGTGGAGCTATGCCGGCGGGCGCTACAAGGTGGAAGCGTTCGGCGCGCGTGGCGGCGATGCCGATGAATCCAACGCGGCGCAATTGTGGAGCACGGTCTATCTCGCGCTCAAGCGCCCGGCGCCGGGCGTCAACGGCTGCGGCCAGCGATGAGCGCGGCGCCCATCCGCAGCGTGGCCATCCTGGGCGGAGGCACCGCCGGATGGATGACGGCGGCCGCCTTGTCCAAGGCGCTTTCCGCACAAGGCGTGGCGATTGCGCTGATCGAATCCGACGCGATCGGCACGATCGGCGTGGGCGAGGCGACGATCCCCACGATCCACTGGTTCAACCAGCTGATCGGCCTGGACGAAGCCGCGTTCATGGCCGAGACCGGCGCGACCTGGAAACTGGGCATCGAATTTCGCGGCTGGCAGGGGGAGGGCAGCGCCTATTTCCACCCGTTCGGCACCTATGGCCTGCCCGGTGACGCGCAGATGCTGCCGCACCGGCTGATCCGCGCGTGGAACGGCGGGCATGCCCTGGATATCGAGCAGTTCTCGCTTACCACGCAAATGGCACGCGCCGGGGTCTTTGCACGGAGCAACGGCGATCCGCGCTCGCTGCTCTCGACGCTGGGCCATGCCTATCACTTCGACGCCGGGCTCTATGCCGCGTTCCTGCGCCGCATGGCCGAGGAACGCGGGGTGCGGCGCCACGAAGGGCGGGTGACCCGGATCGAGCAGGACGGGCAGACCGGGTTCATCCAGGCGTTGACGACCGAGCGGGGCGAGCGCGTGGCGGCGGACTTGTTCATCGATTGCTCGGGCCTGGGCGGCCTTTTGATCGAAGGGCAGATGCACGCCGGGTTCGAGGATTGGTCGCACTGGCTGCCCTGCGACAGCGCCTGGGCCGCGCCGACAGCGGCCGATGCCGCGCCGCCGCTTTATACCACGGCCACGGCGGCGCAGGCCGGCTGGCGCTGGCGCATCCCGCTGCAGCATCGCGTGGGCAATGGCTATGTCTTTTCCAGCAAGTTCCAGGATGCAGAGGCGGCGCGAAGCGACCTCCTGGCGGCGATCGGCACGCCCACGGCCGATCCGCGCCTGATCCGCTTCACCCCCGGCCGGCGCCGCCAGGCGTGGATCGGCAACGTGGTGGCGATCGGCCTGTCCAGTGGTTTCCTCGAACCGCTGGAATCGACCAGCATCCATTTGATCCAGACCGGGATCGGAAAGCTGCTTTCGCTGTTTCCCAGACAGGACTGTGCCGCATTGCTGGCAGAGCAATACAACCGCGTGTTCGCGCAGGAGATGGAAGACGTGCGCGATTTCCTGGTGCTGCACTATCATTTCACCAAGGGCCGCAACGAGCCGATGTGGCAGGCCTGCCAGGCGGCCGACCTGCCCGCAACGCTGGCCTACAAGGTGGACCATTTCGTGGGCAGCGGGCGGCTGATGCTGCGCCAGGAAGACCTGTTCCGCGATGCGAGCTGGTTTGCGGTGATGACCGGCCAAGGCCTGCGCGCGCAAGGCCACAACCCGATGCTGGACAGCATGAGCGCGGCGGACAACCTGCGGCACCTCGATGCCGTGCGCGCGGCGATCGCCAAGAGCGCGGCGCAATTGCAGGGCGCACGATGAAAACGCGCGCGCTGGTGCTCGGCCTGGTGGCACTGGCCACCATGGCGCAGACAGCCCCGCCGCCCGCCCCGCCGCCAGCGCCGCCGCAAGTGCTGTTCGGCCCGCTGTTTGAAGCGGTGCAGGCGGCCAAGGTGTTCCCCGACAGCAAGACCTTTGCCGACGCCACCCCGCGCGAGGCGCCAGAGGCGATCCTTGCCGCCTGGCGGGCGGAGCAGCCGCAGGGCGCCGATGCCCTGCGCGCCTTCGTCGACAAGCATTTTGTCGTGCCGGCCGAGCCGGGCGCCAAGCCGTCGTTGCGCGCCCACATCGCCGCACTCTGGCCGCAACTGACGCGCCCTGCATTCACCCCGCCGCCCGGTTCGTCCGCGCTCGCCATGCCGCGGCCCTATGTCGTGCCGGGCGGCCGCTTTCGCGAAATCTATTACTGGGACAGCTATTTCACCATGCTGGGCCTGAAAGCCGATGGGCAGGACCAGCTGATCGCGGGGATGCTCGACGATTTCGATAGCCTGGTGTCCCGCTATGGCTTCGTGCCCAATGGCACGCGCACCTATTACCTCGGCCGCTCGCAGCCGCCGTTCCTGGCGCTGCTGGCCGATCTCGATCCGCGCCAGGATGCCGCCACGGCGGCGCGGCATCTGGCCGCGCTGCGGGCCGAACATGCCTTCTGGATGAAGGGCGCGCCGGCCGCGCGCAAAAGCGGCGCTGCGGCGCGCGTGGTGCGCATGCCCGATGGCAGCCTGCTCAACCGCTATTGGGACGATGCGCCCGGCCCGCGCGATGAATCCTGGCGCGAGGACGTGGCCACGGCGCGCGCCTCGGGCCGGCCGGTGGCCGATGTCTATACAGACCTGCGCGCCGGGGCGGAAAGCGGGTGGGACTATTCCTCTCGCTGGCTGGCCGATCCCGCCCGCCTCAAAACGATCCGCACAACGCAGATCGTGCCGGTCGATCTCAACAGCCTGCTCTGGGCGCAAGAGACCGCCATTGCCCGACGCTGTGCGCAGGCCGGAGACAAGGCCTGTGCCACGGATTTCGCGGCCCAGGCCGCCGCGCGCGGCCGCGCGATCCAGCGCTGGTTGTGGGTGCAACGCGAGGGCCGCTTTGCCGATTGGGATCGTGAAAGCGCCAGGCCCACGCCGCGCGTTTCGGCGGCGACGCTCTATCCCCTGTTCGTGGGGCTGGCGCGGCCCGACCAGGCGCAAGCGGTGGCCAGGCTGGTGCGGGCGCAGCTGCTGGCGCCGGGGGGCCTGCGCACCACGCCCTTGCGCACCGGGCAGCAGTGGGACGATCCCAACGGCTGGGCGCCGCTGCAATGGATCGCCCACGAAGGCCTGGCCCGCTATGGCGAGACCGATCTGGCCGCGACGATCGCGCGTTCGTGGCTGGCAACGGTGCAGGCCGCCTATGACGATACGGGCAAGATGCTGGAAAAATATGACGTGGAGACCCACGCGCCCGGCGGCGGCGGGGAATATCCGCTACAGGATGGGTTTGGCTGGACCAACGGCGTGACGCGGGCATTTCTGGAGCGGTATGGGGGGTAGTGCAGGACGTTCGCAACCCCGCCTTGTAAAAACCCGAAAGCCGCGTATATTGCCCCATTATAGCGGCATTTGGTGAGGCAGGCGTGGCAACGGCGTTTCTGGTTGATGTGGTGGGGCAAGGCGGGGCGGTTTCGCCCGATGTCGTCTCGGGCCGGTTGCGCATCACCAAGACCGAACTGGCGCAGGCGCTGGGCCTCTCGCGCGACAGTGTGTCCAAGGCCAGCCGCGTGGCTTCGCCCGCCACGCAGAAGCGGCTGCGTGACATGGTGGAAATCGTCAACCGCGTGATCCCGTGGGCGGGATCGGAACTGGCGGCTTTTGCCTGGTATCGCTCGCAGCCCTTGCCCTCGTTCGGGGACCAGACCGCCGAGGACCTGGTCCATGCCGGGCGGGGCGAGGCGGTGAAGCGCTATCTCAGCCGTATTGCCGAGGGCGGATTTGCTTGACCCTGCCCAGGAGCAAGCTGGTGGGCGCGGTCTATCGCGCGCACCATCCGCGCTGGGCGTTTGATCCGGTTTCGGGCGAAGGCGCGGCGCACCATGGCGGGCGGTTCAATCCCGTGGGCACGCCCGCGCTCTATACTGCACTGCGGCCCGAGACGGCCTGGGCAGAAGCGCAGCAGGGCTTTGCCTTCAAGGCGCAGCCGCTGACGCTGTGTTCCTATGACGTGGACTGCGCCGATCTGATCGATCTGACCGATGCGGCCAGCCTGGATGCCTTGGGCGTGGCGCCGGTGGACCTGGCCTGTGCCTGGGAAGACCTGGCCGATCGCGGGCAAGTGCCGCCAACCTGGCACCTGGCCACGCGCCTCATCGCGCAAGGGGCAGCAGGGGCCATCGTGCCCAGCTTTGCCCATCGCGCCGGGCCGCAGGACCGCAACCTGGTGTTCTGGCGCTGGGCCGCCGATCCGCCGCACCAGGTGCGCGTGGTGGACGACCACGGCCGCCTGCCGCGCGACGACAGTTCCTGGCGCTAAGCGGCGTGGACAAATCAGCGGTTTGAGAAAGACCGGAAGTGGTGGGAAGCTGACCTTTAATGAGCCTTAGTCAGGCAAATGGCAGTTCTGGCATTTCCGATCAAAAGGCCAGAATGGCATAAACAACGAAAAGTACTGCCTGCTGCATTGGCTGCAACTCCAAAAGCAGGTGACTAACAAAAATCCTGCCTGCCCCACCATAACCAGCATTGCGCTTGCTATGATGAGAGTTGCACCGATCACGGCGTAGGCTGGTGCAAAAGTTAAGAGTATTCCTGTTAGACCTAACCCAACAAGCGGCAATACAGCGCCTGCAAAGGTTAAGAGGAACCGTGCACGTTCATGTGTCATCTTAGCAAAGCACCTTGTATGGCGCGTTCTTTCGCAGCCACTGGGTGATCATGATGCAAACGGCAGATATCCGCAATGCGTCGTGTCCGGAACGGCACGTTTTGTGTGCCGGTGTCGGAAGCCGCCCATCACAACGCTCACCACATGACCGCAACTGGTGGGAAGCGGTCGTCAGCCGCAGAGCGATATCCCGGCCATGAGCAAAGCGGTGGCGCTCGCGATAACCGTTAGAATGCGGAGTATGCCTGCCGACCGCTTCAGATATTGCCTTGTTGCATTGCGGTTGATTGAAATGGTCACCCACAACGAAGGCCGCAGTGTCAGCGCTGCCGACAACAGAGCGCAGCAACCGAAGAACACGGCTCCAACGATATCCGGGTGTCGATCCATCTCGTACTGTTACGTTAAAACGCGAAGGTCGGCTATTGGGGCGAACCCGAACATTAGAATTTGCCACGCCTCCTAAGGCTTCGCGGTCCAAGCGCAAAGGCCCAGGCTTGCGCCCTTGGCCAGCGCCGCCTTGGCCGCGCCATCGGGCAGGGCCGTGCTGTGGCCGCCCTGGCAGACCACGGTCTTGCCGGAAATGCCCGCCAGTTCGATCAGGACCTGGTCCCAGTGGCGATATTGCACGTCGTGTGCTTCGCCGGGATAGACGCGGAAGGCCACAACGTTGGGGAAATGGCTGTGCCAATATTCCGCCTGGTCCAGCGTGACCAGCGGATCGGCTCCGCCCTGGAAGATGTGCACCGGCGCCTTGACCGCCGATACATCGGGCGCCGGCCCGCAATAGCGCTGCATTTCCGCCGCTTCGGGCAAGGGATCGCCCATCTGCCCGCGAATGAAGAAGGTGCGCGCCCCTTCCTCGAACGCGCGATCGGCAAAGCCGGGGATGCGATGGGTGGGGCTAGTGGCGGGAAAGCCCCACCAGGCCTGCGGGTTCTGCACCTGGTTCGTCAGCGATTGCGCGAGGGCGGCCAGCGGCACGCCGCATTGCTTGCCATGTGGGTTGGTGGCGGCCGTGGCCAGCATGTGCAGGCTGATCACCCGATCGGGCAGCGCGCCGGCCACCGCGGCCATGTAGGGCCCACCGCCCGAAATCGCGACGCCGGCAAAGCGGCGCACACCCAGGTGATCGAGCACGGCGCGCACTTCGCCGGCATAGTCGGCATAAGTCCACCCCGGCTGATAGGCGGTGTCGCCAAAGCCGTTGCGCTCCACGGTGATGAACCGCAGTTTCAGCGCCACGCGCAGGCTCTTGAGGAAATCGGTCATCCCGCTGGCGCGCGCGCTGGTGCCGGTGCCGCCGATGAACAGCACGCTGCGCCCGCCCAGATCGCCGGTGTCGCTGAAATGGACCACGCGGCCCGAAGGCAGAGTTAGCGCCTGCACCGCCGGGCCGAAATCATCGAAGCGATCGGGCAGCGCGGGGACGGCCGGCGATGCTGGCGCCTTCGCGGTTGCCGGCTGGGCGACCGTGGCCGCCAGAAGAAAGGCTATCATCAGGCGGCGCATGGCGTTTGTCTCCTCTTAACCCAGGGTGATGCGGCGCCCGGCGCCGTCGGGCACCGGCAGTTCGGCCTGCGCGCTGGCCAGCGCGGCCATGCGCCCGGCCGGCACCCCCGTGGCCGGGCCGGCGCGGCCCGTTGCCTTGGCCACATGCAGAAGCATCTGTTCGGCCGTGGCCACCAGTTGCCCGTCCCGGCTGCGAAACAGGCTGTGGAACACATGCGCGCGCTTGGCATCGGCGCCGAGCACCTGGGTGCTGGCGATCAACCGGTCTCCGGCATGGGTTTCGCCCAAGTGGCGGATGTGGGTTTCCACGGTGAACCAGCTGCCTTCGCTGGCCAGATAGGCCGCGTCCATGCCGATATGGCGCAGCAGCGCGTCGGTCGTGTCGCCGAACACCTGGAGATAGCGGTGCTCGGTCATGTGGCCGTTGTAGTCGATCCAGTCGGGCGGCACGTCGGTGCTGTGCAGCGCCAGCGGGCGATGCTCGTCCGGCGCACTGCCCAGCGGGGCCGGCGCATGTTCCATCAGGCGACGGGCATAGGCGGCCAGCGTCTGCCCGGCGCCGTAATCCTGTCCGCGCAGGCCCGAAAGCACCGCGATCAGGCAATCGTCGCGTTGGCGTTCCAGGTCGCGGATGGACACGCCAGCGGCCTGGTCGTCGGACTGGGCGGCAACCGTGTCGATCAGGTCCTGCGTCAGCTCGGGCGCTTCCAGCTTGGTCCACGGCAGTTTCAGCGCGGGGCCGAACTGGGCGAGGAAGTGGCGCATGCCCGCTTCGCCCCCGGCCATGCGATAGATCAGGAACGTACCCATGAACGACCAGCGCAGCCCCGCGCCAAAGCGCACCGCGTCGTCGATCTCTTCGGTCGTGGCCACGCCGTCGTTGACCAGCCACAGCGCCTCGCGCCACAAGGCTTCCAGCAGTCGGTCGGCGATGAAACCGTCGATTTCCTTGCGCACATGCAACGGGTGCATGCCGATCGCGGTATAGAAGGCGGCGGCGCGTTCCCGGGTTTGGGCTGAGGTCTGGGCGCCGCCGCAGATTTCAACCAACGGCAGGAGGTATACCGGGTTGAAGGGATGACCCACGACCAGCCGTTCAGGATGGGCCATGCCCGATTGCAGGCGAGTGGGCAAAAGGCCCGAGGTGGACGAACCGATGATCACATCGGGCCGGGTGGCCGCATCGATGCGCGCCAGAATCTCGATCTTCAGGTCTTCGCGTTCGGGCAGGCTTTCCTGCACGAAATCGGCATCGGCCACCGCGTCTTCCACGCTTGCCGCCAGGCGCAGGTGGCCTTGCGGCGGCAGGGCGCCGGGCACCAGCTTGTCCCAGGCGCGGCGCGCGGCGGCCAGCACGGTCGTCACCTTGCGCTCGATCTCGGGATCGGGATCGAAGATCGCCACGTCGATGCCGTTGAGCAGCATGCGCGCCGCCCAGCCTGCACCGATTACCCCGCCGCCGACCAGCCCGGCGCGGGCAATATCCTGCACTGCCATTAGCGCACCTTCTTCAGCTTGAGCTTCTCGCGCACCTGCGCCGGACCCATCACCCGCACGTTCATCGCCTCGATGATGGTGCGGGCGCGGGAGACGAGATCGGCGTTCGATGCCTTGACCCCGCGCGAGAGATAGAGGTTGTCTTCCAGGCCCACGCGCACGTTGCCGCCGGCCAGCACCGCCATGGCCACGAACGGCAATTGCCGCGCCCCGATCGAAAAGGCGGAGAACGTGGCGCCGGCAGGCAACTGGTTGACCATGGCCATGGTCGTGCCCGGATCGTCGGGTGCGCCATAGGGAATGCCCAGGCACAGCTGGATCATCACCGGATCATCGAGCAGGCCTTCCTTGATCAGGTCCTTCACGAAGACCAGGTGCCCGAAATCGAACACTTCGAGTTCGGGCCGCACGCCCAGTTCCTGGACCTTGGCGGCCATCGCGCGCAAGTGGCTGGGCGTGTTGGTCATGACATAGTCGCCCAGCGAGAAATTCATCGTCCCGCAATCGAGCGTGCAGATTTCCGGCAGCAGTTCGACCACGTGGGCAAGCCGCTCCATCGGGCCGACCATGTCGGTGCCTTGCGGGTTGAGCGGCAGGGGATGCTCGCCCGAACCGAACACCACGTCGCCGCCCATGCCGGCGGTGAGGTTGATGATCACGTCGGTGTCCGAAGCGCGAATGCGTTCGACCACTTCGCGGTAGAGCGCCACGTCGCGGCTGGCCCGGCCAGTCTGCGGATCGCGCACGTGGATGTGGGCGATTGCCGCGCCGGCCCGGGCCGCCTCGATCGAGGCATTGGCGATCTGTTCGGGCGTGATCGGCAAGCCGGGATGGCGGCTGGCGGTGTCGCCGGAACCGGTGACGGCGCAGGTGATGAACACTTCGCTTTGCATCGAAACCCCCAATGGAGATGCGGCAGTGATGATGCACGCAGTGTGATGCAGCCCGGCGAAATATTTCATGCGAAAAACGACACTGATCGTGCAATTTCCGACGCCACGTGTTTTCCTGGTTGGCGATGACCATGGCGCCTGAACGAATCGATTTTCTGCTGGTGGAGGGCTTCTCTGCGCTGGCTTTCTTTTCCACGGTGGAGCCGCTGCGCGTGGCCAATCGCCTGGCCGCGCAGCCGCTGTTTGCCTGGCGCTTGCATTCCGCCGACGGGCAGCCGGTGGCGGCCTCGAGCGGGATGCGCGTGGTGGTCGATGCGCCGCTTGAGGCGCTCGTTCCGCCCGGCACGCTGATCGTGTGCGCCGGGTTCCACCCCGAACGCGGCCTTGGGCGGGCCGGGCTTGCGGCGCTGCGCCGCTATGGCCGGGGCGGCGGTCGGTTTGGCGCGATCGACACGGGCATCGTGCTCTTGGCCCAGGCGGGCGTGGCCGGGCCCGGCCCGGTGGCGATCCACTGGGAAGCGGAAAGCCATTTCCGCGAGACCTGGCCGCAGATCGCCGTGGCCGACGCGCTCTACACGCTGAGCGAGCGGCTGTTCACCTGCGCCGGGGGCACCGCCGCGCTCGACATGATGCTCGAGCGCATCGCGCGGGCCCACGGCGTGGCCTTTGCCAATGCCGTGGCCGAACAGTTCATCCACGAGCGCATCCGCCCGGCCGGCGAGGGCCAGCGCATGGCGGCCGGCCAGCGCCTGGCCATCCGCGATCCCCACGTGCTGCGCGCCGTGGCGACGATGGAGGCGCATCTCGACGGTCCGCTGCCTTCGGCGCAGCTCGCCCGCCGCGCCGGGGTAGGCGTGCGCCAGTTGGAGCGGCTGTTCGTGGCACACCTGGGTTTGACGCCGCAGCGCCACTACCGCCGGCTGCGGCTGGAGCGGGCGCGCGGCTTACTGGAAACCACCGACATGCGCGTGCTCGATGTGGCGCTGGCCACGGGGTTCGATTCCGCTTCGGCGCTGACGCGCGAACTGCGCCGCGCGTTTGGCCTGACAGCCACGGCGGCGCGGCGCGGCACCCGTTTTGCCACGGCGGCGGCGGTCGATTGACGGGGTCACATTTCCCCCTTGCAGGCCCCCGTCCAGCCCCCCAGCATCGCGTGTACACACGGGCGTGCACAGGCACGACCCGCCAGATGGGGGGAAATGGGCCATGTCCAGCCAACCGGTTTCGCGCTCCAAAATCGAAGCGCACTCGATTGATTTCGTGCCCTTGAGCGAGCGGCACGGCAAAGTCTGGCATCTGTGGCCGGTGTGGTTTGCCGGCGACGCGCACCTGGCCACGCTGGCCACCGGCGCGCTGGGGATTGCCATGGGGCTCAACCTGTTCTGGTCGCTGGCCGCGATCGTTGGGGGCTGTGCGCTCGGCACGTTCTTCATGGCGTTCCACGCGGCGCAGGGGCCGCAACTGGGCCTGCCGCAGATGATCCAGTCGCGCCCGCAATTCGGCTATCGCGGGGCGTTGCTGGTCTGGGTCGTCGCGCTGATCACTTACGTGGGCTACAATGCCTTCAATCAGGTGCTGGCGGCACAGACCGTGCACGAGCTGGCCGGCTTGCCACCGCGCCCGACCATGGCGGTTTTCACCGTTCTGGCGATGGGCGTGGCGCTGATCGGCTATGACCTGATCCACCGCGCGCAACGCACGCTGGCTTTCGCCCTGATCGCCATCCTGGCGGTGTTCACGGCCGGCGCCGCGCTGCTCGTGCCGCTGCCCGCCGGGCAATTCGATCCGCACCGCTTCGTCATGATCCCGTTCCTGCTGCAATTCTTTGCAGCGGCCGCCTATCAGCTCAGCTGGTCGATCTATGTATCGGATTATTCGCGCTATCTTCCCCCGGAAGTGGGCGTGCGCGCGGCATTCTGGTGGACGTTTGGCGGGGCGATGCTCGGCGGCGTGTGGATGATGGCGGTGGGGTCCATTGCCGCAGCCGCCCTGCCGCAGGAAGGGGTGATCGCCGCAGCGCGCCTGGTGGGCGACCAGATCGTGCCCGGCTTCGGCATGGTCCTGCTGGTCGTTGCCTTTGCCGGGTTGATCACCGCCACCTCGCTCAATTTCTACGGTGCGTCGCTCACGCTGCTGTCGATCGCGGATTCGTTCATGACCTTGCGCAGCACGATCCGCGAACGCGTCGTGTCGCTGGTGATCGTCACGGTACTGGCTTCGGCGCTGTCCTTTTCGGCGTCGAAAGACTTCATGCACGATTACGAATTGTTGCTGTCCGTCCTGCTCTACATCTTCACGCCGTGGACGGCGATCAACCTGGTCGATTTCTACGTGGTGCGCAAAGGGCACTATTCGATCGCGGCGATATTCGATCCCGATGGCATCTATGGCCGCTGGAATGCGCGGGGCTTGCTGGCCTATCTGGCCGGGTTCCTGGCGATGGTGCCGTTTTTTAGCACGCACGTGTTCACGGGCCCGGTAGCGCGCGCTTTGGGCGGGGCAGACGTCTCGATGCTGGTCGGGCTGCCGGTCTCGGCAATCGCCTATTTGTGGCTGTGTCGTGACATTGCGGCGGGTCAGGATGATGCAACATCCTACCATAAGCAAAGCGTTTGTTGACCATAAGTTGCGCTTTGCTTAGCTTTTTTGACAGGAGGACCTGGCTGAACTGATCCGGCGAGTCCGCAAAAGCGAAAAACGCCGCGTTTCCCGTGATCATGTTTGGTATAACACATGGGGGAATTCATATGCGGTATAAGCATTTATCCGGCGTCGCCAGCCTTGCTCTGGTATGCGGCGCAACGCCGGTCATGGCCCAAACGGCGCCTGCGGTCGATGCCGCCGAAGGCGTGACGGAAGACAATCCCATTGTGGTTTTCGGCCGGGGCGAAACGCGCCAGGTGCAGACCGTTACCGCGATCGACATCAAGGCCGCGACGCCGGGCACCAGCCCATTGAAGGTTCTGGAAAAACTGCCCAGCGTTTCGGTGCAGTCGGCCAATGCGCTGGGCACCAACGAATGGTCCACGCGCTTTTCGGTACGCAGCTTCAGCCAGAACCAGCTTGGTTTCACGCTGGATGGCGTGCCGCTGGGTGACATGAGCTATGGCAATTTCAACGGGCTGCACATCAGCCGCGCCATCGCTTCGGAAAACATCGGCAGCTCCACGCTGGCGCAAGGCTCGGGTGCGCTCGATACGCCGTCCAGTTCCAACCTGGGCGGCACGGTGCAGTTCTTCAGCCAGACGCCCACTGACGACTTCGGCGTCGATACCCAGGCCAGCTATGGCAGCGAAAACGCCTATCGCCTGTTCGGCCGCGTCAACACCGGTGACCTGGGCGGCGGGGTGAAGGCCTATGTCAGCGGATCGTGGCTCGATGCGCCCAAGTGGAAGGGCGAGGGCAAGCAGCAGGCCTGGTCGGTCAACAGCAAGATCGTGGTGCCGCTGGGCACCAGCGCCAAGCTGACCGCCTTTGCCAACTATTCCGATTTCAAGGACGACGACTACATGGATATGTCGCCGGCCCTGGTGAAGAAATACGGCTGGAACTGGGATTACATTCGCAACGACTACAAGACGGCCCTGGCCATTGCCAAGAACCTGCAATCGGACCTGGTCAACTATTCCAAGTATTGTGAAAACTATGCCGGGTATGACCAGACGATCTGCGCGGACGATACCTATTACAATGGTTATGGCCTGCGTAAGGACTTCCTGGCGGGCGCCAGCCTGACGACGGACCTCGCGCCCGGTCTGTCGCTGCGCGTTTCGCCCTATTACCACCACAACAAGGGCATCGGCACCTGGTGGACGCCCTATACGCCCACGCCGGGCGGCGCGGCCCTGTCGATCCGCGCCACGTCTTACAAGATCGCGCGCGGCGGGCTGACCGGCGCCCTGACCTACAAGATCGCCAAGAACGAGATCGAACTGGGCGGCTGGTACGAATCCAACAAGTATACCACGGCACGCAATTTCTTCGGCCTGGCGGACAGTACCACGTCGAGCATCGACAACCGCGAATGGCCCGAAGGGTCATTCTATCTGCAATACAAGTACAACTTCAAGATCACCACGGGACAGTTCTTCATCCAGGACACGTTCCAGGCCACCGACAATCTCAAGATCAACGCCGGGTTCAAGGGCCTGAGCGTTATTGTCGACAACAAGTACGATCCGGCCAGCCAGTCCACGGCCGCCGCGCGCGATACTTCGGGTCGGCTCAAGGCGCGGGACCTGTTCCTGCCCCAGGCCGGCGTGAACTACACCTTCAATTCGGCGGTCGAAGCGTTCGTCAGCTATGCCGAGAACATGCGCGCCTTCACCACCGAACCGTTCATGACCAACCAGGCCGGTTTCCAGGCGATCAAGAATACCATCAAGCCCGAGACGTCGAAGACCATCGAAGGCGGTTTCCGCTTCCACCTCGATCATTTCGAGGGTTCGATCGCGGGCTATCACGTCAAGTTCGAGAACCGCCTGCTCTCGGTCCAGCCCTGCGCGATCATCGTGGGCTGCGCCACGATCCTGTCCAACGTGGGTTCGGTCACCACCAACGGTGTCGAACTGGCCGGCACTTATCACCTGACCCGCGCTCTCTCGCTCTATGGTTCGTATTCCTACACCGATGCGCGCTATGACGACGATGTGTTGAGCGGCACGCTCTATCACACCAAGGACAAGCAGGTCGCCACGGTTCCGGCGCATCTGGCCAATGCCGAAGTATCTTATGACGATGGCGTGATCAGTGCGCGGGTGGGCGCCAACTATCAGTCCAAGCGCTATTATACCTATACCAACGATGCCAGCGTGGCTGGCCGCGTGCTGGTGGACCTGTCGCTGGGTTACAAGTTCGACGCCGCCGATGGGCCGCTCAAGAACCTGGAAATCCAGGGCAATGTCACCAATCTGTTCGACAAGAAGTATATCGCCACGCTGGGTGAGAACGGCCTTGCGTCCACCGATCCTTCCGGCACGCTGCAATCGATGCTGGTAGGGGCGCCGCGCCAGGCCTCGATCACGCTGCGCAAGCGGTTCTAAGCCATGATGGGTGCCGGCAGGCGCAGCGCCGGCACCCATGCTTTCCCTGGGGAAACCGAATGACGCATCGGCCCGCGCGCCGCACTTTCCTCAAAGCGGTGGCAGCGGCTGCGGCATCGGGCGCCTTGCCGGCATCGATCGCCACGGCGCTGGCGCTGCCGGCCAATCGTCGCACCGGCACCCTGGCGGATGTGGAACACGTGGTCATCCTGATGCAGGAAAACCGCGCGTTCGATCACTATTACGGCACTTTGCGCGGGGTGCGCGGGTTCGGCGATCCGCGCCCGCTGATGCTGCGCAACGGGCGCAGCGTGTTTCACCAGCCCGCCCCCGATGGCCATGGGCCCGATGGCACCGGCGCGGTGCTGCCATTTCATCTCGATGGACAGATCAGCAACGCCCAGGGGTTGAAAAGCCTGGACCACAGCTGGAAAGGCGCTTTTGCCGATTGGGCGGAATACGACGTGTGGATCAAGCACAAGACGGCCCAGGCGATGGGCCATTTCGTGCGCGCCGACATTCCCTATTACCATGCCCTAGCCGACGCGTTCACCATTGCCGACCAGTATTTCTGCTCCCTCCACGGGCCGACCAATCCCAATCGCATGTTCCTGTTCACCGGCACCAGTGGCCTGAGCGTGGGCGATGATCGCGCGCAGGCGGTGGACAATGTCGACGACGGCAACTGGACCGCCGACATGGCGCGCGACAAGGCCGATTTCCCCGCCGTTTCGCGCTGGACGACGTATGCCGAACGGCTGCAGGCGGCGGGCATCAGCTGGCAGGTCTATCAGGAATACGAGAACTACGGCGACAACTCGCTTGCCTATTTCGCGCAGTTTCGCGGGCTGGAGCGTACCTCGCCGCTCTATCGCCGCGGCCGTGCCTTCATTGAGGGCACCAGCCTGCAAACCGCCGCCACGTCGCAGGCGCAATACCTGGTTTCCGCCTTCGCCAAGGATGTGGCCGCCGATAACCTGCCGCAGGTTTCGTGGATCGTCGCGCCCTACAAGTATTGCGAGCATCCCGAGGCGACCCCGGCCTATGGCGAAAGCCTGACGGCGCGACTGGTGGAAGCCTTGGTGGCCAATCCCAAGGTCTGGGCCAAGACCGCGCTGATCATCAACTATGACGAGAACGACGGCTTTTTCGACCATGTGCCCGGCCCGGTGCCGGCAGTATCGCGCCAGCAGGGCCTGACCAGCGTGGAGCCGCGGGGCGAAGTCTACAAGGGCGAGCCGGTGGGCCTGGGGATCCGCGTGCCGCTGCTGGTGGTGTCACCCTGGACGCGCGGCGGCTTCGTGCATTCGGGCGTGGCCGATCATACTTCGGTGATCCGCTTTCTGGAGCGGCGCTTTGGCGTGATGGAGCCCAATATTTCGCCCTGGCGCCGCGCCGTGACCGGGGATCTGACAGATATGTTCGATTTTGCCGATCCCGATGCCGCCGCGCTGCATGCCATGCCCGCCATCGGCGATTATCGCGCCCGCGTGGCGGCCCAGGCCAGCATGCCCCAGCCCCGGCCGCCCCAGGCGCAAGCCCTGCCACAGCAGGAACCGGGGCAACGTCCGGCGCGCGCGCTGCCTTATCGCCTGGCCGTGCGGGAAGCGGGCGAGGGGGCCGATTGGCAGCTGGTCTTTGCCAACACCGGCCGCCAGGGTGCAGTGTTCCAGGTCTATGATCGCGCAGGCAGTGCCGGCCCGTGGACTTACTCGGTGGCCGCTGGCGCCACGCTGCGCGACCGTCCGCCTGGGCTGGGCGAGGGACCGTGCCGGTTGACCGTGCGCGGGCCGAACGGCTTTGTGCGCGAACTGGCCGGGCCATTGCCACCTCCCGCGCGGGTCGGGCTGGAAGAGGCCGGCGATCAGGTGGTGCTCACCCTGGCTAACCCCGGTACGGACCCGCTCGCGCTTACCGTGCGGCGCCTGGCCTATGGCCCGCGCGAACTGGCGCGGCTGACGCTGGCGGCAGGGCAGACCCGCACTTTGCGCGTGCCCGTGGCGGCCAGCCACCACTGGTATGACCTGGTCGTGGATGGCCCCGCTGGCTTTCGCCGCCGCTATGCCGGCCATGTGGAGACGGGCAAGCGGAGCTGGTCGGATCCCGCGATCGGCACGCTGGTGGAGGCATAGGCAACGCCTGGATATTTGTGGTCGCCCGAATTCCTGACAGAAACCGGTCCCACATTTTTTGTGATCTCGTTCTAGAGCGGTTCTTTCAGCCAGGCCACGCCCCGGCGCAGCAACTCGTGGAACACCGGCAAGTCCCAGGCGCAGCGGTCCACGCTGGGCCACCAGTCCAGCATCGGTTGCAGGTCATAATGCCCGCGACAGTGGCCGAGCGTGAGGTAGAGCACGGCGCCCGCGCCGTGGTGCTTGATATAGAACACCGGATGGCGGCCCGGCGCAGCGTCTGCCTCGACAAAGCCGGTGCCCGGCTCGGTGCAGCAGGTGTCGAGCAGGACGTGCAAGTCTCCATGGGTTTCCAGATGGTAGAGTTCGTCCGTCGTTTCGAACGGCTCCACTCCGGCCACCAGCGGGTGATCGGGATCGGCCACGTCCACGCGATAGGGCGCGATGGGCGGGTGGCTGATGAACTGGCTGCCCAAGAGGTCCATGAACAGCGGGGCCCAGCGCGGCGCGTCCCACAGGCCGGCATTGGGCCCATCGGCCAGCAGGCGCAGCACCGAATTGGTGCCGTGCAGGGCATACCAGCGCCCACCGCGCGCCAGCCAGGCGCGCAGGGCTTCCTGCGCGGCGAGCGAGGGCGTGATGTCGCAGGTGTAGGTGATCAGGATATCGGCCGCCTCGATCGCGGCCAGGTTCTCGTAATCCTCGAACACGCGGGTGCGCACGGCGGGATCGTCTGCCAGCAGCTTCAAGAGTTCCAGCCGGGCAAAATCGATATCGTGCCACACCCCGCCGCACACCAGCACGCAATTGATGCGGCGCGGGTGGCTTTCGCCGCTCTCGCTCATCCTTGCACCCCATCGCTGCCATCGGCAATGCCCAGATAGCGGTCGAGTGTCTGCTGGAACTGGCGGATGCGGATTTCCTGGTAATTGCCCAGCTGCACCTGGCCGGTCTTGGACGCATGCAGGCCTTCCTGCACATAGGGCAGGTTGTCCATATCCTGTTCGAACACGTCGCCCAGGATGCCGAGTTCGGGCGCTTCGGTCCATTTCTGGTCGAGCGTGAGGAACTTCATCGGCACGCCGCGCGGGTGCTTTTCGCCCTTTTTCACGCGCATCAGGATGCGCACTTCCATGATGCAGGTATCGGGCGTCTTTCCGGGGCGCCAGCGATAGACGATGTTGGGCATGAACCCGCCCCACGGCGCAAAGTTGGGGAAGACGTTGTAGACCAGCGCGTCGAGCAGTTCGGCGTCGGTGGCGTCTTCGTGGTCATAGCCGGTCTGCGCGGTATAGGCGGCGCGCATGCGCGCGCCCAGTGCCTCGCGCGCGGTCATCCCTTCGGGCACCGAAACCGCATAGGGATCGGCGGCGGGATCATAGTTGTCGCCGCTGCGGCCGTTGTATTTCACGAACTGGTCGACGATCCACTGTTCGCTCTTGCCATTGGGATCGAGGTGCGGAGACATCGTGCCGAACGGCACCAGGTTGACGTTCACATGATCGCCCCAGGTCCAGTAGGCGCTGTTGCAATCGCCGGTGAAGGGCAGCAACTGTGGGTGGGTGACCACGGTGTGCCAGGCTTCCATGAAGGCTTCGGCCGTCACTTTCCAGTTGGCCGGCACTTCCTTGCCCACCCACATGACGGTCACGCAATCCTCGTGCCGCCAGCGCTTGAAATGGTCGGGCAGGGGGGCGAGGAATTCTTCGAGGCTAGGCCCGCCCGGCTCCTCGCGCAGGAAGATATAGCCGCCCCACCGGCCCACTTCGACAGGCGGCAGCGACAGCTTGTTCTCATCCAGGTGGGTAAAGTCCCACTTGCAGGGCATGTGGTTGAAACTGCCGTCCTTGTTCCAGGCAAAGCCGTGGAACGGGCAGACGAAGCGATCGGCACTGCCATCCTCCGTGCGCAGCTTGCGCCCGCGATGCAGGCACACGTTGTGCATCGCGCGCACGCTGCCATCGTCCTGGCGCGAGATCAGGAAGCTGCGCCCGGCGTTTTCATAGACGACATAGTCGCCCGGCTCGGGCAGGTCTTCCTCGCGCGCGGCGAATTGCCATACGCGTGGCCACATCCGCTCCCGCTCCAGCTGCGCGAAATGCTCCGACGTATAGCGCGCGGCGGCAATCGGCGTGCTGCCGCGATTCTGGTAGCTGGGCGTGACCAGGACATCGGGCGCCGGGCGCGAGTCGCGGGCCATGAGTTCGAGCCAGCTGATCCCCTCGCTCACCGGCAAGCCGCAGCTTTCGGGCGTTGGCCGCGCGGGATTGGCGATGGTTTCGGGGGATGCGGTATCGGATGCTGCCATGGTCGGTGCCGTCCTGTCCTCTCGCGCCGGGCCATTTTAGCGGATCGCGCCCGCCCGGCATTCTTACCAGCATGGTCTAGGACGGGGGGCGGCGGCAAGTCACCTTGCTGAAAGCATAGGTTTCGCTCTGGCCCTGATCACGGCATGATCGCAGGCCAGAGCAGAAACGCGGGAGAGCATGGCCGTGGCCACAAGGCTGGAAGGAAAGGTGGCGCTGGTAACCGGCGGCACCAGCGGGATCGGCGCAGGCGCGGTGCGACGCCTGGCGGCGGAAGGCGCGCATGTGGTGTTCACCGGATCGCGCGCCGAACTGGGCGAGGCGCTGGCGCGCGAAGTGGGCGGCCGCTTTGCCATCCATCGCGTCGAGGACGCCGAGGCCTGGCCGGCGCTGATCGAGGGGATCCTGGCCGATCACGGCCGGCTCGACATCGCCTTTGCCAATGCTGGCACCGAGCAGGGCGATGCCAGCATCGAGGACGTGACCATCGAGGGCTGGCACAAGGTCGTGGCGGTCAACCAGACTGGTGTGATGTTGACGGTGCAGCATGCCATCCGCGCCATGGCCCGCAACGAAGGGGCGACCGGATCGATCATCGTCAATTCCTCGATGAACGCGGCGCGCCCCTTGGGCAATTACGTGACCTATTCCACCACCAAGGCCGCCGTGGTGGCCCTGGCCAAATCGGCGGCGGTCTATTGCGGGCAGAAACGCTATCGCATCCGCGTCAACGCGATCCTGCCCGGCGTGGTGGAAACCGACCTTATCCGCCACATCATGGAAAGCCAGCCAGATCCGGCTGCCGTGCGCGCGATCTATGAAGGCATGGCGCCGATGAATCGCATGGCCCAGGTGGAGGAAGTGGCCGGCCTGGTGGCCTATCTTGCCAGCGACGAGGCGGCGTTCATTTCCGGCGCGGAGATCACGATCGACGGCGCCACCACCGCCGGCATGATGGGAGTTTAGGCCATGGAACGTCTTGCCGGAAGAATTGCCCTGGTGACGGGCGGCCTGCGGGGGATCGGCCTTGCCATCGCCACGCGCTTTGCCCGTGAAGGGGCAAGCGTGACAGTGACCGATCTCGATGCCGCCGACAGTCCGGCCGTGGCAGATGCCCTGGCCGCGATCGGTGGCGGCGCGGATTATCTGCGCGCCAATGTGACGAGTGAGGACGACTGGGCCGCCATTGCCGCGCATATGGATGCCAAGGGCGCCTGCCATGTGCTGGTCAACAACGCCGGTACCGATCTGACCGGCGCGGTCGAAAGCCTGACGCTTGAGGCCTGGCGCAAGATCATGGCCGTCAATGTCGACGGCGTGTTCCTGGGTACGCGCGCGCTCGTTCCGCTCCTGGCGAAATCGGGCGCTGGCGTGGCCGGCGGGGCGAGCATCATCAACGTCAGCTCGATCATGGGCTTGGTCGGCTATTCCGAGGTTTCGGCCTACAACGCCAGCAAGGGCGCGGTGCGGCTGTTCACCAAGGGCATCGCGGTGGAATTCGCGCACAAGCGCATGCCGATCCGCGCCAATTCGCTGCATCCCGGCTTTGTGCGCACGCCGCTGCTCAACGCCGGGTTCCAGCGCTGGGTGGACAAGGGCTTTGCGCAGAAACCCGAAGACCTGGTCGCTGCGATGGAAGGGGCCACGCCCAACGGCCGCCTGGCCGAGCCGGAGGAACTGGCCGGCCCGGCGGCGTTCCTGGCGAGCGCGGACGCCAGCTATATGACCGGGGCCGAACTGGTGATCGATGGCGGCTGGACCGCACAATAGGGAAAAACGCCATGGCTTTTGAACTCGATAATGTGGTGGCCGTGGTCACCGGCGCGCGCGGCGGCATCGGCCGCGAAGTGGTGCGCGCGATGAAGGCGGCCGGCGCCACGGTGGTGGCAACCGACGTGGGCGAACCCGAGGAAGGGCTGGCCGACCATGCCTTGGCGCATGACGTGACCAGCGAGGCCGATTGGCAAGCCGTGGCCGATCTGGTCGGTCGCGAATATGGCCGGCTCGATGCGCTGGTCAATGTCGCCGGCATCAGCGTGGTGGCCAGCATCGAGGAAACGCCCCTGGCCGAGTGGCGCCGCATCAATGCGGTGAACGTGGAAAGCGTGGTGATCGGTGTGCAGACGCTGCTGCCATTGTTGAAGGAGGGCGGCAAGGCGCGCGCAAGCGGGGCCTCGATCGTCAACTTTTCCAGCGTGGGCGGGATCAAGGGGGCGCCGTTCAACGGCGCCTATTGCACCAGCAAGGCGGCCGTAAAGATGCTGTCGAAATGCATGGGTGCCGAATTTGCCGCGCTGGGCTACAACATTCGCGCCAACAGCGTGCATCCCGGCGGGATCGATACGCCAATGCTGCAATCGATCATGCAGCGCTATGTCGATCTGGGCGCGGTGCCTTCGCTCGAAGTCTCGATGCAGGGCGTGGTGGCCGCGCATCCGATCGGCCGCCTGGGCCGGCCGGCGGAAATGGCCGGCGGCGTGGTCTACCTCTGCTCTGACGCGGCCAGCTTCGTCACGTGCAGCGAATTCATGATGGATGGTGGCTATTGCATGAGCTGAAGCGGATGCGTGCTGCCGGCATCCCGGCAGCACGCATAGGCATCAGAAATGGTGGCCCGGACCGCGATAGCCGCCCGGCCGACCATAAGGACCGGGACGACCATAATAACCCGGCCGACCGTAATAGCCGCGGTCGCCCCAGCCATTGGGGTGATAGGGGCGATAGGCGCGGTAATAGTAATCGTGGTACGGATAAGGGCGATAGGTCCAGCGATCGCCGACGTAGACCCACGGGCGATACCAGCCCGGCGCGGCATAATAATAGTTGGAAAAATAGACCGTGTCATAGCTGTAGGGCGCTGCGCCCGAGCGCACGACGAAGCCCGGCGGGCAGCCGGGGCTGGTCTGGTTGGCCGTGCTGCCGCCGATCGCGGCGCCGCCGACGGCGCCCACCGCCGCGCCGGCCAGGGTGCCGAAGCCGCCATCATGCCGGCTCGACAGGCCATTGCCCACCAGCGCACCGAAAATCCCGCCGATCACCGCGCCGGCCGTGGCATTGCTGCGCGCCTTGACGCAGTTGTCGCGCGCCCAGGCTTCCGCATCGGCAGCATAGCGGGCGTCCCGTTCGGCCTGGGCCTGATCGATCGCGGCGGGGCGATAGCCGGGCGGCGGGGGCGGAGGCCGCGTGCCGTCGTAGCCCGGCGGCGGGCCCTGGTCATAGCTCTGGACCTCGACCGTCCGGGTCGTGGTGGTAGTGGTCGTGGTCTGCGCGCCCTGCTGATAGGGCTGGGCATAGCCCTGGGGCGGCGCCTGGTTATAGCCGGGCGGCGGACCTTGATCATAACCCTGCGGCGGCTGGTCGCGGTAATCGGGCGGGGGCGCCTGATCATAGCCCTGGTTCTGGTCATACCCGTCGTTCTGGTCATAGCCAGATGGCGGATAGGCCTGTTGCGCGGTGGCGCTGCTGGCCATGATCGGCAGCGCCGCCACGGCAGCGGCGCTGGCAACAAGCACGATGCGGGAAATGGGTTGGGGCATCGAAAGGATCCACTCACTGTGATGGACATGGGCTATGCCTGTCCGCGTGAACGGATGCTGACGGTTTGCGTCGCTTTGCGGCGAGTTGAGGGGAGGCTGGCGCGGTGTGCAGGGCGGCTGCTATACGCCTGTGGAAATATGGGTAGACCGCCGATGAGCCCGAACCGCCGATTCCATGTTGCAAAGCTGTGCTGGCTGGCTTTTGTTTTGCCAATCCCTCTGGTCGTTACTGGGATGGGGCAGCAATGGGCAGTGGCCTTTCTGTTTGCCGCAATCATCGCTGGCGTCGGGGGTGAAATATATTGCCGCTGGATGCTCAAGTGCCCCACTTGCGATAGCCCGACTGCGCATCGTGGGCGGCTCTATCCCGGCAATGGGCCGGAACGGTTTTGCGCGGTATGTGGGCACGATATGATGACCAAGCGCTGAGGTTGCAGTGCCCCTCCGTGAGGCCTGCGGCCTGCCACCTCCCCATTGCATGGGGAGGATCTGCGGTCCGTGCGGGGTGGAGGGGCCTTATCCTGCCGTGGTGATAGGCGGCAACAGCATGGCCATGCCCAGGCGGGCGATACGCCAGGTGCCGTCTTGCAGCACCACGTCGAACGCATAGCGCGCTTTGACTTCCAGCAGCGTGCCGTCGGTGCCCAGGCTGAAGGCGTGGCCATAGGCAGTGAGGCTGGCGGTGGCGCCATCGTAGGCCACCAGCGCCACATTGCCGAGGAAATGGGCGTTGCTGGCCATCGTGGCAAAGGCCTGCTCGAAGAAGGCCTGGATGGCGGCGCGGCCGGTGATCTGGCCCAGCCCCAAGCTGGTCAGGTCATAGCAGCCATCGGGCGTGAACAGCGCGGCGACGCCGGCGGCATGGCCGATATCGTCCACCGCCATGGCATAGGCGGTGACCAGATCGGCCAATGCCAGGCGCACGTCTGCCGGGCAGGGCGGTGCGGGATAGGTCATCCGGCCTGCACCGGTCCCTTGCCGGCCACATAATCGTTGAGCAGTTCGTGGAAGCGCTGGATGCGCTTTTCCTGGCCCGGCAGGATGCAGCCCTTGAACCCGCGCGAATTGAGGCCTTGCTGCTGCGTGGTGCCGATGGACAGGTCCTGGTCCGCCACAAAGCCCAGCGACACGCCATCGCCATAGCGGCTGTGCCGCGCCACGGCATCGTGGCGGAAAGGCACGGTGCCCACCGGCGTGACCACCTCTTTCATGCCCTTGACCGGGGGATAGAGGCACCAGTGCTGGAACACGCACTTTTCCGGATCGGTCGGGTGCGGTTCGGTGCGCAAGACCTGCATCTGTTCGGGCGACATGGTGAGCGTGAGGTTGGGGAACAGCGTGCAGTGGAAATAGTCCACCAGCTGCTGGTCGGTCATGTGCTCGTACATGGTATAGCCGCGCTCGGGCCCCAGCTTGCGCTTGGCGGCGATCACGGCGGCGCGAATGTCGCCGGTGTGGCCATGGTAATCGGCCGGATCGATGCCCCAGGCGCGGGCGATGTCATCGAGCGGGGCAGGCACTTCGGCGCTGTGGTAATCGACGCGCGTGGTGGCCTGATGGCCGATCATCCACATCGCGTTGTGGCCACTGGGATACATCTCGAACAAAGTCGTGGGCAGGCCATCGTTGATGAAGGTCGCCAGTTCGGGATGGATCGTGGGGAGGTGATAGCTTTCGTTGAAATTGTCGCGGATGATCTTCCAGTTGAAATCGGCGTCGCACGAAACCTTGAGCACGCGCACCCAGTTTTCCAGGCCATAGTTGGCCAGGCGTTCCTGCAAAGGCGCCATCCATTGCGCCAGCGGCGGCACATCATCGTCCATGCACCAGAACACGAACGGGCCCCAGGTTTCGCAGCGCAGTTCCGAGAGGTGGACTTTGCCGCAGGGGTTGCCGCCAGCAAAATCATCGGGGTCCTGCACTTTGGCCAGCACGCCATCGGGGGTGAACTGCCAGCCATGATAGCCGCAGGTGATGCGCGGCATATGGCCGGCATCGCCCAGCACCAGGCGGTTTCCGCGATGCGGGCAGCTGTTGTAGAACGCGCGCACCCCGCCATCGGCCTGGGCGATCATCAGGATCGAATCCTTGCCGAAATCGTGGCGGATGAAATCGCCTTCCTCTTCCAGTTCGGCCAGCATCCCGCCCAGGTGCCAAACCTTGGGCCACAGGTTCTGCGCTTCCTTGTCCATCCATTCGCGCGAGATATAGCGATCGGCGGTGATCGTGTCGCCGCGCACGGGCATGTCGAATTCGGGCGAATAGCGGGACTTGAGTTCCTGAACCGTCATCGCGGGCGCGCTCCTTACATCACCGGCTTGGGCAGGGTGGGATCGTCCTGCAGGTACCAGTTGAGCCATTCGTGGAAGTATTGGTTGCCGCGCTCGTTGCGGCCGAACACCAGGTTGTCGTGCGCACCGCTTTCCAGGCCCTTCTGGATTTCCAGGCCGATGACATAGTCTTCCTGGTAGGTCACATCGCGGAAGAAGTTGATCATCTGCTCCACGGCGGCGCGGTCGGCCTCGTCGCGGATCGGCTCGCGGCGCAAGTAGTGCAGCACGGTGCGGTTGCGATCGGGCGTTGGCCCGGGAAACAACTGGGCCACTTGCGTGATCTCGGGCGCAAGGAAGGCCGAGACGTTGGGAAAGAGGATGCGCACGAAATCGAAGCCGTTGTTTTCCTGGTCGCCCCAATCCTCGCGCGGGACGTCCTTGAGCGCTTCGGCAATGCGGTGTTGCGGAAAGCCGATGCGCATCGAAGGGCCGAACCCTTCATAGAACATGCGATTGGATGGCGTGCGCGGCTCGATCGTTTCGGGGTGCAGCGAGGCGAAGTGATAACCTTCGAGATAGCCGTCGAACGCGATCTTCCAGTTGGCGCCCTCGATCGTGCGGCTGCCGAGATAGGTCCAGTCGGCAAAGCCTGCGCTGTCGAAATCGTCGAGGAAGCCTTGGAAATAGTCATCCAGATCGAGCGGAGCATTGGGCGTGAGCGACACGAAGATCATCCCTGCGCGCTCTTCGCAAGGGAGGGCGCGCAGGGCGAGACCGGCCTTGTCCACGTCGCCGAAATTGGCGCTTTCGGAAATGCCCAGCAGCTTGCCGTCCTGGCCATAGGTCCAGCCATGATACTTGCAGGTGAAGCGGGCGCACTTGCCATGTCCTTCCGATGCGACCGGCGCACCGCGATGCGAACAGACATTGAGGAACGCGCGCACAACACCGCTCTTGTCGCGCACGATCAGGACCGGCAGGCCCATCGCGTCCATCGCCTTGTAGTTGCCCGGTTCGGGCAGTTCGGCGGTGAAGGCCAGCATCAGCGGCAGGCGGCGGAACACCAGTTCCATCTCGGCCTTCCACTGATCGGGATCGGTGTAGCTGGCCGTGCGCACGCGCGCCACCTGCTGGGCCTGGTACGTGCTGTTGTGCTCGACGTAATCCAGCATGATCTCGGCGATGTCGCCGATCCGCTGGCGCCGCTCGGCCCGTTCGTTGCTCATCTGCGGCCTCTCCTGCCTGCATTGTTCTTTCGCGGGCCCAAGGCTGCCGCAGGCCGAGCGCCTTGCCAAGCTGGGACAGGTGACAGGTTCCTCTTATTTTGGCCAAGTGGACAGGGGCACTTGAAGCGGCGCACAAGCGATGGATGGGCGACGCAGAGAGGATCATGGGTAACAGCCGCGAATCGACGCCACGGCAGGGCCAAGTGCAGGGCCAAGTGCAGGGATTGCCCTGGCCGCCCGTTCCCGCCGCGCACCAGATGGCATTTGCCCAGGGCGGGTTGTGGCCCAGCACCACGATTGCCGATCGCGCGGCAGACCTCGCCGCCCAGCGGGCCGATGATCCGTGCATGATCGACGAGGCCGGCGCGCTGACGTTTGCCGCGCTGTGGGCCGATGGGCAAAGCCTGGCGGCGAGCCTGCGCGCGCGGGGTTTGCGGCCGGGCGACGTGGTGGCGTTCCAGCTGCCCAATTGGCGCGAGGCGGCGGTGATCAACCTGGCCTGTGCGCTGGCGGGCCTGGTGATCAACCCGATCGTGCCGATCTATCGCGACGCGGAACTGCGCGTGATGCTGGGCGATTGCGTGGCGCGGGCACTGTTCGTGCCGACCACGTTCCGCAAGGTGGACTATGTCGCCATGGCCGCGCGGGTGAAGCCCGACCTGCCCGCGCTGGCCCACGTGTTTACCGTGCGGGGGCAGGGACCAGACGACTATGCTGCCCTGGTGGAGGCTGGGCGCACACTGCCGAGCGCCGCAATGCCGGTCGATCCGCAAGGCGTGAAGATGGTGCTCTATACCTCGGGCACGACGGGACGGCCCAAGGGCGTGCTGCACAGCCATGCCACGCTGGGCCGGGTGATCGGCCAGAGCGCGGCATTCTGGGGGCTCAAGGCCGGGGATGCCATGCTGATGCCATCGCCGGTCACGCATGTTTCGGGCTATGCCAACGGGCTGGAAATGCCGCTGGTGGTGGGCACGCGCACGGTGCTGATGGAAAGCTGGCATGCGCAGGATGCGCTGGCGTTGATCATGCGGCATGGCGTGGTGGGCACGGTGGCGGCCACGCCCTTTCTGGTGGAACTGGCCCAGGCGGCCCGCGATGCGGGCGAGACGCTGCCCGGCTTCCGCTTCTTTGCCTGTGGCGGCGCGGCCGTGGCGCCCGACGTGATTTCCCGCGCGCGCGCTGCCTTTGCCGCGTGCGCGCCATTCCGCGTGTTCGGCAGCTCTGAAGTGCCGCTGGTCAGCTTTGGCTGGCCGGACAATCCCGAACGCGCCAGCCAGACCGACGGACGCATCGTCGATTACACCGTGCGCATCGTGGACGATGCCGGCAAAGATCTGGGCGATGGCCAGGAGGGGGAAATCCTGGCGCGCGGGCCGGCGATGATGATCGGCTATGCCGATCCGGCGCAAACCGCCGCCGCCATCGATGCGCAAGGTTTTTTCCGCACCGGTGACCTGGGGGTGCGCGATGCCGATGGCGCCATCACGGTGACCGGCCGCAAGAAGGACCTGATCATTCGCGGCGGGGAGAACATTTCGGCCACCGAGATCGAGCAGGTGCTGGCAACCCATGCTGCCGTGGCCGACTGCGCGGTGGTGGCGATGCCGCACGACCGGCTGGGGGAAGGGGTCTGCGCGTTCGTGGTCACGCGGGCAGACGTCACGGCGGCAGACCTGGCCGCGCACGTGGCGCAAAGCGGGCTGGCGCGGCAGAAGATTCCCGAGCGCTTCGAATGGGTGGCGCAGTTGCCGCGCACTGCGGCGGGCAAGATCCGCAAGGACCAGCTGCGCGCGCAGATCGCGGCGGTTATTCGGGAAGAGGTTGCTCTGCCGCCGGGTTGAGCGGCCCTTGGTGGGCGCCGACCCATTCGCGCCACAACAGCATCAGCACGGCGATCAGCGCCGGGCCGATCACCAGGCCGATCAGGCCCCAGCTCTCGATCCCGCCCAGGATGGCAAGCAGCACCCACAGGAACGGCAGCCGCGTGGCGCCGCCGATGAACACCGGCCGCACGAAATGGTCGGCCACGAACACCACGATGCCGCCAAACGCCAGCACCGCCACGGCCGCTGCCGCCTGGCCCGCCGCGCTGAGCAGCGCGGCGGCCAGCACCACCGCCGCCACCGCGCCCAGGGGAATGGCCGAGAGCAGCGCGGTCAGCAAACCGAGCAGCGCGGCATGGACCACGCCTGCCAGGCCATAGGCCACGCCCATCAGCACGCCTTCGCCAAAGCCGACGATGATCAACCCGTTGACCGTGCCGCGCACGGCCATCGCCGCCTGATCGACCACGCGCACGCCCGCCTCGCCAAACGCCCGGCGCGTGCCGATGCGCAAGCCATGCGCCACGCGCGCACCATCGCGCAGCAGGAAAAACAACGTCAGCAGCATGAAGCTGATCAACAGCACGCGATGTGCCACCAGGCCGAGAATCTTTTCGCCGGTGGTGAAATGAAGGCCGCGCGCCTGGTGCGAAAGGCGGTCGATGGCCTCGGGCGTGGCCAGGGTCTGTTGCCACAAGACGACGAGATGATCGCCATAGGGCAGGCGTGCCAGGAAAGCGGGCACGGGCACGCCCTGGGCATGGGCCTGCGCCAGCCATTGGGTGACGGCCATGCTGTCATGGATCACCGCGCTGGCCACCATGGCCAGGGGGATGACGAAGATCAGCAGCACGAGCAGCGTGAAGATGGCCGGCAGCACCAGCGATTGCCCGCGCGGCCAGCGCTGCGCGGCGGCCGCATGCAGCGGCCAGAGCGAGAGCGCCAGGATCACGCCCCAGCCCAGCGCGGGCAGAAACGCGCGCAAGGTCCACAACCCGGCCAGTGCCAGCAGCGTGATGGCCACCAGCCCGGTCAGTCGCTGTGCGCGGGTGGCCTGCTGGCCGTCTTGGGAAGTCCAGGTTCCGGGGGCATCGTCTTGGGGGGGCGCTTGCATCCCCCATGCCTAGCGCAGCCAAACGCGCGGCGCCAGTTCGGGTGGGTGGGTTTGGGCATCCACCACCCCCCGACCCTCTCCTCTAAAGAGGAGGGGGAGTATCAAGGAAAAGACCCTTCCTCTTCAGAAGAGGGTGTTGGGGGTGCTGCGAAACCTTAAACTGCCCCGGCCATCGCGGCGGCCATTTCCTCGCGCGTGGGGTTGCGGCGCAGCGTGAGGCCGCCGTTCACCTGCAGGTTTTCCCCGGTCATGAAGCATTCGTCGCTGGCCAGGAACACGGCGGCGGCGGCGATGTCGTCGCTGGTGCCGATGCGGCCCAGGGGATAACCGGTGAGGAAACTTTCGAACAGGCCGGGCACGCCCTTGGCGTCAGCCGTCATCGGCGTTTCGGTCAGGCCCGGCGAGATCGAATTGGCGCGAATGCCTTCCTCGCCGAATTCATGCGCCACGCAGCGCACCACGTGATCGGTTCCGGCCTTGGTGCCCATGTAGGCGGCGTGGTCGTTGAGCATGATCGTCGCCGTGGCGCTGCTGATCTGGATCAGGCTGCCGCCCGCGCCGCCGCGGCTGCGCGCCATCTTGCGGATCATCGCCTGGCAGAACTGGAACGGGCCCACGTATTGCAGGGCGGTAATCGCGTCCAGTTCCGCGCGCGTCGTATCCAGGAACGGCTTGAGCAGGCCCCAGCCCGTGGCATTCACGGCAATGTCGATCCCGCCCATCGCGGCCACGGCGGCATCGGCCATGGCTGCAAGGCTTTCCTCGCTGGTGATGTCGCACGCGGCCCAGTGGCAGGCGTGGTCCGTGGCGAATTGCGCCAGGACGCTTTCCTTGCGTCCGGCCACGAGCACGCTGGCCCCTTCGTCGAGAAACCGGCGGGCGATATGCTGGCCCATGTTGCCTGCGCTGCTCGCGCCCAGAACCACGGCGCGCTTGCCGTTCAACCTGCCCATCGTGCTCTCCCGCCTGGCGTTTGTTGCCGCTTGCTATCACAGGCCGTCGCGCGCCATTCCTCTCCAAAAGGGCAGTGGAGCGCGCGCCGCGCGATGGGCCAGTCTGCAGCCAAGCATCATGGCGCGGTTCGCGCGTGGAAGGAACGAGAACATGGATCTGGGACTCAAGGGGAAAAAGGTGATCCTCACCGGCGGCAGCCGTGGGATCGGCCGCGCCACGGTGGAACTGTTCGCCGCCGAAGGCGCCGATGTCGCCTTCTGCTCGCGCAATGCCGACCAGGTGGCCGAAACCGCCGCCGCACTTGCCCGACATGGCGGCAAAGTGGTGGGCACCCCGTTCGACATGGAAAGCGGGCACGATGCCTATCGCGCCTGGCTGGCCGACGCGCGCGACGCGCTGGGGGGCTGCGATATCTTCGTGCCGATGATTTCCACCAGTGGTGCCGGCGCCACCGGCGATTGGCAGAAAAGCCTGGATTACGATATCATGGGCCTGGTGATCGGGGTGGAAGTGCTGGAAGAGGCGCTGGCCGCATCGGGCGAGGGCAGCGTGGTCGTGACAGCCAGCACGGCGGGCGTGGAAACCTTCATCGTGCCCCAGGGATACAATGCGCTCAAAGGCGCGCTGCTGGTGCACGCCGGGCAATTGAGCCAGTCGCTGGGCCCCAAGGGCATCCGCGTCAACTGCGTGTCGCCCGGCCCGATCCGCTTTCCCGGCGGCAATTGGGAAGCGATCGAGGGGCTCATGCCCGAGCTTTATGCCAGCACGCAGGCGCAGTTCGCGCTGGGCCGCTGGGGTGGGCCCGAGGAAGTGGCGCGCAGCGTGGTGTTCCTGGCCAGCCCAGCGTCTTCGTTCACCACCGGGACCAACGTGGTGATCGACGGCGGATACACCAAGCGCGTGCAATTCTGAGGGCGCTGGCAGCGGGGTGTTGCTTGGGCCCTTCGAAGGGCCCAAGCAGCTGACTTTAATCCACCGCCAGCACCAGCTTGCCGGTGTTGGCGCCGGAAAACAGGCGCATGAACGCGTCATAGGCGTTGTCCAGGCCGTGCTGGATATCCTCGTCCACGCGCAGGCGGCCTTCGCCGATCCATTGCGCCACCACGGCGCCACCTTCGGCAAAGCGCGGCACGTAGCCGGCGATGAGGAAGCCCTTGATCGTCGCCTGCTTGACGATCACCTGCCACAAGTTGCGGATGCCGATCTTTTCAGGCGCGTTGTATTCGCTGATCAGCCCGCACAGCACCACCCGTGCGTGTAGCGCCAGGTTCAGCAGAACCGCGTCCATGACGTCGCCGCCGACATTCTCGAACAGGATATCCACGCCCTGGGGGGCCGCCGCGGCGATTTCGGCCGACAATGCGTCCACGCTCTTGGCGCCGGACGCGCTTTTGTAGTCGATCGCCACATCGAACCCATAGTCTTCCACCAGGCGGCGGCATTTTTCGGCGCCGCCGGCAATGCCGATCACGCGCAGGCCCAGGATCTTGCCGATCTGCCCGACCATCGAACCGACCGCACCGGCCGCGCCGGTGACCAGCAGGGTTTCTCCGCTGCGCGGCGCGGCGGCGTCGGTCAGGCCGAAATAGGCCGTCAGCCCCACGGCACCCACGGCGGAAAGATAGCGCGACGGACTATCGACGATCGACACGTCGATCTTGCTGGTAAAGCCGCCCGGGGTGACGACCGAGTAGTCTTCGATGGCATTGAGACCCAGAACCCAGTCGCCCGCAGCGAAATCGGGATTGCGCGACTCGTGCACCACGCCAACGGTCGTGGCGCGCACGGCATCGCCCAGGGGGATGGGCGGCATGTAGCTGGGCGCATCGTCCATCCATCCGCGCTGCGCGGGATCGAGCGAGACGAAGCGATTGCGCACCACCATACCCCCTTCCGGAGCGCTGGGGACGGGCGTTTTTTCCAGGCGGAAATCGTCGCGCGCGGGGGTGCCATGGGGGCGGCGTGCCAAGATAAAGCGGCGGTTTTCCAAAGCGTTCATCCGTCTCTCCCAAGTCCTTGCGGGGCCCTGGCCAGCATTGCGCGCCGGCCGGGCGAACAGGCCGGAATGCTTGGCCCAATCGTGCCACCACGCACCTATGATTTGTTGCAGTAGGTTGGCGTGGCCACACCCGACTAGGTTCACACCATCAAAGGGCAAGAACCCTTCGCCAAAAAAGATCCTAGGGGGAGTGAGAGGATGAAAGGCTGCTTTGGCAACCGTGTTGCGTGCGTGCTTCTGGCCGGAATCAGCTTGCCGCTGATGCCGGGGCTGGCCTTGGCCGAAGAGGCACCAAATCCACAAACCGCCCCGCAGCCTGAGCCGCCGCAGGCCTGCACGGAGGTGTCGCAGGATACCAACGCGATCATCGTCACCGCCCGCCGCCGCGCGGAATCGCTGCAGACCACGCCGGTGGCGATCACCGCGGTGAATGCCGCGATGCTGGAAAACAAGGCTGCGGTGAACATCGGCGATTTGCAGGGCGCGGCGCCAGGCCTGCTCATCACCCAGCAGAATTCGGGCGCCCAGGCGGCCAACCTTTCGATCCGCGGCCTGACTTATGCCGATATCGAAAAGAGCCAGACGCCCACCGTGGGGGTGGTGGTGGATGGCGTGACCATCGGCACCAACACCGGCCAGTTGCAGGACGCGTTCGACATCGCCCAGATCGAAGTGCTGCGCGGCCCGCAAGGCACGCTGTTCGGCGCCAACACGATCGGCGGGGTGGTCAACATCACGCGCAGCAAGCCGACGATGACCGCCGGCGTGAAGGCCGAATTTACCTATGGCCGGTGGAATACCTGGTCGGGCAAGGCGATTGCCAACTTCGGCAATGGCGAGACCATGGGCCTGAAGCTGTGGTATTTCCACAATCAGACCGATGGCTTTTACCACAATGCCACGTTCAACCGCCCCGATGGCGGATCGAAGGGTGACAGCTTTGGCGGCACCGTGCTGTTCAAGCCGGCTGGGTCTGATTTCACGGCGCAATTCACCCTGGAAAACGTGATCCAGTCTTTCGCCCCGGCGGTGAGCAACCTGGCCAAGACCGGCGAAGTGTTCTGCGCGTTCGAACCGGCGCAGGAATGCAACCGCAACACCACCACCGACCTCTACACCACCTTCGGCCAGAGCGCGACGAGCACCTATCACGCGCCCGATGCCACGCTGGAAATGAACTACAACGCCGGCGGCGTGAAGCTCACCTCGATCACCGGCTGGCGCCACAGCGCCGAGCGGCAGACCCAGGATTTCGACGGATCGTCCACCGATCTCTATTATGTGGAACGCATCCAGAATTACACGCAATGGAGCCAGGAACTGCGCGCCGCCGGCAATCTGTTCCAGGGCTTCGACTACGTGGTCGGCGGGTTCTATTTCAACAGCAAGTACGATTTCAAGCAGTGCTCGCGCGTGTTCGGCTTCTCGCCCAACACCCCGCCCTGCACGTTCGATGCCGCGCCGCAGATCGAAAACGCCAAGTCGGAAAGCTATGCCGCCTTTGCCGATTTCAACTGGGCCGTGGTCGACAAGGTGCGCATCTCGTTCGGCGGGCGCTGGTCGCACGATTACAAGTATCTCGCCAATGGCTTCCTGGGCGCGCCGTTCCCGCCCGGCGCGGCCAACTTCTCGAAATTCACGCCCAAGGCCGGGATCGACTTCCGCCCGAATGCCGAGACGATGCTCTATGCCAGCTGGTCGCGCGGCTATCGCTCGGGCGGGTTCAGCCCGCGCGCGGGCGATGCCAACTATGCCACCAAGCCGTTCCAGCCCGAAACGCTCGATTCCTATGAAGTGGGCGCCAAGCTCGACCTGTTCGATCACCGGCTGAACATCAATCTGGCCGGCTACATTTCCGATTACAAGAACATGCAGCAGAACACGACGATCCCGTGCACCTGCTCCACCGGCAACCAGACGATCACCAGCAACGTGCCTGGCGGCGCGCTGATCAAGGGTATCGAGTTCGACGGGTCGCTGCGCGTCAGCTCCAACTTCAAGATCACGGCTTCGGCGGCGCTGATGCAGTCGCATTTCCGCCGTTTCGTGGTGGGTGGCCTGGTCGGCACCACGATCACGCCGTTCGACTATACCGCCAACCGCCTGATCTATGCGCCCACGTTCTCCGGCTCGCTGAGCGGGGATTACACCTTGCCCACCGATTTCGGCAGCGTGGTGACCTCGCTCTCGTGGCGGCACATCAGTCCCTATGACGAGCAGATCTCGATCGCATCGAGCGCGGCTGGCACCACGGCGCTGGGCACCACCGGCCAGATCGTGAGCGGCAACGATCCGCGCGTGCGCACGGTGACGCAGGACCTGGTCGACGCCAGCCTGACGGTGAATTTCAAGCTCAACAAGGCCGATGCCTATTTCCGCGTGTTCGGGCGCAATCTGGCCGACATCCGCACCACCACGCACGCGTTCACCGTGGCCGGGCTGTGGTCGTTCGGCATGGCGCTGGAGCCGCGGACTTATGGCGGCACCATCGGCATCAAGTTCTAAGGACCGGGGGCGGTTTGCATGAGAAAGGAAGCAGTATGAAGCGCTTGGAAGGCAAAGTCGCCCTCATTACCGGTGGGGCATCGGTGCCTGGCCTGGGCAGTGCCACCGCGATCCGCTTTGCCCAGGAAGGGGCGCGGATCTATCTCACCGATCGCGATCTGCCCGGCGCGGAAAAGGTGGCGCAGTCGATCCGCGATGCGGGCGGCGTGGCCACCGCGCTGGCCCACGATGTAACGTCGGAAGCCGATTGGGACCGGGTGATCGCCGCGATCGATGACGCTGAAGGCGTGCTTGACGTGCTGGTCAACAACGCCGGCATCGCCGTGCTGGGCGAATTTGACAAAGTGACCACGGCCGACTGGCTCAAGCAGAACGACGTCAATCTCAACAGCGTGTTCCAGGGCACGCAGCGCGCTTTCGTGATGATGCGCCGCCCGGGCGCCGATGGCCGCGCGCGGGGTGGATCGATCATCAACATCTCGTCCGTCGCCGGGCTGATCGGCGTGCCGGGCTGCGCGGCTTATGCCGCCAGCAAGGGCGGGGTACGGCTGTTTTCCAAGGTGGTGGCGCTGGAAGGTGCGGCCGATGGCATTCGCTGCAATACCGTGCACCCCGGCATGATCGCCACGAACATCCAGGGCGTGGCGCTGGAAGACAATGCCGCCAATTACGATGCGGTGATGGCCATGGTGCCGATGGGATATATGGGCGCGCCCGAAGACATCGCCAACATGAACCTGTTCCTGGCGTCTGACGAAGCGCGCTACATCACGGGCGCCGAATTCGTGGTCGATGGCGGGATGACCGCGCGCTGAGTGTTTGGGCCTGGGTGGCGGGGTTTCAATGCCCTGCCACCCAGCGCATCGCATTGTGTACCAGCGTGCGATAGGCGTCATTCTCCCAGGCGCCGGGGCCGTCACCCGGCTGGAGATAGACGAGCCGGCTGGCCAGCGCCTGTTTCGCCCAGCCGATCAGCGGCGGAACGGGCGGATGGTCCCAGCCATGGTTGGCAAACATGTGGCCATGCACGGCAAGGTCGGCCGACCAGAAATGGTCGCGCGTGAACGGCGCATCGCAAGTGAGCAGCGGCACCACATCGTCGGCAAAGACTTGCGCCAGATAGAGTTCGTCCTGCAACGCGAATTGCGGCGGCACGCCCTGCGTAACCGGGTGGGGTTGCGTGGTGGCGGTATAGGCCACGTCGTGGCGATAGCCGCTGTCGGGCGTGGGCGCGCCGCGCACCAGGGCCGGGCGATAGAGGAACTGGCCGCCCAGCCATTCGTGATAGTCGGCCCAGGTGGGCCAGGCCGCCAGCGCATGATGCAGCGCCACCACGCCCTTGCCCTGTTGCAGCAGCGCGCGAAAGCCGGCCTGCAGTTCCTGCGTGGGGTCGATGAAGGCGGGCGGTTCTGCTGCCTCGAAATCCAGGCCGGGCATGTCATAGAGCACCAGCACGTCGAAATCGCGCATCCCTTGCGGGTTCATCAGCAGCGCAGCCGCGGGCTGGTCCACCATGGTGGCCGAAACGCCGTCCATCGCCTGGAACATGGCATCGAACCCGGTGCGATCGAACGGATGGCCGCGCACCGCAACCAGTGCGCGCAGTGCCGCATGGTGCCGGATGATCGGCATCAGAGGCCCTTGGGCGCGATCTGCCGGTGGATGTTGCGGAACGTGCGCGCGCGGAAATACCAGCGGCCGTCGATCCTGACGCATTCGTCGTCATATTGCCCGCGATCGCGGTGCACGCCATCGGGCCAGTCATAGACTTCGGCGGTGTAGGATCGCATCGTGGCCCGGTCCCCCTCCACCACGATGCTGCCGGGCCAGGCTTCGAACATGATGCCGGGATAGTGCTGCATCGCCTGGGTCCACATTGCCACGATGGCATCGCGGCCAGAGGTGGTGCCGATCTCGGGATAATCGGGCAGCGACCACCGCGCGTCTGCCGCCCAGGTTTCCCCCCAGGCCTGCGCATCGCAGCGCGTGACAGCATCGGCATAAGTTTCGAGCAACTCACGCAGCGCCAGGCGATCTTCGGCGGGGCCGGTAAAGGGCATGCAGGTCTCTCCCGTTATGGCTTTGCCGGCCAGCATAGCCCGCCGCGGGCAAGCGGGCGCCTAGCGCATTGCACAGGCGGTGCCTGGCGGGGGGCTTCGGCAAGCTCAGCCCGAACGGATTTCAAGGAAACCACTCCCGTTCCGCGTGCGTGAGGGGTTGGGGGAGGGCATGTTCCCTAAGACCGACCCAGCCCAGAGCATACCTTTGCGTAAAACTCGGGCATTGTCATGCACGGCAATGATAGCGTAACCATTGCCGATGACACGGGGATTTGGAACGGCGCCGACGCCGCGCCCCGGCTTACCTTGAGGAAGAGGATAGCATGAGCAGAATCAGCCGTCGCGATCTGGGCCGTGGGCTGGGCGTTGCCGCCCTTGGCGCAACTGTTGGCGGCGTGCCGCCGGTGCTGGCGCAAGCGGCGCCTGCAGGCGGGACCGGCGTTGGTGGGGGCGCCGGTGCATTTCCGGCCGATTTCGTGTGGGGCTGCGCCACGGCGGCCTATCAGATCGAAGGCGGCGTCAAGGAAGACGGACGCGGGGCCACCAACTGGGACGTGTTTGCCCATACGCCGGGCAAAGTGGCGCAAGGCGCCACCGGCGACGTGGCGTGCGACAGCTATCACCGTTATCCCGAGGATATTGCCCTGCTCAAGGCGCTGGGCGTGAAGGCCTATCGCTTCTCCGTGGCCTGGTCGCGCATTTTCCCCGACGGGAAGGGCAAGCCCAATGCCAAGGGGCTGGATTACTACAACCGCCTGGTCGACGGGCTGCTGGCCGCCGGGATCACCCCGCATGTCACCCTGTTCCACTGGGACTTGCCCGCCGCGCTGCCCGGCGGCTGGCAGAACCGCGATACGGCGCTGGCCTTTGCCGACTATGCCGGGTTCATGGCCGGCAAGCTGAGCGACCGGGTGAAGCATTTCATGACGGTCAATGAACTGCGCTGCTTTACCGATCTGAGCTATATGACCGGCGGCAAGGCGCCCGGCCTCAAGCTGCCGATGGGCGAAGTCAACCAGGTGCGCCACCACGGCGTATTGGCCCATGGCCTGGGCGTGCAAGCGATCCGCGCCCATGCCAAGCCGGGGACGCAAGTGGGCCTGGCCGACAACGCCACGATCTTTGTGCCCGCGATCGAAACGGCCGAGCATATCGACGCGGTCAAGCGGGCGGTGCGCGAGGAAAACGCCATGTTCCTCACCGCGATCATGGAAGGCCGCTATATCGACAGCTACCTGGCGGCCCAGGGCAAGGATGCGCCCAAGGTGCAGGCCGGTGACATGGCCGCGATCGGCAGCCCGCTCGATTTCGTGTCGGTCAATATCTATACCGGCAACACCGTGCGCGCCGATCAGTCCAAGCCCGGCGGTTATGAAATCCTGCCCCACCTGCCGCAATCGCCGCGCATGGCTTCGCCCTGGCTCTATGTCACGCCCGAAGTCATGTATTGGGGCCTGCGCACGATCCACGAGTTGTGGCAGCCCAAGGCGCTCTATGTTTCGGAAAACGGCTGCTCGGCCGACGATCCGGTGGCGGCGGACGGCAAGGTCTATGATGCCGACCGCGTGATGTACTTGCGCAATTACCTGACGCACCTGCAACGCGCGGCGCGCGAGGGGCTGCCGGTCAAGGGCTATTTCCTGTGGAGCCTGATGGACAATTTCGAGTGGGAGGATGGCTATACCAAGCTGTTCGGCATCCACCATGTCGATTTCGCCACGCAGAAGCGCACGCCCAAGCTGAGCGCGGACTGGTATCGCCAGCTCATCGCCACCAATCGCCTGGTGTGATGCGATGAGCGATCTGCAGCCTTCGCGCCGCGCCTTGCTGGGCGGCATGGCCGCGCTAGGCGTGGCGGCCGCCGCCGCTGCGCAGAAGGCCAGCGCCGGCCCCACCGCGATCCATTACAGCGGGCCATCGCTGCCGCTTTGGCCCGGCGCCATTCCCGGCGCGCGGCGCGCGCTGCCCCAGCGGCGGATCGAGCAGCGCAGCCAGAGCGCCGATTTCGATGATCGCTGGCTCTATGGCGTGGCCGCGCCCACGCTGGAAGTGCGGCGCCCCGCGTTCCAGGATGGCTCTGCGGTGATCCTGGTGCCGGGTGGCGGCTATGGCTTTCTTTCCATCGACAACGAGGGCGAGGAGCAGGCCCGCTGGCTGACCCAGCGCGGCGTGACCTGCTTCATCCTTTACTATCGCCTGCCTGGCGAAGGCTGGGCCAATCGCGGGTTGGTGCCCTTGCAGGACATGCAGCGCGCGGTGCGCCTGGTGCGCCATCGCGCCGGCGAATTCGGCGTCGATCCGGCGCGCCTGGCCGTGCTGGGCTTTTCCGCCGGGGGGCATCTGGCGGGCAGCGCAATCACGCGCTTTGCCGAAAAGACCTATGCCCCGGTGGATGCTGCCGATACGCAATCGGCACGGCCCGATCTGGCCGGGCTGATCTATCCGGTGATCACGCTGAGCGAGGCCTTCGTCCACGCCGGATCGCGCGACAATCTGCTCGGCGAGGGCGCCAGCGCGGCGGCCACGCAGGCGGCTTCGGTGGAACGGCTGGTGAGCGATGGCACGCCGCCCACGTTCCTGACCGCTGCATCCGACGATGGCCTGGTGCCGATCCAGAACAGCCTGGCAATGTATCAGGCCCTGCTGGCCAAGGCGCGCCCTTGTGAATTCCACGGCTTCGACCAGGGCGGCCACGGCTTTGGCGCACGCTTGCCCCAGACGGTGCCGGCTCACGCCTGGCCTGACCTGTTCCATGCCTTTGGTGTGCGGCACGGGGTGTTCAAGGGCTGAGGTGTCTGGCTTCCTGGCCCCGTTTGCAGCGCCGTTGCGCAAGCAGGCTTCGACAAGCTCAGCCGAACGGAATTCAGGAGGATTTTACTCAAGCTCCGTTCGCCCTGAGCCTGCCGAAGGGCATTCCCGCAACGCTTGCGCAAAAGGCCTCCACAAGCCGGCCCGGCCTGAACCCAAACTTGCCTCAGCCCGGCAATTCCACCGGCGTTTCGTCCATGCCCGGCGGCGTGGCAGGCACCGCAACTTCCACCACGCCATTGGCCACGCGCACGGGGAAGCGGCGCAGGGTGGGGTAGGCGCCGCCGATGCAGCGGCCATCGGCCAGGTCGAAGCGGGCGCCGTGCAGCGGGCACATCAATGCGCCGCGCCGGATGCGCCCCGTGGAAAGGCGCGCGGCGGCGTGGGTGCAGCGGTCGTTGACGGCGACGATGTCATCCTCGAAGCGGGTGAGCAGCACTTGCCAGCCGTTGACGGCGTGCACGGTGGCCTGGCCTTCGGCAATGGCGTCTTCCGTGGCGACTTGATGCCACACCTGGTCTTCCACGCGATCCTGCTCCGTCATACCTGTTCCGCTTATACTTCCACGAGCGTTTTGCCGATGGTCTGCCCCTGCATCAGCGCGATGAAGGCGCCCGGCAGGCTCTCGAAACCATGGTGCACGTTTTCCAGCGGCACAAGCTGTCCGCTGCGATGCAGTTCATCGAGCGTGGCCTGCGCCTGCGCCAGCCGGTCGGCATGGTCGTAAGTGAGAAAGCCGCGCATCGTCAGCCGCTTGACCACCAGTTGCCACAACTGGGTGACACCGTGGGGATGATCGGCATCGTTGTATTGCGCGATCATGCCGCACAGCGCGATGCGCCCGCCTTCGCGCATGCGCGGCAGCACGGCATCGAGCAGCGGGCCGCCTACGTTGTCGAAATAGACGTCGAACCCCTGCGGCGCCGCGGCGTCGAGCGCCTGCCCGAGTGCCTCTGGCGTGCAGCGATGGTCGATCGCCGCCGCTGCGCCGATATGACGCACCAGCGCGGCCTTTTCCGGGCCACCGGCCAGGCCGACCACCCGGCAGCCCAGCGCGCGGGCCAGTTGCACCACGGTGCTGCCCGTGGCCCCGGCGGCCGCGCTGACGAGCACGGTCTGCCCGGCCTGGGCCAGCCCCACGGCCACCAGGCCGACCCAGGCTGTCAGCCCCACCGGCCCGAGCGCGCCCATATAGGCGCGCAGCGGCACGCCCGGCTGTGGAGAGACGCGCTCCAGCCCTAGCGCATCGGGCCCGATGACAAAGTGATCGGACCATGTGCCCAGCACGCGCAGCAGCGTGCCCACCGGCCAATCGTCATGGCGCGAGGCGACCACTTCGCCCAGCGCCATGCCGGTGATCGGCGCGCCCAGCGCCACGGGCGGCAGGTAGGACCGGCGATCATCAAGAAAGCCGCGGATTGCCGGATCGACCGAGCCGACCCGCATGCGCACCAGCATCTGCCCATCGCCCGGCACCGGCATTGCCGTTTCGACAAGGTCGAAGCAATCGGACGTGGGCACGCCGGCGGGGCGGCGGCGCAGCACGATGTGGCGCACCGTGGCCGGCAGTTCTGGCAGGGTTTCGGGCATCCGTCTTCCGTCGTTGTTCGTTCTGGCTATGGTTCTTGATAGGGCCTTGCCGCCCCAAGGCGCTCTAGCTTTTTCGCTAGGTGGCGCATGGCCGGGGTGGGGCGATGATGGCGCAACACCAAACCGGGAGAGGAACGCGCGCCATGACGCCTGCCCAGATGATCGCCTTCGTCGATGAACTCTATGGCCTGACGGGCACCGGCCAGTGGGACGCGGCCGCCGCGCGGCTGACCGATGATTTCGTTGTGGTGGAAGCGCCTGGCCTGCCCATGGCGGGTGCCTATCACGGGCGCCACGCGCTGCGCGAACTGTTCGAGAAAGTCATGGGCCTGATGGATGTGGTGGCGATGGACCGGGTGGAAACCACCGCTGGTGCCGACCATGCCGTGACGATCCTGTCGTTGCGCTTTGCCGATCCGGCGCTGGCCCCGGCGCAACTGTGCGAAGTGTTCCGGTTTCGCGAGGGCAAATGCTGCGCGATCACGCCCTATTATTTCGATCCGGCGCCCGTGCTGGCCGCCACCGCCGCCAAGCGCGCTGCGCTGGCCTGACATCCAAGGACGTTGAAGACCATGACCGAGCAGCCTGACGACATCATGATCCTGGGCGCGGTGCGCACCGCCATCGGCGATTTCGGCGGTGCCCTCAAAGGCATTGCTGCGGCAGACCTGGGGGCGCGGGTCCTGGCCGAAGCGGTGCGCCGTGCCGGCCTGGCCCCGGAAGATGTGGGCCATGTGGTGATGGGCCAGGTCATTCCGTCGAGCGGGAAGGACGCCTATCTCGCCCGCGCGGCCGCGCTCAAGGCCGGTATTCCGGTGGGCGTGCCGGCGCTCACCGTCAATCGGCTGTGCGGCTCGGGCCTGCAGGCGATCATCTCTTCGGCGCAGATGATGAAGTTGGGTGAAGCCGATATCACCCTGGCGGGCGGCGCGGAAAGCATGTCGAGCACGCCCTATCACGATCATGGCCAGCGCTGGGGCCGCAAGATGGGTGATGGGACACTGGTCGACGCATTGGTGGAGACGCTGTCCGACCCGCTCGACGGTTGCCATATGGGGATCACCGCCGAAAACGTGGCCGCGCGTTATGGCATCTCGCGCGAAGACCAGGATGCCCTGACCGTGCAAGGCCACGCCCGCGCGCTGCGCGCCATGGCCGAGGGACGCTTTGCCGAGCAGATCGTGCCGATCGAGTTGGTTACGCGCAAGGGCACCACGCTGTTCGACATCGACGAGCACCCGCGTGCCGGAACCACGGCCGAAGGGCTGGCTGCGATGAAGCCGGTTTTCCGCAAGGACGGCACGGTTACGGCCGCGAACGCCAGCGGCATCAACGATGGCGCTGCGGCGATGGTCCTGGCCCGGCGCGAGGTGGTGGAGGCGCGGGGCCTGGCGCCGCTGGCGCGCATCGTCAGTTGGGGCCATGCCGGGGTGGACCCGGCCTTCATGGGCATTGGCCCGGTCAAGGCCGTGCCGATCGCCTTGGCGCGGGCCGGGCTGACTCTGGCCGATATCGACGTGATCGAGGCGAACGAGGCCTTTGCGGCGCAGGCGCTGGCCGTGGCGCGCACGCTGGGTTTCGATCCGGAGCGCGTCAATCCCAACGGCAGCGGCATTGCCCTGGGACACCCGGTTGGCGCGACCGGCGCGATCCTGGTGGTCAAGGCGGCGCACGAATTGCGCCGCACCGGCGGCCGTCTGGCGCTGGTCACGATGTGCATCGGCGGCGGGCAAGGTATCGCAATGGTGATCGAAGCGACCTGATTACATGCAATAGGCGTGATTATCGCGTTTCGTGTATGCCAGATCGGTCAATTATGATGTATCGTATATCCATCGGCCTGATTCTGGCCCTTGGGAGATGCGTGCGCCATGCCGTTCGAGCGATCGGGCCTTGCCCGCGACATTCTGGAAAGCCTGTTCCAGCGCTGGCGGCGTTCGGGCCGCCAAGCCGTTGCGCCGGCGCCTGCGCTGGCCGATGCGCCCCTGATCGATCGCGCGGCCGCCTTGCTGGAAGAGCGCAGTCAGTCTTCGGGCGTGCATCTGGCGGCCGAAATCCTCGACGCCTATGCCGAACTCGACGAGGCGGGGCGGCATGATTTCCTGCGCGCGCTCGGCACGCGGTTTGCCCCCGATCCCGGCGCGATCCGCGCGGCGCTGGCGGCTTATGATGCCGATCCCACCCCGGCCCGCCTGTCGGCCGTAACCCACGCCGCGGAGGCGCCGCGCCAGGAAGTCTTGCGGCGGTTGAACCAGGCGAGTGCGGGCACGGCAAGCCTGGTGGCGATGCGGGCCGATCTCTTGCGGCTGCTACCCCACGATCCGGCATTGGCGGCGCTGGAGGATGACATGGTGCATCTCTTGCGGTCGTGGTTCAACCGGGGCTTCCTGGTGTTGCGCCGGATCGACTGGAGCAGCCCCGCCGATCTGCTGGAGCGGATCATCCGCTATGAAGCGGTGCATTCCATCGCCACGTGGGACGATCTGCGCGCCCGCCTGCTGCCGCCCGATCGCCGGTGCTATGGCTTTTTCCATCCCGCGCTGGGCGATGAGCCTTTGATCTTCGTGGAAGTGGCGCTGTGCGCGGATGTGCCGGATTCGATCCCCGCGCTCCTGGCCCAGGACCGCGCGGTGCTCGATCCCCAGGCGGCGCGCGTTGCGGTGTTCTATTCGATCTCCAACTGCCAGGCGGGGCTGGCCGGCATCAGCTTTGGCCAGTTCCTGATCAAGCAGGTGGTCGAAGACCTGGGTGCCGAATTCCCGAACCTTGCCACCTATGTCACGCTCTCGCCCATCCCGGGTTTTGCGCGCTGGCTCAACAGCGCAGGCGAGCGGGGCGACGCTGCGGCCGTTGACGCGCTGGCGCAGGGCTTGCCCGATCCATCGTGGCGCGAGGACGATCCGCGCCGGCAAGCGCTGTTGCGCCTGGCCGCACGCTATCTGCTGGCCGAACGCGATGCCAAGGGACGCCTGCGCGATCCCGTCGCGCGTTTCCATGTGGGCAATGGTGCGCGGGTGGAGCGGCTGTGCTGGCTGGCCGATCCCGGCCCGCGCGGCATGGTGCAGTCCCATGGGCTGATGGTCAATTACCTCTATGACCTCGCCAGCGTCGAAGCCAATCACAATGCCTATGCACGGCACCGCGTGGTCAACGCCAGCGGCCCGCTGCATGCCCTTTTGGCGGATCGGCAAAGCCGCAGCACGGGCAAGCGCGACTCCCGGGCTAGATTGGTCGATCAATCTGCCTGACCGGATCGCAACGGCCTTTGCCCGGCGGGCATGCACGGTCCGGCACGGGCCGCTGCTCTGGTTAAGGGGCGCATTCGGTTTCGCGGGCGTAAAATACTGTTTCCAAGCAGGTACGCGCCGTTCTGGCTGCCGCGCAGGGGTCTCAACTGCGCCGCAGATTCATGGGTTTTGCCCAGAAACCATCCTTTCCATGGATGGGTTTGAATAAATCCTATCTATTTTACTTCTAATTGGAAAGGAGGCATTGCCGTTTTGGTCAGGCCAAATAGCCGGCCACGATAAGAGGGAGGATCCTGTGCGCAAACTCTATACCGCGGCTCTGTCGTCTGCGTCGGTGCTCTGTGCACCCGTGGCCATGGCGCAGTCCACCACTGCCCAAGACGCCGTCGCGGGGGAAGCCGCTGCGCAAAGTGGCGAAATCATCGTGACCGCCCAGCGCCGCAGCGAAAGCCTGCAGCGCGTCCCGGTGAGCGTTACGGCGCTGTCCAAGGATGCGCTTAGCGCGCAGAACCTCAACGATCTCACGCAAATCTCTCGCGCGGCGCCGTCGCTGCAAGTGGGCGTGGACAATTCCTTTGCGGTGCGCGGCATCGGCACGCTGGCCTTTGCCGGCACGATCGACAGCAGCGTGGCCATCGCCATCGATGACGTGAACCTGGGGCGTCCGGTCCTCAACAGCCCGCTGCTCAACGACCTGGCGCGCGTCGAAGTGCTGAACGGGCCGCAGGGCCTGTTGTTTGGCAAGAATGCGTCGGCCGGCCTGCTCAACATCGTCACCGCGCGGCCCAAGCTGGGCGACTATTCCAGCGCCACCAATCTTGAACTGGTCAGCCGCGACAAGCCGTCGGAATCGGGCAGCGCCTTTGGCGTCATCGCACGCGAGACGCTGAACATCCCGGTGACGGCGAATTCGGCGCTGCGGCTGAGCGGCCTCTATTCCTACCAGGAACCCGCAACCACCCACGTTGGCGCCTATGCGCCGGGCACGCGCCACGATTTGAACGCCACCAGCTTTTCCTTCAAGGGCAAGTACCTGGCAGAGCTGACCGACCAGCTCACGTTCTATGCGATCGGTGACTACAACGAAAACCACGGTATCGCGGGGATTTTCGACAACACCTATCGCCAGGTCGACGCGACCAGCACCAACCTGCCGTCGCTGAACGCCGCGGGGATCACGCCGGGATCGCGCAATTTCCTGTTCGGGGGCGAAGCGAACCAGTTTCGCGATATCAAGACCGGCGGCGCGCAGGGCCAGCTGTCCTATCGCCTGGCTTCGGGCATCGAGATCAGCAACCTGTTTGCCTGGCGGTTCTATACCCAGAACCAGGCAGTGGATGGCGATTACCTGCCCGGCAATGGGCTCAACACCAATGCGTCCCAATCGCGCTATGACCAATATTCCAACGAGTTGCGCGTGGCGCTTCCGGCCGAGAACCGGCTGAGCGGGCAAGTCGGGCTCTATTGGTTCAAGTCCAAGCTCGATCTGGCGCGCCAGCTTGCCGGCAACAGCTATCTGTCGGATACGGCGGCGCGGGGCTATCCCTTCTGCGTCGGCGCCGTGGCCGTTCCGGGCGCCAACCCGCCGACTTGCGCGCGCAGCAACGTGGCGCAAGTGGGCAGCGATCGCAACTATGTCCAGAACACGCAAAGCTATGCCGGTTTCGGCCAGCTCACCTACAAGGTGGTCGATGGCTTGCAACTGATTGCCGGCGGCCGTGTCACCCATGACAAGATCGACCTGGTGCTGGCCCAGAACCAGTTGAACTATTACCAGGCATTGGGCGGGCCGCGCGGGACGTTCTCGTCCAGCTATGCCAACACCGATTTCAGCTGGAAGGCCGGCGCACAGTTCCAGGCAACGCCCACGATCATGTTCTACGGCTTCTATGGCCGGGGCTACAAGGGGCCCGGGTTCAACGACAGCTTCCCCACGGCGACGGCCGATGTGGTGGTGCGGCCCGAAACCTCGCGCACGGCCGAAATCGGCGTGAAATCGAGTTTCCTCAACCGCAAGCTGACGATCAACCTCTCGGCCTTCCACACCAAGTTCGACAACTTCCAGGTGCAGTCGTTCAACGCTGCCCTGGCGACGTTCCAGGTGCAGAACGCGGCCAGCGTCACGTCGAAGGGGATCGAGGCGATGGTGATCGTGGCGCCGTTTACCGGCTTCACGCTGACCAGCTCGGCCTCACTGCTGTCGTCCAAGTTCGACAGCTTTGCCGGTGCGCAGTGCTACCCCACGCAAACCACGTATGGTTGTTCGGCCACCCAGGCGACGTTCGATGCGGCGGGGCTGACGCTGCCGGCAGCGCCGCGCTTCACCTCCACCATGCTGGCGCGCTACGAAGTGCCGCTGGAAGGAACGGTGAAGCCGTTCATCCAGGGCAACTGGTACCATCGCTCGTCGATCAACTACACCGTGAACCAGGCGCCCGGCGCCACGGTGGGCGCGATCGACGTGTTCGGCGCGAGCATCGGTGCCAAGCTGTCCAACCGGCTGGAAATCTCGGTGTTCTGCAAGAACTGCACGAACGAGATCAACCCGACGTCGATCGGCGTGGATTCGGGGGATTCGAACGCGCGCAATTCCCGGGGCCAGTCCACGCCGAAGCTGTCCTATACCCAGCAGTTCGGGCTGGATTCGGTGCGCTCGTTCGGCCTCAACCTCGGCATGAATTTCTAGAGCGCGATCGACTTTGACTGCGTCAAAGCCGGCGCTCTACCATTTTGATTTGCCGCATTTTTCCGAGTCGGCAGGTGATTCCACCTGCCTTGAAAATGCTCTAAGCTCCCGACCAGGCGAAACCCGGCAACGCCCGCGCAGGCGTTGCCGGGTTTCGTCCTATTCGCCCCAGATCTGCCGTTCCACACCATCGGGATCGCTGGCGATCGCCGGCGCATGGTCCAGCACCATGGTGGCGCGCGCCTTGGCATCATAAGTTTGCCAGGCGGGAAGGCCCGGGCCGGCCGGCGCCTGTCCCTGCGCAAAGCGCAGCATGGCACCGTGCATGGCGTTGGCCAGTGGCTGATCGGCCGCGGAAAGCCCGAGGAACTGGGCCATGCCCTTGCCGTTCACATGGTCGAAGGTGAACGGCACGTCGAGCACGTGGGGGCTGTGGCCCTTGAACGGGCCGCCGGGTGCGGGATACGTCAGGCGATAGCGCCACACCGGTGTGCCATGACTGGCCTGGGCGGCCGCCAGGCGCAGGCAGGGCATGCCGTATTCCTCTGCCGTGAGCAGGCGCCAGTGGCGTTCGGGCACCGAAAGCTCGGGAAAGGCCTGGGCATAGGCCGCATCGAGCGTGGTCATCTGCTCTATCGTGGCATTGGACAAGGCTTGCGGCTTGATCGGGCCGGCGGCGTCCTGAGGCGCGATGAACAGGCGGCTTTCATCGGCATTGCTGCCGATCAGCAGCGGCACGCGCGGCGCCTGGCCGGCGCGCAGCCGGGCGAGCGGAACCATGGGCAGCACCTGGCCATCGACCATCGGCCGGAACGGGAAATTGCGCGGCCAGCCGGCCTTGGCGGCTTCCTGCGCAGCAAGCAATTGCGCGGTCGGCGCGGTGAGCAGCTTGTCTGCCCCGCCCAGCTTTTCGGCCAGGACACGGGCAAAGGCCTCGGCCTCGGCGCGGGTGTGCACCGTCTGGCCGCCGCCGCTGAAAATCGCGGCGCGGGAATAGAGCGTGTCGGCCATGGGCATGCCCAGCAGCGTGCCCACGTTCTTGCCCCCGGCGGATTCGCCGGCAATGGTGATGCGCGCCGGATCGCCACCGAAGGCGGCAATATTGGCGCGAACCCAACGCAGCGCCAGCACCAGATCGCGCATGCCGTTGTTGGCACTGCCCGCGTATGCCGCGCCGAGCAACCCGCCGGTTTCCAGGAAACCCAGCGCGCCCACGCGATAGTTGACCGTCACCGCCACCACGCCATCGGCGGCAAAACGGTCGCCGGCGGTGAGCGCTTCGCCGCTCCACCCCGTTTCGTTGCCGCCGCCGTGGATATAGACCAGCACCGGATGGCGGCCGGGCGCGGTGGGCGCCCAGATGTTGAGCGCCAGGCAATCTTCGCTCATCGTCCCGGCGAACGGCATCATGCCCGCGCGCTGGGGACAGACCGGGGCGGGCGCTGTGGCATCCCATAGGCCGGGCCAGCGCGGCGCCGGGCGCGCCGGGGCAAAGCGGGCCGCGCGGCCATAGGGAATGCCGGTGAACACGCGCACGCCATCGGCCAGCTTGCCGCGCACCGCGCCGCCGGTGGTGGCGATGGTGAGGCCATCGCCCATGGCCTTGGCAAAAACGCCCGGTGCGTGGACCAGCAAGGGCGCGGCGGCGATCAAGCCCAGCGCTTCGCGGCGGGCGAGGGTGGCGCCGACCATATCAGTTCACCTTTGCCGCAAAGAGATCGGCGTGGGCTTCACGCAAGGCTTTCTTCTGGATCTTGCCCATGGTGTTGCGCGGCAGTTCGGGCACGAAGATCACCCGGCGCGGCTGCTTGAAGCGGGCCAGTTCCCCTTGCAGCGCGGCCAGCACGACGGCTTCGTCAAGCGCGGCATCGCGCGCCTGGACCACGGCCACCACGCCTTCGCCCATGTCAGGGTGGGGCACGCCGATTACCGCGCTTTCCGCAATGCCGGGAATGGCATCGATCAGCGCTTCCACTTCGGCCGGATAGACATTGAACCCGCCGCAGATGATCAGGTCCTTGGCCCGGCCGACGATGGAGACATAGCCCGCGGCGTCGATCACGCCCATGTCGCCGGTGATGAAAAAGCCATCGGCGCGCAATTCCTCGGCAGTCTTTTCCGGCATCTGCCAATAGCCCTTGAACACGTTGGGGCCGCGCACCTCGATTCCGCCGACGGCGCCCTGCGGCAGGACGGCGCCAGTATCTGGATCGGTGATGCGCAGTTCCACGCCGGGCAACGGTAGGCCCACGCTGCCGGGAATGCGTGGCCCCTCATAAGGGTTGGACGTGTTCATGTTTGTTTCGGTCATGCCATAGCGTTCGAGGATGGCATGGCCGGTGCGGGCGGAAAATTCCTTGTGCGTTTCGGCCGAAAGCGGGGCCGAGCCGGAGACGAACAGCCGCATGTGCGCCACCAGATCGCGGGTAAAGGCAGGGTCGGCCAACAGGCGGGTGTAGAAGGTGGGCACCCCCATCAGCACGCTGGCGCGCGGCATCAGGCGGATCAGTTCGGCCACGTCGAATTTGGGGCACAGGATGATCGCGCTGCCCGCCGCGATGGTGATGTTGGTCGCCACGAACAGCCCGTGGGTGTGGAAGATCGGCAGTGCGTGGAGCAGCACGTCATCTGCGGAAAAGCGCCAGTAATCCTTGAGGGTGAAGGCGTTGGAGGCAAGGTTGGCGCGGGTGAGCATGGCGCCCTTGGACCGGCCGGTGGTGCCCGAGGTATAGAGAATGGCGGCGAGGTCTTGCGGGCCGACGGCATGCGGCGTGGGGTTCGCGCCGTGGGCAGAGAGGCCCGGAACCAGCGTGCCTTCGCCCGCAGCGCCCAGCGTGAGCCGCGCCGGAACGCCGAGTTCGTCGCACAGCGCGGCCATTGCCGCTTCGTCCTGCGGGCGGTGGATGAACAGCGCGGGGGCTGCGTCGCTCAGGAAAAACCGCACTTCGGCCGGGGTATAGGCGGTGTTGAGCGGCAGGTAGACCGCGCCGATGCATTGCGCGGCGAGATAGGTGAGCAGCGCGTCGGCGCTCTTTTCCACCTGCACGGCCAGCCGGTCGCCCACTTGAACGCCGGCGGCGCGAAACAGGCCGGCCATCTGTCCACAACGCGCCAGTGCGGCACCATAGGTGATCACGGAAAGATCGGGCAGGATCAGGAATGGCGCATCGGGCGCCGCCAGAGCGCGGGTTTGGAAAGTGGCGAACAGATCCTGCTCCATGGTGATCCCTTTGTTGGTCGGCTTCTTTGTCGGACAGCTGGCCGTTGGTACATACATGATGGTTGAATAGCCTTCTAGTGTATGCAAGATGTGTTGTGGAGAAAATTTGCGCATGCAGGATAATCCGATGAACGCGGCCGAGGAAGCCCCCAGCCTGCTCCTTTCCGAGCGTATCCGCATCGCGCTCGCTGACGAGATCACCGCCGGCAGCCTGGGGCCGGGCGCCACGCTGGACGAGCAGCAGATCGGTGATCGGTTCGGTGCTTCGCGCACGCCGGTGCGCGAGGCGATCCGCCAGCTGGCGGCCGTAGGGCTGGTGGAAATGCGCCCCCGGCGCGGCGCGGTGGTTTCCGGTTTCACCACGCAGCGCATCATCGACATGTTCGAGATGAGCGCCGAGATCGAGGCGATGTGCGTGCGCCTGGCGGCCTATCGCATGAACCCGATGGAGCGCAGCCGCCTGGCGCAGTTGCACGAGGATTCCCTCGCGATGGTCGAGGCAGGGGACATCGACGCATATGACCGCATGAACTGGTCGTTCCACCAGGTGATCTATAAGGGCACCCACAACGCCTTCATCGCCGAACAGGCCATGACCTTGCGCGATCGCATGGCGGCCTTCCGCCGCACCCAGTTGCGCGAAACCGGGCGCCCCGTGCGCTCGCGCGCGGAACACGGCGATGTGGTGGCCGCGATCATGCGCAGCGATGGCGAGGAAGCGGCGCGGTGCATGCGCGCGCACATGTTCAATGCCTCGATCGCGCTGGAACGCTTCACCGCCAAGCGCGAGGAATTGGGCACCGGCTGAGGCGCCAGGCGCCGCAACAACGAAAACGGGAGTGGGGTTAGGCAATGGCGATCTATGGAACGGCGCTTTTGGCGCTGTGCACCTTGTTGGGCGCGGCGTTGGGCGAATTGCTGGGCGTGGCGCTGCATGTGAAGGCCAATGTCGGCGGCGTGGGCCTGGCCATGCTGCTGCTGATCGCCGCCAAGGGCTGGCTCGCGCGGCGCGGCAAGCTTACCCCCGGCTTGCGCCTTGGCGTGGAATTCTGGGCGCTCATGTATATCCCGATCGTGGTGGCCATGGCGGCGCAGCAGAATGTGCTGGCCGCGGTGGAAGGCGGACCGATGGTGGTGATCGCCGGCGTAACGGCAGTGGCCCTGTGCTTTGGCCTGGTGGCCGTGCTGGGTCGGGTGTTGGATGGCCGTCATGGGGGCCGCCACGATGGGTGAGATCGCGCAAAAGATCGTGGCCGACCAGGGGCTGGTGCTGGCCTTTGCGCTGGTGGGCGCGTTGATGTGGGGCAGTGCCGCCATCTCGCGCTATCTTACCGCCGGGCGCATCCACGCCAGCGCCATCGCCATCCTGGCCGCGCTGGCCCTGGCCTGGTGGGGCGGCGTGTTGACCGGCGGCAAGAAAGGCCTGGCCGACGTGCCGGGCCTGGCCGGGCTGGCCCTGATGGGCGGTGCGATGCTGCGCGATTTCGCGATCGTCGCCACCGCGTTCGAGGTTGACGTGATCGAAGCGCGCAAGGCCGGCCTGATGGGGGTGATTGCACTGGCGCTGGGCACAGTGGTGCCCTTTGCCGTGGGCGTGGGCGTCGCGTGGAGCTTTGGCTATCGCGATGCCGTCTCGCTGACCACGCTCGGCGCTGGCACGGTCACTTACATCGTCGGGCCGGTCACGGGCGCTGCGCTGGGGGCATCGTCCCCGGTGATTGCCCTGTCCATCGCCACCGGCGTGCTCAAGGCCGTGCTGGTGATGACGTTCACGCCGATGGTGGCGCGGTTCATCGGCCTGGACAATCCGCGCAGCGCCATGGCCTTTGGCGGCTTGATGGGCACGGTCAGCGGCGTGGCCGGCGGCCTTGCCGCCACCGACCAGCGCCTGGTGCCCTATGGCGCGCTGACCGCAACATTCCACACCGGCATTGGCTGCCTGGTGTGCCCTTCGATCTTTTTCCTGATCGTGCGCGCCCTGGCCTGAACTGTATACGCAGGTTGCGCCCTTTCATCCCCGGCAGGCCTATTGCGGCCTTGCCGGGGATAATTTTGCGCCTCGCGTGCACATAGCTCTCACATTTGCCCGGTCTGGCATACAAAACACGATTCCGCATTTGACAACGCCGTCATCCTGAAATACAAAATTACGAAATCGCCACAAACGGTATGCCAATCGGTCAATTTCGCCGAATCGAGCATACATAAGAAACAATGGTGATGCGGGAGGAAGGGTGTGATGGGGGCGGATTGCCGGCGCCGCAAAGGTGCGCGGCCGGCGCAGTGGCGCCTCTCTCATGCCGAAAACACAAGATGCCGGATGGGAGCAGACGCATGAAAGCCACCTTTGCACATTTGATTTCGCGCGACGCCTTGGCGATTTCCCTGGGCGCCCTGGCGCTGGCCAATCCCGGTGCAGCATGCGCGGCGGCGCCCGCGCCCGCGCCCGCGGCTCCCGCTGCCGCAGCGGCCGATGTGCCGCCCGCAGCGGTGACCGATATCGTGGTCACCGCGCAAAAGCGCAGCGAGCGTTTGCAGGATGTGCCCGTGGCGGTCAGTTCGGTCAGCGGTGACATGCTCAAGGCTGCCAATCTCACCAACATCACCGACATCCGCTTTCTGGCGCCCAGCGTGCAGTTTGCCGAATCCAACAGCGTGCGCGGCGAAGGCTTTGCCGTGCGCGGCGTGGGCACCTTTGCCTTTGCCGACGGTACCGAGCAAAGCGTGAGCGTGGTGGTCGATGGTGTGGTGCTGGGCCGCCCAGGCATGGGCACGGGTGACCTGGCCGACGTGGCGCAAGTGGACGTGCTGCGCGGTCCGCAGGGCATGCTCTTCGGCAAGGGCGGATCGGCGGGCGTGGTCTCGATCACCACGCGCAACCCCACCGACAAGTTCGAAGGCAGCGCGCGCGCCAGCTATGGCACCGACAATGAAACCAAGCTGGAAGGCGTGGTCAACGTGCCGCTGACCGACACCCTGGCCTGGCGCACCGCCGGCTATTTCAACCACCGCGATGGCTTCATCAAGAATGTATACACGGGCCAGATGCTGGGCGGGCAGAGCGAAGGCGGTTTCCGCACCAAGCTGCTGTTCAAGCCCGATGCCGATCTTTCGGTGCTCGCCTCGTTCGACTGGGGCCACCATTCGTCGGCCTGCTGCCAATCGGTGATCGTGGGCACGGTGGGCGCCGCTGCCAACAACTATGTGGTGCAGCGCCTTGCCGCCTATAACATCGTGCCCAGCCTGGATAACCGGGAAACCAACGTGGGCGGGCCGGTCTATCTCAACATGACGCAGTGGGGCGGCTCTTTGCAGATCGACAAGTCGATCGGCGATTATACGCTGACGTCGATCACCGCCTTCCGCCGCTGGGTGCTGCAAGACAACACCGACACCGGTTTCACCGACACGCCGTTCTTCCCGGTGAACGGCGCCGACGAAGCGCAGCAGCAGTTGACCCAGGAAGTGCGCCTGGCATCGCCCAAGCGCGGGCTGTTCGACTATGTCGCCGGGCTCTACTACTTCAACCAGAACCTCAAGGCGGCCTATCCGCAGCAGGGCCAATTGGGCCTGCCGGCGTCGAGCGCTGTATATAGCCGCAAGGCGCAGCCCGATATCCAGACGTTGAACTATGCCGTGTTCGGCCAAGGCAACATCAACCTGTCGCGGCAGTGGAAGCTGATCGTGGGCGGGCGCTATACGCACGATGACCTGACCATGATCCGCTACAACCGCACGCTGGTCAGCCCCACGGACAACGCTTTTCCCGGTGCGCCGCCGCTTTCGTTCGACCAGACCACCTATCCCAGCAACCGCAAGGCGGATAATTTCAGCTACAAGCTGGGCACCGAATACAAGATCACGCCCGATGTCATGACCTATTTCACCTATTCGCGCGGTTACAAGGGGCCGGGGATCGGCCTGGTCAGCGGCTATTCGCTGGGCCAGCCGCTGTTTTCCAATCCGGAAATTCCGACCAACTATGAAGTGGGCTTGAAAACCGCGTGGTTCAACCGCCGCCTGGTCTTCAACATCGATGCCTTCACCACCGACATCAAGGATTTCCAGACCCAGGTGGCCACGCCGTTCATCTTCAACGGCACCAACCTGGCGATCCTGCAGATCGCCAACGCCGGCAAAGTGCGTACCCGCGGCATCGAGATGGACTTTTCCGCGCGGCCCAGCGACCGCCTGACGATCAGCGGCAACGCGGCCTATATCGATGCCAAGTTCGCCTATTTCCCCAACGGCACCTGCAACTATCCCACGCAACCCGGTTGCTTCCTGAGCACCACGATCCCCGGCACCACCACCACGGTGCCGGCCACGCGGTTCTTCAACAACACCGGCAACGTGCTGCCCAACAGCCCCAAGTTCACCTATTCGCTCAATGCCAATTATGACGTGCCGCTGAGCGGGGCGATCACGGGTTTCGTCAAGGCGAACTACAACTATCGCAGCTCGGTGAATTTCAGTGCCAACGGCGATCCGCTGACGTTCCAGCGCGGCTATGGCATTGCCGGGGGCCAGGTTGGCGTGCGCGATGCCGACGGGCGCTGGAACGTGGCGGTCTTTGCCCGCAACCTTTTCAACACCCGCTTCGTCACCGCGATCAGTAACAATGGCAGCTACCAGACCGCATGGCTCACCAGCCAGGCCATGCGCACCGTGGGCGTGCTGGCCGACATGAAGTTCTGACCCTTGACCCTGTCCCTCAGGTGATGTGCTGGCCGGGCAGCACATCACCGCTGGGCAGGATCACATCGGCTTCGCCCTGCTCCTCGTATTCATGGGGAAAGCGCTTGCGGTGCTGGATCGAGGCATAGAGCGACAGGCCGATGATCACCGCGCCGACCAGCCCGGTGACGACTTCGGGCACATGCACGCGGATGCTGATCAGCATGATCACCGAAAGCGCGACGATGGCATAGAACGCGCCCGGCTCCAGAAAGCGGAACTCGCTCAGGTGCCCGCCGCGCACCAGGGCCACGGTCATCGAGCGCACGAACATCGCGCCGATGCCCAGGCCCAGCGCGATCAGCAGGATATCGTTGGTGATGGCAAAGGCGCCGATCACCCCGTCGAACGAGAACGAGGCGTCGAGGAATTCGAGATAGACGAAGGCCGCCGCGCCCGAGCGCACCACTTTGCCGGTGGCAGAGTCTTCCTCGCCGCCCATCAGGTCACCGAACTTCTGCACCGCGAAATAAGTGGCGACGCCCGCCAGGCCGGCCATCAGGAACGTCTTCTGCTCGCCCTGCTGCAGCCAGAACGAGAGCGCGGCAACCACGATCGCGGTGACGATGTAGGGCGCGAGGGGCAGGCGCGCGACGGCTGCGAGCGGGCGTTCGATCAGCCCCAGCCAATGGTGTTCGCGATCGGCATCGAAGAAGAACGAAAGACCCACCAGCATCAGGAAAGCGCCACCAAAGCCGGAAATGCCGATATGTGCACCGGTGACGATCGCTTCATAGCGGGCATGGTCGGCAATCGCGATGCGCGCGGCTTCCCACGGGGAAACCAGCGCCGCGAACGAGACGATCAGGACGGGGAAGACGATGCGCATGCCGAACACCGCGATGATGATCCCCCAGGTGAGGAAGCGGCGCTGCCACACCGGGTCCATGTCTTTCAGGATCGAGGCGTTGACCACGGCATTGTCGAGGCTGAGCGAGGTTTCCATCACGCCCAGGACGGCGGCGATGAACACCATCGAGAGCGCCGGGCCAAGCTGGCCGGTTTCGACATAGCCGAGCACCCCGGCGAGGATCAGGCAGACGACCGTGAAGATCATCGAGCCGCGAAAGGCTTGCATGGAGCGTGGCTCCCTCGTTCTGCGTTTTTGGGTCCCGCGCCGGACAGGCCGGCACGCTAGCCCGTTAACGGATTGGTGCCGCCGCGCCAACCGCATCGTCCATGCAAAAAGGCGCGGGTGCCGCAATGCCGGCACCCGCGCCCTGGGTTGTCGAATGACGCGCTTGCCGCGTGCCGTCAGAAATTCTTGGTCAGGGCAATCTGCACCGTGCGGGGCAGGGCGCCGAAGCCCATGAGATCGGCATGGGTGGCGTTGGCCGTACCCGTGCCGCTGCCGGTCAGCGGGGCATCGACACCGCCGCTGATATATTGCTTGTTGGTCAGGTTCTTGCCGATGATCGCCACCTGCCAGTTATCGTCGCGGGCGCCAAGGCGCAGCCCCACGTCGAGCAGGGCGTAGGCCGGGTTGCGCGAAAAGGACTCGCCAAAGCCCGATACGAGGTACGAGGAACTGTAGCGCGTATCCACGTTGAACCCGGCCTTGAGGCCATTGCCCACGGGGGTTTCGTAATTGAGGCCCAGCGTGCCGGTCCAGTGCGGCGCCATGCCCAGCGCCTTGCCCGTGAGGTTCTGGCGTGAACCGGTGCCACCGGCCGCGATCGGCGTGCCCGCCGTGGTGAGATTGCAGCCTTCGGCAATGCTCTGGCCGCCAAAGCACGGCGCCACGGGGAAATTGCTGTATTTGGCGTCGTTGTAATTCACGCTGCCGTGCAGGTTGAGGCCCGAAACCGCGCGCGGCGCGAATTCGAATTCCAGCTCGGCGCCCTTGGTCGTGGCGTCGGCGGTCAGGGTCTGGAACGCGACTTTGACGGAATCGAAGTAGTCGGTTTGCAAGTTCTTGTACTTGTAGGAATAGACGTTGAGGTTCAGGCGCAACTGGTGATCGGCCAGGGTGCTCTTGATCCCGCCTTCGAAGCCCTGCACGGTTTCGGGGTTGAACACGAAATCGGCGGCTGGATTGGCCGAGGCGAGCGAATAGATCCCGCCGTTGGAGAACCCGCCGGACTTGTAGCCCGTCTTGTACGCGGCGTAGAGCATCACGTCTTGCAGCGGCTTGTAGGTCAGCGAGAAATCGGGCGACCAGTTGTTGAACACCTGATGCGCCGTCACCTTGGATGCCGCGCCCATCGGCCACACGCCGATGAACGTGGGGCTGGTGTAAGGCTGGATGAAGAAGCTGTCCTTGGTCTCATGGGTATAGCGCACGCCGGCGTCGAATTCCACCTGCGGGCCGATCTTCCAGATCGCCTGGGCGAAGCCGGAAATGGTTTCCCCGCGGGTATAGCTCGACTTGGTGCCGTCTTGGTACTGGTTGGCGCCTTGGCTGGGGATGTTGTTGTAGCTGTAGCTGACGAACTGCGCGAAATCGCGGCGGGTCTTTTGATAGAGCACGCCGGCCATCAGGTTGACCGGGCTATCATAGTGCGTGAGCGCCCGCAGCTCGTTGGAAAAGGCCTGCCAGCTGGAATTTTCCGTGGCCCAGACGGAACTGGCGCTGGAATTGAACTCGCACGCGCAGAGCCAGCGGTTGTTGTACCAGTTATAGTTGGTGACGTTGGTGATCGTCACCTTGTCGAGATCGTAGTTGAAATTGTTAGTGACCGCGGCAGACTTGTAGCGGTTGTAGAGGCTGCCATCGCCGGCATAGGGGAAATTCTTGGCCACTTCCGCCGGCAGATTGTTCTGGTGGGTGACGAAGTTGAACCCGCAGGTATAGCCGTTGATCTGCGTCTTCCCGGTGGGGCAGCTATAGGCCACGTAGTTGTAGCTGGAATTGTTGGCCTTGTTGTAATCGAAAGAGGCCTTGAGCGTGTCGGTCAGCGCGCTGCTGGGTTCGTATTTCAGGGTCACGCGGCCCAGGAATTCGCGATTGCCCGGCTGGTCGCTGCTGGTGGGATTGGAGGTGTAGGTCGGGCTGGGGGTGGGCGAAAGCGGATACGTGATGGCAAAGGGCTGGGACACGTTGTCGTAATAGCCGCCCCAGGCCTTGGTGCCGCGCACCGCCACGCGCAGGCCCAGGTCATCGGTCAGGGGGCCGGAGGCCACGCCTTCCAACTGCGCCTGCTTGGCCTTGAATTCATAGCTGGCCTTGGTGCGGAACTGCCAGGTGGGCGTGGGATCGGCGGTCTTGATCGAAATGACCCCGGCCGTGGCGTTCTTGCCGAAGAACAGCACTTGCGGGCCCTTGAGCACTTCCACCCCGGCCAGGTCGAAGAACCCTTCTTCCAGCACGCGGCCCTGGCCGTAATAGACCCCATCCACCACCGTGGCGACTGACTGTTCTATGCCGATCGAGGTGGAGGAGGAGCCTATCCCGCGCAGTGCCACTTGCGCGGCCGAGCCGTTGGAGGCGTGGCCGACGGTGAGGCTGGGCGTGGCGGCGGCGATCTTTTCGATGCTGGTGATATCGCGCTGCACCAGGGTCTGCGCGGAAATGGCAGTGACCGCCACGGGCACCGATTGCGCGCTTTCCACCCGCTTGCGTGCGGTGACGATGATTTCGGCCAGGCCTGCGTTTTCAGTGCCGGAATTTTCGGCACCGGCGGTTTCGCTGGCGCCCGGCGCGGGTGGTGGTGCTTCGGCGGCATGGGCCATGGCGATGGATGTCAGAGTCAGCGGGCCAAAGGCGGCCGCAGCCATCAGGCGATGGGCTTTGCGAGGCATCGTTCTCTCCCTGCGACGGCTTGGCGCGCGTCTTTTGTGGGTGTTCAGGCGGGTCGTTGTCGTTCTTGGTCCCGATGGCGCAGGGTTAAGCCACGTCCGGCGGCAGGCTCCCGCCTCCGACAATGAATAGGCCTAATCCTTTGGCTAGGTGGCGGCGTGTGGGCCAGCGGGCAGCAAACCACCCAACGATAGGAGAGGAGGCCCAAGGCCATGGCGCACAACCGATTCTGGAGATTGGACGCGCGGCCGCAAGGCCACGATTTCGCCAGCGCGCTGACACTATGCGAAGAGGCATTGCCGCCGCTGGCGCCCGGCGAAGTGCGCATCGCGGCGCAATACCTGTCGATGGATGCCGGCACGCGCATGTGGATGAGCGCGCGCACCGATGGCTATCAACCGCCGCTGCCGCTGGGCGCCAAGATGATGGGGCTGGTGCTGGGGCGGGTAAGCGAAAGCCGCGATGCGCGCTTTGCCGAGGGCACGCTGGTGCGCGGCTTTGGGCAGTGGGCACGGTTCAGCACGGTCTTGCCCGATGCCGTCGGCCTGGTGGCGGTGGACGAAAGCGTGGCCGACATCCGACAGCATTTCGGCGCGCTGGGGATGAATGCCTGGACCGCCTATGTCGGCGTGCGCGAAGTGCTCGGCCTGGCGACGGGACAATGGCTGGTGGTTTCCGCCGCTGCCGGGGCCACCGGCAGCCTGGCCTGCCAGATCGGGCGCAACTTGGGCCTGCGCGTGATCGGCATTGCCGGTGGACCGGACAAGTGCCGATACTTGCTGGAAAACCTGGGGATCGACCAGGCGATCGACTACAAGCACGAGGATGTCGCGGCGCGGCTGGCGCAAGTGGATGGCGGCGTGCACGGCTATTTCGATAATGTTGGCGGCCCGCTGCTCGATGCCGTGCTGCCCAACATGGCGCATTACGGGCGTGTGGCGGTGTGCGGGCTGGTCGCGGCCTATGATGCCGACGCGCCCCTGCCGGGGCCGGCGCGGTTTGACCAGATCCTGATGCGACGGCTGCGGGTGGAGGGGTTCTTCATTCCCGATTTCCTGCACCGCGGCGCGGAATTCCTCCCGCAGCTCATGGCCTGGTTCGAGGCCGGGCAGCTGGTGTCCGACATGGATGAAACCCTGGGCCTGGAAAACGTGCTGGTCGCCTATGACCGCATGCTGACCGGCAAGAGCCTGGGCAAAGTGGTGGTAAAGCTATGATCGGCGCACTTGAAGATCCCCTGGCCGACTATTGCGCGCGGCGCGACATCGGCGATGCGCTCGCCCGCTACATGCGCGGACTGGACCGGCTGGACGAGGCGCTGTTCCGCAGCGCGTTTCATCGCGATGCGCAGATCGATTGTGGCGTCTATGCCGGCGATCTCGATGGCTTCGCCACCTTTGCCTTCGGCTTCCTGGGGCAGATGCAGGCCAGCCACCACATGCTGGGGCAATGCCGTATCGCCATCCACGATGCGGGCCACGCCCGCGGCGAATGCTATTTCCAGGCGTGGCACGGCGTGACCGGTGCGCAAGGCGAAGCGCGCGACCTGTTTATCGCTGGCCGCTATGTGGATGAATACGCTTGCCGCGCCGGGCAATGGCGCATCGCCCGACGCACGCTGGTCAGCGATTGGGCGACCGATACGCCGGCAAGTGGGGTGGCATACATGAACGGCCCGCAGACCATCCGCAGCGGGCGCGGTGGCACAGACCCGTCGGATCGCCCGGCCCAAACCTGAGGCGGGCCCGCAGCGCTCAACCGCGCTGCCTGTTCTGGATCACGCTCACCACGAGGAAGGCGACGATGCCGATGGGAAACCACAGCCCGAACTTATGGGTCAACAGGCCGATCACGGCGCAGACCAGCAGGGCGCCAAAGGGGGTGAGTTTTGCCATTCCCCCATCGTAACATATTGAAATGAAATTGCCAGCTTCGTGCTTGGCTGCCACCCGGCCTTAGACCTTGGCCACGATCTGCGCCTTGTGCTCGGCCTCGGCGGTGTCTTCCTGCCCGCGAGGCTGGGCGAAATGGCGGATGATCCATTCGCGAAACAGGTAGATCGCCGGGTCCGACAGGTCTTCGGCATGCAGTTTGAGATAATAGCCATAGCCATCGGCAGCGACGGCATCGAATGGCATGACCAGGTTGCCGGCGGCGATTTCGGGGGCGAACATGTCGATATCGGCCAGGACCACGCCGGAAGCGCCGATGGCATAGCGCACGGCGGAAAAGGCGGTGTCGAACGCCAGGCCGTCGGTGCAATCGAGCGCGATGCGCTGCTGGTCGGCATAGCTGCTCCACAACAGGCCGCGCGCCTCGCCTTCCAGCTTCACGTGCAGCAAGTCGGCGGAATTGAGGAATTCCTCCAGCGACTTGCCCTTGTGCTGTTCCCACGTGGCGGGCGAGCACAGCGGGGCCACGCGCACCATCCACAGGAGATCGGTGACCATGTCACCCACGTTGGGCCGGTCGAACACGATCATCATGTCGAGATTGCCCGGCGGCGCTCCGGTAACGTTGGAGGTCGACACGTCGATGCGGATTTCGGGGTGCTCACGGCGGAACCCGTGGATCAGCGGCAGCGCGGTCTGGTAGAGCAGCGAGGGCGGGATATGCACACGCAAGGGGCGGCTTTCCATGTCCTGGTTGCGCACCACGTTGAGCGTCTGTTCCATCCGGTCCAGGCACTTGCTGACCACCGGCAACAAGACTTCGCCTGCAGGCGTCAGGCGCAAGCCCGAGGCGCTGCGTTCGAACAGGGGCTTGCCGATGAGGTCTTCCAGGCTGCTCACGTGCCGGCTCATCGCGCTTTGCGTCACGGTCAGCGCCTGGGCGCCCGCCGTGAAGCTCAGATAGCGGCCCACCGCCTCGAACGCGCGCAGGGCATTCAAGGGCAACCAGCGACGATTGATGAGCCCGTTCGGTCCGATGGTCGTGGCTCCCTTAAGGCATGCCTGGATCTGCCAGAAATGCGCGCTTCCTTGATCTGCGTCAATTCCATCGGATTTTTGCGCAAGCCCCGCCACGGCGAAAATCGCATGCGGGCATGACTTAATCGGATTCGCGGGCGCCGGGCGCGCCGTGCCAAACCCGGCGGACCATATTGAGAAGGACGCAAACGGGTGAACCTGGTCGACATCAAGGCCAAGCTGGACGAACGCCGCCCCGGCCACAGCCTGCCACAGGCGCTGTACAATGATGCGGCCATGTTCGATTTCGACATGGCCGCGATCTATGGCCGCTCGTGGCTGATGGCCGGTTTTACCTGCGAACTGCCGGAAACGGGATCGTATTCCGCGCTCAAGGTGGGGCGCTGGCCGATCCTGCTGGTGCGCGACAAGACCGGCACGATCCGCGCGTTTCACAATTCCTGCCGGCATCGCGGCGCGATGCTGTGCAAGGAAGGCACGGGCCGCTCGCCGCGCCTGGTCTGCCCCTATCACCGCTGGACGTATAACCTCGATGGTTCGCTGTTGAGCGCGGCGCGCATGCCCGAAGATTTCGACAATGCCGAGCATGGCCTGCGCGAAGTGCGGATCGAGGTGGTGTCTGGCGTGATCTACATCTGCCTGGCCGACAATCCTCCACCGTTCGAAGCCTTCCGGCGAGAGATGGAAGCGCTGCTGGCGCCGCACGACCTGGCCCATGCCAAAGTCGCCCATGTCGAGACGCTGACCGAATATGCCAATTGGAAGCTGGTGCTGGAAAACGGGCGCGAATGCTATCATTGCCAGGCCTCCCACCCGGAGCTGGCGCGCACCTTTCCGGTCAGCGCATCGGCGTATTTCGAATTCGGCGAGGCGGACCATGCCGCGCAATACGAAGCGCGGATGCAGGAACTGGGCCTGCCGCTCGGCCCGGTGGGCGAAGACTGGTGGCAGGCGATCCGCTTCCCGCTCAATCCCGGCATGCAGTCGATGTCGATGGACGGGCAGCCCTTGGTGGCCAAGCCGATGGTCGCGGCGGGTAATGGCGATGTCGGCTCGCTGCGCTGGGCACTGGAACCGCACAGCTTTGCCCATGCCGTGGGCGACCATCTGTTCTTCTTCAGCGCGATGCCGATCGGCCCGCGCGAAACGCTGGTGACGGCCAAGTGGCTGGTGCACCAAGACGCGGTGGAAGGCGTCGATTACGACCGCGCCGCCCTGGTCCACTTGTGGAACACGACCAACCTGCAGGACAAGGAACTGGCCGAAAACAACCAGCAGGGCGTGGACAGTCCCGGCTACACCCCGGCCCCTATTCGCCCGAGGCCGAAGTTCTGGTGGTGCGCTTTGTCGACTGGTACTGCGCCAAGGCACGGGAATACCTGGATGAAAAGCTGGGCCAAGAAGCCCCGGCGGCGAAGGACCTGAGCCATGCGGCCTGACGCGCCGGGCGTGCGGCCCGAAACCCTGGCGGTGGCGCATGGCTACGATCCCGCCAGCGCCGGCGGCGCGGCCAAGCCGCCGGTCTACCTGACCAGCACGTTCGTTTATGAATCCGCCGCCCAGGCCAAGGCCATTCACGAGGCCTATTTCGACGGCACCGGGCCGGAAGTGGGCCAGACGCATCACATCTATGCGCGCCTGGGCCATCCCAATCTCGATATGCTGGAAAGCCGGCTGGCGGCGGTGGACGGGGCGGAAAGCGCCGCCGTCTTTGCCTCGGGCATGGCCACGCACAGCGCGATTGCGCTGGCGCACTTGCGCCCGGGCGACAGCGTGCTGCATTCGCGCCCGATCTATGGCGGCACCGATGGGCTGCTGAACCAGTTCATGCCGCAGTTCGGCGTGACGCCGTTTGACATCACCGATGGCTGCGACGCCGATCACGTGCGTGCCCAGGCGGACAAGGCGCTGGCCGCCGGGCCACTGGCGATGATCGTGATCGAAACGCCTGCCAACCCCACCGCGGCGATCACCGACCTGCCGATGATCGTGGCCCTGGCCGACGAGATCGGCGCGCGCACCGGCCGCCGCCCGGTGGTGGTGTGCGACAACACCCTGCTCGGGCCGTTCGCCCAGCGCCCCATCGCGCTGGGGGTGGACTTGTGCATGACCTCGCTAACCAAATATTGCGGCGGGCATAGCGATCTCTTGGCAGGCGGGGTTTCCGGGCGGCTTGGCCTGATCGCGCCCTTGCGCCTGCTGCGCACCACGCTGGGCAGCCACCTCGATCCCTTCACCAGCTGGCTGGTGCTGCGTTCGATGGAAAGCGTGCACGTGCGGTCCGAACGGGCGATGCGCAATGCCCGCGCGATTGCCGAATTCCTGCGCGACCATCCCAAGGTGGCGGGCATCACCTACCTCGGCTTCCTGCCCGAGGGCAGCCCGCAGCGCGCGGTGTTCGACCGGCAGTGCAGCGGCGCGGGATCGACCTTCTCGTTCCACCTCAAGGGCGGTGAGGCCGAAGCGTTCCGCATGCTCGATGCGCTGCGCCTGATGAAAGTGGCGGTCAGCCTGGGCGGATCGGAAACCCTGGTGTGCCATTCGGCCAGCACCACGCACTATGCGGTGGCGCCCGAAAAGCGCCTGGCGGGCGGCATTACCGACGGCACCATCCGCATGTCGGTGGGGATCGAGCACGAAGACGACCTGATCGCCGACTTGGCGCAGGCGCTGGAGGTGGTGTGAGCGACAGCAACGAAGACTTCACCGGCACCGATGCCCATGCCGTCAACGGCAAGCTGCCGGGCGCCGATGCGCATTACGATCTGGTGGTGGTGGGCGCCGGTCCGGCGGGCCTGGCCGCCGCGCTGGAAGGCGCCGCGCAAGGCGCCAGCGTGCTGCTGGTGGACGAGCATCCGGTTTCGTCTGCGCAGATGGGCAGCGATGTGCCATTCTGGTTCGGCGGGCGCATGACCGGCGCGGTGCAGGCCAAGGCGCGCATGATCGAGCAGGTGTTCATGGCGCAGCCGCTGTTCGAACAGGCTTTCGACGCCGGCATCGACGTGCAACTGGGCGTCTATGCCTGGGGCCTGTGGCGCAACCGCGCCAATCTGGGCGCGCTGCCCGAGCCGATGCTGGGCCTGGCCGACGAGGAGCGTTCGTGGACCGTGGGCTTCAAGGCCATCGTGCTGGCCACTGGCGCGCGCGATCTGGCGCTGGCCTTCGATGGCTGGGCGCAACCCGGCGTGATGGGCGCGCAAGGGCTGCATGCGCTGCTCACCCGCTATGATGCCTTTGCCGGGCGCCGCGTGGTGGTGCTGGGGTCGAGCGATCTGGCGCTCGATACCGCGCAACTGGCGCTGGACAAGGGGCTGGAGGTGGCCGCGCTGATCGAAGTGCTGCCCGCGCCGCAGGGCGATGCGGGCAAAGTGGCCGCCTTGCAGGCCATGGGCGTGCCGATCCATTGCGGCACGGTGATCCGGGGTGCGCCCAGCGGCATCGACGGGGTGCGCGCTGCAGTGATCGGCCCGGTGGGCGGCGATGGGCCGCAGCACACCCTGGACTGCGACACGATCTGCATGGCGGTGGACGTGGTGCCGGCGATCGAACTGCTCGACGTGGCGGGCGGGCGCATCGTGACGGACAGCGCGCGCGGTGGCCATGTGCCCCAGGCGCTGGCTGGGCAGGCCGTGCCGGGCGTGTTCATCGCCGGGGATTGCGCCGGGCTGGGCCAGAGCGAACAGGCCGCCGCCGCGCAAGGCCGCGCCGTGGCACGCCAGGCGCTTGGGCTGGACGAAGCTTCGGCCGAATCCGCGCCGGAAGCGTTCGACCGGCTGGCCTATCGCCAGGCATGGCTGCGCGTGCTGGTGGCGGCCACGCCCGAAACTGTGCATGTCTGCCAGTGCGAGGAAGTGAGCCGGGCCGACCTGCTGGGCGTGCAACCGCCGAACTATCTGCCGCGCCCGGAAAAGCTGGGCTGCCGCAGCCTGGAAACGCTGCTGGCCGATGGCCCGCCCGATCAGGAACAGATCAAGCGCCTGACCCGCGCCTGCATGGGCGCCTGCCAGGCGCGGCGTTGCCGCGAGCAGGTGGGCATGCTGCTGGCGATGGGATCGAACCTGCCCGTGGAGCAGGCCCCGCGCGCGGGGTGGCGCGCCCCGGTCCGGCCGCTCGCGCTCAAGGTCCTGGCCGACTGGAACGAGGCCGAAGCCATGCGCGACGGCTGGGACGTGTGGTTCGGCATTCCCACGCAATGGACGCCCTATCGTGACATCGGCACCGAGCGCGAAGCGATGCACCGCGAAGTGCTGGGCGGCAACATGCACCTTTGATGACGGGACGCGGCATGACGAAATCGGCAAATGGCGCTTCGGTCATCGTGATCGGGGCAGGGGTTACGGGCCTTTCGGCGGCATGGTGGCTGGCGCGCTCGGGCGTGGATGTCATGGTGCTCGACAAGGGCGTGGTCGGCTGGGAAGCCTCCAGCCGCAACGGCGGTGGCGCCTCCCACTATCAAAGCCCGCTGTTCGACGAGGAGCAGCGGATGTGGCCGCTGATGGACGAGCTGCTGGGCTATCCCACCGAATACCAGCGCGAGCGGGTGATCATCGCCGTCAGCGAGCGGCAGTTGCACCACTATCACTATATCGCCGGCATGTGCGGCGACATGGGCTATCGGGTGGACAAGATCGACGCGCAGCAGGCGCGCGAGATGGTGCCCTTGGCCGGGGACAACTGCCTGGGCGGCATCCACTTGCGCTTTGGTGGCCATGCCAATCCGCAGCGCACGGTGCAGGCCTATGCCTGGGCCACGCAGGATCTGGGCGGGCGCATTCTCCAGCATTGCCCGGCGCTCTCTATCGAGGTGGCCGGCGGGCGCGCCACCGGGGTGGTGACGCCGCAGGGCACGTTTGCCTGCGATGCGCTGGTGGTGGCCGCCGGGCCGCAGATTGCCGGGCTGATGGCGCCGCTGGGCGTGGACGTGCCGTTGGCCGCCGCGCGCGCGGAAATGATCGTGACCGAGCCGGCGCCGCTGATGCGCTGGGGCGGGGTGGATGGCAACGGCCTCTATGGCCGGCAGACGCTGCGCGGCAACCTCGCCTATGGCGGCGGGCCGCACGAATGGATCGACACCGATCCCGCCGGCCCGGCCGCGCGGCCCGCCACGCCGCTGGCGCGCAACCTGGCGCGGCGCGTGGCCGAACTGCTGCCCGGCGCGGCGCACTTGAACGTGATCCGCTCGTGGTCCGGCATCATCGAGAACACGCCAGATGGGCGCCCGATCATCGACCGGCTGCGCCACCCGGACAATGTCACCATCGCCACGATGTCGGGCGTCGGGTTCGGGCTTTCGCCTGCGTCTGGCCACGCGATCCGCGACCTGGTGATCGACGGGCAAGTGAGCTTTGCCGAAATCGACAAGCTGGCGCTGTCGCGCTTTGCCGACCTGCCTGTCGACTGGCGCAGCCAGCGCGGGTGGGATCCCTTGGCGCAGGCGGCATAATCGGCGCTTTTCTTTGCGGGATGCGGCGTTAGAAGGTTTCGCGCGCAACTGCCTTGCGCGTGTTTCCTGCTGAAAGTGCCCCCCATGCGCTCCATCCTGTCCCTGGCATCGGCTTCGTTTCTCACGCTGGCGCTGGCCGCCCCGGCCTTGGCGCAAGGCGCGGCGCCGGCTGCCGTAACGCCAATGACGCCCGATGTGGTGGACGCGTTCGATCAGGTGCTGCCGTCTGCCGATTTCATCCGGCGCGAAGCGATGGTGCCGATGCGCGACGGGACCAAGCTCTATACCGTGATCGTGATGAAGAAGGGCACCAAGGGCGGGCCGATCCTGCTCTCGCGCTCCCCTACGATGCCCATGGATCGACCCATCGCGTGGCGAGCCAGCGCATCGTCGACATTCTCGAGGCGATGGACGCCGAATTTGCCGAGGACGGCTATATCCGTGTCTACCAGGACATTCGCGGCATGCACCGCTCGGAAGGCACCTATATCATGAACCGGCCGATCGCCGGGCCGCTCAACACCACGGGCATCGATGAATCGACCGATGCCTATGACACGATCGACTGGCTGGTAAAGAACGTGCCGGAAAGCAACGGCAAAGTCGGGATCATCGGCTCGTCCTACCTGGGCTTCACCACGCTGATGGCCGAAATCAACCCGCACCCCGCGCTCAAGGCCGCCGTGCCGGAAAGCCCCATGGTCGATGGCTGGATGGGCGACGACTGGTTCCACAACGGCGCGTTCCGGGTTTCCTCGCTCAGCTATGCCACGACGCAGGGGTTCAACAAGGGCGATGGTGGCGGCGAATTCGCGCTGGGCAAGGGAGATGACTACACCCGCTGGCTGGAAGCGGGATCGGTGGGCGATTTTGCGGCCAAGCTGGGTATTGCCCAGGTCCCCGGCGTGCGCAAATGGCTGGAAAACCCGGCCTATACCGATTTCTGGTCTCTCCAGGCGGTTGACAAGTGGCTGGCGGCCCGGCCCTTGACCGTGCCCACGATGATCGAAGTGGGGCAGTGGGACCAGGAAGACAGCTATGGCGCGCCGGCCGTCTATCGCGCGCTGGAGCCCAAGGACAAGAACAACGACATGGTCACGCTGGTGATCGGCCCGTGGCGCCATTCGGGCGCCAACCACGGCGGATCGAGCCTGGGCGCGCTGGATTTCACCGGGGACACCGCGCGCGAATGGCGCGTAAAATATCTCAAGCCGTTCCTGGACCACTGGCTGAAGGATGCGCCCGATCCGCATACGCCGCCCGTGCTGACGTATGCCACCGGCATCAACCAGTGGCAGGAAAGCGCGGCTTGGCCGATGGGCAAGGGCACGCCGCTCTATCTCGACGCCAAAGGCAGCGCCAGCTTTGCCAAGCCGGCCGCCGCCGGGCACGATGACTATGTCAGCGATCCGGCCCACCCGGTGCCGTTCATTCCGCGCCCGATCGACATGGAAGACGGCGCGCAGTGGAAGCCCTGGCTGGTGCACGACCAGCGCTTCGTCTCGGGCCGGCCCGACGTGGCCGAATGGCAGACCGCCACGCTCGACAAGCCGGTGCACATCATGGGCGCGCCCGAGGTGGACCTCTATGCCGCCACCACCGGCACCGACAGTGACTGGGTGGTCAAGCTGATCGACGTCTATCCCAACGACGTGCCCGAGGCGGCCGATCAGGGCGGCCGCCCGTCGATGGCCGGATACGAACTGCCGATCGGCATCGAGATTTTCCGCGGCCGCTATGCCAAAAGCTTTGTCCAGCCCGCTGCCTTGAAGCCGGGGCAAGTGGTGCACTATCACTGGGCGCTGCCCAACGTGAACCATGTGTTCCTGCCGGGGCACAAGCTGAAAGTGCAGGTGCAGTCCACCTTGTTCCCGCTCTATGACCGCAATCCGCAGACCTTCGTGCCCAACATCATGTTCGCCAAGCCCGGCGATTATCGCAAGGCCACGCAAAGCGTGTGGTTCGGCGGCAGCACGGCCAGCGCCGTGGTGCTCCCGGTGGCGGCGCAGTAGGCGCGGCGGTTTAGAAAACGAACCGGTCGGCCCATCATAAGGTTGGACAATGGCTGGCAACGGTGTTGATCCCGCCTTTGCGGGGTGCTCCTCCGGCTGTCGAACGCCATGCGCACTTACATGGAAGAGATGCCGAGCATAGTCTCGCAGAACGAAGACAGTCTGGGTAAATGGTACCTGCCCTGCAATCGGACTGGCTGCGCCACCGATCGCAAGCAAGTTCTGAGGCATTTACACAGGCTGTTGGGCTCCTAGGCGGCGTGGACAAATTCCACAACGCCACGGTTGCCCTGTAAAAGGCCCTGGCGAGGCGCGAAGCCGCAGGAAGAGTGGGCCTCTTTCAAGGCAGAGCAACGCTGCCAGGGCCTTTTACAGGGCAACCGCTGCGGGGCTGGACCAAAAACCGCCATTTCCACGTCGGCTCGGCTAGCAATAGGCCCACTATTGCTTCACCTCGCCTCCTTGAACTGGCGGTTTTTGCCTCCAGCCGTGGCGCTGTGGAATTTGTCCACGCCGCCTAGCGGCGTCTGCGCGGGGCGGGATTCCGTCCGCTCGTTGGCGCGTGAGCCGAAATGCCCAAGTTCGGTAGTTGGGGCAGCAGCGCTCTGTCGGACCTACTGCCTTGCCTGTGTGTCCTTGCAGCTTTATTGTTATGTAATGCAGCGTGGAACACGTAAAACGGCACGAGCAATCGACCCAAGCTCATCGATTTTCGACTACCTTGAGGATGAAGCAGGGTTATGGGTGGAATGTCCCAATTGCAAGGGCCCTGCCAATGTCGCCCCTAGATCGATGGACGGCCGATATCTTGCAAACATGGCGAATCTGACCTGTTTCAGCTGCTTGATGAGAAGAGAAAACAAGGACACGACAGACGAGGATACTCAACGATGCGGGAGTTGCGGCACCAGAGTTTCGATTGAAAATCCTGTTGCCAAACCTCGTTTGTCAGGAAAAGAGCCCCCAAACCGTCGATCGGGTTGTGGCTTTTGTCGTAGGCTCCAACAGGGCTGCGATCCCTTTTTTGGTCTCCCCTTGTTTTTGAAAACGAAAGTTGGCGATAAGGAACTATGGGCAGTCAACCGAAGGCATGCCGTTGATCTTCAATACTACCTTGGCGCTATGCTGCGCGAACGCGGGAAGGGTTTCGCACTGACGGCATTCGCACGGTTGCCTGCGTGGGTGAAAACAGCCTCAAGTCGCCCGAAGGTCCTCCATGCTCTAGGAAAGATGCTTTCCTTGGCAGATCGTCATCGGTTGCCGTAGTTTTAGACCATTCCTGACCTACTGGTGCAGGGAGGTGGCGCCCAGGCAGATGTCCCACTCGATCGACACAAGCCCAATATACGGTTTCAGGTGAAGTGGGCGTACACCGCAACATTTTTGTACTCTGGACGGGGGCCAGTCCTTTGGTGATTGGCCCTTGGTCACGTCGCGCTCGCTTGAATGCCTGGACCAGCCTCGCTTGTGTTCTGGCCGCCCAGCACGCACTATGCGTTTCTAATTCTGCATAAGGGGTCATGATGAGGCGGGCACTTTTACCTTTGTTGCTGGCATTGCCCGTCGCTGCCTTGGCGGCACAGATACCTGATGCAGTGGTCGCCGATCCGCCGGTCGACACGCGTCACCCGGCCGGTCTGGCGGCTTTCGTCATTCCTTCTGCCGATGGTGCGCTGAACGCGGTGATGTATACGGCGGCAGGGGCTGGCCCCCATCCGACGCTGCTGCTGCTTCATGGTTTTCCCGGCAACGAGCAGAACCTTGACCTGGCCCAAGCCGCGCGCCGGGCGGGCTGGAACGTGCTGACGTTTCACTACCGCGGATCATGGGGCAGCCCGGGCAGCTATTCGTTTGCCCATTGCCAGGCCGATGCCGCCAATGTGCTGGCCTATCTGCGAACGGACAAGGTCGTCCGGCAATTTGCCATCGACCCATCTCGCATCGCGGTTGCCGGGCATAGCCTTGGGGGCATCGTTGCGGCGCGGGTTGGTGCAGATGATCCGAAAGTTGTTGGGGTGTTCCTGATCGATCCGGCCGATATTGCCGCGATCGGGCGCAGTTTTTCCGATCCCAAGCAACGCGAAGCTTTCCTGGTGGGGGAAGTGCGCGGTGACATGCCCCCGTTGGCCGGCACCAGCGAGGCCATGATCATGGACGAGGTGGCCCACGCGGGCCCGGCGTTGGATCTCGTGGCGACGATGCCCGCACTGGCAGGGCGCCCGCTGGCGCTCATAGGCGCCAAGCGAGGGATTGGCGCCATGGCGGCAACGGCAGCCGTCGCCGCGCGCAAGGCAGGTGCGGTGCACCTGGAGGCCGAGACGCTTGATACCGACCACAGCTTTTCCGACATGCGCATAGCCTTGGCGAGCAAATTGGTGAATTGGTTGGGTCAATTCCGGCCATGATCGCTGCCGTGCGGTTATATCTGGGAAGGCCGAAGCCTAGGTCGGGCCAAGCCCGGCCAGTGCCAGGCAGGCATCGAGCGTGGTGGCCTGATCGACGATGATCGCGCCGATATAGCCGTCCGGGCGGACGAGAACGCAGTCGCCGGGATGGACGCCATAGGCGGCCTGAAATTGTCCGGCGTCGTCGGCAAAGGCACCGTGTTTTCCGATTGCGTGGACTTGCAGGCCAGGCCTGGCCGCGAGTGGGGCGGTGCCAAAGCAAAGCAGCGTCCAGTGCGGCCCTTTGAACAGATCGAACAATCGGTGCTGCTGGCCCGCCGCATCGCGAACCAGGGCATCGGGTGCGCGGTCTCCGGCCTGCAGGTCTCCCGATCGACCGGGCGTGGGCATCGCGAGCGGCGATTCCCGATAGCCAAGATCGAGTTGGTGCACGTTGCGCCCGCGGCGCATGTCGCCGCTTTTCAGCGCATCGAGCAACCCGGTTGCTAGTCCAAGCATTGCTTGTGCGACGGGGCGGCGTTCGGCTTCATAGGTGTCGAGCAGCGCAAGCGGAGCACCGTGAATGACCGCGTCAGCTTCCAGCCGAGATTGTAGGCATCCTGAACGCTGGTGTTCAGCCCCTGTCCGCCGGTCGGGGGATGCGTGTGCGCGGCATCGCCGACGAGGAAGGTGCGTTGCGCACGATAGCGATCGGCGAGCCGCGCGTTCATTTTGTAAGCCGATGCCCAGGATACCGAATGCACCAGCAGATCGTGCCGGGCTGACCGCTCGCGCAACAGCGTCGTCAAGCCCTGCGCAGACAGATCCACCTCGCCATCCATCGCGACCGGTCCTTGCAGTTGGAAGAGATCGGTTCCGGCCAGCGGGCAGGCAGAAATCTGGCGTTGCCGATCATCCAGGCCAAAGCGGTGCCATACGTCGCGCGACAGGCCGGTAAGGACAACGTCGGCGACGATCGCACGCACGCCAAGCGTCTTGCCCGGGAAGCCGATGTCGAGTGTGCGACGAATGAAAGAGCGGCCGCCGTCCGCGCCGACGAGCCAGCGGGTGCGCAACGTTTCCTCGCCTGCCTTTGTCGCAAGGCGAGCGGTCACGCCATGATCGTCCTGGGTAAAGCCGGTCAGTTCGCAGCCGAAGACCGGCTGGTGGCCCAATTCAGCCAACCGCTCGCGCATGACGCGCTCGGTCAGGAACTGCGGTATCATCAGCGGCAATGGGTACGGTTCCGAGAACGTGGGCAAACCAGCCTCCATCATGTCGGAGTCGATGAAGCTGCCGTCTTGCTGGTACGCGCGCTGCCTGGGGTAGGGGCCGCCCAGGGCAAGGATCCGATCGATAATGCCAAGGTCTTGGAAAACTTCCTGGGTACGGGGCTGGATCGCCTTGCCGCGCGAACCGCGGAACGGTTCCTCCAGCTTGTCGATCAGGCGAAACGAGATGCCTCGCCGCGCCAGGTCGACGGCCAGCGTCAGCCCAGCGGCACCTGCGCCGCAGATCAGCACATCCGCCGCGAAACCGTTTGTCATAGCAAACTCCATGTGTGTATTATGCACGCATATCGGGGCGGCTGATCGGAGTCAAACTTAAAAGTGCATAATACACTTAATTCTGCTCTCCTGCGGGAGCTGCACGGGGCGCTGATCGATATCGTCAGTGTGATGAATCGTCCCCAGCGCGACGAGGCCATGGTGCGCGAGGCGGGCATCGCGCTCGATCGCGCGCTGTTTCCGCTGCTGGTGATGGTCGAGCGGCTTGGGCCGATCGGCATTGTCGACCTGGCCGACCGCGTGGGGCGCGATTACACGACGGTAAGCCGCCAGGTTACCAAGCTCGAAAGCCTCGGTTTGATAGAACGCCGCGCTAGCCAGGCGGACGGCCGTGTGCGCGAGGCAACGATTACTCCCCAGGGCAAAACCCTGACCGACAAGATCGACATGGCGCGCGAGGCCATGGCGCGCGCGATATTTGCCGATTGGCCAGAGCAGGATGTTGCCGACCTGGTCCGGCTGATGCGCCGCTTTGCAGATGCGGTGCAGGTCGACCCAGCCGAGTAGGACCGGGAAGCCTAGGCGGGGGTTTGCCGCGACAGGCAAGCGGGGCAGGGCAAAGAACCCGTTCGCCATTCGCGCCCGGCACGTGCGGCGGAATGGGGCCAACTACCTAGGGCGGCTATAGACCAAGGCTAACGGACCGCGCGCTAAGGTGCCTGCATTCGTGTGAGTCTGTTGTGCTGCGTGTTGGGCGCGGCTGGATATCGGAGTGGCCCATGCTGTCCTGGTTCAGGGAAATTGCCCCGATCCGCACCAAATTTCGCTTTCTCGTGGCGATGCAGGCGATTCTGGCGGTGGCGACCGTCGCCGTCGTCATCGTCGTGGTCGAAGATATCGTGACCAGCCACGCCGTTACGCTGATCATCCTGACGCTATCTCTCGCATCGGTGGCCATGCTTGCCTGGGCTGGCAAGACCATCTGCGATCCCTACGTCGCCACGGTCTTGCGCATGGAAGCGCTGGCCGCCGGTGACCTGGATTCACCGGTCAGCTTTACCGCCTATCAGGATTGCGTCGGGCGTCTGACGCGGGCCATGGCCATGTTTCGACAGCAGGCGGTGGTCCTGCGCGAGGACGCGGCGATCCAGCAGCGCGTCGTTACGGCGATGGCCGGCGCCCTTCGGCGATTGGCCGCCAACGACCTGACGGCGCGCGTCGATGAGACCTTGCCCGGAGAATACGGCAAGCTGCGCGACAACTTCAACAGCGCGGCTGAAGCGCTCGATGCCGCGTTCCATGGCGTGGCCCATTCCGCTGCCGACATCCTCAACGGCTCTGCAGAAATCCGTTCTGCATCCGATGATCTTTCGGCGCGTACCGAGCAGCAGGCCGCGGCGCTCGAGCAAAGCACATCGGGCATTGCCGAAGTGACGCAGACGGTGCAGCGCAACGCCGCGGCCGCGCAAGCCGTTGCGCAGAACGTGCGCGATGTTCAGGTGGAGGCGCGGCAAGGGGGCACCGTCGTGGCCAAGGCAGTAGCGGCCATGACCGGCATCCAGAATTCTTCGGACGAGATTGCCCAGATCATCTCGGTCATCGACGGGATTGCCTTCCAGACCAATCTGCTGGCGCTGAACGCCGGCGTGGAAGCGGCGCGCGCAGGCGAAAGTGGCAAGGGGTTTGCCGTGGTCGCCACCGAAGTGCGGGCACTGGCCCAGCGGTCTGCGGACGCGGCAACCCAGATCCGCACGCTGATCAATGCCAGCACCGAGCAGGTGCGCGATGGCGTGGGCCTGGTCGGCGCGACCGGTGACGCGCTTGCCGCCATCGTCGACAGCATCGACCAGATCGCGACATCGGTCATCGCGATCGCCGAAACAGCGGCCAGCCAGTCCAACTCATTGGAGCGTGTCAGCGCCACTGCCGGCGAAATGGACCGCATGACCCAGCAAAATGCGGCGATGGTGGAACAGAGCAACGCGGCCGCACGGCAATTGGCCGATCAATCGACCCGGCTGTCGCAGCTTGTTCAGGGATTCCACATTTCCCGGACCGGCGCCGCCCCCATCGCAGCACCCAAACCGGCAGCCATGCTGGCAAGCGATCGCGTCATCGCGCCCGCGCCCATGCCCATGCCCATGCCCGTGCCTGTGCCCGTGCAACGGCCAATGGCCACGAACCTGGCTGTGGCCGAAAACTGGTCGGAGTTCTGATCGTCATTGGCAACGGGATCGCACGGGGTTTCAGGTGCGGTGCGTCCCGCCGCTGGCACGCAGGACCAGTTCGCCTTTGAGGCGTTCAACGCCGGTGACGGTGTTGCCCTCTTCAATCTGGTCGATCAGGACGCTGAGCGTGCGATCGACCATCGCTTCCAAGGGCGCGGCATAAGTAGCCAGTTCGAACGCTTGCCAGCCGGCCGCCGGGGCATCGTCAAACCCGAACACTGCCACTTCGCGGCCTGGAACCAGGCCCAGGTCCCGCACCGCCTGGACCGCGAACAGACCCATGAAGTCGGTCACGCAGAACAGCGCATCGGCAGGATCGGGCCGGTCCAGCAGGTCGCGCACGGCGCGATAGGTCCCCTCGGCGGTGAATTCGCCACAGGCCTGGAGCAAGCGCGCTTCGGCATGTTCAGCCACCGCATCCTTGAAATGCAGCGCGCGTTCGGATCCGGCCGAGCTTTCCGCCAGGCCACTGATCAGGCCCAGCCGGCGCCGTCCCTGCCCAAGCAGATGGGCCGCAATCGCGCGTGCGCCATGGGCGTTGTCGGCGCAGACGCCGGGAATGCGTTCTTCGGGATCGATGTTGTTGAGCATGACCACCGGCAGTCCTGCCGCAAGGCATTCGCGCGCGGCGAGCGTGGCAAGGCTGGACGAGGCAAAGATCACGCCGTCGAGCTGGTAGCGCAGCAGTTCGTCCAGAACCGGGTCGAGGCTCGCCTGGCCATGGGTGATGAACAGCACGATGCGGTAGCCGGCTGCGGCTGCGCGTTCATGGAGCTGTTCCACCAGCGCTGGATAGAACTGGTTGTCGAGGCTGGTGATCGCCAGCCCCAGCAAGCGCGACCGGCTGGTGATCAGCGAGCGGGCATTGGCATTGGGACGGTAGCGCAGCAGCCGCGCCGCCTCGAGGATGCGCTGCCGCGCGTCTTCAGACACCAGGCCGCCGGTGAACGCGCGCGACACGGCGGATTTGGAGACACCCGCCACGCGGGCGACGTCGGCACCCGTAGCGCGCCGCCCATTCATGATGACATGTTTCGTTGCATGACCGCAGCGGTAACAGCACTGGGAAGGATTGCAAAGCCGCGATCCGATTTCTCCGATAGCCATCCATTGCCAAATTGAATTTGTCGAATCCCCGCAAACGCGGTCATTCAGCGCACTACATATCGGGAGAGAAACAGCGACGCGCGAAAGCGTCACGTCCAAAGGTGGGAGCGATTGCAGTGGTACTCGGCCATTGCCGAAGCCGCGGCTTGCGCATGCCCCGCCTTGCGGCGCCCCCAAGCCAAAGGGGCGTCCGACATTGCTTGATGTTGAAGCGGCAGGCTTGGCCAGGGCCGCCCGGTGTGGGCGCGCGGCCGCCCGTCTTTGCGCGATCCCCAAGGAGCACAGATGAGACAGAACAGAAATCCAGGCGCGATGACGGGAATAGCGTTGCTGTTGCCGATCACGCTTTCGACCATGGCGATCGTCTTGCTGGCGCCGGTCCTGCCGGGGATACTGGCCGAATTTTCCGGCGTGCCGGGACATGAATACTGGGTGCCCATGATCTTGACGATCCCGGCACTGTGCATTGCGCTGTTTTCGACTCTGGCAGGCTTGCTCGGCGATGTGTTCGGGCGGCGGCGCCTGCTGGTTGCGTCGTTCGTGATCTATGCGATCGTGGGCGTGGCACCGGTGTTCCTGCGGGATCTGGGGGCGATCCTGGTCAGTCGTGTCGGCGTGGGCATCGCCGAGGCGCTGATCATGGTGCTTTCGACCACGATGATCGGTGATTACTTTCACGGTGCCGCGCGCGACAAATGGTTGGCGGCGCAAACCGCGTTCGCCTCGGTATCGGCGCTGCTGTTCTTCAACATCGGCGGCCAATTGGGCAATTTCGGCTGGCGCACGCCGTTCTGGGTCTATCTTTCGGCCCTGCTCATGCTGGCGCTGGTGCTTTGCTTCACGTGGGAGCCCAAGGCTGCAGCGGCGCAAGACGGCGGCGCTGCAGCCGCCGGACAGGCGCCGGCGCGTGGCTGGGCCGGATTTCCCTGGGCGCGCATGCTGCTGATCCTTGCGATCACCGTCTATGGCGCGATCTTCTTCTACACCGTGCAGATCCAGGCTTCGGCAGGCCTTGCCGTGCTTGGTGTCACCAACCCGGCGCGCGCCGGCTTCCTGACCTCGATCGCCAGCATCGGCGTGCCGTTGGGAACATTCATCTATTCGCGCATCGGGCGCTGGCCGGTGCAGCGTCTGCTGGTGATCGAATTCGGCTTTCTGGCGGTCGGCTTCCTGCTGATGGGCCGCGCGGAAACGACCGGCGCTTTCGTGGTGGGGTGCTTCATCAACCAGCTTGGCGCTGGCCTGCTGCTGCCAACCTTGCTGGTCTGGGCGATGAGCCTGCTGGCCTTTGAAGTGCGCGGTCGCGGCGCGGGCATGTGGCAGAGCGCCTTTGCCCTGGGGCAGTTCCTCAGCCCCGTGGTGGTGACTTTTGCCGCCACCCATGCCGGCGGCCTGCAAAACGCCTTTGCCGTGATGTCCGGCGGTGCGGTGGCGGGGCTGGTGGTCCTGCTGCTGTGCGCCAGCCGGATTGCCCGGGTGGGCGACATCGACGAGGCCGGGCTGAAAGTCGGCGTCCATGGCTGAGCGGCTTGCGGGAAAAGTGGCCGTCGTCACTGGCGCGGCCAACGGCATCGGCGCGGGCGTGGCCGCAGCGTTCGCCGACCAGGGCGCCACTGTCATTGGCGTGGACCAGGCCGGGTGTGACCACGCCTGCGATCTGACCGACGAAGCTGCGGTTACGGCGCTGTTTGGCTGCATCGGGGAAACGCATGGGCGGATCGATATTCTGGTCAACGCGGCGGCCTATGCCGTGTTCGCTTGGATCGAAGAGCTTTCCTACCAGGATTGGAAGCGCACTCTGGCGTGCGAACTGGACATCGTGTTCCTGCCCACCCGCGCTGCCTGGCCTTTGCTCAAGGCCAGCGGCCGGGCCAGCGTGATCAACTTTGCCAGTGCCAATGCCTATCATGCGCTGCCGGGATCGGCCGCGCTGGCGCATTGCGCGGGCAAGGGCGGCGTGCTGGCAATGACGCGGCAACTGGCCATGGAAGGTGCGCCGCACGGGGTGCGGGCCAACACCATTTCGCCTGGTTTCATCCGCACGGCTGCAACCGATCGCCACTTGGCTGCCGACCCGGCGCTCAAGGCGCAGATCCTCGCCAAGAACATGCTGCCGATGCTGGGAGAACCGCAGGACATCGCCTTTGCCGCGATCTGGCTTGGCAGCGACGAGGCCCGGTACGTGACGGGTGCCGATTTCTCCATCGATGGAGGCGCCACCGCCTGGTGAAAGCATTGCATTCAAATCAAAAAATGGGAGGATGTATGAAACAGTCGATTTATGCCCGCGCTTTGCCGGCACTGTGCCTGGCCGTGGTCTGCGCGCCAGCCCATGCGGCCGATGCTGCCCCGCCCCAGGGCGATAGCGACAGCAATGGCGGCGAGGGCAAGGTCTCGCTCGGCGATATCATCGTGACGGCGCAGAAAACCGCTTCCACGCTGCAAAAGACCCCGATGTCGATCTCGGTCGTGGGCGGCGAGGCCGTGGCGCGCATGGCGCAGACTGCTGCCGATGAAGTTCTCAAGGGCGTTGCGGGGGTCGAGGTGCAGGGCGCCGCGCGCGGGCAGGTCATCGCCATTCGCGGCCTTGGCACCGACACGCCATCCGGCGTGGGCGAAAGTTCGGTTTCTACCAATTTCGACGGCGTCTATTCGATCCGCGCCGAATCCAACACGCTGGGTTTTTATGACCTGGAGCGCGTCGAGGTGCTGCGCGGGCCGCAGTCCACGCTGTATGGCCGCAACGCCACGGCCGGCGTGGTCAACATGATCAGCGCCAATCCCAAGCTGGGCGATCGCGCGATGGCCATCACGGTGGGCGCCGGTAATTACAACCTTGTGCGCGGCGAAGCCATGATCAACCTGCCGCTGGCCGATACGGTGGCCTTGCGCGTTTCGGGCACTGGCATTTCCCGCGATGGCTATCTCAACAACGGCCACAGCGACCAGAAAGGCGCCGGCGTGCGCGCCAAGTTGCTCTGGGAACCAAGCGCCGACGTTTCGGTCCTCACCGGCTTCGAAGGCGCCTGGCTCAAGGGCCACGGCAGCGGCGCGGTCGAGGTGGCGAATTTCGACGCCGGCAAACCCTATACCACGGCCGATTCCAGCATCGGTGGCCAGGATTACTTTGGCTACAAGGCGTGGAGCCAGGTCGACTGGAAAGTGGGACCGGGCACCGTCACGTTCATTCCCGCCTACCAGCACGGCCACGGCGTGAACAACGGTGTCTTCGGCGGCCGCGGCACATATGGCCAGGACCCGGCCAAGATCGACCAGGGCAGCGCCGAACTGCGCTATGCCGCCGCACCCGGCGCCCCGGTGCAGTGGATCGTGGGCCTCTATCATTATGACTACAGCCAGTTCACCTTTTCGCTCGACAACGCCACGTACGGCAGCACCGCCGGCTACAGCTACAACCGGGGCATTTCCAATGCGGTATTTGGGCAGGTTACCGTGCCTGTGGCGCCGGGCCTGCGGCTTGTGGGCGGCATGCGCGAAACCTGGGACCGGCGCCGCGCCAGCGGGACGGATTCTGCCGGAAACATCGTGGGTGGCCGACTGAGCAACAGCTTCTTCGATTACCGCGCTGGCGTGGAATACGATGTCGGCGCGCATTCGCTGGCCTATGTTACGGCCTCCAGCGCGTTTCGCCCTGGTGGGGTGAGCCCATTCGATGGCAAGACCTTCCTGCCCGAACGGCTCCACGCCTATGAGGCCGGTCTCAAGAACCGTCTGTTCGACAACCGGCTGCAGTTCAATTTGAGCGGGTTCTACTACGATTATTCGAACTATCAGGTGGTGGACTTCTTCATCGGCGCCACCGGGCCCAACCTGGTGTTCTACAATGTCGATGCGCGCAACTATGGTCTGGAGCTGGATGCCCAGGCCGCGTTGAGCGCGGCCGATACGGTCAACCTGAGCGCCACTTATCTAGCCTCGCGGATCGAGGGCGATCTGATCCTGCACCCGTCCGATCCCTTCACCCCGGTGAACTTCAAGGGCGAGCGGCTGCCGCACGCGCCGCGCTGGACGGTGAAGGGCGGCTATCAGCATGTGTTCGACATGGCAGGCGCGGGCTCGCTCACCGCGCGGGCCGATGCACGCTATGTGACGCGGCAATATCTTGCGCCCAACAATACCGCTGGTGCCACGCAGGAAGCCTATGGTGCGCTCGACGCTTCGCTCGCCTGGCGATCGGCCAACGATCGCTACAGCCTTACCGCGTACATGAAGAACATCACCAACAAGGCGGTGAAGACCGGCTATTTCGTCGGCTACGTCACTGTCGCCGCTCCCAAGACTTATGGCGTGACGGCTTCGGCGCGCTTTTGATCGGGCAGCAGTGGGCGCTGCTTTGGCGGCAGCGCCCACCTTCTTCCTCCCCTCTGTTCCTTGGAAGGCAGGATTTCATGGTCTCCCCCCATTCGCTCGTGCAGCGCGTCGGCGCGCGCGCACTGGCCGTTCCGGCCATTGCCTGGCCACTGCTTGCGCTTGCCCAACCGGCCGGTGCCCCGCCGCCCGGCCCACCGCCGGCCATGCCCAAGATGGCCGATACCCACTACCAGAGCGCCATCGCCGTGCGCGAGGGTGTCTTGGTGCAGGGCCAAGCAGGGCCACGGCTCGACGCCAGCGGTTCCACCGGGCTTTCACTCCATCTGACGCGCGATGGCTACAACGGCGTGATCGTCAGCGGCGGCCGCAGCGCCTTTACGCTGCGCCGTGCGCAGATAGACCTCAAGGGCCAGGGCAAGAACGATTTCCTCGCGATCGGTGCCGGTGTCCTGGTGCGCGAAAACGCGGCTGTGGTGATCGACCATGCCACGATCCGCACGGCGGGCGCAGTGGCATCGGCGCTGGCCGTGGCCGAAGGCGCGACGTTGCGGGTCTATGACTCGGTCCTGGTGGCCGCGGGAGGGCCGCTGCCGCCAGGCTATGTCCGCCACATCGGGCCCGGGATGATGGAGCCGCCGCCACCCCTGGGCCTCGATGGCACGGCGCGCACCGTGCTGGCGATGAGTAACGCGCGCGCATATTTCTACCGCACGACGATCGAGGCGGATGGCTGGGGCGCGCTGTCGACCGACGCCGCGGGCGATCACCTCTATGTCGAAGCAAACGACTGCGTGCTGCGGGTCAAACGCCGAGGCTATGCCGCCTATGCCGATTTCGGCGCCCGTGTGGTGCTGAACCGCACCAGGGTGGAAAGCGGCGCAGAAGCCGGAATCATCGCTGGCGCCGCGCAGATCGACATGAATGGCGTGACCGGTACGGCTGGCCGCAACGGGGTGATGATCCATTCGGTGATGGGCAATCCGCAGGAAGTGGCGCTGCTCAACCTGACAGGCACGACGCTGGCCAGCGCTGGCCCGGCAATTCTGGTCAAGAGCGCCAACGCCACGATCACCGTTGCCGGCGGCAGCTTGCGCAGCGCGAGCGGCCAATTGCTGGACATGCGCAAGAACGATGACGCCAATGCTACCCGGACGGACGGCGCCAGAGTGCCCGGCGTGCGGCTTGTCCTGCGCCAGACCACGCAGGCTGGATCGGTCAGCAACAGCGATCCCGACCGCACGCTGACTCTGTCACTCGAGGGCGCACGGCTGGAAGGTGCGCTCAATCATGTGGTGTTCGCAGCCGATGCCGCCAGCCATTGGCGGGCCAGCGCCGCGTCCACCATCACGCTGGCATCGCCGGCGGCCGTGGGGGCGATCGATGCACCCGGCTCGGTCACCGTCACGGCCATCAGCGCCAATCCCGCGCTCGCGGCCGGCTCTCGCCCGCTGCCTTCGGGCGGCACGCTCATCGTCGTGCGCCCGTAAACCTCTCGCTTCCAGCCCATAGGAAACCATCCATGCACCGTTATGCAAAGATCCCTTCGCTGCTCGGCGCTTCCCTGCTGGCCTTGGCCGGCGGAACCGCTCTTGCCGAAACCGCGCCGGCTATCGTGGCTGCCTCCATCACCACCAGCGATCTTGTAATCGCGCCGCAGTCCGTCCCGGCGGCGCCGGCGGGCAAGCTGCTGACCCTGACAGTCGATGGCGTGGAAATGCCGCTTGCGCCCGGCCATTACACCGGCAACGTGGCGCTGACCGTGACCGATGACATCCCGGTCGATTACCACAAGGTCATGCTGCACCACTTCCGCGCGGCAGCCTATGTCGAGAACGGCGTGCTGGTGCCGGCCAAGTCCGTCACCGCGGCGCTTTCGCCACAGGCGACGGCCAGCGATGGCGTGCTGGCCAATGCCGCGATCACCTCGCACGGGGAACGTTTCAACGGCATCGTCGTGGCCGGCACGGGTGCCTATCGCATCGACCATCCGGTCATCGAATTCACCGGCAACGGCGGCAACGATTTTGCCGGATATGGCGCGGGGATCGTGGCCACCGACAATGCCGATGTGACAATCGACCGCCCGATCATCCGCACCACCGGCGCCATCCGCACGGCAGTGTTCGTGGGCGGCAATGCCACTGTCCATGTCAACGACGCCGAGATCGAGGTGCGCAACGGCACGCTGCCGCCCGACTACAAGTTCACGGTCGACATGGGCAAGATGATGGAAGTGCCATGGATGCTGGGGCTTTCCGGCAATGTCCGCGCCACCAACCTGGTGGGCAACGGCACGGTCTTTTACAACCGTTCGCACATCCGCGCCCAGGGGTGGGGGGGCGTCTCCACCGATGACAGCGTGCGCGTACGGATGTACGTCAACGACAGCCTGATCGAGACGGTGGACAGCGGCTATGGCTGCTATTCGATCGGCGACAGCATCGACACGTTCGCGCATTCGATCGTGCGCGCGGCCGATGTCGGCTGCATCATGGCCGCGCAGGGCAGCGTGACGTTTACCGACGGAACGCTGGTGGAAAGCGGTCGCTTTGGCGTGATGATGCATTCCGGCGAGGGTGGCGGCAGCCTGCGGATCGACAAGGGCAGCCATCTGCGCGCGCGGGAAACCGCGATCGAGGTCAAGGGTATCGGCACCACGGTGCTGGTGGACGGTGCCACGGTTCAGGCCGGCAATGGCGTAATCCTGCAATCGATGGATAACGACGATCCGTTCATGAAGGCGATCATGCGCGGCGAAATTCCCGCCGGCATGGCCGCGCCGCCGCCCGGCGTTGCCGAGGCCGACAAGAAGGGGCCTGCACCCAGCCCCGATGTGGTGGCCACGTTTCGCAACACGAGCCTGGCGGGCAACTTCTTCAACGCGCGGTCCAGGAACAGCGCGATGATCCTGCACTTTGAAAACGCCAGGCTTGCCGGGCAGATCGCGACATCCACCACTGCCCCGGCGCTGGGCAAGGAACCCACGGCCGTGACCTATCGGGAAATCGGCCGGGTGACGAACACGGCGGGCTTCGTTGCGGGCAGCGCGGGCGTGGAGGTCTTCCTCGATGCCACGTCCCGCTGGACAGTGACGGGGCCATCGTACTTGCGCGCGCTGACGCTCGCGCCGGGCGCGCGACTGGAATCCACGCGCGGCAAGGCGGTCATGCAGATCGATGGCAAGACCGTGCCGATCCGGCCAGGCACCTATCGGGGTGCGATCATCGTGAACTGACCCGTTCGCAGGCTGCATTCCTTCCCGGACGGCCTGCATACCTCGATGCCTGGGGTCTGTGAGCAAGCGCAGACACCAGGCATCTTCTTTACGCCGCAGGGGTCAGAAGTTGCGACGCAGGCTGATTTTCCATTCGCGGGGCAGCGCGGGCTGGCCCACCACGATCCCGATCGGGTAACGGATCTTGTTCAAGTAATAGAACTTGTTGAACATGTTGGTGACCGAGATGGCCAATTGCCAGTCGTGCGCGGCATCCTCGAACATGATCCGGGCATTGGCGAGCGCATAGCCATCCACCTTGCCGAGCGGGTTGTTGTCGATGTTCGAGAAAAACGAGGACTGGTAGTTGATGTCGAAGCGCGGGGTGAGGGTACCGGCCTGGCCCAGGGCAAAGGCATATTGCACGCCGCCGCCGAACTTCCATTCGGGAGCATAGGGTGCCCTGTTGTCGAGCGTGATGCCGCGAATGGTCGCGCCCGTGGCGCCGATCCGCGTCAACTGGAAGCCCAGCCAACTGCCCGAGGCATCGATCGAAAGGCCGGCAATCGGGCGCAGGGTCAATTCCGCTTCCACGCCCTTCATCGTCGCGTCGCCCGCGTTGACCGGGGTGGCGTTGGTCACGCTGTTGGCCGTGGGTGACACGTTGGTGAAGACGATGTCCTTGTACTTGTTAAGGAACAGCGACAGGTTGAGGCGCACCGCGCGGTCGAGGAAATCGGTCTTGGCACCCACTTCCCAAGCCGTGAGGGTTTCCGGGTTGAAGGCCACGGCCTGTTCGGCGGCGAACGGCCGGGGGTTGACCCCGCCACCCTTGTAGCCGGTGGAGAACTGGGCATAGGTCATCACGTTGCGCGACCAGCGATAGTCGATATTGGCGCGATAGTCCCAGCGCGTGGCGGCAAACTTGCCGGTGACGCCGTTGATTGCCCCGGCCACGGTGTAGGCCGGCTGGCTCACGTCATAGGGGTTGAGGCGACCATAGGTGTAGGTCTTCTTGTCGTCGGTATAGCGGATGCCGCCGGTCAGCGTCAGCGCGTCGGTCAGCTTGTAGGCGGCATGGGCAAAGCCAGAGACGCTGCGTGCCGGGATGCGGTCACGCGTCACGTAGAAATTCTGCGTGGCGGTGCCGGGGGCGATGAACGTCACGCCGCCAAAGCGGCTGGTGGCCTTGTAATAGAAGCCGCCGACGGTCCATTCCAGCTTGTCGGCCAGCGAGGATCCGCTCAACCGCGCTTCCTGGGTGAATTGCTCGTGATCGTAGATGTAGTTGGCCGAATTGGTCGAATAGGGCGTAAGGTCGAGGTCCGAACCATAGCTACCCTTGTAGCGCTGATAGGCAGAAATCAGCTTGAGCGCGAGGCCCGGGCCGAACTTGTAGTCGATCGTGCCATAGACTTCGCGGCCCGAAACCTTGCTCACCGGCGGTATGTACGTGGCGCCGTGGCTGCCGGTGGCATCGGTGAAAGGCAGGTTCAGGTACGTCGCATAGTTGGTGTACGAATGGGCGCCCGTGATGAACTGCGACGGATCGGTGCCCGCCGGCATTGAAGCGGTGGTGGTGAGCGATAGCAGCTTGCTCGCGCCGATTTCGGAATGGTCCTCGGTGGCCATGCCGACCAGGTTTACTTCCAGCTTGTCGCTTGCCAGCCAGCGCAGGGCCACGCGTCCGGCCTGCATGTTCTGGCCGCCTTCGGTGCCAAGCTTGCAATCAGCGCCTGTGGTGGCCGCCGGCACGCCGCTCGACGGGTTGAGGCAACCGTAGTCGAGGCGGGTGAGGTAGCCGTCACGCGTCTTCGACACGCCCGAAACGCGCACGAACAGGCTGTCGGGCACAAGCGCAAAGTCGGCGCTGCCTTTCAGTTCGATGCGGTTGAATGCACCATAGCCGGCCTCGACATAGCCATGCCCGCTGCCCGTCGGCTTGGCCGAGTACAGCTTGACCGCACCACCGATCGAGTTCTTGCCCGCCAGCGTGCCCTGCGGACCGCGCAGGATTTCCACGCGATCGAGGTCGAGCAGATCGAAGATCGAGCCGAGCAGGGTGCCGTGGAACACGTCGTCCACGTACATGCCCACGCCCGGTTCGAAGGCGAAGCTGCTGTCATATTGGCCGATGCCACGGATATAGACCTGCGCCGCAGGGCCGAACGCCGAGCCGCCGGGGCGAATGTTCACGTTGGGGGCAGCGGCGGCCACATCGACCACGGTGCCAAGGCTGCGGTTCTGGATCGCGGCGGCATCGACGGCGGTGATCGCCAGCGGCGTATCCTGCAAGCGCTGCGATCGAAACTGCGCGGTCACGATGATCTCGCCATTGGGAAGCGTGCCGTTGGCAACTTCGCCAGCGGTCTGCGCCTGGGGCGCGGCTTCCGGGGTTTCCTGCGCCAGGGCAGGCGCGGCCAGCGAAAGGCCGGCGACCACCGCCAGGCTGGCACCGGTCAGCGAGCGCAGGCGGCGGGCACGGGTTTGCGTCATGGGCAACATGGTCTCTGTTCTCCCCCAAATATCTTGTCTGGATCGGCGGCAGGCCGCGCGCCGCGCATCTGGCGCGGACGCAAGCCTCCGTTGGCACCTGGGCAGTGCCGAAAAAACGAATGGGCCGTGTGGGGCGGAATGCATGAAGGCCGGCGCGGTGCGCCCGGGGACATGCAGTGCGGTCAGGCTAGTGGCAGGTCATGCACAAAGATCCCCTCTGCATCGCTCTCGTGGCGAATTCGTTGGGGCTCTTTTGGTTTACATAGCAACCTATGTCAAGCGGTCTGTCACGCCGTTGGCGTCTCGCCACGCTCTACCGCCAGCGGATCGATGGCGTTGGCCAGTTCCATGTTGCTGGCCATGCGGGCCAGGTAGCCGAGTACGATGGTCTTCTCGTTGGGCGAAAAGCCATCGAGCAGAAGGGCTTCGCGAGCGAGCGAAACCGCTACGATCCGGTCGTGCAGGGCATAGCCTTCTTCGGTCAGGGTGATCGGCCGCGAGCGTGGGGAATCGCCCACCGTGACCAGTCCACGCCCTTCCAGAATCTGCATCGAGCGGCTGGTGATCGACTTGTTCATCACCAGAATCTCTGAAATTTCGGCCGCTGTCAGCGGTCCGCTGTGCGCCACCACCGTGATGATTCGCGCCTCGTTGATGCCGATGCCGAAGTGCTTGAGATAGATGCGCGACTGGCCGCGCTCCATCCCGTTGGCCAGGACCACCAGATAGTGCGGCACATAGAGATGGCGGTCGATGACCTTTCGCGAGCTGGGGCGCGAAACCGGGGACGGGGAAGGCTGGCTCTTGGTGTTCATTCGCTTCTTGTGCGAGTTTCGTGGCGCATGCGCAAGGCTGTGACGCGCAACCCGGATTGACAGCAATAGGTTGCTATGTAAACTAACGGGCAAAAGAGGATGCCCAGCCCGGACCCCGACGCCCACCGGTGTTCATCACCAATGGCGGGGCATCTTTGCGCACATCTTCCATCTTGCCCAGGATTCCCATGACCGACGCTTCCCGTGCGGCATTGCGTGTGCCCGCCCTCGATTTCGATCTCTTCTCCGCCGAGGTGATGGCCCGTCCCGACCATTACGACACGCTGGTACGCGAGACCGCCCCGGCGGTTTTCCTCGAACGCCACGGCGTGTGGGCCGTGGGGCGCCATGCCGATGTCCACGCGGTGTTCTCCGACTGGGAAAGCTATTCCTCGGCTTCCGGCACGGGCTTCACCAATATCCGCAAGCAGGGCAACTGGCGCCAGCCCAGCCTGATCCTGGAAAACGATCCGCCCGAGCATGGCAAGTATCGCCGCCTGCTCAATCGCATCCTGTCGCCCGCCGTGCTACGCCGCCTGCGCGAGGATTTCGTGGCCACGGCCGAGCACATCGTCGAGGCCGCGCTGGAAAAGGGCACGGTCGATCTCATGGCAGACCTTGCCGAAGCCTTTCCTTTCGCCGCGCTGCCCGATGCCGTGGGCTTTCGCAAAGAGGATCGCCGCAACCTGCTGATCTATTCCGAACTCAATTTCAACGCCATGGGCGAGAAGAACGCGCTTTACCGCGCGGCTCTCGAACGCGCGACGCCGATACTCGACTGGGTGGTGGCGAACTGCCGGCGCGAAGCGGTTGCGCCCGATAGCCTGGGTGCCGCGATCTTTGCCGCGGCAGACGCGGGCGAAATCACGGAGGATGAAGCCGGCCTGCTGGTGCGCATCTTCATCTCGGCCGGCATGGACACCACGATCAACGGCATCGGCTTTGCGCTGGAAGCATTGGCCCAACGGCCCACCGACTGGGCTCGGGTCCATGCCGATCCTGGCCTGGCCCGCGCGGCCTTCGACGAAGGCCTGCGCTATCGCGCGCCCAGTCCCTATATCGGCCGCACCACGACGCGCGCGGTCGAGATCGGCGGTGTGCCGATCGGCGCGGAGGAAAAGGTCATCCTGTTCATCGCTGGTGCCAATCGCGATCCACGCCAGTGGGCCGATCCGCACCGCTTCGATCTCGATCGCAAGACATCGGGCCACCTCGCGTTCGGCTTTGGCATCCACGCCTGCGTCGGGCAGATGATGGCGCGCATGGAAGCCGATATCCTGATCTCCACCCTCGCCCGCAAGGTCGCGCGGCTGAGCGTGGCGGGCGAGCCTGAATACCAGCGCATCAATTGGCTGCGCGGCCTCGCCAGCCTGCCTGTCACGCTGGAGCGCGCCTGATGCGTCGCTCCGCTGTGCCAGGCCTTGGCGCCGATGGCTATCCCGTGCCCTGGCGGGCCTGGCTGGTCATCGCGGTGCTGCTGCTCGCCTATACGGTGGCGTTCGTCGATCGCCAGATATTGAGCCTGATGGTGCAGCCGATCCGCGCCGACCTGGGCCTTTCCGACACTGCCGTCAGCTTGCTTCACGGTTTTGCCTTCGCCATCTTCTACACCTTCCTGGGCATGGCGCTGGGCCGCTGGGCCGATCGCGGTAGCCGCAAGGCACTGATGGTGGGCGGGATGGTGCTGTGGTGCCTGGCGACCGTTGCCTGCGGTTTCGCCAACAGCTTTGGCACGCTGTTCGCCGCGCGCATTCTGGTGGGCGTGGGCGAGGCGACGCTTTCGCCCGCGGCCTATTCGCTGATTTCCGATACGTTTGCCCCCGCCCGGCGTGGCCGCGCGATGAGCACCTATACCATGGGGATCTTCGTCGGTTCGGGCGTGGCACTGATCCTGGGCGGCATGGCGGTCACGGCCACGGCCAATCAGGCGGCGGTCGTCCTGCCCGTGGTCGGGTCGGTCCGCGCCTGGCAAGCGGCCTTCATGATCGTGGGCCTGCCCGGCCTGCTGGTGGCCGGGCTCATGCTCGCGTTGCGCGAACCGGCCCGCCAGGAACGGGGGGCGGCCAAGGATCTGCCGGGCATGGCGGAGACTTTCGCCTTTTTCCGTGCTCGCGCGGGGACGCTGCTGGCGATCGTCATCGGCTTCGGGGTCAACGCGATCATCAGCTATGGTCTGTCGGCGTGGGTGCCCTCGCTGTTCATCCGCGTCCACCACTGGAGCGCGGGGGAAGTGGCCTTTGCCTATGGCGTGATCCTGCTGACGGCGGGCTGCGCGGGCATTCTCGCCGGCGGCTGGCTGGCCGATCGCTGGACCGCGGCGGGCCATGCCGACGGTGCCTTGCGCGCGTCGCTGGTGGGCATGGCGGCGGTGATCCCTGTCGTTCCTTTCATCGGCCTCGCGCCTACGCCGGCGCTCGCGCTGGCGGCGCTGGCTTGGACCAGCTTCTTCCTCGGCGTGCCGACCGGGATTGCCCCGGCGGCGCTCCACGCGATCACCCCCAATGAATTCCGGGGGCAGGTCACCGCGCTCTATCTCTTTGCCATCAACCTCATCGGGCTAGGCTTTGGCCCCACTCTCGTGGCGCTCGCCACCGACCATCTGTTCGGTTCCGACCTTGCGGTGGGCCATGCCCTGGCGCTTGTCACCGCGCTGGCGGCGTTCGTCGCATTTGCTCTGATCGCCTGGGTTCGGCGCGGCTATGGTGCCGCGGTCACCGCCATTCGCGCGACGCCCGCACTCTGAAAGGATTTGTCATGAAGAAGCTGATCAACGATCCCGCGTGCGTCGTCGAAGAGATGGTGGAAGGGCTGGTTCTGGCTGACAGCCGCCTGGTGCGCCTGCCCGACGAGACCGTGGTGCTGCGCGCCGACCATGCCGCACTGCGCGGGCGTCGCCAGGTGGCGATCATCTCGGGCGGCGGGTCGGGCCACGAGCCGGCCCATGCCGGCTATGTCGGGCCAGGCATGCTCACGGCCGCCGTTGCGGGGCCGGTGTTCACCTCGCCCAGCGTCGACGCCGTGCTCAAGGCGATCCTTGCCGTGGGCGGCCCGGCCGGCGTGCTGCTGATCGTCAAGAACTACACCGGCGACAAGCTCAACTTCGGTCTCGCTGCGGAGATCGCGCGCAGCCACGGGGTGCCGGTGGCCGTGGTGCTGGTGGGTGACGACGTGGCCTTGGGGGACAGCAACGCCGCTGTTGGGCGACGCGGCATCGCTGGCACGATCCTGGTTCACAAGATCGCCGGCGCTGCCGCCGAGGCGGGATTGTCGCTCGACCAGGTGCATGCCGAGGCACAAGCCGCCGCCGACAACCTCGCCTCGATGGGCCTCGGGCTCTCGGCCTGCATCGTGCCGGCCGCCGGGCATCCCGGGTTCGAACTGGGTGACGACGAAGTGGAGTTCGGCCTTGGTATCCACGGCGAAAGTGGCGTGCGCCGTGCCAAGATCGGTACTGCCGACGCCATGCTCGAAGACCTGGTGGAGCGCATTTTGCGTTATGGCGGGTTCGTTGCGGGTGATGAAGTGGCGCTGATGGTCAACGGCCTGGGCGGCACCCCCGCGCTGGAACTGGCGATTGCCACGCGCTTTGCACTCCAACGGCTGACCGGGGCCGGGCTGGTGGTTCGTGCGGTCCAGGCCGGCACGTTCCTCAGTGCGCTGGAAATGGCGGGCTGCTCGCTGTCGGTCATGCGGCTAGACGCGTTGCGCGCGCAGCGCCTGCTGGCACCGACGCAGGCGCCGGCCTGGAATGCGCCCACGATTCCCGCCACGCAGATTGCCCTGGCCGATCCTGTGACCCTTGCCGAAGAAGACGCGGTGACCGGCCCGGCCTGGGCCAATGCGGCGCAGGCAGCGGGCCTCGCCGCTGCGATCCGTGCCGTGATCGCGCTGCTGCGCGAGGCCGAGCCCGAACTGACGCGGCTTGACAGTGCGGTGGGCGACGGCGACCTGGGCATCAGCCTGGCGCGTGGCGCCGATAGTCTCGACGCCGCCTTTGCCACGCTTGATTGCGCCCATCCCGCCCGCGCCTTGGCGCAAGTCTCCGCCCTGCTGCGCCGCTCGCTGGGCGGAACGTCCGGGCCGCTTTATGCCATGGCCGTGCTGCGCGCGGCCCGCGCGCTGGAACAGGAAGCCGATCCCGCCGATCCGGCTGCATGGGCGCGGGCGCTCGACGCGGGTTGTCAGGGAATGATGGCGCTCGGCGGCGCTGCCCTCGGAGATCGTACCATGCTCGACGCTCTGGTTCCCGCCACGGCGGCGCTGGCGCAGTCAGATGGGATCTGGACCCAGCGCGTGGCAGCGATGCATGCCGCTGCCCAGGCCGGGGCGGACGCAACAAGGGCCATGATCCCACGCAAGGGGCGATCCAGCTATATCGGGGACCGCGCCGCCGGCCATCCCGATCCCGGTGCTGTCGGTGTTGCCTTGTGGATGGGCGCGATCAATGATTGGGCGCAAGCCCAAGCGTCAAGGAAGGGCTGATCACGGCGCCATCAAGGCAATCGCAACACGCAGAGTGCCAATCGGGTCCGTTCTCTTCTCGACGCCGAGTAGATGGCGCTAGCCGGCCAGCGCTACACCCCAAAATATGGGTTCGGTTGGCCCTGGCCCGAAGGAGGATCAATCCACCCGCGCCAGGATCGCCCTTGCTTGTTCGAGGTGGGGGCGGTCGATCATGCGGCCATCCAGCTGGACCACGCCCAGCGTGGGATCGGCTTCGAACAGCGCGACGATGCGGCGGGCGTGGTCCACTTCGGCCGGGGTGGGGGTGAAGGCCTGGTTGATCACCGGCACTTGCGCGGGGTGCAGCGCCATCATGCCGGTGAATCCGTCGCGCCGCGCCCGGGCGGCGTAGGCAGCAAGGCCGGCCACGTCCGACAAGGCGGGATAGACCGATTCGATCGCCGCAACGACGGCCTTGTGCGCGGCAAACAGGGTGAGGCTGCGCACCAGTTCATAAGGTGGCGTGTAACGGCCATCATCCTCGCGCGCGGTGGCGGCGCCGATGGCCGCGGGCAGGTCTTCCGCGCCCCAGGTGAGGCCGCAAAGCGCGGCGCGCACATCGCCATAGCTGCCCAGTTCGAACACGGCGGCCGGCGTTTCGGTGGCGATGGGCAGGATCGGCACGGCTTGCGGCCCCATCATGGCCAGCAAAGTGCCCACGGTTTCAGCCCCTTCGGCCTTGGGCAGCACGATGGCATCGGGCCGGCCGGGCAGCACGGCGGCAAGATCGGCGGCGGCGAGATCGCCATCGACCGGGTTGATCCGCACGAACACCGGGCAGGAACGCGGGCCGGACAGATAGCCTGCCACGGCGGCGCGCGCCGTTTCCTTGGCGGCAAGGGCAACCGAATCCTCAAGATCGAGAATGATCGCGTCTGCCCCGCTGGCGGCCGCCTTGGCAAAGCGATCGGGCCGGTCGCCCGGAACGAACAAGAGCGAGCGCAGCTTCATGCCGGGCTGCCCGCGATCAGCGCACTGCGCCTGCATTTGCAAACCACCTGGCCGCGCTGGTTGATCAGCTCGTGCGCGAACGTGACGATGCCGGCGCCGGGGCGCGAGCGCGAGGGGCGCAGTTCCACCACTTCGCTGGTGGCGTGGAGCGTATCGCCGATAAACACCGGGCTGGGCATGGTGACGGCATCATAGCCTAGGTTGGCCACCAGCGTGCCCAGCGTGGTTTCCCCCACCGAAAGGCCGACCATCAGCGCGAACGTATAAGTGCCGTTGACCAGAATCTGGCCAAATTCGCTGGCGCGCGCGGCTTCGGCATCGAGGTGCAGCGGCTGGGGATTGTGCGTCATGCACGAGAACAGCAGGTTGTCGGTCTCGGTCACGGTGCGGCGGATCGGGTGTTCGATCCGGTCGCCCACGTGCCAGGCATCGAAGAAACGTCCGCTCATGCCGTCAGTCTTCCTTTTGCACGATGCGCGCGAGCAGGGCATCCACCTGCACTTGCGCGCCGGCCTGCGTTTCCAGCGCCGCCACCACGCCATCGAACGGGGCCAGCAGCGTGTGTTCCATCTTCATCGCTTCCAGCGTCAAGAGCTTTTGCCCCTTGGCGACCACTTCCCCCTGTGCCACCGATACGGCGATGACGCGGCCGGGCATGGGCGCCAGGATGGCACCGTCGCCCGCGCTGGCGGCATCGCTGGCCTTGTGGTGCCAGGGTTCGAGCAGCCAGGCCTGACCGCCTTCGCACACCAGGGTGGACCGGGCCGGGCCACTGGCCGGACGATCAAGCGCCACGTCTATCGCCGCGCCATCGAGCAGGAAGCGCGCGGTGCGCCGGGGCGGGCTGTTCAGGCGCAGGCCCGGCGCCAGGCTCGGTGCCACCAGCCGCGCGGCGGCGCGGGAGAGCGCGGCGGGCGAGGGGGCAACCGCCTGTGCCAGCATGGCGCCATCGCGGCCGATCACGCCGGTATCGACCGTGCCGGCCACGAATTGCGGATGGGCCAGCGCGCGGGTGAGGAACGCGGCATTGGTGCGCACCGGCCATACGACGGTCTGGTCCAGCATCGCGGAGAGGCGGCGGCGCGCGTCATCGCGGGTGGGGCCGTGGGCGATGACCTTGGCGATCATCGGATCGTAGAACGGGGTGATCGTGTCTCCCTGCGCCACGCCGGTATCGATGCGGCCGCCTTTACCCATGCCGAAATGCAGATGGTCCAGCCGGCCGATGGAAGGGAGAAAACCCTTGGCCGGGTCTTCGGCATAGAGGCGCGCTTCCATTGCCCAGCCCTGGATCGACAGGTCTTGCTGGGTGCGCGGCAGCGGCTCTCCGCTCGCCACGCGGATCTGCCATTCGACCAGATCAACGCCGGTGATCGCCTCGGTCACCGGGTGTTCCACCTGGAGCCGGGTGTTCATTTCCATGAACCAGATGCGATCGGCGCGCAGCCCTTCCGAGCCATCGGCAATGAATTCCACCGTGCCCGCGCCCTGATAGCCCACGGCTTGCGCCGCGCGCACGGCGGCCTGGCACACTGCCTCGCGGGTCGCCTCGTCCATCCCCGGCGCGGGGGCTTCCTCGATCACCTTTTGATGGCGGCGTTGCAGCGAGCAATCGCGTTCGAACAGGTGGACGACGTTGCCGTGCGCGTCGCCGAAGACCTGCACTTCGATGTGGCGGGGCGAGAGGATGTATTTCTCGATCAGCACATGGGCATTGCCGAACGAAGCCGCAGCCTCACGCTGGCACGAGGCGAGCGCATCGGCAAAGTCTTCGGGCTGTTCCACCAGCCGCATACCTTTGCCGCCGCCGCCGGCCACGGCCTTGATCAGCACGGGATAGCCGACTTTGGCCGCTTCCTGCGCCAGCCAATCGGCATCCTGGTTTTCACCCAGATAGCCCGGCGTGGTGGGAACGCCCGCCTGCTGCATCAGCGCCTTGGCCGCGTCTTTCAGGCCCATGGCGGAAATGGCCGAGGGCGGCGGGCCGATCCACACCAGCCCGGCATCGATCACCGCCTGGGCAAAGGCGGCGTTTTCCGACAGGAAGCCATAGCCGGGGTGGATCGCCTGCGCGCCGGTTTCCAGCGCGGCGGCGATGATCCGCTCTCCCACCAGATAGGATTCGCGCGGGGGCGGGGCGCCGATGGCCACGGCCTGGTCGGCTTGTGCCACGTGCATGGCTTGCGCGTCGGCTTCGGAATAGACGGCCACGCTTCGCAGGCCCAGGCGCTTGGCCGTGCGGATGATCCGACAGGCGATTTCGCCGCGATTGGCGATAAGGATGGACTCAAGCATCGGCATCACATCCTGAACACGCCGAACGACGCACGCTCGGCAATCGGGGCCTGGAGGCAGGCTTCGAGTGCAAGGCCGACGACATCGCGGGTCTGCACCGGATCGATCACGCCATCGTCCCACAGGCGGGCGGTGGCGTAATAGGGATTGCCTTCATCCTCGTATTTCTGGCGGATCGGCGCCTTGAAGGCTTCTGCTTCCTCGCTCGTCCAGGTGGCGGCATCGCGGTGCACGGTGGCCAGCACGCTGGCCGCCTGTTCCCCGCCCATCACCGAAATGCGCGCATTGGGCCAGGTGAACAGGAAGCGTGGGGAATAGGCGCGCCCGCACATGCCATAGTTGCCCGCGCCGAAACTGCCGCCGATCAGCACGGTGATCTTGGGCACTTGCGCGGTGGCCACCGCCGTCACCAGCTTGGCCCCGTGCTTGGCAATCCCTTCGGCTTCATACTTGCCGCCGACCATGAAGCCCGAGATGTTCTGCAGGAACAGCAGCGGAATGCGGCGCTGGCAGGCGAGTTCGATGAAATGCGCGCCCTTTTGTGCGCTTTGCGAAAACAGCACGCCGTTGTTGGCCAGGATCGCCACGGGGAACCCATGGATATGGGCAAAGCCGCAGACCAGCGTAGTGCCGAACAGCGCCTTGAATTCGTGAAACTCGCTGCCGTCCACGATCCGCGCAATCACTTCGCGCACATCATAGGGTGCGCGCACGTCCTGCGGGATGACACTGTAAAGATCTTGCGCGTCATAGAGCGGCGGGCGGCTTTCGCGCCGCTCCACCCCGGTATCGCCGGGCGCGCCCAAGTGCGAGACGATGTCGCGCACGATCGACAGGGCGTGTTCGTCGTTTTCGGCCAGGTGATCGACCACGCCCGATTGGCGCGCGTGAAGATCGCCGCCGCCCAGGTCTTCGGCGGAGATTTCCTCACCCGTGGCGGCCTTGACCAGCGGCGGACCGGCGAGGAAGATCGTGCCTTGCTCTTTCACGATCACCGTCTCGTCGCTCATCGCCGGAACATAAGCGCCGCCGGCGGTGCACGAACCCAGGACGGCGGCGATCTGGGCAATGCCTGCACCGCTCATCCGCGCCTGGTTGAAGAAGAAGCGGCCGAAGTGATCGCGATCGGGGAAAACCTCGGCCTGGTTGGGCAGGTTGGCGCCGCCCGAATCCACCAGATAGAGGCAGGGCAGGTGGTTTTCCTGGGCGATTTCCTGCGCGCGCAGATGCTTCTTCACCGTCATCGGGAAATAGGTGCCGCCCTTGACCGTGGCATCGTTGGCAAAGACCATGCATTGCCGCCCCGAAACCCGGCCCACCCCGGCGATGATCCCCGCGCCGGGCACTTCATCGTTATAGAGGCCATTGGCGGCCAGTTGGCCAATTTCCAGGAATGGCGAACCGGGATCGAGCAGGCGCTCTACCCGCTCGCGCGGCAAAAGCTTGCCCCGCGCAGTGTGGCGGGCGCGGGCGCGCTCGTCGCCACCCAACGCGGCCTTGGCCACGCGGGCGTGCAGCTCTTCTGCTAGCGCACGGTTGTGCGCGGCGCGGGCCTGCGCCTCGGCACTGGCCGGATCGAGCGCGGTGGGGAGGACGGGCGCGCTCATCCCTTGATGCCGATCAGTTCGCGGCCGATCAGCATGCGGCGGATTTCGTTGGTACCCGCGCCGATGTCGAGCAGCTTGGCATCGCGCAGATAGCGTTCCACCGGCCAGTCCTTGGTATAGCCGGCGCCGCCCAGCGCCTGGATCGCCTCGCCCGCCACGCGGAACGCGCTTTCACTGGCGAGCAGGATGGCGCCCGCCGCATCGAACCGGGTGGTCTGCCCCGCGTCGCAGGCGCGCGCCACGGTATAGACATAGGCGCGCGCCGATTGCAGCGACACGTACATGTCCGCCACTTTGGCCTGCATCAGCTGGAACGTGCCGATCGGCTTGCCGAATTGCTGGCGCTCGCGGACATAGGGGATCACGGTGTCGAGGCAGGCCTGCATGATCCCGATCTGCATCCCCGCGAGCACCACGCGCTCGTAATCCAGCCCGCTCATCAGCACGCCCACGCCACCGTTGACCGGGCCAAGGACGTTTTCGGCAGGCACGAAGCAATCCTCGAACACCAGTTCGCAGGTCGGGCTGCCGCGCAGGCCCATCTTGTCGATCTTTTGCCCGATGGAAAAGCCCGCCATGCCGCGCTCGATCAGGAACGCCGTGATGCCCTTGGGCCCGGCATCGGGCGCGGTCTTGGCATAGACCACCAGGGTATCGGCATAAGTGCCGTTGGTGATCCAGAACTTGGTGCCGTTGAGGCGCCAGCCGCCCTCTACTGCATCGGCGCGCAGCTTCATCGCCACCACATCGGACCCGGCGCCCACTTCGGACATGGCCAGGCTGCCGAGATGCTCGCCCGAAACCAGCTTGGGCAGGTACTTGGCCTTCTGCTCGGCATTGCCCCAGCGGTGGATCTGGTTGACGCACAAGTTGGAATGGGCGCCATAGGACAGGCCAACCGCGCCCGAGGCCCGGCTCACTTCCTCCACCGCGATGACATGGTGGAGATAGCCCAGGCCAAGTCCGCCGAACTCCTCTGCCACCGTCACCCCGTGCAGGCCCAGCGCGCCCATCGGCTGCCACAATTCGCGCGGGAAGCGATCTTCGGCATCGATCGCAGCGGCGAGCGGGGCAATCTGTTCATCGGCAAAGCGGCCCGCCGCCTCGCGGATCATCAGGGCGTTTTCATCGAGGCCGAAATCGAGATCGGGTGTGGCACGCACGGCAATGTTCTCCTCTTCCCACCCGCATCATACCGCGCCTTGCATCAAGCAGAAAATTGATTTTCATAGCGGCTTTCCATAGAATACACCTATGTTGAAGCGGAACCACCTGCGCCAGTTCCTGGCCATTGTCGAAACCGGCGGGATCACCGCGGCGGCGCGGCGCCTGAACCTTTCCCAGCCGACGCTTTCGGCCGGCCTGGCCGAGCTGGAGCGGCTGGTGGGCGCGCCGCTGCTGATGCGCGATCGCAAGCAGATCAGGCTGACCGCAGCGGGCACGCGGCTCTTGGCCCATGCCCGCACGATCGAGCGCGAGTTCCGCCTGGCGGAAATGCCGGCAGACGGCCTGGCGCCGATGGCGGCGCCGCTGCGGCTGGGGGTGCTGTCCTCCTTGCCGGCGCAAGTGCTGGTCACTCTGGCGCGCGACGTGCAGGCGGTGCGGCCGCTGGTGCTGGTGGAGGGTAGCGATGCCGATCTGCGCCGCCGGCTGGGGGAGGGGCAGCTCGATGCGATCCTCACGCTGTTGCACGGGCCGGGGCCGCAGGGCGGGGCGGGCGAAGGCGCCGTGGTGGAGGAAGGCTATGCGATGCTGCTGCCGCGCGACCATCCCCTGGCCGGGCGGGGTATGTTGAGCGCGCTCGACCTGGCGGCCGAGGTCATGGTGGCACGGCGCAGTTGCGAGATCCTGGCCGAAACCAGCCGGTTCTTCACCGCCCAAGGCGTGCGCCCGCATTTTCTGCTGCGCAGCGCCAACGAAGAACGCTGCCTGGCGCTGGTGAGGGCCGGCCTGGCGGTGACGACCGGGCCGGTCTGCCTGGGGGGCGAAGCGGCGAATGGTGGCATCGTGGCGGTGCCATTGGCCGGCTATGACTTCCGCCGCCGCCTGGGCCTGATCGGCGGAGGGCAGGCACTGGACCTGGCGCTGGTGGCCAGTTGGGCGCGCCTGGCCCAGGGTTGGAACGCTACAGGATCAGGGGCACGGGAATAGCGGCGCAGCCCCGGTCGGGGGCTGGCGATTCACCCGATCGGGGATTGCCGCGCGCGCCGCGGTCTTGCGATGTTTGGCCGGCCCTTGCGCATCGCTGCCTGCCCCCCTCTTTCGATCGGAACGTGCCATGATAGACACTCCCGCTTTGCCCACCATTGTCCTTGTCCACGGCGCCTGGGCCGATGGATCGAGCTGGCAGCGCGTGATCCCCTTGCTGCTGGCGAAAGGGCTCCCGGTGGTTGCCGTGCCAAATCCCACCACCTCCCTTGCCGATGACGTGGCGGCCACCGCCCGCGCGCTGGCCGCGATCGAGGGGCCGGTCGTGCTCGTCGGGCACAGCTGGGGCGGGGCGGTGATCACCCAGGCCGGCAACGATCCCAAGGTCAAGGCGCTCGTCTATGTCGCCGCCTTTGCGCCCAAGGCCGGCGAAACCGTGGGCGAACAGGTGGGACGCTATGAAGCGCCGCCGGCGCTGGGCAAGATCATCAATGACGGCGCCGGTTTCCTGACGCTGAGCGAAGCGGGCTGGATCGAGGACGTGGCACAGGACCTGCCCGAGGCAGAGGCGCGCGTGCTGTGTGTGGTGCAGCCCCCGTTGGCGGCCAGCACCTTTGCCGACAAGGTGGACCAGGCCGCGTGGGAAACGCGCCCCTGCTGGTATATCGTTTCGGCGCAGGATCGCATCGTGAGCGTGGCGCTGGAGCGCGAACTGGCCGCCGCGATGGGCGCGCAAACCACCGAGTTGGATGCCGGGCATCTCAGCCTGCTGTCGCAACCTGGGGCCGTGGCCGGCGTGATCCTGGAGGCTGCGGCGGCCTGCGCGGCCGCTCCGACAGACTGAACCAAAGGACCCTGTTGTCACCATCGGCTTCGTGAGAGGATCGCCGCGATCCGGATCGCGGCCCCGATCGCAATGACTTGTGGCCGAGCAATGGAGAAGACGATGAACGCGGTGACGACGAAGTGCCCGATGGGTGGTGGTGCAGCCAAGACGCGGCCCCTTTTGGGACGCACCAACAAGGACTGGTGGCCCGAAGCGCTGCCACTGGCGATCCTGGCCCAGCATGGTCAGTCCGCCAGCCCCTATCCACAAGGGCTCGACTATCGTGCCGCGTTCCGCACGCTCGATTACGCGGGCGTCAAGGCCGATCTGCACGCCCTGATGACCGACAGCCAACCGTGGTGGCCGGCCGACTATGGCCACTATGGCCCGTTCTTCATCCGCATGGCCTGGCATTCGGCCGGCAGCTATCGCAGTGGCGACGGGCGCGGCGGTTCGTCATCGGGATCGCAGCGGTTCGCCCCGCTCAATTCCTGGCCGGACAACGGCAATCTCGACAAGGCGCGCCGCCTGCTCTGGCCGATCAAGCGCAAGTATGGCGCAGCGCTCAGTTGGGCTGACCTGTTCATCATGGCCGGCAACGTCGCGATCGAATCGATGGGCGGCCCGATCTTCGGCTTTGGCGGCGGGCGCGAGGATATTCACGAGCCGTCGCTCGACGTGTTCTGGGGCAGCGAAACGACCTGGGTGGGCGATCCGGAAAATCCGACGCGCATCGACGAGGCGGCCGGGCGCGCGTTGGAAGGGCCGCTGGCCGCGATCCAGATGGGGCTGATCTATGTGAACCCCGAAGGGCCCGGCAGCGTGCCCGATCCGGTCGGTTCGGCGCGCGATATCCGCGAAACCTTTGCCCGCATGGGCATGGACGATGCCGAAACCGTGGCGCTGACCGCCGGCGGCCACACATTTGGCAAGGCCCACGGCGGCGGCGACGCATCGCTCGTCGGCCTGGCGCCCGAAGGGGCGGACATTGCCCAGATGGGCCTGGGCTGGATTTCCACCCATGGCAGCGGCATGGGCGATGACACGATCACATCGGGCATCGAAGGCGCATGGACGCCCACCCCGACGCAGTGGGACATGACCTACTTCGACATGCTGCTGGATCATGAATACGAACTGGTACGCAGCCCGGCCGGCGCGCACCAGTGGCAGCCGGTGGGCAATCCGGAAGAAACGCTGGCACCCAAGGCGCACACGCCGGGCGTAAAAGTGCCCACGATGATGACCACGGCCGACATGGCGCTCAAAGTCGATCCGGCCTATCGCGCCGTGCTTGAACGCTTCCGCGCCGATCCGGCCCTGTTTGCCGACAGTTTCGCCCGCGCCTGGTTCAAGCTGACCCACCGCGACATGGGGCCCAAGGCCCGCTATCTTGGGCCTGATGTGCCGCACGAAGACCTGATCTGGCAGGATCCGATCCCGGCGCGCGACTACCCCTTGATCGACGCGGCCGACATTGCCGCGCTCAAGGCCGACATTGCCGCCGCGGGCCTGTCGGTGGCCGAGTTGGTCGGCACGGCCTGGGCGTCGGCTTCGACCTATCGCGGGTCGGACCGGCGCGGCGGGGCCAACGGTGCGCGCATCGCGCTGGCGCCCCAGCGCGGCTGGGCAGTGAACGAGCCGGCGCGGCTCGAACGCGTGCTGGCGGCGTACGAAGGCATCAAGGCGCGTTTCGATGCCGGCCGCGGCGATGGCCGCAAAGTCTCGCTGGCCGACCTGATCGTGCTGGGCGGCAGCGTCGGCATCGAACTGGCGGCCAAGGCGGCCGGCCGCACGGTGGACGTGCCGTTCGTGCCTGGCCGCACCGACGCCGCGCAGGACCAGACCGACGTGGATAGCTTTGCCTATCTGGAGCCACGGGCCGATGGCTTCCGCAACTATCTGGAACAGCCCATGGCGGTCAGCGCGGAAGAACTGCTGATCGACCGTGCGCAACTGCTGGGCCTGGGCGCGGCGGAAATGACGGTCCTCGTTGCCGGGCTGCGCGTGCTGGGGGCCAACCACGGCGGATCGCCCCACGGCGTGCTGACCGAGCGGCCGGGCCAGTTGACGAACGATTTCGTGGTCAACCTGCTGGATATGAACACCGCATGGGCCGCGGGGGAAGAGGCCGGCACATTCGTGGGCACCGATCGCGCCAGCGGGGAACGGCGCTGGACGGCCACCCGCGTGGATCTGGTGTTCGGTGCCAATGCCCAGCTGCGCGGGCTGTGCGAGGTCTATGCCGGGCTGGACGCGCAAGACAAGTTCGTGGCCGATTTCATCGCCACCTGGACCAAAGTGATGAACGCCGACCGCTTCGACTTGCTGGTCTAGGCTGCGTGGAATTTGTCCACGCCGCCTAGCGTGGGTGGCGATTTAGGCCATGGTGGGCTGCGAACGGCCGCTTTTCGCGCTTCTTGTGCCCGCGTACTAAAAGTGCGCTGCGCTCCGGGTCGCGAAAATCAACCGCTCTCACGCCCCCTGACCTAAATCTCCGCCCACCCTGGGCGGCTCGGTTCCCTCAGGCGGGATGATCTGGCGGCGGCGCCAGAGAGTCCCGCTCGACCAGGTGAAAATCGAGCATGAGCTGGCGGTCGCCGGTTTCGCCCCGATCAAGCAGCAGGCTGGCTGCGGCATAGCCCATTTCCTCGATCGGCTGGTAGATCGTGGTTAGGTAGGGCCAGACCGACTTGGCCACCCAGCTGTCGTCGAATCCGCATAGCGAGATGTCGTGCGGCACGCGCAAGCCGGCCCGCGCGCAGGCCACCATCACCCCGGCCGCCGAATCGTCGTTGGTGGCAAAGATCGCGCTCGGGCGTGGTTCGTGGGCAAGCAGCGCCGTACCCGCCGCAATGCCGCCTTCGAAGGCAAAGCTGCCATTGGCCTCCGCCACGGGCAGCGTGGCACCCAGTTCCTTGAGCGCATTGAGAAAGCCGGTGCGCCGCCGCTCGCCCGCGCGATGCAGGGGCGGGCCGGTGACCACGCCCAGCCGGCGATGGCCCAGCGCCCACAGGCGGCGTGCGACAAGGGCGCCGGCGGCGCTGTCGTCGATCGCCACGCACGCCGAACGGCCCAGTTCGCTGTTGGGGGCGATGCGGGCATAGCGGATGCCGCGCCGCTCCAGAAAGGCCAGAACCTGGATGTTGTCGGTCAGCGGCGGGGTGAGGATGAAGCCGTCGCAGCGGCTGTTGCGCACGATCGCGTCAAGCTGCGCTTCCACCTGGGCATGGGGGCGATCCGAATCAATGCTGTCGATGCGCAGGTGATATTGCTGCTCCATGCAGGCGCGATAGACGCCTGACTGGATCTTGATCGTGTAGTTCGGGCTGGGGTTGTCGAACAGCAGGCCGACGATGAATGTGCGCGATCCGGCCAGCGAGCGGGCCGCGGCATCGGGCACGAAGGCCAGCGTGGTGATGGCCGCCTCCACTTTCGCGCGCAACGCGTCGGACACGTGGGGTTCGCGATTAACCACGCGGGACACGCTTTTGAGGGATACCCCGGCAAGGCGGGCAACATCCTCCATCGTGGCGCGCGGCGCGGGTGCGGCCGCTGCTGGCGGTTGCACTTGGTCCCGTTCGGGTTGCCGGCTGTCTGCGAACGGTCGCCTCTCCATGTCAACCATTATGACTATTTCTTTCGCGAGGTCACGTTGAAATCTGACAACGCAGTCTTGACAGCGCTGACTGTTTGATTTCAAAGTATGGCCAAGCAAGAGATACTACTTGCCGCCGATGGAGAGGAAATCGATTGCCGCTGCGAAGCCATGCTTCGGGCGGGTGGTGTCTTGTTGCCCGATCACTTCTCTTCATCGTCGGTGCGGCCATTGCCAGGGCAGGGCTTGCGTGCGCAGCAAGCATGTGCATGGCCGCGCAAGCGAATGTCACCCGCGGCAAGAACGCACGCGGGGCATGAAAGGGAGGGAAAAATGAAGCTGATCAAAACAGCATGCCTGGTTTCTGCCGTGGCTCTGGCCGCACCGGCCTATGCCCAGACCGCGCCGGCCCCTGCACCTGCGCAGGAACCGGCCAAGGCCGCCAGCGACGAAGTGGCGATGCCCGACATCATCGTGACCGCCACGCGCGACAAGACGCTGCTGTCGAAAACGCCGATCGCGCTGACCGCCATCACCGGCGATGGGCTGCGTTCCAAGGGCGTGACCAACCCCACCGCGCTGGGTGACCAGGTGCCCGGCCTCTCGATCGACCGTACCAACGGCTTGCAGATCACCATTCGCGGCGTGACCAGCACCGACGGTACCGAAAAGGGCAATCCTTCGGCCGCGTTCCTGGCCGATGGTGTCTATCTGGCGCGGCCCCAGCAGGCCGACGTAAGCTTCATGGACGTGGACCATGTCGAAGTGCTGAAAGGTCCGCAGGGCACGCTCTATGGCCGCAACACCACGGCGGGCGTGATCAACGTGATCACCAAGCGCCCCAGTTTCGACCGCGTGAGCGTGGAAGCCAATGTCGGCGCAGGCAATTACAATGCCTATAACGCCGATGCCGCGTTCAACCTGCCGGTCAACGACTGGGCCGCGTTCCGCCTTTCGCTCAACTATGACACGCGCGACAATTTCGTGAAGGGCGTGGCGGGCGATCCCAATTACAACAACAAGTTCCGCACCAATATCTCGGCGCGCCTGCAGGGCCTGTTCAAGCTGGGCGACCGGGGCGACCTGCTGCTGCGCGGCAGCTATTCGCGCCTGACCGGATCGCGCGACAGCTCGGTCCCGTTCAGCAATTTCTACCAGCTGGGCACCGACAGCAGCTCGGCCGGCAATACCACGGCCGACAAGGCGCGCGTGGCCACCTGGGCGCCGATCGGCAACACGCGCCAGTCGCTCACCACCTCGCTGCTGAGCGCCAGCTTCAACACGCCGTTCAGCTATACCAGCGGCGGCACGACGTATACCAGCCTGACCACGCACCAGTATGGCGGCGGGGACCAATCCTCGTTCAAGCCCAACGTGCACGACATCGCCTATAACCTCGATGGCGAATTCAATTACGATTTCGGCGGCATCAAGGCCACCTACCTGGGGTCGATCCGGCAATACGAAGCCAAGGAAAACAGCAACGTCCTGAGCGGGGTAAACCTGCCCGGCACGTTCAACGGTGATTACACGCAGCAAAGCCACGAGTTGCGCCTGGCGTCGAGCGGGGACGGCCCGCTCAAGATCCAGGGCGGCCTCTATTACTTCCGCGAAGAATCGCGCATCGCGTTCTATATCTACAACCTGCTGCCCCAGGTGTTCGGCAACACGTTCATCTATGGCTTCCCGCAGCACACGATCTCGTCCACCAAGGGCGCATTCACGCAAGGCACCTACAAGATCACCGACGCGGTCCGGCTGACGGCCGGCATTCGCTACACCGCCGACGATCTTTCCCGCTATGGCCACACCGTGCACCTCAACACGCTGGGCGGGCAGCCCCTGGTGGGCGGGCAATATACGCTCGATCCGGCCGCCGGCGGCGGGCGCAGCTATGTCAACGACGCCACGGTCAAGGGCCGCAAGGTGACCTGGCGCGCCGGCTTCGATGCCGATGTGGCGGGCGGCCTGCTCTATGGCTCGATTGCCACCGGCTACAAGGTCGGCGGCTTTGGCGACGGGTGCTCCACCGGCGGGGCGGGCCAGTCGCTCGTCACGTCGCAGGGCGAGCGCTGCGATTATTCCACCGTGGTCACCGGCACCACCACGCTCAAGTATGGCGACCAGCACGCGATCTATTACGAGCCCGAAACCCTGACCGACTATGAACTGGGCTTCCGCGGCCGCGTGGCGCCGTGGATGAAGATCGACACCAACCTGTTCCTGTATGATTACAAGAACCTGCAGTTGAGCGCGATCATCCCGATCAATGGCGCCAACCAGACGGTGACGACCAACGCGGGCAAGGCGCGCGTGCTGGGCTGGGAATTCGAAACCCAGTTCTATCCCACGCGCGACCTGAACCTGACGCTGGGCGTGGACCTGACCGACGGGCACTATACCCAGTTCTGCCCGAGCGGCCTGGTCAACGGCAAGTGCACCGCCAACGATCGCGGCCAGGTGGCCAACTATGCCGGGCAGAAGCTGGATCGCACGCCATCCACCGTGCTCTATGGCAGCATCAACTACACGGTGCCGGTGGGCGAGGGCAATGTCGTCGCCTCGGTCTATTCGCGCTATTCGTCGGCCTATTCGGTGACGGTGTTCGGCGATACCGGGTCCTACTGGCTCAAGCTGTGGACGCCTTCGCAAACCCGCACCCAGGCCAGCCTGACCTATAACGCGCCGAACAGCGCGTGGTACGCCACGGCGTTCGTCAAGAACATCGAGAACAAGGTGGCGCTGGTTACCGGCAGCGCGACCAGCCTGACCATGACCGATCCGCGCACTTTCGGCGTGCGTGCCGGCGTGAAGTTCTGATGCTGAAACGGCGGGCCGCCCGCTTGGGGCGGCCCGCATTTTTCCCTTTTCTCACAAGGATTGTCCGATGAACCGCCACCTGCCTTTCGTGCTTGGCTGCGCTGCCCTGGCGCTGGGTGCCAATGCCCATGCCCAGCAGGCGCCCGCGATCGATCTGGCAGGGGCACAGGCCCGCGCCGATGCCACGGTCAAGCAGATGACCGGCGACGAGAAAGTGATCCTCACCCACGGGATGATGCCGCTGCCGTTCCTGCCGGGTACCAAGGTTCCCGAAGGCGCGGTGCCTGGCGCGGGCTATGTGCCGGGCATTGCGCGGCTGGGCGTGCCGGCGCTTACCGAAACCGACGCCAGCCTGGGCGTGGCCTGGGTGGGCGGGCTGCGCAAGGACGGTGCCACCGCGCTGCCGTCGGGCCTGGCCCAGGCGGCCAGCTGGAATCCCGGGCTGCTCTATCGCGGCGGGGCGATAATCGGGGCAGAGGCCCGGGCCAAGGGTTTCAACGTGCTGCTGGCCGGCGGCGTCAACCTGATGCGCGATCCGCGCAACGGCCGCACGTTCGAATACCTGGCGGAAGATCCGCTGCTCTCGGGTGACCTCGTCGGCGCGGCGATCGCCGGCATCCAGTCCAACCATATCATTTCCACGATCAAGCATTTCGCGCTCAACGGGCAGGAAACCGGGCGCAAGTATGTCGACGTCAAGATCGCCGAAGGCGCCGCCCGCGAAAGCGACCTGCTGGCGTTCCAGATCGGCATCGAAAAGGGCCAGCCCGGCGCGGTGATGTGCGCCTATAACCGCATCGGCGGGGCGCAGGCCTGCGCCAGCGACTGGGCGCTCAACAAAGTGCTCAAGGGCGCGTGGGGCTACAAGGGCTTCGTCATGTCCGACTGGGGCGCGGTGCCCGGCGTGGAGGCCGCCATCAATGGCCTGGACCAGCAATCGGGCGAACAGCTCGACAAAGGCATCTATTTTGCCGACACGCTCAAGGCCAAGGCGGCCGGCGACAAGGCCTGGGCCGCGCGGCTTGATGACATGAACCGCCGCGTGCTGACCGCGATCTATGCTGCCGGGGTGGACAAGAACCCGGCGCGGCCGGGCGGGCAGATCGACTTTGCCGCCCATGCCCAGGTGGCCGAGGAAGTGGCCCGGCAAGGCATCGTGCTGCTCAAGAACAACGGCGCGCTGCCTTTGGCCAAGACGGCCAAGACAATCGCGGTGATCGGCGGCTATGCCGACAGCGGGGTGTTGGCCGGATCGGGTTCCAGCCTGGTGATGGGCGAAGGCGGCCCGGCCGCCACGCGCTCCCTGGGTGGCGATGGGCCGTTTGCCGCGCTGATGCAGCAAAGCTATCACCGCTCCAGCCCGCTCAAGGCCATCCAGGCCAGTGCGCCCCAGGCCACGATCACGTTCCGCGATGGTCGCTACATCGCCGATGCCGTGGAAAAGGCCCGCCAGGCCCAAGTGGCGATCGTGTTTGCCACCGAATGGCGCACCGAAGGGGCCGATCAGCCCGACCTGTCGCTGCCCGATGGGCAGGATGCGCTGATTGCGGCCGTCGCGGCAGCCAATCCCAATACGATCGTGGTGCTGGAAACCGGCGGGCCGGTGCTGATGCCCTGGCTCGACAAGGTGGCGGGCGTGGTGGAGGCCTGGTATCCCGGCGCCCGCGGTGGCGAGGCGATTGCCTCGGTGCTGTTTGGCGATACCAATCCCGGCGGACGCCTGCCCGTGACCTTCCCCGCAAGCCTTGATCAGTTGCCCCGGCCTAAGCTGGACGGCAGCGATTGGGTGGAGCCCAATTTCGGCGGTGATCCCGCGCCGGGCAAGGACCAGTTGCACAGCGACTATGACATCGAAGGGTCGGACGTGGGCTATCGCTGGTTTGCCCGCAAGGGGCTCAAGCCGCTGTTTCCGTTCGGCTATGGCCTGAGCTACACCAGCTTTGCGGCGCGCGATCTCAAGGTTTCGGGGCTTTCCGCCAGCTTCACCCTGGCCAACACCGGCCAGCGTGCAGGTGACGACGTGGGGCAAGTCTACCTCGTTCGCCGCAACGGCGCCCCGCTGCAACGCCTGGTTGGCTTCAAGCGGTTGAGCCTGGCCGCCGGCGCCAGCCAGAGCGCCAGCGTCACGTTCGATCCGCGCCTGCTGGCCGATTGGAAGGATGGTCGCTGGACGATGCCGGCGGGCGAATACGGCTTTGCCTTGGGGCGCAACGCGGCCGAACTGGGCCCGGTGGTGACGATCAAGCTGCCTGCCCGCGCGTGGAAGGATTGAAGGCCATGGACTCTGCGGTCAACCGGCGGGGTGCCATGGCACTGATCGGCATGGGGGCGGCTGCGGCGGGGGTGCCTGGCATCACCGCCGCAACTCGGGGCGCCCCGGCACCGGCAGCCCCGGCACGACCCGCCGCCACCGGCGCGTCGTGGGTGGCGACGGTGGCTGGTCGGCCATGGCACGCGCGCCCGTTGCCCGCGTTAGCGCCCGTTCCCGCCGATCTGTTTGCCGTGGGCGCGCAAGTGCGGCTGGATGCACCACGCCAGACCATCGCCGGCTTTGGCGGGGCGTTTTCGGAAAAAGGGTGGGATGCCTTGCAGGCCCTGCCGCCTGCCCGGCGCGCCCAAGCCCTGGCCGCCCTGTTCGGCGACGATGGCTGCGCGTTCAACCAGTGCCGCACCCCGATCGGCGCCAACGACATTTCGCGGGGGTGGTATAGCTATGACGAAACGCCCGACGATTATGACCTGGCGCACTTTTCGATCGCCAATGATCGGGAAACGCTGATCCCGTTCATCAAGGCGGCACAAGGCTTGCGGCCCGATCTGAAAGTCTGGGCCTCGCCGTGGTCGCCGCCCACCTGGATGAAGAAGGGCGGCCATTACGCACAGGCGCCGGCCTGGCCAGGGCAGCCATCGAATGGCATCACGCCCGCGCAACTGGGCCAGGAAGGCAGCGATTCCTTCCGCCTCGATGATCGCACCCTGGCCACGTATGCCCGCTATTTCCGTCGTTACGTGGAGGAATATGCCAAGGCCGGCATCCACATCGACACGGTGATGCCGCAGAACGAATTCAATTCGGCCCAACCCTTTCCCAGCTGCTGCTGGACACCCGAAGGCCTCGCGCGGTTCATTCCCTTCCTCGCCCAGGAAATGGACAAGGTGGGCACGCGCGTGTTCTTCGGCACGCTCGAGCGCGGCAATGTTGACCTCTTCACCCGCGTCATGGCCCATCCCCAGGCCGCCGCCGCGATCAAGGGCATCGGCGTGCAATGGGCCGGCAAGGATGCGCTTGGCCCCTTGCGCGAACGCTGGCCCGCGCTGGAGCTATGGGGTTCGGAGCAGGAATGCGGCGTCGGCACCAACGACTGGCGCTATGCCCGCTATGGCTGGCAGACGATCCGGCGCTATTTCGAAAATGGCGCCAGCGCCTGGACGTATTGGAACCTCGTCATGCCCGAAGGCGGGATGAGCGGGTGGGGTTGGCCACAGAACAGCCTGCTGGTGGTCGATACCAAGGCCGGTACGTTCCGCATGGGCGAGGATTACTGGCTGGTGCGCCATCTTTCCGCCCACGTGCGCGCCGGCGCGCGGATGGTGCCGGTGGAAAGTTTCCTGGGCTATGTGGACCAGCTCGCCTTCCGCAACCCCGATGGATCGCTGGTGCTGGTCGCGAGCAATCCCATCGCCCAGCCTGCCACCGTGACGTATCGCATCGGCAGCAAGACACTGGCCTTGCCGATGGAGGCGGATTCGCTCAACACGGTGGTCCTGCCCGCCGATGCGCTGGCATGATCGGGGCGTGAACGGGGCATGACAGCGACACGGGGAGCCGGTGCGATGGGCATCGCGCAGGGCAATGCAACCACCACCGGCAAGGCGCACTTTGCCGTGCTCGATGGCTTGCGCGGCACGGCGGCCTTGATGGTCGTGCTGTTTCACATCCAGGGCATCACCGTGCTGTGGCAAGGCGACAAGGTGATCCTGCACCACGCGCCGCTGGCGGTGGATTTCTTCTTTGCACTGTCGGGCTTTGTCATCGGCTATGCCTATGATGATCGGTGGGGGAAGATGGGCGTGGGCGATTTCTTCCGCCTGCGTCTGGTACGGCTGCACCCCTTGGTGATCCTGGGCGTGCTACTGGGCTTTGCCAGCTATCTGCTCGATCCCTGGGGCGCGCCGGAGCAGGCGATTGCCCTTTCGCGCCTGCTGGTCGCGCTGGTCATGGGCCTGGCCCTGATTCCAACCTGGCCGCTGCCCAGCCGCTGGACCGATACCCACCCGCTCAACGGACCGTGCTGGAGCCTGCTGCAGGAATATCTCGGCAACATTGCCTATGCCCTGGTGCTGCGCCACTGGTCCACCCGTGCGCTGGGCGTGTTGGCGCTGGTGAGCGGCGCGGGGCTGGCGGTGAGCGGCGTGGCGCTTGGTTCGCTGGACCAGGGTTCCTATTGGGAAACCCTGTGGATGGCGCCGGTGCGGCTGTGCTTCCCGTTCGTGATGGGGCTGTGGCTCTATCGCGTGCGCGCGCGGTTGCCCCAGGTGCGATTGGGCTGGCCCACGCTTTCGGTGATCATGGTGGTGGCGATGTTGCTGCCGATCTGGCCCGAAGTGGGCGGGATCAAGCTCAACGGCGTCTATGAAGCGGCCTGCGTGATCGTGCTGTTTCCCGCGATCATCGTTGCCGGGTGCCATTCGCAGGCAGGGCCCGTGGTAGGCTGGCTGGTGCGCGCCTGCGGACGGCTGTCCTATCCGATCTACATCACCCACTTCCCGTTCCTCTACGTGTGGATGAACTATGTGGCCAAGGCGCACCCATCGCCCACGCGCATGGCGGTGATCGGGGTGGGCCTGGTGCCGCTGCTGATCGCAGTGGCCTGGCTGGCCGACGTGGCCTGGGATCGGCCGATCCGGGGTTGGCTTGGCCGGCGCCTGGGCGGGCGCCGCTGACCACGCAGCCGGCGTGGAGACCATTAAGCCCCGCATTTTTGCGCATGCCCGCCTTAGCCGATAGCCACCGTTTTTGCCCCATGCCCGCGGCGATCAGGCAGCAGGCAGGACCGGGCATTGCATCTTCAGGTATTTCACGATCCCAGCGGGCGGCGCGGGCGCTGGGTGCGCGGCGTGGTGGCAGTGATAGCGGTGGCGCTGGTGCTTGGGCTTGCGGGGCTCGGGCTGGCGGTGGGCTGGATGGAGCGGCGGCAGGCGCCCGCCTTGGCCGTGGTGCCCGGAACTGCACGCCTGCCACGCGCCGCCGCGCTGGATCCGGGGCGTGAAAGCGGGGCAGGGGCCTGGCTCCCCGTGGCTCCATCGAGCGCCGATGGCGCTGCGTCCGGTCCCTTGCCGGCTGAGCGCATCGGGTTCCTGATGGCCGGCGATGCGCAAGGGCGCCGCGCCCTGGCCGAGCACGGCGGCGCGTTGAGCGATGTGGCGGTCGGCCTGGTTTCGGTGCGCGGGCGCGAACATGCCTGGGTGGAGCAGGACGATCCCGACCTGGCCGCCGCGCTGCGCGCGCAGCCGCGCCTGGGGCTGTTGCTGATGATCCAGAATGACGGGCTCGGCGATGCCGGCTGGGACGGCGCCAACATGGCGCGCCTGCTGGCCGATGCGGCGCAACGCGCGCGGCTGCTCGACCGGATCGAGCGTGCCATGGCGCGCTGGCACGCGCGCGGGCTGGTGCTCGATCTGGAAAACCTGCCGCCCGATGCCCACGGCGATTATCGTGCCTTCCTGGGCGAAGCGCGGGCGCGCCTGGCGCCACGGGGCCAGCGACTGATGATCGCGGCACCGGTGCTCGATCCGGCGTGGGATCTGCGCGCCTATGCCCGCGCGGTCGATCGCGTGATCCTGATGGCCTATGACCAGCACTGGCTGACCGGCCGCGCCGGGCCGATCGCCGGCCAGCCGTGGTTCGCGCGCGCGGTGGCCGATGGCGTGGCGGCGGTGGGGCCAGGCAAGGCGGTGGTGGCGCTGGGCAGCTATGCCTATGACTGGCCCGATCGCGGGGTGGCCGAACCGATCGGCCTGGCCCAGGCCTGGCAGCGCGCGCAGGCCGCCGGCACCACGCCCCGTTTCGATTCCCGCAGTGGCAACAGCGGCTTTGCCTATCGCCAGGATGGCACGCGCCACCAGGTGTGGATGATCGACGCGCTGGCGAGCTGGAACCAGTTGCAGGTGCTGCGCGCGCTGGCGCGGACGGATGCCGCGCCGGTTGGCCTGGCCCTATGGCGCCTGGGTGGGGAAGATCCCGGCTTCTGGGCGGCGCTGGCCGGGCAGGCGCGCGATCTGGCCCTGTTGCCGGCGCCCGACAGTGTGAGCCTGGTCGGGCAGGGCGAAGTGCTGCGGATCGGTGCGGCGGCTGCACCTGGCTGGCGCGAAGCCGGCGTGGGCGCCGATGGCCTGATCCGCCAGGCGGTCTATCGCCAGTTGCCCGCTGCCAACCAGGTGCAACGCGCCGGGCTGATGCGCAAGCAAGTGGCGCTGACCTTTGACGATGGCCCCGATCCACGCTGGACCCCGCAGATCCTGGCCATTCTCAAGGCGCACGGCGTGCCGGCCACGTTTTTCGTCACCGGCAGCAACGCGCTGGGCGAGGCCGGCCTGCTGCGCGCGATCCTGGGGCAGGGATCGGAACTGGGTAACCATTCGACCACGCATCCCGATCTCGATCGCATGGGCAACCGCGCTGTGGCCCTGGAAATCAATGCCACGCAGGCGCTGGTGGAAAGCTATACTGGCCGGTCCATGCGGCTGTTTCGCGCGCCCTACCTGGGCGATGCCGATCCCGGCACGGCGGCCGAATTGCGTGTGCCGCGCATTGCCGCGGGGCTGGGCTATCTGACCGTGGGCCTTAATGTCGATCCGCTGGACTGGACCGGGGCAGACGCCGCCACGCTGGTGGCGCGCACCGTGGCGCAAGTGGAAAGCGGCGATAGCCATGAAGCGCGCCAGATCGTGTTGCTGCACGATTCGGGCGGGGATCGCAGCGCCACGGTGCGCGCGCTGCCGCAGATCATCGCGCAGTTGCAGGCGCGCGGCTATCGCTTCGTCACCGTTTCGGCGCTCGCTGGCCTTTCGCGCGATCAGGCCATGCCGCCGCTGGCCGGGCCGCGGGCGCCGGCAGCAGGAGGGCTGTTTGCAGCGCTCGGCACGGCGCGGCGCGTGCTGGGCTGGCTGTTTGTCGGTGCGATTGTGCTGGGCATGGCGCGCGCACTGGCCATGACCGCGCTGGCCCTGGGGCAGGCCCGCCGCCCGGCGCGCGTGCCTGGCCCGGCGCATCTGGTGCCGGGGTTCGTTTCGGTGCTGATTCCCGCGTTCAACGAAGCGCGAGTGATTGCCGCCTCGCTGCGCCGGGTGCTGGAATCGCGCGGGGTGCGGTTGGAAGTGATCGTGATCGACGATGGCTCGAGCGACGAGACCGCCGCCGTGGTCGCGCGCGAGTTCGGCCATGATCCGCGCGTTGCCCTGCTGCGGCTGGACAATGGCGGCAAGGCGCGGGCGCTCAATCATGGTTTGCAGTTGGCGCGGGCAGACGTGGTGATCGCCCTGGATGCCGATACCCGGTTCGAACCCGATACCATCGCGCGGCTGGCCGCGTGGTTTGCCGATCCTGCCATCGGTGCGGTGGCGGGCAATGCACAGATCGGCAATTGCATCAATCTGCTCACGCGGTGGCAGGCGGTGGAATATGTCACGGCCCAGGCGCTGGAGCGGCGCGCGCTCGATGCGCTGGGTGCGGTTACCGTGGTGCCTGGGGCCGTGGGGGCATGGCGGCGCCGGGCGTTGGACGAAGTGGGTGGCTATCCCACCGATACCCTGGCCGAGGATCAGGACCTGACCATCGCCATCCAGCGTGCCGGTTGGCAGGTGGCGTGCGATCCTGCCGCCGTGGCCTGGACCGAGGCGCCCGAAACCATGCGGGCGCTGTGGCGCCAGCGCTATCGCTGGGCGTTCGGCACGCTGCAATGCCTGTGGAAGCATCGCGCCGTGCTGGCGCAGGGCGCCCCCCGCGGGCTCGCCCGGTTCGGCCTGCCGCAGGCCTGGTTGTTTCAGGTGATCCTGGGGCTGCTATCACCCATGATCGATCTGGCGCTGTTGCTGGCGCTGGTCGATCTGGCCTGGCGCACGGCTAACCACGGCTTTTCCGCCTTGGAGGGCGATGTCGGGCTGATGCTGGGCTTCTGGGCGCTGTTTCTGGCCACCGAGCTGGGCTGCGGCATGGTTGCCTATCGGCTGGACGGGCAGCAAGGACGGCTCCCGGTGCTGCGTCTTCTGGGCATGCGGCTGGGGTATCGCCAGTTGCTTTATGCCGTGGTGGTGCGCGCGGTGTTCACCGCGCTGACCGGGCCGCAGGTGGCGTGGGGCCGGCAACAGCGCAGCGGGCGGTTCACCGTGCCGCCTGCCGTCGCGCCCCTGGCCGAAGAAGCAAGCCCCGCTGCCGCCCCGCTCGACCGGGTGGCCTAGGCCAAGCGCTGGGCGCGCGCCATCAGCAGCGCGGCCAGCAGTGTCGCCAGGCATCCGGTGACGGCCATCGCGGGGCCAAGGCCCGCGCCGGGCCACGCATCTGACACAACGCCCATGATCCATGGCCCGGCCAGCGTGCCGCCCAGGTTGATCGCCACCATCAGCATCGCGGTGATGCGCGTGCGCTGGGCATCGGGCGCGGCTCCCTGCAGTGCAGCCATGCCGCCGCACAGGGCAAACGCCGACGCCATCTGATGGGCCCCAATCAGCGCCACGGCCACACCCGCATCGGGGGCGAGGGGAAAGGCCAGGGCGATCGGTGCCACCACCAGCATGGCGCCTTGCGCCAGGGCAATCGGTCCGCGCAGCCCGCTGCGGCGCGCCATGGCATCGGCGGCCAGGCCCCCGCCAAGCGTGCCCAGGATGCCAAAGCCCAGGCTCAGCGTGCCAAGCACGAAACCCGATTGCTGAACCGACCAACCGAACTGGCGTTGCAGCAATGTGGGTGTCCACACTTGTGCACCATTGCCGCCCAGCACCAGGCAGGCATAGGCCACGATCAACAGCGCCGGCAAAGCGCCGATGCGCCAACCCGCAGCCCCGCGCATGGCGACGGACGGCGCCGTGGCGCGCTCGCTTTCACCGCCACGTGGCGCCGGGCACAGGGCCAGGGCAACCGCGAGCGCCAGGCCCGGCAACACCAGGAGCAGGAACGCCACCTGCCAACCGGCCATGGGCCCCAGCAGCGGCACCATGTGGCGTCCCGCCGGATCGAAGCGCAGCGCGATCCACGCGCCCACCAGCAAGGCCAGCCCGTTGCCAAGGTAGATGCCGGTCTGGAACACGCCGATGGCGGTGGCCGTGCGCTCGCGCGGGAACTGGCGACTGATCCAGGCCATTGCGGCCGGCGTCAGCCCGCCTTCGCCCAGGCCCACCGCCATGCGCGCGGCGATCAGCCCGCCCAGCGACCGGGCCAGCCCGCAAGCGCCGGTGGCCAGGCTCCAGGCCATGACCGCGCCAACGATCACCCGCCTTGGCCCGATACGATCGGCCAGCCAGGCAAGCGGGAATGCGGCAAGCAGGTAGGTCAGCGTAAAGCCCAGGCCATACAGCATGCCAGCGGTGCCATCGCCCAGCCCGAGATCGCGGCGGATCGGTTCGATCAGCAAGGACAGGATCTGGCGATCGACGAACGACAGCGTGTTGGCGGCCATCAGCAGCAGCGGCAAGGCCCACTGGCGCCAGGCCGTCTCGGGGCGGAGCGCGGGGGCGGTCATGCTCCCGTCACGGCCTGGCCGGGCCTGCGCTGGTCGATGCGCGCTCCATCAGCGCGAAATCCAACACCAGGTCATCGTCCACCGATTGGCCCTTCATGCGGCGGATCAGCCGGGCCAGCGCCTGTTCGGCCATGGCCTGCACCGGCTGGTGCACGGTGGTAAGCGTGGGCCAGATGGTTTGCGCGATGGCATCATCGTTGAACCCGGTCACGGCCAGGCGCTCGGGCACGGACAGGCCGATCTGTGCCGCCACGGCGATCACGGCGGCGGCCATGTCATCGTTGCTGGCCATGATGGCCGTGGGCGGCGCGGCGCGTTCCAGCAAGGCGCGCGCGGCCCCCATGGCCGACTGGAAGCGGAAATCGCCGGGCATCACCAGGCTCTCGTCAGCTTGCACGCCAAAAGCCGCCAGCGCATCGCGATAACCGGCCAGCCGGGCCGCGCTCGAGGTGTGGCCCGCCGGCCCGGTGATGAAGCCGATGCGGCGATGGCCCTGTTCCAGCAGGCGCGTGGTCAATTGCCGCATCGCCAGCCGATCGTCCACGCGCACGGTCACCATGCCGGGGATTGCGGCGCCCGCCGCCACGACCGCCACCGGCACGGCGGCATCCAGGCCGATGCCGCCCGGATCGAGCATTTCGGCATAGGGCGGCGATAGGATCAGGCCCCGCGCGCCGTTGTCGCGCAGGCGGGCGATGGTGTCGGCCAGGCCCGCGCTATCGCCGTTGGTTACCCCGCGCACCAGCAGCTGCGCGCCATTGAGGGCGGCCGCCTGCAGCGCCCCGATCAGCATTGCGCCCAGAAAGCCGTTGGTGACCGTGGAGTGGACGAAGCCGATACGCAGCGTATCCGCTCCGGCCAGGCTGCGCGCCGCCATGTTGGGAGCAAACCCCAGTTCGGCAACGGCATCGAGCACGGCCTGGCGCGTCGCCTCGGCCATCTTGCCGGTGCCGTTGATGGCGTTGGATACCGTCATCGAAGACACGCCCGCGCGCAGCGCCACGTCGCGGATCGTCACGCACTGGCTGCCGCGCCGCCGTGCCCGCCGTTCCTGGCCCGCGCTCTTTTCGTTGTCTCCCGTCGTGCTGTCCATCCTGGCCTGTCTTGGGGTGAGAGCGGTCCTGCCTGCCGTGGCATTTTGGCGCGGCTTTGCCGTCGGCGCCATCCATGGCCGCCGGGTTTTGCACATGAGCGCGCAAAATCAAGTTGACAGCGATGACATCTTCCGAGATTTAGCGCTAAATTAGATGGTCACCACAGTGGCCTTGTCAACGATGAACACAATGGGAGGATGTTTTGAAAGTTCGCACCCGAGTTCTGCTTGCCGCCGGTTCGCTCGTCGCGCTGTCGCATGCGGCGGCCCACGCCCAGGCCGCCCCGCAGGATGGCGCGGTCGTTGCCGATGCCGCCACGGCCCAGGCCAGTGCCGCCGCGCCCGACGCCGGTGAAATCATCGTGACCGCCACGCGCGAAAACACACTGCTGTCCAAGACCCCGGTGGCAATCACCGCGATCGGCGGCGACAGCCTGACCAAGACCGGCGTGACCAATGCCACGCAGCTCACCGAAGTGGCGCCCAACCTATCGATCGACCGCGGCGGTTCGGCCGGCCTGCAGATCACCATTCGCGGCGTGAGCAGCACCGACAATTCGGAAAAGGGCGATCCTTCCGCCGGCTTCGTGGTCGACGGCGTGTTCCTCGCCCGCCCGCAGGCGCAGGAAGTCAGCTTCTTCGATCTCGATCGCGTGGAAGTGCTGCGCGGGCCGCAGGGCACGCTTTATGGCCGCAACACCACGGCCGGCCTGGTCAGCCTGATTTCGGCCGCGCCGCGCCTGGGCAAGTTCAGCGCCAGCTTCGATGGCACCTATGGCAATTTCAACACGATCCAGGCCACCGGCGTCGTCAACGTGCCGGTGGGCGAAAGCGTGGCCGTGCGCGCGGCGGTGAATTACGACCGGCGCAACAGCTATGTCTACCAGGGCGTTTCCCCCTATACGCTTGACCCTGCTAAGGAAAACCTGTCGGGCCGCCTCTCCGTGCTGATCGAGCCGAGCGACCGCGTGCGCCTGGTGGTGCGTGGCGACTACAGCTCGATCAAGGGCCACCCCGGTGCCGGCGTGCTGCTTTCCAACCTGTACCAGGCGCCGTTCAGCGTGCCTGCCGATGGCCAGCTGGGCACCGATCCGCTGGTGCGCTCGGGCCGCAGCGCGCGCGATGTCAGCACGCTGACTTATCCCGAACGCTGGCAATCGCTGCGCGATAACAACACCTGGGGCGTGCAGGGCGATCTCAAGCTGGATCTGGCCGATTGGCTGACGCTGAACTACATCGGTTCCTATCGCGAACTGACGCGTGACGAACAGTTCACCGGTTTGACCGGGGTGAACCGCACGACCGGCGCGATCGTCACGTCGCCGCAGACTTTTGACGGCAGCTACAACCAGAATTCGCAGGAACTGCGCTTTGCGATCAACACCGGCGGGCTCAAGCTCCAGACCGGCGCCTATTACTTCAAGGAAAAGTCCGACATTTCCTTCCTGCTCTATGGCACCCAGGGGTTCCAGCAGGGGCAGCGCGGCTATATCTTCGGCTTTCCACAAAAGACCAATTCGGAATCCTTCGCCCTGTTCGGCCAGGGCACCTACAGCCTGGCCGATACCTTCCGCCTGACCGGCGGCGTGCGCTGGACCAAGGACAAGAAGCGCCGCGTGGGCGCCACGATCTACCACGCCAACGTCGACGATCCGCTCGATTTCACCACGGGCACCCAGGCCGGCACCACCAACCCGCGCGGCGTGCAGGATTCGCTCAACAACGCGGAAGTGAGCTACAGCAAGATCACCTGGCGCGGTGGCTTCGAATTCGATGCGGCGCCCACCACGCTGGTCTACGGCACGGTTGCCACGGGCTACAAGGCCGGCGGGTTCAACGATGGCTGCCTGGCCGGGACCGCCAATTGCAACGGCAGCGCGGTGACGACGCCCGATCTGCTCTATTACCAGCCCGAAACGCTCACCTCCTACGAAGCCGGCTTCAAGGCGCGCATCGGCGGCAATGCCCTGCGCCTCAACGGCAGCGTGTTCCATTACGACTACACCAACCTGCAGCTCTCGCAGTTGACCCTGGTTGCCGGATCGCCGGTGCAGCGCACGCTCAACGCCGGGCGCGCCAAGGTTGATGGGGTCGAACTGGAAAGCGTGATCAAGCCCGCGCGCAACCACCAGATCGATCTTTCGGTGAACTGGCTCAACGCCCGCTATACCGACTACCTGATCGATTCGGCCGGGCCGCTGACCGCGCAGTTCGCCGGCAAGAAGCTCGACCGTTCGCCCGAATGGACTGTGTTTGCCGGTTATACCTGGACGATTCCCCTGGGCGATGGCGATGTGCAGCTGGGTGCGCGCACGCGCATGTCGGCCAGCTATGTCATCACCGCGCCAGCCTTGCGCGCGCAGTTCCGCCAGCCGGCCTTTACCAAGACCGATCTGAGCGCAACCTACAATGCGCCGGGCGGGGCCTGGTATCTCCAGGGCTTTGTGCGCAACATCGAAAGCCGGCTCACGCTGTCGAGCGCACAGATCGTTGCCAATTTCGGCGGCACGTTCGACGATGGCACGGCGCAGCTTTCCGATCCGCGCCTTTACGGCGTGCGCGCGGGCCTGCGTTTCTGATCCACCCTGTGGGGCCGTGCCAATCCACGCACGGCCCCGCTTTTTGCCTTTGGGAAAGTCCTTGCCGATGAAGCGTGCCGCTGCCTTGCTGATCGCCCCGTTGCTGGCCCAGGTTCCTTCCGGCATGCTGGCGGCCCGGCCCGCCTTGCCCCCGCAGCCGGCGATCGCGGCCGATACGGGACCGGTGCTGACCGTTGCCGGCGCACGCTTCCGCGATCTCAATCGCAATGGCCGGCTCGATCCCTATGAGGATTGGCGCCTGCCGGTGGCGCGCCGGGTGGCCGATCTCGTCGCGCGGATGACGCTGGCGGAAAAGGCCGGGGCGATGATGCACGGCTCGCTTGCCGCGCGGGACAACGTGGTGGGCGCTTCCACCCTGGGTTACGATGTCGCGGCAGCGCAGGCCGCGATCGATGGGCAGCACATTACCAGCTTCATCACGCGCCTGGCCGTAACGCCCGAACGGATGGCAGAGGAAAACAATGCCTTGCAGCGTCTGGCCGCCAAGACGCGGCTGGGCATTCCCCTGACCATCAGCACCGATCCACGCCACCATTTCCAGGTGACGGTGGGCGCCAGCGCGGCCGCCAGCGGCTATTCGCAATGGCCTGAAACGCTGGGCTTTGCCGCATTGGCCGATGCCGGCCTGATGCATCGCTTTGCCGATCAGGCGCGCCGCGAATACCGGGCCAGCGGCATCCACATGGCGCTTTCGCCCCAGGCGGACTTGTTCACCGATCCGCGCTGGCCGCGCGGCACCGGCACGTTTGGCGCCAATGCCGATCTCGCCGCCAAGATGGTGCAGGCCTATGTCAGCGGGTTCCAGGGCAGCGCCACGACCCTGGCCCACGATGGCGTGGCCACCGTGGTCAAGCACTGGGTGGGCTATGGCGCCAATCCGCAAGGGTTTGATGGGCACAATTACTATGGCCGCATGGCGGTGCACGACGATGCCACGCTCAAGACGCATATCCGCCCGTTCCTGGGCGCGTTCGCGGCCGGCGTGGCAGGGGTAATGCCCACGTACGACATCGTCAGCGGGCCGAGCGTGGCGGGCAAGCCGCTGGAGCCGGTGGCCGCCGGCTACAGCGCGCAGTTGCTGGGCCTGCTGCGCAAGGATTATGGCTACAAGGGGCTGATCCTGTCGGACTGGGGCATCACCCGCGATTGCACCCCGGCCTGCCGCGCGCCAACCGCGCCGCAGACGCCGAACGAGATCGCCATGCCGTGGGGGGTGGAAGACCTGACGCCGGCGCAACGCTATGCCAAGGCCACCAACGCCGGGATCGACCAGTTCGGCGGCGTGACCGAACCCGAGTGGATCATCAAGGATGTCCAGGCCGGGACGATTCCGCTCGCCCGCGTGAACGCGGCGGTGGCGCAGGTCATGGCGCTCAAGTTCAAGCTGGGACTGTTCGACAATCCACTGGTCGATCCGGCCGCCGCGCGCAATATCGCGCCGCCTGCGGTGATGGCGCAAGGGCGCCAGGCCCAGGCGCAGGCGCAAGTCCTGCTGCGCAACGAGGGCGGGCTGCTGCCGCTTGCCGCCGGCACGCGCGTGTTCCTCAAGGGCATCGATCCGGCCCAGGCGAAGGCGCATGGGCTGGTCGTGGTCGATCGCGCGGCCGATGCGCAAGTGGCGCTGATGCGTGCCGATACCCCGTCGGAACGGCTGCATCCCAACTATTTCTTCGGTTCGCGCCAGAAGGAGGGGCGCCTGGATTTCCGCCCCGGCAACGCGGATTACGATGCCGTGGCGGCCATTCCCGCCAGCGTGCCGGTGGTGCTCGCGGTGTTTCTCGATCGCCCGGCGATCCTCACCGATATCCTGCCCAAGACCCGCGCCGTGCTGGGCAATTTCGGAGTGAGCGACGAAGGCCTGCTCGACGTCGTCACGGGGCGCGAGACCGCGCGCGGGCGCCTGCCGTTCGAACTGCCGCGCTCGATGGCGGCGGTGGAAGCGCAGAACCCGGCGGTGGGCGATGACACCGTCGATCCGCTGTTCCCGTTCGGCTTTGGCCTGGGGGCGGGGCCGCAATAGGCCACGCCGCCCAGGCCATTGCTCAAGCCTGTGCGGGCGCCAGCGCAGCCGCCAGGAACCCACGCCACGACGCGGTGGGGCGGCCGATCAGGCGCGACAGGGTGTGGCTTTCGTCGAACAGGCTGCCTTGCCCGGCGCAGGCGTCGGAATCGGCCAGGATCGCGGCCAGCGGTTCGGGCAGTCCAGCCTGGACCAGGCCGGCCTGCAGCGCTTCCTTGGGCAGATCGACATAGCCGACCGGCTTTCCGGAAATGTCGGCCAGCGCGGCGGCCAGGTCTGCCATGGTGAAGCTTTCGTCCCCAGCCAGTTCCAGCACCTGGCCATCGTGGCCACCGGCCAGGACGAGGGCGGCCGCCAGGGCATAGTCTTCACGCGCTGCGGGCGACACCCGGCCGGTTCCCGACGCGCCATAAAGCTGCCCGCTGGCCAGCGCGGGCCCGGCGCCCATCAGGTAGTTTTCCAGATACCAGCCGTTGCGCAGAACAGTGTGGACGATGCCGCTTTCCGCCAGCAGCCGTTCGGTGATCGCGTGTTCGCGTGCGATCAGCATCGGGCTGTTGGCGGCATCGAGCACCGACGTATAGGCGATGAAGCCAACCCCGGCTGCCTTGGCCGCGTCGATCACGGCGGTGTGTTGCGGCACGCGCGCGCCGATTTCCGAGCCGGAAATGAACAGCACGCGATCCACCCCGGCAAAGGCGTCCGCAAGCGATGTGGGGTCGTTGTAATCGCCCCGCCGCACCTGGATGCCGCGCCCGGCAAAGCGCTGCGCCGCTTCATCCGAACGCACCAGCGCGATGATCGCGGCGGGGTCCACCAGCGTGGCGAGGGTATCGATGGCGAGCTGGCCAAGTTGGCCCGAAGCGCCGGTAACGAGGTGGGTGGTCATGGCACGATGATCCTTCTAAAGCGGAGTGCAAGTCTCAGATAGAGACTTGATCGCGGCCGTGAAGGAGGCAGTTTTTCGTGACGAGGTTACCTCCAGAGAACCTTGCCCGGGCCGTGGCGCCCGACAATCCGATGGCGGTGTGGCGCCAGGCCGGCTTCGATCCGCACGATTGCCCGGTGCGCAATATTCTCGATCATATCGCCGCCAAGTGGACCGTGCTGATCCTGCTGGAACTGCACCTGGGCCCGCAGCGATTCAATGGGCTGCTGCGGGCGTTGCCCGATATCTCGCGCCGCATGCTGACCCAGGGTTTGCGCGATCTGGAACGCGACGGCCTGATCGACCGCACCGTGTTCGACACGCGCCCACCGGCGGTGGAATACCGCCTGACACCGCTGGGCCAGTCGCTGATGGGGCCGCTCCTGGCACTGGTCGGCTGGTCGACCGACCACGGACAAGTCATTGCCAGCGCCCGCGCGCGTTTCGATAGCGCCGCTGACGCTGCCTGAGCTTATTCCTGGGGCAGGATCAGGTATTTCGCCCCCGTTGCGCGGCGGGTGAAATCGCGCACCACGTCTTCGTCCAGCACGCGCGACAGCGGCACTTGCGTCTTGTAGTTCGACGCGAAGATCGTGGTCAGGTCCTGGCCCACGCGGGCCTGCATGCGCGCGCGGACTTCGGGGCCCAGCTCTTCCATGCGCGGAAACAGCAGCCAGCCCGAAACGTCCCAGACAAAGCCGATGTCGCGCGGCAGCGTGATCGGCCCGGTATCGAGCATGCCATAGACATAGGCGCGCTTCCTGGCGGTGGAGCCATAGCGGGAATAGGCCCCCGCCGCGGCACGGCCCACTTGCTCCATGGTCGAAAGGATCGTGCCCAGCACCGGGCCGCCGCCGATGGCGTCGAACACGGTATCGGCGCCGGTCGTTTCCAGCGCCTGGCGCAGGTCTTCGCGGAACGTGGGGCTGGCACTGTCCACCACATGGGCGGCGCCGATGCCTTTGAGCAGGTCGGCCTGCTCGGCTTTGCGTACCACGTTGACCAGGGGAATGCCTTCGGCCGCGCACAGGCGCACCAGCATCTGGCCCAGGTTCGATGCTGCGGCAGTGTGGATGATGCCCTTGCCGCCCACGCTGCGCAGCGTTTCGACAAAGCCCACCGCCGTCAGCGGGTTGACGAAAGCGGCCGCGCCATCGCGCGCGCTGGTGCCTTCGGGCAGGACCATGCAGCTTGCTGCCGGCACCACGCGGTGACGGGCATACATGCCACCCGCCACGGTCGCCACGCGCTTGCCCACCAGCGCCTGTGCCGCCGCGCCCGATCCGGCCGCGATCACCGTGCCGGCGCCTTCGCTGCCCACGGGCATTACCTCGCCTATGCGTCCGGCCAGCGCGGCCATGCCGGCGGGCGAAACCGGCGCTTCCACCTGGCCGGGGGCGAACACGGCGTCGTCGATCCGGGCGGAGCTGAACAGCAGGCCCAAGTCTGACGGATTGATCGGCGCGGCTTCCACCGCGATGACCACGTCGTTCTCCCCAGGCGCGGGCAGCGGCATGTCCGTGAGCGCCGCCACGATCTTGCCGCCTTCATGGACCTGGCTGGTGAGGACGAGGGTGGTTTGCGGCAGCATGGGCACTCCTTGGTATTGGGCGTGGAATTTCGTTCGAACGCACGTCACCCCGGACTTGATCCGGGATCTGGCTTCTTCCGACATGGAGCGAAGACAAAGCGGGACCCCGGGTCAAGCCCGGGGTGACGAAAGACGGTCCGGATTTCCTTCCTACCCCAGCTTGCGCAGGGGATCGCTGCCGTCCCAGTCGCGCGCGGCCTCGCGCATCATGGCAAACAGGCCCGCGCCACCTTCCATCAGCTTGACATATTCGATCACGCCGCCCGGCCCGGCGCCGGCATCGGCATAGATCACCCCCCCGGTTTCGCCCACTTTGCCTTCGATCAGGATCGTGGCGCCGGCTTCGGCCAGTGCGGCGCGCACCGGCTCCAGGTCGTCAACCTCGACGCACACGTGGTGCAGCCGGTCGGTGACGGCATAGGGCCCGGTATAGATCGACGGCGCATCGTTTTCCGGGCGGATCAGTTCGATCTGCATATCGCCCCAATAGCCCCAGGCCGCGGCAAAGCGCGCGTCGCTTGGCTGTCCCAGATAGGTCATGTCGGTCAGCGTGATGCCTTCCATCACGAAGAACGGCCCGGCGCCGACCACCCGCGTCCAGTAATCGATCGCCGCATCGAAATCGGCGGGCAGGTAGGCCATCTGGAAGATCGGGCCGAACTGCGTGAGGGGGCCGCGCTGGGACATGGGGATCTCCGTGTGAAAGTCAGGCAAACAGGCGCTCGGGGGTTTCGAGCAGGTCTTTGAGCGTGGCGAGGAACGCCGCGCCCGCTGCGCCGTCGATGGCGCGGTGATCAACCGAGAGCGTGAGCGCCAGCCGCGTTTCAAAGCCAATGCCGCCGCCGGGCAATTCGCAAGGGGTGCGCGCCGCCGTGCCCACCGCCAGGATCGCGGCCTGGGGCGGATTGATGATCGCGGCAAATTCCTCCACCCCGAACATGCCGAGGTTGGAGATGGAAAACGTGCCGCCATCCATGTCCTCGAACGCCAGCTTGCCGGCCTGCGCCTTGTCGATCAATGCGCGGGTGGCCGTGGCGATGGCGGCGATGGGCTGGCGATCGGCCTGGCGCACGATCGGCGTGACCAGGCCCTTGGGGCTCGCGACGGCGATGGCGATATCGGCATGGGCAAAGCGGTGCACGCTTTCACCGTGCACCTGCACGTTGACATCGGGATGCTGCGCCAGGGCCAGCGCGGTGGCGCGCACCAGATAGTCGTTGATCGTGGCCTTGCTGCCAAGAACGAGATTGGCTGTCTTGCGCAGGGCCAGCAGTTCATCCAGCCGCGCGCTGGAGCGCAAGTAGAAGTGGGGAATCTGCTGCTTGGCTTGCGTCAGGCGCTGGGCCACCACCTTGCGCACACGATCGAACGGCACCACCACTGGCGGATTGGGCACCAGGGCAAAGGGCGCGGGCCCTGCGGGCGCAGCGGGCGCCGGGATCAGCGCGAGGACATCGGCCTTGGCAATGCGGCCGCGCGGGCCAGAGCCTTTTACGCCCACAAGACTGATGCCGTGATGGGCGGCCAGCCGCCGGGCGAGGGGGGAGGCGAAGACCTTGGTGTCTTCCTCCACCACGGTGAGCGTGCCGTGCAGCGCGGGGATGGCCGGCGCACGCAATGCCTGCTGCACGTCCTGCAAGGTGATGCGCCCATCGCGGCCCGATCCGGTGATCGGCTCGATGTCGAGCCCGGTTGCCTCGGCCAGCTTGCGCGCTTCCGGGCTGATGGCGCGGTTGGTGAGCAAGGGCTTGGTGACCGGGGGCTGGGGCGCCGGAGCTTGTGCTGCCGGGGCCGGCGCGGCGCCACCACGCGCGGCGGCGCTGGCTTCGGCCGGGCGGAAAGCTGCGATGAACGCATCGATCTCGGCCGCGCTCGTGCCCGGTTCGGCCAATACGGCGAGCAGCGCGCCAACCGGCTGCGCGTCCCCCCCGGCGGGCACCAGCACGCGGGCCAGCACGCCATCCCATTCGGCTTCGACTTCGTTGGTGATCTTGGCGGTTTCGATCAGGCACAGAAGCTGGCCACGGGAAAAGGCCGAGCCTTCCTCCAGCTTCCATTCGGCGAGGGTTCCCTCGGTCATCTCGATGCCCCACTTGGGCATGCAGAAGGGGCGGATGTCAGGCATGCGGCCCTCCTCAGCGCCAGGCCAGAACGCGGCGCACGGCATCCTCGATCTTGTCGATCGAGGGCAAGTACGCGCTCTCCAGCTCGCGCGCGAACGGGATGGGGGTGTGCGGCGGGGTAACCTGCAGCGGCGGCGCCTTGAGGCTGGAAAACGCCTTTTCCGCCACCAACGCGCGCAAGTCGGCGGCCAGGCCGCAGCGCGGCGGCGCTTCGTCCACCACGATCAGGCGGCCGGTCACTTCCACGCTGTCGAGAATGGCTTCCTCGTCCAGCGGGCTGGTGGTGCGCAAGTCGATCACGTCGCAGCCGATGCCCTCGGCAGCCAGGCGATCGGCCGCCGCCTCGCACATGCCGAGCAGCAGGCCGGTCGAGACGATCGTCACGTCGCCACCCGCGCGGGTGAGGCGCGCGTGGCCGAACGGGATCATGAAGTCCGGGTCGTCGGGCACTTCGCCGCTGGTCGCGTAAAGCGCCTTGTGTTCCAGAAAGATCACCGGATCATCGTCGCGGATGGCGGTGCGCAGCAGGCCTTTCACATCGGCCGGGGTGGCTGGCATCACCACTTTGAGGCCGGGCATGCCGGTCAGGATCTGGTGGACCGACTGGCTGTGCTGGGCAGCGGCGTTGAAGCCCGCGCCATAGGCCATGCGGATCACCGCCGGGCAGCGCGTCTTGCCGCCGAACATATAGCGGAACTTGGCAATCTGGTTCCACAGCTGGTCGAGGCACACGCCGATGAAGTCGGCAAACATCAGTTCGGCCACCGGCCGCTTGCCCGATAGTGCCAGGCCTGCCGCCGCGCCGATGATCGCGCTTTCCGAAATCGGCGTGTCGATCACGCGGGTGGGGCCAAACCGGTCATAAAGGCCGGTAGAGGTTGACCAGATTCCGCCGATCGCTTCGGGTCCGCCGGCCGTCCCCATGCCGCCCACCACGTCTTCGCCCAGCACCACCACATCGGGGTCGCGCGCCATTTCCTCCATAATGGTGGAAAGCACGGCATCGCGGTACATCATCTTGGTCATCGTATCCGCTCCCCGCGATCAATAGCTGATGTAGACGTCGGCCAGCACGTCTTCGGCCGTGGGGCGCGCGGCGGCGCGCGCGGCGGCCACCGCTGCCTCGATCGCGTCCAGCACCTCGGTGTCGAGCGTGTCGATCTCGGCGTGGTCAAGCAGGCCTGCTGCGGTAACCGCCGCGCGAAACCGCTTGAGGCAATCGCGCTCGGCACGAATGCGATCGAGTTCGCCCGGCCCGCGATAGCGCTGCGGATCGCCTTCGAAATGGCCGAAGAAGCGCTCGGTATCGAATTCCACCGCCACCGGCCCGCCGCCGGCGCGCACGTGGGCCAGCACCTCGCGCATGGTGTCGTGCACGGCAAAGAAATCGGTGCCGTCGGCGCGCCAGGCTTTCATGCCAAAGGCTTGCGCCCGGCTGGCGATGTCCTGTGCCGTGCCCACGGCATAGGAAAAGCCGGTGTGTTCGGAATAGTGGTTGTTCTCGAACACAAAGATGCACGGCGCCTGGGTCACGACGGCGAGGTTCATCGCCTCGAACGTGGTGCCCTGGTTGCAGGCGCCATCGCCGGAAAAGGCGATGGCCACGTTGAGGCCATCGGGGCCAGGGCCATCGGCGCGGCTGGCAAGCGCCGCGCCCACCGCGATGGGCGCGCCGGCGCCGACGATGCCATTGGCGCCCAGCATGCCCTTGTCGGCGTCGGCAATGTGCATCGAGCCGCCCTTGCCCTTGCACAGGCCCTCGCGGCTCCCCCAGATTTCCTTCATCATTCCTTCCACGTCGCAGCCCTTGGCCAGGCAATGGCCATGGCCGCGGTGGGTGGAAACGATGCGATCCTGCGTGCCCAGATGCGCGCAGACGCCCACCGCCACGGCTTCCTGCCCGCAATAGAGGTGGGTGAAGCCGGCGATCTCGCCGGTCTGGATTTCCACGTGCAGCCTTTCCTCGAACTCGCGGATGGTCTTCATCGCGCGATAGGCGTTCAGCAGGGCTTCCCGGCTCAGTTGCATTCCCGACTCCCGACGGTTCTGTTTTGCCTGTTCATGGCTTAAAGATGCAGCACGGTCTTGGCGATGATCCCGGCCTGCACCTCGTTGGTGCCGCCAAAGATCGTCCAGGCACGACTGTTGAGATAGCGCGCGGCAGCAACCTGGCTTTGCCCGCCATGCACCGGCACAGGGGCGCCGGGCCCATAGAGCGGGCGCTGGCGTTCCAGTTCCAGCCCGGCAAGGCCGAGCAAGTCCATCGCCAAGAGGTCGATATCCTGCCGCAGGTTCGAGGCCAGGAGCTTGACCAGCGAGGTTTGCGGCCCCGGCTTTTGCCCATGGGCGATTTCCGAAAGGATCTTCAGTTCGATCATTTCGAGCGATTCCACCCCCAGGCGGATGCGCGCCACGCGCCGGCGCCATTCGGCGTTGCCGGCCATCTTGCCGCCGTGGCCATCGCTCTGGCTGACAGCGTCGGCCTCGATCCGGCGCAAGTCATAGGCCAGCTTGGGCGCGTGGCACGAACCGCCGCGTTCGTTTTCCAGCAGGAACTTGGCCAGTTTCCAGCCATCGCCCTCGGCGCCCACGCGGTCGCTTACCGGCACTTCCACGTCTTCCAGGAACACCTGGTTGACTTCGTGATCGCCCGCCAGCGTCAGGATCGGGCGCACCGAGATGCCCGGCTGGTTCATGTCGATCAGCAGGAACGAAATGCCCGCGTTCTTGTGCGCGCTGGCATCGGTGCGCGCCAGGCAGAACATGCGGTTGGCCCAATGGGCATGGGTGGTCCAGATCTTCGATCCGTTGACGACATAGCGCTCGCCGCGTTCGTCGCTGATCCGCACGGCGCGGCATTGCAGGCTGGCCAGGTCCGATCCGCTCGCCGGCTCGGAAAAGCCCTGGCACCAGTAATCTTCGCCCGAGAGGATGCGCGGCAGATAATGCGCCTTCTGTTCGGGCGTGCCAAACGTGTAGATCACCGGGGCCACGAGCTTGAGGCCCAGCACCGTCAGGTTGGGCGCGCCGGCTTCGGCGCATTCCTTTTCGAAGATGTAGCGCTGCACCGGGCTCCACCCCGTGCCGCCGTATTCCTTGGGCCATTGATAGGCGAGCCAGCCCTGCTTGTGCAGCACGGCGTTCCACGCCTGGCCGATGTCGGGCTCCACGAAGACCGATGGCGTGGCGGCGGCGCCATCGCGGATCTGCGCTGTCAGGTTTTCGGCCAGGAACGCGCGCACTTCGTCTCGGAACGCCAGGTCTTGGGGAGAGAGATCAAGGTCCATCGGGGCTATTTCTGAAGAATGGTGACGGCAGAGACGCCGGGGGCGCCATAGACGTGGCTGTAGGCCGTGCGTGGGCTGCCCGGCACTTGCCGCCCACCGCCCGCGCCACGCAATTGCACAACGTTTTCATAAACCTGGCGCAGGCCAGAAGCGCCGATCGGCTCCCCGCAGGCAAGGCATCCGCCATCGGTGTTGACCGGCAGGGTGCCATCGATGCGCGTCCGTCCTTGCGCCAGCCATTCCTCCTGCGCGCCATCGGGGCAAAAGCCGTTCTCGGCCATGTGCATGATCTCTGCCCCCGCTTCAGTGTCTTGCAACTGCGCCACGGCGATCTCGGCGGGGCCGATGCCGGCCGCCTCGAACGCAGCAGCCGATGCCAGGCGCGTGGCCGTTGCGGTGCCGCCGCCGATATCGATGCAGGGAGCAAAGACTTCGAAACTGCCGGGCGGGCGGGTGCGCATGGTGGCGGCGGCCAGGCGGATGGGTGCGGCGCCCAATTGGCGTGCCTTGCGCTCGCTCGCCAGCACCAGCGCCACGGCGCCTTCGCCCGGCGAGCAGAACATGAACTTGGTGAAGGGGTCTGACACCATCGGCGCATCGAGAATGGTGTCGAGCGCCACCGGCTCTCGCCGCCAGGCGTGGGGCGCGTGGACGCCGTTGGCAAAGGCCTTTTCCGCCACCAGCCCCAGCGTGCGGCGCGAAATGCCGTGCAGGTGCATGTAGCGCATGATCTTGGCGGCAAAGAACTGCGTGGTGACCATGTAGCCGGCTTCGCCGTACCATTCGGGCAGGTTGTATTCCGCCGGCAGGGCATTGAACGCGCCGCGCGGATGCTTGTCGAAGCCGAGCGCCAGGCCCAGCTCGAACTCGCCCGAACGGATCGCCATCTGCGCCGAAAACAGCGCGGAGCCGCCGGTGGCACAGCCGTTGCGTACATTGATGAACTGCACGCCGGTCAGCCCCAGGTGCGAGACCATGGAGTCGGGATTGCCGGCCGCATCCGATCCGCCATAGGCAAACTGGATATCGCGCCACTCTACCCCGGCATCGGCCAACGCCGCGCGCACGGCGAGCACGCCCTGTTCGAGGCCGGATCGCCCTTCGGTGCGGCCAAACGGATGGATCCCGATCCCCACGATCTCGACGGCCGCGCTCATGCCGCTGCCTCCGCCGGGCGGAACGCGGGCAGCCACAACGGCGTTGCGGCCTGCGCATCAAGCGCCACGCGGGTCAGCACCAGATCCATGCCGATGCGGATGGCGTCGAACGCCACATCCACCAGGCGCGCCTGCACGATTACTTCGCCGGGTAGCTCGACATAGCCGAGCGCCCAGGGGGTGAAGTCCTCCGGCCCGGCATAAGGCGGGCTTTTCGGACGAAAGTGCTGGATGGTATAGGACCACAGCGTGCCGCGCGGCGAAAGCGCGATCGGTTCGAACGCCGGTGCTGCGGGATGGGGAAACACGATGCGCCCGCTATCCCGCTCGCGCCCACCCATCAGCCGCAAGGGCGCTTCGGGCATGAACAGGGCGGCGGGCTGGGGCAAAGTTTTCCTCTCCTGACAATGCGGGCGCTGTTGTGATTCCGCTTTCCCGATAAAGCCCGCCGGTGCCCCTGCTGGCGACTCTTCAAAACGCTAGGGCCAATCAAAAGGGCAGGGGAAACGGCGCAATTGCGCCGGGCACGGCGCCACGCCGCGCCGAAACGACGCGCGCTATGCTGCGGAAATGCTGCACGCCTACTTGTTGAGCGAAATGTAGCCGAGCTGGGCCGCCTTGAAGACGGTCTGGCTGCGGTTGACCGCGTCCAGCTTGATCGAGGCGTTGTGGATGTGGAAGCGCACCGTGGCGCGGCTGCGGCCGATGATCATGCTGATTTCCAGGTCGGTCTTGCCGATTGCCGCCCAGCGCAGGCACTCCACCTCGCGCTTCGACAGGCGCGAGCCTGGCGGCAAGGCCTGAAGCGAACCCATCGTGTTGACATAGCTGGTGATGAACGTGCGCCCGACCAGGCCGAAGATATCGCCATAGCGGCGGAACAGCGGGCCAAGATCGGTAAGCGACTGGTCCAGCGGATTGAACGAGACGGCGCCGATCTGGCCAAAGGGCAGGTGGACCGGCACGACGATTGCCGCGCGGGTCATCGCCCGGGTTTCGAAGTTGGTGAGGTCGATCGCGGCGAGATAGCGGTTGGGTGCACGGGTGTGGCAGCCCTTCTCGTTCATCCAGAACGGCTCGCTTTCAAAGCGGCAGGCCGTGGTGATCGGCGAATCCAGCGCGATGCGTGGGTTCTGCCACCAGGCCTTCTCGTTGGTCCAGCCGAACACGTCGCGCGCCAGCACGCTGCCATCGGCGTCCATCGGCGTGCGCTTGTCGGCAATGTTGTGCGCGGGCGCGGCTTGCAATCCGCAACTGCGGGCGAGCGCATCGAGCGCTTGCGCCGCGCGGCGGATCTGATCTGGCGCCGTGATACGCACGGCATCAACCATTCCAGGCTTGGGGCATCCATCTCCAGGACCATCTCTTTTGCCTTCTTTTGATCGGGCGTTGTGAGCCTTCCTAGCCTTTTTCGCAGCGTGGTTGGCCTGTCGGTAGTGCTAGATCGCTTGGCGAGGGAGCAAAACCCATGAATTTCGAGCGCAGCGAAGAAGAAACCATGCTGGCCGACCTGGCCGATCGCTTTGTGGCCGACCGCTATCATATCGAGCGGCGCTGTGCCTATCAGACGCATCCGCAGGGTTTTTCCCAGGAAAACTGGGACTTGCTCGCTGAATTCGGGCTGATGGCGGCGCCGCTGGACGAGCGCGACGGGGGCATGAACCTGGACGCGGGAGCGATCGTGGCGCTGTTTGGCGCGCTGGGGCGAGGGTTGGTGACCGAGCCGCTGACCGAAAGCGTGCTCGTGGGCGCACGGCTTTTGCTGGCCGGTGCGGGCGAAGACCTGGCTGCGGCCTGGCGCGAGGGGCTTTCGACCGGCACCCGTCGCGTGGCGCTGGCCCATGCCGAGCCATCGAGTCGCGGCAATGCAGCATGGGTGGAAACGCGCAGCGAAGCCGGGCCGGGAACCGTGCGCCTTTCCGGCATCAAGCATTGCGTGCCAGCGGGCGTGGGCGCCGACGCCTTTGTCGTCAGCGCACGAACTGCCACAAGCGGTGGCAACGATGGCGTGGGTTTCTACCTGGTACCCGCCGATGTCCCCGGCCTGACGCTCACGCCGTGGCGGATGATCGATGGCAGCGTGGCCGCGCATCTTGCGCTTGATGGCGTCACCGTCCCCGCCGATCACGCGCTCAGTGGCGGGCTTGCCCTGCTCGACCAGGTCATGCCGCTGGCTGATCTGGCCCGCGCCGCAGAGGCGGTGGGCGTCATGCAGCGCATTTTTGACGAGACGCTGGAATATCTGCGCACGCGCAGCCAGTTCAACACGCCCCTGGGCCGTTTCCAGGCGATCCAGCATCGCATGGTGGCGCACTATTGCGCGCTGGAACAATCCAAGGCTTTGCTCAACCTGGCCCTGGTGGGAAGCGGCGATGGCGGTGACCCAGCGTCGCACGCGCACGATTTTGCCCATGCCGTGGCCGGGGCTCGCGCCTTCATCAGCGAAGTCTCGCTGGCGCTGGGCCACGACATGATCCAGTTCCACGGCGGCATGGGCGTGACCGATGAACTCGCGATCGGCCATGGCCACAAGCGCCTGGTGCTGCTGTCGCGCTGGCCCGAAGAACCGCTGGCCAAGCTCGATCGTTATGCAGGCCTGGCGGCCTGAGGCACCGCGGCATCCCCGCAAGGCTTGGCGACATATCGAAAAATCGGCAAGGGGGGATACCCGGCGCGATCGAGGCGCGATAAGAGCATGCGCGCGGGAACAGGGGATTCCCCCATCGCGCGGTTGTTCTTGGTCGGGATCCCATCATGTTGAAGTCCTCGGTGCGTGTTTTCCTGGCGGGCACGGCCTGCGTTGCGGCCCTCGCGCTGCAAGGCTGCGGGCCGGCGCTGTTCCACCACGAAGCCGCCGCGCGCCGCGCGATGCCGGCCAGGGCCCGGGCAGAACCTGCCGCGCCGGCCCCGCAGGCTGAACCGGAACAGGACCAAACCCAGACAGAAACCCAAACCCAAACCGCACCACTGCCACCGCCGGCCGCCGATACCGAACCCACGCCTCCCGCGTCGGCCCCGGTCAGCCCGCCGCTGGCCGCTCCGGCACCCGAACCGGCGCCTTCTCCCGCACCCGCTCCAGTACCGGCGCCTGCGCCCGCTCCCGCTCCCGCTCCCGCCTATACACCGCCTGCGGCACCCGCACCGGTTGCGCCGCCGCCTCCTGCGCCCGAGCCCGTCCCGGAAGCCGCGCCCATCGTCGTGAACCGCTCGCCCGATCCCCCGCCACCGCCGCCACCCCCACCGCCGCCGCCGCCGCCGGTTGCTGTCTCCACGGTCGTGGTGACGGTGTCGCCGCCGTCGGGCTGCAAGGATTGCGAGACGGTCAGGCTTTCGGTCTCGCCCACGGGCGAAGTACTGATCGAGCGCGGCAACTGGGACATGATTCACCAGAAGTGGGTCTATCGCCGCACGCCGACCAAGACCCGGCCACGGAACGCCAATGCCTTCATCGCCGCGTTGGATGGCGATCGGCCGCTGGGGGTCAAGGCGGTTTCTGGCAACGCGGGCTGCACCGCCCCAGAAAGCGATGCGGGCGGCAGCGTGGCGCTACGCTGGGTCGATGGTCTGCGCGATGACCGGCTGAACGTGAGCTTTGCCTGCGCGCCTTATGCCGGCAGCACCTGGGAACGCCACGTGCGCGAAGCGGCGGCGCTGCTGTCGTTGAGCCGGCCCATTTTCTAAAGCGCGACCACAAAAACCTAAAGCGTCACGCCGCGTTTCCAGATGCCGATGGCGCGTTCGTCGTTGGCTTCGTTGCGCGCCGGTTCGCCGCTGGCCACGGCGATAATGCGAGCGAGCAGGGCCTGCGCCGCGGCGTCCATGCCGATGTCGAGCGCCTGGCCCGCGTCGAAATCGATCCAGCCGGGTTTGTGCCGGGCCAACGCGGTGTTCGAGGCGATCTTCATCGTCGGCACCGGGCTGCCCAGCGGGGTGCCACGTCCGGTGGAAAACAGCGTGAGCGTGGCGCCGGCCGCGGCGAGCGCGGTGGTGGAAACCGCATCGTTGCCCGGCGCTTCCAGCACGGTGAGGCCGCGGTGGCTGAGCGTCTGGCCATAGTCGATCACGTCGGTCACCGGGGCCTGGCCGCCCTTTTGCACCGCGCCAAGTGACTTTTCCTCCAGCGTGGTGATGCCCCCGGCAATATTGCCGGGGCTGGGGTTTTCCGAAACAGGCTCTCCATGATCGAGGAAATAGCGCTTGAAGCGGTTGACCAGGGTGGAGAGCCGATCGAACACCTCGGCGCTGGTCGCGCGTTCCAGCAGCAGGGTTTCCGCGCCGAACACCTCGGGAATTTCGGTCAGGATCGCCGCGCCCCCGGCCTGGGTGACGGCATCGGTCATCCGTCCGATCAAGGGATTGGCGGTCAACCCGCTCATCGCGTCAGATCCGCCGCATTTCACGCCCAGGCGCAGCGCGGAAAGCGGCACCGGCGAGCGCCGATCCTGCGCCATCACCGCCAGCAGATCCTCGATATGGCCAAGCCCGGCGGCAAATTCGTCGGCCTCGCTCTGCGCGCGCAGCACGCGCAGGCGCGTCCGCCGTTCGGGCGGAATGCGCGTGAGCAGCGCATCGAGCTGGTTGGATTCGCAGCCGAGACCGAGCAGCAGCACGCCGCCGGCATTGGGATTCATCGCCAGGGCGGCCAGGATCGCGGCCGTGCCATCCAGGTCAGCGCCCAGTTGCGAACAGCCAAATGGGTGGTTGAACGCATGGACGCCATCGATAGCGGCGCCGGGCAGGGCCGCCGCCATGCCCTGGCCGCGCTGCGCCAGGCGCTCGCCCAGCCGGCCTACGCAGCCCACGGTGGGCAGGATCCACAGCTCGTTGCGCGTGCCCACGCTGCCATCGGCGCGGGCAAAGCCCAGGAACGTGGGCGCATCCCCCGGCGCAACGGGCGCGGTATCCGCATGCGGGGCAAAGGCATAGGCCAGTTCCCCGCCCAGTGCCGTCTTCAGGTTGTGGCTGTGCACATGCTCGCCCGCCGCGATCGCCTGGGTCGCCAGGCCTATGCGCGCGCCATAACGGTGCACCGGGGCGCCTGCCGAGAGGGAGTGCAGCGCGAACTTGTGTCCCGCCGGCACGGCATCGCGCAACACCACGCGGCTGGTCCCCACGGCAATTGTCTCGCCCGCGTCGAGCGGACGCAGCGCCACGGCAACATCATCGCGCGGGGCGATCTGCAGGGCATCGGGAAGGGTGGTGAGGGCCTCGGTCATGCGGCTGGGATACACTGTTGCCAGCGCTGGCACAACCGGCTAGAGCCCTTTTCGCCGCATGCAAGAGGCTTTTTCGATGCCCAGACTCGACCTTCATCCCGATCGCCTGTTTCCCGCCGATCCCGCCACGCGGGCGATTGCGCGCGAACTCTATGGCCTGGTGGCCAAGGCGCCGATCATCAGCCCGCACGGCCATACCGACCCGGAATGGTTTGCCAGCGATGCGCCCTGGGCCAATGCGACCGAACTGCTGCTTGCGCCCGACCATTACCTGTTCCGCATGCTTTATTCGCAAGGCGTGTCGCTCGATGCGCTGGGCGTGCCGCGCCAGGGTGGCGTGCTGCCCGAAACCGATCCGCGCGTGGCCTGGCGCACCTTTGCCAGCCACTGGCACCTGTTTCGCGGCACGCCTTCGGCGATGTGGCTGGGCCATGTCTTTGCCGAGGTCTTCGGGATTACCGAACGCTCAATGAAACGAGTGCGGACCATTATTACGACGCGATCGGTGCGGCGCTGGCCAGCCCGGCGTTTCGCCGCGCGCGCTGTTCGAGCGGTTCAATATCGAACTGCTCGCCACCACCGAAGGCGCGGCCGACGATCTGGCGCACCACAAGGCCATCCGGGCATCTGGCTGGCAGGGCAATGTGGTCACCCACCTATCGCCCGGATTCGGTGATCGATCCCGAACACGATGCCTTTGCCCGCGATATGGCGCGTTTTGCCGAATTGAGCGGAGAGGACGTGACGAGTTGGACCGGCTACCTTGCCGCGCACCGCCGGCGCCGCGCCGATTTCCGCGCGATGGGTGCAACCGCCACCGACCACGGCTTTCTCACCCCGCGCACGGCCAATCTTTCGCGCGCGCAATGCGAGGCGCTGTTTGCCAAAGTCATGGCTGGCCGGGCCGATGCGGCAGAGGCGGAACTGTTTCGCGCCCAGATGCTGACCGAAATGGCGCGGATGAGCCTGGAGGATGGCATGACCATGCAGATCCACCCCGGCGCCACGCGCAACCACAATGCGCAGCTTTTTGCCAGCCACGGGCGCGACAAGGGCGCCGACATTCCCCGCGCCACCGAATATGTCGAGGCGCTGCGCCCGATGCTCGATCTGTTCGGCAATGAACCGGCGCTCAAGGTCATCCTTTTTACGCTGGATGAAACGACCTATGCCCGCGAACTGGCGCCGTTGGCCGGGCACTATCCGTGCCTCAAGCTGGGGCCGGCCTGGTGGTTCCACGATAGCCCCGAAGGCATGCGCCGATTCCGCGAAATGACCACGGAAACCGCTGGCTCTACAACACCGTGGGCTTCAATGACGATACTCGCGCGTTCCTTTCCATCCCGGCGCGGCATGACGTGGCGCGGCGGATCGATTGCGGCTTCCTCGCGCGGCTGGTGGCCGAACACCGCCTGGCCGATTGGGAAGCGGCCGAACTCATCGTGGAATTGACCACGGGGCTGGTGCGGCGCGCTTATGGCCTGCCTACGCCGGAAGGGCAGGGCTGATGCGGCTCTCCCCCGAAACGCTGCAGCTTGTGCCTGCCGAGGTGGCGCGCCCGGCCTATGACCGCACCATGGTGCGCCAGGGCGTGGTTCATTTCGGCCCCGGCGCTTTTCACCGCGCGCACCAGGCCGCCGCGTTCGACACCTTGCTGGCCCGCGATCCGCGCTGGGGCATCACCGGGGTCAGCCTGCATTCGCAAGGTGTGGCCCAGGCGCTGAACCCACAGGGCGGGCTCTACACGCTGGCCTTGCTCGATGCACAGACCGATTACCGCGTGATCGGCAGCGTGGGCCAGGTGCTTACTGGCGCGGCGCCCGCCGCGATCCTGGCCGCGCTGGCCCATGCCGATACCCGCGTGATCAGCGCGACGGTGACGGAAAAGGGCTATTGCCTGGGCGGCGATGGCGCGCTGGACTTTGCCCATCCTGCCATTGCCGCTGACCTGGCAGCGGCTGGCGGGCCGGGCTGGGTACCGGCCAGCTTCATCGGCTGGCTGGTGCAGGGCCTGGCCGCGCGGCGCGCCGCCGGCCTGCCCGGCGTGACCGTGCTGTCGTGTGACAACGTGACCGACAATGGGCGCAAGCTGGAAGCCGCCACCTTGGCGCTGGCGCAGGCGGTGGATGGCGAAACGGCGCGCTGGATCGGCGATCACGTGCGCTTTCCCAATGCCATGGTGGATTCGATCACGCCGGCCACCGATGATGCGCTGCGCGCGCAGGTGGCCGCGGCAACCGGTCTGGAAGACGCCTGGCCGATCCAGCGTGAACGCTTCACGCAATGGGTAATCGAGGATCGCTTTGCCGGGGAGCGCCCCGCGCTCGACCTGGCGGGCGCGACCTTTGCGGCAGACGTGCGCCCGTTCGAGGCGGCCAAGCTGCGCCTGCTCAACGGCGCGCATTCCACGCTGGCCTATCTCGGGCTGGGCCTGGGCCATGAAACGGTGGCCCAGGCGATGCAGGATGCGGCGCTCGCCACGTTCGTGGAACGGCTGATGCGCGAGGATATCGCCCCGTCGGTCAAGGCGCCGCCGGGCCTGAACCTGGCGGGGTACATCGGCGATGTGCTGGCGCGCTTTGCCAATTCGGCGATCCGGCACCTGTTGGCGCAGATTGCCTGGGATGGCTCGCAGAAGCTGCCCTATCGCTTGCTCGGCACAGTGCAGGACGCGCTCGACGCGGGCCGGCCGATCGACCGGCTGGCCGTGCCGATCGCGGCCTGGCTGCGCTTTCTGGCGGCCGCGGCGCGCGATGGCCGCCCGATCACCGATCCCCTAGCGGGCGAACTCCTGGCCCGTGCGCCCGATTGGCGCGCGGTGCTGGCTATGCCGGCCGTGTTCGGCGCGCTGGGCCACGACGAAGACTTCGTCGATGCCGTGGCGCACGCGCATGCGGCGCTGGAGGAGGGGCGGCTGCCCTGATCAGCTTTTCGGCGCCGGACCAGTCGTTTCGGCCGGCACGATCGCCAGCGTGGGGTGGAACGGCGCTGGCAGGGCCGTGCCTTCGATCCGCGCGATAAGGTGGCGGGTCGCGGCGGCCGCGATCGCATCGAACGGGCGCAGCACCGAGGTGAGCGCCGGAGTGAGCATCTGTGCCAGCATGCTGCCGTCAAAGCCGACGACGGAGAGTTGGCCCGGCACGCCCAGGCCCATCCGCGCCGCCACTTTGAGCACGCCGGCGGCCATGATGTCGTTGGCGGCAAAAATCGCGGTGGGGCGATCCGGCCCCGCCAGCAAGGCTTGCGCGGCCGCCATGCCAGAGGCAAAGCCATAGTCGCCCGCCGTTTCGGCCACGCTGGCATCGGCCGTGCCGGCGACTTCGCCAATGAAGCCGGCGCGCCGCTCGCGGGCGGAAGCCATGGTGGTGGGGCCGTTGACCAGGCCCAGGCGGCGATGGCCCAGGTCCAGCAAGTGGCGCGCCACTTGCGCGCCGGCCCCGCGCTCGTCGCTCAGGATCACGCCGGCAAACCCATCGAGTGGCACCGATGAGACCGCCACCGCCGGCACTTGCGCCCCATCGAGTGCGCCCGCCAGCCCTGCCACGCCCGAAATCGGCGGCAGCACGATCAGCCCATCCACCCGCGATCGGCTGGCAAAGTCGATGACATCGGCCATTGCCGCATCGCCGGCCAGTGGGGTTGAGTGTACGATCAGTTCATAGCCTTGCTCGGCGGTGACCGAAACGATGCCGCGCTGGATGGAATCGAGCACCAGTGCGTTGCGATCGTTGTGGATCAGCCCGATCAGGAACGAGCGCCGCATGGCCAGGGCGCGGGCGCGCAGGCTGGGGCGGAAGTGCAGTGCGGCAATTGCCGCCTCGATCCGTTCGCGTGTCTGCGCGTTGACCTTGGGAGACTTGTTGAGCACGCGCGAGACCGTGCGGATCGACACCCCGGCTGCCGCCGCGACATCCTCGATCGTGGGTTCGGCGTGGCGCGCGTGGTCCGCGCCGGGCTGGGGGTTGGGATCGGTCATCCCTGTTCTATGCGCACAAAGGCGGTGTCAGGCCAGCCCCACCGTTGCCGCCCAGGCGCGCCACAGGTCGGGCCAGGCTTCCACCGGCTTGCCGATCGCGCGGCGCAGGCCAAAGCCGTGGCCGCCGTTGGCAAAGAGATGCATTTCCAGCGGAATGCCACGCGCCTTGAGCGCGGCGCGCAGGCGCACGGTGTTTTCCACCGGCACCACGTCGTCATCCTCGGCATGGCAGAGGAAATGCGGGGGCGCATCGGCAGGCACGCAAGCGTCGGGCGAATGCGCGGCCTGGAGCGCCGGCGTGGACTTGGCGCCCAGTAGCAGGGTGCGGGAGCCGGCATGGGCAATGGCCGGGTCCATGCTGACCACCGGATAGATCGGCGCGGCGCTGTGCGGCCGGGCCGACAGTGCATCGGCCGCATCCTGCTGCGGATAGACGCGTTGGGCAAAGCGCGCGGCCAGATCGGCGCAGACATGGCCGCCGGCCGAAAACCCCATCGCGGCCACGCGTTCGGGATCGATCGCATAATCGCGCGCGCGGTGGCGGATCAAGCGCATGGCGCGCTGCGCATCTGCCAGGGCGGTATCGGGCCCCGAAGACCAGCCTTCGCCCGGCAGGCGATAGAACAGCACGAAGGCCGTGAAGCCGCGCGCGGCCAGCCAGCGGCCGATCTCATAGCCTTCCTTGTCCACCACAACCCAGCGATAGCCGCCACCCGGCGTGATCATGACACCCGCGCCATTGGGCCGATCCGGCCGGAACACGGCCAGGCGCGGGCGCGTGATGCCCAGCACCGCGCGGTCGTTGACCAGGGTATCGCTCGATCGCTCGTTGACGGTTTCGATCAAGGGAGCGGCCAGATGGCCGGGGGCGCCATCTGGCCACAGGTCGATCGTTTCCACCGGCTGGGGGAGGCCCGGCGGAACGCCACGTGGCCCGGCCGGCGGTGGGGTTTGCCCCACCGCCGGCCGGGCTGTTGCCCATGCTGCCCCCGCAAGCGTCCGGGCCACCAGAGCGCGACGGGAAAGCGTCATGGGCAGTGTCTCCCTGGCGTTACCTCACAGCTTGGCACGGGCGCCGAACAGGATGGTGCGGCCATAGTGGTTGTTTTCATAGTTCCGCTGGGCGGTCTGGTCGGTGAAGCGATAGCGATAGGCATCGGTCAGGTTGTTGCCGTCGATCGACAGTTCCAGCCACGGACGGATCTTGTAACGCACGGCCGCATCGACGCTGGTGTACGAACCATAGCCTTCGAACACGTTGCCCGTGGCGCTGGTGCCATCGACGAACGGGCCGCGATAGCTGACCGAACCGCGCAGGCTGAACTTGCCATCGTCATAATAGAGCGTGGCGTTCCACGCCTTCTTCGACACGTTGAGCAGGGTCTGGTTGTAGATTGCCGAAACCCCCGCCAGCGTGCAGGCGCCCGCCGCGTTGCGGGTGCAGGCACTCACCGCCGGGCCGGTGATGGTGTAATCGGCATCGCTCTTGATCAGCGTGGCATTGCCCTGGAACCCGGTGTGGCTGAGGAAGCCGGGCAGGAACGGGAAGGGCAGTTGCAGCGCGATTTCCAGGCCCTTGAGCGTCGCCCCGGTGCCGTTGACTTGCGAGGAAACGATGTATTCCTGGGCCGGGTCATAGTTGATGTAGGCCGGCGAACTGGGCGTGAGGACCGAACGATCGAGGCCCAGTTGCGGCAGCGTGGCAACATACGTGCCCGCCACCGGGAAGCTTTCGATCTGCTTGATGAACCCGGCCACCGAGATCAGCGCCTGCGGCGCGAAATACCATTCGGCCGAAACGTCGAAATTGGTGGCGCGATAGGGGTTGAGGAACGGATTGCCGAAGGTGACGCGATAGTTGAACCCGTCGACCGAACCACCGGGGTTCAGGTTGCCCAGCGAAGGCCGGGTGATGACCTTGGCAATGGCGCCGCGCAGGATCACATCGCGATGCGGATAAAGCGCGATGTTGAACGAAGGCAGCCAGTCGTCATAGGTCCGGCCCACCGTGGCCGCGACCCCTGCGGTATAGCCGGTGGAGCGCTGGTCGGTGTGGGCATAGCGGATCCCCGCGTTGCCGGCATATTCCAGCCCGAGCAGATCGCCCTTCACGTCGAACTGCAGGTATCCGCCCGAGGTGATTTCCTGCACCTGGCGGTTAGAGCCGAGGTCTTCCACCGCGGTGCGGCCATAGAGCTTGGTATAGGCCGAGGCCGCATCGATATTGGCCGCGAGGAATTGCGAGGTGGTGCCACCCGGTTGCCCGGAATCGCCCAGGCTGACGAGGTCGGAAATGCTCGACGTGACGGGCAGGCCATAGACGCTGGACGAGCAGGTGGTGGTGCCCAGGATCAGGTCGGGCTTGCCATTGCCCGAACAGGCGACGGTGTCGCGCGTCCACAACTGGGTCTGGAAGTTATAGCGGCGCCACATCCCGCCAAGCTTGACGGTAAAGCCCTTGGTCACATCCCATTCGGTGCGCAGTTGCACGGTCTTGAACTTGTTGGTGACGTAAGACGGGCGATCGCGGATTTCGGCCAGCTGGAAATTCGCCGGGTTGGTCACGTCGATGCCATAGCTCAGCACGGGCGATTTCATGTTGCTGTAATCGAACGTGAAACCGTTGGCACCCTTGCTGTCGTAGGCAATTGTGCTTTCCACCGGAATATCGGCATCGGATTGCGAGAACCCGCCCAGCAAAGTGAAGCGCAAGCTGTCCGAAACGTCCTGGTCCCACGTGGCGCCCACCTGGTAGAACTTGGTCTGCGACTGGCGCAGATAGCTTTCGGTGCGGACATAGGCATTGTTGAACGTGCCGCTGACCATGTTGCCATTGCTGTCATACGTGGGGTTGACCACGTTGAAGCTGCGCTCGTTGGAACGGGCCAGCACTTCCAGCCACTTTTCCTTGCGGTCTTCCTTGAACGAGGAATAGAGCGCGTCGATCGAGATCTTGGTGTGGGTGCTGGGCTCGAACTGGATCGAGCCGGTCAGGCCCAGGCGGCGGCGATCGTGCTCCACCACGCCATAGCGCGGAATGCGCGGGTGGAACGACAGGGCGGCGGCATCGCACGCCGTCGACGGGCGATAGAAACCGCCGCTGTTGACCGCCGTGCCGCCGGTGTCGCCCGCCACCGAATAGAAGCACGGCGTGCCATTGACCGAATTGAAATAGGCCTGCGACCAGCGCACCGTGTTGTTGCCGCTTTCCAACGTATCGGTGTGCGAATAGGCGGCCGAGACATTCACGCCCAGCGTGCCGGCGTCGTTCTTCCACGACAGCAGCCCGGCCACGCGCGGGCCGACGTTCTTCGACAGGCTGTTGTACGAACCCTGCACGTTGAGCACCGCGGTCAGGCCGGTCTTGCCCGCCAGCGGATTGCCGGTGTTGAGATCGACCACCGCGCCCAGCGAGCCTTCGTCAAGGCTCGCCTCGGCCGTCTTGTGCACCACGAGGCTGCTGAACAGTTCCGAAGCGAAGACGTTGAAATCGAACGAGCGATCGCGGTTGGCCGAGGCGCCGTCGGACGAAGTGGTGATCGTTTCCAACCCGTTGACGCGCACGCGGGTGAACTGGGCGCCCAACCCGCGCACGGTGATCGCGCGGCCTTCGCCGCCATCCTTCTGGATCGAGATGCCGGGAATGCGCTGGAGGGATTCGGCGATGTTCTGGTCGGGGAACTTGGCGATGTCTTCGGCCACGACGGCATCCACCGCCGAGACCGAATTGCGCTTTACATTCAGCGCGGCCTGAAGCGATTGGCGAAAGCCGGTGACGATGATCGCCGGGGTCTGGTCTTCGCCGGTGCCGGGCGCGGCTGCCTCTGCAGCGGGTGGCGCGGCATCCTGCGGCGCCGCTCGGGCCTGGGCGCCATGCGGCAGGGCGAGCGCGCTGCCGGCGAACAGCGCGATCTTCAGCGTCGAAACTCGGGAAACATTCTTGCGCATCGTAACATCCCCTCTCAGCCCGTGAGGCTGGATGATACCGGTGTCAACAATGCACGCAATGGCTTGCATCGATCCGGCAACACTACTCCCATCCGCGCACGGCGGATCGCCCGGAAGTTGGACCGGGCTCATTGTTTTCGGCGACGTTTCCCCACCAGCAAGCGAGGAAAGGTAACCGGTGTCATTGCAATATGTTTTGCAGCACGATCATGCCCCTGTCAAGAACCCCGTTGCAAACCCTTGGATGAAGAAAATAGTCTATAAAACAATAATTTAATCTGAATTCATGCCGCCGGGAAAGCGGTTTTTGCGCGCCGTCTCGGCGCTTTGGCCGGGCTGCGTGCGAGTGATTCGCACATCAGCTGCCCGGCTGCACATAAGGCGCCGTGGCCCAGATCCGGCGCTGCCAGCCGCGCGGGTCGTCGGCCATGTGCGGGGCGTCGTCGAACACCATCGTGGCGCGCTGCGGCAGGCGATAGGGCGCCCAATCGGGCAAGCCCCGCCCGACCCCGCAGGGCCGCCCGCTGCGCGCCAGCCCGGCAAAGGCCGCCATCATCGTCGCGCTCAGCTTGCGGGCTGCCGCATCGGTGCCGGAATAGCTGCCCCGCGCATCGAGCGTGCCGAATACATAGGGAATATCGTCGGTATGCGCCGCGCCGCGCAAGGGATCGCGTGGGGAAGGGCGGTCAAGCTGATAGACCCAGGTGTGTTCTGCCCCGGCAGCGGCGCGGGCATCGGCCTCGATCACCTGGCCCGGCCAGGAACGCCCCGCCGTGGTGGCGGCATAATAGACCTGCTCTGCGCTCCACGCCGGCGCTTGGGCGCGGTATTGCGCCACCACCCATTGCGGATCGAGGTCGATCTTCACTTCGGCCGCGATGCGCGCAGGCAAATTGTCCCAGGAAAGTCCGGCCAGCTTGGGGCCGCGCGGATCGAGGAACGCGCGCGTTTCATCACGCACATTGCCCAGGATCATCGGCACGCCCAGCGATTGCGGCGCCGCATCGGGCCAGAACGGGTGGCGCGGCAGGTTCGTCATGTCCAGCACCGGGCCGAAATAGACACTGCCACCCATGATCGGATCGGTGGCATCGAGCGCTTCGACCAGCCGTGCGATCGGCAGCGTGCGCAAGGACTCCACGTCGCTGACGTCCAGCCGCTGCATCAGCGCGCGGGTACGCGCCAGGGCATGGATCGGGCCGCTGGCCTGGACTTGCTGCCCGCTCATCGTGGCGGCGGCGTGGAACAGGCCCTTGGCCGCCGGCATGGCCATCAGCGTGGCGATCTTGGCCCCGCCGCCCGATTGGCCAAAGACCATGACCCGCGCGGGATCACCGCCGAAAGCGGCGATATGATCGCGCACCCATTGCAGTGCCAGGATCAGATCGAGTTGTCCCAGATTGCCGCTATCGGCAAATCGCGGATCGAGCGGCTTGAGCCAGGCATAACCCAGTGGCCCCAGCCGGTGGTTGACGCTCACCACCACCACATCGCCATTGGCCGCGAGCCGCCCGCCGTGGGTCAACGGATCGGTGACGGAGCCATTGGCATAAGCACCGCCATGAAAATAGACCATGACCGCGCGGCTAGCGCGCGGGTGCGCCTCGGGCGTCCACACGTTGAGGAACAGGCAATCCTCGCTTTGCGGCGCGTCGGCCATGCCGCGCTGCGGGCAGACCGGTCCGAACCGCGTGGCATCCACGGCTTCTCCGATGAAGGGCTCTGCCACGGCGCGGGCAAAGCGGCTGGCGCGGCCATAGCGGATGCCCTTGAACGCCATGACGCCTTCCTCGCGCATGCCGCGATAGCGCCCCACCTGGGGTTGCGTTGGGGACGCCGCGCGCAAGGGCAGCGGCGCCAGCGCGGCCATGGCGGTGGCGCCCGTGACCAAACTTCGCCGGGTAATCGGTCCCATCCTGCCCACTCCCGTTTGTTGTTCTACCGGCGGCCTCAGCGCCGCACATCGCCACCGCTGGCGGAGAATGCATCGAGTTCGGCGCGCGGGATCGTGCACATGTCGCCGGGCTGGCTGTGCTTGAGCGCGGTATAGGCCAGGCCCGCCTGGGCCATGGCGGCCACATCGCCGCGTTCGAGCCAGGCGTGCAGCACGCCGGCGGCAAAGGCGTCGCCCGTGCCGATGCGGTCGACGATGCCGGTCACGTCCACTTCGGCGGTCTGGTGCGCGGCGTCGCGCGCATCGACGCGGGCGGCGATGCGGTGGTGGTCGGGCCCGGCGATGTGGCGCGCGGTCGAGGCGATCTGGGTGAGGCGCGGGAAGGCGGCGAAGGCGGCCTGCGCGGCTTCGCGCCGCCGGTCGGCACCGTCGCCGGAAAAGGGCTGGGCCAGCAGCAGAGCGATATCGCGGTGGTTGCCGATCATGATACTGGCCGATTGCATCAGCCCGGCCAGGATCGCGCGCGGATCGCTATCCCACGCCTCCCACAGCATGGCGCGGTAATTGCCGTCGAAGCAGATCGGCACGCCCGCGGCGTCAGCCGCCGCCACGGCCGCCTGCGCCAGGGCCACGCCGCCCGGCCCCAGTGCCGGGGTTATGCCCGACAGGTGCAGCAGCGCCGCGCCATCGAGCGCTGCGGCAAAGTCGAATTCGTCCGGCCGCGACAGCGCAAACACGCTGCCGGCACGATCATAGGTGATTGTCGAGGGGCGCAGGCCCGCGCCGCTTTCCAGGAAATAGAGGCCCATGCGCCCCGCACCGCGGCCCACGTGGCGCGTGTCCACCCCGGCCGCGCCCAGCGCCGCGCGCGCCTTGTCGCCCAGCGGGCTGGCCGGCAGGCGGGTGAGCATCGCGGCCTGGTGGCCCAGCGCGGAGAGGCCAGCGGCCACGTTGGCTTCTGCTCCGCCCACCACCAGGTCCAGGCACTCGCTTTGCTGCATCAGCCGCGCGCTGGGCGTGGCTAGGCGCAGCAGCACCTCGCCAAAGCACACGACATGCCCCAAACGCGCGCTCATCGCGCCAGCCAGCCGCCGTCCACCGCCAGGACATGGCCGGTGACATAGTTTGACGCGGGCGAAGCAAGGAACACTGCCGCGCCGGCAATGTCTTGCGGGTCGCCCCAGCGCCCGGCGGGAATGCGTTCCAGGATCTGGCGGTTGCGGGTTTCGTCGGCCTGGAGCGCGGCGGTGTTGTTGGTGGCGATATAGCCGGGCGCGATCGCGTTGACCTGCACGCCATGGGGCGCCAGTTCGTTGGCCATGGCCTTGGTCACCCCGCCCACGCCCGATTTGGCCGCGGCATAGCTGGGCACGCGGATGCCGCCCTGGAAGGTGAGCAGCGAAGCGATGTTGATGATCTTGCCGCCGCCCTGCGCCACCATCCCGCGCGCGGCCGCCTGGCTGAGGAAGAACAGCGTCTTGAGGTTGGTGTCGATCACCGCGTCCCAATCCGCCTCGCTGAACTGTAGCAGGTCGTCGCGGCGGATGATCCCGGCGTTGTTCACCAGGATGTCGATCCGCCCCAGCGCGCTGGTGGCTTCGTCCACCACGCGCGCCACCGGTTCGATGGTGGAAAGATCGGCAGTGATGTTCACCGCGCGGCGCCCGGCCTGCGCGATCAGGTCGAGCGTTTGCGCAGGCTCTGACCGGCCGGCCAGGGCGACGTCCGCCCCGGCCTGCGCCAAGGCGACGGCAATGGCCTGGCCGATCCCGGTGTTGGCGCCGGTGACCAGCGCGGTCTTGTCCGCAAGGCTGAAGGAAATGGCCATCTTGGCTTACTTCAACTGGCAGATGTCGAGCACGTTCATGTCCGTATAGTCGAGGTTTTCCCCGCCCATCGCCCAGATGAACGCATACTTCTTGGTGCCCGAGCCCATGTGGATCGACCAGGGCGGGCTGATCACCGCCTCTTCGTTGGCGATGACCAGGTGGCGCATCGAATCCGGCTCGCCCATGTAGTGGAACACGCGGTCGTTTTCCTGCGGAAGGTCGAAGTAGAGATAGATCTCGCTGCGGCGGTCGTGGAGGTGCGGGGGCATGGTGTTCCACACGCTGCCTTCCTCCAGCACGGTGAGGCCGAGCAGCAGTTGCGCGCTGTCGCATACGCCGGGGATCACGAGCTGGTAGATCGTGCGCTGGTTGGAATTGGCCAGGTCCCCGCGCGCCAGCGGATTGGCTTGCTCCAGCGTGATGTGCTTGATCGGTAAAGCTTTATGCGCGGGGGTAGAGGCGAGGTAGAACCGCGCGCCTTCGCCTTCGAACACCACCTCTTCGCTGCCCATGGGCACATAGAGGCATTCCTTGTTGCCGACCGCAAAGCGCTGTCCGTCCACCGTGACGAAGCCCGGTCCACCGATGTTGACCACGCCCATCTCGCGCCGCTCCAGCAGCGAATGGCCCGCCGCACTGGCCGGCGCCGTCTGCCGCGGCAGGGCCAGCGGCTCGGCCCCAGGCACCGCCCCGCCGATCACGAAGCGCTCGTTGTGCGAATAGTTGAGGTTCACTTCGCCCGCCACGAACATGCCCGACACCAGGTAGCGATCGCGCAGCGCTTCGTTCGATACCCCGTCCATCATGTCCGGATGGGTGGCGTGATAGGTCTTGGCAAACATGGCGCACTCTCCCTCGTCGCTCTTGAGGGCTTGGTATCGAGTTTAGGTAACCGGTGTCAATGGCGTTTTGACCGCCCCTGTTTTTGATCGGGACCGCGCCGGTCCATCGCGCGCGCGGATTGGGCGGTGGCGAATCGCTACCATCCTCCGCGCTGTGTCTGACGCCGAGATGGTGATTCCCCGCGTTTTCTATGCCGGTCAGGATTTCAGCGGCGGATGGTCTGACGAAGCGGTTTGATCCGGCACCCGCGCCACGGCCGATGCCCGCCGCACCAGGTCTGACGGGAAGAACGACGGCTCGCGCGCGGCGGTTTCGGGGCGGGTCAGCTTGAGCGCGGCGGTGCGGGCCATGGCGCGGATCGGCCAGCGCACGGTGGTGAGCGGGGGCCAGATGTGCGCGGCAATGGCGGTATCGTCAAAGCCGATGATCGACAGGTCCTGCGGCACGGTCAGGCCGCGCGCGCAGGCGGCGTGCAGGACGCCGGCCGCCATCTCGTCGTTGCTGGCAAAGATCGCGGTGGGCGGCGTCTTGCCGTCGAGCAGCGCGTCGCCGGCGGCCTGACCAGATTCGAAGCGATAATCCCCGCGCGTCAGCAGCGCGGGGTCGATCGTCAGCCCGGCGCGGCCCATGCCGGCGATGAAGCCCAGCTCGCGCTCGCGGGCGGAGCGGAAGCCGTCGGGCCCGGCGACAAAGCCGATCCGGCTATGGCCCAGCTCGGCCAGCCAGGCCACCGCCTCGCTCACCGCCTGCTGGTCGTTCGACGCCACCAGATGGGCTTCGTCGTCCAGCCGGGCCGATCCCATGCGGACCACGGTGCAGCCCAGATCGCGGCACAGCCGGGCCAGTTCGTCGTTTTCGGACAGCGGAGGGAGCAGCATCACGCCATAAAGCCGCTGCTGTTCGATGAAGCGGTGGATATCGTCGAGCAGGGTGGGCGAGTGACGATCGACGGGGCGCACCACCAGCGCAAATTCGGTGGCGCGGATCGTGTCGAGAATGCCCTCCTGCACATTGAGCACCATCTGGGCGTTGGGGTTGTCGTGGATCAGCCCGATCAGGAAATTGCGCCGCAAGGCCAGCGCGCGCGCCTGGGGGTTGGGCACATAATCGAGCTGGGCGATCACCGCTTCCACCTTTTCGCGGGTGGCCTGGTTGAGCAGGGGTGACTTGTTGATCACCCGGCTGACGGTCTTTTTCGACACCCCGGAAAGGCGCGCCACATCGTTGATCGTGGGTTTTGGCGCTTTGGCCATGCGGTGTCCTTCTTGCCTCTCGTCGCGTCCAGATTTCTGGCCCCGATTTTCAGACTTGCCTTCGTCAGCGGTAAAAGGCAATATGACACCGGTTACCATGCCGCAAGGCGCATGCTGCCCCGTTCACCGCGGGGCGCGGCAAATCATGTTCAACGGCGTTGTATCGGGTTTTGACACCGGTTTCCAGGCCAGTGCCTTGTCCGATCCGCTTGAGGTAAGCTGGGATGGGTTTGACGGAACAGGCAAAGTCTGAGGCGCGCGCCGTGGCCGAAGCATTCGTGGCGGCGCGGCGCGAGAAACGCGCGTTATCATCCTATCCGGGGCAGGCGCCGGCCGATCTGGTCGGTGCCTATGCCATCCAGGATGCCGCGCTGGCGATTGACGGCCGCGCGGTTGCGGGATGGAAAGTGGGGCGGATCAACCCGCCCGACGATGCCCGTCTGGCCAGCAACCGCCTGGCCGGGCCGATCTTTGCCGATAGCGTGGTGATCCCGGGCTTTGGCCAGGTGCCCGGCATGCCGGTGTTTGCGCAAGGCTTTGCTGCGGCAGAGGCAGAATTCCTGCTGCATGTGGCGCCGGGCTGGGACGGGACGGTGCCGGGCGATGATGGCGCCACGCGTGCGCTGCTCGATGCTGTGCATATCGGTATAGAGGTCGCCAGTTCGCCTTACCCGGGGATCAACGACGATGGTCCGCCGGTCACCGTCTCGGACTATGGCAACAACTATGGCTTGGTCGTGGGGGCAGCCCTTTCCGGATGGCAAGAGATTGATTTTGCGTCTATCTCGGTAACGCTGTCGATCGACGGTGCCCCTGTCGGCACGGCCACGACGGCCACGATGCTCGATGGCCCGTTGGGCGCGGTGCGTTTTCTGCTGGGCAATCTGGCCGCGCGCGGCATCGATGCGACGCGCGGCCTTTGGGTATCCACTGGCGCGGTCACCGGGGTGCATTCGGTAGAGCCGGGGCAACAGGTCCGCGCGGCCTTTGCCGGGTACGGCAGCGTCGCCTGCACGATCGTGGCCGCTTAAGGCCGCTGGGCAAGCATGACCGGCAGGGTAAAAAGCCCGCCGCTTTCGGGAGTTGAAGCAATGAAAGCGCAGATCGGGGAAGGCATCCCGGCCACGGCAAATGTGGGTCGCACGCGCTGGGTGGTGGTGGCCCTGCTGTTTGCCGCCACGGCGATCAACTATATCGACCGGCAGATGATCGGCGTGCTCAAGCCCACGCTGGCGGCCGATTTCCATTGGTCGGAATCCGATTTCGCGGCGATCGTGTTCTGGTTCCAGGTGGCCTATGCCATCGGCTATCTCTCGTTCGGCAAAGTGGTCGATGCGCTGGGCGCACGGCTGGGCTATACCATTGCCATCGTCATCTGGACGGTGAGCCACATCGCCCATGGCTTTGCCACCGGCCTGGTCTCCTTCGCCCTGGCCCGCTTTGGCCTGGGGTTGGGCGAATCCGGCAATTTCCCTGCCGGCATCCGCGCGGTGACCGACTGGTTCCCCCAGCGTGAGCGCGCCTTTGCCATCGGGGTGTTCAACGCCGGGGCTAATGTCGGCGCGATCATCACGCCATTGCTCGTGCCCTTGCTGGTGCTGTGGTTCGATTGGCGCATGGCGTTCTTCGTCACCGGCCTGTTCGGCATTGCCTGGGTCGTGGCGTGGTGGCTGCTCTATCGCCATCCCACGCAGCACGGCCGCGTCAGCGCCGCCGAACTGGCCTGGATTCGCCAGGATCCGGCCGACCCGGTCACCCCGATCGGCTGGGCAAGGCTGCTCACCGTGCGCGAGACCTGGGCCTATGCCCTGGGCAAGTTCCTCATCGACCCGATCTGGTGGTTCTTCCTGTTCTGGCTGCCGGGCTATCTGTTCACGCGCTACAACCTCGATCTCAAGAGCTTTGGCCTGCCCCTTGCGGCGATCTACCTGATTTCGGACCTGGGCAGCATTGCCGGCGGCTGGCTGTCGTCGCGCCTGATCAAGGCCGGGCGCACGCCCAATGTCGCGCGCAAGGTGACCATGCTGATCTGCGCGGTCTGCGTCCTGCCGATCTGGTTCGTGCAGGGGGTGGACAGCATGTGGTGGGCCGTCTTGATTATCGGCCTCGCCACGGCTGCGCACCAGGCCTTTTCCGCCAATCTCTATACCCTGCCTTCCGACATGTTTCCGCGCGGCGCGGTGGGTTCGGTGGTGGGCATCGGCGGCACGATGGGGGCCTTTGGCGGCATGGGCATGGCGCTGTTTGCCGGCTACATCCTCGATGCCACGCACAGCTACGAAGTGCTCTTTGCCATCTGCGCCAGCGCCTATCTCGTGGCGCTTGCGGTGGTCCACCTGCTCAGCCCGCGCCTGGCACCGGTGCGGATCGCGGCATGAGCGGCACCGTCGACCGGCGCGGCGCGCTGGCCGGCGCGGTGGGTCTGGCGGGGCTTTCCAGCCTGCCGGCCCGTGCCGCGCCGCCAGTGCCCTTGGCGCCAGTGCCCCACGCCCCGCGCGGGTTCGATGGCCAGCGCCTGGCCGATCTGGGCAACGGCACCTATCGCAATCCGATCATGGCCGGCGATCATCCCGATCCGTCGATCCTGAAGGACGGCGCCGACTATTACATGACCTTTTCCACGTTCGATTCCTATCCGGGGCTGGTCATCTGGCATTCGCAGGACCTGCTCAACTGGCGGCCGATCACCGCCGCGCTCACCCAGAATGTCGGCGCGGTCTGGGCGCCGGACCTGTGCCGCCACAACGGGCGCTACTTCATCTATTTCCCCGCCAAGGCCAATCCCAATGCCAACTATGTGATCTGGGCAGACCGGATCGAGGGGCCGTGGAGCGCGCCGATTGACCTCGGCCTGCCCGATCATATCGATCCTGGCCATGCCGTGGGCGAGGATGGCTCGCGCTGGCTGTTCCTGTCGGACGGAGATCGCGTGGCGCTTGCCGCCGATGGCCTGTCCACGATGGGCAAGGTAGAGCACGTCTATGATCCCTGGCACTACCCCGAGGATTGGGATGTGGAAGGGTTTTCGCCCGAAGGCCCCAAGATCGTGGCGCACGGCGGTTGGTTCTATTTGATCAACGCCGTGGGCGGCACCGCCGGCCCGCCCACCGGGCACATGGTCATCGCGGCGCGATCGCGCTCCATCCACGGGCCGTGGGAAAACTGCCCGCACAACCCGATCGTGCGCACGCAAAGCCGGGATGAGGCCTGGTGGTCGCGCGGGCATGCCACCGTGTTCGAAGGGCCGGGCGGGGACTGGTGGTCGGTCTATCACGGGTTCGAGCGCGACTATTGGACGCTGGGGCGCCAGACGCTGCTCGATCCAGTGGAATGGACCGCCGACGGCTGGTTCCGCATGAAAGGCGGCGATCTCGCCGCGCCGCTGCCCGCGCCGTTTCTCCCCGGGGGCGGCGGGCGCAAGGCCGGGCCACATGGCCTGCCCTTGTCCGACGATTTCGCCACGCTCGAACTGGGCCGCCGCTGGAATTTCTTCAAGCCCGCGCGGGACGAAGCCAGCCGGGCGCGCGTCTCCAACCATTGCCTGCACCTGGCGGCCCGCGGCACCGCGCCTGCCGATTCCGCCCCGCTGCTGCTCATCGCCGGGGACCGGGCCTATGAGTTCGAGTGCGCGATCGAGATCGATCCCGAAACCACCGCCGGCTTGGTGCTGTTCTATGACCAGGCGCTCTATTGCGGGCTGGGGTTCGATACCCGGCGTTTCGTGACGCACCAATATGGGATGGAGCGCGGCCGCCCGGCCAATCCATACGGGCCGGCGATGCGCTTGCGCGTGCGCAACGATCGGCACATCGTGTCCTTCCACACCAGCGGCGATGGCGGGCAGACCTGGCGCCGCTTTGACCGTGGGATGGAAGTGTCGGGTTATCACCACAACGTGCGCGGCGGCTTCCTGATGCTGCGTCCGGGCCTTTATGCGGCGGGCAAGGGGGAAGCGCGGTTCCGCGATTTCCGCTTTCGCGCGCTGGGTTAGCTCGCCATCTTCGTCACCCCGGGTGATGGTGAAAAAAATGAACAGAGATTTGCCTGGGAGAATTGCCGTGCCCCATCCGCTTTTGCGTGGCGCCTCGCTGCTGGCTCTGATCTGCGCTGCCACGGCCGCGCACGCCACGCCGGCCGATGGCCTGCTGTTCCACGCCCCGCTGGATACGGGCTTCACGGCGATGCAAGCCGGCGGCGATGCCGTGCCCAATTTCCAGAGCGACGTGGCCATCGTGCCCGATGGCGCCACCGGTGGGGCCGGGCGCTGGGGCGATGGCGGCTATGTTGCGTGGAATGCGCCGGGCAACATGCTGGCGCAGCGAGGCACGCTGTCGTTCTTCTGGCGCAGCCATACCCCGGTGGGCGAGACGCCGTTCGTGATCTTCCGCGCCGGCGCGGCCGATCATTCCAGCTGGGACATGGCGTTCCTGCGCATCGACTGGAATGGCCACGGCTTTGACGCTTTCGTCACCGACGCCAACCTTTCGCGGGTGCGGGTCAGCTGGACGATCCCGACGCCGCCCGCGCCCAATGCCTGGCACCACCTGGCTTTCGCCTGGGACGAGACGCGCGGCGTCACGTTGTTCTGGGACGGGCGCGAAGTGGCGCGCAAGGTGCAGGTTGCCGATCTCGACATGGGGCTCGACCAGTTCGGCCTGGCTGGCCGGGTCATGGCGCCGCACCAGGTGCAGAGCCGCTACAACTTCATGCGCGGGTCAGACCTGGATGACATTCGCGTCTATGACCACATGCTGGACGGCGCTGGCGTAGCGGCACTTGCCGCGCACCAGGACCCGGCACCGCAGCCCGTGGCGCCCGATCGTGCCGCCTGGCTGCACCGCTTCGGCTGGGACGGCATGGCCCCGCCGCTGCTCACCGATCCGGTCACCACGGTGCGCAAGGTGGAATTTGCCGACGCCAAGGACCTCAAGGAATGGATGTGGAAAGGGGTGGACGGCATTGCCGAAACCACCTGGCCCGGCGTCTACAATCGCTCCCGCCTGCCGGGTCGCGACGACTATTTCGAACTGCCCGATTGGAACGTCTATGTCGAAGGGGGCAAGGCCTATAGCCTGACCGTGCCGGTGGCCGAGCGGTTCAACCGCGTGGAGATCCGCGGCGCTGCTTATGGCGCGCTGGAATGGTCGGCCGATGGGCAGGGCGGCTGGCAAAAGCTTGCCACGCGCCCACAAGGGGTGGTGCGCTCGGTCACCCAGGCCGCGCCGCGTACCGGTGGCGTGCTGCGCTTCACCAATGTGATGCAGGAACAGCCGATCCAGGAAATCTGGGCCTACGACATGCATGCTGGCCCCGTGCCGGCCGGCACGTTCCAGTTGCGCTATACCGTGCGCAGTGCTGCGCCCACCGATCTGGGCGCGCTGGCGGGCCTCAATGCTTTCATCGCCGGTCGCTACCCGGCGGCGGAGCGCGCCACGGTGGTGGCGCTGCCCACCGACGGCGTGCGCGCGGCGGTAGGCGCGGGAAGCGCGGCAGGCAACGACACGGCAGTGCGCGACGAGGGCGCGGCGCGGCTGCCGCTGGTGCATGTGCTGATCCCGTCGAACTTTGGCGATGCCCCGGCGGGCCGGCCACTGGCGCGGGCGTGGAACTATGGCTGGGAAAACAGCCACGACGGGCTGGATGGCGTGGCGCTCGATCTGCCCGCTCTCCATGCCACGCCTGATGCCAAGGGGCTAATTGCGCTGAACATCCGCGTGAAAGACCCGATCTGGCCGGGGCGCGACATGATCGACCTGCAGGTTTCCGTACGGCCGGGCGAGGCGCGCACGCTATGGCTGGACTTGCGCGACCGCATCCTGACAGGCGAGAGCCTCTACCTGACGGTGGCGTCCGCCGCGCCCGATTTCGGGCCGGCATCGCTCGATGGCATGGGCGTGCGGCTGGTGTTCAAGGATCGCGCGGCCGCGCTCAAGGAGCATGTGGCAGACCGCTTCAACCAGGTGAAAGACAACTGGGCCTTCCTGGTGGAGGAACACACCGCCTCGAAACGTGCGGGGCTCTATCGCCGGCTTTATGGCGACATTACCGACTTGTTGCGCGTGGACCCGGACAATCTTGAGGCGCGGCGCTATTGGGCCGACATCGGCTATTCGCAGGACCAGCTGCCACCGTTCATGCAGCCACAAGCGCCGCAGGGCATGCCGCTTTGGGCCTTTCGCCAGTTGGAAGATCTCAAGCTGGCCCGCCAGTTCGTCAACTGGTGGATCGACAACCGCCAGGTGCCTTATGGCGATTTCGGCGGCGGCATTTCCGACGATACCGACCTGACGCAGCAATGGCCGGGCATGGCGCTGATGGGCGTGGACCCGGACAAGATCAACGCCTCGCTGCGCGCGCTGTCCGATGCGGTCTACAAGAATGGCATGATCGTCGATGGCTTGAGCTACATCACCAGCGACGAACTGCACGTTTACGAGGAAGGCATCAATTCCGACGCCGAGCGGCTCTATCTCAATTGGGGGGAGCCCAAGGCGGTGGAGCGGATGATGGCCACGGTCAAGGCGCTGGGCAGTGTGATCCGCACCAATCCGGCCGGGCATATGCACATTTCCTCAAGCTGGTATGGCGGGCGCAAGATCTATCGCGACGAGCCGTGGGCCTGGCAAAAGCCCTATGGCTTCGTGATCATGCACACGCCGGTCCTGCTGGGCCTGTACAATGCCGATCCCACGGCTCGGCATCTGGTGACGGGCCTGATCGACGGGCTGCTGGCCCATGGCAAGCAGGGCGCCGACGGGCTGTGGCGCTTTCCCAATGACATCGGCTGGAACAGCGATGCCGAGCGGGCCGGGGACGGCGGCGGGGCCAGCCTGCCGATGCAATCGGCTTGGGCGGCCTGGCGCTTTACCGGGGATGACAAGTACCTGCGCCCCGTGCTGGGCCGGCTGGGAACTGGCAATTTTGCCGCGCTGGGCGAGCTTAACGAAAATGCGCTGACCGTGCTGGGCAAGCGCGGCGACTGGGCCGATGTGCTGCGCAAGGGCGCTGAAAACGGGAACGACGTGGCCCGGTTCGAAGCATGGAACAGCACCGGCAACCGCGCCTGGCTGGAAGCGCTGAATGCCGCCGGCATCGCCGACAAAAGCCAGCATATGTATATGATCACGCAGGGCCACTGGTGGACCGACCGGGTGGAAGCGGCCAACGACCTGCTCCAGCGCGAACGGCTGGGCGGCATTGCCTTGAAACGCAACCAGACCTGGCCGGGCAACGCGGTAAGCTGGCGCTTTGCCGACCCGGAAGCCGCGCTCAAGGTGGCGATCCTGGTGCGCGATGCCACGCCCGAGGGCTTTACCGTCATCGCCCACAACACGAGCCGCCAGGAACAGCGCGCCGATATGGGCACCTGGAACGTGGTGGCCGGCACCTGGACGATGACGCAGGGCCTCGCGCCGGATGACGGCGACGCTGCGCAAGGGCCGCTGGAGAAGCGCAGCGTGGAAATGGAACGCGCCGGTTCCATTCCCGTGGCCTTCGCACCGGGCAGACCACGGTGATGACCTTCCGCCTCGCGCAGCGCGCGGCGGTGCAGCCCGAGCATCGGCCGGACCTGGGCATTGGCGCCGACGATGTGACGCGCAAGGGAAGCCGGATCACCGTGGGGGTGCACAGCCTGGGCAGCGTGGCGGCGCCGGCGGGTACGCTGACGCTGGAAACCGCAGACGGACACGTGCTGGCCCGCGCGGCAGTGCCGCCGCTGCCGGCGCCCACCGATTTGACTCCGCGCACCGCCACGGTCACGCTGGCGATTCCGGCTGGCGCGCCGCAGGCCTGCATGTGCGGGTTTCGAGCGGCGTGGCCGAAGTGACCCAGCGCAACAACGTGGTGGTGCTGGGAGAAGCGCAATGATCGCGCGCGTCGCGCTGGCGCTGGCGTTCATGTTGCCTGGCTGCGCCAGCGCGCGGCAGGAAGTATGGCGGTTCGACAGTCTGGCCCGCATCGGCCACATGGCGCCGCAAGTGCAGGGCCATCCCAGGGTCGAAGGCAAGGCCATGGTGTTCGACGGGCAGGCCGATGCCCTGATCCTGCCGCGCCACCCGCTGGCCGGCGCCGCGCGGTTCACCGCCGAGGCGGTGTTTCGGCCCGATGGCGGCGCGTTCGAACAGCGCTGGCTGCACCTTGCCAGCAACGACACGCCCGGCCGCCCGACGGGCGAAACCCGCATGCTGTTCGAAATCCGCGTGGTCGGCCAATCGTGGTATCTCGACACTTTCGTGAAGGGCGCCGGTTACAGCCAGGTCTTGGCCGATCCGCGCGGCTGCACCCGATCGGTCGCTGGTATCACGTGGCGCAGACGTTCGACGGCACCACCTATCGCAGCTATGTCAACGGCGTGCTGGAGGGACAGGCCCGCGTGTCCTTTGCGCCGCAACAACCGGGCAGCACCAGCGTGGCGATGCGGCGCAACGGGGTGAACCATTTCCATGGCGCAATCGCCGTTGCGCGGTTCACCGATGAAGCCCTGTTGCCGCGCGATTTCCTGTCGCTGCCGCGCGGCGGGCGTTAACGCACCACGTAGAAATCGATCTGCACATGGTCGGGCCGGCGAATGCCGCGCGCCACGAAGACCGCGCGGTTCATCCAGTCCAGCGGGCCGGCCCGTGCGGCCAGGCGCGGCGTGGTGCGAAAGTAATAGGCATCGGGTGGCACATCCTGCCCTTGCGCGATTCGCTCGGTCACGTCGGGGCTGGCCACGCGCACGCCCGGATTGGCCACGTCCACCACCGTGCCATCGGCGGCTTGAAGGAAGTAGCGTGCTTCCACCTGGGTCAAGCCGCCAGGCAGGATGGTTTGCCAGTCACCACCGCCGGCCAGGACGCGCCCCTTGAACAAAGGGCCATCCACCGTGCCGCCGGTGATCGCGATGAACCGCTTGCGCCCGCCGGCGACTTCGCCTTGTTCCACCGGCGGGGCGAGCGTTACCGTTGCCGTGAAGGCATATTCCAGCGTGGGCGCGGGTGCGGCGGGTGCAGCCATGGCGGCACCGGGCCCGGCAGCGCCGGCCGCCGCGGCCAACAGCAGTGCGGCAGCCGCGAATTGCCGGCGCAGCGTGTTCTTCACTTGGCTTCTCTCCCGATTTCCGGTGCGCCTGGCGGCGATCCGATCCTTTTGGACCATGGCCCGGATTGCCTGGGCCGACAAGCACTGCCATCCCCAGGGCATGACCGTTTCCCCTCCGCTCGACGATGCCCGCGCCCGTTTCCTGTTGCGGGCGATCCATGATGCGGCGATTGCTGCCAGCCAGCCGGCGCGGTTGATCCGCGGGCATGTGCCGCCTGCGCCGGCCGGGCGCTGCGTGGTGATCGGTGCGGGCAAGGCCAGCGCGGCCATGGCCAGCGCGCTTGATGCGGCGTTGCTGGAACGCTGGGGGCCGGGCGTGCCGGTGTCCGGCGTGGTGGCCACCCGCCACGGGCACGGTGCGGGCCTGCCATCCGGCCGCATCGCCGTGGTGGAAGCGGGCCACCCCGTGCCCGACCAGCACAGCCTTGCTGCCGCCCAGGCCATCGTGGCGGCGCTGCACGGCCTGACCGCGGACGACCTGGTGATCGCGTTGATTTCGGGCGGGGGATCGGCCTGCATGGAATGGCCGGTGGACGGGCTGGACCTGGCCGGGTTGCAGGCGCTGACCCGTGCCATGCTGGAATCGGGTGCCGGCATTGCCGAAATCAACACGGTGCGCCGGCACCTGTCGCGCGTGAAAGGCGGGCGGCTGGCCGCGCTGGCCACGCCGGCGCGCGTGCTGACGCTGGTGATCAGCGATGTGCCGGGCGATGATCCGGCGGCGGTCGCATCCGGCCCGACGCTGGCCGATGGTACCGCCCCGGCCGATGCGCTGGCGATCATCGCCCGCTATCGCCTGCCCGTGCCCGCACCCGTGCTGGCCGCGCTGCGCCAGGCCGGGCCGGTGGTGGCGGGAGCGGGTGAAACGCGCGTGATCGCTTCACCCCGCCGGGCGCTGGAAGCCGCCGTGGAGCAAACCCGCGCGCTCGGGCTCAACGCCCTTGTGCTGGGCGATGCGCTGGAAGGCGAAGCGCGCGAACTGGGCCGGGCCATGGCCGGCATTGCCCGATCGGCGCAGGCCTGGGGCGATCCGGTGCGCGCGCCTGCGGTGATCCTGTCGGGCGGTGAAACCACGGTGACGCTGGCCGGCAGCCGCTTTGGCCGGGGCGGGCGCAATTGCGAATTCGCGCTGGCCCTGGCCCTCGCGCTCGATGGCCTTCCGGGTGTCTGGGCGCTCGCCGCCGACAGCGACGGTATCGACGGCAGCGAGGATGCCGCCGGCGCGTTCGTCGCGCCCGATACCTTGGCCCGCGCTCGCGCCGCTGGCCTTGGCGCGGGGGAGGCATTGGCGGGGCATGACAGCTACAGCTTCTTCGCCGCGATCGGCGATCTGCTGATCACCGGCCCCACGCATACCAATGTCAACGATATCCGCCTGGTGCTGGTGACTTAGCTGGCATCGGCGGTGGCCAGATAAGCCCGCAGGAATGCGTCGATCGCTTCTTCGACGGCGGCATCAAGCGCAAATTCGATAGGGGCGCCGAACAGCAGCGGCTCCACCATCCCGCCTTCGAGCAGCCCTTTGAGATGGGCCGAGGCGACACGCGGATCGCACGGGCGCAGCGTGCCGCGTTCGACCAGCCCGCGCATATAGTCTTCCACCGCCAGCATGCCCCGGCGCGGGCCCAGTTCATAGAGTTCGGCGCCCAGCCCGCTGTTGGTCCCTTCGGCAATCGCGGTGCGCGTGATCGCCAGGGCATCGGCCGATGTCACCAGCGCGAGATAGGCATGGCCAAAGCGCACGAGCACGGTGCGCAGGTCGGGCTCGGCCGGATTGAGCAGATCGAGCAGGCCTTGCGCCTGTTCTTCCATCGCCGCGATCATGGCCGCGGCAAACAGCGCCTCTTTCGATTTGAAGTAGCTGTAGAGCGTGGCTTTCGAGCCGCCGACCCGGGCCGAGATCATCGCCATCGAGGCACGTTCGTACCCCACCTCGCGGAACAGGTCCTTGGCAATGTCCAAGATGGCCTCTCGCCGGGCATCGGATTTCACCCGCATGCATTTTCTCCTTATCTGAACCCGACTGTACACTTTTTCATTGACGACGCAACAGTCCGGCAATACTGAACCGTTCAGTACGGTTATCCAGCCCGGAGTCGCCCATGCAAGTCTTGCCCAAACCGCCGGAATTCCGCCGCCCGGCCGCGTCCGTCATGCCGCTGGCCCATGCGTCGTCCGATGCCTCCCCGCGCATGTCGTTGCGGCCCACGCTCGCTCTGGCCGTGGCCGGGCTGGCCTTGCTGACCGGCGGATGCGCCGTGCCGCCACCGCGCGCGCAACTGGCCACGATGGCCACGCCGGAAAAGCTCGGCGCAAGCCAGAGCCTGGCGCCAGCTTCGGGTGCGAGCGCGGCCAACTGGCCGTCGGATGGCTGGTGGCAGGCCTATGGCGATAGCCAGCTCGACAGCCTGATTGCCGAAGGACTGGCAGGCGCGACCGACTTGCGCGTGGCCCAGGCGCGTTTTGCCAAGGCGCAGGCGGTGGCTGGCGAAAGCCGCAGCGCGTTGCTGCCCAGTCTGACTGCGGGGGCGCAGGGCGGCCTGACACAGCAAAGCAACAACTATCTGTTTCCCCAGGGCATGAGCCCGCGCGGTTGGCCCGATTATGGCCAGGCCTCGCTCAGCTTGTCGTGGGATCTGGATTTCTGGGGCAAGAACCGCGCCGCGCTGGCCGCTGCCAAGTCTGACGCGGCAGCAGCAGGCGCCGAAGCGGCCGCGACGCGGCTGACCGTTTCGGCCGGCATCGCCAGTGCCTATGCCGACCTGGCCAGCCTTTTTGCCCAGCGCGATGCCGCGGTCGATGCCGTGGAGGTGCGCCAGAAGACGCGTGACCTGATGGCTGACCGCCAGCGGCAGGGCCTGGAAAACATGGGCGCGGTGGAGCGCGCGGTGTCTTCGCTGGAAACCGCGCAGGGCGATCTGGCCAGCCTGGACGAAAGCATCGGCCTGGCGCGCAACCGCATCGCCGCGCTGATGGGGGCCGGTCCCGATCGGGGGCTGGCGATTGCCCGCCCGCAGATCGACCTGGCCAAGGCCACGGCTGGACTGCCCGCCAATCTGCCGGCCGAACTCATCGGCCGTCGTCCCGATGTCATCGCCGCCAAGCTGCGCGTGCAATCGAGCGACAGCCGCATCCGCCAGGCGCGCGCGGCTTTCTATCCCAGCGTCAACTTGTCCGCGCTGATCGGCATGCAGGCGCTCGATATCGGCAAGGTGTTCCAGTCCGGATCGGACTATGGCTCGGTCGGCCCGGCGCTCAGCCTGCCGATCCTCGATGGCGGGCGGTTGCGTGCCCAGTATCGCGGGACCGAGGCCGATCACGAAGTGGCCGTGGCGCAATATGATGCGGCGCTTGTCCAGGCGTTGCACGATGTGGCCGATGCCGCCACCAGCCAGCAGGCACTGGGCCAACGCCTGGGCCGCGCCCAAGCCGCGCAGGCTTCGGCCCAGGCCGCCTGGACCGTGGCCAACAACCGCTATCGCGGGGGCCTGGCCACTTATCTCGACGTGCTCAACGCCGAAGATTCCCTGATCGCGGCGCGCAAGACCGTCGCTTCCCTGCAAACCCGTGCCTTTGCCCTCGACGTCGCCATGGTGCGCGCGCTCGGCGGCGGCTTTCGTTCGTGAAAGGATCCCCTCCGATGACCGTGATGACCAAGATCGCCGACGTGGAAACCGGTTTTGACGGCGCCGCCAGCGCGTCGCCCAAGGCGCGCCGCAGCAAGCTGTTCGCGGGGCTGGCCGGCGCCGTGGCCGTGGCCGCCGTCGGCGCCTGGGGTTATGACCATTTCGTCGCCGGCCGCCATGTGGTGACCGACAATGCCTATGTCGGCGCCAATCTGGCGCAAGTGACCCCGCAAGTGAGCGGCCCGGTGGCGCAAGTGCTGGTGGATGATACCCAGGCGGTCAAGCGCGGCGACGTGCTGGTGCGGCTTGACGATACCGATGCGCGGATCGCGGTGGCCCAGGCCGAGGCGCAACTGGCGCAAACCGAACGCAAGGTCCGCGGGCTGATGGCCACGGGCAGCGGGCTGACCGCGCTGATCGCCAGCCGCGCGGCAGACCAGGCGCGCGCCGATGCCCAGCTGGCTTCGGCCCAGGCCGATCTGGAAAAGGCGCGGATCGACCTCGATCGTCGCCAGGCGCTGGTTGCCTCCGGCTCGGTTTCGGGCGAGGAACTGACCAGCGCGCGCAGCGCCTTTGCCAGCGCGCTGGCCAATGTGAAAGCCGCCCAGGCGGCGCGCACCCAGGCCGCCGCCAATCGCATGAGCGCGACCGGCGATCGCGATGCGAACCAGGCGCTTACCGCCAATGCCACGGTCGACACCAATCCCGAAGTGCTCGCCGCGCGGGCCAGCCTGGAGCAGGCCCGCGTCAACCTTGCACGCACCGTGATCCGCGCACCTGTCGATGGCGTGGTGTCCAAGCGGCAGGTGCAGGTGGGGCAGCGCGTCCAGGCCGGGCAGACGCTGATGTCGATCGCGCCGCTCCAGGCGGCCTATGTCGATGCCAATTTCAAGGAAGTGCAGCTGGCCCATGTGCGCCCTGGCCAGCCGGTGACGCTCACGTCTGATCTTTATGGCGACGATGTGACGTTCACAGGCCGCGTCGTGGGCTTTGCCGGGGGCACCGGTTCGGCCTTTGCCGTGGTGCCGGCACAGAATGCCACCGGCAACTGGATCAAGGTGGTGCAGCGCCTGCCGGTGCGCATCGCGCTCGATCCCGCGCAACTGGCGCGCCATCCCTTGCAGGTGGGTCTGTCGATGACGGCCGATATCGCCGTGAAGAACTGAGCGCGGCTTCCTTTCGGAAAGGCATCTGCCATGTCCACATCCGTTGCAATGGCGGGCCGCGCGCTGACGGCGCGCGAGCCGGCCGGGCCGCTCACCGGGGGCAAGCTGCTGCTGGCAGCGCTGGCCATCGGCCTCGGCAATTTCCTGGTGGTGCTCGATACCAGCATCGCCAACGTTTCGGTCTCGACCATTTCCGGCGCCCTGGGCGTTTCCTCCACGCAAGGCACCTGGGTGATCACGTCCTATGCCGTGGCCGAGGCGATCACCGTGCCGCTGACGGGGTGGCTGGCCAAGCGCTTTGGCGCGCAGCGCGTGTTCATTACCTGCTACCTCGCCTTTGCCGCGCTGTCGGTGTTCTGCGGCCTGGCCAACTCGCTGGGCATGCTGGTGCTGGGCCGCGTGCTGCTGGGCATGGTGGGCGGGCCGATCATGCCGCTTTCGCAGCTCCTGCTGCTGCGCGTTTTCCCGCCCGAAAAGGCCACTCAAGGCACCGTGCTGTGGGCCATGACTTCGCTGGTCGGGCCCATCGCCGGGCCGATCCTGGGCGGCGTGATCTGCGACAGCATGACGTGGAACGATATCTTCATCCTGCCCGCGGTGGTTGCGCTGTGCGGGGGCATGCTGGCGTTGTGGCTGCTCAAGGGCCAGCCCGACCCGCGCGAGCCGGCCTCGATCGACAAGGTGGGCTTTGCCTTGCTGGTAGTCTGGGTGGCCGCGTTCCAGATCATGCTGGACGAAGGACGCAACCACGATTGGTTTGCCGCTGCGGAAATCCGCTGGCTGGCGGTGATTGCCGCGATCGGCTTTGCCGCGTTCCTGATCTGGGAATCGACCGAAGAGAATCCGGTGGTCGATCTCAAAGTCTTTCGCCATCGCGGCTTTGCGGCGGCGGCGGTCACGTTCGCGGTGGGGTTCGGCGCATTCTTCGCGGGCATCGTGATCATCCCGCTGTGGCTGCAGCAGAACATGGGCTATACCGCCACCTGGGCCGGCATGGCGACGGGCCTGATGGGCGTGCTGGCGATCGTCAGCTCTCCGATCGTCGGCACGGCGGTCAACCGCTTTGATCCGCGCCTGATCGTTTCGATCGGTCTGGTCGGGTTGGGCGCGATCAGCGTGTGGCGCATGGGCTTCAACCAGGACATCACGTTCTGGCAGATGGCCTGGCCCACGCTGCTCACCGGGCCGTTCATGGTCATGCTGTTCATCCCGGTGACCGGCATCGCCATGGCCAGCGTGGAGCCGCACGAGCAAGCCAGCGCGGCGGGTCTGTCGAACTTCATGCGCACGATGGGCGGGGCGATCGGCACGTCGCTGGTCCAGACCAGCTGGGCAGACTCGGCCCGGTTCAACCAGAGCGAACTGGCCGGCGCCATGGCCAACGGGCAGCAGGCGATCGACAATTTCGTGTCCGGCGGGCTTTCCCACGATGGCGCCACCAGCACATTGACCAGCATCGTGGAAGGGCAAAGCGTGATGCTGGCCACGCTCGATGTCTTTGCCGCCGTGGCGCTATGCTTTGGCGTGGCAGCGGCGCTGATCTGGCTGGCGCCCCGGCCCAAGGGACCGATCGACACCAGCGGCGGGCATTGACCCGCCGCCCCGGTGGCCATGCCCGATCGGGCGCCTGATTGCATTTGTATGTATTGCTGACTAATTCAGAACAGGAGGCACGGCGCCAAGACCGAGTCCGCTGATAGGCTGAGGGTGGATCAAGGCTGATGATCGAGCATTTTTCGACGCGCAACGTGCCTGGAGCCGACAAGCTGCCGTACTGGCGCAGCTTGATGTCGAGCACGTATTCGGGCCTTTCCACCAATCCGCTGACCCCGCACTTCGAAGCCACCGTCTCGCGCTGGCAAATGGGTGGCATCGCCATGACCCGGCCCCGCGCCACCCCGGTTTCGGTAGAGCGCCGCCTGCTCGAAGCCGGGCATGGCGGCGGGCCGCGGCTCAAGCTGCATGTCGTGCGCTCGGGCCAGGGGCGGGCGGTCCACCGCCGGCGCGAGCTGGACGTGCGCGCCGGCGACATGGTGCTCTGTGCCAGTGAAGAGGTCTATCGGTTCGACTTGCGCAGCGAGCATGAACTGGTCGTGGCAGAATTCGATCGCGCCGTGCTGGGCGAGGCGCCGCATTGGCTGGACGATGCGGTGGCCACCTGCATCCCGCGCGAGGCGCCGTCCACCCGCCTGCTGCACGATTTCATGCTGTCGCTGTGGCGCGAGAGCGAGGCAAGCCCCGATGGGCTGCCCGATGAAGGCTATGACGCGGTGTTCTGTTCGCTGCTGCTGGCCAGCCTGCGCCCGACCGACCAGGTGGCCCGGCCCAGCCGCCATGGCCTGCTCGAGCGCGCCCGCGCCATCGTGGCGGCACGCCTTGCCGATCACACGCTTTCGCCTGCCACGATCGCGGCCGACATGGGCGTTTCGCTGCGCCGGCTGCAGGCAGCGGCGGCCGGCCAGGGGGTGACGCTGGGCGGCTATATCAACGAACGCCGCCTGGCGCTCGCCGCGCAGAAGCTGACGCTGGAACCCCAGCGCAGCATTACCCAGATCGCGTTCGACTGCGGGTTTTCCGACAGTTCCTATTTCAGCCGCCGTTTCCAGGAACGCTTTGGCCAGACCCCACGCCAGTATCGCGCGATGCATTGATAGCCGGGTCGTGCCTGGCCCCGCTCTGTTTTTTGCCACGCGCCATTGCGCATTCCATGTTTGACCACAAGGCGCGTGCCACCCGACAAACGCGCGTCGTGACAAGGGCAGTGAGACAGCAAGGGGGTGGCAATGGATCGGCGCGGATTTGCAGCAGGGATGGTGTGCGCGATGGCTACCATCGGGCGGGCAAGGGCAGTGGCGCCGGTCAAGGATGCCGCTCTGGCCAGGTTCATCGCGGGCATGCCCAAGGCGGAATATCACGTCCATCTTGAAGGCACGCTGGAAGCCGAGATGAAATTCGCCCTGGCGCGGCGCAACGGGCTGCAACTGCCCTTTGCCGATGTCGCCGCGATGAAGGCCAGCTACCGCTATCACGACCTGCCGAGCTTTCTGGCGATCTATTATGACGGCATGAAAGTGCTGCTCAAGGAGCAGGACTTCTATGACCTGACTTATGCCTATCTCGCCAAGGCGGCCGCGCAGAACGTAATCTATACCGAGATGTTCTTCGATCCGCAGGAGCATCTCAAGCGCGGCGTGCCGATGGCCGCGGTGATTGGCGGGATCACCCGGGCGCGGCGCGACGCGCGGACCCGGCTTGGCATCCGTTCGCAATTGATCCTGTGCTTTGTGCGCGATCTTTCGGCGCAGAGCGCGATGGAGGCGCTCGATGCCGGCTTGGCCTTCCGCAAGGATCTGGTCGGTGTCGGCCTCGATTCCGATGAAGCAGGCAACCCGCCGGAAAAGTTCCGCGCCCATTTCGCCAAGGCGCGGGCCCATGGCCTGCGGGTGACGGCGCATTGCGATGTCGATCAGGACGACACGCTGGGCCATATCCGCACTGCGCTGCTCGATCTCAAGGTTGATCGCATCGACCATGGCGGCAACATTGTGGAATCGCCCGAACTGGTTGCCTTGGCGCGGCAGCGGGGCATGTTCTTCACGGTGTGCCCCACTTTTTCGGGAACCTTGCGCAAAGGCCTGGCGACACCGGTGGATGTGGTGCGCGCAATGCTCGACGCCGGGTTGAACGTGACGATTTCATCGGATGATCCGGCCTATATGGGCAGCGAATATCTCGACGACGTGTTGGTCCGTGCCGCCGATCGCAGCGCCCTGACGCGAACCGAGATCGTCACCCTGGCGCGCAATGGATTTAGGGCGGCATGGCTGCCCGAGGCCGAAAAGCAGGCCATGCTGGCCAGGCTCGACGCCTATGTGCAGCGGGCGGACCACAACTAGGCGCGATCGCGCCATGCCCATCGCGTTTGTCCGTGCTTTTCGCGCGATCGTGCAAGAAGGCGCGCAGGCAGGCGGGTAGCTCCCACAGCGATAACAAATCGCAAGGGAGTGCAGGATGCTGAAATGTTCCACCCGTTCCAGCCTGTTTGCCATGGCCGCGGCCCTGGGCGCGGCCGCGCCGGGCCTGGCCCAGGCCCAGGACGCCGCGCCGCCGGCCGATGGCGCGCCGGCGCCGCAGCAAGGCGGCATCCAGGAAATCGTCGTTACGGCGCAAAAGCGCGCGCAAAACGTGCAGAACGTGCCGATCGCCATTTCCGCATTCACCGCCGCGTCGCTCAAGGAACGGGCGGTGACCAGCGTTTCGTCGCTTTCGGCGCTGGCGCCCAACGTCAACCTGGATGGCGGGACGCCGTTTTCGGGCTCTTCGGCCGTGCTTTCGGCCACGATCCGCGGCATCGGGTCGGATGACTTTGCCTTCAACATCGATCCCGGCGTGGGGATCTACCTGGATGGCGTCTATCTGGCGCGCACGGTGGGGGCGAACCAGGACCTGCCCGACGTGGAGCGCGTCGAAGTGCTCAAGGGGCCGCAGGGCACGCTGTTTGGCCGCAACACCATCGGCGGGGCGATTTCGATCGTCACGCACGAGCCGGGCAAGGAATTCAAGGGCTCGATCGACGCCACCACCGGCAGCTACAACCTGGTCAAGGTGCGGGGCACGATCGACGTGCCGCTCGCCCAGTCGCTGTTTTCTTCGGTCACGTTCGCTGTCACCAACCGGGAAGGGTTCCTCAAGCGCATTCCCTATCCCGACCAGCGCGCCAGCAATTCCGACACTTTCTATAATTTCAACCAGGCCGACTATGCCAGCTCCAGCCGTGAAGGGGGGGACAACACCGCCTCGCTGCGCGGCAAGCTGAAGTGGGACAATGGCGGCGCGATCACCGCCACGCTGACCGGCGACTGGACTCGCCAGGACACGTCCTCGCAGGCGACCAAGCTGCTGGGCACGGTGAACCTGCCTGGCCCCTTTGCCGGGACGGACAATCTGCCTGGCACCGCGCTGTCGGCCTCGGGCACCACGGGCTTCCTGTTCTCGGGCCTCTACAACTTCTGCATCGGCGCCAATGCGCAGCAGATCGCCGCGCGCAATGCCCAGGCGCTGTGCGGGGCGCGGGGCACGCAATATGGCCGCCGGCTGTCGCCATTGGCAGGCGTGAACGTCGATAGCGATCCCACCAACGATCGCCTGCCCTGGGATTCCCGCTTTGTCTTGTCCGATCCCGATACCAGCTATGCCACCGGGCCCAGCTTCAACAAGCTGACCACCTGGGGCCTGGGCGCCACGGTGCAGGCGCAAGTGAACGACGACCTCACGATCAAGTCGATCACCGCCTATCGCGATACGCGCTGGCGCGCCGGCGTGGACGCGGACGGTTCGCCGCTGTCGTTCCTGGAGCTGTCGTTCCAGCAGAACCAGTGGCAGTTCAGCCAGGAAGTGCAGATCCTGGGCAAGGCACTGGACAAGAAGCTGAACTACGTTTTGGGCGGGTACTATTTCAAGGAACAGGGCACGCTGCACGATTACGTCACGTTTGACGAAGGCCTGGTGCAGGTGGATGGGCCCAACCGCTTCAAGACCGAAAACTATGCCTTCTTCGGCCAGGTGGACTATCGCCCGATCGAGATCCTGGGGATTACCGTGGGTGGGCGCTATACCCATGAAACCAAGCAGTTCGAAGGCGGGCAGCAGGAATTGAACGGCTTCAACTACAAGCTGTTCGGTTGCAGCGATGCCAATGGCAATGTCACGCCGGGCGCACCGTTCCCGCTTGGCCCGGTCAGCTGCCAGACCGGCATTTCCTATCCCAACCCCGCCAATCCGGTGCAGGTCTATACGCCGGGGTGAACCGCAAGACGTTTGACAACTTCTCGCCCAAGGTGGGGGTGCAGCTATATCCGGCCAACCGGATCATGGTCTATGGTTCGTGGTCCAAGGGGTACAAGACCGGCGGCTGGACCACGCGATTGACCAACCCGCAGGGCAACGTTGCCCCCGGCTTTGGCCCGGAAAAGGCCACGACGTGGGAACTGGGCGTGAAATCCACCCTGCTCGATCGCAAGCTGCAGTTGAACCTGGCGGCGTTCACCACCGACTATCAAGGCGTGCAGCTCAACATCCAGATCGGCACCTCGCCCACGATCGCCAATGCCGGGCGCGCGCGGATCAAGGGCGTGGAAGCCGAGATGGTGCTGGCGCCGGTCACCGGCCTGACCATCAATGGCTCGGTCGGCTATATCGATGCCCATTATACCCAGATCGATGCCGCCGCGCTCGTCAACGCCAGCCCGATCCCCGGCATCCAGGCCGGCATCTTCCTGGGCGCGCCGCTGCCCAAGACGGCCAATTGGAAGATCAACGTTTCGCCGCGCTACCAGCTCGACCTGGCCAATGGCGGCAATGTCGTGGCCCTGGCAGACTGGACACACACCACCCCGGTGTGGAACGACATCGCGCGTACCCTCCTGCTGCGCCGCCCCACCAACGACATGGTCAACGCCAGCCTTACCTACAACACGCCGGGCGATCGCTGGTCGCTGACGGTGGGAGGCACCAACCTGACCGACACACGCTATCTGGTGACCGGCGGCCCCAATCTTTCGGCCGGGGCAATCTTTGGCAGCTATAACCGCCCGCGCGAATGGTATCTGCGCGCCGGCTTCAAGTTCTGATCACCCAAGCACCCATCCACCCACTGGCGCCGGGCCGAACCCTCCACCATCCCCCGGCTCGGCGCTTCCTTTGTGTTCGTTCCAGTCAAGGATACTTGCCATGCCCACGCCCGCCCAAGCCGCCGTGTTCCGCCAGCCGGGTGCGCCGCCGGTGATCGAGCCGGTCGTGCTCGACGATCCGCGCGAGGGCGAACTGGTGGTGCGGCTGGTTGGCGTGGGCGTGTGCCATACCGACATGGTGCTGCGCGACGGCCACCTGCCCACGCCCTTTCCCGTGGTGCTGGGCCACGAAGGCGCGGGCGTGGTGGAGCGCGTGGGCGCTGGCGTTACGACGCTGGCACCGGGCGACCATGTCGTGCTCAGCTTCGATTCCTGCGGGCATTGCCCGTCGTGCGACGATCACGCCCCGGCCTATTGCCACGACTGGTTCGCCTATAACTTTGGCGGCAGCCGCACCGATGGCACCACCGCGTTGTCTGCGTCCGACGGCACGGCGATCCACAGCCACGTGTTCGGCCAATCCTCGTTCGCCACCCATGCCCTGGTCCATGCGCGCAATGCGGTGAAAGTGGATGCCGATCTGCCGCTCGAACTACTCGGGCCCTTGGGTTGCGGCATCCAGACCGGGGCGGGCGCCGTGCTCAACGAACTGCGCCCGCGCCCGGGCGCCAGCGTGGCGGTGATCGGCACCGGCGCGGTGGGGCTTTCCGCCATCATGGCCTGCGGCATTGCCGGGGCCGGCGTGGTGGCGGCGGTGGACATCAATCCCGCGCGCATTGCCCTGGCGCAGGAACTGGGCGCCACGCATGGCTTTGACGCGCGCAGCGGCAGCCTGGCCGACCATGCCCGGGCCGCGGGCCTGGCCCAGGGTTTCGATTGCGTGATCGACACGACCGGGCGGCCCGACGTGGTCAACGCCGCCATGCTGGCGCTTGCCCCGCGCGGGCAGATGGCGCTGGTGGGCGCCTACGGCCCCGGCGACATTGCCGCCGATGCCACGTTCCTGATGAGCGGGGGCCGCGTGATCCGCGGCGTGGTGGAAGGCGGCGCCGATCCGCAGGCCTTCATCCCCGAACTGCTGGCCCACTATCGCGCCGGGCGCTTTCCGTTCGATCGCCTGGTGCGCTTTTTCGCGTTCGAAGACATCGCCGATGCCATTGCGCAGGGAGAGGCGGGCCACGTGGTCAAGCCGATCTTGCGCATTGGCTGACGCCTTCCCACAATGGCCCCATAGGCAAAGGAATTTTTGACATGGACAAGCAATTCAGCCTGTTGATCGACGGTCAATTGGTGCCGGGCGCGGCCACGTTCGACGTGATCAACCCCGCCACCGAAGCCGTGCTGACCCAGGCTCCGCGCGCCGACCAGGCCCAGCTGGATGCGGCCGTGGCCGCCGCCAAGCGGGCGTTCCCCGCCTGGGCCGCGCGCAGCCAGGACGATCGCGCCGCGCTGATCGACCAGTTGGCCGACGCGGTGATGGCGCGGATCGAGGAGTTTGCCCAGTTGCTCACCGCCGAGCAGGGCAAGCCGCTCGACCAGGCGCGCAACGAAATCTATGGCACGGTTTTCGTGCTCAAGGCCTTTGCCGGCATGCGCATCACCGACAAGGTCCTGCGCGAAGAGGGCGGCAATACCGTGATCGAGCATCGCACCCCGCTGGGCGTGTGCGCGGCGATCACGCCGTGGAATTTCCCGGTGGTGCTGCTGGCCAACAAGCTGGGCCCGTGCCTTCTGGCGGGCAACACCATGGTGGCCAAGCCCGCGCCGACCACGCCGCTCACCACCCTGCTGCTGGGCGAAGTGATCGCGTCGATCCTGCCGGCTGGGGTCGTCAACATCATCGCCGACGTCAACGATCTGGGCGCTGCGCTTTCCACCCACCCCGATGTGGCCAAGGTGGCGTTCACCGGATCGACCGTCACCGGCAAGAAAGTCATGGCTTCGGCCTCGGGCAGCGTGAAGCGCGTGACGCTGGAACTGGGTGGCAACGACGCGGCCATCGTGCTGGACGACATGCCGGCCAAGCTGGCCGCCGAAAAGGTCTATCAAGGCGCGATGGTCAACGCAGGCCAGGTCTGCGTGGCGATCAAGCGCGCCTATGTCCACGAAACCGTCTATGACGAATTCGTGGAAGAAATCGCCCGCCTGGCCAAGGAAGCCGTGGTGGACGAAGGCACCCGCCAGGGTGTGACGATCGGCCCGGTGCAGAACAAGATGCAGTTCGAAAAGGTATCTGCCCTGCTGGCCGACGCGCGAGAGCGCGGGACGGTGCTGGCCGGCGGCGCGCCGCTCGATCGGCGGGTTACTTCATCGCGCCGACCATCGTGGCAGACCTGGACGACGATGCGCCGCTGGTGCGCGAGGAACAGTTCGGCCCGGTGCTGCCCGTGCTCAAGTTTTCCGACGTGGACGACGTGATCGCGCGCGCCAACGACAGCGACTATGGGCTGGGCGGCACGGTCTGGGGCAAGGACGTGGCCCGCGCGATGGATGTGGCGCGGCGGATCGACACCGGGACGGTGTGGGTCAACCAGCACCTGGCGATCGACCCGACGATACCGTTCCGCGGGGTCAAGCAATCCGGCCTGGGCGGCGAACTGGGTGAGGCGGGCCTGCTGGAATATACCCAGGCGCACATCATCAACGCCGTCAGCTTGCCGGCTTGAAACACGGACAGGGGCGGCGCTGGCGGCCAGGCCGGCGATGCCCCTGCCCAGCGCGGCAAGGCCTCATGAATTTGTAACAAGTTGTATGGCCCGCCGCCGCCACCGCCGCATCAGATCGTCTGGTGGGTTTGATTAATATACTGATCAATATAGAAAAAATGTTCGTTTTCCACCGCGGCTTGGGTGGATCATTTCAGTTCGTCAGCAAACGTTTCGCGTTCGTATCGCGGCGAAATTGGGTGATACAACTGCGGGCTAGACGCTCCGGCCATGAACTCGCCGGTGTTGCCCCCAGACTCCGTCCTGCCTTTGTCCGAGCCGGCGCGTCCCTCGCGGTGGGAACGGCTGATGAACCGTCCGGTGCCGCTCTGGGCGCTGGGACTGGTGGTGGCGCTCGGCGCGCTGGCATTGCTCGGCTTCGGCTTCGTCCTGCTGGCCCCGCGCAAGCATGGTGCCCTGGGCGCGCTGGCGGTGCAGGTGGCGAGCATTCCCGATACCGTGGGGCGGGCGGTGGGCGAACTGCTCCCCTATCGACCGTCGATCGGCCAGCCTTATGAACCGCTGCCCGGTGGGCTGTGGCGCCGGCCGGGATTCGTCGACCCTGGTTATATCCTGGTCACCGTGTTCGACACCGCGCAAGGGCGCTGGGTGGTGCAACTGCTGCGCCTGCGCGATGGGCAGGTGGTGCGCCGCTATGCGCCCGACATCGCCGCGATCCATGCGCAATCGACATTTCACTCTGCCCTGGTGGACCTGGCGCGCGACAAGACCAACCGTCGTTTCATGCCGATGCACCCGCTGCTGATGTCCGATGGCGGGCTGATCGTGCACGATACCTCGCCACTCACGCGCATCGATGCCTGCGGGCGGCCGGAATGGATGATCGACGGGATTTTCCATCATTCGCTGGAGCGGGCGAGCGATGGCACCTTGTGGGCTGCCTATCGCCTCCCACGCACCGCGCGCCCGGGCCTTGGCCCGCAGTTTGCCGACGAAGGCCTCATGCACCTGACGGCACAGGGTAAAGTCCTGGCGCGCATCTCGGTGATCGACCTGCTCGACGCCAACAACCTGGGATATTTGTGGCGTGCGCGTCCCTATTCCGACGATCCGATCCATCTCAACGATATCCAGCCCGTGCCCGGCGATGGCCCTTATTGGCGCAACGGCGATCTGCTGGTCAGTCTGCGCAATCTCTCGCTGCTGTTGCTCTATCGCCCGTCGACCGGGCAGGTGCTGTGGAGCCGGGGCCTGCCCTGGCGGTTCCAGCACGATGTCAGCGTGCTCGATGACCACCGCATCTCGGTGTTCGACAACCACTGGCGCTTTGCCTGGGACCAGCCCGAGCAGGCCGAGCCCGACGGCACCAACCGCATGCTGGTCTACGACTTTGCCACGGGCGCGGTGAGCGCGCCGCTGGCTGCCACGTTCCGCGATCTGAACATCCACACCCGTGCCCAGGGCCGCGCCACGCCGCTGCCGGGGGGCGATACCATGGTGGAGGAAACCGAACTGGGCCGCGTCATGCGCCTCGCCCCCGATGGCAGCGTGCGCTGGAGCTATATCAGCGCGGACGCCGGCCGGAACCGGTTCGAGCTGCGCTGGACCCGTTACATCGATCCCCTTGCCGACAAGATCGGCATCCAAGCCGCGGAGAATGCCCGATGCGAATGACCGTCTTTGCACCCCTGATGTGCCTTTTGGCCGGGACCGCCCCAGCCGCGCTGTTACTGGCAGCCACGGCCGTTCCGGCGCAGGCCTACGTCGGCCCCGGCCTGGGCCTGGGCGCGGCATCCACCGCGCTGGGCGTGGTGGGGGCCATCCTCCTCGGGCTGATGGCTTTCGTGTGGTATCCGGTCAAGCGCTTGCTGCGCATGGTGCGCCGGGCCGGACGCGGCAGCGCGGGACGCAAGCCATGATGGCGGCGGCCACGCTGCTGCTGGCCCTGGCCTTGCTGGCCACGGTCATGCTCGCCCGGCGCTGGGGGGTGCTGGGGCGTTTTGCCGCATTGGGGGCGATCGGGCGTCGATCGGTGCGGATCATGGCGCGGCGCGGGGCGTCGGACTGTTCGAAGGAGCGCGCCGCACGCCTGCTGGCCATGCGGCTGATGGGGCGCTCGCTGGCGGCCGGCGCGGGGCTCGCGCTGGCGGCGGCGCCGCTGGCCGCGGCGCTGGCGCTGGGGCCCTGGCTCGGCCTGCCGACCCTCAATGCCCTGTTCGACCCGCTGGCCCGCACGGCCATTCTTTGCCTTGGAATCAGCCTTGCCCTCATCCGATTTGTCCTTGGCCGCATCGGCCGTGCCCACGGCGGCAGCCGGCGCGGACGCTTATCGCCCGCTTGATCGGCTGCTGCACCGGATTGCCTTGGGCAGCCGCGCCGCGCTGGAATTGAGCTTTGACCTGGAACGCGCCCGGTTCGGCCGCGCTGCCGGGGCACTGGCGTTGCGCCCGCCGGTGTTCGTCACCGCGCTGGCGCGGGCCGGCACTACCGTGCTGATGCAGCGCCTCGAAGCAGCCGATCGCTTTGCCAGCCTGCATTATGCCGACATGCCCTTTCCCTTGGCGCCCAACACCTGGGCCGGGCTGGTGGCGCGCCGGCGCCGGGGCGTGGCCCGCACCCTGCGCGGCCATGGCGACGGACTGGAGCACGATCTCGACAGTGCCGAGGCGATCGAGGAAGTGTTCTGGCGCATGCAGTGCGGGCCCGATTACCTCACCGCCGACGGCTTGGCCGCGCACCAACCCGATGCCCCGACCATGGCCGCGTTCGGCCAGTTCATGGCGCTGGTATGCCTGGCCCGCGCGCGCCACGGGCAGGGCGGGCGCTATCTGTCCAAGAACAATGCCAATGTCCTGCGCTTGCCCAGTCTTGCCGGCATTCCCGGCGCCGTGCTGGTCCATCCGTTCCGCGCGCCGCTCGAACAGGCCGCCAGCCTGCTGGCGCAGCATCGCCGCGCCTGCGCGCTGGCGCAGGCCGATGCGTTTCGCGGGCATTACATGCGCTGGCTGGGCCATCATGAATTCGGGGCGCACCAGCAACCGTTCCTCCTGCCTGGCCAAGCGCCGCCGCAGGGCGATCCCGACAGTCTGGTCTATTGGCTGCGCACGTGGTGCGAGGTCTACCGCCACCTGCTCGACCAGCCGGCGAGCGTGGCGGCGCGGCAATGCTTCGTCGATTACGATCGCCTGGCGCGGGGCGAGGACGCGGTTCGCGCTGCGCTGGCACGGCAGCTGGCCCTGCCGAACGGCTTGCCCGCCACCGACCTGCGCCCGCCAAAGCCCCATGCCCTGGCCCAGCAGGCGGTGCCGCCGGCAGACCTGAGCGCGGCCCACACGCTTCATCAGCGCCTGCAACAACGCGCCCAGGCAACGGTGCCAACGGCTTAGTCCCTGGTCGGGCACCATTGCCGGGGCCAATGCGTTGTGCTTGCCGTGCGCGGCGCATACCGGCTTGCCTGTTGTGGCCCATTGCCCGCGCCTGCGTTCTATGGGAGCAGGGGGCATGACAATGACCGGAACGCACGAGGCCAATCTGGTCATTCTTTCCATTCTGATCGCGGTGTTTGCATCGTTCACGGCGTTGAGCCTGGCCGGGCGGGTGCGTGCCGGGCAGGGCTGGGCGCGGCGGGTGTGGCTGGCAGCGGCATCGGTGGCGCTGGGCGGGGGCATCTGGGCAATGCATTTCGTGGCCATGCTGGCCTTCCGCCTGCCGGGCATGGCGATGCGCTATGATCCGGGCATCACGCTGCTATCGCTGGCGATCGCGATTGCCTTTACCGGCGCCGGCTTTGCCGCGCTCGATCGGCGCAACCAGTCCTTGCCGCGGATCGCGGCGGCGGGTTTGCTGATGGGCCTGGGCGTCGTGGCCATGCATTACCTGGGCATGGCGGCGATGCGCATGGATGGCACCATGCATTATGATCCGCTGTGGCTTGCTTTGTCGGTGGTGATCGCCATCGTTGCAGCCACGGCCGCCCTGTGGTTTGCCGCGCGCGACCAGACGCCGGGCATGCGGCTGGGCGCTGCTGGCCTGATGGGGCTGGCGATTGCCGGGATGCACTACGCCGGCATGCACGCGGCGGTGTTCGTCATGCATCGCCCCCATGGGGCGGGCGCTGCGGAAACCGGCGTGGGCCAGACTTTCCTGGCCGTGTCGATCGGCACGATCACGCTGCTGATCCTCACGATCGCGCTGGGCGCTGCCTGGCTGGAACGGATGTTTCACGGCATCGCCCGGCGCGAGGCGCGCATCGCGCTACGCCTGAAAATTGCCGACGTGCTGCGCGATTACGAAACCGCCGCCGCGCTGCACGAGATTGCCGCGCTCATGGGCGCGCATTTCGCGGTCAATCGCACCGGATTTGGCCAGTTGCTGGCCGACGAGGACATGTTCGACTACGACGTGTGCTGGACAGATGGCACCGTGCCGGCCCTGCTCGGCCGCCTGCCAACCGCCGATTTCGGCGTGGCGGTGGTGGCGGCGCTCAATCGCGGCGAAACCGTGGTGGCGGGCGATCTGCTTGCGCCCGATCCGCGCCTTGATGCGCGCAGCGTGGCCACGGCGCGCCAGGTTGATACCCGCGCGATCCTGGTCGTGCCGTTCCTGCGCGAGGGGCGGCTGCGCACGATCGTCTATCTCAACGATCGGGCGCCGCGTCATTGGCATCCCGACGATATCGCCTTCATGGAGGAAATCGCCGAACGCACCCGCCTGGTGAGCGAGCGGGCGGCCATTGCCCAGCAACTGCAAGAGCTCAACGCCACGCTCGAAGCGCGGGTGGAGGCACGCACCAGCGAGTTGCGCGCTGCGCAGGAAGCCCTGGTGCAGAGCCAGAAAATGGAAGCGATGGGCCAGCTTGTCGCCGGCCTGTCGCACGATTTCAACAACGTGCTTGGCGCGATCCTGGCCTCGTTCGACCTCATCACGCGGCGCAGCGGCGATGCCGCGCGGGTGGAGCGGCTGGCAGGCGAAGGGCGCCAGGCCGCCCAGCGCGCGGCCAACCTGATCGCACAACTGCTGGCCTTTTCGCGCACGCAGCGCCTGTCGACCGGCCCGCTTGATCCGGCACAGGTGATCGAGCGGCTGCGTCCGATGCTGGCGCGCACGCTCGGGCCGCTGATCGCGCTCGAATGCCGGCTCGACCCGCCAGAGGGCGACGACTGGGCCGCGCTGGCCGATCCCACGCAACTGGAAATGGCCCTGCTCAACCTGGCGGTGAACGGGCGCGACGCGATGCCCGCCGGTGGGCAACTGACCATTGCCCTGGCCACCCACGTGGCCGATGCCGACGGAGACCTGGCCGAGGGCACCTATGTCGAAGTGCGCGTCAGCGATACCGGCGCCGGCATGGACGAGGAAACGCTGCGCCGCGCCATGGAGCCGTTCTTCACCACCAAGCCCGTGGGCAAGGGCACCGGGCTGGGCCTGGCGCAGATCTATGGCAGCATGCGCCAGATCGGCGGCGGGGTGCGGATCGAAAGCGCGCCTGGCGAGGGGACCACGGTGCGCCTGTTCCTGCCCCGCACCGCCCGCGTGCCCGAGGACGTGGCCGCGCCGCCGCCGGCCGCGGCGCCGGGCCGGGCGGCGCTGCGCGTCCTGCTGGTTGACGATGATGGCGATCTGCGCCGTGCCCTGGCTGCCGCGCTGGAATGCGAAGGCCACGTGGTTCATGCCAAGGCCGATGGCGGCGCTGCGCTGGCCGCGCTCGATGCAGCGGCGGCGGCTGGCACGCCGCTGGCCGATGTGGCGCTGGTCGATTACGCGATGCCCGGCATGACGGGGGCCGAACTGGCTCGCCATCTGGCGCAGCGGCACCCGGCTTTGCCCATCGTGTTCATGAGCGGCTTTGCCGACGTGGCCGCGATCGAGGCGGTGGCCGGGCCCGACGCGATCCTGCTGCGCAAGCCATTTGCCACCGAGCGGCTGACAGAAGCCCTGGCGCGCGCCCGGGCGGCCCACGCCGCCTAGGGCAAAGGCACGGCGGGCTTCCCTTATCCGAGGCTGCGCTTCATGCGCGCGGCGTCGGGCGTGTGGCCGGTAATGATCTCGAACGCCAGCGCGGCCTGGCCCACCACCATGCCGGTGCCGTTGATGGCGCGGCAACCCTTGCTTCGTGCGACCCGAAGCAGCTCGGTTTCCAGCGGGAAATAGATGATGTCGGCCAGCCAGTGATGCGCCGCCACGGCGCCTGGCGGGATCGGCATGCCAGGTTTGCTGGCCATGCCGATGGGCGTTGCATTGACGATGCCATCGGCCGGCGTGGTATCGAGCGCGGCCAGCGCCGTCACATCGATCTGCGCCGCGGGATAGCGCGGGGCGAGGTCGGCGGCGAGGGCCTGAGCCCGTGGGGCATCGGGATCGACCAGTTCCAGCCGCGCCACGCCAAGCGAGAGCAGCGCATTGGCCACGGCCGATCCCGCGCCCCCCGCACCCAACTGGATCACGTGCCCCAGCGCCGCACCGGGAAGTCCGGCGAGCAGGCTTTCGCGAAAGCCGGGCATGTCGGTGTTGTGCCCGATCAGGCGCCCGTCGCGGATAGCCACCGTGTTGACCGCGCCGGCGGCCAGGGCACTGGGCGCGAGTTCGTCCATCAGCGCCATGATCGCCTGCTTGAACGGATAAGTCACGTTGAAGCCGGCGAAGCCCTGGTCCTTGAGGGTTTCGACCAGGGTTGGCAGGTCTTCGTCAGCCAGGCCTCGCTGCGTGAAATCGAACAGTTCGTACGTCAGCTCCAGGCCCAGTGCTTGCGCCTCCTCTTCATGCAGGCGCGGTGAGCTGGATGCCAGGATGGCGCGACCAAGTAGCCCGGAGCGGATCATCAGTACCTTTGTCTTATCAAAAGGCTCCGGCGCTGCGATTGTGAAGGCGCAGCGCCGGGGCAGGGTGGATCAGAAGCTGACCCGCGCGCCGATATAGAACGAGCGGCCGATCGGGTCATACAGCGCCACGTCGGTGCCGTTCTGCGAACTGGCGACGTAGGGCAGCTTGGCATTGAGCACGTTGGTGATGCCACCGCGCAGTTCGAACATCTTGCCCACCTTCACGTTGCCGAAGACATCGTAGAGGTTGTAGGCCGCCACGCCCACCTGGGCGGCACTGGGCGTCAGCACCGAGGTGGCATCGTTCATCGCGCTCTGGTAGCGCCAGCGCACGCCGATCCCCATGTTGTCCGAGCGGTAGCCCAGGGTGGTGAGCGCCTTCCAGCGTGGCGTGGCGCGCGGCGGAACCGAGCTGGGGCCGGCGGCGCCGTTGCTGATGTTGGTATAGTCCAGCTCTGCCGCGCCGGGCAGCAGTTGCACCTTGTAGGCATGGAGCCAGCCGACCGTGGTGCTGGCGTAGATCTTGCCGGTGTTGCCCAGGAACGGCGCCGGCGTGGCCCAGTTCACTTGCGCTTCAACCCCATCGGTCTTGAGCGAGCCGAGGTTGAGATAAGGCGTGACGACGTTGACCAGCTGGCCGTTGCTGTCACGCTGGATCAGCGCGCAATAGGGGTTGGTGGTGGCATAGGACGGGTTGCTGCCATCGAGGTTGTAGCACTTCGACAGCACGGTCAGGCCAGGCACCGTGGAAATCACGTTCTTGATCGAGATGTTGTAGTAGTCGACCGAGAACGAGAAATCGCCGAACAAGCCACTACCGCGCGGCGCATTGAACACGACGCCGGCGTTGAACGTATCGGCATGTTCGGGGCGCAGCGCCAGGTTGCCCGAAACCAGCTGGCCGGTGGCCGTGGTCGGGAAGGTATAGCTGCCGATCGCAGCCTGCGGCACGCCCTGCGCCACGCAGAGCGCCGCCACTTGCGCGCCATTGGCGCCGGTGCGTGCCGTGGAGCGCGCGTCGCACGGATCGCCCAGCGCGCCCGGCGGCGTGCCGATCACCAGCTGGGTGCCCTGCTGCGGCGAGAACAGTTCGCCGATATTGGGCGCGCGCACCGCGCGTTGATAGCTGCCGCGCAGCATGATCGTGTCGGTCGGGCGCCAGCGGGCATCGGCTTCATAGCTGGTCACCGTGCCGGTGGTCGAATAGTTGGACACGCGCGCCGCCGCGCCGATGCCCAGTTCGCGCATGAACGGCTTGTCGGCCACCAGCGGGATATCGATCTGCCCGGCCAGTTCCTTGACCGAGATACGGCCCGAGGCGGGTTGCGAGGCGGTGATCGCTTCCAGGTTCTGCGCCTGCAGATCGCTGTCGGGACGATAGCTGTAGGTGTTCTTGCGATAGCCGGCGACGAGGGCGATCTGCGCCGGGCCGGCGCCGAGGTCGAACAGCTTGCCGTTGATCTGGCCCTGGAACTGGGTCTGGCCCAGGCGCTCGGTGCTGAACGCATCCTTGGTGATATAGGCCGCGCAAGCGGCCGAAATCGAGCGGGCATTGGCATCGCCGAACGGGTTGAACCCACCCTGGCAGATCGAGGCGCCGCCATCGGCCGCGCTCAGCAGCGTCTGCACGCGGCTTTTGACCACGGCGTTGTGCATCGTCTGGTTGTGCACCGACTGGTCATAGGACCCATAGATGTCGAACGTCCAGCCCGGCGCGATATCGCCCTTCAGGCCGGCAATGTACTGCTGGACGGTATAGTCTTCGTCCCAGCTCTTGTACGGCAGGCCGACATAGCGCCCGTTCCACAGGAAATTGGCAGTGGGATTGGGGCGCGAGGCCAGGATCGTGCGCAGGTCCTGCGGGATGAACGGGTTGGTCACCGGAATGGTGGTGAGCTGGCCGAACTGGGTGAGCGTGCCACCGCTGGCGGTGTGGACGTTGAGGTCCACGAACAGAAACTGGCCATAAAGCGTGAGGTCGGGGGTCAGGTCATAGTCCGCCTTGATGAAGGCGGTCTTGCGCTTGAGCCCGTTCATGAAATCGGTCTGCTGGCCCACCGGCATGCGCACGTTGCCATTGACGATGGCATAGCCGCCGGTGTTGGTCTGGCCCTTGTAGTTGACGGCGCCGGTCTGCACGAACAGCGAGCCATCGTTGTTGAAGCCCAGGTTCAACAACGGGTTGATCGTGCTGGTCACGCCATAGCCGTTGAAGATCGACTGCACGACGGCGGCGTTGGGCGCATTGGTGGCGTTGGGCACGAAGGTGCCGGTGCCGATGTACGACGAGGGCGTCTTGTCGGAAAAGAAGCTGCGCGCGCGGCCGTTGATCGGGTCCTGCTTGGTGTAGCTGAACGCGGCGATGACATGGCCGCGATCCTGGGCAAAGCTGCTGCCGAACGCGATCGAGCCCGAAAACTTGAACGCGTCGCCCTTTTCGCTCAGCGTGTTCTGGACATCGGCTTTGACGCCGTTGAAGCTGCGCAAGGTCTTGAAATTGACCACGCCCGACATGGCGTCCGAGCCATAGACCGCCGATGCGCCACCGGTGATCACGTCAACCCCGCCGATGATCGATTCGGGGATGATGTTGGTATCGACCGTGCCCGAAATGTCGGACAGGGGCAGGCGCTTGCCATCGAGCAGCACCAGGTTGCGGTTGGGGCCCAGGCCATGCAGGTTGACCGAGGCGCGGCCGCCGGTGCCCTGGCCGCCGGTGCCCGAGTTGCCGGAGGCGGTGAAGCCGGGAAACTGGTTGAGCGCGTCTTGCAGGTTGACGTTGCCGCTGGCCTTGATCGCGTCGGTGCTGACCGACACGATCGGGCTGACCGCGGTGTTGTTAGGCCGCTGGATCAGCGAGCCGGTCACCACGATTTCCTTGACGTCAGGCTGCGCCGCTTCTGCGGCCGCCGGCGGTGCATCGGGCGCGGTGGCGGCCTGGGGCGCTGTTTGCGCCAAAGCCGGGGTTGCAAGGGCCACGGCCACGCTCAGCGCAGACGCGGACAGCACAAGACGGGTGCCTTCCAAACGCATGGTCATCCTCCCTGGCGAACGTTTGCCGTTTCGCCTTCCGACGACTCATTTATGTTACGAACTAGTTCCTGTCAAATTATTCTGAAACGTCGCGAGACATTCTGTCGACGGCAAACGCGGCCGCGGCGCAGGCCAGCAACGGCACGCAATAGGCGGCAAACAGCACGGGAAGGGGGGCTTTGGCGGCCATCAGCCAGCCGCCCATCATCGGCCCGATCACCGCGCCGGCACGGCCCAGGCCGATCGCCCAGCCCACGCCCGTCGCGCGCATGCGCGCTGGATAGACGCCGGCAGCCAGCGGCCAGACGCCGTTGTATCCGCCCTGCAGCAGCACGCCGATGGCAAACGCGAGCGCCAGCGTGGCGGCCACTGGCATCGCCACCGAACCGAACACCAGCATGGCAACGCCCGCGCCGACCAACATCGCCGGCACCAGCCGCCCCAGCGGTACGCGCACGGCCAGCACGCTCATCCCGGCGGTGCCCACGAAGGCCCCGAAATTGTACAGCGCGCCGGCATAGATGCCGTCGGTTTCGGAAAGCCCCGCCTGGATCGACAGCTTGGTGATCCAGCTGACGATGAAATAGAGCACCATCAGGCCGCAGAACACCGCCGCCCACAGCGCCAGCGTGCGCGCGCGAAACGCAGGGGACAGCAGATCGCCGATGCGCCCGGCGGGCTCTGCGCCGCTGCCGGGCATGCCTTCGTGTTGACGCGGCAGGATGGCCATGGCGGCGGGGAACAGCACCACGGTGAGGCCGCCGGCCGCCAGCAGCAGGCGATGCCAGCCCCAGATCGGCAGGAGGTGCGCGGTCAAGAGCGCGGTGAATACGGCGGCAAACGGATAGCCTGCCTGGACGATGCCCACGGCCAGGTTACGCTGGGCGGCGGGGGCGGCCTCGGCGGCCAATGCGGCCATGGCGGCCAGCACCGTGCCGATGCCCATGCCCACCACCACGCGCAGGGCATAGAGCACCGGCACCGAGCCGGCAAAGCCGCTCGCCACCATGCCGGCCGACATCAGCCCCAGCGCGGCCAGGATGATGCGCCGCCGCCCCAGCCGGTCGGCCAGCGGGGCGATGCCCATGCCGCCGATCGCCATGCCGACAAGTCCCGCCCCGAACAGCAGCCCCATGGTATCGGCCCCGATCGCCCAGTCGGCCTGGAGCCGGGGGGCGATGAACGACAGGATCGTCACGTCGATGCCGTCGGCCATGTTGATGGCAAAGCACAGGGCCACGATGGCCAGGCCCGTGCGGGTCCATTGCGCCGGCCCGCTGCCGGCGCTTGCATTGATGGGTGTGGCCATGCCTGTCTCTCTCCCGCATGCGCCGGGTGCCATGGGACAGGCGCTGGCCGGCGCGCCGCTGGGCTGCGGCCGCCGTTCGCGCTCAATCCTTGTGGGTCACCCAGGCGATGATGATGTCTGCCACCTGGCTTGCCCGGCGGGCCAGCGCTGTTTCGCTGGTCATGTCCACGCCGAAATTGTGGGCAAAGGTGAACTGGTTGGATACGTTGTAGAACGCCAGCGCGGTCATGTTGAGATGCAACTCGACCGGATCGATACCCGGGCGAAAGCTGCCCTCGGCTTCGCCACGCGCGATCAATTGCGCCAGGATCTCGATCACGCTGTGGTTGCGGCTCGGCAGCGCGGCGATCTGCTTGAGATGCTGGGCGCGGTGGATGTTCTCGTTCATCACCAGGCGCACCAGTTCGGGATGGCGGGCATGGTAATGCACGTCGTGCTCGATCAGCCGGCGCAACGCCTCCACGGCGGTGCCGCTGGCGATGTCCACCTGCGCCTCGCTCTCGCGAACCTGGCGATAGGCGCGTTCCAGCACGGCGCGGTAGAGTTCTTCCTTGCCTTCGAAATAGTAGTAGATCTTGCGCTTGGTGGCCTTGCCGGCGATCTCGTCGATCCGCGCGCCGGCCAGGCCCTTTTCCACGAATTCCTGCGTGGCGATGTCCACGATCTGCGCGATCGCGGCTTCGCGTGCTTCCGCGTGCGACCGGCGCGGCTGTTTGGCCTTTGGATCTGGCGCGTCGGAACTGGCTTTGGGCAAGGGTCTCTCCTGGGCAGGACGGCGCGCAGGTTTGCGGTCCCGCATCGCTGCGGGCACTGCTTCCGTTGCGCCGATGATCCTTCCTTGCCGCACCTGTCCCTCGTTGCAAGGCCCGGCCTTTGGCCAGCATCGCCTCTGCATCTGCTATTTATGTAACGAACTAGTCCCTAACATTTTTGCTTTTGTCAAGCATCGGGGCGTGATAGGCCCATGGCCGGGGCAGGAAACCAAAGGCAACAATCGGCAGGCGGCCAATGACCAATCCCGCATTCAAGACATCCATCGCCACCGTGTCGATCTCCGGCACGCTCGATGCAAAGCTCCAGGCGATCGCTGCTGCCGGCTATGACGGCGCAGAAGTGTTCGAGAACGACTTGCTCTCAACGCATCTTTCCGCGCGCGAGATTGGCGCGATGATGGCCGACCTGGGCCTGGCCTGCACGATGTTCCAGCCGTTTCGCGATCTTGACGGCTTGCCCGAGCCGCAGCGCGCCCGCGCGTTCGACCGCCTGGAACGCAAGTTCGACGTGATGCAGGAGCTTGGCACCGACCTGCTGCTGGTCTGCTCCAGCTGCTCGCCGCTGTCGGACGGCAACCGCGAGCGCACGATTGCCGATCTCACCGAAGCGGCCGAGCGCGCCGCCGCACGCGGCTTGCGCCTGGGCTATGAAGCGCTGGCCTGGGGCCGCCATGTGCACGACCATCGCGAGGCCTGGGGCATCGTGCGCGATGCCGATCATCCCGCGCTTGGCTTGGTGCTCGATTCGTTTCACTCGCTCTCGCGGCAGATTCCCTCGTCCAGCATCGGCGACATCCGGCCGGAAAAGCTGTTCATCGTGCAAGTGGCCGATGCTCCCATGCTCGACATGGACCACCTGGGGTGGAGCCGCCATTTCCGCTGCATGCCGGGCCAGGGCGATTTTCCGCTGGACGATTGGGCCGGCGCGATCCGCAAGATCGGCTACCAGGGCTGTTGGAGCCTGGAAATCTTCAACGACCGTTTCCGCGCGGGTTCCGCCAGCGGGGTCGCGCTCGATGGCTATCGTTCGCTGCGCCTGCTGGAGGGCGGGATTGCCCGGCCTTCGGTTTCGGCTGCCGCGTTGCCGCCACGGGTGAAGACCGCTGGGGTGGAATTCATCGAATTTGCCGCCAGCCATGAAGAAGCGGAAAACCTTGCCACCATGCTGCGCCCGCTGGGCTTTCGCCCCACCGCGCGCCATCGCAGCAAGGACGTGACGCGCTGGACGCAGGGGGTGGGGACGCAAGGGGTGGACGACCCCGTCAACATCGTGATCAATTGCGAGCCCGAAGGGCTGGCCCACAGCTTCGACGTGGTCCACGGCGCTTCGGTCTGTGCGCTGGGCCTGGCGGTGGACGATGTGCCGGGTGCGCTGGCGCGGGCCGATTTCCTGCGCGTGCCCCGCTTCAACCAGCCATTGGCGCCCGATGAATGGCCGATCCCCAGCGTGCGCGGGGTGGGGGGCAGCCTGATCTACTTCGTCGACGCCGCCACCCGCGCGGCGATGTGGGCGCACGAATTCCCCACGCCCCTGGAAGACCCGGTGCCCGGCCCGCGCCTGGCGATCGACCATGTCGCGCAGACCATGCAGTACGAGGAATTCCTCAGCTGGCTGCTGTTCTACGTCGCGCTGTTCGACGTGGCCAAGACGCCGCAGCTCGACATTGCCGATCCCATGGGCCTGATCCAGAGCCAGGCGGTGGAAAACGCGGATCGCTCGGTGCGTTTCACGCTCAACGGCTCGCTCGCCACGCAATCGCTCACTTCGCGCTTCATCCAGAACTATTTCGGGGCGGGGGTGCAGCACATCGCCTTTGCCACCGACGACATCATGGCCGTGGCCGATGCGGCCCACGCCCAGGGGCTGCCGCGCCTGTCGATCCCGCGCAACTATTTCGACGATCTGGAAGCGCGCTGGGGACTGGAGCCCGACCTGATCGACGCCATGGCGACGCGCGACATCCTCTATGACCGCGATGGCGAGGCCGAATACCTCCAATTCTACAGCCGCGCCTTTGCCCGGCGGGTGTTTTTCGAAGTGGTCGAGCGGCGCGGCTATGCCGGCTACGGCGCGGTCAACGCGCCGATCCGCCTGGCCGCCCAGGCTCGCCACAAACCCGATTTTCCCGATTGACCGGCGGGGCCGGCGCGGCCCTGCCACCCCCAAAAAGCATAACAAGACCATGGAGAGAGACCTGATGTTTGCCCGCCTTTCCGCAGCAGCGCTGGGCCTTGGCGCCCTGCTCGCCGTCCCTGCCCAAGCAGCACCCGCGCGCGATTTCCCCACCGAGGCCAAGCCGGTGCTGGCCGATCGTTTCCCGCAAGTGCCGGTGGCCTTCCCCGGCGGGGTCAAAGCCTGGCGCGACGTGACCTATCAGCAGTTGCCCGGCTATCGCCCGCAGGCGCTGGATATCTATGTGCCGGCCGGCAAGGGACCGCATCCGCTGGTGGTCTATATCCATGGCGGCGGCTGGATGGCCGGGCACACGCGGCATTCGGGCGCCTTTGCCAATTGGCCCAAGGTGCTGGCCGCGCTCGCGGCCGAAGGCTTTACCGTGGCCAGCCTGGAATATCGCCTGTCGGGCGAGGCGAAGTTTCCGGCGCAGCTTCAGGATGCCAATGCCGCGCTGCGCTTCCTGCGCGAGCATGCGGGCGACTATGCGATCGATCCCGCGCGCGTGGCGTTGTGGGGTGGTTCGGCCGGCGGGCACCTGACGGCGCTGACCGCGCTGACTTGCGGCAACACCACGCTCGATCCTGCTGCCGGCGCCGACCGTTGCGTGCAGGGCGCGGTGACATGGTACGGTGTCTATGACTTTGCCGGGATGAACGCCACGCCCGATGGCAATTCGGCCGGCACCCGGCTGCTCGGCTGCGAGGGGCCGTGCAGCGCCGACAAGCTGCGCAGCGTGAGCCCGGTGGCCTATATCGACGCCAAGGACCCACCGTTCCTGCTGATCCATGGCGACGAGGACAAGACCGTGCCAGTGGCGCAATCGCACCTGGGCGAAGCCGCGCTCAAGGCCGCCGGGGTACCGGTGCAGGCGATCTACATTCCCCATGTGGACCACAGCTTCATCGGCCGCACCCCGGCCGAAACCCATGCCGCCTCGATGCAGGCGCTCAACGCCACGTTCGATTTCTTCCACCGCGTGCTCAACGTGCCGGCGCCGGCAGGCAAGGCCAAATGATCCGGCGGATTCTGGCCGCGCTTGCGCTGGGGCTGGCTGCTCCCGCGCAAGCCGAACCGGTTGCCGTGGATGGCGGCCTGGTCGAGGGGACCACATTGCCCTCGGGCGTGGCGGCATGGCTGGGCGTGCCCTTTGCCGCGCCGCCTCTGCGTGAACTGCGCTGGCAGCCGCCGCAGCCGGTCACGCCCTGGACGGGCACGCTGCACGCCGATCGCTTCGCCCCCGAATGCCTCCAGCCGCTGCGCGGATCGCTGCAGAACCACTATTTCGGCAACGAAGCGACGAGCGAGGACTGCCTCTACCTCAATATCTGGGCGCCGCCCAAGACCAGCAAGGCGCCGGTCGTGGTGTGGATCTATGGCGGCGGTTTCAACATCGGCTCGGCCTCGATGGCCAACTATTCGGGTGAGCCGATGGCCCGCGAAGGCGTGGTGCGGGTCAACATCGCCTATCGCGTCGGGGCGCTGGGTTTCCTCGCCCATCCCGAACTGTCCGCACAAAGCGGGCATGGATCGGGCAACTATGGCCTGATGGACCAGATTGCCGCGTTGCAATGGGTGAAGCGCAACATCGCCCGCTTTGGCGGCGATCCCGACAATGTGACCATCGTGGGCCAATCGGCCGGGGCGATGTCGGTGGCGCTCCTGCAGATCAGCCCGCTGGCCAGGGGCCTGTTCGCGCGCGCCGTGGCGATGAGCGGCAGCCCGTTCGGCGGCATGCTCGGCCCCGCGCCGCTGGCGCAAGGGGAAGCGCAGGGCCTGGCCCTGCAAAAGGAACTCGGCGCCGCCTCCATCGCGGAAATGCGCACCATGCCGGGTGACCGGATCATGGCCGCCACCACGCCGCGCAGCGCCATCGTGCGCGACGGGCAGGTGATCACGGGCAGCGCGGAAGAGGTCTTTGCCGCCCATGCGCAAAGCGATGTGCCCGTGCTGATCGGCTATACCCGCGACGAAAGCTTTCGCCCGCTGGGGCCGATCGCCACGACAGATGCCCTGGCGGCGGTGGTGAAAGACCGCTTCGGCGCGCGCGCCGATGCGATCCTGGCCGCCTATGCCGGTGCCGATCCCGCACGGGCCGCAGCCGACATTGCCCGCGATGCCACGGTCGGCCGGCAGATGGCGGATTGGGCCGCCGCGCAGCGCCGTTTCGGCACGCGGCCAGCCTATGCCTATCTCTTTGCGCGGCGCCAGCCCTATGCGCCGGGCGTGGTCTTTTCCGATCACGATCCGGCCACGGTGGGCGCCTATCACACCGGTGACGTGCCCTATTGGCTGCGCACGCGCGATGCGCTCAACCTGTTTCGTCACACGCGCGACTGGCAGCCGGTGGACCAGGCGCTGGAAGATACCATGGCCGGCGCATTGCTGGCCTTTGCCCGCACCGGTGTGCCGTCCAGCGCGCCGATCGGGCCCTGGCCGGCGCTCGATCCCAAGCGCCCGCGCCTGGTCCTGCTGGGCGAGCAGCCTGGCGTGATCGCCTGGCCGCATTGGGCCGACATGGCGCTGTTTGGGCCGGCACCGGCGGAGCCGGGGCGCAGCGGCCGGCCGCGCGATTGATGCGCGCGATCCTGGCTGCCCTGGCGGCAATGGTGCTGCTGGCTGTGGCGCCGCTGCCGGCCCGCGCGCAGGCCTGCCCGGCCGATAGCGAACTGGCCTATATCTGCGGCGTGCAAAAGCCCGAGGATGTGCTGCGCTTGGCCGATACGCCGTTTCTGGTCAGCAGCGGGTTTACGCCGGGTGCCGGGCTCAAGCTGGTCGATACCCGCCGTCGCGTGGCCGAGCTGTGGTTTACTGGTGCTGCCGAGCAAGTCGTGCGCGATGCCGCAGCCTGGCCGCAATGTCCTGGCCCGCTCGATCCGGCGCTGTTCAACGCGCGCGGACTTTCGCTTTCGCGCCTCGATGACGGCAAATGGCGCCTCTTGGCGGTGAACCACGGCGGGCGCGAGTCGATCGAGGTGTTCGATGTGGACCTGGCGGCCCCGCGCCCACGCCTGGCGTGGCGCGGGTGCCTGCCCATGCCGCCGGGCAGGTGGCGAACGCCGTCGCGCGCTTTGCCGATGGCACGGTCCTGGCGACGGTGCTGACCGCGCCAGGCACCACGATCGGCGATTTCATGAACGGCAAACCGACCGGCGCCGTCTGGCAATGGCGGCCGGGCGACATGGCCTTTCGCGAAGTGCCGGGCACGCGGCTGCCGGGCAATAACGGGCTGGAAGTCGATCCCGACCAGCGGCATTTCTATGTCGTCGCGTTTGGCTGGCATGCGGTCGTCGTGTTCGACCGCGCCAATACCCGCCGCCCGCTGCGCCGCATCGTTGCGCCCGATTTCATGCCCGATAACGTGCATTGGAGCGAGGGACGCCTGCTGGCGGCCGGCATGCGGCTCGACGAGCCGGCCTGCGGCGGATTGCGCCGCGTGACCGGGCGCGTGGCCGATCCGATGCTGTGCCACCGTGGCTGGGTGGTGGGGGCCGTGGACCTGGCCGCGGGGCGCATCGCCACGGTGGCCTATGGGCATCCGCAGCCCGGCTTCAGCGGCCTGTCCGCCGCAGTGCAGGTGGATGACACGTTGTGGCTCGGTTCGTTCCAGGCAGATCGCCTGGCCACGGTGACGCTGCCCTAAGCGGTAAAAAGTCCTTGCTGCGCTGCACCCGAATCGCTTAGCCTGGCATTCGAGCCGGCTGGTCGGCGCCCAATGGCGGGCGTTCTTTCCGGGCCGCTGGCCCTTCGTAACAATGCGTGGCAATGGTGCCGCCCGATGTGATCCTCCAGGGATCATCTCGTGGCGGCTTTTTTGTTTTGCGCAGACGCGCGGGGGGCGGCGGCAGCCATCGGTTCCAACAGGTTCAGGAAGGAAAATGCCGATGACATATCGCCTCTTGGCAACCGCGCTGTTGGCCGCGCCGCTTGCCCTGGCACAGCCGGTCCGCGCCGCGACGGGTGATCCGGTGCCGGTGTCCGACACACTGACGATCGATCCGATCCTCGATGCGCGGTTGCGTTGGGAAAATGTCGATACGCCGGCCAAGGGCGCCGATGCGGTGACGCTGCGGCTGCGCAGCGGAGTGGAATTGCGCCACGCACCCTCGCATCTTGCGGTGCTGGCTGAAATGGAAGGCACCTTGCCGATCGTGGGCAATTACAACGCCCTGTCGTTTGTGCCGGCGCGCGCGAAACCCGGCTATGCCGTCGTGGCCGATCCGGCCAACGTGGAATTGAACCGCCTGCAGATCCAGTACCGCACCAAGGCACTGGGGCTGACGGTGGGGCGCCAGGTGATCAACCTGGACGATCAGCGCTGGGTCGGCGCGGTGGCCTGGCGGCAGAACGAGCAGACGTTCGACGCGGTGCGCGGGGAACTGGCACTGGGTCCGCTCGTGGTCGACGCGTCTTATGCCAAGAGCCAGCGCACGCTCTATGGCACCGATGCGCAGGGCCGCACCGCCTATGACGGCCGCTTCTGGTTCCTGCAGGCCGGGTTGCACCACGGGCCCTTTGCCGTGAAGGGCTTTGCCTATCTGCTCGATTACGATCGGGCGGAGCAGGTGCCCGCCCTGGCGCTGACGCTCGCCGATACGCAGACCTGGGGGCTGCGCGCCACGGCCGCGCTGCCGCTGGGCAAGGGGGTGAAGCTGGCACTGGCGGGCAGCTATGCCCGGCAAAAGCCGTGGGCGGATAATCCCCGGCGGTTCGATGCGGATTACCTGGCAGGGCAGGCCGACCTTTCCGCGCATGGCTTCACCGCCACCGCCGGCTATGAAAAGCTGGGCAGCGACAACGGCATCGCCCTGCAAACCCCTATGGCCACGCTGCACAAGTTCAACGGCTGGGCGGACCTGTTCCTGACGACGCCCGCCGCCGGCCTGCGCGATGCCTATGCGGGCCTTGCCAAGACTTTTGCCGTCCAGGCCATGCCCGGCCTCAACGCGACGGTGACCTGGCACGATTTCCATTCCGACGCCGGCGATCTGCCGCTGGGCCGCGAATGGGATGCCAGTGCCGGGTTCAAGTGGCACAAGGTGGGGTTGCTGGCCAAATATGCCGATTACACCGCGCGCGGCTATGGCAGCGATGCGCGCAAGATCTGGCTGGAGGCCGACTACGCGTTCTGAGCCCGTTGGGCTGCCCCGCCCAGGTTGCGGGTGGGGCAGATCAACCCGGTAATCGCCTCGCCCGGCACCGCGCGCGAAAACAGATAGCCTTGGCCGGCCAGGCAGCCCATCGCGCCCAGTGTATCGGCCTGGTCCTGATGCTCGATCCCTTCGGCCACCACCTGGATGCCCAGCTTGACGGCAATGTCGATCACCCCTTCGACGATGATCTGGCTCGGCCGATCCGAAACGATGCGGTCGACGAACGACTTGTCGATCTTGATGAAATCCACCGGTATCGACATCAGGTGCGTCAACGAGGCAAAGCCCGTGCCGAAATCGTCAAGCGCCACTTTGAGGCCCTTGGCGCGCAAGGCCGCCACGGAACGGCGGATCACGCCGTTGTCGTCATCGATATAGACCGCCTCGGTCACTTCCAGGATGACCATCGACAGCGGCACGCGCTGCCGTTCGAATGCCCGGCCAGCGCGTTGAAAAAGCCCGCGCTGTGCAGGTCTGCCGAACTCACGTTGATGCCCACCCGGCAAAACGGCACGCCCTGGTCAAGCCAGGATCGCGCATCGCGCGCCACCTGGTCGATCATTTCCAGGGTCAGCGCGCAGGCGGTCTGCGGGTCGCTGGTTGCTTCGTGGAATTCGGCCGCCGTGACCATGCGCTGGTCCATGCGAATGCGGCACAGCGCTTCCAAGCCGCAGACCTCGCCGCTGGCAAGGTGGATGATTGGCTGGTAGTGCGCCTCCAGCCGCCCATCGCGCAGGGCGGCATCCAGTTCGCGCACTGCGGTGATGCGCCGCGTCATGCGCGTGCCGATGCCCGGCCAATACCGCACGAAGCCACCCCGCGCGATATCCTTGGCATGATAGAGCGCGTAGTCGGCGTTCTGCTGCACGCGTTCGGGGGTGCAGTCGCCCGCCGAGAAGATGGCCATGCCCATGGTGCCGCCCGGGCGCAGGAAATGCCCGGACAGCCTGACCGGCGGGCGCAAGGTTTCCAGGATGCGTTCGGCCAGGGTCTCAATGGCTTGCAGGTGGTGATCGGCGGTGATCAGCACGGCAAATTCGTCGCCACCGATGCGATAGACCGGATCGGGCAGTGCCGCGCCGGCAAGGCGCTGCCCCACTTCCACCAGCAGCGCGTCCCCGGCCTGGTGGCCATAAGTGTCGTTGATCGCCTTGAACCCATCGAGATCGATCATGAACAGCGCCCAGTTGCCGGGCCGGCTGCAATCCAGCCCGGCCAGGGCGGTGTTGAAGGCTGCGCGATTGGCCAGCCCGGTCAGGGCGTCGGTGTTGGCCCGGCGATCGCGCTCTTCGACCCGGCGCTGCCGATCGAGCGCAATGGCGCACAGTGCAATGCAGCGGTCGACCAAGTCGCGCTCCAGGGCCGAAGGGCCGCGCATTTCGCGGTAGTAAAAGGCAAAGGCGCCTACCGGCCGTTCCTGCCCGGCAAAGATCGGTCGCGACCAGCAGGCCCTGAGGCCGAGCGGCAACATCAGGTCGCGAAACTGGGCCCAAGCCGGATCGTTGGCAATGTCGGTCGACATCACTTCCACGCCCAGCGCGGTGGCCGTGCCGCATGCGCCCACGTTGGGCCCGATCGCCACGCCATCGATCGCGGCGCGCAACGATGCGGGCAGGCTGGGCGCGGCCAGGGGCCGCAGCCGGCCGCCGCTGTCGACGGTCAACACCGAACAGACCACGCCGGGTGCCTGGCTTTCCACTTCCTCGCACAACCGAACGATCGTGGCGCACAGCGGAGCGCCACGCGCAATCATTTCAAGAATGATGCTCTGAAAATCGCTCATCGGGTCTCGGCCGGCCAGTTATCGCGGGCACGATCATGCGGCTTGCCAACTTAACGTTTTGTTGTCTGCTGCTATTCGGGTTTTCCACCTGGCCAACGCGGATCTCGGCCCGCGCCATCGCCTGGCCGATCAGCAACAGCGCCGGCCCATCGCCCAAGCCGCTGCAGGCGGCCAGGCCCAGCAGATCGAGCCGGGTGCGCAAAACGCGCTCTTGCGGCAGGCTGGCGTTTTCCACCATGGCTACCGGCGTGTCCCCGGGCAGCCCTGCCGCCATCAGTTGCTCGGCCACCTCGGGCGCGGCGGCCTTGCCCATGTAGATTGCCAGGGTTGCCTGGCGATCGGCCAATGCGGCCCAATCCAGGTCGAGCGCTTCGCCCGCGCGGGCATGGGCGGTGATGAAAGTGAGCTTGCGCGCCAGTCCGCGCAGTGTGAGCGAGGCGCCAAGGCTGGCCGCCGCTGCGCTCGCCGCCGTCACGCCGGGGCAGATGCGCGCGTCGATCCCGGCGGCGCGGCAGGCGTCCAGTTCCTCGGCCACGCGGCCAAAGATCGCCGGATCGCCGCCTTTGAGGCGCACCACGCGTTCGCCCGCCAGCGCCGCCTCCACGATCAGCCGGTCGATGCTGGCCTGGTCCTTGGAATGGCGGCCCGAACGCTTGCCGACATGGACCAGCTGCGCGCCGGGGCTGATGAGATCGAGCACACCGGGACCGACCAGCGCATCGTGGAATACCACGCTCGCCTCCCCGATCAGCCGCGCGGCCTTGCGCGTGAGCAGTTCGGGATCGCCCGGCCCGGCGCCAACCAGCCAGACGGTGCCGACGGGGAAATCGTCGCTCATGCCGCGTGCGCCGGCGCCTGCGCGCCCACCACGGCGGAGCGCAGCAGATAGAGCCGCCCGGCATCGACGCGCACGGGGATCGTCGGCACGCAGCCCTGGTCGTCGCCCAGCGCCTGCCCGGTTTTCAGGCTGATGTTCCAGCTGTGCAGCGGGCAGGTGACCACCGCGCCATGGACGATGCCCTGGCTGAGCGGCCCATGCTTGTGCGGGCACTTGTTGACCAGGGCATAGAACTGGTTGTCCAGCGTGTGGAAGATCGCGATTTCCTCGCCGCCCTGCACCGGCAAGGTGCGCGCGTTGCCGGGGCTGATCTGGCCCACCGGTCCGATATCCAGCCAATCGCCGATCATTCTGCGGCCTCCAAAAGTGCGGGGGTGGGGAAGGGGCGGAACTCGCCCAGGTGCTGGTGCAGTTCGGCGTCTTCGCCGCCCACGCGGCGCGCCCAGGGATCGTCCTGCGAGAATTTCTGCGAATAGGCAAAGCGCGCGGCCAAGCGCTCCACCGCGTCGGGCGCGTCGAACAGGCTGGCCTTGATATGCGCCAAGCCCACGCGCTCGATCCACGGCGCGGTGCGTTCGAGATACCATGCCTCTTCGCGGTAGAGCTGGACGAAGGCGGCGCAGACCTGCATCGCCTCGGCTTCGGTGGTGACTTTGCACAGCAGGTCCGTGGCGCGCACATGGATGCCGCCGTTGCCGCCGACATGGAGTTCATAGCCCGAGTCCACGCAGACCACGCCGAAATCCTTGATCGTCGCTTCGGCGCAATTGCGCGGGCAGCCGCTGACCGCGATCTTGAACTTGTGCGGCATCCAGCTGCCCCAGGTCATCTGCTCGATCCTGATGCCAAGGCCGGTGGAATCCTGCGTGCCGAAGCGGCACCATTCGCTGCCCACGCAGGTCTTCACCGTGCGCAACGACTTGCCATAGGCATGGCCCGAAACCATGCCGGCAGCGTTGAGATCGGCCCAGATCTTGGGCAGGTCTTCCTTCTTCACGCCAAAGATATCGAGCCGCTGCCCGCCCGTGACTTTGACCATGCGGCCATACTTTTCGGTGGCATCGGCAATCGCGCGCAATTCGCCCGGATTGGTCATCCCGCCCCACATGCGCGGCACCACCGAATAGGTGCCGTCCTTCTGGATATTGGCGTGGAGCCGCTCGTTGACGAAGCGGCTTTGCTGGTCGTCCTGATAGGTCCCCGGCCATGCGCAGAGCAGGTAATAGTTGAGCGCCGGGCGGCACGAGGCGCAGCCATCGGGCGTGCTCCAGTTCAATTCCTGCATGACTTGCGGGATCAGCTTGAATTCGCGCTCTACGATCAGGCGGCGCACATCGGCATGGGTAAACGTGGTGCACTTGCACATGGTCTTGGGGCCAGCCTGGACCTCGTCGCCCAGCGTCAGCGCGAGCAGTTGCTCCACCAGCCCGGTGCACGACCCGCACGAAGCCGAGGCCTTGCACTGCGAACGCACCGCATCGAGGCTGCATGCGCCGCCCGTGATGGTGGCAACCACCGTGCCCTTGGACACGCCATTGCAGCCGCAGATCTCGGCATCGTCGGGCAGGGCCGCCATGGCCGCGAGCGGATCGGCCGCCGCGCCACCACCCATGGCGTGGGCCTGGCCGAAGATCAGTTTGTCACGCAAGTCGGCAATGTCTGCCCCGCGCTTGAGCAGGTCGAAATACCAGGCGCCGTCGCTGGTATCACTATAGAGCACGGCGCCGACCACGCGGCCCGCCTGCACCACCACGCGCTTGTAGAGCCCGCGCGCGGCATCGCGCACGACGATGTCTTCGCAATCGGCGCCGCCGGAAAAATCGCCGGCGGAAAACAGGTCGATACCCGAAACCTTGAGCTTGGTGGACGTGACCGATCCGGCAAACCCCGCGCCGGGGCGGCCCACGGCCATGTCGGCCGCCGCGCGGCACATCTCCCACAGCGGCGCGACCAGGCCATAGCAGGCGCCGCGATGCTGCACGCATTCGCCCACCGCCAGGATTGCGGGGTCGCTGGTGACCATGTGATCGTCCACCACGATGCCGCGTTCCACCGCTAGCCCGGCGGACTTGGCGAGCGCGGTCGCCGGGCGGATGCCCACGGCCATGACCACCAGATCGGCCGCAATCTCGCGCCCGTCTTTCAGCCGCACACCGGCCACCCGCCCATTCCGTTCAAGGATTTCGGCCGTGTCCGCCCCGGTCAGGATCGTCTGCCCGCGCCGTTCCAGTTCGGTCTTGAGCAGGTAGCCGGCGGCTTCATCGAGCTGGCGTTCCATCAGCGTGGGCATCAGGTGAATGACCGTCACGCCCATGCCGCGCAAGCTGAGACCATGGGCCGCTTCCAGCCCGAGCAGCCCGCCGCCGATGACCACGGCCTGGCCACCGGCATCGGCGGCGCGCAGCATCTTGTCCACGTCGTCCAGATCGCGGAAAGTGACCACGCCCGGCAGGCTTGCGCCCGGCACAGGGATGATGAACGGATCGGAACCCGTCGCCAGCAGCAGCCGGTCATATGGCTCCACCCGGCCCGAAGCGGCGGTGACGGTGCGTGCGGCGCGGTCGATCGCCACGACCGGATCGCCCGCAACCAGAGTGATGCCGTTGTCGGCATACCAGGCCGCATCGTTGATCACGATGTCTTCAAAGGTCTTTTCGCCGGCCAGCACGGGCGAAAGCATGATCCGGTTGTAATTCACCCGCGGTTCGGCGCCGAAGATCGTGATCTGGTAGGCCGCCGGATCGCGCGCCAGGATTTCTTCCACCGCGCGGCACCCGGCCATGCCGTTGCCGATCACGACGAGGCGTTGGAGAGGTGTGGCAACCATGGATCACGAACTCCTGCAATGCCACGCAGCAAACGCGAAAAGGCCGCCACAACACACGCCAGAAGGCGATGGTCGGGGCGGCTTCGTTGCCACGCGATGGGAAGAAAGAAGCCTTGGCCGGCGCGAGGGGCACCCGCCATTGGGTGCCGGCCGGATCAGGGCTGATAGGGTTGATCCTATACGCTAGCCGGTGCTTCGCCAAGTGGATTTTGCAGGTGCGAGCAAATCCCGCGCATTACGCTCGTCACCCCGGACTTGATCCGGGGTCCAGCTTTTTCTTGCGACATGGCCAAGAAAAGCCGAACCCCGGATCAAGTCCGGGGTGACGTAGTGTTATGATTTAGCGGCCTATTCCAAACTCGCCGCATAGCCCGCGATGTCATGCGGGTCGAAGCTGCGCCCATCGAAAAAGCGGTTGTCGGCCATGGTCATGGCGCCCTGCTGCGCGCCGACAGAGGTCAGCCGCGCGAGGCTGCCTTCGACTTTGGAACTCGCGCCAGGCAGGGGTTCGCCCGTGCCGAGCAGCGCCGCGCGATAGACATCGGGGCGGAATACGCGGCCCGCGCGTTGCGCATCGTCCATGTCGATCGCGCCGCCTTCCCAGCGCACCATCTGGGTGTAGAGCCATTGCGCCTGGCTGACCCACGGGAAATTGGCCGCCTCGCGATACTGGAACATGAAATCGGGAAAATGCACCGGCTCAGCGCCTTGCGACAGGCGCAACCGGTCGGTGATCGCGCGTTCGATCAGGTCTGCCCGCCCATCGAGATAGGCGGGGCGCGCGAGGATCGCGGCGTTTTCGCGGGCCATGGCGGGATCGGCAAAGTGGCGCGCGGCCTGGGTCAGCGCGCGGATCAATGCCTCGGTCTCGGGGCGGCGATCCTCCAGCGTGGATTGGCGCATGGCCAGCACCTTTTCCACGCCGCGCCGCCAGATCTGCGCGGTGGCCAGCACGATTCGCCCCGCGCCGCGTTCCACCGCCACGCTGTTCCACGGCTCGCCCACGCAGATCCCGTCCACTTCGCCCGCTTCCAGCGCGTCGGCGCTGAACGGCGGGGGGACGACGGTGATGGCCACGTCGCGATCGGGCACCACGCCGCAGGCGGCCAGCCAGTAGCGCAGCATGTAATTGTGGCTGGAATGACGGTGCACCACGGCAAAGCGCAGCCGCCTGCCTTGGGCAAGTTCCTCTGCTACCACGGTTTTAAGTGCGGCCCCGGCAGCGCGGGGATCGGCCAGCGCGCCGGCAGGGGCGATTCGCGCGGCCAGGTCTGTGCGCATGGTGATGGCGTTGCCGTTGAGCCCCAGCACGAAGGGGACGGTCAGCGGCTGGGCCGGGCGCCCGCGTCCCAGCGTGGTGGCAATGGCCAGCGGCGCCACCAGATGCGCGGCATGGGTGTGGCCGTAAAGCAGCCGGTCGAGCACCGTGGCCCAACTCACATCGCGCACCAGGCGCAGCGACAGCCCTTCCTGCGCGGCAAAGCCATGTTCGTGCGCCAGAATCGGTAGCGCGGCATCGACCAGCGGCAGGAAGCCGATTGCAAATTCATGGGCCATCAATTGCCTCCCATCAGGCCATGGGCCGTTACCACGGCGCTCGCGATTTCGGCGATCTTGCGCCCTTGGTCCATCGCCGTCTTGCGCAAGGCGGCATAAGCATCGGGTTCGGAAAGACCGCGCGATTTCATCAGGATGCGCTTGGCCGCATCCACCGTCTCGCGCTCCGCCAGCTTGCCGCGCGCGTCGGCCAGATCGGCCTGGAGCCGGGCAAAGGCGTTGAACCGTCGCACCGCCAGATCGAGGATCGCGCGGATGCGGTGCGGGGCAAAGCCATCGACCACATAGGCGGAAACCCCGGCGTCGATGCTCGCCCCAATCGATTCCTCGTCCGAATCATCGACGAACATGGCGATCGGGCGGTCGAGCACGCGGCTGACCGCGAAATATTCCTCCAGCACGTCGCGGCTGGGGTTGCCCAGGTCCATCAGCACGATGTCGGGCTCCAGCTCGGCGATGCGTGCCACCAGCGCGCGACGCTGGGTGATCACGAACACCTCGCAGTCCTCAAGCCCCGCCAATCCTTCATGGATGACAGAGGCCCTGGCCGCGCTTTCATCGACGATCGCCACACGCATGCACGCGAGAGTCGGCACAGATCAGCACGGATGCAATGCAAAAATCGCGGTTCGGCGCCCGCGCGATTTCGCACTTGCATCATTGCGGCAAACGCGTCAGGTTATGGGCAACAGCGCGATCACAAGGGCGTGATCGGCCGCTTTTTTCACCCATCCCATCAGCACGGCAATGGCGCCGCCCCGTTTTCGGAGCAGGCCCATGGTGCGCATTCCGCCCTTATCGCCACAAGACCGCAACGATCAGCGCGGCTGCCAACAGCGCGCAAAGCCCTTTCCAGAACAGCAGCGGATCGCGTTGCAGCAAAGGCAAGGGGCGCAAGGGCCGGCGTGCCACGGCAGCGCCCCCTTCCAGCGCGCGGACCACCTCGACCATGTCGGCAAAGCGGCTTGCCGGGGCGATCGCCACCATGCGCAGCAGCACGGCATCGAGCCAGCCGGGCAGGGCGGCATTGCCCTGGCTGGGCGGATCGGGCTGGCGAAAGCGCGGGCGGCTGAACGCCTCGGTCTGGCCGTGGGGCCAGCTCCGCGCAAACAGGCGCCACAGCACCACGCCCAGCGCGAACTGGTCGGTGGTCGGGCTGCCGGCCTCTCCGGCAAACATTTCGGGCGCCAGGTAGCCCGGCGTGCCGGGGATTTCATCGACGCCGGTTTCCTCCACCTGGGGCAGGCGCGCCACGCCCAGGTCGATCAGGCGGGGCGTGCCGTCTTCGCCCACGATCACGTTTTCGGGCTTCACGTCGCGGTGCACGATGCCCAGCCGGTGCAGCGCGGCCAGGCCCCGCGCCATGCCGATGGCCAGCGCCAGCGCCGTGCCGAAGGGCACCGGCCCCGCCGCCAGCCGCGCTTCCAGCGTCATGCCGGGGTAGAACGGCTGCACCCCGTAAAGCCGGGTCTGGCGGCTTTCATCGACGGCGATCGCGCTGCCCACGAACGGGCTGTTGACCCGGGCGCCCACCACCAGTTCGCGGGCAAAGGCAGCGCGGGCGGCCGCGTCGGACAGCAAGGCAGCCTGGGGAAACTTGATCACCACGGCCGCATTGCCGCCCAGGGTATCGGTGGCGCGGAACACGCGGGCCAGGCGCCCTTCGGACAGCAGCGTCTCCAGGGCAAAGCCATCCACGCTTTCGCCCACTTGCGGCGCGGGCAGGATCGGCAGGCGCGCCAGATCGCCCGCCACGCCATCATGGCCGGGCAGGGGCAGGCTTACCACATCGAGCACCACGGCGCTGGCATTGTCGCGTCCGCCTGCCGCCAGTGCGGCATCGACCAGGCCTTGCGCGTCGGCTTCGGCGGAACGGCGCGCCGCGAGCAAGCGTTCGATGCGCCGGGCCGAAAGCACGCCGTGCACGCCATCGCTGGTCAGCACCAGGCGATCGTGCGGGGCCAGCGCCACTTGCTGGTGATCCAGCCGCAACGTGTCTTCCAGGCCGAGTGCACGCAGCAGCACGTGGCGCATATCGGGGTGGGCGTGGCAATGATCCACGGTCAATTGCTGCAGGCGCCCATCGCGCAGCAACCAGGCGCGGCTATCGCCCACATGCAGCACATGGGCGCGCCGCCCGCGCAGCACCAGCGCGGTGAACGTAGTGGCGCAATGGGCCAAGGCCTCGCCCCGGCCCATCGCCGCGAGCCAGCTGTTGTAGGGGCGCAGCACGCGTTCGGCCGCGGCGGCCACGCCGATGGTGGCCGGCTGCGCATAGAATCCATCGAAAAAGCTGGCCACGGCGAGTTCGGCCGCCACGCGCCCGCCCTTGCCGCCGCTCACCCCATCGGCGAGCGCGGCGGCAAGGCCATGGCGCCGCCGCTCGCTTTCGCTGCCCAGCCAGGCGGCGGCAAAATCCTGGTTTTCCGGCCTCGGTCCCGGCGCGCTGGCAATCCCCACCGCCGCCCACAGCCGTCCTTCCTCGTGCATGGCAGCATCCCCCTCACGTGTGTGCACACGCGATTGGGGCCGCACCCATCCACGCCGTCAACATCCATTTCGTGCTTTGAGGGGAGCGTTTCGCAATGACTGAAAAACCGTTCTGGCAATCGGGCCATCGGCCCACGCTGATCATGGCCTTCCTCTATTTCGACGTGGCCTTCATGATCTGGAACCTGCTGGGTCCGCTGGCGCCGATCTTTGCCAAGGCCATGGCGCTCAGCCCGGCGCAGAAGGGCTTTATCGTGGCCGTGCCCACGCTGGCGGGCGCCGTGCTGCGCCTGGTCAACGGCTTCCTGGCCGATCGCATCGGGCAAAAGCGCACCGGCGTGATCAGCCAGATCATCGTGATCGGCGGGCTGCTGACGGCGTGGAAACTGGGGGTCGATTCGATCCACGCGCTGATCGCGGTGGGCGTGGTGCTGGGCTTTGCCGGCGCGTCGTTCTCGGTCGCGCTGCCGCTCGCCGGGCGGTGGTATCCCCCCGCGCACCAGGGCAAGGCCATGGGCATTGCCGGCATGGGCAATTCGGGCACGGTCTTGGCCGCGCTGTTCGCGCCGATCCTGGCCAAGCTGTTCGGCTGGTCCAACGTGCTGGCGCTGGCCACGATTCCGGCCGTGGTCGTGCTGATCGCCTTTGTCGCGCTGGCCAAGGACAGCCCCAACCAGCCTGAAGCCAAACCGCTCGGCCAATATGTCGCGGGCTATTTCCGCATGCTGCGCGAAGGTGATGCCTGGTGGTTCATCCTGTTCTACGGCGTCACCTTCGGCGGATTCGTCGGCCTCTCGGGCTCGCTGCCCACGTGGTACACCACGGAACTGGGCATGACGCCGATCATGGCCGGCTATGCCACGGCGGCCTGCGTCTTCGCCGGCTCGCTGGTGCGCCCCATCGGTGGCGCGCTCGCCGACCGCGTGGGCGGGATCAAGACGCTGACGGGCGTCTATGCCATTGCCGCCGTGCTCTTGGTGGTGATCAGCCAGACGCCGGCCAGCTTTGCCGTGATGTTCCCGCTGTTCTTCTGCGTGATGGCCACGCTGGGCGTGGGCAATGGCGCGGTGTTCCAACTGGTGCCGCAGCGTTTCCGCAACGAGATTGGCGTGATGACTGGCCTCGTCGGCTTTGGCGGCGGCGTGGGCGGGTTCTACCTCGCGTCCTCGCTCGGCCTGGCCAAGCAGTGGACCGGATCGATGGGGCCGGGCTTCCTGGTCTTTGCTGCCTTGGCCGTGCTCGCGCTGGCGGGGCTGAGCGTGGTCAAGACGCGCTGGCGCACCACCTGGGGCGCGGCGATTGCCGGCGTGCGGATCTGACGCGATGTTCATCCCCGCCGATCCCCAGGGCCAGGTGGCCGCTTCCGCCCCCGATGTGGTGCAGGTGCGCAGCGCCTGCCCTTATTGCGGGGTCGGTTGCGGGGTGGTGATGGATGTGGCCGCCAACACGGTGGTGCGGATGCGCGGGGACAAGGCGCATCCGGCCAACCGGGGGCGGCTGTGCACCAAGGGCCAGACGGCCCACGTGCCGCTCACGGCGCCGGGCCGGGCAGAGCAGGCGCAACTGCGCGGTGCGGATGGCGCACTGGCGCCGGTGGCTCTGGATACCGCGATTGCCGCCGTGGCCGACGGGCTCAACACCATTATCGCGCGCGATGGACCCGATGCCGTGGCGCTCTATGTTTCGGGGCAAATGTCGCTCGAGGCGCAATACCTGGCCAACAAGCTGGCCAAGGGCTTCATCCGCACGCGCCATATCGAAAGCAATTCGCGCCTGTGCATGGCCAGCGCGGCCAGCGGCTACAAGCTATCGCTCGGCGCCGATGGCCCGCCCGGTTCCTATGACGATTTCGACGCGGCGGACTTGTTCGTGGTGACCGGCGCCAACATGGCCGATTGCCACCCGATCCTGTTCCTGCGGATGATGGACCGGGTGAAGGCGGGTGCCAAGCTGATCGTGATCGACCCGCGCCGCACCGCCACGGCCGACAAGGCGGACCTGTTCCTGCAAGTGCGGCCGGGCACCGATCTGGCGCTGCTCAATGGCCTGCTGCATATACTGCTGGCGCAAGGCGCGGTGGACGCCGATTTCATCGCCGCGCACACCAGCGGCTGGGAAGCGATGCCCGCATTCCTGGCCGATTACGATCCCGCCTGCGTGGCCACGATCACCGGCCTCACGCAAGCCGACCTGCACCGCGCGGCGCGGATGATCGCGGAAAATCCGCGCTGGATGAGCTGCTGGACCATGGGCCTCAACCAGTCCACCGCCGGCACGTGGAACACCAATGCGCTGTGCAACCTGCACCTGGCCACCGGTGCGATCCTGAAAACCGGGGCGGGGCCGTTCTCGCTGACCGGCCAGCCCAACGCCATGGGCGGGCGCGAGATGGGCTATATGGGCGCGGGGCTGCCCGGCCAGCGCAGCGCCGAAAACGCTGCTGACCGTGCCTTTGTCGAAAGCGCCTGGCGCCTGGCGCCCGGCACGCTGCGTGGCGAAAGCGGGCAGGGCACCATCGCCTTGTTCCAGGACATGGCCCAAGGGCAAATCAAGGCCTGCTGGATCATCTGCACCAATCCGGTGGCGAGCGTGGCCAACCGCAAAAGCGTGATCGCGGGGCTGGAGGCGGCCGAACTGGTGATCACGCAGGATGCGTTCCTGGCCACCGAAACCAATGCCCATGCCGATGTGGTGCTGCCCGGCGCGCTCTGGGCCGAAGGCGATGGCGTGCTGGTCAATTCCGAGCGCAACATGACGCTTACCCCGCGCGCCGTGCCGCCGCCGGGCGCGGCGCTGCCCGATTGGCAGATCATTGCCCGCGTCGCCTGTGCAATGGGTTTTGTCGAGGCGTTTGCCTACAGCAGCGCGGCCGAGGTGTTCGAGGAAATCCGCCAGTTCGCCAATCCGGCGACAGGCTATGACTTGCGCGGCGCCAGCCACGCGCGGCTGCGCGCAGGGCCTGTGCAATGGCCCTGCGCGCCCGAGGGCGAGACACGCAACCCGATCCGTTATGCCGATGGCGGGGAAGTGCGCTTTCCCACGCCCGATGGCCGCGCCCGGTTCTGGCCGCGCCCGCATCTGCCGGCGGCCGATCTGCCCGACGCCGATTTCCCGCTGGTGCTCAATACCGGGCGGGTGCAGCACCAGTGGCACACCCTGACCAAGACGGGCAGGGTGCCCGCGCTCAACAAGCTCAACCCCGGCCCGTTCGTGGAAGTCCATCCCGACGATGCCGCCGCCCTGGGCGTGGCGCATCAGGGCCGCGCGCGCCTGCGCTCGCGGCGGGGGGAAGCGGTGCTGCCCGTGGTGGTGACGGATCGCGTGCTGCCCGGCACCTGCTTTGCCCCATTCCACTGGGCCGATCTGTTCGGCCCCGATCTGGCGGTCAACGCGCTCACCAGCGATGCGGTGGACCCGATTTCGTTGCAGCCGGCGTTCAAGTTTGCCGCTGTCGCGCTGGCTGCCGCATCGCCCGCACCGATCGTGCCCGCGGCAACCGCGGCAACCGCGTCATCGGCCGATAAGGCGGCATCTGGCCCGGACGTGCTGGTGGCCTGGGCCTCGCAGACCGGGCGGGCCGAAGGACTGGCGCTGGCCCTGGCCGAAGCCCTGGCCGCGCAGGGCCACGCCGCGCGCCTGGCCTGCCTGGCCGAACTTGCGCCCCAGGACCTTGCCGGGGTGCGCCATGCGCTGTTCGTGGCCAGCACTTTTGGCGATGGTGACCCGCCCGACAACGGCGCTGCGTTCTGGCGCGCTTTGGCCGTTGAGGCGGCGCTCCGGCTCGATCACATGGCTTTTGCCGTGCTGGCGCTGGGCGATGCCAGCTATGATGCCTTTTGCGGGTTCGGCCGCGCGTTGGAAGCGCGATTGACGGCGCTGGGCGCCAGGCCCCTGGCCGCGCGCCACGATTGCGAGCCCGATGACGACCACGCCCCGTGGCAAGCGCGCGTGCTCGCTGCCCTGCCGCCTGGCCAGCGCCCCGCCGTCGCCGCCAAGGTCGCGGCACCACCCGCCATCGACCGCCGCAACCCGGTGGCCGCGCCGCTGGTGCTCAACCAGCGGTTAAGCCGGCCTGGCGCCGCCAAGGACGTGCGCCGTTTCGGCTTCGATCTGGCCGGGACTGGCCTGCGCTACAAGGCTGGCGACGCGCTGGGCGTCTGGGGGCGCAACGATCCGGCGCTGGTGGCGCAGATTCTCGATTGTCTGGGCCTGCCGGGGGAAACCCCGGTGGCCGTGGGCGAAGCCGTGGTCCCGTTGCACGAAGCGTTGATCAGCCGCCGCGAAATCACCCGGCCCGCACGCGCCGTGCTGGAGGCGCTGGCCCTGGTCGATGGCGATGCGCCTTTTGCCCCGTTGCTGGCTTCGGCTCGCAAGGCTGCGCTCGATCAATGGCTATGGGGCCGCCAGATGATCGACGTGCTGGCCGCGATGGCGGTGCGCCCCGGCGCGCAGGCGCTGGTCGATGCGCTGCGCCCAATGCAGCCCCGGCTCTATTCCATTTCGTCCAGCCCGCTGGCAGGCCCCGACCGCGTGGAATTGACCGTTTCCGCGGTGCGCTGGGCGCAAGGCGGCGCATTGCGCCACGGTGCCTGCTCCACATATCTGGCAGACCGCTGCATCGACGCATCCCCGCGGATTTTCGTGCAGCCGACCCAGGCCTTCGTGCTGCCGGCCGACGATGCCGTGCCGGTGATCATGATCGGGCCGGGCACGGGCATCGCGCCGTTCCGTGCCTTCCTGCAGGAACGCGAGGTGCGTGGGGCCGTGGGTCGCAACTGGCTGTTCTTTGGCGAGCAGCACCGCGCGAGCGACTTCTATTACGAGGACGAGATTGCGCATTGGCACGCGCAAGGCCATCTCGCGCGCCTGTCCCTGGCGTTTTCGCGCGATAGGGCGGCCAAGGTCTATGTCCAGCATCGCATGGCCGAAGAAGGCGCGGCGCTGTGGCAATGGCTGGCAGAGGGCGCGTGCCTCTATGTCTGTGGCGACGCGACGCGCATGGCGCGCGACGTGGAAGAAACGCTGGTGCAGGTGATCATGCGCCATGGCGGCATGGATGCAGAGGGCGCGCGCGCCTTTGTCGATGGCCTGCGCGAACAGGGCCGCTATTGCCGCGATGTCTATTGACGCAGCCTTGCGCAAGGCATTGGAATATTGCGATACGATGGGGTAACTGAGGCCCAGGTTCATCGTGCATACAGCATTCCCGGCCAACTGGCGGGTTATGGTGACTATGGCGATGGACAAGAGCGGCGGGCGCGCGTCGCGCAGCAGGGCGGCAGCATGGTTGGCCGCTTCGGCCCTGGCTGCCTTGGCGGCCCTGCCAGGCGCCGCCCGCGCCCAGGCGCAGGATCAGACCGCCCCGCAGATCCAGTTGCCCACGCTGCCCGCGCCCGCTGCGCCACCCGCGCCAGCGACCGAGCAGGCCACGGCAACGCCCGCTCCGGCCGAATCCGCCCCGGCCGAGCCCGCTCCACCGGCCGAAGCAGACGAAGCGCCGGGCATCGTGGTGCAGGGTGACAGCTTTTCCCGGCAAGACCCGGCCCACGCGATCAACCAGAAATCGTTCGAGGCGATCCAGAAGGGGGACAAGCTGGTCGTGGCCCCGGTCGCGCGCGCCTATGAAAAGACCCTGCCGTCGCCGCTGCGCCGGGGGCTGCACAATGCGCTGTACAACTTGCGCGAGCCCAGCAATTTCGTGGCGTTCCTGCTCGAGCACAAGTTCGGCAAGGCCGGGCAGGTGCTGGTGCGCTTCACGGTCAATTCCACCGTGGGCCTGGCCGGCCTGATCGACGTGGCCAAGGCCAAGCCGCTCAAGATTCCCTATCGTCCCAATGGCCTGGCGGACGTGGCCGGGTTCTATGGGATCAAGTCGGGCCCCTACCTGTTCCTGCCGCTGATCGGGCCGACCACCCTGCGCGACCTGATCGGCACCACGATCGACCGCGCGTGGTTCCCGCTCGCCGTGGGCAAGCCGCTCGACACCGTGCCCTATGGCCTGGCCGTGACCGTGATCGGCGGCCTCGATGATCGCACCGCGATCGACGGGCAGCTCAAGAAGTTCCGCGAGGAATCCCCCGATCCCTATAACGCCACGCGCGATTTCTACCTCAAGCGCCGCCAGGCGGAGATCGACGCGCTGCGCCATCCGCACAAGGACGAAGCCGCGCCGCCTGCGCACGAGGGTGACCGGCCCTAGGCCGCATAGGCGAGGCGCGCCGGCACCGCCAGGCGCACCAGGGTACCCAGATGGTGCCCGCTTTCGATCGAGAACGATACGCCGATGCGCCGGGCCCGCTCGCGCATCCCGATCAGGCCATAGTGTCCCTTGGTCAGCGCATCGGCGCCGTCCGCGTCGGTGGGGAGGGTGGCGATGCCGATGCCATCGTCGCTGACGAACAGCGCCAGCGCCCGCGCACCATAGTCCACGTGCACGTCCACTGCCGTCGCCTGGGCGTGGCGGACGGCATTGCACAACGCTTCGCCCACGATCGCGACGATTTCGTCGACGATATCGGGGTGCAGCGGCCGTACCGCGCCTTTCACCGTCAGTGTCAGGGCGGCATCGGTCACCTGGCTGTCGAGCAGGCGCTGCAACTCGCGGCGCAAGTGGCGGTCTTCCAGCCGGCGCAGCCCCTTTACCCGGTCGCGCCCTTCGATCAGCATGGCTTCGGCCCGGTCCAGCGCCGGAACCAGCACGGACTGCGCGGCCGGATCGTGGGCCAGCCGGTCGGCCACCGATTGAAAGCGCATGAGCAGCCCTTGCACCCCCTGGATCAGCGTATCGTGCAATTCGCGCGCAATACGGGCGCGCTCCATCTCGCGTTCGGCCATGCGATCGCGGATCAGCCGCCCGAGGTATTGCACCCGGGCCATATAGACGAGGTAGAGCGCGGCCGAGACTGCCAGGATCGCCGCCAGCGGAAACCACCAGGTCTGGTAGAAGCGCCGGGCAATGGCAAAGCGCACGCGCTGGCCCACCGGGTTCCACACCCCGTCTTCGTTGGCGGCGATCACTTCGAAGGTATAATCGCCGGGGCCCAGATCGGTGAACACGGCGCTGCGTTCGGGCGATGGCGCCGTCCAGGCCCCGCTGCTGCTGCCGGCCGACAGGCGCGTGCGGAACAGCACGCGCTGGGGCACGGTAAGGCTGGTAGCGGTGAAATCGATGCGCACGCCGTGGGTGCCTGCCGGCAGGCGCAGCCCCGGCAACGGTGCCCGCGCCGCGCCGCCCGCAACGATCGCGCGCACCAGCACGGCGGGCGGCAGCGGATTGCCGCGCAAGGCGTCGGGCGCGATCGAAACCACGTTGCGGCGGGTGAGGAACCAGATGCGACCATCGCCGCCTTGGGCCACTTGCGCGCCGGCCGCTTTCTGTACGAAGCTGTTGAGCCCGTCGCGGAAATCGAACAGCCGCCAGGGCACGGCCGTGCCGTGCCGGGCCAACGCGGTGGCGAGATCGGCGGCGCGCAGCCGCACGATGCCGATATCGCCAATTCCCCACACATCGCCATTGCTGGCGCGCACCATCCCGTTGAGCGAAGCGGCCCAGGGATAGCGCGTGGCCGGTAGCGCGTGCATGCTTGCAGCCAGCGGCGCCTCTATGCCGCGTGCGCCGCTGATCAGCGGGCCGCTGGCCGCGTCGCCAGGCAACAGGCCTTCGATCCCGCCGACGCGAGACTGGCTGTCGGGCAGTGCAACGAATGGGGCATCGAACGGCGCCGCGCCTTTTGCCGGTGGCGGCCCGCGAAACACGACGACAGCGCGCCCGTCCGCGCCGATGGCGATATTGGCCGGCAGGCTGCCTGGCGCGGACACGGCATGCCAGGCCCCGCCCGCGCGCCACCACAGCCCCTGGTCCAGCGCGGCGAGCCAAAGGCGCCCGGCGCCATCCTCTCCGCAGGCCAGCGGCGCCAACCCCGGCGGCAAGGCGATCGTTGCGCCGGCAGCGCCCTGCGGCCCCAGCCGCACCATCGCCGACTTGCGCACCAGCCAGGCGCCCCCCGCATGCGCCGGGCACAGCGCCGTGGCCGGGCTGGGCAGCGCCAGGATCGGCCGCGCGGCCTGGCCCGGCGCGATGGCATAGGCGGCGCGGGCGTCGGCCACATAGACCGTGCCGTCGCTGGCGGCGGCCAGGCGATAGCTGGTGGGGGAATTGGCGGGAATGGCGGTTTCCACCACAACCGGCACGCGGCGCAGCTTGTCCAGCCCCAGTTCCGTGCCGATCCACAGATTGCCCTCGCGATCCTGCAGCAGGGCGTGGGTCTGGTCCGACGTCAGTCCTTGCGTGGCATCGAAGGCAAAGCGGCGTAGCGCTGGGGCGCCACGCCCTGCGTTGTCCAGCCGCAGCACGCCGGTGTTCCAGGTGGTTTCCCACAAGGTGCCGCCGCTATCGAACAGCATGCGCGTGCCGCCCACCGGATCGGGATTGATCGCCAGCGGCGGCCCGGCGCGCCAGTGGCCCCGTTCGGCCGCGATGCGCCGCGTGCCGGCCGCGTCGGACAACCACATGGCACCGCCCGGCCCTGGCGCCAGGCTGGCGCGCGGGGTCACGGCGATGCCGGTATCGACAAAGCGTGTCGCGCCCGGCTGCCGTACCAGCACGCGGGTTTCGGTGGCCAGCCATTGCGTGCCATCGGCGGCAAAGGCCGTGCTCCACGCCGGTTCGGCCGGCAGGCCAGCCTCTTTGCCGAATTCCTGCCAGCGCCCGGCCGCATAGCGGGCCAGCGTGCTTTCGCTGCGCCCGCCGCGCACCACCCACATCGCGCCATCGCCCGCCTGGGCCATGTCGGTCACCTGGCGCGAGGGGTGGGGCATGGCCATGTCCACCAGGCGTCCGCTGCGCCAGGCCATCACCCCGCGACCGCGCCCCAGCCCCACCCAAACCGTGCCGTCGTGCGTGGCCGCCAGTTGTGATACCACCAGCCGCGCCGCGTCCTTGCCCGGCGGCTGCACCGGCTCGAACGTCAGTCCGTCAAAGCGGAACAGCCCTTCCACGCTGCCGATCCACAGGAAGCCGTCGCTCGATTGCGTCAGTGCGTTGATCCGCCCCGGCGCCCCTTCTTCCAGCGTCCAGTGTTCGTGCTTGTAGCCGGCCAGCGCGGGCTCCGGGCGCTGCGCGGCCAGCGGTGTTGCCGCCAGGGCAAGCAGGCCGGCCGCCAGCCTGCCCGCCTTGCGCCAGCGGCTAAAGTTCAATGATGCCCCGCCGTGCCGCCTTGGTCACCGCGTGGGTCCGATCGTTGACGTGCAGCTTGCCAAAGATGTTCTTGATGCCCGATTTCACCGTTTCTTCGGCCAGGTTGAGCGCCCAGGCGATCTGCTTGTTGGCATGGCCAGAGGCAATCAGTTGCAGGATTTGCGTTTCGCGCGGGGTCAGTGGCTCGTCGATTGCGTGCAGGGCGATTTCCTGCGCCACGTCGGGCGCCAGGTGGCGTTGGCCTTCATAAACGGTGCGGATCGCGCCCAGCAATTCGCGGCGCAGGCTGCTTTTGAGCAGGAACCCGGCGGCCCCCGCGCGCAGCGCCTGAAGCGCCTGGGCATCGCCGGAATAAGTGGTCAGCACCAGGATGCGCGCCTGGGGATGGCGCGCGCGGATCGCCTCTATCGCCGGCAGGCCGCCCATGCCGGGCATGCGCAAGTCCATCAGCACCACGCCGGGGCGCAGCGCATCATAGAGTGCAACGGCCTCTTCCCCGGTGGAAGCCTCGCCCACCACGGCCATGTCTGGCTGCATCGCAATCACCGCCGACACCCCTTCGCGCAGCATCGGGTGATCGTCGGCAATCAGGATGTCTATCGTGGTCTCGTCGCGCGCGGGCATGGCGCCAGCCGATACCATGGGCTTGGGCCCAAGGGTAGTCACCCGAAATGGGGGATGGTTGCCCCCCATGCAGGGGCTGGCAGCGGTGGAGCCCGCGCGCACACTGCCGGGCGAACGAAACGCTGGCCGTGCGCCGTGGGCAAGGTTGCCCATGGCGCCGCCGGAAGGGGAGCCTTCACGTCATGCCCACGATCACCACCGCCGATGGTACGGAAATCTTCTACAAGGACTGGGGCAGCAAGACCGCGCAGCCCGTGGTGTTCCACCATGGCTGGCCGCTGAGCGCCGACGACTGGGACGCGCAGATGATGTTCTTCCTGGGCGAAGGCTATCGCGTGATCGCACACGACCGGCGCGGCCATGGCCGTTCCACCCAGACGGCCGAAGGCAACGAGATGGACACCTACGCGGCCGACGTGGCGGCGCTGGCCGATCATCTTGACCTGAAGAACGCCATCCACGTGGGCCATTCCACCGGCGGGGGCGAAGTGGCGCACTATGTGGCGCTGGCCAAGCCCGGCCGCGTGGCCAAGGCCGTGCTGATCGGCGCGGTTCCGCCGATCATGGTGCAGACCCCGGCCAACCCCGGCGGCTTGCCGATCGAAGTGTTCGACGGGTTCCGTGCCGCGCTGCTGGCCAACCGCGCGCAGTTCTTCCGCGATGTGCCCGCAGGCCCCTTCTTCGGCTTCAACCGCCCCGATGCCAATGTCTCGCAAGGGCTGATCGACAACTGGTGGCGCCAGGGCATGATGGGCGGCGCCAAGGCGCACTACGATTGCATCAAGGCCTTTTCGGAAACCGATTTCACCGACGACCTCAAGGCCATCGATGTGCCGGTGCTGATCCTGCACGGCGAGGACGACCAGATCGTGCCGATCGCCGATTCCGCCCACCTCGCGATCAAGCTGGTCAAGCACGGCACGCTCAAGACCTATCCCGGCCTGCCCCACGGCATGGCCTCTACCCACCCTGACGTCATCAACGCCGACTTGCTCGCGTTCTTCAAGGCTTGATCCGATGACCTACGAAACCAGCATCGATCTTTCGGCCCACGTGCGCAAGGCGTCGGTCGCGCTGCTCCAGACGCGCCTGTCCGACGCGCTCGATCTTGAGGCGCAGGCCAAGCAGGCGCACTGGAACGTGCGCGGCCGCCATTTCCTGCAGCTGCACGGCCTGTTCGACGCCGTGCACGGGCAGATCGAGGACTTCGTCGATCTCCTGGCGGAGCGTATCACCACGCTGGGCCATGTGGCAGACGGGCGGGTGCAGACCACGGCGGGCGCCACCACGCTTTATGAATACCCGCTCGCTGCCCATGGCGGCGACGCGCATATCCGCGCGCTGGCAGCCAGCCTGGCGCTGTTCGCCAAGGCCGTGCGCGCCGCGATCGACGCAGCGGCAGCCGAGGGCGACGCCACCACGGCCGATCTCTTCACCCAGATCTCGCGCGAGAGCGACAAGCAGCTCTGGCTGCTCGAAGCCCACCTGCTGGCGGATTGAGCGTTTCCATTCTTCAAAGGACCGATCCCATGACCTTTCACGCCAAGTCGTTGATCAACCCTGACGACACCGTGTTCCTGTTCGTCGACCACCAGCCGCAGATGTCGTTCGGCGTCACCAGCATCGACCGCCAGTTGCTCAAGAACAACACCGTGGCCCTGGCCAAGGCGGCCAAGCTGTTCGGCGCGCCGATCATCCTGACGGCGGTGGAGACCAAGTCGTTCTCCGGCTATATCTGGCCCGAACTGCTCGACGTGGTGCAGCAGACGCCGATCGAGCGCACCTCGATGAATTCCTGGGACAGCGCGGAACTGGTTGCCGCGGTGAAGGCCACCGGCCGCAAGAAGCTGGTGATCGCCGCGCTGTGGACCGAGGCCTGCCTGCTGTTTCCCACGCTCAGCGCGATCGAGGAAGGCTTCGAGGTCTACATCATCACCGACGCTTCGGGCGGCACTTCGCCCGAAGCGCACGACGTGGCCATCCGCCGCATGGAGCAGGCCGGCGCGCAATCGCTCACCACGGTGAACGCGGTACTGGAACTGCAGCGCGACTGGGCGCGGCGCGATACCTATGACGGGGTCATGGCGATCACCCGCGAGCATTTCGGCGCCTATGGCATGGGCGTGGACTACGCCTACACCATGCTCCACGGCGCCCCCCAGCGCGGCCAGTTCGCCCACGAAGTGGTCGGCGGCGCCGAGCACTGATTATCCCCCCCGGCGGCCCGTCCTCTCCCTCTATCGAGGCGGGCCGTTTCCCCAAGGAAACCCCCCATGAAGGCTTATCTTGCATCGCTGGCGGCAGGCCTGCTCGTGGGCATCGTCTATTCGCTGCTGGGCGTGCGTTCACCCGCGCCGCCGGTGATCGCCTTGATCGGCCTGCTGGGCATCCTGGTGGGCGAACAGGTCGTGCCGCTGGTGCGCCATGCCGCTGCCGGGCACGCGCTGGTCGCCTTCGTGCGCACCGATTGCCGCAGCCACATCTTTGGCCGCCTGCCCGATGGCACGGCGCCGGAAAAGGACGCCTGAGATCATGGCCGATACCCTGATCGTCAACGCCAAGGTCACGACGCTCGACCGCGCCAACCCACAAGCGCAGGCGGTGGCGATCCGCGATGGCCGCTTCCTGGCGGTGGGCAGCGAGGGCGAGGTCCGCGCCGCCGCCGCGCCCGATGCCAGGGTGATCGACGCGGGCGGCCGCCGCCTGATCCCTGGCCTGATCGACAGCCACATGCACATCATTCGTGGTGGCCTCAATTACAACATGGAGCTGCGCTGGGACGGCGTGCCGACGCTGGCCGATGCCATGGCCATGTTGAAAGCCCAGGTGGACCGCACCCCCGCGCCGCAATGGGTGCGCGTGGTGGGCGGCTTTACCGAGCACCAGTTTGCCGAAAAGCGCCTGCCGACGCTGGCCGAACTCAACGCCGTGGCGCCCGATACGCCGGTGTTCATCCTCCACCTCTACGATCGCGCGCTGCTCAACGCGGCGGCGCTGCGCGTAGTGGGCTATACCAAGGACACGCCCAACCCGCCGGGCGGGGAAATCGTGCGCGACGCGGCCGGCAATCCCACCGGGCTGCTGCTGGCCCAGCCCAACGCCACGATCCTCTATTCCACGCTGGCCAAGGGGCCAAAGCTGCCGGAAGACTACCAGGTCAATTCCACGCGCCATTTCATGCGCGAGGTCAACAGCCTGGGCGTGACCGGCGTGATCGACGCGGGCGGGGGTTTCCAGAACTATCCCGATGACTATGCCATCATCGAAAAGCTCCACGCCGATCGCCAACTCACCGTGCGGATCAGCTACAACCTGTTCACGCAAAAGCCCAAGGAAGAGCTGGCCGATTTTGCCGGCTGGGTGAAGCAGGTATCGCCCGGCCAAGGCGACGATACCTATCGCCACAACGGCGCGGGCGAGATGCTGGTCTATTCCGCCGCCGATTTCGAGGATTTCCGGGTGGAGCGGCCCGACATGCCGCCGAGCATGGAAGGCGACCTGGAGCCGGTGATCCGCCTCTTGGCCGAGCATCGCTGGCCCTGGCGCCTGCACGCGACGTATGACCAGACCATCGGCCGCGCGCTCGATGTCTATGAAAAGGTCAACCGCGACATTCCGCTCACCGGCATCAACTGGTTCTTCGACCATGCCGAGACGATCAGCGACCGCAATATCGACCGCATAGCCGCGCTGGGCGGCGGTATCGCCGTGCAGCATCGCATGGCGTACCAGGGCGAATACTTCGTGGAGCGCTATGGCCACCGCGCGGCGGAGCGCACGCCGCCGATTGCGCGGATGATCGCGGCGGGCATTCCTGTGGGCGCGGGCACCGATGCCACGCGGGTGGCGAGCTACAACCCCTGGGTGTCGCTCTCGTGGCTGGTCACCGGGCGCACGGTGGGCGGCATGGCGCTCTATCCCGGCGCCAACCGCGTTTCCCGCGAAAAGGCGCTGGCGATGTGGACGCACGAGAACACCTGGTTTTCCAACGAAGTGGGCAAGAAAGGGCAGATCATGGCAGGGCAACTTGCCGATTGCGCGTTGCTGAGCGCCGATTTCTTTGCCGTGCCCGAGCATGACATTGCCCATATCCGCAGCGTGCTGACCCTGCTGGGCGGGCAAGTGGTGCACGGCGAGGGGGACTTTGCGCCGCTCGCGCCGCAACTGCCCCCGGCCATGCCCGATTGGTCCCCAGTCAACACCTTCGGCGGCTATCACCAGACCAGCGAAGCCCGCGCGATGCTGGCGAGTGCCTGCGGCTGCGCCAGCGCCTGCGGCGTCCATGGCCACGATCACGCGGCCGCCTTGGGCCAGGCCGCCCCGGTGGCCGATGTCCAGACGTTCTGGGGCGCGCTGGGCTGCGGCTGCTGGGCGGTTTGACAGGAGAATTCATGATGAAGCTGCGTGTTTCCCTTGCCCTTGCGGCCCTGCTGGCCTCAGCGCCGCTGGCCGCAAAGCCCGTTGCCACGCCCGATTTTTCGGTGGGCGCGCAATACGATACCACTCACGTCTATGTGCCGCAGGAGCAGTTCGACGCCTTCGTCACCGCGTTCCAGGCGACATTTGGCGGCACCACCAGCAAGCAGGGCGAATTCCAGGTGACGCCCACGCCCAGCCTGACCAAGTCGCAACTCGTGCTCACCCCCGCCGGCACGGTTTCGGTGTTCGGCTTCAAGACGCCGGTGCCCTATCCGTTCGGTGCGGAGCGGACCGGCTATCTGGTGAGCGACATGGACGCGGCGGTGAACGCGGCGCGCGCCGCCGGGCCACGCGCCTGATCGAAACCTTCCCCGATCCCATCGGCCGCGATGTGGTGGTGCAATGGCCGGGTGGGGTGAACATGCAGCTCTATTGGCACACCGCCACGCCGCATTATGCCCCGCTCGCCATGGTGCCGGAAAACCGCGTTTACCTGACGGCAGACGCGGCTGACACCTTTATCCTGGCGTGGACGCGCTTTGCCCATGGCCGCGTGGTGTCGGACGACAAGACCGCGCCGGGCGGTGAAGTGGGGCAGGCCGCCCCGATCCGCCGGGTGATGATCGACAGCGGCTATGGCAAGCTGACCGTACTCGTCTCCAACGGGCAACTGCCCTGGCCCTGGGGCCGGGACATGACCGGCTATGCCGTGCCGGACCTTTCCGCCACCCTGGCCAAGGCCACGGCAGCGGGCGTCGAAACGCTGGTGCCCCCGCGCGAAGTGGGCGGGCGCATGGCCGCGCTGGTGCGCTTCCCCGGCGGCTATATCGCCGAAATCCACCAGAACGCGCTGCGATAAGGCGGTGGTGCGCGAACCCCGCTTTGTCGACGCGGTGCTGGATTGGCCGCCCACGTGGTTTGTCGCCCGCCTCTTGCTGGTGGGCGCCTATCTGGTGGGAGGCCTTGCCAAGCTGGCCGATTGGCCGGGCGCCGTGGCCGAGCAGGCGCATTTCGGGATGCACCCGCCCGCGCTGTGGGCTGGCATCACGATTGCGGTGGAACTGCTCGGCCCGGCGCTGATCCTGGCGGGGCGGTTGGTGTGGCTGGGCGCCGGGATGCTGGGCGTGTTCACCGTGCTGGCCGCGTGCACGGCCAATGCGTTCTGGACCATGCAAGGCGCCGAACGCTTTGCCGCGACCAACGCCTTTTTCGAGCATCTGGGCCTTGCCGGCGGCTTTGTGCTGGCGGCGCTGGTGGCCGAACATGCGCGGCGCGAAGGCCGCATGTGAGGCGCCGTTGGCCCGCGCTCTGGGCCATGCTGGCGGCGGTTCCGGCGCAGGCCCAATCGCCAGCGGACCAATCGTCCGATCAGGACGTGCTGCCGCGCAGCGTGATCGAGGCCTGGCGCCCCCCCACCCTGACGATCACCCGCTATACCGAGGATTGGTCTGCCCTGGCCGATCCGGCCAAGCGCACCGGGCGCTGGACGGCGCCGTTCAAATATATCCCGCTGGGCGAGGCGGACCGCTGGTTGTCCAGCGGCCTCGAACTGCGCGCGCGGGTGGAATCCGGCCAGGGGCAGACCGCCAGTTATTGGCGCGCGATGCCCCATGCCGATCTGCATTGGGGCCGGCTCCGCGCGTTCGTGCAGGGGTTGGCGAACACGGCGGGCGGCGTTGCCGGCGGGCCGGCGCCGGTCGATCGCACCGGCATCGATCTGCTGCAAGCCTTCGTCGATTACACCGTGCCGCTGGGCACGCAGGCCAGCTTGCGGCTGGAAGGCGGCCGGCAACTGGTCAGCCTGGGCAGCGAGCGGCTGGTCGGCACGCGCTATGGCCCCAATACGCCGCAGCCCTTCGATGGCACGCGCGCGCTGCTCGATGCGGGGCCATACACCGCCAGCGTGTTTTACCTGGTGCCCGTGGTCGCAGGGCCGCGCCGCCTGGACGATCGGCGCTCCCGCCAAAAGGCGCTGTGGGGGCTCTATGCCACGCGTTGGCTGGGGGCGGGGCAAAAGGCGCGGATCGATGCTTATGCCATGGCCTATCACGATCGCGCCGCATCGCTGCAACAGGCCGGGCTGGCCGGCGGCACTGGTGAGGAGCGGCGCACCACGCTGGGCCTGCGCGCGGCGGGGCAGGCCGGGCGGCTCTATTGGGATGGCGAGGCGATGGTGCAGCGTGGGCACTTGGCTGGCCGCGCGATCCGCGCCTGGTCGGTGGCGCTGCGCGCCGGGCGCCGCTTTCCCGCCTTGCCGATGCAGCCCGATCTTTCGGTTCATGCCGATCTGGCCAGTGGCGACAGGGCGCCCGGCGATGGCCGGGTGCAGGGGTTCAACCCGCTGTTTCCCAAAGGCAAGTATTTCGGCGAACTGTCTCCCTTTGGCCCGCGCAACCTGATCGACGTGCACCCCGCACTGGTGCTCTCGCCGCTGGCCGGGGTGAAGCTGGGGCTTTCGGCCATGGCCTATTGGCGGCACAGCCGGGGCGATGGGATTTACGATGTGCCCGGCCGCCAGTTGCACGCCGCAGACGCCGGGCAGGGCCGCTTTCTGGGCAAGCAAGTTGAAGCGGTGCTATCCTGGCAGGCCACGCCCGAACTCACGTTGACCACGTCGGCCAGCCATTTCGTGCCGGGCGCGTTCCTGGTGCAGGCCGGCGCCGCGCGGCCGATCGATCTTTTCGCGGGTGAAGCCGTGTTCCGGTTTTGAAGGAGAGTGCCATGGAAGACCCGCCCGTTGTCGTGCGTCCCGCGTCGCCGCTGCCGCGCTTGCTGTTGCTGCTCTCTGCCACCACCGGCCTGGTCGATGCGGTCAGCGTGCTGGGGCTGGGCAAGGTGTTCACCGCCAACATGACCGGCAACGTGGTGTTCCTGGCCTTTGCCCTGGCGCGGGCACCCGGCTTCACACCCTTGCCTTATGTCGTGGCGCTGGCGCTGTTCATGGCTGGCGCGCTGGTGGCGGGGCGGTTGTGGCGCCACGCCGCCAGCCATCCCCTGCGCTATTGGCTGGTGCGCGCCGCCTTGCTCGAAGCCGTGCTGTTCCTGGTCGCGGCGGGGGTCGCGCTGGTGCCTGGCGTCGATCGCCCGCATCCAACCTGGGCGGTGTTTGCCATGATCGCGCTGACGGCCGGGGCCATGGGCTTTCGCAACGCCACGGTGCGCCAGCTCAAGGTGCCGGATCTGACCACCACTGTCCTCACGCTGACCATCACCGGCATCGCCGCCGATGCCGGGGCGCCCAACTTGCGCACCCGCCTGGGCGCGATCGCCGCGATCTTTGCCGGCGCGGTGGCCGGGGCGCTGCTGGTGCTGCATGCGGGCCTGGCGCTGCCCTTGGCGCTCACCGCCGTGCTGGTGCTGGGCGGCACGCTCGCTTGCGTCCGCCACCCGCTGATGGCGCTGCCGCATCGGCCATAAGCCTGTCCCAAAGCGGTCAGTCCAATTGCACGGTGTCTAGTCGCGCGCGGGGATGGCGCCGGGGCGCATGATCGTCCACCCGGCACAGGCATGGCCGGCCAGTACCGCTGCCGTATCGTCCGATCCGCGCAGCACGGCGCCCAGGAACCCGGCGTTGAACGCGTCGCCCGCGCCGCTGGTGTCGATCGGTTGCAGGCGCGCGGGTGGGGGGATCGTCTCGCCGCCGGGCAGGCGGGCACCCTCCGCGCCCGATTTGACCACCGTGCGCGCGCAGCCCTGCGCTTGCCAGCGCGCGGCCACGACGGCCGCGTCGGTCTCGCCGGTCAGCGCGGTTTCGTCTTCCAGGGTGGGCAGGCCGATGCTCGCCGCCGCCACGGCGCGGGCGTGCCAGGCGCGCGCAGCTGCTTCGCTTTCCCACAGGCGCGGGCGATAGTTGCTGTCGAACGCCACTTCCCCGCCATTGGCGCGCACGCGCGCGGCCAGGGCGAGCAAGGCGCTGCGCCCCTCGTCGGGCAGGATGGCAAGCGAGATCAACGAGAAATAGAGCAGCGCCGCCTGGGCGGCGCGGTCCATGGCACTTGCCGTTTCGGGCAGGGCAAACATCGCGCGCGCGGCGCTCGCCTCGCGCCAATAGGTAAAGCTGCGCTCACCCTGCGCATCGGTGGAAATGGCATAGAGCCCGGCGCCCCGCGTGGGGTGCGTCAGGATCAGGCTATCGCCTACCCCTTCGTCCCGCCAGGCCGCGCGCAGCTTGGTACTGAACGGATCGCGGCCCAGCGCGGTGAAATAGGCCACGTCATGCCCGGCGCGCGCCAGGTGGATCGCGGTGTTGAGCGTGTCGCCGCCATGGCCAAGGCGGAAAGTCTCTCCCGCCCCGGACAATTCCAGCATGCCTTCGCCCAGGCAGACGATCCGCCCGGTCATTCGATCCCCCCGGTCGTTCGACCCATGATCACCAGTTCCACATCGTGCCGTCTTCAAGACGGGCCACCGGCAGGTAGGCCGGCTTGTAGGGGTATTTCTTGGCCAGTTCCTCGTCGATGTCCACCCGTGGCCGGGGGTATCGCCCACAAACAGCTCACCCTTTTCGAAATGGTAATCGTGCGGGAAAACCGCATCCGTTTCAGCGGTGTGGCGCATGTATTCCTGGATGCCGAAATTGGGCACCCAGGTATCGAAATGCAGCGCGCAGCCCATGGTCACCGGCGAAAGATCGGTTGCGCCATGGCAACCGGTGCGCACCTGGTAAAGGCTGGCCAGATCGGCAATGCGGCGCAAGTGAGTCAGGCCACCCGCGCCCACCACGGTGGCGCGGATATAGTCGATCAACTGGTTCTGGATCAGGTCCTTGGCGTCCCAGATCGTGTTGAAGATCTCGCCCACGGCCAGGGGCGTGGTGGTGTGCTGGCGCACCAGCTTGAAGGCTTCCTGGTTTTCCGCAGGCGTGCAGTCTTCCAGCCAGAACAGCTGGTAGGGCTCCAGCATCTTGCCCAGGTTGGCCGCTTCCTGCGGGGTGTAGCGGTGGTGCCCGTCGTGCAGCAGGTGATGGTCGAAACCATAGGTCTTGCGCAGTTCTTCAAACAGCTTGGGCACGTGGTTGAGCGCCTTGCGCGTGTCCCACCCGGTGACCGAGGGCAGCGCGGCATCGGCCGGCTCGTAATAGAGCTTGCCCCGGCCCACGCCATAGGCGTCCTTGATGCCGGGTACGCCGGTCTGGGCGCGGATCGCCTTGTAGCCCATGTCGATATAGTGGCCCACCGCTTCCACGGTTTCGGCAATGTCAGAGCCGTTGGCATGGCCATAGACCATCACGCCGTCGCGGCTGCGCCCGCCGAGCAGCTGGTACAGCGGCATGCCCGCCATCTTGGCCTTGATGTCCCACAAAGCCATGTCCACCGCGGCGATCGCCCGCATCGTCACCGGGCCGCGCCGCCAATAGGCACCGCGATAGAGATATTGCCAGATATCCTCGATCCGGCGCGGGTCCATGCCGATCAGGCACGGCGCCACGTGATCCTGCAGATAGGAAACCACTGCCAGTTCGCGCCCATTGAGCGTGCCATCGCCGATGCCATAGACGCCCTGGTCGGTTTCGATCTTGAGCGTGACGAAATTGCGGCCGGGGCAGGTGACGATGACCCGTGCGGCAGTGATCTTCATGAAATGGTCCTCGCGTGTCGGCTGACGGATGGTGGCAGGCGAATGTGGTCTTGCCGAATTGGCCGACCGATATCGGCCTGTCAAGTTTTACAAGATTGGTAATGCCAGTTTGTGCCGATCAGGCCCCATATTGGCAATGCTCATGGGTGGCGACTGTGAAATCATTGGCAAGGCGCGGTCGTGCTCCGTAACTCGCGGCGGTATTTTCAACCAAAGCGGTAGAGTTTAGACAATGACCAATGGGGGTTTTCGCGCGGGCCTGTTGCGGGGCGGGGCCGTGTTCGCTGTACTCGGGGTGGCCCAGGTGGGCGCGGCCCATGCGCAAGGCGCGGGCGCCGTGGCGTCGGCGCCGGCGGCCGAAGGCGTTGACGAAAGCGGCGCAGGGGCGATCATCGTCACCGGCCTGCGCGGCGGGCCGCAGCGCACGGTGGCGGAAAGCCCGGCACCGATCGACGTGGTCGGGGCCGACAAGCTCAAGACCACCGGCGCTGCCGAATTCGGCGAAGCGCTCACGCGCGTGTTGCCCTCGATGAATTTCGCCAGCACGCATGCCGGCATCTTTTCCGTGGTCCGCCCGGTCAGCAATCGTGGCCTGAGCCCGGCCTATACCCTGGTGCTGGTCAACGGCAAGCGCCGCCACAACAGCGCGTTCATGACCAACACCACCCAGGATACCAGCGGCGTCAACGCGGTGGACCTGGACATGATCCCGACCAGCGCGATCGGCCGGATCGAAGTGCTCAAGGATTCCGCAGCCGCGCAATATGGCACCGATGCCATCGCCGGGGTGGTCAACATCCAGCTCGACAAGCGCACCGGCTTTGATGCGACGGCGCAACTGGGCCGGCAATACATCGGCAACGGCGATCGCCAGAGCTGGCGCGTGCAGGGCGGCTATGGCGTGAAGCTGGGCGAAGGCGGGTTCCTGCGCCTGTCGGCCGAATATCGCGAGCGTGGCGGCAACTGGTGGAACTTGCCGGCCACCGACACCAATCTCTACTCGATCCCGTCCAACCGCACCGTGGCCCAGGTGGCTGCCACCAGCGGCTTGTCCGAAGCGCAAGTGCAGGCCAACATCACCGCGGCCAATGCCCGCAACGCGCAGTGGAACCGCGATGGCGCGCACAACGGCGATCCGCAGGTCAAGGCGTGGAACGCGGGCTGGAACGGCGAAGTGCCGATCGGCACAGATTGGACGTTCTATTCCTTCGGCACGTTCGGCCATCGTGACGTGCAGATCGGCAACAATTTCCGCCGCCCCAACGGCACGGCCGATTTCACCGCGCTGTTCCCCAACGGCTATTACCCGGTCAACAACATCGCCGAAAACGATGTGCAGGTTACGGGCGGGTTCAAGGGCACGCTGGACAAATGGCATATCGATGCCTCCAGCAGCTTTGGCCGGAACCGCAGCCGGCAATATTCCAAGCTCTCGATCCGCCCTGCGCTCGGCCCCACCGGACCGACTTCGTGGGACAGCCTGGCCAATTTCCGCTTCACCGAATGGACTCACAACCTCGACGTGACGCGCGAGGTGGACCTGGGCCTGGCCAAGCCGCTCCAGCTTTCGTTCGGTGCGGAATACCGGCTCGATCGCTTCCAGACCTTTGCCGGGCAGGAACTGGCGTGGAAGACGGCCAGCTATATCATCAAGCCGGGCGACCAGCAGTATGACTGGAACGTGGGCCTGGCCGCCTCGCCGGTGGTGCAGGGCGCGATCGTGCTTTCCCCGGCCGACGAGGCCGATGCCAAGCGCCGCGTCTATGCCGGCTATGTCGATCTGGCGTTCTATCCGGTGCAGGATGTCTATGTGGGCCTGGCGGTCCGCGCCGAACATTACAGCGACGGATCGGGCAGCCCGGTGGGCGTCAAGTTCAACGCGCGCTGGGATGTCAGCCCGGTCTTTGCCCTGCGCGGCACGGTCGGCACCGGGTTTCGCGCGCCTTCGCTCACCCAATCGGCCTATGCGCAGACCGATGGCCGCACCGCGCTGGTGCTCAACCCCGCCACTGGCCTGACCGAAGCCGTGCCGACCGTGGCCAAGCTGGTCACGCCGGATTCGAAGCTGGGCGGGCTGCTCGGGGCCAAGCATCTCAAGGCCGAGCGCAGCTGGAACGCCGGGCTGGGCTTCGTGGTCAACCCCGGCCATGGCTTTAACCTCACGGTCGATGGCTATTACATCAAGATCAAGGACCGGATCGAGCGCACCGGGCGTCTCTATGGCAGCGGCATCACCGCGATCCTCAATGCCAACGGCCTTTCCGGCGTGGAGCAGGTGGAATACTTCTTCAACGCGGCCGACACCTCGACCTGGGGGCTCGATGCAGTGGCGCAGTGGCACCATGGCCTGGGCGCCTGGGGTGACGTCGATCTGAGCGCCGCGTTCAACTACAACAAGACGCATATCGATCGCCTGCCCACCGTCCCCTCGCAACTGTTCGGGGCAGGCGGCGCATCGCTGCTGGGCGCCGGTTCCGCCTTTTTCGGCGGGGACAAGCAGGGCGAACTGACCGTGATCAACCCCACCACCAAACTGGTGCTCAACGGCAGCTGGACGCGGGGCCGCCTGGGCCTGGCGGCCACGGTCAGCCGCTATGGCAGCTATGTGCAGCGCACCGCCGCCGGTGATGACCGCCGCTTTGCCGACAAGTGGATTACCGATGCCAGCGTCAGCTATCGCCTGACCAGCTTTGCCACGGCGCAGGTCGGTGCCACCAACCTGTTCAACGTGCGCCCCGAAACCAATGGTCCGGGCAGCCCGCAGACGGGCCAGGGCTATTACGGGCCTTCTCCGTTCAACCCCGATGGCGGCCACTATTATGGGCGAATTTCCGTTGCGTTCTGATCGGCGCGGGTTCCTTGCCGGCGCGGCGGCCAGCCTGGCCGTGGTGCCGGCGCTGGCCGCCTGCGGACACCGGCAGGCCGGCACCGCCCTGGTGCTGGGCGATCAGGTCCATCTGCTCCAGGCCAAGCTGGAAGCGGCGGGCGCGCTCGATGGCGTGCCCTACCGCTACACCTGGGCCAGCTTCCCCGGCGCGGCGCCCTTGCTCGAAGCGCTCAACGCCGGCGCGGTCGATACCGCCATCGCCGGAGACCTGCCGGTCGTGCTGGCCGCGGCGGCCGGGTGCCGGCTCAAGATCGTGGCGGTCAGCCAGTCCGCGCCCGAAAGCATGGGCATCATCGTGCCGCGCGGTTCGGCGATCAAGGACGTGGCCGATCTTGCCGGGCGGCAGGTCATCGTATCGAGCGCGCGGGGCAGCATTTCGCATTACCTGCTGCTCGAAGCGCTGCGTGAGGCAGACGTGCCGGTCGAGCGGGTGAAGATCGGCTTCATGCTGCCGACCGAGGCCAGCGCGGCCTTTGCCAGCGGGCAGATTGCCGCCTGGGCCACGTTCGGCCTGTTCCAGGCGCGGGCCGAGGCGGCCGGCGCGCGCGTACTCCGCGACGGGCGCGGCATCGGGCCGGGCTATACCCTGATCACGGCGACGGAGGCTGCCCTGGCCGATCCGGCAAAGCGCGGTGCGATCGGCGACGTGCTGGCCCGCCTGCGCCGCGCCAATGCCTGGGCGCGCGCGCATGCAGAGGACTATGCCCATGTCTATGCCCGGCAGACCGGCGTGGACCTGGCGCTGGCCCGCACGCTGGTGGCGCGCGAGCGGCCCGGCCTTGCCCCGCCCGACGATGCTTTCCTCAGCGCGGTGCAGCGCGCGGCCGATCGCTTTGCCGAATATGGCATGCTGCCCCGCCGCGTCCACCTGCCCGACTATTGCGATTTCACCTTGCTGCCGCCCGCGTGAGGCTTGAGCGGGTTCAATCGCCCTATCAGCAATGCTCGTTATCCCCCACGCCCAGCCCGACCCTAGACTGTGCGCCAACAGGAGGTCCATTTCATGTCAGAGCCCCGCCAATTGCATCTGGGCGCCATTCTCGAAGGCGTCGGCACCGATCAGCATTCCTGGCGCGATCCCGCCGTTCCGGCTGACGCCAGCATCAGCATCGACTGGTATGTGGAGCAGGCGCGCCTGGCCGAGGCGGCCAAGTTCGACCTCGTGTTCATTGTCGACAGCCCGTTCATCACGCCTGATACGGCGCCGCATTTCCTCAACCGGCTCGAGCCGCTCACGCTGCTGTCCGCCCTGGCGCTGGCTACCAGCCGCATCGGCCTGGTCGGCACGCTGACCACGTCCTATTGGGAACCCTACAACGTTGCCCGCCAGTTCGGCTCGCTCGATCATATCAGCAAGGGCCGCGCGGGCTGGAATGTGGTGACCACCGGCCTCGAAGGGGCTGCGGGGAACTATGGCCGCGATGCGCATTTCCCCCATGCCGAACGCTATGCCCGCGCGCGCGAATTCGTCGATGTGGTGCAGGGCCTGTGGGACAGCTATGAAGACGATGCCTTCGTCGCCGACAAGGCCAGCGGCGTGTTCCTGGACAAGGCCAAGCAGCACCGGCTTGACCACAAGGGCGATTTCTTTTCGGTCTCCGGCCCGCTGGCGCTGAGCCGCTCGCCCCAGGGCCAGGCCGTGATCTTCCAGGCCGGCGACAGCAACGAAGGCCGCAACCTGGGTGCCGCTATCGCCGATGGCACGTTCACCGTGGCGGCTGATATTGCCACGGGCCAGGCCTATTACGCCGATCTCAAGGCGCGCGCGGCCGCCCTTGGCCGCAATCCCGAACACATCAAGGTCCTGCCCGGCCTATCGCCGATCCTGGCCGATACCGACGAGGAAGCCCAGGCCATTGCCCGCGCACAGGAAGAAGCGCTCGATTTCAACAAGCTGCTGGTGCAACTGGGCCGTGCGTTCAACTATCACGATTTTTCGCAATACGATCCCGACGCGCCGTTCCCCGATGTGTCGGGCCTCTCGCTCAACAGCTACAAGGGCCATGCCGAACGGATCGTGGCGACCGCGCGCGCCGAAGGGCTGACGCTGCGTGCCACGGCCTGGCGCTTTGGCCAGTGGCGCAGCAGTTTCGTCGGCTCGCCCGAAACCATCGCGGACGAGATCGAGCGCTGGTTCGTGGGCCGCGCCGCCGATGGCTTCAACTTGCGCGTCACGCGGCCGGGTGAATTTGCCCTGTTCCGCGAACGCGTGGTGCCGATCCTGCAGAAGCGCGGCCTGTTCCGCACCGACTATGCCGGGCAGACCCTGCGCGAGCATCTCGGCGTGCCGGTTCCCGCCCATCGCCATGGCGCGCAGCTTCTGGCCGAAGCCGCCGAATGAGCACGGCGCCGCTGACGCTGCGCGCCGATGTCCTGGTGATCGGCGGTGGCATGGCGGCAGCCTGGGCGGCGCTGGCCGCCGCCGAAGCGGGCGCGGCGGTGATCGTGGTGGACAAAGGCGCCATGGGCACCAGCGGCGTGACGGCCACGGGCGGGCCGGGCCACTGGTTCGTGCCGCCCGAAGGCCGCGCCGCCGCGCTGGAGCGGCAAGTGGCGCGCACGCAGGGCCTGGCCGAGGCGGCGTGGATGGAACGGGTCATGGACCTGACCTGGCGCCACCTGCCGACGATCGCCCCGTGGTATCCGTTCGGTAGCGACGGGCAGGGCGGGCGCTATATCCAGGGCGTGCGCGGGCCGGAATACATGCGCGCGTTGCGCCGCATGTGCGTGGGCGCGGGCATTGCCGTGCTGGATCATCATCCCGCGCTCGAACTGCTGGCCGATGGCGACGGCGCCGTGGTTGGTGCGCGCGGCCTGGCCCTGGGCAGTGGGGAGGACTGGGAAATCCGCGCCGGCGCCACCATCCTGGCGACCGGCGGCTGTGCGTTCCGCTCCGGCCTGATCGGCAGCCACACCCAGACCGGCGATGGGCTGCTGATGGCGGCGGAAGCCGGCGCCTTGCTCTCGGGCATGGAATTTTCGATATCCTGGTCGCTCTCGCCGGCCTGGGCCTCCACCCGCACGCTGCCGTTCACCGCCGCGCGCTTTTTCCGCGAGGATGGCAGCGAACTGGCGATCCCCTCGCTCAAGGCCGGGCATGCGCATTACCAGGCGCTAGGCGCCGCGTTGCTGCAAGGGACCGTCCTGGCCGATCTTTCCGCCGCGCCGGCCGGGCTGCCGGCGGTCTTGCGGCAGATCCAGCCGCTGACCGTGGCCGCGTTCGAGCGGCGCGGCATCGACCTGTTCCGCCAGCGCTTTCCAGTCCGCCTGTTTGGCGAAGGGACCATTCGCGGCACGGGCGGCATTGCGCTCGCCGATGCCGATTGCGGCACCGGGGTGCCGGGCCTCTATGCCGCAGGAGACGCGGCCACGCGCGAACTGGTGGCTGGCGCGATCAGCGGCGGCGGCGCGGTCAATTCCGCCTGGGCGCTCGCCTCGGGCCGGATCGCCGGCGCGGCGGCGGCGCACTATGGCGCGGCCAAGGGCGGTCGTGCCGGCCCGGCGCGCGCCTTGGGCAAGGCCGGCCTGCGCCCTCGTGGCAGCGCCAGGCCGGTTGCCACGGCGCCACTGCAACAGACGATCGAGCACGCCATCCACGGGCTCGATCGTGCGCTGTGGCGCCGTGCTTCCACCTTGGCGGCATCGCTGCACGAACTCGATGAAGCGTGGCGCGCAGTGGCCGACCATGGCCTTGCTGCCGACCCTCGCGGCCGCGTGGAACTGCGCGCGACGGCGGCGATGGCCGCCACGGCGCGATGGTGCACGGCGGCGGCGGCGGAACGACGCGAGACGCGCGGCATTGCCGTGCGCACCGATCTGCCCGCCACCGATCCCGCCCAGGCGCGGCGCCTGCTGGTCGGTGGACTGGACAAGGTGTGGACCCGGCCGGCAGCGCCCGCCCTGCGCGGGTTGGAGGCGGTGCTGTGATCGCCGCCCTGCTTGCCGAGCGCTGCACCGGCTGCAACGCCTGCGTGGAGCAGTGCCCGACGCGCGTGTTCGAGCCCGGCGGGGCCGGCGGTGTGCCGGTGATCGCCGCGCCCGATGCCTGCCAGACCTGCTATCTGTGCGAACTGGCCTGCCCGGCCGATGCGCTTTGGGTCAATCCCGATGCACAAGACGCCACCGCGCCCTCGCTTGCCGATCTGCTCGCCTCGGGCCAAGTGGGCCGGGTGAAGCGCGATCATGGCTGGGATGCGCCGCTCGATGCCGGCCAACTCGATGCCTATCGCCTGCTTGGCCCGCTGCTGGGCGAAGGGGTGGAGATTGCCGACCGGCACTACCACCGCTTGATCGCCGCACGTTGACCCTGCCGCGCGCCGCCACCCCAGCGGGATGGCGGCGCGCGCATGGCTCAGAACGTCACGCCCACGCGCGTGTAATAGAACCCGCCCGAAAGCCCGAACGGGGCAAAGTTGCCATAGGCGCCCGAACCATCGGAAGCGACGATGCCGTTGCGATCGGGGTAGACATCGAACAGGTTGTTGGCCCCCACCGACCAGGTGACCTTGTCCGAAAGCTTGTAGCCCACTTCCAGATCGGCCACCCATTTGGCGCTAAAGGTGCGGTCGCTCGCCGCCGTGGTGCTGCTTTCGGTATATTCGCCATAGCGCGTCGTGCGCACCAGCGCGGTCAGGCGGTCAAGGCTCCAGTTGGCCGACAGCACCACTTTGCTCTTGGGCACGGCCACCAGTAGGTCCTGCTGCACCTGCCGCCCAAACAGCACCACGTTGAGCGAGGATAGCTGGCTGGGATTGGCGATCACATGCAGGATCTTGGTGTCGAAATAGCTCCACGCCGCATTCAGACGCACGGTGCCAAGGTTGCCGGTGTGCAGGCTGTATTCGCCCACCACGTCCACCCCGCGCGTGCGCGTGTCGATCGCGTTGGTGAAGAACTGCGCGCTGTCCACCCCGGTCACGCCATTGGCGACCAGGATCGCCTTGATCGCGCTGCCGCCGTTGGCGGCGGTGCCGAGGAAGTCGGTCTTGACGATGCGATCGTCGATGCGGATCTGATAGCCATCCACCGTCAGGCGCACGGGCCCGCGTTCAAACGTGATGCCGGCGGTAAAGCTCAAGGACTTTTCGGGCTTGAGCGGCTGCGCCCCCAGCGCGCGGGCCGCAGCCGAATCCACCGGCAGGAATTTCGAGGTGGTCAGCACGCGTTCGTTGCCGACCACCGTGGCGGTGTTCTGCGTGGTGGAAAAGGCCGTCTGCGCCAGCGACGGGGCGCGGAAGCCGGTATTGACCCCGCCGCGCAGCGCCAGGCCGCGCGCCAGCTCAAGCCGCGTGCTGAACTTACCCGATGCGGTGTTGCCGGCGCTGTCGGAATAGTGCTCGAACCGCCCGGCGAGCCCCACGAACCAGGCCGGGGTGATCTTGGTGGACACGTCCACATAAGCAGCCACGTTGTTGCGCGAAACCTGCGTGGCATCGGCCGGCGACGTGCCGGTGAACGAGACGAGGCCGGGCGAGGGCGATAGCCCGCCATAGAGATTGCCGAACGGCGTGCCGTCCTTGGGCACGACATAGCCGCCGTCGCGATAGCTGTCAGGCTCGCCGGCGCGGCTGGCGAACTGTTCGAAGCGGTGCTCGATGCCCACGGCCAGGTTCAGCTTGTCGGCCAGGCCCACGTCCAGCCCGCGCGAGAGATCGAGGTTGTTGACCCACAGCGTCTGCACCTGGCGGCCCATGTAAAAGCTGGTCTTGCTGGTCGGCCCGATCGAGGGGTTGAGCGTGTTTTCCGCCCCCAGCTTCACCGAATCCCGGCCAAAGCTGCTGGAAAGATCGGCCGCCCAGCCGCCCAGGTCGCTGCGCAGGCCCCAGGTGGTCTGGTAATCCCATTCCCACAGCCGGCGATAGGCCTGGAAGCCGGAAGGGTAGAGCTGCGGCAACGACCCGATCGAGGTTGCCGGCACATAGGCGCCGCGCGCGTCCTTGATGTTGCGATAGCTCAGCGTGGAAAAGCTGTAGAGGCGCGTGGTGTCCGACAGCGGCAGTTCGGCGTTCACGCTGCTGTTGATGATCTTGTCGCGGTTCGATCGGCCATAGCCGCCCGCGATCACATGGTCGGCGTTCGCTTCGCGCGGGTCGGGCTGGCCGTTGACCAGCGGATAGATCCGCGCGATCGGATCGGCCGAGCTCTTGGCGCGGTCGTGATACTTGCCCTCCACTGCCACGCGGACAAAGCCATCGTCGCCCAGGCGCGCGCCATAGGACAGTGTCTGTTGCAACAGCGCGCCGCCCTTTTCATAAAGCTGGCCGGCGGTGGTGGTGAATTCCCCGCCCTGCGGCGCGTCGTCCAGGATCAGGTTGATCACGCCGGAAATCGCGTCAGACCCATATTGCGCCGCCGCGCCATCGCGCAGCACTTCGATCCGGCCCACGGCATTGGTCGGGATCAGGTCCACGTCCACCGGGGTGGAACCGCCCGAAACGCGGCTGAGATTGTTGATCAGCGCCGTGGTGTGGCGGCGCTTGCCGTTGACCAGCACCAGCAGATAATCGCCCGAAAGCCCGCGGATCGAGATCGGCCGCACGCTGGCCGACGTGCCGCCGCCACCCAGCGCCGGCATCGACAGCGACGGGATGATATTGCCCAGGATTTCCTTGAGGCCGGTGCGCCCGGTCTGCTTGAGATCGGCCGGGGTGATCACGTCGATCGGCACCGGGCTGTCGGCTACGGTGCGAGGGCTGCCGCCACGCGTGCCGGTCACCACGATCGCGTTGCCGCCAACCTCGCCCGCGTCGGCATTGCTTTCTGCTGCCGGAGCAGCTGGGCTTTCTGCCGCCTGCGCTGGCGCTGTGGCCAGCACGCCCACCAGGGCGGTGGAAAGGAGAGTGGATCGCATGGAAAAAGCCCCCGTCATATTCGGTTCTGAACGTGGGGTTGCCTTGCGGAATTATACTCTATCAATCCAATTGAGTTTATTTGGTGGCCTATGATGTCTGGCAATAGGCCAAACGGGATGGGCGTTAAAAAGTAGTGGGGACCCCGGACTTGATCCGGGGCCCCCGCTTGTTCGCCTTACACGATTGGCGCAAAGGCCTGGGCAAGCGGGCGCGGCGCTTTCACTTCGCCGGCCTGGCGGAAGGTGTCGAGCACGCTCTGCTGCGCCGCGATCAGCCCGGCATCGATCGGCGTGCGCACGCGGCCGTTGCGCTGCGCGGTGGCGCGGGCAATGGCGAGCGGCAGCCCGGTCTCGCGTGAGAGGACGGCGGCGTATTCCTCCACGTGGCTGGCCGCCCAGGCCAGCGCCTTGGTCTCGCGATCCAGGAAATCGGCCAGCAGGTCGCGCTTGGCCTTGGCCGCCCCGGCATAGGCCACATCGAAACCCGTGCCGTTGGAAAACGGCCGGCCATCCACAGCAATGTGCGCGGCCTGGGCCAGCGCGGCCACGGTATAGGGCGCCCATGTGGCCCAGGCATCGATGGCCCCGGTCTGCAGCGCGGCCTGGCTGTCGCTGGGCGAAAGGAACACCATGTGCACGGCATCGGCTTTGAGCCCGGCCTGTTGCAGCGCGCGCAGCACCAGGTAATGCCCGATAGAGCCACGGGTGGACGCAATGCGCTTGCCCACCAGGTCGCCGATCGAGCGTGCGGCCGAGCGTGGCGACACGAGGATCGCCAACGCGCCTTCGGGCGTGGGCGGCACCACTGCCATGGCGCCCACGGCCACGATCGGGCTGCCGGCCTGATAGGCGAACTGGAACGGCGCGTCGCCCACCAGGCCGACATCCACCGCGCCAGACCCCAGCGCTTCGAGCAGGTTTTGCGCGGCGGGAAATTCCGACCAATCCACGCGATAGGGCGCGCCGTCCAGCACGCCGGCGGCCAGCATCAGGGCCTTGGTGCTGCCGCGCTGGTTGCCCACGCGCAGGGTGCCCGATGTGGCCCCGCCCCGGCCGCAGGCGGCCAGGGCGAGGAAACCAGCCGCCGCCAGGCCACCTGCTGCCATGATCGCATTGCGGCGGGTGAGCGACGGATGGACAATGCCTGTTTCGTTCACAGATCGGACCATAAGGGCTCGTCGGCGATCAGCACGCGATGCAGTTCACGGGGGAAATCGCCATAGTTGCGCACGGCATAATGCACGGCGGCGCGGTTGTCCCAGAACGCCACCGAATTGGGCCGCCAGCTGAAGCGCACCTGCAGTTCGGGCCGCTTGTACTGCTGCAGGATCTGCGCCAGCAACTCGCGGCTTTCGGCCAGTTCCACGCCCAGGATCTGCGGCTGCTGCGAGAAATTGACCCACAGGATCTTCTCGCCCGTTTCGCGGTGGGTGCGCACCACGGGATGCGCCACGATCGGGTATTCGTGGCCCACGGCCTTGAGCGCGCCGAGGAAATTGTGCGTGACGTGCAATCCTTCCAGCCGCGCCTGCAGCGCTTCGGGCAGGCTTTTCCACGCCAGGTGCGCGTCCACCCATATCGTGTCGCCGCCCACTTCGGGCAGCCGCACGTCGCGCAGCACCGCGCCCCAGGTCGGCACCAGGCGCCAACTGGTGTCGGTGTGATAGGCCTCGCCCTTGTCCAGGTGATCGAGATAGCGATCCCCGGCGTGCTTGAGGTCTTCAGCCGCGATCGCGTGGATCGGGGTGATCCCGGCGTTGTGCCGTGTGGTAGGGTGGGTGTAGAGCGGCCCGAACTGGCCGGCAAAAGCCGCCTGTTGCGCGTCGGTCAGCACTTGATCGCGGAAGAAGATCACTTTGTAGCGCAAGACGGCGGCGCGGATCGCTTCCCGCTGCAACGGAGTGATCGGTGCAGACAGATCGATGCCGCTTACTTCGGCCCCGATGGTGGGCTGCAGGCGCGTGAAAGCCAGCCCGTGGTCGCTGCGTGCCAGAATGTCGGTGCTCATGGCGTTTTCTCCCTCGCTCAGGCCGCGCTGCGCGCCGTGCGCGCGGCAGTGTGGCGGTTGACGGGCACATCCAGGCCCAGCGTGTCGCGGAACGTGCTGCCGGGATAGTCGGTCTTGTAGATGCCGCGCCGTTGCAGGATCGGCACCACTTCGTCCACGAACGCTTCCAGCTGGCCGGGCAGGCTTTCGAACAAGTTGAAGCCGTCGGCGCCACGCTGTTCGAGCCATTGCTCGAACCGGTCGGCAATCTGGTCGGGCGTACCCACGAACAGGCCACGCGGCGTGGCGCTGCGCAGCGCGATCTCGCGCAGAGTCAGCCCCTGGTCGGCCAGCGCCAGCACGCGGGCGGATTGGCTCTGGTTGCTCTTGAGCCCTTCGGCGGCCACTTCGCGCGGGAAGGGGCCATCGGGATCATAGACGCTGAAGTTGTGGTCGTTGAAGCCACGGCCCAGCGCGCGCAGCGCGTTTTCCAGGTTGCCCAGTTCGGCCAGCTCGCGATACTTGGCCTCGGCTTCCGCTTCGGTGCCGCCGATCACCGGCCGCGCACCGGGCACGATGAAGACCTTTTCGGGATCGCGGCCAAAGCCGCGCGCGCGCGCCTTTATATCGGCATAGAACTTCTGCGCTTCGGCCAGGTCTTCCTGGTGGGTGAAGATCGCCTCGGCTTGCGCGGCGGCAAAGCTGCGCCCGTCCTCGCTCGATCCGGCCTGGAAGATCACCGGCTGGCCCTGCGGGCTGCGCGAGATATTGAGCGGGCCCTTCACTTTCAGGAACTCGCCCTTGTGGTTGAGTTCGTGCAGCTTGTCGGGATCGAGGAACTGGCCGCTGGCCTTGTCGCGCACCAGCGCGTCGTCTTCCCAGCTGTCCCACAGGCCCTTGACCACGTCGAGGTATTCGGCCGCCAGGCGATAGCGCGTGTCGTGCGCCAGGTGCTCGTCCTTGCCGAAATTGGCCGCGCTGCCTTCCAGCCAGCTCGTCACCACGTTCCAGCCCGCGCGCCCGCCGCTGATATGGTCGAGCGAGGCGAACTGGCGTGCCAGGTTATAGGGTTCGGTATAGGAAACCGTGGCCGTGCCGACCAGGCCAATATGCTCGGTCACGGCGGCCAGCGCCGAAAGGATGGTCAGCGGTTCGAACCGGTTGAGGTAGTGCGGGCTCGACCGTGCGTTGATCGAAACGCTGTCGGCCACGAACAGGTAGTCGAACTTGCCGCGCTCGGCCGCCTGGGCCTGGCGCTTGTAAAACGCGAAGTTGGTGCTGGCGTCGACTAGCGCATCGGGGTGGCGCCAGTCGTCCCAGCCGGGGCCAACGCCGTGGAGAATGAAACCGAGGCGAAGTTCTCTCTTGGTCGTCATGTCATGGTCCTTTCCATCTCCCCGGCGGTTGCTTGTTTTTTGCCATGATAGGCCTTGGCGGCGGCGGGGCGACCGAGAGCTGCTCAATTCAATTCAAGAATTGCCAATGCCCGCCGGTCGGCCGCCGCGCCGATCAAAAGGCGTAGGCCGCCTTGAGGAACACTGTGCGCGGCGGATTTTGCGCGCCCTGCAACAGGATGGTCCCGGCATAGGGCCCGGACTTGATAGCCGCGCCCACCGGGCTGAGCGAGGTGAAGAAGAAAGAATTGGTGAGGTTGCGGCCGGTCAGCGTGAAGGTCCAGCGTTCATCGGGCGTGGCATAGCTGATGAAGGCATTGGCATAGCCATGCGCCGGGATCTGGTAAGCCGGGGTGTTGAGCTGGTTGGAGAAATACGAAGTCTGGAAATTGCCGCTGGCGCCCAGCTTGATTTCACCCGGCACGCCCACGGGCACCGTCCAGGTGGCCGAGGCGAAATATTGCCACTTGGGCTGGAAGGGGAACTGGTTGCCGGTGTAGGTATAGGCCGGCACCGTGCCATAGGCCGGCGCGGCATAATCGTCATAGCGCGTGGCCAGGTACGTCACGTTGAACACCAGCGCCAGGCGGCGCCAGGGCTGCGCGGCGGTTTCCAGTTCGAACCCTTCGGTGTGGGCCGACGGCGCGTTGCCGCGGGTGCTGACATACGTGCCCGAAATCGGGCTATAGGCCGAAACGGACGTCTGCAGGTTCTTGTAGTCGTTATAGAACCCTGTCAGGTTCAGGCGCAGATCGTGGTTGAACCAGTCGGTCTTGATCCCTGCTTCATAGGTGTTCACCGTTTCGGGGTCATAGGGCAGCGCCGTTGCCAGGTTGAGCGCGCGGTTGTTGAATCCGCCGGCGTCGAATCCCTTGGCATAGCTGGCAAACAGGAACACGTCGGGCGTGGCCTGCCATGACAGTCCGGCCTTGGGCGTAAAGGCATGCCAGGTCTTGGCATTGAGAATGCCGGCATTGGTGAAGTTCACCTGCGCGGCCGAAACGCTCACGCCCAGCGCCGGGATCGCCCCGCCGGTCAGGACCTGGGGATAGAGCGTGGGATCGATGGGGTTGCCGTCGAGGTCATAGTTCACGCCGCGGAAGGCAAAGGTGCGGCGCTGGATGATATAGCGCCCGCCAGCAGTAAACGTCAGGCGCGGGGTGACATGAAGGTTGCCCTGGAAATAGGCGGAATAGTTGAAGCTGCGCGTCCGCCCGATCTGGTCGAAGGGCGCGGCGGGCAGGGCCATGTCGGACTGCGGCAGCCCGGTGACATAGCCCAGCCGGTCGCTGGCGAAATTCTCGAACAGGTAATAGAGCCCGCCGGTAAAATCGAAGCTCTGCCACGTGCCCTGCAACTGCAGTTCCTGGGTGAACTGGTGCTGGCGATAGGTGATGTAGTTGTCGGAAATGTCGATCGCCCGCGGTTGCGCGGAATTGTAGGGCAACTGCGCCTGGCCATCGTTGTTGTAGTTCACCGGGTTCTGGCTGAACGCGCGCAGCGCGGTGATGCTGTGCACGGCCAGGTGGGCGTTCACGTCATAATCGATCCGCGCGGTCAGCCCGCCGGTGCGCGACGTGTTGGTGGGATAGCGCCCGGCATAGCTGACATTGGCCTTGTAGCGCGAGAACGAGGTGGGGCTGTACAGCGTGCCGCCGGTGATCGCGCCCAGGCCGCTCAATGCCGCATTGGTGGGATTATAGGTGGTGGCAACATATTGCGCGGCCTGCGAATGGTCGATCGTGCCATCGCCGGTCAGCGTCACTTTCAGCCCTGCTGCCGGGGTCAGCACCAGCTTGATCCGCCCGCCGGTGGTGTTCTGGTTGTTGACGTGGTCCTTCTGCGACGGGTTCCAGGTATAGCCGTCGTGCTGGTCGTGGGCGATGGCCACGCTGCCCACCAGCAGGCCGGGCACCAGCGTGCCGGCCACATAGCCGTGGGCATTGACCGTGTTGTAATTGCCATAGCCGATGTCGCCGCGCAGGCTGAAACGGTCGGTGGGGGTGCTGGTGACATAGCGGATGGCGCCGCCCGCCGAATTGGCCCCGAACAAGGTGCCCTGCGGCCCGCGCAGCACTTCCACCCGCGCCACGTCAGTCAGGTCGGACATGCCGTTGATCGCGCGCGCCAAGTACACGTCGTCGATATAGGTCCCAACGGTTGGGTCGAAGATCGGGTCGCTGTTGCCGATGCCGCGGATGAAGAACGTGTTGGTCAGCGGGGTGATGCCGCTCGGCGCGGTATAGAGGCCGGGGATCTGCCCGGCGAGATCGCGGGCGGTGATCACGTTCTGCTGGGCGCGGAATTCGTTGCCGATCACGCTGACCGCCACGGGCGTCTGCTGCAGGCGCGTTTCGCGGCGCGTCGCGGTGACGACGATGTCATCCTTGCTGCCCGCCTCGGCGGCCGGGTCGGCGGCAGGGGCCGCATCGGGCACCGGGGCATCGGCAGCGGGCGCGGCGAGCGCGGGCGCAAAGGGCGCGGCGGCGGCACTGGCCAACAGGGCCAGCGCGAATGCGGAACGAGTCATGATTTCCCCTCAAGGCTTGTTGTCTGCCCGGTTAGAGAGCGGCCACCAGCCCGTCCTATTGAAACTCAACTTCAATGGTTGAGTTATCGTCATGGCCCCCAACGCATTGCCGATGCTCATCACGGCAAAGGAAATCTCATTGGTCGAGGGTAAACTCAACGGATAGGGTTGAGATTATGTCTGTTCCATTCGATACCCGCCGTGCCGTGCCCGGCGTTGCCCGTCGTTCGTTCCTGGCCGGGGCCGGTGCCGCGCTGCTGGCCGGCTGTTCTGGCACGGCCAAGCCCACCGCCTTGCGCGTTGCCATCACCGGCAAGGGCGAAAGCGACAACCGCCTGATCTTTGCCACGGCCGGGATCGTGCCCGATTTCCCCGTGCACTATTCCGAATTCGAATCCGGCCACCTCGTGGTCGAGGCGCTCAATTCCGGCGCGATCGACTTTGGCGGGATGAGCGAAATTCCCCCGGTCTTCGCGGCAGCCTCCACGGTGCAGAGCTTCCGGCAGATCGCGGTCTACCATGGCGACGTCAACAACCAGGCCGTGCTGGTGCCGCGCGGATCGGCGCTGCGCACCCTGGCCGACCTGAAGGGCAAGCGGGTGGGCTATGTCCGTGCCACCACCACGCAGTATTTCCTGATCCGCATGCTCGAATCTGTCGGCCTCGCCTGGGGCGACATCGAGCCCGTGGCGATGACCGTGGCCGATGGCGCTGCCGCGTTCGGCAACGGTTCGCTCGATGCCTGGGCGATCTATGGCTTTCCGATCCAGCGCGCGCTGGCCACGCAAGGCGCGCGCGTGCTGCGCACCGCGCTGGGGTTTCTTTCGGGCAACTATATCGTGGCCGCGCACAAGGATGCGATTGCCGATCCGCTGCGTGCCGATTGGATCGCGCGCTACTTGCGCCTGACCCAGCAAGGCTATGCATGGACGGCGGCAAACCAGAACGTCTGGGCCGGCAAGGTGGCCGATGCCATCGGCGTGCCGGTGGCGTTGGTCAACGACCAGTTCGCCCGCCGCAGCGATCCCTTCACGCTGCGCCGCGTCAGCGATGCCGCCATCGCTTCGCAGCAGGGGGTGGCCGATGTCTTTGCCAAGGCGGGCCTGATCGGCCGCCGGGTCGACATGCGCCCGCTGTGGGACAACCGTTTCAATGCCCAGATCAAGGAGGCCTGAGCGATGGCCACGCATGCCCTTTCCGCCGACCATCCCGACTTGTCCGATGCCGCGCTCGATCGCCTGACCCGTGAACTGGCGCACCGGGCGGAAGACTATGACCGCAATCCCCGTTTCCCGCGCGAAAACTTCGATATCCTGGCGCGCGAAGGGCTGATCGGCCTGACCGTGGACCCGCGCCTGGGCGGGGCGGGCGCCGGCTTTCTCGATACGCTGCGCGTGCTTGGCGCGGTCGCCAAGGGTGAGCCGTCGACCGCGCTGATCCTGTTCATGACTTATGCGTTCCACGCTGCGCCGGAAAAGGGCCGGCGCTGGGACCGCGCGCTGTATGAACGCCTGGCGCGCGAAGCGGTGGCGGGCAAGGGCCTGGTCGGCACCTTCCGGGTGGAGCCCGAACTGGGCACCCCGGTGCGCGGCGGGTTGCCGGCCACGGTGGCGCGCCGCACCGACGATGGCTGGCGCATTTCGGGCGAGAAGATCTATTCCACCGGTTCCACCGGGCTCGACTGGTTCGCCGTCTGGGCCAAGACGGACGAGACGCCGCTGCGCCTGGGCCTGTTCCTGGTGCGGCCGGACAGCGATGGCATCACCATCGTGCCCGAATGGGATCATCTGGGCATGCGGGCCACGGTCAGCCACAAGGTGGTCTTTGCCGATACCCCGGTGCCGCCGGCCCTGGCGGTTGACTTGCGCGCGCCCGAGGAATGGGCGCCCAAGCCGGGTGACGATACCAGCGCGTTCCTGTGGAATGCCCTGGCCATCGCCACGATCTATGATGGCGTGGCCCGCGCCGCGCGCGATTGGCTAGTCGGCTATCTCAACGCGCGCAAGCCGGCCAACCTGGGCGCCGCGCTTGCCACCCTGCCGCGCGTGCAGGAAAAGTTCGGCGAAATCGAAGGCCTGCTGCTGACCAACCGCGTGCTGATCGAGAACGCGGCGCGCGCCGCCGATGCCGGCCTGTCCACGCCGCCGCACGAAGCCAACCTGATCAAGCACCTGGCCAATGCCAATGCCATCCGCGCGGTGGAAATCGGGCTGGAGCTGACCGGCAATCCCGGGATCAGCCGTGCCAACCCGCTGGAGCGGCACTATCGCGACGTGCTGTGCAGCCGGATCCATTCGCCCCAGGCCGATACCGTGCTGGTCGGCGCTGGCCGGGCGGGGCTGGGCCAATGAGCCTTGCCCCCAACAGCCTTGTCATCGCCAGCCAGCTCGAACCTGCGCTCAACGATGCCTTGGCCAGCCACCCGGCGCGCCCGCGGGTGATCGCGGCGCCCGAGGATGAACCCTGGCGCGCGGCGGCTGATGCCGATGTCCTGGTCGTGCGGCCATCTCCCGCCTGGGCTCCGGCCCGCGCGGCGCCGGCGCCGCCGGTCTGGCCGGGGCGGCTGCGCTGGGTGTGCAGCGCGTCTGCCGGCATCGATTTCTACCCGGCCTGGCTGCTCGACGGGCCTTTGGTCAGTTGCGCCCGCGGCACCGCTTCGGAAGAGATTGCCGACTATGTGATCGGCGCGATCTATCGCCAGGCCAAGGATCTCGATGGCGTGGCCGCGCGCGGGCCCGAAGGCTGGCGCTATACCGCGCTCGGCCAGGTCCTGGGCAGCACCATCGGCCTGGTCGGGCTGGGCGCCATTGGCCAGGCCGTGGCGCGCCGGGCGCTGGCGCTGGGCGCGCGGGTCGTGGCGGTGCGGCGCACCGGCGCCTTGCCCGAGGGGCTTTCCGGCGTGGAATTGGTCGCCCGCGTGGAAGACGTGGTGGCGCGGGCCGATCACATCGTGCTGGCCGTGCCGGCCACGCCGCAAACCCGCCATCTCGTTGACGCCACATTGCTGGCGCGGGCCAAGCCGGGCGCGCACCTCGTCAACGTGGCGCGTGGCAGCGTGGTTGACCAGGCGGCCCTGCTCGAAGCGCTCGATCGCGGGCACCTGGGTTTTGCCACGCTCGACGTGACGGATCCCGAACCGCTTCCGGCCGGTCACCGCCTCTACACCCATCCGCGCGTCAGGCTCACGCCGCACCTCTCGTCCAACTACACCGTGGCGCGCGACAAGCTCCTGGCCAAGATCCTGGGCGATATCACCCGCTTTGCACAAGGGGAGCCGCCGCGCGATCTGGTGGAGCCGGCGCGTGGCTATTGAGCCGCTCGCAATTGAGCGCCTCCCTATTGAGCAATGCCAATAGGCCGCGCGGATAACTCGATTGCCAAGATAGACATTCGTGCCGAGATTGTTTCCGGCATTTCAACGAAAAAGGGCACCAGGCCATGACGCTCAAGTTCATCGGCTATATCGGCTTCAACAATACCTCGGAAATCCACGGCCCGGCGCGCCGCATCCTCGATCGCGCCTATGTGGAAGACGCGGCGCGAGCGCAGGAAGCTGGCGGCTTTGACCGGGTGTTGATCCCGTTCGGGTCGAACTCGCCCGAAAGCCAGATCGTCGCGGCCCATGCGGCGGCGCTGACCAAGCGGCTCGGCTTTCTCGTCGCACATCGTCCCGGCTTTACCCAGCCTACGCTGGCCGCGCGGCAGCTTGCCACGCTCGATCAGCTTTCGGGCGGGCGCGTGGCGGTGCACATCATCACCGGCGGCGCGGACGAGGAAATGGCCCGTGACGGCGATGTCGGCTCGACCAAGGCCGAACGCTATACCCGCACCGACGAATACCTCGACGTGCTGCGCCAGGAATGGAACGCGACCGTTCCGTTCGATCACAAGGGCCGCTTCTATGAAGTGCGCCAGGGGTTCAGCGCGGTAAAGCCGTCGAATCTGCCGGTGTTCTTCGGCGGTTCCTCGCCCGAGGCGATTGCCGTCGCCGGCCGCCACGCCGATGTCTATGCGCTTTGGGGCGAAACCCTGGCGCAAGTGGCCGATGCCGTGCGCAAGGTGCGCCACGCCGCGGCCGACCATGGGCGCAAGCCCGGCTTCTCGCTTTCGCTGCGCCCGGTCATCGCCGATACCGAAGAAGCGGCCTGGGCCAAGGCGCGCGATATCGAGGACCAGGTGCGGACCGTGCGCGAAGCGGCTGGCCTGCCGGTCAGCGGCCATCGCCCACCCAACGCAGGCTCGCTGCGCCTGCTCGAAACCGCCACGGGCAATCGCCGCGACGCGCGCCTGTGGACCGGGGTGGCCGCGCTCACCGGCGCGCAGGGCAACAGCACCGGCCTGGTCGGCACGCCCGAGCAGGTGGCCGATGCCATGCTGGCCTATGCCGATCTCGGGATCGATCATTTCCTTATCCGCGGGTTCGATCCGCTTGGCGATGCTATCGCCTATGGCGAGCATCTGATTCCGCTGGTTCATGCTAAATACGCCGCGCGCCAGGACCGCCCTGTCGCTCTGGCCGGTTGAAGGAGCCTTTTCCATGGCCACCGTTCTCGAACGTCCCGTTTCCGACCCGCAGGAACGCCCCGATGGCATCAGCGAGGCCGAATGGGCCACGCGCGTCGATCTCGCTGCGTTCTACCGCATTTCGGCGATCTACGATTACGACGATTTTCTCTATACCCACGTCACCGCGCGGGTGCCGGGGCCCGATGCCCATTTCCTGATCAACCCGTTCGGCCTGGCTTTTGACGAAATCACCGCGTCGAGCCTGGTCAAGGTGGATCTGGACGGCAACGTGATCGGCGGCGAGGGCGAATACGGCATCAACTATGCCGGCTACGTGATCCATTCCGCGATCCATGCCGCCCGCCACGATGCGCACTGGATCGCGCATTTTCACACCCGCGACGGGATGGGCGCCTCGGCGCACAAGGAAGGCCTGCTGCCCTTGTCGCAGCGCGCGCTCTATATCATCCCGCGCCTGGGCTATCACGATTACGAAGGCGTCGCGCTCAACCTGGACGAGCGGGAGCGGCTGGTGGCCGATCTGGGCGACAAGCAGTTCCTGCTGCTGCGCAACCACGGCACGCTGGCGCTGGGCCGCACGCCGGGCGAAGCCTGGGCCGCGATCTACCAGCTTGAAGAGGCGTGCTCGGCGCAAGTGGCGGCGCTCGCCGGCGGCCGCGACCATGTGCTGCTCGCCCCGGCCGAAGCGCAGGAAGAGGCGCTGCGCCAGATTGCCGAACAACCCGCCGCCGCCCGCGCCGCGCAAGGGCGCAAGCCGCACCACCAGCTGGCATGGGAAGCGGTTTTGCGCCGCGTGAACCGCGACTTGCCGGGGTATGATGTCTAGATAGCGCGTTGCAGCCATGGGGCTTCGACAAGCTCAGCCCGATCGGAATTGAGAAAACTGTTCTTTCAATCCGTTCGCCCTGAGCCTGCCGAAGGCCCTGGCTCAACGTTCAGGCCGCAACCGCTTCCCGCACCGGGGTGAGATATTCTGCCAGGCGCTGCGCTTGCAGGCGGATATCGGGCACGGCCACCATTTCCCAATTGAGCCCCTTGGACAGCGCGCCCATCGCATGGATCGGCAGGGCCGAACGGCCAGCGCCATCGCGCAGCCGCCAGTGTCCGTCCACATCCAGCCCCAGCCGCAATGGGCAGGGCCGGGCAAGGCCGGCGGCGAGCAAGGTGCGCAGCAGTGGATCGCGGCTTTGCGTGGGATCGCCCCCCGGTCCGGTGCACACCACCACGTGATCGAGCGCGCGCGTCACGGTTTGCGCGTCGCGGCGCGTGCGCCATTGCGCCACCAGGCTGCCGTCGCTGCGGCGTTCCACCGCTTGCAGGTTGCCCGCCACCACGGTCAAACGGCCTTCCGTGCGCAAGGCGGCAATGCGTTGCGCGATCGCCGGGGCCATGCGGTGGCGGTGCACGTCCCACCAGGGGCGGGCGTGGCGCAGGAAGCGGGCCTGGGCCGTGGCATCGTGCGCCTGCCACAGCGCATGGGTGTGCGGGCGCAGTTCGTCGATCGCATGGCGCCAGCCCACGTCGCGGGCGCGCGCGCGGATCTGGCGCAGCAGCGCGCTGCCGCGTGCGGCGGGCATCGGCTGCGGCGTCACCGTGGGGCCGCTGGCGGCATGGGCGCGTGGCACCAGGCCCCGCCGCGACAGCGCCAGGATCGGCCCCTTGTGCCCGCGCGCCTGAAGGGACTGGATCACGTCGATCGCGGTCAGGCCGGTGCCCACCAGCAGCACGCGCGCATCGGGCGCAATCGCGTCGAGCGCGCCGGGCGCCCAGGGATCGGGCAAGACCAGCGGCGGTTCGAACCCGGCCAGCGCGCGGTGGCGCTGCGGCGGCAGGTTGCCCTGGGCGAGCACGACGGCGCGCGCATGCAGCGACGTGCCATTGTCCAGCGCCAGTCGCAGCGTGCCATCGGCCTGAGGCACCAGGCCTTGCGCGGCGGCGATGGCAATGGCGATGCGATCGGGCATCATGGCGCGCGCGGTGGCCAGCAGGCTGGCGAGATAGGCACCATAGCTGGCGCGCGTGGCAAAGTGATTGGCAGCGTCCGCTTCGGCCAGGCCCAGCCAGCGCAGGAAATGGCCCGGATCGTCGGGAAAGGCGCTCATGTTCCCGGCGCGCACATTGAGCAGGTGCTGTGGGCCGCAGGCGCCATAAGCAAGGCCATGGGCCAGGGCCTGGGGGTCGCGCTCCACGATGACCACGCGGGCCCCGCGCCGCGCCAGGTGGATTGCGAGCAAGGTGCCACTGAATCCACCGCCGACAATTGCAACCGGCAAATCATTGAGCACACGTGCATTTGCCATAACTCAACCTTTCAAGTTGAATTTAGGCTGACAAGTTTTTCCTGTGGGGTCAATAGCCAATCTTTGAGGCGTGGCGTGCGGGCGCCGCGCCTCTCAGATCACGTAGAAACCATGCGTGCCATCGCGGCGCAGCTGCTCGACCAGGCCGAATTCCCAATCGAGGTAGGCCTGCATGGCCGCTGCTGCGTTGTCGGTGCCTTCATAGGGGCGCTTGTAGCGGCCTTCGGGGCCGCGCGGCGGCGGTGCGCCGTCGCTGCCGGTTTCCAGCGCCACGCCTTGCGGCCAGTCGAGCACGGCCACGTCCCAGCCCAATTGCGCCAGCCACGATGCGGTCATGTCGGCGCGCGGGCCCAGATCGTCGGCCAGCACCACGCGCGCGCCGCGCACCGGGGCGAAGTGATCGGTTTCCTGAACCAGCTGCCCGCCCTGGGCGTTGCGGAAACCGGGCAGGTGCCCCGCGGCGAAATCTTCGGGCAGGCGCACGTCATACAGGTAAAGCGTGCGCGTAGTGCCGCCGCGCAGATGGGCCAGTTCGTCCCAGGTGATATGGCGCACACCGGCGCGATAGGACACGTCGCGTGCGCGGGCGCGCGCTTCGTCGGTCCAGTCACCGCCGGTTTCAGGCAGCGGCGCGCGGCGCTGTTGCCCGGTATCCAGCCCCTGGCCTGCCAGGGTCCAGCCGATCGTGCCGTTGCGCAGGGCATAGATCTTGTTGGGCAGGCCGGCATTGATCAGCGACTGGGTGCCGATGATCGAGCGGGTGCGCCCGGCGCAGTTGACGATGATCGTGGTATCGGGATCGGGCGCCACGGCGCGGGCGCGCAAGACCAGCTCCGCGCCGGGCGTGCTGACCCCGCCCGGAATGCTCATCGTGGCATATTCTTCAAACCGCCGCGCATCGAGAATGGCGATGTCGGCCTTTTCCTCAATCAGCGCCGCCACGTCGGGCGCCGGCAACGACGGCGTGTGGCGGTAATGCTCGACCAGTTCGCCAAAGGCCTTGGAGTAGGAATTCACATCCTCGAACAGTTCGTACCCCTGATCGCGCCAACCCGAAAGGCCGCCTTCGAGCGCGGAAACATCGCTGAAGCCCAGGCTTTCCAGGATTTCGACGGCAGGCTCGACCAGCCCTTCGCCATTGTCATAGACCACCACCGGCACAGCGGCGCGGGGCAGGCGCCAGCGCGCTTCAAGGGCCAGGCGGCGCAAGGGAATCTGCGCGGCGAACAGCGGGTGGCCGCGCGCGAAATCGGCCTCTTCGCGCAAATCGATCAGGGCCACTTCCTGGCGCGCGAGCAGCGCCTGGCGCAGGCCAAGCGGGCTGGTGGTGCGAACTTTGGTCAAAGTAGTCATGGATTTTGCGAACGATCCCACAAGTTGGGCACCATCGAGCTGGCATAGCCCGAGACGAAGCGCTTGGCCGTGCCGTCGAGCGCATAAGTCGCGCGCTCGACCGCGCCGATATTGGCGCCATAGACATGGATGGAAACCGAAGGGCCGTCGGCGCGCGCGTTGCGCACGCGGTGGATGTCACCCACGCGAGGGCTCACCGCTTCCACTTCGCCCGCGCGCAGCAACTGTGCCGGCCCATCGGCCTTGAGGCTGCCATCGCTCTGGCGAGCGAAGCGTTCCGATGTTTCCGCCCCGCGCAGCACACCCACCAGGCCCCACACGCGGTGATCGTGGATCGGGGTGCCCTGTCCCGGCGCCCAGACGAACGAAACGACGCTGAAGCGCTCGCGGCTGTCGCAGTGGAGCAGGTATTGCTGATAGCGTTCGGGATGGGGAATGGCGAAGGCAGGGGGCAGCCAGTCGTCCTGCGCGATCAGGCGCGCGAGCAGCTTGGACCCGGTCTGCAGGATCTCGGTCTCGTCCCGCGTGGCGCTGACCAGTTCGGCCAGGTTGGTGACGAAGCCGCGCAGGCGGGCAATGCCGGCGCGTGGTTCGGCAGGAACAAGCGCAGGAGGAACGGCAAGCGTGGCCATGCAATCAGGCTCCGGCAGCGGCGTGGGGGAAGGGTATCACATGATCGGGCAGGCCGGAATGCGCCGGCGTGCCGCCCAGGATCCCCAGCAGCTTTTCCTTGAGTGGCAGGGTCAGTTCGGCGCGGGCCCCCCGCGCGATCGTGATCCGCTCTTGCGCGGCAATGCGCCCACCGTCGAGGACGAGGATGCGATCGGCCAAGGCCACCGCTTCGTCCACGTCGTGCGTGACCATCAGCACCGCGCAACCGTGGGCGCGCCACAGGGCCAGCACCAGTTCGTGCATGCGCAGCCGGGTCAACGCATCGAGCGCGGCAAAGGGTTCGTCGAGCAGCAGCAGTTGCGGTTCGCGCACCAGGGCGCGGGCCAGCGCCACGCGCTGCGCTTCGCCACCCGAAAGGGTCAGCGGCCAGGCATCGAGGCGATGGCCCAGGCCCACTTCCTTGAGCGCGTGCTGGGCGCGGGCGCGAATGTCGGCGCCCTTGAGCCCCAGCGCCACGTTGCGCCAGACTTTCTTCCACGGCAGCAGGCGGGCATCCTGGAATACCACGGCGCGCGCGGTGGGTACGGTCACGTCCTGGCCATCGGCGCTGTCGAGCCCGGCCAGCGTGCGCAACAGCGTGGTCTTGCCCGAACCCGAGCGGCCGAGCAGGGCGACGAATTCACCCGGCTGGATGGCCAGGTCCAACCCATCGATCACCGTTACATCGCCAAAGCGGCGGGTAAAGCGGTTGAGGCGCACGATCGGATCGGCAGCGGGGCTGGCCGGCGCGGCAGGCGTATCGGCAAGGAACTGGAGGCGGGCGTCCATGGGGCTCACTCCTTGAGGCAATGCGGCGCTCAGGCCTTGATGAGGGAAGGGCGCCAGACAAGGGCGCGGCGCTCGATCGTGCGGACCAGCGCGTCGGCACCCAGGCCAAGCACGGCATAGACCATCAGGCACACCACGATGATATCGGTGCGCATGAAATCGCGCGCGTTGTTGATGAGATAGCCAAGCCCGGCCGACGCGTTGATCTGTTCGGCCACGACGAGCACGAGGATGGCAATCGAGAGCGAATAGCGCAGCCCGGTCAGCAGCGCGGGCAGGGCGCCGGGCAGGATGACGTGCCAGATCAGCTCTGCCTGCGACAGGCCGAAGCTGCGTGCGCCTTCCAGCAGGCGCACATCCACCCCGCGAATGCCGCTATAGAGGTTGAGGTAGACCGGGAACATCGAGGCGAAGGCGATCAGCGCCACCTTGGGGGTTTCGCCGATGCCGAACCACACGATGAACAGCGGGGTCAGCGCCAGCGTGGGAATGGTGCGCTTGATCTGCATGATCGGATCGACCGCGGCTTCGCCCTGGCGTGACAGCCCGGCCACCAGCGCCAGCACCACGCCGGCGGCCACGCCGATCGACAGCCCCAGGCCGACGCGCCAGAAGGACACCAGCAGGTTCTGTGGCAGTTCGCCCGACACCAGCATCGCCCACAAGGTGGCGACCACCGCCGAAGGCGCGGCCAGCGTGCGTTCGGGGATCAAGCCACTGCGCGAGGCGAGTTCCCACACGACAAGCAGCACCAGCGGCGAGGACCAGCGCGAGCGGGCAAGGCGGGCAAGGATACGGGTGGACATGAAAGGCAAACCTGCATGACGTGACACGGGGGCAAGACGTGGCCGCAGCAGACCGTGCATTGTCTATGCAATCAATTGAGTTTTGTTTGCCACCCATAAGCATGGCTCATAGATGGCTGCCAAGCCCCCGATTCCTGCGGCAGGGCGCGCAAACAAACACTTGCTTTAGCATTTTAAATGTCTACTATTTTGATAGATAAATTCGGGAGCGGTAGCAGACCGACACGAAGCGCATTCCAACGGCCGGCGGACATCCGCACCCGAACGCGCCAGCCTGCCTCTTTGTGGCCCGGCGCGGTTTCGCCGGGCCAATCCTTTGTAACCCGTTGTTGATGGTGCCTTCATGCCGGTCAATCTGCCTACCAACCTGCTTCGCAGCTTTGTCGCCATCGTGGACACCGGTTCGATGCTCAACGCTTCGGAAAAGGTGTTCGTCACGCAATCGGCGCTCAGCCTGCAGATCAAGCGCCTGGAAGAACTGCTGCAACAGACGCTGTTCCACCGCGACGGGCGCCGGCTGACGCTGACCCCGGCCGGCGAGCTGATGCTCGATTATGCGCGCAAGGTGCTCACCTTGCATGACGAGGCCGTTGCCGCGGTCAGTGCCGGCCATTTCAATGGCCCCGCGCGCATCGGCATGGTTCAGGATTTTGCCGAAATGCTGCTGTCGGGCCTGCTTGCCCAGTTTGCCGAATTGCATCCCGAAGCGCAGATCTATTCGCGGATCGCCGGCACGGCCGAACTGCTGGGCCAGTTGGAGCGGCGCCAGCTCGACATCGTGCTGGGCTATGGCCTGCCCAATGACGAAAGCGCCGTGTCCACGGCCGATATGGCCTGGTTCGGCGAAGCGGGCCTGGCTGGGCGGCCGGTCATTCCGCTGGCCGTGCTCGAACAGCCATGCCGCTTTCGCGAGGCTGCGATCCGCGCGCTCGAAGATGCCGGCCGGGTCTTTCGCATTACCGTCGAAACACCCAACCTCACCACGTTGCGCGCCGCCGTGCAGGCGGGCCTGGGCCTGACGGTGCGCACGCCGCTGTTCCTGCCCGATGCCCTGCTCGAAGCGGGCACTTTGCCGGCGCTGCCGCGCGTGTCGTGCATCCTCCAGACCGCCAGCGTGCTCGATGGCGCGACGGCCCGGCTTGCCGAGCTGGCACGGCAGACCGTCGCCGCGCTCTGAGAGCCTGACCCGAAATCCTGCAGGTCGCCCGACCTTCGGGTGAGCCTGTGATATTGCAAACTCTCATGCGCGGGCGCGCCGATCTCGATGGTCGGCGCGCCGGGGGCAGGTTACGCCGAAGGTGAAACTGCCCAAGGAGCGCCCGCCATGACCCAGACCACCAGCCTTGCCCACAAGAGTCTTGCTGGACGCTTTGCCGATTTGGCGGCAGAGCGCGCGCGCACCTGGGCGCCCGAGCAGCTGGCCCGCAACGCCTATCAGCGCCGCGTGCTGGTGGAGCGGCACGATCCGGCGGCCCACCCCGCACCCGGCACGCGGCTGGCGCCTTTCACGCTGGTGGACGCGGACGGCAGGGCCCATGCCAGCAGCGAACTCCTGGCCCACGGGCCGGCAGTGCTGGTGTTCTTCCGCTTTGGCGGGTGCCCGGCATGCAACATCGCGCTGCCCTATTATGACGAAACCTTGTGGCCGGCGCTGCATGCGGCGGGCATTTCCCTGCTGGCGGTCAGCGCACAGAACCCGGTCGATCCCGGCCCGACGCAGCGCCACGGCCTGCGGTTTCCGACCTTTGCCGATCCGGGCTATGCCCTGGCGCGGCAACTGGGCATCACGTTCTATCCCGAAGAGCAGCCCGAAGTGGCGCCGGGCGAATCCTGGATCGGCGCGACGCTGGGCACGAACAGCTATGAAATGACCGAACCTGCCGTGGTGATCATCGCGCCCGATCACAGCGTGCGGTTCCTGGCGGTGAGCCCCGACTGGCTCGACCGGCCAGAGGCTGACGCGATCCTTGCGCATCTGCCCGAAGCGGGCGTGCACGAGGTAGACCACCTGGGCTGACCGCTTGCCGTTCCCGTCCTGGCAACGCGCAGCCGGCAGGCCCAGGCCTGCCGGCTGCGTTCGTTTTCAGAACTGGTAGCGCGCGCGCAGGCCGAAATAGCGCCGCGAGTTGCGATCGAGCGACTGGGCCAGCAGGCCCGCGCTGCCGCCCGAGGCAATCGACACGTTCGAGGCGTAATGCTTGTCGAACAGATTGTTGACGAACAGCGTCACGCGCAGCCCGCCACGGTCGTTCTGGTCGATGCCCAGGCTGGCGTTGACGATGCCGTAGCCCGCCTGCACCGTGGCCGGGTTGCCGAGCAGGTCGAAGTTGACTTTGCTTTGATAGGAATAGTCCGCCTGCACGAAGGCATCGAAGGGCAGGCTGGGCAGCAGGATCTTGTAGTTTCCGCCGATGTTGAACTTGACCTTGGGCGCATTGGGCAGGCCCTTGCCGGCAAGGTTCTGGCCGGTGGTGGTCGATGGGCCGCTGCCATCCAAATCGTAGCAGCCCACGGTCTGCCCGGTGTAGCACTGCGCACCGGAATATTCGAGAATGCGGGTGTCGGTATAGCTGAACGCACCGTCGATGGTGAGTTGCGGCATTGGCCGCGTGTTCAGTTCCACTTCCACGCCGCGGGTGCGCACGCGGCCCACGTTGTTGAGCGTCAACTGGATCGTGTTGTCAGGCAGCAGAACGCCGGACTGGGCCTGGAAGTCGCGGAAATTGCTCCAGAACGCGGCGACATTGAGCTGGACCCGGTTGTCCAGGAAGCGGGACTTGAGCCCCAGTTCATAGGCATCGGACTTTTCCGGGCGCACCGGATTGGCGGCGCGACGCGGGGTAAAGCCGGTGCTGATATCGAACCCTTGGCCCTTGTAGCCGCGGGCATAGGAGGCATAGGCCATGACCGATCGCGTCAGGTCCTGGCGCAGCGCGCCTTTCCAGGTCAGCGCGGTGTCGTCGGACTTGCCCGAACAGGTCGACAGGCAGGTCGCGTTGTTGGCCGGGATGGTGGCCGGCGTCACCGTGTTGAGGAAGTCAGCCGAGATCTTTTCGTGGTTGAGCCGCAGGCCCAGGTCGAAGTGGGTGCCCTGGGCAATGTCATAGGTCGCCTGCCCGAACGCGGCATAGCTGCGGGTGCCGCTGCGCGAAGTCCAGCCGGCGACGACCGGGCCGGACGGGCCACGCGCGAAAGTGCGATCGGTCTTGCCGTCGGCATAGAACAGGCCGAGCACATAAGTCAGCCGGCGCTGGCCGGGCGAAACGAGGCGGAGTTCCTGCGCGAACTGCGTGGCGTGATAGGTGCTGCCCGCCACGATCCCGCCGGGAATGCCCAGCACGTTGGAAATCGTATAGTCGAAGTCCTCGTTGAAGCGGAACTTCCAGTCCTGGTAGCTGGTGACGGAAACCAGGTTGGCAAAGCCCAGGTCGAAGCTGGCGCGGCCCGAAACCGTGGTCTGCATGCTCTTGTTGAACAGCGGCTTGTCCAGGCGCACGGAATAGTTGTCGGTGCCCGGCGTGATGCCCACAACGCTGGGCGCAACCGGGGTGCCGAAAATGGCGGCACCGGCCGGCACGGCGCGGAAGGTGCGGGCAAAGCCGTTGCTTTCGCTTTCCGAATGGCTGGCGATGAGGTTGACCTTCACGCCGGCGGCAGGATCGAGATCGAGGCGCCCGCGCAGGCCGAAGCTCTTGTCGTTGTTGAGCTTCGATCCGTCTTGCAGGTTGCGGATATAGCCCTTGCGATCGCCCACGAAACCGTTGATGCGAAAGCCCACGCCTTGGGCCAGTGGGCCGGACAGCGAGGCGTCGAGGCGGTATTCCTCGTCGGTCGTGGCGGTGCCGGTAATCGATCCGGTCAACGTGTCGGTGGCGGCCTTGGAGACGATGTTGATTGCGCCGGCCGATGCATTCTTGCCGAACAAGGTGCCTTGCGGGCCGCGCAGCACTTCGATCCGCTCAACATCGCTCAAGCCGGAAAAGGCCTGGGCCTGCTGGAGCAGGGCCACGTCATCGACGATCACCGCCACCGAAGGCTCGATCGCGGTGCTGAAAGCCACCGTGCCGATACCGCGCAGGTTGATCGAGTTGTTGGTGGGCACGTTGCCCTGCGTCAGCGTCAGGCTGGGTGCCAGCCGGGGAAGATCGGCGACGGTTGAAACGTTGTGGCTGACCAGCGTGTCGGCGCTCAACGCGGTGACCGCCACGGGCACGTCCTGCAGATTCTGCGCGCGCTTTTGCGCGGTCACGACGATTTCAGCGAGGCCTTCGGTCGGGGCGGCATTGGCCGGTTGCGGCGCGGCGGCAGTGGCCGGTTCTGCGGCGTTCTGGGCAAGGGCGGCAGCCGGTGCGAGGCATGCGGTGATGGCAAGGGCGCCTGCGGACGTAAGAAGCCTGGAAACAGACATGGTATCCTCCCGTTGTGCTTTTTTGGGCATTGGTCAGGCCGAATCCACAAATTGGCTTGCGCTGTCAAGCCAATTCTTCCGAATTGGTCAGAGATTCTTGCGTCAGAGCGGCGCGCGCGCCGCGAAAGATGGGCCAGCAAGGATTTAGCTTGTCTTCACGCGCTCGCCCTGCCTAATATCGGCCAGACCAATTATGACGGTGACCGTGCCAAGGCGGCGCCGCTCTGGGAGATACCATGAACGAACGCCTCACGCGCCATCGGGCGCAGATCGACGGTTGCGGTCTGATGCCGCGTTGGCGCGCAACGGCCCTGCTGGCGGTGTCGCTTGCGGCCCTTTGCACCGTGCCTGCCCGGGCCGCGCCGCAGGCGCCGGGCGTGGCCGAGCCGCGCGCCGAGATCGCGCTTGAGCAGGGGTGGCGGTTCTTTGACGGGGACGCGCCCGACGCTGCAGCCGTGGCTTTCCCCGATGCATCCTGGGCGACGGTGAGCGTGCCGCACACGTGGAACCGCGTGGGATATTATCGCACCGGCGCAGGCGGCACCAATCGCGCCGAGAGCGTGGCCAAGCGCCAGGGCATCGGGTGGTACCGCCTGCATTTTACCGCGCCTGCCGACCTTGCCGGGCGCAGCAACTGGCTGGAATTCGACGCGGCCAGCCGCACTGCGCAAGTGTGGCTGAACGGGCGCCTGCTGGGTGAGCACCGCGGCGGCTTCTCGCGCTTCCGGCTTGACGCCAGCGCGGCCTTGCGCCCGGGGCAGGACAATGTGCTGGTGGTGCGGGTCGATAACACGCAGCCCGCTGCCGGCAACTCTACCGCCGATGTGCTGCCGCTGGTGGGTGACTTCTTCGTCCATGGCGGGCTCTATCGCCCGGTTCGCCTGGTTTCGACCGCGCCGGTGCATTTCGATCTGGCCGATTCGGGTGGGCCGGGCGTCTATGCCACGACCGCGATCGGCGCCGATGGCGCGGCAACGGTTGCCGTACGCGCCCGCCTGGCCAACGCCACGCGGGCCAAGGCCGCGGCCACGCTCCACCTTGCCCTGGTCGATCGCGCCGGCGCGATCGCGGCCAGCGCCGATGTGCCTGCCACGCTGATGGCGGGCACCACCGGCGAAGCTTCCGCCAGCTTGCGCGTGGTAGCGCCGCACTTGTGGCAGGGGACCAGCGATCCCTACCTTTATCGCCTGGTGGCCGAACTGCGCGATGCAGCCGGCCGGCCGCTCGACCGGATCGAGCAGGCCTATGGCTTGCGCACCATGCTGGTCGATCCCGACCGCGGGTTTCTGTTGAACGGCCAGCCCTATCGCCTGCACGGCGTGGGCTATCACCAGGATCGTGATGGCAAGGGCTGGGCGCTGAGCCGGGCCGACATCGAGGAAGACGTGGCCACCTTGCGCGAGATGGGGGCAAATTCCATCCGCCTCACGCATTACCAGCACGGCCAGGCCATTCACGAGATCGCCGACCGGGTGGGCCTGGTGGTGTGGGACGAAATCCCGCTGGTCTCGTCGTGGACCCTGGGCGGCAAGATGGAGCCCGATCCGGCGCTGGTCGCCAATGCCCGGCAGCAGTTGATCGAATTGATCCACCAGAACTTCAACCATGCCTCGGTCGGCATGTGGGGCATTGCCAACGAAGTCGATTTCGGCAACTCGCTGCCGATCTTCCTGACCGGGGGCAAGGATGGCGCGGTGCCCGATCCCATGCCGCTGCTGCACCAGTTGAACGCCCTGGCCAAGCAGCAGGACCCTTCGCGCCCCACCGCGCTTGCCACCTGCTGCGAAGGCAACCTGTTCGCGCCGGGCGTGAGCATCCCGATCACCGCCACGGCCGCCGACCTGGGCGGGGCGAACCGCTATTTCGGGTGGTACTTCGGCAAGCCCGGCGACCTGGGCGGCGCGCTCGACCGCATCCACGCGGCGCGGCCCAGCCAGCCGCTGGCCGTGACCGAATATGGCGCGGGCGGCGCGCTGAGCATTCACACCGACGATGTGACCGCAGGACGCCCGGATTCGCGTGGCCGTGCCCAGCCCGAGGAATACGAAAGCTATATCCACGAAACCGCGCTGGCGCAGTTGGAAGCGCGGCCCTGGCTCTATGCCACCTGGCTGTGGAACGCGTTCGACTTTGCCACCACGATCCGCAACGAAGGCGACGCGCAGGATATCAATACCAAGGGCCTGGTCGCCTATGACCACCATACCCGCAAGGATGCCTGGTATTTCTACAAGGCCAACTGGAACCCGGCGCCGATGGTGTACATCACCGGCAAGCGGTATGACACGCGCGCCTATCGGCTGAACGACATCAAGGTCTACAGCAACCTGCCCGAAACCGAATTGCTGCTCAACGGGCGTTCGCTGGGCGTGCGGCGCGATTGCCCCCAAAAGGTCTGCGTGTGGCCGGCCGTGGCGCTGGACGCGGGGGCCAATGCCCTGGTGGCGCGGGGCACCGGCACCATGGCCGCCACGCAGGACACCGCGAGCCTTGCTCTGCCGGCCCAGAATGCCGATCGGCTGCTGATCGATGCCGGGGCACTGGTGGCCGGCGCCGGGCAGGACGCATCGGGCGCGCCGCGCTTGCTGGGGTCCGACAAGTGGGTGGAAGGCGGCACGGCGGCCTCGCTCGATGCACCGGCCGATTATGGCCGCCCGGCGCGCGCCACGCCGATTGCCGGCAGCGCCGAACGCGATGCGATGGCGAGCTATCGCGAAGGCACCTTCACCTATCGCCTGCCGGCCCGGCCCGGCACCTACAAGCTGACCTTGTGGTTCGCCAGCGCGGCCACGACCCGGCCCGGCACGTTCACCGTCAAGGTGGATGGCAAGCCAGTGTTGCAGGATTTCCAGCCGGCGATCCCGGCAAGCGACGGCCAGGCCGAAGCACACAGCTTCACGATCAAGGCGCGCGGCGACGTGACGCTGGACTTTGCCGCTGGCACCGGGCCGGCGCGGGTCTCCCTGATCGATCTGGCGCGGACGCGCTGATCGATGCTGCGTTCGCTGTTCACAAAGCCGGCGCTGCGTTGGCGCATCATCGGCCTGGTCACGCTGGGCACCATTCTCAATTACCTGGCGCGCTCGACGCTGTCGGTGGCCGCGCCCACGCTCAAGGCCGAATTCGGCATGACCACCGAGCAGTACAGCTGGGTCGTGCTGGCGTTCCAGGGCAGCTATACCGTGATGCAGAGCGTGGCGGGCGCGGTGCTCGATGCCCTGGGCACGCGGGTGGGCTTCATGGTCTTTGCCGTGGGCTGGGGCCTGGCCAACATGGCGCATGGCCTGGCGACGGGATGGCAGAGCCTGGCGCTGTTTCGCGGCGCTCTGGGCGCAACCGAGGCAGCGGCCATTCCCGCCGGGGCCAAGGCGGTGTCGGAATGGTTTCCCGCGCGAGAGCGGCCGCTGGCCACCGGCGTGTTCCAGATGGGCACGAGCCTGGGGAACATGATTGCCCCGCCGCTGGTGGCGTTCTGCATCCTGGCGTGGAACTGGCAGGCGGCGTTCCTGGCAACGGGCGTGCTCAGCCTGGCCTGGGCGGCGCTGTGGTGGTGGGGCTATCGCAGCCCGGCCGATCATCCGCGCCTTTCGGATGCAGAGCGCGCGCTGATCGTGGCCGGGCAGCCGCCGGTGGTGGCGGGCAGCGACGCCTCGCGCGGGCAAGTGCTGCGCACCCGTGCGTTCTGGGGCATTGCGGTGCCGCGCTTCCTGTCCGAACCGGCGTGGCAGACCTTCAACTTCTTCATCCCGCTTTACCTGGTCGCGGTGTGGAAGCTTGATCTCAAAGCCATTGCGGTGTGGAGCTGGTTGCCGTTCCTGGCGGCGGACATGGGCAGCCTGGCCGCGGGTGTATTGCCGGCCTGGCTGATGCGCCGGGGCGCGGGCCTGGTGCCATCGCGCAAGATCACCATGACGCTGGGCGCGCTGTGCATGGTGGGGCCGGCCTGCATCGGCCTGGCGGGATCGCCGGGCATGGCGATTGCCCTGTTCTGCGTGGGCGGCTTTGCCCACCAGTTGCTCAGCGGTGCGCTGATCACTTTGTGCGCCGACGTGTTTCCGCCGCGCGCGGTGGGCACGGCCAGCGGCATGGCCGGCTCTGCCGCCTGGATCGGCGGCATGCTGTTCACCCTGCTGATTGGCCAGAGCGCGGACGTGCTGGGCTATGACCCGCTGTTCGTGGCGCTGGCCGGATTGGACCTGGCCGCCGCCGCAGTGCTGTGGCGCTTGCTGCGCGAGCCGCGGTGAACGGCCCTAGCGCATCGCCAAGCGGATGTGGTAGGACCGGATTGATCGACCAATTCGGCCTGTCGATTGTCAAAATAGTGGTCATGCCGGTTTGCCGGGATGCGAAAGGCGAACAACAGCGTAATGGCACAAGGTGAAGACACGCAGGCCGCCAAGGGCAACGATCGGCTCTATCAGGATCTGGCCCGCCTGCTGATCGAGGAACTCGCCAGCGGCCGCTATCCCCCCGGCACGCGCCTGCCGGCCGAGCGCGACCTGGCTGCGCGTTTCAGCGTCAGCCGCCCCACCGTGCGCGAAGCGATCATTGCGCTTGAAGTGCAGGGGCTGGTGGAGGTGCGCATCGGATCGGGCGCCTATGTGCTGCGCCTGCCCGGAGACGAGGACAAGCCCGGCTTCAACGCCACCGCGTTCGAAGTGACCGAGGCGCGCCTGCTGTTCGAAGGCGAGGCGGCGGCCCTGGCGGCCACGCAAGTCACGGATGAGGACATCGCCACGATCGAGCGCCTGGTGCACGAAATCGCCGCCGAGAACCTCGATCCCAACGGCACCGAGCAGGCGGACCGCGCGTTTCACCTGGCCATTGCCCGTGCCACCCGCAACACCGCGGTGCTCAAGGCGGTGGAGAACCTGTGGGCGCTGCGCGCGTCATCGCCTGAAGCGGCGCTCATGCATGAAAAGGCGCGCCACGCCAATGTGAAGCCGGTGGTTGAAGAACACACCGCCATTCTCGATGCGCTGCGCGCGCGCGATCCTGCCGCGGCCCGGGCCGCCATGCGCGCGCATCTGTCTGCCGTGCTCGAAGGCCTGCTGTTCGCCACCGAGGAACGCGCTCTGCAGGAGGCGCGCCGCGCCATCCAGGCCAAGCGCGATCGCTACGCCCGCGCCACGGCCTAGGGTGCGTGGCTAAATCCCCACACGCCCTAAAGAGCGACGCGCCAGCCGGCCAGGTCTGCTTCGGCAAACAGCACTTGCGGGCCGGCCGGCGTGGCCACCAGGCCGCGCGCGCCCAGGCCCACCAGCACGGTTTCGTTGAGCAAAGTTCCGGCGGGCAGCAGCAGGCGGCCATGCACGGCACGCGCCTGCGCCAGCACTGCCGGGCCGCCCAGCGCGGCCGCCAGATTGGCAGGAAGCGCGGCCGGATCGATGCGGTGGGCAAAGGTTTCGACCACCGGCGCCACCGGCACCGTGACTGAACCAGGAGCGGTCATGGCAGCGCGGATTTCCACGGCCACCTGGTCTGCCTGCGGCCCCAGCACCACCTGCAGCGCGCGGGGGGAGGGGCGGATCAAGCCCTTGGCGCCCAGGCTGCGCAGCGTCGCTTCGTCCACGCCAGCCTGATCGGCCACGACCAGCCGCAGCCGCGTGGTGCAGGCGCCCACTTCCACCAGGTTGGCCGCGCCGCCCAGCGCCAGCACGAAGGCCTGGCCGCGTTCGCCGGCCGGAACCGGGGCGTCGCTGGACGCAGGTGGTGCATCGTCGCGGCCCGGCGTCTTGAGATCGAACCGCACGATCGCCCAGCGGAACACGCCGTAATAGATCACGGCATAGGCCAGGCCGACCGGGATCAACAGCAAGGGCTTCTGCGCCTTGGAAAAATTGAGCGCGTAGTCAAACAGCCCGGCCGAGAAGCCAAAGCCCAGGTGCACGCCCAGCGCGGCCATCAGCGCCATGGCGGCGCCTGTCAGCAAGGCGTGGAAGAGATAGAGGATCGGCGCCAGGAACATGAAGCTGAATTCGATCGGCTCGGTCACCCCGGTGAGGAACGAGGTGGCGGCAAGGCTGAGCAGCATGCCTCCGGTGGCCTTGCGCCGTTCGGGCCGGGCAGCATGATACATGGCCAGGCACGCGGCCGGCAGGCCGAACATCATCACCGGGAAGAACCCGCTCATGAAGGCCCCGGCTGTGGGGTCTCCCGCGAAGAAACGGCGCAGATCGCCTGTGGTGCCGTGGTAATCGCCCAGCACGAACCACGCGATGTTGTTGAGGATGTGGTGCAGCCCGGTCACCAGCAGCAGGCGGTTGAGCGCGCCGAACACGAACAGGCCCAGCCCCCCGCTGGCCAGCGCGGCCTGGCTTGCGGCGTTGGCGCCGGCGTTGATCGCCGTCAGGCTGGAGCCGAGAATGCCCGCCAGCGCCAGGCCGGCCAGGCCCGAGACGATCGGCACGAAGCGGCGCCCGCCGAAGAACGCCAGGTATTCGGGCGGCTTGACCGTGGAAAAGCGATTGTACCCCAGCCCGCCGACAATGCCCGAAACGATGCCGAGCGGCACCGCGACGTGATCGACTTGCGCGCTGCGCCAGGCCGCGACCACGGCGGTGCGGGCGGCATCGGCCAGGCCCGGCGCCACGTCGGCCGGCACCTGCAACAGCGCCTTGGCGCCTTCGGTTGCCACCAGGAAGCACACCACGCCGGCAAGCGGTGCGGCGCCATTGCCATCCTTGGCAAAGCCGGTGGCGACGCCGATGGCAAACAGCAGGCCCAGGTTGGCAAACATGGCATTGCCCGCTGCGCTGACGAAATCGAGGCCGAGCAGATCGGGCTGGCCCAGCCGCAGCAGCAGGGCCGCCACCGGCAGCACCGCAATGGGCAGCATCAGGGCGCGGCCCAGGCTTTGCAGGTGTTGCAGCGCGTTCGTCACGGCGTTTGTCACAGGGCAACTCCCTCGATCATCTGGGCCGCCAGCACGCGCACTTGCGCGGCGGTGGCAACGCCAAGCACCTGTTCGGCCAGGGCCCGGCAATCCTGCGCCGACAGCGCCCGCACCAGCGCCTTGATTTCCGGCACCATCGCGGGCGCGGCAGACAGTTCGGTCACGCCCAGGCCGATGAGGATCGGCACCGCGAGCGGATCGGACGCCAGGCCGCCGCACACGCCGACCCATTTGCCATGGGCCGCCGCGCCCTGGCAGCACAGGCCGACCAGGCGCAGCACGGCGGGATCGAGCCCGTCGATGCTGCCGGCCACAGCCGGATTGCCGCGATCCATCGCCAGCGCATATTGCGTGAGATCGTTGGTGCCGATCGACAGGAAATCGCATTCCGCAGCCAGGGCATCGGCCATCACGGCGGCGGCCGGCGTTTCCACCATCACCCCGAGCGGCACCGTGGGCAGGCCCAGGCTGGCGGCCTCTCCGTCCAGCGCGGCGCGCACCGCGCGCAGTTCTTCCACGCGGGCGATCATCGGCGCCATCACGCGCACGTCACCAACAGCACCGGCGCGCAGCACGGCGCGCAATTGCGGCACCAGCACATCGCGTCGCGCCAGCCCCACGCGAATGCCGCGCAGGCCCAGCGCCGGGTTTTCCTCTGCCGCCATGGGCAGATAGGGCGCGGGCTTGTCGCCGCCGATATCGAGCAGCCGGATGATCAACGGCCGTCCATCCAGCGCATGGGCAATGGCGCTGTAATCGTCGGCCTGTTCGTCTTCATCGGGCGCGCTGGCGCGATCGAGGAACAGGAATTCGGTGCGCAGCAGGCCACAGCCTTCGGCCCCGGCGGCCACGGCCGGCGCGGCTTCGGCACGCTTGCCCAAGTTGGCGCAAACCTCGATCCGCTGGCCATCGCGGGTGCGCCCCTCCAGGCCCGACGCGGCCTGCGCGGCAGCCTTGCGCGCCTGGCGCCGGGCGGCTTCGGCCTGGGCGGCGGCCCAGGTTGGCGCATCGGGCGAAACGGTAAGCATGGCGCCCGTGGCGTCGAGCAGCAGCGGCGTGCCCGGCGCGATATCCAGCACGCGCGGCCCGGCGGCGACCAGCGCGGGAATGCCCTTGCTGGCGGCAATGATCGCCACGTGCGAGGTGGGACCGCCCTGGGCCGTGACGATCCCCGCCACCTGGCCCACCGGCAGCGCCGCCACTTGCGAAGGCACCAGATCGGGCGCGATGATGATGGCGTTGGCCGGCAGCGTGGCGGCCGGCGGTTCCTGGCCGGCCAGATGCCACTGCAACTGCCATTCCAGATCGATGAAATCGGCGGCGCGCTGGGCAATGTGCGGATCGGGCGCGGCGCGCAGCGCGGCGGCGCGCGTTTCCATCGTGTGCTGCCACGCCAGGCTGGCGCTTTGCCCACGGGCAATGCCGGCGTGTACATCGGCCAGGATGTCTTCGTCGTCGAGCAAGAGGCGGTGCGCGGCGAGAATGGCGGCCTGTTCGCCGCTGGCATCGGCCTGGGCGCGGCGATCGAGATCGGTGCCAAGCGTCTGGAGGGCCCGTGCAAAGCGGGTGCTTTCCGCGTCAGCGCCCTGGCCATGCGCTGCGCGCGGCGGTTCTGGCCGCTCCAGCCAGGCGGCCGCGCCAATGGCATAGCCGGCCGCCGCGGTTACCGCGTGCAGCCGTTCGCCCGGTTGCAGCGCGGCGGGGGCGGCAACAGCAGGTTCGTTTGGCGTGACGACAACGGGCGCGGGCGCTGTCTCGGGCAGCGGGCGACCTTCGCCCATGCCCGTGGCGATCAGTTCGGCCAGGGCATCGATTGCCGCCTGCGCCGCCGGGCCACTGGCCAGCAGGGCCATGGCATCGCCATGGCGCAGGCCGAGCGCCATCACCGCGCTGGGGCTGCGCAGGCGCACGGGCGCTGCCTGCGGCGTGGCTTCGGGCACGATCCGCACTTCGGCATCGAACGTGCGCGCCAGTTCGGCCAGGCGGGCGGCGGGGCGGGCGTGGAGGCCATGGGCCAACGGAATGCGCAGTGTGGTGCGCGCGGTGGCGGCGAATTCGCCCGGCCCAGCGGACGCAGCGGCCTGCTCGGGCGCCAGCACCAGCAGCGGGGCGCCAAGGGTGACGCGGCCGGCCGCTGCGCGCTGGACGATGGCATGGCCGGCGGTTTCGGTCAGCACCAGCGGCGTTATCAGGCTTTTGACCCGCGGGGCAACATGGGCAAGGTCCACCGAGATCAGCCGGTCACCGGCAGCCACGCGGTCTCCGGCACGAACGTGCGCGGTAAAACCTTCGCCACCCAACCGCACGGTTTCCAGGCCGATGTGCATCAAGGCCTCCACCCCGCCGGCAAAGCGCAGGGTCACGGCATGGCCGGCGGCGTGCACGGAAACCACCGTGGCATCGGCCGGGGCATGTAGCGTCGCGTCCAGCGGATCGATCGCCAGCCCGTCGCCCAGCAGGCGCTGGGCAAAGACCGCATCGGGAACATCGTCAAGCGGGGAGAGCCAACCGTCGAACGGTGCGCCAAGGATCAGGCTGGACATCGGCTTCATCGACTTTCGTAATGCGTCCAGAACAGGGAAACGAAACGACCGCGCGCGGTCAGATCATCGCGGCGCCACCGATCCAGCATTGCACCGGCGCGAGCGCGGCATCCAGCCATGCCAGATCGGCGCGATGGCCGGGGGCAAGCGTGCCGATCTCGTCGGCCAGGCCCAGGAACCCGGCCGGCGTGGCGCTGGCCATGCGGCTTGCCGTGGGCACGTCGGCGCTGGTCATCGCCACCATGTTGCGCAGCGCGCCGGCCATGTCCAGGCTGGAGCCAGCCAGGGTGCCGTTGCCATCCTGGCACACGCCGTCGGTTACGGTGATCGTCCGTCCGTTCAACTCGAAGGTGCCGTCGCTCATGCCCACGCTGGGCATGGCATCGGTGACCAGCATCAGCCGGTCCGGCCCCTTCATGCGCAGCGCGATTTCCAGCGCCGGGGCGGCAACGTGCACGCCATCGGCAATCACGCCGCACCAAACGCCCTGGTCCAGCAGTGCGGCGCCGACCATGCCGGGCGCGCGATGCAGGAGCGGCGACATGGCGTTGTAGAGGTGGGTGACCCCGGTGATGCCGGCCGCAAAGCCGGCGCGCGCCTGGTCATAAGTGGCGTTGGTGTGCCCAGCACTGACGATGACGCCGGCAGCCACCAGGCGGGGCAAGGCCTCGATGCTCACCTGCTCGGGCGCGATGGTGAGCATGACTTTGCCACGCCGGGGGCGGCACAACTGGTCGAGCAGGGCATCGTCCAGCGGGCGGATCAGCGCGGGATCGTGAATGCCCTTGCGCACCGCGTTGATGAACGGCCCTTCGATATGCAGGCCGACGATGCCGGGCTGGCCTTGCGCGATGGCCTCGTCCACCACATCGAGTGCGCGGGCCATGGCATCGGGCGTGTCGGTGATCAGCGTGGGCAGCAGGGCCGTTGTGCCAAAGCGGGCATGGGCGCTGGCGATCGTCGCCAAGCCCGCAACGGTGATATCGTTGTTGAGCAGCGCGCCGCCGCCACCGTTGACCTGGGTATCGACAAAGCCGGGCAACAGCCAGCCGCCGCCCAGATCGATCGCTGGCGTGCCAGGCGCCACATCGGGGTCCACGGCCACGATGCGGCCATCGGCCAGGGTGAACGCGGCCGATCCTGCCACCGTATCGCCCAGCAGGATGTGCCCGTTGGTAAAGGCCAGGACTGTCATCGCGTGCGGGTCACTTTCGCCAGGAACGGCGGCTCGTCAGGATTGAACCCGCGCGCCAGGGACAGGGCATTGACCATGCGATAGAAACTGGCAATGCGCAGCAGCGGCGCAATCGCTTCGTCTGCGGCAAGCGCGGGCAGCACGGTTACGCCGCTGTCGGCCGGGATCGCTTCTGGCTGGGCCGTTGCCAGGAACACTTGCGCGCCACGCTGCGCAAAATCGCGGCAGACCTGGCGCACGTCTTCCCCGGTCTGGCCGCCGATGTCGAAGCCCAGCACCGGAAAGCCATCGCGCACGATAGCCATGGGGCCGTGGCGCACTTCCGCCGAACTGAACGCCTCGCCATGCAAGCCGCTGGTTTCCTTGAGCTTGAGTGCGGCTTCCTGCGCGATCGACAGGCCATAGCCACGGCTGATCAGGAACAGGTTGGTCGCATCCTGCAAGCCGGCCCGGGCGGCCGACCAATCGAGCGCAAAGCTCTGGTCGAGCGCGGTGGGCAGGCCAGGCAGGGCCGCAACGAGGGCTTCGTCCTGGCTCCAGGCCGCCACCAGCGCGGCGATGCCGGCGAGCGAGGTGATGAACGACTTGGTTGCCGCCACCGAGATTTCCGGCCCGGCGCAAAGCGGCAGGGCCACGTCGGCAAGATGGGCGAGCGGGGAATCGTCATTGTTGACCAGCGCGACGACCAGCGCGCCGGCAGCCTTGTAGCGTTCCACCGTGGCGAGCATGTCGGGGCTGTGGCCCGATTGCGAAATGGCGATGCACAACGGCGCGGCGCCAGCGGCCGCACGCATCGGCGCATCATAGAGCGAGACGGTGGAAAACGCCGCCGATGCGGTGGGAATGCCCAGCACTGTCTCGATCATGTATTTGGCATACGTGGCGGCGTGATCGGAAGAACCGCGTGCGCAAGTCAGGACCAGGGGCGGCGGGGCCTGGCGCAGGCGCGCGCCGAGATCGGCCAGCGCTTGCGCATTGCGCGCGAGGAAACGGGACACCGCCTCGCCAGCCTCTGCCGCTTCGCGATGCATCCAGGTGGTTGCCGTTGCGGGAGTGGCAGGGCTGGCACCCGGTTCGGGGGAACTTGAGGGCGTGATCAACTTGGCCTCCACGCATTAACCTTTCCGGTGGGTCTGAACGACGAGATGGGCACCGTGTCATGCCGCCGCGCAGCAAGACAGGTTGGTTATACATCTCGGGAGAGTTGATGCAATGGTAGTAAATAGGTATTTTTTTAGTCGGAGCAAAGCGGCGCTCCCCTATGCTGTGGCGCGCGACACCGGGCGCGATGCGAGCAGGAGCAGCCCCGATCTACGGCAAAGCGTCAGCACGGGCGCGATCAAGCCGCATACCTATGAGAATTTATAATTTATCAATTATCATCAAGGTTTGGTGAAAGATAGTGGCGGCAACGCAAGCGGGCATCGGCGCCTTTCCGCGCGCGGGGAATGATGCCAGCCAACGCGACCTTGCCGTGCCGCCCCGCCGGTCGCAGCGGCCGGCATAGCACGTTTTGTTTTTGTCCTATCTTTGCAAAGGCAGCGTGCCGCAACGAGGCGCCTGGCGACGCCGGAAGGGCCCAGATTCTGCGAATTTCCGGAGGGCTTGGCTCCACCCCGCTTACGCGCGGAGACGATACCAATTTCCGACATAGGGCCCGGCGCGCGGCGTGGGAGAGCATGCGGCCGATGTGGCGTCTCCCTGCGGATTTTTGCACAGGGCGCGCTCGCCACACGGTTGCTTTGCAGTCCGGCGCACCGCAGGATGGTTGCGCAACCATCGGTTTGCCGCCGCACGTCCGCTGCCCCCGCCCGGACTGCCCCGAAAGGACCAGACCATGCGCTTTTTGCCCGCGCCTGCCGCCGCCCTCGTCGCTATTGCCGCCAGCCTGGCTCTTGCCCCGTTGGCGCAAGCAGCCGGCACACCGGCCGATGCCCTGGCCCCCACCGGGCGGTGGAGCGCAAATGCGCGCGGACAGGCGCCCACGCCGCCGATGGGCTGGAACAGCTGGAATGCCTTTGGCCCCGCGATCGACGAGACCAAGCTGATGGCGTCGGCCCAGGCGCTGGTGGATACCGGGCTGGCGGCCAAGGGCTATCGCTATGTCGATATCGACGATGGCTGGTGGCTAAAGCGGCGGATGCCCGATGGCCGCATGCTGGTGCGCACGGCCATGTTTCCTTCGGCCGCAACGCCCGATGGCGCCACGTCGCTGCGCCCGTTGACCGACCGGTTGCATGCCATGGGCCTCAAGGCCGGCATCTATTCCGACATCGGTCGCAACAGCTGTAGCCAGGTGTTCGGCGGGGCCGACGCGCCAAATCTGCCCGAAGGCACGCAGGCCGAACGCGAGGTTGGCCTTTACGGCCATATCGAACAGGACATCGCGCTCTATTTCCAGGAGTGGAAGTTCGACCTCATCAAAGTGGATGGCTGTGGCATCCGCGGGCTGGGGCCTGACAACCCGCGCGTGAAGGCCGGCCTTTATCGCCCGCTTGGCCCGGTGATCGATTTCGACGAACTGCCCCGCACCGACATTGCCGAAGTGCGCCGCCTCTATGGCGCAGTGGCCGATGCCCTGGCGCGCACCCGCCCGGCGGGGGACTATGTATTCTCGCTGTGTCTGTGGGGATCGGCCAATGTGCGCGCCTGGGGCAAGGATCTGGGCAACATGAGCCGCACCAGCGAGGATATCTCGCCCACCTGGCCGCGCATGCTGCACAATCTCGACACCACGGCGCGGCGCGCGCTCTATGCCCATCCCGGCAGTTGGAACGACCCCGACATGCTGTTCATCGGCAAGGGCGAATTCGACGCCGCGCACATGACCGAGGCGCGCTCGCACTTGGCACTGTGGGCGATCGAGAACGCGCCGCTGCTCATTGGAATGGACTTGCGCGAGGCCAATGCCGACCAGATTGCCCTGCTGGGCTGGCAGGCCGCGATCGCCATCAACCAGGACCCGGCGGGCAACCAGGCGGTGCTGGCCCATGATAGCGCCGAAGTGCAGATCTACGTCAAGACCCTGGCCGATGGCACCAAGGCCGTGGCGCTGTTCAACCGCAGTGCCGCGCCAACCCATGCCACGCTGACCGCCGCGCATCTGAAAATGACCGGGGAAATTGCCACCACCGACCTGTGGACCGGCAAGGCCAGCCGCTTTGCCAACGAAACCACCGTGCCGCTCGCCCCGCACGAGACCGTGCTGCTCAAGGTTGCGGGTGCGCGGCGCCTGCCCGATGGAATCTATCTTTCGGAAATGCCGGGCAGCGTCAACCCGGCGGTGGATGGCGTGGTGCAGCCCCAGCCCGATCCGCAGGTCCATCTCGGGCTGTCGCCGTGGAACGACACGCGCGGCACGGGCGAGCATCCGCGCTATGGCGGTTGGGGCGGCGCGGCGGTGGACACTGGCCCCTATGGCCAGGAACTGCAGGCCGGCCACGAAAAGCTCGACACCGGGATCGGCATTCTTGCCGGATCGCGCCTGGAATTGCGCAATGCCGGTCATGCCCGCTTTACGGCGCGGGTGGGGGTGGACGATGCCGCCTGGGGCAACAGCGGGGCGGTGACGTTCCTGGTCTATGGCGACGGGCGCCTGCTGGCCCGCTCAGCGCCGCTGCGCGCTGGTGCGGCCCTGGTGCCGATCAGCGCCGACGTGCACGGCGTTGGCTTGATCGAGCTGGTTGCCCGGCCTGCCCAAGCGAGCGCCGCACCCGATCCGGTGGTCTGGGGCGAGGCCGCGCTGCGCAATTAGAGCCCGCGATTCAGCGATTTTGGGGCGGCAGAAATTGTTGGGAAGCGGCGTTGACAAATCAGCGGTTTGGGAAAGACCGGAAGTGGTGGTTAGCTGCGGCTCTGGTATCGGCCGATGCGGAGCCAACGATCGAAGGGTAAAAGTTCGCATAGCATCCCGGCAAGGAAGCCACCGATCCACATCGATCCTTGTGGCAGGTTTAGGTGAAACAGAGCCTCACCCACTCGGAGCAGCAGAACGACGCCCAGCGCTATGCCGATTCTAACGGTAAGCAACACTCCCACACGCGACAAGAAGAGCACCTTTTGTCTCCCATTCCTTACCGCAGCATAACGCGACGAGTGATTTCCGGAAATGTTGGAAAGCGGACGCTACGCTCTATGCAGATGGGCGTCGTCCACGGCTCTATCCAACAACAGCCGGAATCGGCCTTGCCCGATCCGCTTGCGAAACTCCTCAAGAGACTCGATTTGAATATCAACCGGCGGTCCACCCACTACGCGAGTTCGTTTAAAGCTCAGACGAGGTAGCTCGAAATGAACGATGGTTTCGCCGTCGATCAGCACCGAAAGTTCGTCCCCGGAGTCCTCCGGAGTATCGCGCAGTATGTGGAAAACCGATCCACCGGAACAGATTGAATCGACTGCTCCCAACAAATCCCGAGACAGCGCGTTGTGCAGCGCTTCTCGCGTAAACCGGATGGCGTCGACATTGTATCGCTCGGTCAGCCGCTTCCGCACGTCCTGTTCCTTCCGCAAACCTGCTATGGATGCGACTGCTTACGTCCGCAAGCGGGCGCACGCGGCCATTCGAATTTGTCCGTGCCGCTTAAACCTGCCGAAGGGCCTGAAGATCGATCTGCAACTTGTTGACTTTGTAATAGAACGTCTTGCGCGGCAGGCCCAGCGTGGCAATCGCGGTGGCAATGCGCCCTTGCGCGGCGCGCACGGCGGCGATGATTTCCGCGCGTTCGAAGGCATCGACGCGTTCGGCCAGCGATAGCGGCGTTTCGCCCGGCGCGGCGGGCAGCTCGGGCGTGACCAGGCCCAGCACCCATTGCTGGGCAAAGCGGGCGAGTTCGTGGGCATTGCCGGGCCAGTCGTGCCGCTCCAGCCGATTCTGCACAGCGGGCATCAGGCGCGGCACCGGCAGTTTGGCCCGCGCCGCCGCCTCCCCGGCAAAATGGGCGAAAAGCGCGGGAATATCCTCGCGCCGCGCGCGCAAGGGGGGAATGGCAATGCGCATGCCGGCCAGGCGATGCAGCAGGGCCGGCGGCAGGCCATCGGCGCTTCCCGCGGTGGCGATCACGCGCAAGTCCAGCGACACTGCGTCCTTGCCGGGCACGGCCAGCGCGCGGTCTTCCAACACGGGCACCAGCAGGCTGTGAAAGCGCGGGCTGGCGCCATCGATATCGTCGAGCAGCAGTGTGCCCCGGCTGGCATGGACCAGGCTGGCCCCACCCGACAACGAAAGGATTTCATCCTCCAGCGCCGGACCCAGCCCCGCACAGTTGACCGTGGCAAAGCGATGGCGGCGGCGCTTGCCCCCCTGGTGGATCAACCGGGCGAGCAGTTCCTTGCCGGTGCCGGTTTCCCCCTCGATCAGGAGGTCGAGATCGGCGTCGGCCAGCGTCGGGATCATGTCGCGCAGCCGGCGGATCGCGGGCGAGGTGCCGATCAGCGCGGCAGCAGCGGCGCCATCCTGCGCCTGGGCCTGGAGCCGGCGATTTTCCAAAGCCAGGGCGCGGGCATGGGCGGCGCGCTCGGCCGCCGCGATGAGCGCTTCGGCGGCAAAGGGCTTGGTGAGGAAATCCCAGACCCCGGCCTTGAGGGCATCGACTGCCATGTCCACGTCGCCATGGCCGGTGATCAGGATCACGGGCAGTTCCTCGTCCCGCGTGCGCAGGGCGCGGAACAAGTCGATCCCCGAAAGGCCGGGCATGCGCACGTCGCTGATCACGACGCCGGGCCAGGTGGCGTCGAGTGCCGCCAGCGCCGCGGGCGCATCGGCAAATTCGCGCACCTGGAAATCGGCAAGGCGGAGCAGTTGCGCGGTCGAGGCGCGCAGATCGGCATCGTCTTCGACCAGGGCGATGTGGCGGGTGGCTTCGGTCATCCCTTCAGCCCTCCCGCACCAGGCTGATGCGGAAGGCGGCGCCCTGCGCGCTGGGCACCAGCACCAGGCTGCCGGAAAATTCCTCCACGATATCCTTGGCGATCACCAGGCCCAGACCCAGGCCCATCGGCCTGCTCGTGGCAAACGGGGTGAACAACCTTGCGGCGATTTCGGGGTCCAGGCCGGGGCCGTTGTCGGCAATGGTCAGGTCAAGCGTCGTTGGCGTTTCGGCCACCGCGATGGTGATTGCCGCATCGGGCACGCCGGCCAGCGCCTCGATCGCATTTTGCAGGATGATTACCAGGACTTGTTCCAGCCGGGTCTTTTCCGCCCGGACCCGCAGCGCGGGATCGAGCGGGGGCAGGGCTAGCGACACGCGTGACAGCTGCTCCTTGAGGATCAGGCGCGCGCCGTCGAGCGCCTCTGCCAGCACGATCGCGCTTTCGCCGCGGCTGCCCTTTCGCGCAAAGCCGCGCAAGTGCTGGGTGATCGCGCCGATGCGATCGGCCAGGCGCGTGATCGCGGCGAGGTTGGCCCGCGCCTCTGCGCTTTCGCCACGATCGAGGAGGAGCGCGGCGCTGGCGGCATAGTTGCGGATGGCGGCCACCGGCTGGGCGGTTTCATGCGCCACGCTGGCCGTGACCTGGCCCAGCGTGGCCAGGCGATTGGCCTGGCGCAGGCCTTCGCGCAACGTGGCGGCGCGGGCCTCTGCCGCCGTGCGTTCCTGGATTTCGCTGCGCAGTTCGGCCGTGGCCTGGGCCACCGCGCTTTCCAGCTGGGCGGTGCGGCGCCGGCGCTGGCGCGCGCGCTCCACCAGGGCAGCGGCCACGGCGCAAAGCAGCAAAACGATCAGCGCGGTGGTGCCTTGGGCGACGCGCACCGCCGGATCGACCGTGCCCGCCAGAGGCAGCGCCAGGTTGAGCCGCCAGCCCGCCGCATCGGGCCCAGATTGGACCAGCAGATGCGGCGTCGCCGTGCCCACCGGCACCAGCAGTCCGGCAGAGGGGCGGGCGAAGGGCGGCGGCGGCAGGGCGGGCACGCCGAGCGATTGCTGTTCGGCTTGGCGAACGGGCGGCGTGAGCGGCGCAGTGGCGGCAAAGCGCCAGCCGGGCCGGCTGGCGACGAGCACCACGCCCTGCCGGTCGGTAACGAACGTGATGCCGGGCGCGGCGCGCCACGCGCTTTCGATGCCATCGAATTCCAGCTTGACCACGACCACGGCCGCTCCGCCTGCCGCGCGCGTGGCCAGGTACAGGCCTGCCTTGTGGCTGGCGGTGCCCAAGGCGAACTGCTGCGCCTGGCCGCTTTGCAGCGCCTGCCGGAAATAGGGGCGGAAATTGTAATCGCGGCCGATGAAGCTTTGCGCCTGGCGCCAGTTGCTCGCGCCAAAGGCAAACCCGCCGCGATCGATCACATAGATGGCCGCGGCGCCGAATTCCCGCGCCAGCGCTTCCAGCTTGCGATTGAGCGCGGCACGGGCTGCCGGCGCCGGGGTCTGCGCCGCGGCAACGAGATCGCGGTCATCGGCCAGCGCGCGGGGCAGCAGGCGGAACCGGGCAATCTCGCTGGCGAGCAGCGCCTGGCGCAAGCGCAGGTCCTGCCGCCCCTGGGTTTCCACGCGCGCCAGCATCACCTGCCGGGCAATCGCCCCAGCGAGCGCGGCAGCGCCAAGCGCCAGCAGCAGCACGGCCGCAAGGGCCCAGAATCGGCGAAGCGATGACATAGCCAGGATGCTATCAGGCTGAGCCGAAAATTGCACATGCCTGAAGAAAGATGTGTCGAAATATGCACATCAGAATGGCAGGGATGCAGTTATAGTACTGAATACCATTGGTAAAATAAGTGATCCCAAACCCTTTTGACGCGCGCTGCAGCCGCCTATGGTAGGGATCAAGCAGGGCCAAGCAACGCGACCTGCCGAGAGGACGAAAGGCATTTTCCGATGATCGTTGCCGCGACTGATCCATCTGCGCCCGCAGCCAAGCCGGCCCGGCGCTGGTATGGCCATCTCTATGTCCAGGTGGTGGCCGCGATTGCGGCAGGCGTCCTGCTAGGCCATTTCCACCCGGCGGCGGGCGAAGCGCTCAAGCCGGTGGGTGACATGTTCATCAAGCTGGTCAAGATGGTCATCGCCCCGGTCATTTTCCTGACCATCGTGACCGGGATTGCCGGGATGCGCGATCTGGCGGCGGTGGGCCGCGTGGCGGCCAAGGCCTTTGCCTATTTCCTGTTTTTCTCCACCCTCGCGCTGGTGGTGGGGCTGATCGTGGGCAACGTGATGCGCCCCGGTGCCGGCCTCAATATCAATCCTGCCACGCTCGATGCCGGCAAGGTGGCCGATTACGCCGCCAAGGCGCATGAAAGCACGATCGTGGGCTTCCTCTCGGCGATGATCCCCGACACGTTCCTTTCGGCACTGACGCAGGGCAATATCCTGCAAGTGCTGGTGGTGGCGGTGCTGTTCGGCATTGCCCTGGCGTCAGTGGGCGAGCGTGGCCAACGCGTGCTCAGCCTGCTCGACGACGTTTCGATCGTGGTGTTCAAGCTGGTGTCGATCGTGATGAAGGCCGCCCCGATCGGCGCGTTTGGCGCGATGGCCTTCACCATCGGCAAGTATGGCGTGGGCAGCCTGGCCAACCTGGCGCAGCTGGTGGCCGCGTTCTACATCACCGCGCTGCTGTTCGTGCTGGTGGTCCTGGGCGTGGTGGCGCGGCTGGCGGGCTTTTCGATCCTGCGGCTCATCGCCTACTTGCGCGAGGAACTGCTGCTGGTGCTGGGTACGTCTTCCTCGGAAAGCGCGCTGCCCGCGCTGATCGAGAAGATGGAGCGCGCCGGCTGTTCCAAGACGGTGGTGGGCCTCGTCGTGCCCACCGGCTACAGCTTCAACCTGGACGGCACCAACATCTACATGACGCTCGCCGCGCTGTTCATTGCCCAAGCCTGCAACGTGGAATTGACGCTGGGCCAGCAAATCCTGCTGCTGGGCGTGGCGATGCTGTCGTCCAAGGGCGCGGCCGGGGTAACCGGCGCGGGCTTCATCACCCTGGCAGCGACGCTGTCGATCGTGCCTTCCGTGCCGGTGGCGGGCATGGCGCTGATCCTGGGGATCGACCGCTTCATGTCGGAATGCCGCAGCCTGACCAACTTCGTCGGCAACGCGGTGGCCACCATCGTGGTGTCGCGCTGGGAAAATGCGCTGGACCACGAGGCACTTGATGCAGCGCTGCACGGCAAGGCGCTGCCCCCGCCGGCACAACAGGCGCACGCTGCCTAAGCAGCGGCGCACCAAGGGAGAGTTCATCATGGACCTGAATTTTTCGCGGCTGCGGGCCGCCACGGCCCCGCTTTGCCTGCTTACCGCCACGCCGGCCCTGGCCGAGACCTTGCCCGAAGCCACCGCCGGCAGCGAGCGCAAGAGCTATCCGCTGGCATACAACGGCGATGCCGCCGCCGCGCCGGGCAGCTATGCCCTGTCGCGCTGGGCCGAGGATTGGCGCGGGATGCGCAACCCGGCCAAGCGCGACGATCCGCTTGACCGGTTGAAGTTCATTCCGCTCGACGCCGACGGCGACAGCTACCTGACGCTATCGGGCGAACTGCGCCTGCGCATGAACATGACGACCAATCCCAACTTGCGCGACGCGCAGGCGCAGCGGCAGGACATCAACCGCGAAACCCTGGGCGCAGACCTGCACATCGGCCCGCATTTACGGCTCTATGGTGAAATCTCGCATGGCGGGATCGGCGGGCGCAACCTGGGCGCCCCGGCGGCGACGCTGCGCAACGACCTGGTGTTCCTCCAGCACTTCGTGGAAGTGGACGGCACGATCGGCGCGGCCGAGGTGGGCGCGCGCTATGGCCGCCAGGAATTCACCGATGGGCCCAATATCCTGGTGTCGCAGCGCGACAACAACACCATCCGCTATACGCTGAACGGGTTTCGCGGCTGGGTGCGCACCAGCAATGCGCGCCTGACGCTGTTCGATCTCAAGCCGACGGCCTATGGCGACCTGGGCACCGATGACGACGTGGTCGATCCGGCCCGGCGCTTTTCCGGTGTCACTGCCGGGTTCGTGCTGCCCAAGAGCACGCTGGGGGGATCGCAGCTGACGCTCGATCTGTTTGCCTGGCGCCGGCGCAACCTGGTGGGCACCTGGGGCGGGCGGATCGGCCCGGCGACGCGGTTTTACGCCGGGGCGCAGCTGCGCGGCGATGTGGGGCGGCTGGGCCTGGATTGGTCGGTCAACCACCAGTGGGGCACGTTCGTGAACCAGGGTATCGACGCCTGGCAGGCATTCCTGGCGCAGACCTGGCGGATCGGCAAGGGCCCGGCCAAGACCGCGCCGCGCGTGGGCGTGCATGTCGATTATGCCAGCGGCGGGGGCGGCTATGGCGATGGCAAGCTGCGCAATGCCTATGCCCCGTTCGGCAACAACATCTATTTCAGCTATCAGCTCTACCTCACCCCATCCAACCTCGTGGCGGTGACGCCCAACGCCAGTTTCACCCCGTTCCGCAACGCGCGGTTGAGCGCCGAATACGAACTGGTGTGGCGTGACAACGTCTATGACGCGGTCTATCGCGCCAATGGCCAACCCTTTGCCGGCACGCAGAATTATCACGGCCGCAAGATTGCCGACGTGATGCGGGCGCAACTGGTGTGGAATGCCACGCCGCGCCTGACGCTGACCGGGCGCTATGAACACCTAGCGGCGCGCGCGGCCTTGACCGACGCGGGCTATCGCAGTTCGGATTTTATCGCGGGGTGGATCAGCTATCGCTTTTGACCGGCACGCGGGCTGGCTATAGCCAGCGTCTTTCCCCTGCCGCGATGGAGCCCGCCCGCCATGAACAAGGCCGCAATCACCCTGCTGTTGACGGTTGCCCTACCGATCTCAGCACCGACCGCTGCCCTGGCGCAATCGGCCCCGATCCCCGCCGCGCAGAAAGCCGGCTTTGACCGCATCCACGAAAGCGACTTGCGCGCGGACCTGGGCCTGGTGGTGTCGGACGCGTTGCAGGGGCGTATGTCGTTGCAGCCGGGTGATGATGCCACGGTGCAATGGGTGGCGGCCGAATTTGCCAAGGCCGGGCTGGAACCGGCAGCGACCGACGCCAGCGGCGCGCCCAGCTTTCTGCAGGCCGTGCCGCTGGTGGAATATCGCCCCAATGCGGCGGCCAATTTCCTGGCGCTGAGCAGCGGCGGGACCACGCGGCGCTGGCAGGCACCGCACATCATGGGCGGCTATCGCGACGATGTGGAGATCACCGCGCCGCTCGCCTTTGCCGGCTATGGCATCACCGCGCCAGGCGTGGGCTATGACGATTATCGCGGGCTCGACGCCAAGGGCAAGATCGTGGTGGTGTTCGAGCACGAGCCGCAGGAAAACGATCCGGCCTCGCGCTTTGGCGGCACGGGCAACACCCGCTATGCCACCAACCGGGTCAAGGCGCTGAATGCCCAGGCCCATGGCGCGCTGGCCGTGGTAGTGATGGCCGAGCCCAACCGCAAGCATCCGTCGAATTTCGATCGGGTAATGCGCATCGGTGGCAGCGCCAAGCGCACGCCGCCCCTGCCGGCGCAGGCGTTGGTGGACGATGCCTTGCATATTCCGGTGATCACCGTGGACGACGAAACCGGCACGGCACTGCTGGCGGCCAGCGGGCAGAGCCCTGGCGCCTTGCAGGCCGCGATCGACAAGGCGCTGGTGCCCCAATCGCGCCCGCTGACCGGCGCGCAGGCGACGCTCCACCTGGAAAACACCGTGCGTTCGCGCGGGGTGACATGGAACGTGACCGGCTTGCTCAAGGGATCGGACCCGACGCTGGCGCCCGAAACCGTGATCATCAGCGCACATCACGATCACGACGGGTCCAGCGGGCCGGAAATCTGGCACGGCGCCGACGACAATGGTTCGGGCACGGTGGGCGTGGTGGAGCTGGCCCGCGCCTTCGTGGCCAATGGCGTGCGACCCCGTCGCTCCATCCTGTTCACGGTGTTTGCCGCGGAAGAGCGCGGGTTGCTCGGCGCCTATTACATGGCAGCCCATCCGCTGCGCCCGCTGGCCACCACGCGCGCGATGATCAATTTCGACATGATCGGCCGCAACGAGGCGCCCAGCGACCAGACCACCGGCCTGATCGAGATCCCGGCCGACACGACCAACCGACTGAACCTGATCGGCGCGGCCTATAGCCCCGATTACGCGCGCACCGTGGCAGAGGCCAATCGCAGCGTCGGGCTGGTGCTGGACGATCGCTTCGACCACGAAAACGCGCTCAACGTGTTTTTCCGCAGCGACCAGTTTCCTTTCGTTCTCAACAATATCCCGGCATTCTGGTTCTTCACCGGGTTCCACCCCGATTATCACCACACCACCGACACGGCCGACAAGATCAACTACGCCAAGATGACGCGCATCCTGCAACTGTCCTACCTTTCGGCCTGGCGCTTTGCCGATGGGGCAACGCCGCCGGCTTTCGTGGCCGACCCGCCGGGGCAACGCTGAACCGCCGCGCGCGGTTGCTTGAAATTCAATCGCCCGGCGCAGAATTGCACGCGGGGGCAGGGTTTCAAATCCTGCCCCCGTCTCTATATCGCGGATCAATTCACGGTGCTGCGGCGCCGCCCTTTATTCGCGCATTTTCCGTGCGTTCTTTGTGCGTGCCATGCATGGCACCGCCCAACCGGAAGCGATCGTTGTCGATGACCCATTCCTCCCTCGCCCGGCCCTGCCCATGGGAGCGCCCATGCTAGTGCCCCGCCGGCGGGGCATTGCCGTGGCCAACGCCGAAAGCCGCGATGGCATCGTTCCTGCGGTCAGCATCTATGCCCCAGCCCATCGTCCGGGCGGACCACCCCAATCGACGGCAAGCTATCGCCTGGTCGCGCTGATCGTTGCCTGCGCGCTGTTCATGGAATTCGTCGACGCCACGGTGCTGGCAACCGCCCTGCCGACGATGGCGCGCGATTTCGGCGTGCGGCCGCCGGAAATGAGCATTGCGCTCACGTCCTACCTTCTGGCGCTGGCGGTGTTCATTCCTGCTTCTGGCCTGCTCGCCGATCGGTTTGGTTCACGCACCGTGTTCCGCGCGGCGATCGGGCTGTTCATGGTGGGCAGCTTTGCCTGCGGGCAGGCGCCCAGCCTGGAATTCATGGTCCTGGCGCGCTTTGTCCAGGGGATGGGCGGGGCGATGATGATCCCGGTCGGCCGCCTCGTGCTGCTGCGCAGCGTGGCCAAGCACGACATGGTCAGTGCCATGTCGTGGCTCCTGGTGCCGGCGCTGATCGGGCCGGTGGTGGGACCGCCGCTGGGTGGGTTCATCGTCACCTATCTCGACTGGCGCTGGATTTTCTACATCAACCTGCCGGTCGGCTTGCTCGGCCTGTGGCTGGTGGGGCGCTTCATTGCCAATTTCCGCGAGGACAACCCCGGCACGATCGACTGGGCGGGCTTTGCCCTGAGCGGGGTTTCGCTGGGCTGTCTGCTGTTCGGCTTCGAAATGGCGAGCCGCGCCGGCAAGGGGCCGCTTGCGGCAGGGCTGCTGGTGGTGGGCGCAGTGGCCGGCGTGCTCTATGTGCGCCACGCCCGCGGGCGCGAAGGGGCAATCCTGGATCTCTCGTTGATGAAGGATCGCACGTTCCGCCTCTCCGTCATCGCCGGCTCGGTCACGCGGATCACGCAAGGGGCGCAGCCGTTCCTGCTGCCTTTGATGATGCAGGTTGGGTTCGGCTTTTCGGCGGTGCACAGCGGCATGATCACGGTGGCCACCGCGATTGGCTCTTTGGCGATGAAAGGCGCCGCGCCGCGCGTGCTGCGCGCTTTCGGCTTTCGCCGCACGCTGGTGTGGAACGGGGTGATCGGCACGGCCGGCTATGCCGTGTGCGGCCTGTTCGCGCCGGGCTGGCCGGTGTGGGCGATGTTTGCCGTGCTGGTGCTGTCGGGCTTTTTCATGTCGTTGCAGTTCACCGCCTACAACACCATTGCCTATGACGGCATATCGCCGCCGCAGATGAGCAGCGCGACGGCGTTTTATGCCACGTTCCAGCAATTGATGCTGTCGCTTGGCATCTGCATCGCGGCGGTGGCGCTGCACCTGGCGATGCTGCTGCGGGGCCACACGCGGCCGCTGCTCGATGATTTTTCGGCTGCGTTCTGGGTGGTGACTGCCATCTCGCTGGGTGCCACGATCTGGAACCGCCAGTTTGCCACCAATGCGGGCGCGGAGATCAGCGGGCATTCCGATTGACGCACCGCAACAGGGGCTGTTAAAGGCGCGGGCATTCGCATGGACCCGGTGCAATTCCGGGTGGCTATTCCGGCCGCCGATCCGCCGGACAACGCACTTCGCAGACCTCGAGATTGCCGCCCGGATGGGCAGGCTGCTCTGCGATTTTCGCGGATTTTTCTATGTTGTCATTGTTTTCCCAAGAATATCGCGCGTCGTGGTTTCGTGGCGTGGGCGCGGCACGGCGCGATGTGCTGGCCGGCATGGTCGGCACGTTTGCGCTCATCCCCGAAGTCATTGCCTTTTCCTTTGTCGCCGGGGTCGATCCACAGGTGGGGCTCTATGCCTCTTTCGTGATCGGCATCGTCATTGCCTTTGCCGGCGGCCGGCCGGCGATGATTTCGGGCGCGGCCGGTTCGGTGGCGCTGGTGGTGGGCGCGCTGGTCCAGGCGCACGGGCTGGCCTATCTGCTGGCGGCCACGGTGCTGGCCGGGGCATTCCAGATCGTGTTCGGCCTGCTCAAGCTGGACGTGCTGTTGCGCTATGTCTCGCGCTCGGTGCGCACGGGGTTCGTCAATGCCCTGGCGATCCTGATCTTTTCGGCACAGGTGCCGCAGATGGTGGGCGTGGATTGGCACACCTGGGCACTGATCGCGGCGGGCCTGGCGATCATCTATCTGCTGCCCCGGTTGACCCGCGCCGTGCCATCGCCGCTGGTGTGCATCGTGGTTCTGACCGCCATCACCATGGCCGTGCCGATGCCGGTCCATACCATTGCCGATCTGGGCCGGCTGCCTGACGGCCTGCCCCATCTGGCGCTGCCGGATGTGCCGTTCAGCCTGGCAACGCTGCGGATCGTGTTTCCCTATGCCCTGGCAATGGCCGCCGTGGGCCTGCTGGAATCGATGATGACCGCCACCGTGGTGGACGATCTGACCGAAACGGCGAGTTCCAAGGCCCGTGAATGCACCGGGCTGGGCCTCGCTAACATGGCGGCCGGCCTGTTTGGCGGGATCGCCGGTTGCGGCATGATCGGCCAGACGGTGGGCAATGTGCGCTATGGCGGGCGGGGGCGCCTTTCCACGCTGACGGCAGGTGTGTTCCTGCTGGTCGTGTTGGTGCCGTTGCGGCCCTGGGTGGCGCAAGTGCCGGTGGCCGCACTGGTGGCGATCATGATCATGGTGTCGGTCTCCACCTTCTCGTGGGGATCGCTGGCCGATCTGGTGCGCCATCCCAAGGTTTCCAGCGTGGTCATGCTGGCAACCGTGGCCGTCACGGTGGCCACGCACGATCTGGCCGCCGGCGTGGTGGTGGGCGTGCTGCTGAGCGGCGTGTTCTTTGCCTTCAAGGTCACGCGATTGATGGATGTGAGCGTGGGCCACGATCCCGGCAGCGACACGCGTATCTACACCGTTTCGGGCCAGGTGTTCTTTGCCAGCGCGGATGTCTTTGCCCAGCGTTTCGATCTGCGGGAAACTGCGCCGCAGGTGCGCATCGACCTGACGCGCGCGCATTTGTGGGACGTGACGGCAGTGGCCGCGCTGGAAGACGTGGTGGCCCGGCTGCGCCGCCATGGCACGGCGGTGACCGTGGTGGGCCTGAACCAGGCCAGCGCCAGCCTGGTTGACCGCCATGCCCCGCGCGTGCGGGAGGGCGCTGGCCTGGCCCCCGCTCTGGACCCCGCCTGATCTCCAAGCTGGACGCTGCCCCTTGGCCTGGGCCGCGCAAAGTGCGAGTCTTGAAGGATCAATCGGGGTAACAAGGCCATGGTCACGCGTCGCGCTTTCGTGTCGGGTTCGCTCAATGCCGTGGCCGCATCGGCGCTGCCGGTGCGCGCCATGGCGGCGGGGCAAGGCCGGGTGGAGGTGGCCTATGTCAACGCCGCCGTCTGGACCGGGGCGGGGCCGGAGGTGCGCAGCGATGCCATCGGCGTGGCCGGCAGCCATGTGGTGGCGATCGGGCGCGAGGCGGTGCGCGCGCGATCCGGCCCGCGCACCCGCGTGGTCGATCTGCAAGGCGCCTTCGTCACGCCCGGGCTGGTCGATTGCCACACCCATTTCACCATCGGTTCGCTGGCGCTGACCCAGCCATCGCTGCGCGATGCGGCCAACCCCGATGAATTCGTGGCGCAGATCGCCAAGGCGGCGCGCGCCCTGCCCAAGGGCGAGTGGCTGGAAGGCGGCAACTGGGATCAGGATCGCTGGGGCGGCACGCTGCCCACGCGGCAATGGATCGACGCCGTGACCCCCGATACGCCGGTGGCGGTGATCCGCTATGACCTGCACATGATCTTGTGCAATTCGCTGGCGCTCAAGCTGGCGGGGATCGATCGCAACACGCCCGATGTGCCGGGCGGGGTGATCGTGCGCGATGCGCAAGGGGAGCCGACCGGCATCGTCAAGGACGCAGCCAAGGACCTGGTGCTGCGCGCCATCGCCCAGCCCAGCCCGGCACGGCTGGACGCGGCGGTACGCGCCGGGATCGCCCTGGGCCTGAGCAAGGGCGTGACCGAAGTGCACGTGCCCGATCTCGATTGGTCGACGTATGAAATCACCCACCGTTTGCGCCAGCAGGGCGAGACGGGGATGCGGTTCTACCAGTTCACCCCGCTAAAGGACTGGGAGCGCATGGCCCGGATCGTGGCCGAGGAAGGGCACGGCGACGACTGGGTGCGCTGGGGCGGGTGCAAAGTGGTGTTCGATGGCTCGCTGGGGTCGCGCACCGCGCTAATGTATTTGCCCTATCAGGATGAATCCGGCGCGCACGGCATCGTGGTGACCGATCCAAAGGACCTCAAGGCCTGGATTGCCGGGGCCGACAAGGCAGGCTTGCAGGTGACGGCCCATGCCATCGGCGATGAAGCCAACGACATCGTGCTCGATACCATGGCGGCGGTGACCAAGGCCAATGGCGCACGCGACCGGCGCTTTCGCATCGAGCATGCCCAGCACTTGCGCGAGGAGGCCATCGGGCGCTTTGCCCGCCAGGGGGTGATCGCCTCGATGCAGCCCTATCACGCCATCGACGATGGCCGCTGGGCCGTGCGGCGGATCGGGCCGGAGCGGCTGCGCACCAGCTTTGCCGTGGGATCGATGGTGCGCAGCGGCGCGCATGTCTGCTTTGGGTCAGACTGGCCGGTGGCGCCGCTCGATCCGCTGACCGGCATCTATGCCGCGGTGATGCGCGAGACGATCGACGGCAAGAACCCCAAGGGCTGGTTTCCCGAGCAGCGGATCACCATGGCCCAGGCACTGCGCGGCTATACCCGCGAGGCGGCCTATGCCGGCAAGGTGGAGCACCTGCGCGGCGCGATCATGCCCGGCATGCAGGCCGATTTCGCGGTGTTCGACCGCGATCTGTTCCGCATCGATCCCGAAACCATCGAGCAGGCCAAGGTGATCCGCACCGTGGTGGGCGGGGTGGAGCGCTTTACCGCCTGATCGGCCCGCCGCGGCGCAGCGCCCAGGCGATGGGCGCCACGCTGGCGGTGAGGCCGAGCGCGGCGGCAAGGTCTTCCCAACCATCGCCCGCCAACCCGGCGATCATGCCCGCCAACGAAACCACGGCGATGATCGCCACCGGCCACAAGGGGTGCGCCTGTTTCATGCGGCGCGCGCCTTGCGGGCCGGGCGCGGCTTGCCCAGCCACAGGTAAAGCCCGCTGCCCAGCACCACGATGCTGACCACATCGAGCAGCGCCCACAGGATTTTCATCGCCAGCCCCCCGTAATCGCCAAAGTGCAGCGGTTGCGCCAGCAGCAGGCCTTTCATGTACCACGGCATCGGCGCCACGCCATCGACCTGGCCGGTGCGCGCATCGACCATCACCGGGGTGAGCAGCTTGGCGGTGAGCGGGGTGGCGCCCTTGAGATAGACCGCGATGTGATCGTGGCTGCTGAACGCGGCGCCGGGAAAGGCCACGAACTGAACGCTCATGCCCGGCACGGCGGCCTGTGCGTTGCGCAGCCCCAGCGCGGCGATGCCGGGGCGATAGGGCACGATCGGCCCGCTGCTGTCATGCGCCAGGCGGGCCAGGGCATCGCCCCGCCACCATGCGGTGATCGGATCGGCCAGGGTGTTGATCGTGCCGGTCAAGCCCACGACCATGGCCCAGGCCAGCGTGACACCGCCGATCACGTTGTGCCAATCGAGCCAGCGCAGGCGGTTGGACTTGCCCCGGCGCACCGTGGCAAAGCCGGGCTTGCGCGCGAAGGGGGCATAGAGCACCACGCCCGAAACCAGCGCCACGGCAAAGCACAGGCCCATCGCGCCCAGGAAATACTCGCCCACTTTGCCCAGCAGCAGATCCTTGTGCAGATCGAGCACGGTATCCATCACGCCATGGCCGGGCGCATCGCCCTGGGGCGGCGCGGCGGTGCGCAAGTCCACGGGATTGAACCGCATCGCCGCCTCGGGCGCATCGCCGGTGGGGCCGGTGGTGAGGTTGATCACCGGCCGGTCTTCATCGAAGCTGAGGTAGATCGGCACGCTGCCGGGATTGCGCGCGAGCGCCGTGGCCATGGCATGGTCCACCGGCAGCAGTTCTTGCGCGCGCCAGCGTTGCGGCTGGCTGGGCTTGGCCAGGCCGTCGATCTCGTCATGGAACACCAGCGGGAGGCCGGTGAGCGCCAGGATCAGCAGGAAAAGGGTGCAGGTCAGGCTCGACCAGGTGTGAACCTTGCTCCACGCGCGCAGGGTGGCGGGCTTCATGGCGCGGTGTCCTGCCACCAGGGCGCCACGGGTGCCTGGCCATCGCGGGCCAGGGTTTGTCCATCGAATGCCACGCCGCCGCGCATGACCAGGGCGATGGCGCGGGCATTGGCGATATCGGCGCGGGGATCGGCATCCAGCACGACGAGGTCTGCCAGTTTGCCCGGCGTGATGCTGCCCAGGTCATCCGGGCGGCCGATGATGCGGGCGTTGTCGATCGTGGCCATTTCCAGTGCCTCTTGCGGGGTGGCGCCGCCGGCCACGAAGGCGCCCATTTCCCAGTGCACGCCCAGGCCCTGCATTTCTCCATGGCTGCCCACGCCCACCAGGCCGCCGGCGCGGCGCAGGCGCATGGCATCGCGGGCAAAGCGGGACCAGGTCTGCCAGGGCGCGGCCGTCCAGTGCCGGTCGCGCAGCTTGGCCGCCAGCACGAACGGCGGGGTGAAGCGGGTGAGCCGCCCATCGTCTTGCGGCGCGTGGTTCTCGATTTCGTCGAAGAGCAGGGGCGCGCCGCCATAAAGCACGGTGATCGTGGGCGTATAGGCAATCTGGCTGGCCACGAACAGGCGGATCACGTCGTCATGGATCGGCGTGATCGGCAGGTTGTGTTCGTTGCCGGAAAAGCCATCGATCGCGTGGGTCAGTTCCAGCACATAGTCCGCCGCGCCTTCGGTGGTGGGCATCATGCCCAGCTTGCGCGCGGCATTGGCCATGTCTTGCCGCGCGGCGCGGTCTCCCACCATGTAGCTCTTGATGTTGCGCGTGCGATAGGCATCGCGATACCGGGTGAGCACGTCCTGCGCCACGGCTTGCGACGTAATCGCGCTGTTGACGAAGACGCCCGGCCCGGTGCTGAACAGGCGCGGCCCGGCCGAAAGCCCGGCATCCATGCGATCGGCATAGGCAAAGATATCGGGCGTGAACGGCTGCACTTCCAGAACGGAGGTGACGCCATAGGCCAGCAGCGCGGGAAATTCCCAATGCGTGCCATCGTGGATGGTGCGCGGAATGGGAAAGAAATGCGCGTGGGCATCGATCAGGCCCGGGATGATGAACTTGCCGACCACATCGCGCATCTGCGCGCCGGCGGGCAGCGGCACAGTGCCGCGCGGGCCGATTGCGGCGATGCGGTTCCCGACCACCACCACATCGGCATCGGCGATGACCGCGCCATGGTCCATGGTCAGCACCGTGGCCCCGCGCAGCACTTGCGGCACGGACGGCAGCGCGCGCGGCACCTGCACCGAAAGATCGCGCGGGGCGGCGGCGCTTTCAGGGTCGGCTGCGGCAAGGGTGGCGGCATTGGCGTGGCGCCAGAACGGGCCGGTGGTCCAGGACAGGCCATCGCCATCCCAGCGCATGGTATCGGCGCCGATGCGGGTGATCTGGCGCTGCGCGGTGGCGGCGTCAGCCAGGTTCACCGGCTGGTCCTTGGCGGGCAGGGGCAGCACGTGCAATTCGAACGCGGTGCGCGCGGCCAGCCAGCGGCCATCGGGCGAGAGGCGCAGCTCATCGACCGGGCGCGGTTCCTTGACATATTGCCCGGCCGCCCGCGCCACGATGCGGGCGCGCGGGCGCACAGTGCCGTCCGCTTCGATCCGGGCGAGGGCGCCGCCGCTGTTCACATACCAGGCGCCATCGTCGGTCTGCTGCAAATGCTTGAGGCCGGCGCCATGCGCCATGACACGCGGCGCGCTGCCATCCTGGCCCAGCGCCACCACATCCACTGGCCAGGCGGGATCGAGTTCGTTTTCCGCGTGCAGCCGGTCGAACTGCGCGGCGCGCAGGGCCACCACGCCGCTGCCGTCGCGGCTCCAGCGCGGCTCAGACCAATAGGCACCCTGCGGCCCGAGTGGGCGCGGCGCGCCGCCCTTGGCCGCAATGGTCCACACGCCGCCGCCGGTTTCCGCGCTCCACCGCACGAAAGCCAGGGTTTGCCCATCGGGGGACCAGGCCGGCTGGAACGCATCGCCGGCAAACAGCGCGCGCGGCGTGCCCCCGGCGCGGTCGGCCAGATAGAGCGTGCCCAGCGCGGTGAAGGCAATGGTCTTGCCATCGGGAGACAGCGCGGCGCCTTCGGCCAGGTGGCTGCGCACCGTGGGGCCGTCTTCCACGCGCTGGCGCACGCGGCTTTGCGGGGCCAACGTCAGCTTGATCGGCGCGGTGAACGGGATCGGCGTCTGGGCCCCGCTGGCCAGGTCGATCCGCACGAAGCCGCCGTCCTTGGCCAGGATCAGCGCGCGGCCATCGGGGGTGAAGCGATAGCCAGGGGTGAGATCGTAGTAATAGCCGCCTTCCTGGCCATCGTGATCGATCGGCCAGGCAATCCAGCGGTCCTCTCCCGTGGCAAGGTTGCGCAGGCGCAGGCCGGTTTCGCTGCTCGCCGGCGTGGTGCCATCGCGCCGCGCGGCATAGGCCAGCAATTTGCCGTCGGGCGAAAGCACCGGGCGCATGCCGCCCGGCACCACGGTTTCCACCGTGCTGGTCGCCAGGTCCTGCCGCACGATGGACCAGGTGGGCGGGTCTTTCTCGGTCCAGGTGTGGCCGCGCTTGGTGGCATACCACAAGGCCTTGCCATCGGGCGAGGGCGCCGCGCCCAGGGCGTTGACGCGATCGTCCCAGCCTTCGTTGCCGGTGGGCTGCGCTTTCACCAGCACTTGCGCCGCGCCGCCATCGAGGGGCACGCGCCACAGCTCGAACGCCAGAATGGAATGCACCGCGCGGCTGACATAGACGCTGCGGCCATCGGGCGCCCAGGCGGGCGAAGTCATCAGCACGAGCGATCCCTCGTGCGTCAATTGGCGCGCGCCACTGCCGTCTGCGCGCGCGATCCACAGGTTGGTCACGCCCGAACGATCAGACAGGAACGCCACCCATTGCCCATCGGGCGAGGGCACCGGATTGCGTTCGAACGCGGTGCCGGTCAGCACGGCTTGCGCCGCGCCGCCGGCCGCCGGCATCCGGTAGATGTCACCCAGCAAGTCGAACCACAGCCAGGCGCCGTCGGGCGAAAGCGCCGGCTGCGCCCAGGTGGCTTCATGGGCCTGATAGGCCAGTTGCCGGGGCTGCTCAGCCTGAGCAGCCCCATGGACAAGCGCCAGTATCAGGCCAAGTACGGGCGCGGCCTGGCGCATCAGAGCGACCAATCCACCCGCAGGCCCAGCGTGCGCGGGCGGACGATCGAGCCGGCCGGCGTGGCCTGCGACGTGAATGGCGCGTTGAGAATGCCGAACTTGTCGAACACGTTGTTGGCAAAGACCAGCACACGCAGCTTTTCGCCCACCGTCACCCCGGCGCGCAGATCGAAGATGTTGAAGTTGCCGCGCGTGGCCGAGTTGCCAAAGGCAACCGGGGCCGACGAGAGATAGCGGTGCGCCACTTCGAACGAAGGCTTGAGCGCGGCATCGGCAAATTCGAACTTGAGGTTGTTGGCCACCGACCAGCGCGACGAGCCGGGCAGCACCGAGCCGGAGGCATAGCCGCCGCCCACGGCAAAGGTATCGGGCAGGAACGCGGTGAGGCGTGCATCCTGCAACGTGGCACTGGTGCTGAAGCTGGCAAAGCGCGTCAGTTGCGCCGTGGCAGCCAGTTCGACCCCGCTGATATTGGCGCTGCCAGCGTTGGAGACATAGGAATAGTAGGACGGCGCCGGGCCGAACAGGCGCGCCTGGATGCCTTTCCAATCGATGTTGAACACCGTGGCTTCGACATAGAGGCGGTTGTCGAGCGCGTGGAATTTCACGCCCATTTCATAGTTCTTGACCCGGTCGCTGTTGTACTTGACCGGGATGGTGGGCAAGAGGCCGGCGTTGGGATTGATCCCGCCCACGCGATAGCCTTCGGAATAGGTGGCGTAAGCCAGGAAATCCTTGGTGGGGCGTGCGGTCAGCGTCACCTTGGGGGTGAAGCCGTCTTCCTTGTTGGAGACATAGCCGGTGGCATCGGTGGCGTGATAGCCGCCTTCATAGCCGCCGAGCGCGCCAGCCTGGTTGACCACCGTGGCGTTGTAGCGGTTCCAGAAATAGCGGCCGCCCACGGTCAATTCGATATCGTGGCGCGGGGCATAGGTCAGTTCGCCAAAGACGCCCACGTCCTGGTTGTAGGTATCGGAGATGTAGCCATAGAGCCGGTCGCCGGGGGTCAGCACGCTGCCGGAATAACCGCCGAACAGGGTGGGATTGGCATTGATATAGTCTTCCGCCCCGTTCTGGAAGATCTGGTCATAGCTGTGCTTGCGCGCTTCCATATAGCTGGCACCGATGAGGTAGCGCAGCGGGCCATTGCCCTTTGACGCCAGGCGCACTTCGGCGGTCTTGATATTGGCATCGGCATTGCCCGCCGAATAAGCCGCGCCCGATCCGGTGGTGACGCCGGTGACATAGTAATAGGGATAGGAGAACTGGGTGAAATTGTGCTTTTCCACGATCGAGCCGATCGCGGTCAGTTCGGCCCCACCCAAGTCCTGGTCCAGGCGCAGCGAGTTCATCCAGAAGCGCGTGCGCTGCGGTTCGGCCCGCGCGGTGTTGCGCGTGTAGGGGTGATCGAGATCGAGGTAGGTCTGGTCTTCCAGGTAGGTATCCTGCCAGGAAGACAGATAGCTGAGCTTGGTGGCGGTGGTGGGCGTCAGCACCACCGAGCCGCGCAGGCCGCGCGTGCGGAAATCGTTGCTGCCGTTCACGCCCGTGCCGGGATTGTCGAGATAACCGGCATCGAAGCGCTGCAGCGCGACCAGGCGCACGGCCAGCTTGTCGGCAATCAGCGGCACGTTGACCATGGCCTTGGCGGCATAGTTCGCCTCGCCATGGGAATTCTTGGTGGTGCCGACCAGGCCCGAGGCCGCCGCATCGATCTTGGTGGGATCAGCCAGGTTCACCACATAGTTGACGAGGCCACCCAGCGTGGAGGAGCCGAACAGCGTGCCCTGCGGCCCGCGCAGCACTTCCACCCGGTTGAGATCGAACGTGTCGACATCGGGAATGGCGATGGGGAAGCCCGGTTCGACCAGCGGCACTTCGTTGAGGTAATAGCCGACCGTGGTCTGGCCCTGTTCGTGATAGGTGGTGGCGGCAATGCCGCGGATCACCACTTCGGAAACGCCGGGCTGGTAATCGTTGAACACCACGCCGGGCAGGCGCGCGATATAGTCGCCCAAGCTTTGCGCGTTGGCGGCGGCCAGGTCCTTGCCCGAAACGGCGCTCGCGGCAATCGGCGTCTGATCCAGCGCGACCGCGCGCTTGGTGGCGGTGACGACGATGCTGCCGGCGCTTTCGGCGGCCGGTTCATCGGCGGCCAGCGCGGGCTGGGCCGCCAGCGCCAGCGCGGAAACGCCGGCCAGGCAGGCAAGATTCAGTGTGGTCCTCATGGTCTTTCCCCTGTGCATGTCATGGATTGCCCGGTTCGGCTATCCTGTGGTTTCTTCCCCGTGTGCCGCCGCATGGGCCTGCAGGCGGTCGTTATTGAGCCGCCACATCCACCCGGCGAGCACCGGATCGGGATGGGCGGCAATGATTTCGCGCAGTTCGGGCAGGTCTTCCTCCTGCCCCAGCTTGAACCGCGCATCGATGGCGGTGACCGTGGCGCGAAAGCCGATGATCCGCGCCATCAGTTGCGGCAGCCGCGCGCCGGCGTCTTCCACCTGCCAGGGTTGCGCCTGGCTCGCCTCGACATGGGTGGTCAGGCGGCGCACGGCGGGCAGGGTGCCTGCTTCGTCAAACGCCACGGTCACGTCGAACGCGGCCACGGCAAAGTTCCAGGTGGGAGCCCAGTGCGGGCGCGACACCAGCGCGGGCGAGACATAGCCCTGCGGCCCCATGAACAGCACTTGCGCACGCGGATCGGCCTGCAAGGCGGCCACTTGGCCATTGCGGCGCGAGCAATGGCCGATCAGCGCCGTGACATGGCCGGCTTCGTCCAGCTCTGCCACCAGCGGCAGGGGCGTGGCGAAGAAGCCGGCAGCGCCATGGTTGACGAGCCATGCCAGCGGATATTCCGCGATGAGCCGGGCCAGATCGGCGGGAGTGCCAGAGGGAAAGTCCATGCACGCCATCTTGCCGCATGGTTGGCCCGGTAAAAGTGCCAGATCTGCAATCCACAGGGGACCAGTGCGCCCGTGTCACCCCCGGCCCAGCGCGCCCAGCACGCGCACGGCCTGCACGGTGCGATCGGCAGCATGGCTGGCAAAGCCCAGGCGCAGGCCATGGGGTGCGTCTTCGGCCAGGCGATAGGATGCCGATTGGGCAAAGGTGATGCCCGCCGCGCCCGCGCCCGCCTCGATCCGGGCGAGCGCGGCAAGATCCTGGAATTCCAGCCACATTGCCAGGCCGCCGGCGGGCAGGCGGGCGCTGACCATGGCGCCCAGTTCGGCCTGCACGGCCTGGGCCAGCGCATCGCGGCGCTGGCCATAGATGCGCGTGGCCTTGCGCGCATGGCGGCGCACTTCGCCTTCCTCGAACAGCATGGCCACGGCATCCTCGGTCAGGCTGTTGCCCATGCCATCGCCGATCGAGACCTGGTGCGCGGCGGCCGCGATCACCGGGGTGGGGGCCACGATATAGCCCACGCGCAGCGCCGGCAGGAGCAGCTTGGAGAGGGAGCCGACATAGATCACCACATCGGGCGCATAGGCGGCCATGGGCAGCAAGGGTTGCGAGCCGAAGCGGAATTCGTGGTCGTAATCGTCCTCGATAATGGCAAAGCCGAACTGGCGGGCCAGTTCCACCAGGCGCAGCCGCCGCTCGGGCGCCAGCGAGACGGTGGAGGGGAACTGGTGGTGCGGTGTAAGGAACACGGCGCAGACCTTGCGGCTGCGGCAGGCGCGCTCCACCGCGTCCACATCGATGCCCTCGTCATCAAGGGGCACGGGCAGCACCGGCACCCCGGCCGCCTGGAACGCGGCGACGGCGGGTTCATAAGTCAGCGCCTCGGCCAGAGCAACGGCGCCGGGGCGGGCGAGCAGCCGCGCGGCGAGCGCAATGCCCATCTGGCTGCCGCGTGTGACGCAGATGTTTTCCGCGTCCACCACCAGGCCGCGTTCCTCGCGCAGCATCGTGGCCAGGCTGGCGCGCAACTTGTCGCTGCCGCAAGGATCGCGATAGCCCAGCTGCTGGCGCCGCGCGGCATAGAGCGCGGCAGTGCGAAACGCGCGGGCCAGCGCCTCGGGCGGGAACAGGCTGCCATCGGGGCTGCCTTCGTCCAGCTTGATCACCCGGCCCGGCGGCACGGCAATCGGCCGATCGGGCGGCGGCACGAAGCGATAGATCGGGCGCCGGCCGATGGGCGGGCTGGCCTCGACCGCCTCGGGCCGGCTGCGTGGCAATCGCGTGGCCACCGCCGTGCCCTTGCGCCCGGCCGCCTCCAGCCAACCCTGCGCCACCAGTTCCTCGTAAGCGGTCACCACGGTCTTGCGGTTGAAGCCCAGTTCGGCCGCCAGCTCCCGGCTGCTCGGCAACGCCGAGCCAGGCTGCAGCCGCCCGCGCTCGATCTCGTGGATCAGCGCATGGGCCAGCTGCATATAGAGCGGCGTGGCCTGATCGCCACGAATGCGCTGTTGCAGGGTAAGGGACCAGCCGCGGCGCATGGACCTGTCATGGACTCCGCAAAAGGGGTGCTGTGGGGTCCAATCGGGGTTTTGGGGCTGCGGGTCAAGGGGCGGTGAAATGGCAAGTAGCGACCAAACCTAGCCGCTACCAATTCTCCAGAGGAACAGCGAGATTTGCCGCTAGCGGTCATTCGCCCGCCGACGATTGGCCGGCTGAGCCAATGTACGGCTTCAGCGTTTTTGCATGTGTAGCAGTGGTGACGTGATGTGATGGACAACCTCTGCACCAGCGTCGCTGTGCGATGATGTGGTCGCTGTAGGTCCATGTGTGGACGACCTTCGCAGTGCAAGGCGTCTGACTGCGTTTGCTCACGGCTCGCGCTACCGGGCTAAATTGCTTTCCGTTTGCCGCGCAAACTGCGGTACCCGCTCTTTCGACACGAAGCATTCACAAAAACGCCCTGCTTGGACGACCAAAATCAAAAAATTTCCGATCGCCACTAGCGGGACTTTATTCAGCAATACCAGTGATAAGTTCGATGCGGCCTTCCGTGAGGCCGGCCGCTGGCTCGGGAGAGGCATGTTCATATGGGCCAAAGATGTTCACCCCGCTGTTCAGGATTTCCAGCCATTGCTTTTCAATCGCCTCGGAAAGCGCGGGGAAATCCTTAGCAAGAGCCATGGCAATATCCGGCATTTGTTGGAGGGAAACAGCCAATCCAAGACGATAACGAGTGTCGGGCATTAGAAGTCCTTGTTAACTACGGGCCGCATGTTGAGCATGTTACAACCATTTGCACGGGATCGACAAATTTTTCCTTTTTATTCATGTACCCGACGTTATTTTCCGAACTATCACACGCTCAAGAGCGATGCGAAGAGCGGTATAGGCATGGTTTGCATCGTCATATTCTTCCCGACCGATGACGATATGCGGGCGATCACGAGCATGTCGTCCAGGATGAAGAAGGTTGCGCGTATCCCGCAAAGAGGAAAGCCAACTAGCGATCTTGACGGTGATTTCATCGTTCTCCAAGTCGGGCAGCCACCCTAACTCTTCAGCGAACGAAATTAGTATATCCAAGGTCCAATGCAGCGGGTTGAGATTGCGCGGCTTCTGCGATCTGGCTTTTTTGGCCAAAATCGCCGCCACATCGTCGTAGTAAACAAGGCACATCCTCAATATCCGCGCCTCAGCTGCGGACCCGAGCATTACACAGGCCGCGCAATACGCCCCTGCTGAAGCGCAGCGCCGGGCCTCTTCTTCATAGCTTCCGATCGAGTCAGCAACCGATTTTTGGACGTTATCCTTTTCAAATATAGTTAGCCGTCCAATTTTATGCCGCCGGTCATACTCCGCGCGATCGGTTCGCCAAATCTCGGCGATTTTCACAAGACCAAACTTTTCCAGCATCGCAGCGAAACGCTCATCGAGAGCGGCTTCGTGCAACCTGGTGGCTTCGCAACGTTCGGGCGGGCCTTCACCTCGCAACCAATAATGCCCATCGCTTAGCCCGTGATCGTTTTCGATCTGATGAATTTTCGATGCCAATTCCTCGACTTCGGGATATGCTCCGGCTAGCCAAAGGGAGGTATGGTGATCGTCCACACGATAGGTCGCATAAAAGAGATACTCATCAGCAGTGATGTTCCCAGCAGCCAGCAATGCATTCGCCAGATCAACAGCATGTTGAACTTTTTCGATGGAACTCGCTCGCATTTTCCAAGCATCATCTAAGCTGTTCACTAGTTCTTCTGCGCGCAGGCAGGCCTCCGCCTTACGGATTCCGTATTTGAAGATTTCATCTTCAGGGGAAAACTTAGGAATTTCAAAAGCCATTAGCTAATAAACCTGCATGCAGCGGAGCTATAGCTTGTCTGATAGCTCGAATCCCTTCAATCGTCGCGTATAAATCGCCGCTCCCTCCGTTTTCCCTCAGCAGATTAGGCGCTTACGGTCTGCCGAACGCTCGCGCGTGCCAACCTGAGTATGGCGCCATTCCGGTATGCGGATAGACATCAACGGCAACTTACAGTTCAAGCTGCCGCTCAACGAATTGAGCGGGGACGGCGGCATTGTCCCAAAACCCGGCCGCGCCATAGTAACACGGCCGGGTTCCGCCAAAGTCAGCGTGAAGGGTTGGGGAAACCTCAGTGCCTGACTCGAAAGATCACCAAGCGTAGCAATATCTTGCGGTTCTGCGGGTGAGCATGCGGATGGAGGCGATTGTGGCCCAGGCGGTGGACGAGGCGATGGTTGTTTCCCAATCCTTGGCCAAGCGGCGGCATCGACCGAGCCATGCGAAGGTGCGCTCGACTACCCAGCGGCGCGGCAGAACCTGAAAACCCCTGGCCTTGTCGGACCGCTTGATGATCTCGATCGTCCACTGGCCCGAACCGGCGATGGCATCGCGGAGTTTGTCGCCCGCATAGCCGCCATCGGCAAAGACATGGCGCAGCCAGGGGAAGCGCCGCCGCACGGCCTTGAGCACATCGACGGCGCCATCGCGGTCCTGAATATCGGCGGTATGCACGAGAATGAAGATGAGGAAGCCGCAGGTGTCGGTCAGGATGTGCCGCTTGCGGCCCTTGATCTTCTTGCCTGCGTCATAGCCGCAAGGGCCACCACTTTCGGTGGTTTTGACCGACTGGCTGTCGACCACACCGGCACTTGGGCTTGCCTCGCGTCCTTCGATCTCGCGCAGGTTCATGACCAGTACCGTGTTCATCGCCTCGAGCAAGCCTGCGTTGCGCCAGACGTAGAAGTAGCGTTGGACCGTCGAAACCGGCGGAAAGCATTTGGGCAGAAGCCGCCACGCGCAACCGCTCGCCGCAATGTAGAGCAAGGCGTTCAGGACTTCGCGCATGTTTGTTGTCCGGCGCCGACCTCCCCGCTTGGCCGCAGGGATGAACGGCGCTGCCAAAGCCCACTCCCGGTCGGTCATATCGCTGGAATAACGCAATCCTTTTCGGCTATGCTCCTGCCGGGCAATACCAGTCCATGCCATCGTTCACTCCATCTCTTCGCAAAGAGGCGTGAATCACAACATACTGGTATTGCTCAACAACTTTCGGGGCGGGCTCTCAGAACTTCATGCTGGCTTCCACGCCCACCAAGCGCCGCGTGCCGGGCGTGATGAACGAGCCACCGAATTCGACGGCGGTGATCACTTCGTTCAGGTACTGCTTGTCGAGCAGGTTGTTGGCGAAGACGGCGAGGGTGTAGCGGTCGGTCTGGAGGCCGGCGCGCAGGTTGACGATACCGAAGGCGTTGCGGCGGGCCACGTCGTATTTGCCGTCGCCCACGAAAGCCGGAAGTTGCAGCGCCGAGATCGGGAGGAGGCCGGAGAACACCGTGGGCACCGACTGGTTCTGCACGGTGTGGAACCAGGTGGGGCCGGTGAGGCGATAATCGGCGCGGGTGAAGAAGCGCAAGTCGCCACTGAGCGATTGCTCGAATTCGCCGCCCAGGTTGAGCGTGTAGTCGGCAGTGTAGGGCGACTTGTTGCCCACGGTGTAGGGGCGCGAGGAATTGCGCTTGATCTCGCTGTCGGTGTAGTTGAACGAGCCGAACAGCTTGACGCCCTTGATCGGCTTGACCGTGACGCTGGCCTCGATGCCCTTGAGGTCCACACGGTCGATGTTGGACACCACGCGCAACAGGCCGAAGCTGCCGACGAAGAATTCGAAGAACTGCATGTCGTGGACCTGGGTGTAATAGCCGGCCAGGTCGAACGTCAGCGCGCCGTTCAGCAGGTTGCCCTTGAGGCCCGCTTCCCATGCGCTCGACCATTCCTTGCGGTATTGGTCGTTTACCGTGACGTTGGCACCAAAGGCGTTGACGAAATTGTCCTTGATGATCTGGGCCGAACCCTGGTTGTTGAACCCGCCCGATTTGAAGCCGATGCCCCAGTTGGCATAGAGGTTGAACTCGCGGCTGGGCTTGAAGCTGAGCGTGACCTTGGGCTCGAACTGTTCGAAGCGGGCGTGCTTGTCGGTCAGCGGGCCGAACGCCTGGCCGGGGTTGATCGGGCCGCCGGTGAAGGGATCGGTGGCCGTGGGCACGAGCGAGGACGACTTGCGATCCTCGATATCGTAACGCAGCGCCAGGCCGGCATCGAATTTCTCGTTGGGCTTCCATTCCACCGAGCCGAAGCCGGCATAGACGTTGGTCTTGAAGCGATCGGCCAAGAGCAGCGTGGTCGGGTTGGTGGTGTTCGGCGCGTTGTAGAGCTGCTTGATCACGCCATTGCCGGTGTCGGCGCCCAGGCTGACGCCCACGGTGCGCTTGATGTGCAGGTAATAGGCGCCCAACTGCCAGTTGATCTGGCCCAGATCGCCGATCAGGCGCCATTCAGTGCTGATGTCCTGCTGCTTGCGCAGCTGGTATTGCGTGCCGTCGCAGGTGGTGGGGCTGTAGGGGCCGAAGGTGGAGCCGGTGGTGGGCGCGAAGATGAACGGCACCGGGGTTTGCCCGATGAAGCCGGGCGGGTTGACCTTGTAGCCGGTGAGCGCGGCAGTGCTGGCAAAGCAGGAGTTGACCGCGCTTTGCGCCTGCGGGTTGGCAGCGCTGAGGAAGCGGCCGAAATCGGCCGAGGTGCCATCGGCCACCAGATCCTGGTTGACGTTGGAATAGAGCGCCCAGCCGACCAGCTTGATCGTGTCGGTCAACTGGTGGTCCAGCTTGATCGACATGTCGAAGCTGGTCTGGTCGTTGGTGGGGCGGATGTTGCTGTAGAAATTGAACGGGTGGCTGTTGACGTTTTCATAGAACGCGCCGCCGAAATTGGGCAGGTGGAATGCAGCGTTGAACGGCAGCGAGGCGCCGTGGAATTCGCTGTAGCGCGCCTTGATATCCAGCTGCGTGGGGCTGCCCTGGCCCACCATCACGCGGCCGTCGATCGCCCAGTTTTCCTTGTCGTCCACCGTCTTGGAATTGGTGAAGACGTTTTTGTAGAAGCCGTCGGTCTTGTAGTAATAGCCCGCCAGGACGAAGCCCACGTTTTGCGCGAGCGGCCCGGCGACGTGGGCGCTGGCTTCCCAGGTGTTGTAATCGGCATAGGACAGCTTGGCCGCGCCGGTGAAGCTGTCGGTCGGCTTGATCGACTGGAGCACCAGGGCGCCGGCAGCGGCGTTGCGGCCATAGAGCGCGCCTTGCGGGCCCTTGAGCAGTTCCACCTGCTGCAGTGTGCCCTGCGGCTGGTTGAGCTGCGCTGTGTTGGTTTTCAGGATGCCGTCGACGACCAGCGCGACCGAGCTTTCCGCGTCGCGCGCGCCGTTCATGCCGCGAATGTTGATCTGGGTATCGCCCGCTTCGGCCGTGCCGGTGACGATGGTGACGCCCGGCGTCAGCTTGACGAAATCCTCTGCCTTGACCGCGCCGGTGCGTTGCAGCGCATCGGCGGTGAGCACCGCAACCGAGGCGGGCACATCCTGCAGGCGTTCGTTCTGGCGGCGAGCGGTGACGATGATGCCACTGTCGTCCGCCGGCACAGCGCCCGATTGCGGCGCTTCCTGGGCAAGGGCGGGCGTGGCGAGCGCGGCGGCAAGCATGGCGGCAGGCGCCGAGGCCGTGGCGAGGAAAGCGGAGTGGGAAAGTCGCATTGCATTCTCCCTGTTCGGTGGCGCCCGCGAATCCATCGCGGTGCCGATGTCACCCGCCGGTCTTTTTCGTGCCCCCATGGCTGACGCGGCTTGATGGAAACAAAGAGTATTGTATACAAATACCGCAGGTCAAGATATAAACCGCCCAGACCAAGGGATTTGGAGAAAGCTGTGTCCCGCGCTTCCGACCGTGCCTATGAGGCCATCCGCAGCATGATCCTGTCGGGCGAATTGCCCGCCGGCGCACAGCTTGCGGAAGAAGCCCTGGCCGAGCGCTGCGGCGTTTCGCGCACCCCGGTTCGCGAGGCGCTGCGACGGCTGGAATCCGACCTTCTGGTGACGCGGACCGACACCCAGCGCAGCTTTGTGGCCGACTGGTCGATCCACGATGTGGCAGACGCGTTCGAACTGCGCGCCCTGTTGGAAGGCAAGGCGGCGCGGCGGGCGGCCGAACGCATGACGGACGCGGCGCTTGCGCGGATTCGCGATGCGAATCACCGGTTGGGCGATGCCATCCGTCGGCCGGTGCCCGATGTTGCGGTGTTTCTCGACGCGAATCGGGATTTCCACGCAGCAATTCTGGACGTGGCCGGATCGCGCCGCCTGGCAGCGCTGCTGGCCACCCTGATCGAGCAGCCGGTGGTGTGGCGCACGGCGCATCATTATGGCCGCGAGGCGCTCAACCGATCCTTTGGCGAGCACGAGGAATTGATCGCCGCCTTTGCCCGGCGCGATGGCCCCTGGGCCGAAGCGATCATGACCGGGCACATCCTGCGCGCCTATCACGCCTATGCCGATGCGCATCGCGGGCTGGCGGAACGGGACCAGCGAGAGGCTGCCGAGTAATGTATACAGAATCTGTCGAGATGGTCGAAGTCTCCCCGCGCGACGGGCTGCAGAACGAAAAGACCCTGATTTCCACCGCCGACAAGATCGCGCTGGTGGAGCGGGCGATTGCGGCGGGCGCCCGGCGGATCGAAGTGACGAGCTTCGTCAATCCCAAAGCCGTGCCGCAGATGGCCGATGCCGAGGCGGTCTGCGCCGGCCTGCCGTGGCGCGACGACGTGACCTATATCGGCCTGGTGATGAATGCGCGTGGCGCGGCACGGGCGATCGAAACCGGGCGGATCGACCAGCTTGGCGCGGTTTCGGTGGCGACGGACACTTTTGCCAGGGCCAACCAGGGCCAGACCAGCGACGGATCGGTGGCAGCGGCGCAAGAGATCATCGCCATGGCGCGGCAGGCGGGCAAGACCGGGCAAGTGACCGTTGCCGCCGCGTTCGGCTGCCCGTTCGAAGGTGAAGTGGCCGAAGACCGCATTGTGGCCATGGCGCGCGCACTGGCAGAAGCAGACCCGGTGGAAATCGGCCTGGCTGACACGATCGGCGTGGGCAATCCCGCGCATGTCATCTCTTTGGTGGGCAAGATCCGCGCCGCCGTGCCGCACATTCCCGTGCGGGTGCATTTCCACAACACGCGCGGCACCGGCCTGGCCAATGTCTGGGCCGCGATCGGCGCGGGGGCCGTCAGCGTGGACGCGGCCATCGGCGGGCTGGGCGGCTGCCCGTTTGCGCCGGGCGCGGCGGGCAACGTTTCGACCGAAGACGTGGTCTATATGCTGGAGCGCGCGCGGATCGGCACCGGGCTGCACCTGCCCGCGCTGGTGGCGGCCAACCACTGGCTGGGCAGCGTGATGGACCGCACTTTGCCCGGCATGGTGGCCAAGGCGCCACCGTTCCCCAAGCCAGCGCAGGCTTGAACACACCTTAGCATCGGCACGCACAAACGCTTTCTTGAAGGGATTGTTGGACGATGGGTTATCGGCTTGGCGTGGATGTCGGCGGCACGTTTACCGACCTTCTGCTGTTCGACACGCACAGCGGCGCGTTCTGGCGGCACAAGACGCCATCGACGCCGCACGACAGTTCCGAAGGCATCTTGAATGGCGTGACCGCGATCTGCGCCAAGGCGGGCATTGCCGCGGGCGCAATCGACTATTTCCTGCATGGCACCACCGTCGCCACCAATGCCGTTCTGGAAGGCAAGGGCGCGCGCGTGGGCCTGGTGACGACCGAAGGCTATCGCGACATCATGCAGATCGCGCGCAGCTATGTGCCCGGGGGCCTGGCCGGCTGGATCATCTGGCCCAAGCCGCAGCCGCTGGCCGCGCTGGAAGACACCGTGACGGTAAAAGGCCGCATGGACGCGCAAGGGCAGGAAGTGCGCCCGCTCGATGAAGCGGATGTGCGCGCGCAATTGGCCAAGCTGAAGGCGCAGGGCGTGGAAGCTGTGACGGTCAGCCTGATCAACGCCTATGCCAATGGCGCGCACGAGGCGCGGATCGGGCAGATTGCGGCCGACGTGCTGCCCGGCCTGCCGATTTCATTGAGCCACGAAGTGCTGCCGGAAATGCAGGAATACGAACGCACGTTGACGACGGTGGCCAATGCCAGCGTGCGCCCGGTGGTGGGCAAGTATGTTTCCAACTTGCGCAACCGCCTGGCCGCCGAGGGGATGACCGGCAAGCTCTCGCTGCTGCGGTCCGACGGCGGGCTGATGAGCGCGCAGAAGGCCGAGGAGCACCCGGTCAGCATCCTGATGTCCGGTCCGGCCGGCGGGGTGACGGGGGCGATCTGGGTGGGCCGCAATGCCGGCATCCGCAATATCCTCACGCTCGACGTGGGCGGCACCAGCACCGACGTGGCGCTGATCGAAAATCTTGAGCCGCGCCGCCAGCGCACCACCGAAGTGGGCCATCTTTCGGTGCGCGCCTCCGCGCTCGATGTGAAGACGGTGGGCGCCGGCGGCGGCTCCATCGCGTATGTTCCCGCGCTGACCAGAGCCCTTCGGGTCGGGCCGCAGAGCGCAGGAGCGGTGCCGGGGCCGGTCGCCTATGGCAAAGGCGGCACGGCCCCCACCGTAACCGATGCCAACGTGGTGCTGGGCTATCTGCCCGAAAACCTGCTGGGTGGCACGTTCCAGCTGGACCGGGAAGGCGCCAAGGCAGCGGTGCAGACCATTGCCGATGCGCTGGGCATTGGCCTGATGGAAGCCGCGCGCGGGATCATCGACATCGTCAACGAGAACATGTTCGGCGCGCTGCGGATGATTTCGGTGCAGCAGGGCTATGACCCGCGCGATTTTGCGCTGATGGGCTTTGGCGGGGCAGGGCCGCTGCATGTCAATGCCGTGGCGCGGCTGATGGGCAGCTGGCCGGCGGTCTCTCCAGTCAGCCCCGGCGTGCTCTGCGCGCTGGGCGATGCCACCACGCGGATGCGCACCGAAACCGCGCGTTCGTGGTCGCGCCTGGCGCGCGATACGGCGGCGCAAGACCTGGTGGCCGTGCTGGACGAAATGGCGGCGCACGTGCGGGCCGAACTGCTGGCCGATGGCGTGCCCGAAAGCGAGATTGCCACGAGTTTCGAAGTCGACGTGCGCTATGCCGGGCAGGCCTTCGAAGTGCCGCTGTCGATCACCGCGCAGATCCTGGCCGAGGATGGCATTGCCGGGGTGCTCGCCCGCTTCGACGAAGAGCACAAACGGCTGTTCACGTTTAACATGGATACCCCGCACGAGATCGTGAACTTGCGCGCGGTGGCGCTGGGCCGGGCGCTCGATCTGCCCGCCGCCGAACTGGAGCAGGGCAACGGCGATCCATCGGCGGCCAAGGTGCGCGACCATGTGCTGTGGATGGACGGGGCCGAACACGCCGCCGTCATCTATGACCGTGCGCGGTTGAAGGCGGGGGACGTGATCCCTGGCCCGGCCATCGTCTGCGAAATGGATTCGACCACGCTGATCGAGACCGGGTGCGTGGGCACGGTCGACAAGGTCGGCAACATCCTGATCAACCTGGCCTGACGAAAGGGAAAAGCGATGCCTGCAACAATCGTTCAGACCAACCCGACGCCCTTTGCCAAAGTGGCGATCGACCCCGTCACGCTCGACATCATCGAGAACGCGCTGCGCAACGCGCGCGTGGAAATGGATGCCACGCTGGTGCGCACTGCCATGTCGCCCGGCATTCGCGAACAGGGCGATGCCTTTCCCCTGATTGCCGACCATACCGGCAAGATGATCGTGGGCCAGTTCGGCAGCTTCATCGGCGGCTTCCTGGCCAATTACGAAGGCACGCTGGAAGACGGCGACATGATCTTCCTGTCCGATCCCTATTCGGTGGATGGCGCGATCAGCCATTCCAACGATTGGCTGGTGCTGCTGCCGGTGTTCAAGGACGGGAGGCTGATCGCCTATACCTCGATGTTCGGGCACCAGAGCGATATCGGCGGCAAAGTCGTCGGCTCGATGCCGATCAACGCGCGCTCGATCTATGAGGAAGGCGTGCGCATTCCGCCGGTAAAGATCTGGAAGAAAGGCGAATACAACGCCGATCTGATGAAGCTGGTGATGCACCAGACGCGCAAGCCCGATTGGTGCGCGGCCGATCTCAATGCGCTGATTGCCTCGTGCCGCGTGGCCGCGCGCCGCGTGGTCGAGATGGCCGAGCGGTTTGGCGACGATGTCTATGTCTCGGCCACGCAGGAACTGCTGGCGCGCAACCACCGCGCGATGAAGACCTTGCTGGCCCAGGCGGTGAGCGAGGAACCGGTCAGCTTCGAAGACTATATCTGCGACGATGGCATGGGCTTTGGCCCCTATCGCATCAAGTGCACGATGTGGCGCGAGGGCGAGAAGGTCGTGCTCGATTTTGCCGGCACCGATCCGCAGAGCGTGGCCTCGATCAATTTCTATCTCAACGAGAACATGTTCAAGATGTTCTTCGGCATCTACATGATCATGGTCTTCGATCCGCAGATCCTGTTCAACGACGGGTTCTATGACCTGATCGACGTGCGCATTCCCGAAGGCAGCTTGCTGAAACCCCGCTTTCCCGCCGCGCTTTCGGGCCGCACCCATGCGCTGGGCCGCATTTTCGATATCCTGGGCGGGCTGCTGGGGCAAAAGACGCCGCAGTTCCTCAATGCCGCCGGCTTTTCGTCCAGCCCGCACTTGTTCTATTCGGGCAACGATACGCGGCCCGGCCAGGGCAATGCCTGGTTCCAGCTGTTCCAGATCGGCTTTGGCGGCATTCCCGGCCGCCCGCTGGGCGATGGGCCGGATGGTCATTCGCTGTGGCCGGGGTTCACCAACGTGCCCAACGAGTTCCTGGAACGCTATTTCCCGATGATGATCGAACGCTATTCGACCGAGCCGGATTCGGGCGGGGCGGGGCTGCATCGCGGCGGCAACGGCATCCACATGACCTATCGCTTTCTCAGCGCCGGGACGATTGCCATCCACGACGACCGCTGGTTCGTGCCGCCCTGGGGCGTCAACGGCGGCGATCCGGGCAAGCGTGCGCGCAAGATCCTGGAAAAGGCCGACGGCACCATGGTGATCGTGGGCAACAAGGTGGAAGACGTGGCGGTGGCGGAAGGCGACCAGTTGCACTTCATCACCTGGGGTGGCGGCGGTTGGGGCGATCCGCTGGACCGCGATCCCGCGCTGGTGGGCAAGGAAATCGTGCAGGGGCTGGTCACGCCGGCCGGCGCGGGCGCCTATGGCGTGGTGGCCGATGATGGGGGCGTGGTGAACGAAGCCGCCACGGCTGCCCTGCGCGCGCAGATGCGCGAGGGCCGGGGCGGAGACCTGCCGGTGTTCAACACCGGGCCGGGGCTTGATGCCCTGCGCGCCGCCTGCCAGGCGGAAACCGGGCTGCCGGCGCCGATCCAGCCGGTGTGGCCGCATGCAGAGGCGGCGGAGTGATCATGAACAACGGTGCATTGCAGGACATTCGCGTGGTGGAACTGGGCCAGCTGCTGGCTGGCCCGTTCTGCGGACAATTGCTGGGCGACATGGGCGCCGACGTCATCAAGGTGGAGCCGCCGGTAACGGGCGACCCGATGCGCGAATGGGGCCAGGGCAGCGAAAAGGTGCAGTGGGAAGTGATCGCGCGCAACAAGCGCTCGGTCAGCGCCAACTTGCGCGTGCCCGAAGGCCAGGCGCTGGTGAAGCGGCTGATCGCCCATGCCGACGTGGTGATCGAGAATTTCAAGCCGGGCACGCTGGAAAAGTGGGGCATGGGGCCAGACGTGCTGCTGGCCGAATTCCCCCACCTGATCATCGCGCGCATGTCTGGCTATGGCCAGACCGGCCCCTATTCCGACCGCGCCGGGTTTGGCGGGATCGGCGAGGCGATGGGCGGCTGGCGCTATATCGTGGGCGAACCCGATCGTCCGCCCAGCCGCATGGGCGTTTCCATCGGAGACACGCTGACCGCCACTTATGGCTGCATGGGCGTGCTGGCCGCGCTGCATGTGAAGGACAGGACCGGGCAAGGCCAGGTGATCGACACCGCGCTCTATGAAAGCGTGCTGCAGGTCATGGAAGGCCTGGTGCCGGAATACGATCGCATGGGCCTGATCCGCGAGCGGTCCGGCTCGATCCTCAAGGGCATTGCCCCGTCCAACGTCTATTCCTGCAAGGACGGGGAATTCATGATCGGGGCCAACAAGGATTCGCTGTGGAAGCGGCTTGCCACGGCCATGGGGCGGCCCGAACTGGGCGACGATCCGCGCTATGCCACGCACCTGGCGCGGGGCGAGAACCAGACCGAGCTGGACAACCTGATCAACGATTGGACGCTGACGCTGACCATGGACGAAGTGGATGCGCTGATGATCGCGCATTCGATCCCCGCAGGCCGCGTCTATCGCGCGCCCGACATGCTGGACGATCCGCACTTCCAGGCGCGCGAAGCGATCATCGAAGTCGAGACCGAACGCTTCGGCCCGCTCAAGATGCAGTCCACGTTCCCCAAGTTTTCCGCCACGCCCGGCGGGGTGCGACGGCCCGCGCCGGTGCAGGTGGGGCAGCACAACGCCGAAATCTATGGGCAACTGCTGGGCCTGGACGATGCGGCGCTGGCCGACATGGCCGCGCGCGGGGTGATTTGACGTGGCGAAGGACGAAGCCGACCTGGCCGACAACTATGCCGGCGCCTTCGATGGGCGGTTGCCGTTCGGGACACGCCCCGCTCTCTTGCTGATCGACCTGGTGGAAGCCTATTTCCAGCCCACCTCGCCGCTCTATGCCGGGATCGAGGCTGCGCTCGACAGTGCGGTGCGGGTGACGGCGGCGGCGCGCGCGGCTGGGCTGCCGGTGATTTTCACCAACGTGGAATACCAGCCCGGTGGCGCCGATGGCGGCGTGTTCTACCGCAAGGTTCCCGCGCTCAAGGTGTTCGAGAAGGGCTCGCCGCTTGGTGCTTTTCCACCTGCACTCGCCCCGCAGGACGGCGATGTGGTGATCACCAAGCGCTACGCCTCGGCCTTTTTCGCCACGCACCTGGCCGCCACGTTGACGGCGCTGGGCGTGGATACCGTGCTGGTCTGCGGCACCTCCACCTCAGGCTGCATCCGCGCCACCGCGCTCGATGCCTGCCAGAACGGCTTCCTGCCCTTCGTGGTGGCCGATGCCTGTGGCGACCGGCACCTGGCTCCCCACGAAGCCAACCTGTTCGATCTCCAGGCCAAATATGCCGAAGTGGTGAGCGAAGCGCAGGCCCTGGCGCTGATCGCGGGCCTGCGCTGACGCTTTACTTGCCGTAAGCGGAGGGCTTTGGCCACCAAGTGAGCGTGTGGGCATCGTGGGCCGAGGTCCAGATGCCGTGCGGGGCAAAGCGCAGGCCGCCGCTGCCGGCCGGCTTGCCCACGCGCGCGTCGATCGCCATGGTCTTGGCGTCGATCACGGCGAAGACCTGGTCGTCGGTGGTGCGCAGCCAGACTTTGCCGGCGCCGGTATCGATGTCCCCCCACTTGAGGTTGTCGCCCACCTTGACGCGGCCGAGCAGGGCGCCGGTCTGCGGATCGATCCGCGCCAGGGTGCCATCGCCCTGTTCCTGCACCCACACGCTGCCTTCGCCCGCCGCGAGGAAGCCGGGCGCCTTGCCCAGCGGAGTGCGCGCGGTGACGGTCATGGTTGCGGGATCGATGCGCTGCAGGCTTTGCTGCTGGGCGCTGACCACCCACACCGCGCCTTCGCCAAAGGCCATGTACCAGCTGCCCGGATCAACCGCGACAGTGCCGACCACGCTGTTGGTGGCGGGGTCGATGCGCGCAACCACGCCCTTGGGGTCGCTGGCGATCCACACCGAGCCAGCGCCGGCCACCACGTTGAGTTCGCCTTCCTTTTGGTTGGCAATGCCGGTGGCGATAGTCGCGACGAGCTTGCCGGTCTTGGTGTCGATGCGGTTGACAGTGCGATCGGCGCAGTTCGCCACCCACAGCGCGCCATCGGCAATCGCCATGCCGCCGCAGGGATGCGCAAGCGGCACGCTCGCCTTCATGCCCTTGAGCGACCATTGTTCCACCCGGCCGCGATTGGTGGCCCAGACGGTGTTGCCATCCACGGCGAGGAAATCGGCAAAGCCGGGCACTTGCAGCACCACGGGCTTGGGCGCGGCGTGGGCGGTGAAGGGAGTAAGAGCGAGCAGCGTAGCGGTAAGCAAGCGTTTCATCGGCGAATACTCCCTGTTGTTCTCCACCTTCGTCACCCCGGGCTTGACCCGGGGTCCAGCTTCTTCTTTTCCCGCCGCCGAAAGAAAGCTGGACCCCGGATCAAGTCCGGGGTGACGGGTGGGTGGCTGGGATGACGAAGTAGCGGATGAGGCTTTTGGACTTTATGCCGTGGCCTTCTGGGCGATGAAGGCGCGCCAGCCGCCCAGCGCGGTGATGTCTTGCGCCCCGGCAATCGCGCGCGGTTCGGCGACAAAGCCCTTCACGCTGCTGCCGTCGGCCAGCGTCACCGTGCCGATGGCCAGCGGCGCGGGCACTTCCACGGTGAAGCTGCCGAATTCGGCCACGCCCAATTCATAGACTTCCACCGCGATGGCGGCGCCGTCTTCGCTGTGGATCAGCGCGGGCTTGGGCGGCACGCTGTCGGCCATGGCATAGAGCTTGTAAGTGGGCGCGGTCGTCGTCGCTTCCACGAACGTCGCGTTGCGGCTGGTCAGCTGCCAGTGCAGCGGCATGTCTTTGAGGTGTGCGCCGACAACGGCGAGTTTCACGGTCTGCATCTTGCCCTCCAGATCGAGCGGGGGTGGGGGTGGCAGATTGGCCACCGAGAGATAGGCATCGGCGAGATCGAGCAGCGCGCGGTCGCTGTCGGCGGGGCCGATCAGCGTAATGCCAAAGCCGGTGGCGTTGGCCCTCACGCCGGCCGGCACGGCGAGCGCGGCCATGTCGAGCAAGTTGACGAAATTGGTGTAGAACCCAAGGTTGCTGTTGAGCGCGATGGGCGCGGCGGCGAGCTCCGCCACGCGATAGGCGGTGCCGGTGGTGGGGAAGGCGAGCGCGTCGATCTCGTCCCACAGCTGGTCGGCATGGCGCTTCAATTCGGCCAGGCGATAGATGCCGTTGAACAGCTCCACCGCGCTCTTATCCAAGCCCGGTTCCACCACGGCGCGCACGGTGGGATCGATCGCGTTGGGATTTTCCGCCAGCAACGTGGCCAGCGCGGCGGTGCGCTCTGCCACCCATGGCCCGCCATAGAGCAACTGCGCCGCTTCCTGCAGCGGGGCGTAGTCGATTTCCACCAGCGTGCCGATCTGGCTGAGGTGTTCCAGCGCGCGATCATAGCAATATTCGGATTCCGCGTCTCCGAACCATTGCCGCTGCTGGCGCTTGGGCACGCCGATTACGCGGCCGGCAATCGGCTTGTCGGCCAAGGACTTTGACCAGGGGTCGGTGGCGTCGTAACCGGCGACCACGGCATCGACCAGGCGCGCGTCGGCCGTATCGGCGGTGAACACCGAAATGCAATCGAGCGAGCGGCAGGCCGGCACCAGGCCCGAGGTGGACCAGCGGCCCTTGGTGGGTTTCATGCCCACGAGGTGGTTGAACGCGGCGGGCACGCGGCCCGATCCGGCGGTGTCGGTGCCCAGCGCAAAGGGCACCAGGCCTGCCGCCACAGCGATGGACGAGCCGGAGCTGGAGCCGCCCGAAACATAAGCCAGGTTGCTGGCATTGCGCGGAATGCCATAGGGGCTGCGCGTGCCGACCAGGCCCGTGGCGAACTGATCCAGGTTGGTCTTGCCCACGCAGATCGCGCCCGCCGCTTCCAGCCGCGCCACCACCGTGGCCGATGCCGCCGGATCGAAGGCGAAGGCCGGGCAGGCCGCCGTGGTGGCTAGGCCGGCCACGTCGATATTGTCTTTTGCGGCAAAGGGCACGCCGGCCAGTGGCAAGTGCTCGCCCGCCGCGACGCGCGCGTCCACTGCCGCAGCTTTGGCCAGCAGCGTTTCTGGCGCGGCGCGGCTGATCCAGACTTGCGGCTGCACCACGTCATAGGCGGCAATGCGGGCGAGCGTCTGTTCCATCACCGCAAGGGCAGAGGTTTCCCCATCGCGGACTGCGGCGGCCAGCGTGCTGGCGGAAAGGCGGGGCGCGCTCATGCGTGCCTCCGCAGCGCGAGCATCGGGGCACCGGGTTGCAGGGCCTGTTTCTCCTGCATGTAGAGCGCGGCGACCACGCCGCTGCCGGGGCTTTCCACCGCGCATTCCATCTTCATCGCCTCCAGCACGGCGATGGTATCGCCGGCTTTCACTTCATCGCCTTCGGCCACCAGCAGCTTCCACACGCTGCCGCCGAACGGCGCCTCGACCAGGTCCGCGCCATCGGGCACATCGACGCTACCGGCGACCGGGGCATCGGCATCGGCCAGATCGGTCACGCGGTCGAATTCGCCACGCCGCTGCCAGTCAGCGCGTTCTTCATCGAAAGCGGCCACGCGCTGCGCTTCGAACGCGGCGATTTCGGCGGCATTGTCGGCGAGGAACTGGCGATAATCGGCCAGGCGGAATTCCGATGGCTCGATCCGGATCGAACGGCGCCCGGTGGGGAAATCGCGGCGCCATTCCACCAGCTCTTCGGCGCTGACCGGATAGAAGCGGATCTGGTCGAAGAAGCGCAGCAGCCAGGGCTTGCCCTCGATAAAGGCGTCTGTCTGGCGGTGGGTGTTCCACACCTGGATGGTGCGGCCGAACAGCTGATAGCCGCCGGGCCCTTCCATCCCATAGATGCACATATAGGCGCCGCCGATGCCGACCACGTTGGGCGGGGTCCAGGTGCGGGCCGGATTATACTTGGTGGTGACCAGGCGATGGCGCGGATCGACCGGGGTGGCGACCGGCGCACCCAGATAGACGTCACCCAGGCCCATGACGAGGTAATTGGCCTCGAAGATCAGGTTCTCGACCGCTGCGGCATCAGCCAGGCCGTTGACGCGGCGGATGAACTCGATGTTGTCCGGGCACCACGGCGCGTCGTCGCGCACCGCGCCCATGTACTTCTCGATCGTCTCGATCGTTGCGGGATCGCGCCAGCTCAAGGGCAAGTGCACGATGCGCGAGGGGATGGTGAAATCCTCCAAGTCGCCCAAGTGCTCTTCCGCCGCGATCAGCGCGGCGAGCATCGCCTGCTGGTTGAGCCCGAGGCCATCGAAATGGACCTGGAGCGAGCGGATGCCGGGCACCACGTCGATCACGCCGGGCAGGGCCATGCGCTCCAGCTCGGTCATCAAGGCGTGCACGCGGATGCGCAGCTCGATATCGAGCGTGATCGGCCCGTATTCGACCAGGATGTTGCGATCGCCCTGCTGGCGATAGACGGTGCGCGGGCGCGCGCCTTGCGCGGCGATTTCGGCCAGGATCGGCGAAAGCGTCTCGATCTCGCGCGCGGGGCGGGGAGCGGGCACGGTGCCGTCTTCCACCAGCGCGCGTTGCGCCGCGTCCGCCGCCTGGGCATCGGCGATGGACACCGGCACGAAACGCAACCGGTCACCGGGTACGAGTTGGCCGATCTTCCAGCGGTCTGCCGCGATCACCACGAAGGGGCAGACGAACCCGCCCAGCGACGGCCCATCGGGGCCCAGGATGATCGGCATGTCGCCGGTGAAATCGACCGCACCGATGGCATAGGGGTTGTCGTGAATGTTCGACGGGTGCAGCCCGGCCTCGCCGCCATCGGCGCGGGCCCATTGCGGCTTGGGGCCGATCAGGCGCACGCCGGTGCGGTTGGAATTGTAATGCACTTGCCAATCGGCGCCCACGACCATGGCGATATCTTCATCGGTGAAGAAATCGGGCGCGCCATGCGGGCCATAAAGCACGCGCAGGGTCCATTCGTTGCCCATCGCGGGCAGGGCCACGGCGGGCAGCGGCGCGGCGGTATCCTGCTGGCCCAGATGAACCACATCGCCCGCCACTAGGCGCCGGGCCGCATGGCCGCCGAACTGGCCCAGCTCGAACGTGGCGCGGCTGCCCAGATAGGGCGCGATATCGAGCCCGCCGGCAATCAGCAGGTAGCCGCGCATGCCGCCGCCACGCGTGCGGCCCATGGCCAGAGTCTGCCCGGCGGCAATGTCCACCGCCTCACCCAGCGGCACGGCCTGGCCATCGAGCGTGGCGCCGAAATCGGCCCCGGTCAGGCAGATGCGGGCCGGCGCGGTGAACGCCAGGGTCGGCCCGGTGTGAGTCATTTCCAGGCCCGCCATGCCTTCGGGATTGCCCAGCAGGCGGTTGCCCAGGCGGAACGACTGGTCGTCCATCGGCCCCGATGGCGGCACGCCCACGGCCCACAAGTGCTGGCGCCCCGGCCAATCCTGCACGGTGGTGGCCGTGCCGCCGCTGATCACGCGGAAACTGTCGGGCACGAATGTGATCGCGTCGAGCACGCGGGTGGATACGGCGCCCGTGACGAAAGCCTCGCTTGCCACCACGCGGCGCAGCCAGCGCAAGTTGGTCTCGATCCCGTCGACCCGTGCGCGTGCCAGCGCCTCCTGCATCGCCGCCACCGCCGCCTCGCGCGTGGGGCCATGCACGATCAGCTTGGCGAGCATGGGATCGTACCAGGCGCTCACTTCGGTGCCGGCGCTCACCCAGGTTTCGGTACGGATGTCAGCGGGAAATTCCACCGCCGTCAGCGTGCCCGAAGTGGGCCGGTAATCGAGCGCGGGATCTTCGGCATAGAGCCGCACTTGCACCGAATGGCCACTCGGCACGGTGGGCGGCGTATCGAGGAACGCAAAGTCTCCCGCGCCGCCGCGCACCATCCATTCGACCAGGTCGATCCCCATGACCTCTTCAGTGACGCCGTGTTCGACCTGAAGGCGGGTGTTCATTTCCAGGAAGAAGAATTCCTGGGCATCGGCGTCATAAAGGAATTCCACCGTGCCGGCGGAGCGGTAGCGCGCCGCCTGGCCCAAGCGGATGGCCGCGTCATAAAGCGCCTCGCGCACATATGGCGGCAACAGCGGGGCAGGGGCTTCCTCCACCACTTTCTGGTTGCGGCGTTGCAGCGAGCAGTCGCGCTCGCCCAGGGCGACGATGCGCCCCTCGCCGTCACCGAAGATCTGCACTTCGACATGGCGCGCGCGGCGCACGTAGCGTTCGAGGAACACGCCGGCATCGCCGAAATTGCTCTGCCCCAGGCGCGCCACGGTAGCAAAGCCCTCGCGCACGTCGGCCTCGCCCTCGCACACGCGCATGCCGATGCCGCCGCCGCCAGCCGTGGCCTTGAGCATGATCGGATAGCCGATCGTGGCGGCCGCAGCGACTGCCTCTTCCTCGCTGGTCAAAAGGTCCGTGCCCGGCGCCAACGGCACGCCGTGGGCCTTGGCCAGGTCGCGCGCGCTGTGCTTGAGGCCGAAAGTGCGGATGTTGTCGGGCGTCGGCCCGATGAACACGATGCCTTCGGCCGCGCAGGCATCGGCAAATTCGACGTTCTCCGCCAGGAAGCCATAGCCGGGATGGATCGCGCCCGCGCCGGTTGCCTTGGCCGCCGCGATGATCGCGGGGATGTTGAGATAGCTTTCGCTGGCGCGCGCCGGGCCGATGCACACCGCCTCGTCGGCCAGGGCCACGTGGGCAGAGCCTTCGTCCGCCTGGGAATAGACCGCCACCGAACGCAGGCCCATCTGGCGCAGCGTGCGGATGATGCGGGTGGCGATGGCGCCGCGGTTGGCGATGAGAACGGTATCGAACATCATGCAGCGGCCACGATCATGCGCACGGGGGTGGGATTGAACGCGTTGCAGGGGTTGTTGATCTGCGGGCAATTGGACACGACCACGATCACGTCCATCTCTGCGCGCAAGTCCACCGTCAGGCCCGGCGCGGAAATGCCATCGACAATGCCCAGCGACCCATCGGCTTCCACCGGCACGTTCATGAAGAAGTTGATGTTGGAAACGATGTCGCGCTTGCCGCGCCCTTCCCAAAGGTTTGCCTCAAGGAAGTTTTCGACGCAGGCATGTTGCGACTTGGTGTGATGACCATAACGCAAGGTGTTGGATTCGCACGAACAGGCCCCGCCGATCGTGTCGTGATATTCCACCGCGCTGGCCGTGATCGTCATCATCGCGCGCCCTTCGTTGGAACGCAGCACGGTGCCGGTGCGCAGGAACAGGTTGCCTTGTGCCGTCACGGTATCCTGCGCGGAATAGCGTTCGGCATCGTCGGCCGCGCTATAGAGCAGGAAATCGACCGCCTGGTTGCCTTCCAGATCGACGATGCGCAGCGTCTGGCCCTTGGCAACATGGTACAGCCAGGGCGCGCGGGCGGGCACGATCTCGTCGTGCACGATGGTGGCCGGCAGCCCGGCGAGATGAAGATCGCTCGACATGGGTATCCGTCCTTTGCTCAGCGGCGGAAATAGTCTTCGACATTGAGGAAGGCGCGCAGGCCTTCGGGCGTCGCATTGCGGATGGGATCGTTGCCCAGCGTCACCGGGCCGCGCCAGGCCGTGGCGCGCAGCGGGGTGACGGTATATTCCCCGCGCGGATCGAGCACGTGGGGCACGTTGGCGATCACCACGATCACGTCCATTTCCGCGCGCAGCAAGATCTCGCGCCCCGGCGCAAAGGGGCCGACCAGCGGGGTGATCGTGCCGTCTTCCTCGATCCGCGTGCCCTTGAACAGGTTGATGCACGGGTGCACGTCGCGCCGCGTCAGGCCGTGCTTGGCCGCGCCGAGCAGAAAGCGGTCGCGCCCGTTGGGATGGGCACCGCTGTTGCGCCCTTCGCCATATTTGGCGGCATTGGTGGCCGCGTTGGACGTGCCAGCAAAGCAATCGTGCGTGCCCGCGCCATCTTCCACGATCGACAGCAGCACGCGGCCCATGTCGGACAGCAGGAGCTTGCCCGCGCCGAGATAGGCGTTCCACTGCACTTTCACCGTATCCGCCACGTTGAGCCGCTCGGTGGGCATGGCGGCGTTGAACACTTGCAGCCCGGCGCAGGCATCGCCGCGCGTGTCGATCAGGCGCAGCCGCGTACCGCGCGCCAGAACCCGCGTGGCATAGCCGCCCGCGGCAATGGTTTCTTCCCACAACAGGTCCGCCGGGGCCACGCCCTGGGGCAGGTCATCCGCCTTGGGCGGCAGCACGGGCATGGTTTCCACCACGGTGCCGCCCATGCTGCGGGCGTGATCGCGCGCGGCAAGGGGGTTGGCGAGGGGGGATGTAACGAGCGTATCGGTCATGCGGCCGCTCCATCGGATGCGTCCTTGCCGTCGTCCTGGACATAGATCGGCGGCAGCAGGGCAGTGGTGGTGACAAGTTCGAGTTGCTGGACGCCGCGCACCCGGCGCAGCGCATCGGACAGTTCCTTGAGCCGCACGGCCGGGCCCTGCACCAGCAGGACTTCCAGGCTCTGGTCGTCTTCCAGGAAGACGTGCTGGGCCGAAATAACTTCCTTGAGGTAATCGGCCTGGGTCTGCGCCAGTTGGTGGCGCACGCGGCCGCGGTCGCCGCGATAGACCAGGGTGACCGTGCCGGCGAGCATCTCGTCGGGGCGGGTCAGGGCTTCGTGCTCGGCCAGGGCGTGGCGGATCAGTTCGGCAATCAGTTGCGAGCGCGAGGGCAACTGGCGTTCTTCCACCATCATGTCGAGCTTGCGGAACAAGTCTGCCGGCAAGCTCATGCTCAGCCGGGCGAGCGTGGCGGTCTCGCTGCTCATGGGCGGTTCTCTCTCGTCATACGGCAAGCCTTTGCGGCGGTGCCTGTTCTGCTTCGGCCTGGGCAGGTGCGGCCTCGTCGTCTTCGCGCGGGCGCAACGGCAGGTCATAGACCACGGTGGCGCCATAGCGGTGCGGCGCGTGGGGATCGTGGCGGCGCTTGTCGAGCGCGAGCACCCGCGTGCCCAGCGAAAACGCCTCGCGGATATCGTGCGTCACCATGATCACGGTCAGCGCATGTTCGCGCCACAAGCGACGGATCAGCAAGTGCATGTCGGCCCGAATGCCCGGATCGAGCGCGCCGAACGGTTCATCCAGCAAGAGGATGCGCGGCCGCTTGAGCAAGGCCTGGGCGATCGCCAGGCGCTGCTGCATGCCGCCCGAAAGCTGCGCGGGATAGAGATGCAGCGCATCGCCCAGCCCCACGGCTTCGAGCATTGCGGTGGCTTCTTCCTGCGCGGCGCGGCGGGCGGCGCCGAACAGGCGGGCCAGCAGCGGCGATTGCGCACATTCCAGGCCGAACATGGTGTTTTGCAACGCGGTGAGGTGCGGGAACACCGAATAGCGTTGAAACACCACGCCGCGATCGGGGCCGCATTCGGGCGGCAGGACCGTGCCATCCAGGCTGATCGTGCCGCGCGTGGGCACTTCCTGGCCCAGCACGAGGCGGAGCAGGCTGCTCTTGCCCGCGCCCGAGGGACCGACGATCGAAACGAAGCTGCCGGCGGCAACATCGAGGTTGATCTTTTCCAGGACGATCTTGTCCCCGAATTCAACCCAGACATTGCGAAGCGAAAGGAGCGTGGTCAATGGCTTGCTCCATAGGCCCAGGGGAAGGCGCGGCGGCTTGCCTGGGACAGGGCAAAGTCCATGGCGATGGCCAGCAGCGCAATCCACGCCACATAGGGAATGATCACGTCCATCGAGAGATAGCGCCGCACCAGGAAGATGCGATAGCCAAGCCCGGTGTCCGACGCGATCGCTTCGGCCGAGATCAGGAAGACCCATGCGGGCCCAAGCGCCAGGCGCACCGCCTGGATCAGGCGCGGCATCGCCTGGGGCAGGGCAACGCGGATCATGATCTGCCAGCTGCTGGCCCCCAGCGTCTGCGCCTTGATGATCTGTTCGCGCGGCAGGCTGGCGATGTGGTCGGTGATGTCGCGGATCATCGCCGGGGCGATCCCCACCACGATCAGCGCCACCTTGGCCGTTTCACCCAGGCCCAGCGCGATGAACAGGATGGGCAGCAGCGCGATCGGCGGGATGACGGCGATGGCGGTGACCAGCGGCCCGAGCGTGGCGCGCACCGGCGGCAGCACGCCCAGCACCAGGCCGGCCACCAGCGCGCCCAGCGTGGCAAGGCCCAGGCCAAGGCCGAGGCGTTCCAGGCTGGCCAGTGTGTCGGTCCAGAAAAGGAAGTGGCCCGACAGCGGATCGGCCTGGAACAGCAGGGCCGAAAGACCGCGCGCCATGGCATCGGGCAGGGGCAGGATCTTGTCCGACGGGTTGAGCGCGTGACGCTGCGCCGCCAGGACGAGATAGACCACCAGCAAGGCCAGGATCGGCAGGGCGCCGGCGATCATCCTGTCGTTGCGGCGCATGTTTCGGTTGACCCACCGCATGGTGTGCATCCCTGTTGCAACGGCCGATCGACGCGGCCAGAGGATGAGGCGGCGCACGCAGGCGCCGCCCGATGTCAAAGCTTGCCGGCGGCGGCCAATTTCATGAAGCTGTCATCGAAACGCAGCGTCACGTGCGCCGGATCGCCCAGCGTCTTGCCACCGGGGAACGCCATCCCGACCGCATCGGCCGAACTGGCGCCCTTGAACAGGCCCTTGGAAAAGCTGAAATCGCGCGCCCGCGTCATCGTGGTGATCAGCGCGGGACTGTCCGCCGCGGCCACGGCGGCGGCGGGCTGATCATAGAGGAACGTGGTGGTCAGCTGCTTGTCAAAGGTTTCGGGGCTGGCGCCCGAAAGCTTGGCCATCGCGGCGCGCGCCTGGCGGCCCTGTTCGTCCTGGCGCTTCATCAGCGCCATGGTTTCATACCAGATGCCCGCCAATGCCTTGCCCAGCGCGGGATTGGCCTTGAGCGTGTTGGTATCGACCGCCAGGAGATCGAGGATTTCGCCCGGAATCTGCGCCGAGGAGAAAACCTGATTGGCACCGGCCTGACCACGCATGACCGAAAGCTGCGGGTTCCAGGCCACCGCCGCCTGGGCGTCGGGGCTCGAGAAGGCACTCACGATATCCGCGTCCGACGTATTGACTGTCTTGACATCGGTGAGTGAAAGGCCGGCGGAACCGAGGGCACGAGCGAGCAGGTAGTGCGACACCGAGAGCTCGACCAGGTAGATTTGCTTGCCCTTGAGCGCGGCAACCGAATTGGCACCTTTGAGCAGGACCCCGTCGTTGCCGTTGGAATAGTCACCCACGATGATCGCGCTGGTATCCTTGCCCCCGGCGGCAGGAATGGTCAGCGCATCCATGTTGGTGACCGTCACGCCATCGAACTTGCCGGCGGTGTATTGGTTCACCGACTCGACATAGTCATTTACTTGGACGATATTGATCTTGATGCCGTACTTGTCAGCCCATTTCTTTACAATGCCCGCCTGTTGGGCATAGGGCCAGGGCATCCAGCCGGCATAGATAGACCAGCCGATGTTGAATTCGGTTTTCTTGGCCGCCCCGGCATCGGGTGCCGAAGAGCATGACGCCATCATCAGCGTGCTTGCCAGAAGTGCGATCTTACCCGCCGTGCCAATCATCTTCATCATGATTCGCGCCCCTTTCGCACTGCACCATCGCTGCAAAGCGCACCCTTGTCCATGGCAAATATTACACATCTTCATTTTTGTAATAACGCTCGATCGACGTGACATCGCCGCCTGCGGGCACTGGCATCGCGCAGGGAGGAGCTGGGCTCTGGCGGCAAGCGCCGTTATCAAAGGCATTTCGCGAAACTGGCGCCGATCTGCGCCCCCGCCGAGATCACACTTTGCGCATGCGCGATTCGCGAATCAAGCGCGAATATGCAGCGGCAATGCGATGACCACTTGGTCAGAAGCCGGTCTGGCCCGGCAGGCGCGTGCCGCAAGTGCGAGAAAATCGGCACTTTCCGGTATGTTTCCTGTGGGTGAATCATACTGAACGACACGAAAATTATTACGCTTGACCGAATATGTAATATCGGTACCGTGTTGGGTGTCGATAGTTCAGGGCGACACAATAAAACACAACGAGTGGGTCACCTTTGGCCAAGCCAGTCGCGGCTTGGCAATGGGACAGTCTGCGGATTTCCACACGCCTCGCGGCGAGGCGGCCTTGCGCCTTTGGCGCAGGGGCACGCCGCATCTGGCAAGGTCCGCAGTCCCGACCCCTCTTGTCAACGACGCGATGCAAGGTGCCAGGCCGGCAATCGGCCGGTGCGTGCCCGGCAAACGGGCTGATCCCTTGGGAGGGGATGTCACGGAGCGCAGGCTTTCTGATAACAAAACGAGGGGCTGAAGTGACCAAGCGATCTTTCCGAACGAACCTGCTGGGCGCCACGATGCTGCTCGGTTGTGCTGCGATGCCGGCCATGGCCCACGCCCAGGCGGCGCCGGCTGGTGATGCCGGGGCCGATGCTGGCGCGGATGCCAACAGCGGGCCTGACGCCAACTACATCGTGGTGACGGCCACGCGGCGCGCCACCACGCTGCAGGATGCGCCGATCAACATCAGCGCCGTCAGCCCCCAGGAACTCGCCCGCCAGCGCATCGACGACATCAAGTCGCTTTCGGCCTTCACCCCCGGCATGACGGTGTCGGACACCGGCCCTGGCTCTTCCGGCAAGATCGTGCTGCGCGGCATCAATTCGGGCGATTCCAGCGTCGAAGGCGCCAATGCCAACAGCGCGGTGGGCGTCTACCTGGGCGAAGTGCCGCTCTACCTCGATCTAAAGCTGCTCGACATCGATCACGTCGAAGTGCTGCAGGGGCCACAGGGCACGCTTTATGGCCTGGGCACGCTGGCCGGCGCAGTGCGCTACATGCCCAAGCGCCCGGATACGGACCATTACACGGTAGACCTGCATGGCCGCTGGTTTGGCGAAAGCCACAGCAGCCAGGCTGGCGTGAATGCCGATGGCACCGTCAACATCCCGATCGTGAAGGACCACATCGCGCTGCGCAGCACGGTGGGCTATTACGACAATCCCGGTTTCATCGATTACAACTACCTGCTGCGCGAACCGGGCGTTTCCAATCCGCAGCCGGTGCGCGGCACCGATGCATCGGATGCGTCATTCGGCAGCGCCTCGCAGCGGGCAGCCAACTTCTATTCCAAGAAGGATGTGAACTACGAACACACCTTCACCACGCGCAACCAGTTGCTGCTGCAGGCGAGCCCGGACTTCAAGCTCTACCTGACGTATGCCCACCAGATCACCAAGACCGGCGGCCGCCAGGCCAATGGCGCGGGCGTGCTGGGTACCGGCAATTACGAAGCGCCGTGGCGCTATCTCGAACCGACCAGCCGCAAGTCGGATCTCTATTCGGCCGAATTCAACGTGAACCTGTTCGACGTGGCCCAGCTGGTGGCGACGACCGCGTTCACCAACCAGACGATCATTACCCAGCGCGACAATACCGACCTGCTGCTGGACCTCGACTATGGCTATGAAGCCTTCCCCAACTTCTCGTCGTACAACCGCTCCACGGCCAAGTATCGCCAGTTCAACGAGGAAGTGCGCCTGGTTTCAACCCACGGCGGCCCGTTCAGCTGGGTGATCGGCGGGTTCTACAACAACCAGCGCTATGGGTCGCAGTATCGCGAATATGTGCCCGGCTATCCCGAGTTTGCCGGCATCTATCGCCCTGACAATCTGGAATACATGTCGTTCGTCAACACCCGCACCAAGGAAAAGGCGGTCTATGGCGAAGGCACGTTCCACATCACCAAGGATTGGCAGGTCACCGGCGGCCTGCGCTATTTCAAGTATGACGCCTTTGCCGAAGGCGGCACCGATACGCCGCTGTTCAGCAGCTACACGCCTTATCCGCTGGTGGTCTTTGCCCCGCAGCGCATCAAGTCGGGCGCGACGGGTGACGATGGCTTCGTGTGGAAAGCCAACACCTCGTACAAGTTCAGCCCCGATCTCATGGCCTATTTCACCTACAGCACCGGCTATCGCACCGGCAACGTGAACCGCGTGGCGCCTTGCGTGCTGCCGCTTGACCCGGATGTGCAGAATGTCTGCGCGCTGCCCAACGAGCTGTCGTTCGGCCCGGACAAGACGCGCAACCGCGAACTGGGCCTGCGCGGCGCGCTGTTCGACAAGAAGCTACAATTCACGCTCAGCGGCTTCATCGTCACCTGGTCGGGCGTGCAGGTGCCCAGCCAGACGGTGAACGGCGCGGTGGGCATTACCGTGAACGGCAGCACTGCCGTTTCCAAGGGCATCGACTTTTCCAGCCACCTCAAGATCACGCCGCGCCTGACGATCGATGGCACCTATTCCTACAACGATGCGCACCTGACGGCCGACGCGCCGGGGATCGTGGTCAGCAGCGGCGTCAATTACGATGCCTATGCCGGCGATCGCCTGCCCGGCTCCACCAAGCATGCCGGCAGTCTGGGCGCGACCTATACTTATCCGATCGGTGATGGGAAGGATATCGAGGCAAGCTGGGCCACGACCTATACCGGCAACATCTATTCCCGCGTCGGCCTGCGCGGCAATGGCGAGGTCATCCCGGCCTATACCACGCACCGCGCCTCGGTTACCTATCACAGCGATATGTTCGACATTGGCGTCTACGCCGACAATATCTTCGACAAGTATGCCGTCACGGCGGTCGAGAACGACAGAAGTTCGTACAATCGCACGCGGACCGGTGTGGTGGAGCGCTATTATGCCTATGGTGTCTTGACGCCGCGCCGCGTCGGGCTTGAAATGACGTTCCACTACAAGTGATGCCGTGATCGGGCCCGGCTCCGATGCGCGACGGTGGGCAAGGGGCCGGGCCACCACGCGATGTGCACCTGCGATTTTCTCCGCGATCCCAGATTGAGCAAGCAACTGGAATGGATGGGACAGACATGAAACAGCGGCTGACCGGGTTGATCCCGCCCGCCACGCTTGTGGCGGTGGTGCTGTTCTGGGCCTTTGCGCCCAAAAGCGTGGTCGATTATCCCTGGACCCTCACGATCATGGCCACGGCCATTTCTGCCTGGCTGCTGCTGCTCGAATGGCTGTTCGAGCGTCACGAGGGCTGGCGCATGAACTGGCGCGAGTTCTGGACGGATTCGTTCTATGTCGTGCTCAGTTCCACAGTGATTTCCTGGGCCACCGAATACTTTGCAGATTCCCCGCTCAAGGCGGCGAAGGCCAGCGTCGGCCTGGCCACGCCGTGGCTGGGGGAAATGCCGTTCCTGGCGCAAGTGGCGCTGATCTTCTTCCTGTTCGAATTCGGCCAGTACTGGATGCACCGCGCGATGCACAACTGGCATCCGCTGTGGCTCACCCATGCGCCGCATCACCACATCACCCAGCTCAACGCGCTCAAGGGCTATGTCGGCAATCCGCTGGAGCTGTTCCTGATCAGCCTGGGCGTGATCGCGCTGCTCGATTTCAGCCCGGTGGCGATCCTGTGCGCAGCCAGCGTGGGCAACGTGGTGGCCGGCTTTGCCCATGCCAACGTGCGTGCCGATCCGCCGCCGTTCTATTCGTTCTTCTTTACCACGATCCGCCATCACAGCCTGCACCACTCGGTCGGCTATGAAGAAACCCGCTGCAACTATGCCAACTCGATGATCCTGATCGACCGCGTACTGGGCACCTATCGCGAGGGCGAGGGCGTGCTGGTGGGGCAGGACGAGCGCCGCCGGCTGTCGATCAAGGAGCAGTTCCTATTTCCCTTCGTGCCGGTGATCGACGCGATCAAGGCGCGCCGCGAGCGCCGCGAAGAGGTGCGGGGCTGAACCGGGGCGCTTCGCTTGCCACGGCCGTGCCGAACATGGCACAGCGCGGAATGACTTTGACCGACCCTGGGATCGCTGCGGCACGCCAAGCCCTTGCGCGTGGCGATCTGCCCGCCACGGCCCGCACCGCGCAGGCCGTTCTGGCCGTGGCGCCCGATCACGCCGAGGCGCAATTCCTGCTGGGCCTGGCGCTGGCCGGCATGGGCCAGGTGCGCGATAGCATCGCGCAGATCATGGCGGCCGTGGCGCGCGATCCGCAAGGCGAGTACCGCGCGCAACTGGCGCGGTTGCTGATCATGACGCGCCAGGACAGCGCGGCAGCGCAAGTCCTGGCCGATGCCGAAGGTGCACTGCCCGATGATGCGCTGAGCCGCGATACCATGGGCTGCGTCTATGCACGCCTGGGTGATCACGCCGCTTCGCTGCCCCACTTTGCGCATGCCGTGGCGGGTGAGCCCGACAATCTCGAATACCGTTACAACCACGCCGCCGCGCTCAATTTCGTGGGCGCGGTCGATGCGGCAGAGGCCGCGCTCGAAGCGTTGCTGGCGCTGGCCCCGGGCCACGGACGCGCGCACCATCTGCTTGCCAGCCTCAAGCGGCACAGCGCGGGTGCCAACCATGTGCCACGCCTGCGCGCGCGCTTGACGGCCGCACAAGACCCGCAGGATCGCTTGCTGCTGGGCTATGCCCTGGCCAAGGAACTGGACGATCTGGGCGAAGACCAAGCCGCCTTTGCCGCGCTGGCAGCAGCCAATGCCGAGCATCGCGCCCGGCTGCCCTATCGTTTCGAGACGGACGCGGCCAATTTCGATGCGATCGTGGCCACCTGGCCGGCGCTGGCGCGTGCGCGCGTTTCCGCGCCGCCCGCAGAGGCGCCGATCTTTGTGATCGGCATGCCGCGCACCGGCACCACGCTGGTCGATCGCATCGCGTCTTCACACGCGCAAGTGGAAAGCGCGGGCGAACTGCAGGCCATGCCGCTGGCGGTAAAGCACGCGGCAGGCACGCGCACGCGCACCGTGCTTGATCCCGAAACCATCGCGGCCCTGGCACAGGCCGATCTGGGCACCGTGGGCCACGATTACCTTGCGCGCGCGCACCACCACCGCCGCAATCCCAATCTGCGCTTTGTCGATAAATTTCCCGGAAATTTTCATTATGCCGGGATAGTGGCCCGCTGTTTTCCCAACGCGCGCATCATATGCCTGCGCCGCCATCCCATGGACACGGTGCTGAGCAACTTTCGCAACCTCTTCGCGATCACCTCGCGCTATTACGACTACAGCTATGACCTGATGGACATCGCGCGGTATTACGTGCGCTTCGACCGCCTGATGGCATTCTGGCACCAGGCGCTGCCGGGCCGGATTCTCGACGTGCAATACGAAGACCTCGTGGCCGACCAGGAAGGCGTCACGCGCCGCATGCTGGAACACTGTGGCCTGGAATGGGATGCCGCCTGCCTCGATTTCCATCGCAATGCCGCGCCGGTGTCCACGCCCAGCGCGGCCCAGGTCCGCCGGCCGCTCTACCGCGATGCACTGGCGCGGTGGAAACGGCACGAAGCGGCGCTGGCCCCGGTCGCCGCCTATTTTGCCCGCGAGGGCATAACCGTTACCTGAGCTTGCGGCTCAGGCCGGCGGCGCAGCGGGATCGAGCGCGCGGTAACGGAACGCGCGGAACACGGCCTGGCCCTTGCCGGCGGCGAACAGCGCGGGGCGCAGGCTCAACAGATTGTCCATCGTGTTGGCATTATAGCCGGCCACATATGTGCGCACCGCGTGGCGTGTCCAGGTGCGGCCATCGAGGCTGTAGTGGAAAGTCACCACCTGGTCCGCGCTGGTGATGCGCAACTGCATGCGCCGTGCAGGCGGGGCGGGTTCCTGCCAATAGGCCGCCTTGCCGCCGCGATAGGTGATCATGCGCTTGCCATCCAGGCCCATGCCCAGGAAGAGGCGGTCATCGAAGAACAGCAGCAACCCGCCTTGCACCTCGCCCACCAGTTCCACATCCACGGTGATTTCGAATGCGCGATCGCCCACTTGCTGCGTCAGCACCGTGCCATCGTGCGGGCCGCTGCCCTTGGCCTGGAGTGCCAGGCTCTTGTCGGCAATCCGCACCCGCGCGCTGTCAGATGGCGCACTGGCATAGAGTGTCCATAGCCGGCCGAGCGCCTCATGCTGGAAATCGTCGGAATGCGCCATGCCGTGGGGCACTGCCGTGCCGGCAGGCTTGGGCAGGGGCCGCGACAGATCGCCACCGGTGGCGCGAAACCAGCCATCGTCGGTCCACGCGATGGGTTCGAGCAGCGTCTGCCGGCCCAGCGTCTGATAGCCGTTTTCATAGGCGTGATAGACCATGTACCATTGCCCGCCCGGCCCTTCCACGCAGGTGGCATGGCCGCGCGACCACCAAAGGTCTGCGTCGGAACGGGCGCGCACGATCGGATTGTGCGGGCAATTTTCCCACGGACCGTTGACCGAGCGCGCGCGCGCCACAGCCACCATATGGCCGGTGGCCGGGCCGCTGGTGCCGCCCACCGCATTGACCAGATAGAACCAGGGCCCGCGGCGGAACAGCTTGGGTCCCTCGGGAGACCACGCCTCGGTGATCCAGTCCTCGGGATAGTGCCAGGCTTCGTAGGCCTTTTCGACCGGGCCGGCCGTGGCCAGGCCATCGGCGGACAGGCGCACGCGCTTGCCTTCGTTGAAGAACAGGTAGCGTTGCCCATCTTCGCCCACCACGTGGCCGGGATCGATCAGGTCCTGCACGCCCAGGTCGATCGGTTCGCTCCACGGACCCTCCATCGATGGCGCATGGATCACGTAGATATTGGCAAAGCCACGCAACGGCGGCGACCACGGCGCCTTCATGAAGGGGATATAGATGAAATAGCGATCGCCGTGCTTGGCGATGTCGACCGCAAAGACCGTGCCCAGTGGCTTGGCCAGCGCCGGCCCCAGCGGGCGCCAGTTCACCAGGTCGCGCGAATGCCAGATCAGCAGGCCGGGCGCCCCATCGAACGAGGAATGCGTCATGTAGTAGTCGTCGCCGTCCTTGAGGACCGAAGGATCGGGATAGTCACCCGAGAGAATCGGGTTGAGATAGAAGCCGTTGCCCAGATCCGCCTTGCGCTGGCCTTCGATTCCGCGCGGCCAGACAGTGGCACCGGTCGCGCCAGGGATCGCGGCGTCGGCAGCCTGGCTGCGGCCGCCAGGGGCCGCCATGGCCCGCGTGCCCTGGGTGCCACAGGCCGCGGCGGCACTGGCAAGCGCGATCTTGATCGCGGCACGGCGGGATTCCATCAAAGCCTCTCCTAATTAGAACTTATACTCTACTTTAGACGCGAGGTGCGCCGCTTGGCAAGCGCGCAGACGCGCCAGCGCCAAAGCCGGCGGGGCGCGTGGTTCGTCACCCTGTTGCAACATTGCTGCCGTAATCTCTGCGCTTTGCGTGAGGGTGTGGCGATGCATTGCCTGGTGGTGGAAGACGATCCGGTGATTGCGGCCCATGTGCTCGACGGGTTGCGTGGTGCCGGGCGATCGGCCGACCATGCGGCCACCGGGCAGGCGGCGCTCGATTGCATGGCGCGGGCCCGCTATGATGCGGTGGTGCTCGATCGCATGCTGCCCGATCTGGGCGGGCTCGAGGTGTTGCGCGCGCTGAACACACTGGGCGCGGCGGGCGAAGCGCGGCCCCCAGTGCTGGTGTTGAGCGCGCTGGGTTCGCTGGCCGACCGGATCGAGGGGCTGGAAGCAGGCGGCGACGATTACCTGGCCAAGCCCTTTGCCATGGAAGAACTGCTTGCCCGGCTCAACGCCATCACCCGCCGCCGCCCGGTCCAACCCGAAGGCGCGGGCCTGGCGGTAGGGCGCCTGGTGCTTGATCCCTCGCGCCACTGCGCGGGGTTCGATGGGCGGCAGGCGCTGCTCAATCGCAAGCTCTATTCGCTTCTGGCGCACATGATGCGCCACGCCGACAAAGTGGTGACGCGCGACATGCTGCTAGAGCATGTCTGGGGCTATGCCTTTGCCCCCACGACCAACATCGTGGAAAGCAACATGAGCCGGCTGCGCACGCGGTTGCTGGAACTGGGTATCGACCCGATCGAAACGCAGCGCGGCCATGGCTATGTGCTGCGCAGCGGCCTGTGTGCCTGAAGCCGCGCACGTGAAGGGCCGCCTTTTCCCCTCTGCCATGGCGCGACTGGGCATTGCGCGCCTCGGTATCGGGCGCCTGGCGATCCAGTTCGGCACGCTATTTGCGCTGGCCATGCTGGCAATGGGCCTGGTGGTCTTCCTGGTGGCGCAACAGCGTATTTCCCGCCGCATCGACGACGCGCTGGAATATCACAGCGCCAAGTATCTGGCGGCCGAGCACGGACAGGTGGCCAGCAGTGCCGTGGTGGCCGGTCGGATCGAGGCGTGGCAACGACAAAAGGCCTTGAGCGAGCGCACTTATATCCTGTTCGCCCCCGATGGCCGTTTGATGGCCGGGCGCCTGCGCATTCCGCCACCGCCGCAAGGCTTTTCGCAAGTCCGCTATGTCAGCCGCGCGCATGTGGTGCACAAGGGACGGGCGCTCGCAACGCGCCTGCCCGACGGCGCGCTGTTCGCCGTGGTGCAGCACAGCGAAGCGGCCGAAAGCCTGCAAGCCATGCTGCCCTGGATGGTGCTGGCGATCTTTGCCTGCGCGCTTTTGGCGGGGCTGGCGGTGACCACGCTGTTCGCCCGGCAGACCGCATTGCGCCTGGCCGAGACGCAGGCCGCCGCCGACGCGATTGCCCGAGGCGATCTTTCCCGGCGCATTGCCACCGACCGGCTGGACGGCATGTTTGCCGAGCAGGCGGCCAGCCTCAACCGCATGCTCGATCGCATGGCGGAGCTGGTCAATGCGCAGCGCCAGTTTTCCAGCGCGCTGGCGCACGACTTGCGCACGCCGCTGGCCCGGCTGCGCGGGTTGCTCGCCGCTGCCCGGCCCGGTGACGAGGCGCAAAGCGATGGCCTGATCGAGCGGGCCGAGCGCGAATGCGGCTCGGTCATCGCCATTTTCGATGCCTTGCTGCGGCTGGCAGAGCTGGAATCCGGCCGCCATCCCACGGCGGTTGCGCCGCTGGACTTGGGGCATCTGGTGGCCGATGTGGCCGAAACGATGGAGCCCGTGCTGGCCGATCATGGCGGCACCTTGCGGCTTACCCGCCTGGACGATGCCGTGGTGCGGGCCGATGCCGGCCTAGTCAACCAGTTGCTGGTCAACCTGCTGGAAAACGTGGCCACGCACACGCCGCCGGGCACCACCGCCACCCTGCGGGTGGAGCGCGCGGACACCGGCGCCGTGGTGATCCTGGCCGACGACGGACCGGGCCTGGGGGCGACCGATCGCAGCCGCGTGGTGCGCCCGTTCGAACGCGGGGCGGAAAGCGCCGGGCGGCGCGGCAGCGGCCTTGGCCTGTCGATCGCCCAGGCAATCCTGCGCTTTCACGGCGGCACTCTGGCGCTGGCCGACAATGCGCCGGGGCTGGAAGTGCGGATGACCTTCCCCGGTTGAAAGGCCGCAACGGGTTCCAACATTCTCAATTTGCAATGTTGCCGGGAATCGCGGCTGGGCCCCCGGGCTTGTCGCACAACTGTCATGCCCGCTGCCTAGCGGGACGGCAGGCGCAAGGGGATGGCCCCGGCGCCAATGGGGTTTCACACGATGCGAATGTTCCGGTCCGCGGCCGCGCTGGCGGCTGCCTGCCTGGCCGTGCCCGCCACCTATGCAGCCGATGCGCCCGATCCGGCGCCGCGCTGGCTTTCGGCACAGGTCTTTGCGCCCACCCACGCCTTTGCCCCGCCGCCCGCACCCGGTTCGGTGGAGGAGCGGCTCGATCTCGATCGCCTGCGCGCGCTGATTGCCGCCACGCCGCCGGCGCGGCGCGAACAGGCCGATTGGGACGGCAAGCACGAAGAACCGGCGATCTTCGACCAGGCGCTGGGCCAGGACCTGGCCAAGCTGCCCATACCATGGCGCTGTTGACGCTGGTGCAGGATGAAGTGGAACGCGTGGTCGCGCAGGCCAAGCATCATTTCCGCCGCGCGCGGCCGTTCATGGTCGATCCTGCCTTGCCCCACTGCGGCAAGGGTGAAAACGCGCTGAAAGCCTATCCCAGCGGGCACGCGGCGTTCGCCTGGGCCACGGCCTGGACGCTGGCGCAATTGACCCCGGACCATGCCGCCGCGGTGATGGCCCGCGCGCAGGATTATGGCCTGAGCCGCGAGATCTGCGGCGTCCACTATGCCAGCGACGTGGAAGCCAGCCACGGCATGGCCACCGCCGCTGCCCAAGCCCTGCTTACCGATCCGCGCCTGGCCGCCATGGTCGCTGCCGCACGCGCTGAATGGCCCCGGCCGTAAACCCTTTCCCCGCGTCCCAAGAGGAAACATCATGACCAAGCAACCCTTCCGCGCCGCGTTGCTCGCCGCGTCCAGCCTGCTGGCGACGACCGCCCATGCCGCCGATGCTGCGGCTGCCAACGCCTCTGCCGATCCGCAATCGACCACCGCCAACCAGGCCGGCCAGGCCAACGACGCGCAGTCGCTGACCTCGTCCGACATCCTCGTGATCGGCAGCCGCGCCGCCGAAGTGGCCCCGATCGCCGCCTCGCTCACCACCACGCAGCCCCAGGCCGCGGTGAGCCGCGAATTCATCGACAACGCCAACGCCGCGTCCGATTTCAACCAGTTGATCGCGATCACGCCCAGCGTTTCGATTTCGGGCAACAACAACGGCACCGGCTTTACCGAAAGCAAGGCCACGATCCGCGGCTTCCAGGATGGCGATTACAACGTCACCTATGACTCGATCCCCTTTGCCGACACCAACAACCCCACGCACCATTCCACCGCGTTCTTCCCCACCACCACGATCGAGACCGTGGTGGTCGATCGTGGGCCGGGCAACGCCAGCCAGCTGGGCCAGGCAACCTATGGCGGCAACATCAACCTGTATTCCCGCGCCGCCAAGGACGAGATGGGCGGCCAGGTCCAGGGGCTGCTGGGCAACTGGAACACCTTCATCGGCCGCGCCGAATTCCAGAGCGGCAAGATCGACAAGCTGGGCGGCGCCAAGTTCGTGCTGGCCGGGCAGTTCCTGCGCTCCGACGGGGCACTGACCAATTCGCGGTCAATTCCAAGAACCTGTTTGCCAAGGCGGTGATCCCCATCGGCAGCGCGCATACGCTGACGCTGCTGAGCACGTGGAACCGCAACTTCTATTACCAGTCGGATTCGCAGAAGGGCGCCACTTGCGGCACCGGGGGCACGGCGCTGGCCGCCGGCACGCAGCTGACGGCCGACAACTGCACGGCCGCCTCGCAGATCGGAACCTATGGCCTGAACTATGGCCTGGGCAGCGATCCGACCAAGCAGGACTACTGGAAGTACAACCGCACCGACAAGACCACGGACTTTTCGTATATCCGCCTGCAGAGCAAGCTGGCGCGGGCCTGTCGATGGACAACCGCGCCTATATGTATGGCTATACCAACAACACGCTTTCGGGCACGACCGGCACGGTGGTGACCGCTTTACCGGCGCGGGCACGACGGCTTCGCCCTACAAGGCGGTAAGCGCGCCGGCCGATGTGCTGGGCTACTACAAGCTCAACAAGTATCGCGTGCTGGGCTATATCGGCCAGCTCAACTACGATTTCTCGCTCGGGAAGATCCGCGTGGGCGGCTGGTATGAATATGCCGATACCGATCGCGCCCGGCTCGATCTGGACCGCACCACCGGGCTGCTTCCTACAACGAAAAGTTTGCGCGGTGACCGCAACGGCCACGCTGCCCAGCGTGGCGCTCGCCAACGTCAACTACTGCAATATTCGAAGTGGAACCAGTACAGCTCTTTGCCGAGTTCGAGTTCCACCCGATCGAAGCGCTGGCGATTACGCCGGGCGTGAAATACGTGCATTTCAACCGCGCGATCAGTGGCCCGGTCAACCAGAAGAGCCGCACCCCGATCGACACCGAGGCGACCTGGACCAAGACGCTGCCGTTTGCCACGATCAACTGGCAGGCGACGAGCAACTGGCGTTCTACGGCCAATATGCCCAGGGCATGTACGTCCCGACCTGTCCAGCTTCTACACCAGCAGCGGCACGGCCAACGACCAGGCGGTGCAGCAGCAGAACCTTTCAAAGCTGCAACCGCAGACCTCCACCAACTATCAGGTGGCACGGTGTGGCACGGCAGCCATGTGTCGGTGGACGTCGATGGCTATATCATCGACGTGAACAACAAGATCGCCAGCGACACGTCGACCGGGGCGCCGGCCAATGCCTTGGTCAACATTGGCCAGGTCCGCTACAAGGGCGTGGAAGGGCAAGTGAGCCTGATGCCGTTGCGGGGCTGACACTGTTTGCCAACGCATCCTACAACTATGCCCATTCGGTGACGACCGCGCGCAGATTGCCAACGCACCGTTCTCCACCGCTGCGGTGGGCGCGTTCTACAACCGCAATGGCACGCGGGTTTCGTTCAACCAGAAGTTTACCGGCCGCAATACGCCACCGATGCCACGGTCGGCGCCACCGGCCCGCGCAGCTACCGCATGGCACCTACAGCGTGGGCGAATTCGCGATCAGCCAGATGATCGCCGAACGCTTCCGCATCGGGGCGACCGTCTCCAACGTGTTCAACAGCCGCGCGATCACGTCGATCTCCAACGGCAAGACCTATGGCGTGGATGACCAGTTCCAATTCCTGGCACCGCGCTCTTTCATGGTTGACGCACGCATCACGTTCTGATGCGATGCGCATGGCAGGGGGCCGTTTCGAGGGATGAAGGGACGCATCGCGGGGTGGCCCCTGCACACAACATTGCACAATGCTCACTTTCCTTGCGCCCCGGCGCGGGTTACCCCGCAAGGCAGGGGGGAATGCAGTGAGCCGCTTTTTCTGGCGCAGGATGGCAATGGCCAGCGGCTTTGCGCGCAGGCTGCCTGTGTGCTGACAGCCTGCGCGCCGGTGCCGCCCGTACCGGCCGATCTGCCCGCGCGCAGCCAGGCCCGGGTGGCAGCCTCGCTTGACCTGGCCGCCGTGCGGCGCATTGCCGTGGCGGTTGCGCCGGCGCACCGACCGCGTCCGACGGGCTCGATCGCCTGTCGTTGTTCGCAGCGATTCTGGCGCAAGACCCGCGCGTGGCGCAGGCGCGGGCGGCCGTGGCCTCTGCCAAGGCAGACGCGCGTGCCGCGCGCAAGGTGGCAGCGCCCACATTCACGCTGTCGAGCGAATATGCCAACGATCCGTCACCTCTTCGCCTGGTTGCTGGGCGCTGGTGCCAATCTGCCACTCGATTTCGGCGGTCGGAAAGGGGCGCGACTGGCCAAGGCGGACCTCGCGATAGTGATGGCGCGGCAGGACCTGGCCGAAACCGTGTGGGCCGAACGCGTGGCGCTGCATCGCGGGCTGATCGATGCCATGGCCGGGGCCGAACAGGCGCGCCTGGGCACCATCATCGTGGCCCTGCGCGACCGGCAGTTCGCCGTTCTGGAAAACCGGGCGCGGCAAGGGGAAATCGCCTCGCTCGATCTCTATCCCTATCGGGCCGCGCGCGCCGCTGCCGCCCGCGCCCTGGCCGATGCCCAGGCGCGCGCGCAAGGTGGACGCGCGGCGGTGGCGGGCATCTTGGGCGTGCCGGTGCAGGCGCTGGCCGGCCAGGCGCTGATCTGGCCTGATTTCACCAGTCCCATGGCCGCTGTGCCCGATCTGCCGGCGGGCGAGCGGGCGCGATCGATTGCCGCACGCGCCGATGTGCTGCGCGCGCTGGCCGCCTATGACCAGGCCGAAGCCGATCTGCGCGCCCAGGTGGCACAGCGCATGCCGGCCTTGAGCCTGGGGCCGGGTTATACCTGGGAGCGTGGCTTGGTGAAGCTGCCCTTTGCGCTCAACCTTTCGTTGCCGGCCTGGGATGGCAACCGCGCCGGGATCGCCGCGGCAGAAGCGCACCGCGCGCAAGCGGGCGCGACGCTGGAATCGACACTGGCCAACGCGCAAGCCGCGATCGAAACCGCCCAGACCGAGCGCGCTGCGGCCCTGGCCGCGCTGGCCCGGGTGAGGGCCGAGGAACTGCCCGCCACCACGCGTGCCGCGACCAAGGCCGATATACAGTTGAAGCAAGGCGCGATCGGCATGGCCGATTGGGCCGCCGCCCAGATCGCCGCCGCCGAAGCGCAACTGGCGCAAGTCGATGCCCTGGTGCGCGTGCGCAGCGCCGATCTTGCCCTGGAAGATGCGCTGCGGCGCCGTTGGATGGACCCGAAACCGTGATCGACCCTGCATTGGTGCAACCATGGCTCTAGGCCGCTGGACCGCGTGTGCTGCGCTTCTGCTGGCGGGGGGCGCCGTGGGCGCGTTGGTTCACGCTGGCCTGGCCGGCCATGCCACGCCCGACGCCGATGAAGCCGCGGCGCAAGCCACGCCCGCGACCAGCGACGCGACTGGCTTGCTGGTCGATCCCGCCACCCAAACGCGCGCCGGGATCGCCACGGCGCAACTTGTGGCCACTGCCCAAGCGCAAGGGGAAACCGGCTATGCCCGCGCGCTCGATGCCGGGCCGCTGGCGGCGATCGGCGCGGAAATCGAAAGTGCGCGCGCGGCGGCCGATGCTTCGGCCAGCGAAGCCGCGCGCCTGGCCGCGCTGGCCGGGGCAGATGCCGGCGCCGCGCAACGCGAAGTGGAAAGCGCGCGGGCCCAGGCCCGCGCCGATGCCGCCCGGCGCGATCTGGCCTGCCAGCGCGTGACCTTCGAATTTGGCGCGGGATTGGCCCACTTGGGCTGCGCCGCAGTGGAAAGCCTGGCCCGGCGCGCGGCGGCGGGACAAGTGGCGATCCTGCGGCTCGACTTTCCGGGCGGCGCGCCACAGGTCGGCGCTGCCGTGCAAGTGGACCTCACGCCCGGTAGCGCGCAAGTGCGCGTACTGGGGCCGGCGGCGGCGGGCGACACGCAGTTGCAAAGTGGCGGCGCGCTGGCGCTGCTGACCGGGCCGCAGGCCGCGCGAGTGGGTGTCGGGCGCATCCTGGCCGCCAGCACCGCGCAAGCCGGGCCGGTGCGCGCCGGCGTCATGGTGCCGCGCAGCGCCATCGTGCGCGCCGATGCCGGGCTTTTCGTGTGGCGGGCGGGCGCGCAAAACCGTTTTGAACGCGTGCCATTGGAAGATGGCAAAGCCGGGCCGCAGGGCTGGTTCGTGCCATCGGGCAAGCTGCAGCCGGGCGATCGCGTGGTGGCTTCCGGCGCGGGTACGCTGCTGGGCCTTGACCATGCCGCTCCTGCGCCGGCCACCGGGGACGAGTGATGCTGTCCGCGCTGGTCCGGCAATCGTTGCGCCACCCCTGGCTCGTGCTGCTGGGCGCGGTGGTGCTGCTGGCCCTGGGCGTGCAGACCCTGCGCACCACGGCCTATGACGTGTTTCCCGAATTCGTGCCGCCACAGGCCAGCGTGCAGACCGAGGCACCGGGCCTTTCCCCGCAACAGGTGGAAATGCTCGTCACCCGCCCGCTGGAGGCGGTGATCAACGGTGCCAATGGCGTGGAAACGGTGCGCTCGCAATCGATCCAGGGCCTGTCGGTGATCGACATCACGTTCCGCGAGGGCAACGATGCCTATCGCGCGCGCCAGCAGGTGTCCGAAGCGCTGGCCGATGCCATTCCGCGCCTGCCCCCTGGCGTCGATACCCCACGCCTGACGCCGCTGGTGTCTTCGACCATGGACCTGCTCAAGATCGGGCTGGTGTCCACGCGGCTTTCGCCGATGCAGTTGCGCGATCTGGCCGAATGGACGATCCGCCCGCGGCTCCTGTCGGTGCCGGGCGTGGCGCGCGCCAATGTGTTTGGCGGAGAGCAGCGCCGCATCGAAGTGCGCGCCGACCCTGCCCGCCTGCTGGCGCGCGGATTGACGTTTGCCGATCTGGGCCAGGCGGTGAGCGCAGCGGTCAATGTCAATGGCGGCGGCTTTGCCGATACGCCCAACCAGCGCATCCTGGTCGATCCCGGCCCCAGCGCAACCAGTGCCGCACAGATCGCGGCTGCCGTGCTGGCCACCGGGCCGGGCGGCACGGTGCGCATTGGCGACGTGGCGCAAGTGGCCGATGGCGCCGCGCCGCCGGTGGGCGATGCGCTGATCATGGGCAAGCCCGGCGTGCTGATGACGTTGTCGAGCCAGTATGGCGCCAACACGCTCGACACCACGCGCGCGCTGGAGCGCACGCTCGATGACCTCGCCCCGGCGCTGCGCGCCCAAGGGGTGACGCTCTACCCCGCGCTGCACCGCCCGGCCAATTTCGTGGAAGTCGCGTTGACCGGCATCGGCCGCGACCTGGCCATCGGCGCGGCCATGGTGCTGGTGGTGCTGCTCGTGTTCCTGCGCGATCTGCGCGTGGTGGGCATTGCCTTCGTGTCGATCCCGCTTTCGCTGCTGGCGGCACTGATCGTGCTGGATCGCACCGGGCAGACGATCAACACGATGACGCTGGGTGGCCTTGCCGTGGCGTTGGGCGTGGTGATCGACGATGCGATCGTCGATATCGAGAACATCGTGCGCCGCCTGCGCGGGGTGACGGACGAAGCCGATCGCCGCGCGATCATCGCCGCCGCCTCGATCGAAGTGCGCGCCCCGGTGGTCCACGCCACGTTCGTGCTGGCGCTGACGATGCTGCCGGTGATCCTGCTTACCGGGCTGCAGGGCGCGTTCTTTGCCCCGCTCGGCCTTTCGTTCCTGCTGGCAACGCTCGCCTCGCTGGTAGTAGCGTTGTCGGTGACGCCGGCCCTGGCGCTGATGCTGTTGCGCGGGCGCACGCCGGTGGAAGAGCCGGCCCTGCTGGAACGCTTCAAGGATTGGCATGCCGGATTGATGCGGCGGCTGTGCGCGCGGCCGGGCCTGGCGGCCGGGGCCATCGGCGTGCTCGGCGCGCTGGCGCTGGCCGGCACCCTGTCGTTCGGCAGCGAACTGCTGCCCACCTTTCGCGAGCGGCATTACGTGCTGCAAGTATCCGGGCCGCCGGGTGCCTCGCTCGAATGGATGCGCGCGTCAGGCATGCAACTGTCGCGCCGGCTCATGGCCATTCCCGAAGTCTTGAGCGTGGAAGAACAGATGGGCCGGGCGGAGGCAGGCGAAGACACCTGGCCGCCGAGCCAGGGCGAGTTTCACTTGCGCCTCAAATCGGTGGGCGGCCGCGGCGAGGATGCGGCGCTCGCGGAAATCCGCAGCGCATTGGCAGCAACACCGGCCTTGCAGGGGGAAGTGACCACATTCCTGGGCGACCGCATCAGCGAGAGCCTGTCGGGCGAAACCGCCGCGATTGCGGTGAGCGTGCAAGGCGCCGATCTCGACACGCTCGATCGCACCGGCCTGGCCATTGCGGCGGCGCTGCGGGCAACGCCGGGCGCCACCGACGTGACGATGAAAGCCGCGCCGGGCACGCCGATGCTGGGCGTTACGCTCGATCCCGCGCGCATGGCGCTGCACGGCGTGACCGCAGCCGATGCCGGGGATGCCATCCGCGCCACCTTTGCCGGGCAGACGGTGGGGCAGGTGGTCCTGGCCGATCGTGCGATCGACGTGGCGGTGACTTTGCCGCCCGAACTGCGCCGCGATCCCGAGGCGCTGGGCGATACCCTGGTGCGCGCCTCGGCCGGTGGCGCAGCGGGCGGGGCGGTGCGCCTGGCCGATATCGCCACGATCTCTCCGGGCGAAGCGCGCGCGCTGATCGCGCATGAAGGCGGGCTGCGCCGGCAGATCGTGACCGCCAATGTGGTGCCCGGCCACGCCGTGGCCGATGTGGTGCACGATGCCCAAGCGCGCATCGGCCAGGACGTGCGCCTGCCGCCGGGCGTTTTCCTGTCATGGGCAGGCACGGCCGAAGGCGCAGCCGCAGCGCAACGCCAGTTGCTCGCCCATGTCGTGCTGGCGGGCGTTGCCATGGTGGCGCTGTTGGTCCTGGCTTTTGGCGGGGTGCGCCCTGCCTTGCTGATCCTGGCGGGCATGCCGCCGGCCATGGCGGGCGGGGTCCTGGCCGTGGCATTGACCGGTGGCGTGGTTTCGCTGGGCGCGCTCGTCGGGTTCATCGCGCTGTTCGGCATTTCCGCGCGCAACGCGATCCTGCTGGTCGCCCATGTCGATCAACTGGTGCTGGGGGAAGGGCGGCCCTGGACGCTGGAAACCCTGCTCGAAGCCACGCGGGAACGCGTGACGCCGATCCTGCTGACCGCGCTGGTCACCGCCTTCGCGCTTTTGCCGGTGGCGATCGAAACCGGGCAGTCAGGGCGCGAAATCCAGGGCCCGATGGCGGTTGTCATCCTGGGCGGGCTGGCCTCGTCCTTGCTCCTGACCCTGCTGTTGCTGCCGGCACTGATCTGGCGTTGGCGCTTTGCCGGGCGCAAGACAGCAGCATAGGGTACTGGCGGCCGCCAATCTCGCTGCCACCGCGATGGTAACGATTACATAAATTGTCGATAATCTCGCACCTCTCGTCGCAGGCTTGCCGGCGGCGTGGCCTGGGATGCGGGCCACGAAACACCCTCCGCGTCTATGGTATGGGCGAGAATCAGCATCCGGCGTGGCGCTCGCCGGGCCATTCTCGCTTCACTCGCACAAATCGTTGAATTGGCGTGCTTTTGCTGCATAGCCGGCGCTCGTGCGCGTGGGCCATGCAACCCTAATGAAAACGATGCTCATTTTTTGTCGGCATTATTACATATATAATTCAACGCTTTATATATTCCCTCCAGTCACTGCACTTGAACACCGCTTGCAATCGCGCGCGAATCAGACATTCTAGTGAAAACGAAACGCATTTCGGGTCAGGGCCCGACCATAAGGGGGGTTAGATGTTGCATACTCGCGCGCTCTTCACCGTCAGCACGCTGGCACTTGGCCTGGCGGCGCAAACCGCTTTCGCACAGGAAACCGCGCCGCCTGCCGTCGCTGCGGCCGATGCGCAAGCCCCGGCGCCCGGCGCGGCCGGACTGGGTGAAATCGTCGTCACTGCCGAAAAGCGCCCCTCCGTGGCGCAGAACACGCCGATCGCCATGACGGTGGCCACCGGCGCGGATCTTGCCAGGAACGGGGTCAGCGATGTCAACGGCCTCGCCAACGTGGCGCCCACCGTCAATATCGCCCAGAACAACGCCAACACGATGATCACCATTCGCGGGGTTTCGAGCCGCGACTATTCGGAAACGGGCGATCCGGCCGTTGCCGTCAGCATCGACAACTTCTACCTCCAGCGCGCCTTTGCGCTCAACGCCGCGTTGTTCGACGTGGAGCGCGTGGAAGTGCTGCGCGGCCCGCAGGGCACGCTCTATGGTCGCAACGCCACGGCCGGCGCGGTCAACATCCAGTCGGTCAAGCCCGGCGACAAATTCAGCCTCAACGCGGCAGGCGAAATCGGCAATTATGGCACGCTCAACCTGGAAGCGGGCATGACCGTTCCGCTGACCGACACGCTGAGCGTGCGCGTGGCCGGCACCCGGCAGACCCGTGACGGCTATCGCACCAATCCCGGCTATCGCGGCGGCGATGACAACGATACCAGCGGCGCGCGCCTGCACGTGCTGTGGAAGCCCACGCCGCGCCTGTCGATCCTGGTCACCGGCGAGTATGTGGACGTCGGCGGCGTAGGCGCCGTGATCAAGGGCGTGCCCTATTCCGGCCTCAACAGCGACGGCACGTTGACGATCGGATCGGCCAAGACCTGGAACGTCAACCACCAGGGCTATACCGATATCACCGCCAAGGCCGTGCGCACGGCGATTTCCTATGACCTCGATTTTGCCACGCTCAGCTTCTTTGGCGGCTATCAGCAGTCGGTGCTGCATCGCGACAACGACCAGGATGGCGGCACCAGCTACAACTATGGCTTCCAGCAGAACGAGAACGTCAAGGACCAGAACTACGAACTGCGCCTGAGTTCCAACAACGCCCACGGCCTGACCTGGCAACTGGGTGCCTATGCGTTCAAGGAAACCGACGCGCTCAACACCTATTTCCAGGTCCACGGGTTGAGCCCCGATCCGTTCAACTTCTACACGTTCGATTACAACGTCGGTTCGCGGTCCAAGGCTGCCTTTGCCCAGGTCGGCTATGACCTGACCGATAGTCTCAAGGCCGAGGCCGGCATCCGCTATACCCAGGATGACAAGTACCAGCGCGGCTACAACATCATCGCCGGGACCTATTCCGATCTCGACAACGTCTATTCGGGCAACCAGGTGACCTGGCATTTCGGCCTGAATTACAAGATCAGCCCCGGCCACCTGCTCTATGCCAAGGTCGACAAGGGTTATAAGGCCGGCGGCTATACCACCACCAATTCCTTTGGCCCGGAAAAGATCATCGCTTATGAAGTGGGCAGCAAGAACCGCTTCCTGGGCAATGCCCTGCAGGTCAACCTGACCGGCTTCTACTATGACTATTCGGGGCTTCAGGCCCAGGTGGAAGACCCCGATACGGCCTTGGTCTATACGCTCAACGCCGGCAAGGCGCATGTCTATGGCGGGGAAGCGGAAGTGGTCTGGCTGGCCACGCCCGGCACCAAGATCGATCTGAACGCGGCCTATCTGCATGCCCGCTATGTCGATTTCTGCACGATCACCACCGATCCCTGTCCGGCGGCCAACGATCTGGCCGGCAACACGCTGCCCCAGGCGCCGAAGTGGACTTTGGCCGGCGGCATCCAGCAGGACATCCACCTGCCGGGCGGCACGCTGACCCCGCGTGTGCAGACGCGCTATGTCACGCGCACCTATTTCACGGTCTACAACACCGCGGCCGAGCGCCAGGACCCCTATTTCAAGACCGACGCGCAACTGACCTGGACGCCGGACAACGGCCCCTACACGATCACCGCCTATGTGCGGAACATCGAGAACAACACGATCCTGACATCGGTTGGCGAAGCCAGCTATGCCGGGGGCTATCTGGTCCAGTTCGCTGCGCCGCGCACTTACGGCGCGCGGATCGCCTACAAGTTCTGATCCCTTGCGCGCGGGGCAGGCCGCCTTTGGCCCGGCCCGCGCGCCTTGCCTGCCCGCACACACCCGGTTGCACCTGGCGACGCCATCGCGCGCACGGGGCGCGACACCGTGCGCGCCGGGCGCATTGCTGGCGGAGTGTGGCATGACTGGTGAAGTGCTTTGCGGGGACCGCGCGATCGCCGACGATCTCGTCGCGTTGAGCGAGGCATTGGTGGGCGGCCGGGTGCGTGCGGTCGATGCCGTGGAAGCTGCACTCGCCCGGGCTCGGGCCGTGCCGGGCCTCAATGCCGTGGTCGAGCTCGATGAAGCCGGCGCGCTGGCGCAAGCCCATGCCTGCGACCGCGAACACGCCCAAGGCCATGTGCGCGGGCCGCTGCATGGCCTGCCCCTGGCCCACAAGGACATGTTTTATCGTGCCGGCGCCCTGACCGAGGCGGGATCGCGCATCTGGCGCGGCCACCGGCCCGACCACACCAGCCCGCTGGTGGCGCGACTGGAAAAGGCCGGCGCCATCACCATCGGCCGGCTGCACATGGCCGAATTCGCGTTGGGGCCCACCGGGCACAACGCGCACCTCGGGCGGTGTGGCAACCCGTGGCATGGTCCGGCGATTTCGGGCGGATCGTCGTCGGGTTCGGGCGCGGCGGTCGGCGCACGCATCGTGACGGGCGCCCTGGGATCGGACACCGGTGGATCGATCCGCCTGCCCGCCGGCATTTGCGGGGTGGCGGGGCTCAAGCCGACCAACGGCCTGTTGCCCGCCGCCGGCATGATGCCGCTGTCGCACACGCTCGACACCGCCGGGCCGATCGCCACGTCCAGCCGCGCGCTGGCACGATTGCTCACCGTGCTGGCCGCCAACGGCACCGATTACGAAGCCGCGCTGGGCTGCGGCACGAACGATCTCAGTGGCCTTACCATCGGGCTGCCCGATCGCCATTTCCTGCAAGACCTTGCCCCGCAAGTGGCTGCGGCGCTCGATGCTGCGGCCGGGGTGCTGGCAGGCGCGGGGGCGCGTGTACGCACCGTCACCATGCCCGACCAGGCCAGCCATGCGCGCATCGCCGCCGAAATCTGGGCACCGGAGGCCGCGCGCGTCCACCAGCGTACGCTGGCCGCGCGGCCCGACGATTATGGCGAGCAAGTGCGCAACCGGTTGCTGGACGGAGCCCGCGTCGATGCCGACACTTATGCTGCCGCGCTGCTGGCACGCGATGCGGCGCGGGCGGCCATGCTGGGCGGACCGTTGGCCGAGGCCGATCTCCTGCTCACGCCGCTGATGCGCAAGCCGGTGCCGCTGGCCGCGACGGTCGAGGCAGCCGCCGGGCCCGCGATGCAGGCGATGATTGCCGAAATATCCGCCCTGACCCGGCCGATTTCCATGCTCGGCTTTCCCGCGCTGGCCACGCCGATGGGGTTCGATGCGCGTGGCCTGCCCCTGGCGCTGCAACTGATCGGTGCGCCCCTGGCCGAAGCCACCTTGCTGCGCGCGGGCGATGCGCACGAGCGCGCAACCGGCTTCCTGGCGCGACGCCCCGATCTCTCTCCTTTTGCCTAAACCGTCCATCTTTCAGGAGCACGTCCATGGATATCGGTCTCTTTATTCCCATCGGCAACAACGGCTGGCTGATTTCCGCCAATAGCCCGCAATACATGCCGAGCTTTGAATTGAACAAGAAACTGGTGCTCGCTGCCGAAGGCTATGGCTTCGACTTTGCCCTTTCGATGATCAAGCTGCGTGGCTTTGGCGGAAAGACGCAGTTCTGGGACCACAACCTGGAAAGCTTTACCTTGATGAGCGCCCTGGCGGCAGTAACCAGCAAGATCAAGCTGTTTGCCTCCACCGCCATTCTCACACTGCCGCCCGCGCTGGTGGCGCGCATGGCGGTGACGGCGGATTCGGTGGCGCCAGGCCGCTTTGGCGTCAACATCGTCACCGGCTGGGCCAAGGGCGAATATGACCAGATGGGCCTGTGGCCGGGCGACGCCTATTTCGGCTATCGCTATGACTATGCCAGCGAATACGTGCAGGTGATGAAAGACCTGTGGGGCCAGGGCCAATCGGGTTTCAAGGGCAAGCACTTCCAGATGGACGATTGCCGCCTGGGGCCAAAGCCTTCGGCCGCGATCCCGATCGTGGGTGCCGGGCAATCCGACCGGGGCATGGAATTCGTGTCCAACTACGGGGACTACAACTTCGTTACCGCCGGCGGCATCAACCAGCCGACGCAGCATGCCGGGCAGGTGGAACGCCTGATGCAGGCCGCGCAGAAGACCGGGCGCGACGTGGGCGCCTATATCCTGTGCATGGTCATTGCCGACGAAACCGACGAAGCGGCCTTTGCCCGCTGGGAGCATTACCGCGCCGGCGCCGATGTCGATGCGCTGGCCTGGATGTATGACCAGGGCCAGGCCGACACCACCGCCGGCAGCGACAGCACGGCACGCCACATCAACCTGCCCGAGGGGGCGGTGAACTTCAACATCGGCACGTTCATCGGCTCTTACGCCAATGTCGCGCGGATGCTGGACGAAGCTGCCGCCATTCCCGGCACCAAGGGCATCATGCTGACGTTCGATGATTTCGAAAGCGGGATCGAAGCCTTTGGCCAGAAGATCCAGCCGCAGATGGCATGCCGCGCCGACCGGTTGGTCGACGCGTAAATCGATACCTGGGACGTGGCTTGAAGATCGCCTTTCAAGCCACGTGCCGTGCACGATAATCTACGTCTTGCTAGCGGCGGCGCGGTCAGACCAGGCCATCCACCCGGCCATGACCGCGCCAAGCCCCGCCACCCAGCTCATCAACAGGAACGTGGTGCCGTAATCGCCGCAGGCCTCATAGACCAGGGCAGCCACGGCAGGGCCGATCATCACGCCCAGGAACGTATAGACCAGCGCCCCGCCGATCACCCGGCCCGCATCACGGGGTTGGCAGTGGCGGGTGCATTCGGCCATCAGCACGCCGTTCCACCCGCTCATGCAAAAGCCGAACAGGCCCAGCACAGCGATCTGCACCGCAGCAGGCATGGCATCGAGCCGCCACAGCGCCACCATGCAGGCCATGGCGATCAGGCCGATGGCGCAGAGCACGCGAAAGCCGCCGATGCGGTCGCCAACCAGCCCCCACGAGATACGACCGACCGCGCCGCACGCCTGGACCACGCCGGCCACCATGCCGGCCGCCACCAATGGCCAGCCATGATCGACCAGCATCGAGACGGTGAACGCCGACAACGACAACTGCAGAGAGGAATAGAGCATGCCGAGCAGCGCCAGCACGCGCAGCGAGGCATGCCCCCAGACGAGGCGCTGTTCGTAGAGAAAACTGCCGGCCAAGCGCCCCACCATGCTGCCGCCCGCGCGGCTGGCCGGCCCGCGCGGGCCGTCACCATGGCTGGTCAGCACGGCGATCATCGCCAGGCAGGGCACCGCAGTCAGCGCCAGCGCCATCCTCCAGCCGATGACCGGCGCCAGGGCCGGATAGGCCAGGCTGGCAATCACCCCGCCAAGCGGCACGCCGGCCTGCTTGATCGAAAAGATCAGCGCACGGCGTGCCGGCGGCGTCACTTTGCCCAGGATCTGGGCCGATGCGGGATTCTGCACGCCATAGCCCACGCCGATCACCAGCGAAGCCAGGCCGGCAATCCAGGCGTTGCCGGTGGTCAGCAGCAAGAGCGCCAGAGCATAGCACAACAGCGCGAGTTGCTCGATCCGCACCGGGCCAAACCGCACGATCATGGCCCCGGCCATGGCCGATGCGATCATGCCCGAGGCATAGATCACGCTGATCTGGTAGCCGACCCAGTGCGGCGCCAGCCCGAAATCGCGCGCAACCAGCGGTGCGATCCCGGTCAGCACCAGGGCGGTGGCCGTGGAGAGGATCTGGATCGTCGTGGTCGTCGCCAGTGCGCTGGCCAGGCCCTTGGCCGGCACGCTGCGGCCGGGGGCGGAAGCGGGGGACAGCATGGGCTTGGGTGGCGGCAAGCTGGCAGCCGGCGGATGCGGGTCGATCATGCCGGCGCCATAATGTAATGCTTTACATTTGCCAAGCGGCAAGTCACACCAGTGCCGCTATCCGACGGAGTTGGTGATGAATTACGCACATTCTGCGCCCCTGGTGACCCCGCGGGTGGAAGCCGCGCTGGCCCGCATCGCCACCCGCGACGCCACGGTGCGGGCCTGGCTGCACGTGGATGACACCGGCGCGCTGGCAACGGCGCGCACGCTCGATGCCCTGGCGGCCGACGCGCGCGGACCGCTGCATGGCCTGATCATCGGGGTAAAGGACGTGATCGCGGTGGCCGGCATGCCGCTGACGCACAATTCGCCGCTCTTTACCGGCCAGGTCGCTGCGCATGACGCACCCTGCGTGGCGATCCTGCGCGCCGCGGGCGCCGTGATCCTGGGCAAGACCGATACCACGGAATTTGCCGCCGCCGGTCGCAACGCGGCCAGCGGCAATCCCCACGATCCTGCCCGCACGCCCGGCGGCAGCTCTGCCGGATCAGCCGCAGCGGTGGCCGATGGCCATGTCGATGTGGCGCTTGCCACCCAGACCGGCGGCTCCACCATTCGCCCGGCCAGCTATTGCGGCATCCATGGGTTCAAGCCCAGCTGGGGCCTGGTCAGCCGCGAAGGGGTGAAAACCTATGCCAACAGCCTGGATACGGTGGGCTGGCACGCGCGCAATCTGGGTCTGATCGACCGACTTTGCGCGGCATATGGCCTGGCCCCGGCATTGGCAGTGCCGGCGGACGCGCCCTTGCGCATCGGCGTTTTCCGCACGCCGTGGTGGGACAGGCTGGCCAGCGATGCCCAGGCCGCGTTCGAGGATGTCGTCGTGGCGGGGCTGGCGCGCGCGGGGGTGGCGCTGGAGCGGATCGACGATCTGCCCGATTTTGCCCATCTCAACGATGATCACCGCGCCATCCTGTTTCGCGAAGGCGCGGCCAGTTTCCGCGATCTGGCCCACACCCGCGGCGCATTGCTTCATCCCGATTTTCATCTGCGCGTGGCCGCACTCGACCAGTTCGACGACGAACGCCTACGCCTGGCGCGCGACCGGGCGAGCGCCGCAACGCGTGCGTTCGAGCGGGCAACGATCGGGCTCGATGCCGTGCTGGCACCAAGCGCACCGGGCATCGCCCCGTTCGGCCGCGGGCCGGGCGATCCGCTGTTCAACCAGCCCTGGACGCTGATGCAGGTGCCCGTGCTGAACCTGCCGCTGGCGCGCGGCGGGCAGGGCATGCCGATCGGCGTTTCGCTCGTGGCGCCACGCTATGCCGACCGCCGGTTGATAGCCGTGGCCCAGGCTTTGGAAGACAGGTTGGCGGCCGTGGGCGTGCTGCCCACCGATGCCGGGCCGCTGCCGGCCTAGCTTTTGCGCCGCCGGCGCCGGGGGGCGGCGGTGGATTGGCGCACGATCAGGCGGTGGGGCAGCACCACCTCGCGCGCTGGCGGCTGCTCTTCGGCGGGCAGCAGGGAATCGAGCATCAGCCGCATCGCCGCTTCGCCAAGTTCGATCGTGGGGATATGAATGGTGGTGAGGGGCGGGCTGGCAAAGGCGCCAAAGCGCAAGTCGTCAAACCCGACCACCGACATTTCATCGGGCACGGCAATGCCGCGCTGTTGCAACGCGCTGAGCGCGCCAAGCGCCATTTCATCGTTGGCGCAGGCCACGGCGGTGAATTCGTCGCCATTTTCCAGCAGCGACACCATCGCATCGTGCCCCGATTGCAGCGAGAAATCGCCTTCGGCAACGAGGGCGGCATCGAATTCCAGGCGGTTGCGCGCCAGACCCAGGCGATAGCCGGCAAGGCGATCCTTGGACATGAACTGCGCCAGTGGCCCGGTGATCGTGGCGATGCGCCGATGGCCCAGTTCGGCCAGGTGGCTGACGACAAGGGCCGCCGCCTCATGATTGTCGATCCGCACCCGCGGCAATTGCAGGTCTGGCGGATATTCGCAGGCCGCCACCAGCGGCGGCACCTTGCCCCCGGCAGGCGGGCGGCGCACCACGTCGGGCAGGCTGTTTTCCAGCAGGATCATGCCATCGGCCTGCTTGCCGGCGATCATGGCGGTGTATTTGTTGAGCGTTTCGACATCGCCTTCGGTAATGCCCAGCAGCACGCGCATGCGATTGGCCCGCGCCACGTTCTCGATCCCCTGGACGAACGCCGAGGTGAACGGGTTGTAGATGCTGGGCACGGCAACGATCACGTTGTCGCTGCGCTGGCGGCGCAGGCCGGCGGCCAGATGGTTGGGTTCGTAGTTGAGATCGACGATCGCCGCCTCGATCCGCTCGATCGTGCGCGGGCGCACCAGCGACGGCGTGCTGAGCGCGCGCGAAACGGTGGCGACCGAAACGCCAGCGTGGCGGGCGATGTCCTTGATGTTTGCCATGGTCGATCGATACAGAGCGGCAGGGGCGGCGGCAAGCGCCACCCCGGCAGCCGCCGTTCATCCCATCACGCCGGCGCGCGGGCCAGGGCCGGCTCGATCACTTCGGCCGCATGCCAGGCAAAGGCCATGGCCGGGCCATTGGTGTTGCCCGAAATCGGCGTGGGCATGGCCGCGCAATCGGCCACGTAGAGCCCCTCCAGCCCATGAACCTTGAGATCGGGTCCGACCACCGCGCCGCCGCCCGCGTCCTGGCTTGGCCCCATGCGGCAGGTGCCGGTGCCGTGCAGGCCGGTCGAAACCATCCAGTCTGCAGCGGCCATGATGGCATCGTCGCTCTCCACCGCAGGGCCGGGCACGGCTTCCTCGCCCAGCCAGGGGGCCAGCGCCGGGGCCTGCATGATGGCGCGCACGCGGCGCAGCGCCTTGACCACGGTGGCGCGATCGGCCGGATCGGCAAACCAGCACGGCACCAGGCGCGGCGGCGCCGCCGGATCGGTGGACGCCAGCTCGACATGGCCGTGGCTGGCCGGGCGCAGGCAAAACGCCGTGGCGGTGATCCCCGGGACGGGATCGGTCTGGCCGCGCCCGGCCTCGGGCTTGTCATCGCCGCTGCCGCCCATCGAATAAGGCGAAATGCCGATCTGCAGATCGGGCCAATCGACAGTGGCGGGATCTTGGGGATCGATCGCGGTCATGATCGACACTTCGGGCAAAAGCGAGGCCATCAGGCCTTTGCCGGTCAAGATATAGCGAAGCCCGTGCCAATAGGGGCGCCAGCCGCGAAATTGGTGGTTGAGGCCCCGCGCGCCGCGCAAGCGCCAGCTCATCGCGAACATAATATGCTCGTTCATGTTGCGGCCCACGGCAGGGTTGACGTGCACCGGGGCGATGCCGTGCCGGGCCAGCACCTCGGCCGGGCCGACGCCGGAAAGCTGCAAGAGTTTGGGGCTTTGCAAAACGCCGGCGGCCAGGATCACGCGATCGGCAGAAAACGTCTGCTCCTGTCCGTCGATGGTCACGACCACGCCGGTGGCGCGGCGCCCTTCGAACACCACCTTGCGCACCAGCGCGCCGGTACGGATCGCAAGGTTGGGCCGCCGTGCCGCATCGCGCAGGAACGCGGTAAAGGCAGTGACGCGCCGGCCACGCCGGTCCACCGTCTGCTGCGTGGCGGCCGCGACAGGGGTGGCGGGGGTATTGACATCGTCGAGCACGGGAATGCCCGCCTGGCGTGCGGCATCCAGGATCGCGGCGCTGAGCGGGGGATGCGGCGGCACACAGGTCACTTCCATCGGGCCACCGCGCCCGCGGCCAGGCCCGCGGCCCGGCCCGACATAGTTTTCCAGCGCGACATAGGCCCGCTCGATCGCCGCCCAGTTCCAGCCGGGATTGCCCTGCGCCTCCCAACTGTCGAAATCGCGCGGCTGGCCACGGAAATACCAGGTGCCGTTGACGGCGCTGGATCCGCCCAGGCCTTTGCCATAATACCAGGTTTCGCCCGCCGGGCGGCCGGGCTGCGGCTCGGCCGGAAAGGGCCAGTACCAGCGCGGCTTGGTCCACATCCTGACCATGCCGCGCGGCATGCGCACGAACAGTTCGTCGTTGCGGCCGCCCGCTTCCAGCAGCAGCACCCGGCGCGTGCCGTCGCGGCTCAGCCGGTCGGCCAGCACGCAGCCGGCCGATCCGGCGCCGACGATGATCGTGTCGTATGGCGGGTTCATGGCAAACTCCTCACGCGCCGGCAGGGGCCGATCCGGGGCGGTAATCGGGGGCAAAGCGGAACAGCAGCAGGCTCAGGCCCATGGCGGCAAAGCTTGCGGCCGGGATGGCGACATGGCCGGCGACGACAGCAGCCGCGACCGGCGCAGTGGTGGCCGCGCCCGGCACATAGCCGGCGCGGCCCAACAGCCATGCACCGGCGGCACCGCCCAGGCTCATGCCCAGCTTCACGCCAAAGCTGGACGCGGCAAACAGGAAGCCCTGCGCGCGATAGCCGGAACGCCACGCGCCATAATCCACCGCATCGGCCATCAGCGAAAACAGCAGCCCGCCGATCAGCCCCTGCCCGAAATAGGCCAGGATGTTGGCAACGAGCACCCAGGAAGGATCGGCCGAAAGCGGGATCAGCGCCGTGAACAGCGCAGCCAGTCCCGCACCGATCGCCCCGGTGCGCCGCTTGCCGATCGCATTGGCCAGCACCCCCGCGATGGCGGTGCCGGCCAGCACCGCCAGCATCGTGAGCATCAGCCACGAAGTGAGCGCGGGCGCTGCCAGCACCCGCTCGGCATAGAACACGAACGACTGGAGATGCCCGGCAAAGCCTATCCAGAAAAAGAAATTGACCAGCATCGTGGCGATCCACGGCCCGTTGCCGCGCGCCGCCTCCAGCGATTGCGCGGTGGTCAGCCGGGCCACGTCCTGGGCCACGGCGACGCGTTCGCGCGTGGTGGCAAAGGCGTTGAGCATCGCCAGCAGCGTGACCAGCGCCAGGCCGACCGCCAGCACGAAAAACCCGCGCGCCTCGTTCCCCGGCGCGATCAGCCGCACCAGCGGCAGCGCGGCATAGCTGATCCCGACCGTTGCCGAAGACCCGAGGAACTCGCGCAAGGCGTTGACCGTGTTGCGCTGGCGCGGATCGCGGGTGAGCGTGGGCAGCATCGAATTGAACGGCAGGCTGGCCGCCGAATAGAGCATGCCAAGCAAGGTGTAACTGGCAAAGACATAGGCAATCCGCGCGGTCCCCGCCCAGGGCGGCACCCGGAACACCAGCGCCCCGCACAGCGCAAAGGGCAGCGCCACCCAGATCAGCCAGGGGCGATGCTTGCCCCAACGGGTGTGCGTGCGATCGATCAGCAAGCCCATCAGCGGATCGAACACGGCATCGAGGCAGCGCGCCACCAGGAAGACGGTGGCCACCGTCCCGGCCGGGATCGCGCAAACGTCGGTATAGAAATAGAGCAAATAGGCACTGGTCATGCCAAAGGACAGGTTGATGCCGAAATTGCCGAGGCCGTAGCCCAGCTTTTCGCGCCAGCGCAGGGTTTCCCGCCCCGGAAGTGTTGCTTCGTTCATGCCCGTGTCCCGCCCATGTCCATCAGCCTTTCCCGCGCTGCCAATCCCTGTCGTGTCCCCGCCGGTTCAGACGCTTGCCCCGGTGGCAAGCGGCGACGCCAGCGTTCCGGCATAAGCCAAAGAAGCGCGAATGGCGCGCAGCGGATCGGCCACCGCATCGATTTCCAGGATCGCCCATTCGAGATCGGTCCGCGTTGCCAGAACAGCAGCCCAGCCCGGCAGATCGACCTTGCCGGTGCCCAGCGCGGTGAAGAACGGGCGATGGGCGCGGTGGATGTCGTGGTCGATGGTGGTGCGCAAGGGCATCGTGCCGCGCGCGTCCTTCCAATGGGCGGCGGCGATACGTTCGGCATGGCGCGCCGCAATCGCCACCGGGTCTCCGCCCGAAAGCAGGATATGCGCGCTGTCGGGGCAGAACCCGACGTAGACCGGATCGGTCAACAGCAGCAGCAGGTCGATATCGCGCGGCTGGCTGAAAATCGAATGGGCCTCGGTGTGCAGCGCCAGGCGCACGCCGTGGTGCAGCGTGCGCGCGCCGAGCCGGTTGGCAAGGCTTGCGGCCTGTTGCATCAGCGCAAGGTCGGCAAAGACCGGAGGCTGGGCGTCCCAGCTCGTGCGCATGGGCAGGCCGATGACCATCGACTGCGCGCCCCAGCCGGCGAGATGCGCAGCCAGCGCTTCGCCCCGTTCCAGCCAGCGCGCCTCCACGTGCGGATCACCCAGCCCAGGCTCGATCGCGATATCGGCAAAGAAGCCGCCGGCAATCGCCAGGCCGCGCGCGGCCAGTTGCGCCGCCGCATCGGCATGGCTGCCATAAGCGGCAATGAGATCGTCGGCCCCGAACGGGGAAAAGGTCAATTCGATGCCGCGCACGCCGCTTTGTGCCAGGGTGTCGAGCATGCGGTCCCAGAACGCGCGTGGATCGGCCTTGCCATGTGCCACCACCGCTTCCTCGGTCGGAAGGTCCCAGAAACCGGGATGGAAGAACGTGATCAGGTCGACACCGAACGAGAGCATGAACGCAGGCACCTTGCAGAATCGGCGCATCAAGCCCAGGGCTCGCACACCAAATGTAATCCATTACGTTTTGCAAAAGCCCGAATCCGTGTCGCTTGTCAAGCACTGCGCAGAACCGCTTGCAGGGCTCGGTGCTTCGAAGCTAGATGATGATGGTAACGTTTTCATTTAGGTGGCGGAAGGACTGGCATGGCACGACGCATTCGCATGGGGCTGATCGGTGGCGGGCCGGGTTCCTTCATCGGCCCGGTCCATGCCATGGCGGCGCGGCTCGATGGGCAGATCGATCTTGTCGCGGGCGTGTTCAGCCGCGACGCGGCGCGCAATGCGCTGGCGGCGGCAGGCTATGGCGTCGATCCGGCACGCGCCTATGCCGATGTCGAGGCGCTTCTGGCGCAGGAAGCGCAGCGGCCGGACGGCATCGATTTCGTCACCATCGCCACGCCCAACGCGCACCATGCCGCCGCGGCGACAGCAGCGATCGATGCGGGCGTGGCGGTGCTGAGCGACAAGCCGATGACCGCAACGCTGGCCGAAGCGCAGCAGATCGTGGCGCGGTTGGCGCACAACCCGGTGCCATTCGGGCTGACCTACACGTATACCGGCTATCCCCTGGTGCGCGAAATGCGCGCGCGCGTGGCCGCCGGCACCATCGGCACGCTGCGCAAGGTGGTGGTGGAATACAGCCAGGGCTGGCTGGCCGGTGCGGCTGAAAGCCGCCAGGCGCAATGGCGGCTCGATCCGGCGCGATCGGGCGAGGGCGGCTGCATTGCCGACATCGGCGTGCATGCGTTTCACCTGGCCGAATTCATTGGCGGCACGCCCGTCGTGCGCCTGGCCGCAGACCTGGGCAGCGTGGTGCCCGGGCGTGCGCTGGATGATGATTGTCAGGTTTTCCTGCGCTTTGCCAATGGGGCGCGCGGCCTGCTGATGGCCTCGCAAGTGATGACCGGGGAGGGCAACGGCCTGGCCATCCGGCTCTATGGCAGCACAGGTGGATTGCGCTGGAGTCAGGAAGAGCCCAACCATTTCGACTGGTTGCGCGAAGATGGCGGGCTGGAACGGGTGCGCGCGGGCGACCCGTCGCTCGGCGCTGCGGCACGCCGCGCGACGCGCCTGCCGGGCGGCCATCCCGAAGGCCTGATCGAAGCGCTGGGCAATCTCTATCGCGATTTTGCCGGCAGCCTGGCGGGCGAGCCAGGCAGCCTGGTGCCCGATGCCGGCCAAGGCCTGCGCGGCATGGCCTTCATCGCTGCGAGCGTGGCCGCCAGCCGCGCTGGCGCGGGCTGGGTGGACTTTGCCCCCTGATCGCGGTGCCTGGCCGTCAGCGCGGGAACAGCAGCGCCGATGGCTGGCTGAATGCCAGCGTCTGCACCTTTTCGCCAACCACGCCGGTCTGCGGATCGCGGCGGAACACGGCAATGGCGTTGCTGCCCTGGTTGGCCACCAGCACGAAGCGGCCATCGGGGGCGAAGGCGAATTCGCGTGGCTGGATGCCATCCACCGCGCGCCGGTCCACCTGCGTCAACGTGCCATTGGCCGGATCGATGGCAAAGCTGACCAGGTGATTGTCGGTGCCGCGGTCGGTCACTGCCAGGAAACGCCCATCGGGCGAAACATGCAGTGCCGCCGCCCCCACTTTGCCGGCAAAGCCGGCGGGGGCCAGCGGCACCACCTGGCGCACCGTCAGGTGCCCTTCGGCGTAATCGAGCACGGCCACCGCGCCCGCCATTTCCAGCGTCACATAGGCCTGGTGGCCGCCCGGCGCAAAGACCAGATGGCGCGGACCCGATCCGGGGGGCAATGCCAGGAAGGGCTGGCCGGGCACGGCCGACAGCGGATTTTCGCGCTGGGCGGGATCATAGCGATAGGCATAGATGCGATCCGCCCCCAGATCCTGCGCAAAGACGAAGCGGCCATCGGGCGAGGACACCGCCGAATGGACATGGGCAGACGCCTGGCGATCGGCATCGACCAGGCTGGCATGGTGCGTCTTGACCTGGATGACCGGCGCCAGGCGGCCATCGGCCAGAACCGGTGCTACCGCGAGCGTGCCGCCCGGATCGGCCGATACCGAATAGTTGGCAATGAACAAAAAGCGCCCGTCGCGGCTGAGGCTGGCATGCGTTGGCTCCGCGCCAAGGGACGCGACGCGGTTGAGGAACGCCAGGCGCCCATTGCGCGGATCGAGACGATAGGCCGAAACCCGCCCGACCGGGTCAGCTTGCCCGCCACCGTTTTCGTTGACGGCGTAGAGATGGCGGCCGTCGGCCGAAAGCGTGAGCCACGAAGGATTGCCGGCCGCTTCCACCTGCAGGGGCCGCGCGGCGATGGTGCCGGTGCGCGGATCGAAATCATAGACGGCGATGCCCTGGCCGCCTTGGCCGGTGTACCCACCCACCAATAGCGGCTGCGCGGATGCGGGCAAGGGGGCGAGCACGGCAGCACCCAATGCCAGCGCGATACCGTGCGCGAAGACTTTGAAATCCATGTGGTCGACGCCCTCTCTTGCCGGCAATGCGCCGTGGCAGTGGCCGTTGCACCGCGCGCCGTCAAGCGGCGATCAGGCGGCCAACTCCTCGGCGCCCATCGCGCGGTTCCGGCCGCCGTGCTTGGCAGCGTAAAGCGCCCGGTCCGCCGCTTGGACCGCGGCCTCCCACCCCTTGCCGGGCAGGGCCATCGCGGCATGGCCCAGGCTGATCGTGCAGGACAGCGGCGTGCCATCGGGCAGGGTGAGCGCCGCATCGGCCACGGCCTGGCGCAGCCGTTCGGCCAGGCCGGCACGCGCATCGATCTTGTCGTCGGCCAGCAGGATCAGGAATTCCTCGCCCCCGATGCGCCCCAGCACGTCGCCGCTGCGCAAATTGCGGTTCAGCACCTCGGCGACCAGCATCAGCATGGCATCGCCGGTGCCATGGCCATAGCGATCGTTGATCTGCTTGAAATGGTCGATATCGATCGCGATCACGCCCACTTTGCCACGCGGGCGGCCACAGCGCGCTTCGGCCAGTTGCCAGATCACGCGGCGGTTGGCGACGCCGGTCAGCGGGTCCTGGCGCGCATGGCGGATCAGTTCGGCATCCACTTCGCGCTTGATCATCCACAGATAGCACGGCGCGATCGCCCAGGTGAGCAGCAGGCGCGCCGTCAAGCCGAAGCTGGACGTCGGATCGGACCCGCGCCCGCTGGCGTCGCTGCCCAGCCACCAGGTGATGCGCAGGACGAGCATGACGATCCAGGCAATGTGAAACCCCGCCAGGATCAGGGCGATCGGCCGTCGTGCCGGATCGTGGCACCGCCACAGGGCAAACACCGTGGCCATGGCCACACAGGCGCGCAGCCCGGCGCCCAGCGCCACCATCATCCGCATATCGGGCCCGATGCGCGCCACCAGCGCCAATTCGCACAGGCCCAGCGCCAGGGCCACGGGCAGCACCCAGAATTCGGCGCCATGGCGCTGGCAAATGGCATTGAGCGCCAGGAAATGCGCAATCGTGCCCAGGTCGAGCAGGGCGTTGCCCCACAACGCCCCGGCCGCCAGCACGGGAATGAAGCCCGGCGCAAACAGGATGGCAAAACCCGCGGCGATCAAGCCATAGCCAGCGGCAAGGTACGCGGCCCCACGCTGGTCATCGCGATTGGCGATATGGCGGGTGGCAACCGCCAAGGCCACCAGCGACATGGTGGCAATCAGCGCATTGATGATCAGCAACGTGCCGATATCGAGGAGTTGCGAAATCACCATCATCGCATAGCGCCCCGCCATCCTTCGCCACGGCGGCACAAAGCGCCGCCGGCCTGGGTATCTGCCTGTCGTTACCATACCGCCAGTGACTGAGCGGATTGCTAATATCCCATTCGGGTGGTTTGCGAAAGTCACGGCTGACACTTTACCGCAGCGCTCGGGTAAAGTGTCACGCATGACTAATCGACGCGACAAGCGTGCCCATGGCCTGCAGGGGATTCACAAGAGAGTCGGTTTGTGCTTGAAATGTTCGCATGTTTCAGCCTGACCTCTTCGCAACGGATCTGCCCGTCGCCCCGCGCAGACCACGCCGCCTGCGCGCCGGAGCAAGGGGCATGGCCAAGCCGGGCATGAAGCCAATGCCAACGCCGCCCGCAGATCACGACATGGACTTGCCGGCCGTGCTCGAAAAACTGGCCCAAGTCTCTGCTAGGCCGCGTTATACGTTCATGGTCCTCAACCTCATCGCCAGGGCCGCGGGCGCGTCAGACAGCGCCGGACCTTATGTGCGTGAAGGCGGCCAGGCGATCCCGGTGCGCGACTGGTTGAGCGACGCGCTGATGCCGATGGCCCAGCGCGATGCGCGGCGCCGTGCCGTGGTGGAGCAAGTACGTGCCGAGCTCGTGGCACGCGGCGCCTTGCCAGATGATCCCGCCCTGGCCGAGCAGGCGATCGCCACCGAACTGCGCGAGCGGCTGCGCCATTCCGGGCGCACCAACGTCAGCCGTGCGGTGTCCGACCTGGTGCGCGCCGGGCTGATCCGCCGCCATTACCAAGGCTATTGCGTGGATCATGAAAACCGCGGCGCCCAGCGTGAAGCGGTTTACACTATTATACCTGCCGTCAAGCGCGCACTGGGCAAGACAATCTGAACCGAACCGGCCGCAATCGCAAACAACAGGCAAAAAAATGGCCAGCCCGAAGGCTGGCCGTTTTGAGTTTGGGAGAGGATGCCTGAAAGGCCTGCTCCAAATGGGTGAAATCGGGGCTTGGTGCAAGTGCGAAGGGAGCAAGGACAGTTGCGCAGTTTGCAACTATGCGCTCAATTTCATTTAACATAACCTTTATTATGCACTTTACGGCTCTCATCACGTCGGCTCGTCCTCTTGCCAAAGTCACCGCCAATGCACGCCAAAACTGGCAATTTCCGCCCTCGCCGCAGCCGACCAGCAAGACCGCATACCACCGCAGCGTTTGATCAAGCGAGCAAGTGACGGTCGAGCCAGGCTGCCGCAAGGCGCGGCCATTGCCCGGCAGGCGCATTGGCCGGCCCGGTGCCAAAGCCGTGGCCACCCTCTTCGAAGAAGTGCGCTTCCACCGGTCGCCGTGCCGCTTGCATCGCCTCGATGAACGCGGTGCTGTTTTGCCAGGGAACGGCCGGATCGTCGAAAGCGTGGGCCAGCATCGTCGGCGGCGTCTGTGCGTCGACATGCTCGGCCGGAGAACGCCGGGCGACCAGGGCTGCATCGGGATCGGGCCCGAGCAGGAGTTCGCGCGAAAGGGCATGGCCATAAGGCGCGCGCATCGCGATCACCGGATAGACCAGGACGCCACATGCGGGCCGCGCATCAAGCGTATCGAGATGATCGCCCGGCGCAAACAACGGCTCGCGATACCCGGTCAGCAGCGACGCGGCCAGATGCCCGCCCGCCGAAAAGCCCATGACGGCCACCTGGACCGGATCAAGCCCATGGCGCGGAGCCAGTGCCCGGATGCGGCGCATGGCGCGCTGCGCATCGGCCAGCGGCACATCGGCTCGCGCCGTCCAGCCCTCGCCCGGCAGGCGATAGACCAGGACATGGACGGTATAACCCAGGGCGGTGAAAGCCTGCGCCACGTCCAGCCCTTCGTTGCGAACCGAGACAAAGCTGTAGGCGCCACCGGGAATGACCAGCAGCGACCGGCCATTGCTCTGCCGGGGCCGAAACACGTGCAGCGCCGGCGCGCTCACGCCAGTAATGAACGTCGCGGCCAGGCCGGCCGGGCGCTGCGGCGGAGCAAAAGTGCCGCCCGGCGGCGGCCCGTCCCACAGCGGCACCACTTCTGCTTCTCGCCACGCCGCCGGAAGGTCGCTCGCCCCGATCGGGGTTTGCAATGGCGGCGGCACGCTGGCGCGCGCCGTGGCCTGCGCGGCCGTGGCCGCAGCCGGAAATGGACCAGCGATCATCGCGCCACCCACCATGCCCAGCACGCCGCGCCGATCGATGCCCTGGTCCATTTCCTGTCGTTTCCCATTCCCGAGTCTAGCCTCGATCAGTACTTGAAACCGACGCGAACGCCATAGGTGCGCGGCGGGGCATAGCTTGCCGTGGTCGAGCTCCACACCGGTACCACGGTGGTGGGAATGCGGCGATCTTCCACATTGTTGATGAACAGGTTCACATAGGCGTGGCCTGAGGCATCGTCGAACTGCAGGTTGAGATCGGTCTTGGTATAGCCGGCAATGCGCCCCTGTGCGATGTTCTGCGCGGTGGCATAGCTCATCGACTGTGCGAAGAAATCCACAGCCGGCGTGATCCGGGCGCCCGATGCCAGGGTGAACGCGTGCGAATAGCTGGCCCGTGCGCTGAACTTGGGCGCAAAGGCGAGACGCTTGCCCGAATTGTCGGTGGTGGCCGCCGTGATCGATGCATAGCCCAGCAGCGGGCAAAGATGTTGTACATCGTATCGGCATAAAGCAGGCCGTCAGGCGTGTCGGCAAAGCTGCGGAAGCGCGCATCCATCAACGAAACATAGCCCGACAGGCGATCGGCCGACGTGGGACGGAACGTGGTTTCCAGCTCAAGCCCGCGGATACGGGCCTTGGCGGCATTGGTCGTCACCGCGATCGGCCCCTGCACCGGATCGACGATGATCGTCGAAACCTGCAAGTCGCGATAGTCCATCTGATAGGCGGTGAGGCCCACGAACAGGCGATTGCCCCAGAAATTGCCGCGCAGACCCGCTTCATAGTTGGTGACGGTTTCGGGCGCATATTGGCGGAAGCCGGCCGGGTTGGTGCTGGCCTGCAAGCCGCCGCCCCGGTACCCGGTCGAAACCGTGACATAGCCGACCACATCGTGGGTCAGGTCGGCATCGACGCCAAGCTTCCAGTTCACCTTGCTGAAGTCCACCGCCGCGCGGTTGCGGTCATCGGTATAGGCAAGCGTGCCCCCCACCGGGCAGGTATCGGCGCTGACCGTGGCGCGCGTCACCGTATTGCCCGCGCAGACCAGCTGCTGTTCGCGCGAAAACACCGAATCCCAGGTGGAGCGCACCCCGGCGGTCAGGCGCAGGCCGGGCAGCGGCTTGAGCGTCGCCTGGCCGAACAGCGCGTGCGAACGGCTGCCCGTGCCCGAATAGGTGTTGACCACGTCCACCCCGGCAATCGTCGAAATCTGGTTGCCGGTGCCCGCCACGATCGGGCCAAAGGCGTTGAACACGGTGTTGAACGACGCGGGCGCGGTATTGCCCGCGTGCAGCAGGCGCTGGCCCGAAGGCTGCTTGTCTTCATAGAGATAAGCGCCCGCCACCAGCTTGAGCGGCCCGCTTTCGTAGTTCACGTCCACTTCGTTGGACCAGGTGCGGGTGCGCTGGCCCAGGTATTCCTGCGAGAACACGCCCGACGCGGCCACCACCCCATCGTTCTTGAGCAGCGAATAGCCGGCCAGCCAGGTCACCGTCAGCGGCGCGGAAATCTGCCAGACGACCTTGGAGCGCAAATCATAGCTCTTGATCGACTGGCGATTGGCGGTCACCAGATCGAGGCCTGGATTGATGGCGTCGGACTGGACGATCGTGCCGGGCCCGAACGTGCCGGTGGTCAGGTTGGCCTGCGGATAATAGGTGTAGTTGCGCAGGTAGACAGCCGGCACCGTGCTGTGGTTCTCGCCATAGCTGCCCGAAAGGCGCCAGCTGAACGAGGACGTCGGCTGCCACTTGGCGGTCACGCGCACCGCGGCCAGATCGGCGCGATCGAACCGATCGGCCTTGAATTGCGGGCCATAGCCATCGTTGACCTGGCGAAACGCCGCCACGCGCAGGCCGAGCGTATCCGATACCGGCAGGTCCACCGCGGCCTGGGCGCGGATATCGTTGAAGCGGCCATATTGCACGCTGGCACTGCCACCATAGAGCTTGCCCGGATCGGCGGTGTTGATGTTGACCACGCCCGCCGTGGCGTTGCGGCCATAGACCGTGCCCTGCGGCCCGCGCGCCACTTCCACCGAGGCGATATCGAACACCGCCATCGACAGCGCGGCCGACGAGGGATTGTAGATCCCGTCGAACTGGGTGGCGACCGTGGAATAGCCGCTGAAGCTGTTGTTGCTGCCAATGCCGCGAATGGCAAAACCGTTCTGCGACAGCTTGAGCGAGGGCACCGTGGTCGCCAACTGCTCGCCCGTGGTCAGCCCCTGGCGATCCAGCAATCCCTGCGCCACGACGCTCACCGCGATCGGTGCCTTGCTGAGCTTTTCGCTGCTCTTCTGCGCGGTCACCACGATTTCGCCCACGGCCTGGTCGGCGGGCGCTGCCTGCGAGTCTGACGGCTGGGCAGCCTGTTCCACAGCCTGCCCGTGCGCAGCGGTGGCAAGCGCGGCAGCCGCGCATGCGCCGGCGGAAATCAGCCATTGGGTGCGATTCATCATGTCACTCTCCCTGATGCCAAGGATGCCGGTGCCCGCCGATGCGAATGGGGCAGACCCCGCGCCGTTCCTCGTGTGTTGCGTAATCGATTGCACACATTTCCACGCAGCGTCAATGGCGCGGCGCGAATTTATTGCAATCGATTAGATTCCGGGCGGCATGAAATGGCGGGCACCGGCCTTCGCCGCGGCACGCCCGCGCGAATCAAGCTCGTGCAGCAGGGAAATGAAAGGCCGGCCGGGGCCCCGATCAGGTGGACGCGCGCTGCAGCAGGCGGGGCGCGATCCGCACCGATGGCGTGTCTTCGCCCGCGATCCGGCGCAACACCAGGTCCACCATGATTCTGGCGCCCTCGCGCAACTGCTGGTCGATCGTGGTGAGCGTGGGGGTGAGCTGCTCGCCCAGCGGCAGGCCGTCGTAGCCGATCACGCGCACGGCACCGGGCACGTCGTGGCCCAGTTCGGTCAGGGCCTTGATCATGCCGGCGGCGGTCACGTCGGCGCCGGCAACGATGCCATCGGGCATGTGGCCCAGGGAAAGAAGGTGCGCGGCAAGATCGCGATAGGCCGCATCGGGTTCGAAATGCGATGGCAGCTCCACCGGCTCAGGCAGGCCCGCCGCGGCCAATGCCGCGCGCACCCCGGCCAGGCGTTCGCCGAATTCGGCGCCCCGGTCCGGCCCGGCATAGGCCAGTTTGCGGCACCCTTGCGCCACGAGATGCTCGGCCGCGAGTTGTCCGCCCCGGAAATTGTCCGATCCCACCGCGCAATGCTGCTGGCCGGGCAACTGCCCGCCCCAGACCACCATGGGGTGATAGCGGCGCGCGACGCTTTCGATCACATGATATTGATCGGATTGGCCAATCACGATGATACCATCCACGCGGCCACTGCCGATGTAGCGATCGAGCCAGCGCTCGTCACTGGGCAGCACGCGCGAGAGCAGCAGGTCATAACCGCGATCGACCAGGGCATCGGCGAGGAAGCCGATCATGGTGTTGAAGAACGGGTCGGACAGGTGCTGCAACGCATCGTGGCCCATCGGCACCAGGACGCCCACGGTCATGGTGCGCTGCGTGCGCAAGTTGCGGGCAATGGCATTGGGTTGATAACCCAGCTTTTCCGCCAGCACGGCAATGCGTTGCCGCGTTTCCTCGCTTACCCGGCCGGACCGGCTCAGCGCCCGCGATGCCGTTGCCGTGGAAACCCCTGCCAGTTCCGCAAATTCCTTGAGATTCATGCGTTCCGCTTCATGATCGTGGCGCAGCAGCCGGGGTCAGGCAAAGGCCCGGCGCAAAGCGTCGAACCGCGCCTGGATCAGCCGCCGCGAAGGGCCGGCATCGGGCACGACGCGGTCAAACCCGTGATAGGCTCCGGGGATCACCAGCAATTCGGTCGGGACACCGGCATCGGTCAAGCGCCGAGCATAAGTGATGTCCTCGTCCACGAACAGATCGATACCACCCACCGCCACGAACGCTGGCGCCAGTCCACGCGGATCGGCCAGGCGCGCCGGCACGCCGGCGGCCGGAACCGCGCGCGATCCCGGCGTTGCCCCAAGAAAACTGGCCCAGCCAAAGCGGTTGGCCTGCGCGTCCCAGCCCAGCTTGCCCACGCCCGGCGGCGGGGTAACGGTGCTGCCGGTGCGATCATCGAGCATGGGATAACTCAGCACTTGCAGCACCAGCGGCACTTCGCCGCGATCGCGCGCAATGATCGCCAGCAGCGCGGCATGGCCGCCGCCCGCGCTTTCGCCCATCACCGCCAGGCGCCGCCGGTCCACGCCCAGCGTTTCGGCCTGGGCGTGCAGCCAGCGCAGCGCGGCATAGGTTTCGGCGGTGGACCGGGCAAAGCGCGCCTCGGGCGCCAGGGTGTATTCCACCGTCACGATCACGCAATCGAGCGTCTTGGCAAAGTCCTGCAGATAGCCGCGTTCCGCGCGCGCCGCGCCGGCCACGAAGCCGCCGCCATGGGTATGCAGGATCGCCGGCCTTGGCGCGCCCCCTGGCCGGGCACCGGCGTTGATCACGAAGACGGTCACATCGGGAATGCCGGCACCCACCGGAACCTTGCGCTCTTCCACCGGCACGTCCGGACGCAGCGGCGCTGCCATCGTGGCGCTGCCCTGGCGCAGGATCGGCAGGCGGGCAGCCGTCAAAGGCGAAAGCTGGGCTCCCATCTTGAGCACGACATCCGCACCCGCGCGCAGCGCCGGGTCCACCCCAGCCAGCGGATCGGCCGCCCAGGCAACAGGCCCGGCCAAGGCCACGCCCAGCCCCGCACCCACACTGGCTGCGCCGTGGCACAGGAGTTTGCGTCGATCGATCATCGCTTGATTTTCCCTCACCCGATTGCGCCTTGGCGCACAATCATCTTGCACTGCCCTCGTGGCATGCCAAAAGCAATTGCGCAATCGGTTACGCATTCACAATCCGTCGGAGAGGTTCACCATGTTACGTATCCATGCCGTGCCCGCACTGCTGGCCGCCCTGTGCACGCTTGCAGCGCCGGCCACGGTTCGCGCCGCCACGCCGGCACCCACGCTCGATCTCATGTTTCGCGCCCATGTCCTGCTGGGCGAGCAACGCGACGTGGGGCAGACGCCGCGTGGTAGCCGCAGCCTGGTGCGCATCACCGGCGGCACGTTCGAAGGGCCGATGCTGCGCGGCACGGTCGTGCCTGGCGGGTGGGACTGGCAATTGCACGGCGCGGGGGGCTGCGCCGAACTCCATGCCGACTACATGCTCAAGGCCGCAGATGGCACCGTGTTCAACGTGGTCAACCACGGCAAGATGTGCCCCGGCCCCGATGGCACCCGCACGCCGATCTACAGCATGCCCACGTTCGAAGCGCCGCTTGGCCCCCTCACCTGGCTTAACGGCGGTGCCTATGTCGCCACGATCGAGGGTGGCACCGATCCGGCCCACCCTGCGGTCGACATCGCGTTCTACAAGGTGCGCTAGCCCCTCAACCCTTGGGCATCACGCAAGCCGGCGCGCCGCCCTTCCCCTTGGCCACCAGGGGATAGCGGCACAGCGGCCGGGTGCGGCCTGGCCAGGGTGTGGCGGGCCCGGCGCTGGCCTGCAACGCCTGGGGCGCCTGGCCCTGCTCCACCCAGCGCACCAGCGCGCGGAACGCGTCGAAGCGGTCGGTGGCCGGGCCGCCCGCGCAGTGCGCCATGCCCGGCACCGGGAAGACCCGCGCAAATCCCGCCGCCTGACCGCCGCTGTGGCGATCGAGCGAGCGCCACCACGCCAGCGTATCGTTCAGCGAAAACACCGGGTCAGAGGCGCCATGCGGCACGATCAGGCGGCCGCCTCGGGCACGGAACCGGTCAAGATTGGGCAGATGGGCGCCCACATCGGCCCAGGCCGATCGCGGCCAGCCCGGCGCCGTGGCGGCGATCGCGGCAGCGTCCTTGTCGGGCGAGAATGCCAGTTGTGCGGCCAGCATCGCGTCTGGCGCGGGCGGGACGGTGCCCGGCGGCGTGGCAAACAGCACCAGTCGCGACGGCGCACCCAGCACGACGTTGAGCGGCGGCACACGCCCATCGGCGCTGCCCATCATCCAGATACGCCAACCCGGATCGAACCAGCCGCCATCCCAGCCAAAGCCAGGATAGATCTGGTGCCCCGCGCTGTCCCGAACGCCATCGTGGATGGCCACCAGCGCATCTACCTGCGCGGCCGAAAGACCGGCCTGGCGCAGCTGCGGCACGACCAGCGCAGAGGTGCAACGCGCGCCATCGGCCACGATCCCGTCGCTGGCCCCGTCCAATCCGTCGCACGCCGCCAGGATCGCCTGGCGTACCTTGGCCCCGGCTTCCACCGAAAAGCTGCCGGCCAGCGCGGCCACCGTGGGTGCCTGGCCCTGCGCTGTCAGTACACCGCCCAGCGCCTTGGTGTTCCACGCCTCGGCCAGGGCGGCGCGCGGCAGGGCAAAACCGGGCGCAGCGGCCACGATGCCGTTGTAAAGGTCGGGCTCCTGCTGGGCCAGGACCATGCCTTCCTGCCCGCCCTTGGAACAGCCATAGAAATAGCTGAAACGCGGCGCACGCCCATAATAGGCAGCAACGAGCGCCTTGGCCGCCAGCGTGACCGGCCGCAGCGAGGCGCCGCCATAGTCGGCCCGCGCCTGCGGATCGTGGGCAAAGGCCACCATGCCGCCGCGGGCCGGATCGGTGTTGGTGGCATTGTCGTGGCCCGAATCCTGCGCGAGCACGGCATAGCCCTGGCCCAGGGCAAAGGGCTGGCCCACGCCCACCTGGCCGATGGCGTCGCCCACGGTGCCGTTGGTGCCGCCGCCGCCCTGCATGAGGAAGCGGCCGTTCCACTGCGCCGGCAGACGCAGGCGGAAGCGGATGGCATAGCTTTGCCCGTCTACCCCGCGCCGCTCGTGCATCAGGCCCTCGATCTCGCAATGGGCGGGCAGCGCCGCCTGGACCGGGGGTGCATCGGGCTGGCCAAGCAAGGGGACCGCGTATCCCGCCGCGCGCCAGGTGGCCGCCACAATGCGCGTGGTGGTATCGGGCCAGGCCACCCGGCCTGGCTGCGCCAAAGCCGCGCAGGCCTGGGCAGAAGGCACGGCGGCGCCGGTCTTGGCCAGTGCCATGCCAGGCGCCAGCAGCGCGCCCGTTGCGATGCCGGCCAGCGCCATGCGGCGCATGCTTTTCGTCTTACAGGCCACGCAAATCCTCCATAAGGCCACGCCTCTCCCATCCGATCGTTACGATCCAGATAGCAATGCGGTATAACATTCGCGCAAACGATTGCAACCGCATGTGCGTGCCCAGCAAGGATAATCCGATCCGGCTGCGGCGCTCCCTTGGGGAAATCAGGCGCAGATTTCGCAGCGGTTGCGGCCGCCGCGCTTGGCCGCATACATCGCCTGGTCCGCAGCGGCGAGCCATTCGTCCGGCATGGTGATGCCGCCGCTCAGTTCGGCAATGCCGAAACTGGCGGTGACGCGAAGCCGCTCGCCACCGGGCAGAGTCATGGTGTGCTGTTCCAGCGTGCGGCGGAACCGATCCACCGCCGCCCGCGCCGCGCCGGCGCTGGTTTCGGGCAGCAACACGGCAAATTCCTCGCCGCCCAGCCGGCCCAGCACATCGCCGTCGCGCTTGAGCTGCATGACCAGTTGCGCCACTTCGCGCAGCACGCAATCGCCGGCAATATGACCGTGCGTGTCGTTCACGGCCTTGAAATGGTCGATATCGGCCATGACCAGGCTGCACGGACGGCCGTAGCGGTGGAAGCGGTCGATCTCCACCACGGCGCGCTCGGCAAAGGCGCGGCGGGTCAGGCAACCGGTCAGCGCATCGCGATCGGCAATCCGGCGCAGTTCCAGTTCCTTTTCGACGATGCGGGCCAGGTTGCACAGCATCGCCACTTCGGTGGGCGTGAACTGGCGCGGGCGATGGTCGATCGCACACAGCGCGCCAACGTTATAGCCTTCGGCCGTCCGGATCGGGATGCCGGCGTAACTGCGCACATTCGGCGGCCCGTTGACCAGTGCATTGTTGGCAAAGCGCACGTCTTCCAACGCGTCGGCGATCAGGAACGGCTCGGTGTCCTCGATCGCGTGGGAGCAGAACGAGACGCTGCGCGGGGTTTCGCTGACGTCGAGCCCGACCCGGGCCTTGAACCACTGGCGATCGGCATCGATCAGCGAGACCGCTGCGATCGGCACATGCAATGCCGCGCGCACCAGTGCGACCACATCCTCGAACGCGCTCTCTGCCTCGGTATCGAGAATGTCGAGGCGATGCAGCGCGGCAATGCGCCCGGGTTCGTCCCCCAGCACCGTGCGAATAGGCTTCACGACAAGTCCCTCATGCGTTTCGATCCCCGTGCCGCCGGCGCCAGGGTCTGCAACAGGGCGAGATTCATTGCGCGCAAACCCTTCCCGATGTCTACCGCATCGACCTTGCCGAACCGTAGAACGGGCCTTCGGCATTCCTCGTGATCGGCGGTCGTTACGATGGCCATAGAACCTGGCCTGCCGCAACACAATCGTGCCTTTACGGGGCGTTCCGGGCGGGCTCCGGCTAGGTCGTGAACGCATAAATGGCGCCCCCGAGGCGCCAAAATGGCGAACATATCGGGCCAAAGTGCCCGCCGCGAAGGCTGGCAGCCTTTGCAAGGGCACTTTGGGCTGAGATGGAAGCCATTTTGGCGTCCCTTCGGGATTTGACCCAAAGGCCCCCTCGCAGCGTCGAAAGCACTTGAAATATGTAAGATATTCCTGCGCGCTTTCTCCTCGCGACGGGGCCTTTGGCCTCAAACCTCGGGGGCGCCATTTATGCGTTCACGACCTAAGCCGGGTTGGCCTCGACACCGCGCAACTGCGCCTCCATGATCTTGCGCATCTCGAATTTCTGCGCCTTGCCCGTCACCGTCATGGCAAAGCGTTCGACGATGCGGATATGCGCGGGCACCTTGAAATGGGCAATGCGGCCTTGGCAATGCGCACGCACGGCGGCTTCGTCGATCGTTGCCCCCGGACGCGGGATGATCCAGGCACACACTGCCTCGCCGAACCGGTCATCCGCCACGCCAAAGACCTGCGCGTCGAGCACTTCGGGATGGCCGAGGAGAAATTCCTCGATCTCGCGCGGGTAGATGTTTTCCCCGCCGCGAATGATCATGTCCTTGATGCGCCCGGTGATGCGGATATAGCCCTGCGCGTCCATCGTGGCGAGGTCGCCCGAATGCATCCAGCCATCGGCGTCGATCGCCTCGGCGGTCTTTTGCGGATCGCCCCAATAGCCGCGCATCACCGCATAGCCGCGCGAGCAATATTCGCCCTGCACGCCCACGGGCACCACGGCGCCATCGCTGTCCACGATCTTGGCCTGGGCATGGGGATGCACGCGGCCCACGGTTTCCACGCGCTCTGCCACCGGATCGGTCCGCGCGGTCTGGGTGGTCAGCGGGCTGGTTTCGGTCATGCCATAGCCGATGGTGACTTCGGCCATATTGAGCCGCTCCATCACCGCGCGCATCACGCTGACCGGGCAAGGCGATCCGGCCATGATCCCGGTGCGCAGGGTGGAAACGTCATAGATGCCTGCCTCCAGTTGGGCGAGCACGCCGATGAACATCGTTGGCACGCCGTGCAGCGCGGTGCAGCCTTCGGCGCTCACCGCCTCCAGCACCAGGCGCGGATCGAACGCTTCGCCTGGATAGACCATCGCCGCGCCGCTGGTCAGCGCCGCCAGATTGCCCAGCACCATGCCAAAGCAATGGTACAGCGGCACCGGAATGCACAGCCGGTCTGCCGGCCCCAGGCCCATGGTGCGGCCGCTGAACAGGCCATTGTTCAGGATGTTGTGATGCGTCAGCGTGGCGCCCTTGGGAAAACCGGTGGTGCCGCTGGTAAACTGGATGTTGATCGCATCGTGCGGATCGAGCTCGGCCTCGGCCAGGTCCAGCGCCGCCCGGTCCGCCTCTGCCCGCAGGGCCTGCCAGGGCAGGAAGCCATCGAATGCTTCGGCGCCCAGCGTCACTTTATGTTCCAGGGACGGCAGGCGCTCCGGCCCGAGTTCGCGCAGCATCGCCACATAGTCGCTGCTCTTGAACCGGGGCGCCAGCACCAGCAGGCGACAGCCCACCTTGTTGAGCGCGTATTCCACCTCGCTGGTGCGATAGGCCGGGTTGATCGTCACCAGGATCGCGCCGATCCGCGCGGTGGCAAACTGGATCACCGTCCATTCCGCGCCATTGGGTGCCCAGATGCCCACCCGATCGCCCTTGGCAATGCCCAGCGCCAACAGGCCGGTGGCCACCTGGTCCACTTCGGCGTCCAGCTCTGCCCAGGTCCAGCGCAGGCCCTGGTGGCGCGAAACCAGCGCCAGGCCATCAGCCCATTCCTGCCCAGCGCGGCGCAGCGCCTGCCCGATGGTCAGGTTCAGCAGGGGCTCGTCGGTCGGCCCCACGGCATGGGATAGCGCGCTCATCGCTTGATGTTCACCACTTGCACCTGGGCATATTCGGCCAGGCCTTCCACGCCCTGCTCCACGCCCAGGCCCGATTGCTTGAAGCCGGCCATGGGAATGTGCGGGCCGATCGCCAGGTGCTGGTTCACCCACACCTGCCCGCTCTCGATCCGCGCGGCGATATCGGCGGCGCGGCCCACATCGGCCGACCAGACCGAGCCGCCCAGGCCATAGTCGCTGGCATTGGCGCGCGCGATCACGTCTTCCACGTCATCGAATTTCACCAGTGGCAGGATCGGGCCGAACTGCTCCTCGTCCACGATCTTCATCCCGTCGGTCACATCGCGCACGATGGTGGGCGCAATGAAATAGCCGGCACGTTCCATCGCCGCGCCACCGGCCACGATTCTACCATCGGCGCGCGCGCTATCGAGGAAACCCTTGATCTTTTCGAACTGCATCGCGTTCTGGATCGGGCCGATCTGGGTGCCCTGCTCCAACCCGTCGCCCACCACGGCCTCTTGCGCCAGGCGGGCGAGTTCGGCGGCCATGGCATCATAGATATCGGCGTGGACATAGGCGCGCTTGATCGCCAGGCACACTTGCCCGCAATTGAGGAAGGCATTGGCAAAGATCGCCTTGGCCGTCTCGCGCACGTCCACATCGTCCAGCACGATGGCCGGGTCGTTGCCGCCAAGTTCCAGCGTCACGCGCTTGAGCGTGTCGGCCCCGTTGGCGGCAATGCGCTTGCCCGTGGCGGTCGATCCGGTGAAGCCGATCTTGGCCACGTCGGGATGCGCCGTCAGATGCGGCCCCAGGTCATTGGCATCGGTGATCACGTTGACCACGCCGGCGGGAAACACCTGCGCACAGATTTCCCCCAGCAGCAGCGCGCTGGCCGGCGTGGTGGGTGCGGGCTTGAGCACGATGGCATTGCCCGCCAGCGTCGCCGGGCCGATCTTCCACAGCGCCACCAGCAGCGGGAAATTCCACGCGATGATCCCCACCACCACGCCCAGGGGCCGGTGCTTGACCACGATGTGCCCGGCGGCATCGTCCTGGATCACGCGATCTTCCAGGCCCAGCGTGGCATAGTGGCGCAGGAAGCCCTGCGTCCAGGCCACTTCGCCCTGCGCCTCGGGCAGGGGCTTGCCCTGTTCCTGCGTCAAGAGGCGGGCAAATTCATCGGCCCGCGCGCCGATGGCATCGGCCAGATCGAGCAGCGCCTGCTGCCGCGTGGCCAGCGGCGTGGCGCCCCAGGCCGGCTGCGCCGCCTTGGCCGCCGCGATCGCGGCATCGGCCTGCGCCACGCTGGCGCGCGGCACGGTGAGGAAGGCTTCCCCCGTGGCCGGGTTGATCACGTCCATCGTCATGTCGCCCGCCACCAGGGCGCCGCCGATCAGCATTTTCATCTCAGGCATCGCTCTCTCCGTCATCGCTTGTCGCGTTGACCAGGCGGGCGCTCTTGCGTCACCTTCGCCCGGCCCGCAGTCTATCAGAACTTGGCGCCCACCGTCACACCGTAGGTGCGCGGATTGCCGATGTGGTTGTAATCGAACCCGAACCCCGCCAGCAGATCGACGCGCGAGGTGAAATAGAGCTTGTTGCCCAGGTTCTTGGCCCAGGCCGACGCGGAATAGCGCCCATCCGCGCTTTCCCAGTCGATATGCCCGCTCACCAGGGCATAGCCTTTCTGTTCGAGCCGGGCGATGTTGATCACCTCGAAATATTGGCTCGATTGATAGGCCACTTCGGGATGCAGCGACACCGCGCCCCAACCGCCCTTGGCCACCGTCAGGTCGATCCCTGCGTTGAACGTCAGGTCCGGCGCGTTGGACAGCTTGCGCCCGGCCACATCCGTGCCGCTGACCGTCCCTTTCTGGATGCGGGCAGACAGCAGCCCCAACCCGGCGCGCAGCGAAAGCGCATCGCTGGCGCGCACGCTCAATTCGGCTTCGGCGCCATAGATCCGGCTCTTGGGAATGTTGAGCAGGGTCTGCGCGGCCGTGCTGGGATCGACGTTGATGAACTGCTGGTTGCGATAGTCGTAATAGAACGCCGCCATGTTGAGCGTAATGCGCCGGTCCCACGCCCGCGTCTTGGCGCCCACTTCATAGGACGTCACCTGCTCGGCCTTGGCCACGCTCAATTCGCTGGGATCGAAGAAGGCCTGGGCGTTGAAACTGGGCGCGCGGTAGCCCCGGCTGACGCTGGCATAGAGCAGCGCGCCGCTCGCCAGCTTGTAATCGAGCCCGACCTTGCCGGACAGGTTATCGGTCTTGAAGCGCAGGGTGGAATTGGGAATGAGGTTCATGACCAGCACGTCGTCATAGCCATAGGCGTTCGACGTGAAGCCGCTTTGCGAGCCGGTATCGTGGGTAAAGCGCAGGCCGCCCCGCAAGGTCAACGCATCGGTCAGCTTGTACTTGAGGTCGCTGTAGAGCGCGACGCTCTTCTTCACCTGGTCGAACCGGTTGCTCACCTTGCAGGCCAGCGGGAAACCGTCAGCGCAATCGGCGGCGGTGATCGCGCCATCGCCGTTCACGTCGTCATCCGTGGCGATTTCGAACGAGGTGCTGTTGAACACTTTCTCGCGGTTGAAATAGACGCCAAGGATCAAATCGAACGGTCCGCCGAAATTGCTGGTCAGGCGCAAGTCCTGGGCAAACTGGCTGGCCTTGTCGTAATAGGGAATTTCCAGCAGGCGCGTGGCCGTGCCGTCAGTATCCTCGCGAAAGAACAGCGTGCCGGCGTCATAGCTGGTGATGCTGGTCAGCGCGAGCGCATCGGTAAGATCGATATTGGCGGTCAGCGCCACCGAATTGGTCACCGCGCGGCGCCGCGTCGCCACGTCGCTGGCGATCTGCCAGGTGGAAAGCCCGGCCCGGTTGCTCGCCTCGGGCTGGGCATAAATGCCATAGTTGTGCGGGTTCTGGAACGAGTGCGACGCGCGCAAGGTAAAGCGCACGCCATCGCGCGGCTCCCACTTCAAAGTGCCGCGCACCGCCCATTCGCGCGTTTCCGCCAGGTCCGGCATGCCGGGCACCACGTTCTTGAACCAGCCATCGGCTCGCGCGAACGTGCCCGCCACGCGCAGCGCAGCCTTGTCGCCCAGCGGCACGTTGACCGCGCCGTTCAGGTCCACCCGGTTGTAATTGCCATAGCCGGCGTTGAAATAGCCGCTGGTGTCATTGAGCTTGGCATCGCGGCTGATGATATTGACCGCCCCGCCGGTGGTGTTCTTGCCATAGAGCGTGCCCTGCGGCCCGCGCAGCACTTCCACCCGTTCCAGATCGTACATCGCCACGCCCAGGAACGCGAAGTTGCCCTTGTAGACTTCGTCGTAATAGGTCGCCACCGGGCTGGACTGGTTGAGGCTGTAGTCCGACATCGAAACGCCGCGCAGGGCAAAGATCGGCGTGTTGTCCCCCACGATGCTGGTCAACTGCAGGTTGGCCACTTTGGTCACCAGGCTATCCACATTGGTGATACGCGATTTGGCGAGCTGATCGCCGCCAACGGCTGAAACCGAAATCGGCACCGATTGCAGGTTTTCCGATCGCTTGGCCGCCGTCACCACGATTTCGCCCGGCGCCGCAGCGGCATCCTGGGGTTGTGGCGCCGTTTGTGCTTGCACGGGGTCTGCCATGGCGATCGCGGCCAATGCCACCCCGCCGAAAACGTGCTTCCTCATGGACTTCCCTCCGCTGGTTGGTTCCCTGTTCAGTCCTGCTTGGTGGTAAAGCCCTCGACCAGGCGCGCTCTCGTCGCGGCACGCTCAAGCCGAAGGGGATGTTGGCGCAGTGCGCCGAGTTCGCGCGCGGTATAGGGCCGGAAATCGGCAGGCATGTGCCGCGCATCAAAGGTGTAGAGCGTCCAGTTGACCAGATTGGCGAGGCGCCGGTCATCCAGATCGGTGGTGGCAACGCCGGGCACGCGGGCAATAAAATCGCGCCCGCCCGGCACGCCCAGGAACTGGGCTACCACGCCCTGCATGGGCGGGTTGGAAACCCCGTCGCCGCTGCCATCGGGGCGGTGGCAACCCTGGCATTTCAACTGGTAATCGGTCCGCGCCTGCACCGGATCGGCCACGCCGCGCATTGCCGGCACCGGTGATGCGCGGGTGGAAACGGTGGCCAGCGTGGCCGCAAGACTGCCGGCCACCAGCACCAGGGCAAGCGGCCGAGCCTTCATTTGCCGCCAGCCCCGGCGTGCAGCCTCGCCACGTCGGCCGGGGCCAGGCCCGCCCCGCTTTGCCGCAGCTTGCCCACTTCCTCGGCGGCAAACGGGCGGAATGCCGGACCGGCCTTGGCCACTTGCGTGCCGACGTGGTTGAGCACGGCGGCCACGGCGCCATCGTCCAGCCCGCCCTGCGCCGGCATCACCCCGGCATAGGGCTTGCCTTCCACGGTGATCGGCCCCATCAGCCCGCGCGTGACGGCCAGCACGATATAGCGCCGCCCGGCATCCTTGGCCGCCAGGCTGCGGAAATCGGCCCCGAGCGGGGGATAGGCCCCCGGCACGCCGGCCCCGGTACGGGTGTGGCACGCGGCGCAGCGGGCAAAGACGGCGGCGCCATCGGGCGCGGCCCGCAAGGGATAGGCGCCGATCAGCGCCACGCCGCCCAGCGCGGCCGCCGCCGCCAGGATCGCCCCGCGCTTCACTTGGCTTTCTCCAGCGCCACGCCGATCACGGCCGCGACCGAGCAGTTGTAGACGCTGCTTTGCGACCCCAGGCACCAGTTGTAGTCGTTGTTGGACTGCGGGCGCACTTGCGGCCGGTCGCCCTCGTTGCGGTTGCACAGGCACTGCCCGCACGAGGATGTGCCGCAACAATCGTTGTAGCTGATCACATAGGCGCGGCCATCGGCCGGGTTGGTGCACGTGCCGATCCAGGTGATCGGGCTCATTTCCGTGCCCGGCGGGCAGGTGTTGACGCTGCCGCCGCAGCACGAACAGAGGAACCCGTCGATCGCGCAATAGCGCCAGTAATCGCAGCTCGCCTGGTCGCCCGGGTCCTGTTCCAGCCCGCTGGCCATCGCCGGCCGCGCCGGGCCGCCGGGGTGGGCACCGTGGCCCCCTTCACTACTGGCCGCGCGCGCCACCGGCAGCACCGGAAAGGCGGCGGCCCCGGTCATGCCCGCGCCCAGCAGGGCCAACAGCGAACGGCGGCTGGTGCCGCGCGCCACGCGGCGGGCGAACGTTTCGGTCAACTTGTCGAACCGCATGGCTCAGGCCTCCTTGTGGCGGCGGGCGAGGAAGTCCTGGATCGAGGCGACGCCCCGCTCCTTGGCTTCGAACAGGCTTTCAAGATGTTCGCGGCTGTTGATGAGGCCGAGCGAGGCAACGCGCCCCTCTTCGTCCAGCAGCACGGCATAGGGCAGCTTGGCGACGCCGAACGCGCGGCCCAGCGCTTCGCTCAAGACCATCGGCAGCGCGTCGAGGCCGTGCTCGCGCGCCATGGCGCGATAGGCGCTCTTGCTGCCATCGCCGGCCACCACCACGTCAAGCCAGCTGGCCTCGGCCCGCGCCGAACTGCGCAGCACCGGCAGCAGGGACTTGCACATCGGGCATTCGGGCGAAGCGAAGAACAGCAACTGGCTGCGGCCCTGGCGCGTGCTACCGATGGCCACCGGGGCGCCATCCACATCGGCCAGCGTCATCGGCGTGGCCTTTTCACCCACGGCCACGGTCTGGTGCAAGGTGAGCGCGCCGGCCGGGGCAATGCGTTCGTGCAGCACGCCCACCTGGCGGGCGAGCGCGGCAATCAGCAGCGCCTGGATAATCACGGCGGTCCACAACAGGATCTGGCTGGTCAGCATCACGCGGTCCTCCATGCAGGGCGGGGCGTGGCGAGCAGTTCGCCCAGGCCCAGGTAGAGAGCGAAAAAGCCGGCAGCGGCGAACGGCGCATCAAGCGTGAGCGGCGCTGCCGGCAGGGTGGAAAGGATGAGGGCCAGCGCGCTCAGCGCCGCCGGGCGCGCCACGATGGCGGCACTCAACGGCTTGGCGCGGGCGGCCAGGTCACACCCGCAATCGAGTGTCTGCCCGCTCTTGCGCCACAACGCGATGGCATAGGCCGCCCAGATCGCGGCCGCGATCAGCGCGCCCACGGCGTGGAGCGGCGGGGTTACCAGGAACACGGCGGCGGCCATCTCGCCAGCACCGGCGAGCAGCAGAACCACGGGCCCAAGCGCGGCGCTTGTACCCGCCAGCCGCGCCGCCACCGGCGCCAGCCGATCGCGGGCCAAGGCCTTGTGCGCGGCCGATCCGGCCAGCAGCATGGCGCAAAAGAGGTTGAGCGCCATCATCGCGGCACCGTGATCATGATCGGATTGGCGCCGACATTGGCCCCCAGCGTGCGCACGAAGGCGCCGGTGCCGGCATCATAGACGTCAACCACCCCATCGGCGCGCGCGGCCACCAGATGGGGCTGTTCTTCGCGCGTCACGGCAATGGCCACGCTCTGGCCCTTCAAGGCTATGCGCTGCACGCGGGCCTTCTTCACCGGGTCCACCACCCAGACTTCGGTGCCGCCATCCTTGTGGCTGCCTTCCTTGCCATAGGGGCTCATCAGCACATAGAGCCGGCCGGCGGCATCGGCGTGGATCACTTCCCAGCCGCCCGGGCGCCATTCGGGCTGGCCACCTTCGGCGCTGCCCACGCTGAAGCTGCCAGGCAGCGGACGGATCACCGTGCCCGACAGGTCAAAGCCCTGGACCATGCCGTAAAAGCTCACGAACCAGGCGGTCTTGCCCACGATCGCCGGCGTGCCGAACAGCGGCTGGCGATCGATGTCCTGCACCTTGAGCACGGTCTTGGAACTGGCCGCCGCGCCCTTTTCATCCAGCGTCACGCTGAAGGCAGAGCCATCGGCGCACAGGCTGGTAAAGCCGCGTTCCCCGGTGGGATAGATCTGCGCGCAGCCCGGCAGGTCGATCTCATTCAGGATCTTGCGCGCCGCCAGGTCCACCACCGTCACCGATTGCGCCGGGGTGAAATTGGCAATCAGCGCCCATTTCCCGCCATTGGTGAACTGGAACAAGTGGGGATAGGTGACCGATTGCTGGCGCTTGCCACCCGGCAGCACGATCTCACCCTTGGGTTCGAGCGTGGCCATGTCCCAGATGGTGATCGCGTCGGTGCGCTCGCCGCGCGACAGGCGGGTATAGAACGTTTCGGCGGTGTAGATTTCGCCGCGATCGGGCGAAACCAGCATGTTGGCGAACTGCGCGGCGCGCACCAGGCCCTTGAGCGGCCTGACCGGATCGGCGGTATCGACCACGGCAATTCGCCCGTCGACGATCGACATGAAACGGAAATCGTGGATCAGCACCCAGCTTGCCGGCCATTGCGCCGGCAGCTTGGCCACGCTGGGCAGGGTTTCCTCGGGCAAGGGCGTGGGAAAAGCCGGCGCGGCAATCGCGGTGCCGCTTCCCCCAATCGAAAGCGCCAGAACCGATAGGGAAAGCCCTGCTGCAAGGGCGAAGGATCGCATCATGTGTCCCCCCATGGCGGCCGATGGGCTCGCCTTGTGCAACACAAGATGATCTTTCAGACACAAAACTGTCAATTGACCTAAATTTGTCGAGTGACCTATTTTTAAAAGCGTGTTACAACCTGGCCGAAGCCGGGGAGACACGATGAAAAATCAGATGGATAGCGTGCCACGCCTGGTGACCGACCTGATCGTGCCAGAGCGCGAGGGCGGCTATCTCAAGGGCCAGGAAACGCGCGAGCTGATCCTGCGCACCGCGCTGAACATCCTGATCGAACATGGCTACCCGGCCATGTCGATGCGCCGAGTCGCAACGGCATGCGGCATGAAGTTCGGCAACCTCACCTACCACTATCGCAGCCGCGAAGACCTGGTGCGCGAACTGCTCGAAGCGGTGATCCGGTCTTACGAAGTGGAATTCACGGCCATCGCGCACATGCCCGGTGCCTCTCCCGAAGACCGCCTGCGCCGCGTGTGCCTATTCATTCTGGAAGACATTCGCACCAAGAAGACCACGCATCTCTTTCCCGAGATCTGGGCCCTGTCCAACCACGAGCCTTTCGTGTTCGATCTGATGCACGCGCTCTATGTGCGCGCCCGCGCGCCGCTTCGCGCGATCATCGACGAAATGCGGCCCGATCTGCCCCCTGACGTGCGCGAGGACGTGGCGCTGTTCATTTCCGCGAGCATGGAAGGGATGACCGTGTTTGCCGGCCACGGCAAGCCGTTCGAGCCGCGCATGCCCTCTATCGAGCATATCGCGGTGCAGTCGTTCCTCGATCTGGTGCGCACCTACCGGCCCTGACCTGCCATGACGGGCCAGGGCCGACGTGGCGCAATCAGCCCTGCATCTGCTCCAGCGTCACGCCCTTGGTTTCGTTGACCATGGCGCGCACGAAGAAGAACGAGATCGCCGCTGCTGCGGCATAGAACGAATAGGTGATCGCCAGGCCCGGCGAGACGACCAGCGCCGGGAAGCTGACCGAAATCGCCGCATTGGCAATCCACTGGGCAAAGCCGGAAACCGCCAGGCCAGAGCCACGGATCTGGTTGGGGAACATTTCGCCCAGCATGACCCACATGATCGGACCCCAGCTCATGTTGAAGAACACGACATAGGCATTGGCGGCAAACAGCGCGATCACGCCGTTGTGGCCGGGCAACGACACGCCGCCATCGGCGCCATGCACCGCGGTGGAAAAGGCCCAGGCGACGATGCCCAGCGTCACGGCCATGCCGGCCGAGCCGGTCAGCAGCAACGGCTTGCGCCCGATGCGATCGACCAGCAGCAACGTGGCAAGGCACCCGGCGATGGAGACCACGCCCGACAGGATGTTGGTCTGCAGGGCATAGCTTTCGGAAAAGCCCACCGCCTGCCACAGCGTGGCGCCGTAATAGAACACCACGTTGATGCCGACGAGTTGCTGGAACACGGCAAGGCCGATCCCGGTCCACACGATCGGGCGGATGCGGCCGGTGGCGCGGTCGATCAGGTCAGACAGCTTGGGACGGTGATGGTCAGCCGCCAGGCTGTCGCGGATTTCGGCGACCGTGCGCGTGGCGCTCGCCGCGCCGAGCAGGCGGGTGAGCACCGCTTGCGCGCCGGCTTCATCGCCCTTGGCCACCAGGTAGCGCGGGCTTTCGGGAATGCCGAGCAGCGCCAGGAAATAGATCGCCGCCGGCAGCGCCTGCAGCCAGAACATCCAGCGCCAGGCCGGCTGGCCCGCCCACAGGATCGCGGTCGATTCCCCGGCCACCTGGGCCAGGATGTAATTGACCACAAAGGCGCCGGTCAGCCCGGTGATGATCATCACCTGCTGCACGCTCGACAAACGGCCACGCACGTTGGCCGGCACCACTTCGGAAATATAGACCGGCGAGATCACGCTGGCCGCGCCCACGCCCAGCCCGCCGACGATGCGCGCGAGGATGAAAATCACCGAAGACCCGGCCGCGCCGGCCAGCAGCGCGCTGGCCAGGAACAGGATCGCCGCCAGCTTCATCACGCCGCGCCGGCCGATGCTGTCGGCCAGGCGCCCGGCCCCGAACGCGCCGATCGACGAACCGACGAGGATGGCGCCGACGTTCACGCCGATGCCCACCTTGCCCAGGTCGAACGCCGCCTCCAGCCCCTTTTGCGTACCGTTGATGACGCCGGAATCGTACCCGAACATGAACCCGCCGATCGTGGCCACGGCCACGATGGCACCGATCAGGCGCATGTTCACTGCGCCTCCTGCCGTATCTGTCATCCTTCCCTCTCCCATTTGTTCTTATACCTGCGCCAGATGGCAGGGCAGCCCGGCAACGCCGGGGTCGAAAGCAAACAAGGCCCCCGCCAGGGGCTGGGCCGCGCGCTCTGCCGCCCCCAGGCCCTTGGAAGCCGTCGTGGCATAAGCGGTGCGCAAGCCCGGCCCGCCGAACGCGATCTTGGTCACGTTGGCCACGGGAAATGGAACGGTGCCGATCAATTGACCCGCCGGGTCATAGCGGCGCACGCCCCAGCCGGCGAACAGGCCCACCCACAGGCAGCCCTCGGCATCCACCACCGGCCCATCGGGATAGCCCGCGCCATCCTCGATCTGCGCGAACAGGCGAGTCTCCGTGACCACGCCATCGGCCACGGTGCTCGCCCAGATGCGGCGGCCCAGCGTATCGTGGTGATAGAGCGTGGTGCCGTCGGGCGAAAACGCCGGGCCATTGGTGATCGAAACGGGTGGCAGGCCGCTGTCCGCACAGCCTGCGCCGTGCAGCCGATAGATGCGCCCGGTATCGGCCGCTTCGGCATCGTCCATCGAACCCAGCCACACCGCGCCATCGGCGGCGACGGTCGCATCGTTCAGGCGATTGCCCGGCAGATGCGCTTCGGGGGCCGCGAGCAGGCTGAATGCCCCGCTCGCGGGATCGAAACGATGCACCCCGCTTTGCAGACCGGCCAGCATCGTGCCATCGGCGCAGGGCAGCACCCAGCCCACTTGCGCGGGCGCCGGCCAACTGGCGGTTGCCCCAGTTTCCGGCACGAAGCGATGGATCGCCGGCGCCTTGATATCGACGAACCACAGGGCCGAATCCTGGGCGTTTTCGCGCGCCACCCACACCGGACCTTCGCCCAGCGTGGCGCCCAGCGGCCAGATCGCCTCTGGTTTTGCGCCGGGAATGGTCAGCGCCATCCCGCGTCCACCCAATATTCGTGACCCGTGATCAGCCGCGCATCGTCCGAGGCCAGGAACAGCGCCAGGGCGGCGACGTCCGCCGGCACCAGCCGCCCATCCAGGCACTGCGAAGCCACGATCTCGGCCTCGCCCTCGGGCGTGTACCACTGTTCCTGGCGGGGCGTCTTGACGTTGCCGGGGATGATCGCGGTCACGCGGATGTTGTCGCGGCCCAGTTCGCGCGCCAGGCCGCGCGTAAGCCCCTCGATCGCGGCCTTGGCGGTCTGGTAGATCACCAGATCGGGCAGGCCCAGGTGCCAGCTGATCGACCCCAGGTTGATCACCGCGCCCCCGCCCGCGCGCTTCATCGCCGGCACGGCGGCCTGCGTCACGAAGAACTGGTGCTTGAGGTTGACCGCCATGCGCTCGTCCCAATAGGCGGGCGTCACTTCCTCCACGGCATGGCGATCATCGTTGCCGGCGTTGTTGATCACCACGTCGATGCCGCCCAGATGCGCTTCGGCGGCGCGCATCACGGCGGCAATCGCCTCGGCATCGCGCAAGTCGCATTCCAGGAACAGCGGGGCGGGCGCATGGCTGTTGCCCAGGCGCGTTGCCACCGCGATGCCCTGTTCGGCCGCAATATCGCAAAACACCACATGCGCGCCCTGCGCCACGAAGGCCTCGACCAGCCCCTCGCCAATGCCGCTGCCGCCGCCGCTGATGAACACGCGCTTGCCCATCAGGCTGGGATAGATCGCGCGCTTGTCGCTGCCGTTCATTGCTCCGTTAAGGCCGCTCACGCCTTTTCCCCCAAGAGGCCCCGCGCGGCCAGGTTGGCGTAGAACGCGCCGATGCCCACGGTCCACGGTTCCGCCTGCGGACAGTTGACGACGGTGTTGACCAGCTTGCCCAGCCGCGGCGTGGCGATGGTGACCACGTCGCCCACTTTGTGGGTAAAGCCGCGGCCGGGATCGTCGCGATCCTGCACCGGGGCAAACAGCGTGCCCAGGAACAGGGCAAAGCCATCGGGATACTGATGCTCGCTTAAGGTCTGGCGCACCAGGTCGAGCGGATCGCGGCTGATCTCGTTCATGCTCGAATGGCCTTCCAGGCGATAGCCGTCGGTGCCCTCGATCACCAGGTCCACTTCGGCCTGGCGCACGTCATCAAGGGTAAACCCCTCGTCGAACAGGCGCACCAGCGGGCCGAGCGAGCAGGACGCGTTGTTGTCCTTGGCCTTGCCCAGCAAGAGCGCGCTGCGGCCCTCGATATCGCGCAAGTTGACGTCGTTGCCCAGCGTCGCGCCCACGACGGTGCCCGTGGCGTTGACCAGCAGGACCACTTCGGGCTCGGGATTGTTCCAGGTGGAATCGCTGCGCACGCCGATCGCCGCCAGCGGCCCTACGGTGGCCAGCACCGGCGCCTTGGTAAAGACTTCGGCATAGGGCCCGATCGCCACTTCCAGGTATTGCGACCACAGCCCGTCTTCGATCAGCAAGGCCTTGAGCGCTTCGGCCTCGGCCGAACCGGGCACGACCGAACGGATCGAACCGCCCACGCGCTCTTCGATGCGGGCGCGAATTTCCAGCGCCTTGCTCGAGTCTCCGCGGGCGCGTTCCTCGATCACGCGTTCGAGCGTGGAGGTGGCAAACGTGACCCCGCAAGCCTTGACGCATTGCAGGTCCACCGGGCTGAGCAACGGCAGGTCGAGCGCATCGAGCCGGCCCAGCACAATGCCGGCACCGGGATCGAGCGGCAGCATTTCAACCAGTTGCGAAACGGTTGGCGCCACGGCTGCCATGTCATAAGCAATGCCGTCTTGCACCAGGATGGGGCTGGGCCCGGCCGGCGTTTCCACCCGCCCCAGAAACCGGCCCGATTCCCAATCGTCGGGCAACAGCGCTGTGATTGACGAAACCCCGTTCATTTTATCTCCCCCAACCGTCGGGCAATCGTTGACAAATTCTGATAGCGCTACCATCATGCAAACCCATCGGCTGTCAAGTGCTTTTGGCACGGCCGGGCAAACAACGATCCTGCCCGCGCAGGGCGAGGCCACAGTTGCCACCAGGGAGATGACGATGCCGCTTGCCGCACCGCTCGGGCTGTTTCACCACGCATGCCGCCGTGCCTTGCCACTGGCCGTGGCAACCGCGCTGGCCGCAGGACTGGCCGCGCCATGCCCGGCCATCGCGCAGGGCAAAACGGCCGCGCCACTTCCTCATATCGAACGCACGAAATCCGGTGCGATGCTGGTGGTCGATGGCGCGCCGTTCCTGATGCTGGGGGCGCAAGCCAACAACTCCAGCAATTATCCCGCGCCGCTCAAGCAGGTCTGGCCCACGATCGATGCCATGTCCGCCAACACCCTGGAAATCCCCGTGGCGTGGGAACAGATCGAGCCGCGCGAAGGCCAGTTCGATTTTTCCTGGGTCGACCATCTGCTGGGCGAAGCGCGCCAGCATAACAAGCGCCTGGTCCTGCTGTGGTTTGCAACCTGGAAGAATACAGCGCCGGCCTATGCCCCCGAATGGGTCAAGCTCAACCCTGTGCGCTTTCCCCACATGCTCACCTCCAAGGGCGAGGTGCACTATGCGATGAGCCCGCTCGGCACCGAAACGCTCAAGGCCGATACCCGCGCCTTTGCCGCCTTGATGCGCCATTTGCGCCAAGCCGATCCGCAGAACACCGTGATCATGGTCCAGGTGGAAAACGAAGTGGGCAGCTATGGCAATGTGCGCGATTTTTCGCCCCAGGCGCAAAAGCTGTTCGATGGGCCGGCGCCAACCACCCTGCTCAAGCATTACGGCAAGCCGGCCGGGCAGAGCTGGGCCAAGGCCTTTGGCAGCGATGCCGACGAATATTTCCAGGCCTGGTACGTGGCCAGCTACATCAACACCGTGGCGCTCGCCGGCAAGGCGGAAAAGGCATTGCCGATGTATGCCAATGCCGCCCTCGCCTCGGCTTTCGGCAGACAGGCGGCCACCACTTATTCCAGCGGTGGACCGGTCCACCATGTGATCGACATCTACAAGCTGGCAGCGCCCGCGCTCGATCTGGTGGCACCCGATATCTACAACCACGATGAAAAGGCCGTGGCCGCATACCTGGGCTTCTACGGGCGGCCGGATAATCCGCTGATGGTGCCCGAAATCGGCAATTCCACCGAATATGCCCGGTTCTTCTGGGATGCGCTGGGCAAGGGCACGATCGGCTTTTCGCCGTTCGGCATGGATCAGACCGGTTACTTCAACTATCCGCTCGGCGCCCGCGCGCTCGATGGTTCGCTCAACGGCTTTGCCCGCATCTATCGCCTGTTTGCGCCGATGCAGTCGGTCTGGGCCAAGGCCGGAGCGCAAGGCCTGGTGCGCGCCGCGGGTGAACCGATCGACCCGGCCGCCAAGCACACCCGTGAACTCACGCTTGGGCGCTACAAGGCGACGCTCGGCTTTGGCCAGCATCAGTTCGGGTTCGATCCCCCGGCCGGCAACACCCAGCCAACCGGCGGCGCTGCACTGGCGCAACTGGGGCCGGACGAGTTCCTGATCACCGGGTTCGATACCCGGGTCACTCTCGCCCTGGCCGATCCCGCACCGGGGGAATCGCTGCTGCTGTTGCGCGCCGAGGAAGGGCATTACGAGCCCGACGGTGAAGGCGGCCAGCGCTGGGTGTTCGATCGGGTGTGGAATGGCGACCAGATCGACTATGGCTTCAATTTTTCCGGCCTGCCGCAGGTCCTGCGCGTGCGCTATGCCCGTATCAAGGGCAATGCGGTGATCCCGGTCGGCGCCGACCATTGAGCCATGGCAGGGCCTGGCCGGCGACCCCAGGCCGGCTCGGCTCCCCTGCCCTTGCGCTTCAGGGCGCGGGCACCACGACCTGGCGCTGCGTGCCCAGCTTTTCGATGCCCAGTTCGATCACGTCCCCCGGCTGAAGGAACTTGGGCGGGTTCAAGCCCAGGCCAACCCCGGCAGGCGTGCCGGTGGTGATCACGTCGCCAGGCTGGAAGCTCATGAACTGCGACATGTAACTGAGCACGAAGGCCGGCTGGTAGACCATCGTGCGGGTGGAACCATCCTGATAGCGGGTGCCGTTCACGTCGAGCCACATTGCCAGCTGGCCAGGGTCACCCACTTCGTCGGCCGTGACGAGCCAGGGGCCGATCGGGCCAAAGCTGTCGCAACCCTTGCCTTTCATCCACTGGCCCTGGCGCTCAAGCTGGAAGGCCCGTTCCGATACGTCGTTGCACACGAAGTATCCGGCAATCGCCGCGCGGGCGGTGTCCTCGTCGGCATAGCTGACCGGGCTGCCCACGACGAAGGCGAGTTCCACTTCCCAATCCAGCTTGGTGCTGCCGCGCGGCTGGATCACCGGATCGTTCGGCCCGCAGATGGCGCTGGTGGCCTTCATGAACGCTACGGGTTCGGGTGGCACGGTGGCGCCGGTTTCGGCGGCGTGGTCGGAATAGTTGAGGCCGATGCACACGAACTTGCCGACCTTGGCCACGCAGGCGCCCAACCGCCCTGGCTCAGCCACCAGCGGCAGGCTGGCCGGATCGAGCGCGCGCAACCGATCCAGCGTGGCGGGATCAAGCGCGCTGCCGTCGATATCGGCAACATGGCCGCTAAAGTCGCGCACCGCACCTTCGGCATCGAGCAGACCCGGCCGTTCCGCCCCAGGGTTTCCATAGCGCAGCAATTTCATGATCGGTCCTTTTCCGGGAAACGGGGGTGTGCAAACCGCATGGTTCGCGTCGGCAGCATCGGCTGTTCGGCCAGCCACCGTCGGTGACGCAGCATGCCCCGTGGTAAAGCCACACGCACCGCTGGCAAGATAAAGTGCAAGCGCAGCAATCTCTTCCGGGCCGGCTCGCCACCACGGAATTTTCTACCCTTGGTTTATTGCGATTGACTCTCATTACTATTCGCGTCAGGAGCCGAACCGCAACAGGGAGGCTTCTTTGATCCGTATTCACGCCTTGCTCGCCGGTGGCGCACTCGCCGCGCTTGCCATCCCCACCGCTGCGCGTGCCGAAGAGCCGGAGGCGCCGCCGGCGTTCGCGCCCGGCGAAATCGTCGTCACGGGGGAAAAGGCGGCGCGCACCTTGCAGCACACGCCGACCAGCATCGCCGTGACCGCTGCGGACAAGATCGCGCGCGAAACGTTGCTGTCGATCCAGGATGTCTATGCGCGCACCGCGAATCTTTCCGACACCTATGGCGCGGCCGGCTTTACCATTCGCGGCATCACCAATTCGGGCGTTGGCGGGGGCGGGCAATCCGATACAGCAACGGTCTATGTCGATGGCGCACCGGTTTCGCGCCAGGCGCTCTATGGCGGCCCCACCGATCTGTGGGATGTACAGCAGGTGGAAGTGCTGCGCGGGCCGCAATCGACGATCCAAGGCCTCAATGCGATGGCGGGCGGCATTGTCATAACCACCAAGGACCCATCGCTCGAAAGCTGGACCGGTGACGCGCGCGTCTTGTGGACCGACCGCAACGACCGCACCTTTTCGGCGGCCGTGGGTGGCCCGATCATCACCGACGAACTTGGCCTGCGCCTCTCGGCGGAGCGCCGCGCCAACCGCGGCGTGATCCGCAACATCACGCGCGGCGGCTATGATGATGCCATGCAATCGCTCAACCTGCGCGGCAAGCTAAAGTGGACGCCCGCCGCCCTGCCCGGCTTCGAGGCAACAGCCAGCTACAACCGCGTTCGCCGCGAAGGTGGCTATCTCTATCAATATGCCCGCACCGACGTGGCCGATTACTATGACAACCGCACGTCCACCTCTGATCAGCCCAACCGGGGATGGGTGGCCAGCGACATTGCCGTGGTGCAGCTCGGCTATCGGCTGACCGATCATCTCAAGCTGTCCAGCGCCACCTCGTGGAACCGGTCGGATGTGCGCTCGCTCGCCGATTCCGACGGTACGCCCGTCAACCTGTCGGCGATCGACAACCATTATCGCTACAAGACGCTGACCCAGGAACTTCGCCTCAATTACGAAGACGATCGCCTGAGCGGCCTGCTCGGGGCCTGGTACTATCGCCGCACCGGCGCGCTCGATGCCAACAGCCAGATCAATGTGACCACGCCCACCGGCACGATCACCAGCCTGCTGACGCCCTATGTCGGCGCCACGGCCGCCGGGACCATCGCCGCCGCTTATGCCCAGGCTCTGCCCGTCATTCCGGTCGCCTACACCTCGTACCAGCCGGAACGGGTGGAAACGATGGCCGTGTTCGGCGACGCGCGCTTCAAGGTCGCTGACCGGTTGACGCTGATCGGTGGTTTCCGCCTCGACCGCGAACGCAACCGCTATGCCGCGCAAACCCTGGCCACGTTCACCGGCACGCTGCCTGACGTCAATTTCCTCGGCACGCGCTATGCCCCGCTGGTTGCGGCGGTGAACAGCGGCGTACTGGGCCTGGTGGACGATGCCAGTTCGGCGATGGCCTCCAACACGCGCACGTTCCACGCCTTCCTGCCCAAGGCGGGGATCAGCATGGACTGGACGCCGCGCCTGACCACCGCCTTTACCGTGCAGCGTGCCTATCGTTCGGGTGGGTCGAGCCAGAACCCGGCACGCGCCACCCTGGTGCCCTACAATCCCGAATTCAGCTGGAATTACGAGGGATCGCTGCGGTCCAAGTGGTTCGGTGGCAAGCTGCTGATCAACGCCAATGCGTTCTACATGACGTGGAAGAACCAGCAGGTCATCGCCTATTTCAGCGACAACAACTACGATTACAACACCGTCAACGCGGCCAGTTCGCACCTCTATGGCTTTGAAATCGAGGCCAGCGGCCGGCTTTCGCCAGCGGTCGATCTCTATGCGTCGGTCGGGCATACGCGCACCCGTTTCGATGATTTCACCCTGCCCACCGGGGCGACGAGTTCGCTCAAACTCGATGGCACCGAATTTCCCTATGCCCCGCGCTGGACGCTGGCGGCGGGGGTGAATGCCCGCCGCGGCCCGATCAGCGGCAATCTCAACGCCAACTATCGCAGCGCGGTGTTCACCGGGGTGGGCCAGAGCCAGGCCAGTTCGCGCGTCGGCGGGCGCACCGTGGTCAACGGCCAGATCGGCTATCAGGCCGATCATTGGAATCTGTTCGTCTTTGCGCGAAATCTGCTGAACGCCAAATACCGGCAGTACAACTATACCGCGGCGGGCCTGGCGATCCTGGGCGATCCACAGACGTTCGGCGTCGGCGCGGGGCTGCACTGGTGATCGCGCTGGCAAGCCTGGCGCTATTGGCCACGGGCGCGGCGGGGGCGGCGCTGTTGCGGCGATCGTGGCAACGGCGCGATGGCATGGCCCTGGCGCTGGTGGCTGCTGGATGGGGCCTGCCGGCCATTGCCCTGGCGCTGGCGATCCTGGCCTTTGGCCCGGTCAAGGGCATGGCCCTTGCCCTCGCCATGCAGGCGATCGGCGCGCTGGGTGTTGTCTGCCAGGGCCGGGTGCAGCGCACGGCCGCGCGCCCGCGCGCCGGGGAAGCCGCACCCGAACCGCTGGAACAGCCAGGCCGCGTGTGGCGCGGCGTGCTGCGCGCCCTGCTCGCCGGGCCGTTGGGCATGGTCGCCGCGCTCGCCGTGGCGTTGTGCGTGGCGGTCTACCTGCCGGGCGATCCGCGCACCCGCATCGTGCTGAGCGGATTGCTGATGCCGGTACTGTGGGGCCTGGCGATGACCTGGACCCTGGCTGACCGCCGCCTGTTGCGGGCCCTGGCCGTGCTGGTCGGCACCAGCCTGCTCGGCCTGGGCATCGCCGCATTGGGAGGGGCAGCATGACCGAGCAGACGCCGCGCAACACACGCAGCAAGCAATGGCGCTGGCCGCTCTCACCCGAAACGGTGCGCGCCGTGCTGAGCAGCCATTCGGTGCTGGGGCTGGCCTTTGCCGCCGTGATCTACCTGGTCTGTCTCACCGGAACGCTGGTGGTGTTTTCGCCCGATCTGCAGCATTGGGAAGTGCCCCAGGCCCCCGTGGTGCCGAGCCTGTCGGATCGCGCCGCCGGGCGCGCCGTGTTGCTGGCCGAACGCCAGGCCGCGCCCGATGCCACGCTCTCGCTCAGCCTGCCGGGCCCGGCCAGGGCCGGCGCCACGCTGATGGCCTATGGCAACAAGCGCGCAGAGCAGACCTGGGCCGTGGCGCCCGATGGCGCGCTCGTGCCGATGGATGCGCCGTGGACCGAATTTCTCCTCCACCTCCACGTCAATCTCCATCTGCCGCGCAGTTGGGGCGGGTTCATCGTCGGGCTTACCGGCGTGGCGCTGCTGTCTTCGCTGGTGTCGGGCATTCTTGCCCACCCGCGCGTGGTGCGCGATGCGTTTCACCTGCGGCTGGGCGGATCGCGCCGGTTGCAGGAAGCAGACTTGCACAACCGCCTGGGCGTATGGGCGCTGCCGTTTCATTTTACCCTCGCGCTCACCGGTGCGCTGCTGGGGCTGAGCACGCTGATCGTCGCCGCGCTGGCGCTGTTGCTCTATCGGGGCGACACGCAAAAGGTCTATGGCCTGTTCATCGATCCGCCCCCGCCGGCAGACGCGCGGGCCGTGCCGATGCCCGATATCGCCGCCCTGCTGGTGATCGCGCGCGCCAGGACACCTGAGGCCGCGCCCCAGACCGTGTCGATCGCGCGCCACGGCCGCGCCGACATGCGCATCACGATCAACAGCGCCCGGCCACGCCTGCTGGTGCCGCAAGACGAAGTGCAGTTCGACGCGCATGGCACGGTGCTGGCCGAAGAACATCCCGCCGATCTCGCGCTCGGCACCAAAGTGCTGGGCGGCATCGGCCAGGTGCACTTCGGCTGGTTCGGCGGCGCGGCGGTGCGTGTGGCCTATGGCCTGCTGGGGCTGGCGCTGTGCGTCGTCACGTCCAGCGGGGTGACCATCTGGCTGGCGCGGCGGCGCGATCGCGGCCGCGCGGCGCCGCAGTGGGAACGCATCTGGGCCGCCGTGTGCTGGGGCCAGCCGCTGGTGCTGATGATCACGGCCATGATCGCCATGGTGGCACCCCGCGCACCTTTGCCCATCACCTGGCTCGTTCTGACCATCGCCATCGTGGCGGGCGCGGCGCTGGTCCGCATCGACGGCGCCAGACTGGCTGTGGGCCTGCGCCGCGCGCTGGGGGCCGGGCTGGTCGCACTCGGCCTTGTCCATGCGGCCACGGTCGGCCTCGGGCCGATCGACGGGGTGCTATGCCTTGGCGGCGCAGCCTTGCTCGCCTTGACCTGGCCGGTGGCACGGCGCAGCACAGCCTAAGATCGTGGCAACCTTGCGCGCCGCGCCACGTTGGGACAGGGCCATTCTTTCGCTGCCGGAGCCACGCCCATGCCGCTTGTCGATGCCTTTGACCACATCGTGCTCAACGTTCGCGACGTGGACGCCGCTGCCCGCTGGTATGGCCAGGTGCTGGGCATGGCGCGCGAAGATCGTGCCGCGCCCGGCGGCGCCACCCGCACGGCAATGCATTTCGGCCACAACAAGATCAACCTGCGCCCGATCACGGCCACGCAGGAAGACTGGTTTACCGGCCTTTCGCCCTGTCCGGGCAGCGACGACTTGTGCTTTCTCACCCAGCAAAACCCGGAAGCCGTGATCGCCGATCTGGCCCGGCACGGCGTCGCGGTGGAACTTGGCCCGGTGACCAGGGCGGGCGCGCGCGGCCCGATCCGTTCGGTCTATGTGCGCGACCCCGATGGCAACCTGATCGAGATCGCGTCCTATCCTTAAGCGCCGCGCACCAGCCCCGGCCCGTCAAGTTGCACCACTGGCACGATCCCGCCAGTCGGACGCGGCGGCAACGTCACAGTCAATCCATCGTCATCCTGGCGAAACGGCACTGCCCCGCCGCCCAGCAGGCGGGCCGAGACGACCTGCCCCTGCGCGCGCGGCAGCGATGCAATGCGCACGGGCGCATCGGGCCACACCAGCATCGCGGCAAACAGCGCGCCGCCCTTGGTGGTGAAACGAATGTCCTGTGCGGTGAACGCGCCGGCCTTGTCTTCGGCCATCAGGCCGGTGTCCAGCTTGGTCGGCCCTTCGCCATAGCGGCGCCACGGGCGGCTGCCATGGATCATCGCGTCGCCATGCACGGCCATCCACGCCGTGATGCCGTCCAGGATCTTGTCTTCCTCGCCATCATACGTGCCGTCGCCGCGCAGGGGGATCGACAGCAGGAGGTTGCCGTTCTTCGATACCACGTCGAGCAGGCGCTGGATCACCTGGTGGGCTGGCACATAAGATTTCTGCTCGAACCGGTCGCGGTTGTAATGCCAATCGCCGATGCAGGTGCAGGTCTGCCAGGGGCGCGGGCGGATGTCGGCAGCAAAGCCGCGCTCCACGTCTTCCACCACCGCGCGTTGCTGGTCATCGCTCAGGCGCTTGGCGGTCAGCACCACGTCGGGCGCGCCGTGCCAGGCCGTGGCCTGGTTGTAGTAATGCGCCAACGCATCGAGCCCGTACTGCCCGAACGGCAGGCTGTAATCGTCGAAATAAACCATGTCGGGGCGATAGCGCTCCACCAGGTTCTTTTGCCGCGCCAGCCAGCGCGCGGCAAAGGCGGGATTGGTGGGGGGAATGTTTTCCAGCCACTGCCCGTCGTTGGCATCGTGCCACTTGCCCATTGCGGCCTCGGTGGTGATGCCATCGGGCGGGGCCATGTTGGGGCCGGTATAGAGCGCCTGCGGATCAAGCCCCTGCCACCAGGTGCCCTGACCATCCTTGCTGCGCAGCTTCCACGCGTCATAGCGCTGCCCGGCGCGCGGCCCTTCCGCGTCATAGCCATAGGCCGTCTGCCACCAGTGCCAGGCATGGCTGGCATGGTTGGATACACCGAATTTCAGGCCCTGGCTGCGCGCGGCCTTTTCCCAGCCGGCGATCAAATCGCGCTTGGGGCCCACGCGCGTGCTGTTCCACGCGTGGTGATCGCTGGCAAACAGGTCGAGATTGTCGTGGTGGCAGGCCATCGCCATGAAATAGCGCGCACCTGCCGCCTTGTAGCGGCGCACCAGGAAATCAGGGTCCCAATGCTCGCCACGCCATTGGCCGATCACGTCGATAAAGCCATGGTCGGCCGGATGGCCATAAGTCTTGACGTGATGCTTATAGGCCGGCGTGCCCGGAATATACATCGACCGGCCATACCAGTCGCCGCGTTCGGGCTGGCATTGCGGCCCCCAATGCGCCCAGATGCCAAAGCGCGCGTCGCCAAACCACGCCGGCACGCGGTAGCCATCGGCCAGCGTGTTCCAGTCGGCCTTGAGCGTGCCGGCTTTTCTGCCTTGCGCTTTGGAAATACCCCCGAGAGCGAGCGCGGCGGCGCTGCCGCTGAGCATGGTTCGCCGGCTCGCCATCAGGGTTCGTTGCGTCATCCGTGTATCACCTCGATCGGGGGGCGAGCACCCCTGCCCACACCTTGCGGCCATTCCAGATTGCCGGCTTTGTCGTTCCAGTGCAAAATGGTCTTGCCAGATGAAGATGATTTATAGTCGTTTGTGATACCATTGTCATCATAAAGCATGGCTTCGCCATCCGCCCCGGCGAACACGCGCAATTTGGCGATGCCTTGCTTTTCGGCGGTGGACAGGATCGGCGTGCCCAGCGGCACCACGCTGCCCGCGCGCACGAACAGCGGAATATGCGCGATCGGCGCATCCGCCTCGATCGTCTGGCCACCGCTGAACTTGCGACCGGTCCACCAGTCATACCAGTCCGTGCCGCTGGGCAGATAGACCGGCCGGTGCGTCTGGCCCTGCTTCGTGACCGGCGCCACCAGGAACGCGGGGCCGAACATGTACTGGTCCTTCACGGCCAGGGCCTGGGCATCGCCCGGAAAATCCATGAACAGCCCGCGCATGATCGGCGCACCCGTGTCATAGGCATGGCGCGCGGCGGCATAGGTGTAAGGCAGCAAGGCATAGCGCAGGCGCAGCGTGTCGGCCAGGATCGCCTCGGCCGCAGGGCCATATTGCCACAGCGCGGTGCCCGGCCGCTGGCCATGGATGCGCAACGTGGGGGTAAAGGCGTTGTACTGGAACCAGCGCACGAACAGTTCGGGATAGTCCTTGTAATCGGGCGCCATGGCCGTGGCCCCGGCCGGATCGACCAACGGCGCGGTCGTGGCTTCGCCCGCGCCGCCCGGCCACTGCCAGCCACCAGTGTCGCTGCTCCAATACGTCAGGCCCGAAGCCGCAGCGTTGATGCCGGTGGGAATCTGGCGCTGCAAGGCTTCCCAGGTCGCGTCCACGTCGCTCGACCAGAACAGGCAGCCATTGCGCTGCGCCCCCAGGTACGCCGCGCGGCACAGGATCAGGTTGCGCTTGTCGGGGCGGTCCTGCGCAGACCCTTCGGCCACGCTCTGTGTGTGCAGCAGCGGGAACAGGTTGTGATAGCGGTCACCCGAGCCGATCGAATAGAAATAGCCGTCGGGCACCAGATCCGGCTCGGTCTCGTCCAGCCAGGTCCAGTCGAAGCCCTGGCTCAGGATATTGTCGCGCACCTGGCTCCAGAACCACTTGCGCGCGGCCGGCACGGTGGGGTCGATCAGCGCACCGGCGCGATCGGCGCGGATCGGCAGACCATCGACCGGCTTGCCGTCCTTGTCGTGCAGCAGCCAGCCCTTGGCGGCGAGCATATCGAAGTTCTTGGAAACCTTTTCGAACCGCGGCCACACGCTGATCAGCGAGCGCATGCCCATGGCATTGAGCTGGGCGTTCATGCCCTTGGGATCGGGAAAGGCAGCGCGATCGATATCGAGGTTGCCCAGCGCGGTCCAATAGAACCAGTCGAGCACCATGACATCGAGCGGCAGGTTGCGCGCACGATAGCCCTTGGCGATATCGAGCAGTTCGGCCTGCGTCTCATAGCGCGCCTTGGATTGGATCAGGCCCAGCGCGGCCTTGGGCGGCAGTGGCGTGGCCCCGGTCAGGCGGGCATAGCCGGCATAGATCTCGTCGGTGGTCTTGCCCGTGATCAGGAAAAAGCTGACCCGTTCGCCCACGTTGGATTGCCAGCGGGTCTTGCCATTGACCCCGGCCGAAACCGTCGTGGCCGAGGGATTGTCCCAGACGATGCCATAGCCCTTGCTCGTCACCATGAACGGCACGCAGACGCTTTCGCCCTCGGGCGCGTCGTAATTGTGGCGGCAATCGATGGTGCGGCCGCGCAAGTCGGCAAAGCCCTGCTGGTTCTGGCCCAGGCCCCAGAAATGCTCGTCCGCAGTGGTCGAGAAACTGGCGCCGACGCGGAACGTATGCTCACCCGCCACGTCGTGCGGGCTCATTTCCCAGCCGTTCATGCGGGTCAGCGTAGCGCCGCCGGGACGGCCGAAGCCGATCGTGACATTGGGCAGCGAGGGTGCGAAATAGCGCTCCATCATCGTGGGCGCCTTGGGCCAGGGCTGCGCATCCACACGCACTTCCAGGTCGCCGGAGCGGAACACGTCGGCACCGTTCTCGCTGGCGCGCGTCCACCCCGCCGCATCGGGCTTGGCATTGGGGCCTTCACCCGGGTCCGCGCGGACGAGGTCGGGATCGGTGGCGATGGTGACGCGCACGATATTGGGCGCATAAGGTTCGATGCTCACGGCCGCGCCGTTGCGATCGAGCACGGCCAGGGGAGCGGCCAGCGCGGGAATCGCGCAGCCAGCCTGCAGCAGCAGCGCGAGCGTGAAAGTACGTGCCTTGGCCTTCATGCAAACGGTCCCTTCCCGTGTCGTTGCGTCTTTGTGTTGTTGCTGGCCGCGTCGCTCGCGCGGCACTTGTTGTGATAGCGCTATCATTAAAACACCTCGCGAGGCTTTGCAACAGCTTCTGCGGATTGTCGTGCGAAGCCCCGGCGTTTCAGCCCAGCGCCATCTGGCGCGGCGCCTGGCCCATCTGCGCCAGATGAGTGCGCTGCGTCGGCATGGCATCGGCTGCCTTGGCGATCAGCTGCCGCATCCCGCGCAACAGCTTGTCCAGGTCGGTCGGGCGCAGGCTTTCGGTCAGCGGGTCGTGGCCGTGCGGCATGATCCCCTGGCCCAGCATCACCGCAAGCCAACTGGCGTCCTGGAACAAGTCGCTCTCGCGGGAAAGCAGCCGCCCGGTTCGGCGGAACATGGCGATCTTCTCGGCCAGGGTATCGGGAATCGGCTGCGTGGCGCAGTGCCGCCAGAAAGCATCGTCGTGCCGGGCATTGGCGTGATAGTGCAGCACCAGGAAATCGCGAATACGATCATATTCGTTGATGATCTGGCGGTTGAACTCGCCCATCGTCATCGGATCGAAATCCAGGTCGGGAAACCAGTTCAACAGTTTTGCAACCGCGATCTGGATGAGATGGATGCTGGTCGATTCCAGCGGTTCGAGGAATCCGGCCGAAAGGCCGATGGCCACGCAGTTCTTCGCCCAGCTTTGCGCGCGCCGCCCGGTGGTGAAGCGGATCGGGCGCGGATCGGCCAGCGGCTTGCCCTCCAGGTTGGCCATCAGCGCATCATGGGCCTGATCGTCGCTCCAGAATGCCGCGCTATAGACCATGCCATTGCCCATGCGATGCTGCAGCGGAATGCGCCATTGCCAGCCCGCTTCATGCGCGGTGGATCGCGTATAGGGTCGGTCCAGGTCGATGCTGTCGGTCGGCACCGCCAGCGCGCGATTGCAGGGCAAGTAATGCGTCCAATCCACGAATGGCACGCCCAGCGCCTCACCCAGCAACAGGCTGCGCAAGCCCGTGCAATCGATGAACAGATCGCCTTCCACCAACCCGCCATCGTCCAGGCGCAAGCCTTCGATATGGCCGCTTTCGCCGTTGAGCACGACGTCCTCGATCAGCCCCTCGCGGCGCACCACCCCGCGTTGTTCGGCCATGCTGCGCAGATGCTGGGCATAGAGTGCAGCGTCGAAATGATAGGCGTAGGAAAACGTCGAGAACACCGACCGTGGATCGCTGTCGAGCTTGCCCATCTTGCCCGAATAGGCGGCCTTTTCGTTCAAGGAAAAGTCCCCGAACGGCGTCGTGTCGCCCAATGACTGGGCACGCAGCCAGTGCTGATGAAAATTCGTGCCGGCAAAATCGTTGCCGTAACGCCCGAACGGATGAAAATAGCGGTGGCCACGGTTGCGCCAGCCGGCAAACTCGATGCCCAACTTGAACGTCGCTTTTGTGGCCTGAACGAACTCGGCCTCGCCCAGCCCGATGATCTGGTTGAACGACAGGATCGGTGGAATGGTCGCTTCGCCCACGCCGATCGTGCCGATCGTTTCGGATTCGATCAGGGTTATCGCACAGCGATGCGGCGCAATCGTGCGCGACAGCGCCACGGCCGCCATCCAACCCGCAGTGCCTCCCCCGGCAATGACGATCGAACGGATATGCCGGGGTGCGGTGTCGCTATCCACCATGTCAAGCTGCTGCCTTGCAATTGCGGTCGAGATAGACCTGGTGATCGGGCGCGGCCCTGCCCAACCGGGCCATGTCCTCGCGCCGGCGCGCCATGCTGGCGCGCAGGGCCTCGACCGGCAACGCGTCGATCAGGGGATCGTGCCGCCGGGGTAGAAAGCCATTGCCCAGCAGGATCGCGGCCCAACTGGATTCAGAATAGGATTCCCCGTCCAGCAGCGGCACGCGGCCGGTGGCGCGCCAAGTGTCCAGCTTGTGACGCAGCGTATCGGGCAGATCCATTGCGCGCGCGGCTTGCCACATCGGCTCGGGCCGCTGCGAAACGCAGTAATGCGCGATGATGAAATCGCGGATGCGGTCCCATTCCGCGCCGCACACACGGTTGTATTCGGTGCATACCGCCGGATCGAAATGACGATCGGGGAAAAACTCCAGCAGGCGGCCGATGCCATTCTGGATCAACTGGATGCCGGTTGATTCGAGCGGTTCGAGAAACCCGCTGGCAAAACCCAGGGCCACGCAATTGTGCCGCCAGAACGCTTCGCGCCGCCCGGCGGTGAAGCGGAAACGGCGCGGGGTTGCCAGCGGCGCCCCGGCCAGGTTGGCCAGCAGCGTGGCCTCGGCCTCGTCATCGCGCATGTGGGCGCTGGCATAGACCACGCCGTTGCCTTCGCGATGCTGCAAGGGAATGCGCCATTGCCAACCCGCCGCCAGCGCGGTGGATCGGGTAAACGGCGCGGGGGCTTCGGCTCTCGCGCAGGGCACGGCGATCGCGCTGTCGCACGGCAACCAGTGCGACCAATCGACATAGGGCGTTCCCAGCCGCCGGCCGATCAATTCGGCCGCAAAACCGGTGCAATCGATGAACAGTTCGCCATCCACCACCTGCCCGTCGGCCAGCACCAGTGCCCGGATGTGGCCGGTTTCGGCATCGAGCGGCACATCCACCACGCGGCCTTCGACGCGAACCACGCCGCGGCTTTCGGCAAGACCGCGCAAATAGCGCGCATAGAGCACGGCATCGAAATGATAGGCGTGGAGATAACGCGGCTGGCGCGGATCGGTCGGCATGAACTTGCCGCGTCGTGCCAAGGCATAAGGCGCGGAATAATCGTCAATCGGGGCGGTGTCGCCGGCCCGATGCAGGCGCAGCCAGTGCTGGTGCGGGGCAATACCGTCGATCGGCTCGCCATAATCGCCAAAGCCATGGAAATGGGTGTTGCCCGCCACGCCCCAGTCGCAAAATTCGATGCCCAGCTTGTAGCTGGCCTGGGTCGCCTGCATGAACGCGTGCTCGTCCACGCCCAGCGTTGCGTTGAAATGGCAGAACAGCGGCACGGTGGCCTCGCCCACACCCACCGTGCCGATCTCTTCGGATTCGACCAAAGTGATGTGCACGGTGCGCGGATCGAGCTTTTTGGCCAGCATGGCCGCCGCCATCCAACCGGCCGTTCCACCGCCCAGGATGGTGATCGATCGGATGGCTGCTTCGTTCATTGGTGCCTCCCCCTGCCTCGGCCGGTCATCCCCGCGCCTGCCTGGGGCAGCGCGGGGAGATAACCAGAGCCCAAGCCCGTGGGCAAGATGCTAGCTGATCAGAACTTAGAACGGATCAGGAAAGCGATGTGGCGATCGGTTTCTTCCCAGGCATAGCGCGGGTGCAGGCTGGCCGGACCAACGTCGATATAGGTCTTGGCCTTGAGCAGGTTCTGCGCCTGCAGGCCCACCTTCACGTTGCTGTTGACGTCCACGATGAACGAGGCGTCGAGCTGGCCATAGGCTTCGTTCCACACCGGCTGGTTGACGTTGGCGCCGTTGGCATTGGCCAGGTATTCCGAACGCCAGTTGTAGGCAAGGCGTGCCGAAACCCCATACTTTTCATAGAGCAGCGCCGCGTTGAACGAATGCTTGGACAGGCCCTGCATCGGCAGGTCGCCCGGCAGCAGGCTGCCCGGGGCAAGCTGCGGGTTCGCCGGGTTGCGACCGCCGGTGCTCTGGATGAAGGTATAGTTGCCGTTGAAGCCCAGGCCCGACAGTGCGCCCGGCAGGCTGTCGAAGAACATGGTGTAACCCGCTTCCACGCCCTTGATCGTGCCATGCCCGCCATTGACCGGAATGTTGACCTGGAAATCCTGGGTCACGCCATTGCGCGTCAACGTAACGGTGCTGGCCTGCGGGCTGATATAGTTGGTAACGTCCTTGAAGAACGCTGCCAGCGTCACCGCGTTGGCCTTGCCGAAGTAGTATTCGAAGCTGGCGTCGAAGTTCCACGCGCGGATCGGCTTGAGGTAGGGATTGCCACCCGTGAGCGTGCGCGGCGCCGTGACGGCAGGCGTATAACCGTCGGACTGGAAGCTGAAGTTGTACGTCTGGTTGGCCTGGAGATCGGTAAAGCTCGGGCGATAGATCGCCTTGCCCACCACAAAGCGCAGGATGGTCTTGTCGTTGAGATAGAACCGCGAATTGAAGGTGGGCAGCACGTCGGTATAGCTGTTGCGGGCATCGACCGGCGTCTTGCTGCCATCGCCCACGAACGTGGCGGCATTGACCAGCGCCTGGCACGCTGCCGCGCCGTTGGCCGCGACGCACGCGGCCGCCGTTTGCGAGTTGGACGAGGACGAATTGAGCGTGGGCAGGAAGATCGCGCCCACCGCGGTGGTGCGGGTGCGGATCACGCGGACGCCGATGTTGCCATCAAACCGGCCGAGCAAGCCACCTTCGTCACCAAAGCGCGCCATGGCATAGCCGGCCAGGGTCTTTTCGGTCTGGGTGTTGGTGCCATAGGCGTTGTTCGAGCCGGCGCTGCCGTCGAACGCAGCGTCGGTCAGCGGCGACCAGCCGCCATTGCCGCTCTGCGTCGTCACCAGATACTTGTAGGCATTGGCCGCGCCCTTGTCGAGCAAGCCGCTCTTGGCGAACCAGCCGCCCGGCACGCTGACATTGCCGCCCATGAAGTTGTTGAAATTGAGCCGCGTGGTCTGGCCGGTCAGGCCGACGTTCCCAGGATCCTGGTCGAGATAGACCGGCGTGCCGCCACCCCAATAGGCGGTGCTGAGCAGGCCCCAGTTATAGTTGGTCGACTGCGTGACCAGGTCCTTGGACGTGTTGCGGAAACCGACCTTGAACGCCTTGAAGAAGTTGCCCTCGTCAAGCGTATAGGTCACGTCGGCCCGCTCTGCCCACGAGGACGCGCGGTTGTTCTCGTTGTGCTGCATGGCAGCCAGCCAGAAATAGTTGGCCGGATCGTTCAGGCTCAACCCGTTTTCGATGAAATTGAGGCTGGGCGTCTTGCCGGTCAGGTCGAATGACACTGAGGGGCGATTGCCGTTGAGACCGAACCCGTCAAACGCCGTCAGGCTGTAGACGCTGGCGTGCGAATTGACGTGATCGACGTCCACGCTCACCGTCAGGTGATCGGTCGGCGTCCAGAACATGCTGCCATAGAATTCGCGCGTCACCTTGTCCTGCTGGCCGACGCGGGTGTCATAGGTGAGCTGTGCGTTGGTCAACGTGCCGGTGGCCAGGGTATGTTGCGGCCCGGTAAAGGTGAAGCTGGGATCGAGGGCGAAGCCACCGTTCTGGTCGTTGATCCCCACAGCGTTTTCGGTGTCGCGCGGCGTCACCTTGGCGACCATGCCTTCGAACGTGAAAAGCAGGCTGGACGAAGGCTTGATCTGCAGCACGGCGTCATAGGAGTGGCGCACCTGCGTCCATTCTACCGAGCGATAGCCCAAGCCACTGGGCAGCGCCACGGTGGTGCCGGCGGGCAGGCCCGATTGCGCCGACGTCAGCGTCGTGGTGCTGATGGAACCGGTCTGGATCGCGTCGGTGCGGTTGCCGGTCTTGCCGGTGGACGCCGACAGCTGCAGGCCGATTTCCGTGCCGCCGGGCGTGTCCCAGCGGTGGCTGATCACGGCGTTGCCGGAGAAGAAGCCTTCCTTGCGCTTGTCGGCATAGTTCCAATCGCCCGAAACGGCGATGAAGTTCTTGGAATCGAGCGGCTTGCGCGTGCGCAGGTCGACGATACCGGCGATCCCGCCTTCGACCATATCGGCCGACGGCGTCTTGTAGACGTCCACCGCACCCATGAGGTCGGGCGAGACGTCTTCAAAGCTCAGACCACGGCCGCTGTTGGCCGAGAATACGTCGTGCCCATTGATTTCGCTGCGCGTCCACGAGAGGCCACGAATGAACACGCCGCCGCCTTCGGCCGGGACACGGCCGGGGTCGCTGCCTTCGAGCGTGTTGACGTCACCGGTACGCTGGATGGTGATGCCAGGCACGCGCTGAAGGGCTTCCGACACGGTACGATCGGGCAGGGCGCCGATGTCCTGAGCGGAAATGGAATCGACGATCACCTGCGAATTGCGCTTGGTGTTGAGCGCATTGCTCAGCGAGCCGCGAATACCGGTAACAATGATCGAGGGGACGCTGGGTTCTTCGGCCGCTTCGGCCTTGTCTGCAGCAGCTTGCGCGGCTTCCTGCGCGTGCGCGGACCCTGCCGCAAGCGACGCGGCCATCACCAGGCTGGAGGTGACAAGGAACCCGATCTTACGTGTGTTTCGGCGCGTGCTGCGCACAACAACTTGGTGCATAACCCCTCCCAATTGCAGGCTATATTTGAAATTTCGACGAATTTTTAGACATTTACAGGCCGCGTGGACCCCAAGCCCGACACGACCGCTGCCAAGAACTGGAACTGAACCCCCGATTTCCTCTCCTGATTGCGCCGCGTTTCCGTGCACATCATCAGCGTTAACGCTACCATTACACCGCATGATTCGCAAATCCGATTATCAACAAATCGACACATTCGGCCCCTGGCGGCGAGGGTGGGTGCGAAGGCATCGGAAACGAGCGATTTTTCTGCTTCGCATCATTTCTTTATTTTCAATACTTTGGAATTATAATATCAATGAGATAAGGGCGTTTCGCACCCCACCATGGTGCATTGCGATAGTGCGCAAAACGCCCGCAAAAGAGCCCTTCGAGGGGGCCTTGAAGTGTTGCACAAGAGCAACGGACAAAACTGTATTTTTATTCCAATTTGGTTTTCCGCGCTGCCTGCTGCGCGTTACAACGCGCGATAGGCGAAGTCGCTGAAGCGCACCTGGCCCGTACCGGCGCTGTAAAGCCCGACCTTGAGGCTGAGAAAGCCGCCGAAGGTGTTGTGATGCATGCCCGAAACATCCATGCGCAAACCGTGCAGCGCCCAGGTATGTCCCCCGTCGTGTGACAGCCAGAACGTCACGATCTGGTCCTGGCTGGTCAGCCTGACGCGCAGCGGCCCGGCGGGCAAAGGTGCACGAGCCCAGGCCATCTCCTGCGCATATTGCCACAGCTTGGCGACATCGGCGGTAAAGCCCAGCCCCACGAAGGCCTGGTGGTTGTAGAACAGCAGCAGCCCGCCTTCGCCGCCATCGTGCCGTTCGATCGTCACCTCCACGGCAAAGGCACGATCCGGCACGACCATGGTCAGCGGGCTGCTGTCCGCCGGCGTCTTGCCGCTGCCGGCCAGCACCAAGCCGGCACCGGGGCGCGCCACGCGGTCCATCTCGTGCGGGGAAGGTTCGTGAAACGCCCATTGCAGGCCAAAACGATCGTGGGCGAAATCATCCGACAGGGCCATGCCGGATGGACCGGCGCGCCCACCACGCGGCTTGGGCAAGGGGCGCGAAAGATCGCCCCCCGTTGCCTTGGGCCAGCCTTCGGCGGTCCACACGATCGGTTCCAGCAAGGTTTGCCGGCCCAGCGTACGATAGCCATTTTCATAGCCGTGATAGATCATCCACCAATCGCCGCCCGGCCCTTCCACCATGGTGGCATGCCCGCGCGACCACCACGGCTCGCCTGCATCGACCGTGCGCACAATCGGATTGTGCGGGCAATGCTCCCACGGGCCGTGCACCGAGCGCGAACGCGCCACGATGACCATGTGCCCGGTGGGTGGCCCGGCCGTGCCGCCCACGGCCGTGGTGATATAGAACCAACCGTTGCGGCGCAGCAGCTTGGGCCCTTCGGGCGAAAAGCCTTCCACGATCCAGTCCTGCGGATAGACCCACGGCGCATAGGCCGGCTCCAGCGGCCCGGCGGTGGAAAGGCCATCGGGCGCCAGGCGGATCTTGCGAATGCCGTTGACGAAGAGATAGCGCTCACCGTCTTCGCCCACCACGTGCCCCGGATCGATGCAGCCGGGGATGTTCAGATCCACCGGGTCGCTCCATGGCCCTTCGATCCGCTCGGCATGGATCGCATAGATCGACCAGCGATCGCCATCAGGCGCGGCGGGTATGTAGATGAAATAGCGCCCGGCATGCTTGCACAGGTCCACCGCCCACACGGTCCCGAGCGGCTTGTGCAGGGCTGGGCCGACCGGCGCCCAATTCACCAGGTCGGTCGATTTCCAGATGATGAGGCCCGGATAGGAATAGAACGACGAAAACGTCATGTAATAGGTATCGCCATCCTTGAGCACGGTGGGATCAGGATGATCGCCGCCAAGGATGGGATTGCGATAGGTGCCGTTGCCCAAGTCGGCACGGCGCTGCCCTTCCTGCCCACGCGCCCACGCCGGTGCGGCAGCGGCAGGGTGGCACGCGGCGACCGCGCCGGGTGCTGCGGCCCATGCCGAGGCGGCGACGGGCAACCCGGCCGGAACCAATCCGGCAACGGCGAGGGCCTTGAACGCATCGCGGCGGGTCGGATCGGTCATCGGCACGGCTCCCATGGCGCGCGCCGGTCTGCCAGCCAGCCGGGCGCTTTTACCTTGGTAGCGCTATCAACAGCGATATGCCCGGTCAAGCCGGCCGATGTCAGGCCGAAACGGCAACGCCGGTATCGGACTGGCGCAAGACCAGCGAGAAATCCACGCGCACGTGGCGCGGCGTACGCGCCTTGGCATCGAACACGCTGTCCACCAGCAGGCGCACCGCCTCGCGCGCCATGTCGGCGACGGGCTGGCGCGCGGTGGTGAGTTCAGGCCAGACATTGGTGGCCGAGGCGGTATCGTCGAACCCGCAGACCGAAAGCTGGCGCGGCACGTCCAATCCCATGCGATGCGCCGCCGCGATCGTGGCGGCGGCCATGTCATCGTTGCTGGCAAAGATCGCCGAGGGCCGCTCGTCCAAAGCCAGCAATGCCAGCGCGCAATCCATGCCGGAGCGGAACGTGAAATCGCCGGTGGTTTCCAGGCGTCGGTCGGCGTCGATGCCCGCGCTTTCCAAGGCACGGCGATAGCCGTTGCGGCGCAGGGCGCTGGCCGTCTGGTTGGGCGCGCCACCGATAAAACCGATGCGCTTGTGCCCCAGGGCAATGAGGCGCGCCGTCAGGGCAAAGGCGGCGGCTTCATCATCGATGGTCACGGCGTGGGCCAGCGGCGAGGGCGCACCCGTGGCCACTTGCGCCATGACCATGCCCGCCCGGTTGATGCATTCCAGCAGCAGCACGTCATCGGAAAGCGGTGGCGGCAGCAGCACGGCATCCACCCGATGCAGCAACAGCTTGGCAGCCAGCGCATCGCGGCTCGCCTCTTCCTCGAAATGTTCGACCAGAAGCTGTGCGCCCATGGCGTTGGCCTGTTCGGTCGATCCCACCAGGAATTCGCTGAGATAGGCGGCGCTCGGGTTGGAATGGAGCAGGCCGATGCGGCATTGCCGCCCGCCGGCCAGGCTGCGCGCGGCCAGGTTGGGCACATAGCCCAGCTCGGCAATCGCCTTTTCCACTTTGGCCCGGGTGGTTTCGTGAACCTTGGGATCGCTGTTGACGACCCGCGACACGGTCATCGGCGAAACCTGGGCGAGACGCGCCACGTCGGCAACGGTGGGCCCGCGCGCGCCCCTGCGCTGGCCCCGCTTTGCGCGCCCATTGTCCTGCTCTGCCATCTTCCGGCTCCTACGCGCGGCTCCGGCGCCATGCAAGCAAAACAACGCTTGCGCGCGTCTGCTTGGTAACGCTAACTATTGCATTCCGTGTCGGACGAAGCAAGCGCCGCCGCCATCGAGATCGGGATCAGGATGCACCGCAAGACCATCAGTTTCACCGCCTGCCTGCTTGCGGGCGCACTGGCTGCCAGCCCTCCCGTGGCGGCTGCACAAGACACGGCAACCCCTGCTGCCGCGCAGGCCCATCCCGCGCTATGGCCTGCGGTCAAAAGCGGCCTGGCGCTCGATCCCGCGACGGAGCGGAAAATCACCGCGCTGCTGCGCGCGATGAGCCTGGAGGAAAAGATCGGCCAGATGATCCAGGCCGATCTTTCCACCATCCGGCCCGATGACCTGCGCCGATACCCCCTGGGCAGCATCCTGGCCGGCGGCAGCACGCCGCCGCTCGATGCGCCCGATCGCTCCCCCGCCGGGCCATGGGTGGCCACCGCCCGCGCCTTTCGCGCCGTGGCGATGGAGCGGCGGCCGGGCCACCAGCCCATCCCGCTGATGTTCGGCATCGATGCGGTCCACGGCAACAACAACGTGGTGGGCGCCACGCTTTTCCCGCACAACATCGCGCTCGGTGCAGCGCAAGACCCCGATCTGGTCCGCCGCATCGGCGAGGCGACAGCGCGCGAAACCGCCGCAGCCGATATCGACTGGGCGTTTGGCCCGACGCTGGCCGTGCCACAGAACGATCGCTGGGGCCGCACGTTCGAAGGCTATTCCGAACGGCCCGAAATCGTGCGCGCCTATGCCGGCGCCATGGTGGAAGGCCTGCAGGGCAAGCCGGGCGCCGACAACCGCATCCAGACCGGGCACGTGGCGGCCAGCGTCAAGCATTTCCTGGGCGATGGCGGCACCACCGACGGGGTGGACCAGGGCAACACGCAAGTGCCCGAAAGCGAACTGATCGCCATTCACAACGCTGGCTACCCCAACGCCATCCGCGCTGGCGCAATGACAGTCATGGCGTCGTTCAACAGCTGGAACGGCCAGAAGATGCATGGCAATCGCAGCCTGCTGACCGATGTGCTCAAGGGGCGCATGGGCTTTACCGGGTTCATCGTGGGCGATTGGAATGGCCATGCCCAGGTGCCCGGCTGCAGCAACGTGGATTGCCCCGCCAGTTTCAACGCCGGGCTCGACATGGCGATGGCGCCTGACGGCTGGAAAGGCCTCTTCGACAACACCCTGCGCGAGGTGCGCAGCGGACAGATTCCGATGGCGCGGGTGGATGACGCCGTGCGCCGCATACTGCGCGTGAAATTTCGCCTTGGCCTGTTCGATCCGGCCCGGCCGCTCGCGGGGCAGGATGGCGTGCTGGGATCGCCGGCCCATCGCGCCCTGGCACGCGAGGCGGTGCGCAAGTCGCTCGTGCTGCTCAAGAACGACGGCGTGCTGCCGGTGCGCGCCAACGCGCGCGTGCTGGTGGCGGGCCCTGCCGCCGACGATATCGGCCTGCAATCGGGCGGCTGGACACTAAGCTGGCAGGGCGAAGGCAACACCAACGCTGATTTTCCCAATGCCCAATCGATCTATGCCGGGATTGCCCAGGCGGTGAAGGCCGGTGGCGGCAGCGCCACGCTCAGCCGCGATGGCACATTCACGCAAAAGCCCGACGTGGCGATCGTCGTCTTTGGCGAAACCCCCTATGCCGAGGGTGTGGGCGACGTGAAAACCCTGGAATTCCAGGCCGGCGACAAGCAGGCGCTGGCCCTGCTCAAGCGGTTGCGCGCGGCGGGCGTGCCCACCGTCTCGGTCTTCCTCTCGGGCCGCCCGCTGTGGGTGAACCCTGAGCTCAACCAATCCGATGCCTTTGTCGCCGCCTGGCTGCCGGGCAGCGACGGCGGCGGCATTGCCGATGTGCTGGTCGGCACCGCGCAAGGGGCGCCGCGCAGCGATTTCCAGGGGCGGCTGTCGTTTTCCTGGCCCAGGACGGCAGGCCAGTTCACCCTCAACCAGGGCAAGCCGGGCTATGATCCGCTGTTTCCGCTGGGCTATGGCCTGGGCTATGCCCACGGCGGCAAGGTCGGCGCGCTCGACGAAGCACCGGGGCTTGATGCCGGGGCGGCCAATACCACGCTGTTCCTGAGCCGCGCGATGGCGCCCGCACCGTTCAAGCTGGACCTGGCGCCCGGCCTCGACGCCCGCAAGGTCGATAGCGCGACCACGCAGGAAGGCGCGTTGCGCCTGGCCTGGAAGGCGGGCCAAGAGGGCGCACTGCGCGTGCGTGGCGCACCGCTGAACTGGATGCGCGAATTGAACGCGCAAATGGTGCTGCAACTCACATATCGGGTGGAGCAGGCGCCGCAAGCGCCGGTCACTCTGGAACTGGCGGCCCATGGTTCAGCGGCCGGCGTGCCGCTCAACGGCGTGCTCGCCCCCGCCGATGGCCAATGGCACACCCTGCGCGTGCCGCTCTCATGCTTTGCCGCGCGCGGGCTCGACATGAGCAAGGTGGACGAAGTGCTGGGCCTTGCCAGCACTGGCCCCTTTGCCATCGCCCTGGCCGAAGCGCGCCTGTCGGGCGATCCCACCGGCGCGGTCTGCCCCAAGGACTAGACGCATGAACGCATACCCGCCCCTTCCCTCGAGGGGCGCAGGCGCGGCCGGCCGGGCCATCCACCCGGCCGGTCGCGTTCGCTGTCACGGCAAAGGCATCGTGAACGGTGCAACCGGGCTGGCATCGGCGTCGAACAGGTTCGCCACCGGGCTGTCTGCCCAGAGATAGCGCAGGCTGGCATCGCCTGCCTGCGTCGCCAAGACGACCGTTTCCGCCCCATCCAGCCGCGCCGCCGCATAGCGGCAATGGGCCGCCGCATCGCACAGTTCAAAGCCGATCGGCACACTATCGCCGATGACGCGCAAGGGCCGGTTGAAACGCAGCCGCAGCGTGGCGCCGTCACGCCCGGCCTGGGGCAGCGCCGCCACGTCCTTGCCGGCAAGCGCCAGGGCCAGGCGATGGCCCACCGGCTTCTTGCGCGTGGGGTGGATATCGTCGGGATCGCCCACGTCGATTGCCACGGCCAGCCCTGCTTCGGCATCGGTGGCAGCCACCTCGCGCTGCGCCTCGCGGATCTGCGGCCAGAACGCCGCAACCGGACCAGTGGCGAGCGGGCCATAGCCGGCGATCTGCACGATACCGAAACGGCGGGTAGAAAACTGGCTGCGCCAGGCGGCAATCAAGCCGCGCAGCAAAGCGCGATAGCCCTGCGCATCGCCGGCGTTCGATTCCCCCTGGTACCAGGCGATGCCCGCCAACGGATAATCGCCCAGTGGCGCGATCATGCCGTTGTACAGCGTGGTAAGGCCGCTCGCGGCGATCCATGGCGGCATCGGCACGCGGCCGGAACCGCCCAGCGGTGCCCCCTGTACCACAGTCCAATCCTTGAGCGGCAGCGCCGGGCGGCCGGCCAGTTCCAGCGCCGGGGGCGCCGCGCCATGCAGCCCGCCGCCGCCGCCGCTGTCGAGTACGTTGACCGTGATCGTATTGGCCCCGGTGCGCAACACGCCGGGCGCCAGGGCATAGCGGCGCTGGTTGTTCCAACCCACGTCTGCCCCGACCACGCGCCCGTTCACCAGGGTCTGGTCAATATCGTCGGCCACGCCCAGGCGCAGCGCCTGCACGGCGCCCGCCTGCTGCCTGGTCAGTTGCACCGTGGCGGTGTAGGTGGCCGTGCCATCGAACTGGGCGAACGCGGGATCGCCCCATTCCTCCCACACCCGCGAAACATCGGCGGGGCGGCCCGCTCCCTGGCGCACCGTGCGCGCAAAATAGCCGCCAAGGCGCTCGCTCCACGCCGCCTGGGCGGCCGCAGGATCGCGCCGACGCAGTGCCAGCAAGGCCAGTTCGTCGGTATACGTGCCCAAGCGCTGGGCAGCGGCTTGCGGCAGCCAATCCTCGATGATCGATCCGCCCCACGAGGCCGCGATCAGGCCTACCGGCACTTTGCGCGTCGCCTGGAGATCGGCCCCCATGAAATAGCACACGGCCGAAAAATCGGGCACGCTCGTCGGCCCTGCCTTTGCCCACGCCACCGGCGCGCCGAATTGCGCCTGGGGCGCCAGGCTGCTTTGCTTGGGCACGTTGAACAGGCGCAAGTCGGCATTGGCGCTGTTACCGATCACCGTATCGGCATTGGTGGCATGGCGCAGGGTGAATTCCATGTTCGATTGCCCCGAACACAGAAAGACGTCACCAAACGCCACATTGGCCAGGTGGGCCTGCTGCCCGGTGGACGCGGCAAAATGCAGGACATGGCCGGTGCCGGCGTCATGCGCGGGCAGCGCCACCTGCCAGGTGCCATCGGCGGCCACGGTGGCATCCTGGGCCACGCCATCATCCAGCCGCACATGCACAACGCTGCCCGGCTCGCCCGTGCCGCGCAATGGTGTCGGCACGCCGCGCTGGAACACGGCGTTGTCGGTAAGAATCGGTGCCAGGGCAAAGGGCGCGGCCTGCGCCAGCGTGGGCGCGGCGGCGAGCGCCAGGGCCAGCGCGCCGCAAGACACGCCGAAGGGCGCCAAGCGCAATGAAAAACCAGGGTGGAACATGCCCGGCAAGGCTCCTCTCGATGCTCGGCACGCGCCCGACGGGGTGTGCGCCGCGTTTTTGATGGTGTATTGTTAGCGCTATCTTGACGGCAATTCGAGCGCAATTTATGCCCTGCCGCAAGGAAGCGAAATCCAGCGCAAAAACCATAACCCGCCGTGCCCCGCAGCCGGCCAGGGAAGGAGAGAGACATGCCCGCAACGTGCCCCGCGCGAAGGACCATGGCCGCCTTGGGCGCTACCGCCGCAAGCCTTGCCCTGTCCATGCCGGCTCATGCCCAGGGACCGGCACCCGCCGCCGCCACCGCAGCGCCCGTTCCGCTGGCGAGTGGGCCCTATCACTGGCAGACCGTGCCGTTCGGCGCGGGCGGGTTCATCGACGGGTTCCTCTATCATCCCCGCCAGCCCGGCATCCTCTATGCCCGCACCGATATCGGCGGCATGTATCGCTTTGATTTCGAAAGAAAGCGGTGGCTGCCCCTGCTCGATCACCTGGGCCATGACGATGGCGATCTGATGGGCGTGCTCAGCTTTGCCGTCGATCCCCAGGCGCCCGATCGGATCTATGCCGCAACGGGGCTCTATCTTTCACAATGGAGCCGCAAGGGCGCCATCCTGCGTTCCGACGATCGCGGCCGCACCTGGCAGAAAACCGAACTGCCGATCGGCGTGGGCGGCAACAGCGATGGCCGCGGCTCGGGCGAGCGGCTGGCCGTCGATCCGCGCCAAGGCGACGTGCTCTATTTCGGGTCGAACCGCGACGGCTTGTGGAAAAGCACCGATCGCGGCCGCAGCTTTGCCCGCACCGGCGCCAGTGTCGCCGGGTTCAGCCTGGTCGCGGTCGATCCCGCCGTGGCCAACCAGGTCTGGGCCGGATCGACCGACGGCACCGGCGCGCTGGTGGTGAGCCGCGACGGCGGCGCCAGCTTTGCCCCCGTGCGCGGTTTGCCCGCGCTGGTGCCCCAGCACCTGGTCTTCGGCCCCGACGGCAGCCTCTACGTGACGTTCGCCGGCGGCGACCAGGCCAGCACGCTCAACCCCGCCAACGTCAAGACCGGCGCGGTGTGGAAGCGCGACGGCAAGGACGGCGCGTGGCACGATATCACCCCCACCCCGCCCGCTCCGGGCCTGCCCGGCGGCTTTTCCGGCATCGACCTGTCGAGCGATGGCACCCTGGCGGTATCGACCATCGATCGCTGGGCACCGGGCGACGATATCTACCTTTCGCGTGACGGCGGCGCGCATTGGAACGCCTTGTCCACGCACGCACGCCACGATCCCAAGGGCTATCCCTGGCTGGTCGACTACATGAAGGGCGAGGATCGGATGGGCCATTGGATGGCCGATCTCAAGTTCAATCCGTTCAAGCCCGACGAACTGGTCTATGGCACCGGCTATGGCCTGTGGATGAGCCGCAACCTTGCCAGCGCCAAGGGCCAGGAGCCGGTGCAATTCGATTTCACCGTGGCCAACCTGGAAGAGGCCGCCACGCTGCAGATGGTCTCGCCCACCGGCGGGGCGGCAATCCTCGCCGCGTTCGGCGATGTCGGCGGCGGTGCCTGGGAAGACCTGGCGCGCACGCCGCCGCGCAAGGGCCTGTTCACGCCCGCCAGCGAAACCAACTTCAGCATCGATTATGCCGGCCTCAAGCCCGGCAACCTGGTCCGCCTGGTCGATCGCGCGCCCACCCACGGCTATGTCTCGGCCGACGGCGGCGCCAGCTGGACCCCGTTCGGCGCTTCTGCCTGGCAACCGCCGGCACCTGGCGAGCCATGGCGCGGGCTGGGCGTGGCGGCCATTTCGGCCAAGGCTACGTCGCTCGTCTGGGCGCCGCAAAAGGATGGCCTCTATTTCTCGACCGACATGGGCCGCACCTGGAAGCCTTCGTCCGGGATCACTGCGCGCGCCGATGATTCCTACCTGCCCGTGGCGGACAAGGCCGCCGACGGCATCTATTATGTCTATGATCGTGCGGCATCCGCCGTGCTGGCCAGCGGCGATGGCGGCGCCACGTTCAAGCCGCTGATCGAAGGGCTGCCCAAGCTTGAATCCTGGCAGCAGGGCCGCCTGGCGGTGGTGCCAGGCCGCGTGCGCGATCTGTGGCTGGCACTGCCGATGGGCCTGTTCCATTCGCCCGACAGCAAGACCAAGGTCACCCAGAACCGCAAGGTGACCGAGGCCTGGCTGGTCAGCTTTGGCGCGCCCACGGTCAAGGATGGCTACCCGGCGGTGTTCCTGTGGGGCAAGGTCATGGGCCAGGAAGGGCTGTGGCGGTCCGACGATGCCGGCGCCAACTGGGTGCGGATCAACAGCGCAGACCAGCAGTTCGGCACGCTGCGCGCGATCGCGGGCGACATGCTCGATCCCGGCACGCTCTACCTCGCGCCCCACGGGCGCGGCCTGGTCGTCGGCATGCCGGCCAACAAGCCGCTGCCCGCGCCGGGCGCACCGCAGGCCAATGCCGTGCCGGACGGGCCGCCGGCCGTGCGCCAGATCGCCATCGATGCGGCGCGCGATGGCGGGCCGATCGATCGCTTCTTCGATCTCTCGATCGGGTCGGACTACCCCGGCACGCTGCGCCGCCCGGAAAACATGGCGCAGCTCAAGATCGCGAGCGACGAACTGGGCTTCCGCACCATCCGCTTTCACGACATCTTCCACGATGCGCTGGGCACGGTAAAGCGCGTTAACGGCAAGATCGTCTATGACTGGACCGCGATCGACGCACTCTACGACGATCTCAAGGCGCGGCACTTGCGCCCCTTCGTCGAACTCGGCTTCACCCCCGATGCGATCAAGACCTCGGACCAGACGATCTTCTATTGGAAGGGCAACACCTCGCACCCTCAGCCGGGGCCGTGGCGCGATCTGGTCGACGCCTTCGTGCGCCATGCGATTGCGCGCTATGGCCGGGAGGAAGTGCGGCAGTGGTTTTTCGAAGTGTGGAACGAGCCCAACTTGGCCGGCTTCTGGGAAAAAGCCGATCAACCGGCCTATTTCGACCTCTATCTGCAAACGGCACAAACCATCAAGGCGATCGACCCGCAGCTGCGCGTGGGCGGTCCTTCGACGGCAGGCGCGGCGTGGGTGCCCGAACTGCTCGCCTATGTGAAGGCCAAGGGCGGCGCGATCGATTTCGTCACCACGCACACCTATGGCGTGAACGGCGGTTTCCTCGATGAAATGGGCAAGGACGATACCAAGCTCGATCCGTCGGCGCAGGCGATCACGGGTGACGTGCTGCGCGTGCGCCAGCAGATCGAGGCTTCGCCCTTCCCTGGCCTGCCGCTCTATTTCACCGAATGGAGCACCAGCTATACCCCGCGCGACCTGGTGCACGATTCCTATGTCAGCGCGCCCTATATCCTGTCCAAGCTAAAAGCCGTGGAAGGCGCGGCGCAAGGGATGAGTTATTGGGTCTATTCCGATCTGTTCGAGGAACCCGGCCCGCCGACGACCGAATTCCACGGCGGTTTTGGCCTGATGACCAAGGACGGCATCCGCAAGCCCGCGTGGTTCGCCTACAAGTATCTCCATGCCCTGCAGGGCCATCGCGTGCCGTCGGCCGACGGGCAAAGCAGGATCGCCAGCGATGGCCGCAAGATCACCGCGCTGGTGTGGGATTTCCGGCAGCCGGACCAGCCCACCAGCAACCGCAGCTTCTTTGGCAAGCTGGTGCCCAATGCGCCGGTCGCGCCGGTGCGCCTGGCGTTCAACCACCTCAAGCCGGGTCGTTATCGCTATACCCTGCATCGCACCGGCTATCGCGCCAACGATGCCTATTCCGCCTATATCGACATGGGGGCCCCGGAACAGCTCACCCCGGCGCAGTTGGCCAGCCTTCAGGCCCAGGCACAAGACAAGCCGGAAGCGAGCGAGATGGTCACCGTTGGCAGCGATGGCGCCTTCGTGCGCGAAGTGCCGATGCACAGCAACGACGTGGCGCTCGCCACGCTCGAACCCCAGGGCTAGGCCCGGTTCTCACCAGCGGGCGGGTGGCGCAGCGGCGCCCCCGCCCGCTGCTTCAATCAAACAGCTTGTGCGGCAGCCGCCAGGCAATCGCGATGCACAGGCCCAGCAGCACGACGATCGCCGCCAGCGCGGCCATCGCCGGAAACGGATAATCGCGTGCGCCGCTGGCGAAATAGAGGCTGCCCACCAGCGCAACGCCCAGCGCCGCACCGAATTGCTGGCTGGTCTTGAGCAGGGCACTGGCCGCCCCGGCGTGGTCACGATCCACGCGTGAAACCACCACGGGCCCAACGCAGCCCGATGTCATGCCCATGCCCGCGCCCGCCATCATCAGCGCCAGCACCACCAGCAGCCATGGCAGGTGTGCAACGGTAATGCCCCACAGCACCAGCGCAGTGGCGGGCAGCATCGTCGCCGCGCCCAGCACCAGCACCCAGCGGCCCAGCCTTGGCAGAAGGTTGCGGCTCATCACCCCGATGCCGAACATCGCGCCCAGGCCATAGGGCATGTGCAGCAAGCCGGTGAACAGCGGCGTCTGGCCGCGCTCTGCCTGGCAGGCAAAGGCAAAGACCAGCAGGAAGCCCGATCCCACCCCGCCGAACACGATTGCCAGCGCCAGCCCCAGCCGGAAACTGGCAATGTTGAACAAGGCCGGATCGAACAGCGCCGGGCGCCCCTCGCGCACGCGCCGCCCGGCGTGGCGCCAGGCCATGATCCCCAAAGGTATCACGGCGAGCAGCGGCCACAGGTTCACCCCGCTATGGCCGCTTTCGGCCGCGCCGATCAGCGGTTGCAACAGCGCCGCCATGGCCAGGCCGAACCATGCCATGCCGAGCAGGTCATAGCCGGCCGGCCGGCTCGATCGGGCCTCGGGCAAAAGCACCAGGCCGGCGATCACCGCGCCGATCCCCACCGGCAGGTTGATCAGGAACACCGCGCGCCAGCCAAGTTCGAACAGGTTGGCCTCGATCAGGATGCCGCCCAGCACCGGGCCGGCGATCGCTGCCAGGCCGCCGATCACGCCGAACAACGCCATGCGTGAAACGCGTTCGAGCGGGGAGAACATGACCTGGACCATGGCCATCGCCTGGGGCGCCATCACCGCCCCCGTCGCGCCCTGCAGCAGCCGCGCTGCCACCAGCGCCGTGCCGGTCGTGGCCAGCCCGCAGGCCGCCGAAGCAAGGGTGAAACCCGTCACCCCGATCAGGAACATGCGGCGATAGCCGAAAGTATCGCCCAGGCGGCCACCGGCCATGAGCAGCACGGCAAAGGCCAGGGAATAGCCCGCCACGATCCATTGCGATGCCTGGGCATCCGCGCCCAGGCTGGCCTTGATCGCCGGCAGCGCGGTGTTCACGATCGTCATGTCGACGATTTCGAGCACCAGCGCCGTGATCAGGGTGATCAACGCGAAGGTTTTCTGGCGATGCGTCAGGCTTTGCGGGTCTCGACCGGTGGACTTTGGCACGCTCAGATCTTGCCTTCACGCAGCATGTCCACGGCCGCATCGGCGGCGCGTGCAGTCAAGGCCATGTAGGTGAGCGACGGGTTCTGGCACGCCGACGAACTCATCTGCGCGCCATCAGTGACGAACAGGTTGGCCACATCGTGCGCCTGGCTCCACTTGTTGAGCACGCTGGTGGCCGGATCGTTGCCCATGCGCGCGCCGCCCATCTCGTGGATCGCGGTGCCGCCCGCACCCGGCCGGTCAAAGCCCATGATGACCTGCCCGCCCGCAGCGGTGAGCATTTCGGCTGCCTCGGCCTTGGCCTGGGCAAGTGCGGCGTGTTCCTCCGCGCCAAAGGCGAACTCGATCTTGAGCTGCGGCAGGCCGTTGGCATCGGTCTTGCTGCGATCGAGCGTCAGGCGATTGCTGGCGCGCGGCACGCAATCGGCAAAGGCCACCAGCACCATGCGCCACGGGCCGGGACGGTGCAGCGTGTTCTTGTAGTCCGCACCGATCCCTTCCATCCGCTTGCCCTGCGTCCAGGTGCTTTGCAACGCGCCGCCCTGGAACGAAAAGCCGCGCGTGTGGCCGACGCCGTCGAGCGTTTCCATGTTGCGATACCGCGGAATGACAATGCCGGTCGGCCGGTTGCCGAACGAGGTATGCGCGTCGAAGCCGGGCATGATCGCCGCTGCCGAAAGCGTGTTGGCATGGTCCATGATGTGCGTGCCCAGCACGCCGCTGGAATTGGCCAGGCCCTGTGGCATCGCCTCGGTGGCGGAATTGAGCAACACGTGCACCGAATTGAACGCCCCGGCGTTCAGGAAGACCAGCCGCGCGGTGGCGCTCTTGCGGGTGCGGGTCTTGGTGTCGATGTAGCGCACCCCGGTGGCCCGGCGCGTGGCCGGGTCATAGTCCACCGCTTCGACCACGGCATCGGTAATCACGGTCAGGTTGCCGGTGGCCATGGCGGCCGGCAAAGTGCTCGACTGCGTGGAGAAATAGGCGCCATAGGAACACCCGCGCGCGCAGATCGAGCGATACTGGCACGGCGCCCGGCCTTCTTCTTCCTTGGCCTGGGTCAGGTTCGCGGTGCGTCCCACGGTAAGGCAGCGATCGGGCCAGCGCGCCGCAATCGCTTCGCGCGTGTGCTGCTCCACCACGTTGAGCGCCATGGGCGGCTGGAATTGCCCGTCAGGCAATTGCTTGAGGCCTTCCTTGGCACCCGAGACGCCGACGAAGCTTTCCACCTTGTCGTACCATGGGGCCAGGTCGGCATAGCGGATCGGCCAGTCGGTGCCGTGGCCATCGCGCGCATTGGCGGCAAAGTCATAGTCCGACCAGCGATAGCACTGCCGGCCCCAGGTGAGCGAGCGGCCGCCCAGCTGATAGCTGCGGAACCAGGTAAACTGCGTTTCGGGCGTGGTCTGATAGGGGTTCTGCGCGTCGTTGACGAAGTGGCCCTGGGTGAATTCGTTGAAATGGCGATTGAGCATCTGCACGGGATATTCCCGTTCATAGAGCGCGGCATCGCCCTCGCCCCGGAACGGCATTTCCCAGGGCGCTTTCATTTCCGTATCATAGTCCTGCTGATGGCGGATCTCGCGGCCCCGCTCGATCATCAGCACTTTGAGCCCAGCCTTGGTCAATTCCTTGGCCGCCCAGCCACCGCTGATGCCCGAGCCAACCACAATCGCATCGAAATCCATGGGAAACATCCTGTCCGCAAATCAGCCGAAATCGATGGCCGTCCAGTCGCTGGAATAGCTGCGCGTGGTGGGGGTGACCGGCACGTCGGGGTCCCACCGGCCGGGCACGAGTTCGTAGTTGAGTTCCTTGGAACCGCCGATCTCGCTGGTGTAGTAACCGGTCAGGATAAGGTTCTTGATCGGGTGCCAGGGCTGCGCAGCAGGCACCTTGGCAAAGGCATCGTGATCGAGTGCGGCCAGCGCGGACTGGCGTTGCGCGGGCGTTGCCACGGCAAACGGACGCCCGGCGCGCTTGGCAAGTTCGGCGGCCAGCCAGCTCGCGTGATCGAGGCTGCCATCGGGACGGGCAAAGGCCGCGACCGCCGGATCAGCGCGCAGCGCATCGGCCAGCGGCTTGCGCGTGCCGTCCAGCCCGTGGTCGAGCGCGAGCAGCACAAACGTGCCCGCCCCCACTTCACCGGCCCCGGCCGTGCCCGTGCGCGGGATGACCAGTTGGGCAACATCACGCATCAACGCCTGGTGCGGGGCCAGCCGCGCCGCCTTGCGCCGCGCGGCGGCCAGCGCTTCGTCGGCCGGGGCGAGCGAGGCCCCAAGGGCCGCGCCGAACAGCGCCAACCCGGCCATGAATTCGCGGCGCTGCCATGCACCGGCGGTCTTGTCTGCCATGTTACCTCGCTTTGCCTCGTGCCGATCAGCTTCGTCGCGGAATGCCATTACATCAGCCCCAGATTGCCACCGGCCGCGGCATAGGCGGCAAAGGCCGCCTGCCGTGCCGGGGTGGATACCGCCGGTGCCAGGCCCGGCTTGTCACCCAGCCACATCACCGCGCCAGAACCGTCCGCCGCCATCGCCGGCCAGGGCGCACCGCGGCCGGCCGGGTTGCCGCTGCGCAGAAACGCCAGCACGTGGTCCTGCCATTGCCGGCTGACCGCCGCATCGCGCGCGGTGAACTGGCGCCCGCCCTGCCCCAACGTGCCAAACAGATAAGGCAGTTGCGAGGAATGGAACGCGCCGAACGATGCCCCGCCCGGCGCGGGCGGATAGGCATGGTCGTAAAGATAGGCATAGACCCGCTGGCCCGCCTGCGCGCGAGCCCTGGCCCAGAGCAGCAGCCCGGTCATATAACGGTCGCGCGCGATCAGCAGGTTGGATTGCTGGGCCTGCGCCGCATCGGCATGGGGATAGAGCGCAAGCAGCCGATCGGCAAAATTGCCATAACGCCCTCGCACCGCCGCTTCGAACGCGGCGGGCGTGCGGATCGACGGGTCGATCATCTCGGCGCCGTTGAAGCCCGTCAGCAACGGGACCGGGCTGGCCACCGGCATCGCCGCGCGGACCGGATCATGCGGCAGGAACGCACCATCAACGTGGGGCACGTAGACCAGGCGTGGCGGGCCGCTGCCACCGGGAACCACCTTGGTCGCCTCCACCAGGTCTGCCGCCGCAACCGCGCGCAGCGCTGCCGCGTCTGCGGCCTGCAGCCGCGCGCCAAGCGCCTGACCTTCGGCATCGCCCTGCGCTAGGCTGGGCACGTCCACCGCCATGCTCGCGCCGCTCAGCGCCATGGCCTTGGCGAACAGGCCCTTGGCGCGGGGCGACACGATCAGCGCCACGACCGATTCGGCGCCGGCGGATTCACCCGCGATCGTCACGTTGGCCGGATCGCCGCCAAAGCGGGCAATATTGGCCTTGATCCAGCGCAGCGCGGCAATCTGGTCTTCCAGGCCATAATTGCCCGAGGCACCCGATTGCCCTGGCCCGCGCAGCGCCGGATGGGCGAGGAACCCGAACACGCCCACGCGATACTGGATGGTGACCACCACGGCCTGCCGCGCCGCCAAGGCTGCCCCGTCATAGACCGGCACGGTGGCGCCACCCCCGCTGAACCCGCCGCCATGGATGAACACCAGCACCGGCAAGCCATGCGCCGGGCCCGCCGGTTTCCACACGTTGGCGGTCAGGCAATCTTCGGAAAAAGGCGGCGGCGCCAGGAATTCGGCGGTATAAGGGCCCCAGGCGCCGGCCTGCGCCTGATAGCACGAGGGGCCAAAGCGGCTGGCATCGCGCACGCCCTGCCAGGCCGGTGCCGGGCGCGGCTCTTGCCAGCGCAGCGCGCCGACCGGGCCTTGCGCATAAGGCAGCCCCAACCATGCTTCCACGCCGCGGCTCGCCGTGCCCGCCGCCAGGCCCTGTGCCGTGCGCACGAGTGGCGCGGGGCCGGCCGCTGCAACACCGGGAATGCCAAGCGCAAGCGCTGCAAGCAGCACGGCGGCTGGTTGCTTGATGGCCATGAGGCATTCTCCCGCGTCGGTTTGATTTATCGTAATCAATATAATGGTTCTAAAATAGGTCAAGCCGGCAAAACGCTATTGGCCGCGAATGCGGCGCAATCGCCCGGCAATCTACGGAACCGGATCGCCGTGGCGCGGCTGGCAGGCAGCGCCACGGCGAGCCGGAATGAAGGTCAGATGCCCATCAGCTTGCGGTTGAGCGCGCGGTCGGCGCCACCGGCGGCAAAGTCGTCAAACGCGTGCTCGGTGACGCGAATGATGTGCCGGGCAATGAACGGGGCGCCCTCGGCCGCACCCTGCTCGGGATGCTTGAGCGCGCATTCCCATTCCAGCACTGCCCAGCCGGGGAAGTCGTATTGCGCCATCTTGGAAAAGATCGCCGGGAAATCCACCTGCCCATCGCCCAGGCTGCGAAACCGGCCGGGCCGATCAACCCAGCTCTGGTACCCGCCATAAACGCCGCTGCGCCCGTTGGGGCGAAACTCGGCATCCTTCACGTGGAAGCATTTGATCCGCTCGTGATAGATGTCGATATAGGCCAGGTAATCCAGGCATTGCAGAACGAAGTGGCTGGGATCGTAGAGAATGTTGGCGCGCGGATGGTTGCCCACGCGTTCCAGGAACATCTCGAAGGTCGCGCCGTCGTGCAGGTCTTCGCCGGGGTGGATTTCATAGGCCGCGTCCACGCCGTTTTCGTCGAACACGTCCAGGATCGGCTTCCACCGCCGCGCCAGTTCGTCAAACGCGTCTTCCACCAGGCCCGCGGGCCGCGCCGGCCAGGGATAGAAATAGGGCCAGGCCAGCGCGCCGGAAAACGTGGCATGGGCGCTCAGGCCCAAGCGCCGGCTGGCAACCGCCGCCTTCTTCACCTGCTCCACCGCCCAGGCCTGGCGCGCGGCCGGGTTGCCGTGAACCTGCGCCGGGGCAAAGGCATCGAACTGCGCGTCGAATGCCGGATGCACCGCCACCAACTGCCCTTGCAGGTGGGTGGAAAGTTCGGTGATCGCCAGGCCCTTGTCGGCGAGCAGGCCCTTCACCTCATCGCAATAGGTCTGGCTTTCCGCTGCCAGGTCAAGATCGAACAGGCGCTTGTCCCAGCTGGGGATCTGCACGCCCTTGTAGCCCAGGCCGGCCATATAGCTGCCGATGGCATCCAGGCTGTTGAACGGGGCGGCATCGCCGGCGAACTGGGCCAGGAAAATGCCCGGCCCCTGAATGGTCTTCATGGCTGTTCGGCTCCTTCAAACGGTCGATTTCAAAGCCCTCAGGGGCACCCATCCGGCGCCTTCGCGGCTGGCCGCCACGGCGGTGGCGATGAACGCCATGCCGCGCAAGCCCTCTGCCACGCCCGGCAGCAGCGGCGCTGCCTCGCCGCGCAACAAGGCGGCAAAATCGCGGTAGAGGTTGGCAAAGGCTTCCAGGTATCCTTCGGGGTGGCCGGCCGGTGTGCGCGTGCGCGCCACGGCATCCGGGCCGAGCTGACCGCTTCCGGCGTGGATCACTTCGCTGCGCCCGTCAATGGTGTTGTATTCCAAGACATTGGGCGTTTCCTGGCGCCAGGTCAGGCCACCCTTGTCGCCATAGAGCCGAATGCGCAGACCATTGCGTTCGCCCACTTCGATCTGGCTGGCCAGCAGGACGCCGCGCGCGCCGTTGTCGAAACGCAGCAGCACCGTGCAATCATCGTCGAGCGTGCGGCCGGGCACCACGGCGGCCAGATCGGCCAGCAGTTCGGTCACTTTCAGCCCGCTGATGAATTCAGCCAGTTGAAATGCGTGAACGCCGATGTCGCCGATGCACCCGCCCAGCCCCGCGCGCGCGGGGTCGACGCGCCACTGCGCCTGCTTGCCCGTCGCTTCTCCAGCCAGCCAGCCTTGGGGATATTCCACCACGATCTTGCGCACCGTGCCCAGCGCGCCGGCGGCAACGCGTGCCCGCGCCTCACGCACCAGGGGATAGCCCGAATAAGTATAGGTCACGCCAAAGGGCAGGCCCGCGGCCGCAACCAGCCCGGCCAGTTCCTGCGCTTCGGCCAGGGTCGCGGTCAGCGGCTTGTCGGTCATCACCGGAACACCGGCCGCCAGCGCGGCGCGGGCAGCGGGCAGATGGTGGTGATTGGGCGAGACGATCGAAACGAAATCGATGCCATCAGGCCGCGCACGTTCGGCCGCGAACATCGCCTCAAGCGTGGGATAGGCCCGCGCAGAATCGATGCGATAGCTTGCCGCCGCCGCCTGGCCGCGCGCCGCATCGCTGGAAAACACGCCGGCGACCAGCTCGATTTCCCGATCCATTTCCGCCGCATAGCGATGCACCGGGCCGATGAAAGCACCAGGCCCGCCGCCGATCATAGCCATTCTCAGACGCCGCAAGTCACTCTCCCCACGCGGTTTCGTTTGTAATACCGATTCTAGTTTGATAGGGCGAGCGCCGTCAAGCAGGAATGGTCGCGCCCGAACGGCCCCGACGGGAGAATTTTGCATGCAGCTCGTCCGCAAGTTTTACGCCTCGCTCACGCTCAAACCGCAAGGTCTGACGATGATCGTGGCCGGCTTCCTGCCGGTTTTCGCCATCATCGCCATGTTCCCGGTGGTGGCGGCAATGATCGGCCATTTCAAGGACGTGCCCGATGCCGCGATTCGCGTGCCGGCCATGGTTACCGCGCCAGGCTATGCCATCGCCGTGCTGGCGCCGTTCGCCGGCCTGTTCGTCGATCGTTTCGGCCGCCGCCCACTGCTGCTGGCCTGCACATTCTTCTACGGGATCGTGGGCACGGCGCCGTTCTTCCTCGAAAACCTCGATGTCATCTTCGCCTCGCGCCTTTTGCTGGGGGTTTGCGAGGCCGGCATCCTCACCATCGTCAACACCCTGATCGCCGATTATTGGGAAGACCGCGAACGCCGCACCTGGCTGATGCTGCAAGGCATGGTGGGTCCGCTGTTCCAATCGCTCGTCTTCCTGCTGGTCGCGGCGGTGGCGGCCTGGCGCTGGAACGGCAGCTTCCTGGTCTACCTGGTGGCGCTGCCGATCTTTGCGGCGATGTATGCCTTCATCTACGAACCCCGCCAGCCTGAACCAGCCGCGCTGGCCACGCCCGGCACGGTGACCCCGCCGACGCAGGCTGATCGCTTCCCGCTGGGCATGGCGTTCCTGGTGGGCGGGCTGACACTGTTTTCGTCGGTTCTCTATTATGTGTTCATCGTCAATGGCAGCATCGCCTGGGCCGAAATGGGCGTGACCGATCCCATGGCGGTGAGCAAGGCCACGTTCATCCCCAGCTTCTTCATCCTTGCCGGCGCCGTGGTCTTCCGCATTGTTTCGCGTTTCAGCAATGCCGCGCAGATCGCCACGTTCCTGCTGCTGTTCGGCCTGGGCCTGGCCGGCATTGGCCTGGCGCACAGCGTGCTGCAGATGCAGGTGGCGCTGGTCATCCAGCAGACCGGTGCCGGCATGGCGGTACCCGCCCTGATCGCCTGGGCGCAAAGCAAGTTCTCGTTCCGCCACCGCGGGCGCGGCATGGGGGTGTGGACAAGCTGCTTCTTCCTGGGCCAAGCGGTCTCGCCGGTCCTGGTCGGGCTGGTGGCGCGGCACCTGGGTTCGATGCAGGGCGCTTTCCTGGCGGCCGGCGTCGTCGCCCTGGCAGCGGCCTTGGCCGGCGGCGCGATTGCGCTGCGCCACAAGGCCGTGCTTGCCCCGGCATGACGCCAAGGCTGGGGCACCGGGCGTGTGACGCAATGATGACTGGCCGGTTGGCGGGCGCAACAAATGACGATATGGCACCGCAACACGCACCCGCCGTTCCGGCTGGCGCCAGCATAGGGTTGCCTTGATGTCGCAAGAAACGTCCGTCCCGGCGGACGCCCAGGAATTCACGCTCGAAGGCCTGAGCCGCGCGCCTTTGCAGGGCCGCAGCAAGGCTTCGCTCGAACGCATGCTGGCCACTGCGCGCGAACTGATGCTGGAACGCGGCAGCGAAGATTTCACGCTTCAGGAAGTGAGCAGCCGCGGCAAAGTGTCGATCGGCTCGATCTATCTGCGCTTTGAAAACAAGGACAGCCTGGTGCGTGCGGTGCTGCTTCAGGCCACGCAGAACCTGGCGCGCGAGGAGAACGCGATGCACGCGGCGCTGGCCGCGTCCTGCGCCAACCTTGCCGAATTCGTGCCTCGTTATGTCGAGGCCTATTCCGAAGTGCTCCGCGTCAACGCCCCGCTCTTGCGCCTGACCATGATGCGCGCCGAGCAGGACCCGCAGATTTCAGCCTTGGGCAAGCAGGCGGCGTTGCGCGCGGTGGACAAGGCCGTGGCCGCGTTCATGACCTATCGCGACGAATTCGGTGGCGCGGATCCCGAACTCGCCGCCTCGTCGGCGCACCATATCATCTTTGCAACCCTCGCCCGCCAGCTCAGCCTGGGATCGAGCAGCGAGTCGGTCACCAATTACGACTGGAACGTGCTCAAGGGCGAACTGGCGCGCATGTGCGCCGCCTATTTCCAGGCGCCCTGAACCACCAGGCCGCCCCGAAAGACCCGCATTCAGCGCTTGCGCGCGGGCACTGCTTGCCCTCGAAACCCGATCCAGACGGCGCGTCCGATCCGGCCCGGGGGCATAGACTGCATTGATGACCGTTATCGTCGTTTGCGGGGTGGCGCGGCGGGCGCGGGCTTGTCACTATGGCGGCATGGTCACGCCCACCCATGTTCTTCCGCTCGTCGATATCACCCGCCTGCAAAGCGCGCGGCGCGAAGACCGCCTGGCCGTGGCCGATGAGCTGGACCGCGCCTGTGTCGACGCCGGGTTTCTCTATGTCACCGGGGCCCAGATCGACACGGCATTGCGCGACCGTGTGGTGGCGCGCGCCAAGGCCTACTTCGCGCAAGACCAGGCGGCTAAGATGGCCAGCTACATCGGCCTGTCCGAAAACCACAGCGGCTATGTGCCGGTGGGCGAAGAACAATTCGGCAGCGGCACGCCCGATCTCAAGGAAGCCTATGACATCAACGTGGACTATGCCCACGCGCACGGCCGTCGCCCGCTGCTGGGGCCCAACCTGTGGCCGCCGATGCCCGGCTTTCGCGAGGACGTGCAGGCCTGGTACCAACACCTGACCGGCATCGGCCACCAATTGTTCCGCGCCTTTGCCCTGGCGCTGGGGCTGGCGGAAAGCCATTTCGACGCCCACCTGCGCCATCCGCCCAGCCAGTTGCGGCTGATCCACTACCCCCACGATGCCGATGCGCAGGATCGCCCCGGCATCGGCGCCCACACCGACTATGAATGCTTTACCCTGCTGCACGTGACCGCGCCGGGCCTGCAAGTGGTGGACAAGCAGGGCAACTGGGTGGACGTGCCGCTGGTGGACGGCGCCTTGATCATGAACGTGGGCGACATGATGGAAATCCTGTCCAACGGCCGCTACCTCGCCACCAAGCACCGGGTGAAGAAAGTGGCGCAGGAGCGCTATTCCTTCCCGCTGTTCTTCTCGTGCGACTATGACCATGTCATCGCGCCGCTGGTCGTGGGGCCGGCGGGACAGCAGGCGTCGCACTATCGCCCGATCAAGGGCGGCGAACACTTGTTCAACCAGACCGCGCAGACCTTTGCCTATCTCAAGGCGCGCATCGCGCGCGGCGAACTGGTGCTGAACGATCCCGTGCCGCTTGATTCCTTTGGCCAGCGCGAGGCCGGGGCACGACCATGACGCTCGACCAGTTGCTGGCCGTCCTGCCACCCCGTCCGCTGGGGGACCTGGCGTTTCCCCGCCATCTGCTCGGCGCATTCCGGCGCAAGAGCATCACGTTCTGCACCGGGCTGACCGACGAGACGACGCCGGTCTACTGGTTCCAATCGCGCAGCTTCACGCTGGACTTGCGCTTGCCGGGCCTTGACCAGACGGCCGTTTCCGATCGGCAAGGCTGGGTGGGGGATACGCTATGGGACGAGCGCCGCGCTGAACTGTCATGGTCGATCGCGCGCAGCTATCAGCCGCGCAACCAGTGGCCCGAGCCGGCCCGCCTGGCGTTCATCGGCAACAGCGTGCTCGAATTCGCGCCTTCGGGTGCCTATGTCGAGGATTGGCGCCAGCAAAGCACGCAGGGCCCGCTGCTTGGCCTGCGGCTCACGGCGATGCGCGAGGAGGCCACGGGCGCCCGGCACGCGATGGACGGCGGGCTGATCATGGCGGGCGCGCACATCGCCCTCGCGCGCTCACGCCTGCCGGCCGATGATGCAGCCTTGGCCGGCACGGAAAGCCTGGAGCAGGCAATTGCCAACGGGTGCGCCAGCGCTGCGGCGATCGAAAGCTATGAAGTGTCGGTGGCATTGGGCAGCGAGATCGTGACCCACAGCACCCAGCCCGCGCGGCGGGGCAAGCCGATCGCGCCAGGCCCGTTCACGCTCCTGCCCGATGGCACCGTCACCCAGGAATGCGCGATCGATGGCGCGCGCTGGACGCGGTTTTACACCATCGACGTGTTCGAACCGGATTTCGCTTTCGCCACATGCACGTCCGCCGCGCCCGATGCGCTCACCTGGCTGGAAGCGGAACGCGCGCACCTGGTGCGGCATGCGCGGGTCGCGATGTAGACACACGGGCGGCACGGGGCGCCAAAAGGCGCTCCCCCGTGCCGCCGGCGCCGTTACACTTTCTGGCCGACGGTTGCGGCCGGCGCGGCGGGTGCCTCTGCCTTGGCCGGCACAGCCTGGGTGTTGGGCTTGACCGCGCTGCAGGCGTCGGACGCGGCCTGCGTCACGCGCGGCGCGGCATCGGCGCCGCCCTCGGAACTGTAGGATACCGTGCGGGTGCAGCCCGATGCGTCGGTGGTGGACGAAACATAGGTCATGTGCACGCCCTTGGGCAGATTGCCCATGCCAGCCACGGTCACGCCGGGTGCGGCGCCCGCTGGCGCGGCGGCGGCATTGGCCATGGCGGCACGCTGCATCAAGGCAACCTGCTGCATCATCGCAGCCGCCTGCTGGTCCATCATTGCCGAAATCATATCCATCTGGGCGAATGGATCGGCCAGCGCCACCGGCTGAACCGCAACGCGCGGCGGCACCGCGCCCTGATATTGCACTTGCGCCACCGAGCCATCGGGGAGGTTGACCAGCATGGTATGCACATCGGCCGTGGCCGCCTGGGCGGCGCAGGCCCCTGCCAGCGTAAGCGCGGCGGCACCGATCACAAACTTGGGGAATCCTGTCATGGATGTCGCTCCTTGTGCTTGTCCGCGCCCAAATTTCCGCCGTCTGGCTGAACGCGCGATGAAGCATGTGGCGCCGCGCGACGAGGCGTGACTGCCTGCGCGATGCCCGGATCGGCCAGCGCGCGCCGCCCGGCAGGCCCAATGACGAGCGTTGCTGATAGCGCGATTGAACTCTCTCAAGCCAGCCTCGCGCAGCACGCAGGCGAAGCGGGCAGCTATGAGCATCGGCAATGCCGCAGCCCGCAGCAACGGCACCGCGCAGCCCGCACCTATTTGCGCTGCGCAACATATCGTTGCGGGCAAACAATGAACGAGACATTCTCAATTCAATCGGTAGAGTTTATTGCCTAGCGAGCCCTCACGCGCTGCCTGGCCAAAGGCCCGAACCGCAGCGCGGCATTTCTTGCCATGGGGGGAATTCCATGAAATCCGCTTTGCTCGCCGCGTCGGCCCTGATGCTGGCGCTACCCGCTGCTGCCTTTGCCGCAACACCGCCCGCGCCCGCTGCCGAGCCTGACACGGCGCCAGCCACGGCCACCGACATCATCGTGACCGGCACGCGCACCACCGGCACCCGCGCTGCCGACAGCGCCGCGCCGATTCAGATCCTGGGCGCCAGCACCATCGAAAATGTCGGGCAGCGCGATCTGCGCCAGGTTCTGGGACAAAGCCTGCCCAGCCTGGGCACGCAATCGTTCGGCGGCGACGCGGCCAATCTCACGCTCAACGTGGCCTTGCGCGGCATCAGCCCCAACGACACGCTGGTTCTGGTCAATGGCAAGCGCCGCCACTTCACCGCCAACCTGGCCGTCTTGGGCGGCAGCCCCTATTCGGGCGCGGCCACCACGGACCTGAGCTTCATTCCCACCGGTTCGATCGGTCGCGTGGAAGTCCTGCAGGATGGCGCGGCGGCGCAATACGGGTCTGACGCGATCGCCGGCGTGGTCAATATCATCTTGCGCAACGACGATCATGGCGGGCAGCTCTCGCTGACCGGCGGGCAGTATTACAAAGGTGACGGCAAGACGTTCGAGGGCAGCTTCAACAAGGGGTTCAAGTTGGGCGATCGCGGCTTCCTCAACCTGACCGGCGAATACCGCTTTCACGATTATACCCAGCGCGGGACTTACGATTACCGCTTCTTCAACACCGATGGCACGCTGCGCAGCAGCCTGAGCGCGCTCAACGCCAACGGGATCAAGGGGGCGGCGAACTATCCCTATGTCAACCGCATCCTCGGCGATGCGCGCTACCAGATCTGGAACCTGGCGTTCAACGCCGGCTATGACGTGAGCGACAATGTGCACGCCTATGCCTTTGGCAGCTATGGCCGGCGCACCGCATCGGCGCGGCAGAACTATCGCGCGCCCAGCCGCTATACCGGCACCGATGCCAACGGCAACACGGTGGTGCCCTTCCCCAATGGCTTTACCCCGCGCATCGCGCTGGACGAGGAAGACTTCTCGCTCACCACCGGGCTTTCGGGCGATCTGGGCGGCTGGCAGTGGGATGGCTCTCTCACGTATGGCCGCGTGGCCGATGCGCTCTACACGCGGGATTCGATCAATGCCGCCACGTGGCTGCCGGTGCAGAAGGCCAGCACCACCGCAGTGCGCCCGCAGACCGACTATTACGATGGCACCCTGACCAACAGCGAGTGGGTGGCAGACCTGGGGGCCACGCGGGACATTCCGCTCGGCCTGGCAAAGCCGCTGACGCTTTCGCTGGGCGCGCAATACCGCGTTGGCCACTATGGCATCCAGAACGGCGAGCTGGGCTCCTACTACAACGGCGGGCCGGCCGCCTATCCCGGCTTTGGCCCGAGCGATGCCGGGGTCAACGGCCGCAAGACCTGGGCCGGCTATATCGACGCGGCGCTCGATCCGGTGTCGGGCCTGCACCTCGATCTAGCAGGCCGCTATGAACACTATTCCGATTTCGGATCGGTGTGGACGGGCAAGGCCACCGCACGCTATGATTTCAGCCCGGCCTTTGCCCTGCGCGGCACGGTTTCCAACGGCTTTCGCGCGCCGACCCTGGCAGAGGAATACTATTCCTCCACCAACGTCAGCCCCAATTCGATCTATGCCCAGCTCGCGCCCAATTCGCCCGCCGTGGCCGCGCTGGGCTTTGGCAAGCTCAAGCCGGAAAAATCGACCAACTTTTCGGCCGGCTTCGTCGCCCATCCCGGCGGCAGCCTGCAGCTGACGGTGGATGCCTACCAGATCAAGATCACCAACCGCATCGTCGCCTCGGGCGGGATCGTGGGCTATTCGAGCGGCTTTGGCAGCAATGGCGTGGTTTCGTCCGCCGTGCTTTCCACGCTTGCGGCGCGGGGCCTGATTTCGAGCACCGACCCGGCAGTGGTGGCGGCCAGCGGATACAGCTTCTTCGGCCTCAACCTGTTCACCAACGGCGCGGATACCCGCACGCGTGGGGTGGAAGCAACGCTGACGGCCAGCAGCCGCTTCGGCAGTGGCGACCGCGTCGACTGGAGCCTGGGCTTCAACTACAACCAGACCAAGGTTACCCGCGTCTCCAGCCTGCCTTCGGCGGTTTATAATGCCGCATTCGGGCAGACGACCCTGCTGACCCGCAACGCCACGGACGCGCTCACCACCGCAACGCCGCGCGTCAAGCTGATCGCCGGCGCGCTGGTCACCCACGGGCCGCTGTCGTTCAACCTGCGCGAGACGCTCTACGGCATCACGCGCCAGCACGTGAGCCTGGATGGCACCGGCTCCGGCAACACCGTGATCGGCACGCCGACCACGCTGATCACCGACGTGAACCTGGGTTGGAAAGTCACGCCGGCCTTCCGCCTCGATCTGGGCGCCAACAACGTGCTTAACCACAAGGCCACCACGGTTCCCAACGTCAACAACAACGGGGCCCTGCAACCGGCCGATGGCAGCAACGTCTACGATCGGCCGTCCTCGCTCGCGCCTTGGGGCATCAACGGTGGGTATTACTACGCCCGCGTGACGCTCTCGTTCTGATCCGGCCCGGAAGGAGCACACCATGATCGATCGGCGATCCTTGTTGACCGCGTTGGGTGCGGCCACCGTCACGTTGGGCCTTCCCGCCCGCAGCCTGGCCAAACCCCTGCCATCGGGCGGCACCAGCCGCGCCCGCGTGGTGGTGCTGGGCGCAGGGATCGCCGGCCTTGTCGCCGCGCGCGAGCTGGAGCGGCAGGGCGCCACCGTCACCGTGCTGGAAGCGCGCCAACGCGTGGGCGGCCGCGTCTGGACCGTGCGCGGCGGCGATCACTTTACCGACACCGAGGGCGTGACCCAGACAGTGGGTTTTTCCCCCGGCCTCTACCAGAACGCGGGCGCCGCCCGCCTGCCCAGCCATCACGAAGGCGTGCTGGGCCTTATCCGCGAACTGGGCGTGCCGGTGGAACCGCTGGTCAATGCCAGCCGCAGCGCATTCCTGTCGGACGAGCACGGCACGCTGCGCCTGCGCGAGGCCAGCTATGACTTGCGCGGCTATCTCTCGCAATTGCTGCAGGAAGCGCTGCGCAAGGGCACGTTCGATGTGGAACTCGATGCGTCCACCCGCCAGGCGCTGGCCAAGTTTCTGGCGGTTTATGGCGATCTGGGCGCCGACGGGCAGTTTCACGGCAGCCCGCGTGCGGGCCTGGCCAGCCCGCCCGGCGCCACGCCGCGCGATCTGCAACGCGCCGTGGCGCCGCGCAGCCTGGACGATATCCTCGCCCACCCCGCCCTGCCGTTCATCCTGTTCGATGACGATATCCTGATGCAGGCCACCATGCTGGCGCCGCGCGGCGGGATGGATGCCTTTCCCAAGGCGCTGGCCGCAGCGCTGCGTCGGCCCGTCGTGACCGGTGCGCGCGTCACCGCGATCCGCCGCGAGGGCGAGGGCGTGCGGATCGAATGGCGCAATGCCGCGGGGCAGCCGCAGGCAACGATCGCCGATCGCGCCGTGATTACCCTGCCGCTGCCGATACTGGCGGGCATCCCGTCGGATTTTGCTGCGCCAACCACCGCGGCCATTGCCAGCGCGCGGCTGGCGGATTCGGTGAAAGTGGCGTTCGAAAGCGCGCCGTTCTGGGAAGCGGACCAGATCTATGGCGGGCTTTCGTTCGTGGGCGGGGAAACCGGGGTGATCTGGTACCCGTCAGACCGCTTCCAGGCGCCACGCCAGGTTCTGCTGGCTGCCTATACCGCAACGCCCGCCGGGGCGAAGGCCTTTGCCGCGCGGCCGCTGGACCAGCAGGTGGCGCTGGCTCGCGCGGCGGTGGACAAAGTGCACCCCGGCCATGGCGCCGACTTGGCCAACCCGGTGGTAATCAACTGGGGCAAGCAGCCGTTCAGCCTTGGCCCGTGGATCGAGTGGGGCCAGGATGGCAACGATCCGGCCACGCTCGACCGCTTGAACCAGGGCGACGGGCCCTTCGTTTTCGCCGGCAGCCACCTGTCTGCCTATAGCGGCCACTGGCAGGAAGGCGCGGTTCTTTCCGCCCGCCGCGCCGTGAGCCTGCTGGTGCCCTCGCTGTCCCACGTTCGTTGAGGAGAATACCCGATGCCCAAGATTTCAGCCTTGCGCCGCGCCATCGCCCTGCCCGCGCTGGCCTTGCTGGGGTGGCAACCGGCCCATGCCGCCACCGCCACCGCCGCGCCGATCGTGCGCCATCCCGCCCCCGATCCGGCAGCCCCGATCCTGGTGGGCGTGACCGTGCCCGCCGGCGCACAGACCCTGCTGCTGAGCGGCCAGGTGCCCCCGGTCAACGACACCACGGCCGATCCGGCCAGCATTGCCGCCTATGGCGATACCCGTACCCAAGCGCTGGGCGTGTTTCGCAAGATCGACACCGCGCTCAAGGCGCAAGGTTTCGCGCTGGGCGATGCGGTCAAGCTTACCGTCTATCTGGTGGGTGATCCGGCCAAGGGCGGCAAGCTGGACTTTGCCGGGTTCTCGCAGGCCTATGCCCAGTTCTTCGGCACGCCCGAACAGCCCAACAAGGTGGCGCGCACCACCGTGCAAGTGGCGGCGCTGGCCAATCCGGGCTTCCTGGTCGAAGTGGAGGCAGTGGCCGCCAAAGTCCGGTAAAGCGGCCCCTTATCCCTCCCGGCCGCGCAAGTGCCGCGTGATCTCGTCCAGGAAAAGTTGCGCGGGAGTGCCGCGCTCGGGCGCCTGGCGGGTGAGCAGGTACATCGGATAGGACGGGGCGATGTCTTCGGGCAGCAGCGGCCACAGCTCGCCCGCCTTCACCACGGGCGCGGCGGCAAGCGTGGGCAGGAAGCCGATGCCGGTGCCCAGGCGAATCAGCCGCTGCGCTTCGTGCAGGTCTTCGGCCAGGCCCGTCACCACCGTGCCCAGGCGATAGCGCTGGCGCAGGCGGGTGATCGTCTCCACTTCGTCATGGCCGGTCAGCACGAAGCCCTCGTCGCGCAGGCTGGCCATGGTGGCGATCCGCGTGCCGAACAGCGGGCTGCTGCGCGCGCAATAGAGTTGCTGGGTTTCGGTGAACAATGGTTCGTAGGTCAGCCCCGCGCGCACGCCGCTGTCGGTGCCCACGCCCAGTTCGGCCTCGCCCCGCTCCAGCACGTCGAGCACTTCGCGCCAGGGGGAAACGCGGATCTCGATGCGGATGGCGGGATGGCGCGCGTGCAGGCTGGCAATCGCCGCGTCGAATTCATCCGATACGATCGACGACACCACCTGGATGCGGGCAAGCCCGCTCACCTGTTGCAGCGCCTGGGCGATCCGGTGCGGCGCGGCGCGCGCAGCCTCGGCCATGTCTTCGCACAGCAGGTAGAGCGCGCGCCCGGCCGCGGTCAGCTCCACGCCGCTCACGCCGCGATGCAGCAGGCGCGTCCCGGCATGGTCTTCCAGGCGTTTGAGCGCCGCGCTGATCGTGGGTTGCTGCTTGTTAAGCCGCCGCGCGGCCGCGCCGATGCCGCCAGCCTTCGCGATTTCGACAAAGAGACGCAGCAGGTTCCAATCCACCTGGGCGGCAAAGTTGGGATTGGGCAGATCGGGCATGTGCCCCAGCCTAGGTCATCGCCTCGCCTGCGGCAATGCAACGGGGAAAGGGGGCTGCCCCTTCCCCGCCGCGATGCCAGCTCAGAACGTATAGCGCGCCCGCACCCCGATGGTGCGGGGGCGTGCCCAGGAAATGCGGTCGCCGGGCTGGTAGACCTTGTAGTAGGTGGCCCGGGCGACATCGACATACTTTACGCCGTTGACCAGGTTATTGCCGAACAGGCCCAGTTCGAGCCGGCCGATGTCATAGCTGATCGAGGCGCTGACATTGTGCTGTTCGGGTATGCGGGCAAAAGTGGCGCTCAACCCATCGGTCACCAACTCGCCATTGGTGATCTTGGTCTTGTAGGGATTGAACGTGGTGAACTGGTCACCCTGGAACTGATAGCTGGCACGCAAGTGGATCGACTGGTCGGTGCCGATCATGCGATCGTAGAACAGCGAGGCCGAGGCCGTCCATTGCGGGAAATAGGGCGTGCGGTTGCCGTCGAAAGCGCCCACCGTCGGGATGTTCCCGTTGGCGCGCGAGTCCGTGTACGAGGCAAAGCCCGAGAACGTCACTTCGGGGCTCAGCTTGACCGTGGTTTCCAGTTCCAGGCCCTTGGAGCGGATCTTGCCCTTGTTGTCGGTGAAGAAGTACGAGCAATCGAGCAGCAGGCGAGTCTGCACGTCGCTCCAGTCGATCCAGAACGCGCTGGCGTTGAACGTCACCTTGCCATCGGCCAGGCGCGCCTTTTCGCCCACGGTATAGTTCCACAGCTTGTCGGGCCCAAAGGTGTTGGGCGCCGAGCTATAGCCATAGGATGCCAGGTTGTTCTTGCAGGTGCCGGCAATCCCGGTGTCGCCGATCGGCACCGGCTGGTTCGCGCCGCCATAGCGGAAGCCCTTGGCCACTTCGGCATAGACCATGAAATCCTGGCTCGCCTTGTACGACACATTGGCGCGCGGGTTCACGCCGTTGGACTTGAGCGTGGCGTTCTGTTCCAGCGGCACATGGTCGATCACGCCATAGACGCCGCTTTCGAACAGGTAATACTTTTCCTTGAAATTGAAGTACCGCAACCCGCCCGACAGATCGAGCTTGTCGGTCACATGCCAGGTGGCATCGGCATAGGCGGCGAACTGGTGTTCGTCGGTATCCTGCAGGCCGGAAAAGATGTCGTTGGAATTGAACGCCTTGTCCACCGCCTTGGAATCATAGAGGCCATTGGCGGTCTGCGGGAACGGGCCATAGAAATAGTTCATGTAGGACAGCGTATCGAACCCGGCGACGGGAATGTCCTGAACCAGGTGGCGGACCTGCTTTTCATAGAACACGCCCGCCGTCCATTTCAGGGCGCCGGTATTGTCGGAAGCCAGGCGTGCTTCGACCATCGTGTCCTTGATCTTCTGGTTGATCATGTACTGTTCGTAGGGGATCAGCTTGCTGACCGCCGGATCGAAGCTGGTCGGCGCCTTGTAGAGCGGATAAGTGCTGCTGCTGACGGGCAGCGTGCCCCCGCTGTAATCCTGGAAGAAATAGCCGATCGTCGGCTCGGTGCTGGCCAGGTAGCCCACGTCGCGATCGGTATGCGCGCCGCTGACGATCAGGTGCACGCCGCCCAGGTCATAATCGGCAGAGGCCTGGTAAAGACGGAACTTGTCGCTCGTTCCTTCGGGGCCATTGGTGAACGTGGTGTAGTCGGCCAGCCCGCTCATGCCGGTGTTGAGGCCATTGGCCTTGCTGTGTTCATAGGTGAACGCAGCGTCGAACGTGAACGCGGTGCTGGGTGTCCAGCGCAGGGCGACGCGGGCCTGCTCGGTGGTGTTGCTGTTGCGGTTCTTGCCGGCATAGGCGCCGACATTGTCGATGAACCCGCCATCGCGGCCAACATAGACATTGGCGCGCACCGCCAGCTGGTCTTTCACCAGCGGCAGGTTGACCATGCCGCGGACGCTGGTGCTGGCCGCGCCATGCTCGGTGGTGGCGGCCGATCCTTCGATCGACCCGCTCACTTCATCGGCACGCGGCTTGGCCGTGACGAAGCGCACCGTGCCGGCCATCGATCCGGCGCCATAGAGCGTGCCCTGCGGGCCGCGCAGCACTTCCACGCGTTCCAGGTCATAGACCTTGAGATCGGGGGTCTGGCCCTGCACCGAAATCGGCGTGTCATCGAGATAGACCGCCACCAGCGAACGGTCCGAGGTATCGGACGTGCGGTAGCCGCCGGTGGAAAGCCCGCGCATGTTGAACTTGTTGAAACCCGGCGCGCTTTCCGTGATCGACAGCGAGGGCACGAAGCGCTGCAGGTCTGACAGGTTGCCCTGGCCCGACTTGGTGATCGTGTCGACGTTCACCACCGAAATGGCAATCGGCACCTTCTGCACCGATTCCGCGCCCGATCGGCTGGCAGTGACGACGATGTCCTCGACCTTGGCGCTGGGCGTGGCGGCCTGGTCTTCGGCCAAAGCAGGCGCGGCCACCACGACGGCGCAAGACAGGATGGCCGTGGTTGCCATGAGCCGGGCGGCCACGCGGGCGCACGGCATGGTGGAAAGGGATTCGCAGGTTTTCATTATACCCCTCGCTTGTTCTGATTTGACTCCCCGTGCGGGTGCCCTCCACCCGCTCGGCCACCTGGGCCGGCGCCCGTTTTCGCGCCCCGCCAGCTTCGCACCATGCTGGCGTGCAACAACTGTGTTAATCGCATGCGCTCATCGGATTTTGTCATCCCCTGTCACAAAGGCCTGCTCCAAGGCGCCGAGCCAGGGGGCACAGGCCTGCCAGCGGGCCAGGCCAGCGCGGTGCAGCGGTTGGCGCACCTGTTGCGCGCTGATCGTGCGCACCGCCCTGCGGTTTTCAAAAAAACGCAGTGTTTCCGGGCTATAGGGCAGGTCGCAGTGATCCAGCAGGCGGCGCACCTGGCCTTCCAGATCGTCAACGATCGCCTCATAGGAAACCTGCATCATCGCCTGCGCCATCACCTTGTGCCCATGCGCGGCCAAGGCCGTCGCACTGCGGCAATAGCGGCCAAGCGTGACAAGATCATAGCTGTACCCCTGCCCGGCGGCGAAATCCTGGGTGTAAAGTGAAAAACCGCACGCCATGGGATCGCGCGTGACGTGGATGATGCGGGCATTGGGCAGTGCCAGGCGGATAAGCGGCAGGTTGAACAGGTTGCCCGGCGCCTTGTCCACGAACAGGGGCCGCCCGCTTTGCCGCAGGCACGCCACGCGCGCCAGATAGCTTTCGCCCAGCCCGCGCGCTTCTTGCGCGGTGATCGCCGCCAGCGCGGATACGCGATCGTGCGCGCGACCCTGCTGGATCAGGCGGCGGGTCAGCTGCCGGGCAAGCACGGTAAAGTCCGACAGTTCGGACAGGCCCTCCACCGCCGGATGGCTGGCCAGGATTTGCTCCACCAGGGTGGAGCCACTGCGCGGCAGGCCGACGATGAAGACCGGGCCCCGGCGCGGATCGCCCCAATCGGCGCGCCGGGCCAGGAAATCAGGCGTCAGCGTGGCGATCGTGCCAGCCACGAACGCCTCGTGCGCGGCAATGTCGAACGGCACCTGGGCACGGCGCATGGCATTGCCGCGATGGAAATGGTCCATCGCGCGGGCGGGCTCTGCCGCATCGAGCGCGGCACGGCCCAGCGCGAAATGCAGGTGTGCGGCCTGGGCCGGTGGCAAGGCCGCATCGGCCATGGCCCGTTCCATCGCGGCGCGGTCTGCCAGGGAAAAGCGGAAGGTCTTGAGATTGGCAAGGTTCCACCAAGGCTCGGCCTGGTGCGGCGCGTGTTCGAGGGCCTGGCGATAGGCCGCCACGGCCCCGGCCACGTCACCCGCCGCCGCCAGGGCGTGCCCGCGCACTTGCCACAGGCCGGCCTGCCCCGGTGCCAGAACCAGCGCCGCATCGAGCGCGGCCAGCGCCTGGTCCACGTCGCCGGCATGGAGATGCGCGGCTGCAGCCAGCCCGTGGAGCGCCGGGTTGGCGGGATGGCGCGCGGCCAGCGGACTGGCCAGCGCGAGCGCCTCGGGCCCGCGCTGCTGGCGCTCGTAAAGCATGGCCAGATCGAGTGCGGCGGCATCATAGGCCGGTGCCAGCGCCAGCGCGGCGCGCAGCCATTCCTCTGCCGCATCGTCGTTGCCCTGCGCCACGGCGGCATCGGCAAGCAGGTGCAGCCAGCATGGATCGCGACGATCCACCCCCGGCAGGGCAGCCCCCTGGGCCACGATGGCGGCCCGTGCCTGGTCCAGCGCCGGCACCATGGGTTGACCCAGCACGCGCAGTTGCCCGGCCAGCGCATGCGCGGCGATCGCCGATTGCGGATTGAGCCGGTGCGCGGTTTCCAGCGCGGCCAGCGCCGCTTGCCCTTGCCCGAGCATGGCATGGGCGGCGCCACGTTCGTAATGGACACCCCAGGCGCGGGTTTGCGGCAGCATTGCCAGCAGGCGCAGTGCGCCATCGGCATCCCCGCAGCGGCGCGTCGCGGCTGCCGCGACAAAGCGCGCTTCCAGCCCCGGCCCGGCGCGCAGGGCCAAGTCACGGGCCTGCGCCGGATCGTGGGATAACAGGGCCTTGGCGCGGTCGAGCGTCACGTGCAGCCGATCAGGGCGCTGGTGCCATGTGCCGCAACAGCAATCCGTTCTGGTGGTTGCGCACAAAGCCCTTCCAGGTGGGATTGGTGCCGCCGGCGCTGATCGCGGCATAGGGCGTTTCGGCGCCGGTCCAGCCTGCCCCGTCAGACCGTTCCTGCGGCACATCGAAATAGGCCTGCATCGCGGCCTGGTGCTGGAGATTCACCGCCAAAAACGCGGTGATGAAATGCAGGCTGATGCCGTTGAGGCGCGCCTTGCGCCATACCGGATCCTCGAACCAGTCCATGTCCCACAACGCTTGCCGCATCTGCACCGGCGCGGGATCGGTGCCCAGTGCATGGCCGGCGCCCTGGAACGCCAGGAGCGTGCGATCCGCCCCGGTTGCGCCGGCAAAGATGGTGGCGGGGCCCGGATCATAGCCCACGGTGCGATCGGCGGTTCCCGCCAGGACCAGCAGCGGGGCGTGAAGCTGGGCCAGCCCGGCGCCCCAGGCCGATTGCGCGCCGCCTCCGGCCGGCGAAATGGCCACGACGGCGGCGATGCCGGGCACGCGCAAATCCTCCGCGCGCGGCCCGTCGCCGGTATAGTCGGCGCGCAGTGCGGCCGGCAGGCGCGCCGCCCATGGGCCGGCCGGATCAAGCCGCGCCCCGGCCGCCGTGAGCACGCCATAGCCGCCAAAGGAATAGCCGATCAGCGCCACCTGGTCGGTGGCGGCCAACGATCCCAGCAGCCCGGCGCGCAGGCGTTGCAGCGTGAGCACCACATCCAATGGGCGGCGCAACATCATGGGAATGGCGCCGCTGGCCTGGGTGATCGGCCCATCGTGGTGGGCGATGGCCACCACGACATAGCCCTTGCTGGCGAGGTTCTCACCCAGCCAGCGCAGCATCACCGGATCGTTGTCGAACCCGTGCGAGAGCACCACCAGCGGAAAGCCCTGGCCGGCCGGTGGTGCATCGGCCACGGCGCGCCCGGCGATGGTGAAATGCACTGGCGGCCGGGGCGGTTCTGCGGTCAGGCTGGCGGCGTAGGTCACCGTGCGTGCGTCGGCCTTGGCCCGGGCGGGGTACCAGATGCGCAAGGGCAAGGTGCGCGTGCCCGGCACCGCCTTGCCCGCCGCGACAGCGGCCGCGGCATCGAGTTGCCCCGTCGCCACGATCGTGCGTGTCATCGTCCCCGGCACATAGGCACCGGGCGCGGCCAGTTCGGGCAGTCCGGGCTCGCTTTGCCCCGGTGCGACCTGCGCCACTGCCGGCACGGGCGCTGCGCCCATGGCACCCGCCAGGGCCAAGGCCAGCGCCATCGCGCCGCGCCCGAACCCCGCCATGCCCCGATCGATGGGGCCCCGCTGCCTTGCCTGCGTCATGATCCTCCTCGCGCGTGCCGGTTCGCTTGCCACGGCAATGCTATGGCCTGGGCGCGCCGGCGCCCTATCTCGTAAAGGCATCTGCCATTGCTTTCGTGTCATTGCGCGTGGCTGGCAAGCCCGATGGCGGCAAGAAGGGCGCAAACACAATCGCAAGCCTGGCGCGGAACGCTGCGCCGCACAATTCGTTGCCCACCCGAAAGGCGCGACAAGCATCGGCGCTAACAGGGAAAATTCGGCAATGCGCAAGACCACCAAAGCCCTGGCGATCATGGCCATCGTGCTTGGCCTATGCGGCCTGACCCTGCTGGGCGGCGGCATCTGGCTGGCGAGCGAGGGGGGCAGCTGGTTCCATGGCATGGCGGGCGTGGCGCTGCTCGCTTGCGCCGTGCTGCTGTGGCAGCGGCGCGTTGCCGCCCTGCATCTCTACGCCGTGCTGGTCCTCGCCACGCTCGCCTGGGCCCTGGCCGAAGTGGGCCTTGATTGGTGGGGGCTGGTCCCGCGCGGCGACGTGATCTTCATCCTCGGCGGCATCCTGCTGCTGCCCTTCATCACCCGGCGCCTGGCATCGGCCCGGCCCGGCTGGTTGCGCAACGCCGGTCCCCTGGCGCTCAGCCTGGCGCTGGCCGCCCTCGTCGGCCTGGCCAGCATGGCGCGCAGCCCGCACGAATGGGATGGCCAGCTCCCCGGCGCGCGCGGGCCGGCCCCGGCACTGGCGGCAGGCACCGATGCGGGCGATTGGCTGGCCTATGGCCACACCTGGGCCGGCACCAAATGGTCCCCCCTCACCCAGATCACCCCCGCCAACGTCACCGGTCTCAAGCAGGCCTGGCGCGTGGACACGGGCGACACCCGCCGGGCGGGCGATCCGGAAGAAATCACCTATGAACTCACTCCGATCAAGGTGGGTGACACGCTCTATGCCTGCACGCCGCACAACATGGTCCTGGCGCTCGACGCGGAAACCGGGGCGACCCGCTGGAAATTCGATCCTCACCTGCAAGTGCCGGCCAATGTCCAGCACCTGACCTGCCGCGGTGTTTCCTATCACGATGCCAACTGGCCCGGCGCCGCGCACAGCGCAGATGGATCGTGCCCGCAACGGATCATCATGGCGACGGCCGATGCACGCCTGATCGCGCTCGACGCGCACACCGGGCGGCTGTGCACCGGTTTTGGCCAGGGCGGCGCCGTCAATCTGGCCGTCACCGGGCCGGGCCTCAAGCCCGGCTGGTTCCAGTTCACGTCGGCGCCCTTGGTCACCCGTGGCCTTGTGGTGGTGGGTGGCGCGATCTATGACAACGCCTCGGTCCACATGCCCTCGGGCGCGATCCAGGCTTTCGACGTTGCGAGCGGCAAGCCCGCATGGGCGTTCGATCCAGGCCGGCCGGAAGACACGGCGCCGCTTGGCCCCAACCATCCGCCCGTGCCCTCCACGCCCAACAGCTGGAGCACGGCGGCGGCAGACGAAGACCTTGGCCTGCTCTATCTGCCGATGGGCATGGGCGCGGTGGACCAGTGGGGTGGCAAGCGCCCGCCCGAAACCGAACGCTTCGCCACATCGATCCTGGCGCTCGACATCAAGACCGGCCACCCGCGCTGGGTATTCCAGACCGTGCACCACGATCTGTGGGACATGGACGTGCCCGCCCAGCCCGCGCTGGTGGACCTGACCATTCCCGGCAAGGGCCGCGTGCCCGCGCTGGTGCAATCGACCAAGACCGGCAATATCTTCGTGCTCGATCGCCGCACTGGCCAACCCATCCAGCCGGTCCGCGAGATGCGCGTGCCGGGCGGCGCTGCGCCGGGCGATTTCACCGCGCCCACCCAGCCGGTCTCGGCCATTTCGCTGATGCCGCCGCGCATCCGCGAGGCGGACATGTGGGGCGCCACGCTGTTCGACCAGATGGCCTGTCGCATCGCCTTCCGCCGCTATCGCCACGAAGGGCCGTTTACCCCGCCCTCCACGCGCGGCACGCTGGTGTTCCCCGGCAATTTCGGGGTGATGGACTGGGGCGGCCTGGCAATCGACCCGGTGCGCCAGGTGGCCTTTGCCCATCCCAACTACATGGCCTTCGTCGATCGCCTGATCCCGCAGGGGCCCGGTGCCACCAAAGGTGGCAAGGGCGGCCCGTCGGGCGCATCGGATCGCGGCGGTTCGGCCGAACATGGCTATAGCCCCAATGCCGGCGCGCCGTTTGCCGTGTCGATGGGGCCGTTCCTGTCGCGCCTGGGCCTGCCTTGCCAATCGCCGCCGTGGGGCTATGTCGCGGGGATCGATCTGGTCAGCGGCAAGGTGGCGTGGCGCCATGCCAACGGCACCATCCGCGATGAAACCCCGCTGCCCATCCCGCTCAAGCTGGGCGTGCCCTCGCTCGGCGGGCCGATGATGACCGGCAGCGGCCTGTCGTTCATGGCCGCCTCGCTCGATTATTACTTGCGCGCCTATGATACCACCACCGGCCGCGTGCTGTGGCGCGCCCGGCTGCCCGCCGGCGCGCAGGCCACGCCGATGACCTATCGTTCGCCGGCCAGCGGGCGGCAGTTCGTGGTGGTGGTCGCCGGCGGCCATGGCTCGCTGGGGACGAAGCTGGGGGATTCGATCATCGCCTATGCCCTGCCCAAATCGTAAGGCGCGTATCGAAAGGTCAGCTTGCGTGGGTTGGTGACGATCGTGCTTTGCTGCGCCCTATGTCAATCACATCCCTGCCCCGTCCGCTTGTCGTCCTCGGCCTTGCCGGTATCCTGCCGCAGGCGTTCTGCCTGTTCATGGCGCTTTCGGGCGGAGAGGCGCGGTGGACGGCGCTCGCCGCGGCCTGCTGCTATGCCGCGCTGATCCTTTCATTCCTGGGTGGGCTGTGGTGGATGGCAGGGCTGCTGGGCGGGGTAACGGCGCCCTGGTTTCATGCCTTGGCGGTCCTGCCCAGCCTGATCGGCTGGGCCATGCTGCTGCCCTGGTGCGTGGGCGCGCCGTGGCCGGCGCCGGAACTGGTCACGCTTGGCTTGCTCCTGCTCGCCAGCCCGCTCGCCGACCGCGCCCTCGCGCGGCACATGGCCCAGAACTTGGCCTTGCCCCCCGGCTGGCAGCAATTGCGCGTGATCATGGCAAGCGGGCTTGGCACATTGACGATCCTGGTCGGCCTGCTCGCCTGATTGATGATTTTCATGCATAGGTTCATGCGCATTTCCTCAGCTAATGCGTGAAGTCTCCCTGCGGTAGAACGCTGGCAACACCCGTTCGATTGCAAGGAGAACATCCATGAAGACCCGCACGCTCGGCCAGCACGGCCCCACGGTTTCGGCCCTTGGCTATGGCTGCATGGGGCTGGACTTCGGTTATGCCCATACCCTTTCGCGGGCGCAGGGCATTGCCCTGATCCGCGCGGCGGTGGAACGCGGCGTGACCTTCTTCGACACGGCCGAAGTCTATGGCCCGTTCACCAACGAGGAAACCGTGGGCGAGGCGCTCGCGCCGTTCCAGGGCGAAGTGGTGATCGCCACGAAGTTCGGGTTCGACATCGACCCGGCTACTGGCGCGATGCGCGGCGTCTGCAGCCGGCCCGACCACATCCGCGCCGTGGCCGAAGCCTCGCTCAAGCGGCTGCGCGTGGACACGCTCGACGTGTTCTATCAGCATCGCGTCGATCCCAATGTGCCGATCGAGGATGTGGCCGGCACCGTGCGCGACCTGATTGCCGAAGGCAAAGTGCGCCATTTCGGCATGAGCGAGCCGAGCGCGGCCACGCTGCGCCGGGCCCATGCGGTGCAGCCCGTCACCATGCTGCAGAACGAATATTCACTGTGGACGCGCCAGGTGGAAACCAACGGCATCCTTGAGGCGTGCGACGAGCTTGGCATCGGCCTGGTGCCCTATTCGCCGCTGGGCAAGGGTTTCCTCACCGGCGCGATCACCAGCACGGCCGACATGGCGAGCGGCGATTTCCGCGCCGGCTTGCCGCGTTTCCAGCAAGACGCGCTCCAGGCCAACCTCGCGCTGGTGGACAGCCTCAAGGACATTGCGGCCGAACGCGGCGCCACCCCGGCGCAGATCGCGCTGGCCTGGCTGCTGGCGCAGCGCCCGTTCATCGTGCCGATCCCCGGCACCACCAAGTTGCACCGGCTGGAAGAAAACCTTGGCGCTGCCGATGTCACGTTGTCGGCGGCGGATCTGGCACGCATTGCCGAGCGGCTTTCGGCCATTGCCGTGCAGGGCGCGCGCTATACCCCCGCCTTCGAGGCCCTCACCGGGCTGTAATCCCTGCGCTTCGCGCACACCGGGCTTGGCCTGAACCGGTAGGGTGGGCATCATGCGTGATGCCCACCGCTTCTTCTGCCTGAAAGGCGCCGCTCCCTCATGTCCATCGGCCGCAGCGATCTTGCCGACCTTGCCGCCTTTGCCGTCCTTGCCGAAGAACGCAGCTTCACGCGCGCGGCGGCCCGGCTTGGCGTCTCGCAATCCGCGCTCAGCCACGCCATGCGCAAGCTCGAACAGAAGCTGGGCGTGCGCCTGCTCACCCGCACCACGCGCTCGGTCTCGGCAACGCAGGCGGGGGAACGCCTCGTGGCCACGATTGCCCCCGCACTCGATCAGATCGGCGCGGGGATCGAGGAACTTACCAACCTGCGCGACAAGCCGGCCGGCAACATCCGCATCACCGCGTCCGAACATGCCGCGCGCACGCTGCTGTGGCCGGCGCTGGAACGCCTGCTGCCGGAATATCCCGATATCCATGTGGAAGTGAGCATCAACAACGGCTTCGTCGATATCGTCGAAGAGCGGTTCGATGCGGGCATCCGCCTGGGCGAAGCGATCGCGCGCGACATGATCGCGGTGCGCATCGGGCCAACCATGCGCATGGCCTGCGTGGGCGCGCCCGCCTATTTCGACCGCCACCCGATCCCGCAGACCCCGCACGACCTGGCGCAGCACAACTGCATCAACTTGCGCATGCCCAGCACCGGCGGGCTCTATGCCTGGGAATTCGAACACGACGGGCGCGTGATGAACGTGCGCGTGGACGGCCAACTGACTTTCGCCGGATCGGGCATGCTGCTCCAGGCCGCGCTTTCGGGCCTGGGCCTGATCATGACGCTGGACGATGTCGTTGCCGATGCCGTGACAAAGGGCCGGCTGGTGCGCGTGCTGGAAGACTGGTGCCCGCCCTTTGCCGGATACCACCTCTATTATCCCAGCCGGCGCCAGGCCTCCCCCGCCTTTGCGCTGCTGGTCAACGCGCTGCGCCATCGCGGCGATTGACCGGTTTTCTGGCGCTGGTGAAACCCGGCCGCCACGCCCGGCGCCGAATGCACCGCGCGGGCATTGCCGATCGTGGATTTGTCGGGCACGTTCGCAAAACAAGCCGTGTCGGAAAGCGGCTGCTTGGGGACGGGTCGTGACCACAGTGCAGGATTGCGCGTTGCCCATCGCTGATACGCCGACGCTGTCGCGTGCCCGGGACCTGTTCGGACGCGTCATCAACGGCCACGACCTTGGTGGATCGACGCCCGCGAACGTTGCCGACCGCATTGAACAGTCCATCTGCCTGACGCCCTCCCACAGGGTGGTGATTACCGAAGGCAATCTGGCCAGCACATTTGGCGTGGGCCGCCGCGTTGCGCGGCAGACGAGCCGCATCCTGCAACTGCGCGGCGTCATGGAGCCGCGGCGCGGTGGCAAAGGCATGGGTGGCCTGCGGGTATGCTTGCCGGGCCTGGATCAAACGCTCGACACGATCCGCGGCGAGATCGTGGCCACAAGTTCGGTGGCGGCAATGGCCGACGCGCGACGCTGGCTGCAATGGGAAATCGCCGATCAGGAAGATCCTCTGGCGCGGCTGATACACGCGATGCTGGAGGATGCGCCCCCTGCGCGCGCGCCTGAACCATCGCAGCCGGCCCCCACCGGGCCAACCCGCGCAAATAGCGATAGTCCGCCGTCACGGGCCCATCGCCTGGCCGCCGAATTGCGCCAGCAGATCGCCTTGTTGCCGCCTGGCGAGACGTTTCTGGGCTCGCTTGCCAGCATCGCGGCGGCATATGACACCAGCCTGGAAGTGGCGGTGGAGGCGGTGCGTATTCTGGCCGATGGCCAGCATGTGAGCATGCGCCGCGGCCGGGGCGGCGGGGTCTTTGCGTGCGAGCCCCATGCGGGGCGCGCCCTGCATACGATCAACGCCTTTCTCATCGCCAATGCCGTTTCGCCCGAACGGTGCCGCGCGGTGCTCAACCGGGCCAATATCGGCATGATCGATTTGGCCCGCGCGCGGCAGGATCCCCAGCGCCTGGCAAAGGTGGAGCAGTCGTTTCAGCAAATGCAGCAGGCGCGCAATGCCACTGCCCTTGGCCAAAACTGGTATGGTTTCATCCGCGACATTGCCGATATGTCGGGCAATGGCCTGCTCCATTTCATCGCGCGGGCGATGGCTGGGTCCATCCTCATCCGGCGAACCCGCAGCGCCGAACTGCCCGAGGCGGCAGCACGCGAACTATTCGAGGCCAGCCGCCAGATCCGCGCCCATCTGGTTGGCGGCAGCCAGGATGCTCCCAATGAAGCGCAGTGGCGCTGCCAGCTGGCGCTGCAGGACTACTGGTGAAAGGCCAGAGGCGCAGCGTCCACGCTTGGTGATAGGCGGCCGCCCAGGTGCCCGGCGATCCGCGCATAGATCGCTTCCACCAGATCGCGCGGGCCACCGCGCAAGTTGTACGCATGGTCCTGATCGGGAACGTCGATATAGTCGAGCAGGCGCCCGCGTGCCCGCAGGCGCTGGGCATAGGCGGCACCCTCCGCCTGCAGAAGGTCGAGGCCGGCCGTAATGACGATGGCTGGGGCCACCTTGTCCAGCACGTCATCGGGCGCGCCCACCAGAGGAGACGCGCGCATGTCTGCCCGCGTGGCCACATCCGGGACATAGACGGCGTTGAACAGGCGAGCGACGCCCGGCGATATGGCAGGCCGTGCCGCGCGTGCGCGCTTGTGCGCGGGCGGGGTAACGAGATCGAGCGGGGGATAGTGCAAGACTTGCGCGGCGATGCGCGGCGCACCCGCCTGGGCCAGCAGCAGGCTGGCCGCGGCGGCCAGGCCACCGCCGGCGCTTTGCCCTCCCACCGTCAAGCGATCGGCATCCCAGCGCTGCTCTGCCGCCTGGTCGGCCACCCAGCGGATCACGGCACAGGCCTGCTCTACCGCAATGGGAAACCGCTGCTGCGGCGCCAGGACATAATCGACGTTGAGCACGCACACCCCCGCACGCTCCGCCAGGAACGCGCAAAACGGATCGTCCTGCTCGGGGTGCCCCATCACGTAGCCACCGCCATGGAAGTTGACATGGACGGGCACGCAGCCTGCCATTGCAGGTGGGGCGAACAGCGTTGCAGCAGCAGCCCCGAATGGCGTCGGGATGCTGATGTGCCGGCACCGGCGCGGAATGTCCGGGAACAAGAGCGCAGCATCCGGCCGGGCCAGCCGTGGCGCCAGCATCCGCTGCATAACCCCCGCCATGGTATCGGCAATCAGCGGCATGGCACAGGCCCCATGAGCGGTGCCGGTGCGGCTGGGTTTCCCCAGCCGTCTTGACCAGACGATCGCCCCAGCATCAGAACTTTGCCCCCAGGCGGACACCGAACTCGCGCGGCGCGACGCGGAATTCATTGAGGCCGGATTGCCCGGTCACGAAGTATTCCTTGGTCAGGTTCGTGCCATACAGCTCGGCCTTGAAGTTGTCCCAGTTGAGCGTGATGCTGGCATTGACCAGATGCCGCGCGTTGATCAGATCGTATTGCGGCAGATAGGTCACATAGGCCCATTGCGAGCCGATGTAGGAATAGTTGACGCGTGGCACCAGCGAACGCCCGGCGCCCAGCGCATAGGTGTAATCAAGCCCCGCGTTCCAGGTCCACTTCGGCGAAAGCAGGTTGGGCCCGGAACTGGACGTGATGAATTCATAGGCAAAGCAATTGCTGGTCACCGTGGTGGTGCAGGCGGGCAATTGCGCAGTTGCCGCGCCAGCCTGCCATTTGTTGATCACCGTCACGCTGCTGAGCTGGGAATCCACATAGGACACGCCGGCATCCAGGCCAAAACCGGCGATCTTGGCCTGAAGCTGCCCCTCGAAGCCCTTGATCGTGGCATTGGCAAGATTGACCACCCCGTTCTGGCCAGACGCCGGGCTGATCACATCCATCTGGAAATTATTGTATTTATTATAGAACACGCCAATCTGCGTGCGCACCCGACGGTTCAGGAAACTTGATTTCCAACCCGCTTCAAAGTCCCACACCGTTTCGGGGGCAAACATCCCGCCCGGCGGGTTGATCCCGCCCGGCTTGTAGCCCCGCGCGGCAAAGACATAGAGCATGTTGTCGGCATCGGGCTTGAAATTGAGCGCGATCTTGCCGGTCATGCGGCCATCGGCCTCGGTGCCGGTCTGCGGAATCGTCAGGAAGGCCGAAGATGGCGGCCCGCCCAGGTAGACGCCGCCCGTGCCATCGACATGGAAGTGCGAATAGCGCGCACCGGCCTGGATCTCCAGTTTATCGGTCAGGCGATAGTTGGCCTGGGCAAAAGCACCGAGCGTGGTCTTGCTGTTCATCGGATTGACCACGATCGGGAAGGGGGCCGTGCCGGTGAAATGCAGCAGGACGTCGATATCGTTGTGCTGGTAATAGCCGCCCAGGATAAAGTTCAGCGGTTTGGAATCCGGGGAAATGATGTTGATTTCCTGCGAGTATTCCTTCTCGCGAACATATTGGTCCTGATACTGCGCGCCAAAGGTCCCGACAACCTGCGACACGTTGGTGCCGTCCACGTCATAGACGTTCCACACGCGCTTGTTCTGGTACCCGCTCACCGAGCGGACCACAAGGCCACCGGGCGTCTGGTACTTCAATTCCAGGGCCGTGGTGAACGCGCGCTCGAAATTGGCGGTCTTGGTGTCGTAGTTCAGTTGGTAAGGCGTCGCCTGGCGGCCAGCGGCAAACTGCGTGCCCGCAATCGGCTGATAGGCATAGCCACCCGTGCTTTTCTGCGCCAGTTCGCCCTTCCAATAGGCGGTGAACCCGCCAGACTGATAGAGGGCGGAAAGCCGCTCATCGTGTTCCTTGAGGCTATCGGGCTGGTTCTTGTACGGGCCGATGTCGGTATAATAGGAATCGCGCCAGTGCTGGTTGGTGGCAAAGCGCAAGGCGAGGCTGTCCCCCACCGGCACGTTGATTGCGCCATTGAGGCGGACATTGTTGTAGCTGCCATATTCGGCCGTCACATCGCCACCCAATTCGCCCAGCTTGGGGCGCTTGGAATTGATGAAGATCGCGCCGCCGGTGGAATTGGACCCCACCAGGGTGCCCTGCGGGCCCCGCAGCACTTCGATGCTCTGGATGTCGTACAGGTCAAAGCTTTGCGCGATCGGAGGCTGGAACAGGCCATCGACGTAGGTTGCCACGCCATTGGCCACTTGCGGCGAGCCGCTCGACAGGCCGATGCCGCGGATATTGATGGATTCGGTCAACCCCGCCTTGGTGATGGTTAGGCCCGGCGCCACATTCTGAAGATCGCGCTGCACCAGCACGGCTTTCTGGGTGAGTTGGTCGCCGGCCACGGCGGTCAGCGCGATGGCCACCTTTTGCGAGCTTTCCGAACGGCGCTGCGCCGTCACGACGATCTCACCCGGCGCCGGCGCGGCCTGCGCTGGAGCCGGCCCGGCAAGTGCTGCAGATTGGGCAAAGGCGCTGGTCCCCGCCAGCGACAGCGCCATGGCGCCTGCAGACGCAGCCGCCCGGACACGAAAATTACGTTGGATTTGAAACATATCGCTCCCCTCTCCCGTGATCGGCCTGCTTGCGGCGGCCGATCGTTGCTGGCCTGCTTCTGGCCCGAGGGGATGGATTTAAATAGCGGCCTATTTTGAATAGTCGGGGCCGTGCGGCGGGCAGGAGTGTCAACCACGATTGCTCGTGCTGGAAACACAAGCCCGGCGCTGTTTTCGGACAAATCGGGCGGCGCGTGCAACAGGGGCCGATCCGCGCAAAGCCCCGGTGTGTTCATGCGGTTGGTATGGTCCCGCCATCGATCACGAATTCCGTGCCGGTAATGCTCGCGGCGCGGTCCGAGGCCAGGAATGCGATAAGGCTTGCCACCTCGCCAGGAGATGAGGGACGCCCGATCGGAATACCGCCAAGCGAGGCCATGATCCGGCGTTTGCCGTCCGCCATGTCGGTACCCGCCTCTTCGCCCAGCCGTTGCGCCAGGGCGACGGCGGCCTCTGTTTCGATCCAGCCCGGCGAGACCCGCACCACGCGCACGCCGCGCGGCGACACCTCCTTGGACAGGCTTTTGCTATACGTGGACAAGGCAGCCTTGGCCGCGGCATAGGCTGTCGTCGCTTCGGGCAAGGGCAGCCGGCTCTGGATCGATGTCACGTGGATGACCACGCCGCTGCCACGCGAGACCATGTGGGGGACGAGGGCACGATCAAGGCGCACCGCCGGCATCAGGTTCAGCTGCAGCTCCCGCGACCATTGCGCATCACCCAAAGCGGCAAACCCGCCCGCCGGTGCGGATGAGCCGCCCAGCAAGTGGACGATGATGTCGATCTCGCCCAAGTGTCGCCGTGCCGCCTCGGCCAGGGCAGAGGTTCCTTCGGGCGTCGTGAGATCGGCCGCCATGAACTGGTCTTCGGGCATGGTCGACGGCGCGGACCTGGCACAGGTAAAGACCCGCGCGCCCAATTCCCGAAACAGGCTGACGGTGGCCGCGCCGGTGCCGCGCGTCCCCGAGGTGATCAGCGCGTTCTTGCCCGACAGATCGAGGAAAGGCATCACAGCGTGATCTCCAGCCCGGCGATCCTGTCTCCCGCAAGCACGAAGCGGTAACGCAGATCGACCGGACTGCCCGGGAAATCGCCCGCAAGGTGCGCGGTGACGATGCTTGCGTCTTGGTCGATGGTCAGGGCGAAAGGCGCGACGGTATACGTGTACTTGCTGGACGAGGTGACCTTCCATTGCCGGATCGCCGCGTGCCCGACATAAGTTTGCCCTTCATCCCGGACGATGGCGTCCTCGATAAAGGCCGCCACGATCGCGGTTGCATCCTTGCTTTTGTCTGCGGTGAAATAGCGGGCGATGGGAAGAGGTAGCGCAAGGCTCATGGTCAGTGCTCCGATGGTGAGAGGCAAAACCGCCTCCGCCTGCTGATTTAGCGATGGACGACCGTCCCGATAATCAGGATAAGGCGGAATGTGCTGTCCTGATTTTCGGTACAATGGCTGATCCAGGCCTCACGCGCCTGACCAGCGTGCTTGCCATTGCGCGCCGGAAATCATTCCGCGCTGCAGCCCTGGAACTTGGCGTCTCGACGACCGCGTTGAGCAGCACGATCGCCAAACTCGAACGGGAACTGGGCGTTCGCCTGTTCAACCGCACCACGCGCAGCGTGGCGCTGACCGAAGCCGGGCGCGCCTTCGTGGAGCAAGTGGGGCCCGCGCTCGACATCATTCGCGAGGCGATGGAAGCGGTCCGCTCGCACCAGGGCACGCCGTCTGGCACATTGCGCATCAATGCGTTTGCAACCGCCGCGCGCGAGGCATTCGCGCCGTTGATCCGCGAATACGTGCAACGCTACCCTGGTGTTCACGTCGACCTGGTTACCGAGGGACGCCTGGTGGATATCGTTGCCGATGGCTACGATTTCGGCATCCGCAGCCAGGACATGGTGCCGGTCGACATGATCGCCGTGCCACTGGGCGGGCCGCGCAGCTTTGCCGTGGTCGGTTCGCCCGCCTACTTTGCTGCGCATGGACGGCCGCAGCATCCAGGCGATCTGCGCGATCACGCATGTATCCGCGTGCGATTGCCGGATGGCGGCCTTTTCCGCTGGAAGTTTCAGCGATCGGGAGAGTTGCTGCACCTCGACGTGGACGGACCGATCACGCTGGATGAAGCGACCCTTGCGCGCATGGCGGTGCTGGAGAACGTGGGAATTGGCTATTTCATGGAATCCGACGTTCGCGAAGACCTGGACGCGGGGCGACTGATCCAAATCCTGCCGGACTGGACCCCGTCCCTGCCACCGGTCTGCCTATATTACCCCAGCCGGCGCAACTCTTCCGCCGCATTCCAGGCCTTCGTGAATCTTGCCCGCGAACTGGCCGATCGATGACCCCTCCGGCCGCCGGGCTTCATGGCGGCCAAGCACCTTGCCGGCTTGAACCGCGCCCACCCTTCGGTTTGGCATCGGCGGAGCACGGTTGCCGTGCCAACCGATCGCAGCTATCCCGCAAACACGGGCCCAAAGGATCTAAACCATGACGTCGGAAGCAGAAATTCATTCGATTGATGCCGTTCTGCTCGACATGGATGGCACGATCCTCAACTCGATAGCGACCGCCGAACGGATCTGGGGCCGCTGGGCTGCAGGCCAAGGTCTCGATGTGGACGCTTTCCTCAAGACCATCCATGGCGTGCAATCAGTCGAGACGATCCGGCGGCTCGGGTTGCCGGGCGTCGATCCCGTCACCGAAGCCGCAAGGATCACCCAGGCCGAAATTGACGACGTGGACGGGATCGAGGCCATTGCCGGCAGCGCCGCGTTCCTTTCCTCGCTGCCCGGCGCGCAATGGGCCGTGGTGACATCAGCCCCGCGCGCGCTGGCGCAGCGCAGGATTGCCGCCGCCGGACTGCCCAATCCGCCCATCCTGATCGCGGCGGAGGATGTCGAGCACGGCAAGCCCGCCCCCGATTGCTTCCTGCTTGCCGCACGGCAGCTTGGCACCACCGCCGAGCGCTGCCTCGTGCTGGAGGATTCCGCTGCAGGCATTCTGGCAGCGGAACGGGCGGGCGCCCTGGTGCTGGTGATCACCGCGACCCACACCCACACCGTGGAAACGCCCCATCCCGCCATTCGCGATTACAGCGCGCTGCAGGTCGAAGCCGCCGATGATGGAGAACTGTGGATCCGCCCTGACGGAGCATCGCAATCCTATCGGTTGCGCACCGGATGATGGGCACAGGCCCGTTGTTTTGACCTGACCGTGTCGCTGGCGTGCTGAAGGCTCAGTCCCGTTCGGGAAGCCCCGCTTCGCGTCTGCGGCCAAACAGATCCATGTTCGCATCGCCCCACGCCTTAAGCGCAGCGATGATCGGAGTAAGCGATTGCCCGCGCTGCGACAGGCGATATTCGACCCGTGGCGGCACCTGGGCGAAGACCTCGCGCTCGATCAGGCCATCTGCTTCCAACTCGCGCAACTGGTTGGTCAACATGCGGGGCGTGACCTCGCCCACGCGGCGGCGCAATTCGTTGAAGCGGATCGGCCCGTCCTCAAGGTGGAAGAGCGCCACGGCCTTCCACTTGCCGTCGATCAAACTCACCGCGGCCTCCACCGCGCAACCGGGCGTGCAATCGAGCCTGGAATGGCGAGCCTTGGCCATCGTTACGCTATCCTTTTTGATACTATAGGCAGTTTTTGTGCGTATGACATGTTCTGCCGCCGCACCTAGTTAGGGGCAACCATCAGGAAAGGAAGTCCCATGCAGGCCATCGGCTATCAAAATCCCGGCCCGATCGACCGGAATGACGCGCTGATCGACATTGAACTGCCCCGCCCCGAGCCCACCGGGCACGATATCCTCGTCGCGGTTCACGCCGTTTCGGTAAACCCTGTCGACACCAAGGTGCGCACCGGAGCCAAGCCGTTGGCCGGCGCTGACTATCGCGTGCTGGGTTGGGATGCCGCGGGCGTGGTGGAAGCAGTCGGACCCGACGTCACGCGCTTCAAGGCGGGCGATGCCGTCTACTACGCCGGCGATCTCGCGCGGGATGGCAGCAACGCGCAGTATCACCGCGTCGACGAACGCATCGTCGGCCACAAGCCGCAAAGCCTGGACTGGGCGCAGGCTGCCGCGCTTCCCCTCACCAGCATTACCGCCTGGGAAACGCTGTTCGACCGGTTGCGCCTGGCCGATCCGGTGCCGGGCGCGGCAAAGGCGATCCTGATCATCGGCGGCGCAGGTGGTGTTGGCTCTGTTGCGATCCAACTTGCGCGGGCGCTGACAGACCTGACGATCATTGCCACTGCTTCGCGCGCCGAAACGCAGGACTGGGTGCGCGATCTGGGCGCGCACCATGTGATCGATCATGCGCAGCCGCTTGCCCCGCAAATCACGGCGCTGGGCCTGGGCGCGCCGGCTTGGGTGTTTTCCACGACCCACACCGACCGTCATCTGGCCGACATTGCCGAACTGATCGCCCCGCAGGGCCGCTTTGCCCTGATCGACGATCCGTCCAGCCTCGACGTGATCGCCTTCAAGCGCAAGTCGGTATCGGTCCATTGGGAACTGATGTTTACCCGGTCGCTGTACCAAACGGCCGACATGGCCGAGCAGGGCAAGTTGCTCGATACGGTTGCCGAACTGGTTGACGCCGAACGGATTCGAACCACCCTGACGCAGACACTGAGCCCGATCAACGCCGCCAACCTGATGGCGGCGCACAAGCAGATCGAAAGCAACACCACGCGCGGCAAGATCGTGCTGCAAGGATGGGCCTGAAGCGAAAGGACCCGAACAATGACCGACACGACCGTCCACCTCATCGCCCGCCTGGTGCCGCAAGCGGGCAAGGAGGCGGCTTTGGCAAAAGCCATGCTTGCCCTGATCCCCAAAGTGCAGGCCGAACCGGGTTGCATCGCCTATGCCGCACACGAAAGTCTGGATGCGCCGGGCGTGATCGTCATGGTCGAGGCATGGGAAACCCAGGCCGCGCTCGACACCCATGCCGCCTTGCTTGGATCGAGCGGCGTGGCAGCGCAACTGGGCGAATTGCTGGCGCAACCACTCGCGCTCGAACGGCTGCGCGCGCTGTAACGCGGCCCGTGTCAGCCAGCCAGCCGCCGCAGGGCCGGCGCTGGCTGGCGGCCATGCCAAAGCGCCACTTTACCAAAGCGCTGGAAAGGCCTTAACAGGCGCGATGATGCCCCGGAACGCCTTTGCCCAAACCGTCGAAGGGGCCACCCTGGCTCGCGCGGATATTCTCGCCCTCATGCCGGCGAACGGTGCGGGCACAGTCAACCTTGTCGCTTGCGATCTGGGCGAGGCGGACCTGGCCGATCTTGATCTTGGCGGGTGGCGATTTGAACGTTGCAGCCTGCGCAGTGCAGACCTGACCGGCGCCAATCTTGAGCGCACGCAATGGCTGTCTTGCCGTGGCCCGTTTGCCGTCTTCCTGAACGCGGATTTGTCAGACGCCACCATCCAGTCGTGCGACTTCAACAATGCCAATTTGCGCCATGCCCGCTTGACCGGCACGCGCATCACCGGCTGCAAGCTCACCGGCGCCGACTTGACCGATGCCCGGACGATCGACCTGCATTGCGAGGAAGTCTTGCTGGTCGGAGCCAAACTGGCCGGCCTGAGCTTTCGCAAAAGGCATCTCCAGCGCCTAGATTTGAGCCAGGCCGATCTGCGCAAAGTCGATTTCCGGGACGCCACGTTCGAGGCCTGCAGCCTGCGCGACGCGTTGCTGGGCGGCGCGCGCTTTGAAAAGGCGGATTTGCGCGGGGCCCAACTCGACGGGTTGCGCCTGGTCGATGCTGCCTTGTTTCGCGGCGCGACCATATCCCGCGACCAGGCCGCGCAATTGATCGCCGAACTTGGCCTGACGCTTGGCTAGGCGGCGTGGCCCGCCCTGTCACCCGGCCGACTGCAGGGAAAGGTATACGAGCAAACCGCCGCGCTGCCCCTCGCGCAGATCCAGGCCACCGCCGTGGAGCGCAACGAGGTTGCGCACGATCGCCAGCCCGAACCCGTCACCCTGTGGCGTCTCGTCCAGCCGGATGCCGGGCTGCAGTGCCAGTTCGCGCTGGTCGGCCGCAATGCCTGGTCCATCGTCCTCGATGGCCACCAGGATTCGCCCGCCCTCTGCCCAGGCGCTGACCGACACGGCCGTGCGCGCATGACGCGCTGCGTTGTCGAGCAGATTGCCAAGGATTTCTGACAGATCGTGTCCATCAAGGGTCACTGCGAGGCTGCCCGGCACATCAACGGATATGGCCAAGGCCGGATGCAGCGAGCGGATCACGCCCGTGACATCGGCGATTGCAGGCGCCAGCAGCGTCCTGGCGCGATGGGCCACCGCCACGGACCGTGCCCTGGCGAGATGATGGCGGATGACGCTCTCGATCCGGGCGATCTGGCTGGTCGCCTGGGGATTGTCTTCGACGGTGAGCGCGAGTGTGGCCACCGGGGTCTTCAACGCATGGGCGAGATTGGCCGCCGACGCCCGAGCGGCATGGAGCGCTGCGGCGCTTTCGCAAGACATGGCGTTGAGTTCGACCGCGAGCGGTTTGAGTTCCGCAGGCTGATCCTCGTCCACTGTCGTTCGCGTGCCAAGGCGAATTTCGCCAAGCTGTTCGCGCAGGAGGGCAATGGGCCGCAGGGCAAGGCGCAGCTGGAACAGCGCCGCCAGCGTGAACAGCACGGCAAGTACGGCAATGACAGACAGCAGGGGCACGAGCGCGGCACGGATCGGCCGGGCGATCACTTGCGGCGGCGCGGCGGCAATGAGCGTTACGGTTCCGCGGCTGGTGCTGATGACTGCCTGCCGGGCATGAACGTGCCCTTCGCCCGCCATCCCCTCGCGCGGAACCGGAAGCGAGGGCGCGGGCAAGAGGCCGGCCGGCGGACGCGGTTCGCCCGGCGGTGGTGGCGGCGCCGGGTCGAGCGCGGGAAAATCCGTCGAACCGATCTCTCCATCCGGACCGATGATCCGCCAGCGCCATTCCGGGCGCAGCGTCATGATCCCGATCCGTTGCTCGATGCGGGTGCGGTCGATCGTCCCATCGTCGCGCACGGCGCCTGCCATCAGGGCGATCTGCGCATCGAGCCGCTGATCCAGCCCTTCGGTGACGAAATGGGTGAGGATACCCGCGACAGACCATCCCGCAATACCCAGTGCCACCACCGTGGCCACGGCCGACAGCGCCAGCATCCGGGCCCGCAACGACCAGCGCTTCATGGCGTTGCCCCCGCGGTCAGGCGATAGCCCCGGCCGCGCACGGTCTCGATCAGCGTTGCGCCGATCTTGCGACGCAGGCGGCCGATGATGACATCAAGCGTGTTGGAATCGACGTCCGCATCGCCTTCATACATGCGCTCGATCAGGTCGAGCCGTTCGACCACCGCCTCCCGGCGCATCATCAGTTGCGAAAGCACTCTCCATTCGAACGCGGTGAGACGCAGCGGCAGGCCGTCCAGCTCGAACTGCCCGGTCTGGCTTTCGAACACCAGTGGCCCGCAGACCATGTGGGGATTGGCATGCCCGGCGGCGCGCCGCACGATGGCGCGCAACCGCATCATCAGTTCCTCGATGCGGAAGGGCTTGGTCAGATAATCGTCCGCGCCCGCCTTGTAGGCGGAAACCTTGTCCGCCCAGGCCTCGCGCGCGGTCAGCACGAGAACGGGCACGCTCGTCATGCCCTTGCGCCAGTCTGCCAGCACCGCCGCCCCCGCCTTGCCGGGCAGGCCCAAGTCGAGGATCACAGCATCGTAAGGCTCGGTTTCGCCAAGGTGCTGGGCATCGATCCCGTTGTCGACAAGATCGACCGCGCAATTTTCGCTGCGCAGCTTGCGCGCGATTGCCTCGCCAAGGTCGGGATCATCTTCGACAAGCAAAATACGCATGGCCGCAGATTACCGCCGCAGGTTAAACCGAACATGAAACGCCAGCTTCAGGCTGCGTCGGACAAGGCATCATAGAAAAGCGCCATCGACAACCCAAGGAGTTGAAAGATGGTCGATTGGAAAAAACCGGTCCGGCACATTCCGCATCGGGTCAAGCTGGCCAGTGGCATGGCCGTGTTGTTCGCATTGGGCGGCGCTGCCGGCGCGGGCGCTGTATCCCTTACCCGGCCGACGGTGGAAATGGCGCCCACGCTTCCCACCGCAATCGCCAAAGTGGCGCAGCGCAGCGGGATCACCACCGTGAAGGGCCGGGTCGCCGAAGTCTATGGCGATCGCTTCATTCTGCAGGACAACACCGGCCGCCTGCTGGTTGACGCCGGCCATGGCGGTTCCAGCCAGATGCGTTCGGGCAACGCCGTGATGGTCCAGGGTCGATACGAGAACGGCCAGATGCACGCCTCTTATCTCGTCGATCCACAAGGCAGCGTCACCCAGGTCGGCGGCCCGCCGCCGCCCCCTCCGCCTCCGCCGGCGCATGGTCCGGGCCATGACGCACCGCCGCCCCCTCCCCCTCCTCCTCCGCCGCCGGGAGCCGGACCCAACCCGCTACCGCCGGGTACGGGCGCAAACCCGCCGCCGCCGCCCTTGCCCAATGGCGGCGCTGCGCCTCCCGCTCCACCGCCGCCGGATGCCAGCCGCGCCGACAATCGCCCCGGCCCGGCCAATCCGCCCGCGCCGCCCGCGGGGCTGGACACCAAGTAATGACCCTGGACAGCCGCGCTATTGCTTGGCGCGGCTGTCGCCTCAGCCTTAGCAGACTGGCATCCGGCCCGCGGCCGGCAGGATCGGCGCCGGGTGCGCCGCAGCGCGTGCGGCGAATTGCCAGCATCGGCCCGATCTGGTAATGCCCTGAAATTCTAAGACTGATCATGTCAACCGCAGGAGCGTGAAATGGACCGGAAGACGCGCTGATTTCGCCCGTCGCTTTCCTGATTCCGGTACCATCATGTCATCTTTCCTCACGCTCGAATCCGTGGCCCTGGCCACGCCTGTCGGTCAGCCGCTTTTTTCCGGCCTGTCGCTCAATCTCGGCCGGGAATGTGTCGGCGTAGTTGGCCGCAATGGCGCGGGCAAATCCACGCTGCTGCACGCGATCCTCGGCACGATCCCGCCCCAGGCCGGCACGATCACCGTGAACGGCACGATCGGCATGCTCGGCCAGGCCGTGGCGCCCGGCACCGAATCGGCAGCGTCTGCCCTGGGTGTTGCCGCCGACCTCGCCCGACTGGACCGCATAGAAGCCGGCGTTGGCACGGAAGACGATTTTGCCGAAGCGGACTGGACCCTGCCCCATCGGCTGGCCGATGCCCTGGCCAGCATGGGCATGCCAGCACCTGACCTTGGGCGCCCGCTGGCCAGCTTCAGCGGTGGCGAGCGGACCCGGCTGGCGATTGCCCGCTTGCTGATCGCGTGTCCCGACCTCTTGTTGCTCGACGAACCCACCAACAACCTCGACGCGGATGGCAGGGCGGCCATTGCCGATCTTCTGGCCAACTGGCGCGGCGGCGCGCTGCTCGTCAGCCATGATCGCCAACTACTCGAAGGGGTGGACCGGATCGTCTCGCTTTCGCCGACCGGGGTAGCGGTCCACGGCGGTGCCTGGTCATCCTGGGTCGAAGCACGTGACGCAGCAAAAGCGCGCGCCGAGGCGAACCTGACCGAGGCGCAACGGCAAGCTCGCACCGCCCGGCGCGAAGCACAGGCCGCGCAAGAGAGACAGGCACGGCGCGATCGCAGTGGTCAGGCCTATGCCGCCAGCGGCAGCGCGCCGAAAATCCTGCTTGGCCGGCAACGCGAGCGCGCGCAGAACAGCGGTGGCCGCGGCCATACCCTTGCCCAGCAGCGCATCGAAGCGCAGGCGTCCGCACTCGAAGCGGCACGGTCCCATGTCGAGGTGGCAACGCCGCTCAAGATCGTGTTGCCACCGTGCGGCCTGCACGCGAACCGGCTTGTCCTCGCGTTTGACGGCGTGACATGGGAGGCTGGCGGGCGCACGATTATCGATGGTCTGTCATTCGACCTGCACGGCCCCGCACGCGTGGCGTTGACCGGCCGCAACGGCACCGGCAAGTCCTCGGTGCTGCGGCTTGCAGCAGGCTTGGCCATGCCAACCCGCGGCCGGATCGAACGCCCCGTGGCGCACGCCCTCCTGGACCAGACGGTAAGCATGCTTGATCGCGCGACCAGCCTGATCGAAAACATGCGCCGGCTCAACCCCGGACTGGACGATAACAGCGCCCGTGCCGCGCTCGCCAGGTTTGCCTTCCGCAACACCGAGGGCGACCAGCTGGTCGGGCAGTTGAGCGGCGGGGAATGCCTGCGCGTCGGCCTGGCCTGTGTGCTCTCGGCGCGCACCACGCCGCAATTGCTGATGCTCGACGAACCGACCAATCACCTCGACATCGCATCCATCGAGATTATCGAGCAGGCGCTGCGCGACTACGACGGCGCGCTGCTGGTGGTCAGCCACGATGGCGCATTCCTGGACGCGATCGGCATTGCACGGCAGATCCAACTCTGACCTGCACAGGCAGGGCCGCCGTTGACCGGACCCTTTTGCGCGCGCCGGTCGATCGCTGGTGGCTCACGCCCGGTTCACCGCCACTTGGCCTGTGATACGGCCTACCACCGTGCCGGATCGTTGATCTGGCGCAGCAGGTTTTCTTGCCAGTCGGGGGTGGAAAGGAGTTCCTCCATCATGAAAAAGCCCAGCCGGCGATAGCTTTCCCACTGCGCCTCGTCGAAGAACTGGTCCCCGGTGGTTTCGTGCGGAAAGGCGGAGTGCGCCGTGGCATAGCCGGTGACATCGGCCGAAACCCCTTCGCACAGGCGCGGCTTGATCCACACGATATGCCCGATCACGCCATAGGAATTGTCATCCTCGGGCACTGTGCGGCCATGAACTTCGAGTAGCAGGCAGAACGCGCGGTCGATCGGGCTCGCCGCCGTCCCTGGCGCGCTGCGCCGCGCCGCCCGCAGGCGCCAGTCCTCCTCCTCGCCATTGAGGAACAGGGAGGCGGCCGTGCTGCCCACCAGGTGCTGCACTTTGGTGGGCTTGGCCACTTCCAAGCCAAACCCCAGGTCGATCCGCGCCTTTCGCGCCAGATTTTCCAGGTCTTCGAACACAAAGCCGGGATCGGCACCATTGTCGGCCACCACGATCGTGCGGACCCGCCGCCGCAGCAGTTCGTAAGCGCCGCTGTTCTCGAAATGGCCACCGTCGGACAGATAGACGCGGCTGTAGCGGCGGGTGAAATAGCCGCGCATTTCCGAACCGAGATAGAAGAACGTGCGGAACAGCCGCGATGTGAAATGCCAGGCTTTCCGCTTGCGCGGCTCGCCCTCGCTTTCGCGCAGCAGCATGTCCACATGCCACCAATAGCCCAGGCGGATATTGGCAAAGCACAGCGCCAGCGACCCACCCAGCGTGGTGCGCGATCCCATCCCGGTAGACGCCGCCGCCCCGGAAATCGCACACAACTGCCCCAGCGAAAGCCCTTCCACGCCAGCCGCTTCCAACGCGCTCCAAGCAAAGAACGCGCCCGTCGGCGTGCCCGGTGTCGTGGCGTTGACGAACAGCCCCTCGGGCGCAAAGACCATCGGCACGCCCTTGCGATCGCGTTCCAGCAACTGCGAATGGGCGCTGCTGACCGTTTCATTGAGCGTCACGTTGATCAGGTGCAGCGGCGCCAGGGTGCGCTGTTGCTGATAGACGGCGATCGGCACCTGGTCGCCCGGATCGGTCTCGGTGATCGGCTTGGCCGCGTCACCTCCCTTGCCCGGCCTGGCTTCGGACGGGGGAGACCGCCTTGCAGCCGGTTGATGTTGGTTGCCCCGACATACGCCCGCGTCAGCCGCGCGGCATATATGCCATGGAGCGACGAAAGGTTGATAAATCCGGTGGCCCAGCCCGTGGCCATCATCAGGCCCAGCACCACGACAAGCGCGATCACCACAATTTGCCCGTTCCATTGCCCTGGCAAGCCGGACACCCAGCGCTGGCCATCGAACAACAGGGCCTGCACCGTCACATCCGCCCCCACCGAAACCAGGCCATAGAGCAGCACCCCGGCCGCCAGCGCCAGGGTCCAGACATGGCGCCCCAGCATCGCCGCCAGCTTGCCATCGCCACTCACCCAACCGGGTAACTTGTTGATCAGCCAGGCTCCCAGCGGCGCGAGCGCCAGGCCCAGCGCCTGGCGCAGGCCAATCCCGGCCTGGTTCTGGCGCGCGATCCAGTCATAGGCACTCAATCCCAAGGTGTTGATCGTGGCCAGTGCCGCCAGGCCCAGCGACAGCCCCAGCAGATTGCCGCCCCAGCGCGTCAACCGGCTGCGTACGTCGGCGGTATAGGCATCATCGGGCGCCACTTTGGCATGCTGGGACAGGTAAGCAGCCAGAAGTGCGGCCAACGCACCGATCACCGCCAGAAGCACACCCGCCAGCACCATCAGGCTGGCCCCCTCGCCAGACGGAAACTGACGCCAGGCGGCCCAGCCCACGCCAATGGCAGCCAGCCACAGCACGATGCCGGCCGTGAGCCGCGCCCAGGCAGGGCTTTGTTTGTCCCGGCTGCGTTGGTCCTGACCGCGCCCGGCAGAGGATAGCACTTCCGTGTACCAATAGCCCAACCACACCGCCAGGGTGACAAAGGCCAGCGCCAGCACCGGCCACCACAGCAGGCTGGGCAGCAGGTGGAACGGCTGGGCACAGGCACCAGCGCGAACCGGTTGCAGGCAGCCCGCCGCATTCGCCGCCATCGGCGCGGCGGAAAGCGGCGCGCGCAAGGTTCCGTTCGGATCGGCATTCGCCACCGTCCAGGCCGTCAGCCCGGTCATCACCGTGGCCAGAAACACCACCGGCAGCAGGAAGACATAGAGCATCGCCAGCCAGTTGCGCGCCATATAGGCGGCTGCGGGCAGATAGTCCGACGCGCCGTTTGGCGCCAGATAGCGGCTATGCTCGCGCAGCCAGCGTACCGGGTGGCGCAAGGTCCGCCCATCCCACCGCAGCAGCGTGGCGTCCGAACGCGACGATAGCACGGCCTGTGCCAGATCCGCTTCATCCAATATCACGCTATCGGTTGCGCCAAGGCCGGCATTGCCACCCCGCGCGCTGTCGGGCAGGAACAGGCTGCCCAGGAAACTGCCGAAATAGCCGCCGCCGGAAACGGTGGAACAGTAATCGAAATCGAGCAGACGCCCTGCGCGCGCCAGCGCCTGGGCCAACCCCAGGCTCAAGGTGGCACTACGAATGCCCCCGCCGGAAAACGCCACGCCCATCGTGCCGGGCGGCACCGCGGCATCGATTTCCGGCCCCTTGCCGCCCACCCACTGGCGCAACAACGCGCGCCGCGCGTCGATGGCATTGTCCGTCGCCTTCGCCTCGTCCATCTCGGCCCCCTTGTCCAGTCTACTCATCCTGCCGGTTCACCCAGCTGGCTCACCCCGCCGCCTGCCGCCGCGAAAACGCCCCGATCAGCATCGGAATGCCGGCCAGCAGCGCCGAAATCGTGGCGTTGAGATTGTCCCCCTGTTGCGCCGCGCCATAGGCCACCAGCAGCAGGCCCAGCGGCACCCCCACCAGCAGCGGCCACCGCGCCAGGTTCCAATCCCCCTGGGGCATGCGCGCCCGCCAGCGGCGAATGGTCTTGGGCCGCTCGGCCTGGCGCACGAACATGGCAAAGCTCTCGTTGAACAGGCGTGGTCCCGGCTCGAGCGTGACCAACCGCCGCCGCACCAGGGAACGCAGCACGAGCGAGGCATGGATGTTGACATGGTGCCCACGGGCGATGGCATCGAGCACCACGCATTCCGCCTGCGTGGAAGCGAACCACAACTGCTCGTAATATTCGATCAGGTGCACGCGCAGGAAATCGATCGCGGCGGGCACGGTGGGCAGGTTGATGCCACTGGCCCAGGCGCACAGCGCAGCGGGCCGCGCGCCTTCCGACAGGCTATCGACCCCGGGCAAGAGCGTGGCCACGATATGGCGGGGCAGATGCCGCAATTCGTGCAACAGCGCCTTGGCAGGCGCCAACAACGCCTCGTCCTCATCCACCATGGCACGGTCGATCAAGGGCCCGCCGTCTTTCGGCGTATGGGTCACGAACGTCTGGAAAAACCGCGCCCAACGCAGCTCTTCAAGGCCCGCCGTTCGCTCCACCTGCCCGGCGTTTTCCGCGTCCACCACATCGAGGATGCGTTCCAGCGGGGTGAGGTCGGAATAGACCACCAGTTGCCGCAGCTTGCCATTGCGCACGGCGCGGTCGGCCTGCTCCAGAAAGACCAGCGCCGCACGGCGCCGCGCGGCATCGCGCAGCAGCAGCGACAGGCCATAGACCTGCAGGATACCCGCCTTGGGCATCAGCCCGGCTGCCAGAGTGCGCACATCCTGATCGCCCAGCTTGGCCGGATCGGGGTAGAGCAGCACATCGGACAGGTCGATGGTGACGCTGCCGGCCGCATCTTGCGCGTCCAGCTCGCCCATCAGCGCTTCCCGGCTGGCATGATCGCCACCCACCACCAGCAATCGGGGCGCGGTGCGCACGCCTGCCACTTCCGGCGCAGCCACGCCCAGCGGCACCCCGAACCCGCACAGCGCGCGCAGCACAAGGCGGGGCAACCAAAGCCACAGCGCGACCAGTGGAACCACGCCGAACACCAAGAGAGCCAGCCAATCGAGCGGCGGCAACCATTCGATGTCGTAACTGCCGCCGTTGCGGCCTTGCCCCAAGTCAGTTGGCGCCGCCACACCATCGCCGAACCAATGGCCCTGGCGCATGGACCAGATGGCAGAAGCAAGGGCCGATGCCGGCCACTGCGTGGACGCCGGCTCCCCGTCTTCCCGCTGCTGGCTGCGCACCAGGCGCCCGATGCAGGCGTTGCGCTCCGCTTCCTGCCCGGCCAGCGTGAGCCCATCGACGGGAATGCCCTGACATTGCGCCGTGGCCACCAGATGGGCGCGGCGATCGCGATCGACATCGGCCAGCCGCGCGGCGATGGCCTGATCGTTGTGATGATGCGCCACGGAAAAGGCGCGCGCATCCAGCCATACCAATGTGCCGGGCACCAGCGCCATCAAGGCGATCAATCCCACCACCAGGTGGTGAAACGGCCGCTCTGCCTTCGGTGTCAGGGCTTCGTCGCTATCAGGCTGGGCACAGACCCACACGCCCATGCTCACCACCGCCGTCGGCACCGCCAGCGCGCAAAAGGCCAGGGCCGGCGCCATCGTGTGCAGCGTCAGGGCAAGGACCAGGGCCACGATCAGGATGCCGATGGCCAGGGGCCCCACGCGCCGCGCCAGCCAGGCATAGACCTCCGCCCCGGCCTGGTGCGGCCAAAGATCGGCCCAGCGCGCCGGTGGGCATAGTCCGGGCAAGCCCGGCTTCACCCGCAGGCCCAACAGCAATCCGCCAGCCACCAGCACCATCAGTACCAGCAGCGCCAGCGCGCTCCACAACGCCAGGCTAGCCGTGCGCGCGGCAACCGCATCGGTTTCGGCCAGGTTGCTCCAGACCAGCACCACCCAACTGGTGCCCGGCACCGGCATGGCTGCAAAGCTGGCCTGACGCCCGCCATAGCGCGCGTTGAAATGCAGCACCTCGGGCTTCCCGCCCAGCGCATCGGGGCGTGCCAAGGCCACGATCTTTCCGGGGATGGCGCGATCCGCCTCCGCCTGCTCCGCTAGGTTTTCCAATCCGGCGTGGCCGCGCTGGGCATGAAAGATCACCGGCAGGCGCAGATCGTCGCCCGCCCAGTTGCGCGTTTCCACCACCATGAAGCGCTGATCGGGGCGCAGGTTCGCCAGGCGGGCAGGCTGCATCAGCGCATCGAGCTGGAATGCACCTGCCGCATAGCGGTCGGCCTGGCCGGGCTCTCCCTGCAGGCGGGCCGCCAGCACGGCGGTATCCAGCCCCATGGTTTGCGAACGCACGCCGCTGGCCAGCCATGCGATGCTTCGCGAATTGGCCGTGGTGGTGTTGGCCGTCTCGGGCTGGTCGCGCAGGCGCTGGAAATAGTCCCGCCCACTCAGATCCACGGCCACCGGCCGCCGCGGGTTAAGCGAGCAAAGGCGGCCATCGGCCGGGACAGCCACGTTGTCGCCCGGTTTCACCCGGGGCGGCAACATGCCGTCTTCATACAGCACGTTCGCTTCGGCAAAGCCTGCACACGAAATGTCGGGCGTCTCACCGGCCAGCAGCGTAGCCAACTGACGCGCCTGCGCATGCACTTGCGTGCCGATCGCGCGCGCCAGGTTCTGCGCGGTTGTCGCCGCGGCGCGTGCGGTCGATTGCCGGCCGGCATCGGTATCGTGCGCCAGCAACACCATGAACAGCGCCAGCACCAGCGCGGCAGGTACCCCGGCCAGCATGGCAATCACTTCGACCCGGCGGGGACGATTGCCCCGCGCCCATCAGTTGAAAACGCAGGAACGGCAGAAGCACCGCCAGGAACAGCAGCACCAGCAGCGCGCCCATCCGCTCCACCGGCATGGTTTCGAGCCAGCGTTTGGTCATGGCCGATTGCGGCATCAGCGCCACGACGTAACACGCCGTGGTCCCCGCCGGATTGGCGCCAGCGCCACCGGTTGCGCCACCGCACGGCTGGCTCACCGCGTTGGGTACCAGGAACGGTTTGATATAGGCCAGGTAATCCTCGCCACCCACGCTCATTGCCACCACGTCGCGCACGGCGCCGATGGCAATGTCGTGCGCGCCTTCGGGCGTGCCCTCGCCGCTTTTGGCGCCCAAGCCGCTGCCGATCTCTCGCGCCAGGTTGCGTCCCATCGCGCCGGTATCAACCAGCCCACCCATGGTATCGATCGGCAGGGGCGGATCGCCCAGTTGCGCCACGATATGGCCGCTGCCGTCCACCAGCAGAAAGTGCGAAATCGGCGTGTCTTCCACGCTGGTGTTGATCAGCCGGTCCAGCGGCACGCGCGCCATGAAGCAGGCAATGATCTTGCGTGGTCCGGCGTCGGGATCGTTGCGGATCGCACCGGCAACTTGCAGGCGAATGCCCTGCCCTGGATGTTGGCCCTGTTCATAGCCGATGGCAATGGAACGATCGCCCAGCTTCGCATTGATCACGTCGTCGCAGGTGTTGTTCTCGTCGACGCCGTAGATATGCAGGATATATCGCCCCAGATCGGGGTGGAACATCACCAGGGTCTGGTTCGCCGCCGAAGACGTCACCGCTGCGGTCTTTGCGTTTTTCTGTTGCTCGTCTTGTTTCGGGGCAGCATTCACATTGGCCCGCGCCATGCGCTCGATATCCAGCGGCCAGGATTGCAGCCCTTGTGCGGCGATTTCCACGAGGTGGAAATTGCTCTTGTGCGTGCTGTTGACGACGATCAAACTATGAACAAAAGCAACCAAACCAACGCCAAGGCTGGTTAACGCCACCAGGACTGCACAGACGCGCAGCCAATAAGGCAAAACTCGCCTTGGCGCCGCAGATGCCGCATCTGAACCAACCGATTTCTGTGAATCCACCATACCGGCTGCCCCCGCTTCCGGCCCTGCAAGACACGAATCTTGGTATTTATTGCAGGATTACGAAAGCTAACACGGAGCAGCACTTGAGCAATAGCAATATTTTTAATTTCAAATTGGTGGTTTCGTGATCAAGGCAACTGTCGACTTGGAGGCTGATTCAAAATTCGCCGGAAGGCGAAGTTTGGGTTCGGCACCGGCAGCCTCTCCGAAACTACGTCGTAGACGTAGTTCGGGTCGGGCTTTCACGCAAAACGCGGCGCGCGGCGCTGCGCAAAGGCGGCGATGCCCTCCGCGGCCTCGGCCCCGGCGCCGGCCTGGGCAATGCGCACCACTTCCAGGTCAAGCTGGGTGGCCAGGTCGTTTTGCAGGCTCTCGGCAAGCAGTGCGCGGGCGCCGGCGATGGCAGCAAGCGGCCCCTGCGCCAGGCGTTGCGCCACGGCCAGGCCCTCGGCGTGCAGATCCTCGGCCGCCACGGTGCGGGTGACCAGGCCGATCGCCGCGGCTTCCTCTGCACCGATGCGGCGGTTGGTCAGGATGATCTCCTGCGCGCGGCGCAAGCCCACCACGCGTGGCAGTGTCCAACTCATGCCGCCATCGGGGGTCAGGCCAACCATGCCATAGGCGGCGGTGAAGTGCGCCCCGGGCGCGGCCAGCACCACGTCGCCCAGGATCGCCAGGCTCAGCCCCGCGCCCGCTGCCGGGCCGTTGACCAGCGTGACCAGCGGCTTGCCCATCTGCGCGAGCTTGAGCACGCTGCGATGCACCGCACCTGCCAGCGCGAAGAGAAACGCCGACGGCCCCTCGCTCGCCGTGCCGAACGCGCTCACGTCACCCCCGCCGCAAAACAGCTTGCCCGCGCCGGTCAGCACCACGCAGCGCACCGCGGTATCGGCAATCGCCGCATCCACTTGCTGTTCCAGCCGCAGCGCGGTGGGCATGTCCAGCGTGTTGCCCGCCGTCGGGCGGTTGAGCGTCAGGATCGCCACGGCATCGTGCCGTTCCAGCACCACCAGATCATCGTTCATGCGCAGGCCTCCATCGCTTCGCGGCCCAGCCGGGCCAGGCGGGGGAAGGCTTTCGCCCGCTCCGCCGCCTGGGCGTTGGCCGCCGTGCCGCGCAGCACGCGGCCCTTGATCCCGTGAAAGATCGCGGCCAGCCGAAAGAACTGGAACGCGACATAGAAATCCCAATTGGCAATGCCATCCCGCCCGTGCGCGCGCAATAGCGGGCCATATAGTCCGCCTCGTTCGGCGGCCCAATGGCACAGGGTCCGCCCCGCCCAGTCCCGCCACGATATCGGGCGGCATGCGATAGAGCATGGCGTGATAGGCAAAGTCCGCCAGCGGGTGCCCCAGCGTGGACAATTCCCAGTCCAGCACCGCCAGAACGCGCGGCTCGCTGGGGTGGAAGATCATGTTGTCGCAGCGGAAATCGCCGTGGACCAGGGTGGTCGTGTCATCGTCTGGAATGGCCGTGGGCAGCCAGGCGACCAGCGCGTCCATATCGGCGTCGCGGCCGGCAAGCTCGTCTTCCAGGTATTGCCGCGTCCAGCGCCCGATCTGCCGCGCGAAGTAATTGCCCGGCCTGCCATAGTCGGCCAGGCCCACCGCCACGTGGTCCACGCCGTGCAGCGCGGCGATCACGCGGTTCATCTCATCGAAATAGGCGGGCCGATCGGCCTTGGGCACCTCGGCAAAGCTCGTGTCCCAGAACACGCGCCCGTACCACCATGTCCATCACGTAAAACGCGCTGCCGATCACGGCATCGTCGTCGCACACGCCCCAGGATGCGCGCCACCGGCACGTCGCTTGTCGCCAGGGCCTGCTGCACGCGCGCTTCGCGCAGCACGTCGTGCGCGCCTTTGAGCACGGCGCCGGGTGGCTTGCGCCGCAAGACATAGCGCGCGCCCGGCGTTTCCAGGCGATAGGTGGGGTTGGATTGCCCGCCGTTGAACTGCCCAATGGTCAGCGGCCCGGCAAAGCCATCGACATGGGCGGAAAGCCACGAAGCCAGCGCGCCTTCGTCCAGCGCGGTGCGCACCGCGCCTACGCCGGCATTGGCCTGCGCGATCTGCGCCGCGTCGAGCTTGTCAGTGGGCATCGACGGTTTCCTGGGCCTGCTTCCAGTCGCGCTTGATCTTCTTGGCCAGGCTCCACTTGTGCACTTCGGTGGGGCCATCATAGATGCGGAACGCACGGATTTCGCGGAACACCTGCTCCACGATGGTCTTGTCGGTCACGCCGGTGCCGCCCATCACCTGCACGCAACGATCGGCCACGCGCATCAGCGCTTCGGACACGGCCCACTTTGGCCATGCTGCTTTCCGCCGTGCCCAGGCTGCCGGTGTCGAGCACGCCCGCGCACCAGTCGATCATCAGTTCCGCCTGCTTCAGGTCAATCAGGTTTTCGGCGAGCATGAAGCCCACGCCCTCGTGGTCGATCAACGGCTTGCCAAAGGCCATGCGGCGATTGGCATAGTCGCTGGCAATCTCGTTGGCGCGCTGGCAGGCGCCAAGCCAGCGCATGCAGTGCGAAAGGCGCGCGGGCGAAAGGCGTATCTGCGCATACTTGAAGCCTTCGCCCGCCTGGCCCAGCATCTGGTCGGCCGGCACGCGCAGGTTTTCGATCGTCACCGTGGCATGGCCGCCCGGCATCGAGGTGTCGATCGTGTTGGGCACGTGGTCGATGCGGATGGCAGGATCGGGCAGGTCCACCAGGAACATGCACGCCCCGCCCTGGCTGTCCGCCCTCATCCGACCGGGCCATCACGATGCCCACTTGCGCGCCATCGGCCCCGGTGATGAAGCACTTGGTGCCATTGACCACCCAGGTGGTTGCCGTCCTTGCGGCACGTGGTGATCATCATCGAAGGGTCGGATCCCGCGCCTTGCAGTTCGGCCGGCTCGGTCATGAAAAAAGGCCGACCGCGCGCGGCCTTCCACCATCGGTTTGAGGAAGCGCTCGCGCAAATGGGCATCGCCCACTTTGCCCAGCAGGTACATGTTGCCTTCATCGGGCCGCTGCGGCGTGTTGCAGGCCAGCGGGGCCCAGCTGGGAAAGGCCCGGTAGCGGCAAGCACCACCGCGGTTTTCCCGCCCTGGAGTAAGGTTGGCCCCCTAGCCGGAAGGATAGGCGGGTGTCAGCATCGGCTCCGCCGCGCGCCGCGGCCCTTCTTCGCGCAGTTCGCGCACCAGGTTCGTCGGTCGCGCGCCGCCATGATGGTCGTCGCCGACCGTTCTTTGTCATAAGGCACCACCACGGCGCGCACGAAGGGCTTCCAACCTTTTCCCGCGCCAGGTCTTGCGCCGCTGCCATCCCGAATCCCGCTCATCACCCTCTCCCTTTTTCGGTTCGGCCCGCGGTCCCCCCCTGGAGTGTCAGCGCGGCGCCATGCCGGATCGCGCCGTCCAGGCGGATCACTTCGCCGTTGAGCATCGGGTTGGTCTCGATCCGCTCCACCAGCTTGGCATTTATTCCGGCCGGCTGGCCCAGGCGGCTGGGGAACGGGCACTTGGTTCGCTCGAGCGAAATCCTGCGCTTCCTGCGGCCGGCTGGCGAGCAGGCGGCGTCCAGAACATGGCCCGGCGCGATGGTGTTGACGCGTAATGCCGAAGCGGGCGAGAGTTCGCGGGCGATCGGCAGGGCCATGTGCCACCACCCCGCCCTTTGGCTGGCGGCATAGGCCCGTGGCCGATCTGCTCCCGTTCGAACGCTGGCAACGGCCTGGCGGTGTTGACGATCACCCACCCCCGCGCGCACCATCGGCAATCCGAGCGGGCTTCGGCATCGAAAATGCGCAGCGGCGAATTTTCGACAGCACGTTTGAACGTGCCGTTCAAGGTTGATGTTTGATGATCCGGGCGAAAATCGGCCAGCGGTCAGCGGCTGCCCCTTCGCGGTTGAGCACTTATGGCCGGCGGGGCCGAAGCCCGGCGCAATTGACCAGGATCCGCGCCTTGCCGTTCAGGCCTTCGGCCTCGGCAATGGGCATTCGGCCCGGCGTCTTCGTCGGTGGGACGTTTTTGACCGCCTTGACAACAGGCCGCCGATTTCCGCCGCCTTGGGGCCGTGCCCAGTTCCGGCATTGAAGATCGAACAGGCGTGACCATGGCCCCCCCCCGCGCGCGGCAAGCAGTTCGGCCGTCAGGCCGCGCCCCCGGCCCGAGCCCCCCGGTCCCCACGATGTGCCGCAAACGCATTG
>NZ_CP137863.1:0-149475 GCF_050920675.1 Novosphingobium rhizosphaerae
CGCGATGCCAAGGTTGAGGAGAGGAAGGCCGACGGCAATCGAAGCTCGGATCGCTTCAGCGCGCGAAACGCCTTTGGTAGCAGCAAATGTGTCGAGCTCGCGCAGCACCTCTTCGGAGAGGCCGATGCCGATGCCTTTGAAGACTTTACCCATGCAAACCTCACAAGGTTATGCATGGCTTGGATACCGCAGGCGCATTTATACCGTAGCCGAAACGCCGTGAAAAGCGCTTTGCAGCCCGAAACTTGTTGCGGCGCTATGTGATTGTTTTAGCGTGCTTTTGGCGCTCTTGATCAGCTTCCGAAACATGTTTCACCGAGCCCCAGCCCCGCCGAGCTACACCTAAACTCCTGCAATCAAACGCGATTCGTTCCGAAACGCCTTACGGTAGAACCGTGTTCGGTGTGCCTAATGAGGGACTTGGCGGCTATGTGCTGAGATCTCGGGTTTGGTGGGAGTCGCATGTCTGGGGTGGCTTTCCCGAAGGAAGCCAGGCCGAAGGCCGGTGCGCTGCGATAACGAAGAATGCGTTGCTTGCCAAAGCCGCGGGCACGGTGCCTCTGGCAACTTCAGAGGCCTGGCGTCGTCTCGGTTGTCCGGCAGGGCGCAGAAGCATCAGGCAAAAAAACGTCTCGATCTGGCTCTACAGATGGTTCATCATCTGAGAGGCAAACGAGACGCAAAGGACAGGCCTTATGGTGTCAAAGGTTGAACGCGAGCGCGCTGCTCTGGAAGCCGCTGAAAAGGAGCTGGCTGAGCGCAAAAAGAAGCTCGCGGAACTCGAACAGGAAGAGGCGGAAAAGCAGCTCGCCAGACTGGTGCGAAAGGTAGGGCAGGATCGTGCAATCCAGCTCCTCGAGCTCGCCGTGAAAGTGAAGCCTAAAGCAGCGGTCGATGCTCTGACAAAGCTGGCGTGAGGCGGACGTAAGCACAGGGGCCATTGGGTGCGGACTACCGCACCCGTGAGGCTCAGTATTCATCGTCCATCTTCCCTGCTGCGGTGTAGACGATGTCGTCGATCAGATGCAGCGGAAGCTCACCGTAGTCCCCTTCCTCGATCAGCAGATACGAGCCGTCTCCGGCCCGGACCACATGGACATCGAAGAAGGTGTGATAAGAGCGCCGTTCCGCCTGCATGATCTTCTCATCGAGTGCGATGATGTCGGTATCGATCTGACGGATCGTGGCGGTATCAGCTTCATAGGCTTCTGCGGTGTAGCACATCGTTGCCTCCTGTCGTTGGCGGCTCGTCCGCCATGCCATGAAACAGCGCTCCGGATGTGCTCGGGTCACCGGAGCGAAGCGGAGGCTTGACCGCAAACTGGTCGAGTGGTGCGGAAGTCCGCTTGCGGACTTCCCGGTCGGCCTGTTTGTGGTTGACCCGGGCATGGCCGGAGTGCTCATGGCGATGGTGGTGGACGGGCCATTGGCAGGAGGCTGAAGTCGGATTTGCACCGTGCTTTGGGAGCGTTTCCGTCCTCGCGCAGAGCGCTGGTTCAATGGCATGAGAAAAGGGCACCGCGGCTTGAGGCCGGGCACCCTTTCCCCTTGCCGAACGAACGGGAGGCTGTTCGTCGATCGACCTGAATCTGGTTGGCGCTGAGTATTCGGAAACGGCAGCGAAATGCACCCTTCAGCGGATGCGCAATGCTCGGCCTGAGAGCGCGCTCACGACGCCCATTCCATTGTTGGAAACTGTTCGCCGCAATCGGTGTAGGCAAGGATCGAGAGGCTTTCGTAGACGGTCTCGATCTGGGCACTGCGAAAGGCTTCAACGGTATGGTGATCGCTAAGCAGGGCACGTAGCGCATCGAGCGGGATTTCCCCCTCTGGACCGCCACCCTGCCCCAGTGCCCGCACAACCTTGGCGGCAAGTTCTGACGGCAGCAGGATGTCGCGCGCAAGGGCGATATGCTCGGAGACCGTTATTGTGATCGGCGAGGGTCCGCCGGGGCAGTGGACACGCAGCGTTCGCCCAAGAAACTGCGCCTCTTCGACGATTGCAATCACCTCGGCGCGCCAGTCAAAGCAGGCCGCAAAGCTTGCAAGGGAAAGAGAGTTTGCGTTGACCTCGAAGTTGAGCGGTGCAGCCGAGAATTCGTGGCTGTCGGTTTTGATGTCGGCATCGCCCGCGTGCAGCCGCCTCATCAAACTTGCGAGCTCGAGCGCGGAGATTTCCGCTGGTTCGGAATGAAGCCGAGTGTTCGTGTCCTTGACCCCGAATGTGACGAGCATCTTTGCCTCCTGCTGCTGCTCGCCCTTCCGTTATCCCCCTCCTCTTTCAGGGGGTGAGAGCCGGACCCTGAGCGGTCCCGTCAAAGGCTGCGACACGTGCCCGACCGCAGGGTCAGGTCGTGGAAACTAGCGGTTCATCTGGGCACCGCCGCTGCTGCCTGAGCGGCACGCCGAAGAGGGCCTGCAAGGCGCGTATGCACCGATGCAGAGTTGGGCTCTTCGCACCGATCTCGGGCCGCCAAATTGGCGCTTAGCATCACGCACCAGCGGGTTTCCTCCTTAACGGGCAAGGGGGGTTCGATGCCCCCTGAGCCCGTGCTCGCACGAAAGAAAAATGGAAGGCCCCGGCCTCAACCGGAGCCTTCCATAAAGCGCTCATCCGAGGCTGCGTGAGCCTGGCTTGCGCTGATCACTGATGCGCCGGATGTGGAGCGGCACGCCTGCCTGGCGGAGGCGCTGTGCCAGGTTGGACTGGATGCCGGACCCTTCACCGATAATCGCCTCGACCGGCCCCAGCTTCACGATGTTCTCATTGCGCAAGAACGGGGCACGGTTGCCGTGACGACGATCAGGCATGAAGAGGATGGTTTGCACCCCGTTCCGCTGTGCCCAGGCATTCGCCATGGCATCGACGCCCTTGCGCATGCCGGTCGTGCCCAGAACCATCGTCGGGATGCGGTCCTTGATGTCATCGAGGATCTCCCAGATCATCTCGAAATCATGCCAGTCCTGCTGGCCGCCTGAGACGATTACCAGCGGACCATCGGGCTGGAACTGTGCCCGCCGATCTCTCGCCCGAGCGGCAAGGTAATCCTGCGCCTGGACCTGCGAAGCGGTCACACCATTCTTGCTGACCTGCGACCCGCGCGTGGCCGTGAACACCCGGCCTGTTTCGACCCGGTAGACGTCTGCCGCATGGTCCCGCATCGCTTCGAGCGCTTCGCGGCATCCTTGCAGTGTCTGGCAGAGCGCTTGTGTCTCCTCGAGCTCCACGGCGTAGATCTCCGAAGGATCAAAGTGACGAGCGAGCTCACCCAGCTTCTTGGCGGCATCATCTTCGCGCCCCTCGGCCAGACGGGCGGTCATGTGGAACGAGTTGACCATTCCCCAGGCAAGCTGCTGCGCGAACTCCTCCATGCGCGTGTCCTTGAGGACATCGAAGATCGTTCCGATAGCCATCTCGACGGCGCGGCGCGCCATGTCGGGATCGGGCATTTCCGCTGCGATCGGTTCATCGATGATGCTGAGCTTGGCAAGATCGCTGTGCTCGACAAAGGCACCGTCGTAGGATTCGACGATACCGTCACGGTTGTCCCCGAGCTCAATGCGCGCATTGGCGAGATCAGCGAAGCTGTTGAATTTTTGCATGGGTAGCCTCCGATTGTTGAAATCGTCCCCACATCGGGAACGGCCGAAAACCCATCGGTCGGGAGGCGTGCAGTCAGGGACGGCGAGCCCTGCTCGCCGCCGCCCCTGCGGGCGTGGGGGTGCCGATTTTCTGCGCGCGTGCCGCAAGCGCAGCGCAGCAGGCACGCGCGCGGAAAATTGGGGGAACCACGATCCTTGACGAGCGCCGGAGACCGATATGTTTCGGCAGGTGTTCCTGTGTGTGGAAGAGACGTTCCCGCCCCCGAGCAAGAGAGACGAAGGCAGGACCGGTCAGGCGCCTTAGCGCCACGCCGGGCCGCCCCTTCGGCCCTGCGCAGGGGTTACAGCGGGAACACTCCCAATCTTGAAAGGGCGTTTGGCGGGGCTGGTCGGAAGACGACGTAATGTCAGCGGCGATGCCGCAAAGCGGGCATCGCCGCAGTGCGTGCGGCAAAGGCAAGCGCAGCGACAGCCTGAGCCGATCCTTGACCAGGCGGAGGATGCCGAATGACCCGCCTGCGCGCCGCAGCGCGCATTACGGTCGGAAAGCTCCGACCGCGAACGCCTTCCTGATAAGGAAAGGCGCGTTCGCGGGTAAGGGGCGCTGCCATGCCCGGATGGGCGGCAGCGCCGAGATCGGACAGAGCAGAACCCGGACTCAGCGAATGAGGCCATTGTCGCACCCTGCATTGAAGCTATGTTCGGGTGATGGCCGTCTGGCAGTTCGTCATTAACCTCATCCCTGCCTCTGCAGCGCGTATCGCAGGGGTCCACGCGGCACGGATGAGCCGCGCGCAGCTCGATGACATTGTTCTGGCCATCCCCATCGCACAGGCGAATGTGCTGTTCGCAAAACTCGACATGTTGCTGCCCGAGAAGCCGCGATCGTACAGCGGTCTTCGGGTGTGGGGTGACGAGCCGAGCGACGACATTCAGGTGAGCTTCGATGACGAATTCATCGAAGAAATCCAGGTCCGCTTCGACGTGGCAGATATCTCATTGCCATTGATCGGCGGGGTCTGCGACGTCGCGCGCCATTTCGACTGCGTCTTTGCAACGCCGGAGGGTGCGATCATTCAACCAAGCCGGGAAGCTGTCGTCAGGACGGTTCTCCAATCTGACGCCGCGCATTTCGTGAAAGATCCACAGGGCTTTATCGAAAAGGCGGTCCGTCTGGATCGGGAGGACCGATAGGGGCCTTTGCCAGTAGCCGGCCACATTCAGTGGCGAGCAGGAGGCGTACTTGAAGCAGACCGGAAGCTTCGTTCAACTTGCCGCCGAAAGCGAAAATTCGCAAAGCGCCCCCTGTGTGGACGGCTCTCCGTTGGCAAGGATGTCCAACCAAATCCGGCCATGATCCCATCGGCTTTGTTCTACGGTTTCTGATCTGATGTCATTTCCATCAGCTCGGCTTCGAGCTCGAGATTGCGCGAGATTATGGCAGCGATCTCTTTGGACACGTCTTTCCTAATGTGGGCACTAAACTGCCAAAGACCCAACGGAAGGGGTGCGCTTGACCAGTCATCGCCGAAAAGCAGTGGTCCGAACGGCGTTTTGAACAAGCCGCGCGGTACGATCTTTTGCGCCCCGTTCAAGATCGACATATGGTCCACAATCCAGATAGTCCCATCGTCATCGCAGGCATCCTGCAGGAGCTCTTCCATCGCAGCCGGAAGTTTTGTGGAAACATACATTGGGTTCCAGCGCGCCGGCAGGTCGTAGATCATGATTTGCCAGGCCGGCATTGAGAGCAGGCTTCCGAGAAGCAATAGGATACCGATTGCGCTCACAAGTGGTGCTGGGGCACCCGGCACAGCAGGGCTGTGGACCCAGATTATGCAAACAATGCCAGCAGTGAATTGGGCGATAGCCACACCCCGAAAGAGCTTCTTGTACCGGGCGACGCGGTCGCGCAGTGGTGCCAGGGCCGCGTCGCGTTGTTCGATGGCTTCGCGCCTATCGTTGTCGCCGGGTCCGCGGAGGTATTCCAGAGTGGTATTATCGAAATAAGGCCGAGAATAGAGATATCTCACACGACTGACGGGAAATCGAGACTCCAAGTATCGTTCATACTTCGACCTGAGCATGGTCACTGCCATCGTTCCGAAAAATGACCAGACCGCGATGGCGATAAAGATAGCCGCTTGCCTGAGGCCGTCGGCATCAAGCGCCTCGAACATGATCGGTATCCCGCCCAGTAGCAGGATGCAAATGCCCGCCGGGTTGAGGACATAAGTCAGCCTATTCAACCATATGTAGTCGCGATCTTCGTAAGTCCATGAGGCCTTGCGCTCGACAGCGGGTCCGTGAACTGCGCGTTTCTTGTCAAATTTCGTGTTCATATCCGAAGTCCGTTACTTCAAGCCACAATTCACCCTTCGCTGTCCCTGTCATCTCGAAGATGAGGTCGCGGCCCGCGACCAAGGTTTCCATGATCCGCATAATGTTGGCGGGGCGGTGTATTCTTCACCTGTTTCCATGTTGAACTCCCTCCCCCCCTCTCAAGTGCCGCTAGCGGCGGCAATAAGTCCAGGATCCTCACTCGCATGTCCCGAGACTCGCACCTCGCTGTGTTTTCATTGGCGTTCGCCTCGATCCGACCTTCTGCTCCTCAATAGTCTTCGGCAGGCATTAGTGTGACGACGCGGCGGGCGATAGAAGCGTCGGCAGGGTCTTCTGACCCATAGATCAGTTCAGCGTCGTAATAGCCATTTTTCATCAGTATCTTAATGCCATCGACTTCGAAGCTTGCAAAGTCCCGTTCGGGCGTATCTGCTTGGAAAGTGCAGCGCCGCATCGCTCCGATCAGTCGCGCCTGTGCGAAGATGGCGTCGGCCGGTTTTTCGTCGGCGAGTTCCGCATGTAGTCCGGATGTGACCAAGATCCTTGAGGAACGGTCGAGACCGTTTCGCGCCCGGTCGTTGAGCCGCGCGATCCGTTCGGTGCGATCGGCAATCTCGATGGTAACCACCGATCTTCGGCCGTAAGCGTGACCAATCCGCGGTTCCGAAAGCGGTAGTGCGGCTTTGCCATGCTTTTGAAAAACTGCTGCTGTTCTGCAAACGACCCCAATTCAGTCGTTAATGCGCGACGGCTAACCTGGCCCTGCAGAAAACGAGCTACTTGTCCGCGAGGTCATTTCCTTCTTTGTAACATTCCAGGCCAAGATTCGCTGGAGTCATCGTGACTCTGTTTGGGGCACGCGCTAAGGGACGGCTGCGATGTGCAGCTTTCGCGCCCTTATCCGTGATCGTTGCCAGCTGATGCGGGTGCTGTTGGCGCTTGCGCTTGCAATGAAGGCCGTGGTGCCGACGGGTTTCATGGTATCATCTGGCGGAGACCGATATCTGACAGTGACGATCTGCTCGGATGCCTCGGGCATGGCGGACCAGATGCGGATCGCGCTGCCTGCCAAGCCCGGCGGCGACGAGCGCCCTCTGGATGCGGCGGACAAGAACCCGCATTGCGCCTTTGCGGGCCTCGGTCATGCGGCGCTTGGCGGCGCCGATCCGATCCAGTTGACAAGCGCAATCGCGTTCATCCTTCTCACCGGCTTCGCGTCGCGGACAGCGCTGCCGCGGCGCGACCTCGCGTTTTTGCGTCCGCCCTTGCGCGCGCCCCCGGCGGCAGCCTGATCCTTCACACGGCAAGCGGCGGCTATCCTCAAGGATGCCGGCACCCTCCCTGCGTTCCCAGCCTCCCCAATTTTCCCGGCGCTCCAGCGCAATCCGAAAGTAACATCATGAAGCATTCGATCAGCATCGCGCTGTTCGCGACCACGTTCCTGTCCGCGCCCGTACTGGCGGAAGACGCCAGCGACGCCCCCGAAAACGAAGCCATCATCGTTAACGGCGCCAGGCCCGCTGATTACGCGCCGGACGACGCAACCTCCGCCACACGCCTGCGCACACCGCTTCGCGAAACTCCGGCTACGGTGCAGGTGATCGACAAGTCCGTAATCGCCGACCGCGCGATCACCCAGCCGCGCGAACTGGCCGAGACGGTCGCAGGCGTGCAGCCGGTAGCAGGATACGGCAATACACCTTCACAATGGTTCGTGATCCGGGGCTTCTCCACCGCCGGTGTCAACTACCGCGACGGCTACCGCCTCGCGGAGATCTACACCCCGCGCGACTTTGCCAATGTCGAGCGGATCGAGTTCGTCAAAGGCCCGCAATCGGTGCTCTACGGGCAGGCCCAGCCCGCCGGCGCCGTCAACACCATCACCAAGGTGCCGGTGGCCGAAGCGATCACCCGCTTCGAGGCGAGCGCGGGCAGTTTTGCCACCTTCCGTGGCACGGCCGACATCAACCGCGATTTCGGTGCGTTTGCCGTACGGCTCAACGTGATGGGCCAGATTGCCGACAGCTACGTGAACTTCGAGGAATCGGAGAGCTATCTGATCGCCCCGTCGGTGCGCGTGGAGCCGGTGGACGGCATCTCGCTGCTCTATGCGGGCGAATACCAGCGCACCACCATTGACGGATTTTCCAACGGCCTGCCCTTTGCCCAAGGGGTGTTCGATCTGCCCGCATCGGCCACGGTCTCGCAGCCCTGGGCGCGGCTCGACAACGAGACCGTTTCGACCCGGATCGAGGCGGTGATCGACTTGTGGGGCGATTGGCAGTTCAAGCAGGGCTTCTATGCGGCCAAGACCAACCGCGATTATCAGGGCGTCTCGCCCGCCTTCAACCAGTTCGACGGCACGCCGCTGGCCGACTACCCTGTGCAATATAATGCCGGGCCGCAAGACGACCAGTTCAATCAGGTGTTCCGCTCGGAAGCCTATGGCACACTCGAAACCGGGCCGCTCACCCACACGCTGCTCGCAGGCTACGAGCATTTCCGCTCGCGCTTTGATTTCGGGTTCTACGACCAGTTCGGTTGCGATGATGCGGGCAATTGCTTCGGCGGCTACACCCGCAGCTTCTCGAACCCGTTGCCCTTCCCGCCGGGCGGGTTCACCGGCGGCTTCTTCGACAGCTCGGGCGCGCGCACCGATGCGGTCTATCTCAACGATCAGATCGCGGTGGGCAATCTGCGCATCCTTGCCGGCGTGCGGCACGACTGGAGCACCACCGAGGCTAGCGGCGAGCAATCGCGCACAGGTGCGGCCACCGGTCGGTTCGGCGCGCTCTACAGCTTCACGCCGCAAGTGACGGCCTATTACAGCTACGGGCAATCCTTTGTGCCCAATATCGGCCTGCGGCTGGGGGGCGGCACGCTCGATCCCGAGCGCGGCGAGCAGCACGAGATCGGCCTGAAGATTGCGCCGAAGCCCGGGCTCGACATCACCTTTGCGGCTTACGACATTGCCAAGCGCAACATCCGCGCCCGTGCCTCGGCGACCGAATTCGTGACCATCGGGGCGCAAGCGAGCCGTGGCTTCGAGGCGACGGTGGCAGGGACTGTCACCCCGCGCCTGCAGGTGATCGCCAACTATGCCTATACCGACCGGGCCGAAACCACCGCGGACATCAACCCGCTGCGGGTCGGCAACCCGCTCTATGGCGTCCCCAGTCATTCATTCAACGCATGGGGACGCTATGACGTGCCGCTCAAGATTCTCGGCAACCTTGCCATCGGTGCAGGCGTGGTCGCGATCGGCGAACGGGCTGCGGACAATGACGGCTCGGGCTTCGAACTGCCGGGCTATACCCGGTTCGATGCCGCTCTGTTCTACACGATCGGCAAGGTTGACCTCGCGCTCAACCTCAGGAACCTCAATGATGCCGCGATCTTCGACACGGTCGACGGGTTCTTCGTCCAGCGCCAGGCGCCGCGCAGCCTGACCGCGACGGCGCGGCTGAGCTTCTGAGGCGATGACCGGGACGCTGCGGCACTACTGGGTCACGCTGCACCGTTGGCTGGGGCTGACGGTGGGCGTATTGTTCTGCATTGCCGGGCTGAGCGGCAGCGTCCTTGTCTACTACCCCGAGATCGACCGGAGTGTGAACCCCGAACTGGTCACCCCGCAATCGGCCGCGCTTGCCCGGCCGATGGTCGAGGTTCTGGCCGCTGCCGGGCCCATCGCGAGGGGCCGCTTCGTCCATTCAGTGTTTCCGGCGGATAAGGCCTTCCCGGTGCACCGGGTGTGGCTGACCCCGAGCGCGGCGGACCAATCGCGCATGTGGGAAGTGCTAGTCGATCCGGGCTCGGCGCGCGTGCTGGGCGAGCGGCAGGCGGTGCCGACGTTCGAGCTTGACCGCCGCAATCTGGTCAACACGGTCTACACCTTGCACTTCAACCTCTTTGCCGGGCCGATCGGCCAGACGGTGGTGGGGCTGGTCGGGGTGGTGCTGCTGGTGTCGGTCACCTCGGGCCTCGTGCTGTGGTGGCCGCGCGGGCGCAAGTGGCGGCAGGCGCTGACCCTGAAGCCCGCCGCACGCGGCCATCGCCGCAATGTCGACTGGCATCGCCTGACGGGAGCCTATGGCGCGGTCCTGCTCGCCATCGTTGCCTTCACCGGGGTCTGCTTGGTGTTCCCCGACTGTGTGGGCGCAGTTTTCCCTGAGGAGCAGGCGGAGCCCTCCGCGCCGGGCCTGGCCACCGTCCCCCCGATTGGCGCGCCGCCCAGCGCAGATCAGGTCATGGCGCAGGCTCGCAAGGCGCTTCCCGGTAGCCGGATCACCGCACTGTGGCTCCCCGGCGCGGACGGGCCGGACTGGTATGTGACCCTGCGCGAGCCGAGCGGAATAGGCGCGGCGGGCGGACAGGCAAGCTTTTGGATCGCCGCGGACAGCGGCGTGATCACAAAGGTCAAGCGCTCCGACACCGGCAGCGCCAAGACGCAGTTCTTCGCCTGGCTATTGCCGCTTCACAACGGATCAGCTTTTGGCGCGGGCGGGCGACTGGCGATCTGTATTGCCGGCCTCCTGCCGAGCATTTTGATGCTGACCGGGTTCGCCATCTACTCCCGCAAGCGCGCCGCCCGGCGCAGGCATGGCGAGCTGAAGGCTGGCTGACAGAAGCCGCCATTCGCCAATCCACCCACAAGCGGCCATTGGGCAGGCTCACAGCATCGCCCAAAAGCCGACACGCAAGGAGAACGTGCGTCTCTTCGAGACGTCCGCACCGGAATCGGCTCCCGCAGGAGCCGCGGTCCGACAGGCCGAATTCGTCGCGCGCCGAGGCGGCGGCATTTGTCGCCGACCGTGCGCGCGGCAAGTCGGCCGCGAGCGGCGGGACCGAGAGCCAGCGGGGCCATCAGAAACGCAAGGCCCGGGCGCAGCCCGAGCCGCTTGAAAGCCCCGCTCATCATGGACGCAGCGCGCAAGCGCGGTCCGCGGCCACATGCGTCAGCGATCGTCACCCGAAGGGCCGAGACCCTTCAGGGGCTCGGTGCAGCGAGGCGCGGCGCCTCTTGCGAAGCTTCAGCTAAGCCAGGGCTGCGGCGCCGAGCGGAATAGAGCGCGGTCCCGGCCGAAGGCAGGGAGACGTCACCCCTTGAGATCAGTGGCTTAGGTTGACGCTGGTTACGGCGACCAAATCCGCCTCGCTTAATTGTCCCGTAATCTTGATTTCGGCTTCTGGCTGAGCGCGGATGTGGCTCGTAATCCGGTCAATCGCCCGGTCCGATAGAACGATGGCGCCGATCGAGGTCACATCGTCCATTGCGCCGCGATTTGGCGAATGGAGCGGGTCGAGAAGCCCGATGTACCCTTGGGGAAGGTTTCGGAATGCTTCCCAAGGTTTCCAGTCGCCTTCCTCGAAATCGTGCTGGATGTGCCAATCTGTTATGAGGTCAATTTCGCACCGCCCGATGGACATTATGGTTCCATCGTCAGTCCGGAATCCTTTGGCGTTTGCTGTAATGCTGAGCCTGGCCGCGTCACCGTGCGCCGTTGCGTCCAGCAAGTACCGCACGCTGATATCTTTCAAAGTCAGGCACATATAGACATCGGTGAGCTTCGGCGGAAAGCTGATGCGATAGTCATCTTCATGCGTGAACTGCGAGCTGCGATACGGTTTCCGGCTCATCGTGGGTCGCCTTTTTCTGTTGGGGTTCTGATAGTTCGAAAGGGCGGCATCTGGAAGGGTGCCGACTGATCGATCAGAGGAACTGGACGGTCTGGGCGATGATCTCGCAGCTCACGTCCCACCTGGGCCGCTCGGCCGACGATGCGCGCAGTAGAGCGCGGTCCCGGCCGAAGGTCGGCAGACGCTACTCCCTGCGGAGGTGCTCCATTGCGGTTGACGATCATGTTCTCATGATGTTCTACGGCGCCTATGGGAAGCAAGCGTCTCGACACTGTCGCCGATCTGGTCCGGCATGGTCTCAATGCGCAGGTTGAATGCCGCAGGTGCCGCCGCGTTGTCATCGTCGCTGCTGCGGGTCTCCGAGACCGATGCTTTGCGAAATCCATCCCGATGAAACTGGAGATTGTCGCGCGGCACCTGCGCTGCACCTGCGGGCACCGGGGAGCGAAGCTGGACGCCACCGGTGTCCAGCTGCCGCCCCGCTGAAAGGGTTAGGGCGGCGCCTGCGCGCCGCCCTGCCGGTCAGAGAAACTCGACGTTCTCGGCGATGATCTCGCAGCCGTAGCGGTCGTTGCCTTCGGCGTCCTGCCAGCGCGAGTAGTGGATGCGGCCCGTCACGGCGAGCTGGTCACCCTTGGCCTTGTGCTGGCGCAGCGGGAGGCCAAGGCCGTTGAAGACGGTGACCTTGTGGAACTCGGCATCCTTGACCGGGTAGCCGGTTTCCGGGTCCTTCTGGACCTTGCCGTCGCGGATGACCGGACGTTCGGTCACAAGGATCAGTTCGGTGATGCGGGTGTCGCTGCGGTCGCGGGCAACGGGATCCTTCGCGAGACGGCCGACGAGGTTGACGATGTTCATTGCAAGAGCCTCCTTGGTGCCGACGGCTCGTCCGCCGGTGCCCTTATCGAGCCTCGGCGGGAGAGCTGGGACACCGCGCGCCTCCGCGCGCGGGAAACCTCGGAAATCGAGGTGGTGCGGGCAGCCCGGCTTGCCGGGCAACACGGCTCGCATTTCTGCAGGTTGGCCCTAAGCTCGACCAGAGAGGCAGGGGCACTGGGCGGCGGACGTGCTGTTGGCACAGGAGCTTATCGCACACCTGGACATCAACTTCGCTGCGTACCGGCTTGCTATCGACGATGAAGATCGCCGGATAATTCGCCCGCCCTTGCCGATCCCGGTGAGCGAGAGGTCCCTCTGCGGCACTGGTCCGGAATACCCGACCTTGGCCACCTCGGGCGCCAATCCACAACGCCGGCGTCACTGGCCTGGCGTTGATGCACGATCAGACAAGGCTCCAAGGAGCGGGCTGTCTCGGCGTTCCGGCAATCAATCGCGATCGACGGCAGCGGCGCCCCAGGCTCCGATAGCATCGATGATCTTTGCCGTGAACCGCGGTGGGAGTCGTCCGGCAATGTACCCGGGCTGCTTCATCAGGGGTCTGATGTCGAACCCGGGCCAGGTGAACCGGTTGAATTCCGAAACGACGACCGAGCTGCCCGGAGCGAGCCCGGCTGTGCGTGCGATCTCATCGGGGATGGCGATGGCATTCTTGCGCCCCTCGCCCTTGGTCGTGATCGCGGCGACCAGATAGCGCGAGCCTTCCACACCTACGACGACGACGAAGCGTTCTTTGACGCCTTCGTCGCGGCCTCGTCTCTGCTCTTCCTCGAAGAGATAGACGTATCGGAGGATATGGCCTGCGGCGAGTCGGTCAGTCTTCCCAGCGGTCATTGGCAAGTTCACTGGCCGAAGGCCGTGCATTGGCGAAAGCCTTGCGATCGGCTTCGGTCATGTCGGACGAAGCGACAGCTTCGATATTCATGTGGCCGGCGATCACACCGCGTGCCGCCTGTTCAAGATGGCGGAAATATTCGCTATCTGCGATCACATGCCGTTCGCGGCCATGGCTGGTCAGGACGACCGGCTGCTTGGTTGCCAGATCGAGGAACTCGCCGGTGTTGTTGTGAAACCGGGTCAGGGGAACCCTGGGGTGCTCATTCGCCGCCGCTGGCATGGTGGTATCTCCTCTTGGCCCCAAAATAGCAATTATTGCCAAAATAGCAAGATTTCTGTGGCGCCGCTCGCCGTGCTAGTCGTCCCCATCTCTCGCCAGCGGCTCAGACAGCAACGGGACGAGGCCCGCATCAATCGCAAAGCCCAGAGTCCTTGCGAGGCGGCAGGCGCGAGCGATTGACCCGTCTGGAACATCGAGCGCCCTTTCAATGTGCCCAAGGGTTTCGACAGCGCCCGGCGCACAGACCGCGTGAAGCTTGCCCGGCTGTGCCGTGATGGCAAAAGGCCAAGTCATCGCGACACCGACAACCCGTTCATCGAGAACAAGCAGGGTGTCACCGGCTGCGATGCTCTCGTCGGTCTGCACGGCGTCGTAGGCATTGCCCGTCGAGGCGAACGCATGGATCCGCCAGACGCTGAAGGCGAAGCGCTCGCTGTCGGTCAGCATGGCAGGCTCCCTTCGGAAAAGGCGCGCTGCGCCGCCTCCGGGAAGGCCGCGTTGAGGTTGCGGTGGATCGGCCCGGAGGACTCCGGAAAGAATGCGCCGGTGCTGGTCGGGCGCGTGATCCGCAGCGCGCTTGCGACGGCATCCAAGACGAAACCCGCAAGCTGATCGCTGGCCGTCAGCTTGGCGAACTCAGGCGGCGCAAACCCGGCCTGATGCCAGAAGGCGATGCCGGTCTCGAGGGTCTCGAGATAGCTGGCATGGCTGCCATCGTCCTGTTCATTGTCAACGCTCGCCTCGACCGTCCGGTAGGTTCCGAAATCATGGGCGTTGGCCTTGATCCGCAAACTGATGCCGGCAGGCGGCGAACCGGCAACCCCGATCAGCGCAGCCCTGTAGAGCATGGCTTCGGCGGTATTCACGATGGCGAAGTTCGGGGTGTGGCCGATTTGCGCGCAGTCCTCATTCGAAGGCGCGCCGCCAAGATCGAGTGTCCAGTTTGTCTGTGCCATTCAAGCCTCCTTTGCTTGAACGGCACCTCCCCCTTCCCTCTCGTTGGCCGAGTTCCTTCAGAGGTTCCGTGGAACCCGACAGCAGCGGGCAAAAGAAAAGGCCCGCCCGCGGCAAATGCGCGGACGGGCCTTCCCGATGTGACCGGCGCGGGTCGCGGCACCGGTCACGGGGGGGGGCTGGTCCCGGTCAGGCGTCAACGCTCGCGCGCGTCTTGGCCTTGGGTGCCGGAGCGGTGCTCTCGCCCAGACCGTCGCCGGTGGCAGCGGCGCTGTCAACGCTGCGGTCGCTGGCCGGTTCGTCGCCGGTGGCGGTGAGCGGCGGCAGGGCGCCTTCGCTCTCGCTGCCGAAGCCGTCGAGCGAGGCCTTGGGCTTCGACCGGCGCCAGGCGACGTTGTAGCTGCCATCGTTCTGCTGGAACATGGCAACCGGGATCGGCGCCGAGAGGCTGGGATCGTCGATCTGGCCCGACAGGAAGCACTCGCCGGTCTCGTTCGACGAGTATTCCCAGAGCGCGCCGATCTTGACCCAGCTGCGGCGGTCGGCCGAGAGCGCCATGAGGTCGAACTTGGGTGCCCGCTCGTTGGTGGAGTCGAAGGCCCGCAGGGCGACGGTCGCGCTGAAGGTCAGGGTGGTGATGCGGCCGATGTGAACGCCTTCTGCGTTGGCCTTGAGGGTGCCGATGTTCATGTCACATTCTCCTGATGCTGTCCGAACCCCTTGTCCGGAGCACCTTCTCCCTTCCCCCTCCCCCCCGGGCCCTTGGCCCGGCCCGTGCGCCAGCAACCGCAGGCGCGCGTAATTCTTGCCGGCCCATCCAAAGGGCCGAGACGGTCCATGGACCCCTGCGGTGTGGTGAGGCGATCACCTGCCAGTGCTCCCCACACCACGCCTGTTTCGCTGACTTAGGCTTCAGGCTCCGACCTGTCCTTGATCTGGCTAAGGCGCGCCATAAAGGCCTTGGCTTCGATCTGATTGGGTCCGTCGCGCGTGGCGAGGCATGCCATCCTGTCGATCTCGAGCTGTGCGGCAAGACTTGCCTCGATCTGGCAGTAGGGCTCCAGCACACGGATTGCGTCAACTGCGCGAGGCAGCTCGCCGAAGGCAGTGCCCACCCACAAGAGTTCGGTCTCCTCGCCGTCCTCGTCAGGGGCGCTCAGAACCTGCGCAAAATAGGTCTGCAGCGGGCGGTCCCACCCGATATAAGCGCTTGCCGCCGCGATCCCGTGACGAAGCGGTACTTTGTGCCTGCTCATGCGCTCTTTACCTCCCCACCATTCACCGGACTGATGCTCCGCAGCGCTGTGACATATTCGGACCTGACCCTGATCAGTAATCCTCTGGCCGCATCAGCGTAATGACCCTGCGCGTGATGGCAGGGTTGGCCGGATCGTCTGACCCGAACGTCAGTTCGGTGTCGTAATAATCGACTTTCATCAGCACCTTGATGCCATCGACATCCATGCTTGCAAAGTCTCGCTCCGGCGAATCCGGGGCGAAGGTGCAATGACGCAGAGCGGCCATCAACCGAGCCTGTGCCATCATGCTGTCTGCCACCGTGTCGCCGCCAAGCTCTGCAAGGAGCCCGGAGGTCATGACGATGCGGGCCATGCGGTCACGGCCCTGGCGCGCTGAATCATTCAACAACGCGATGCGCTCGGTCCGCTGCCGAGCGCAAGAGAGGTCGGATGTGTCAGGCATGGGAAGTTTCCTCCCGATCGAAGTGGCGAAGAGTGGGCAACCGGACGGCCTCGCGGGACTCAGCCGGCAGGCTGACAAGCGGACAGCTGAACATCGATCGCGGTTCCCGGGGTGACGGTAATGGCGACCTGCCGATCCTTGGGAAGGACCCACAGGATGCCGGCGAGCGTGTCGCGGATGCGCGCGGCGATGGCCTCGTCCTCGCCAAGCAGCACCCGGGCCGCGAGTTCGCGGGCATCGCGCAAGAAGTGCTCGTGCTGGGTTTCCCAGGAGTCGGCCTCGCTGTCGTCGCTTGCGCAGAAACAGACGTTCTCGATGAGATCGACCAGCGTTTCAGGGGGCAGGTCCGGCCCCGGCACGTAAGCGATGCGGATCTGGTCGACGCCGCTGTACCAGCCATCTTCGTTTACGACGAAGGCGACATCTGCCGGGATCCGTTCCTCGCGCTGGGTCTCGGTGGCACGGTGGAAGACACAGAACCTCAGTTCGATCGTATCGGCACGGACATGGTCCTGGAGCGGAGGGAAGCTGCCGGTCTCGGCGATGACGTGGCCCTGCTCCCCGGCTGCAACACAGAAGCGCACGTTGCCGAGCTGATGCAGCGCGTCATACCAGCCATAGCCTGCGTAAGGAGGATGGTTCTGGGCGAGGTGCAGGCGCAGGGGATGCGTGCGCAGCGCGCGCTCCAGCCCCTGACCGATGTCGGGCTCGAGATCCGCAACAAGGATCGTGTCCGGTCCTATAGCGACCTCCTCATACTCGACATTGACGTTGTCGCTTTCCGCGATGGCAGCATGCCAGCGGGGCAGGCAGGGGTCGGCCTCCGGCAGGGCGACCCCCAGATCGCGCGCTTCCTTCCAGCTGTCGAAGGAAAGCCGGTGCTGGCCTTTGTGCGCCAGCGCGGCATAGATTGCGCGCTTGCAGGCTGTCTGAAGCGCCGCAAATGCGGCGTTCTCGACGAACTCCTTGCGTGCCGGGAGGACAAGGGCAAGGCCCGGAGTGGAGCCGATATCGAGCCGGGCATGGTAGGTCTTGCCGCCAAGGCTCTCCGAGACGCTGGCAAGCTTGCGGGTGAGCACCATGCCATGGAAGTTCGTGGTGGGGTCCTGGTGGTATTCGCGCCCCTCAAACACCCCGATCTGGCTGCCGTTCCATTCGGCCATGTAGATCGCCTTGGCGAGAAAGTCCTCGCGCGGCACTTGCCCGCCATTGAAGAACACCGGCAGCGGGTAGAACTTCGCGACCTCGCGCAGAATTCGCTCGGCCGTCTGCTCGCTCACGCCGGGCATCAGAAAGGTGATGGTCGTCCCAACCGGGCGAGCAAGGGGCCGCACGGCAATGTCCTGCGCGCCGGTCCAGCCATCCGCGGGGACATGCGCCGACCATCCGGTGTCGGCATCGGCATGACGCGAGCTGATCCGGGTGTCCTTGCCCGCCAGGCTGAAGACACCCATGCCTGCCGGGTCTTCGGCCTCATGGATGTGCTGGCTCCAGCCCGAATCCCCCAGCGCAATCATGGTCTGGGGATCGGCAACGCCGGATCCATCATCGACGAGTGTCAGTCGCGCTCCGTCCTGATCTGCGCAGCAGGTGATATCGATCCTGGAAGCGCCCGCACGGCGACTGTTCTGGAGGAGCTCACCCAGAATATCGCCGATGGTACCGTTGAAGAGGCGTGTGACTTTGGTGATCGTCTTCGCGCTCACACTGGGCCGAATAACTGTCGGGTTCATGGCAAGGGGTCCTTCATCGCACTGGTTCGCCCTTCCCCTCCCCCTTCCCTTCAAATCGGCGGATTGATGCCTGGCCAGAGCCGGGCGGCCTTCGGCCTGCCCATCAGCCCACTCGTTTCGGTCGCAGGATCTCAGGCATCGGGATGACTTCGTGCGCCGTATCGCGCAACGCCGTGACCTCGCCGCGCGCGGCGTAGAGGTCCTTGGCGATGAGCGCGCAGACTTCGGCTTCGCCATAGGTTGGCCGGCCAAGGTGATCGACGCGCTCGACTTGCCGGGCAATCACGCCAACTTTGCCTTCCGGCACCCATTCGGCCCAATCGCCCCAGGCGCTGGTGACGCAGAATTCGCCGATCGCGGCGATGTAGGCCTTGCGCGTCCGCAGGATCGCGGAAGCATTTTCCTTTACCGCCTCGCCGGTAAAGGCGCTGAAGCGATCCGAGTGCCAGCATCGGGCAGTATCGCGGGCAAGCTGCAGGAAGCCTGCGGAACAGGAACCCTGCCCTTCAAGCTCGCTGGTGAAGGCCAGGATCGGGAGCGACCAGTCGCAGTCTTCCTCGTAGGACCCGCCCTCGATCGTTAGCGCCGGCGGCATGGCGGCCTGCCTCTGTTCGGACAGAATGATGCCGCCGTGGCTGGCGGTCATAACGGACCATATGCCGGGGGCCAGTTGATCGGCCTGCTGGACGGCGCCCCAGATGGAAGTGGAGGGACGCGGTGATGGGGAAAAACATGGCATGAGCGAACTCTCCTGTTGCAGGTTCGCTCAGTCCCTCCCCCTTTACTTCAGCTCAGGATCCCAAGAGCGGTCCGGGCGACGGTCTCGGGCGTGACGTCTCCAAGAGCGAGGGCCGCTACCGGTCCAAGCTGCGAAAGACGATTCCGCTCGATCGCCTTGAGGGCGAGATAATCCTCGTCGGCCGACTGGAGGATTTGCAGCGCGAAGCGGCACTCCTGTCCAGTGTTGTCGTCGAGGAGGGCAATCAGGAAATCCGGCCTTACGGAGATGTCCGCAAAGGGTAGATCGAAGAGAATCTTCTTCACCGCCATCCTGATGTCCCGGCGTCGCAGGACATACTGCGCGTCTTGCAGCGCCCGCAGAATTTCACGGTCGTGGTCTCGCTCGGTCGGCACGAACTGGTTGCCGCTGAAGACCGGCTGAGCATAGGCTCGCAGCGCGACATAGCCCTCCTTCCTGCTGTGCTCGCCAACGACGGCAAGCACCAGAAACGGCGGCTCGACTTCAGCGCGGATGATCCCGGTGTGCTGGATGCGGTTTCGGACCGGGATCGTGCCGAGACCAGTGACGATCTCAGTGGAGGTGACCGCGTTGGCCTCGAGCAGAAGAAAGGCCTGGGGCGCGAATTCATGAGGCCATGTTTCGGCCGCGGCGCGCAGTCGGGCGTGCACCCGCCGTTTCTCGTAATCGACGGCGTTCGTGTAGAGATGGGCAGAGAGCGGAACCCCGGGCGCAATCTCAAGACCTTGCGCAGCCCGGCGCAGGAAGCGCATCTCCCGGCTGATCGAGCCCTCCCGTGGCCCTGCTGTCGGAAGCTCGCGCAGCACGTTGGAGCCCGCCCGCTCGAGCAGCAGCCACAGCAGTTTACCCAGGCGCGGGATTGCAACCCCGCGCGATCGGTCGTCTGGTTCGCTGTGGTCCGGTGTTTGGGCAAGCTTCTCCGGCGCCTTCTGGTGCGCGTTGAACAGGCCATCTGGAACATCGAGCGCGTAGAGCGAATCCCTCGCTGTCTCACGGATGCGCGGCGGCGCCTGAGGCAGGAAAAACGGACACGCCGGCGCGTGCAACGGCCTCGCTGTCAGTCGCCGCAGGTAATAGGTTTCCTGAAAGCTTAGATAGGCCGGGCTCAGCAGCGGCGGCGCGGTGGCCTCGCCCAGACAATCGCAGGCGAGCCATTTGTGATTCTCGCGCGCTGTCACGACGAGGGAGACGCAGGCCCGGTGATCGGCCTCGTTGCCATGGCCCGTGTACCAGCGGACCAAGGCTGCCCGGAGACCGTCGCCAATGGCGACGCGCCCGGTGCTACCTGTGGTGTCCTTGGCCACCAGCCACATGGTCCGACCCTCTTGACCGCCCCTTTTGTTCACTCTATGTTCGTCACATAGAGGAATTCTGTCTTATGAACAAGGTATTCGATCTCGGCCAGTTCGACCTCGATCTGACGCTCCGCGATGCATCGCTTGACCCTCTGGTGTCGCCTACGCGGCGCTCGCTCGCCAACGCGTCCATCGGCGTCGAAGCATTCGATGCCTATTATTCGGCGCGCGAACTCTACGAAGCGCTGCAGGGGGTGTTCCAGGGCACGCCCGGTTCCAAGAACAAGCTGACGCAGGTGCTGTCGTGCCAGTGCGACGATTATCAGCGCTGCCTCTACTACACGCTGGCAGGGCGCGGCATCGTCCAGATGCTGGATGATCTTGAATGGCTGCTCGATATCTTGCGCCCTCGCTGCCAGATGTCGGGGCAGCTCCTGCGTTTAGGCGAGCGGCCTGCACCGCAGATCAATCCTTATGTCGCGAGTGAGCCCGACGGGCCGGTTCCGGCACGTTCGGCCGACTTCGTCGAGGGACCCTCGTGGTATCTCGATCCGTCGCTTGGCGGCCGGATCGAAGACTAGGCAGGCATCGGCCTGCCGGCCTTACCGCCAGAAATCAGGGATTGCGCAGGCCAAGCCGGTCGTCGTCATCAACAAGCGTAACGCGCCCTTCCCAATCCCACAGGACGAGGTTGAGAGCGTCGGCGGGAGCGCCGCGGGCATAGCTCGGCACGACAATGCCGACATAGCCTTGTGCAATCGCGGCCTCGGCCAGGTCCTGCGTCGGCACGGGCTTTCCAGATAGCATCCGGTCCCGCCACGACGGGTCACCGAGTTCCGCTGGTGCCAGGCCGAAAGGCTGGAGCGCGGCTGTGTCGCGGCCATCCAGCAAGGGCCCGATGTCGGCCTGATAGGCAACCAGGGTTGTCGGCTGCAACGTGCCGACCTGATTGGCCTCGCGAAGCGCCGTCTCGGGCGCGAGCGAAGTATAGAGCGCAGGGCGCCCCATGCGGTTGAACCGTCCACCAAACCGGGCAGCCCCCTCCCCCGAGAGCGGCTCGCGGGACCAGACCGGATTGTGGGCGCGGTAGAGCAGCCCGGTGAAGTGCATGCGCCTAGGCGTGAATGCCGGCGTCGACGGCGTCGATATAGGTCAGCACGTCATCGGCCCGGTTGCTCTGTACGAGCTGCATGGCGGTCTGGCCCGAGAAGCCCGGCAGCGGCTCAGAGCGGTACCAGGCATAGGCCAGCAACGCTGACCCGAAGCGCGGTTCGACCTTGTTGAGCACTTCGACCATCTGGCGAAGACGGCGCTGAGTGCGATCCGACGCGATCCGGTCCTTGCGCTGGATCGCGTCCTTGCCGAGGCCCAGCGAGCGTGCCAGTTCGTCACTGGTCGTGCGCAGCGCGTCGACGATCTTGCGCGGAGCAAACGCACCGTTGTCAGCGTAGTTCTGAATCGCCATTGCAAAGCTCCATAAATTCTGACGCGATATAGCGTCATTCCTTGCGGCATTCAAGGTGCCACGTGGCTCTTACCGATGTGCGTCAAAGGACGACAACTTGCAGCTCGATCGCACCGGGAGGGTTCTCTCCCGTTGGCATGACGCAGAAGGGCTGGAGCTTACTGTCGGTTCTGACCACGGCATGGCTCTTCCCGGTCTTCGCGCTCATCCGGATGGCGACGCGCTCGGCATTGGCCCGCCCGCAAAGGATGCGGCGGCGCGGATCGAGGCTGGCAGAAATCATGGAAAAGGCCCTCGCTACTGGGCTGCCGGGAAGAAGGTCTTGATCTTTCGGGCCGGACGGATGACCTCGAAGCGCCGCTCCATCAACCGGGAGATGCGGTAGGCCCCGACGCCGTCGGGCGTCCGCAGCTCGATCTTGTTGCCGCGCTTGCTGACCCGGAATTCGCGGTGCTCGCTGCCGTCGGTAAAACGCAGCGGTTCGGGAAGCCGCAGGATGTCGCCGTCAGCGACCTTGCGCTCCTTGAGACGCAGCATGGCGTAACACCGGTTCCGCCAGTCCAGGGCATAGGGGTGTGAGGATGAGGTGAGCAGTTCCAGGATGCTTCGCGGGCAATTCGCCTCGACGGGGCCGGATTGCTCATCCATGTCCTTGTACCCGAAGATCAGGCCATCGGCCGCGTTCGGGTTCCAGCGGACAAGGCATATAACCGCCGTCACGTAGAGCCTCTCGCGGTCTTCACCGTAGCGCTCGACGGCTGCATAGTAGGTGCTGCCGGTGAAAACGCTCTTGAGGACCCGGCACCCTCGGAACGGAGCATCTTCGCTGGCCTCGTGTTCGTAGGTCAGCTGATCGTCGAGATAGGCTTTGGGCGTTTCATGCCCTCCCATCCCTGTGCGGTGCATGTAGAGCCAGCCCATGTGCGTGTCCTTCAGATGAGCCCCGGCTGCGCCGGAGGTGCGATTTGCAGTTCACGGGCGATCCGCGCCGTGAGTGCCGGAATGTCGGCAAGAGCGGTGATCGGAGCCTTGCGCATGACCGCGCCCGGGGGCTTCCAGAAGGGGTTGCGCCAGGCAAGACCCGGTTCGCCGAACCGCTCCGGGCTGATGCGGATGTAAACGCCCTCTGCTTCGAGCACATGCTCACCGGCGAGGGCCTCCTGCGAGGTGTAGTAGCTGATACGGTAGGCGGAATGGTCAAGCCCGATCCCGGCGGCGATCTGGCGTAGCGCGCGCGTACCTTCGCGCCGGTAGTGGCGCAGTTCTTCGGGACGATAGTCGATCCCGCGCTTGACCAGCGCGATGATCGCCGGTCGATGCTTAAGCTCGCCGAGACGCTCGATACATTGCGCGCGCAAGATCTGATCTTCGGCCTCACAGGTTGTCGGCCTTCCGTCGGCAATGCGTTGAAAGTGGCGGGTGAGGAGCAGAACCGCGGGACAGGTGGCGACCTGCCGGCCTGCGAGGCGCACATCATCAACGGCCTCGTTCAATGCCCGCAGCGCGGTTTCGAAGGTCGTCAGCCCATCGGGCTCGAGCGCGCGGCGGTAACGATAATCGATGTCGCAGAACATGGGGCTTCCTTTCCATTGCAAGAGCAATGGCCCCCTCCCCTCAATGCAGGCGGCGAAGATGTCCGCCCGAATTGTTCAGCGACAATGGCTCATAGATCATCGGCCGCACGAGCGTCCCCGGCGCGACTTGTTCAAGGATCCTGGCGATCGCGGAGACCGCAGCACCAGCCTCGGATGTCTGGATGACCAGCGCGCCCCCCTTCCCCGGGGCGGACACAAGTGACCAACCGGGTTCTCCTTTGCCGAGGAGGCGCTCCAGAACAGCGTGACGGTTTCGCCCGGGGAACAACGCTCCAACATGGTCGCCGAGTGCAGCGCCAATGTCCGCGACATTTCCGCGCGAAAGGTCACTGGCATAGCGGCTGAGCTGCGCGAGCCGCACTGCGTCTTCTGCTGTTGGCTCAAGCGTAAGCCGGAACTGTCGCCTCTTCATGGGCTTCCTCCGCAGGTTCGCTCTCATAGCCCGAATAGGCCGCAAGCAGGTTGAAGGCCTGATCGGCCTTGGCGGCAGCCGTGATGATCGCGGTCTTGTCGGACTTCAAAATGTCGAGCCAATGGGCGATGTAGCTGGCGTGGCTTTCATGGAGGTCTGCAGGTAGGCCAAGCTCATAACAGATCCGGGCACTTACCTGCTCGGCAACCAGTTCCTCGAAGGCGTAGGCCTTGTCGCCAAACCGCTTGCCGAAGGTGCGCGCAAGCCGCGAGGGGTGCCCGCTCCAGTGTCCGAGTTCGTGGGCTTTGGTGGCGACATATCCGTCTTCGGTGCGGAACGCGCCCCGCTCGGGAAGCTGGATGTAGTCTCCGCCCGGCGAGAAGAATGCACGGTCGCCGCCATGACGGATGTCCGCAGGGATCGGCGCAAAGAAGGCTTGGATGGCCGCTGCCTTCACGGAGGGCGTCGGCGGTGCATCGGGGACCGGACTGGGATAGAAATGCGGCGGCAGGCCTTCGATCTGCGAGGCGTTGAAGACGCTGTAGGACCGCATGAACCGGATGGTTTTCGACGTCTCCTCGCCAGTCGCCTGATCAACGTCGGTCTTGCTCGTGCTATTGAAATAGATGCTCGGCTCGGCCGTCTCACCCTTGCGCACCTGCCCGCCCAGTTCCTGAGCCTGACGATAGGTCATCCAGTAGCGCGAAGCATATCCGAGGCAGTCGGCGACCGCCCAGAGATAGAGGCGATTAATCCCGGTGTAGGGAAATCCGCCAGCACGCAGAGGCGCGCCACCCGACCCGGTCTTTTTCCAGGGCCGACGCCAAGGCAGTGTGCCGGCCTCGATCCGTGCGATGATGAGATTGGTGATTTCTTGCGCGACATCGCGCTTGGGTCCGCGGCGCATCGGCATTTCCCTTCTTGGAAGAAAAAGGCCCGGCCACTCTAGTGAGCGACCGGGCCAGGACATCAGGAGGAGGGTGAGGCCTTCAGGCAGCCACTGCCGTGTCTTCGGCGGCGCCTTCGGGCTGCTCTTCGGCATCAGGCAGCGCGTCCGCCCCATCGACTGCGTCGATATCGGCCTCGCCGTCGTCAGAGACCTCGGGATCAGCGCCTTGCACGCCCCCCGGCGCGGCCGTGCTGAACTTCATGGCCTCGGGCAGCCAGGCAAGGGCAGCATCCTTGACCTCCTGCTCGATGATCGCCTTGCCGGCGAAGATCGTCTCGCAGGTCTTGGCGAGGTCCGCCTTCTTGGACGCCGCATAGCGCGCTGCGAGGTCACTTCCACCAACCTCGGTCAGCGCGGCCAGGCAGGAGGTTTTGCTCACCCGGTCGAAGAAGTTCTCGGCAGTCGGCCGCCACAGAGCCGCAACGTCGACATCGAGCATCGACCCGAGCACGGCATGAACCGGATGATATTCGGATCCGTAGCCCTTCTTCGCCTCGAGCGAGAGCGCCACCGCATAGGCAAGCCAGCCCGCCTTGGCCTCGTCTTCGAGGTCGCGGAAGGCGATGAAACGGGCCGCGACACTGGTCTGCTCCTGCCACGCCTTGTCGAGGCCTTCCTCCGCCTCGGCAAGAATGCCCTCTGCCGCTGATTGCGGAACCTCGCCGGTCGCAGGATCGCTCGGCCGTCCCGCCTTGATCGAGGTGCCCTTCCCCTCATAGCTGCGATTGTCCGAGAGAGCGAAGATGGCGAAATCGAGGGCAAGCCCCGGATCGCCGAGCAGGCAGGCCGACAGGATATTGCGGCGCTGAACGGCGAGCTCGTCGAATAGCCTCGCGCTGATCGGCTTCTCGCTTCCGGGTGCGATGGCTTCAGGCCGTGCGGGAGTACCGCTTGCGCGGCCCCCGGAGGTCGGTGCCGGCTCTTCTTCCGTCGCGGTCACATTGCCGTGGTCATCGGTCTCGAACGACAACCGCTTCTCGCTGTAGTAATCTGCCTCGAGAACCATCTCGCCGCGGGTGGTGAGCACGAGGAAGCGCCCGACTTCACCGCGCCATTCTTCGGGCAGCTCACGGACCGGATTATTGAGGTCGCTGCGTTCGGCATCGAGCGCCTCGTACTCGGCCTCGAGCTTCCCGAAGTCGACGTCGTCCTGGTCGTCACCTTCATCGAAGATTGCGCTGATCTCGTCGATCCTGGCGTCGATCTCGTCAATGCGGGCTCTTGCCGCCTCAGTGAGGGGCATAGGCGGGAGCCGGACAGCGGACACGCCCATCTCGCTGCGCGCCTGCCAGGAGTTGCTTGCGGCCACGGGGCTGATCCAGGCGAGTCCGGTCTCGGCCGTGAGGCGCTGGGCCTCAGCTTCCATCTTCTCGGAGGCGAGCCTATGCGCGATTTCGATATCGATCCAGCGATCTTCGCCCGCATCGCTGAACAGATCGCGCTCGACCTTTCCGCCGGCAGCCACATAGGCATCTTCGCCGATGAGAAGCGCGATAGGGTCATTGCCGCGCATGGAGCCGGTAGCGACCATGCGGCGAATGGCGTCGGCGCTGGGGTTGTAGGCATGGCGCATCTGATCGAAGACGCGCATCTGCACTTCGTGCTGGTCCGTGGCGGCATAGGCCTTGGCGATTTCGAGGGTGATGTCGCCGGCGGCGAGTGCCTCGAAGATCGGCGCTGCCAGATTGGCAAGGCGCAGGCGGCCTTCGACGAACCGCTGGGTGAGTCCGAAGCGCTTCGCCACGGCCGCGATATCGCTGCCTTCTTTGATGAAGTGCTGGAAGGCACGGCATTCTTCAGCCGGAGACATGCCGACCCGCTGGAAGTTCTCGGCGAGCGAGGCTTCGCCCGCGGTTTCTTCGCTACCCTCGAGCAGCTTGCATTCGACTTCAGCATCCGCTGTCCAGGCACCGCGATCGATGATCATGCCGATGGCCCGCAGGCGGCGCCCACCGGCGATCACCGCATACTGGCCGCGCTTCTTGCTCTTGGTCACCAGCAGGTTCTGCAAGAGGCCGCGGGCCTCGATGTCCGCAGAAAGCTGCGCATCTTCTTGGTCGTTGCGTGTTTTGCGCACGTTCGCATCGCTCAGATAGAGCTTGGAAAAGGGAATCAGCATCTCGGTCACTCCTGATCTGCTCCCGGCCATCACCGGGGCACAGATCCCCTCCCCCTCCCCTCAATTTTCGGGTTTATGCACCCAAGAGTCTGCGCACTTGTCGAAGTTGCCATGGGTAAAACGCGCTCAGCGCAACCCGGTGCGAACTACTAAAAGGGCGCGCCGATCAGGGCAGTGTCCTTATTTACAAGACGCCGATATCATGCAGCCATTCTTCAAGATGTTGCGGCCAGCGATGGGTGACGGGATCTTGAGTGGGGCGCAGGCCGAAGGCGTGACCTCCCCTTGCATAGACTCGCAGATCGACAGGGACACCCGCGTCCTTCAATGCAAGCATGTAGGCTAGCGGTTCCCGCACGTCATCGACGTTATCGTCAAGTGCGTGGATGATTAGCGTGGGCGGTGCCTCCCCACTGATAGCAACCCAAGGTTTTAGCGCGAGGTTGTTCTTGCCCTTGCCGTCATCCAGCAGCCGGGCTGTATAGACTACAACCGCAAAATTCGGCCGCGTCGATTGCTGATCGGCATCATCGATCGTCGGAAAGGTGCGCGTCTGCTTGTTGCTCAATTCGGTGACGAGATAAGCACCTGCAGAAAAGCCGATTGCCCCGATCTTCGCCGGATCAATCCCATACTGGGCTGCATCACGGCGCAGCAGGCTCATGGCGCGCTGGGCATCTTCCAGCCCGAGCAGCACCTCGGGCCGCGTCTGTTTGCCATCAATCCGGGGCCACACCTGCGGGGTGCGATATTTAAGCATGACGCAGGTCATGCCCCGGGCAGTTACCCAGTCGCACACCTCGGTCCCTTCAAGGTCGGTAGCGACCGCGTAAAAGCCCCGCCTGGCAGCACCAGCATGGCAGCGCCGGTGTTGAGCCCTTTTGGCGCGAAGACGGTCATGGTCGGGCGGGTGACATAGCTTGCCCAGTGCCACTTGCGTCCGCCGACCAGAGGGGAGCCGTTGCCGGTTGCTTCCGAGTGATCGCCGGTATCGGGCTTGGCGAGCGGCACATCAGCGGGCCAGAGCGGGATCTGCACCCCGTCCGGAGGAGCCTGCCACACGCCCTCCATCTCGACCTTGGGCACTTGGACCCGGGCTTGTCTTGGCTCACGCGCAGCGATTGATCCTGAGGATGCTGCAAGCAGCAGGGCAACACCGCCAGCCATGCCGACCTGGCCAAGCTTACGCATCGCAATCGCTTCCCTTGTTGTTCACGATACGAGGAACGCGGCAACCGAGGGTGCGTCCAAGGCGCAGTGCCCTCCATAAAGCGGATGCCACTCCGTCTGAACGCCGCGGGCGCGGGCCTGCTCGGCCAGTGCCTGCGTGCCTTCGAAATTGCCGAAGGCATCGTACAGTCCGTTCGACAGATACAGCGCCGGGGACTGGGGGCCTGCGCGCTCGATCAAGGTCAGCGGGGAGGAGGATCGCCACTCGCGGTCATTGCTGTAATAGCGGCGCGCCAGCATCCAGATGCCGAAAGCGATCTTCGGATCAGCGCCAGTGCGGGCCAAGCCTGCCCTGATTTCGCTGATCGGCGCAAAGGGGGATACCTTGTAGACGCCCGGGCACAAAGCCGCGATGCGGGCAAAACGCTCAGGGTACGAGAGCCCTGTGACCAGAACATTGAGCCCGCCCATCGACTCCCCCAACAGGATCCGCCGCCGGGGTGTGCCGAGTTTCTGTTCGATCGCGGCGATCCGCCCATTCAAGTCTTCCAGCAGGCCGCTGTCGGGGGCAGCACCCTTCGGAGACAGCAGCCAGCTCCCGCCATAGGACAAGGTTACAACCGTGGGCGGACGAATGCCCTTTGCCTGCCACTGCGCCTGAAGCAGGCCCGTGTAATAGGTCGCATCGTTCCAGACGTGCTCGTCGAGATTGCGGCCATGCAAGTGGTAGACGATATCGCCATTGGTCCCGCCGCGCGCCCGATAGATGCAATACTTCATGGGGCCGTCGCTCGCGCATTCTTCCGACGCGGGGGTGAAGGCCACGGTCTGCGCGCCCTGCGGGGTAGTCAGCGTGCGCCAGCCCCAATAGCTACAAGCCAACAGGACGACGACAATGCCGAGAGCGATTGCACGGCGGGGATGGCGCGGGGTCAGGCGCATGACGTTTTCCTCGGGAACAGTCGGACAAAGAAATCCGGCTGTGGCCTTGCGGGCTGCCTGCCGCCGGCAAGCAGCCGGTCGCGGGCATGCTGCTTTGGCGGCAGCATGCAGGCGCTAAGCAGGTATCCGATTATCGCGCTGCCACCGTATCCCACCAACGGCGTAGGATAATTGCCAACCACGGCAGCCAGAATAATTGCCAGCCACACCGCGCCGAATACCGCACAAAGCCGCGCTGCATCCCGGTTTTGCTGGCCGAAGGCCGCAGCGGGCAGCAACAGGATCGCGCCTCCTACCGCAGCTGCGATGCCGAGCAGTGGGTGAACCTGCCAGGTCTCCGAGAACACGCCCTCGGTGAGGCGCATGGGAGGCAGATTGTCGGCCCGCACAATGGTGGTCACAAAACCGAACGCGCTCGCCACAAGCGCAAGGAGCACATGCCTGTTGCGGCACAGCAGCGAGAGCATGGCGATCCCGGCGAACATTGCGCCTGCCATCGCCCGGTCGGGCTGCATGGCCACGACCACCGCCGCAACGATTACAGCCGCCGCGCAGGCAGCCGTCGCACTGCACGCGAACATCATTAGCAGGCCGGGGAGGAGAATCAGGCTCGATTGCACCATCAACGGCCCGACCGCCACCCATCGCACAACGCCATGCGACGAAACGCCAAATACGTTGGTCAGCACCAGCAATCCGGGAATGATGATCGCTACGATGGTGCGGCCACTTTCAGGAAGGCCCTCCCAGACGGCCGCCCCCGCCAGCAGCGCAAGCCCCACGCAGAGCGAGACGATGTTCACAAGGATCATCGATGACGAGGCGCCAGCCACGAAGAGATGGACAACGCCGATCACGACTGCCGCAATAGCAGCGAGGGCGGCAACAAGGCGCGGCCCAATGCCATCAGTGACAAAGCCAACAGCATCGCTCAGCCTCACCCTGATGAAGGTGAGCGCCAGACTCGAGCCCGCCCCGACTGCAAAGCGCAGGGATTCGCTATCGTCCGTGATGGCCGCCGCCTCTGCTCGCACAGCCTCAGCCCAGTCCCGCATGCGCACTGGTGCCAGTCCGACCAGTCGGACAAGCAGCTTGTCGGACAGTTTGCGCATAGTCCGGCGGCTCATGTGCGTACCTCGCGTAGCCGTGAATGGGCCGCGCCGGCCGGTTCCACCGGGTTAGCGCGGGCCACTTCGATCCCCGCAGCTGTCAGCTTGTAGGTGTGGCGCGGAGGACGACCAGGTTCGGCGGGAGGTTGCCATTCGGTTTCGAGAAAGCCCTTGTCCTCAAGCCGGATCAGCAAGGGATAAAGCGTTCCAGATTTGACGCCCGTGGATTTGGCCAGATCATAGCCATAGGACCATGATTCGGCCCTATCGAGGAGTGCGGCGAGCACCAGCTTGGCCGCTGGCGAGAAGGAGCGTGAGCGAGTCATGCTCCATAACTCTACTTATATAGACTTAGAGTCAAGCCACTGACTGAATGCGCTCTTTTTTGGGTTTCATCATTACCGTTCTTGCCCATTCGTGCACAACAAGTCCGACTGGTTATTGGCGCGCGATAATGGTGACGGGAATCTCCGGATCAGGAGCGCCGCCAGCACGGCCTCCGCCGCCCTTGTCGGAATGAACACCCGTGTGCGGAACGAAATGATCTCGGTGAAGCAGCCGATGCTCTTCAACCAGGGCAGCTGGTCGACAGGGGCGCCGACGATCTCGTAGCGTTGCTCGTTGGCGACCCGCGAGGACTTGATGGTGGCCTCGAATGGTTGCTTGATAGGGATCGTCCGATGCTCGCCGAGCGCCTTGAGGATTGTTTGCTCCGTGAGTTCGACACTCGAGGTAATGTCGAACTTCTGCAGAAGGTTTGCGACGTCGAGCTCGTGCACGATGCGGCCGAGCCAGCTGCGTCCCTCCTCATCGACAATTCGCCGAACCTCCAGATATTCGATGGGAAGGCTCGACCAGATCGGCAACAGCAGTCCTGTGGCGAGGTAGATCTTCTCGGTTGTCAGCTTCTCGGCCAACTCGGCAACCTCGGCACACCAGGCCTGCTCGAAGGTCTCCCGAGAGCACTCCGCCCAAGCAGACTCGGCGAGATCATCAAGATGATGGTATTCGCGGCGTAGCGGTCGGTGGAGAATGACGCGGCGGATCAGCTCGCCCCGATCCGTCATGAAGTGCCGGGACGGTTCGGCCAGCGCTGCCCTGCCACTCTTGGTATTGTGCATCAGCATGCACCCGTCCGACAGGTCGAGGCGCTGCTTTACCCGTTCTAACGTCATTGGCCGGGCACGCGTCCTGAGCGCGAGCTGGAGAAGGTGCGAGGTCGCCCCGGTCCTTGCGTCCGTCCGCAGCACAATATCTTCGATGACCTCGGCACTTTCGACCTGGATCGTTTCAACGCCAACGTCGAGAGAGCCGGCCTCCCGTGCCGCGGAAACCCGGGCCTCGACCAGCCCGAGAAACTCGTCGAAGATCGCGTTCTGCGCGCCGATCGGAAGTGCAAGAATGCGATTGAGCCACCGCTGGATCGGGGGAAGGTCTTCTTGGAGCACGCCGTCCTGGGAGACGATCGTCAATCCGCTGCGTCGCTCGAAGTCAGACAAGGTCACGCTCTTCAGCGTCCCCTCCGCGAGAAGGCCGAACCAGCTGGTGAGCGCCGCCTTGGCATAAGGGCTTTCGAGCTTGTCCGCCGGATCGAACAGATTCTGGCCGCCGGTCTGGCGCTGGCCGCGCGTCAATGCCCCAAGGCTGTCAAGGCGCCGCGCGATCGTGCTGGTGAAGCGCAGCTCACCTTTGCAGTTGGTCGTGACCGGCCTGAACAAGGGTGTGTTCGCCTGATGGGTGCGGTGGGTGCGGCCAAGGCCCTGGATGGCCCGGTCGGCGCGCCAACCCGGTTCGAGCAGGAAATGCACCCGGCGCTTCTGGCAGGCCGCGTCAAGGCTGGCATGGTAGGAACGTCCTGTTCCGCCTGCATCGCTGAAGACGAGAATGGGTTTGCGACCATCCATGAACTGGTCGGTCTCCGATTGGTTCGTTCGCGGAGAGCGGGTTTCGAGGCGCTGGTTGCCATCAGCCTGGGTAATGAGGCGCTTTGTGCGCCCGGTGACTTCTGCCACCTTGTCCGTTCCATAGTGTTCGATGATGCCGTCGAGGGCCGGTTTGATCGGCGGCATCGCGCAGAGGTGCTCGATCAGCTCGGCGCGCCGGGCAATCGCAGCCTGGTTGTGGACGGGGCGGCCGTCCTCGCCGAACATCGGAGTTGAATGGGTGGCGCCGGTCTCGTCGGTGTAGAGCGTCATTTGCTGGGTCGGGAAGGCGCGCTCGAGGTATTCAATCACCGCATCAAGCGGGCTGAGATCAAGGTCGAGTTCGGCCCGCTCCTCGGGTGAAAGGCTGTCGAGCCGTCGATCGAGGATGCTTTCGGCGGTCGAGACCAACTGGACCACCACCACGTCATCCTGGTCGAGGTGGTGATTGATGGCGCTGATCAGGGTCGGGAGCTTCATCGAAAGCAGTAGCTGGTTGAAAAAGCGCTGCTTTGTGCTTTCAAAGCGACTGCGCGCTGCGGCCTTCGCGCCGCCGTTTAGCGTGCTGCCGTCGATGTCGTCGACCACGCCGGTAAGAGCCAGCGCCTCCTCCATGTTCTGGTGTATGATCGACCAGGCATCCGCGTAGGTGTCGTACACCGCGATCTGCTGGGCCGTCAGGTCATGCTTGAGGATCTCGTACTCGACCCCGGCAAAGCTCAGCGCGCGGGCCTGGTACAGCCCCAGGGCCTTGAGGTCGCGCGAGACCAGCTCCATCGCCGCAATGCCCCCTGCCCTGATCTGGCTGATGAAGTCCTCGCGGTTGGCGAAGGCGGTTCCTGGCCCCCAGAGGCCGAGCCGCACCGCATAGGCGAGATTGTTGACTTCAGAGGCCCCGGTCGCCGAGGCATAGAGCACGCGGGCCTTGGGCAGATGGTTCTGGAGCATGACGCCGGCGATACCCTGCTGAGAGCCAGATTTGCTCCCGCGAGCGCCCTCCCCTCCGGCGACACCGCCCATTTCATGGCTTTCGTCAAAGGCGATGACACCTTCGAATTCCGCCCCGGCCCAGTCCAGCAGTTGCTTGAGACGGGTCGCATCCTGCCTCTGACTGCGCAGCGTGGGATAGGTTACGAAGAGGATCCCCTCGCGGAAGGGCACCGGCTGATCGATCTTCCAGCTGGAGAGTGGTTGAATGTCGGCAGGCATCCCGCCGATCGCGCTCCAGTCCCGCCGCGCATCTTCGAGCAAGCTCTCGTTCTTGGATACCCAGATCGCCTTGCGGCGTCCGGCCAACCAATTTTCGAGAATGCAGGCGGCAATCTGCCGGCCTTTGCCCGCGCCAGTGCCATCACCGAGGAAGTAGCCCTTGCGGTAGCTGTGTCCATCTTCAGCCAGAGTGAGAGCGACACCCTCATCAGCGGGGACGAACAGGCTGGGTAGATACTGCTGCCAGGCATTGCCGGCATAGATCACGGTCTCAAGCTGCGCTTCTGAAAGCAGACTTTCTTTGAGGATGCGGTCCTGCAGGCTGGGGCAATATTCAGGCACCGGCGCGGGTATTGAGCCCATGGCCACACTTTCCACGAGCGGGGTCGGGTGCGCCTTTGCACGATCGATGTCGATCCGGCTCGGGCGGTAGGGCAGATAGACCCCGGCCTGCTCGCCCAGAGGCCGAGGCGTTTCCAGACGGCGAATAACGAGCGGCGATACCGATGGCGCTTCGATCACGCGCGGCTTTGCCGCCGGCGCCTTTGCACTGGTGCGCATCGCCTTGAACAGCGTGCCTGGCTTGGTCTGCTGCCGTGCGGAAATTGGTGAAAGCTCGCAAGGACCGACTGCCCGCTTCACCACTGTGATCGCCCCGGCAATCTCTGCGACGGTCGATCGGGCAAGGATTGCAGGACGGATGTTTCCGGGGACCTTGTCGATCACATAGAGGCGAACCGGCACGCTGGTGCCCTGCTTGTGATAGCATCTGGCAAGGCGGCAAGCTGTTTGCACTGTGCAGTTCTCGAACGTCTGGTCATAGATTTTCGAGAGTTTGGCGCTGGTGGTGAACCAGTCCGGCATGACCGCCACAAGTCTGCCGCCAGGAGCCAGTCTACCGAGCGCGGCGCGCAGATGTCGCACCGCTGCGAAATGGTCCATGCCCCTGCCCTCCGATCGGGAAAATGGGGGGTTCATCAGAATCAGGCTGGGGCGCAGCGAGGGATCTAGCGCGGATGCCAGCATCGCACCGTCGATCCCGGTAAGCTCGGCATGCTTGAAAAGCAGAGCGAGCTTCTCACGGCGTTTGGGATCAAGTTCATTGAGGTGCAGTTGCCTGACCGTCGGCAGGCTGGCCACAAGTGCCCCATGTCCCGCACTCGGCTCCAGCACGATGTCGTCTGGCCGGGGCTGTGCGAGGAAGGTCGCGAGTGCCGCAAGATCGGCAGGCGTGGAGAATTGCTGAAACCGGATCTGGTCCTCACTTCTGACGGTATGGGTTGGCAGCTCCTCAACCAGAAGGCTCAAAGCGGTGATGGCGTCCAGGTGCATCGGACAAGGCGATTTCAGCAGGTGACGGGTCACCCCTGCCTCGAGGAGGTCATAGGCATCCCGTTGTGTCCAACGGCCCTCTGCTGAGCCAGACCCGTGGAGGCGTTTCATGACGCTGAAGAGCGTCATCTTGGTCAGCGATCCACTGGCGAGCTCCAGCGCGACTTCGTCGATGGCCTGATCAAGGCGGGTGTCGAACTGGGTGAAAAGATCGGTCATGCGCTGCTCCTGATGCTGATGCGCATCAGAGCATCCCCCTCCCCTTCTGGCTTGGCAGCGCGGTGACTTGGAATTGAGCTAAAGGCGCAGACCAAGGTTCAGCTAGGAAGACCGGCCCAGATCGCGGCCTTGCGCCAAGAGAAGTTCGTGGGCCAAATATGGCCAATAATTTGACGCTACGAGGCATATAGGCCATATATGGCCTATGCTATTCACCCTCCAGGATCAGCTGACGAGCCTCGGCAAGCGGATCAAGGCCCGCCGCCTGGCGCTTGACCTTACACAGCAAGCGGCAGCCGCCAAAGCCGGCGTGGCCCACAGAACATGGCGGCGGATGGAGGCCGAAGGCAGGGCTTCAATCGAAGACCTGGTGCGCGCCGCCATAGCGCTGCGCTGCGACGAGGGCATTGTCGCGCTGTTCCCTGAGATCGCGGTAAGCAGCATGGATGAACTGCTCGCGCAGCAACGCCAAACAGCCAAGCCGCCGCGCAAGCGTGCCAGCGGGGCAAGGCCATGAAGCTGGCGCCGGGAACACCTTTAGCGGTTGGACTGCTGACCGATGAGACCGCCCCGCCGCGTTCGGTCGGCAGGCTGGCGATGGCCAGGGGCCTTGCGCAGCTCGAATGGTCTGCAGAGATCATCGCGGAAGGGCTCCCAATCTCTCCGCTGCACTACCCGGCTGAGCCAGGCCTGCACCCTGCCCGCAGCCGGACCTTCGACGGTCTCCACGGTTTTCTGTCGGACTGTCTGCCCGACGCCTGGGGTATGCTCTTGCTGAAACGTCGGCTCCAAAGGATGGGTCACCGGTTCGAAGACCTCAATTCGGTCGACCGGCTCGCCCTGGTTGGCACGAAAGGTCGGGGCGCCCTGGTCTTTCAGCCCGAAACGCTTGGTGGTGAGGCTTCAAGTACTATCGACCTCGATGCTTTGGCCGATGAATCCCGCCACGTTCTGCTCGGCGAGGAGACAGAGCTGGAGGCGCTGCTCACTCGTCTGGGTGGCGGCTCGGGCGGCGCGCGGCCGAAAGTTCATGTGGCGATCGACGGGGGCGGCAAGCTGTCCGCCGGAGACGAGTTGGCTGCAGCGGGAACCAAGAGCGCCGGTGAGGAATGGATCGTCAAGTTTGCAGCGACCAATGACCCCGAGGATATCGGGCCGCTGGAGGAGGCTTACGCCAGGATGGCCCGCGCTGCGGGAATAGAAATGGCTGAAACGCGATTGATCCCATCGGCAAGTGGGCCAGGTCATTTCGCGACCAGGCGCTTCGATCGACCAGCGTCGGGGCAGAGGCTTCACATGGTGAGCTTGGGCGGGGTGCTTGAGGCCTCGCCGCATATGCCCAGCGTCGACTACGACGGCTTTCTGAAGGCAACCTTGGCCATCACCCATAGCATGGCCGATGTGGAACAGGCCTTCCGCCGCATGGTTTTCAACGTGCTCGCGCGAAACCGCGACGATCATGTTCGCCAACATGCTTACCTGATGGACGCCCGGAGAGATTGGCGGCTTGCGCCGGCCTTCGACCTCACGTTTTCGAATGGCCCCGGCGGCGAGCATTACATGGCTGTTTTGGGCGAAGGCCGCACCATCACCCGCGGACATGTCGAAAAGCTCGGGAGGGTCCACGGGATTTCGCCAAAGCGCGTGGCCGCCGTAATCGACGAGGTTCGCGCAGCACTCGCCGAGTGGCCGTCGCATGCGCGTAATGCTGGGGTCGGGATCTCCATGGCGACGGTTTCCCAAGGCTTAGCTGCAGTCGCCCAAGAGTTTAACTGACGGTAGCTTCGCCCGCCGGGGTCCGACAATGCACCGAAGAGGTGGAACCCGACAGAAAACCTGAAGCTCGCCATCGCGAGTTTGGATGTCTGGAATGCCAAGAGCATGTCCTTCACTCATCGCGATGCCGTCAGGCAGTAAAGAGGCTCAGTTCTGGTCATTGACTGTAGATGGCGGCCTGCCTTTCAGCTCGGATGGGTCAGGCAGGACATCCCTAGTGGTTCGCCCTCGCGTCGATAGAACTGCTCCGCTGAACGGTCCGAAGAAAACTAGCGAGGCAAATTCGTTGGCGACATTGACTAGCTAGCCACAGTCATCAGATCAGCGATCCCGAACCGCTCCATGAAGTCGCGCTGCATGCGAACGCTGACCTCGTTGACCTCGGCGGCGCCATGGTGCTGGGGATCGACGACGATGCGGAAGGGGCGCTGGCCTTTCGGTGTGGCGATAACGTCGCGCACCGCTTCGGCCACCTCGCCGACATCGGTGCGCGCGCCGGGTGTCGCGAGGCTGTCGAGCCGGGCGGCAAGTTTGGGTGGCAGGTCGTTGATGCGGTCATATTGCGCGCTGACCGCCTCGTCCTCGGCAAGCTGCGCCCCGGCGAAGTGGTTGGTGCCGGCGGTGTAAGCGCCTGGCTGGACGATCACTGTATCGATGCCATAGCGGCTGTTCTCGTAATGCATCGTCTCAGCCAGCGCGTCGCCGGCCGCCTTGCTCGCCACATACGGACCCTGAAAGGGGCTGAGGATGCGGCTGGTGACGCTGCCGATGTAGAGCAGCAGCCCATCGCCCTGCTTGCGCATCTGCGGCAGGAACGCACGATTGACGCGCAACCACGAAACAGTGTTGGTGTCGAAAATCCGCAGCAGCTGCTCGGGCGTAAAGGCTTCGGTCACGCCGATCATCAGCATGGCGGCGTTGTTGATGACGACATCGACGCGGCCCTGCTCGGCGATCACTTGATCGGCGGCGGCCTTGGCTGAGCTCTCGGAGAGCACGTCGAGTTCCAGCGGAATGAGCTGGATGATCTGCTCGCCGGCTAGCGCACGCAGTTCCTGCGCGGCACCAGCGTAGCGGCCCTCGACGCCGCGCATCGAGGCGTAGACGATGTGGCCGGCCTGCGCGAGCAGCGTGGCGGCGAGGCGGCCGAAACCGGTGGCGGCGCCGGTGACGACGATGACTTTGGACTGGGTCGACATGACGGGGTTCCTTGCGATGAGAGTGAGTTCCGGAGGACGCAGCGATCGACTCACCAGTAGCCGCCGTTGGCCGCGAAGCTCTGGCCGTTGATCCATTCGCCTTCGGGGCCGGTGAGGAAGCTGACGACGCCTGCGACATCTTCGGGCTCGCCCAGGCGGCCGAGCGCGATCTGCTGCTCGAAATGGGCAATGACCTCTGCAGACTTGCCCGCCATGAAAAGCGGGGTGCGGGTGGGGCCGGGCCGCACGGCGTTGACCGTGATGCGCTTGGCGCCAAGCTCTTTCGCCGCAACGGCGGTGAGCTGCTCGATCGCGGCCTTGCTGCCGAAATAGACCCCGTAACCGGGGATCGGCGCGCCCTGGAAGCTCATCGAGATATTGACGATCCGGCCACCTTCGCGAAGCCGGTTGGCGGCCTCGCGCATGGCATGGAAGGCGCCGTAAAGGTTGGTGCGGACCACCGCGTCGAAATCGGCATCGGTGAACTCGGCGAGCGGCTTGCGGACCGCGCGGCCGGCATTGTTGACGAGGATATCAACCCCGCCGAACTCGGCCTCGGCTGCGTCGAACAGCCCGGCGACGGCGGCGCTATCGCCCACATCCGCCCGCACGGCGCGCGCGGTGCCGCCCGCAGCCGTGATCTCGGCGACCACCTTGTCGGCTTCGGCGGCATTGCCGGCATAATTGACGATAACTGCGTTGCCGTCTGCTGCGAGACGCTTGGCGATGGCGGCGCCGATGCCGCTCGAGGCACCGGTGACGATGGCAACTTTCTGGGTCATGGCAGGTCTCCTGATGGGCCGGACTGGCAAGGCTCTCTATGCCGCTGACACCTTGCTTGCGTCCAATGCATAGAGTAAAATAACAATATGCAGTTGACGCATGTGCGAACCTCCGATCTCAATCTCCTCCTCGCCGCGCTGGTGCTGTTCGAGGAGCGCAAAATCTCAGCAGCGGCGGAACGCTTTCACCTTTCGCAGCCGGCGATGAGCCGTCTGCTCCAGCGCCTGCGCGAAACCTTTGGCGACGAACTCCTGGTTCGGGGCGCGAGTGGCTATGAGCTCACGCCTCGCGCCCGCCAGCTTCAGGAAGAGCTGGCCGTGTTGCTGCCACGGCTTGACCGGCTGATTGCCGGCCCGCGCTTCGATCCCGCTAGCGCGCGCGAGACGTTCCGCGTCGCACTGACCGACTATGCCGCGCTGATCGTTGCGCCGCCGCTGATGGCCCGCCTGTCAGCCGCCTCGCCCGGGATTGTTCTCGACCTCCAGGCCTGGAGCGACCGCGCGTTCAACGATCTTGAGCGAGGCCGTCTCGATCTCGCCTTCTGGGTCGATGACGCGCCAGCGCCGTTGGTGTGCGCTCCACTGTTCGACGAAGACTTTGTATGCGTGATGGACGCGGACCATCCTGCTGGCGATGCGCCGTTGACGGTGGAGCGCTATCTCGACTTCCCCCACGTCGTCATCGGTGTTCTCGGCGGCAAGCAGACGGTGATCGAACAGCGCCTCGAGGCGCTCGGCATCCATCGGACGATCGGCCTGCGTGTCCCGTTCTTCGCCGCGGCAGTGCTCACCGTGCCGCACACGCCGCTCATCGCCACCCTACCGCGCCGCATGGCACGGCTTTATGCTAGCAATCCAGCTATCCGCCTTGTCGAACCGCCGGTCGCGCTCGGGGCATTCCGCTATATCATGGCCTGGCATCCACGGATGACTGGTGATCCGGCGCATTCCTGGCTCCGGCAATCTGTTGAGGGAGCCATCGGGAACTCTACATGAAGGAGTAGCGGCGCAGAAGGCGAGGGCCCAAGGATTTGAACTCAGCTAGGCTGGCGATGGCTCATGAGGGACCAGGTCGCTTGAGCGTTGGGGGTCACCATTACATCGTATTGAGCTGGAGAGGCAGCAATCGACCAAGTATCGCCATTCCTCGGTCGTGGCGCGGAGGACCGGTTGTAACAGGAGCCGTCAATCGAGTGCCATAGTTTCTCTAAACCGGTCGCGTGGTGGGTGCGCGATCGTCCCGTTTCTCCATCTAAGGTGCGGCGTTTCAGGAAAACGCAATCGGGAACAGGTTTTGGGAAAACTCAGCCCCGCCATCCGGATTTTGACACGCGCTGCACCGACCGTCCCGCGCCACGTTCGTTTTTGGGAAGGACCATCGGGCTGTGTTAGAACCGCAAGATCGGTCGAGCGCGTCATATCCGTGAGCGCCTAACTGGCGTCGCCACGGAGGACAGGACGATGAAGGCGGCGCTTTCCCACTACCACGCCCGAATGCAGCGGGTGCTGGATCACATTGACCGGCACTTGGATTGCGACTTGAATTTGGACGCGGTGAGCGGGGTCGCGGCCTTCTCGAAATACCATTTCCACCGGCAGTTCACGGCGACCTTCGGGCTGTCCGTGCATCGCTATATCCAGCTCGCCCGCATGAAGCGGGCATCCCACCGGCTGGCCTATCGGGACGCGCATAGCATCACCGACATAGCGATGGACGCCGGTTACGATGCCCCGGATGCCTTCGCCCGCGCCTTTCGGCAACGGTTCGGGCAGTCGCCGTCGTCGTTCAGGAAAGCTCCCGATTGGGAGCCGTGGCTTGCGGCCTTCGGGCCTCTCGACAACGCGAGGAGCAAGCTCATGCAGACCACCTATACCCCTGAAGACGTGACGATCCGCGATGTGGCCCCGACGCCAGTGGCGATCATGGAGCACCGCGGCGACCCGGCGACGATCGGCACGACCATCCAGCGGTTCATTGCTTGGCGCAAAGTAACCGGGTTGTCGCCAAAGACCAGCCCGACCTTCAACGTCTTCCACTCCGATCCAAGCGCGACGCCGCCGGCCGAATACCGCATGGATCTGTGCGTCGGCACCGATCGTCCGATCGAGGCGCATGGCGAGCGGATCGAGGCCGGCACCATTCCCGGCGGACGCTGTGCGGTGCTGCGCGTCGTCGGCAACACCGACAATCTGGAACCTGCCGCCCTATACCTCTACCGCGATTGGCTACCGGCAAGCGGCGAGGAAGCACGGGACTTCCCGCTCTACTGCCAGCGCGTCACCTTCTTCCCGGAGGTGCCGGAACATGAAGCAATCGCGGACCTGTTCCTGCCGCTGAAGTAGATTGGTGCAGGGGCGGCGAGGCTCCGTAGCGAACAGGCCGCCCTTTCCCAGAACTCGATCCTTTTTGGGACGCTCGAGAATGGCGGCTCTCGATCGAGCCCGCCGTTAGGCGAAGCCTCCGCGAACGGCGGATTCGTCGCAATTTTCGTCAATCGCGAGTGTGCCGACCCGGTTGGTGGATCAACTCGTTGGTTGCCGCCCAATCATCGAGACAACCCGGCGAACTTCGAATTATCTGAAGGCCGGGTCTGGCGTAAGCGATCGTCGCTCGATGTGCCGCCCTTCTTCCTGGCGAATTGTTGTCCTCGGCTATGATCAATGTGTCGAGCTCCGGCGGTAGCTTAAGGATTGGCAAGCGGGAAGCGCCCATCGCTGCCCAACAGGTTACGCCAGTCAGATTGGTGAAGGCGGCGGCATCTTCGAAGCCCTCCGCTACTGCGAGAACTCGTCCAATCGATGGCGGTTGCCATGCGCCCTGCCCGCAGCGCCCGAGCAAGAATTTACCCCGATGCTGGTTCGTTTTTGGGTCGAGAATGATGCGCTGGACTGCGACAAGGCGACCACCGTCTCGCACAGCGACGAGCAAGGCCTGATGAAATGCAGTGTTCGGCTTTCGGCCCAGAGGGCACCTCGGATGGAAGCGGACGTCGGGGAGGTCTTGGGGCAGACATCTGCCAATGAGATATTGCTCTCCTAGCGTTCCATGAACGCCGATAGCATCGCTCCACAGGCGCTGAGCGAGCTGGCTGGAATGCAGGCTTCGCGTTGGGCGGTGTTCTACGCCTCGAACTCGATCTGTATTCCGCAGGGCACGCATAATGTCGCGTGGGCTGCACCCGGCAAAGCAATGCACGAGGACACCTGACGCCCCTTGCCGGATCGATAGTGAGGGCGTCCTGTCATCATGAACCGGGCATCGGCACATAGCGTAAGAGCCGTGCCATTTGCCGCGCAGAGCTGCGACAAGGTTGACGGTGTCTTGGGTTGGGCGGAGTGCTGTCAGGGTCATGAGCTTCCCTCAAGCTCTCCCCCTCCCCTTCCCTTCAAGTTCTGCGAGTCAGGCAGTCATCCGACTTTTTGGTAAACTACTCCTATCCTCTTGAAGGCGCTGTTGCGTCTTTCATGGACCTGCCGAGCGACGATTTCGGCTTGTGCCCTGTCAGGAAAGCTCAGCGTTACACCCTGCCCTCTTGAACCGATCCTCCCCCAGCGGCGCTCAACCGTCGTCCAACCGAACAGGTCGGTTTGTATCCAGAGGTGGTAGTCTCGCGCGACGTTGCGCGAATTGTCGATGGCCTGCCAATGCCACGACTGGCTGATTGGTGTTTCCATAGTGGCTTGGTGGCAGATGCGCTGACTACTGGTCCAACCGGAAATCTGAATCACAGCTGGGTCAGTGATTCACTGAGGCGATTGGAGGGCGATATCTGGCCCATCACCTTCAAAAACATCGTCTTAAAAACGCCGCTGCTTGCAGCGGAAGGATTTCTGATTCTAGAGATTCAGATTCCGGACCGATTTATGACCTGAATTCAGGGGCCTATGCCGTTCCGCCTGACCCGATGGGGGTATTAGGCTGACCTTGTGGGGGCTACATCCTGACCGAGCGGGGGCTCTCCCCTGACCTTCTGGGGCATTCCTGACCAAATGGGGGGAGAGCCTGTCTCAGTAGATGTAGCGGGCCTTTCGAGCGTTTCCTCCTGCCTGTTTTTGTAAAAACTGAACCTTAGCTTTCGTTCGTTCATGACGCTTGCCGACTCGCAGGAATTCCGACGATTCCGTAACCCCACCCCTGCCCTTCAATCCTGACCTCTTGGGGGCTGCTCATTGATTCCCAACCTGACCTGACTTGACGCAAGAGGTCAGGTCAGGCAGCAATCACGCTCCCAAGAATCAAGCTTTGATCGCAATATGGCATGGAAACTGATGATAGCCCAATAGCTGAGGCTCCCGAGGAGAAGCCTGAAGAGGGGTCACCTGGCCGTGCGATGCGCGTTGCTGCTGCATTGAAGGCCAAAGGCGGCGACGAGTTCGCCAAGCCGGGCAACATCATCGAAATCAAATTCGTGAAAGGCGAGTCGCTGAGCCTGACTGCATCGAGGCTATTGGCGCTCATGATCCTCACCGCAGGCGGAGATGCTTGGGAGGATCGTCCTCACCGTATCCGTAAAGCCGACATCCGCCGAGGTCATAAGGGCAATGAGCGGATCAGCGACATGCTTCAGGAACTTCACCGGACCCTCTTTGCCGTTGATGATAAATCCTGGCGCGGAAAGAAGGCCACTCTCCTGTTCTCCCTGATCTCGAGATCGAAGGAAGAGACCGACGAGGATGGCGGAGAGACGGGTTGGATCGAATGGGAGTTCACGCCCGATGCGCGTAAGCTGATCCAGGCGTCTGAGACCTATGCCGTGCTTAACCGGCAAGCGGTCTTGGGTTTCCGCTCTAATTATGCGCTCAAGCTTTACGAGCTTGGAGCCCTTCGTCTCCATCGTCGGCAAGCAACCTGGCGAGGAGATATGCAGGCATTGCGTGCAGCACTCGGGATCCCACCGGAAGTCTACACGGACTTTGCTCAGCTTCGGCGCAAAGTGCTGGAGAAGGCAAAGTCCGAGATTGACCAGCTCGCTCACTTCCGTGTCGAATGGCGTGAGATCCGGCAGGGGCGTACGGTCACCGAGCTTGAGTTCCGATTTGAGCCGAAGGGTGCGCCCGAGGTCCTCGAAACCGTGGATGAGCTCGACCGGCACTCAGCGGGACGCCAAGCTAGGCGCACTGGCTCCGTCGAGACCGTAACTGCGGGGCAGGGGACAATATCAGCACCGCCCGGCCCGGCGCATGCCATCAAACAACCAGAGTCCACATTCCCTTCTTCTGGCTCGATCCGCTTTGGGCACGCCGATCTGCTTGAGGTCGCTCGGAAGCATGGTGGTGGGTGGGATGTCGATCTCATCGCGAGCGGTTTTCGCGAACATATGGGTAATCGGTTGGAGAAGCTTCGTGGCGCCAAGCTGATCGCTGCTTGGAAGGGGTTCTGCGAGGGGTGGGTAAACCGACGCGGGCGGCCCTGATTCGCCTGAATTGCACGCGTGCAATTCGCGATGCCCCCACCGAGTCAGGATGGGTCTTCGTCGCCCCGAAATTGGGCCGACAAGGCAGTTCAACTTTCGAAATTTCTGAATTTCTTGACCGAAAAGCGCAAGTGGGTGTAGCACGCTCTCAATTGCGAAAGGACAGCATGTGTCTAACGGACTTCAGATCGAAGAAGCCGAGCGTTTGGTCTCGGTCGCGACACTGGCCAGTCGTACCTCATCCGTACTCGAGAAACTCCGCGATTCCGCGCGAAGCGCCAGGGCAGACGATCGCCGTGAACCGACTTTCACGATCGGCAAGGCGGCTGAACTTGTGGGCCGGACGCCCGCTGCGATCCGGGATGCCGAGAAGGACGGCCGACTGCCCGAGCCTGCGAGAACCGACAATAACAGGCGAGAGAGATACACGCTTGCCCAACTGAACGACATGCGCGGGGTCTTCGGGACGAGGCCATATCGGGCGCCAAACGACCCCTGCTGCGTCGTTGCCGTCCAGAACTTCAAAGGAGGGGTGGGTAAATCGACATTGGCGGTTCACCTCGCGCAATATCTGGCCATCAGAGGCTACCGCGTTGCGCTTGTCGATTGCGACAGCCAGGCCTCGGCGACGACACTCTTCGGCTATGTGCCGGATCTCGACCTGACCGAAGATGATACCCTCTATCCGTTCCTGCGAGAGGGGGAGCGGTCATCCCTGGATTACGCGCTCCGCAAGACCCACTTCGATGGCTTGGAGCTGATCCCCGCCAACCTTCGTTTGTTCAACTCTGAGTATGAGTTGGCCGCGCGGATGGCGCAGGGGAACGGAGCGCTCCTTGACCGCCTGAAGGAGGGCATCGAGAGTATTTCGGATCGCTTCGATGTCATCGTCATGGATCCTCCGCCGGCGCTTGGTGCGATCTCGTTGTCTGTGCTTCGGGCCGCTAACGCATTGGTCGTACCGGTCCCACCGACCGTCATGGATTTCTCCTCGACAGCTGCATTCTTGTCGATGCTGGATGAGACGATCGAGCAACTTGCTGACCGCGGTCTTGCCCCCGAACTAAAGTTCCTCCGTTTCGTCGCGTCGAAAGTCGATGAGAACAAGTCTATGCAGAAGGAGCTGTTGCAGCTGATGCGGACGCTTTTCGGGCACGCGATGGTTCGCACGCCTCTCAAGGATTCGGCCGAGATCGACAATGCCACGGCCCGGCTGATGACAGTCTATGAGCTTGATGGCCCGGCCACGAGCTCTGCGGTTCGCAACCGCTGTCTGAACTATCTTGATGGCGTCAATTCGGAGATCGAAGTCGACATTCGATCGATGTGGCCGAGCCATCAGAAGCGTCTCCGTCAGGAGGCTTTGGTATGAGCCACTGGGAAAATTGCACGCGTGCAATTCCGCTAAGGGGAGGCTTGCATGAGTAGGAAGAACAGCGGTTTTTGCGGCCGATCTGGCAGCGGGCATCGACCTTGGGGAGGATGCTGCAGCCCCGCGTAGATCAAGCATTGCCTCCAACGTGCTTACCGGGCGCTCAAACCGCCTGGCTGATCTAGCCTCCGGAGCCATTGTATCTCGCACCCATGAGCTCGTTGACCCGGCAAGGTGCCGCATGTGGGCGGGCCATAATCGCGACTACGCCTTGCTCAATGAGGAGCGCTGTGCGGATCTGATCGAGAGCATCAAGGCACAGGGACGGCAGGAGATCCCGGCAATCGTCCGGCGATTGTCCGGAGAAGATGGCTATGATTTCGAGGTCATTTGTGGCGCACGGCGTCACTGGTCGATCAGCTGGCTGCGCACGCACAACTATCCTGACTTCAAGTTTCTGGTCGACGTCCGCGAGATCGGTGATGAGGAAGCATTCCGGCTCGCTGATATCGAGAATCGCGCAAGGGATGATCTTACCGATCTCGAGCGCGCAAAGGACTATCTCCGGGCACTGACGGCCTACTACGAGGGTCGTCAGAAGACGATGGCCGAACGGCTCAAGGTTTCGGAGAGCTGGCTCACACGGTATCTCGATCTGGCCCGCTTGCCCGAGGAGTTGACCAGAGCATTTGCAAGTCCGCAGGAGCTCGGAATTCGCAATGCGATCGCACTCAAGGCGCTCATGAAGCCGGAGGATCGGAAGGAGAGGGCTTTCCGGGAAGCGGCGCGGCTTGCCGCAGAGCGCGAACGGACCAACCATTCGCCATCGGTGCTGGAGGTAATTAAGGCGCTTTCGCTCGCGGCTGATCCCCCCAAGAAGTCAGGACCCCCCAAGAAGTCAGGAAAGGCCGAGACCGTAGCCAATGCGGTGGGCCAGCCTGTGCTTCGGATTGAGGGTGCTGATCGCAAGGGTGTCCGAATTACCTTGCTGAACAAGGGCGGTGCGACACGGCAGGAAGCCGAAGAAGCTATTCGCGCGGTACTAGATCAGCACTGGCCGGTATCATAGCGCTGTCGGTCTCGCGCAGGAGCACCATACCTGCTTCTTGCAGCGACGTCACCGATTGGGAGGCGGTACGCTTTGTGACGCCAAGTCCTCTGGCAAGTTCCGCCCTCGTCAGCGGGCCAAGGCCGACGATCATCCGCCAAGCATGTGGGGCGGTTGACGAGGCATAGAGGCGTCCAGCGAGCTGCTTGCCGGCCAGGGTGACAGCATCTCGCATCACCCGCAAATCAGCCTCAGCCTTGTTGGAAGCTGTTTCGAGCGCCGAACGGAGAAGGACGGGCAGGGGCTCTTCGTGGAATTCGCGGAACAAGGCCCGCGGCATGATGCCTGCTAACGCCAGCGGGGCAGACCCCAATCCGAAGAGATGGGGCCTCATCGCTGCAGCTAGTGAGGCAGCCCAGGCAGCACCTCGCGGTGCCGAGCGCGTGATCGCTATCCCGCCGACCTGGACCATCTCGCTGCCGCCTTCGAAGAAGTCGAACTCCTTGCTCCGCAGCTCTTCAAGCCACTCGAGCAGGGTGCCCTGAGGATCCCTGCTGGGGAGCAAGGCGTCGAGCCGTGCTATCGCGCTGTCTGCGGGGGCATAGGCTTCGGTGAAGCCTTCAGTCTGGCCCTTGGCTGCCAGGACCTGCTTGGCAGCTTTGGCGAGGGCAGGGGGCGCACGTCGGCCGATCCACGACAAAAACTGTCGGCGCTCCTCCGAGTACCACGAGCGGACAAGTTCGCTCGCGTTCACTCCCGGATTATGGGCGATCCCAAGATTATCAAAGGATAGTCGCGAACATGCACGCGCCATAGGCGCCGCAATGAAGCGAGTGCCAGACACTCGGCGAGTTCCGGTGTGATGAAGGGGAGGGCACCTTCAATCCGTGCAAGGGTCAGTTGCCAAGGAGAAGCCGAAAACGCCATCGGTCAGAAAGTATATTAATCGCCTAAAAAGTATACCCTGCTTGTATGGTCGTTTTGCTGTCCGATAAATGCCCTTCACGGACAACATGATAATCTATATAGAGTGGCTCAAATCCACTGCAACGCCGCCGCTCTCCCAAGGGCAGAATGCCGGAGAAACGCGCGGCGCGACGGAGCATGAAGGAGAGGCGCTTTGGCTGACAGCAACGGGATGATCGTTGAGGTGCCGATCGATGAGGGCGTCGTCCCGCTCGGACAGACAATCCCGCCGCAGCTCGCCGCCGAAATCGAGGCCGCACGTTCCTACAGGGCGCGATCCAAGGCCGCGAATACCGTCCGCGCCTATGACAGCGACTGGCGGCAGTTCGAACAATGGTGCTGGACGCGCGACCTCGAGCCCATGCCGGCGATGCCCGAGGTGGTCGCTACCTGGTTGGCGTCACTGGCACAGGCGGGGAGGGCGGACAGTACGATCGGACGGAACCTTGCCGCTATTGCATGGCATCACCGGCAGGCCGGGCACGTGGCCCCGCAGCACCGTGATCCCCGCGATGTCATCGCCGATACGCTCGCCGGCATTCGGCGCGAGCAGCGCGCACGACCGACCCGCAAGAAGAGCGCCATTCTGGCGGCCGATCTGGCGCGAATGATTGCAGCTGTAGAAGGATCGAGCCCGCGGGCGATCCGTGACCGTGCGGTCATGGCGCTGGGCCTTGCAGCAGCGCTGCGGCGCTCCGAGCTGGTTGCCCTACAGCTTTCCGACGTCGAGCTCGTTCGTGAAGGGCTCAAGCTGACGATCCGGCACTCGAAGACCGACCAGGAGGGGGAGGGGCAGGTCATCGCAGTTCCGTCGGGCAAGGTGCTCAAGCCCGGTCTCCGCCTCAACGAATGGCTGAGCGTAAGGGGAGGGGAGGCAGGTCCCCTATTCTTTCGCACCGATGCGCAAGGTTTGATGACGAAGGAACCGATGTCTGATCGTTCGGTGGCGCGGTTGATCCAGCGTTACACCGAGAAAGTCGGGCTCGATCCCACTGCGTTTGGAGCGCATTCGCTGAGGTCTGGGTTCTTGACGGAAGCAGCGAAAGCAGGCGCTTCGCTGCCGAAGATGCAGGAGGTCTCGCGGCAGAGAAAAGTCGAGGTTCTCCTCGGATACGTCCGTGATGCCGCATTGTTCGAGAACCACGCAGGCGACAACTTTCTCTAGGCAGGGAGTTTGATTGATTATACACCCGTTAACATCTGAAATGTGTTTTGATTTTCACTCTCATAATCAACTGATGGGGATTCACGCCCGCTCGATCATCCTTCGATGAGGTTGTGCAGCGCGGTGACAATCTGATCGATCGGCGCTCCGTTGAAGCGTCCCGGGTTTTCCGGAGGCGGTTTCATTTGAGTTATGCAACCATATCTAGGGTTTCTCGTGCTGCATAGGAGTTTGCCTCGGCTTCGGCGAGGGGGATCGGCCCGATGGGGCCTAACAGGCGGTGATTGTTGAACCAGTCGACCCAGCGCAGCGTCGCCATTTCCACGGCCGACACGCTTGGCCAGGATCGCTGCCGCCAGATCACTTCTGCCTTGTAGAGGCCGTTGATCGTCTCGGCCAAGGCATTGTCATGGCTGTCGCCGACGCTGCCCACCGACGGGACGAGGCTGGCCTCTGCGAGGCGCTGGGTGTAGTTCATGGCAAGGTATTGGCTTCCCCTATCACTGTGGTGGATCAGCCCGTCCTCGGGGCCTGGCCTGCGGGCATGGATCGCCTGCTCCAGGGCATCGAGCACGAAGCCCGCCGTGGCGCTGGTGCCGACCTTCCAGCCCGCGATGCGCCGGGCATAGGCATCGATCACAAAGGCGACGTAGAGCGCAGGCGACGGCAGTGCCGGGGGCACTGCCCAAAGCCGAGCCCCCGCCCAGGCATGGACGCAGGTGAAGTCGACCACCCACAGCGCGTTGGGCCGGCTGACGCGGAACTCGCGGTTGACCTTGTCCGGCGGACATGGCGTCTTCGGGTTGCTGACGGTGGTGACCGTCGTCTTGCTCCGCCGCACGCCCGCCAGGCCCATGGCGCGCATCGGCCGCTCCACGGTGCACTTGGCGACTGCCACCCCTTCACGGCGCAGCTGGTGCCAGACCTTGCGCGTGCCGTAGAGACCGACCCGAAGGGCGGCGAAGCCAACCTGGCATCGTGGACACGCTTGATGGCCTCGCACGGCTCGTCGTCGCGGCGGGCACGGGCCGGACGCCTGCCGGGATCGGCAAGCCGGGCAGAATGGTCGTGATAGGAGGACGGGGCGATCGCCAGTTCCCGGCAGATCGGCTCGATGCCCAGTTCCTCGCGGTGCATATCGATGAACGACATCACCATTTGCCGTGGCGCCAAGGTTCTCTGGCTCGCTCCGCCTGAGCAAAATACGCGGAGGCCTTGCGCAGGATCTCGTTGGCCCGGCGCAGTTCCTTCACCTCGCGTTCCAGCGCCTTGACCCGATCCCGGTCGCCGGCGGCCTGCGCCGCTGGTCCCGCTCGTCGGCTCGCCTCCTCGCGGCACCAGCGGCGCAGCGTCTCGGTCGTGCAGCCAACCTTGGCGGCAATGGAACTCATCGCCGCCCACTCCGAGGATAATCCACTCGGTGCTCCTCCACCATACGCACCGCGCGGTCGCGAAACTCAGGTGAAAACTTGTTCCTTGTAGCGCTCATCATGGCTCCTTCTCACAAATAGGAGCCTCCGGAAAACCCGGGACGCTTCAATTTCAGATTGCACCGGGCTGAGGCGACCTGATGAGGTGAGGGCCCCCTTCGCCTGACGCAGGCTTGGGGTTGTGCTCTGAGGAGGTTCGGGATTTCCTAGCAGCAACGAAGCAGCGAGCAAGACAGCTCATTCAGCCCCTATAAGTCTGCTGATTCTTCAGTGGCCGGACATGCTAGAGCACTTTCCGACCAATCTGGCTCACCGCGATTGGTCAGAAAGTGCTCTAATGCGCTAGATGGGGTGTCGGCTCGCCCAGCAATCTTCGGCCCTTCATCCATAGGCTCAGAAGTTCGGGCCAAGTTTCAAGCGCAGATGATAGCCCTCCCATGCCGCTGCCGTGGGGACCCGTTTGATAGGCATGAAGTTCTGCGGAACGCCGTTTTCGATGAGCGCCTGATAAAAGCGTACCGAACCAGCTACGGGCACGAGATCGTCATCGGTGGTGTGATAGATGAAGGTTGGCGGCGCGGCCTTGGTGACATGCTCCCGTGGCAGAAATCCGGCATAGTTCTGCGGCTGGCACTGGTCCGAACTGAAGTGCAGAGCAAACTCGCAATACTGTGATGTACCGTCGGCCCGGATCTGCGTGGCTTCCAGCCAGGGGTAGGCAAGAATGAGAAAATCAGGCCGACTGCTGGCGCGCTCGATGGGGTCGGCGGAAGTCGGGTCGCCTGATGTCGCATCGACTGCGGTTGTTGCGGCAAGGTGCCCACCGGCGGAAAATCCCATCATGCCGATCCGCGCCGGATCGATGCCAAACGCCGCTGCATTGGCGCGCACGAAGCGCACGGCACGCGCGCCATCGGCAAGCGGAATGGGCAGACGCGCTGTCCGGCCGACCCGATAGGTCAGAATGAACGCGGTGACTCCGCGGGCTGTGAACCACGCCGCAGGCTCAACGCCTTCAAGCATGCCGGCCAGACTGATATAGGCACCGCCGGGGGCAACAATCACTGCCGTTCCATTCGCGCGGCCGGCGTGTGGCCGCAACACCGTGATGATTGGCGTGCCGGGATCGTCTTTCCCCGCCACCGGCCAGAGGCGATAGGTATCAATATCCGTAGCAGGGATGTGCTCAAGTTCGCTTCGAACATGGTAGGAAGCGAGCGGATCTGCAGCCTTTGCGTGCGTGCACGACAACACAATCATCGGTGCGAGCAATAGTTTGAGTGCCGTCCGCATCGTTCATTTCACCTTGAAAACGCGGATCGTCAGGCCTGATCCATCAGGTCCGCTGAACGGCTGCGCAGCACCGATGAAGGCCGAGCGCGCGAGCCAATCATACTTGCCACGCGGAACTTCGAACACTGGTGTCGTTCGCGGGGGCTGGGCATGTTCTGGTACCAACGTACAATTCACGCCGGTATCGACGATATTGATGACTACGCCGTCATCGGTCTTCAACATGTAATCGGCCTTGATCCCGATGCAGCCGTCCTTTCGTTCGAGCTGCCAATCCCATCCGCCAGGCAGAATCTCGCCGCGAAGAGAGGGGCCTTCTAACCGGCCGCCCAGGATGGAGATGATATTGCGGCCACCGATCGCCGTTTCGCCGACCTTTACAGGTCTGCCGAGGAGTACCCTGGCTTCAAATACGAACTCAAGTGCAGGCGGAGGTGGAGGAGGCGGTGGGGGGCTGGTCTGCGCCGCGGCCTTGGCGCAGCCCGCCATGAAGCACACTGCAAAAGTCAGGGCTGTTTTGTGCATTGGAAACTCCCCAGGTCGTTGATCGGGCCATGGCCATCATAGACCGCGACCTTCGGATACGCGCACAGCGGACGGCTTCGTCCCGGCCACGGTGTCTGTGCCCCGGCCTTTGCGGCAATCAGTTCAGGTGCCTTGCCGTCCTCGACCCAGTGCGTGAGAGCCGCAAAAGCATCGAATTGATCCGTTGCCGGGCCGCCGCCGCAGTGCGCCATGCCAGGCACGGGAAAGACACGCACCAGTTGATCGGCCTTGCCCCGATAACGCTGGTTGACTTCACGCTGCCACCGCAAGGTATCGTTGATGGAAAATACGGGGTCCGAGACCCCGTGCGGGACAATCAGCTTGCCGCCGTGCGCGCGAAAGCGATCCAGATTGGAGGAACGCATCGCGATATCCTGCCATGCCGAACGCGGAAAAACGCGCGATGTGGCATAAATGGACTTGGCGTCTTCAGGAAACCGGAAGGCCATCTGGAAGGCGAGAAGATCTTCCGGCGCCATGCCAACTGCTTTCGGCGGAACCATGAACACGCTTGGCAGCGATGCTCCGCCCGTCAGTATGTTGAGCGACGGCATCTGCGCGCTGCCCAGCTTCCATAGCGACCAGCCGAATGTGCCAATGCCGGTGTCCCATGGCCATTCCGCATAGAGCGCCCGGCCCGAAGCATCACGCGGCCCGCCAAGCGACCTGTGCAGCGCACCGATCTTGGCCGGAGCGATACAGGCGTTGCCGGGTGCACCCGCCGCCGTGCAGGCCTTCGCCCGCAAGGCCGGCAGAACCCGTGCGCTGGTGCAGCGGCCAAACGCATTGATCATTCCGTCGGCCAGACCATCCAGCCCATCACAGGACTTGATGACCGCGTCACGCACGATCGCAAAATCGGCTTCACTGAACAGTGCCGTGAAGGATGTCGGGGTCAGCTTACCGTTTGCCGGGTTCCACAGCTTGGCGAAGGTCTGTGTATCCCAGGTCTGCGCCAAGGCCGCACGCGGCAGGGAGAAGCCAGGCGCTGCTGCGACAATCCCATCGAACATCTCGGGATAGCGCTGGGCGAAGGCCATGCCTTCCTGCCCCCCTTGGAGCAGCCGTAGAAGTAGCTGAATTTCGGCGCAGAACCATAGAACTGGCGGATCAATTCCTTGGCCGCGCGCGCGACCTTGGGCAGCGACGTGTGCCCGTAATCGCGGCGGGCTTCCGGATCGGTGCCAAAAACCGAGACGCCGCCCCGGTGAGGGTCATTGTTCGCGCCATTGTCATGGCCCGAATCTTGGCTGACCACGGCATAGCCGCGCACGAGGCCAGGCGGGTTACCCATACCTGTAGGGCCCAGGGCATTGCCAAGCTCGCCGTTGGTCCCGCCGCCGCCCTGAAAGAGGAAACGGCCATTCCAGTCCTCTGGCAGGCGCACGTGGTAACGTATGGTATAGGATTGGTTATCCCGGCCCTGCCGTGCGGGGAAGGCGGCGGTGATCTCGCAGTGCTCCGGCAGGGTTATGACCTGAACTCCGAAAGGGCTGCGATCTTCGAAGTCCTTCGGCCCCGGTGCCGCATCGATGATCGTGCCGAGAGATGCCGATCGCAGTGCTTTCAGGGATTGGCATCGCGACGCGAATGAGGACGCAGGCGTTTTTGCAAAGGCGGTTGGTTGCGGCAATAGTGCGGACGATGCGGCCAGCAGGCAGATGCTGCCCGACAGGAGCCAGCTTGTGGGCTTGAGCAAGAAGCCTTCGGTCATCGCCATTGTTCCTTTGGGCGTTAGAGCGCCCCTGAGGTCTTCCAAACAAGCAGGCCCGACCGCTAGCGGCCGGGCCTTCCATGTTTAGTCGCTAAACATGCTGTCCGAACTTAGAATTCGACACGAACTCTCACGCCATACTCGCGCGGCGCACCGTAAAACTCGTTCGAGCCGGTCTGACCAGAGACATATTCCTCGTTGGTCAGGTTGCGGCCATAAGCCTCAAGCTCCCAGTGTCCGAAGTCGAGCACGGCGCGGGCCGAAAGCAGTCCGCGCGATTGCAATTTGTCGGTCACCGGATTGTAGAAGAACCGGGTGAATTGGCTTCCCTGATAGGCATAATTGACCCGCGGCGTGAAGGTCACGCCGCCGCCAAGCTGGAACTCATACTGCGCGCCGAGATTGTAAGTCCACTCTGGCGAAAGCAGGTTGGGGCCATTGCCTGCCGTCCGCGTGAACGGGCCGTAGTTGAAGCAGGTCGGACCGTTGGGTGTACCGGCGGGGCACTGCGGGCCCAACTGGCCGACAGAACCCGGCGGCAAGAGCAGCGGGTTGACCGTTTGAAATGCCGGCAGCTTGCTGTTGACGTATGCCAGCGACGCATCGGCAGAAAAACCGCCGAATTTTGCCTGGAGTTGCGCTTCGATCCCCTTGATCTTGGCGTTGGGCAGATTGGCAACGCCGTTCAGGCCAGAGGATGTGTTGATGATTTCGAACTGGAAGCTCTTGTAGTCATTGTAGAACGCATCGACCTGCAGCCGCACGTGGCCATCCGCCAAAGTCGACTTCCAGCCAATTTCATAGTTGTTGACTGTCTCCGGGCCGAAGCTCGATATGGAGGAATTGAACCCGCCCGGTTTGTAGCCACGTGCTGCAAAGACATAAAGCAAGTTATTGCGATCGAGCTTGTAGTTCAGGGCAATCTTGCCCGTCATCCGGCCATCGTCATAAGCACCGGTAAGATCCGAAACCTGAATGCCATCGGGGCTGAGAATCCCGCGGCCAATTTTGACAAAGCCGGTCGCGTTGGTCTTGTAGGTCGAATAACGAACGCCAAGCTGGACTTCGAGCTGGTCGGTCAGCTCATAGTTGCCCTGGGCAAAGATGCCAGTTGTGGTCTTGTGAACATCGTTCTTGATATCGACCGGGAAGCCGGCAGGGTTGAGGATCAGCGCCGCATTGATCGTGTTCTTCTGCAGGTATCCACCAAGAATCCAGTCAAAGCGGCCACTTGTCGGGGAAATGAGGTTGATTTCCTGGCTGAACTGACGCTCCCGGGCGTAATAGTCGGTGAGGTTACCGGCCAGCTGGCTGGCGTCGTCATCGTAGTCCTGCTCGATGGTCTTGTCCTGATAGCCGGTGAGCGACCGCAGGGTGATGCCATTGTCGAATTCATACTTGAGTTCGGCACTGTGGATCATCGCCTGCTGGTGCTGAACGTGGGGGAGTTATAGCTGAGGTGCGAATGCCGCCGACCCGGCCCGCCGCAAAGGGCGTGCCCGGAATCGGGCGATAGGCAAAGCCTCCGGTCTTCATTTCGAAGACCTCGCTCTTCACAAGTGCCTGAAAACTGCCCGGCTTCCACAGCAAGCTGAGGCGAGCCGATTTTTCATCGAGCTTGCCAGCATCATTCTTGAACGGGCCAACGTCGGTGTAATAGCTGTCGTGGCGGCGATACTGCCCGGCAGCGCGGATCGCGAGCGTATCCGAAACCGGGAGGTTGACTGCACCGATCAGTTCCGCCGTGTCGTAGTTGCCATAGGTCGCACCTGCGTAGCCATTGAAACCATCAAGCGTGGGGTTCTGCGAATTGATGAAGATTGCGCCGCCGGTGGAGTTCGATCCCACAAGTGTGCCTTGCGGCCCGCGGAAAACTTCAATGCTGGCGATGTCGAAGAAGCTGTTGTTCTGCACGATTGGCGGCTGGAAGAGGCCGTTCACATAGGTCGCTACGCCATTCGCCACCGATGGCTGGGTTGATGCAATGCCGATGCCGCGGATGTTCGCTTGCTGCACGACGCCGGTTTCCGTCACGCTGAGCGAAGGCGCCGCGAACTGGAGGTCAGCCAACCGGGTAACGGCCTTGTCGCGCAGACCCTCGGCGTTGAGCGAAGTAGCCGCGATCGGCACGTCTTGCAGATTTTCGGTACGGCGCTGTGCCGTCACCACGATCTCGGCCAGCGTGTCATTCAGCTTGGCATCATCATCGGCTGGCTTCGCCTGCTGCGCCAGGGCTGACGTTGATGGTACCGCTATCATTCCAAGGAGCGCTACCCCCACAAGAAGCGCCTTGCGCGTTTGCGTAAAGCCATGATCCTTCTTCGACATCCTGATTTCCTCCCTCTGCATCATCGCTTGACGCGATCACATCACCGCCTGCTATATGTTTATCACGATAACCAGTCAACTGCGGTTATCATGATAAGCAGCGCCGCCTGCAGCCTTTGGGCGGGCAGGAAACGCTCTTTGGCCCATCGCCGTGATCGTGTCGCAGTAAGGTCGCGGGCCTTCCGGGGTGAGCCAAGTCAGCCAGAAAGGCTCAATCGCGCCAGGTGCGCCCCTTGATGGCAACCTTCAGGACCGGTCCCATGGCTTCTGCATTCTCGCCAAGAGCAAAGCCATATTCTCCGCCGGCAATCGTCCAGCCATCACCGTTCCAGGCCGCCAGGATTCGCGGGTCGATTGTCAGAGTGACACTTCGCTGCTCTGCCGGAGCGAGTTCGATGCGCTGGAAACCCGCGAGTCGGCGGGCCGGCTGCCCATTGCGCGAGACCAGATAGAGCTGCGCCACGGTTGCACCTGCTCTCTGGCCCAAGTTCCTTGCGGTGAAGCGCGCCGTGTTGCCCTTGATCTGGAGACCGGAGGTTTCAAACCGGGTGTAGCTGAGGCCGAAACCGAACGGAAACAGCGGCTTGCGCCCGGTGCGGGCATACCAGCGGTAACCGACATCGGAGCCTTCGATGTCGTAATTGACCGGCAATTGTGCCTCTGGCGTCGGCGCAGCACCGACAAACGTCGGTTCGACCCAGTCTGCGCCATCAAGTTTCGGGCGCGGGAGATCGGCCTCGCGGGCAGGAAAGGAAATCGGCAAGCGCCCTGAAGGATTGACCTCGCCAAACAGAATGGAGGCAATGGCCTCACCGCCGCGCGCCCCGGATACCATGCCTGCAAAACGGCCGCAGTCTTGTCGAGCCATGGCATCAGGACCGGATTGCCGGTCTGCAAAACCACAATCGTGTTGGGGTTTGCAGCTGTCACGGCCGCAATCAGCGCGTCTTGCCCGTTGGGCAGCGACAAATCCGGCTGGTCCAGGCCTTCGGTTGCCCACTTGTTGGCAAAAACGATCGCCACATCTGCCCTAGCGGCCTGCGCAACAGCCTCCGAAACATACGCGCCGTCACGATAGGTGACCTGGGCATTCGGCACCATTTTGCGAATGGCAGTCAGCGGCACCGAACTATGATATTGCTGCGAAAGGAAGTTTGCAAAGGGCATGTCCTTGGGTCCGATCTGGACCACCACGGCCGGGCCGCCCTCACCATGCACCTGGCTCGATCCTGCACCTGACAGAACGCCTGCATTGGCATAGCCGCCGATCACGGCAATCCGCTTTGCGGTGCGGGCCAGCGCAAAACAGCGCGCTCATTCCTCAGCAGGACAATGGCTTGCCGAGCCACCTCTTCTGCTACGGAGGCATTGGCGGCAAAATCAATCTTGCCCCCCGGCGTGGCCGGGTTCCTGTCCACGCCATTGGCATAGATCGCCCAGAGTATGCGGCGGTTCATGTCATCAAGTCTTGCCGCATATTTCGGATCGCGGCTGGCGGCTTGTCCAAGCGGCTTTCTGAAAAAAATCGCCGGGTCGAGCTGTGATCCCGATTGCTGGTCAAGTCCGTTCAGGGCCGTGCCCAGGTTCGGCACCGCACCCCAATCAGACATGACGAATCCCTTGTAGCGCCAATCCTGCTTCAGCACCTTGTTAAGCAGATAATCGCTGTCACAGGCCTGTTTGCCATTGACGCGGTTGTAGGCGCACATCACCGAACCCGGATTGCCGATCTCGATGCCGATCTGGAACGCGAGCAGGTCGCTTTCCCGTGCTGCGGCATCGGAGATATGCGCATCGGCAAACTGGCGGCCGGTCTCCTGGCCGTTCAGCGCAAAATGTTTGATCGTCGAAATGATATTGTTGGACTGGACGCCCGCAATGGCATTTCCGGCCAGCACGCCCGACAGCAGCGGGTCTTCCGAAAAATATTCGAACGTGCGCCCATTACGCGGATCGCGCATCAGGTTGACGCCCCCCGCGAGCATGACATTGAAGCCTTTCGCACGGGCTTCCGAACCGATCATCTGGCCGCCGCGCCTGATCAGTGCGGGATTCCATGTAGCAGCCATTGCGACACCCGAAGGCAACGCCGTTGCCCCATCATTGCGTTGGCCCGAGACATAGGAAACGCCGAGGCTTGCATCGGTTTCTTTGAGGGACGGCACCCCGAGCCGCGCAATGCCACTGGTATAACCTGCGCCGGAGATCGAATCAGCGGGAACAGGGGGCGGGTCATTACCGAAAGGCAAGGGCATGATGCTATACGTCAGGATCGTCTTCTCGGCCTCCGTCATCGCCTTAACCGTGGCTTCAGCGCGAGCTTCGGGAGCAGCCTCTGAGCCGCTGGCATGCTTTGCCTCGGCGTGCGACACCGCACTTGCGAAGGCCGCGCTGCCGCACAGCATGATGATCCTCAACCGCTTCATCGTCATGTCTGCCGTTCCCATGATTTACCGTTTCTGCCAGTCTTCGTTGGCACGCGCGACGACATAGGCCCGCACTGCTTCGGCATCGGCGATCGTCAGATCCTTCGAAAAACCGACCATGCCATTGGCTGCAAGCACCCCATCAATCACGACAGACCGCCAGGCAGCGCTATCTCCCGCCACAGCGGAGGCCCGCAATTCGGGGAGCACGCCGCCAGACCTGACGCCATCGCCGTGACATCCCCCACAGCTTTGCGCATAAGCGATACGGCCCTGTTCAATTTGAGCTGGCGTTCCGAATGGTGCCGGCGGTTCCTGCATGGCCATACGGTTCATATCCTGTTCGGGCAGCTTTGCTGTTCCGCCGATTACGAAAGTGAGCACCCGACTGCGATTTGGCCGGTCATTGCTCTTCTTCGCCAGTTCGCCAAGCAGGAGCGGATAGACCCCGCCCCAACCTACCACGACGGAAACATATTGCTTGCCGCCCTGTGACCAGGTGATCGGCGGCGCAACGATGCCGCTTTGCGCAGGAAACGACCACAGTTTGGCACCATTGCGCGCATTATAGGCAACAAAGTCACCTGCGGCTGTCCCCTGGAAAAGCAATCCGCCAGCTGTTGCCAGCAATCCGCCGTTCCACGGTCCGCCGAGTTCCACAGTCCAGGCTGCACTGCGCTTGACCGGATCCCACGCGACAATGCGCCCTTTCAAACCGGCCTTGACCGCGTTCACGATGTTGCGATCAGCGGGCATGGTCGCCTTTGCCAGATCAATCCCCAGATTGGCCGATTGCTGTCTGAATTTGAAGTTTTCGTCGTTGATGTAGGGCGTCGCAATCTCGTTTGCCGGGATATAGACCAGCCCCGTTTGCGGGCTGAACGCCATCGGGTGCCAGTTATGACCCCCGAGGAAACCCGGCGTGGAAATCCAGGGCTTTCCTGTCTTGGCATAATAGGCATCCGGCACAACCTTGGGCCTGCCCGTTGCCGGATCGACTCCCGTGGTCCAGCTTTGCTGGACATAGCCGTCTGCGGAAATCAGCGCGCCGTTGGTCCGGTCGATGACATAGAAGAAGCCATTCTTTGGCGCTTGCATCAGGACTTTGCGAGGTTTGCCGTCGATCATCAGATCGGCAAGGATCATGTGCTGGGTGGCGGTATAGTCCCACTGGTCGCCCGGCGTTTCCTGATAGTGCCAGACATATTCACCGGTATCCGGCCGCAAGGCCACAATGGACGCGACAAACAGATTGTCGCCGCCGCCGGGTGAACGGATGGCCTGATTCCAGGGCGCAGCATTGCCGACGCCGATGTAGAGCAGATCCAGTTCGGGATCATAGGCCATCGAGTCCCACACGGTCCCGCCGCCGCCGACATAGTCCGGTTTGCCTTTCCATGTGGGGCCAGCCAGCTTTTCGAGAATGGTATCAGATGCCGCCCCATCCTTGACTCCGGCCTTTCCGGGCACGGTGTAGAAGCGCCAGGCGAGCTTGCCGGTTTCCATGTCATAGGCGCTGACATATCCGCGGACATTGTACTCAGCGCCGCCATTGCCGATGAGGACCTTGCCCTTGACCAGCCTTGGCGCGCCCGTGATCGTATAGGGCTGCAATGGATCGACCGTCTGTACTGACCACAACTGCTTCCCGGTCTTCGCGTCCAGCGCAATGAGCCGCCCATCAAAGCTGCCGAGGAACACGCGCCCGCCTTCGATGGCAACACCGCGGTTGACGACATCGCAGCAGCCTTTGACGCCCGCTTCACCGGGGACCTTCGGATCGAAACTCCACAGCAGCTTCCCGCTGATCGCCTCAAACGCCTCCACCTTTGACCATGCCGACGTGGTATAAAGGATGCCATCAACCATCAGGGGGGTCGATTCCTGACCCCTGTTGGTATCGAGATCGGCATACCAGGCGAGGCTGAGACCTTTTACTGTTTCGGTGTTGATCTGTTCAAGCGGACTGAAGCGCTGCTCTGAAAGTCCAAATCCATGCCTCGCCCATTCGCCGGGCTTGGCCTGCGCGAGGGAGCCAATCGTGCTGTCAGGGCCCGATTTGCAGGCGGACAAAAGCATTCCCGTCGCACATGCCATGGCGACGCCCATCCATATGGCCAATGCCTTCCTGTCTCCGCGCTTCAGCGAATGCTCGGTCAAACCATCCTCCATAGGCCTTGCGCCATCTCGGGCTCCGCAGTCGATCTTCGCCGACCGGCCAACTCAGCCTTGCATCATTTATCATGATAATTTATTGGTGCAATGATAATTCAAGTGCGGAGAGAGTCGCGATGCCTATGGCTGGCACCATCATTGATGGCATGGCAATGTTGGGGGAACGGTCCCTTGAAGTCCTGAATCCGGCCACAGGCGGTTTGGCAGGAACGATCGCCGTTGCCGACGCTGCTGCTGTTGAAGCGGCCGTCGCTTCTGCCAAGGCTGCGTTTCTTGCGTGGTCCCAAACCACTGACGCAGAGCGGTGCGCCGCTGTGTTAGCCTGTGCCGACCTTCTCGATCACCATGCCGAAGAACTCGCCAGGATATTAACCGCCGAGCAGGGCAAGCCGCTGAACGGCATGGGCTCGCGCTTTGAACTGGGCGGTGCTGCTGCCTGGACCCGGCATACCGCCGGCTTGAAGTTGCCGGTCGAATTTGTGCAGGACGATGCCGACGCCCATATCGCAATCCATCGCAAGCCGCTTGGCGTGGTCGCGTCAATTACGCCTTGGAACTGGCCGCTGATGATCGCGATTTGGCACGTCATGCCCGCAATCCGCACAGGCAACACCGTCGTGCTAAAGCCCTCGCCTTACACGCCATTGTCGACGTTGCGTATGGTTGAACTGCTGCAAAATGCCTTGCCACCTGGGGTTTTGAATGTCGTCGCGGGTTCAGACGAAATCGGCCCACTCCTGACATCGCATCCCGATGTGGCAAAGATCTGCTTTACGGGGTCTTGCAACACCGGTCGCCGCGTCATGGCCAGTGCTGCGCCGACGCTGAAGCGGCTCACCCTTGAACTTGGCGGAAATGATGCGGGGATTGTGTTGGCTGATGCTGACCCCAAAGCCATTGCCGAGGGGCTTTTTTGGGGTGCGTTTGTAAACAATGGCCAGACCTGCGCCGCTTTGAAGCGGCTGTTTGTGCATGACGCAATCTACGAAGCTGTCTGTGATGAGTTGGTCGCCTATGCAGCAACGATCAAAACAGGCGCGGGCACAGATGAAGATAGTCTCCTCGGCCCAATCCAAAACCGGATGCAGTTCGATAAGGTCACGCGGCTCGTTGACGAGGCAGCAGCCGCAGGTGCGCGTATTCTGAATGGTGGTGCGCCCAGTGGCGGTGACGGCCTTTTCTATCCGGTAACGCTCGTCGCCAACGCCATGCCGGGAATGTCATTGGTCGATGAGGAGCAGTTTGGCCCGGCTTTGCCTATCATACGGTATAGCGACATCGATACCGCAATTGATCAGGCCAACGCCGTTGATGTGGGGCTGGGCGGATCAATCTGGTCATCGGACATCCCACGCGCGCGCGACCTTGCAATGCGACTTGAGTGTGGCACTGCGTGGGTCAACAAGCATGGCGGCATTAGGCCCGACACGCCTTTTGGCGGAGTTAAGGCCTCAGGATTTGGCGTCGAGTTCGGGCAGCATGGACTTGAAGAATTTGTGTCTCTGCACGTGATCCATGACTGAACCTGCCCCCCTTGTCGCTGCACCCGTTGCCATTGATCTGGAGAATCATTCAAAGATGTCTGATAAACGCGATTTGGCGCTAGCGGCTGTCCAATCCTTCGGTCCCGGCACATTGGGTCACTACATCAATGGGCGTGTGTCGCCAGCCTTGGGCACCCCATTCGATATTCTTGAACCTGGTACTGGCGAAACACTCGGACAATGCTCAGACGCTACTCAAGACCAAGTTGAAGAAGCCGTTGCCGCTGCGCGCGATGCTTTCCCAAAATGGGCGGCAAAGTCAGGTGAAGAACGCCGCAAAGTCCTGAACCGGGCGGCCGATCTCATCACTGCCAACGCCGACAGGATTGCGGCCGTCGAATGCATTGATGCCGGGCAATGCTGGCGCTTCATGTCGAAGGCGGCAATTCGCGGTGCAGAGAATTTCCGCTTCTTTGCCGACCGGGCTCCTTCAGCCGCCGATGGGCAAGCCCTGCCCAGCGCCGATCATCTCAACTACACATCGCGCAAGCCGATCGGCCCTGTCGCTGTCATCACGCCGTGGAACACGCCGTTCATGCTTTCGACTTGGAAGATCGCGCCCGCCCTCGCGGCCGGCTGCACGGTCGTCCACAAACCCGCCGAATGGTCGCCCTATTCGGCCCGCCTGCTCGTCGAGATCGCGCATGAAGCAGGCCTGCCCGCCGGTGTGTTCAATTCGGTGAACGGGCTTGGTGAGACGACCGGAAAGCGCCTGACCGAACACCCCTCGATCAAGGCCGTTGCCTTCGTCGGCGAATCCTCCACTGGTTCCGCCATCATGCGCCAGGGCTCGGAAACCTTGAAGCGCGTGCATTTCGAACTCGGCGGCAAGAATCCGGTGATCGTGTTCGATGATGCCGATCTCGATTCTGCGCTCGATGCCGCCATTTTCATGATCTACTCGCTCAATGGCCAGCGCTGCACGTCATCCTCGCGCCTTCTGGTGCAAAGCACGATCTACGATAGCTTCGTCGCCAAGCTCGCCGAGCGGGTCAAGAATCTGAAGGTTGGTGATCCGTTCGATCCCGCGACCGAAGTCGGTCCATTGATCCATCCCCGCCATTTCGCCAAAGTGGCCCGCTACGCTGAAATTGCAAGGCAGGAAGGCGCGACGATCGCGGCGGGGGGCGCACCGTTCGAAGGCGCGAAGGGGTTCTTTTACCCGCCCACCCTGTTCACCAATGCCGAACAATCAATGCGCATAGCACAAGAAGAGATCTTTGGACCCGTGTTGACGGCGATTCCGTTTACCGACGAAGCAGATGCCGTCAGCAAGGCGAACGATGTCCAATATGGTCTCGCCGGGTATCTCTGGACCAGCGACGTCGGACGGGCGCTCCGTGTGTCCGAAGCGCTCGATGTCGGCATGGTCTGGGTGAACAGCGAGAATGTCCGCCATCTCCCCGCACCTTTCGGCGGCACGAAAGCCAGCGGCATCGGCCGCGACGGCGGCGATTGGAGCTTCGATTTCTACATGGAGACCAAGAACATCGCCCTGGCACGCGGAACCCACAAAGTGCCTCGGCTTGGGGTTTGATGCGCATGGAACGTTGGCGGTCAGTCTCCGGGTTTGAACTTCGCAAGGGCGGCGGCCAGCGCCTTTGCTTCAAGGCGGAACGCCTCGAGCCGCTCGCGCCCAAACTCTTCGATGTACGCATCAATCAGGGTCCGCGTGTGCTTCGCCGTGTCGTGAACCAGCGAAAGTCCTTCCTCTGTGATGGAAATGATCGAACGCCTGCCGTCCACCGGATCGATATGCCGGATGATCAGCTTCCGTTCGCCAAGTTCCTTCAGAATCCGTGTTACCGTCGGCGCATAAAGCAAGGCAGCCTCGGCAATGCCGCGCGCATCAAGGGACGTGGCATCGGCGAGAACCCGCAGCACACGCCATTGCTGCTCCGTCACGTTGGAGGCTCTGAGATGCGGGCGGATGGGAGCCATGACAGCTTCACGCGCCGCAAGCAGGCTGCCGGCGATGGACTCTGTGTAGCGCGGCAAGCCGTGCGAAATCTTACGCGACATCAGGTTCCAGTCGTATTTTGTCAGTGTGCCTTACTTATCGGGTCATCCGGTTCTGACAAGAGGACAGTCCGATGAGCGTGGCCGGACACATCTATGGGGTTGCGCTTAACGACAGGCAGGAGCTTGACCGGATTTCTCCCGAGTTTGACGAGAAGCCCTACCTCGCTGCGCCGCGTGCGCCGGTAGTCTACATGAAGCCGCGCGCATCGCTCGCGCGCAGTGTGGTTGCACATCCCGCCGAGACGCTAGTTTGCGCGCCAACCTTGGCGTTGCTGATGGCGCGCGATGCAACTGGCCGAACGCCGGACAATGCGCTCGATTGTGTAGGGGCAATTGCCATATGCCTCGATATCTCGCTGCCACAGTCCAGCTATTACCGGCCCGCGATCGCGTACAAGAATGCCGATGGCTTTCTGGCCCTGGGAGATTGGGCGGCCCCGGTCTTTCCTGAACAGCTCAAAACATACCGCGAAAGCCAGCTTGTTCATCAATGGGGGTTTGACCGCCTGCACCGATCGCCAGCCATGCTTCTTGCGGAGCTGTCCGGCTTCATGACCTTGCGGGCGGGCGATGTCCTTCTCGTCGGCCTGCCCGGGGATGCGCCGGTGGCCGCACCGGGCGAGGAACTGGTCGTCAAGGCGCAAGGCCTGCCTTCATTGCAACTCGAACGCACGGGACGGCTCCCATGAAGCGCGCCAGAATCTATTATCGCGGGCGCGACATCTGGGCCGAAGTGACTGCGGACGAGCAGTCACTCCTGTTGCCATGTGGCCAGAAGATCGCAATCGCGGAGGCCCAGTGGCTGCCGCCCATCGTTGCCGGTGCAGCAGTCTATGCGCTCGGCCTCAACTATGCCGATCACAACAAGGAGCTTGGTTTTGCGCCCAAGCTCGATGCGCCGCTAATCTTCATGAAGGGCGGCAACTGCTTTGTCGGGCATGAGGGGGATACACCTCGCCCGGCAGACGCAAACCAGATGCACCCCGAATGCGAACTGGTGGCCATCATCGGCAAGCCTGCCCGCAACGTTCCGGTGGCCGACGGCCTCGACCATGTCTCGGGCTATACCATCGCCAACGACTATGCGATCCGGGAGTACCTGGAGAATTTCTATCGCCCCAATGCGCGGGTCAAGAACCGCGATGCCACCACGCCGATCGGCCCTTGGATTGTCGATGCGGCAGATATCGCAGATCCGCAGTCCCTCACGATGATCACCAAGGTCAACGGTGCGACGGTGCAGCAGGGATCAACGGCTGACATGATCCTGGGGGTTGCGGGGCTAGTATCCTACCTGTCGGAACACACCACCTTGATGCCGGGTGACATGATCCTGACCGGCACGCCGCAGGGCGTTCATTTCTGCGCTGCTGGCGATACCGTGGTGACGCAGATCGAAGGCATCGGACGCCTCGTGAACCATCTGGTGCCAGCATGAGCCTCTATCAGCTCTCCAAGCTCCTCTATGTGCTGAATCGCGATGATGCAGCCAAGGCCCGGTTCGTGAGCGATCCCGAAGGCCTGGCACGCGGCTACCAGCTGACAGACGAGGAACGGGACGCTTTCCTGTCACACGATATCGGCCTGCTCTACGTGCTTGGCGTCAACGGCCAGATTCTGATGCATTTTGCGCCGCTGTGCGGGATCGCCTGGGCTGATTATCTGCAAATGATGCGCGATGGTGTCACCCGGTATGGGCCAGTTCGTGACGGGATCTACGCCATGACCACCACGGCTGACGAAAAGGTTGCAGGCGTATGAGCCTTGTTTTCACCGCCGTTTGCAGTCACGGCCCCGGCATCACCGGGCGCGCTCAGCTTGCCCCGGCTGAACAGCGGGATGCTCTTTATGCCGCGATGGACGGCCTGCGGCTGCAACTCGAGGCTGCCAGGCCCGACGCTGTCATCATTCTTGCAGCGGAGCATTTCGCCAATTTCTTCATGAACAACATGCCTGCCTTCGCCATCGGCATGGGAGAAAGCTATACAGGACCGATCGAGGATCCCGAGTGGCTGAACATTCCCCGGCGCACCCAGCGCGGCAATCCCGATCTTGGCAAGCGGATGGTGAGCGAGATGCTGCAATCCGTCGATGTCGCCTATTGCGAGGAATGGCAGTTTGATCACGGGATCATGGTGCCCTTGCACTTCCTGGATCCCCGCAACGAGTTGACGATCATCCCGGCCAACATCAATTGTCAGGGGCCGCCGCTCACCCCGCTTCACCGCGCATGGGCGTTTGGCGAAGCGATCCGGCGCGCAGCCGATGCGGTACCTGAACGCATAGTCTTGATCGCAACCGGGGGAATCTCCCACTGGCCCGCAACGCCCGATAGCGGACGTATCAACGAGGCGTGGGACCGCGATTTCCTGGATCGCTGGCTGGCGAATGACAAGGATCGGCTGCTCGATTACCGCGATGCCGACACCTACCGCGATGCCGGGCAAGGCGGGTTCGAAATCCGCACTTTCATTGCCGCCGCAGCTGCTGCGCGCGGGAAAGGCACGCTGCACTTCTATCAGCCCATTCCGATTTTTGCGGTTGGCTGCACAGTTGCCACGATGGCAGTGATCTGATGGCGGTGATCTGATGGCGCACGTTACAATCGAATGGACGGCCAATCTCGAAGGCGAACTGGATGTCCGGGCGCTGATGGAAATGTTGGCAGCGGACATGAAGGATCGGTCCGACGGGGTCTTCCCGGTCGGCGGCATTCGGGTGCGGGCATACCGGGTGGATCATTATGTGATTGCCGACAATGCAGGGCCAGAAGACGCGTTCATCAATGTCGATGTGAAAATGGGCGCGGGGCGCAGCGCCGAATTCCGCCAGCGGTACTTTGACGCCCTCTTTGCCCGCCTGCGCGATCATTTGGGCGGCATGTTCGACCGCCGCCCCCTCGCGCTTTCGCTCTATGTCAAAGAGACAGAGGGCTGGAAGCACAACAGCATTCACAAACGCCTGGCCGGGACCGACTGATGCCGCTTGACCAACCGACAATCGAGAACCTTGCCGCGCGCCTTGATGAAGCCGAACGGACGCGCACCCAGATCGGGCAGTTCTCGCTGGAGCATCCGGGAATGGATCTGGAAGATGGCTATGCCATCAGCCGGGCGTGGGTGAAGCAGAAGCTTGCTGCCGGACGCAAGGTGATCGGCCACAAGATCGGCCTCACCAGCCGGGCGATGCAACGTTCCTCCAACGTCACGGAACCCGATTTTGGCACTTTGCTGGATGATATGCTGTTCCTTGACGGGCATGATATCCCGATCAGCCGCTTCATCGAACCGCGCGTCGAGGTCGAGCTGGCATTCATCCTGAAGGCGCCGCTCAAAGGGCCGAACTGCACGATCTATGACGTGCTTGCCGCAACCGATTATGTGACTCCGGCCATCGAAATCATCGATGCCCGCATCGAGCGCATCGACAAGGCCACCGGCGTGACGCGCAAGGTGTTCGACACGATTTCGGACAACGCCGCCAATGCCGGAATTGTGCTGGGCGGGCGCCCGGTGAAGCCCGATGCGGTCGATCTGCGCTGGGTCAGCGCGCTGCTTTACCGCAATGGCGTGATCGAGGAATCGGGTGTCGCCGCGGCCGTCCTCAATCACCCGGCCAACGGCCCGGCATGGCTCGCCAACAAGATGGCGCCGCATGGTGAAATGCTGGAACCCGGCCAGATCATCCTTGGCGGCAGCTTCACCGCTCCGATCTTCGCCCGGGCGGGTGACAGTTTCCACGTTGACTACGGCCCGCTTGGGGCAATCTCGGTGCGGTTTGTATGAGCCGGTTCAAGCAGGCCCTGGCAGGCACAGAGCCGCTGTTCGGCCTTTGGCAGGCATTGGCCAACAGCTACACCGCTGAAATCTGCGCGCGCGCAGGGTTCGATTGGTTGCTGATCGATGGGGAGCATTCCCCCAATACGGCGCAGACGCTCCTCGCCCAGTTGCAAGCAGTCGCGCCCTTTGCGGTGGAAGCCATCGCGCGCGTGCCTTTGGGCGAACCTGTTGCGATCAAACAGTATCTCGATATCGGCTTTTTGACCCTGCTGGTGCCGATGGTGGATAGTGCAAGCCATGCGCAGGCCATTGTTTCGGCAACCCGTTTCCCGCCGCTTGGCTCGCGCGGTGTCGCCAGTGCCACCAGCCGGGCTTCGGGCTTCGGGGCGGACACGGCCTATCTTGCCAAGGCGCATGAAAGGGTGACGGTCATCGGCCAGATAGAAAGCGTAACCGCGCTCGAACAGATCGACAGCATCGCAGCAGTTGACGGGATCGATGCCCTGTTCATCGGTCCAGCTGATCTGGCGGCTTCGATGGGGCATCTCGGCAATCCGCTCCATCCGGACGTGCAGGCGGCCATCGCCCACGCCAAGACGCGGATCGATGCCGCTGGCAAACCCGCCGGGATATTCGCCCTGTCCCCCGAAGACGCCCGCAGCCGCGCTGCCGAGGGGTTTCGCTTCATCTCCATCGGAACCGATATCGGGCTGCTGGCAAAGGGATCGCAAGCCTTGTTGGCATTGGTCCGAACTTAACGAGGAGTTTGATATGTTTACGCGCCGCCATATGCTTCAGTCGATTGGCATGGCCGGGCCATTGCTGGCGGCACCAGCCATTCTGCGCGGTGCCGCGCCCGATGCGCCTATTGCGACCTGCGCACAGGGCAAATTGCGCGGGGCGGCAGTGGACGGCATCCTCGAGTTTCGCGGCGTCCCGTATGGGGGGGCCGTATCAGGACCAGATCGGCGGTTTAAGGCTCCGACTGCGCCGGTTCCTTGGATCGGCGTGCGGGATGCTACCCGGTTAGGCGCGCCCTCCATTCAGGCTCCGCGCGGCGATTTCGGCAACAATGAGCCGGCACCGGCCGAAGATTGCCTGTTCCTCAATATCTGGACCCCCGCGCTGGATGGCAAGAAGCGCCCAGTCATGGTCTACCAGCATGGCGGCGGCTTTGTGATCGGTTCGGGCGGCGCGCCCTGGCAGGATGGCGGCACGCTGGCGCGCAAACATGATGTCGTGGTCGTGCAATCGAACCACCGGCTTGGCCTGATGGGGTATCTCTATCTTGGCCAGCTTCTCGGGCCCGAATATGCGGGCAATCAGGGCTTGCAGGACATTGTTGCCGCGCTGGCGTGGGTCAACGCCAATATTGCCGAGTTCGGGGGCGATCCCGGCAATGTCATGATCTTTGGCGAAAGCGGCGGCGGTGGCAAGACCACCGCGCTCTATGCCATGCCCTCTGCCGCTCCCTATTTCCACAAGGCTTCGATCGAAAGCGCGATTGGCCCGGGCGGCAAGACTCCCGATGACGCAACCGCGATGACGCGCGAAGTCATGCGTCGGATGGGCATCACCGATCCGCGTGCGCTGCTGACTGCACCTGCTGCCCAGATCCTCAAGGCACAATTGGGCAATGCGCCCTATCTTTCACCCGGCACGGTTCCTCCTCCGGGTACTCCGGCCGGTGCGCAGCCCGAGATCATGGTCTGGCCCTTTATTGATGGCACGATCCTGCCCGAAGAACCGTTCAGCATAGGGGCGCCAGCGATTTCGGCAAACAAGCCGCTGATTGTCGGCAGCTGCAAGGATGAGACCGTGTTCTTCTTTCAGGGGGACAAGAGCGCGTTCAATCTCGATGAAGCGGGGCTTCGCTCACGCCTGTCCAATCTGCTCGGCGAACGCACTTCGGCCTGGATCGACGCGTTTCGCAAGGCGCGCCCCAAGGCCACGCCATCGCAGCTCTATATCGCGATCACCACGGCGAAGCCCTGGCGAGCCAATGCGGTCAAGCTGTCTGAACGCAAGGCCGCGCAAAAGGCGGCACCGATCTATTCCTACATCCTCGATTATCGCTCGCCCGACTTTGTGCCAGGAACGACCTATCCCGAAGGTTCGCCCCACGCATCGGACATCGCCATGAAGTTTGATACCGCCGTGCGCTTCGGTCCCAAACGCCCTGACCGCCTGAAAACCGCGAGCAACATGGGCGAGATGTGGGCGAATTTTGCCCGCAACAGCATCCCTTCCGCCAAAGGGCAGGTGCGCTGGAAGCCCTATACGCTGAAACGGCGCGAGACGATGATCATCGATGCCCAATGCCGGATGGTGAACGATCCCGAGCAGGCCGAGCGGCTCTTCTTTGCCAACGAGCCGAATGCCGAGCGCGAGCAGTTCTGATGCTCGTCACAGAGCGTGATAAACTCCGGAAGGCTCCCAAAATGCCAAAGCTTGTCGCCACTTTTTTTGCGCTGGTGCTGGGCGCTCTCCCTGCGGCATCGCAGGCTCAGGAAGCCGTCGTACCAGCCTCCAATGTCGAGGCGCTGTTTACAGACAAGAACCCGAAGCTGCGTGCTAACAAGCAGGTGATCTATCACATCATGAAAGACCTGCTCGAGGCGGGGCATTGGGACAAGGCCAGTCTCTATCTGACCGAACGCTACATCCAGCACAATCCCAACGTGGCTTCCGGCCGGGCGAATGTCGTCAGCTTCTTCCAGGGCATGGGGATCAAGCCGAAACCTGTTCCGGCACGGCTTTCCGCACCAGTCGTCCAGGTCATTGCGCAGGGCGATATTGTGACAGTCGCACTGGTATCGACGCTGCCGCACCCGAAGCAGCCCGGAAGGACCTATACCACTACCTGGTTCGACATGTTCCGCATCAGGAACGGCAAAGCCGACGAGCATTGGGATAGCGCGCCGATCTTTGTCATGCCCAATTGAAGGTGATGCTCACACCATGACACAAATGGCCGAAAAACTGATTGCCGCATCGCGCAAGGCCGAAGCCCGGCTTGCTACGCGCAAGACTCCGTTTGTTTTCGATTGCTGGTATGTCGCGGGCTATGCCCCGGAGTTCGGCCGCGCGCTGCGTGCACGGACGCTGCTGGGCCGGCCGCTCGTGTTCTATCGAACCGAGAGCGGAAAACCGGTCGCCATGTCGGACCGCTGCGTCCACCGGTCATTTCCTTTGAGCCAGAGCAGGCTGGATGGGGACACCATTATCTGCGGCTATCATGGCATGCGCTATGATGCCGCAGGGGATTGTGTGGAAGCGCCTTCCCTGCGTGAACAATGTCCACGCGGGGTTGGGGTGCGCGCCTATGCGCTGCGCGAACAAGGCCCGCTGGTGTGGATCTGGATGGGCGATGGCGAACCCGCCGCCGATCTGCCGCTGGGCGATTGGGTTGCGAGTGAAAGCTGGCCTGCGAGCCAGCAGTACTATCACCTTCCGGCAAGCTACATTGCCTTGCACGAGAATCTGCTCGATCTCACGCATCTCTCGTTCCTGCACGCCAACAGCTTTGGCACGCCAGATTTTGCGACAGCGCCCTACGAAGTTCACATCGACGAGGAGAAAGGTCACTTCCGGCTGAAGCGCTCGGTCGTCCCGACCCGTTTGCCCCCAGTCTGGGCAGAGCCTACCGGCCTCACCGGCCGCGACGCGGCGCGGATCACCACATCGACGTTCGTTGGCCCATCGGCCCATACCGTCAACGGTGTCTTCTATGGTCTGGACGTTCCCGAAAGCGAACGTCCGGATACCCAGATCATTACTGCGCATCTGCCGACACCGGAAACGGCAACCTCAACCCATTATTTCATTCATCATGGCCGCAATTTCGCCGTGCACGATCCGGCTGTAACGGCGTTCATGAACAAGCAGCTCGAAGTGGCCTTCATGGAAGATGTGACGGGCCTCACCGCCATCGAAAAGCTGATCGCCGAAACGGGCGAAGACGACATGTATGAGGTCTCGCTCAGTTCGGACAAGGCCGGTCTTGCGATGCGGCGCTGGCTCTACCGGCAGGCGCAAGTTCCCAAGCTCTGAAGGTTTGGTTGAGGAGGCGGAGGCGTCGCCCTCGTCAGGCTAAAGGCCTCCACCATCTCACATCACGGTAAGCGGTGTTCTCAGGCCACTTGAGCGTGGGGCAGTAGCTCGTCGATCCGCGAAGTCGGGTGGCCGTTGGCGAGGCTGGTCAGCGTTGCGGTCAGCCAGGTGTGCGGGTTGATGCCGGCGAGCTTGCAGTTCTCGATGAGCGTGGCGATCACCGCCCAATTGGCACCGCCTTCGTCGGAACCCGCGAAGAGCGCATTCTTGCGATTGAGGGCGAGTGGTCGGATCGAACGCTCGACGGTGTTGGAATCCAGCTCAACGCGGCCGTCGTGGAGGAACAGCGACAGTCCAGTCCAGCGGTTGAGTGCGTAGCGGATGGCGTCGGCGAGCTTGCTCTTGGCACTGACTTGCCGGAGCCGCGCCTCAAGGTAGCTGTGCAGGTCATCGACGATGATGCGGGCCTGTTCGGCGCGCGCGGCGCGGCGCTGCTCCGCCGAGGTGCCGCGAACCTCGCTCTCGATCGCGTAGAGCATGGCGATCCTGCGCAGGACCTCGGTCGCGACCGGCGAGCTACCCGCCAGTTCGTAGAACTTGCGCCGCACGTACGACCAGCAGAAGGCGAGGCTGAGCTGCTGACTACGCCTGGCGAGCGCGGCATAACCGCTGTAGCCGTCGACCTGCAGGATGCCGGAATAGCTTCCCAGGTGCGCTTCGGCACGTTCGCTCTTGCGGTCGGGGGCATAGACGTAGGCGACCAGTGGAGGATCATCACCGCCCCATGGCCGATCGTCGCGGGCATAGGCCCAGATCTGGCCAGTCTTGGTCCGGCCACGTCCGGGATCGAGCACCGGGGCAGTCGTCTCATCAGCGAACAATCGCTGAGATCCTCGTAGCTCTTCAAGGATGCGATCCCGCAAGGGACGCAGATACCATGCCGCTCGCCCCACCCAATCCGCCAGAGTGGACCGATCAAGTTGGAGGCCTTGGCGGGCATAGATCTGAGCCTGCCGGTAGAGCGGGACATGGTCGGCGTACTTGGCGACCAGCACCTGGGCGATCAGAGCCTCGGTCGGAATGCCACCCTCGACGATCCGCGCCGGGGCTGGCGCCTGAACGACCACACCCTCGCACGAGCGGCAATCATAGCGCGGGCGGCGCGTGACCAGAACGCGGAAGGTTGTCGGCACAACATCGAGGCGCTCAGCAACGTCCTCGCCGATCTGGTGGAGCGCGCCGCCGCAGCAGGGGCAGGCTCGATCATCCACGTCGACAATCTGCTCGATCCGCTCGAGATGCGCCGGCAGTGCACCGCGGTTGGCCTTGCGCGGCCGTTCGCCGCCAGCCTTCGTGATTACCGCTTCGCGTGCAGCACGCGCCTCGCCGAGCGCTGCCTCGACATCCTCGAGGCCGAGTTGAAGCTGGTCTGGATCAAGCTGCTCAGACTTGCGCCCGAAACGGTGGCGCATGAAGGCATCGATGATCGACTGCAGCCGCTCGATCTCTGCATCGGCCTCGCCCTTGGCGAGAGCAAGATCGGCCCTTGCCGCGCGTTCTTCTGCCAGTGTGCGGGACTGTTCAAGGACAAGCGCGCGAAGCGCTTCGACATCGTTGGGAAGGTCCGCTTCCATGAGCATGGAAGGAGTGAATCACTCGCAGAAAGTCCCGTCAACCGGCAATCTGCGGGGCGATAGGACGGCGTCCGCCATGCACCCGGCGCCAGTCCAAACCCTCGAGCAAAGCCCCCAGCTGCGCCGACGTCAGCCGCATTACGCCGTCCTGGATACCCGGCCACTTGAACCCGCCGGACTCCAGCTTCTTGGCCATCAGGCACAGCCCGGTGCCATCCCACCAGACGAGCTTGATCCGGTCGCTACGCTTGGCCCGGAACACGTAGATCACACCAGAATAGGCATCGCCGCCGTACTCGGCACCGACCAGCGCAGCCAATGCGTCGGGTCCCTTGCGGAAGTCTACAGGACGTGTAGCGACCATGACCTTCGCACCAGCACCAGGTCCGATCATCGGGTGGCCTTGAGCGCTTCGATTACCGCAGCAATCACTCCGGCATCGGCGCCGCGGCTGATCTTCACGGCCACGCCGTCGATCTCCAGCTCGACCGCACTCGTCTTGGAGCGTCGCCGCTTCTTCGTGCGCTGCTGAACCGCCGGTTTAGCCTCATCGATCGTCACCACGGCGGGAACAAACGCCGACACCGTCGGTACTGCCGCCCCTTGCTCCACCAACTGCTGCCGCAGCAACCGGCGCCAAGCGAAAAGCTGCGACGGGCTAACGCCGTGCCGCCGCGCGACTGAGCAAACCGTCTCAAGACCAGTGAAGCTCTCGGCAACAATCGATGCCTTGACCTCCGACGGCCAATCCCGCCGCCGACCAGCGCCGGTGAAGACCTCGAAACGCTCCACCCTCTTAGTGCCAGCATCATCACATGACATCATCATAGCACCAGCGACCTCCAACCCGTCAGGGCGCGGAGACTCGGCGTTGTACTTCAGGCCTGCAAGGTGGGGTGGCGACTTCGCTTACACATCACGATACAGTCAACTGGGCGGATTTCAGGTCGGCCGAACTGTTGCCCGTGTGGACGGCGAATTCGCCCGGCTCCACCCGCCACTGCATATCGATATCCCAGAACGCCAGATCATCCGGCCCCAGCGCAAAAGAGACAGTCCGGCGTTCGCCCGGTTGCAGCGTGATCCGCTCGAACCCTTTCAGCTCCAGAACGGGCCGCGGAACCGAGCTCACCAGATCATGGATGTATAGCTGCACGACTTCGTCGCCCGCGCGGGTTCCGGTGTTTGCAACATCAACTTCAACGTTGAAATTGTCCGATGGCGCAATGGTGCTCCTCGAAAGGCGGGGCGGCGAGCACTCGAAGCGCGTGTAGCTCAGGCCAAATCCGAACGGGAAGAGCGGCTTGTGCTCACCTTCAACGTATCGGTTTACCTCGGCCGTGGCCTGATGATCATAGCTGATCGGGATATCGCCGACTGCGCGCGGGAATGTGACGGCAAGTTTGCCGCCGGGGTTCGCCTTGCCGAAAATGATGTCGGCAATTGCATGGCCTCCCTCCTGGCCCAGATACCATCCTTCGATCAGGGCATTGGCTCTCTCGGCCAGTGTGTTGACAGTCAGGGCCCGGCCATTGAGCAACAGCGCGATGATCGGCTTGCCGGTTTGGAGCATGGCCTCCACCAGCGCATTCTGGTCACCAAACAGGTCGAGCGTGTTGCGATCGCCGGGCGCGTTTGCCATGATCGCCTCGCGCGTGATTTCGGGCCGGTCACCCAGAACAAGCAGCACCATGTCGGATCGCTTGGCCAGCGATACCGCCTCGGCAATCCTCGCCGCATTGGCTGCCGGGTCTTCCGGCACCGGCATCGCAAAGATCTCGCCAGCCGGATCGGGCTTCAGGATGCGGACACCCTCGTGGTACGCGATTTCAATCCTTTCGCCAGCAGCCGCTCGCAGGCCATCCAGTACGCCCACGGATTTGCTGTTTGTGCCGGAATACCCGCCGAACATGGGCTCGTTCGCGTTCGGCCCGATGACCGCAAGTCGCATCGCCGCCTTGGGATCGAGCGGCAGAACGCCATCGTTCCTGAGCAGGACGACCGCCTTTTGCGCGGCAAGCCGCGCAAGCCGGATGTCGGCAGCGGTGTTGGTGGCGCGCGCCGCCATCTTCGGATCGACATACGGCGTTTCAAACAGGCCCGCTTCGAATTTCAATCGCAGCACATGGCCCACCGCCTCATCAATGCGCGCTTCCGATACGCGGCCGCTTCGAACCTGCATTGCAAGGTGGGCGTAGGCTGTTCCATCGGGCAATTCGGCGTCAATACCCGCGTTGATCGCGATCACCGCCGCGTCTTCATCGTTGGCGGCCATGTGATGCTGGGAAGCGAGATTCGTCACTGCCATATAGTCACTGAAATAGGCGCCCTTGAAGCCCAGACGCCCGCGCCCGGTCTTGATCAGCAGTTCCTTGTTGGCATGGGCCGGAACACCGGCGACCAGATTGTAGGACGGCATGACAATGGCGGGATCGGCATCGCGGATCACATGCTCGAATGGCAAGAGGTAGGTTGAGCGCAAGGTCCGCTCCCCGACCTCGAAAGGCGCAATGTTCAGCCCCGCAGCGGGCGTGCCATGAATGAAATGCTTCAGCGTGGCATAGACCCTGTCCCGCGCGATCGGGCGCTTGCGGCCTTGCAAGCCGAACACGGCTGCCTTGCCCATCTCCGCGACATGGCGGGGGTCTTCTCCGAAAAATTCCTCCACCCGGCCGAACCTTGGATCGCGCGCCAGATCGATCACCGGGCACAATGCAACATGCGCCCCGCGCAATCGGGCCTCGCGCGCCGCCACGGTAAACACCTGTTCGACCAGTTGGCGATCCCATGTGCTGCCAAGTGCTGGCGGGCTCGGGAAGATCGTGGCTTCCGACGCCATGAGGCCGTGTGCGGCTTCCTCGTGAAATAGTGTTGGGATGCCAAGGCGGGTCTGCTCGACATGGAAGCGCTGGATATCGTTGGCGACCGACATGGCCGATTCCGGAGACCGGAACATCACCTTGCCAAACTTGCTCGTGCCGGCCCAGTCTCCCGGGCGGGCGATCTGGCCAATGCCGAATTCAATTGCCTTCTTTGCCTTGGCGGGCAGCAGCGTGCCATCGCCGCCCAGTATCTCGCTCTTCCCGAACCACAGGCTGCGTAACTGGGCGATTTTCTCATCCAGCGTCATACGGCTCACAAGGTCTTTGACGCGGGCTTCAATCGGGGCAGCGGGATCGCGGTAGAGTTCCCGCGATAGAGCCAGTGCGGGGCCTGCCGCCATCACGCCGGAGAGGCATGTGCCGATCTTCAGCAATCCGCGCCTTGAAATGCCCATCTGATTTCCCTCTTCCCTCTCCGCTCCTTGCGCTCAGGCAAGGGCGATCTTGTCGCTCGCCACCAACGGCTGTCGTCTATCAAACAGCCTGCCGCATCGAACTGCAATTTATTTATCATGGTAATTTTATTCGGGCAAGGTAAGCGGCCTTCTGCGGCGTCTTTGCAGGCGCCGACTGGACATGGGGTGCGGCCCACGGCCAGCTCGTCACCCGTCATTCGAACGAGAGCAAATCAGCGATGCCCTTGAACCTTAAACTTGAAGATCCCACCCTGCTTGCAAGCGATGCCTTTATCGGCGGAGGCTGGCATCAGGCAGCATCAGGGGGCCGTTTCCCGGTCTCGAATCCGGCAACCGGTGCGATCGTGGCGGAGGTGGCGGATCTCTCTGGCGAGGAAGTGCGGCAGGCTATCGCCGCCGCAGCCCAGGCGCTGCCCGCATGGCGGGGGCGGTTGGCGAAGGAGAGGTCGGCGATCCTGCGCACCTGGCACGATCTGATCGTTGCGAACGCGGACGATCTCGCGCGCATTCTGGCGGCCGAGCAGGGCAAGCCGTTTGGCGAGGCGCTCAAGGAAATCGCCTATGGCGCGACCTTCATCGAATGGTTCGCCGAGGAAGCCAAGCGGATCTATGGGGATGTTGTGCCAACGCACATGCCGGGTCGGCAGATCCTTACGGTGAAAGAGCCTGTTGGCGTGGTCGCGGCGATCACACCGTGGAATTTCCCCAATGCGATGATCACCCGCAAAGTCGCGCCTGCTCTGGCTGCTGGCTGCACGGTCGTGCTCAAACCTTCCGAAGAAACGCCGCTGTCCGCACTTGCTCTGGCGGTTCTGGCGGTGCGCGCGGGCGTCCCAGCCGGTGTGCTGAACGTAGTGACCGGGACCCATGCTGCGGCCATCGGGGCGCAACTTACCGGCAGTCCCCTGGTGCGCAAGTTCACGTTCACCGGATCAACCCGTGTTGGCAAACTGCTGCTCGCGCAGTGCGCTTCGACGGTCAAGAAAACCTCGCTGGAGCTTGGCGGCAATGCTCCGCTGATCGTGTTCGACGACGCAAACCTCGATCTTGCGATCGAGGCCGCTCTGGCGTCCAAGTTTCGCAATGCCGGGCAGACCTGCGTGTGTTCGAACCGCATTCTGGTGCAGGATACGATCTACGATGAATTCGCTGACTGCCTCGTCCGTCGTGTAGCGCAGTTGCAGGTAGGTGCCGCGCACGATGCGGGTGTTGAAGTCGGTCCGCTCATCAACCGGCAAGCTGCCCAAAGAGTCCTGCGCCTCATCGCCGGTGCCATAGAGGAAGGGGCAAGCCTGGCGGTGGGCGGTACGCTCCACCCTGCTGGCGCAAACTTCATCACGCCCGCCGTGCTGCTGGATGTGGACATGGGAATGGAAATCAGCCGGGAGGAAATCTTTGGCCCGGTTGCCACGCTGTTCCGGTTTCGCAGCGAGGAGGAAGCCATCGCGATGGCGAACGCAACCGAATATGGCCTTGCCGCCTACTTCTTCACGCGCAATCTCGCCCGGTCGATGCGGGTTTCTGCTGCACTGGAATACGGCATGGTGGGGATCAACGAAGGGATCATCTCGACCGAAATCGCGCCGTTTGGAGGAATCAAGGAATCCGGCCTGGGGCGCGAGGGTTCCAAGTACGGCATCGAAGACTATCTCGAGATCAAATACATTCTGGTTGGTCCGGGGGAATGAGGCAGCGGTAACGCCTATCCCGAACAGGCCTGGTGCAGGCGCTGGCCCCGCTCGCCTGAGTTGCGATCCGCCAATCCTGCAACCGGTTATCACAATAAGCATCTTGCGGTAACTTATCGTGATAACTACAATACCCCTGTGCCGAGTGTGCATTGCGCAAGCACAGGCGGGTTCGAAACGAACGTTCGGGTCTCTGGGCGCAGCGCCCAAACCAGTGCGGATCAGCAAATCCGACAAAGGCCCGATAATAGGGAAGGGAGAGAGAAAATGCATAAAATGACGAGCAAGGTGGCTTTGGTCAGTGCGCTTCTGGCAGGCGCAATGCCCTTGTTGACCGCACCGGCGCTGGCGCAGGAAACTGCTGAAAAGCAGGCGAGCGCAGGTCTTGAAGAAATCGTCGTTACCGCGCGAAAGAAGTCGGAGAATCTGCAATCGACCCCGGTTACGGTTTCAGCCTTCACCGAAACAGCGCTTTCCAACCGCGGCATCGTGAACAACGCTGATATCGCCAATTTCACACCTAACGTGGTGTTTGACACCTCATCGAGCTTTGCCGGTGCGGACACATTTCAGGCGTTCGTTCGCGGCGTAGGGCAGAGCGATTTTGCCTTGAACACCGATCCCGGCGTCGGGCTCTATGTTGATGGCGTCTATATCGCGCGCGCGCCAGGTGCGGTTCTCGAACTGCTTGATATCGACCGGGTTGAAGTGCTCAAGGGCCCCCAGGGCACGCTGTTCGGGCGCAATTCGATCGGCGGCGCGGTCAACGTGATCACCAGCACGCCCGGCAGGAACTTTGGCTTCAAGGGCGAAGCCACCTTCGGCCAGCGCAACCGGATGGAGGCGCGCGGCGTCATCAATGCCCCGCTTGGTGAGAACATCGCCGCCAGCTTTGCTTTCGACATCGGCAAGCGCGATGGCTATCAGCAGCGTATCGCATTTCCTGGTGGCACCGGCCTTGGCGGCGGCGGCACGCCGCTCGATCAGCTACTCGTATCGGACAAGAATGCAGGCGGAAAGCCCGGCGCGAAATCGGGTGGAACCCTTCGCGGCAAGCTCTACTGGACACCCAGCGACCGGCTTACCGTCACGATCGCAGGGGACTATTCCTCGCGGCGCGATGCAGCCAATCCCACCACCCTGGTCGAGGTTAATCCCAATTCCGGCCTCGGCGGTCTCTACAACGCCTGCATCGCCGGCGCCCCAATCCCTTTGTGCGCGACCACGCCCTTTCTTCCTGCTGGCGCCAATGCGAACGGCGCACGCCCCGACCTCCAGTATACCGGCCAATTCATCACCGGAAACATCGACACCACATACGCGACCGGAGCGAACTTCTCGAACATCGACAGCGGCGGTGTCTCGGCAACGCTGGAGTACAAGGCCACCGATTCCATCAGCATCAAGTCCATTTCGGCCTACCGTCAGCTGAGCGGCCGATTTGGTCTGGACCTCGATGGCTCACCTTTGGTGTTCGACCAGACGTCATTTGTCATGAAGACCAAGCAGTACAGCCAGGAATTGCAGCTCAACGCCAAGCTCGGCTCGCTCGTGGATCTAACCGCTGGCGCCTTCTACTTCTATGAAGACGGCTTCCAGTCGGACAATGTCCCAATTGCTGGCGGCTTGATTCAGGCAGCGGGCGGTTTTGATCACGACACGCGGTCCTATGCGCTGTTCGGCGAAGGCAATATCCATATCACGCCCAAATTGACGGCGCAGTTCGGTATCCGGTACAATCAGGACCGGAAGACGCTGTTTCTGAACCAGCAGAACCTCAACACCGCGTTCTCGACCTTTGGCCTGAACCTGGCCGATCTGCCCCGCCCCAGCGACCCCCGGTTTCTTGATACGGGCCAGCGCAGGAGCAAGGATTTCAACAACACGTCGATCCGTGCCGGCCTGAACTATCAGGTCAACGACGATGTCTTCGTGTATACGACGTACTCGCAAGGTTTCAAATCGGGTGGCTTCACCACGCGTCTGACGACGTTCTTCAGCCCGGCGCTGATCGCGGCTGCGAATCCGAACGACCCCAACGTTCTGCGTAGCCTCGAATTTGGGGAAGAAACCTCCAACAACATCGAGGTCGGGTTCAAATCAAAGTTCCTCGATAACCGCGTGAGGTTCAACGTCGCTGCGTTCTTTAACAAGTACAACAACATCCAGATTGTTGTGCAGCGCGGCGTCAGCCCGTCAAACGAAAATGTGGCAAGTGCGCAGATCAACGGTGTCGAAGCAGAACTCGAAGCTTTGCCAGCAGACTGGCTCTCGCTGACTGCGACCTTGGGCTATCTCGACGCGCACTATTCATCGTTCGATCCGGCAACGGCACCTTTGCTTGTGAACCGCTTCGGACAAAAAATCACCAAGGCGACGAGGCTGCAAAATGCGCCAAAGTGGACCGCCAGCCTTGCCGCAAATGCGAAGATTTCCTCGGCCCTGTCGTTCAATGTCAACGGATCGTACAGCGGCAGGGTGGAGAACGATGTGTTCAACACGGCGCAGATTTCACAGTCGCCGTTTGTCCTGATGAATTCATCGGTCTTCTATCAGAATGCAGACGGCTGGAGCCTGCGTGTCGGCGTCGAGAATCTGACCAACAAGCGCATCATCGTGTCCGGCTTCGAGGCGGGCGCTCTTCCCTTCACGACAGCCTCCTACAACCGGCCGCGTGAATGGTATGCGACGGTCGGCGTCAAGTTCTGAGGCAGAAACGAGGCCGGTAAGCGGGCGGCAAACTCATGGTTCGCCGCCTGTTCGAACGGCACATCCTTGAGAGGGGGCGGGGCTTCGTCGTCGTGACGAAGGCAGCCCCAGCCCCTCAAAGGCCAACCTCTTGGAGCCTGATTCGAAACTCACGTTTCGGATCAGGCTCTCAAAGAATCACCGGGTTCGCGCGCTGTGGCGCGCCTGCTGAAAGGCGATAGATCATCGTGTGAAGATAGGTCTGGCCAGGATCGAGCCGGGCCGAGCCGAACGCCGGGCGATTGGGCGTATCGGGAAATCTTTGCGGTTCAAGCGCGATGCCGTCACCCATGCGATAGAGTTGACCGGCCTTGCCAAGAATTCGCCCGTCATAGGCATTGCCCGTGTATAGTTGTAGGCCCGGTTCGGTGGTCAGCACCTCCAGCTTTCGGCCCGATCCCGGGTCTTCCAGCACGGCAGCCAATTGCGGCTCGGCAGTGGTGCCCTTGTCTAGCACGAAGTTGTGATCATAGCCGCGTCCGATGACGATCTGCGGATCGCGACCGTCCCGAAGACCCTCAGCCAAAAGCCTGCCCCGGCGGAAATCAAACACTGTCCCATCAACCGGACGCAGTTCGCCCGTGGGTATGCAAGTTGGATCGACCGGAGTGAAGACCCCTGCGGGGATGGTCAGCCGGTGCAGCATCGCCCCTTGCAGCGCGCCTGCTCCTGCCAGATTGAACAGCGCGTGGTTTGTCAGGGCAATCACCGTAGGCTGCGTGGTTGTGGCACGCATGGCGATGGTGAGGTCGCCAACCTGGTCAAGCGCGTACGTGACCGCTGCCTGCACAGTGCCGGGAAATCCGCCCTCGCCATCTGGGCTTGCATGCGTGAGAGTGACCGCGCCCGTCTCGCCCTGAATGATGGCGGCGATGTCCCACACCGCCTGATCGAAGCCTGCATGACCTCCATGCAAGGTGTTCTGGCCATCGTTTCGGGACAGCCGGTAAGCAAGGCCGTCGATCGTGAACGTCCCCCCGGCTATGCGGTTGGCATATGGGCCGATCGTGCTGCCAAGGAATGCGCGGTTCTGCTCGTAACCCTCGACACTGTCATGGCCGAGAACGATATCGGCCAGACCGCCATCGGCATCAGGTGCGATCAGCGCCTGCAGCGTGGCTCCATACGTCAGGATACGCGCGGAAACGCCGCTGGCATTGGTCAAGGTAACCGCCTCGATCGGCGTGCCGTCGGCGAGCTTGCCTGCCGCTTCGCGCCGGACGTCGATCACCCCCGCGCACCTCAGCCCTGCATGGCCTCAAGCTCGATGCCTCTGGTCTCTTGCACAAAGCGGCGCACGAACAGGAACGAGAGCAAGGCGAAGGCGGTGTAGGCACCGTAGGTTACCGGCAGGCCGATATTCTTCGAGAGCCACGGAAAGCTGGAACTGACAGCAAAGTTGGCGATCCATTGTGCGGCACCCGCCACCGCCAGCGCCGAACCGCGCATCTGGTTGGGGAACATTTCACCCAGCATGACCCACATGACCGGGCCCCAGCTGAGATTGAAGAACACCACATAGGCATTGGCGGCAATCAAGGCGATCGTGCCAATGCCTGCGGGCAGCAGCAGGTGGCCATCGGCAAAGCTGGCCTGTGCAAAGCACCACGACAGAGTGCCCAAGGTAGCCGTCATGCCCAGCGAACCGATGAGCAGCAGCGGACGACGGCCGAGGCGATCAATCAGCAGGATCGAGACGATGCAGGCCAGAATCGAGACCGCGCCGGAAAGAATATTGATCTTGAGCGCGTCCGCCTCGCTGAACCCCACCGCCTGCCACAGCACCGCGCCATAGTAGAACACGATGTTGATGCCGACGAGTTGCTGGAACACGGCAAGCCCGATGCCCACCCACACGATCGGCCGCCAGGCCCAGGAGGAACTGGCTCCCGCTTTGCGAATGTCGGCCAGGCTCGGAGCATGGTCGGCAGTGAGCGATGCGGTAATCTCGGCCAGCTTGGCTTTTGCGGCGCTCGCCCCAAGCAGCCGGATCAGCACTTGCTCCGCTTCATCGTGGCGCCCTTTGGCGACCAGAAAGCGGGGGCTTTCGGGAATGAGCAGCAGTGTCACCAAAAACAGCAGTGCAGGCGCGGCTTGCACCCAGAACATCCAGCGCCACGCCGGGAATCCGCCCCAGAAAACCCCGAGCGATGAACCGGCTGCCTGCGCAAGATAGTAGTTGGCCAGAAACGCGCCGGTCAGGCCGGAAATGATCATCACCTGCTGCGCGCTCGACAGCCGGCCCCGGATATGCGCCGGGGTGACTTCGCTGATATAGGCGGGTGAAAGCACACTCGCCGCACCAACTGCGGCCCCGGCCAGGAAGCGGGCCACGGCCAGCACCAGCGCCGAATGCGCCGCGCCTGATCCCAGCGCACTCAGGATAAACAGCATGGCGGCCAGCATCATCACTTTGCGGCGACCGAACACGTCGGCAAAGCGCCCGGCCATGAATGCGCCCAAAGCACAGCCGGGCAGGAGCGCGCTGACTGTCAGGCCGAGTGCGGTGTCAGTGAGGCCGAAGGTTTGCCGCAAGCCTTCCTGCGTGCCGTTGATCGCGCCCGAGTCATAGCCGAACATGAACCCGCCGATGGTGGCCACAGCCACGATCAGACAGATGAATGTCAGGTTGCCCTGCTTGCCGGTGCTTGTCGCCATCTCATCCCGCCCCATGCGTCATGGTTTTGTGAGCGCTACCATGCCTCAGGTGTTTGAGGAGCGTCAAGAGCGCGGCGGTTGCCCGTCAGAGGCGCGGTGCACGAGGCAATAGTCCAGCGCGACGTGCTGGACTGCATCCGTCCGTGCGGCAGAGCGGCTGCGCACCGTCTCGGCCAGCAGTGTGGTCGCCTGCCGTGCCATGGCGGCAACCGGCTGATGGATCGTGGTGATCTCGGGCCAGACGGTGGTTGCCATAGCGTTATCATCGAACCCGCATACAGAAAGATCGCCGGGCACATCCAGCCGGTGTCGATGCGCCACGGCAATGGCCGCGGCGGCCATGTCATCGTTGCTGGCAAAGATCGCAGTGGGCCGCTCGGGGAGCGCCAGCAGGGCTTCGGTCGCGGCCAGACCCGAGCGATATGTAAACTCGCCCGGAGCGATCAGGGCCTCGTCTGGCGCCAGACCGGCCTCCTTGAGCGCCCGCTGATATCCGGCACAGCGCAAGGCGCTGGCCGTCTGGTTGGTGGCCCCCGCGATGAACCCGATCCGGCGATGGCCGCGTGCGATGAGGTGGTTGGTCATGGCATGGGCTGCCGCCTCATCATCAATCGTCAGGGCGTGGGCGAAACTGACCGGGCGACCAGTGGCAATCTGTGCAATGGGCAAACCGGCAGAGTTCAGCGCGGCCAGAAGCCGGGCATCGTCGCACAGAGGCGGCGGCACGAGCACGGCATCGACGCGGTGTCCCAACAGCCGCTGGACAAGATCGGCCGGGCGTTCGGCGATCTCGCAATGTTCCACCACGAGTTGCGCGTCGATCAGGCTGGCCTGCGCGAGGCTCCCCATCAGGAACGCGCTGAGATAGGCCGCGCTGGGGTTTGCATGGAGCAGTGCGATCCGGAGTTGTTGCCCGCCGGCCAGGCTGCGGGCCGCGGGATTGGGCACATAACCAAGAGCGGAAATCGCCGCGGCTACCTTTTCGCGTGTGGCAGGCAGCACATTGGGCTCGCAATTGATCACGCGGCTAACCGTCATCGGCGAAACCCCGGCATGGCGGGCGACGTCGGCCACGGTCGGCCCGCGCGTGCCGAATCGAGGTTTGCGTCTCTGCTTGTCCATGGCTCTCTCCGCCTAGAACCGGAGCCTTGGCACGACAAGTGCAGGCGCGTGATTCAGGCGCGTGATTCAGGCGTGTGATTCAAGCGCTTGAAGCACACGCCTGAATCAAAGGATTGCCCACTTGCCAGTCGCCTGCTGGTAGCGCTACCGTGATGCATAGAAAGTGGCATGGGAGTGCGGTGCAGTGTTCATGGGCGTCGACGTCGGCACGTCCGGCGTGAAAGCGGTCATCGTTTCGGAAGCCGGAACGGTGGTGGCGCAGGCAACTGCGCCGCTCGCGGTCTCACGTCCTGCGCCGCTGTGGTCCGAACAGGATGCGGACGACTGGTGGGCGGCAACCGAGGCCGCCGTGCTGGCGCTCGATCCCGCACTCCGCGCCCGGGTGGAAGGCATCGGCCTTGCCGGGCAGATGCACGGGGCGACGCTGCTCGGCGCTGATGACCGGCCGCTGCGCCCTGCGATCCTGTGGAACGACGGCCGCAGCTTTGCCGAATGCACTGAACTGGAGCAGCGCGAGCCTGCCACACGCCGCATAACCGGCAATATCCCGATGCCCGGCTTCACCGCTCCCAAGCTGACGTGGGTGCGCAGGCATGAGCCGGCGATCTTCGCGCAAGTGCGCAGCGTGCTTCTGCCCAAGGATTATGTCCGGCTGCGCATGACCGGTGACAAGGCCAGCGACATGGCAGACAGCGCCGGAACACTATGGCTTGATGTGGCAGCGCGGCAGTGGAGCAATGCGATGCTTGGCGCCTGCGGGCTTTCGCAGCATCACATGCCCAAGCTGTTTGAGGGCACGCAAGCTACCGGCCGCTTGCGCCGCGAAGTTGCAGCCCGGTGGGGTATGGGAACGGTCCCCGTGGCGGCAGGCGGCAGCGACAACGCAGCCGGGGCGGTCGGCGTGGGCGTGATCGGCGATGGCGATGCGTTCCTTTCGCTTGGCACATCGGGGGTGATCTTTGTTGCCACCGGCGCGTTTCGGCCCAATCCGGCGCGCGCGGTCCATGCTTTTTGCCATGCGGTGCCGGGCATGTGGCACCAGATGAGCGTGCATCTTTCCGCCGCTTCGTGCATCGATTGGGCGGCAAGGCTGGCCGGTATCGACGGGCCCGCCGCGTTCTTCGCCTTAGCCGAACAGGCCGGACCAGCCGCCGGGCCGGAGCTGTTCCTGCCCTATCTTTCGGGCGAGCGCACGCCGCATAACGATCCGCATGTGCGCGGGGCTTTCCTTGGTCTTGGCAACGAGACCGATGCGGGCAAGCTGGCCGCCGCCGTGCTTGAAGGTGTGGCCTTTGCCCATGCCGACGGGCTGGACGCGCTGCGCGAAGCCGGGACCACAGTTTCGACGCTCTTGGTGATCGGCGGCGGCGCGCGATCAACCTATTGGGGGCGGATCATCGCCGCAGCGCTGGGCGTGGAGCTTGTCTACCTCGAAGGCGGCGAAGTCGGCCCTGCGCTGGGTGCAGCGCGGCTCGCGCAGATCGCGGTGACCGGTGCCAGCGTGGCCGAGGTCTGCGTTCGCCCGCCAATCAGCCACGTGATCGCACCCGATCCCATGCTTGCCGAAGCGCTGGCCCCCAAGCTGGCCCGCTTCCGCGCCGCCTATCCCCTCATTTCCCAAATCCAGGAGTAAGCCCCATGTCAGCAGACTATTTCGCGCCGTTCGACACCATCCGCTACGAAGGCCCCGAAAGCGTCAACGATCTCGCCTATCGCTGGTATGACAAGGACCGCGTGGTTCTGGGCAAGCGCATGGAGGATCATCTGCGCGTGGCCGTGTGCTTCTGGCACACGTTCTGCTGGCCGGGCAGTGATGTGTTCGGCGCAGGCACCTTCAGCCGTCCGTGGCATGCCGGGCCCAATGATGCCGTGGCCGCGCGGGCCAAGCGCGAGGCAGCGCTGGCCTTCGTCGAAAAGCTCGATGTGCCCTACTATTGCTTCCACGATGTCGACGTGATGGCAGATGCCGAGGACGTCGGCGCATTTCGCTCCAGCTTTGCCGAGGCGGTCGATCATCTCGAAGCCCTTCAGGCGCAGCATGGCCGCAAGCTGCTGTGGGGCACGGCCAACCTGTTTGGCCACCCGCGCTATATGGCGGGCGACGCCACCAATCCCGATCCCGAAGTCTATGCCCGGGCCGCGCTGCAAGTGCGCGATGCGCTGGAGGCCACACATCGCCTTGGCGGCGCAAACTACGTGCTGTGGGGCGGGCGCGAGGGCTATGACACCATTCTTAACACCGACATCGGCATCGAACTGGAGAACTTCGGCCGGTTCCTCAGCCTCGTGGTCGAGCACAAGCACAAGATCGGCTTTTCCGGCACGATCCTGATCGAACCCAAGCCGCACGAGCCGACCAAGCACCAATACGATTTCGACACGCAGACCGTTTATGGCTTCCTCAAGCGCTTCGGACTGGAAAACGAGGTCCGCGTCAACATCGAGGCCAACCACGCCACGCTGGGCGGCCACACGTTCGAGCACGAGATCGCCGTGGCCCGCGCGCTGGGCATCTTCGGTTCGATCGATGCCAATCGCGGCGATCACCAGAATGGCTGGGACACCGACCAGTTCCCCAACTCGGTCGAGGAACTGACCTTGGCCATGCTGGAAATCATCCGAGCAGGCGGTTTCACGACAGGCGGCTTCAATTTCGACGCGAAAGTGCGCCGCCAGAGCATCGACGCTGCCGACCTGTTCCATGGCCATATCGGCGGGATCGACACCATCGCCCATGCGCTGATCAAGGCAGAGGCCATCACCGCCGATGGTCAGGTCGATGCTTTTCGCAAAGCACGTTACGCCGGATGGGATGGCGAATTGGGTCAGGCGATCCATGCACCGGGCGCTTCGCTTGCCTCGGTTGCAGATCTGGCAATCAGCCGCGATCTTAAGCCGCAGCCCAAGTCAGGCCGCCAGGAATGGCTGGAGAACTTGTTCAACCGCTTTTAGCCCGTCTTATTCACTGCGGAGGGCATGCAGGGTTGGCGGGAGTGGCATAAGCCTATGATCTGAGTTGGGAACTGGGTGTCTAAGCCGAACCTGCCGCTGGGCAAAAAATGCTACAGGCCACACCCGCCATGAACGACGATATCGCAAACCCCAGTCCGATTCTCAGCGGTGCGCAGCAGGACAGTCTCAACCGTGTTTGACGATGTCGACTGACCTCGGACGGCAGCGTCCTGCTACTGGCACAGGCCGAGCGCACAATGGGCATCTGCCGTCGGCTTGCGGCTTGCATTGCCGACCCTCATGATCCAGGCGGGACGATCCACGCGCTGCCCGACATGTTGCGCGCCCGGATGTTCGCGATCGCTTGCGGCTAGGAGGAGGCTTGCGATCTCGATGGCCTGCGCGATGAGCCAGGTCCCGCCTGGCGCTGGACAAGCTGCCGGGTTGAGGTGCCGGGCTTGCGAGCCAACCGACCATGAGCCGCTCGGAGAATGCCCCAACCACGCGCAAACTGGCGAAGGCGATGGTTGCGATCATCGACATCTACTGCACCAGCTATCCCGCGACGCCGCCGGCGGTTACGCTGTACGACGCACTCGGCCAGACCGAGAACTTGATCAAGCGCCAGAAGACCCAACTCGCCAGCGATCCTCCGCCCACGCCACCAGCCTGCGCCCACGCAGTCAGCGCGACAGTGTCACCGAAAGCCAGAGCCCTCATCAAAGCCATTGGTTCTGCGACAGTGAAAACGCCGTCGTAGACGCTCACCCAGGTCAAGCCGCCAACGGCATGCCGAGCCCAGAACTAGCCAGAGCGGCGGGCTCATGAATGATGCGGGCTAGAGAGTTTGTGGGCAAAGCAGCCAACACTTGCCCTAGGATTGCACACAGACTAGCGTTGATCTGCGGTTCCCAAGCCATGCCGAAAGGTGTGGTTATGAAATTCTACCTCAGCACAGCGCTTGTCGCGCTCAGTTCTCAAGCCAGCGCTCAAGAGGCTAAACTTCAAGACTTCTCTCGCAGCACATATTCCGAATTCGCGCTCCTCGTGCCAGGAGTGGCTGCCAAAAGCCCGACCGCACAGCCGGAGGCCAAGCAGCCCGTTCCCGGGAGTGAGGCGACTTCTTTTACGGCAGAGGCCAACACCCCTGTCAGTTCCGCGACGCCATTGTTCTACATCCCGTCATGGATGAGACGCGGAAGCCCTGCCGTGTTTCCCACGCGGGTGAACGCATCGATCCTCGGGCCAGATCCCGATTGCCTCTCTGGAGGCTACTTTCCGCGCTATGACCTGTCCGAGTTGGCCCAATCGCGGCGCCGTCTCTATTTCCGCCGCGTCGCTGCAGCCGCCTGCGAAGCCGGAGTTCCAGTTCGACTGTTTGACGCGCTCGTTGCTCATGAAAGCCGCTACCAGCCTTTTGCGCGCAGTCCTGCCGGGGCGATGGGCATGGCACAGCTGATGCCGGGGACTGCAAGCTATCTTGGCGTTTCAGATCCTTGGGACCCTGTCGAAAACCTCCGGGGGGGAGCGCGTTACCTGCGGGAGCAGCTCGATCGGTATGGCTCGTGGCATCTTGCTTTGGCTGCGTACAATGCGGGTCCGGGCAACGTCGACAAGCATGGCGGAATTCCGCCCTTCACCGAGACCCGCAGCTATGTTCGAACCATTCTTGCCTCTCTTGGCGGGAGCGGCGCAGCGCCCGTCTCATTTGCACGGCTCGGAGGCGAGAACCCGTTCAGAGCGGTGCGTCTTCTTGCCTTCGCTGGAGGATCAGATGTCCCAGAAAACTGAGAAGCCGATACTGGAGGCATAGTACAGGCTGATGGCCAGAATCACCGGTGTGCCGGTGAGATAGTTGGCTTGCCAGCGCAGCCATAGCTTCGGAATTAGCAATGCCTTGTCGAGCGTGCTGGCGCGAGGCGGAGCCCATCGGCCAGTTCGCCAGTCATTGAGGGTCACGATGGTCGAAAGTGCGGCGCAGATCAGTGCCATGATCCCGACCGCAATATAGAGCGATGTCCAGGCAATCAGCGCTTCTTGCTTCACCGTCAGACGTATCCCCGATCTTTGAGCAGATTGCCGCTCTAAAAGAGCTTCGCGGCCATCATGCTCCGAGTCACGTTACCATATCATCGACGGGTCGGCGAAGCTCCTACTACTGGGGCGTGCTCGGCGGGCGCAGCTTTTGCTGGGTCAGCCGAAAGAGCGATCAAAGAGCGCAGGATCCTGTCGCCGCGCCTCCAGCGCTGCGTGATGCCTTACAATGGCGCTGGATGTGCGCTGCGCTATGCCGTGGCATAAGGCTTCGCGAATGGGCTCGAAAGTCCCATTGCATGCGGCCATCTCCTCGGAGAGCTGGAGCGCAAGGGCAATGGCGAGATGGGCAGATGTTTCGCAGCAGGGGTCCTCATAAGACTCCGGGCTGACAAAGCAGTGGACGGCGATCGCAGCTCTGACAGGATCGATGGCAAGCCTTTCGTTGAGTCGGTTAAACTCGGCCGTCGACATACTGCCATCAGCGATGCGCTCGAACAGGCCACTGCGGTGGCTGCTCTTGATGATCCCCTCATCCACAAGCCGACGCAGACTGACCCCCTGCCGGCTCATCTGGTCCCTGATCAAATCGGCGTACTCAGCTTGCAACTGATGACAGCTCTTCCGCTGGTTTGGGTGCGCCCCCTGACCCATCCTTGCCTCCGTCAATTCTCCCTATGCAGTTGCATGATGTGAATTCTAAAAGGCGGCTTTGGCAAGAGAAATTTGGCGCTGGCTAATGGCAAGCGCGCAGAAGACTACCGTCTCACGTACGCCGCACTGGTCGCCTGTGACCTCTGCGAGTCGGGCTTTGAGGGCGTCGAATTCCGCATTCAGGGCACCGCTCAATCTTAGATAAATCCTGACCCGCCCGTCGCACGGCCGGTGTCGGTTGAATGCTGCGATCAATTCCTGATTGGATAAATCCGGCGCGCGGATCACATCCGTGATCACGTCCCTAAGGCGCTGGAATTTCAGTTTTTCTATGGTCAGCCACTTGATGGCCTCGGCAATGATCGCGAATGCCTCCTTACTCACCAGCAGTTCGTGGACGACCTCCTTTTCGCTGGCCATTGCGTCTCCTCCCGCCATTGTTCGCTACTGATCGGGGCCCCTTGGCGTTGGTTCCAGATCTCCTCGCCGAGCCGCTGCAACGATTCGGACCAGTGGTTTGAAAAACAGATCCACGTGGTCATGGATTCAGGACCACGTGGTATTACCAGCATGCCACCCTGGTCATGAATCCATGACCACGTGGTGCCAAAAATCGACCCACCCGGTATCAAAAACCGGACCACCCGGCATCAAAAACAGTGATTCGCGGGCTTCTCCGACTTCGCCCTACACAACAGTGATTGAGAAAAGGTTTCGCCTGCGGCCCCTTTGGTGACGACGCCCTGCGTCATTTGGTCAACCAGAAGGGGAAGACAATGAAGGTCCACGATCTCAAGCAGGCAGGAGGGACGCTCGCCGTCGCCTTTGCTGCCGCCACCGCCATGAGCATCTTCGGTATCGAAGCGGCCATGGCCGGCACCGATGCCACGTTCAATACGGCGCTCACGCGGTTCACTGGCTTCCTTCAGGGGTCGGGCGGACGGATCATCACCGTGTTGTCGCTCGCGGGCGGCATCGTCGCCATGGCCAGCGGGCGTTTCTCGCTCGGCCAGGTCGCGATCCCCGTCGGCGTCGGGGTCGGTGCTGGGACCGGCGTGCCGATCGTCACTTCCACAGTCACGGCGACGATCTGAGCGAGAGCACGGATCAACGCGAACGGGGGCGCTGCTCCATCACCCGCACGGGAATAGCAGCAAACCTTTCTGGCGGAGACGATCTTTGGACAAGTATTCAATTCCAAAGCATCTCGACGATCCCGAACTGATCGGGTTCTGGTCGCTTGATGAATTCCTTGTGCTGGTGATCCCGTTCACCTGGGGAATTCTCGCGCAGCATGTCGTCATAGGCCTGTTTCTGGCCGTTGCTGCATGGCTTGGGTACCGCAAACTCAAAGCTGGGCGATCGATGTATTGGGTCCTGCATTTTGCCTATTGGCATCTGCCGGGCGAATTCTTCGGTCTGAAGGTCGCTCCGCCTTCCCACTTACGTGTGATGGCGGGCTGACATGGAACTTTCATTCGCACACGAGGCTTCGCAGCGGACGCTCAAGCAGCGCAACATTCTGGCTCTAACCTGCATCGTTCTCGGTGCTCTGGTGCTGGTGATGTTCGCCGCCGCAACGACGCGAGACCGGGAGGTTGTCCTCCAGCCCATTCTTCCCAGCGAAATGGTGCTGAGCTCAGCGGCGGTGAGCCCCGAATATCTCGAGGCTGTGACCCGCGACACTGCGCAGCTCGCGCTCAATCGGTCGCCTGAGAACCTGCAGTATTGGCTCGATGGCCTCATTGCGATTGCCGCCCCGGAGGCGCGGGGCCCGCTCAAGGCCAACCTTCTCAAGATCATCGATGAGCAGCAGGACTCGCAGGTCACTCAGTTCATCACGATCGACTGGATCCGCACGGACCCCGAGAACCTGACCAGTCAGGTCGGCGGCGTGCTCCACACGATCGTCGGTTCGCGCGACGTCCGCCGCGAGCACAAGATCTTCGAATTCCATTGGCAGCACACCGGCGTCTCGCTCCGCCTCAAGGGCTTTGGCGTGGTCGTCAAGAAGGAGCAGGAACAATGAACCCGATTGTGCCTTCGTTGCTGATTGCAACCGGCAGCGTCCTGGCCTCCCGTCTCGATTGCCAGCTCCTGCGCCTGTGCGGGGTCGTTATGGTCGGTGGCGCGCTCGCTTTGACCGCCGTCCCGGCTCTGGCCGACGAGCATATTCTCGCAGCCGACAATGGCGAGGTGCGCTGCAAGGCGTCGAAGTCGGACCTTACTCGCATTTCGCTCAAGGATGACCAGTTCGTCTCGGTCTCGCGTGTCCAGACGGGTGTTCCGCAGGAAGACTTCTCGATCGTGCATGAGCCGACCCGCGGGGACATCTATCTCTCCGTTCCGGACGGCTATTCCAAGCGCAAGATCTCCTTCTTCGGGACCACGCGCCGAGGCTTCGTCTACAAGTTCGACTGCGAAGTGTCGGGCGAAGCGGCGCTTCAGGTCTTCGTAGCCAATGCCGATCTCGAAAATCCTCAGGGTGCGCTGCAATCCATGGAGGCATCTGCAACGCTCGATGATCGTGCGGTCTCGCTCGTCCGGGCCATGTTCGAGCAGCGCCGCATCGCAGGTTTCGAGATCAGCGATGCTGCTCGCGCTCCCGTCAATGTCGGCGATCTCAAGGTCCAGCTGGTCAGCGAATATCGCAGCCCCACCATGACCGGGAAGGTCCTGCGTATCGAGAACAACGGTGCTGAGCCGATGACGCTCAAGGAAGAGATCATCGCCGGAGACGGTGCCATCGCAGTCAGCATTTCCAATCCCAACCTCGCCAGCGGCCGGGCCACCGCCGCTTACGTCGTCGTTCCCTCAGGAGGGTAAGTCAGATGGAATTCCTCAAGCGCAAACCCAAGGACCTCGATGCAAGCGAGGCTGAGGAACATGACACCCTCGATGCGACCGGTGCCATTGCCGAGAACTCACTGACCCAGAAGCGCCAAAAGATGCTCATGTTCGGTCTTGCCGGCGTGATTGCAGTGGCAGGGGCAATGTACGTCCTCGACACCGAAGAGACCATCGAGGAGGCAACGGAGAAAGGGGCCAAGACAACCGTCTCGACCGATGCACTCCTGAACCGGCAGCGCGTCGATCAGGAATGGGTCGCCATGTACGAGGGCGAGATGAACTCGACCGACGTGCGCCTCAAGGGTCTTGAGGCGCAGGGCGCCCAGTTCGCCCAGATGCAATCGGAGATCGAGGCGCTGCGCGGCGAGAATGCGGCCATGGCCCGTGACGGCCAGCGTGTCCTTGAAGCCTATGAGCGCGAAAACGAGCAGCTGCGACAGCAGGTCCAGCGGGGCAATGGGCGCCCCACCGCACCAGGACCTGTGGCAGCGGCCCGCGAGATGGGCGTGCCGGCGCCGCAGGAGGCAGGAGCCTCAGAAGCACCGCCCGTGCGCCGCGGGAGCGACGTCCAGATGGTGTCGTTCACATCCGCGAGCGGTACTGCTTCGCGCATCGATCCGACAAAGTCGCCCGCCGTTTATACGGACTCGCCCAACTATCTGCCCCCGAATTCGATCGCCAAGGCAACGGTGGTGGTGGGCGTTGATGCAACGACCAACACGCGCAGCCAGAGCGATCCGCTCCCCGTCCTCCTCCGGATTACCGGGCCAGCGCGCTCGGTCTATGGGGATGGGAAGCTGCTCGCCACCCGGGTGCAGGGCTGCATGGTCAACGGCGCAGCCTACGGGGACCTCTCCTCGGAGAAGGTCTATGTGAAACTACAGCGCATGACCTGCGCACAGCCGGGCGGCCGCTTCGCGGTATCGGAGGTCAAGGGGTTCATCGCGTTCGGCGGCAAAGTGGGCGTGCGCGGCCGCGTTGTCAGCCGCGAAGGCTCACTGACCACCCAGGCCTTCTTGGCGGGTCTCGTGAGCGGCGTCGGTAACGCGCTCAATGAAGGGTTCAATCAGCCGATCATCGCAGGCGATGGACGTCAGACTCCGGGTGCCGGCGAAATCGGGCTGCGCGCCCTGGGCGGTGGCGGCCAACAGGCCGGCATGACGGTCTCCGAATATCTCATCGAGCGCGCCGAGCAATATCAGCCGGTTGTCGAAATGCCCACCGGGGCAGCGGTCGAGGTCGTCTTCCTCGACGGCACCTTCATCAGAAACTGAGGGGATCACCATGGAGCGCAAATGGAAAAACTGGCAGATCGCGTCAGCTGCGGGTCTGGCTGCCAGTGGTCTTGCTGCGATCGCGGCCGTTGCTCATGCCTCGGCCGCGAGTGACCCGGCGTCGATCCAGGCGGCGCTCACGAAGCGTTTGCCCAAAACCGAGATCACATCAATTGACTGCAAGTCCATCGACGGCGTCTGCGAGGTTCAGGCGCGCCAAAACCTGTTCTATATCGACCATAGCGCGCGCTACCTTATTATCGGACGCGTCTACGACATGGAGACCAAGCAGGACCTTACGGCCGCTCGTCTCCTCGAGATGAATCCTGACATGCTTGTCGGTGGTGCCGGGGCAGGCGACGAAACCGAGGCCGCGCCCAAGGCAGGCGCAAGTGGTTCGCCGTCTGCAGCACCGGCCCAAGGCGACTCCCGGGTCGATCCTGCAGCCCTTGCTTCCCTGCCGAAGAACGGCAGCATCGCGATGGGCCGGGGAACCAGAACCATCACGGTCTTCAGCGACTTTCGCTGCGGCTACTGCAAGCGTCTTCATGAGACGCTCGGGACCCTCAACGTCAAGGTGATCGAGCGTCCGATCTCGGTTCTCGGCACAAGGCCGATCTCAGAAGCCGTGATCTGCGCGCCCGACCGGCGCCGGGCAGTAACCCAGGCCTACGAGGGCGGGGCGGTCACCTCGGCAGGGTCGTGTGACACCAGCGGGCTTGATGCCAACGAGGCCTTCGCAAGGCAGCACGGTTTCAGCGGCACGCCTGTCATCGTCCGCGAAGATGGTGCGGTGCTCCATGGCTACCGCCCGCGCGACTTCCTGCTGAGCTGGATCGAAGGGAAAGCATCATGACGCACAAGAATCTGCGCCCGCACGCTGCTGTGGTCGTTGCCGCTTTCGGGGGCCTTCTGTCGGGTTGCTCGACGCTTGGCACCAATGTCAGTGCGAATTTCCGCTGCAACGCGCCCGACGGCATCTGCGCGCCATCGTCCGTGATCGACGATAGTGCGCTTGCGCGGATCGAGGAAACCAGCTCGACCGACCTTCTCAATCCTGCCGGACCCTTCCGGATGGACGACGGGATCGATGCACCTGTCCATGACACGCATCTGGTGAGCACAGCGCCTGTGGCTCGCAGCGCGCCGCGCTATCAGCTCTCTGTCGTCTTCCCTGGTTTTACCGATGCGAGCGGGACGGCGCATGCGCGCCGGGTCGTGAGCACCGAAGCGCTGCTTCCCGGGCGCGGGGATGCGATGGAGCAGATTGCCCGGCGGGGTCCCAAGGCTGCGCGCAGTCGCGGCCTTCTTGCCGCAGCCGAAAGCGCTCCACCCGTGCTGGCGGTCTTGTCGGAAGGGCGCGAGGCAAAGGCCGATCCTGGCAAGGGTGCGGTTGAGACTGAGGTTGCCGCGGCCGACGCGGAGAATCCGATCGCCCAGATTCAGGCGGAGGTTGCGCAGCGGCTTTCTGCCAAGGGATCCCGCGCTCGGTCCAAGCCTGCCGCCTTTAGCGGCGTGGTGGAGTGAGGCGCGATGTTCGGCTCGATCGTCGATCTCGTCGTGGGAGACAGCCGCAAGCCGGAGCGCAGCGCCCGCGCGCCCGATGTTCCGATGCTGTCGCACTTTCTGGGTTATCGCTCTTTCGACGAGGAGAAGCGCATATTTCACCAGGTCCGTTCGAAAGGCTTCATTCTCGGGCTCGCACCGCTTGTGGGCGCGAATGACCGGGTCAGTGAGATCATCGGCACGATCTTCTCCGATATTCTTCAGCCCGGAACGCGGTTCAGCGTGACCAATTTCTCAAGTCCCAGGGTAGCTGAGATGCTGCAGGCCTGGGCGCTGCCCCGCTTCACGGCTTCGGGCGTCTTCCGGACACTTGCGCGCCACCGCCTCGACAAACTGCTCGGTGGTGCCTGGTCAACGCTTGCGAGCGACGGACCGTTTTTCGTGCGCAATTTCCGTGTCGTGATGTCGGTGGGCATTGGGCAGGGGTCCAATCTCACCAATGATGACCTCGTTACGATGCAAGACGGGATCATTTCGGCGCTGGAATCGATCAATGTCCCGGTCCGGCAGTTCGCGCCGATCGATCTCATCCGCCTGTTCGACGAGATCCTTGCGCCGTCGAACGGTGCGGGCGACGAGGTCCCCGACTACAACCGGTTCGATCCGATCAACGAGCAATGTGTCCGGCGCGATCTGGTCACGCACGTCGAGAAGGACCGCCTTGTCCTCCATGCCCAATCGCTGAGGCCGACGGGCGCCGTCGCATCGGGTGTCCCGGAGCTGAAGGACTTTGTGCCCGAGAGGTTCGACGTCCGTACCATGACAGTGCGAGGCTTCCCCGATCGCTGGGCACCCTGGGATACCCAGAAGATCATTGGCGACATTTTCAATCCCAAGCTCAGTCTTCCCTGTCCAGTGCTCCAGACGGTCTGCGGGATCATCCCGGGCCCGGAATCCTCCGAAGCAAGGGCGGGATACAAGTTCGCACGAACGACGTCGCTGGCTGATGGCAAGGGCGTCAAGCTCGTTCCTAAGCTGCGGACCGAGGCCGCCGAATGGCAGTTCGTGGCCGACAGGGTCAAGCAGGGCGAGAAGCTGGTATCCTGCTACTACGCCGTCTCGATCATTGCGCCCAAGGGCCGGGGCGAGCCCTGCGAGCGCACACTCAAAGCGCTCTACAAGGCCACAGGATGGGATCTGATCGACGAGACCCATATTCAGTTGCCCGCTTTCATGGCGCACTTCCCGCTGCTGCTTGCCGACGGGCTCGACCATGATCTGAAGCGCATGAAGCGCCTGCGGACGATGCGCTCGGCCAATGTCGCAGCCATCGCGCCGATCCAGGGAGAGTATGTCGGGGGCAACATTCCCCATCTGCTGTTCATCGGAAGGCGCGGTCAGCCACAGTTCTGGTCGCCGTTCCAGAACACCGCTGGCAACCACAATGTTGCGATCGCGGGCAAGTCCGGTTCTGGCAAGTCGGTCCTCCTTCAGGATCTGACCGCGAGCTTTGCAGGGGTTGGGGCCAAGACCATCGTGATCGATGATGGCCGTAGCTTCGAGCATATGGCGAAGGCTCTAGGCGGCACGTTCACCGAGTTCAAACTGTCCTCCGGGATCTCGATCAACCCGTTCCGGATGATCGATGAGCATCTGGCGCGCGAAGACGACGACTATCTGGTCGATTGCCTCGCGATGCTCAAATCAATCATCGCGCAGATGGCGCGCAACGAGACCCGGCTCAACGACACCGAGCGGGGGCTTATCGACCAGGCGGTCAATCTCGTTTGGGAAGAGCATGGCCGTGACGGGACTGTCGACCATGTGATTGCCGCGCTCGGGCAGGCCCAGCACCCTTGTGCCTATGATCTGGCGACCTCTCTCCTGCCATTCGCGGCAAAGGGCACTTTCGGCCGCTTCTTTCTGGGCGATGCCAATCTCGACCTGTCCGCTGATCTGACGGTTTTCGAGCTCTCTGACCTTGCGACCCGCGAGGAGCTGCGCGGCGTTGTGCTCACGTCGATCATGTTCATTGCCTCGCAGGTCATGCGCCGGATGGACCGCGCGACGCCGAAGCCTTTGATCATCGATGAGGCCTGGCAGATGCTCAAGGGTGGGGCGATGGCCGACTTCGTCGAGACCTATTCGCGCACGTGCCGCAAATATGGCGGCGCGCTGATTACGGCCACGCAGTCGATCCACGATTACTACAAGTCAGAAGGGTCGCGAGCGGCGCTCGAAAACTCTGACTGGTTCCTGATCCTCCAGCAGAAGGGCGAGACCATCTCGGACTTCCGCAATTCGGATCGCTTCGAGATGGACAATCTCACAGAGGCGCTCCTGCGCTCATTAAAGCGCAATGGCACCGATTATTCGGACATCTTCATCCGCGGACCCGATACCGAAAGCATCGGACGGCTCGTCCTCGACCGCTATTCCGCAGCACTCTACTCATCGAGCCCTGACGTCTTCGCGCGGATCGAGGCTTACATCGAGCGCGGGCTGCCGATGCACGACGCGATCGAGGCCGTCGCATTTCCCGAAGGGTACCAGCAGGCGGAGGCGGCGGAATGATGGCGTTGTCTCGTCCCCAACAAAGGGCCGATTTTGTCCAGCGCGGCCAGGATGCGCTGTTTGTGGCCTTACGCCTTGCAGGGTGGGGCGCAACAACCCTGCTTGCGGCGATCGGTGCAGGGCTGCTCGTGTTCTTGGCCCTCGGCGGCTTCACCTTCGCAGGCTTGATGTTGCAACTCGGCAATCTTGCATCCCGGTTTTCCGCTGCGGGCGCCGCCCGCCGGGGTGAGTTCGAAGCCATCGTGCTGGCGATCTTCGTCATCGTTCTTGCGCTGACCGCCTTCTTTCGCCGCGCGAGCCTTCGCGCTGCCTTCATCCCCATCACGGACCTCACGGGAGAAGACCAATGAGAGACCTGTTTGATGAGCTGCCTCCGGCAGCGGCCCCGGCACGAAAGCCGGCCGGTTCGCTACTGCAACGCCGGTTTGCTGGCATGTCGCCGCGGGAACTGGTCTTGCTTGCAGCCGGCATCACCATGTTCATCTGGGGCGCCTGGGTGACACGGAATATCGCATCGTCGCCGGACTCGAGGCAGGAGTTCGTCCAGCTGCAGCTTCAGGGGATCATCGGCGAATATCTTCAGGCGCAGTCCCGTTCGAGTGCGGACGAAACCACGGCTGCACGTGAGACGGCCGTCTTCATGGCTGCACTTGATGAAACGGTCGCCAGCCTCTCCAAAAGCGGCAAGGTCGTGCTGGTTCACGAGGCCATCGTTGGCGGCAACGTGCCGGACGTGACGCAAAGCGTGAAGGCTGCCGTCTATGCCAAGGTCCCGCGGCCGACGCCTGCCCAAGCGATGCAAGGCATGGGATCGGGAGTGAGACCAAAGGGCTCCGCAGCGAATGCCGCCCGGGTCGAATCCGAGATGCAGGCCTTCATGGCCGCGAATGGCGGAGGGCAGGGCGGTGGAGCGCACTGAGTCCAAGCGCCTGTCGCTGGCGCAGAAGCTCGCAGCCATCGCCGCGCTGAGCGCCCTCGCGATGGGGTTCAGCGCACTTGCCCGGTGGAGCGGAACGCACGCCCTGATGATCAATGCTTCGGACTCACTTCCGAACTGGGCCTTCCTCGTCGAAAGCGGCAGCTTTCCGAAGCGTGGTGACTACGTGATCTTTCATCCAGGCCATGACTGGATGACGGCCAAGTACTTCGGCACCAACCCTCCTCCCTTTGCGAAGATCGCGGTCGGTCTGCCGGGAGATGTCGTGACGCGGCACGGTGCAGACGTCCTCGTCAATGGTCAGCGGGTCGCATCGTTGAAGCCGGCAACCAAGCGCGGCGACCCGCTCCAGAAAGGCCCGCTGGGTATAGTGCCAAAGGGGTGCATTTTTGCCGCGACCCCGCACATGGACGGGTTCGACAGCCGCTACGCGCATATCGGCTTTGTCTGCCGCGACCGACTGGTCGGCACCGGAAGGGCAATCCTGTGAAGCGTGGGGTTCTTCTTGCGCTGCTGGCGCCGTTCGCGATCGGTGCAGGCACGCCCCTGTCGCCCATTCGCGCGGGCGTCGATCACGGTCAGATGGGTCAGACCTGGCCCGTCATCGAGCCTGACCTCCTGGCCGTGATCAAGACCCGCCTCGATGCCGCGCAAGCGAGTGGCAAGCTCGACGCGCTCAACCGGCAGTTCGCGGACAAGGTCAAGCAGCGGGTGATGCAGCCTGTGCCGGTTGCCGGCATTGCAGCTGCAACCGAAGTTCGCAGTTGGGAATTCGATCCAGCCATCGTGGTGGAGAACGACATTCGTGACCACAGGGGCAATCTCATTGCGGTTGCAGGTCAGCGCGTCAATCCGCTGGCCCTGTCGGGCCTTTCGAAGAAGCTCGTCTTCATCAACGGCAACGATTCTGCAGAGCTCGCATGGGCCATGCAGCGGGGAGGCGAAGAAGCGGCCAAGATCATCTTCGTCGACGGCTCGCCGTTCACCCAGATGCAAACGCATCGCCGGCGCTTCTACTTCGACCAAGACGGGCGTCTGACGACGCATTTCGGGATCCTCCACACGCCCGCCGTTGTCGAGCGCAAGGGCGATTTGCTGCTCGTCACCGAGCATGTGATCCGCCGCAAGGGTCAGCCGACATGACCGGGTGGCGTGATCTTTTGCCTGTGCCGCTCGCGGCCCCCGAAACCCCGACGCTGCGCGGCGCTCGCGTTCGGGTGATCATGGGCTGCGCGGTGCTCGCCGCAACAGTGCTCTTTTTTGGCGAACTTCGCACGCTGGCACGACCCCTGGCGTTTCCCTGGCTGGGCGCCACCTTCACCTTTGTCATCGTTCAGGGCTGGCTCTGGTTGAAGGCGAAGAATGCGGCAGACGATGCCTGGCTCATGCGGGGCAGGGCGGACGATGATGCTGCGTAGCCTCCTTGCCCCTCTTGCGGCGCTCTGCGCTCTTGCGCTGACACCGCCTGCAGCTGCTCAGGGGCTCGCCGCGGGCTCGGGCCGATGTTCGGGCAGTTTCGTCAATCCCGTCACCGATGTCTGCTGGGGTTGCATGTTCCCGCTTTCGCTTGGTTCGCTCAAGATTTGGCCATCTTCCCGCGCCGACACGAAAAACCCCGCTCTTCCTATCTGTGCTTGCGGCACGCCTGTCCCTCGCATCGGTCTGGCGGTTGGTTTCTGGGAGCCGGTGCGGCTTGTGGATGTGTCGACCAAGCCCTGGTGCTTCCCAAATCTGGGAGGAATCAAACTTGATCCCGGCTTTTCGATTGGCAATGGCTACGCCTCCGATTCCTCGCAGGTCGGCGGTCAGGCGCAGAACAGCGCCAAATACCACGTTCACTACTACATCTATCCGCTGCTTTACTGGCTTGAGGTGGTCACCGATTTCCTCTGCCTTGAGGCGAGTTCGTTCGATGTCGCCTATATGAGCGAGATCGACCCGCTTTGGCAGGATGATGAACTCACCACGCTGCTGAACCCCGAAGCCGCCCTTTTCACCTCGCCGTTGGCGCAGGCCGCCTGCTCGGCCGATTGCATTTCAGCAAGTGCAAAGCTGCCGATGGACGAGCTGTTCTGGTGCTCTGGCTGTCAGGGTCCGATGTACCCCATGAACGGCAACATCGGTGCCAATATCGGCATCAAGCAATCTGCCCGGCTTGCTGCCGAGCGGATGGTCTACAAGATGCATCGGCAGGGCCTCGCCTGGGGCACAAGCGGGCCAAAGGCGCTGTGCTCGAAGTACATCATGCCGATCCTCAAGAAGAGCCAGTATCGCCTGCAGCAGGTGAATCCCACGGCAATGGTGAGCGGGCGCGAGGCCTGTTCGCCCATCGGCGCGACTACGCTGCTGCCCAAGGCAGGCCAGGTCTATCCGGTCAAAGGAGAGGACGTCGGCTTCCTCCTTTGGCGCAAGCGCAACTGCTGCGTGCGAGCGCCGTGACGGCGCAGAAAGGAAATATGTATGTAATTCAGCATCATGTTCCTTTCGATCGTCTTGCTGACGATCGACCGGTGGCTGCGATGCCACCCCACCCGGCGGAAGGAGTCGGGGCGGAAGGGGGTCTCCAAGGTTTGCCACGTTCCGGCGGTCGGCCTCAGAGCAGGAGACCTGAAATGTACCGGATGCGGCCCGTCAGCCGCAGGTCGGGCTACCACAGGGCCTAAGGTGAGATACAAGCGAATGACGTGTCTAAAGCCTCTTTATTTACAGTTGAACTCCCGATCACCTGACGGGTGGGGAGATCGCGGTGTGAACCGGTTGGTTTGTTGTGCTGCCTTCTGGTGAATGCTTGCAAAGCATTCGTGTGCGGGTCGTCCTTTCTTGCCCGCACGCCCGAGCCGCAAGGGGTTAAGCGTCGCACCTACGGGTCCAAGGTTGATCGCCGGAACACGGGAACCATCATCGTCCGCCTGCTTCGGAGTAGGCTAGCCGCGGAGACCGGGGATGGGCGCTGGTGGGGCGGAGCCTGCGTAGTAGTCCGAGGACGGGAAAGCCGTCCACATGGCGAAGGCGGGCAGGAAGTCGGTGGGCTGTCATGACGGAGGAACTACCAGTGGACTCTGGTAATCAAGCCCCACAGGCTTGGCTCCTCGGCGTTCAGAGAAAGCTCTACCAGTGGAGTCGGGAAAACCCCGAAGAACCATACTGCGACTTGTGGAATTGGGTGACCGATCCCCGCAACTTGTACATGGCCTGGAGGACGATTGCCGGTAATCGCGGCAAGCGCACTCCGGGGATCGACGGGGCGACCGTAGAGAAAATTGCCGCCGGGATTGGTGTCGACAGATTCCTTCATGAACTCCGCGAGGAGCTCCGGGCGGGCGATTATCGTCCGTCTCCTGCACGAAGGAAGTGGATTCCAAAGCCGGGCAAACCGGGGAAGTTCCGACCCCTTGGTATCCCTACGGTCAGGGATCGCGTGGTGCAGTGCGCGGTCAAACAAGTTCTGGAGCCGATCTTCGAGGCCCGGTTCTGGCCTGTCTCATACGGGTTCCGGCCCGGACGCGGCAGTCAGGCCTGTCTCGAACATATCCGTGTGACCATCCAGTCGCGGGGTAAGCCTGCGGCAGATGGCTACCGACACAATGCGCCGTACCAATGGGTAATCGAAGGCGACATTGAGGCCTGCTTTGACAACATCGGTCATCATCCCCTGATGGAACGCGTTCGCCACGGCGTCGCGGACCCCAAGGTGAACCGGTTGATCGTGCAGTTCCTCAAGGCCGGAGTCTTGGAGCATGTCACGTACAGCCCCACCGACACCGGCACGCCTCAAGGCGGCGTGCTCTCACCGCTACTGGCCAACATCGCGCTCAGCGTGATCGAGGAACGGTATCGGGACTGGGTGCGCCGCCCCGAAAGCCCGGAGCTGAAATCCGATGGGATCAGGCTCGCGGCGATCAAGCGCGACAAGGATCGCAAGGCCGGTCGAACGGTCTTCTACCCTGTCCGCTATGCCGACGACTTCCTTATCTTCGTGTCGGGGACGGAAGCTGACGCTCTTGCCGAAAAGCAGGCGCTGGCGACTTACCTGCACGAGGCGATGGGTCTGACGCTCTCGCCCGAAAAGACGCGCATCACTGCGCTGACCAAGGGCTGTCGGTTCTTGGGATGCCGCGTGCGGCTCAAGTGGGACAAGCGGTACGGGCTTCATGCCCGCATCGAAATCCCGCGCGAGCCGATCAACGGCTTCCGCATACGGGTAAATCAACTGGCCCGGCGGCAGACGCTTCGGCGTTCACTCACGGCCATGCTTCAGGAACTCAATCCATACCTCCGGGGATGGTCCGCCTATTACCGCTACTGCGTGGGGGCCAAGCGCATTCTTGCCAGTCTCGACTGGCATGTGCGCCAACGCCTCTGGCTGTGGCTGCGGGCCAAACACAAGCGTGTCCCCGGACGGAAAATCGCATCGTGGCGCAGACCGAGCACCGCTCATCCGGGCAACTCGGTCTGGGCCGAAGGCGGCACAGAGCAGTTCTTGATGAGCTACGTGCCTGTTCGGAGGTTCGATCTCAAATGGATGAAGAAACCCGAGTTCGCCAAGGCTTCTGGAGAGCCGGATGCACAACGAAAGGTGCAAGTCCGGTTCGGAGAGAAGGCGTGGGAAACGGGCGGTGGAGACACCGCGCCGCGCCCACGTCTTACTCTACTCTAGCGGGGAAGAGACCGTGCGCGCCAAGCTCATCTTCGTTCTTGCAGGCCTTGGTTTGGCAGGCTGTGCCATGGCGGTCTTCGCCCAGAGCGTCGATGGGCTCGACATTCAGGCGATTGAGGCCCGGGGGCAAGCTTTCCAAAATGATGCGCAAGGGTTGTTCGACTTCGCCACCGCCAGGAGCGAGGTGCATACGCGCGAGGCGCAAAGCGTCATAGATGGAGCCAATGCGGCCGTTCAGGATCTTGATGTCTCGGGTGTCGCCGGGGTCAAGGGGCCGATCGATTTCGACGCGATCGTGACAGGCGCAAAGGCCGGGAATGCGCAGCCAAAGGGCGCGCCGCTGTTTGTTGCCTTTGTCAGCCTTTCGATGCCCGAAGATGCGCTGGCGCGGCTCATCGAGGACACGACCAAGGCCGGCGGTGTTGTGGTTTTCCGAGGCTTTTCCACTGGCAATCCTCAGGGTTTTGTCAGCGGTATCCGCAAGGTCGTCGATCAGGCCGGGCCAGCAATGTGGCAATTGACCCGAGGCTGTTCCGCTCGCTGGCAGTCGAACGGGTGCCGACTTTCGTGGCGCTCTCGACCGACTTCGAGCCTTGTGATCAGCTTGACTGTGTTGCCGCGCCGCCGCCGCATGACCGGATAGCCGGGAATGTGAGCGTAGCTTATGTGCTCGAGACTTTTGCTGCGGCCAATGGCCCAGGCGCGGCGGTGTCGCGCGTCGCGCTCGCGAACATGAGATCGGCGCAGTGAGCGCGTCTCGCCTCTGGCTTGTCTGTCTCGCTTTGGCCGTTTCCGGCCATTTGGCCCATGCTCAGATGACATCGGGCGAAGCGCGCGGCGATGCCGAGGCGATGGCACGCAGTGTGCGCGACAGGACTTCGACAAGCATTCTGAAAGCTGGCAACGAAGCCAATGTCCCGGGCTTTGGCGGCACGGACATTCCAGCGCAGCGCTATTCGGATGATCCGATTGGCCTGACGGCAGCCGGTGAAGCCCAGCGCTATCAGGAGCAGTACCGGACGGTCGTTGCCCCGCATCGGAAGGTCTTTGATCCTGCAACCATTGATCTGTCTTCTGCCTCGGCGATCGAAGGCAACCCGGACAAATATCTCGGCGCTGGATCGGGGGTCGGCGGGGAGACTAAAACCTGCACGCCCCTGCCTGGGGGCGGGACCGGCACGACCTCATATCTTGAAAGCTGCAACACCGGTTCACAGCCCTTCGACCAGCCCCGTACCTGCAATGCATCGCTACGGGTTCAGACCGAGGGACGGCGCTACTGGGAGTACGGCTGCGAGACGGACGAGTTCGCCGGTCGTGATCAGATGTGTGCAGCGCTTGTCCAAGCCCCTGGTTCCAGTGCCTGCACGTTCGACCGAAGCGTTCGTATCGGTCAGAGGTGCCTGCAATGGGTGGCAGAAGACAATGGCCGCAAGTGGTGCGCGGAACCGGGGGAGCCAATCTTCAGGCAGTTCTGGCAATGCCCCGCCCCTTTGAGCGGCGTACCCGGCGGGATTGAACGCAGCAGCGCTCGAATTGTCAGCGAAACCATCGATGATGGCGCCTGCCAGAGTGCGACAAGTGATGCCACATGCACGCTTGCAAGCGAGGTTTGCACAGCGCCTGGCGAGACGCGCGTGATCAACGGTCTTTCGGTGACGCGAAGCTGCTGGGAGTGGCAGCGGACCTATCAATGTCAGGGTGTGGCCCCTGCCAATGACTGCGGTGCGCTCGAGGCGCGCGCTGATTGTACGTTCAGCCATGACGAGTGCCTGAGCTTCGATCCCGATGGCGTCACCTGCAACGTCCATGATCGTTGGTACCAATGCGCTATTCCTGGAGCAGGAACCCCGGCGCCATCTGCCTATGTCTGCGCCGGGGATCTCTATTGCATCGACGGTGAATGCACGCAGGTGACGCGCGAGGCGTCGACCGAGTTCAAGGACGCCATGGTCGCCATGAATGTCTTGGGCGAGCTTCGCGACGGGTTCGATCCCGACCGACTGAAGATCTTCAGCGGTGAGCATCTGCGCTGCACCCGGAAGATTTTTGGCCTCTCGAACTGCTGCAGCGGCAAAGGGGTACCGCTTCTTACACCATTCGTGTGCGGCCGCGAGGACCGCGAGGTCGACAAGCGTGATGATGCAGGTCTGTGCCACTATGTCGGCACATATTGTTCAGCCCGCGTGCTCGGCGTCTGCGTGACCCGCAAGCAGTCCTACTGCTGCTACGGGAGCAAGCTCGTCAGGATTCTCAATGAGCAGGGCAAGGCCCAGCTCGGGATGCAGTGGGGAACGCCAAAGGAGCCTGACTGCGAGGGTTTCCTGGTCGCGCAGTTCCAGCAGCTTGATCTCAGCCGGATGGACTTCCGGGAGGTTTATGCCGAGTTCACTGATGCGGCGAAGTTGCCCAGCGAGATCGACCTGTCGATCCAGATCCAGCAAAAAATAGAGAGCTACTACACCGCTCACGGAGGAACCTGATCATGACGGGTGCCACGGTCCTGCCATTTGGGAGAGAACATTCATTCCCGCCCGCCCAAGTCCTCGATCTGGCGATTGCTGTCGCGATAGGTCGCGATCTTGCGCGCACCGAGGCGGAACTGCTCGAGCGGATTGAGGACTGGTTCCTGCGTCCAGCAACCCGCAGCGAGGTCGCAGGTTCGATCGCCAGGCTGCTCGACAAGAACTGGTTGCGCCGGTCTGGCCGGGGTGAGTTCACCTTCTGCCTGACTGCAGCCGGGATTGCGGCAACCACAACGTTGTCGGGCGGAATGATCCGCATGATCGACTGCGGCCGCGGTCTCTTCAAGACCGCTTTCCTTCTCCAGATGCTCGAACTTGGGAAAGGACAATGCCCATGACAAAACCCGCTGCCCTTGTCCTGACAACCCAGGTCCTGACTGCGCTTGGCCTGGCGGTTGGCGCTCCTCTGTTGGCGCAAAGCGCACCGACAGCGGAACGCGACGCCTTCTATTGCGATGAGCGCAAGCTTGGCACCTGGTTCTACTGCAACTCGGAAGAGGCGAAGCGCAAGGAACGGGAGCGGACACAGCAGCAGCCTGCGCAAAGCCCGGCTGCTGTCGACCGGATGGCGACCATTACCCGGCAGCTCGATGAGCTCAAGGCGCGTGCGATCCTCGAGCCGACCTCGGAGAACATCGTCAACTACATCCGCTTCCAGCGCGAGCAGCTCGATCGTGCTTCAACCTTTGCCGACGTCTGGAGCCGGGCAATCTGGCAGAACCCCGAGCTCGATTACACGCTCGAGCGCCCGGTCTCGACCCTCGCCAAACAGACCTGGCTGACCGATCGGCGCCAGCAGCGCGAGGGCTCGATGGCCGCGCTCACCGAGCGTTACGGCGTTTTCTATTTCTACTCCTCGTCGTGCTCTGCCTGCCGGACATTCTCGCCGGTTATGCGGGCCCTGTCCGACAGCTACGGCCTCGAGGTTCTGGCAGTCTCAATGGACGGCGGGCCTAATGAAGCGTTTCCCAACTTCGTGGTCGACAGCGGCCAGTACCAGCGCATGGGCCTGCAGGGCGGGACCGTCCCTGCTCTCGTTCTGTTCGACACCCAGACAAAGCAGCCCATTCCTATCGGTTACGGCGTGATGGCGGCCGACGAGGTCATGCAGCGCATCTTCTATCTGACCAAGATCGAGCCGGGGAGCGACTACTGATGGCACACAAGCCCACAAAAGCCTTAGGGACCCGACTGCTCGCGCCGATCCTAAGGCGTGCGGGCATTGCCTTATCGGCGCTGGCCGTTGCCAGCATGGCCGCTGGCCCCGTTCACGCGAATGTAGGTTCGGAGCTCAACAGCTTCTTCAATGACATGGGGGCAGCTGCGAACGCCACCGGGCCGGTCGCCTACCAGGGTCAGTCTGCTGGCTACTATTCGGCGGCAACATTTGGACCCGCTTCCCGCAAAGAAGCGTCAACCCGGTCAATCTCCAGTTGCCCTCGGTCAAGGCCGGCTGTGGCGGCATCGATGTCTTCTCGGGCTCCTTCTCGTTCATCAACTCGGACGAGATTGTGGCGATGCTCAAGGCGACAGCCAACAATGCGCTGGGGTTCGCGTTCCAGCTCGCGATCAAGTCGATCAGTCCGCAGATCTCCGCCACGATCGAGGAAATGGCCCAGAAGGCGCAGCAGATGAACCAGTTCAACATGAACAGCTGCGAGACCGCGCAAAACCTCGTCGGCGGCCTGTGGGGCAAGTCCGATCGCATGTCCTCGGAGATCTGCAAGTCCATCGGAAACAGTCAGGGGCTTTTTTCGGACTGGGCAAAGGGCCGGCATGAATGCGGCACCGGCGGCCAGCGCGAGGCGACGCTCAGGGCCAACAAGGACCCCAGCATTCCTGCGGCGAGCTACAATTTCACCTGGGAGATGCTGAAGCAGAGCTACCCCAGTTTCTCGGTGAACTTCCGCGAATACCTGATGACCTTCGTGGGCACGGTCATCTTCTACCAGGACGGCGATGCCAGCGGCAAACGCGGCTACCAGTTCGTCGGGCAGGGAGACCGGGCACTGCTGACGGCGCTGCTCGATGGCGGGGGCTCGGTCACGATGCTGAAGTGCGACACGAGCGACAAGTGCCTCAACCCCACCACGCAGAGCATGTCTGTATCTGCCTCGCAGGCCCTCAAGCCGCGGGTGCGGGCGATGATCGAGAGCATGAACGGCAAAGTGCGCAGTAACGCTGCTCTCACGCCTGATGAGATCGGTTTGCTCGGGGCCACCACCATCCCTCTCTACAAGATCATCTCCGTCAACGCGGCCGCAACGCTCGGCGGCATGACCGCCAACGACATGAATGATCTTGCCGAGATCGTCGCGATGGACCTGCTCGATGCGTTGGCGCAGCAATACTACGGCTACGCCTCGCGCGGTGTCGGCTCTTTCCAGAACGCCAATGAGGAAGCGTTGTCACAGTGGCGGGCGCAGATCGTCTCGGTCCGTCAGGTGCTCGATACCTATTCGCAAGGCATGAACCTCCGCCTTGAGCGGACCCAGCACGTCGTCCAGCGCGCGGTCTTCCTTGAGGGTACGCTCCGCAACAACCTTTCACCCCAGATGTCGGCTGCGCTGCGGTTCAGCACGTCCCTCTCCAATCAGGGCCTGCAATAGGTCCGGCGCGGGGCAGGAGGGGCGAGAGATGATGGAGATCTTCACGATCGGCGGGGGCGAGTATCTCGTCAATGTCTTCAACGCAGTCAGCGCCTGGACCGGGGAGGGGGCTTTCGCGCCCTGCTGCGCGTCGTGATGGTGATCGGGCTCATCTACACTCTCTTGATCGTGGCCTTCAGTCTCGACTGGCGTGCCTGGTTCAACTGGTTCCTAGGCGCGACGCTGATCTATGGCGTGCTGGTCGTTCCTGTGACTTCGGTCCGGATCACCGATCGGCTCAACCCTTCGCTTGCGCCGGCGACCGTTGCCAACGTGCCCATTGGTCTGGCCATGATTGCCTCGGTCAGCAGCCAGGCCGGTGACTGGCTGACACGCACGGCCGAGACGGTCTTCGTGATGCCTAATGCCTTGCAGATGTCGACCAACGGGACGATCTACGGGGCCCGGCTTTGGGACCGCACCCGCGACTTCCACATCCGGGATCCGCGCATCAGCGCGAACCTCGGTGAGTATTTTCAAGCAGTGCCTGTTCTACGACATTCTGTTGGGGCACACCTCGTTCGACACCATCGCCAACTCGAACAACATTCTTGCGGACATGGGGCCGGGGTCTCCTGCGCGCGCCATGAAGTTTCTGCCTGCGGGCGGGCCGCCCACCATCGTCACATGCCAGAATGCCTACACCGAGCTGCAGACGGGCATCGCAGCTTACACCGAGCTGGGTCTGCAACAGGAGGGGCGTAAGCTGTTCCCGGGCCTTACCCCGGCGCTGGCAAGGGCGAAGCTGGTCTCTGACCTGCCCGTCATAGCAAACCAGTTCCACGGCAGCTCGCAGACTGCCCAGCAGATCTTTCAGCAGCGTTCGTTGGTGAACGCCTTTCTTGAGGCGCGTGCCAACCTTGGAGCGGCCGATGGCGATACGTTTGCAATGCTTCGGGCGGAGGAGCAGGCACGCAACACCTATACCTCGATCGCGCAGCAGGCGATGACATGGGTGCCGCTGCTCAACATCGTCCTGACGGTGGTCTTCTACGCCATGTTTCCGGTCATCTTTCCGTTGTTTCTCATGCCGCGGACCGGGACGATGGCGCTCAAAGGCTACTTCACGGGGTTCTTCTATCTTGCGGCGTGGGGCCCCCTCTATGTCGTCCTGCACATGTTCATCATGGACCGCGCATCCGACTCCCTGAACGCGACCGCGCCCGGCGGCATAACGATGGCCGGCATGGCGGGGGTCGATGCGGTCAACGCCGATACCGCGACGATCGCGGGCTTCCTGATGATGTCGATCCCCTTCCTTGCGGCCGGGATGGCGAAAGGGGCGATGGCGGTGTCGTCGCAGGCGACCTCGATGTTGGCACCGGCGCAGGCGGCAGCCGAAGCTGCTGCGGTCGAGCGGACGACCGGCAACTATTCCTACGGGAATGAGAGCTTCATGAACCTGTCGAGCTTCAACCGGCAGTCCGAACAATGGAATGCCGCGCCATCCTTCACCGGCGGGGCACCGGTCGTCTCCACGGTCAATGCGAACGGGACGACGACGAAGACCATGACGGATGGCGCAAGCGTCTTCGACACGTCGCCGGGCATGAGTCGCCTGGCGTTCGGCGCATCGCTGAGCCAGTTCGCCAATGCCGAACGGCAGCAGACCCTCTCTGAACTCGAGACGGCGCGGAATACGCTTTCAGAAGAACGGTCGCGTGCGGTTGCCTTCCTTGACCGCGCGTCGACGCGGCAAACAAGCGGGGTGCGCAATTCCAGCGGAAGCGAGAGCTCGTCGGGTATCGCTCGGGCGAGAACCTGCAGCGGTTCGACAATCAGTCGCTGGATGCCAGAGACACCGTCAGCGAAAGCGACCGTGTCACGCGGTCGAGGGGAGATCAGCAAACCAACATTGATCGTCTCGAGACAAGCCGCAGCGGCAGCGTTGGGCTGTCCGGCAGCGTTGCCGGCACTCGAGGTGGCGATGGCGGACCTGGAGGCAAGGGTAGTGTGGGTGCAAATGGAGGGGTCCAGGCGGGCATCAGCGGTAGCCGCCAGCGTTCTGACCTGGTCAATCGGAGTAACGAGCGGAGCGAAGCACAAGGTTTTGATTCCTCGACATCGGACAACCGCTCGAATGGTTCAAATGCCACGCAAGACAGTGGCAGCTATGCGCAAAGTGGAAACTTCAGCCGGAGCGAGGGCTATTCCGAGAACGCCTACTCACGTGAGCGCGCACTCGAAGAGATCCGGCGCATCGATCAGCGGATCGCCCAAATTGATGAGCTGGTGACGTCACTCACCGACAGCACCTCAACACGGGAGGGGTATGGCGCCAATCTCGCCTTCGACATGAGCCAGATCGTGGCAAGCCGTTATCAGGAAAAAGCAGCCGAACTCGGGATCACTGCTCCCAGCCTTGCTCGCACCGACTACAGTCCGCAAGAGCAGGCCGCCTATGAGCTTGTCGCGCGCGAGATCATCTCTGACTATTACGATCAGAGGGTCGCACCATTCAACGATCTGATCCCGGACAGAGGCACGCTGACGGGCAACGTTGCTGGACCGGGAAGTTTCAGTGAAGCAGACCTCCGAGCCAGAACGCCGCAGCGCTCCGCGCCAGGCCCGCGCAATCTCACTGATGGGTCAGCAGATGGTTCGATTGGTGCTCGCATAGCCGAAGGGGAGACGAGCTTGAGGGAGCGTTACGAGGCTAATGGCGATCGCTTTGGCGATCGACGCAGAGACTTTGACAAGGGGCGTTCAGGTCAGGGTGGAGCTGATGAACGCTTTGACGAGCGCTTCTATGATCGCGATCAACGCTAGAAGGCTGTGTCACGGAGAAACTCAGGGTCGAATTGCACCGAAGGGCTACCAGCTAAGTGCCCCAATGACGACAAAAACGATCGATACCAGGATGATGATCCAGGCTCCAAAGCGACCACCCGCACCCCCAGGATCTAATGAATGCGGCTCGAACGCAGGGGTGTTTGATCTCGTAAAATCGGGATCGCCAGTACCGGTGGGATCGTCAGGATAAGCCCGCTTTGAAAAGTCAGCAAATCGCCACTGATCTTGCTCATCCATCGTATTTCTCCAAACTTTACATACCACTGGGCGAACCCAATGGCAACGAATGGAGAAAAGGATCGGGAGCGAAAAATGGCAAGTGCTGGCGCTGTGCATTGCTGCAATCTGCAGGCGTTATGCTAAGTTGAAACCCATAGAGAGCGGCAAGCGCCATCGCTGGCGGGCCGTGGGGAAGTCATGCTGTCGAAGATAGACGCGACCTATATCGAGCTGCGTGAGCGGATCATGCTGGGCGACTTGCCGCCCGGCACTTCGATGACCGCCGACGACATTGTCGCGCATACCGGCGTGTCGTTGACGATGGCGCGCCATTTGCTCGTGTCGTTGGGCGTGGGTGGCTATCTCACCAAGCGTGGCCGTGCCTACGTCGTCTCGACCTTCACGAGAGAGCAGATCGAAGAATGGCGCCTTGCGCTGGGAGCAATTGTCGAGATCGGTGCTCTTCGTCTGGCATTGGCAGGCGGTGCGCGGTTGCAGGCGGTCGCCGAGAGCCTTGAGAAGGACGTCCGCAGCCATGCCGTGGAGGATGAGGCGTTCTTTCTGGGGGCCATGTCTTTCGCCACGATCATTCTGGGAGGACCGCAGAGCACCTTGTCCGAGCTGGTCGAGCAGTTCATCCCGCAGGCCTTTTTCAGGTTGCTCTGGCTCTCGGACATCTATGCCGAGCGCACGGGTTTCCTGGTTGAAGCTGCGGACAGCTATCTGGTCGCGGCGCGTGCGGGTGATCTTGATGGCGTACGGAAAGCGAGCCGCTTCTTCTTCGACGCAACCGCGCCGGCGCTCCACAAGTTGATCGAGCAGATGGAGCGCAAAGAATTTCCAAAGGGTGCCCAATATCACGCGCTGCAGGCCATCGAGCCTCAGGTCAGCGGGCTGCCGACGTATACGGGGAGCACGAAGGCGGGACGGCCGCTGCTTGGTCCCTTGAGCGATGCCGGCGCAGCCGCGCATCCATTGTAGGAGTGCTCACCTGTCAGCTCGCAAAGGCGGGCTGCCGCGGGTGGATCCGCATGGCAGTCGCAGCGGCAGCGCAATCGCGCGAAGCGCCCTCACAAAGCAACTGGACCATGGTTCGGGCTGACGTGGTCATGCCCTCGATATCGGTCAGTTCAAGGGTCGCCGCCCGGGCATAGACCTGTGCAACGCTAGCGCGCTTTGCATATTCCTCAAGCGTGGGGACCTCGCCTGTTGCTGCGACGACGCTGACCATCAGCTTCTGGTGCGCGAGGAGTGAGGCAAGCGCTTTGCCGGACGCCGCAGTCCGCTCGAAGGCTTCTAGCCGCTTGAGGATCTCAGGGACGGCAGGGGAACGGTCCATCGAGACCAGTCTGACGATAGCCGTTGCCTCAATCCCGGCCAGAACTGCTTGCCGCTCCCACATCTCGTTCTTTGTCGGCCGATACCACACAAACCTCGCCACATCGGCCACAATGAAGCCAAATGCGCGAAGCTCGCCGAACGCATATTCGCCCCAATCCGCGCCTTTCCCTGAACCCTCGGCGAGAAGGCGTGGGTCGGGCTCAAGGGGTACACCGTCGCCCCGGATCACCGCGCGGCGCAGATGCTCGATATTGGCATCAGCGCTCTTGGCGAGCTTCTCGATCGCGGTCCGATAGAGCTGGTCGATTCCTTGAGGCATAGCCGAAAGGATAGCAGCGAAGGGTGGATCATCAACCGCTTGCCGGCCATTCGCCGCCGTTGAGCTCCTTCACCAGTTCAGCAATCCGCTTCCATTCTATGGCAGTTTCATCAAAGGGATCATGGGTCAGAATTCGCGCGCAAGCCGCATCGATCTGTGCAGCATCGACGGGAATGCTGGCATCCGCGCGATATGCTTCAATGGCGGCAAGCAAGCGCTTGAAATCCTCGTAGTGCCCCATCAAAGCTCCCGCTGAGAACTGATCCAAATCTAGGCCGAGTATCCGCAAACTGTCGAGCCATTTCGCAGATTATCGGCGGCTTCGCGTGTCGTTACTTCGGCGGACTGTAGTGCAAGACCTTTGCCGATTGCCCAATTAGCCAGTCCTGACCGTGATCTGGCTCCCGTTCGCCCACGATATCGGCCGTTGATCGGAAAGAACTCCGGCCAAGGTTCCGCAATCGCAGCCCAGCTCACCTCAGCGCAATCTTGCGGTATTGCCAGCACCCGGCCTAGTGTCGGCGCATGAACGCTGTCGAGATCGAACAAGCCATATCCGAACTGGCGGCTCAGCCCTTTGACCGAGCGGGGTTTCCCTACGCTTTCCTTGAAGCCTTCGGGAACAAGACAACCACGATCAAGAAGCTGCGCCAGGGTGCGTCCAATGCTTCCGATTTGCCGGGTGGTGTTCTCCAGCGGAGCAACATCCATATCGCAACCTGCGATCCCGGATCGGTTGACGATACCCTGAAAGCGCTTCGCGACAGCCCGAAAACCGCGGCAGCCAAGGCCAAGTTTGTTCTGGCGACCGATGGCGAGCAGTTTCTGGCCGAGGATCTCGCCACCGGCGAGATCGTATCGTGCGCCTACGCGGACTTCCCGGATCACTTCGGTGTGTTCCTTCCGCTTGCCGGCATCACGACCGTCAAGCAGATCCGCGAGAGCACGTTCGATATCCGGGCCACGAGCCGGCTCAACAAGCTCTATGTCGAGCTGCTGAAGGACAATCCGGATTGGGCCACGGCCGAGCGCCGGCCGGACATGAACCACTTCATGGCCCGGTTGATCTTCTGCTTCTTCGCCGAGGATACCGACATCTTCCACGGCGAAGGCTTGTTCACGAAGACGGTCGAGACGATCAGCGCGCGTGATGCCTCTGATACGCACCACGTGATCAGCGAGGTGTTCCGGGCCATGGACACCAAGATTGCCGACCGCGCGGCGGCCAATATCCCGCGCTATGCCAGTGGCTTTCCGTATGTGAACGGGCAGCTCTTTTCCGGCAGCACGGAGACACCGCGCTTCAGCCGGATAGCGCGCTCGTATTTGGTGCACATCGGCAATCTGAACTGGAAGAAGATCAACCCGGATATCTTCGGCAGCATGATCCAGGCGGTGGCTGATGACGAAGAGCGCGGCGCACTCGGCATGCATTACACGAGCGTGCCGAACATTCTGAAAGTGCTGAACCCGCTGTTCCTCGACGATCTTCGTGAGAAACTGGGGGAGGCCGGCGACAATCCGCGCAAGCTGCTGAACCTGCGCAACCGGATGGCGAAGATCCGTGTGTTCGACCCGGCCTGCGGCTCAGGCAATTTCCTCGTGATCGCCTACAAGCAGATGCGCGAGATCGAGGCCGAGATCAACGTGCGGCGGGGCGAGCCGGACCGGCGCAGCGACATTCCCCTGACCAATTTTCGCGGCATCGAACTGCGCGATTTCCCGGCGGAGATTGCGCGTCTGGCACTGATCATCGCCGAGTACCAGTGCGACGTGACGTATCGCGGGCCACAGATGGCGCTTGCCGAGTTTTTGCCGCTCGACAGTCAGAACTGGATCACCTGCGGCAATGCCCTGCGGCTTGATTGGCTACGTATCTGCCCACCGACGGGGACGGGTGTTCGGGTACAAGCCGATGATCTATTTGGCACTCCACTTAATCAGGCGGAGATCGATTTTGAGAACGCGGGTGGGGAAACTTACATTTGCGGCAACCCGCCTTATTTAGGTTTTACATGGCAGTCCGACGAGCAAAAATCCGACCTTGCGGCAATCTTCGATCACCGTTCCAAAAGCTGGAAATCGCTAGATTATGTTGCAGGTTGGTTCATGCGAGCCGCCGATTATGGCACGGCTACCAACGCGGCGGCGGCATTCGTTGCGACGAACAGCGTTTGCCAAGGTCAGCAGGTTCCCATCCTTTGGCCGCTAATCTTCCAAACCGGGCATGAAATTTCGTTCGCACACTCCAGCTTCAAATGGGCCAATCTTGCCAGTCACAACGCGGGGGTAACTGTCGCGATTATCGGCATTTCCAACCATGCCAGCAAAGTGCGGAAACTGTTTTCGGCAACCGCAGTGGATGACACGGCAGTCAAAGAAGTCGAACACATCAATGCCTACCTTGTTCCTGCCCCCAACATCATCGTGAACTCAGTTTCGAAGCCCCGAGATGACCGGGGCCTCATGGAGTGGGGAAACAAACCTGCAGATGGCGGGAATCTGATACTCTCCTCAGATGAAATGCGAGCATTGCGCGACGCTGCCCCGCAGGCAATGGAGTTTATCAGACCCTATTTTGGAGCTGCCGAGTTCATTCGTGGGTTAGAGCGATTTTGCATTTGGGTTGAGGAGACCCATTCGGATCGCGCCTATTCCATTGGACCGCTTAGAAATCGTTTTGATCAGGTCCGAAAATTCCGCGCAGAGAGCAAAGCTGCTGAAACTCGTCCAGCGGCCGCTTACCCTCACAAGTTTCGGCAAATTCAATCAATCGCAAAGCAGCATTCTCTAATAATGCCGCAGGTGAGCTCTGAGAGCCGGGAATACTTGAACCGCCCCGGGATTGCCGGAGGCCCTAACTCCTGAGAGGAAGGGTCTACGATGAGCAAGACGACGAACAAGTTTGCACCGGAGGTTCGTGAACGGGCGGTCCGCATGGTTCTAGACCATGAGAGCGATCATCCGTCTCGCTGGGCGGCGATCACATCCATAGCTGCCAAGATTGGCTGCTCAGGTCACACGCTGCTCGAGTGGGTGAAGAAAGCGGAGGTCAACAGCGGCAAGCGTGCTGGTGTTCCCACCGAGCTGGCGGACCGTCTCAAGGCGCTGGAACGCGAGAACCGTGAGCTGCGGCAGGCCAACGAGATCCTGCGCAAGGCTTCTGCATATTTTGCCCAGGCGGAGCTCGACCGCCCGTTCAAGCGATGACCAGCTTCATTGATGAGCATCGCGGTGAGTATGGGGTCGAGCCGATCTGCCGGGTTCTGCCGATCGCCCCATCCACCTACCATGAGCGTGTCGCACAGCGCCGCGATCCCTCGCGGCTGTCGCCGCGTGTCCAGCGTGATGAGGCGATGAAGCCCGAGGTGCGGCGTGTGTTCGATGCCAACTTCAAGGTCTACGGCGTGCGCAAGGTGTGGCGGCAGATGCAACGCGAGGGCTTCGAGATTGCCCGCTGCACAGTGGAACGGCTGATGCGTGATCTGGGCCTACAGGGCGTGATCCGGGGCAAACCAGTGAAGACGACGATCAGCAACAAGGCGGCCCCATGTCCGCTCGATCAGGTCAACCGTCAGTTCCATGCACCGGCGCCGAACATGCTGTGGGTGTCGGACTTCACCTATGTCGCGACGTGGTCGGGGTTCGTCTACGTGGCGTTCGTGATCGACGTCTACGCCCGCTATATCGTGGGCTGGCGGGTGAGCAGGACAGCGCATGCCAGCTTCGTGCTCGATGCGCTTGAGCAGGCGATCCATGATCGGCGGCCAGTTCATCGGGGTGGCCTGATCCACCACAGCGACCGCGGCAGCCAGTATGTCTCGATCAAGTATACCGAGCGCCTTGCCGAGGCTGGGATCGAGCCATCGGTCGGGAGCGTTGGCGACAGCTATGACAACGCCTTGGCCGAGACCATCAACGGTCTCTACAAGGCCGAGGTGATCCACCGGCGAGGTCCGTGGCGATCCTTCGAAGCTGTTGAATACGCCACCCTCGAATGGGTGGACTGGTTTAACAACCGCCGTCTGCTCGCGCCCATCGGCAATATCCCGCCGGCGGAAGCGGAGGAACGCTATTACGCCATGCTGGACGACACCCCAATGGCCGCATAATTTAAGCCGAATGGCCTCCGGCAATCCCGGGGCGGTTCATACTTGCCAATCGGTATTTTGCCGAAAGGTGCAATTGTCAGCAATCTTGCATTCGCGCTTTATGATGCGCCGTTGTGGAACATGGCGCTCATCGCCTCCCGGCTGCACTTAGTCTGGATCGGAACAGTTTGTGGTAAAATGAAAACAGATTTCCGCTACTCAAATGTCCTTGGCTGGAACACGTTCCCCGTCCCTAAGCTGACCGAACAAAACAAGGCGGACCTGACCCGCTGCGCCGAGGACATTCTGCTGGCTCGCGAGGCGCATTTCCCGGCGACCATCGCCGATCTCTATGACCCCAATAGGATGCCCGAAAACCTGCGCCACGCGCATGAACGCAACGATGAGGTGCTCGAGCGCATCTACATTGGCCGGCGGTTCAAGAACGACACCGAACGGCTGGAAAAGCTGTTCGAACTCTACACCAGGATGACCGGTGCGAAGGCAGCAGCCTGAACCGCACGTCATTGACTTCTGGAGCAAACGGCGTATCTCTCAAATGAGATACAGGAATTCCACATGAACGCGCCAAGTTCCATGCTTCATGTCCGGCTGGACAATGAATTGAAGGCGAAAGCCACCGAGGCTCTGGCGGCCATGGGGCTGACCGCTTCTGATGCAGTGCGCCTGCTGTTTCACCGCATCGCGGTCGACCAGGCATTCCCGCTCGAACTCAAGGTGCCGAACGCCGAGACCCGTGCCGCGCTCGCTGAGGTGGAGCAGATGAAGGCGGAGCGACAAGCCCGCTTCGCCAATGCAGATGAGATGTTCGCGGCGCTCGATGGCAAAGCCGAGTAAGCGCGCCGTCACACCCCGGGCTGCCGACTACACCAAGGCCTTTCACAAGGATTGGGAACGCCTGTCGCGCTCCGGACGGTACGACATGAAGCAGCTCAAGGAAGCGATGCTTCTGCTGATCGCCAATGACGCACCGCTCGGACCCGAGTGGCGCGATCACGCGCTGAAAGGCGATTGGCAGGGGAGCCGTGAGTGCCACATCGGCGGTGATTTCCTGTTGATCTACGAGATCGACGATACCGCGGGGAAGAGTAGTACCATCTACTTTGTCCGTGCCGGCACCCACAGCGAGCTGTTCAAATGACTGCGACCGACAAGATCATCCCCGCTGTATCCTTTACCACCGCACGCACCGGCGTGTCGGCGAAGGTGGACGAACTGGGCATGCGGCCGATGCAGGCCCGGGCCTACGAAAAGCGCGGCGAGCAGTACCTGCTGATCAAGTCGCCGCCGGCTTCGGGCAAGAGCCGGGCGCTCATGTTCGTAGCGCTCGACAAGCTGACCAATCAGGGCGTCCGTCAGGCGATCATCTGCGTGCCGGAACGCTCGATCGGCGCAAGCTTCGGCAGTGAGCCGTTGAGCAGGTATGGCTTCTTTGCCGACTGGGTCGTCGCGCCGCAATGGAACCTGTGCAACACGCCCGGCGCCGACGACCCCAAGGTCGCCAAGTCCAAGGTGAAGGCGGTCGGCGAATTCCTATCCAGCGATGCCAAAGTTCTTGTCTGCACCCACGCGACCTTCCGCTTTGCCTTCGATGAGCTTGGTGCCGAAGCCTTCGACAATCGTCTGGTCGCCATCGATGAGTTCCACCACGTCTCAGCCGACGCCGGCAACCGGCTCGGCGCGCAGCTCGCGCAGGTGATCAGCCGCGACAAGGCGCATATCATGGCGATGACCGGCAGCTATTTCCGGGGTGACGCGATCCCCGTGCTGGCGCCGGAGGACGAGACCCGGTTCGAGACAGTGACCTACACCTACTACGAGCAGCTCAACGGGTACGAGCACCTTAAGGTGCTCGACATCGGCTACAGCTTTTACACTGGGCCCTACACCGAGAAGATTGCCGCGCTCCTCGACCCTACGGTGAAGACCATCGTCCACATCCCCTCGGTCAACTCGAAGGAGAGCCTCAAGGACAAGCACCGCGAGGCCGAGGACATCATGAACCACCTCGGTGATTGGCAAGGCGTCGATCCAGAGACCGGGTTTCATCTCATCCGCTCGGCGGCTGGCCGTGTCATCAAGGTGGCCGACCTGGTCGACGACGATGCTGCAAAGCGGGACCGAGTGGTTTCGGCATTGAAGTCCCCCAAGGCGCGCGATGACCGCGATTTCGTCGACGTGATCATTGCGCTCGGTATGGCGAAGGAAGGCTTCGACTGGATCTGGTGCGAACACGCGCTCACGGTCGGCTACCGCTCGAGCCTTACCGAGATCATCCAGATCATCGGCCGCGCCACCCGCGATGCTCCGGGCAAGACCCGGGCGCGCTTCACCAACCTGATTGCCGAACCAGCAGCGGACAACCCACTCGTGGTCGATGCGATCAATGACTACCTCAAGGCGATCGCGGCCAGCCTGCTGATGGAGCAGGTGTTGGCACCGCGGTTCGATTTCACGCCGAAGGATGCCGGACCCAAGGCAGGGTTCGATTATGGCGAGGACGGTTACAAGGAAGGCGCGCTCAACGTCGGCGTCAACGCCCAGGGACAGATGCACTTCGAGATCAAAGGCCTGAAGCTGCCAACAAGCATCGAGGCGACGCGGATCTGCCGCGAGGACCTCAACGAGGTGATCGCCAGCTTCGTGCAGGACAAGGCCACGCTGGAGCGCGGCATGTTCGATCCTGAAGTGGTGCCGGAGGAACTCACCCAGCTCAAGATGGGCAAGATCATCCGCGAGAAGTACCCCGAGCTCAGCGAAGAAGATCAGGAAGCGGTTCGCCAGCATGCAGTAGCGGCCATGACGCTTACCCAGCAGGCCAAGGCTGCGATCAGTGGTGCCAGCGTCGACAGTGATCTCAAGGCCAATACCGCGTTCATCGATGGCGTGCGCAAGTTTGCGCTGAGCGTGACCGACCTCGACATTGATCTCATTGATCGGGTCAACCCGTTCAGCGCCACGTACGCCGTGCTGGCCAAAGCGATGGACGAGAAGACGCTGCTGCAAGTCCAGGCGGTCATCAACGCCAAGAAGGACAAGCTGACTTACGAGGACGCCCGCGCGCTCGCCGAACGCGCGCTTGAGTTCAAGCGCGAGCGTGGCCGGCTGCCTTCGTTGACTTCCCAGGATGCCTGGGAACGCAAGATGGCGGAAGGCGTGGCCTACCTTCAGCGCCATGCCGCGAAGGCAGCCTCCGATGGCTGAACTAAGCGACCTTGAACTCCTAGCAGAGCTCGGTGTCGAGACGGCAGTTGAGCAAGCGCGGGCACTGACTCCGCTGCAGGAGCGGATCATCGCCGGGTTCGAGGATATCCAGCGGTTCGTGACCGAGCATGGCCGGTTGCCGCAGCACGGCGAGGATCGTGACATCTTCGAACGTCTTTACGCTGTGCGCCTCGATCGCTTGCGGTCGCAGCCAGAGGCGCGCGAGGTGCTAGCAGCGTTGGATACTGGCGGCATTCTCGACAGCGCGACGATCGTCGGCGCGCCACCGGTGAACCTTGATGACGCAGCGCTGCTCGCAGAACTTGGGATTCAGTCCGGAAGTCCAGACGACATAACGCAGCTTCGCCACGTCGCCCCGCGTGCCGAGAAGCGGGCGGCTGAGGAGATCGCCAATCGCGAAAGATGCGAGGATTTCGAAGGCTTCAGGGTTCTGTTTGATCGTGTCCAGGCAGACCTCAAGTCGGGCAATCGTCAGGCCAAGGTGTTCGACCAGACCGAGGTGACCCTTGCTGAGATTCAACCAGGCAATTTCTTTATCGTCGGTGGGCAACTCGCCTACGTTGCTGCGTCGACCGACGAGTTCGTGACCCAGTATGAGCGCAAGGATCGCCGTGTGCGGGTGATCTACGACAACGGCACCGAAGCAAGCGTTCTTTCACGCTCGTTCCAGAAGGCGCTCTACCGCGACGAAACCGCGCGCCGGATTACGGAGCAGAGTGCTGGTCCACTGTTCGGTGACACCACGGAACCTGACGATCTTGCCAGTGGCACAATCTATGTCCTGCGCAGCAAGTCATCGCACCCCTATGTCGAGGAGCATCGCGAGCTGATCCACAAAATCGGGGTGACCGGGCAATCTGTGGCAAGCAGGATTGCCAACGCCCGCAATGACCCGACCTTCTTGCTTGCCGACGTTGAGGTGGTCGCCGAGTACCGCCTCTACAATATCAACCGAACCAAGCTCGAGAACCTGATCCACCGTGCGCTTGCAGCGGCGCGCCTGGACCTGTCGGCCGGCGATCGCTTTGGCAAGACGGTGCAGCCTCGTGAATGGTTTCTGGCTCCGCTCAGCGCGATCAATGAGCTGGTCTCAAGGATTGGCGATGGGAGCGTTACAGAATACCGGTACGATCCGTCCAAAGCGCGGTTCACGCAGCAGGTGTAAGCATTTTCTAAGCTTAGGTGACTCAGGTGAGGGCCTTGGGGCAGGTATCGACCAGATCCGGCCATTCTTCTGCCGGTGTTTGGGTGTCCGCTCATGCCAAAACCAGCCGCAGACATAGTTTTGAATACGCCGACAGCTCCTGCGCCGACAACCATGATTTGATCGTGGTTCGACAGCATGTTGTGGTGTCGGACCGTATGGTGGAAATCACTCAGCTGGATTGACTGAAATCGGACGGCGAAGTGCGAGGCCCGCACCGCTTTGACTTGAACCGCGCCGGCGAACGCGCCGTCCGCTTCGCGCGGCCCGCTTGCGCCACCAGATCACAAGGCCGGTCACACTCAACGCCGCTACCACTAGCCCCATGGCCGAGATCAGGATGCGTCCCGGCAGTCCGAGGATCCGGCCTGAGTGCAGCGGAAACTGTGCCTGCACGAAAATGTCGGCGGCGGTGCCTTTCCAAGGCTGGCGGTCGCCGAGCAGCCGACCGTCCGCACCGTCATAGTACAGATAGGGCGGTCCCACGCCTGCCGCACCATGATCGCCGCCGGGTTCATGAAACGCCACGCCGTAGATGCCGTAGGCCTGCGCATAGAAGACGCTGCCCACCGGTGCGGCCCAGCCCCGCGCCCGGCCTTCGGCAGCCGCCTCTTGCAGGATCGGTGCAAAGCCGAGTTTCGGCACGATCGGCGAATGACGATCAGCAGGCGCGCGTGTGTCGAACGGTGTTGGCGTCACTGTCGATACCCGCGAGAGCACCGGGTAGAACACCTCGCTGTAAAGGTTCAGCGAAAACGCGGTGAACGCCAGCATGAACAGCAGGCCCCACAGCCATAGACCGAACGCGCGGTGAATGTCGAAGTTGATGCGAAACGCACTGCCCGAACGCTTGATCCGCCATGCCGACCGCCAACGCTGCATGAAGCTCTTGCCACCGGCCACAGGGGCTTTTGATCGCGACGGAAGCGTAAGATAGAAGCCCACGAAGCTGTCGATTGTCCACAGCACTGCAACAATACCCAGCAGCCACACGCCCCAGCGGTTGATCCCCCACATTTCGGGAATGTGCAGGCTGTAATGCAGCACATAGAGGAACGACACGAGGTTCTCGCGCGTGACCGGCCACACCGCGCCCCAGTCACGCCGGCCCAGCTCGGCTCCGGTCGCAGGATCGAGGAACACCTGATTATAGCCGGGCTCGAACTGCCGGCCGGTTGCGGAATCGCGTTTTGCGTCCACCCCGAAAGTCAGCGTCGCCCCCGGCTCGGGCGCAAGCGCGAACGAGGTCACCCGCACGCGCGGATCGGCTGCCTCCACCCGCGCCGCAAGTTCGACGGACGACAGCGCAAGGCCAGAACTGCGCGCTTCCATCAATTGCGGATTGAGCAGATCGTCGAGCTCATGATCCCATGAAATGATCGCCCCGGTCACCCCCGAAACAATCAGAAACCCCGCAATCACGAGGCCCACCCAGCGGTGGAGGAGACCGAACAAGGGGCGAAGGGTCATCGGCGATCCTTACTCTCTTGGTTTGGCAGTGCGGGCAATTGCGCGGTGCATCACAGCCCTGTGGAAATCGTCAGCTTGAACTGGCGCGGCACACCCAGCGAAAGGACGCCGAAATACTCGCCGCCCCAGTAGCGTTCGCCCAGCACATTCTCGACATTGGCATTGATCGACAGTTTGTGCGCCGCCACTTCGCCGACCCAGCGGATGCCCGCGTCAACCGTGGTAAAGCCGCCGATCCGCCGGTTGTTCGGCACTTCGATCTCGCGGCCGCTGGCATGAAACAGGCCGGCATTGATGAACAGCCCCTTGGCCGCTTCGTGCTCAACGAACAGTGTCGACTGGAACTTTGCAACGCCATCGGGGGTGCTGCCATTGAGGGCAAAGCCCGCCGCCTCCCGAATCCTAGCATCGAGCCAGGTGACCCCGGCGATCACGTTCCAGCCCGGCGCGACCTTGCCCGAAAGCGTGGCCTCCACCCCGGTATGCACCTGCTTGCCATCGTCGATGAAACCCGGGGTCACACCATCCGCACGGGTCGCTGCACCCTGATAGTCGCGGCGCAAATGGAAGACCGCTGCAGTTGCTGTGAACCCGGCAGCCTGCGCCTTCACTCCCAGTTCGAATTGATCGCTGCCCACCGGCCCAAGCGGCGTCGGCGCGGGGTTTGCCGCGCTGACGGGTGGCGTGGCGCCTTGCTCCAGGCTCTGCGCATAGCTGGCGTAGACCGACGCATGGCTGCCGATGCGCCGCGACAGGCCAATCGTCGGAGTGAACCGGTTCACGTCGTAAGTGCTCGTCGTTGCGCCTGCCGGATCGAAGTTCGCCTGTGAAAAATCGACGTAGCGCACAGCCAGCAGCGCGGTCCAGGGGCCAAGCTCGATCCGGTCGGCCAAGGTTCCTGCCTTCTGCAGCGTGCGGCTGGTGCGATACTTGGGATCGCTGGGCAAGCCGAAGTTGGCCGGGCGCGGAATATCGATGGGATTGTCGAGAGTCCCGCTGTCGATCGGCAGAAACCCGAAGCCCGTGCCCGTGGCGTTGGGATCGAATTGCCGGTCTACCGAGAGCGTCAGGTGATGCTCGGCTGCGCCGATCCTGACGAGGCCGTTGATCTTCGCCTGCTGCTGAAAACTGTTCTGGCCGTCGTTGAACGCGAATTCGGCATTGTCGATCTTGCCGTTCGGCCCCAGCGACAGCCCGCCGCTGCTGAAGTAACTGCGGGTCTGGATGAAGCCGCGCGCGCGCAGCGATGCCGTCCAGTCGTGCGCAAAGGTCCAGTCGCCGCGCAGGCCATAGCTCTGCACGATCACGCGCAGCCGCTCCCATTTCTGGTTGTAGCGGCGGCGCGGATCGGGCGCTTCGGGCAATGCCACGCCTGGTTGGGGCGTGAACGTCGCGCCGCCGCCACTCAGCGGCGCATTGCGCTGCCAGGTGTAGTCGGCGCGCAGCAACAGGTTCTCGGTCGGCCGCCAGTCGGCCGCGCCGCTCACGCCGATCCGGCGTTGCGCGTCGTCCTGCAGGTACGTCTCGCCGCCTTCATACAGCGCATTGACGCGGACCCCGAGCGTATCGGTGATCGGCTGGTTGACGTCGACCCGGCCGAGCAGGTTGGTGTCCGACCGGTAGCTGGCCGTGGCGGTCACAAAGGCCCGGCCTTCCGGCCGCTTCAGCGCATAATCGACAACCCCGCCCGGTGCGGCAAAGCCATAAAGGAAGCTCGACGCGCCCTTGATGATGTCAATGCGATCAACGAACTCAAGCGGAAACTGCGCGGAATACTGGCTGCGCGCGCCATCGAGCCGCACTTCGGCGGTGAACCCGCGGATCGCGATGACTGGCGCGCCGAAGCCATTGAACAGGAACTGCGCGGACGCATCGGTTTTTTGCAGTTCGATCAAGGTCCGCGTCTGGCGCAGTTCGATCGTATCGGCGGTCACGCTGTTGATCGAGTAAGGCGTGGAGAGAATATCGAGCAGGCCGAGCGGCCCGACTTCGGCCACCTTGGCCTGCAAATCACCGACTACGACGATATCGGACTGGCTCGCAGACTGCAGGTCGTCCGCCATGGGAGCCTGCTGCGCCATGGCTGGCGATTGGGCCCAGACAATTGCGGCCAACGCGACCCCTGATTTCAAACTCCGCTTCATCTCAGCCCCTAATGAGAACGATTCGCATCATTGGCATGCAGTTGGCATCAGTTGCGCTGCTGGTCAATGCTATTGCGACTTGTTCTCAAATTTGGACTCCCGTCGGTGTTCAACAAGGCAGTCCGTGAATGCTGTCGCATGGCCTTATCCAAGGGGGGAGCGCCAACCTTTCGTGGAGGCGCACGCTTTCACGCGCCTTCTGTAGGCCTCGACATTTTGCTAATGATAATGACTTGCATTAACGTAGGGGCGGCATTAGGGGGCGATCGTCCCCATCCGAGGAGCCTCCCTTTCCATGTCCCTGATCCTTGCACTGGCTGCGGCCGCATCCTCCTCCGCCGAAGACACTGCCGCTGAGCAGCAGCGCGGCGATATCATCGTGATCGCGCAGCGCACCGAAGGGAGCGACGAATATGCGACCAAGGCACAGACCACGGCCACGCGCATCCCGCTCAGCCAGCGCGAAACACCCCAATCGGTGAGCGTGGTGACGCGCGCGCAGATCGAGGATTTCCAGCTCAACGATGCCAATGCGTTGCTGGCCACAGTGCCGGGCATCAATGTGCAGGCGCAGGAAACCGACCGTTTCTACTATTCCGCACGCGGCTTCGACATCCAGACATTCCAGATCGACGGCATCGGCCTGCCGTTTGCTTTCGAAATCCAGACCGGCTCCATCGACACCGCGATCTACGATCATATCGAAGTGGTGCGCGGCGCGCCCGGCCTGTTGTCGTCCACCGGCAATCCCTCGGCCGTCATCAACTTCGTGCGCAAACGTCCGGCCAAGACATTCCAGGCATTGGCATCGGCGCAATACGGCTCATTCGACAGTCGCCGGGTTGATGGCGATATCAGCGTCCCGCTGACCCCCGGCGGCAGCGTACGGGCGCGCGCGGTGGGTGCCTATCTCGATACCGACAGCTATCTTGACCGCTATCATCTGCGCCGGTGGACCGGATATGGCATTGTCGAGGCGGATATCGGCAGCCAGACCACCGTGAGCGCGGGCTACGGGCATCAGGATCACCAGACGCGCGGCGCGATGTGGGGGGCCTTGCCGCTCTACTACACCGACGGCACCCGGATCGATCATGACAGGTCGACCAACACCGGTCCGGATTGGGCCGGTTGGAACGTGATCGACCGGCAGATTTTTGGCGATATCACCCACCAGTTCGGCGGCGGCTGGACCTTCAAGATCAGCGCGGTCCGCCGCGCGGTGAGCGAGAACGACACGCTGTTCTACGTCTACGGCAATCCGGATCGGACAACCGGGAACGGCATCTTCAGCTATCCCGGCGCGTTCAAGGCAGAAGGGCGCAACCTGACGCTCGACGCCTATGTTTCGGGCAAAGTCAGCCTGTTTGGCCGCGCGCACGATGTGATGCTGGGAGTCAATCGCAGCGCCCAGCAATACCGCCAGGCATCAAGCTATGACTTCGCCACTATCGGCATCGGCTTGCCACTGGCCACGGCCTTCGGCGGCACCTTCCCGCTGCCCAACTTTCCGGTCCCCTACAATCCCAGCCTCGACACCCATACCCGCCGCGAAACCGCCTATGGCCTCGTCCGGCTGAACTTGGCCGATCCGCTCAAGATCATGCTCGGTGCCAACTACACCCGCGCCTTCAGCGAGGGCGCTTCCTATGGCACGCCAACCAACTACGATCGCAAAAGATTCCTGCCGTTTGTTGGTGCAACCCTCGATCTGAACGCCCATGTCAGCGCTTATGCGAGCTACGCCACGATCTTCAATCCGCAGACCCAGTTCGATGCCAGCAACCGGCTGCTGGATCCCATCGAGGGTGACAACATCGAGGCGGGCTTCAAGGGAGAATGGCTGAGCGGGCGGCTCAATGCGAGCGCGGCGATCTTCCAGGCGCGGCAGAAGAATACCGCCGAGGCTGCCGGCTTTGACCCGGTCCTCGGCCGCACGATCTATCGCGGTGTCGATGCCACGTCGCAGGGCATCGAGCTGGAATTCGGCGGCCAGCTTGCGCCCGGATTGCAGGCGACCGGCGGGTATACGGTGATGCGGGTGCGCGGCGAGAATGGTCAGCCGGTGCGCACCTTCGTGCCGCGCAATACCGCGCGGCTGAACATCACTTATGCGCCGCCATCTTTGCCTGCGCTCAAGCTCGGCGCGTCGTTCCAGTACCAGAGCCAGTTCTATCTCGAACCCGGGGCGGTATCGACCACGACGGGTCTGCCGATCCGGATCACGCAGAACGGCTACGCGGTGCTCGATCTGCTGGCCCGCTATGCCCTCACCGACCACGTAGCAGTAAGCGCCAATGTCAGGAATGTGACCAACGCCAAATACCTCGGCGCACTCAATTATGATCAGGGCTTCTACAGCTCGCCGCGATCAGTGCTCGGAACGTTGACCGTGCGCTATTGAGGGCAGGAGACTGTCATTCTGCCTCCATTCTCACTTGGAGATAAAGACGTCGGTGCATTGCCGCTTACAGGGTTTGCGATGACGCTATCGCGCTGTTCGGCCGAGCCTGACCGAAGGGCGGTCTGCAACTTTCACCAATTTCCATCTGTCATGTGCCTCTGCCCGCAACCGACCACATCCGGACGCTCCGATCAGCACCACGAAAGTCTTCTTCTGACATAACTTGCCGTAGTCCGGGTAACGATCCGATGCCGGCGCGAAGAAATTTCGGCGACGACCTGAAAGGCACGCCGGCGTGGCCCGAACCGCTGGAGAAGCGCCGCACCATCGTCCTCGCCGAGGCGGGCAGCGGCAAGTCCAGCGAGTTGGACTATCAACGTTTCGACCTGCGCCAGGCAGACAAGCTTGAGTTCAAGGCGACTGTGCGCGACGTCGCGGACGCCGGTCTCGAGGCGTCGCTCGTTCCGACCGACCGCGCTCGATTTGCGCAATGGCGAGCAGACCCGGACACGCCTTGTTGGCTGTCCGTGGACTCTGTCGACGAAGCCAAGGACCAAGGACATCATTTCGGCGCCGCCTGTCGGAAGCTGGCCGATGCAATCGCCGGGCTGAAGGAGCGCGTTCATCTCTCTCGAGCCGCTATACCGATTGGGATAAGACGGCGTGGCGCGCAATGAACCGCTGCCATAGCGCTGCCGACCCGCTGAGCCGTTGAGTGTCTCCTTCAGTGCCCGGTACCGATGCCGCGCCAAGTTTGGCGCGACACCGGTTCGCCTCTACTGCGCCGAAGTGGATGCTGCCGCAGATGGAGCGGTAGCGGGCGTTGGTGCATCACTTGTAGGCGGCGGGGGCCCATCCGCGCGCGGACCGTGATCCTTGCCCGGCCCGCGTTCATCGTGCGGGCCGCTGGGACCATGTGGCGGACCCATCGGACTCAGGCTGACAACCTTGCCATCAGGCCCGATCAGAAAGCTCGCATGGACAAAGCCATGCTCGAACCTGCCTTGCACCGTAACCGGCTGACCTGCGGTCACTAGCGTCTTGTCCTCGCCGCCGCGACCGGTATCGACGAGTGCGCGGCCAGTGCCATCGGCAAGGATGAACTTGTTGCCGTACATCTCGGCGGCTTGCCCCTTGATCGTGATGATGCTGTCGCTGTTGGTCAGGCTGCGGACGGCCACAGGCGTCAGCGGCGCCATTTCGACTGACGGACGGGTGGCAGCAACCGCAATAGCACCAGCCGCGCTTCCGACCGCGACGAGTGCGGTCGCTGCGAGAATAAGCCGTGCGCGCTTCGAAATCCGGCTTTGTCTGGCTTCATCGGTATTCATGTGTGTGCTCCTTCGTTTGCTGGAAGCCTTGCTCTAGGCTTCGTGCACCGATGCAGGCTGAACCACGCCGTTCAGTTTCGGTTTAGCCCCGAGGGCTAGGTGGCCGATGGAAGGGAACACTGTGTGCGCGTGCTTCTGGTTGAAGACGATGTGATGCTCTCCGACGAGATTGCCCGTGCGCTACGCGCCGAGCATTTCGCCGTCGATGTGGCTGGCAATGGTGAGGACGGCGGGCATCTGGGCGCGACCGAGCTTTATGACGTGGTCGTGCTCGATCTCGGCCTGCCCAAACGCGATGGTGCATCGGTGCTGCGCGACTGGCGCGCGGAAGGGCGCACCATGCCCGTGCTGATCCTGACCGCGCGCGATGGCTGGTCCGAAAAGGTCGAGGGGTTCAAGGCGGGGGCCGACGACTATCTGACCAAACCCTTCCGGATTGAGGAGCTGGTCATGCGGCTGCGCGCGCTGGTGCGGCGCGCCGCAGGACATGCGGCATCGCGCATCGCTTGCGGGCCGCTGACGTTCGATTCGCAGACAGGAGTATTCGAACTGGACGGCCTGCCGCTGAAGCTGACAGCTTTCGAGTGGCGCGTGCTCTCGTGCCTCGCGCTTCGCCCCGGCACCGTTGTCGCGCGCGCCGAATTGCTGGAGCGGGTTTATGAAGGCGATGCCGACGTCGATTCCAATTCGCTCGAAGTCATCATCGGGCGCTTGCGGCGCAAGATCGGTGCAGCGATGATCGAGACCGTTCGCGGGCGCGGCTACGAACTGACCGGCAGGCGCTTGTGAAGCTGGTACCTCGCTCCCTTTACGGACGGCTGCTCGGCAGCGCCGTGCTGTTCATTACCATTGCGCTTGTGATCGCGGGGCTGTTGATCGGCCGTGTGCTTGAACGCTTCGTGATGCACGGGCTCGACGACCGCCTCGATGCGCAGATCGCGCTTCTGGCGCGGGCCGTCCGCCCTGACGGGACCGTCGATGCCGCGCGGGCTATCGATGTGCCGCCCTTCGACCAGCCGGGTTCCGGCTGGGCATGGCAGGTGCGCGCGCCGCATCAGACCTTGCGCTCGGCATCGCTGGGCGGCAATGCCATGCCTGCGCCGCTGCTGCAGCCAGTCCAACATCGCGGCGTAGATCATGGGCCGATACACCCTGCCGATGGCATGGCCGCATCGGGTGAGCCACTGCATTTCCGCATCGCCGAACGCGGCACCATCGCAGGGCCGGTCACGATCACCGCATCGGGTCCGCGCGAGGTTGCAGAACGTCCGCTCCGACAGGCGATAGCGCCGCTGCTCGCGTCGTTGCTGATCCTGGGTATGGTCCTGATTGCATCCATCGTCCTGCAACTGCGCTTCGGGCTGCGGCCATTGCGGGGTCTGGAGGCATCGCTCGCGGCCGTGCGATGCGGCGTCTTGCGCCATGTGCCGGCGGATCAGCCGCTGGAGCTGCGACCACTCGTGACCGAACTCAACGCCCTGATCGATCAGAACGAAGCCGGGCTCGACAATGCGCGGCGGCATGTCGCCAATCTGGCGCATGGCCTGAAGACACCGCTGGCGGCGCTGCGCGTCCGGCTCGATCAGGAGGATGCCGACCCCAAGAGCGCCTCTCGGGTTCTGGTAGACCGCATGGATGCCAGCATCCGCCATCATCTCGGCCGCGCGCGCGCTGCCGCGCCCGGCAAGCCAATGCGGCAAGCGACGCCGCTGGGCGTGCATGTGACGGACCTTGTCGAAACCCTTGCCCGCATTCACGGTGATCGGACCGTGACGGCTAAAATGACCATTGGCCCTGCGATGTCAGTGGCGTGCGATCCGCAGGATCTCGACGAGATGCTGGGCAACCTGCTCGACAACGCCTGGCGCTGGGCAGCGCAGACTGTCTGGATCGACGCACGCGCCGCGGGTTCGGCCATCGAGATCGTGATCGCCGACGATGGGCCGGGCCTGACCGAAGCGGCGCAGGCAGAGGCGCTTGTGGCGGGCCGCAGGCTGGATGAGCGCGGTGATGGCCACGGTTTCGGGCTATCAATTACCCGCGAACTTGCCGAACTTTATGGCGGATCGCTGTCCCTCGGCACCGCTGATGCAGGCGGGCTCGCCGCCAAGCTCTGCCTGCCGCGCGCTGCAGACTGACGTTACTTCCCGATGAACAGGAAGCCGACCGCTGCCATGATGCAGGCAAATGCGGCAAAATGCCGCCAGTGCAGCGGCTCCCCAAGAAACATGACCATGAAACCGCCGAACACGATCAGGGCAATCGCCTCCTGCACGATCTTGAGCTGGCCTGCGGACCAGCCTGACGCGTAGCCGATGCGGTTGGCAGGAACGGCCAGCGAATATTCGACCAGCGCGATGCTCCAACTGATCCCGATGACAAGCAGGATCGGTTTGTCCATTCCCCCTTTCAGATGCCAGTACCAGGCTATCGTCATGAAAACATTCGACGCGATGAGGAGGAAAACCGTCTGCATGGATATGGCTCTCAAAGGAACACGGCACGGGCCGTAGCGCGGTTATCCCCTCATCGCCAGCGCCCCATACTGCGCTTTCAGGGGCGCGAACATCTGGCTCATCATTTCGCCAAACGGCTGCTCGGCGGCGCCGGGATTGCCGGGCGTTGCAATTCCATCTGCTGCCTGTGCGGCCATGACCCTTTCGGCAACACGATGCGGCGCGAGCAGTGCGGCTGAACCCATTCCGGCCAGGCGCAGCAGGTCCCGTCCTTCAATCACTGGCCATCACCTTGATTTTCACGCGCTATCAAGCCGCGAGACTGCATCCACCAGATGAGTTCGTGCAGCCAATAGTCACTGGTCGCACCCTTGCGCATCAGCCCGAAGCCATGCCCGCCGCGCTCGTAGACATGGACTTCGGCGGCCGCTCCGGCCTCGTGCCATGCGTTGTAGAGCAGCACTGCGTCATCCGGCTGAAACGCATCATCGGCGGCGGCGGCGATGAAGGCTGGCGGCGCATCAGCGGGGACTGGCGTGCGCAGACCGCCGTAGAGCAGCGCGACGAAGTCCGGCCGGGATGCCTTGACGCCGATGGCGAGGTCGGCGGCGAGATAGGCCCCCGCCGAGAAGCCGATCACGCCCACTCGCCGGGGATCGATACCCCATTCCGCCGCGCGTTGCCGCACGATGGCAATGGCCCGCTCGCCGTCTTCGATTGCATGCGGCTCACCGGCGAAGGGCGGCACTTCGGCGGGGACGCCGCTTTGCGCGCGGGCCATGATGAGTTCCATCTCGCGCAGATGGACTTCGGGGAGTTGCATCGGATCGGCGGCGCTTCGGATGGTGCGGTATTTGAGGACGAACGCGGTTACGCCGTGCTGCGCCAGCTTGCGCGCCACTGCGGTTCCCCCGGCCGCATACTCCAGCGCGACAAAGCCCCCGCCGGGCGCGATGATCACTGCCGTGCCGTTTGCGGTCCCCGGTGCCGGGCGGAACACCTCCAGCCCGGGCTCGCTGACGTTGAACATCAACGGTTCACCCGAGGGCTGCCTGACCCGCGTCTCCGGCACGCCGAGCGAAGCAACCGTGCCTTTCGCGTAGAGCGGAATGATCTGGGCCGGGCTCGAGTTGGCACGCGCCATCGCCGCCGGGCCGATCACGGCGGCGATGGCGAGGAAGGCCGGGGCGAGGAAGCTGCGCTTCACAGCTCGACCCTCAGCGTTCCGGTCAGCGTACGCGGCGCGCCAGGCGCAATCCAGTCGGGCGAGAACTGGTGCTGGGACATGTAGTAGCGCTTGTTCAGCACGTTCTTGAGGTTGATCTGCGCGGTGACATTGGCCCCTGCGATGACGAACCGGTAGGCCGCTTCCGTATCGAAGCGGACATAGCCCGGCAGCGTGACGGTGTTGCCGACATCACCGAAGCGCGCGGACTGGAAGAACGCCCCGCCGCCCAACGAGGCGGCCGGGGTGACCTGATAGCGCGCCCACAGGCTTGCGGCATGGCGCGGGGTATTGGCAAGGCGCAGCGATCCCGCATCGACCTTGGTGTCGGTGAACGCGTAGGAGCCGATGACCGAAAGCTGCGGGGTGATCTCGCCGCTCACGTCAAGCTCGATCCCGCGCGAACGGGCGCGGCCGATCGTGCGGATTACCGGGAAGAAGGTGAAATCGCCCCGGTTGGTCTTGACCAGATCGAAGGCGGCCAGGGTCGCGGTGAGGCGCTTGTTGGCGGTCTGGACTTTGGTGCCGATCTCGAACTGGCGGCCGATTTCGGGCGCGAGCTTGGTGCCATCGGGATTGACGCCGTTGTTCGCCGAAAGCCCGCGCTGGAATTGGCCGTAGAACACCACGCCGCGCGCGGCCTCCCACGTCGCGCCGATGCGGGGCGACGTGAAGCTGACATTGTTGGGCGCGAGGCCCGGCGAGGAATAGATCGTGCTCGTCCAGTCGTGCCGGACCGCGGCGACAGCATGGAAGCCCCCGCCAAAGTCGATGGCATCCTCGGCGGTCAGCGAGAACCAGCGGTCACGGTCGACGATGTCCACGGGCGCGGCAAGGCTGGTATCGAGCGGCGGCGTATTGGCCACATCCGGGTTCTCGAGGCTCACCGTGCCAAGCTGCTGGAAGTACGAAAGCCCTGTCTTTCCCTCACGGAAGTACTCGGTCCCTACTGCGAGATGGTGGACCAAGCCTCCGGTGCGCACCGTGCCGATCAGATCGGCGCTGGCCTGATCGACCCGGTAGCGCCCGTCTGGCCGGACGTTGAAATAATAGAGCGCGAGGCGGCGCGAGGAGGCGAAGAGATCCTCACCCGACGTGAGATCAAGCCGGTAGGGCGCCACATCGAGCTCGCGCGTGTGCGAGCGCATGTGGATGCCGCGCAGCCGCAGTTCCCAGTCGCTTCCAAGCGCCTGGCGCACGTCGAGCCGGTAGACCTGCGTCTCGGCCTTCGAGAGCACCGGCGCTTTGTTGTAGGCGGTGTGGAGCGGGACATCCGCCGGCCGCGCCCCGTCCGATGGAATGCCGTAGTCGTTGCGATAGCGGTGATTGAGGTAGTCTATGCTCAGCGTCACGCTGGTATCGGCGGATGGCCGCCAGCCGAGCGAGCCATTCACCGAGGCGAGCTTCTCCACCACATAGTCTCGGTTCGATCCGGTGTTGAGGTAGCTGCCCGAAACCGCAGCGACCCAATGCTGATCCGCATCGAGCGCGCCGCCGATCCGCGCCGAAGTGCGCGAGAGGCCGTATTCGCCTACCGTCTGGGCAAGCTCGCGCTGCGGGGTGGCGGTCAGCGGACGGGCGCGGATATTGACAAGGCCGCCCGGTTCCGCCCGGCCGAACAGCACCGCATCCGGCCCCTTGACCACTTCGACCGCCTCGACGTTCGCCATGTCGATCGGCACGCCGCGCACCTTGGTGCCGTCGAGGTAGTAGGTGCCGCTGCTGTAGAGCGAGCTTTGCGTGGTCATCGACACTGTCGAAAATCCGCGCAGCACCAGCAGCGGCGCAGTCGCCCCGCCAAAGCCGAAATCGGACGAGACACCGGCGACGTTGCGCACCGCATCGGTCAGCGTGATCGCGTTCTGATCGAGCAGAACCTCGCGCTTCACCACTTGCACCGATTGCGGCGTTAGCAGGATCGGCTGGCCGGTCTTGCTCGCGCTGGTGCTCTCGTTGGCGGCGTAGCGGCCGGTCACGATGATTTCCCGCTTGTCGGTGCTGGTGTTGTCGGCTGCCTCCTCGGCATGGACCGGCTGGATTGCGGCGAGCGCCCCGGCCATGGCCAGGATGGAAGTCCTCATGAAAATAGTCCCTTGTCTGTTATGGTGATGGGTCAGCTGACCAGCGCCTTGAGCTTGGCGAGCGCGGTGGGATCGGGATCGTCGTGGCCGATGATGTCGGCGAGGCGGCCCTCGCCATTCATCAGCAGCACGGCGGCGCTGTGATCGATGGTGTAATCGCCGCCGGGCTGAGGCACCTTGCTGACGTAGACGCCATAGGCTTTGATCACAGGCTTCAGCTGCTCCTCGCTGCCGGTGAGGCCGATGACCGGGGTGCCGAATAACCTGACGTATTCGCCCACCGCCTGCGGCTTGTCGTGCCCGGGATCGACCGAGACGAACACGATGCTGAACTTGCTGCCATCCGCGCCGAGCTTCCCGCGCAGCAGCGCGAGGCGCGAGAGCGTGGTGGGGCAGACATCAGGGCAGCGGGTGAAGCCGAAGTAGATCGCGAACGGCTTGCCGCCGAGATCCTTGAGCGTGAACGGCTTGCCATCCGGCGCGGTGAGCGTGAACGGGCCGCCGATGCCGGTTTCAGCAGCGAGGTTGCTGCTCTCGCCGTGCGGGGTCAGCGCGAATGCAAGGCCGATGGCGAAAGCGAGGCCAAGCCCGAGTGCCCATTTCCAGACCGCGCCAAAACCTTGCTTTTGGTCAGTGTCCGGCATGATCATGATCCATTGCTGGCGCGAGGCCTGTTGACGTGATCGGCTCCACGGCAAACTCGACCTTGACCTTGCCGGCGCGCTGGAAGGTCAGCGTGGCAGGCACTTTCGCGCCAAGCGCGAGCGGGGCCTTGAGCCCGAGGAACATCACGTGGAAGCCGCCGGGCTTCAGCTCGAGCTTGCCGTGGGCGGGCACCGTTAGCCCGCCAGTGACTTGGCGCATCCGCATCACGTCGCCATCCATCGACATCGTGTGCAGCTGCACCTCGGTGGCAACCGGACTGGTCACCGAAACGAGCTTGTCGTCCTTCGCGCCGCTGTTGGTGACGACAAGGAACCCGCCGCCCACGGTCTGGCCCGGGGCGGTCTGGCGCGACCATGGGTGCGCGATCGAGAGCGCCCCCGCCTTGTAGCCATGCGCAAGCACGGCGGCGGAAGGTACGGCGGCGGCAGCCATCAGGGCGGCGGCAAAAAACGAAGCAGGACGGTTCAGCATGATGAAGTCTCCACAAAGGATGGGCACGCAATTTCGGGGGCGTTGGCGGAAGCGGGGTCGGCGGGGTCGAAGCCCGCCGCAGCGGCGGCGGCGCGCATAGCGAGGCAGGCGGCGACAACCGCCCAGGTCCGGCGTCGGAAACGGCGCAGGCCTTGCGGGTTCAGGACCATGCGGCACCGCCGCTTGCGGCCGAGAGCGCATCGCGCACAAGCACGGCGACCTCGCGCCGTTCGTGCTGTCCGAGGCAGCGCGCGACTTCGATCCGGGTGCCCTGCGCTTCCAGAAACAGGCGCAGGTCGGCTTCAGCCCGGCCCAGCGTGGCAAGCTGCGCGCGGCGCGCCGGGATCCCGATTGCGCGCCCGGTGCTGTCGCGGTGACGCACGAGATCACCGACCAGTTCGAGTGTCTCGCTGGCAGGAGCCGTGCGGGCGTGACGCTCCAGCGCAAAGGTCAGCACACCCAGCCCGCCGAGCGCCGCGATGGGCACGAACAGCAGCCCTTCGAAGGCGGGGACGATGGTCCCGGCGATGAGCGAAAGCGCCAGCGCGGTCACGGCGCTGCGCGCTTCATTCGAGAGGGTGGACCGGTTTTCCTGCATGTGCAGGATCAGGGGAGCTGATGCCGCCATGGCCCCATGACCATGCGGCGCGGGCCGTTCGGGCGAACGGCGCAGAATCGTGTACATCGCGAAGGCACTCCGGCCTCAAGCGCCCGGAACTGCTTTCCGGGCGGGCCAGCCCTGAACCACGCAGAACATGCGTTTGGTGAGAGCCGGCCGGATCTGACGGATGGCCTGCATCAAGGCAGGCCGAAGGCCCGGCATTGTACCGGACCCGGTTGCGTCAGGAGAGGGCGGGCGGTCCGCGCAGCGGCGGGCGGAGATGGGCGGCGCGGCGCGGCGCGGGCAGCGCGAGCGCGGCAAATCCGGCGGCCAGAATAAACAGCAGGGCGAGGGCCAGCTGGATCGGATCAGCCCCGGCAAGGCCGGCGAACGAGAGCGCACCATAGGGGCACATGCCCTCGCCCTTGCTGTGCTTGCCAGCGGGTTCGCCCTTCATCGGAATGACGATATCGCGGGCGCTCAGAGCATTTTGGACGGCAGCTGAAAGCTGGGTCTCGTCGCAGATGCGGATCGTCAAAACCTTAGATTCCGCGCCGATCATATAACCTGCAGGTACGATCGCCTTCATCGCGAGCGCCAGGGCCATCACGGCAAACGCCATGGCCCGATAGCGAAGAAGGAAGGTGCGCAAGCCGCTCATCTTGGGTCCGCGGATACGCGCACGGGAGAGGTATGTCATCTCGTTTTGCCCAAAGTCAGGCATGTGATGAGAACGCCCCCGAAAGTCTGCAGCATCGGCTCTCGCAAAAAGCTGCCGCTCCATCGATGCACTACTTACGGCGGCTTTGTCCCAATTGTCGCCAGTGCCGGCGCGCCCCGTTGTAATGACGATCTGCTATTCTTTTGGGATGCCGAGAGACCCTATGTGATAGTGCGCGCACCGGCGCCTTGCACCGCTGCCTGTCCACACTTCCAGGCGTGGGTGCCGACCCTCGCAGATCACACCCAGGGCCAACAGCTTGCGGGGCAGAGGCCACGCTCTTGGCTTGGCGTTCTTGTGGCGATAGACTCCGTCTCATGCCATTGCTTCTCGCTGCTGCTGGCTTGTGTCTTTCGCCCAGCGTCCATGACGGTGACACGATCCGCTGCGGCCGGGAGCGGGTTCGCATTGCCAATATCGACGCGCCCGAACTGCCGGGCAGCCCCAAGTGCCAGGATGAGCGCCGTTCCTATGCCTGGTGCGACTACCGGGCAGGGGAGGCTGCCCGCGTGGCGCTCGTGGCAGCCATCGCGCGCGGGCCAGTAATGATCTCTCGGCTTGGTACGGACGCCTATGGGCGCACGCTCGCCACGGTCTCGGTACAAGGAGTGGACCTTGGCGAAGCGCTGGTCTCGATAGGCCTTGCACGGCGCTGGCGCTGAGCCCCCCAATTCCTCACCAAAACGCACGTTTCCGCTCCCTTGGAGGCTCGCCGCGGCTCTGTGCTTCCGTGAGTGGCTTATCGCGGGTCAGCCAAGAATGGCCGGGGAGGTGCAGAAACTGCAAGGCACTTGGCCATCTGTGCACTTGCCGCTGGAGAAGGGCTGACCCATATCAGCCATGCCTTTCAGGCATCCTCTCCCAAACTTTCCACGGGGCCGGCGCAAGCTGGCCCTTTTTTTGGTTTTCGGCCAGCTCATCGCCTTGTTCGGGGGTGTGCGCGCAAATTTCGGCCGCACCTGTCAGCTGTGACACTCTGCCCTGAGGCAAAGTGTCACAGCTGACAAACGACACTGGCGAAACATAAGGGGATTCACAAGATTCACCTTTTGTGCTCAACCCTGATCCATGGAACGACAGGCTCACAAAAGCGGTGTTGGCGGCATCTATGCGGTGCTGGCTGAAGTTTCGAGCCGGCCGCGTTATGCCTTCCTGGTCCTGCAGCTCGTGGCCGAGATTGCCGACGGGCGAGGGCATGCCGGGCCCTATGTTCATGCTGATCAAAAACCCGTCCTGCTGCGCGAATGGCTGTGCACTCAGCTTCTGCCCATGAGCGAGCAGACAGCGCGCCGCGCGGCCCTGCGCGCGCGCGTCGCGGCATCGCTTGCCAGCGACCTCACGGGGGATCCCAAGTCTGATCGCCAGCGCATCGATGACGCGGTCGAGGAGCAAGTCCTCGCTGTCGGGCGTGCCAATGTGAGCCGCGCTATCTCCGATCTCGTCCGTGCCGGTCTCGTGACCCGCCACTATGCCGGCTATGCGACCGATCATCCCAATCGCGGCGGCGGCCGCCATGCCGTCTACGTCGTGCCGCCGCAGGTACTGCGGCTGTTAAGACGCCCCGCGGCGGTGCGGAGCTTGGCAGCCGCGGCAGTGCAGCGGCAAGGCGAGCTGTTCGCGGCTTGAACGTCGGCGAGCCTGGCGATCATGCCGCTCAGGAAAGTGGCGGCGTGCATATGCTTTCCGGTTGGCGCCTTTGGGTCTGCGCCCGAATGGAGGCTGGTGAAACCGGCCCCGTTTCTACTGGAGCCTTTCTCGCGGACGCCATAAGGGCGGGTTTTCTCATTTAAGACGAGGGCATTCGACCGATGGCTGATGACACGCTCCTGAACCACGTGGCTGACATTGTCTCCGCGCACGTCAGCAACAACTCGGTTTCGAGCAGCGACCTGCCGGCCCTCATCCAGTCGGTCTATGCCTCGGTCGCTTCGCTTGGCCAGACCGCAGAGCCCGCCGAAGAGACCCGCACCCCAGCAGTGTCCGTCCGTGCATCGGTCAAGCCCGAGGCGGTGACGTGCCTCGATTGCGGCAAGAAGATGAAAATGCTCAAGCGCCATATCGGGACCGACCACGGCTTGACCCCGGCCGCGTATCGCGCGCGCTGGAACCTGCCGGCGGATTACCCGATGGTTGCGCCCGACTATGCCGCCAAGCGTGCAGAGCTCGCGATCCAGAACGGCCTCGGCCGCAAGCCCGGGCAGAGCCCGAAAGCGCAGCCGGTGACTACCAAAGTCGCGCGGCCGCGCAAGAAGCTCGGCGTCGTATTCGAATAGGCGTGGAGCTCGGCCGATCTGTCCGCGTTGACTTATCGTGGCTTTTGCCGCATATAATGACCCATATCGCGGCAATTGGTGAGGCATATGGCAAGCGCGGCATTCCTGAGCGAGGTCACAGGTGACAAGGGCGTCTCTGCCGATCGGCTGTCGGCGGCGCTCCATATCACCAAGTCCGAACTGGCGCGTGCGGCCGGGCTGTCGCGCGATGCGGTCTCGAAGGCCTCTCGCAGCAACAGCATGGTCACCCAGGCCCGGCTGCGCGAGGTGAGCGAGATCATCAACCGTGTCATTCCTTGGGCCGGCAGCGAGCTTGCCGCCTATGCCTGGTACCGATCGCAGCCGTTGCCGTCGTTCGGTGATGCCACAGCCGAAGAGCTCGTACGACAGGGGCAGGGCGAACAGGTCCGCGCCTATCTTGGCCGGATTGCCGCTGGCGGCTTTGCCTGATCCTTGGGTCAAGGTCCGCGCGTGACGCTGCCGTTCAGCCGGTTCGACGGTCTCGTCTACCGGGCGCATCATCCGGCGTGGGCCTACGACCCTGAATCCGGTGAAGGCGCGAGAATTCATGGCGGTCGCTTCAACCGCCCCGGCACGCCGTGCTTCTATTCGGCGCTGAGCCTTGAGACCGCATGGCTCGAAGCCCAGCAGGGCTTTGCTTTCAAGGCACAGCCCCTCACGATTTGCACGTACCGTGCTGAACTGGCCGACATCATCGATCTGACCGACTCTGCAGTGTGCGAGAGCGTCGGTGTGACCGCGAACCAGCTGGGCTGCGCGTGGGAACTGCTTGTGGGCGCACGCAAGGCCGTTCCCACGTGGGAACTCGCTGACCGGCTGTTGGCCGGCGGCTGCGCCGGCGTGGTCGTGCCGAGCTTTGCCTCCCGCGCCACACAAGGCGATCGCAATCTGGTCCTGTGGTCGTGGAGCCGCGCTGCGCCGCATCGCCTCGAAGTGATCGACGACGATGGGCGCTTGCCTCGCGATCAATCGTCATGGCAGGATGGCCCAAAATCACGCTAACCTTTTGATTTAATTTAACATAAGATATATTATCAAACTGAGCGTTCGTGCCACATCGTGCCGTTCGTGACATGTTTTCGATTTTATGGCATAAGCCCCGCTGGATGCCCTGAACGCACAACGTCGCGCCGCATTCAGGTGTTTGAGGACCTAAGCCATGACCGTGCAAGTAACGATCACGCCCAATGGCCGGATGAGCCTGCCGGCCGATATCCGCAAGCGGCTTGGCCTAGCTGGCGGTGGTGCGCTGCTGGTCGAGGAAACCGAGGATGGCGTAATCTTGCGGACTGTCGCACAGTCGATCGCTCACGCGCAGGCGCTCGCCAGAAAGTACACGGCTGACAAGCCACAGGCCTCTGTCGATGCCTTCCTTGCCCGGCGCCGCGAGGATTCGGGCGAATGAGCGAAATGGTGCTCGACGCCTCGGCGCTGCTCGCCCTGCTTCGGGACGAACCCGGAGCAGGCAAGGTTGCCGATGCGATCGCCGATGCCCGCATGTCGAGCGTCAACTATGCGGAAGTCGTCAGCCATTTTATCCATGCCGGCATGCCCGCCGATGAAGTGGATGCCATGCTGAAGCCTCTGCCGGTCACCATTGTGGATGCCGATCAGGCACTCGCTACGATCGCTGGGCGGCTACGCGCCGCGACGGCAGAAGCCGGACTGTCGCTCGGCGACCGCTTTTGCCTTGCGCTTGCCAACCGTGACGGACTTACCGCCCTGACTGCTGACAAGCAATGGCGCACTATTGCAGACGCCGCGGGGGTCAGTGTCGCAGTCATTCGGTGAGGGAGGCCATAGTGATGACATACAAGCAATCCGGCTCCGACCTTGAGCGCTTTCCGGATTGCGATGGACTGCGCAAGCTTGCGCGGAGCGGCGGCGTTGGAGCCAGCTACGACGAGATCAATGAAGCGCAGGAGCTCGCCTACAATGCTTGGGATGAACCTGATCGGACGCGCCGCAACATGCTGGCCCGCAAGGCCCTTGCCCGCTCTCCGCTTTGTGCGGATGCTTGGCTGCAACTCTCCAAGCTACGCAATCTCTCCGACATTCAACGCCGCGAATACCTCTTGCGTGCCGTTTGTGCCGGAGAACTTGCGGTCGGCGAACGGCGCTTCGCCGAGGCCAAAGGGGATTTCTGGCTGATCCTCGATACCCGCCCCTACATGCGCGCGCGCTGCGCGCTGGCGCAGGACCTGTGGTATTCCAGTAACCCTGATGAACGGATCGAGGCCATCGCCCACTTGCGCGAAATGCTCGAGCTCAATCCGAACGACAACCAGGGTCTGCGTTACATTCTTCTGGTCTGGCTGATCCGGACGGACGCCGATCAGGCGGCAGCCGCCTTGCTCGCCAAGTACCACGATGAAGTCTCGGCTTTTATGGAGTTCACCCGCGTGTTCCTTGCCTATCGTGCGCAAGGCGATTGTGAGAAAACGCGCGACATGGCAGCCAAGGCTTGCCTCGCCAATCGCCATATCCCACGCCATCTGGCCAACTCAGAGCTCTGGCACAAAGCATCCGGCACATACTCACCCGGCCGCGAGAGCGAAGCAGCCTGGTATGCTCAGGAACTCGGGATCGACTGGTTCTGCACCCATGATGCTATCGAATGGCTTTCCCAATGCACGGACAGGGAACCAAAGCGCAATCGAGACGGAGAAACGCTGCATTGAACTGCTAACAATTGTCAGCCTAGCGGGAGCAACTTCGATCTTCATTCGCTTGGTCCTGCAGATTCATGAACGTGCGCGCGGCATCGCGACCTTGGGATCCTTGTCGGTGTCCTCGTAACATCTGTGCAAAGAGTAGCGCGAAGCAAATAGTTGATATTTTGGAAGAATGGGGTTGGGCGAACCTGAAGAAAGGTGAGAAACTCGCCAATCTCTGTCGTCTCAGCCTCGAGGCCGGGTAACGGCCGAATGGCGAGCCATGAGCCGGGCTCGAGCCGGCCACGCGACTTTCCGGATGGCCGCCACAAAGGCAGTCGCGAGCGATCCAACCAGGACCGCGGCAATGATTGCCAGCCCCAGCGCCACCCATTCAGGTCCCGGGAAAGGCCCGGAAAGTGAGCCTTGCTCGCCCGCACAGACCTCACTTTTGGACATGCTCTGCGTACACGCAGACAAGACATCAACTGGCTGCACGACACTTGCCGCACCAATGCCCGTTGCCTTGATGAACCCCTCGGTCACGGGATCGCGAACGACGACCGTTGAATCATGTTCAGAACCTTGTTCTGCCTTGTGACTGGCTGGATCACGTGGTGGCATGGCTCTTCTCCTATCGGCTGCGTTCGATGCTGCGTTCGGGCAGGTCGATCTGCGGTACCGACCGCAGGCTGTCCCTTGCCACGTTGGGAAGCGGCGAGAGGCTGTCGCCACCGTTGCGCAGGTGTTCGGGGATCTTCGGGCTGAATTCAGCGGAAGTGCGCCTTCCCTTCCCCTCATCGACCAGCTTTTCGCCAAGGGTCTCAAGTGCGCTGGTCTTGTCGCCGGGGTTCCGCTCGATCTGACTGAGCAGACGGTCCTTGTCGTTGGTGATGATCGTGATGTCGTCACGCACTCGGGTCATCATCACAAGTGCAAGGCGCTGGTTCGAAAGGTTGCGGGCGGCCGAGTGCATCTCGCCGATCGCCATGTCGCGGGTATCGCCCTGCGCTTGATGCATGTTCAGCGCATAGGCGAGACCCATGCGCTCGAGCATCCGGTCGTTCTGCTTGAGCTCGATAGTGTCGCCCTGGCGGTTCTCGACCGTCACGACCCCGTCCCGGATCGCCAGAACACGAGCTTCCTCGGACTTCATCAGGCCGCGAGCGGTGTCCTTTTCGTTCCAGCGGACCTTGTCACCCTCGTAGATCGTCTCCTGATGCTTCTCTGAAAGTCGCAGGGCATCGCGCTTGTCAGCCGGGTCGATGCTGGAAGGGTCAAAGCGCTTCAGCTTGCCCTGTGCATCGCGCAGCACCACCCTCCCCCGACCATCGGTGCTTTCAACGTCATAGCGCCCGCGCGCCAGCCCCCCCGGAGCGTTGGCACGCATGACCTCAAGAACCTGGCCCTTGTCGTAGGTGCTGGCGTAGCGCAGCTCTTCGCGTGTGGCGTGGGCAGGTAGCAGCGTCGCGAGCTGCATGCCCTCGCCCTTCAGCACGCCTTCGGCCTTCAGACCTTCCTGCACCATCCGGTTGAGCGCCCCGCGCGCATCGCGGCCCGCCGAGTAGATCGCAGTACGCGACCGATCCTCTGGCCCCAGCGCCAGCCAGGTCTGTGCCGTCACCCGAAGGTGATCCTGGCCCGCTTCGATCACGCGCTCGCCGAGCGAGGCAAAGCTCTCCCTGAACTGGCCCGCCCTCGCAAGACCGGCGGCTTCCTGCATATGGGGGGTACGTTGGCGCAAAGAGGTCTCGAGCCGGGCCATGGCGGGATTGTCGGCCTGGATGAGCGCAAACGCCTTGCCCGCCTCGATCGAGAGCAGCTGCGCCTTGTCACCCACCATGATGACTTTCTCGGCGCCGAGCCGGTTGGCGATGGTCAGAAGGTCGTTCATCGGCTTGTTGGCAACGAGCGAGGCTTCATCGAGAATGAGGACCTTGCCTTCAACCAGCTTGCGTGACGCCTCGAACTTCGGTCCCGACCCGTGGAGCGCGCCGCGCAAGTGCTGGTTGATGAACGAGGAGACCGTCTGCGCTGCGATCCCCGCTTGCAGCAATTCTCCGTCTCGGCCGCGAAGCTGGGTTTCGTTCCGGAGGTCGCTCACCATCTTGTTGGCAAACGCAAGGCCGATGACCTCCCTGCCCTCTTGGTGGGCGACGCTGGCTATCGCGGAAATAAGGGTCGTCTTGCCGGCACCTGCGACCCCCTGGATCACCACCGTGCGGTCATCGCTGCCAAGCGCGAGGGTGCCTGCTGCAATCTGCTCGGCATTGAGATCCCGTTCGCCGGCAGCCTCTCGCAGGCGTGACGGAGCCTCTCCCATCGCAAGCATGCCCGGACTGGCCCCCTGCCCGCGCGCCACGTTGTCGAGTGTCGAGCGCTCGATCAGCCGGTGTTCGGGCGTCGTAAAACGGTCAGGCACGCCATCGATCCGGGTGCTCTTGCCAGCAAGCACCTGGCCGCCCTCCAGCAGCCGCTGCATGCGGTCCTCAACGCCTTCGGCGGTCACGCCCCTGAGACCAAGGTCGAGCGCGCTCTTGACGAGCTCAGCCCGCGTCCATGAGGTTTCCCGCTCCCCGATCATACGGATGGCCGATGCGGTCGCCATCTCGGTGCGCAGCTGCGTCGGGGTCAGCAGGGTCCGCGCCAGACCGTTGGTCGTGAGTTCGTCAGCCGGACGCGTATAGATGCGGGCCGTATCGCGAATGTCCTTGATCGCCTCACGCACGCGCTCGGCGCTGCCGAGCTTGGCTTCGGCCGAAAGCTCGGAGCGCGTCCGCGCCTCTGCGGCCAGCGCCTTGGCGTCAAAGGCCAGCCCTTCGGCCCGCCGGACCCACTCAGCCTTGAGCGCCTGCTTGTCGTCAGGATTGAGCTTGGGATCGCGGGTCCGCTTGGTGATCTCGCGCATCGCTTCGGTTTCGGACGGGCTGCGACCCAACCTCTCCGCGGTTGCCAGAATGTCCTGGCGTCTTTGGCTGAACGCATCGATGACATCGCGCGGCACGCCCTTGATTTCGAACTGTCCGTGCTTGCCGGTGATCTCTGTCTGGTATCCGAGCTTCTCGAGGTTGCTGCGCAGGGCCGCGTTGTAGATCGAGCCCAGGACCGAATTGTTCTTCCAGATCTCACCATTCCAAAGCGCCTTCCATTTGCCCGCCTTGTCCTGCGTCATTGCCGCTATCACGGCATGGGTGTGGTTCTGCGGGTCGAGTTTGCGGCTCGTGTCGTGCTGGAAGAGCGCGTAGACGAGGTTGCCGGTCCTGACCGGCTCGCCATTGCCATTCCGGGAATAGTCCCGCGCTTCTGCGAAGTGCTTTTCCAGATAGGCCATGACGGATTTGACCGCACTGGCCTGCGCCTCCAGCACACGCTTGTCGCCGCCCAACTGGATCATCAGACTGGCCGACTTCGGCATCGAGAAAGTCAGATCAATTCCGGCACGGCGGTTGGCATTGGCATTGACGATGCTGCTGTCGGGTAGCTTGCCATCGAGCAGCTTCTCGAAGTCGTCCTTTGAGACCTGTCCCTTCAGCCCGAGAGCCTCGGCACCCTTCCCGCCCCACTCGCTGAGCTCAGCCGGGTCATCGCCAACATAATAGTCATCCTTGGCGAAATAGTTGGCTGCGCCTCCGGCAGAACCCACTGATGCGACCGAGAGCATCTCAGGCCCCTTCCCGAGGCGTTGACTGGAACATCGGACGAGCGGCATCGCCTAGCAGAAGCCAGGCTGGATCGACGGCGAATCTGATGCAGACACGCGCGACGAGACTGGCAGGCGGATCCCTGTGACCGCCTTCATAATGCTTGACCGTCTTCACCGCGATTCCGAGGTCCGAGGCGAACTCGCCCTGCGTCTTGGAAAGCGCCGCTCGCAGCGTGCGTAAGCGCAGGCCGAAGGCAACACAGGATGCCGGTGGCGGCTTCCGGACAGTGGCGTGAACCGTCATCGTTCCGGCTCCTGATCGTCATCAATCGAAGGCTCTGCGCGGCGCTTGTCCTCGGCCCCGAAGCCGTGGATCGTTTCACGCTGGACCTCGCTCTCCTGGCCCGCGTCCCGGGCATCCTTGTCGCGCTGCTGATCGGTGCGATTCGGCGCTCGACCGGAGCGCTCTGCGACATCTTTCAAGGCGAATTGCTGCTTCTCGCGTCTGTCCTTCTCGCCGGATTTGCTGAACTTGAAGGCGCTGTGGGGGTCGCGCTCGCGCGCCGGTGGCACAGCGCTCTCTTCCTCCTTGCGTTGTTCGCGCAGGATTCGCTCAACCTCTTCGACGGTTCGCTCGACCGATCGCTCGATCTCCTCGCGCAACCTTTCCGCTTCCTGCTCGGCATCGGTGCGCTCCGCATCGACGGGCTTTTCAGACCGCTGCGGCTGCTTGTCCGGACCGCTCTCATCACCTGCCCTCATCAACATCTCTGCGGCTTGCTCAGGCGTTGGAACATAGTCTGCCGCGCGCATATCCGTGACACGAACGAAGCCGGGCGCGCGCGCTTTGTAGTCTTTCCAACTGAGCTCGATCCGGGCTGCCGGAAATCCGTCCGGGAACTTCACAAATCCATGCATCGACGGAAGGTTGGAGATGTCGTCCGGGAAGACGAGTTCGGCCACCTGGGTGCGCGGGGTGATAGTCGAAGCGTCCCGGTTGCTGTTGTACCCGTAGGAATAGGCCTCATCCATCTGCCTGACTTCCCGCCGGCCAATGAATTCCGAGCAGCGCTGGGCAGTGGCCGGATCGGCCAGTTTAAGGATCAGTTTGGTGCCAGCGAGAGACGTGAGATGCGTCGCGCCATTCTCCCCGTAAGTGTCCTGCAAGGCACCGAAGGAATGCATTCCCAGAATGAAGGCACCGCCGACCCCTCTGGCGGTCTGGAGGCCATTCTCGATGGCGGGCAGACGATGCAGCGCATGGACTTCGTCAATGAGGAACCACGTGCGCAGATTGCGGGTCCGGCCCATGCGAAACAGAGCGTTGACGGCAATGTCCATCCACAAGGTCAGTAGGGGTCGATTGAGGACAAGGTCAGGGTGGGTCGAGGTGATGAAAAGGATCGATCCTTCCTTCACATCCTCGGTCATCCACTTGTTGATCGAGAAGCCGGGCTGACCCTTGGCCGGCTCAGGCAAGAAGCGGAATACGTTGGCGTTCGCATTGAAGGTTGCCCGGATCGCTTCGGCCATTTTTGCAGCTGACGGCGACATCAACGGAGCTGCGATCGTTCCTTCGAGATAGCGGCTGATTGTCTTGAGGTCGGCGTGCATCAGGAAGTAGGCAAGCCCGCCGTTCGAGCGGATGCCGAGCTTGATCATCTTCATGCACATTTCGACAAAGATTGTGCGGGCCGATTTCTGCCAGAAATCATCGTCCGCATTGCGGCCGCTCGGGACCAGTGCGCTGGCGGCGCTCATGAACTCGGCATAGTTGTCGCAATCGTTGAAGATCGACCAGGGCTGGCAACGCTGATCCATCGGGTTGAGAATGAAGTCGGTGGTCTCGTCGTAGAAGCTCTCGACGAAGGTCCCGGTGAGGTCGAAGATGACACAGCGGTGGCCCCGCGCCCTCGCCTGTGTGACGATCTTCTTGAGCTCGGTTGTCTTGCCTGCACCGGTGGTGCCGATGAACATCGCGTGGCTCTGTTCAAGGCGCCAGGGGAAAGGGACACCAGCGAGCCTATAGGGCTGATGAAGCCCACGCCTCGTGCGGCTCTTGAGGTCCTCCTTGAGAACCGCGTCAGGGTCCTCCGCTGGCATGCGGGCAAGGCATTCCTTCTGGTGCTCGTTCCAGTTGTAATGTTTGATCGCCGCAACGAGCACATCACGCTCAACCTTGACCGCACCGCGCTCATGACGTTCGGTCAGAATTTCTGACCCGCGGCGCCGAGAATAGTCAAAGAACCAGATCGTCAGCGGAACGCAAATGAAGACCGAACCCAGCATGGCCGAGACAGTCACCTGAATGGCCTTGCCCCACGCCGCCATGACGGCGGGATGAAAGGGCACCATATGCATGCGGCCCTGCACCATATCGCCCGATGGGAGGGTCAGGTTGACGGACTTCATGGGGTTCAGTCCGACCCAGTTCCAGAACTCCGCAAGGACCCGCATCAGAACAAGGGTCACCTCATGGTCCTTGAAGGTGATCGCAACGAGCAGGGTCAGCAGACAGACCGTTGTTCCGGCCCAAGTGTAAAGAGGGATGCGAACCCCTGCCCAGGTCATCAGAATCTGATGGTGAAACAACTGTGATCCGCGAGTGAAATTGCCCGCGTTTCGCTTCACTTTTCCGCGCGCGGAATCATGCGTCAGCGTGACGGCTTTCTTGCTGAAGCGGATGTCCTCACGCATGGTATTCACGCACGTTGCGCAGAGCCATGTCGATGAGCTCGTTCACGTCCTCAGGGTATTGCCGTTCAACCAGAAGCGACAGCGCGAGCTGGGTATGCTCGAGGATCGTCAGAGCGCGTTCGGCATTCAG